>CP060262.1 GCA_022646745.1 Planctomycetales bacterium | reverse complement strand
TCAAGGTCAGGTCATCCAGCGGCTTGTCGGGCGACTTGATGAAGTCAGTCTGGTCCGCTTCCAGCTCCTCCATCACCACGCTGAAGTCGTGGTAGTCCTTCAGGTTGACGTAGGAGTTCAGGTCTGTCAGCTGGCCCTGCTTCAGCTCAGCCAGCAGGCGGTCCATCCCGAGTTGGTCAGCCTTGTTGAAGTAGATGCCGTACAGCTCGTAGCGCGCCTCCTCCACATCGCGGTTCGGGCGACGGGCCAGGTAGCCCTCCAGCAGGCGCTGGGCCTCATCCATCTTGCCGGCCCCCTCGAGGATGCGCGCCTTGGCGGCGGCCAGAGCCGGGTGCTGCGGGTCCAGCGCTTCCATCGCGCGCATCTGGATCTCCAGCACGCGCGGCAGCTGCTGGATCTCGGCAACCTTCATCAGGTCCGAGAGGTAGTCCCCCAGCCAGGGCACGCCGCGGCGCTTCAGTTCGGCGGTGATGTTGTCAGCCTCCGGCCAGCGCTTGAGGCGCGCCATGCACAGACCGCTCATCGCCCAGTCGGTGTCACTCATCCGGCGCTGGCGGGTCTCCAGCACGCGCAGTGCGGACTGGTACTGCCCGGTCCAGTAGTACATGCGCGCCTCATCCACGATGTTGCTCGGGTTGTGGCTGGCCTGGAACTCGAGGTCCGCCAGCTCACTCTTGAGCAGGTCGGTATTGCTGAGGATCACGCTCTGGTCGCGGTCGGTGATGATGTTGGCCTTGCCGATTGCGGCGATGGCGTTCGTCAGGTCATCGAGCTGATAGTAGTAAACCGCGCGGTTGTTGTAGCGCGCGCTCTCCACGAGGCCGTTGTCCGGCAGCAGCTCGAGGTGGTGCATGATGTCGTACTGGCCGGTCTCATCCTGGCGGATGATGAAGTACTTGTACTTCACCGGGAACAGCCCGTCCACGTTCAGGTAGTGGTCCGCCGGCTGCCACACGAGGTTGCTCGCGGTCAGCGCGCCCTTGGCCTGGAAGGCCAGGTCGGTCACGTTGTCCAGCTCAAACAGCACCTGCGGGCTTTCGCCGGTCATGTCGTAGATCTTCAGGTCGCCGATCTCATGCGCGCGGCCCTTGTCGTCCGTCCAGCTGCGGGTCGGGTAGGAGAGAAACTGCTTCCCGGTGAGCAGGAAGGTGAAGGGGCGCTTGCCCGTGTACTCCGGCATGCGCTCCGTCAGGCGGCTGACGGGCTGGCCATTGCGCAGCTCCACCACCCGCATCTCGAAGCCGCCGCCGTCACGGATCACCGCCGCACCCATCTCCGGGCCGCCGAGCGGTGTGGGCAGGAAGTATTCCACCGTGCCCAGCGAGGAGAAGTGGTTCTCCAGGCGCTTGCTGTTCTCCTCCGTGGCGCTGTGGCCGATCGCCGGCCAGGCCCAGAGGGCGCACATACCCAGCATCACGGCCGTGTTGCGCATGCGGGAAATCTGTCCATTCATAGAAGCATCCAACCCTGTCCGGGCCAAGGCCCGGTGATAGTGTCCAACCCGTCAATCATAGCAGTGGCGCATGCACGCAGGCCTGCGCGCGGCGCACAGTCTATAGACGGGGAAACGGCCCAAATGTTCCGTTTTCAGGCGATCAGCCGCGGCTGTGGTACTGGGCCAGCACCGATGCGAGGTAGGAGTCGCGCTGCCCGAGGCTGAGCGTATCCGCGTTGTAGCCCAGCGCACGCACCAGCCGGCCGCTCAGGTTATGCCGCAGCTCCGGCTCGAAGTTCACCGCGCGCATCAGGTAGCTGTTGATCGCGAGTGCGATGCGAGGGGTGACCGTGCCGATCTCCGGCGTGTCCAGCGCCGGGTTGCCGCCATAGCTGCGCACCCAGCTGACGGGCTGCTGCTGCTGGAACTCGCGCACCACGACGGTGTCCGCCACCAGGTCCCCGACGCGCTGCTGGCTGGCCGACACGAAGAAGCTCACGAGCCCGGTGAACTGGTTGCTGGGCAGCATGTCAACCAGGCGCATCAGGTTGCGCATCCAGATCGACTGAGGGGTCAGCGGCAGGCCACCGCGGCGCACGACGCGGATGCCGGTCATGCGCTTGCCAGGGGTCTGGCCGTTCCAGATCGACTCAAATATGATGTGGTAGGCCGGGTAGAGCAGTATGAGCAGCAGGATCGCGATCAGCACGAAGGCGATCACCAGTCCGGTGTTGCCGGAGGCTCCCGCGCTGCCCAGCGTGCCGATCCCGACCATCAAAAGCAGGCCGCCCAGCACGAGCTGGACCACGGCGATGATCAGGCTGTCCACGATGAAAGCGAGGGCACGCGGGCCGAAACCGGCCAGCGGGAGGTGCAGCTTCAACAGCTCCGGCGTCTCGATCTCGATGACCTCGTAGTCCTCCCAGTACTCCATCAGCCGGCATGCTCCCGGCAGGACTTGAGCGCCTCCATGAAGGACATGTGGCTCATCGCGTTGCAGTGGGACTTGTGCTCCGGCAGGCCGCCAAGCGCGATGATCACCTCTTCCTGGGTCATCTGTTCAGCATCGTCGATGCTGCGGCCCTCGCTCATGCGGGCGATGGCTTCGGCGGAAGCGATCGCGCTGCCGCAGCCGTAGGCAATGAACTTCGTCTGCTCGATGGTGTTGTCACTGGCGAGCCGCACCTGCATGCGCACCCAGTCGCCACATTCGCTTTGCACATGCCCGATCCCGGTGGGCTCGTCCATCTCGCCCATATGCGTCGGGTTCTGCATCAGGTTGATCATGTTGTTACGCAGTTCTTCCATGACTTTGCGGGCCTCCCAGCCCGTTTATCAGTTTAACAGTGAACAGTGATCAGTGAACAGGAATGCTGGAGGTGCGCAACTTGCTTGCGCACAATGGAATGCTAAGTGGGATGGGGGACGGGAGCTACCTTCTTAAGCGGTAGTAGGGTAAGGCCACCGTGCCTTGCCAGGATGGCGACAGCCATCCGCTTGCGGGAGTAATCAGAATAGTCTGAATAATGCGAATAGTGGAACAATCTGCGACGACACCCACGCCATTGGACTGCTGCCACCTGCAACCGTGATCTGATCTCCTCCCCAGCCGCCGGCCGGATCGCCATCCCCGCCCGGTGGCGATCACACCTGCGGTGCGATCCCCCCACCCGGGATGTCCGGCGGCCAGTGAGTCGGAGTGTTGCTCTTGGAGCAACATGGCCCTGTAGCTCTTAGAGCTACACACCGGAGGCCAGGCAGTTTGCCTGGCACTTGCCAAGCTTACAGCTTGGCCTCCGCTCATTCCTCCTCCCGCCAGCTGATCCGGCCCACAGCCCAGCGGCAGAACAGGAACACGATCGCCAGCCAGGCGAGGTTGAGCATGCTGGCCAGGGCATCACCGAATGCCGTCACGGGAAAATATGTATTGGGTATCCAGCCAAGTGCAAGGCCGCTTATGCTGTCGGAGAATGAGAATGTGGCGTCCGCTGCTGGCCTGAAGTGGAAGGGCGCTGAAGTAATGCTCGCAAAGAATCCATAGCTGATTTCACTGATGATGAGCCCGGCCGGCCTGCTGACAACGGATTCCTGCCGCACGACCATCAGGAACAGGGTAAGCAAACAGAGCAGCAGCAGGGCCGGAGTGGCTGCCCTGGATGCGGGAGACCGGTCCGCGGACTCCTGCACAAGCGTGGCAATCAGGGCAAGGGCGAAGCAGACCCCGATGAAGGGAAACAGCGCAAAGCTGGAATAGGAATCCATGTTGGCAAACGGCATTGGCAGCCTGAACACGAGCACCAGCCAGCTGGCGGTGGTGATCGCGACATATACAGCCATGATTGCCAGTGAGCGCCTGCGGCCCCTTGCATGAACATTGGCAGCCAGGCTGCAGCAGATGATCACAAGCATGGGCAGGATTTCGTACAACAGGGACTGCAGGATCTCGCCCGGCGAGATGGAGTTCCCGAGGAAGCTTGAAGTGTAACTGGCGCGGATCATCTGCAGAATGGTCAGGTAAAGCAGGTGGCAGTAAAACGGAGGGGAAGCGCAGACCAGTGCTCCGAAGAACATCAGCCTGGCAACGGCGGAACCGGCTGGCAGCACGGCATCCCGTGCCATTTCCTTCATGCTGGACTGGAATGCCAGGCCGGACAGATAAGCCAGCACGACCGTGAACAGCTGTGCCAGTGAGCTGGCAATGAAGGATGCGAAGAACAATGTGGCGGACCGGCTGGCGGTATTGAATGCCCAGGCCTGCCAGAGACTGACAATTGCCGCCGCCTGCACGCCGATCAGGGCATACAGCCAGGCACGGCCCGGACCGGTCCACCAGCGGCGGAAATGGTGATTCAGCGGTGCAGCAAACTCGCGGTACTCAACAAGTTGCGTCTGCCATATGCCTCTCATCCAGCTATGCCTCCCGTCCCGCACTGCGGCCCACCGCCCAGCGGCAGAAGAGGAACACACAGGCAACCCAGGCCAGATTGCCAATAACTGCATAAAGATAATTCCATTCTGTTCCCTCAAACGTGTAGGGATTCCATGGTGGGTGGGCGAGAATCTCATCCGGAACAGGAAAGAGAGTTACATCGACATTCATCGGTCCGGTTACGAACACCAGCTGGAATCCGCGCAGTATTGCCATGAATGCAATGTCGGGAACAACCATATCAAGGTTCGAAAGCGATCTGTAACCAAAATAGGTTTCGAGACCGCGGATGATGCATATGGCAACCAGTGGCGTAGTACTCAGCCTAAAGTTTGGGGATGATATCGTCAACAGGAAAACTGCCAGCAGGACGATTGCACTAACACTGCCCACTGTAAAAAGGAACGGAGACAGTCCGGCAGCGTCCTCCATTCTGTAGAGGTAAGTTCCTCTGGAATCTGACAGTCTCACGAATGGTTCATTCAGGTGGTGCAACATCATGATAAAGAGAATTGCTGCCAGACTAGACTTAGAACGGGTCATGCACATAATGGCAACTGCAATCAGCGAAATGAGGGCAGAGGCAGAAACCTGCTCTATTGATAAGCAGATCGCGTAGTACCAGTCAGGAAACGACATGCCAGTCAATCTGCCTTTGACGTAAGCCCAAGAGATGGATCCTGCCGCAAGGACAACCAACAGTATTGGAATGCCGGCATACACGACAATACTGAACGAGTGCCTTCTGACATCAAAGCTGGTGGGAATCCCATCGTTTAGGATGTGATCCTCAAGCAGTTTCAACTTGTGAGAGGAAGCAGCGACGAAGGCAACAACAGGAATAACCCCCTTCAGAAGCCTCGTAAATGGCCAAATATCGTAGGTTAGCGAAGACAAGTCAGGATATACATGACCGCGTCCTGCAAGCTGGTAGGAGGCGGTATCGATAAACCAGATGACCAAAATTGCAGTAATCCAGTAAATTCCGTATCTTTGCCACCACAAAGCCATATGAGCGTGAGTGGCTCTGTTAATTGAACTCAGCACTTTTCTGGTTGATTCAGAACTACACACCTTCACTCCTCCCGCACCGCACTCCGGCCCACCGCCCAGCGGCAGAACAGGAACACGATCGCCAGCCAGGCGAGGTTGAGCAGCAGGGCCAGCATGTAGCCGATCGGACCGGTCCTGACAGCCAGTCCTGATTGCCAGAACAGGAAGAGCGCTGTGCCGCCCTCGGAATGGTCGAAGTAGTGGAATGTGTGTTCACCGTAGCCGAACGGCATCCGCGTGAACACCGCCTGCCAGCCAGTCAGGATCTCCTCCAGCATCAGCAGCCTGGCCCAGATGATGCTGGCCGAACCAGCGGTGAACATCGCAAACAGTTCCAGTAGCCGGATCGTTGCAAACACCGACATTGTGAACTGCGGACGGGGGCCGGACTTCCTTGAAAGCAGCACCCAGGCTGGCACTGCGATTGCCAGGATGCTGCCGGTTGCCAGGTTCACGGGGTCGAGGTCCTCAAAGTAACCGCCGCCACCGAGTTGTCCTATCCGCCAGAACAGCACTCCGATCGCGGATGCGATTGAGGCGGCACAGAGGCAGGCCAGGAACAGGTAATCCAGCCGTGAGCGCCGTCCGGTGTGCAGCCATGTGCCTGCCAGCAGGGCCATGAAGACCAGCAGCAATCCCTCGTCCAGGCCGCCGGTGATTATGCGCAGCAGGTCCGCCTTGCGGGACAGCTGGGTATTGATGAACATCTGGAGGAAGCTGTCACGCAGCAGGATTGTCAAAGTCTGGGCTGCCAGCAGTGGCCAGCAGGAAGCGAGCGAGCCGACGAGCCAGCTCTGCCAGATTGCTGCACTCTCAGGCAGGGCTGCTTCATCGCTGAGCTGGCGCAGCTGGCGGCAGCGGCTGGCCATGGTATGGAAGCAGGCGACAAGGGTCAATGCGGGCAGGCAATAACTGGCAAAGGCCCCGACTGACAGGAAGAACATTGTCAGGCTGGAATTGCCGGTGATCAACTGACGGACGAGGAAAATGCTGGCGATTGACAGGAAACCACACGCGCCGATAGCGACCAGCCACAGCCGTCCCGTACCCTTCCACCAGCGGCGCATGCTGCGCTTAAGCGGGGCGTCCAGTTCGCGGTAGTCGGCGAGCTGTGATTTGATCGTGCTCATGCCCGTGCCTGGTCTCCTTCAGGTGCCGGCAGGGCCAGAAATGCTGCGAACCACAGCATGGCCACTACTGACAAATTGATCAGGATTGCCAACGGGACACAGTACCAGCCCGCATGAACGACAGGACCCCAGCCGAAACTGAGGGTCAATGCCGCTTCCATCACATCACCGTGGTTGCCAGTTGCGATTAACAGATATGTTGGGCAAGAAAATAGTGATTCGCTCATCCAGAAGCCAATGTCCTGCGTATTAACTGTGTCGGGCAGCAGTTCATTCACGGCCTGGAAGGACAGGATGAACAGGGTTGCCATTACCGGAATGGCTCTGTAGCGATTCCTGATCCGTGTCGGTGCCGGGCTGCTGACAGTTGCTGAGTATGAGACTAGCAGGTGATAGATGCCGGCGAGAGTGATGGCGGCTGTCAGCCAGGCCATGATCAATTCAGAAACTGGAATACCTTCACTGCCGCAGTACCAGGTGTTTGGCGAAATCTTGAATGGCCACACGAGCATCTTGCAAGCCGGATATGCCAGCACAAGCAGGTGCCTGGCCATGCCACGGTAACAGTACAGGGCTGCTGCTGCCACGCTGAGGAACAAGGCAAGGTACAGGTCTCGGACACTGTGCTCAACCAGGTCCGGGATGTAACTGAATTTGCCTATGCCGGAAAACCACGCATGATAGTTAGACTCAAACAGGAATGGCAGCATGATAACCAGGCGGGTGAGTACAAAGCCCGCTGCTAGCCAGGGCAGGTGCCTCATGCTGCGCACGAAGAACTCCCTGCTGCCCAAGCCGGGATCCGGGGCTGCCGCTTCCCGCGCCATCCGGCGCATGATGCCGAACTCATGCCAGATCGCCGCCAGGAATGCCAGCAAAAGCACCACAATACCCGTGGTGACCAGCCGGTTATAAGCCCAGAAAATGATCCACTGGGAGATCCGCGATGGCGCAGCACTGAATACCTGGTCGGTAATCGCAATGGCATAGACCATCGCCGGCAAGAGCATCGCCAATAGCCACAGCAGTCCGCGCCTACGCCACCAGCGCTTCATCACACTGTCCAGCGGGATGGCAGATTGCCTTGGTCCGTGCAGCTTGTCAGCCAGCGTCGCCATCAGGTGATCTGTTCCTTCTCGAAGCGGCGCACGCTGTACAGGCAGACCGCGAGCACTGCTGCCAGCCAGGCCAGGTTGCCAAGCCAGGCCACTGCGATCCCCCAGCTGCCGCAGGGCAGGCCCTCGCGCACCTGGTCCATGAACATCAGCATGTAGCGGTCCTCGAAGATCCCGCGCCCGAAGCCGTAGATCCGGTTGAAGTTCTCCGGCAGGCAGCTGAAAAGCGGGTACTTCATCGCGAGGTTGGCATGCCAGCTGAAGTTCAAAAGCGGCATGCGTGAGTCGTCATACTGCACGGAAGCCACGAAGCCGTTGCGACTGAGCGCGAGGAACAGGTCAGCGGTGCGCATGATGGACAGCCAGGCGAATGCGTACAGCAGAGGCCGGTCGGAAGCCTTCAGGGCGATCAGCGGCAGGCCGTAGACCAATGCAGCCCCGGCCAGCATCAGCAGGAACAGCAGCGGGCGGGTGCTGTACATCGTGTCCTGCCAATACAGCGCATAGACGTTGACATTGAGGAAGGCCGCGAGGATGTCCAGCAGCAGCTGCAGGTTGAGCAGGCAGAACACCAACCAGACCGTCGAGCTGCGCCGCGCCATGCAGGCCAGCGCGAGTGCGATCGCAGTGAAGCCGCAGTACATCGCCAGCTCCCCCGGCAAGTTGCCAAGCCTGACCAGCAGTTCGCCGCGCACATGCTCCATCATCGAGTCCCAGTTGTAGGACGGCCCGAGCCAGCTGGGCTCGGTGGCATTCGCGGCCTGGAACGACTGGGCGGCGAGCACCGTTGCCAGCAGCGTTGCGCCGACGAGCACGGGCCAGAGACCGGAGTGCAAGGTCAGGATGAAGCGGAAGGATGCGCTGCTGCCGCGCCGGCCGAGCAGGGCCTCATCCAGCAGGCTGTCAGCGATGCGCAGGTTGGCAAGCGCCAGCACCACCCAGCCGGTCAAGGCGGCGGGCAGGAGCAGTGCACGGCAGAATTCGCCGATGTCACGGAACAGCTCCGCAAGGTTCTGGGTGGGCCCGGGCAGCCACCAGCCGGCCATGAACAGCAGCGCACACAGTGCCAGCAGGCAGAGCAGGGCGATGATGACGGGCAGCGCGCCGCGCCGCCAGCCGGCGAAGTTGCGCTGGATCGGGGAGTAGAACTCCTGGTACTCGGAAATGATCGAGGTTGAAGCAGCCATCTCAGCTCACCATCTCCCTTTCATGCCTGCGTACACAATACAGGCAGACGACGCAGACGAGGAACAGCCAGGCCAGGTTTCCGAGCAGGGCCAGGGCCGCCATGGCAAGCGGGCTGCCGGAAAACAGGCGAAGCTGGTGCATGAATACGAGATATGGATCGCCAATCAGTGAACGCATCATGTAATTGTCAGTAAATTCCAGGCTGAAGAGTGAGTCAGAGATGCTGCCGTTCAGGATCCAGACGCCTTCGATCAGGTCGCCGGTTGTGTCATCGTTGGCAAACTCATACAGCGCCGTATAGATCCCACCGCCGTACACGGCTGGGTCGGCAAACCCGATGCTGAGCAGTGCGATATGCACCAAACGAACCAGGGACAGGAAGGCGGTGCTGAGCATCAGCATGGTGTCCCGTTTGAACAAGTGGCCGAGCATCACTGACAGGGGCAGGAGCAGGGCCAGAACCAGCAGGACGTAGTAATAGCCATCCAGCCGCTGGCCGGACAGGCCAAACGAGTCCCAGTAGCGCGGGAAATTGCTGCTGGCAAGGAATACACGGAAGACAAGCTCTATGGCAAACAGAGCGAACAGGAAGAATGTGAATCGCCGGCTGGCTGTCACACAGTAAACGGCGAGGCAGATCGCGGTCCAGGCAACGCAGCAAAGGAGGTATCCGAAGTTGTCGACGACATCGACAATGCGAAAACCCCAGTATGGAGGCTTTTCAGACAGGTGCACGATTGCCAGTCCACATACGGCAACAAGCAGCGGAACCAGACCACTGTGCAGGCCCAGCAGGAAACGGAACCATCCACTTACCCTGTTGCCACCCATCAGCGCGGGTTCCAGCAGGGTCTGGGCATTGTGGCTGTTTGCAAGGGCGATATTGAACCAGGCAGTGATCATGCAAAGCATGATCAGCGGCGGGGTCAGTTCAATAATCAGGAATTGCAGGAAGCCCTGGTTCCAACTGAGTTGGTTTGGATCAACCTGCTGCTGCAGGATTGCACTCGTGATTGCCAGCGCGAAAACGAAAATGCCAGGCCACAACACAAGCGGGCTGCGCCAGCCGATGAAGCTGCGGCGCAATGGCCGGTATAGCTCGACGTAATCCCGGATGCTGTCCCTGATCCATCCCATCCATTCAGCATACGACCTGCCGTGCTGCAATGCCAATGCAATAATTGCTGGGTGGAGAACTCACTCACTCCTGTCCAGCAACTGGAGCAGCTTCTCAGCGAGGAACAGAGACTGGAGGCGGCTGGGCAGCCAGCTGATCCGGAACTGCTGGACCGCAAGTCTGACCTGCTGTTCATGTTGATGCGCTACGAAGAAGCGCTGAGCGCCGCCCAGCAGGCCATTGAGATCCTCAAGCAGCAGGGAAAACCGGAGGATCCGCGGATCCTGATGCGAATTGGCGGCTGCCTGATCAGCTTGCACCATTACGCCGAGGGCCAGCAGCAAGTTGAACTGGCGCGCCGGGCCTTCCTGGACCAGGGCATGCCTGTGGATCCCAAGCTGGAGTTGATGCTGGCAACCATCCAGAGGCACCTGATCTCGTATGACGACGCCCTGGCCAGCCTGGACAGGGCAGATGAGCTGTGCATGGCGCAGGGAAAGCCCCTTTCACAGGGGGTATCTGGCTTCAGGGCACAGCTCTATTCCGACAGGTTACAGGTTGACAAGGCCCTGCACTGGCTCGACCGCGCTGAGAAGCTGGCAATTGAGCAGGATGAGCAGCCGCTGATGGCGCTGATGAACCTGCGGGCCTACCTGCTTGTGCAGATCGGGCGGTACGAGGATGCATTGGCAGTGCTGGACCGGGTAGAAGAGATATTTGATGAGATGCAGCGGCCGCTTCCAGCCGCACTAGTCGGAAACCGGGGCGCGATTCTCCTGAAGATGGGCAGGCCCCAGCAGTCCCTTGAGCTTTTCCAGGAGGCTATGCGCCTGCACCGTGAACAGAGTGGTCAACTGGCTTCCTCGGCTATGATCGGTATGGCAGATGCACTGGGCAGGCTGGGCAGGATCGAGGAATCCCTGCACTATTACGAACTGGCCGAGGAAACCATCAGGGAAGGCGGTGATGAAGAGGAATGGATGCTGTACTTCGGCCGGGCGATCTGCCTGCAGGGGGCGGGCAGGCTGGATGAGGCACTGAAGGAAGTCTACCGGGCCATTGAGACCTGCACGAAGCAGGGCATTCAGCAGCCCCCGTTCATAATGGAGACCCTCAGGGACTGGATGTCACCCAGTCCGGACAGGCTGGTGGCTGATCAGATCGCCAGCCAGCCCGAGGCAGTCAGCGTGATTCCTGACAACGAGAAGAAATATGACGTGTTCATCTGCTACCGGCGGGAACCGGCGCTTGCCAACGCGATGCTGCTGCAGGCCCATATGGAGATCCGCGGCAAGACGGTATTCCGTGACCAGGACGGCCTGCACAAGGGCCATTTCGCCGAGGACCTGAAGGAGGCGATCCGCTACAGCCGGCACATGCTGGTGCTGCTGACCCCTGATTTCCTCGAGCGCTGCAGTTCCGACCCGGATGACGTTGTCAGGCAGGAACTGGCCACCGCGCTGCACCACGGCGTGCATATCATCCCGGTGATGATGGACGGCTTCAGCTGGCCGAAGCCTGAGGACCTGCCTGAGGACATCCGCGGGCTGTGCCAGGTGAATGGCATGTCATTCACGACGGAGTTCTTCAACGCCTTCATTGACAAGCTGGTGAGCTGGATCGAGGGATAAAAAAATGGGACCCCGCGGGGTCCCATTTGTGGTTCATTGATGGAGGCCAAGTCGTTGACTTGGCACTTGCCAGGCTGGCAGCCTGGCCTCCTTCGCCTTCGCAAGGTCGCTCCTTTTACCGGAGCCGCGTTGCGAAGCTGCGCGGGCTCTGTTGATTCCGGAAGAGCTGACGCAGCTTTGGCTTCGCCTTCGCAACGTCGCTCCTAGACGACGCCCTGGGCCAGCATCGAATTGGCAACCTTGATGAAGCCAGCCACGTTGGCACCGAACACGTAGTCGCCCGGCTTGCCGTACTTCTCGCAGGTGCTGGTGCACTGCTGGTGGATGTTCTTCATGATGTTGTGCAGCTTGCCGTCGACCTCCTCGCGGGTCCAGTAGCTGAAGGCGGCATTCTGCGCCATCTCCAGGCCGCTGGTGGCCACGCCGCCGGCATTGGACGCCTTGCCCGGTGCGTAGAGCAGGCCGTTCGCCTGGATGTGTGCGAAGGCTTCGGGAGTGCAGGGCATGTTGGCACCCTCGCTCACGCAGATGATGCCGTTGTCGACGATCGCCTTGGCCTCGTTGACATCGACCTCGTTCTGGGTGGCGCAGGGGAAGGCCAGCGTGCAGCCGTCCACATACCATTCACTCTTGCCGTTGCTGCGGTCGCCGTACTCGCCGCCGAACTTCTCGGTGTACTCGCTGATGCGGCCGCGGCGGTTGTTCTTGAGGTCCATGATCCAGGCCAGCTTCTCGGCGTCGATGCCGTCGCGGTCGACGATGAAGCCGTCGGAGTCGGACATCGTGATCACCTTGCCGCCGAGCTGGATCACCTTCTCGGCGCAGTACTGGGCCACGTTGCCACTGCCGCTGATCAGGGCGTTGCGGCCCTTGACCTCATGGCCCTTCGTTGCCAGCATCTCCTGCGCGAAGTACACGTTGCCGTAGCCGGTGGCCTCCGGGCGGATCAGGCTGCCGCCCCAGTCGGGGCTCTTGCCGGTCAGCACGCCGGAGAACTCGTTGCGCAGCTTCTTGTACATGCCGAACAGGTAGCCGATCTCACGGCCGCCGACGCCGATGTCACCGGCGGGCACGTCGGTGCGCGGGCCGATGTGGCGGAACAGCTCGGACATGAAGGCCTGGCAGAACGCCATCACCTCGTTGTCACTCTTGCCCTTCGGGTCAAAGTCGGAGCCGCCCTTGCCGCCGCCCATCGGCAGCGTAGTCAGGCTGTTCTTGAACACCTGCTCGAAGGCGAGGAACTTCAGGATGCCGAGGTTGACACTCGGGTGGAAGCGCAGGCCGCCCTTGTAGGGGCCGATCGCGCTGTTCATCTCGATGCGGAAGCCGCGGTTGACCTGCACCTTGCCGCTGTCGTCAACCCAGGGCACGCGGAACATGAGCACACGCTCAGGCTCGACGATGCGCTCGAGGATGCGGGCCTCAACGAATTCAGGGTGCTGGTCGTAGATCGGCAGGACCGACTCGGCGACCTCCTGCACTGCCTGGTGGAAGGTCGGCTCGGCCGGGTTCTTTGCCTTGACCTGCTCCATGAATTCACTGACTGCGTGAGACATTGATGTTTCCTCCAATTTCGGGCTTCCGGCGCGCGGAAGTTACGCTGAATTATAGGACAGTCTGTCGGGGCTGGCGGCAAGGCTGCGGATTAGCCGGTTAAGTAGCGATAAAGCGCTACATATCCTCACGCACGGGCGGGTTCGCAGGATGGTTGGAGGGTGGCAGGTTGATGTCCGGTTTGACCTCACTGCTGTCCCCGGCCTCGCGCTCCGGAGTGGATTCATCCCCGCCTGCAGCCTGCTCCTCTGCAAGCTTTTCCTCCTGCTCGGCGGCGTAATCTGAGGCGCGGCCCTTGGCATCGTCCGGTGAGATCAGCGGAGGGGCGACGCCGTCGGTGTATTCACTGCCGCCCCAGCTGTCGCTGATGTCCTCCATGCCTATCAGTGAGATGTCCTGGTTGACGATCGCTAGCGCGAATGTGTCATCCGGGTCGTAGAAATTGAACTCCCCGGTTTCACTGTCGGCGAGGTTCTTCAGGCGCAGGTCAAGCAGCAGGGCGCCATTGGAGCGTGGCACGACGTCCAGCGTGGACATGTCCCACTCCCAGCGGAACTGGGTGACTTCGCCGCTCTGGCGGTGCTCAACGGTCCAGAGATAGGTGATCACGTTCTGCAGGTTGCGCGGCTCGTCCCGGCGCACGATGAACTGTGATGTGTCCAGCCCGGTGAAGAATTCACCATAGCGGTCCACCTGTTCACGCGGGCCGCTCACGTCGCGCTGCGCGATCTCACGCATGATCTCCGCGCCTTCCTTGGATGCGTACCAGACGCCGAGGCAGAAGCCGGTGAGCACCAGGCCGACGAGGATGCCGAGGATGCTGCCAAGGATGCGCAGGGCTTCCATCCAGAGGCTGCTTGTGGCTTGCTCCGGCGGCTGTCCTCCACCCCGGGTTGTGCTGCGTGCAGCCGGGGCACTGCGGCCTGTGCTGCTACCTGCTCTGTCTGCTGTTCTGCTCATCAACGCATGAGCCGGGACTGCTGGAACTCATCGATCCGTGCCAGCTGTGCCAGCTGTTCCCGGCTCAGGCCCAGCTGGCGGCGCGATATCCTCAGGTTGCTGTTCAGACGCTCATGCCACTGCTCATCTTCAATGCGCTGGATGTTGCGGCGCGCCATTTCAGCATTGTCCGCCAGCCTGGTCATGCTCCTGTAGCTCTGGCGGCGCAGTCCATTATGCAGCCTGCGCAGGAAAAACAGCAGGCCGATGACCGCAATGATATGCAGCCCCAGTATGAGGAACTGATTCAAGTTTCCTGCCTGCGGCTCCATGTCCGCCTCCCGGTATCAGACTTGCGGGAGTTCGTTGCCCCTGCGTTCATTGATGATACATGTATACCCCATTTCCTGCAGCATCCGGTCCATCCGGGCGGCCTCGCTGGCGGAGGTGAAGGTCTGCTCCACCACCACCACGTTGCCCATCACCACGGCATCCGGCAGGAAGCCGTCGGGGAAGCTGCCCTGTTCGATCAGGGCATAGGCCTCGGCGGCGTTGGCCGGTCCGGTGAGCTGCACCGAGTAGATATTGGGTATGTCCGACTTGAGCGGACGTACATCAATGGACAGCTTGGCGGGGTCATCGATCTCGATCACCTTGAACTCGGACGGGCCGCTCAGGAAGACCTGCAGCTCCTTGATGGATCCATCCGGCGGGGTGACCACACTGAAGGGCAGGGCCGGTGAGCTCTGTACCTTAGTCTTGTCGCTGAAACTCACACCTTCCAGCCGGATGACCAGCCGGTAGGGGAATTCCCGGTACTCCACGCTGTATACGGGATGTTTATCGGCAGCGGAGCCGTCGGACTTCGCCAGATCCAGCACCATTCTTGTGGCGTTGCCCTGGCGTCCGAAGCGCACGCCCTCGAGCAGCATGCCGCCCCTGGATGTGCCACCGTTGAAAGTGCCGCTGCTGATGAACTCAGCCGGCGGCTTCTCGCCCGCGCTGCATAACAGGACGGACAGCGCCAGCAGGACTGCGAGCGCAATACCCCTTTGATAGCTCATATCTCAACCCTTATCTCAACCCTGAGATAGCACATTCTATCACAACAGATTTCACGCGTGGAAACCTATCCACAGGAATCCACAGAACTTCCACCAGATGAAAGTCGGTTTTTGGGATAGCCAGTAACTGCGATAAGACCTATCAGAACAATTCAATTGGAACAATCAGCATTACTCCCCGTTAATACAAGGGATACTGTGTGAATCAGATTTTAGAAATCGCAGATATTTTATATCGTGAATCTCTTTACAAATAAAGATAATGGACGTAAACTATCCACATTATGGCAGCCCATGAGGACGAGCAATCAGTTCCGTCAGGTGTTCCTGAGGAAGGATCACGGCGGGGATTCCTTCGCCAGGCCAGTGGCCTGGCCATGCTGGCGGCATTGCTGGCAGGCTATGGCCGCTTTGCTTCGATGGCCGTCGAATTCCTCTACCCGGCAAACCCCGCTGAGCAGGAATGGCAGTTCGTGGCTGCAGTGGCCAGCTTCCTGAAGGGCGATTCACTGGCCTACCGGGCCCCGCGCGGTGACAAGGTGACCATCACACGCCAGGCTGAGAGCGGGGAAGCGACGGACTTCATCGCGCTATCCAGCACCTGCCCGCACCTCGGCTGCCAGGTGCACTGGGAAGCACACAACGACCGCTACTTCTGCCCCTGCCACAACGGCGTATTCGACCCGAGCGGCAAGGGCATCGGTGGCCCTCCCGGGGAGGCCGGACAGAGCCTGCCGCGCTTCCCGCTCAAGGTTGAGGACGGCCTGCTGTACATCCTCGTGCCGATGGAGAAGCTGCCAGGCGGCGGCTCACAGGAGGCCTGAGGTGAATGCACTGCAGCGCTGGTGGACCGACCGCATCCCCGTCACCGGGGATCAGATCCGCGAATTGACGAACGAACCCGTGCCGAACCACCTGAAACGCTGGTGGTTCTGCCTCGGCGGCACCGCGGCCTACCTGTTCTTCGTGCAGCTGTTCACCGGCATCCTGCTGGCCTTTTACTACCAGGCCAGCCCGGCGGATGCCTGGGACAGCGTGGCCTACATCACTGACGAGGTGGCCTACGGCTGGTACATCCGCAGTGTGCACAAGTGGGGCGCGATCCTGATGATCGCCGCCGTAGTGCTGCACCAGATGCGCGTGTACTTCACCGGGGCCTACCGCAAGCCGCGTGAGATGAGCTGGGTGGTGGGCATGCTCTTGCTGTTCCTGACGGTGATCTGCGGCTTCACAGGCTACAGCCTGGTGTATGAGCAGCTCAGCTACTGGGGGGCAACCGTCGGTGCCAACATCGCTGACAACGTACCGCTGGTCGGCGGCGTGATGAAGAAGATGCTGCTGGCCGGGGACAGCTACAACTCCCATACGCTCAGCCGCTTCTTCATCCTGCACGGCGCGGCGCTGCCGATGGCGATCCTCGCGGTGTTCGCGCTGCACATAGTGCTGATCCGCATCCAGGGTGTGACCGAGCTGGAGGGCGAGGAGGAAAAGCGGCAGGAGCGGAAGACCTTCAACTTCCTGCCGGACCACCTCTACACCGAAATCATCATCGGCACCACGCTGGTGATCCTGCTGACCGTGCTGGCAACGGTGCTGCCGGCGGAGATGGGCCACCGCGCCGACCCGCTGACAACGCCGGAAGTGATCAAGCCGGAGTGGTACTTCTACGTGGTGTTCCGCTGGCTGAAGCTGTTCCCGGAGCGCGTGGCGATCATGTCGACCGGGGCAATCGTGTTCCTGATGTTCGCCTGGCCATGGATTGACGGCGCGATCCGCCGCCGCCGGCCTGGCAGTGAAGCCAGCGTATTCATCGGGATCCTCGCAGTACTGGCAATCGTCGGGCTGACTGTCTGGGAAGCGCTCGTCGCCCACTAGGCGGGCCAAGGAGATGGCAATGTCTTTGAACATGAAACAGATCGTGATCGCGGTGCTGGGATTCATCTTCCTGGTGTCGCTGCTGCTGGTGCAGGCGATGGAGGTCAGCCGGCGCCGGGTCGAGACCGGCCAGGCGCCGAAGCACATCTCCTCTCCGGCTTCGTCCAGCAAGTGCGTCGAATGCCACACCAAGGAGACCCCCGGCATCGTGTCGCACTGGACGGGCAGCACGCATGCCGAGAAGGGTGTGGCCTGCTACGAGTGCCATGAGGCCAAGCAGGGTGAGGCGGACGCCTTTGACCACTATGGCCAGCTGATTGCCACGGTCGTCACACCGATGGACTGCTCGAAGTGCCATCCGAAGGAGAGCCAGCAGTTCCAGAAGAGCCACCACAGCTCCGCCGGGAACATCCTCGCCTCGCTTGACAACTTCCTCGCTGAGACGGTGGAAGGTGCGCGGATGGAGTTCAACCCCCACAGCCCAACACCCGGCATGGACGTTGCCAGCGTGCGCGGCATGGCCAGTGCCAACTCGGGCTGCCAGCAGTGCCACGGCGGCAAGGTCGGCCTGGTCGGCACCGACGGCAGCATCATCACCTTCGAGCAGCTGAAGCCTGACGAGAAGGGCATGCCGACGGACCAGACGGTGCTGGCAATGGTCAAGCGCGACCCGAAGGGCAAGCCTGAGCTTGACCCGCAGACCTGGCCCAACACCGGCATCGGCCGCCTGAACCTCGACGGTTCCCGCGGTTCCTGCTCCGCCTGCCACAGCCGCCATGACTTCAGCCCGCGCCGCGCGCGGCAGCCGGAGAACTGCGGCAAGTGCCACCTCGGCCCGGACCACCCGCAGGAGGAGATCTACAACGAAAGCAAGCATGGCGTGGCCTTCCGCGACCTGAAGGATGAGATGAACCTGGATGCGGAGAAATGGGTGCTTGGGGTGGACTACTCCGCGGCCCCGACCTGCGCCACCTGCCACATGTCTGGCAACTCCCGCAATGGCGGCGAGGTCACGCATGACCCGGGCGAGCGCATCTCCTGGACCAACCGCCCGCCGGTGTCCGTGCGCATGGACACTGATGCCGACCACAAGATCGTCACAGAGACTGACCCGCAGGCCCGCCAGGAGAAGATTGCGGATACCGCGGATGCCAAGCGCAGCCGCATGAAGCTGGTGTGCAGCCACTGCCACAGCCCGGACTACGTGAACAAGTTCTATGACCAGTATGACAACCTAGTGATCCTCTACAACGAGAAGTTTGCCAAGCCGGGTACGACGATCATGAAGTCCCTCAGTGACAACGGACTGGTGTCCCCGACTCAGTTCGATGAGGAAATCGAGTGGACATGGTTCTACCTCTGGCACCATGAGGGCCGCCGCGCCCGCCATGGTGCAAGCATGATGGCGCCGGACTACACCCACTGGCACGGCATGTATGAGGTGGCGGAACGCTTCTACATGGAGCTGGTTCCGCAGGCCCGCGAGCTGGCTGAACAGGCCCGCCATGATGGCAACACTGCGGCGGCCGATGCGGTGGATGCGACGATTGATGAAGTGCTGGCCCGCCCCGAACACAGCTGGTTCGTGGAAGGTGCGGCGGATGCCAGTGAGCGGATCCGCAAGGCGATGGAGGAACGCTACGGCACCAAGTAAAACTGATTGAGCAACACTCCCGATTGGAACAAACCCGGATTGCCAGCGATGGTGGTCCGGGTTTTTCATGTTGCGAAAGGGAAGCAAGTACTGTGAATGACGTGATGATGTCCCGGCAGCATCCTGCATCGCGGGATGCAGCACCCCGATAGCAGTGAGTGCTGAGCAATGAGGAGTGAGCCAGGCTTCCGATTCACCTGACAGGCTCATTGCTCAATCTTCATTGCTCATTGCTTGCAGGCCGAGCTGCCAGAGCATGGCGCAGGGCCTGTTGCCAGACTTGCGACTGACCTCCGTTGCCAAGCTTACAGCTTGGCTTCCCTTGCCGGACTCACATCCGGCCACCTTCAGCCTGGGCTGACCCAGTAGCTGGAGACGAGGCCCTCGATGATCGCAGCCCAGCCGTTGGCCATGATGAACATCAAGAGCTTGAAGGGCAGCGAGATCAGCACCGGTGGCAGCATCATCATGCCCATGCTCATCAGGATCGAGGCCACCACCATGTCCACCACCAGGAAGGGCAGGTAGATCACGAAGCCGAGCTGGAATGCAGTTGTCAGCTCACTGATGATGAAGGCCGGCAGCAGCACATGCAGCGGCAGGGCATGCACGTTGTCCGGTGAGTCCAGCCGGATTTCATCGGAGTCGATACGTGCCAGTCGGGCGAACAGGCGCTTGTGCGGAGTGCGCGTATTGGGGTACATGAATTCCTGCAGGTGCGAGGTGCCCAGTGCCAGCGCTTCATCGAGTGAAATCTCGTCCGCGTTGTAGGGCTTGATCACCTCGTCATTCATCACCGCCAGGCGCGGCATCATGATGAATGCGGAAATCACGACAGCAAGGCCGATCAGCACCTGGTTGGGCGGGCTCTGCTGGGTGCCAAGCGCATTGCGCAGCAGGCTGAGCACAATGATCACACGCGTGAACGGTGTCACCATCAGGATCAGGGTCGGGGCCACCGTCATCAGGGTGAACAGCGCGATGATCTTGAAGATGCTGGCCGCATCGCCATCACCGCTGTTGACGGTCACATTCAGGTCGCCGGCGCTTACGCTCAGGCCGTTCTCAGGTGCTGGCGCGCTCTCCGGCTCCTGCGCGAAGGCAGGGGCCGCCAATGCCAGCAGGCAGGCCAGGCAGAGCAGGGGAGTGCCTGTGCGGCGGATCAGGATCGCAAGCTTTAGCTTCAGTGTTGCCAGCATCGCCTACCCCCTGACCCTTTCAAGCTGGGTGCGCACGCGGCTGAGCAGCTCGGCATGGCGGTCCGGCACTCGGCTGGCTGGCTGTGGAACTGCGCTCGCGCGCGCCTGGCGCAGCTGCGCCACGCTGATGCTGCGTCCTTCTCCGGTGCTTCCGGAGTTGCCACGCAGGGTGGCGGTATCCAGCAGGTCCAGTGCGGGCCGCTGTTTCCAGGAGTCCTCGTCAGCCCGAGATTCACGGCTGATGATGTCCTCCATGTTGTCACGATAAGCCTCGCCGCTGGCCTGATCGGGGATGCGATCAAGCAGGTTGATCCCTCCGCCTGTCACACCAAGCACCAGCTTCGCGCCACTGGTCTCGACCACCATGATCTGGCGGCCCGGCCCGAGGTTGACTGTTTCCAGTACCTTCATGCTGCGGCGGCTGAGCCGCGCCAGCGGGTTGCCCTTGCCCTTCAGGAAGCTGGCCAGCAGCAGGATCCCGACGGTGAAGATCGCCATCTTCACGCCGAAGCTGCTGACGGCAGAACCCGGCTCCCTGTAGCCATCAGTTTCCGCCTGGTCCAGCTCATCATGGCTGAGGTCCAGCATGCCATGGAAGCCCGAGCCACTGTCACTCATTCCAATCGCGCCGTAGGGTTCCACCTCATTGCTCGCTTCTGCCGGGTCAGTCATTTCGACATTGCCATCCTGGCCGGGCAATCCCTCCAGCCCGGCTTCAGCCGGGTCCGGCAGGCTGGCCAGCAGGGTGTTCAGCTCCTCAATGGTCTGGCGGCGGAACTCAGGGTCGTGCGGGTCGCCGCTTGTTGCTGCAACGCGGAACGAAGGGGGACCGGCACTGCCATTGGCAACCGGATGCTGCTTTGTGTTACCAGGCTGTGCCGGTTTCGTGGCAGCAGGCTTGCCGGAGCTGGCCTTTGCGGGGGTAGCCTGGCAGATGGCTGGCGCGACGGTGACCTGCGGCAGCGGCTCAGGGAAGTTGCCGAAACGAGCGGCTGAGAAGTTGTCATCGAGTGCCAGGGCTGTGCTGAGCGCGTTGATCCGTTCCCGCTGCTGGGCCAGCTGCAGCTGCTCCATGCGCAGCTCGAGCTCGCTTGACTGCGAGTGTGAGGTGCCGATCACGGCATCAGTATCCATTGACAACAGGCTCAGCGGGAGAAGGCCGGACATCGCCGGCCGCTGGCCGCCGCCGAGCATCACGCTGATCGCCTGCATCGGATTGACAGGTTCCTCAGGGATGTCGGCAAGGATGGAATCCTGCAGATTGGCAGGTTGTGGTTCCCTTGCCTGCGGTTTTTCCTCCGCGCGTGCAGGTGCCCCCGGCAGGGTTGCCAGTGCCAGTGCGGCAACGCATGCCGCAAGGATTGCCCGCATCCGCGGGCTGAAACGCAATCTCCCCATTGCTTTCCGCCTTCCCGGTTCCTCAACCGGATATATGCAGCCTCTTGCTGCCAGAAGTAATTAGCTGTTGATGACCTTGGTGATGGCCTCGATCACGCGCTCGGGCTTGAAGGGCTTGACGATGAAGTCCTTCGCTCCGGCCTGGATCGCCTCGATCACCATCTGCTGCTGGCCCATCGCCGAGCACATCACGACCTTGGCCTTGCCATCCTCGGACAGGATCTGCTTGAGTGCCGCAATGCCGTCCATCTCGGGCATCGTGATGTCCATCGTGACCAGGTCGGGCTTGAGCTCCTTGTACTTGTTGACGGCAACCTGGCCGTTCTCGGCCTCACCGGCAACCTCAAGGCCATTCTTGCTGAGGATGTCCTTGATCATCATCCTCATGAAGGCCGCGTCATCAACAATCAGTACACTTGGCATTTTTTATTGCCTCCGGGCTTACTCGATATCATTGCCAGACTCAGCTGAGCTGTGCCAACCTGTCCGCCGGCGATAGTATTGAAGTAATTCTAACGCCGAAATTCTCGTCTATCACGACAACTTCGCCTTTTGCGAAATATTTACCGTTAACTAACAGATCAATCGGTTCACCTGCCAGCTTGTCGAGCGTGATCAGGCTGCCCTGGCTGTACTCGAGGATCGTGCGGATCGGCAGCTGGGTCTTGCCCAGTTCGACCGTGACCTGCAACGGCACATCCAGCAGGATGTCCAGGTTGCTGATGTCAGCCGTGGTGCGCTGCTCTGAGATCTGGCTGAACTGCGCCGGTGAATATTCAGTTGTGCCGGTGTTGGGCATTGACGACGCAGGTGGTGGCGCCAGCGGCGCCTGAGCCGGCGGTGCCGCCGGAGCCTGGGGGGCGGGTTGCGCAGCCATCGGCTGCTGGGCCTCGTCCTCTCCATTCAGTTTCTTCATGAACATGCCTGCCAGTTCCCCACTGACCACATGGCGCACAACGACGGAGTTACCCTCGCTGTTCTCCAGCGTGATCGTGGAGATGAGGTGTCCATCCACTACATCCCCGGACAGTGCATCGATGCTGCCGCGCTCGATCGCCTGCGCATCCGTTGCCAGCTTGAGCTGGGCGTTGATCATCGTCATGTAGCTGCCGTTGGCCTGCGACACGACCTCGATCAGTGCGCTCTCCTGCATCTCGTTGAGCTCGGCGGCGGGATCGTCGTCACCGCCCGTGAGCGCAGCCGCGATGCTGCGGGCGAACGCCGCATCATAGACATAGTAATGTGTCAGCGGCTGCTTATCCACCGAAACGGCGGATTTGAAGATAATGTCATCTCCGAGCAGGTCGCGGATTTCTCCGCTGGAAAGGGTGCTGTACTCGACATTGCTGACCTGGTAGTCAAAACCGGTCATCGCGTTCATCACGTCGGCAATGCTTCCCAGCAGCTCACGCTCCAGCTCCGCCAGCGCGCGGGTGTCCATCGCGGGCGCGGCAGCCGGCATTGTGCCCATATCCTCGTCCCCGCCGCCATTGAGCATGGCATCAATCTCAGCCTGTGTCAGTCCGATGTCTGCCACCTAGATTCCTCCGTCAAAGGGATTCGATGCCAGCAGGTCGGCATCGCTGACGCTCTCCGTGACCTGGGCCGCATAGTGCTTGCCGTCCAGTCCCGGGATGCAGTTGAACTTATGGATGTTGCCGACCTTGACAACGAGGTCCTGCTCAGTGGTCGTCTCCAGCACGACCAGGTCGTCAGGCTCCAGTGCCAGCAGGTCGCGCAGGCTGAGCTTGACAGTGCCGAGCTCGACCGAGACCTTCAGCCCCACGTTCTGCAGCAGCTGGGTGGTCTTGTTGCGGCTTTCCTTGCTGGCACCACGGGTGCCGACGGCGTAGAGCACGCGGTCCGAGAGCAGCGAGAGGATCGGCTCGAGCACCACGTAGGGGTAGACGATGTTCATGATGCCGCTCATCTCACCGATGCGGCACTCCAGCGTGATCAAGAGGATCATGTCCGCGGGCGGCACGATCTGCACGAACAGCGGGTTGCTCTCGAGGTCGATCAGCTCTGGCTTGAGGTCGATCATGGAGGACCAGGCCTCCTTGAGGTAGATCATGCCCTCGTCTATCAGGTTTGACAACACGTGCGCCTCGATCTCGGTGATCTCGCGGGACTGCACGTTGCTCTGGCCCTGGCCGCCCAGCAGGCGGTCGATGATCGGGAAGCCGATGGTCGGCGAGAACTCGAACAGGGCCTGGCCCTCGAGCGGTGAGAGGCTGAAAGTGCAGGTGATCGTCGGGTTGGGGATCGACTGCATGAACTCCTGGTAGGTCACCTGGTCCACGGCGCTGACGCTGATCGAGACGTAGTTGCGCAGCTGGCCGGCGAGCTTGCTCGACCAGAGGCGCCCGTAGGTCTCATGCATCATGTAGATCGTGCGGATCTGCTCCTTGGAGAACTTGCTCGGGCGGAAGAAGTCGTAGGCCTTGACCTTCGAGTTCTTCTCCGAAGCCTCCTCGCGCGCATCCTCCGCCTTCAGTTCGCCCGATGACAGGGCTCCCAACAAGGCATCGATCTCTTCCTGGCTCAGAATGTCAGCCACGAATCCTCCATAAACACCGGCTTCTACTGTCAGTTATCGGCAGAACCGGCGGCAACTTCGCCCGGCTGCGGGATGGAGATGTAGTGGATGCGGCGCTCGAACTCGATCGCCCGCTCGACGACCTCACTGACCTTCTCGCGCACGATGAAGCGCTTGCCGTTGGTCAGGCGTACGATGGTGTCAGGCGTGGCCTCGATGGATTCGACAAGGCCGGCATTGAGTATGAAGCTCTCGCCGTTGAGTTTCGTAAGCTCTATCATCCACTTATCCCGCGTGCCCCTGGGCACTTGTACTACGGGCAGTTTATACCTGTTGTCAGTGCCACTGCACAGCGGGTTAACCGGGAATTGCCGGGATGAGACGGGGATTTAACGCAGGGGACGGCGGCCGGTTGTCAGCTGACCTGGGTTGCCAGGTTGTACAGCTCGCGGTCAATGCGCCGGCTGCCGCGCACGGCGTTCTTCAGCGGCACCTCGACCATCTGGCCATTCAGCTCACCGACCATCACGCCGTTGGTGCCGTTGAGCAGCGCTTCCACGGCGGCCTTGCCACAACGTGTGGCGTAGATCCGGTCGGCGGCTGTCGGGGCACCGCCACGCTGGATATGGCCGGGCATGCAGCCGCGCACGGTCACGCTGGCCGGGGTGTTCTCGTCGATGTAGTTCACCAGCTCGAATGCGCCATAGTCCGGCTTCTTGATCGCGCGGCCGGCGCCCTCCGCCATCACGATCAGGTGGAACTTCTTGCCCTGGTCAATACGGCGCTGCACCATGCGCACGACGCTCTTCTCGTTCCATGTGATTTCCGGCACGAGGATGATGTCCGCACCGCCGGAGATGCCGGCATGCAGTGCGATGTGCCCGCTGTGGCGGCCCATCGCCTCTACCACGAAGGTGCGCTGGTGGCTCTCTGCGGTGTCACGCAGCTGGTTGATGCAGTAGGTCAGGGTGTTGACGGCGGTGTCGAAGCCGATCGTGTTGTCAATCCCGGGGATGTCGTTGTCAATCGTGCCCGGTGCGCCGACCACGCGGGCGCCGAGCTTGACCAGCTTGGAAGCACCGCGGAAGGATCCGTCGCCACCGATCACCACCAGGCCGTCGATGTCCCAGTTCCGGAGCGTCTGCACGGCGCGCTTCTGCCCACTGAGCTTGAACATCTCCTGGCTGCGGGCGCATTCCAGCTTGCTGCCGCCGCTGTTGACCCAGTTGGAGACGCTGCCGAGCGGCATCTGCTCCAGCTCAGCGTGGATCAGGCCCTCATAGCCGCGGCGTACGCCGAACACGTTGAGCCCTGCGCTGCGGCCGACGCGCACCACGGCGCGCACGGCGGCATTCATGCCCGGCGAGTCCCCTCCGCTGGTCAGCACTGCGATGTTGCGCATGGAAGAAATTATAGAGGGAGTGGGGAGTGTGGGGTCAGGAGTTAGGAGGTGATCAGATCAGGTCTTCCTGCTTGGCCTGTTCCAGCATGATGGCGTCATCCTTCCTGGCGAAGGTGATCTCGCCTTCCTTGATCAGCTCCAGCAGCACGATGAAGGTGATGATCAGCGCGAACACATTGTGCTGCATGGTCAGCAGGTCGACGAGTTTCTGCGGGCCCTGGCTGATGCGCTCGCGCACCTGGCTGCGGGCCTCCTCGCTGTCAAAGTCGTCGCGGAAGATCGTCACCTGGCGGAAGCGCGGTCGGTCCAGCACTTCGCGGAAGGCCGTCATCAGATCGTAGACGGAGAGCGAGTCCATCGTGTAGACGATCTCCTCCTCCATCTTCTCCACGATCTGGCGCGGCCAGTGGCGGCCGGTCTGCAGGTACATCGCCAGCAGGTCGCCGGTGACCTCCTGGATGCCCTGGTAGGCGGCCAGCTTCTGGGACAGCTCGGTGAGCGGATCGATCGCAGCCTCGCCGGCTTCGCCTTCCTCGCCCTCCTCGGGCTCGGGGCGCGGCAACAGCAGGCGGCTCTTCATCTCGACGAGGCTCGCTGCCATCGCGAGGAAGTGGTAGGCCCCCTCGAGGTCGCGGACGCCCTCGTTCTCGATCACGGCGAGGTACTGCTCGGTGATGGATGAGATGTCGAGGTCGAAGATGTCCATCTCATTGACACGGATCAGGTGCAGCAGCAGGTCGAGCGGCCCCGTGAACTGGTCAATGCTGAGCTGTGTGGTTGTCACGCGAGGGGGATTATAACCTGCCTCAGCCGCGCAGGAGCCAGATCAGGAAGTCATCGCCGAAGCCGGCGGCGATCAGGCGGAACACCGTGTTGACCACCCAGTGCAGGTACAGCCCGAGCAGGCCGGTGAACATCAGGCCCATCAGCACGAGGAAGGTCACGCCGTTCATGCCGAGTTCCTGCAGGCGACGGCCGTAGGGATGGGGCAGCAGCATCGTGGCCACATGCCCGCCGTCCAGCGGGGGCAGCGGCACGAGGTTGAAGAACATAAGCGCGATGTTGATCACGATGAAGATCTGGAAGGCGAGGTGTCCCCAGGAACCGAGCTGCGCGCCTGTGATGTAGAGCACGTTTGCGATGCCGACGGCCAGCATCAGCTGGCAGAGGTTCATCGCCGGGCCGGCGATGGCCACGAGGATCGTGTCGCGGCGCAGGTCCTTGTAGTAGGTCGGGTTGGTCTGCACCGGCTTGCCCCAGCCGAAGCCGAAGCCCATGAACGAGGTCATGATGATCATGAAGGTGCCGGCCGGGTCGAGGTGCTTGATCGGGTTCAGCGTCACGCGGCCCTGCAGGCGCGGCGTCGGGTCGCCGAGCGCATTGGCCATCGCCGCATGGCCGTACTCATGCAGGGCCAGCGAGAGCAGGATCAGCGGGATCGCCGTAAGGAAGTACAGTGGGTCAAAGTTACTCATTGTTCAGCCATCATCTCCGGATGCTTGATCGGCACCCGGCTCCCCGAGGTTTACCATCCTGAGCACAACATTCCTTTCATCCTCCTCCGAATCGATGTGCCCGTCGAGGCGCATCGCACGCAGGCGGCGGTGGCATTCGCCGACGGCCGGCCCGGCGGGGATCCCGAGCCTGATCAGTTCATGCCCGCTGAGCATTGGCCGCACCTGGCTGTATTCCAGCAGGTAGTTCAGCAGCGCGCGGCGGGTGGACACGCCGCGGTCGTCCACCGGCATGTGCACGAGGAAGGCCAGCGCCACGCTGTCGCGCGGGAAATGCTCCAGCAGGTCCACCACCTCACTCGGACGCATGCTGCTGGACAGGCGTTCGGGCACGCTCACCAGCAGGTGGCGGGCGGTCACCATTGCACGGATATGACGCGGAAAGATCCCGATGCGGTTCATCGCCGCCTCGAAATATGTGTCGCGCATGGAGAGGGTGGTCCAGGCCACACGCACCAGCCAGGGTTCGATGTCCGTTCCCTCAAGCACCTCCTTCTGGTTGCGCAGCACGATGTCCAGCGAGCTGCCCTGTTCGAGGGTCCACCAGGAGCTGATCCCGCCGAGTGCCTCATGCAGGCCGGGCAGGATCATCGCGAGGTCCATCACGGCCCAGATCTCATGCCAGCGCTCCTCGCGGCTGATGCAATAAAGCTCATAGCGCACGCGCTCCGGCGTGAGCGTGGCGAGCATGTCCTCCTCGATCGCGCGGCCGAAGGCGGCCATGCTGACCGGCTCGAGTTCGGCGTTCAGGCGGATGCTGTAGCGCAGGGCGCGGAACAGGCGGGTCGGGTCGTCGTGGAAGGAGGCGGAATGCAGGATGCGCAGCTGGCGGTTGCGCAGGTCGGCCTCACCGCCGAGCGGGTCGAGCATTGCACCGTAATCCGGGTTGAGTTCGAGGGCCACGGCGTTGACGGTGAAGTCACGGCGGCCGAGGTCCTCCTCGATGCGCACGCCGCTGGTGTCCACGTCTGGCAGCTGGCCCGGGGCGGCGTAGCTTTCGCGGCGGCTGCTGGTCAGGTCAATTTCCACTCCCTCGGTTGTCAGCGTGGCGGTGCCGAAGTCCTCGTTGACAACAAGCTCACCGGGCAGGTTGCGGTAGAGCTCACGGGCGAAGCGGATCGCGTCGCCCTCCACCACGATGTCGATGTCACGCAGTTCGTCGTAGAGGTTCTCACGCTCGCGCTGGCTGAACTGGCAGCGCAGGATCTCACGGGGCAGGCCGCCGACGAGAGCGATACGCAGCGAGCTGCGCTGGGCCGCTGCACGCAGGCGGTCGAAGATGTGACGCCGCTCAACGGGGAATGCGAGGCTGAGTTCCTCCAGCAGCTGTTGTCCGCGGTTTGCCAAACGCAGCTAGTATCCCATGCGGGGATCAGCTCAGTGAGTGCGCGTCGGTCTCGCCGACGACCTCGCCGTCAGCGGAGATCACCTCGGCGGTGATGCCCTTGCGGCTGCGGCGCATGATGCGCCGGCCGAGCAGGAACAGCCCACCGATCACGAGCACTCCGACGAGGGCTGGCAGCAGGATGCCAAGCGTGGTGCCAAGCACGGAGATGCCGTCCTCGACCACGGAGATCACGGGATTGCCGAAGCCGGCGGTCAGCACGGTGGAACCGGCGCGCAGCTGGGCCTTGCCGAAGTGCACGGTACCGGCCACGGTGCCGCCGATGATCAGGCCGAGCACCATCGCCAGCAGCGGGTCCATGCCCGTGATCAGGCTGGAGCTGAGCAGGGCGGCGGCCAGCGGCTTGACCACCAGTCCGGTGGCGTCAAGCGCGTTGTCAAGCCCGGGGATCTTGTCGGCTGCGACCTCCAGCACGACCGCCAGGCCGAACACGACCACGGCTTCGGTGCTGGTCAGCCAGCTGAAGCCGCTGGCGAGGGTTATGTAGCCTGTGCTGGAAAGCAGGGAAATTGCGAACAGCGGCAGGAAGGCACGCAGTCCGGCGGCCGCGCTCAGTGAGACGGCCATCAGGATCATTACGAGAACATGGGCAAAGTCCATACCCGCTGCTCCTTTCGGTGATTAGCACCCATTATGACGCAGGGACGGGCAGGCGGGTTTCAGTCAGGCCGCACGGGCCTAGCCGGGCCTGCGTCAACAGCCCATCGGCGCGGAGGCCGAGGTGGAGTCGCTGCTGCAGCATGAGAAGGTGGATGCGATGCGCTCGGTGTGATTGCCGTGGCATTTTTCGCACTCCACCGGCTCAGTGTCGCCGCGCGAGACCAGGGCCTCAAACTCGGCCCCGCAATCGCTGCATCTGTATTCGAAAAGTGGCATCAGGTTCCTCCGTGGAGCTGATGGTCAATCATATCGGAAATCCGCAGGCAATATTGTAATCCGGGTACCGTAGTCGGCATGACTGGCATTGGCCTCGCTGATCAGTGCTGCGCAAAGTAGAATGTCTGTTACATGACTGACAGGCCGGATGACAGGCAAGACGAGGAACTGAGCGGGGGGCAGCCGCTACCGGGTGATGCAGGCCAGCCCAGCACGCCAGGAGAGGGCACGGAGGAAGTTTCCCAGCCGGACCCGGCCGCAAGGCAGCCTTCCAGCAGGGGATACGACCCGAAGTATGACAAGCCCGACTACCGCCTGCGGCTGATGGCGCTGCGGGACAAGGTGCTGAGGTTGCATGGCCAGCTTGTCGTGATCATCCAGATCATCGTGGCGATGATCGTGATGTATGTGGTCTATTACGTGGCGAACTTCATGATGATGTTCGGCATCCTCGGGAGCAGCTTTGCCACCGGCAATTTCAATTCCTCCTCTGGCGGGCCGTATGAATACCTGATGGCATTCCTGCCCTTCGCCGGTATGGCGCTTGGACTGATAGTGGGAGCCGTGGTCGCTTTCTCGATCGCCGGCAGCATCCGGCGCTGGGTCGAAAGCATGCACTTGACCCGCTACAAGCTGTCCGAGAGCTACCTCTACCACACTGACTTCCTGCGGGTGGTGGCCGAGGAGGACTTCACCCACATCATCATCGATGCGGTGAATGAGATCCCCTCGCTGAAGTGGATCAGCCCGGCGCGGCCGAAGACCCTCGAGAACCAGCTGGAGTTCAGCGCCTGCTACTGGAACAGCGTGCTGCAGCTGAGTTACGGTCCTGGCCGGCTTGACAACGCCTCGCTGTTCAACGGCAGCTGGAACTTCCAGGTCAGCCGGATCTCGCTGTACACCTGCTGCGTATGCTGCTGCCTGAGTAATTCGCTGTCAGTATTCACGCTGCCGATCCTGTTGATCACTGCGAACTACCACATGTACCGCGTTGCCAGGACGGTGTGCATCATCGACTACCTGGTTGACGACAAGTTCGCGACAAGCGCCGCTCAGGAAATACCGCAGGCCGGCTGAGCAGCTTGCCGTGGATGGGCAATCCCCCTGACTGATGCCACAACTTGCCATGAATGCCATATAATGTCAGTGTGCTGGTGACCCTTTCCGCATATCCCTACCTTGGGATGTGCCTGATCATGCTGCTCCTCTGTGCAGTGGCCGTGCTCACTGCGCGGCGCAATGCGCGCCTGCTGCTGCTATCCGGCGTACTGTGCATCCCCTACGGCCTGTTCAGCTTTGAATACATCCCGCAATACTGGGATCCCCGCGTGACCTTCCATTACATCTCAAGCCCGGAGGACCTGCTGTTCTCGTTCTGCGCCGGGATCTTGGCAACACGCATGCTGCTGTTCTTCCAGCCGGGCACCTATTCCGTCACCAGGGAGAAGGGGCTGGTCTGGAAACGCTACCTGCTCTACTCCGTTATCGGGATTGCGATCGGCTACGGGGTGCGCTTCGGTGTGACCGGAACGCCGGTGATGGTCAGCACGCTGAGCGGGGTGGCGGTGACCGGACTGATCCTTGCATTCAAGCGCAGCCGCTTCGTGGCGGGTTCCGTGCTTGGCGCACTGGGATTCAGCCTGTTATACGCATTGCTGGTGCGATCCAGCTTCGCGATCTGGCCACACTTCGAGAATGCCTGGCGCAATGCGGAGGTGCATACCGGCTGGCTTCTGGGTGTGCCGTTGTTTGAGATCTACTGGGCGCTGGGATACGGGCTGGTCTGGCCGCTGCTGGCGGTGCACTGCCTGCTGGATGAGGAGGCTGCCAGGCGGATAGCCGGGGTGCTTCCGCATGAGCTGCCCCGTGGTTCACAATCTCTGCATGGCGGATGAGCCAGAATCCAGCGTAGGTGACATGTTTGCCGGCATCGCCAGTGAGGCGGGCAAGCGCCAGGATGAGAGCGCGCGCATGCTGGGCATCACGGTCGGCTTCGTGCTCATGTGCCTGTCGCCGCTCGCATTCACATACCTGCTTCAATTTCTGGGCATACCGTTGGAAGACGGCTTCCTGCAGACGACCGGAATGCTGGCAACGATTGGCGGGATCACCTGGTACGGCAGCAGCCTCTGCATGGGGACGACCCAGCGGGCCCGTGAACGCCTGGAAGCCCGGTTGGCAACGGACTTCCGTGAAAGCGACGTGCAGATGCTGGCCATGGAGGAGGAAGTCTGGCTGCGCCTGAAGGAGCTGATGCACGGCAGCTGGGCCTGGCGAGCTGTGATTCTTGACTTGCCGATGACGCCACAGCAGCAGCTGCGGGCTGCGGCCACCGTGCACCCAGCGCTGATGTGCATTGCCAGGAGCGAGCACGGAAAGCTGCGGGCGACTGCCGTGCGCTGCCTGCTGGGCGGGATGCTGGCCCGGTTCTGGAACAACGACTGCCTGGGCTGCGTGATATTCCCGCTGCTGCCGGTGATCATGATCGGCTCGCCGGTGGTGCTGCCGGTGATGTGGCTGGCCTACAGCTGCCAGGCGCGCATCAACCTGACTCTGATGGCCTACTGCCGGCAGTACGACTGATCAGAACGGTCCGGCGATTGCGAAGCCCGCACTGCTCTCCGCCACGAAGCGCGGATTGACGGTGCTGATGCTCCAGCCATCCGGGGAACCGCTGAGGTCCAGCCGGATCACGCCGTAGCGCTCACGCCGGCTGGGCGGGCCTGAGCTGTACTGCGGGGCATCGTCGTCAACCAGCTTCTCAGCGTCCACCTCGTCGGCGGCGAGGGTTTCGTCCCCGCGGGCCTTGCGCACCAGGGCCACCAGCTCATCACGGGAGCCGTAGGCCAGCAGGTAGCTGCCGTCGCCATTGAGCAGCATGTGCTCGGCGTAGAAGCCGGTGCGGTCCGTCACACTGGCGAGCTGGAACACTCCGCCCATGTCGTAGCGGCCGAGGATGATGTCGCGGCGCTCGCCCATCTCGCTGGCGAATGCGATGCTGTCACCGTCACCGCTGGCGGCCAGCCCGCTCTTGCGGTCGCTGCCGGTGGCGAGGAACTCCACGTCGCCACTCGGGACATGGCGGCGCACGATGCGGCTCTGGTCGTCAATATGGAACAGGTAGCGGCCGTCGCGGCTGAGTTTCGCCTCGCTGGCCTTGCCGATCAGCAGCGGTTCGCCGACCTGGCCGTATGCGGGGTCGACACTGACAACACGCAGCTGACGGAAGTTCTTCTCAAGCTTGTCGCCGATGGCGAGCACGGTGCCGATGCCACTGGCATCAAACAGGAAGCCGTCGCAGACCTTCAGCGGGTCGCAGGCCGGGCGGATCAGCCAGGTGGCCAGGCCACCGGCGGTCTCCAGCGTGATGTAGGCGTTGCCATCCTCCACAGCCTGCAGTGAGACGATCTCACCGGCTGCCGGCAGGAATGAGGCCACCGGGTCGCCGCTGGCAATCTCCTTCACCAGCAGGCCGTACTCGCTGACCATTGCCAGGAAGCGGCCGTCCGCGCTAGCATCGACCATGTCGATGCCGCCTTCGTTGGTCGGGCTGGAGAGTGGCAGGGCATTGGAGGCGGTGTAGTCCATCACCACCGCGCGTGTACTGCCGGTCAGCGGCTCGATCACTGCGACGGGCTGTGCGTAGCTGAGCGGGCCGGGGCGCACACGCACCTTGATGGCTGGCGCGTGGATCACCTGGTCGAACTTGTCAGTCACGTCGAGGCGGACCTCGTATTCGCCCGGCTTCTGGAAGGCGAACCAGGTGCTCGGATCGCTGCGCCGGTCATCGCCGATGAACCAGTCATAGCGCAGCGGCTCCTGGCCACGGGTGATGATCGCGTCCAGGTCCAGCTCGAACGGTGCCGGGCCCTCGATGTAGCCGGGGCGCTGGATTGCGGCCGCCGGGTCCTCGGAGCTGACCGGCAGCCAGATGCGCTGCTGCCAGGCCTGCAGGCCGTTGCTGGCGCGCAGGCGCACTTCGTAGATGCCGTCACGTGCGAAGGTATGCTCCGGCTTCTTCTCCGTGCTGTAGGTGCCGTCGCCAAAGTCCCAGTGGTAGGTCAGCTCACCGACGGGCAGCGGGGTGTTCTCGGGATAGAACTGCAGCGAGCGCGTGCTGGCGTTTGTGTAGTCGAACTCGAGGGTCATGTCATGGCCGAAGGAGAAGGGGTCGGCTCCCGCATTGCCGGTGCTGAGCGTGAAGTCCTTCGGGCTCTCCGGCGGCCAGGCATGTACGGTGGCAAAGGTCGTCGCCGTACGCAGGTCGGCATCCGTGGCGATGATCTTCACGATGTAGAAGCCGGCGTTGCCATACTCATGGTTGATGATGCGCCCGCGCGAGACGGTCTCCGGCTCATCCGGGTCCTCGTCGCCGAATGTGATGCGGTAGGTCACGGGCTCGGTTGCCCTGTCAACGTCCAGGTTGAACACGGCCTGGAACGGCGACTGGCCGCGCAGCATACTCGGTTCGATGTCCAGCTGCATGCGCTCCGGCGGAGCGCTCGGATCCCAGCCGCTCCAGGCGTTGACACTGAGGCGGCCGGTCAGCTCCTCACCGACGATGTCCGTCACCTTGTAGGAGATGATGTGCGTGTCAACGTCGGCGTATGTCGTGTATGGGTTCGGCAGGTTGCTTTCCGAACCGTCGCTGAAGGTCCATTCATAGCTGTAGGGCGCGGTGCCGCCGGTGACAGTGCTGGCGAAGTGCACGGTCAGCGGGCAGTCACCATAGGGCGGATAGGCACTGATGTTGGCGGACAGCGGCTTTGGTTCGGCCTTGCTGGAACGGGCGCGCACCAGTCCGGTGCCGTAGCCGACACGGGTGTAGCGGCCGTTGTCACTGACCTTGAGCACCACGCTGTAGTCGCCGTTGTGCTTGAAGGTGTGCTGCGCATAGGGGCTGGAGTGGCTGGAGTAGTCGAAGATGCCATCGCTGTCGAAGTCCCAGTCCCACTGCACAACCTTGCCGTCGGGATCAAAGCTCTTCGTTGCGTCAAAGTACACCGTCACGTAGGGGGACTCGGCGGTCATCGCAACTTCATCTGAAGCGGCAGTCGCTTCCGGGGCGGCTTCCTCGACCACGTTGGCAGCGCTGTTCTCCTGCATCTTCTGGCGCTCTTCAGGCGTAGCCTGCGCGGCTACGGTCAGGCGCTGGCGCACCATGCTGATCGGCTCGGCGCCGGGTGGCCGACCAGCCTTGTCCGGGTCGAAATTCGGATCCACCGGAGTCTCGGGCTTCTTCTCTTCGCCTTCGGCATCCGATTCTCCTTCAGCCTTGCCGGCTTCCTCACTGACTGCCTCTTCGGCCTGGGTCTTGCTGGCCTCGTCAGGCGTGATGCCGAGCTGGCCGGGGAAGGGGTCGCGGCTGAACTCGAAGCTGGCAACCGGTTCCTGGTTGACCACGCGCGGGTCCTCGTTGGTGATGCGCAGGGCGTACAGGCCAAGATAACTGATCGGGGCCTGCACCGTGTTGGAGTGGATGAACACCTCGCTGTTAGAGAGTTCCACCCAGACACCGTTGACCTTGTGCACGATCACGATGTCCTTCTCTTCCTTGCCCTGGGGGATGTCGTCGTTGTAGTAGGCGATGGTCAGCAGCGCGTCCTTCTTCAGTTCCACGCCGCGCGGGTTGAGCTGGTAGGCGGACTCGGGGAAGACGTCGTCCTGCGGCTCATCGGGGACGGAGATCTCGAGGAAGATCGGCTCATTCACGGCACCGCGCGGCACGGTCACCTTGCAGGTGCGGTACTGCACCTCGCCGCCGTCGCTGTCCACGGAGTCGCGGTGGCTGAGCACCTCCTCATGCGGACGCTCATCGTAGGTGCCGGCATCGGAGCGCGAACGCGGGCGCACGCCATTGCCGCTGGCACTGTTGCCCTGGCATGAAAGCAGCCCGCTGGCGCAAAACACGAGGATGGCCGCCCATACGGCCATGAGCTTGCTGTTAATGATCATCTCCGCCTTCTCGCAGGCATGCACAATTGCCCGCTGCCTGCGAGACGATCATTATAACAAGGCGGTTCACCGGAGAGGCTAACTAGGGGATGGCGGCTGACCATGTGCCGGTCGTGGTGGCCACCCCGGCGTTTCCGGTGAAGGTGAAGCCGCCCTCGGCGTAGGACACATTGTCGAAGGTGCCCCACAGCGGGCCGGTGCCGAAGGTGCTGTTGCTGACCTGGCCGTTGATCACCTTGCCGCTCAGTGCTGCGCTGATCGTGACCGTGATGTTGTCCCCGTTGTGGTTGATCACACCGGTGCCCTGCAGCACGTTGTTGATCACCGTGAACGAGAAGGCGCCGATGCTTTCACCGTTTTCACTGGTGAAGCCGCCGTTGAACGGGCCGGTCTCCGCGACGAACTCTCCCCCGCCGCTGCAGCCGCAGCACAGCAGGATGGCCAGCATGATTGTGATGAACTGTTTCATTTCCATATTCCACGCGGCTGCCCGACCGCTATACAGGTATTCGCCTATTGCGGAGATTTTACACGCAGCGGGATGCGGTGCAAGCAGAAAAAAAGGGACCCCGCAATGCGGGATCCCTGATGCTTCCTGTTTGCAGGCGGCTTAATCGCCGGCGCGGACATTGTCGAGGTCCAGCTCCCCAAGCACCACGATCACTTCCTCGTAGCGCTCGGTGCCGTTGCGGGACACGGTCAGCTTCACACGCTCACCGACCTCATGCTCACTGATCATGGTGATCAGCTGGTTGGCGTCGCTGACGGGCTCACCGTTGAATTCGGTGATCACATCACCGGCAGCCAGGCCGGCCTTGTCTGCCGGGCCGCCCTTGACGATGCCGCTGATGTAGACGCCGGCATCCACTGCCAGTTCCTGGTTCGGGTTGAAGTGCAGGAACTCCTCAACGCTCGTGATGTTGGCGGAGATGCCGGGGTAGACAGCCTTGCCCTTCTCCATGATCTGGGAGATGGTGTCCTTCACCTCATCGATCGGGATCGCGAAGCCGATGCCCTCGATCGGAATGCGGCCGGTCTCCGTGTAGTCCCAGCGCGCGATCGCCTGGTTGACACCGATCACCTCACCCTGCGCATTGAACAGCGGGCCACCGCTGTTGCCGCGGTTGATGGCGGCATCGGTCTGCAGGTAGATCTGCGGCTTGCGGATGTCGTAACTGCGGCCTACTTCTTCCAGCTTGCGGGTGTTGCTGGAGAGGATGCCGGCGGTGACGGTTGCGGCATGGCCCAGCGGGCTGCCGATCGCGACCACGGGCTCACCGACGCGGCTCTCACCGCTCTTGCCGAGCACGGCGGCGGGCAGGCCGGTGGCATCCACCTTGAGCACTGCGATGTCCTTGTAGTTATCCTTTCCAACAAGAGTGGCGGGCAGGCCGTCCTTGGTGGTGTCCTCACCGAGGTAGACAGTGAACTCGTTGGCATCCTCCACCACATGGGCATTGGTCACGATGTAGCCATCCTCACGGATGATGAAACCGCTGCCTTCGCCGCCGGGGATCGGATGGTCCTCAGGCATCTCGAACTCGTCGGGCAGGTTGAAGCCCTGAGGAGTGAGGTGCTTGAAGCGGTCCATCATCTCGCGACCGCCGTTGCCCTCGCTCTCGTCGAGCTTGTCCGGGTCGATCGCGGTCTTGATGCTTACCACGTAGGGCAGGGACTGCTGGGCCAGGTCGGCGATCCAGTAGACGCTCTCATGGTCCAGCGAGGAACTCTTGTTGATGGAGGCGAGCTCAGTCCTGGGCTGTGCCTTCGCGGACTCATGGAAGGTGTAGTTGTACTTCGGACGGCTGGTGTAATTGGCAATGGACAGCGCAATCACCGCCACCATCAGAATCACCGAGAAGATCCTCCAGAATCCATCCTGTGATGCGTTCTTCATTCGTGTCTCCTGAGAAGTGAGTTCAGAATTTGGTAACTGCCAATGACGCAGGCATTTTAATCCTTGTTCGCTTGCCGCGATGATTCTCTGGTCCCGGGCAGTTGAACGACACATTCCTGATACCGGCAGGCTGCTCCCTTAAGTCTATCGGCAGGGGGCACCGAACAGTTGGACAGTTGCCGCGTCAGGATTGCAACGGTTGTTTGACAAACACCGCGGGACCTTATGTAATATGCCAGACTGGCCAAGTATTCAAACGGAGCACCGATCCTGATGAGATTACCTGTGATTACCGCCCTGTGCTGCTGCATGATGATCCTCTTCAGCCAGGCGGCCCTTGCTGCCAAGCCCAGTGTGGTCACCAAGCTGGAGGGCGACGCATCCGTCGTGCGCTGCACACCTCGCAGCAACTGGCTCGCCGCCTGGAACCAGGTCGGAAATGAGTACAAGCTGATGGTGATCAATGCAGATAATGGCGAGAAGCGCGAGATCGCCACGGCTGCCAATCCAGGTGGCATGTGCTGGATTCCTGGCAAGAACATCCTGCTTTACACCTTTGCCTTCTACCAGGACAAGCTCAAGCTCAACACCGTCACCTACAAGACCTACAACGTCGACACCAAGGAAGACAAAAAGGTCGGCGAGATGAAGGACCTGTTTGAGATGTACACCCTGGACCCGATCGCCGCTGAGGACGGTTCGAAGGCGATGCAGATGACGATCAACACTGAGTCACTGCCCAGTTTCAACCTGTACCTGACCGGCGTCAACCAGGTGGTGCCGCGGGTCGCGCGCGCCAACATCGGCAGCGATTACGACCTGAGCTCTGATGGTTACAGTGTCTTCTGGCACCTGCATGATGCCGACACCGGGGATTTCTACATCGCCGAATGGAGCCTCGAGGGAGGAGAGTACAGGAACCTCTATACCTTCAGCAAGGACAAGGATCCGGCGGATGACCACGCCCTGTTCAAGGTGGAGAGCGCGTCCAAGCAGGCTGCGACCACAGTGTACGCCGAAGGCCGCCCGACGCTGCAGCTGTGCATCTACAACTTCGCCAACAAGGACAATCCGCAGGTGCTCACAGTCGACCTGCAGCCCAATGAGGACCTGATCTATTTCGACTGGAAGGACCGCGGCAACACGATTTACGCCCTGGTCAACGACAAGAAGCAGAAGATGTTCAAGATCATCGAGATCGAGCCCTACACGAAGGCCCGTCGTGAGCTGCTGTCCACCAGCGACTTCATCTCGCTGATCGACTACAGCTCAGGCAAGGACACCTACTACTACAGCGTGCTGGACAACCGCGACAGCCGCAAGGTCAGTACGCAGATCATGCGCCTGCAGGCCACGGACTGATCAACGTACCAGCGCTGCCTCGAAAGCCTCAAGCAGGGCAGTGGCGGTGCGACGCGAACTGAATGTGCCGCTGTAGGCGATTCCGTGGCGTCCCAGCAGTTCCCGCCAGTCCGGATCAGTGGCCAGCTTGTGCATGTGGTCCGCCAGCTTGCGGTGGTTGCCCGTATCCACCATCGGCGGGGCAAACTGCAGGTCGGTAGCGAGCTGTGAAATGCGGTCCCGGTCCGCATAGACTTCCTTGTGGCAGGCAATGTCAGACAGCACCACCGGCACACCAATGCTCTGTGCTTCCTGCGGTGGCATGCCATAGCCCTCATAGCGGCTTACGAACAGCAGGGCTGTGCAGTTGAGCAGCCGCTCTGTGATCTCATCCTGTGACAGATAGCCCGGCAGTTCCAGGCTGTCCTGCACTCCAAGCTCAGCGGCAATGGACTGCAGCACCGGTGTGTGCTCACTGTGTCCGCCGATGCAGACCAGCCTTGCCGCCATGCCATGCCGCTGTTTCAGCTCAGCCAGCGCCTGGATGGCCAGTTCAATGTTCTTGCGCACTTCATGGCTCGCCAGCATCAGGAAAACGGGCTCAGCTGTGGGGCCGAGCGGATTCTCATCACGGGCGGCCTGTTCACGGATTTGCTGTGCGTGTATGCGCCAGCTCGGATCAGGGTAGTAGGGCACCACGTGGATGCGCTCAGCGGGGTAATCGAGGATGCGCATGATGTCTCGCTTCACCGCGGCATTGCTGACCGTGATGATACGAGCCCTCTTCCAGCTGCGGGGCAGCATCTGCTTCCAGTAGAAGCCACTGGGTCCGTGGAACTGCTCCGGGAAGATCAGCGGGATGAGGTCGTGCACATGGGCCACCACGGGCAAGGCGCACTTGAGTGGTGCACCGAGGGCCGGGCTGTACAGCAGGGATGCCCGGGGATGAATGCGGCGCACGGCATTCGGCAGGCGCCACTGCTCCCACTTCATGCGATCCGGCACATCCACCAGCGCGGAATTCGTTTCATTGGGCCTGAGGGGGATGACGGTGTGCTGAGCGCAATGGTCCTCAAATGCCTTGAGCAGCAGTCCCACCGACATTCCGAGTCCCGTTGGACGCGGGCCGGTGATGGCCTGGAAGTCCCATGCAACACGCACTATAGACATATTAATCAGAATTTAGTAAATGCGCTATACTCAGCCCCTATGTCCCTAGTTTTCATGCAGCTGTCCGACCTGCACCTCGGCGCACGTCTGGTCAACCTGCCGGGGGAGATTGCGGAGCACCTGCGCAATTCAACAAGGGAGATCGTGATAGAGGCATTTGAGGCTGCAAAGGCTGAAAATGCCGACCTGATCCTGATGCCGGGTGACCTCTACGACCATAACGGCATCGATGCCAGTGGCCAGCTGCACTTCATCTATGAGCTGGCAGCGTCAATGGCATCTACCCCGGTGGTGATCGCCCCGGGTAACCACGATCCATATTCGATCGAGAGCCCCTACGCCACGATCGCAGCTCCATCAAATGTCAGCCTGTTCACCAGCAATGAATTCACCACGATCCGGACATCGGTCTGTCCTGTGGCAGGGCGAGCCTTCCGCAGCGGTGAATACGGCAGCATGATCGACTGGAGTTCTTTGCCTCCTGCACCGAGCGGACCGAGTGTGCTGATGATGCATGCTTCGGTGATGAATGCGGGAGATGGCCGGCACAGGGAAAGCGTGATGCTGCCGGTGACCACCACAGCACTTGAGCAGTCAGGCTACAGCTTCTGCTCCCTGGGCCACTACCACACCTTCCAGCGCTTCAGCCGCCAGTCCGATGGCCCGGCATACGCCGCCTATGGCGGCTGTCCACAGGGTTTGGGCTGGGATGAAACCGGCGGCCGCGGATTCGTTATCGGGCGGCTCAGGGAAGTCGGTGCCGAGCTGGAATACCGGGAGGCCTCGCGCCATACCTGGCAGCGCCATCCGCTGCAGCTGCCGCCCTGGCAGGGTGGTGAAAGCTGGCTCAGGCTTGAGCAGCGGCTGGAAAGCATAGCGGAACAGCTCGGTGAAAAGGACCTGTTGCGCCTGGACATCAAGGGACGCTGGCCGGCGACTGAAAAGGAAGGCCTGCGCGAACGGATAAACGGACTGCTCAGCAAGGCCTGGCATGCAACGGACATCGACTGGAGCGCAACAGCCTTCACGCCACCACTGGCACCGCGCGGTGTGAGCCCCTTGCTGGATGAATTCCTCGACACCTGTGAAAAGCACGTTGATGAATCCTCGGAAGAAGGTATCAAGGAAGCCTGGCGGCTGGCGCGCTACCTCGGCCATCGCCTGCTGAGCGGGCAGGGCCTGCCTGAGGAGCTCGTCTGATGAAGCTTGTCACGCTAGAGTCAGCTCGATTCGGCAAGCTCAGGGTGGAGGAGCCACGCCAGTTTGACCCCGGACTGAACATCATCATCGCCCCCAACCAGGCAGGCAAGACCACGCTGCTGACAATGCTGGAATGGGTGCTGTACGGTGCACCGTCCCGCGGCAGCAAGCGCAACCTGTCACTCGTCGAGCAATGGGCCCCATGGGATGGCAGCAACCCGCAGGCTTCGCTCGTGATCGCACCGGAGCGGCGCAGCTGGCCGGAGCTGATCAGGGTACAGGTGTTCTTTGACCGCTTCAGCATCTTCGTGCAGGACGTGGAGAACCTGGAAAACCTGAGCGAGCGGGTCAACGTAGATTCAAACGGCGAATGGGACCTCGGCCGCCAGCTGCTCGGACTGACGCGCGGGGCATTCCAGACCAGCGTGCTCTCCCGCCAGGGCCGGATTGACGAGATCCTCAGTGAGCCGGACCTGCGGGCGATCCTGACAACTGACCTCGCCGGACTGGTGGAGGACCCGGAAAAGGCCACGCTGGACCATGCACTGCTGCAGCTCGATAATCCGAGCTTCAGGATGCAGGGAGTGGCGGAAAGCCCGGTGCTGTTCAGCACCATCCTGCGCCGCCTCGATGAGCAGAATGCCGTTGCCAGGCTGGAGTTCGAGGGTGGCCGCGAGAAGTACGCTGAACTTGAGAAGCTGCAGGCGCGCAAGGAGCAGGCGGAGTTCCGCCAGAACCAGGAACAGATCAAGCGCCGCAAGCTGATGAACCGCATCCGGGACATCCAGCTGGCCGGGGCCTACTGGTGCTACAAGGAGCAGACCCGCATCGAACAGCAGCTTGAGGACTGGGAGGTCCGCCTGGCGGGCGAACCCTGGATCAAGGACTTCCCCTTCCACCTTGAACTGGAGATCGAGCGCTGGAGCACCGAGTTTGCCAACATCAACGAGCAGGACGGCCGCATGCGCGAAAAGCTGGCGGCCGCTGAGCAGGCATTGCTGCGGATTGAGCATTCACTTGGCAGCAACGAGCACCTGCTGCCGCTGGTGGACAGGCAGCGGGACATCAACGAGATCGCCGTGCTGCTGGATTCAGCCACTGCCGATGCTGAGCAGGCAGCCCAGGAACGCGAGCATTACGGGCAGAGTGCGGACCCGGAGACACGCCGGCGCTTCGAGGAGCTCGACAAGGGCATGCGCAAGCACAGGGCCTACATCAACACCCTGCTTGACTGGTATGAGCGAAACCACAAATATGACACGGAGAAGGCCGTCACCGAGCATCGCAAGCTGGAGTTAAGCCCGATCATCCGCAAGGGTAAGGGCGGACGCCGTGAGATAGCCGTCGGTACGATGGTGGCCTCACTGCTGCTGGCGATCTTCAGCGTGGCGATATTCGGTGCGATGGGTGAGAACGGGCCGATGATCGGCTACGGACTGGCCGGTGCACTGTTCTGCCTCGGGATCGTGCTGTTCGTGCGCGACGTTGGCAACAAGGGCCTGGCAAAGCGTGCAACCGCAGAGATGGACCGTGAGATCAAGCCTGCCCTGACAAGGCTTGCGGATGAACAAGGCAGGCTGGACCGGGACCGCCGGCACTACATCCTGGAGTATGAGCTGACAGACGAGAAGTGGGCAGAGCTGATGCGTGACATCCCGGTCTACAAGGACCTGCGCTTCCGGCTGGAGAACTATGCCCTGGCGGGCCACCGTCTGGAGGATGCCCGCGAGAAGATGAGCGATTGCTGGCGAAAGCTGGGCCGCATCCTGCAGGGATTGCCAACACAGATAGAGCGTGGATGGCTGCAGGAGAAGCAGGACACGCTGGCCAGCATCGAGGACCTGAAGAAGCAGCGCATGGACCAGAACGCGACCCAGCTTGACCTGCGCCGGGAACTGGATATCAATGGCCAGCGCAGCCGCGAACTGATCCTGCGGCTCAGCGAGCTGGTTGAGCCGGTCGGGCTGAGCTTCGTGGCAACGACCTCTCCCGAGGAGGCCGTCGGACGCTTCCGCGAGATGATGCAGCATGCCCGTGAGTATCGCGGGATCCGCGACCGGCTGCGCGAGGCGGAGGGCTACCATCGCCATGCGGTGATGCCGCGCGATGAGTTCGAGCTGGAATGGAGCAGGCTGGAACGCGAGGAGCAGCAGCGCCTGAGCTCGATCGTCAGCACGCCGGACCAGCTGGATGAACAGCTCAACCAGCGCCGCCAGCTCGAGGAGTTCCTCGGCCGGCTGAATGATGACAACGAGGAGGCGGCCCGTGAGCTGTCAGCCCTGCGTGAGCGGATCGCTTCCGAAAGCGATGTGCTGCGCAGCGTGGAGGACAGCTTCCGCCGCCTGGAGGAAAGCTCCAGCAGACTGAGCGGACTGATCGTCTGGCAGAAGGCGATCGAGTTCTGCCGCGAGAGCTTCCGTGAGATCCGCAGCCGCCAGAGCAGCAGCCTGGCGCCGCGTATCAACGATGAGCTGCAGCGTGTCCTGGAGCGCGCCCCGGTCGAGGGAGTGATCGAAGCCCAGATCGATGCTGCACTGGAACTGCGCCTGCGCGTGCTGGATGCACCTGCCGGACTGGAAGGACGGGCGTTGCTGGAACGCCTGTCAACCGGTGCGCGCAACCAGCTCAGCCTGGCCCTGCGCAGCGCGATCGTCAAAGCGCTGACCGGCAAGGTGAATGCACCGCTCATGTTCGATGAACCGCTCAGCGGGCTGGACGACCTGCGCAGCGTCGCCGGCCTTAACTACCTCGACACCCTGTCAGGGCACCACCAGGTACTGCTCACCAGCTGCCACCGGGCCCAGTATGAATGGCTGCTTGGCCAGGCCGATGTCAGCGCCGGCATCATCGGGGTCTGACAAGAGGTATGCCCGTAGCCAAGGAGAGGACTGCAGCGACATGAAACCGGTACTGACAGCAGTGGAGATGGGCCAGCTCGACAAGTTCACCATTGAATCGCACGGGCTGGACGGCAAGATCCTGATGAGCAATGCGGCACGCAGTGTGCTGGACCAGATCAGGCAGCGCTGGCCGAACGTACGGCGCCCGGTGATCTTCGCCGGCACCGGCAACAACGGCGGCGACGGGCTGGCGCTGGCCTATTACGCCCAGCAGGCGGGCATGAACCCGCTCCTGCTGCTATGCCATCCGCAGATCACCGACCCGCCGACGCTGTCTATGGATGCGACCTACTTCTACCGCATCGCCCAGCGGGCCTACGTCAGCATGGACTTCCTCACGAAGCCGGTGCTGATCCCGGAGATCCTTGGCAACCACAACTGCGACCTGATCGTGGACTCGATCTTCGGCACAGGGCTGGCCGGACAGCTTGACAACTACTACGTGAACATCATCGACCGGATGAACATCTCCAGCGCGCCGATCCTGGCAATCGACTGCCCGAGCGGGCTGGATTCCACAACCGGGGAAGTGATCAGCCGCAGTGTGCAGGCTGATCTCACGGTGACAATGGGCTATGCCAAGCGCGGCTTCTACCATCCGGGTGCGGTGCGTTATGTCGGCGACCTGCAGGTGGCGGACCTCGGCTTTGCCAGCATCTCCGAGGCGGGCATCGCACCGGCCAGCCATGCCTGGCAGGAAGCGCTGTGGGAGCCGCTCAGGACCTGGCGCAGTGCTGACACGCATAAGGGAGATTATGGCCGGCTGCTGATCGTGGCCGGCAGCCGCAAGTACCCCGGTGCGCCACGGCTGGCTGCCAACGCGGCCCTGCGCGGTGGTGTGGGCCTGGTGCGCCTGGTCGTGCCTGAGGACATATACGCCGTATGCTGTGACAACCCGGCGCTGATGGTCAGCGCGCATCCGACAGATGGCAAGGGTGGCTTCGCATCCGAGCCTGATGCCGAGCTGCTGGAGCACATGGAATGGGCTGACGCCCTGGTTATCGGCCCCGGCCTGAGTGACGCCCCGCACGGACTGCAGCTGGCGGGCGCCCTGCTGGAGAAACGCAACTTCCCGGTGGTGGTGGATGCGGACGCACTGCGTGCCCTGCCGGAGAACCCCAAGCCCGGCGGCTGGCCGATGGTGCTCACGCCGCATATCGGAGAGCTGGCTCGCCTGGCCGGGCAGATCCCGGATGAGACCTGGGACAACCTGTTCCAGGTGGCAACGGAGCTGAGCTTCCGGCTGCATGCGCTGGTGCTCGCCAAGAGCAACCAGTGCCTGCTGACGACGCCTGAAGGCGCGTTGATCTTCCCGCACAAGGGGCATCCCGCGCTGGCAACGGGTGGCACCGGCGACGTGCTTGCAGGAATGATCGGTGCGCTGCTGGCACGCTACCATGCAATGGTGCGCAGCCCTGAGCTGCGATTCGAGACGACTGCGAGCACGAGGCGCCTGACCGTGGCGGAAATCACCGTCAGCGCCGTCAACTGGCATGCGCTGGCGGCCCGGCTGGCGGTGGCCCAGCTCGGTGAGGACGGACTTACAAGCACGGACCTGATCGGCTTCCTGCCGCAGGCCCTGCGCATACTGTGTGAAAAGGCTGACGGCCAGCGTGGCGATGCCGGCCGGCCGGCCTGACAACTAGACTGGATTACTGAGGACTGCAATAGATGGCAATCAAGGTTAACTACAATCCCGCCTGGCTAAGCTGGGTGGCCAGCACGACGACCTGCCTGCGTTACCACGGGATGGACGTGGACGAGGTGGACGTGGCCGGGCATTCAGGCTACGCCTTCCGCATGGTGGTGGCACGTGACGTTTGCCCGAGCGGGCCGACGGTGTTCGACTGGAACGAGCTGAACCAGGGGATCATGTGCATGGGACGCAGCGTGCGTACTGAGCTCGGGATGTACGGCGGGGATTCGGAGGCAGACAAGGCTGCGCTGGACAAGGCACGCCGCGACCTGCTCGAGTTCGTACGATATGAGACGAAGGAAGGCAATCCGGTGGTGATCTGGGGCACCTATGTGCCGGAGTTCGGTGTTGCCACCGGGGTGGAGGATGACAAGTACACCTGCAGCACCTTCCGCGAGATGACCGGGGAGGAGCAGCATCCGCTGGGGCACGACGAGCTGCATGACATGGGGATCGTCTATGGCATCAGCTTCCCGCACGCCCAGCATGCTGATGGGGCACGGGCGGACGCTGAAGCGCTGCGCCGGGCAGCGCGCCTGCTGAACCAGCCGGACCTGCAGGGCCAGTACCGCACGGGCCGCGGAGCATATGACAACTGGATTGAGGCCCTGCTGAACTACAGGATCAACGCATTTGGCAACGCATACAACGCCAGCTGCTGGGCCGAGCAGAAGCAGTTCGCGCGTGACTTCCTCTACAGGCTTGCGGAGCGCATGCCTGCCGCCCGTGGCAGCCTGGAGGAGGCGGCCGGACTGTTCGGCGAGTGCAATACGCACATGCAGCAGTTCGCCGAGCTGTTCGCCTTCCCGGCCGGGGAGGCTGTGGAGCAGGAAGAGAGCCGCACGGAAGGAGTGCGCCTGCTGGAGCTGGCCCAGGAACTGGAGGAGCGCGCGGCCCTGGCCGTGGCGCATGCGGCCCGGGAATACGAACAGGCTTCACTGGCAGCGCAGGAGGAAGCGGCGGCGGACTGAGCCCCGCGCCTATAATCAGCCCGTGACTGACCTGCCCGGATCATTCAGCGAGTTCAGCTACACCCCGAAGCTGGCCGGAATTGACGACATCGGTTCCAGCCTGATCACGCTCGAATTCTTCCTCAACCGCTTCCGTTCAAACCTGCGCATCCTCACTGACTGGCTGGCGCCGGCCAGCATCATCTTCGTGGTCAAGGCCAATGCCTATGGATTCGGCATCGAGGGCCTGCTGCCGATCATCTCGGAGTTCGAGCAGGTGATGCTGGGAGTCGCCACCCCGGATGAGGCGCTGGAGATCCGTGCTCTGGGATACAGCGGACGGATCCTGCTGATGGGCTACACCCATCCGCGCTGCTACTACGAGATCAAGCATTCCGACTGCGAGCTGTCAGCCTACCGGCCGGAGAACATCCCGCTGATCGCCGAGGCCTGGAGCGACATCGGCCGCCCGCTGAAGCTGCATGTCAAGCTGGACACCGGCATGACGCGGCTCGGGGTGCGGCTCAGTGAGCTGCGATCATTCCTCGGGCTGATCGCGCAGTATGACAACATCTCGGTGGCCGGCCTGTTCACGCACCTCGTCAGCAGTGAGCAGCCACAGCTGCCGGTCAACCGCCGGCAGGCGGAGCAGTTCGCCGAAGCGGTCCGGATCTGCGAGGACTTCCTCGGCTACCGCCCGCAGTGCCACATTGCCAACAGCGAAGCCACGGTCAACCTGCCGCAGCTGCACTATGACAGCGTGCGCCTCGGACAGCTGGCCTACGGCATCCGCATGTCGGATGCCGGCATCGCACCGGAAGGGCTGCAGCAGTGCTTCCGGCTGTCCAGCGAGGTGGTGGACATCCATCGCATCGGGGCCGGGGAGGGTGTGAGCTACACCCACAGCTTCGTCAGTTCAAAGCCGACCACGATCGTGACCTTCCCATACGGTTACGCCGATGGGATGTGGCGCCAGCTTGGCAACCTGGCGCAGGTGATCATCGGTGGGAAGCGCTGCCGGGTTGTTGGCAATGTGACGATGGACTACATGATGGCGGATGTCGGCGAGATGGACGTGCAGCTCGGGGAGCGGGTGACGATCATCGGCGAGGCCGGCAGCCAGCGCATAGGCATTGAGGAAGTGGCGCGCATGCTGGACACCGTGCCGTATGAGATCTGCTGCCGCTGGGGACGGCGGGTCAGGCGGGTCTACCTCGGGGACTGATCAGTCCAGCCCGAGGAAGCCGTGGTAGACGAATTCGGCCGGGCCGGTCATCTGCACATCCTTGCCTTCGCCTGGCCAGTTGATGATGAGCTTGCCACCGTTGAGCTTGACCGTCACATCTGAGCCGGGACGGCTGTGACCGTTCAGCACTGCTGCCACGACGGTCGCGCAGGCGCCCGTGCCACAGGCCCAGGTCTCGCCCACGCCGCGTTCCCAGACGCGCATGCGCAGGTTCTCCGGGGCCAGCACCTGCACGAATTCCACGTTCACGCCCTCGGGGAAGACGGGATGCTTCTCGACCTGCGGGCCGATACCGAGCACGAGCTGGTCTGTGATGCTGTCAACGAAGCTGACGGCATGCGGGTTGCCCATGTTGACGGCTGTGAGGGACAGGATAGTGCCGTCCACAGCCAATTCGGTAGCCAGCACGGGCTCGCTGATCGGCTTCAGCGTGGTCGGGATACTGGCCGCCTTCAGGCCTGGCACACCCATCCCGACGGTGATGCTGTCCACCTTGCCCGCCAGCCTGGACAGGCTGATCGGCAGCACGCCATTGCCGGTCATCACCTTGATGTGGCTGCGGATGTCGCCCAGTTCATCACCGACGAACTTGCCCACACAGCGGATGCCGTTGCCGCACATCTCGGCGCGGCTGCCGTCGGCATTCACATAGCGCATCTCGTAGTCGGCCCCCGGATGGCGGCCGATCGCGATCAGTCCGTCAGCGCCGACGCCGAAACGCCGCGGGCAGTAGCGCCGCGCGAGCTGCGAGAGTTCATCCCAGCTGAAGCGGTCCTGTTCATCGTCGAACACGATGAAGTCATTGCCGCAGCCATGCATCTTGTGGAACCTGAGGGCCTGCACGGCAATATAGTATCCCGTACCAGCGGTCTTTCACCTGCCGGTGAAACCCGGGTCCGGCTCCAGCCGTATACCCCTGTCATCCTGACTGGGAAGTAAAATGGTTAACATGGCAGACAAGAGTGAACTCGTCCCGAAGCTGATCGACGCCCCTGACTGGGCGGATGACATGGCGCGCAAGTATGCATCAAGCGCCCTGTCCCAGTTCATCCTGCACGGAAATGTGCTCGACCTGGTGGAATACACGCAGGAGGGCCAGCGCCGCTTCCTGCCGCTGGTGGACTTCCTGACGGACGTGTTCTTCGCCCAGCGCAGCCTGGTGATCACCTACGACCTCTCAAGCGGCATCCAGTGCCCGCAGAAGGAGATGCGGGCCGCGATGCTGAAGAGCGTGCGTGCGCTGGACACCATCCGCGGCACGGACTATGCCGACCGCGGCCTGCCGAAGGACCCGCTGAAGGCGGTGGAGCTGATCAAGCGCGTGATCCGTGGCCGGCTGGCATCCGCCAAACCCTCGGACAAGCGCATCGCCGTTATCGTGAAGTACGCCGAGACCGTGTTCACGGAGAGCGAGGCCGGCGGCGGCAGTGTGCCGGACCGGGCGACGAGCATCGCGCTGGCCGAGCTGGCGAGTGATCCCGACGTGCTGATGAACGATGTGACCCTCGTGCTGATCACTGAGAGCGTGCTGGCACTCAACAAGCGCGTACAGGCCCTGCCGAGCGGGGCCACGATCCAGATCCCGCTGCCGGATGAGGACACCCGCGAGCATTACATCGAGCGTGTCAACGGCCGCGCCGAGCTGGGCATTTCCGATGAGCTGGTGAAGGTGCTGAAGAAGCACACCAGCGGCCTGACGTTGATGCAGATCCGCAGCCTGCTGCAGGAGGCCAAGCTTGGCAACGTGGACTTCGGCAAGCCGGACTACATCTACAAGCGCAAGCGTGAGATGATCGAGACGGAATGCCGTGGCCTGCTGGAGTTCATCGAGCCCAAGTACAACCTTTCAATGGTGGCCGTGCATGACCGTGCCGTGGATGAGCTGAAGCGCGACAGCAAGCTCGTGCTGGCCGGGCACCTCGATGCCGTGCCGATGGGCTACCTGATCACGGGGCCGGCCGGAGCGGGCAAGAGCTTCCTGATCAAGAGCTTCGCAGGCGAGATCGGCATCCCCTGCGTGGAACTGAAGAACTTCCGCGACAAGTGGGTCGGTGCCACGGAGCAGAACCTCGAGAAGATCATCAACGTGCTCAGCGGGCTGGCCCCGGTGGCCTGCATCATTGACGAGGCGGATGCCTACATGGGCACCCGCGAGGGTGGTGGCGACAGCGGGGTATCGAGCCGCGTGTTCAGCCGCCTGACGAGCTTCATGGGTGACACCGCCAACCGCGGTAAGATCCTCTGGTTCCTGATCACCAACCGCCCGGACCTGCTGGCAATCGATCTCAAGCGCCAGGGCCGCGCCGAGAAGCACATCCCGCTCTTCCCGCCGGATGAGGAGAAGCACTACGAGGACCTGTTCAAGGTGTTCAGGAAGAAGCTTGGCATCAAGACGGAGTTTGACAACCTGTTCGGTGCTCCGCCGGAGGGTGCCGCGCTCAAGCTCAGCGATGTCAACAGCCACAGTGGTGCCGACCTGGAGGCGCTGCTGGTACGCGCCAAGGGCATAGCACTGCTGGAGGGACGCGAGGTGCTGCAGATTGACGACCTCGTGAGCTGCCTGGCGGACTACATGTCGCCGGTCTACCCGCAGCAGGTGGAGTACCAGATCCTGCAGGCGGTGGCTGAAAGCACATCACGCAGCCTGATCCCGGAGAAGTGGCAGATCGAGCCGATGGAGCTGAGCCATCGCATCGAGCGGCTGAAGCCGTACGTGTAGGTCGAGGACATAGGAGCTGGGGAGTAGGTGGCAGCGGATGTGCGCTGCTGACCTGACAAGTGTGAAGCTTTAGCTGGCAAGTTATAATCAGGCATGGCTCGCGTTCTCAATCTGACAGCATGGGTGATTCGCGAAGGCGATGAGTACGTCTCCATCTGCCCGGAGCTCGATGTATCCAGTTGCGGCAGTACGGCTGAAGAAGCCAGGCGAATGCTGAATGAAGCACTTGAGGGCTTCCTTGAGATCGCCAGCGACGAAGAGATAGAAAGAAGATTGGCAAACCCGGTAGGTTTCTCCGAGCTGGTTACAATCCAGTGATTTTCGGAGGTGCGGCACTTGCTTCCGCACGATAATGGCAACTGACAACAAACCAGACAAACCTGATCATCATTTGAGGAGATAACAGATTTGTTCCGTGCAAACCTGCAACTGGTGAATAACTCGGTTCTCGTCATTTCTGTCGACAAAATCACGAACTTTAACCCCGATTCATTTTGTCTGCCGTTGTTCTTCCTTGCGGAAATTCCCAATATCGGAACTGTTCAGTGTCGGGCTGATGTTGTAAGTGAAGACTGGATGAAGCGGAAGTTCCTGGATGATGATGGAACTACTATCTGCTCTGCGCATGGATTCATCGTTGCCCGGAGGTTTGATGAGCAGCAGATTCTTGAATATATTGGCAGTATTTTCCGAATCGGTGCTCGTACTCCAGATTTACTGCTTGCTCATCTGATGCAGCATTTTGTTGTGGAGTAGGATTGAAAAATGCAGGACGGCTGACAACAATCATGAGATGATTGTGCTACAACCACTCGATGGCGTGATCGCACCTCCAAAACGAGCGCGATTTCATCTCGCATCCAATGGTCCGGCTTCACCGGACCTCCTAGCCCTCTTCCTCTTCCGCCAGCACGCAGTCCACGCTGAAGGGGTAGCCCTCCAGGTAGGCTTCCGTCTCCGGGCCCTTGCCGCTGTGGATCGTGATCGCCTGTGAGTTGGTCGTGGCCAGCAGGTCGCCCTTGACAGCCGCGATGTCCGCCTCAGCCAGCGGCTTCTCCGCATCTCCACAGTTGTACACTCGCAGTTCGGCGACCAGCTTCTTCATGGACACATTCTGCTGGCTCTTCCACTTGCGCACGCTGTCAATCAGGCGGCTCATGGCGATTGTCTGGGCATTGCTGTTGTCATCCGCTCCACTGGCAATGCCGGTCATGCGCGGCCAGCCCTCCTCATGGATGCTGCGCTTCTCACTGAACTGGGCGAAGTACCAGCTCCAGCACTCCTCGGTGATGTGCGGGATGATTGGGGCGAACATGCGGATCACACTGGACAGTGCGATGAACAATGTGGCCTGCGCGCTCGTGCGCATGGCATCGGCGTCAAGGTCAGCATGCGCACCCGTTGCCAGCCCATCCTTGTAGAGGCGGCCCTTGGTGAACTCCAGGTAGTTGTCGCACAGGTCGGCCCAGAAGAATGACTCCGCTGCCTGCTTGGCATCGCCGAACTCGAAGCGCTCATTGGCCTTCGTGGCCTGCTCGATCGTCGCATCGAGGCGGTGCAGCAACCAGATGTCCGTCGGGTAGCTGACCATTGCCAATAGTTCCGCCATGTCCACGCTGCCATCCTTCATTGGCGGCTCGAACTCGCCGATCAGGTGCCTGAGCGCAAACTTGGTGGCGTTGAACAGCTTGTTGATCAGCTTGCGGCCCTCGCCAAGGCTCTTCTCGTCGTAGATAGTGTCCGTGCCGAGCTTCGGACTGCCGGACCAGTAGCGCAGGTTGTCAGCGGTGTACTGCTCCACCATCTGTGCAGGGGAAACGCCGTGCCCCTTGCTCTTGGAAATCTTGCCGCGGTTGGCATCCTGTGCATGCCCGCTGATCACGATGTCGCGCCAGGGGATCTCACCGAAGTGGAAGTAAGCCTTGGCAATAGTGTAGAAGGCCCAGGTGCGGATGATGTCATGCGCCTGCGGCCGCAGGTCGAAGGGGAACAGCTGGTTATGCTTGGCGTTGTCAGCCACGCTCTTCGAGAAGTCGTATTCCGTATTGAGAAGAGGGGTCACCGAGCTCGTGGCCCAGGTGTCCATCACGTCCGTGTCCGGCGTGAACTCGCCGACCGCATGCGGCTTGTCCACGAGAGGGTTGACAGGCAGGCTGGCATGCTCCGCAATCACGATGTTGCCATCACTGTCATACCAGACCGGGAAGGGCACGCCGTTGTAGCGCTGGCGGCTGATGCACCAGTCGGCGTTCAGGTTCTCCACCCAGTTCTCGAAGCGCTTGAACATGTGCGGCGGATGCCAGTTGACCTTGCGGCCCTGCTCAACCAGCTGGGTCTTGTGCTCCAGTAGGTTGACATACCACTGCTGGGTCACGAGGATCTCGATCGGCACGCCGCCGCGCTCGGAATGGCGCACCACGTGCACGATATCCTTCACGTTGCCAAGTAGGCCCGCTTCCTGCAGCAACTCGACTATCTTCGTGCGGGCCTGCTTGACCTTCAGTCCCGCAAGCTCGCCCGCAAGTTCACTGGCGCGGGCTGCATGGCGGCTGGGCCAGTGCATTGCCAGCGAAGCGCGGCGGTCAGTGTCATATGTGTCACCGGGATGCAGGTGGCAATCCACATCAGCAGCATCGCGGTAGCGCGGGATGAAGTCGACGATCCGGCCGTCCTCGCCGATGATCACACGCGTCGGCAGCGCGAACAGCTCCCAGTGCTCCACGTCGTCCTGGTCGCCGAAGGTGCAACACATCAGGATGCCGGTGCCCTTCTCGGGGTCGGCCTTTTCGCTCGGCAGCACCGGCACTTCCACCCCGAACAGCGGGGTGACGGCCTTCTTGCCGAACAGGTGTTTGTAGCGCTCATCATCCGGGTGGGCCAGTACCGCCACGCAGGCCGGGATCAGTTCCGGGCGGGTGGTGGCAATCGTCACGGGGATCAGCTCCCCGTCGTTGTCAATCTGGAAGGTGATGTCGTGGAAGTGGCCGGGAACTTCCCGGTCCTCGATTTCCGCCTGGGCGATTGCGGTCTGGTCAGCCCAGCACCACTGCGTCGGTGCCTCACGGCGGTAGACGATGCCCTTGTTGTAAAGGTCGATGAAGCTCGCCTGTGAAATGGCGCGGCTCTTCTCACTGATCGTGGTGTAGAACTCGTTCCAGTCGCAGGAAAGCGCCAGGCTCTGCCACAGCGCGATGAATTCCTGCTCCGCCGCTTCCACGATCGGCTTGCACTCCTCGATGAACTTCTCGCGGCCGACCTCATGGGCACGGATGCCCTTCTCACGCTCCACGAGGCGCTCGGTGGGCAGGCCGTTGTCGTCGAAGCCGAAGGGGTAGAAGATGTGCCTGCCCTTCATGCGCTGGTAGCGCACGTTCATGTCCGTCTGGGTGTAGCTGTAGACGTGGCCGATGTGGAGCGCGCCGGATACCGTCGGCGGCGGGGTGTCCACGCTAAAGATATCCTCGCGGGACTTCGTCCGGTCGAAGCGGTAGACGCCGCAGTCCATCCAGTACTGCTGCCAGAACTTCTCGCGCTCAAGCCCGCCGTAGTTCTTCGGCAGCTCGTTAATGTCTCCAATCGGCTTGGGGTAATCCATTTAATGTTCCTCGTGGAAAAAACAGCCTACTAGTATAACGAGCGGCGCTATCATTGCTGCATGCTCAACCCTTGTGACCTGCCCGTGCATGCCGTCGAAGCGGACGACGTGCTGATCAGCACTGAGCGCAGCCTGCTGGACCTGCAGGTCGTGCGCGACTTCCTCGATGCCTCCTACTGGGCCGAGGGGATCACGCTGGAGCAGGTTGAACGGCAGGTCGGGGCCTCTCTGCCCTTCGGGCTGTACCTCGAGGGACGGATGATCGGATTCTGCCGTGTCATCACGGACTGCACCCGCTGGGCGATGCTTTGCGATGTGCTGGTGCTTGATGAGTTCCAGGGCCGGGGCTACGGCCGCAGGCTGGTTCGTGCTGCCATGGATCATCCCGAACTACGCGATGTGAACCGCTGGCTGCTGGCGACGAAGGATGCACACGGGGTGTACGCACCCTGCGGCTATGAACCGCTGGGCAAGCCTGAAATGTGGATGGAACGCAAGCTGCCAAAGGACGGACGCCGCTGGCGCTGAGTTACAGCTCGAACTCGAAGCGCTCGATGCCCTGCGACTCATGCACCAGGCCGTTGTCAACCAGTACCCGGTAGCCCGGCTTGCTGTTGCCTTCCCTGTCCCGGTTCCACTGCACCTCGATCTCCCTTCCCGCCACCAGGCAATTTGACAGGATGAAGCTGTCCAAGCCGAAGGGGAAGGGGTCGAACAGGATGCTGCGCCGTACATTTGCGCTGTCACGCTGCTCCTGCACGCGCACACCGGCGACATAGCGCAGCAGCAGGTCCGCCACCCAGGAGTGCATGTAGTCATCCACACCGCGGTATTCACAGGCGCTGCCATTGTACGGATGGTAATGCTCGTAGCAGTTCGGGCGACTGAGGTCCTTGCCAGCCCCGGCAGCGTCGCCATTCTCGAAGTGCATCATTTCGATGTAGCGGCGCAGGAAGCCGGCCAGCTTCGGCCGGTAGCTGTCGCCATCCAGCGCGGACAACCGCTCCAGCACTTCGCAGACATGGCTGTTGACCATCGGCCAGACCCGCCCGTTCCATGGGCAGTTGGCCCGCTCGCCGCGCCAGGCCGGGTCAGCAGAGAAGTAGGGGTCATCCACCGGCACGGTTGCCAGCGGCCATTCCGTCCAGAAGCCGGCTGGGTCAGTCAGGCGCTCGCCGATGCGCAATGCGCGTTCGCGGCCGGCCAGCCCGAACAGGGCGGGGTAACTGCCGACGGAGACAATGTAGTTGCTGCGTTCCTTCTTCTGCGCGCTGTAGTCCATGTACCAGCCGCGTTCGTCATCCCACATGTAGGCATTGACGGCAGCATGGATATGGGCCTGCAGTTCGCTCAGTTCCTTGATGTCGGCAGCCTTCTGCTGCTGCCAGGCAAGTTCGAGCAGTTCGCCGACGAGGCTGTAAACGTAGCTCGACACGTCCACGCCCTTCAGGCGCAGTTTGTGGTCCCAGCCGTAGCTGTCCGCGTTGTCATCGGCGAAGAAGTAGCGGCTGGTGAACTCCTGGCCTGTCTCGTACTGGTCGCGGATGTCGTAGAGATCCATCCCCTCGCGGTCGCGGTCCTTCTGGTAGAAGCCCAGCAAGCGCCTGAGAGGGTCGTAAACCTTCTGCGTGTATGACTCGTCAGGATGGTGCAGGCGGGTCAGCTTGAGCGCACGTCCAACGTCAGTGTGGTAGAAGGCATTCTTGTTGACATGCCGGGCGTAGATATGTGCCGGGAAGTGCCCGCTCTTGGTCTGGTGGGCGATGTGGTTGTCAAGGCAGCCGCGGGCGAGCGCCGGGTCCCGCAGCCAGCGGGCCTCGAACATATGGCACATCAGGCTGTAGGTGATCACACCGCGGAAGTAGGACAGGCCTTCGGTCACAGCCGGGGCCACGTAGTTGGCAGCGGCGGGCAGGGCGTTCAGGCGCAGGCCGTACCAGCGGTACCAGTAGTAGCGCGTGAGCATCGCATCGCTGCACTCGAAATGCGGAACGAGCGAGAGGAACTCCCGCCAGGCATTGTCAGGCTGATCGCTGCCGGATGGCAGTGGTGCGGCATGACCGGCTTCATTGACGGCGATGTCAATCCCGAGGCTGAACGGGTCAGGTCCGGAGGCTTTCCAATGCATCCCGGCATACACCACGTTGCCAAGCACGTTGCTGCCCTTCACGATGCCGCTGAGGCTGCCGTTGCTTGCCAGGCTGTCCCACAGCGGGCTGAAGCGCAGCTCCGGCAGCAGCTTCGCCCCATGCGAGGGCGTGACCTGCAGGCTGTCTGGCGGATGGCTGGTGTGCATTGCCAGCTTGAGTTGCAGCGCTTCGTCACCGCGGCCGTGGGCACGTGAAGCAAAGGACTGCCGCCAGCTCAGGCTGCCATCGGCGGCCCAGAAGTCACTCAGTGTCAGGCGCTCATTGTCCCGCGGCCGCTCCCGCATCGTCCAGGCGAGCACATGTACTGTGCCGGCCGCCGAGCCGGCATCTCGACTGAGCTCGATTTCGCAGTGCAACCGGCTGTCAGCTCCGATGCTGCGCCGCTCGATCAGCTGCATCCCCCCGTCGGTCCAGCCGCTGATGCCAGAGGATCTGCCGAGCCGGTAGGTCGCCGTGATTGATGACGGAGTCCACTGCCAGTCCTGCAGTTGCGGCACCAGTTCCGTCAGCCTGCGCTGTGTGCCTGCCTGCTCCTCCTGCACGAAGCTGAAGCACAGCAGGTTTGGCACCGCAGTGTCGCCCCAGTGGCACTCATCCCAGAAGCCGGGCACATGCAGGTGCTGCGGGAAGGGCGGGGCGTAAAGCAGCATCCCGCCATTGCCGAGGTACCACTTGTCCCCTCGGGCCAGCAGTTCATTGAAGCGATCCAGTTGCATCATCCCAACTTTAATGTACGCAGCTACTCAGCTGGAGGTCTCATTTGAGGGGATCCCCCGCTGGAATGTACTGCATGTCAGCCCGCATCCAGACTACAAAACTTGCATATTGAGACACGCCGCCTTATACTCAGTTAAAGCCCCCGTGAAATTCGCATCGAAATCACATCAACTGGAGTAGGACACGTGACTGGTTGGACTGGGAAACTACCCGGCATTCTTGCCGGGATGATTGTTGTTGGCCTGCTGGCGGCCGGATCCGGCTGCGGCAGCACGATGCAGGGCGATACCCCCGCGCTGGACAGCTCAAGAAGCACTGCACGCGTGGTAAGCCTCGGCGAGGCGATCCAGGAAGTGGATGCCCTGCCGGCGCCGGACGGAGTGAATCCCGCCGTGTTCCAGCAGCTGCAGGAAGAGCTTATCCGTGTGCTGCAGGCCCAGGGCCGGGACCGCTTCGTATCCGATGCCCCGCAGAGCCTGTTCAGTGCTGTCAATGACCTGATGATCACGAACAACCAGGACGGCAGCGCCGACCTGGCCTGGACCTACCGCAACCAGGGCGATGGCGACCTCAACAGCGAGGTGAACATCGCTGACCTGACCCCGATCGGCATCCACCTCGGCAAGACCGGGGCAGTGGCCGACTGGAACAGGGCGCGCAACACGGACAATGATGGCAACAACGAGGTCAACATCTCGGACATCACGCCGATCGGCAGCAACTTCCTCAACAAGGTGCAGGGCTACTGGATCCAGCGCGCGGTCAACCCGGACAGCACCTGGAACCTGGTCAGCCAGGTGGTGTTTGCCGACAGCAGCATCAACAGCGAGAGCTTCCAGCGCGACTTCACATTCCACCTGAATGTGCCGGCGGACGGGCAGTACTACCGTGTTGCTCCGTATGACGGCAGCGCGATCGGCATCCCGAGCAACCACGTTCAGGCGGCCTCCTTCGTCCTTCCCGGCAAGCCCGGCAATGTCAGCGCCACGCAAGGCACCCTGCTGGAGCAGGTGGACCTGAGCTGGGATCCGGTGGCGGATGTGGAATACTACGAGATCCAGCGCCGCACCGGTACGCTGGGCTCATTCGAGCACCTGTTCGATTCGACAGATGCAACAACCGGGTACAGCGACACCGATGTCACCACCGGCCAGCACTACTTCTACATCGTGCGCGGCTGGCAGGGGGAGAAGAAGACCGACTTCTCCATCCAGTTTGAGGGCTGGCCGCTGGACAGGCCGGCAATGCCCACCAACCTGATGGCGAGCGACGGCACCAGCCCGGCCCACGTCAGCGTGAGCTGGGAGGCAGCCAATGGCGCGGACGAGTACGTGCTCTACCACAGCCTCGAGGAGGACGGCACATACACGGAGCTCCTGCGCACAACCGAGCTGAGCTACGACGACGCGGCGGCTGCACTCGAATCCCTCAACTGGTACTACGTGACCGCCAGCAACACCGCCGGTGAATCCAATCCGAGCAACAAGGACAGCGGCTTCCGTGACGGTGCTGTACCAGTGATTGACAGCGTCAGCCCGCTCGGCGGTCTGGCAGGCGAAAGCATCCAGATGGTTGCTGTCACGAGTGGTGCAAGTGTCAACACCTGGAGCTGGGATTTCGGCGGCGGCGCTACCCCGGACACCAGCACCGACGAATCGCCGATGATCACACTGGCAGGCCCGGGCGTCTACGACTGCAGCCTGACGGTGGATGGAAACCTCGACAGCGATACATTCAACTTCCAGCTGACGGTGACGACTGATGAGTGGGTTCATACCATCGGCGGTGCAACCGATGATGACGGCTTCACGGTAGGCACTGACAGCAGCGGCAATGTCTATGTGATCGGGCGGACCGATTATCCGATGGTCGCGAAGTTCAGTCCGGCCGGGCAGGTGATCTGGGCGAGGAAGTATGAAACCGGCCGTGACTTCGAGGTTGTCTCAGGCAAGGTGGATGCCAGCGGAAACGTGTTCGTGGCAGCCGGATTGGGAGACAGAAGTACCCTTGACACAGAAGCTGTTGGCGTGTTGGCGTTTGGTATAGACACTGATGGCAACCTGATTTACGAACGCCTGCTTGAGGACGGGGGAGCCCTGAACACATTCCACAACCCACGGACAGCGCTGGATGGCAGCGGAAACTTCTATGTGGTGTTCTCGCTCTGGGATGAACTCGAGATCAAACTGAGCAATATGGTGGTGTACAAGCTGCAGCCAAATGGCAACGTGCTCTGGAACAAGTACTATGTTGCTGATTTCATGGATGTCGGGCATGCCAACAAGCATGCCGAGGGTGTCACGGCGGATGCCGCTGGCAACCTCTATGTTGCGGGCTGCGAAGCATGCGTGGTCAAGATCGCCAGCAACGGAGACGTTGACTGGTGCAAGGGCTGGGGTGATGCGGCCAGCATCATCCATGAGCATGGATACAGCGTTGCAGTTGACGGGAGTGGAGACATATTCCTTGCGGGTGGAGCCAATACGCTTGGCGACTACCAGCCCTTCATCGTCAAGTTCCAGAGTGACGGAACTGTCCTCTGGCAGAAGGGATATTCCGTATTCAGCGGAGCAAGCAGCGGTCACATCACCCACCTGTATGTTGATGTGTCAGGCAATGTCTATGGCCTCAACCCGCACCTCGCGGATGAGGGCCTGGGCGCCGCTTCCCGCTTCTATGCGGTTGATCCTTCCGGGACATCAATCGGCACCTGGGAATACACGCCTCGCTCTGACAACCTGATCGTGGACATGATTGCGGTAGGCGACAGATTCATGTTTGCCGGTACTGGAAAGAACATTGATGGCAGCTGGTCCAGGATCAATGAGACTGTCGAGGAATATTCCCTGTCCATGGATAACAGGACAGTGACGGTTTCCCCGACAACAGGGTCGAGCACTAACAACGATGATGGCAACCTGGTTCCCTACACGGACTTTGAACTGGATTCCAGTGGAACTGACACGGACCTGCTGGTGATGAGCCTCAGGACCACCAGCCTGCCTGAATAAGCAATTCATTACAGCGTTTGGCTGTGGATGGGACTGGACACCCGCCTGGGAGACACGTCAGGCGGGTGTTTCCGTTTCCAGCCTGATCTTCAGTGAGTCATGCTCACCCTTCAGGCTGAACAGCCAGCGGCCGTTGCTCCAGCCGACGGTGTCCTCCGGCAGGCCGGTCTTCATCGAGACGATGTTGCCAAGTGAGCCCTGGGCCAGCCCGAAGCGCTGCGGCTTGCCGCGGAACCTCACGTCGATCTTCAGCCTGTTGCCATTGCGGCGGTAGCGCACCTCGCGGATGCGCGTCGGCAGGTTTGAGATGCGCAGCCGGTCCATCCCCGGCGGCAGGTGCGGGATCAGCATCAGGTCATGCACCCCGGCGAACCAGCGGATCACCAGGTGGTTGACCATTGCCTGCCAGGAGTAGTCCGGGCAGCCCATCCCGGTGCCACTGTGCGGGTCGTACATCTCATAGGAGTAGGGCAGGCCCTGGCGGATCAGCATTGCACGGGTCTTCTCCCACAGCTTGAACGCCGCCTCATGCTCGCCCTGGTTAAGCAGGCCGGTGATCGTGAAGTAGTTCACCTGCAGCCAGACCGGACCGTTCCAGCCCCAGCCATGCGGGCTGTAGGCCTCGTCGCACATCGCAAGGCTCGGCACCGGCTGCTCGCTCGCGAACACACGCTCGTCTTTCAGCGCGTTGGTGACGTGCTGTGTCGCGCGCCGCTCCGAAAGCACGAGGTCGAACATCGCACTGGCGGCGATCCTGCGGCGGAACTCGTCCCCCTCGCTGCCGTCGCCGGCCAGGTCATAATGCCACTTGTCCTTGTCACACCAGTATGTCGACAGCGACTGCATTGTCAGGTCGCGGCGTTCCTTGATGTTGCGGATGTATGACGCATCCTCTGGTGCGTACTTCACGGCAGCCTTGACGAGGAAGTCCCGCAGTTGCAGGCAGTGCACCTGCACGTCGAAGGGCCGCGCCGGCACCGGGTAGTGGCGCACGCTGTCATCCCAGCCGCTCTCATCGCCATGCCACAGCACGAAGCGCCCCTCGCCGTCACTGCGGCGCTGCCAGAGCCACTGCTCGTAGGCCTTCAGTCCCGGCAGGATGTCCTGCATGAACTCATCCGTGCCCGGCAGTCGCATCGCCATCAGCTCATGTGCGGCAGCACCGATCAGCGGTGTCTGGGTCTTCTCGTTGCCAATCATCAGGCCGGTGCTGCGCCGCTCGGCAGTCCCGTTGCCACTGAGTTTCGCATTGAGCAGCAGGCGTGCCTCGCCGAGGCTCGTGCAGATGCTCGTGAAGCGGTCCAGCCTGACCGTGCGCAGCACGCGGGTCAGGGTCTCACCGTGCACGGCGATGGCAACCGGCATTTTCTCATCCAGCGCCTGCTTGATCATCGCCACCATCCGCCCGAGCTCGGCCGAATTCAGCATCGGTGCGTCTCCAAGGTTGATGATCAGGCCGTCATAGCCGCTGCCCAGCCTGAGCAGGCCATCAAGCTGGCTGGCCTCCAGTTCCAGCAGGCGGGCCTGGCGCTCGCGGCCACTCTCCCTTGGCAGCTCCGGGCCATCGCCCTGGCGGCGGAAGTAGCTCAGCTGGGCCTCGAAGGGATGCTCCAGCTCACGGTAGTCCTCCAGCTGCGGTTCCACATATGAGGCATAGCCACTGCCCTGCGGGGCAAGGTAGCCTTCCACGTCCTCATGGAACACCATGCGGTAGTTGCTGCCGCTGCAGACCGGGACGTAGCCATTCGGGTACTGCATTGCCAGCACGCTGCGCAGGCTGTCGCGCGCCACCTCGCTGTCCTGCAGCCACATCTCACCCAGCACATGGAAGTAGCTGTCCCAGATCCAGCTGCCCCAGTACATGTACTTGCTCGGCGCGCTGTACTCCACCGGTAGCAGGCGGCCGCCACTGGTGCGGTTGGCACGCAGCACGTACCAGACGTAGTACCAGTAGCGCTCAAGCTCGCTGTCGCTGCATTCGATCTGCGGCACCTCATGCCGCAGGTAGCGCTTCCAGCTGCGCTTCTGCCGGGCCAGTTCGTCCGTCGGGGGCGTGCTGTCAGAGGTGCGGGCATGCCCGCTGCGCAGGTCGCCATCCTCGTCGTCAGTGTGGTAGTCAGTGCGCAGGGTCAGCTCCAGTGAGTCCCTGGCGGCTATCGCCAGGCGCACCGTCATGTAGTAATGCGGGGCTGGGGAGCTGAATGTGATCGGGTCGGCTCCGACGGGATAGCGCTCGCCGGTCTGTCCGAGCCGCATGCGGATGTCAGAGGCCGGTCCATGCTCCCGCCACTGGGCGCGGATGTCCTGTTCGCTGTTGCCAAAGCCGGCTCCCGCCGCAAGCGCACCTTCCGGCAGTTCCAGCCAGATGCGCTGGATGGAGTTGATGGTGCCGACGCCTTCGAAGCTGTGGGGCTGGGTGATCGTTGCCAGCGAGAGCGGGCGGTCGATCGCCACCTCCACCTTCGGTTTCTCCAGTTCCTTCCAGTAGTCGAAGAAGGGCCACTGCTCGACGCTGCCATAAAAGCAGGCCAGCAGCTCGCGGTCCTCGGTGCCACTGTTGCTGATGCGCATCCGGCTGTTCAGGCCACTGCACTCGGCATAGCGCTGCTCACTGACCAGGATGCTGCCAGCTTCATATCCAGCGCTGGCGCGTCCGGGGGCCCAGCGGGAGGTGGTTTCGCGCAAGGCCAGCGGACGCTGCGGGTCGTCGGCATCGAACAGTTCCAGCACGGCCACCGCCGGCCGGTAGCAGGAGAACAGCGAGCCGATGCGGTTCCAGAACATCGCCTGGCGCAGGCCCGGGCCGCTGCCCCAGCCGAGGCTGATCCCACCGGGGAAGGTGATGGTGGTCTTGTACTGCTGACGGCACAGTGCGTAGCCGTCCCTGCTGCGCTTGTCGGGCATAGGCCTCAAGTTTAGCAGCGACGGCTACGCCTTATCGCTATACCTTGAAGCGGTGCACCAGGTCACTGAGCTGTTCCGCAGAACGGGCCAGCATGCTCGTGCTCGTGCCGATTTCCTCCATGCTGCTGCGCTGCTGTTCGGTGCTGGCTGCAGCACTGCCGGCCTGTTCCGCCGTGGCAATCGCGGCCTGGCCGACGATCCCGACGCTGCTCGTCACCTCATTGCTGGATGCATTGAGCTGCTGTGTGGTGGCACTGATGGACTGCACCTTCTCATTGAGGGCCTGCACCCCGCGCACGATCTCGGAGAACATCTCGCCGGCCTCGCTGACGGTGCTGGCACCCTCCGTTACCTCCTGGTCACTCTGGGCCATTGCCTTGAGCGCGACATCCATCTCGGAGTTGATGCTGCGCACGAGCTCCGTGATGCTGCCGGCGGCGGAGTTGCTTTCCTCGGCCAGCTTGCGCACCTCCTCGGCAACCACCGCAAAGCCGCGGCCAGCCTCACCGGCGCGGGCGGCCTCGATCGCAGCATTCAGGGCCAGCAGGTTGGTCTGGTCGGCAATGCTCGTGATGATGCTGATGAATTCTGAGATCTTCGCCGTGCGCTCGCCGAGCTTCTCCACCACGCCGGTGGTCTGCTTAACGCTGTCAGCAGCCTGGTTGATGATCTGCACGGCACGTCCGGCGGCATCACGGCCGGCCTCACCCTGGGCGGCGGTTTGCGTCGCGAAGCTGGCAACATCCTGCACATCCTGGCTGACACCGGACAGCGCCACAGTGGTCTGGCTGAGGTTCTCCTCGGCGAGCTGCATGTTGTCAACGCTCTGGCGGGCACCCTCAGCGATTGAACTGACGAGCTCCGCCACCTGCTGCACCCCGCGGTTGTTCTCATCCGCCGCCGCCGCCAGCTCCTCGCTGGAAGCAGCAATGCTCTGCGCCTCATGCGCCAGCTGGGAGATCAGCTCCCGGGTGTTGTCCTTCATCTCTATGAAGCTAGTGCGCATGTTGCCGATCTCATCGCCGCTGGACTGGCCGGTAAGCTGGATGCTGAAGTCTCCCGCTGCCATCGCACGCGCTGCCCCGACCAGCTCACTGAGCGGGATCGTGATGCGCCTTGTCAAGGCAACGGCCAGCACGATGCTGAGCAGGATGCTGGCCAGGGAGATGCCCATGATGCGATGCTCCGACGCCTTCACCAGTGCCGCTGATTCATCGCGGGCATGGTCCGCCCGCTCGATGTTGAGTTCGGTGCAGCGGTCCAGCACGTCGCGCATCGTCTCAAATGCTGCCGCACTCCCGCCGCGTGACAGTTCACGTGCCGCATCCCTGACCGCCGGGTCAGTGCTGGCAGCACCTTCCACCACCTGGGTTGTCAGTCCCAGCCAGGCTTCGCGACTGCTGTCATACAAGGGGAACTGGTCGTGCTCCTCGCTGGATTCCGCCAGTTCAATGTACTTCAGCCAGCGCTCATGGGACTGCTGCATGTTTTCCTCGTAGTCCGCCAGCAATGCATTGAACTGCTCCGAGCCGGGTTCAGCCTCCAGCAGTGTCCGCTCTGACACGAGCAACTGCTGCAGGTCACGGTCGGCTTCCAGCAGGTAGTCCAGTGCAGGGAGGTAAGTGGTGTGGATCCTCTCGATCTCGGAGTGGACCTGGCGGGCGCTGAGCAGGCCGCTCAGGCCATTGGCGATCAGCAGGGCCACCATCAGCAGGAAGGCCAGCGCGAGGCGCAGGCGGATACTGAGATTGCGAACGAAACTCATCTTGTCACCTCTGTAGGGAACAGTAATGCGTATCATTGCACCACTGCCAGCTGTGACCGGCTGCGAATCCGGACGCATACAGGCATGCGATGCATCGCAAGCTCATTGACCAACCCGCTGGAATTATATGCAGCCAGCCGGGTCCCGGGTGAAGGCGCGGTTAGTTTGCGGACAAACTATGCTTGAGTGTCCGCGGCTCACTCCACGGCGAGGTAGATCGGGCGCCAGATCCCGCCCTGGCCGGTGATGTCCATCACCTGGATGGCGATGGTGTTCTCCTTCCCGTACTCCAGCGCATCCGTCAGGTCGGAGACCGTCTGCTGCAGCCAGACGGTCAGTTCGTGGTCGGTGTATGAGCCATGGGTAGCGACGGGCTTGCCGTTCACGAACACGGTATAGGCATCGTCAATGCCCTCCGCGACCAGGCGCACCCTGCCACCCTGCCAGTCGGCGGGGATTTCTAGCGTGCGCCGGTACCAGGCCATGCCGTTGTAGGAATAGCCGGCGCTCTCCCAGCCCTTGCCGGCATCGATCATGTCCCAGCCGCTGTCGTCAAATCCGGCGTGCTGCCAGCCGAGCGACTCACCCTGGCCATCCTCATCCAGGCTGAAGTGCCAGCCCGGGGTGATGTCGATGATGCCGTTGGCCCGGGCCACGGCCAGCCCGTGGGCCTGCTCCAGGCTGAGCTCGGCATGCGGCCAGTCCATCTCGGGATAGAGCAACACGGAGGGCTTGTCATCCAGCAGCTGGTCCATCCTGCGCTGCAGTTCAAGGTAGGAGACGATGCGCGCGAGGATCCAGTGGCTGGCATGCGTTGACATGTCAATCGAGCTGGCAACCAGTGTGCCATCGCCGATGTGCGTGCCCCAGAGCTGGTCGAAGACCTGCACTTCGCTCAGGTCATGCGTGTCGAACAGGCGGATCAGCGGGTCCACCGCATTGCGGACGCCAAGAGTGTCCACCGGGATCACATTGCCGGATGTGCGGTTGAGGTCATAGCCCTGCCAGTCCACGACCTGGTTGACGGTGGCCTGCATCTCCACCGGGTTGCCAAACGGCCCGACCGGTGGCACGAACAGGGCATCACGCCAGAAGAAGTGCGGCATCGCACCGAGTGCACCCGGCATCTTGCTGGTGATGAGGTACACCCGCCCGCCGGCCTGCATGAAGTCCACGAGGTCGTGTGTCAGCACCGAACTGACAACCGGCGGGGCAGTGGCCGGGTCCATTTCCAGGATCTCGGCCTGAGTGGCGAAACTTGCATCCGGCAGCTTGCCGAGCAGCTCGTGCAGGTTAATGTATCCCTCCTCCATCACAAGGAAGGGTTCGGTGCGGATTTCGCTGCCGTCCGCCGGATGCAGCAGCAGGTCGTCAGAACTGCCGCTGACTATGTTGCCATCGAGATCCAGCCTGATCGCCGGCTCGGTGTCCTCACCGTGCCAGTCCCAGTCATCGCCAAACCAGCGCGGGTAACCGAGGTCGTCAATCAGCCCGGCGCGGATCAGCGGCATGTCGCGCACCACGTTCACGGTGTAACCCGCGTAACGCGGCGAGGCGAACAGCATGCGGATCTGGAACTCGCGCAGGTTCAGCGTGGCGCGCGTGCTTTGCGGCAGCAGGTAGTCATTGACGATGTCCTCGCCCTCAGGCAGGCGTCCGCCGTAGAAATCGCGCAGTTCCTCATTGATTGCCAGCACGCTGTCGAAGCAGCTCGGGAACCACCAGGGCCACTGCGATCCGTTGTCATTGCCAAGGTAGTCGCCGGGCGTGTAGTCACGGTTGGTGTAATCGCTGCTGAGCGGCTGCTCCAGGTCCGCAAGCAGTTTGTCTGCGTCGACCCAGGTATTGCACAGCAGGCTCTCGCCAATGATGTAGGGCTTGTCCGGGTAGTCCAGCAGTTGCTTCGGCAAGCGCTCCACCAGGTGGCGTTCCCACTGGTAGTTGTTGAAGTAGTTGTCCTCGCCGTACCAGTCGGTGTACTCCGGCCGGCTGTGGCTGAACCATGAGTTGTTGTCCTGCACGGGCGTGTCGCACATCGACTTTACCGTGTCATACAGGCGTGACATCACATCCCAGTCCTCCACGCCGGCCTCGACGGACAGGCTGCGCATGATAATGCTCGGGTGGTGGCGGTCGCGCCGCAGGAAGGCGGAATACTGGCGCTGCAGGGTGCGCTCCTCGCCGGGCTGGAACTTCACATGCCAGCTCGGGTACTCCTGCCAGATGAGGATGCCCATCTCGTCGGCGATGTCGTAGTAGTAGTCCGGCATGTTGACCAGGCAGACCGTCTCGGCATTGAAGCCGAGGCTTTTCAGGTAAGCGAACTCATTGCGCAGTTCACCGGGCTGCGGTACCGGACCGAACAGGCCGGGATAGTAGCCCCACTGCAGTCCTGAGCGCACATGGATCGGCTCGCCATTGAGCAGCACCTGGTGGCCTTCCATCTCGATCGTGCGGAAGGCGAAGGTGCTGCCGAATGCGTCGTGGTAGAAGTACTGCTCGCCGACTGCCTCCCTGTCCCGCAGGGCAATGTAGATGCCGTACATCTGCGGGTTGTCAGGTGACCACAGCAGAGGCTCTTCATCCAGCTGGACGTGGAACAGGGCAGTGCCTTCCGCAATCTCAAGGTCGAGCACCTGCACCTCATGCTCGAATATGTCCGTACCTTCAGCCAGCGGGGCCATGAATACCTGCACTGCCAGCTGGTCCATTGGTACCTGCGTATCAAGGTCAAAGCTGAGATGGACATTGCCGTCCACAGGGTCGGGCTGGATATGCAGGCTGTCGGTGACGGCTCCGGCCGGTCCGGTGACATACATCCACACGTCCTGCCAGATCCCGCCATGGTGCGGGGCGATCATTGAAAGGAAGCCCTGGGTGGTGTGGAATGGCAGCTCGTCGACATAGACGAGGATTTCGAAGCTCGGGTCCTCGGTGAGGTATTCAGTCAGCTCAACGCGCCAGCGGGCGTAATCGCCCACATGTCCGCCGAGGTAGTGTCCGTTGCACCAGACTGCTGCCGCCGTTGATACCGCATCAAACTCCAGCCAGAGCCTGCCCATCCCGCTGCCGTAGTAGTCCTGCGGGATGTCGATCACGTTCAGGTACCAGCCCGCCCCGTTGTAGCCGGGACCGCCGTAGTGTTCCCAGGCCCGGCCTGTCTCAGCCGGCAACCAGCCAGTGTCTGGCGCCTTGCGGTTGTCATCCGGGCTGACGAGGTCATGGATCTCCGGGCTCAGGTAGGGCCAGTCCGGCCGCGCCTGCCGCTCGCGCACGATGTCGGTCAGCGGGTCAGTCAGGGCCAGCTGCCAGCCTTCATTCACCAGCAGTGCATGTTCACGACTGAATGCCTGCGCGGCATGCAGCGGTATGAACAGGAGGAGGGCCAGGATGATTGTGATGCGGTAGGGCATCCGCAGATGATATCCCAGGTGCCAGTAGGGTTGAATCCCTCTCAGGGCGCGGCCTGAAGGAAACATAATGGCGCAAATGGGCGTCTTGTATGTTAAGGTGTAGAGTGCAAGCTATGCGGCCGCAGTCCGGCCGGTTCGCCGTACGGACAAATGCATGCGGCTGTGGGGAGCAGATACATGAGTGATCGCGAGAAGATCAGATCAAGGGTGGGCAGCCTGAAGCGCGTGAGGCGTGTTCAGATCGTGCTCGAGTACCTGATGGTCGGCCTGTTCTGGGGAGCAATCCCGGCGGCCCTGTTCATCCTGGCGACCAAGCTGTTCATCATGCCCTTTGGCAACACCACGAGCTACCTGATCGCGGGCGGCCTGGTGCTGGCGGGAATGATGACCTTCGTGGTGCGCGGTGTGCTGCACCGCCTGACGGAGATCAGCGTCGCCAATGACATCGACATCACGCTCGGCACCAAGGAGCGCATCAGCTCCGCGCTCTCCCTGGACCATGGCAAGCACCGCAAGGACGCCTTCGTCAAGGCACTTGTGGCTGATGCCGCCGGCACGGTGGAGAAGCTCGAGATGAAGCAGGTCTACCCCTGGCGCATGCCGCGGGCCTGGCGCATCGCGCTGCCGGCGCTGGTCATCGCCGCCGGCCTGACCTTCATGCCGCAGCTCAACTGGCTGGTGTCAGACAGTGACCGCGCCGAGGCGAAGGTAGTCAACAATGAAGGCGAGAAGCTGCTTAAGCTTGCCAAGCAGACCGAGAAAAAGGCTGTCGAGGAAAAGGACGAGGTCCTCAAGGAAGCCAGCAAGGAACTGCAGAAGAGCGGCGAGAAGCTCAAGAACAACAACCTGAACAAGAAGGAAGCGCTGAAGGAACTGCAGCGCCTGACCCAGAAGCTGGAGAGCCAGTCGCTGGAGCGCATCCCGGAAGGCCAGCGTGCCCTGATGAAGGAGCTTGCCGAGGAGCTGAAGAACGGTGCCCAGACCAAGGAACTTGGCGAGGCACTGGAGAACATGGACTTCAGCAAGTTCAGCCAGCAGCTGGACAAGATGCTCAACGACATGAAGTCCGGCAAGCTCAGCCAGCAGCAGATGGATTTCCTGCAGGAACTGATGAAGGCGATGGACGAGAGCCTCAAGAGCGATGCCGCCCAGATGGACGGCACTGAGGACTTAAAGAAGATGCTGGAGGACCTCAAGCAGGCCATCCAGCAGGAGCAGGAGCTTCGCCAGGCAATGCAGAACGCGCTGGATAAGCTCGAGAAGGACGTGAACAACGCAGCCCAGCAGCTGCAGCAGGGTGGCATGAACCAGCAGTCCCAGCAGCTCCAGCAGTTGATGCAGCAGATGCAGCAGCAGATGCAGCAGCAGGGCATGGTCAGCCAGCAGACGATGCAGCAGATGCAGCAGGCACTGCAGCAGGCCCAGCAGCAGGTCGGACAGAACCAGCAGATGAGCCAGCAGCAGCAGCAGTCAGCCCAGCAGGCGATCCAGCAGGCGCTGGACAACTTCCAGCAAGGGCAGCAGGGACAACAGGGGCAGCAGGGCCAGAGCATGCAGGATATCAACCAGCAGCTCCAGCAGAACCGGCAAGGCATGGCGAGCCAGATGCAGGGCAGCCAGCAGCAGATGTCGGGCGGCACTTGAAGTGGTGGCAGCTGCGGTCAGTTGATCGCACAACTCAATGCAATGAAGCAGGGATTCAAGTTCGGCCAGACCCAGGGCGGTGGCGCCAGCGGCTGGGGCATTGGCACCACGCCTTATGGCAGCACCGGCAGTGAGGCCACCGACCCGCAGATCGATTCCAGCCGCATGAACGGCAGCGACTCGCTGATGGACACCGGCACCACGCAGTATGACCAGCTCTATGACTCGCAGGACCTGGCGCATGGCGTGAATGATGAACAGCTCCACGGCCAGTTCAACCAGGCTGCCCCGCCGTCCAAGGTGGAGGAGGTCAAGAGCTCACCGGAGACCCAGGAGGCACTGCGTGAGTTCGTCAACACGGTTGGTGCTGACAACATCGGTGACCAGCAGGCAATCGACACGCAGAACATCCCGCGTGACTATAAGGAATTGCACCGCAAGTACTTCGACAACGTGAAGAAGGCCACTGAGGAAAAGAAGAAGGCCGCTGAAGCGAAGGAGAAGGAAGGCAAGCCCTTCGAGGAGAAGAAGGACAAGCCCGCCGAGCCCAAGGAGGAATAGGGCAGGGCAGGCTAGCACCTGCAATGAATCGGAATTGAAAAGGCCGGGAGATCCTCCCGGCCTTTTTGCTTGTAGTGGACAGGAACAACCTGTCAGATTTCACATTGAGAAACAAAAATGGCCCCGCCTTAGCGGGGCCAGCTGTGTCCTTGTCTAATGTGCGGTCTTACCAGGCCTGGGCACTGACGAGCAGGATCTCATCCTTGTACTCGATGCTGTCCGGGATCTCGGTCAGTCCGCTCCAGTACCGCATCACCTTGCGCTGGTAAGCGCTGCTGCGGATGCGCTGGCCGGTGTTGTAGTAGCTGAGCATGTGCTGCGGGCTCTCACCGCCGCGGCTCAGCACGATCGCCCCTGCGATCACATTATCCTCAAGCTTGAACAGGTCAAGCTCGAATCCGTACTTCTTCTCGAGGCTGCGGCTCCAGAAAGGCATCACCTGCATCATTCCGACTTCACCGCTGCCACCCCGCTTTACATTTCCGGGGCTGCTTTCGTGGCGTCCATGGCTCTCCGTGTAGGCCACGCTCCAGAGCATTGCCGGGTCGGCACCGGTCAACTCCACTGCATTGTCGATCGCCGCCTCAACACGGGCGGCGTATCCGGCATCATCGGCCAGTTCCTCGCGCAGGGCGATTCTCCAGCTGTCCACGGGACGGTTGATCTGCCAGTCGATGGTTTCAGTCGCAGCGCTCATCGCCGCGGCGTTTGTCACCTGCGAAGCCTGCACCGCAAGTTCAACCTGCGGGGCAGGCTGAAGTAACGGCATGAGCATCGCCAGTATTTCCAGTATGAACATGATTCAGATCTCCTCTGAGAAAGCGAAAACGGTGCCGCCTCCGCCGGAATCCTTTCCTGGCAGAACGTGCACCCGTCTGTGAAGTGCAGTTTTATATCACAGAAAAACCGCTTTAACCTCAAAAACGCCAAAATTTCGCTTAACAGACCATAAGTATAATCTGTGGGGGTTATCCACAGAAGCCAGTCAGACGTGGCCTGGTGGGGCTTCTGTTCATTTGCTTAACGGGGATTTAACCAATTGATTGGCTGGTTTGAGGGCGCATCAGTAATGGGCCAGGGAGCCGTCCTGCTTGGCAAGCCGCTCCATTGCTGAGAAAACCAGGCTGCCGATGATTGCGAATATGGCTGCATCAATACTCAGCCATCCTATCTGCGCCCAGTAGCCTGAAGGCAGGCTGTCAGTCGAAGTCAGCTCTCTCAGCAGCATGATCCCGCGGGTGAAGGGGAAGTGGCCGATCCAGGCCTGGGCCTGGGGGTTGAGCTTGCTGAAGTCATAGAATGCCGGGATGAACAGGCTGAACTGGATGATGCTGGAAAGCTGCCCGACTCGCTTGAGTACCAGCGACAGCGCACCTAGCATCAGGCCCAGCCCGGTGACTCCGGCTATGCTGAGCACAATCGCTGCGATGCCGGGCAGGATGTCTGCCAGCTGGAAGCTGATCCACTGGCCGGTGACCAACTGCAGCATCAGGCTCAATAGCATTACAGTGAAGAAGCCGTAGCTGAGCTTTACGAGTGCCCTGATCCACAGCACCGGCAGGAAAGCCGGTGCACAGATGAACACCTGCTCCAGCGTGCCCTGGCGCGCTTCATTCTCGACGTCGATGCTCATGGCGTTCAGTGCGATGATGGCGAAGAACCACATGCAGTAGCCGATCATCAGCATCTCGGTGTTCTCAGCGCTGATCACTCCACCGGCGATCTGGCGCGCACCGAAGAAGATGCCGGCGAAGAACAGGAACATTACAAGCAGGCCGGTGCCGATCTCCATCGGGTAGCGCAATGCGGTGCGCAGTTCTCGCAGGTACTCCGCACGCATCACCTTCAGCCAGCGTGTGCTCATGGCCTTGCCTCCGGCCGGCCGGCGGTGACCTTCACGAAGATCTCCTCAAGCGTGGGCTGCTCCTGGCTGAAGCGGCTCAACTCCACCTTGTGCCTGGCCAGGATCTCCAGCAGCGGATAGATCGCCAGGCTGTCCGCAAGCTGGATGCGCAGACTGACCTGGCCAGGCCTGGGTTCATCAAGTTGTTCAAATCGGTAGTCGGACAGTTCAGGCTGGATTGTTGCAAAGGCATCCTGCGTCATGCGCATCAGGTAGTCGGAGCGGCCAAACAGGTCCACGAGCGAATCGATGCTGTCCTCCAGCTCGATGCGGCCCGCCTTCATGATGCCGACGCGGCGGCAGATGGACTGCGCCACCTCCATCTGGTGGGTTGTCACGATGATGGTCAGGCCGCGTTCGCGTACGAGGTCCTTCAGCAGGCGCTGGATCGTCAGCGAGCTGCTCACGTCCAGTCCGAGCGTGGGCTCGTCCAGAAGCAGCAGCTCCGGCTCTCCCAGCAGGGCAAGAACGACTGCCAGTTTTTGCTGCATACCGCGCGAAAGGGTCTGCGCTGGCCGGTCGCGCTTGTCAGCAAGGCCGAACATCTCCAGCAGTTCGCTGGCCTGCGGACGCAGGGCATTCATATAGACGCCCTTCAGTTCCCCGAAGTAGGCGATGTTCTCCCACACTGACAGGCGCCAATACAGGTTGCGGCTGCCTTCCAGCACGGCACCGAGCTGCGGGAGGCCTTGCCAGGCGGGGAAGCTGATGCTGCCACTGTCAGGCACTACCAGGCCAGCGATCATCTTGATCGTGGTGGTCTTGCCTGCGCCATTGCTGCCAAGCAGGCCGAAAATCTCGCCGCGCGGGACCTGCAGCTCAAGGCCGTCCACCGCAGTGGTGGACTGGCTGGTCCAGGGCAGGCGCCGCCGGTAGCTCTTGTGCAGTTCCCTGATCTCTACGGCAACAGGCATCAGGGCAATTATCCCATCCGCGGGCCCGGGCTGTTGGCCATATGTTTATATGTATATCTGCTGCACATCCACACCAGGTCAACAGGCTTCCTGGTTTTGCACAGTCCGTTGATTGCAAATCGAGTTGCTGGCTGGAAGGGCTCATTTCGACTAGCAAATCTGTTGATACCCATCAACATTTGTCAACAGGAGCTTCAGCTGCCCAGCAGCCTGAACATTATCTCCAGTGTGCGCTGCAGCCCGAATCCATCTATCAGGCGAGTGCTGTTATGGGTCATCCGACCACGCAGGTTGGCTCCGCCGATCAGTTCCATCAATCTTCCGGCGGCAAGGTTGTGGTTCAGTTCATCGGTCTTGCCACCGATCAGGCAGCAGCCCGCTGCATTGAGTTTCCGTGCGGTGGCCAGCTGGTGGTCCACCACGGGCAGGACAAGCGAGGGCACACCGAGGAAGGAGGCTTCGTAAAGCGTCAATCCGCCACCGATGATGCACATGTCACAAGCGCTGAGCAGTTCATGGAAGTGTTCTACATCCTCATGCAGTTCAACATCCAGTCCGGCTGGGATGACTGTCAGCGGGTGCGCCGGCTTGACGATCACCCGGCCAGCGAACTCCAGCTCACGCAGCAGCTTGAGTGCGAACTCCGTCTGGGGCAGGCGCGGCGTACCGCCAAAGCTCAGCATGATGCTGTGCACCGGTCCGGGCGTCCGCTCAATCGGGCGTGACAACTCTGTTGCCATCGCCTGCTGGCTGGCCTCAGCGCCATACCTGATCCGCAGCAGTTCCGGAGAGAGCTGCAGGTACGTTATCCCACTGTAGACCTCTGCCCGGCCCTCACGACCATGGGCCGGTGCAATGTCCGCCAGCAGGCTCCGCAGGCAGACATCCGCCTGTGTGGTCTCAGGGCCGTAGTCATCCAGCAGCATCGTACGCCGGGCAGACCTGGCACATTGATAAAGGAATCCGACGGGACAGTTCAGCCAGTCAACCAGCAGCAGGTCGCATTCCGGCAGGGGGTGCTGCATCGACAGCCAGTCAGCGTAACTGGCGTGGATCCCGCGACTGGACAACAGGGCATGCGCTTCCTCACCACTCTGGCAACAGACCTGCAGGTGCAGGTCACGGCCGCTGTCGCGCAGGGCTTCCAGCATCCAGCAGCAGCGGTGCAGGTGGCCCATGCCGTAGTCGTGGCTACCTCGTGTGAGCAGGCATATCCTCTCAGCCATACATTCATTATCCGCGAAATGTGGGACAATCCTCCAGTGGCCAACGGAGGCGGCTATGACAGACGGACGAGGAAAGTGCTGCACCTGCTGCTGGGCTTCCCTGCGCTCCTGATTCCCTTCATCCCCCATAACATCGCGCTAGCTGTGGCAATCAGCGGAGTGCTCTTCACATTCTGGCTGCGTGCGGACCGATTCAGCTTCATCAACAGGCTGGCCAAGCCCAGTGACCGCCAGACTAACACCGTGACCGGCTTCCAGGTCTACGCAATCGTGATCCTTATCCTGCTGGCAATGATCCCGCTGTTTGACACGTACGGGATCGAGGGACAGCGCTTCGCCATGTACGGCTGGCTGGCAATGGCATGGGGAGATGGCCTCAGCGGCCTGCTGGGGCCGGGTCCGCGGGTGGCACGGACAGTGCCCTGGAACCCTGACAAGACCTGGCTTGGCAGCCTTGGTGCGCTGCTAGGCAGTTTCGCTGCCGGTCTGTCATGCTTCGCGGTTCCACTCTCCGGACTTGTGCCGTATGCGATGTCCGATGCTCTGCTGCTCAGTACCATCCTCGCATTCGTCGTGGCCGCCCTTGAGTCACTGCGCAGTTCAATTGACGATAACTTCATCGTCGGCATCGGCAGTGTACTGACAGCAATTCTCATTAGTGGAAAGTTGTGAAATAATCAAACAATGTACGGGTAGTATCGATTGAATCTGCATGCAACAGACCTGTGTGGGGCCTGCCTGCGGAATCGGTGAATGTTATAATCCGCATTGGATCAGCACAGGAGGATCAAGTGATCGATATCAACGAAGACATGTTTGAGGAGAAGGTCGTCAAGTCCAGCAAGCCAGTTCTGGTGGACTTTTCCGCTACCTGGTGCCCGCCGTGCAAGATGCTGCACCCGGTGGTTGAGCGCATCAGCCTTGAGTTCAGCGACCAGCTCGACGTGTTCGGTGTCGACACCGACAAGAATCCTGGCCTGAGCCAGCAGTTCAACATCTCAGGTGTGCCGACCATGATCTTCTTCCGCGACGGACAGGAGATCAAGAAGATCGTCGGATTCCGTGACTACGACAACCTCAAGCAGGAAGTCCAGTCAATCCTCTGAGCGGATAGACCAGACGCCTAAGTGCCAGTAAGCTTCGGCAGCGACGGATACCGCGGGGTCATCGGCCACACCATGACCGCGACTCAGGTCGTGCGGATCGTCCTCGGCTGTACCGAATGGATCAAACGCCACCATCCGGACAAGGCCAGCCGTGCCATTCCCGTAGGCTTCGACACACGGTTCCTGTCGCGCGACTTCGCCATGCTGGCACTCGATGTACTCGAATCGCGGGGCCAGCGTTGCGTGTTGTCAGGCCGTTGCTGCCCGAGCCCCTACCTTTCATTTGCAACGCACCACCTCGAAGCGCCAATTGGCATCCAGTTCACCGCCTCGCACAACCCGTGGAATTATGGCGGTGTGAAGCTGAAGGGCCACTTCGGTGGCAGCATGCTGCCGGAGGATGTTGCCGAAATTGAGCAGTTTGCCAACGCCGTTAGCGAGTCTGATGTAGATGCATTCCACCTCGGGCGCAAGTCTGCCGCACCCTTGGAGTTCAACCTCGAAAAGGAATATGCGGCAGCGATCCGGCGGGCGGCGGGCTGGGACGGCGAACCGTCCCGCGAGATCGTGGTTGACTACCTGCATGGCACGGCCGCCGGGATCTACCGCGAGATCCTTGCACAGATGTTCTCCCCGCAGTCCGAACTGCGCATGGGCACTGATCCTCTGTTCGATGGCGACAAACCTGAGCCGGTGGAGGAGAAGCTGCTGGAGCTGAGCCAGATCGTGGCCTATGACGGCAAGGACAGCATCGGGCTCGCATTCGATGGCGACGGTGACCGCCTCGCCGTGATTGACGAGGAAGGCCGCTTCCTGCGCACACATGAAATCTTCTGCCTGCTGCTGCAGCACCTCGTCAGGACGCGAGCGCAGACCGGCATCGTGATCACCTCGGTCAGCTTCAGCGGCCTGGTTGAGCGTGTTGCCAGGGACCTGCAGTGCACCGTGCTTGACGTGCCCGTTGGCTACAAGAACATCAGCAAGGCAATGATCGAGTACAACGCGATCATCGGCGGCGAGGAGAGTGGCGGCACAGGCTTCGGGCACTTCCTGCCTGAGCGCGATGCGCTGCTGATGGCGGTGATGCTGCTGCATGAGCGTGCCGGGCGGGACCAGCGCATCAGTGAGATGGTGGACGGGCTGTATGAGAAGTTCGGCCGGCCCGTCTACATCAGGCGTGACTATCACCTGGATGCTGACTACGACCGCGAGGCCTATCGCACTGCGATCCGCAACCTGAGCCGGCTGGAAAGCATTGCCGGGGACGAGGTGGAGTCACTCAACCACCGGGATGGCATGAAGCTGCGTACGGCATCCGGCTGGGCGCTGGCCCGGATCAGCGGCACCGAGCCGCTGCTGCGCCTGTACTGCGAATCAGACAGCGACGGGAAATCCAATGCCTACGCAGACGCGCTGGTGGATGCTCTGGGATTTGCAGAACTGAAGCGCTGACGTTCAGCCGTTGTCAACTGGCACGAACAGGCTGAACAGCAGGTAGATCAGCGGCACGGCCAGACCGCCGATTGTCAGGAACATCAGCGCCAGCAGGATGAAGCGGATCACGACCGGATCGATCCCGAGGTGGTTTCCCATACCGGCGCAGAGACCAAGCAGCACCCCGCCCTTGCCGCGGGGAACCCTCAGAACCCTGTCCGTGCGCTGCATGCCGCTTATTCCTGGATGTCCTCGCGCGGCAGGATGAACAGCGTGCGGGTATCACGCGTGTCGCCGCGCGACTCTGTCGTCAGGTAGGGATGGTCCGTCATGTAGTGGTGCACGAAGCGGCGCTCTTTCGGCAGCAGGCCGGGGACGGGGCGCTCCTTGTGGTCGTACTCAATCTCGCGGATGATCTTCTGCACCATGTTCTCGAGGAACGACTGGCGCTTTCGGCGGTAGTTGTCAATATCAACGGAGAGGTTCACCCAGCGGGGGAAGCGGCGGGACACGCTGTGCCCGATCAGGGTCTCAACGGCATCCAGCGTGCGGCCGTGCTGGCCGATGAACTGGCCGCTGCGACGAGAGTTGATCATCACGAAGAAGTCCGTCACCGCGCGGTTGGACTTGATCTTGAGCTGGGCGCGGTTGTCGAAGATGCGCACGACGGGGAAGGCCAGTCGGTAGATCAGGTCCATCACCTGCGTGCGGGGCCAGGCGTGCATCGTGATCGTGCCGTCCTCAGCCTCCTCTTCCTGGAAATAAAGCTCCGCGCCGCCGGACTCATTGCGCAGCTTGTCGCGCAGTGCCTCGGGATCATTTCCGGTGGCGGTCAATGCCGTCAGGGCATCATCCGGGATTACATGCTGTTCGCTCATCTCTTCCTTCTTTTCTTCCGGGGACGTTTCAGGGAGGGGCCGGATCCATCATCATCCGGGTCATCATCTTCTCCTGCGTCGTCCGCCTGGTTTTTCTCCGTGTTCCCATCCTCGGCCGGCTCGCCGGCCTTGGTAAGCAGCGCATCGCGCTTGGCCTGCGCCTCCGCCATCCGCTGTTCCTGCGACTGAGGCGGCTCGTTGATCCAAGCCTTCAGCTCCGCGATATCCAGATCAATGTACTTGCGCGAAGCCAACAGCTTGTACTCAAGGACCATTATTGTATTCTGAACGATGAAATAAAGCAAAGCCCCGGCACTGAAAATGAAGGCGAAGATGATGATGATGAAGTTCATGAACTTCATCGAACGCTGCATCTGCTCCGCCGCATCCTGGGTCGGATCACGCGGAACGTCCTTCATCTTCATTGCGGTCATGAACTCTTCCTCGAACTTCTTGTCCGGCTGGTTCATGTCACGCATCACCTTCTGCATCCAGAAGCTCGAGGCCACGTAAAGCACCACGAGGATCAGGGCAGGGGCGTACCAGGTGCTGCCACCGAGCAGCGGGATCGAGGCCGGGATGTGCAGCATGCTGCCCTGCAGCTTGTCAACCGACACCACAGTGTCGATGATGTCCGCCATGTCGGCCCCGCCCATGCCGAAGCTGCGCACACTGGTCACGTTTACCGGGAACAGCAGCTGGATGCCGAACATGTCGTGGCCGGCAAAGCTCTGGTCATACAGGGCGCGGTAGATGCCGAACAGGATCGGCATCTGCACCAGCATCGGCAGGCACCCGGCCATCGGGTTGATCTTGTACTTCGAGTACAGATCCATGGTCTTGAAGCCCTGTTGCTGCTTGTCAGGGTAGCGATGCTGGATCGCGCGCATCACGGGCTGCATGGACTGCATGCTCTTCATCCCACGGATCTGCGCGGTGGTCAGGCCGACCACGTACAGCAGCAGTCGCACGATGATCGCGGTGAGCACGATTGCCAGCCCATAGCTGCCGAAGATCTCACCGAGCTTGTTGATCGTGAACAGGAAGAACACCGCGAAGGTGCCGATCATGTCGTTGAAGAAGTTGCCGGTACTGACGTAGGCCTGGTAGTCGGGGGCCAGGCTTTCGCCCCTGGACATCAGGTCGCGGATCTTGTCCAGGCTCTGCAGCATGAATGCCGGCGTGAAGATGTTAAGGAAGTTCATCATAAGAGGGGGTCATAGCCTCCCGGGTGGAAGGGGTTGCAGCGCAGTACGCGCCATGTTGCAAGCCAGCTGCCCCTGATCAGCCCGTAGCGCCTGACGGCGTCGAGTGCATAGCGCGAGCAGGTCGGAGTGAACCGGCAGCTCGGCGGTGAGAAGCGAGAGATGTAGCGACGGTAGAATTCAATCGCGAGGATCATCAGCAGCGCCGGAAAGCGGGCGATACGTCCCATCAGGCCCGCCCGGCCCGAGGGCTGGTGCTGGCTGGCTGCTTGTGAGATATGACAGGTCAAGCACATGGGACAGATGATCCGTGTATTCCTTGTAACTCCCCAGGCGTTCGTCGCGGTTGACCAGGATCACGATGTCCACCCCGCTGACCAGTCCATGCCGGCCATCCCGCAGGTACTCCCTGGTCCAGCGCCTGATCCGGTTGCGGCGCACAGCCCCACCGACTGTCCTGCGCACGGCAATTCCGTAACGGTTGTGTTCCAGCCCGTTATGCTGCCAGTACACAACCACGCCGCGGCTGCCCCTGCGGTATCCGGAGGAAAGGATCCTGCGGAACAGGTTGCGGCCACGCAGGGCGCACAGGCCCACTAGACGGTGAGCTTCTTGCGTCCCCGGGCGCGACGGGCGGCCAGTACGCGGCGCCCGCTGGGCGTGCTCATGCGGGCACGGAATCCATGGCGACGCATACGGCGTCTCTTTTTCGGCTGATAGGTGCGCTTCATGTGAGCCCCTCAAAGAATCCTCTCTGCTGATTTCCGCCGCGGCGCGCGCCAAGAAGGCGACCCCGGGCCGGCGGAACAGAAATATTAACACAACTTCCGCGAAATGCCCGATTCTGTTTCCGATTCCTTACTTTCCCTGCGAAATGACGAACTGGGCGGCATTGCTGCGTCTGACACGCGGGTGGTGGATGCTGGACAGCCTGCACACGCTACAATAACGGTGATCTATGGAGGAAATGCAGTCATGTGGCAACGCTTCGTAAGGTGGATGCGCTCGCTCTTCGGTGGCGCGATCGAGTCCCTCGAGAATCCCGAGCTGATTCTTAAGCAGACCATTCGCGACATGCGCGACCAGATGCCGAAGATCAACGCCAACCTGGCGAAGATGCGCGGCGGCCTGAACCTGATGCAGAAGGACTACGAGGATGCCATTGACAATGAGCGCAAGCTCACTTCGCGCATCAAGGCAGCGCTCGAGGCAGGGGATGAGGAGCTTGCGGGCGACTATGCAATCCGCCTGAAGCAGGTCCAGAACAGCAAGGAAAAGACTTTCGAGCAGCTTGAGAAGGCCAAGGAAGCTTATGAGAAGGCCGTCGAGTTCAAGACCGACTACAAGCGCGAGATGGACAAGAAGATCAACGCCGCGATGCAGGCCATCCGTGACCACCAGGCCAGCAAGTGGAAGGCCGAGGTTGCCAGCGTGTTCGAGTCCTTCGAGGTCGGTGACGTTGACAGCAACTACGACGAGATGATGGAGAAGCTGCGCCAGAAGACCGCGATGGCGGAAGGCAAGCTCGACATGGCGATCGAAACCGTCGACATGCGCGAAATCCAGCTCGAGAAGCGCGCCGAGCGCATTGAGGCCCAGGAGCTGCTGGAGCAGTTCAAGGTTGAATGGGGCATGGAAAGCCGCGATACCGAGTCCGCTGACAAGACCGTCGGACTGCCGGAAACGGAGCAGCAGCAGTAGGTACTGCTGCCATCCGGGCTTCCCTGCTTAGTGGAACCACGTTCCTGCGTGGCTTGGCGGCTGCCGTCAGGCCATGATGTTCGGCAGGTTCGCACCGGCCAGCACAAGCACCAGACAGACGATCACTCCAGCGATTGCATCGTAGATTGTGTTCATGACATCACCTCATTGATTTGATTCCGGTGGCGGGGAGTTCCTGCTCCTTCGCAACCGTTAGTGATTCCCTTGAGGTTGATTCGATAAACATATATTTCGAAAATTACCGAAATATACTGATTCTCCGGTGTGTGCTGCATGGACTGTGCATAATCCATTGGATTTAATGGATCAAACCTGCGCATCACTTCGTCTAATGAGCAGGGATCATCGGTAGGATGAATCAAGGCACGCTGATCCGAGGGTAGGGTATGTACATGCTTGCGAGGATGGCATTGCTGCTTGTTGCATTCAGCGCACTGCTGGTGCAGCCCGCCAGCGCGGGCGGACTCAAGCTGAAGGGCATGTTCAAGCTGTCCGTGGAGGACGAGAAGCGCGTCGGGGCCAAGATGCTTGAGGACTTCCGTAAGGATCCCGGTGTGTATGCCCCCGACAGCCAGGACCGCCGCAACAAGATCGTGCAGGACATCGGGCGCAAGCTCGTCGAGATGAACAGCGAAGCCGTCGCCGGCTCCGAATTTGAATTCCAGTTCTTCCTCAGCAAGGACAAGACTGTCAACGCCTACGCCACGCCTGGCGGATACATATATGTCACTGAAGGCCTGATGGATGTGATGGCCTACGACCAGTCGATGGTTGCCGCGGTGATGGCGCATGAGATGGGACACGTGCTGGAACGGCACGTCAAGGATGGCTATGAGAAAGGCATGCAGGGTGCGGCCGGACTGACCGTGCTCGGCGTGCTGCTGGGCAAGAAGAACCGCGATGCCCTGAACCTGCTGGAAAGCGTCGGCGGTATCGTCTTCCTCAAGTTCAACCGCGACCAGGAAGAGGAGTCAGACCGGCATGGCGTGCAGATTGCCTTCAATGCGGGCTATGACCCCTACGGCATGATGCGCAGCCTCGAATGCCTCGAAGCGCTGTATGGCAACTCTGGCGAGGTCGGTGAATGGACGCAGAGCCATCCTTCGACTGACAACCGGGTGAAGCGTACGGAGTACATCGCCAAGGAAGTCAGCGGGCACGAGCATGGCTACTGGCCGATCCCCGCACCAAAGGACAAGGAGCATCCGCTCTACGAAAAGTATGGAAAGCCCGGGACAAGCGAAGGCGAGGTGACGAAGTCAACCAACCCCGTGAAGTCCACCAGTGCGGGCTCAGCCAGCAACGTCCGCTTCAAGGGTGATGTAGGCGTGGAGCACCGCCATGAGATCTGGGTGGTTGAGGACAGCGGCTCGCAGGCGGAAAATGGCAACGGTGAGCGGGATGACCAGCCCCCTGGCGAAGATCCCGGTACTGACAATCCTCCGCAGCTGGATCCGCAGCGCGGGGAGTAGGCCCGGCGCTACTTGCGGGCCTTGATGATCAGCACCACCGCCGCACCGACGAACAGCATCGGTGCCAGCCAGCCCGCGATCATCGGGTGGAAGATGTTGTCACCCTTGCTGGCGAGCTTGTGCCCGGCTATCACCAGGTCCTGTGACATGATCACGCCACGGCTGCCCAGCACGCGCGCACTGAAGAAGATGATGTAGTAGATCATCATCAGCGCGAACGACAGGATGATGCCCATGTTGCGCTCGTCACGCGGGCCGCGCAGCGAGACAGGCACTGCAACGAGCATCAGGGCGATGCAGGCGAAGGGGATGGAGTACTTGAAGTAGTACTCGGTCCAGTCCTTCACGTAGCGCGATTGCAGGCCGGGGTTGGGGAAGGCCAGCGCGGCGATCCTGTCGCGAGTCCTTGCAATGCGGGAGCGCAGTTCCTTCGTGTTCAGCTCCGTCGGCTGCGGCTCCAGCGCATATTCAATCACGCGCGTACCGATGTCGATGCGCACCTCCGGCATTTCCGCGCAGACGATGCTGTCGCCATTGGTCTCGTCGAGGTTGTAAAGCGTGACATCCGTCAGCACGAGGAACTTGTCACGCACGTAGCCTTCCCTGGCAACGAAGATGCGCGGGAAGCGTCGCGTACCGCCTTCGTTCACGAAGTAGTCATACAGGCGGATGTTGAGCATGAAGCTCTCGTCGCGGAATCCGCCCTCCTCGAGGTCGATGCGGCGCTTGACGATCTCGTCCACGTAGAAGTACTTCTTCTGCGGTGCCTTGATGATGATGCCTGGCTTGATGAAGTCCACGACCTGCGCCGTCCAGAACACCTTCAGTACTTCCTTGTACTCGCGGTTCGTCGGTGGCACGACATGCTCGTAGATCGACCAGGTCATCAGGCCGGCCACGATCGCCATTGTCACAAATGGTATGTATATTCGGTAGAGGCTGACGCCGTTCGTCATGAAGGCCACGATCTCGTTGTCACGGTTCAGCCGGCCCATTGACATGAGCGTAGAGAAAAGCACGGCGACGGGGATTGCCAGTACGATGAAGGCCGGCGCTGACAGCAGCAGCACCTTGGCAATGGTGAAGGGCGGAATGCCCTTCGAGAAGATCTTCTCGCCCAGCGCGAAGATCGAGGTGATGATCAGGAAGAAGGTGAAGCCCATAGTGCCCAGCATGAAGAAGCCGAAACTCTCCAGCCAGAGGTACTTCTCGATCGTCAGCACCTTGAACCTGACAACGAACAGCCACTTCAACGCGGCCAGGATCGCCTGCCAGAATCCGACGTGCCTGTGCTCGCCGCGGGCCAGCAGCATTCCGATATCGTGAATCCGGCCCTTGCGGTCATGGTGCAGGGTCAGGTTGCGGCCGGTGAAGGTACGTGACTTCTTGTCCCGGACAACCTTCAGTGCCTCCCTGATGAGCGGGCTGTCCAGCTTCTGGACCTTACCCTTTTCATCGTGGAACTTGGTCAGCTGCAGGCCGTGCAGCTTCTCCTGGCGCTTGATGTCCTCGGCAGCAACAAGGTTGATGCGCCGGGCCATTACATCACCGGTGTTGCGGCGCACTTCATAGTGCGTGACAATCCCGTTTCCGGCGGGAGCGGACATTGCTTCCGTTACTGCGTGTGCAGGTGTCGAGGTGGAATCGCCGTCTGGTGATCCCGGGTCAGGCTGCACTGGATCAGCTGTATCCGCGGCCGGCTGCAGTCCATCATTGCCAGCTTCGGCCTGCGGATCCTGCTCCTGCTTTTCGTCGTCGTACATGGCTTACTTGCGGCTGAACAGGAAGATACCGAAGGCGATGAAAGCGAAGACTATGTTCATCGCCCATGCCGCAAGCCAGGGCGGGACCACCTCGTTGTAACCCATCAGCTTGGCAAGGAAATAGATGGTGTAGTAGATCAGCACCAGTACGAAGCTGATGATAAGGCCCAGCAGGCGCTCGTCACGCGGGGCGCGAAGGGAAAGCGGCATTGCCACGAGCGCGAATGCCAGCGATGCGAAGGGTCCGCTGTAGCGCATGTGGTAGTCGGTCATTTCCTGGGCCACGTTCTCACCACGGGCCTTCTTGATGCGCGACTGTTCCGCGAGGTCGGTCTGGGTCAGCTCCTGTGGGGTCTTGATCTGGGTGTACTGGTCCGCCAGGGCTAGGCCGATGTTGCTCTTGTATGTCGGCTCATTGATGTAGCTGTCATACAGCTTGGCGCTTTCCGCATCACCGATGATCTTCGGGTCGGTGGTGAAGTGGTCAAACACATGAGCCGGGGTGGCGAGGTTCACGCCGAGGTTGAGGATCGCCTTGTTGACACTGCCAACCCGGCTGGTCACCAGCAGTTCACCCTCGTTCTCGCTCCAGGAGTCGTACACAACGTTGTTCAACGCGCCGCTGTCCTCATCGAATGAGGTGGCGGCGAGGAACTGGCCGCTGTCCAGCCTGGTTATGAATGGGTCCGCTTCGCTGTTCTCATCCTGGCGGATCACTGGGTTCGCGTCAATAATCTTCTGCTGCTGGGCCGCCGCCAGGGTGACCAGGTTCTCCTGCGTGAAGTAGGCGATGATCACTGCGATGCAGGACAGCACGAGATATGGCATGAACAGGCGGTAGAGACTGATGCCGTTCGTGAAGAAAGCAGTCAGCTCGTTGTCCTTTGCCAGGCGCCCCATGCTCATCAGGGTGGCGAACAGGATGCCGATCGGCAGGCTCCAGGTCATGAAGTTCGGAGCTTCCAGCAAGGTGACCATCGCGATCGCCTTGCCGGGCTGGCTCGGATCCAAAAGCTTGTCCGCCTCGAGGAACAGTTTGTTGATCAGCAGGAATGCCAGGAAAGCGCTGAATCCAAGCACAAAAAGTCCCCCGGCTTCGAGGAACACATATTTATCTACTGTACGGATCCACTTCACTGTAATTCTGACGGGAGATGCCCCATTCCTATTCTAATTGATATGCCATTGCACCACACACAGCAATGACTTGTTTGATTCTGCAATATTCACCTTTCATCGCCGGCCAAAGCTAAATGTATATAGTGTGTTATTATCTTAGCGACAAACGGATTCCGGGCGCTGGTCACTCTGTGGCCTTTTTTTTGCAATGTACACAGACATGTTACAGCTGGAGGAGGAACTCGATGAGTTCCTCTATGATTATGGATACCAGTTGGTGGACTTTGTCATTGCCGGAAAGGGGCCGAGCCGGATTTACCGCGTGCTGTTCGAGCATGTCGGTGATGAGAAGATTACGATAGACGACTGCAGCGGGATGGCACCCCAGGTGCGCCTGTTCCTGGAAATGAAGGGAGTTTACAACGAGAAGAGCAGCCTGGAGCTGTCCAGCGGTGGACTTGACCGGGTACTCAAGCGAGACAGGGACTTTGAGAAGTTCCTCGGACGTGAAGTGAAGGTGCGTTTCTTTGACGGCCAGCACAAGGTGACCCTCAAGGGCCAGCTGGCGAGCTTCACGGACAGGAAGCTGATGATTGTCCCAAGTGAGGGCGGGGAGACCGTCCAGGTGGACCGCGGTTCAGTCGAGAAGGCGAACCTGGTCCCCAATGTGGAGTTCTGAAATGAAGTTAGATCCGCAGTTCGCAGCTGCAATACAGGAGATCGAGACCACCCGCGGCATCCCGCGGGACCGGATCGTTGACGCCCTGCGCCAGGGCTTTGAGGCCGCATACGAGAAGAACTTCGGCTCCGCCAGCAACCTCGAGGTCGAGGTCAACCTGCGCACCGGGGTGATTGAGGCCTACCTGACCAAGACCGTCGTGGAGGATGTCCAGGACGAGAACGAGGAAATCAGCCTGGCGGAGGCCCGCGAGGTTGAGGAAGGCGCTGAGATCGGCGACAGCCTCGGCTTTGAGGCGGACATGACTTCGCTTGGCAACCTGGCGATCCACACCTTCAAGCAGAAGCTCAAGAGCCTGATCAAGGACGCCGAACGTGACAAGGTGATGCGCCTTTACGGGGACCGCATCTTCGAGATGATCAACTGCACCGTGCTGTTCGTGGAGCGTGGCGATGTCTACGTCGAGACCCCGGACAAGGTGGAGGGCATCATCGCCTACAAGGAGCAGATCCCGCGTGAGCGTCTCAATCCCGGGCAGCGGGTGAAATGCCTGCTGACTGAGGTGCGCAATGTGCGCAAGGCACCGATGCTGGTGTTCAGCCGCACGCATGCCGACCTGCTGCGCGAACTGATGAAGAATGAGGTGCCGGAGGTGCGCGAGGGTAACATCGAGATCGTGGCGATCTCGCGTGACCCGGGTTACCGCGCCAAGGTCGCCGTGCGCAGCAAGCTTCCCGAGCTGGATCCGGTCGGATCCTGCATCGGCAGCCGCGGCATCCGCATCACGGCGATCAGCCATGATGTCAACGACGAGAAGATCGACCTGGTGCTCTGGAAGGAGGATCCCTTCGAGTTCATCGCTGAGGCCCTGAGCCCCGCGAAGGTGATGAGCGTGGAGATTTTCGAGGAGGAGCGCAAGGGCATCGTGGTCGTCCCCGACGACCAGATCAGCCTCGCCATCGGCAAGGGCTGGCGAAATGTCAAGCTGGCCAGCAAGCTGACCCGCTATTTCCTGGACGTGAAGAGCCAGTCGGAGATGGCGGAGTCCGGTGGCGACATGATGCGTGAGGACGACGGCGACGACTACATTGACGACGACGATGACGACTACATCGACGAGCCGGAGGAGGGCGAGGGCCAGATGGCTGGTGCCCATGCCGGTGAAGACGAATCCGAAGAGGCTGGTGAATAGCTTTCTGCCCCGCTGTTGAAGAGGCCATCCGTGGCAATCGCGGCAGGACCTGTATGGGCTGCCGCAACAAGCAGGAGCAGGGAAAGCTGCTGAGGTTCCAGCTTGATGATGAAGGCAGGGTCCGGCATGTGTCCCGGCCAGCGGAATCATTTGGTGGTCGCAGCGTCTATCTCTGCCCGGATCGGGCTTGCCTGCGTGCTGTGCTGAAGCGCGGTGTGCTGGTATTCAGGCATTCGAAGTATGCTAAGATTGTCGTTCGTCTGAATGAGCTTCAGGCGCGACGTCTTGCGCGCGCATTCAGGCACGTTCCCGTGGACTGAAGCACGGGAGAGCAAGGAGTCTATGGCGAAATCGGTCATTAATCTGGTCAAGGAACTTGGTGTCAAGAGCACCAGCGAAGTGCTGGAGCTACTGCGCGAGGTAGGCTACGACACAGGCGTGGAAGGCTTCGGCGTCATGACGAAGATCGAAGAGGACGTCGTATCGCGCATGCGCCAGGCCAAGGGCCGCAAGGGCCTTGCCGATGACTCCGCCCTGCGTGAGGTCGCCAGTCCCGCCGAGGAGCCCGAAAAGGAAAAGAAGGCTCCGCGCCGCATCGTTTCCGATGACAGCAAGGTGGACCTCGATGGTGGTCCGATCAAGCGCAGTGCCCGCAAGGACTTCTTCGGCGCGCGCAAGCCTGAGAAGCGTGAGCCTTCAGTAGCAGCCAAGGAAGATCCGGGTGAGGACCGTCCGCGCCGCAGCGTGACGCGTAGCCCGATCACAGAGAAGGAACGCCTGCAGCAGCAGGGCGGCCCGCGACAGGGTGGTGCGGATGCAGCCGGTGCTGACAGCCGTCCGGCAGACAGGCGCAAGCCCGTCCGCAGTGACAAGCCTGACTTCTCCGGGGGACCGCGCATCATCAGCATGCCGGATCCGGAGGACAGGTCCGATGCCAGCCGTTCTGGCAGTGGTGGCGGACTGAAGCGCAAGCCGGCTGACCCGCGCCGCAAGAGTACGGCCACACCGGTCGCTGCTGCGGCCCAGCATGGTGGCCGTCGCAAGAAGCTAAAGAACATCGGCGGACAGGATGACGATGGCCGGATGCGCAGCCGCAAGCGCGTGTTCAAGGTCGCGTCACAGGCGCAGGAGGCCTCGACGGTCGTCCCGCACCTGAAGATCCCCGGCGAGATGACCATCCGTGACGTAGCCAAGATGACCGGTGTGAAGGTCGCCGAGATCGTGCGCTTCCTGATGCGCGAGCTCGAGATCATGGCGAACATCAACTACGTTGCCAGCGTGGACGAGATCCAGCTGATCGCGGACCACTTCGAGATTGACTACACAGTTGACCTGGCAACCGAGCCAGAAGGCGAGCTCAAGCAGTTCGAGGACATCGGCAGCGACAACCTGCAGTACCGTCCGCCGGTCGTGACCGTGATGGGCCATGTGGACCACGGCAAGACCAAGCTGCTTGACGCGATCCGCAGTGCCAACGTGGTGGCCGGCGAGGCCGGTGGCATCACGCAGCACATCGGCGCCTACCAGGTGGAGAAGAAGGGCAAGCACATCACCTTCATCGACACCCCGGGCCACGAGGCATTCACAGCGATGCGAGCCCGTGGTTCGCGCATCACCGACATCGTGATCCTGGTCGTCGCATCTGACGACGGTGTGATGCCCCAGACGATCGAGGCGATCAACCACGCCAAGGACGCCGAGGTGCCGATCATCGTTGCTGTCAACAAGATGGACAAGCCTGAAGCCAACCCGGAGCGCGTGCGCAACATGCTCGCAGAGCACGGGTTGGTGCCGGAGGAATGGGGTGGTGACGTGATGTTTGCACACATCAGCGCCCTGACCGGTGATGGCATTGACGACCTGCTGGACAAGATCCTGCTGCAGACCGAGCTGGTCAACCCGCAGGCTGACCCGAGCGCCCCGCCGTTCGGTGTCGTGATCGAAAGTGAAGTGGACACCGGCATCGGTGTCGTTGCCACAGTGCTCGTGCAGCAGGGCCAGATGGGCAAGGGCCAGTACCTGCTCAGTGGGTCCAGCATCGGGCGCATCAAGCGCATGGAGGATGACCACGGCCGTGAGGTTGAATCCGCGGGTCCGTCCTTCCCCGTGCGAGTGCTGGGCTTCGTTGACCCGCCGGAGAACGGTGACAAGGTCTACACCTTCAAGAACAAGAAGCAGGCTTCAGCGATCGCAGAGCAGCGCCTGACGGAGATCCGCAAGAAGGCGGCCGTCTCCAAGCAGCGCATGAGCCTCGAATCCTTCTACGGCCAGATGCAGGAGGGGGCAATCAAGACCCTCAAGCTGATCATCAAGGCCGACGTGCAGGGCAGCGCGGAAGCGCTGGTGGATGTGATCGGCAAACTGGACGTGGAAGGCGCCGAGATCCAGGTGATCTCCTCCGGCGTCGGCCAGGTCAACGAAAGCGATGTCAACTTCGCACAGGCCTCGGGAGCGGTGATCATCGCCTTCTCCACGGGCGTGACCTCCAACGCCAAGCGCCTGATGGAAAAGGAGAAGGTGGACGTCCGCAGTTACGACATCATCTACAAGGTCACCGAGGACCTCGAACTGGCGATGAAGGGAATGCTCGATCCGGAGTTCGAGGAGCGCCAGGTTGGCAAGCTGGAGATCCGCGCGATCTTCAAGACCGCCAAGAGCCAGACCGTCTGCGGTGGCTATGTGCTTGATGGTGTCGCAAAGCGCGGCGACAAGTACCGCCTGCTGCGTGGAGGCGAGGTGATCCTCGAGAACATGACCCTCCACAGCCTGCGTCGATTCAAGGACGACGTACGCGAGGTCAAGAGCGGCTTCGAGTGCGGTTTCATGGTGGAGAACACCGACGTGAAGGAAGGCGACATCCTCAGCCTGTATGAGATGGTGGAGATCAGCCGCTTCTAGGCTGCCTGCTCACTTAGCAGTCCATGTAGGTTCCGGTTGATTTCGCGCGCGCGAAATCGATCATAGATTCTGTACAGGAATTGATCAGCGGCCGGGGATCAGTTGTTCTGGTCGATGTTGCCCTGCATCATCAGCAGGCGCGGGAAGTCCCGCTCGAAGTCCATGAAGAGGTAGTACCAGCGCAGGATTTCATCCGTCTCGTCCGGATTGCGGTCGCGATGCAGGTCGCGCACCATTTCGCGAATCACCTGGTCCGGCTTCTTCTGGGCCACGCGTCCCATGAAATCATCCGTGAGGAAGATTGGGCGGGTACTGTTCATGGCCTTGACGAGCAGTTCCTCCGGCATTTTCGCGGAGAATTCGAACTCGTCCTCGAAGCTCAGAAAGACGGTGTGCAAGTTGCTATCACCCACTCCATGATTATTACACCAGTCAGGCATATCCTCAACAGGAAAAACCAACCAGCCGGATATTCAGACCAGCAGAGCGGGAATTGTGTTCCCGTCCGGAAGGGATCAGCTACTCAGCTCGGCCGCTGCACTTGTCATCGTCGTGGCCAGCAATCCATAGCACTCGGTCCAGGCAGAAGCCAGCTCAGGTGTCCAGTCGTCACCTAGTGCCTGCTCAAGGGTCCAGAGCAGCGACTCCCCGACCTTGCCGTAGTCCTCATTCGATACGCCGTACTGCACGTGACGCTGGCCAAGCTTCTGCACAGCGGGCACGATATCGTCCAGTCGAGTCAGGCCGATGACTGCCATGTTGATCATGTTGAACAGCAATTTGTGCTGGTCCTGCATGTCATCAGGGAACAGCCTGCGCAGTTCTGGGTAAGTCTCAAACATGCGGTTGTAGAAGATTTCCGTGGCCTTGGATCCAAGGGGTGTGACCTTGGCCCAGCTGTCCTGGACCATCTTTATCTGCTCAGCATTCATAGTGCGCTCCGCATAGGGTGTGGAAAATTCTAGCCTGCAAACAGCCACAGTGTAGTTTCAATTGATACAAATCTCAATTCAATTCTGAAAACTGGTCCAATCAGGCAGCCAACATCCTGCCGCACATCTCCTGAAACATCTCCTGCCATGCATCCTCATGATCTGCAGTCCATTCAGCGTCCAGGGTCTCCTGCATCGTCTGCAGCATTGAACGTGTAAATACCGCGTAATGCTCCTGGGTCAGGCCGTATTCGCCGTGCTGTATACCCAGCCTGGTCATCATGGAATCGAAGATGGCCGGCGATGACACGCTTGATACAGCTGAATTGAACATCCTGTACAGCAGGTTCTCCTGGCTGGCCATATCGTCCGGGAACAATCCCTCCAGTTCCGGGTGAGAATCAAACAGGCGCGCATAGAAATCACGCACGAACCGCATTCCAAGCGGGTTGATCCTTGCCCAGCTGTCCTGTACAAGCCTGACCTGTGCATCATCCATGAATTACTCCGTAAGATAAGAACATACCAGCGAATTTCGCCAAGCTGCGATTAAGGCAATGATTGCACAGAAACTACAGCAATTCAATCTTATGCCGGTCATTTCGCCGATACCGCTCACTGCTCAGCTGGAACAGGACAGAGCAACCGGCGGCACAGGCAGGGCCGCTGGCCGGTACTGCATTAGAATATGCCGGTGAGCATGCAGGATCAGTACGATGGCTGGCGTTCAGGCCGCTATGAACCATTCATTGCCAAGCGGCCTGAGCGCCGCGGCAGTTTTGCAAGCAGCAGCGGTTACGCGATTGACCCGCTGGCGGGGCCCTGGACGGATGGACGCGATTACAAATCCAGCCTCGGCTTCCCCGGCGAGTATCCATTCACGCGAGGCGTGCAGCCCAACATGTACCGCGGGCGCTTCTGGACGATGCGCCAATACGCCGGTTTCAGCACGGCCCGAGCCACCAATGAGCGCTACCACTTCCTGCTGAACAGCGGACAGACCGGCCTGTCCGTGGCCTTCGACCTACCGACACAGATGGGCTACGACAGCACGGACCCGATGGCGCTCGGCGAGGTGGGCAAGGTAGGCGTTGCGATTGACACCGTTGACGACATGGCAACACTGTTCGCTGGCATCCCGCAGGACAAAGTGACGACGAGCATGACGATCAACGCCCCGGCCACGATCCTGCTGCTGATGTACCAGGTGGTGGCCGAGAAGCAGGGGATCGATCCCGCGCAGCTCGGGGGCACGATCCAGAATGACATCCTGAAGGAATACATGGCGCGCGGCACCTACATCTTCCCACCGCAGCCGAGCATGCTGCTGACAACGGACTGCTTCCGCTACTGCACCGAGAAGCTGCCGCGCTGGAACACGATCAGCATCTCCGGCTACCACATCCGCGAAGCGGGCTGCACGGCGGTGCAGGAGGTGGCCTTCACACTCGCGGACGGGATCGAGTACACGCAGCAGGCGATCAATGCGGGGCTGGACGTTGACAGCTTCGCGGGACGGCTGAGCTTCTTCTTCAATGCGCACAACAACTTCCTGGAGGAGGTTGCCAAGTTCCGCGCAGCACGTCGCCTCTGGGCGCGGATCATGAAGCAGCGCTTCAAGGCGCAGGACCCGAAGAGCATGATGATGCGCTTCCATACGCAGACGGCCGGTTCGATGCTGACGGCGCAGCAGCCCTACAACAACATCGTGCGCACAACCATGCAGGCGCTCAGCGCCGTGCTGGGCGGGACACAGAGCCTGCATACAAACGGCTTCGACGAAGCGCTGGCCCTGCCGACGGAGCAGTCAGCCGAGATTGCGCTGCGCACCCAGCAGATCATCGCCCATGAAAGTGGCGTGGCGGACACCGTTGACCCGCTCGGCGGCAGCTGGTTCATCGAGGACCTGACCGACCGGATCGAGACGGAGGCGATGGCCTACATCTCAAAGATTGACGAGCTGGGCGGGATGGCGGCTGCCGTTGAGCGTGGCTACCCGCAGGCCGAGATCCAGCAGGGCGCCTATGAATGGCAGCGCAGCGTGGAGACAAAGGACCGCGTGATTGTCGGAGTGAATGAGTTTCGCAGCAGCGAGGAAGTGCCGTTTGAGATCAACCGCGACGATGCGGCTGAGCATGAGCAACGCGAACGGCTGGAACAGTACATTGCCAATCGCAGTGAAAATCCATCACAGTATGGTGGCGGGGCAGGGGGCGACAGCGCACCCTGGCAGACAGCCTGCGGCCGGCTGCATGAGCATGCCGTGGCCGGCGAGAAGTCCGGCTACCTTGAGCTGATCCGCGAGGCACTGCTGGCCGGTGCCACTGAAGGCGAGATCATCAAGGCACTGGAAAGTGTCTGGGGCCGCTACCAGCCGAACCTGTAGCAGGATTCAGCCAATCGTGGCTGCCTGAGTGCCGTGGACCAGCCTGGCAAGTCGTTCACTGCCGACCGGGTCTTCCGCCTGCAGTGGCACGATGGCAAAGCGACCACCACTGAACTGTGCGACCCTGTCAATTTCCGCCAGTTCGGCCGCGGCACGCCGACGCAGCAGGGGAGACTGCGTATCCGCTGCCGCCAGGCTGCGGTTGACAATCCAGGCAGCCGGCTCGATCCCGGCGCGGCGCAGGTCCGCCTGCAATGCCTCAGCTTCCAGCACCGGCGTGGTCTCAGCCAGCGTGACAATCAGGATCCTTGTACGCCCAGGATCCTGCAGTTGCATCATCGGGGTGGTGACCTGCATGCCGGAGCCGCCCATCTGGCGGGTCACTTCGCGGTGGTAGGCCCCGGTGGCATCCAGCAGCAGCAGGGTATGCCCTGTCGGCGCAGTGTCCATCACCACGAAGCTGCGGCCGGCTTCACGGATCACACGCGCGAAGGCCTGGAACACTGCCACTTCCTCAGTGCAGGGGGAGCGCAGGTCCTCCTCAAGCATGGCCAGCGCGTCGCTGTCCAGCCCCTTTCCCTTCGTTGCCAGCACCCGCTGGCGGTAGTTCGCCGTCTCCGCATGTGGGTCGATCCGGCTCATCTTCATGTTGCCGGGAAGCTGGGCAACCGTCTCCTCGATGTGTGCAGCGGGATCCGTTGTCGTCAGGTGTACCGGCATGCCGAGGCTGGCCAGTTCCACTGCGATCGCCGCCGCCATGGTGGTCTTGCCGACGCCGCCCTTGCCCATCAGCATCACAAGGCCGTGGCCGGCCGCTGCAATGTCATCGATAAGTCCATTGATGGCCGGCAACCCAGTCGTCGCCTTTTCAAAGGCACCGGCATGTATTTGATTGATCGCACCTGAGGCAGCAAGCAGGGAGCGCAGATTGCCAGCCCCCAGCATGTTGGCAGCCTTCAGTTCCACCTGGTCGAGCTGCAGGCCGTCCAGGCCGGCCGGCAGGGCAGCGAGTGCGGCCTGTTCGCGCTGGCGGATTGCAGCTGCCAGGTCATCGTCCTTCGCTTCCTTCTCCGGCATCAGGCCGTTGACAACGAGGTGCTGTCCGGAAATCCCGGTCTCCTGCAGTTCATGCCGGGTGCGGGCCACTTCCCGCAGCGATGCATTGTCAGCGCGGGCCACCAGTACCAGCCTGGTCTGCTGTGGATCACTGAGCGCTTGCACGGCATGCCGGTAGCGCTCACGCTGCTGCTCCAGCCCTGCCAGCGGTCCGAGGCAGGATGCATCGCCACGGCCGTCCTCGAGGAATCCGCTCCAGGCGCCAGGCAGCTGCAGCAGGCGGATCGTATGCCCGGTCGGCGCGGTGTCGAACACGATATGACAGTAGTCCCGCTGCAGCTTCTCATCCACCAGCAGCGCAGTGAATTCATCGAAGGCGGCAATCTCGGTCGTGCAGGCCCCGGACAGTTGCTCCGTGGTACTGCGCAGCTCATCCTCCGGCAGCGATCCACGCAGGGGAGCCAGCATGCGCTCCCGGTAGTTGCTGGCAGCAGCCTCAGGATCGATCTCCAGCGCATCGAGCCTGTCAACACCATTGATTGGGGTGATGTTGTTGCCGATTAGTTGACTGAACACCTGACCGATATTGCTGGCGGGATCAGTACTGACAAGCAGCGTCCGTTTGCCTTCGTCCGCCAGTTTCAGTGCCAGGGCACAGGCCAGCGAGGTCTTGCCGACGCCACCCTTGCCGGTGAGGAACACGAATCGCGGGATGTCTTGGAGGAAATGCATGGCTGCTCCGGATAACAGCTTATACCTACCGGGGGTGCTGCATTACGTAATGGCCACCCGAATGAGACTCAGTCCACCTTGTACTTGAGTGTGATGCTCATCGGCAGGCTGTCCCGCCCGATGCCGTCCGGCAGGTGCCCAAATGGCGCAGCGCTGCGCACGGCGGACAGGGCCTGCTCATCGAGTTCGCTGTAGCCACTGCTGCTGGCAATCTCCAGGCTGTCGAGCTGCCCGCTGGCATTCAGCACGAACTTCAGTTTGACCGAGCCACTGTGGCCAAGGCGGCGGGCTTCCTCCGGTACGCTCTGGCGGTTGACGATGCGTGAGCGGGCATTCTTCGCGTAGTCCGCCAGCAGGGCCTTGACCTCGTCTGCGCTGAGCTGCGGTTCCGGCTTGGGCTGCGGTTTCGGTTCAGGCTCGACGGGCATCGCCTGCGGGACCGGGGGCCGTGGCTTGGCAACCGGGTCACTGGGCGGCTTGTCACCGGAGGGCAAGGCGTTCGGGCTATTGCCGGCCTTGGCAATCAGCTCAGGGGTCTCCACCGCTTCCTGCGGCGGCTGCACTGGCTGTTCCACCGCCGGCTGCGGCTCGAGCTGCTGCGGCTTTGGATCAGGTTTGGGTTCAGGAAGTGGTTCCGGCTTTGGCGGCTCCGGCTCGGGTTCAGGTTCAGGCTCCGGTAGCACTTCCGGTTCGGGCTCCGGGTCAGACAGGTGGATCCTGATCGCCTGCATGTCGTCAAACTTGCTGTGCTCAGGACCGGGCAGGGCGTAGAGGATGCCGGCATGCAGCACGATGGAGATGGTCAGCAGGCCCCAGCCACTGCGCAGCCGCCCACGCAGCTTGCGCGGCACCGGGCATACCAGTGGTGCGGGATCCTGCTGTGGGCTGCGACCTGCCATCTCAGTTGCCGGGCTCCTTCACGGCTTCCAGGGCGATATCCTCAAGTCCGGCGGTGCGGATGCAATCAAAGGCCTGCACCACCATGCGGTGTTCGGTCCCGCCATCGGCCCGCAGGCGCACCGTCAGCCCCTTGTCAGCCAGACCACTGAGTCGCGGGGTCAGTTCACTCCAGGTGATCTGTTCCTCGTCCAGCCAGAGCTGGCCGGTTGCATCAATCGCCACCAGCACGCTGCGGTTGTCATTGATCTGCGCAGTGGTGCTTTCCGGCAGCGAAAGGTCGATTGTCGGGTTGAGGAAGCGCGTGATCAGCATGAAGAAGATCAACAGCAGGAACACCACGTCGATCAGCGGCGCCAATGGGATCACCGGATCCTGCGCCAGCCGCCTGCGTTCCCGCCTCACGAGCTGCATCACTTGACCTCCACGCCACTGCGGGCCAGCTGCTTGACCGCATGCGTCACGCTGCTGCGCAGGTAGTTCTCCCAGCGGTGCACCCGGTTGCGGAAGTGCAGGTAGGCCACGAGCGCCGGGATGGCGACCATCATGCCGACGGCCGTTGTAATCAGGGCCTCCCAGATACCGCCGGCCAGCAGCGCCGGGTCGACCTGGCCCTGCAGGTCCTGGATGCGCTGGAAGGCGGCGATCATGCCGGTCACTGTGCCCAGCAGGCCGAGCAGCGGAGCGCACTGGGCGATCACGCTCAGTCCGTTGAGCCGGCGCTCGGCGTCAATCAGGTCCTGCTCCATTGCCAGTTCCACAAGGTCGCTGTCAATCTCGCCCTTGTCCAGCGAGAGCTTCAGCAGCTCGGACAGCTTGCCGACCGGCGGACGGTTGCTTTCCTTGCGCCGGCAGACAGCATCAAGGCTGGCGTTGATCTGCGGGATGCGGACCAGGAAGTGCAGCAGGCGGTCGGCGATGAACCAGATCATTAGCACGCTGCAGGCCAGGATGGGCCAGATGAAGAAACCGCCCTTGGCGATCCATGCCATTCAGTGCCTCCGTTGTCAGAAGTCGTAGCTGTACTCGACGCGCAGCTCACGACCGGGCAGCGGGCCGAAGCGGATGTTCGTCTCATCCATCAGGTTCAGTCCACTGAGTTTGATTCGTCCGCAGCCGAGCTCGCTGGACAGGGTCAGGTCAAGGCTGTCCTGCTGTGGCACGCGTACCGTGTTCTCGGCATCAAACCAGTAGGGGTCGTGCCGGTGCAGCAGCAGCTCAGCGCGCAGCCGCGGATGCTCGTAGAATGCGCGGACAGTGTGGTCGTATTCGGGGCTGTTCACCAGGCGCAGGCCTGTTTCCAGCACCTCCGCCTCGGGCAGCCATGTCAGGTCGTAACCCAGTCCGAACCAGGACTTGTTGCACTCACCGTGGCGATTGGTCGCACGCCAGCGCTGCTCAAGCCCAATGCTCGCACCCTGCGTGGTCACGCCGTCGAAGTTCTCGAGCGTGAACACCTGCGGGGCGGACTGGATCTCGACGAAGTCGATCAGGTTGTCAATTTCGTGGCGGAACAGCCCAAGCCGCACACTGCGGCCGCTCTTGGCGTAGCTGTAGTCCAGCGAGTAGTTCCAGCTGGTCTCGGGCTCGATGTCCGGGTTGCCGATGATCGTGTAGTTGAACGGGCTCGGGAAGTCGTAGAAGCGCTCGCGCAGGCTCGGGGCACGGTAGCCGCGGCCGGCGGTGGCCGACACGGTACTGTAGTTGTCAAGCTTGCGGCTGGCTCCGACAGCCGGCAGCAGTTCCTCGCCGAAGTCGGAATGGCTGTTGAGCCTGGCCGATGCGCTCAATGTCCAGTTGGGGGTGGTGTACCAGTCGTAGGTGGCATAGGCCCCGAGCAGTTCACTGTCGGCGGTCTGGCTGCCATCATTTGTCTTGATGCGGTCGCTCTGCAGTTCCTCCGCCTGGCGCTGGATGCCGACACTCCAGTCGGCGTACACCATTTTGTTGTCCCAGCGCAGTTCCGTATCGTCAGTACTCTCCTCGAAGGCGGTGCGCTCATCCCGCGGGTCGTCCGAGAGGAAGTATCGGTGCAGGCCGTGGCTGTACTCGCCATGGCTCTGGGTCAGGGTCATGCTGCTGCCGTTGTTGAAGCGGTGCGTCCAGCTGGCCGTGGCCCCCCAGCGCTCGGTTGCCAGGTCACTCGGACGCAGCAGGTTGGGCGGGGAGTAGTCCAGCCCGCGGCCCTCCTCGCGGAACCAGTCAGCGCTGACAACCATCGAGTCGTCATCACTGACACGGAAATCCCAGCGGCCGCGCATCGTCAGGTTCTCGAAGCTCTGCAGGTCGGTGTCCGGCTGGCCGGGGTTGGCATCCCAGGCGTCGCGCTTCTGGTGCTCGATGCTCAGGATCCAGTTCTGGAAGTCGTCACCGTTGCCAAGGCGGAAATGCTCGCGCTGCCAGTTCAGCGAGCCGTAGCCCAGCTCCATTGCGGCAACATGCCCGGCCCCGCTGCGGGTCTTCAGGTTGATCACCACACCGGCGTTGCCACCACCGAAGGCAGCTGCGCGCGGTCCGCTGATGATCTCCACGCTGTCGAGGCTGCCCAGGTTGAACTGCGAGAGGTCCATCTGCTCGAGGATGTTTCCAGGCACGCGCTGGCCGTCAACGAGGATGGTGGTGAACTTACCGGGCAGGCCCTGGTAGTTGATCGTGGTTCCGCCGAGGTACTCACTGACCCGGATGCCAGCCTGGCGGCCGAGCAGCTCCGCAAGGTCAGCTGCTCCGCTGTCCTCAATCTGTTCGCGGGAGATGACCTGCTTCAGTTCCTCCAGCGAGGGGGGCTTGATGGCTGCGGCCGCCACGACGGCGACTGCCTCAGCCTGGCTCTCCACGGTGGATTCACCGAGGTCAATCTCCATCTCCGCATCGTCGAGGTCCAGCTCGAATTCGTCCTCGGCGACGGGCTGCACATTGTCAGGTTCAGAGGCGGGATCATCCTGCGCGATCGCCCTGTCCGCTGCCAGCAGTACCAGCAGTACCATCAGCAGCTGTAGGTAGCGCAGTCCGCCTTGCCTTGCCAACATCACTCTCATCCTTTCCTGGCTTGCCACGGCCCGGGCCTCCCTGCCCGGTACCGCGGCGGGGGTGGCTTAGTTCAGCAGGGAGACGTCCGCGCTGAAGTCGATGTCACTGTGGCTGTCGCCGCCGGAGACGGTGACGGTACCATCGTACTCGCCGAAGTAGGTCGCCTGGTGGGTCGTGATGTCATAGGCGAAGATCGAGACAGAGTACTCGTCGTCGTCAAGGAAGCTCAGCGTGAAGTCGATGCTGGTGCCACCGAGCTGGTCCTCGAACACCTCATATACGGCCGGAGGGGCACCCTGGGCGGGCGGGATGGTGTTTGCGGCCACGTAGTAGAACAGGCCGCCGGGAAGGGTGCTGCTCAGGGTCACCGTTCCAGTGATGGTTCCGAGCTGCGGATCCGTGCCGGGATCACCTGCAAAGTCGCTCGCAAAATTCACCGTGGCGACGTTCGGGCTGCTGGCGCTGATTACGACCGGATTGTCGAAGGCACCGAAGGTGTCAACCTGGTGGCTGACCGGGTCATAGCCGTAGAAGCCGACGAGGTAGGTGCCGTAGGTGATGCCCTCGATGTCGTAGTGGATGCGGCCGTCATTGACGTCGCTCTCACTCACGAGGAACTGCAGCACGTTCTGCGGAGCGCTCATGGGAGAGATGCCGATGAAGGTCAGCTTGCCGGCCGCCGGCCAGTCGCCGGTGATACTGGTGCTGCCGCTGACGGTACCCCAGGGGGCATCGCCGCTGAAGGAGCACTGGCCGCTGAGGCCGGAAACGATCTGGTTCTGGGCGGTGCAGTTGACGTCGCCCGACTTGTAGTAGAAGCTCGGACTGCCGCCGGCATCCGCGAAAACGCCGATGTAGTAGCTGCCAAAGGGCAGCTCAGTGAAGCTGTAGGTGATGGTGCGGCCGCTGAGGCTCGCGGTGCTGGAGACGCGTCCGGCGGACGAGGTCTGGGTCGCGTTTGTGCTGCCGCTCGGGAAGGCGCCGACGAACAGTTCAACAGAGCCGTTGATCGGGCCGACGACGGACACCTGGCCGGAAATCTGCCCGGTGGTCAGCTGCTCCGTGCCGCCACCACCGCAGGAAGCCAGCAGGAATATGGAAAACAGTGCAATTGCTGCAACTCTTATGGACATTACACTCTCCTGGTGTGCCAGTCCTGATTAATACAGGGCTGAGTGCTTATTCGAGATTTTATTCTCGAATACTGCGGATTATAGCACAGGAACTGGAAGTGACAAGTCCCTTCCGTGGATATGCCTGATTTTCATTGATCCCAGTCCCTATTGGTGAATCCATTCACAATTGATTCGCAGTGGCCATATTGTAGCCTGAAGTCAATTCAGATAAAAGGGATTTGCGATAAACAAATGGGGATTACACCAGAATTTCAGCAGTTTCCGGGTGCTTGGTCCAAAACAGAAGAGTTAACTGACAAAAGGTCAGATCAGGGGGCTGATGCAGGGGTATCCGGCTCTGCCGCAACCGCCACCGGCTCATGGTTATCCAGCAGGCGGGGCTTGGGCCAGAACACGAACAGGGCGCGACCTTCGATGTTGTCGCGAGGAACGAAGCCCCAGACCCGGCTATCGGAGCTGTGGTTGCGGTTGTCGCCCATCACGAAGTAATGGCCTTCCGGAACCGTGACTTCGTCGTAGTCGTTGAACGGGCGCTCCGCGATATAGTCGTCTTCAAGCAGCACGTCGCCATTCACATAGACCTGGCCATGGTAGACCTTGACCTTGTCGCCGGGCAGGCCGATCACACGCTTGATGTAGTCCTTCTTGGGGTCCTTCGGGAAGCGGAAGATCATGATGTCGCCGCGGTCCGGATCCTGGCTGAGCAGCTTGTAGCTGAGCTTGTCGGCAATCAGCAGGTCTCCCTTTTCAAGGGTGTGCTCCATGCTGCCGCTGGGAATGAAGAAACTGGCCACCACGAAAGACTTCAGCACCAGGGCAAGGCCAAGTGCCGTCACGATGGTGGGGATCCACTCATAGAGCAGGCCCTGCATGAAGGACACAGCCACGAACTCGATCTTGTGGCGGAACCCGGGGCCGCTGAGCCAGCCCACGCCGGGGCGGTCATGCGCGAACACCACGAGGTTGGCCTCGTTGTTCTCAACGGGAACAGTGATCTCGCGCTGGATGGCGCTGTCGGAGAAGCTGCCTCGGCTCAGGCGCAGGTGGACGGATTCGCCCGGGTTCTCCTTGAAGCGTATGCAGATTCTGGTGGAACTTGTGCCGTCAGCAGGCGTCTTGGCCCGCTCACTGTGAATTTCAACGCCAGGTCTGGAACCCATTGGCACTTGCTCCGACGGCCGGCAGCACACCGGCCGGAATATCTATTGAAAGGGGCCGCGAGCTTAGCGGACCATCTTTTCCTTCAGGCGGGTCGCCTTACCGACGCGGTCGCGCAGGTAGTACAGCTTGGCGCGGCGCACCACACCGTGGCGGGTGACCTCGATCTTGTTGATCTTGGCACTGTTGACGAAGTAGGTCTTCTCAACGCCCACGCCGGAAGCGATCTTGCGCACGGTGACCTTCTGCATCGGGCCCTGGCCATGCACGGCAAGCACGGTGCCCTCGAAGACCTGGATGCGCTCCACGTTCTGCTTGGACTGCTTACCTTTCGCGGCAATACGGTGAATCTTCTTCAGGCCGGCGATGTGGTCGGTACCACCTTCGTAGAGGTTGATGTGCACGCGGACGGTGTCGCCGGGCACGATCTTGGGAACCTCGCCCTCAGGCTTGGCCATCTTCTTGTTGTACTGCGCGATGATCTGCTTCATCATGGTCTCCCGTCCGCACCGTGGAAGTGCGGGCATGCAAAGGACGGAGCTTGCCCCGTGAGCCAAAAATTCTAGCACAAGCTCATCGGAATGCAAGCTGGATGGGGAAATTTCCCAGGCTTACTGCTGTTCGCGGGAAAGGCTGCGGGCGTGCCGCGGCGGCCAGAACACGAGCACCGGGTTTCCCTCGATGTATTCCTGCGGCAGGTAGCCCCAGAAGCGGCTGTCCAGGCTGTTGTTGCGGTTGTCGCCCATCACGAAGTAGTTGCCTTCCGGCACCACCACCGGGCCGAAGTCGTACAGCCGATCCGTGACCTTGATGTAGTCCTCCTGCACCAGCTCGTTGTTGATGTACAGCTTCTCATTGCGGATTTCCACCAGGTCACCCGGGAGGCCGATCACGCGCTTGACCCAGGTCTCATTCTGGTGCTCGGGGTGGTGGAAGATAACGATTTCACCGCGATGCGGAAGGGCCTTCAGCACCTTGGTGCTGAACTTCTCGGCGATGAACTTGTCACCGGGGTAGAGGGTGCCCTCCATAGACGGGCTGGGGACGTAGTAGCTCGCGAATGCGAAGCTGCGCAGCACCAGTGCCAGCAGCATGGACAGTCCAAGCGTCGGCACCCAGTCAAATACCAGGCCCTGCAGGAAGTTGGCAGGCTCGAAGCGCAGGATGTGACGGCTGCCGTTGATGCGCAGGATCACCCTTCCCGGACGGCCAGTTGAATAGATTCCAAAACTGCTGGCTTCGTCCAGCTCGATCCGGCGCACTGACTGTTCCTCGCTGAAGCTGGCAGGGCCAGTCAGGCTGAGCTGCAGCGGGCCTTCAGCACCGCTGACTTCCACATGGAACATCGAGCCGTTGCGCGCCGGGGCCTTCTGCCTGGAAAAGCTCACATTCATGTTGTTCATCCCGCACCATCCTGTGGCGATTGACCGTCAGCGGTCAGACGCTAAAGCCCCAGTATTTGTTTTGCCCGTTCTCGCTGCTCCTGTGTCAGCAGCTCCGGCCGGCGCCGGTAGGTCATCAGCAATGCCTGTTCGTGGCGCCAGCTGTCGATGTTGGCATGGTGCCCGCTGAGCAACACTTCCGGCACGCTCAACTCACGGTAGCTTTCCGGTCGCGTGTAATGCGGCCAGTCCAGCATCCCATTGGTGAAGCTTTCCTCATGCACACTCTGGCTGTCGCCGACCACTCCCGGAATCAGCCGGGACACGGCGTCCACCAGGCACATCACCGGCAGCTCACCACCACTGAGCACATAGTCGCCCATGCTGATCTCGCGATCCACCAGGTTGTCAAGCACACGCTGGTCGACACCTTCATATCGGCCACACAGCAGCAGCAGGTCCGGCCCGTTGGCAAGTTCCTCGGCAATCCGCTGGTTGAATGGTTCACCGGCTGGTGAGGTATAGACAAGCGGCAGCGGGGCAGGGTTGGCAGCGCGGAGGGACTCAACGGCGGAGAAGATCGGCTCGCAGCGCATCACCATCCCGGGGCCGCCGCCAAAGGGCATGTCGTCAGTGCTGCGGTGGCGGTCCGTGGTCCAGTCGCGCAGGTCATGCACATGCGGTTCGATCAGGCCGGCTTCCACGCCGCGGCGCACCACCCCGAACTGGAACACGCTGGCAACGAAGTCCGGAAAGATTGTCAGCACGTGGAATTTCACTGCCTGTTGTCCCGTGCCAGCAGGCTGTAGTCAGAAACGAGGTAGCCCTCTTCGAGGTACAGCTCCGGCACATGCTCCATGTTGAAGGGGATCAGGATCAGCTTCTCACCCTGCACCTCAAGGAACATCCCGGCACCGGTCTCAGCGACATCCACTACCTTGCCGACTATGTCACCATTGCTGGTACGCACTTCCATGCCTTCAAGCTCGAAGAAGTAGACCTCGCCTTCCTCACGGGGCAGGGCGCCGCGCGCGACCCAGTACATGATGTCCCAGCCGTTGAAGCGCTGGCCATCCTCCGGGCTCGTTATCTCATTGAAGGATGCGAGGAAGCAGTCGTGGTAATGTTCGATGCTGGCAAGCGTGAGCTGCAGCACCTCTCCGCTGCGATGGTCATATATGAGGTAATGGCTGCGCTGGTCAAGCCATTCCGGGTGGTCCGTACGGTAATCGCACTTGAGCTGGCCCTTGACTCCGTGTGGCCTGCGGATGCTGCCGACGCGGACCAGCGGCATGATCAGGAGACCAGGTCGATCTTGAAGCGGCGGGTGGTCTTGCCGCCGGCGGCCTTGAGGATCTGGCGGATGGCGTTGATGATGCGGCCTTCCTTGCCGATCACCTTGCCGACGTCATCCGGATCCACCTTGATCTCGATCAGCAAGCCCATCGGGCTGTGGGTATCCTTGATTTCAACCAGCTCGGGCTTGTCCACGAACTGCTTGACGATCTGGCCGAGGAAATCATACATCTGGGCGTCACGGTTGCCGTAGCCGCCACCGCCATGGTCGCGGTCACCACGGTCCCGGCCCCTGTCCCGGTGGTCCCTGTGATCCCTGTCTCTGTTTCCGTACATGCTTTACTTCACTTCGATGGAAGTATTCTTGCTGATGAGTGTGCGGACACGCTCGGTGGGCTGGGCACCGACGCCAAGCCAGTACTTGATCCGCTCCTCATCGAGGCGCACGTCGGCGGGCTCGGTGAGCGGGTTGTAGAAGCCGAGCTGCTCAATGTACTTGCCGCTGCGCGGGGTACGAGCTTCCTTCACCACCACACGGTAGCTGGGCTGCTTGGTCTTGCCGATTCTCATCAGTCTGATCTTTACTGCCATTTCTATATAGTCCTGCTGGAATGAACCTCGTATTATACAGCACACTGCCGCACTGTAAAGGGGCTGGATTTTACCAGAAAAGTGCGGGACTGGCTACGCTCAGGCACCGCTGTTGATGGATTCGAGCATTTCCTCATGGCTCAGTCCCGGATGGACCAGCTCGCTGCTCTTGTGGCTGACCGGCAGGATCGGCGGCAGGTTGCGCACGAGGCCGCTCTTGATGTCCTTGATCACCTGGGCATAGCAGTCGATGGTGCCCACATCACGCCAGTATTCATGGCACTGGAACACCTTCACCGTACCGCCATGCTCACGGGTGGCGCCGATCACATCGGTCATGAAGCACTTCTTGTCCGGCACGTTCTCAAACACGCCGGGGTTCACGATGTACATGCCCGTGTTGATCAGGTAGTTCAGGCGAGGCTTCTCGTTGATGTCGAGCAGGTTGCCCTGTTCGTCGCTCTCCACCACGCCGTAGCTGATGTTCACGCCATCCTCGCGGCAGACCACGGTGATGTCGGCTTTGTTGGACTTGTGGAAGCGCAGGATGTCTCCGAAGCGCTGGTTGGTGATCACGTCACCGTTGGTGACCACGATCGGCAGGTTCTCCTGGTCGATCAGGGTACGCAGGCTGCCTGCCGTTCCCTGCGGGGTCTCCTCGACTATGTACTTGATCTCGATACCGCGGTCGCTGCCATCGCCGAGGTACTCCATGATCATTTCCTTCATGTAGTGCACGGCGACGTAGAAGCGGTAAAAGCCGCAGTCCAGCAGGTGGTTGATGATGCGGTCGATCATGCGGCCGTCAACCAGCGGGACCATCGGCTTCGGGATGCTGTCGGTGATCGGGCGCAGGCGCACTCCAAACCCGCCAGCCATGATCACGGCTGCGTTGGCGTACAGCCCGTTTTTCATTGCGTCCTCTCGGCTGAGCACGCTGGTCACCTGGCCCTGGCGGTTCACGAAGGGGATGTACTCCGTGCTTTCTTCGCGCAGGTAGTGGCGGATGGCCAGCGGGGAGCTGTGCTCTGGCAGCATCGGGGATTCGAGGCTCGGCAGGCTGGCGACAGCTGTTGCACTGCTGCCATTTCCATTGTCTGCGGCGGCTATCTGCGCACGTGTCACCAGGCCGATATAGCGACCCTCATCAACGATCACAGCGTGTCCTGTCTGATTGTCCGCGAGAATCCGGTGTAGCTCGGATATGCTCAGGTCCGGGGGGACCATCGCAACTGCTTCCCGCGATCCGTCTGCTGTTATAGCCATGGATTCCTGTGCATCAGGGAAATGATGCCTTGTGGATTATATGTTAATTATCGCAGTTTACTCAAGTTGCGTAAGCTGGTCATCCTGTTTTAACACGTACCTGGTCCGTGCAGGGGTACCGCTCGGGCACTAAATACTGCGATCCAGGTTGCGTCCTGTCTCAATATGCGCAAATGATGGGACAAGGCGGGCGATCCGTCCGACAATGTCCGCCTTGGAGGAACTCCGTAACCACTCTGCGTCGGTTACAAGCTCCGTCAGCTCATCCAGTCCAGTGCACAGTTCGGTGTAGCTGATGGCGGGGTCGCTGCGCAGCACGCTGATATCCGCATAGCTATCGGAAGAAATCAACTGCTCGCCTTCCTCGACGAACTCCTCATAGCCCTTTTCGCCGCTGGTGCTGCTCGGGCTGAACAAGCAGGGGTAACGGCCGGCGGCCAGGTCCGCCTCGTAGTTGGCAAATGCCGCTGCGGTATCCGTCCCATAGTTGTGATACCCGTATCCGCGCAGTTCAAGGAGCCGCCGGGCGATCTCATCGAATTTCATCAGGTCTTCCTCCCGCATGTCGGGAATGAGGATTTCCCCGCTGCCATCGTGGCAAGCCGCCAGCAGGCAGAGCATGCCGGCCTCGCGTGGAGTGATGAAATAACGCTCGATGTCGTCAGGCCCAGCCAGCGGCTGGCCCTGTTCCATCCGCATCAGGAAACTCTGCGGCAGGCTGCCGTCACTGAACAGCACATTGGCGAAGCGGGTGGTTGTCAGGCTGGTTCTGCTGAAGCGGCTGTCAGCAGCGGCACTGAACAGCACGCGTTCCATCAGGCGCTTGCTGGCACCCATGCAACTCACGGGGTTGACCGCCTTGTCGGTACTGATCACGAACAGGCGTGATGCGCTGCCACCTTCCGCCACCCAGTCCAAAAGCTGCCGGTTGCCAAGCGCATTCACGCGCAGCATCTCGGCGATGGTGTACTGGTCCTTCTCACTGCGCACATGCTTGAAGGCCGCGAAGTTGAGGATGATGTCCGGCTGGCTCTGCTCCAGCAGGCCCATGAACGGCGCTCCGGTGAAATCCAGTGCCCAGCAGTCGAATTCCGGCGGATTGCCAGGGAAGGCATTACGCAGGCTGCGGGTCAGCTCAGCGAGGTTGTTCTCACTCAGGTCAACCAGCTGAGTGGCCGCGGGACGGCATTCCAGCAGGATCTGAGCAGTGGCCCGGCCGATGCTGCCGGCCGCCCCGATCACCATCACGCGCTTGTCGGCCAGCATGGAAACCAGGCGCTCACGGTAGCGCGCGAAGTCTGAAGCGAACAGTTCGTCGCGGTCTGAAAGGATCTGCGCTGCGAGCCGGGAGGCGTCCACGGCGTAATGATAGCAGGGCAGGCGGGGACACCATCCTGATATACTCTGCGGCGTGAATTTCCAGGAATTCTCAGCTGAGCACCGCGCCGCCCTGGAGGAGACCCTCCGCAGCCAGCTCGGTCCCGTGTCCGTGCCCCTGCTGCAGCAGGCGATGGGGCACCTGCTGGGACTCGGCAAACTGTTCAGGCCCTTGATGGCCCTTGCCGTGGCCCGGGCCTGCGGGCAGGATGACATCGGCAAGCTTGTCCCCTGGGTCACCCCACTGGAGCTGATCCATACCTTCACCCTGATCCATGACGACCTGCCCTGCATGGATGACGCCAGCCTGCGCCGCGGGGTGCCGGCGGTGCACATACAGTTTGATGAAGCGCTGGCGGTGCTGGCCGGGGACGCCCTTGCCAATTATGCCTATCTTCAGCTGGCGCGAAATGACAACGGACTGGATGCGGCACGGCGCATGGCGCTGGTGGAGTCCGCTGCCCGCGCCACCCACCTGGTTGTGGAAGGGCAGGTGCTGGACCTGGAGGGGGAACGCCGTGAACTGAGCCTGGATGAACTGAAGGAGCTGCACCGACGCAAGACCGGTGCGCTGTTCAGCACGACCTGCGAATTCGGTGCGATCCTCGCCGGATGTGATGCCGACGTTGTCAGCCAGTTCGGCAGGCTTGGCAGCGAGATCGGGCTGGCCTTCCAGATCCGGGATGACCTGCTCAGCCTCACGAGCACGGACTCTGAGATGGGCAAGACACTGGCGACTGACATCGAGAAGAACAAGTCCACCTTCCCGCGGCTGCTCAGCGTTGATGGCGCGGAGCAGTACCTGGAGGATGTTCTGCGTGGTGTGGACGACAGCATCAACAGCATGGGCCTGGTGCAACCTGACGTGCTGCGTGACATCGCCGCGGCCGCCGGGCATCGCAGCCACTGAGCGGATTCAGTCCTGCTCGGCGATCGGCTCATTGTCAGCCATGTAAGTCAGCACCTTCTTTGCAGCCGGCACAGCCGCCGCGCCGGAGCTACCCCCATTCTGGAAGAAGGCCACGAAGGCATACTTCGGATTGTCAACCGGGTAGTAGCCCACCACCCATGAATGGTCCGCCTTGCCCCGGCCTGCTTCAGCGGTGCCTGTCTTGGCGGCGACCTTCAGCGCCTTGGTCGCGCCGGCGTTGAACGTACGGCAGGTGCCGGTGCTTTCAGTGACAGCCATGCGCATGCCCTGCTCGACGAGGTCCAGCGTCTTGTTCTCGAGGGCCATGTCCCGCGGACGGTTGGGCTTCTCGTGGCGGATCTGCAGGTCACGGCGGGTGGCGATCAGCACATGCGGCTCATACAGCTTGCCGCGCTTGGCAACGATCGATGCGGACTGCAGCACCTGCAGCGCGGTGGCATTCATGAAGCCCTGGCCGATCGCGAAGTTTGCCTTGTCTCCGTCATACCACAACCTGTCCACCGCATTGGCCCAGTCAAATGTCTTGCGTTTCCAGTCGCGGTTCGGCACAGTGCCTCGGGCATCCTCCGGCAGGTCTAGCCCGGTGCGGCTGCCGTAGCCGAAGCGTTCAGCGTAATCATGCAGGGTGTTGCTGTCATCATCCATCGCCAGCACGATGTCATAGAACACCACGTCGCAGCTCTTGGAGATTCCCTCGAGCAGCGTGACCCCGCCGTGGCCGAAATCCTCGTGGCAGCGCATCTTGTAGTTGCCGATCTGCTTGTAGCCGGGGCAGTAGAAGCTGCTGCCCGGCGCAAAGCCGCCCTTCTGCAGTGCCGCCGAGGCCGTCACAAGCTTGAAGGTCGAACCGGGCGGGTAGGCCAGCCCGCTGGCGCGGTTGATCAGTGGCTTGTAGGGGTTGTCAAGCAGGCTCTGGTAGTAGCCCTTCTCCTTGAAGCGGGACGGGTCATAGCCCGGGCTGGAGACGTAGGCCAGCACTTCACCCTCGTGGCCCTCGGACAGAGCAGTGACGATGAACGCGCCGGGACGGCCCTCCATCGCCTTGTAGCATTCCATCTGCAGGTTCTTGTTGATGGCCAGGTATACATCCGTGCCCTTGGCCGGTGCCACGTCCTGCACGATGCGCTGGAAGGCCATGCGGTTGTCAACCTCGATGTCGCGCCGGCCGGGGATGCCATGCAGCAAGCGCTCGTACTGGCGCTCGACCCCGTCCTTGCCGACGTACTCATTGTCGCTGTAGCCCATCCGACGGATCCACTCCGGGTCGTTCTCCGCACTGAAGTAACCGAGGTAACCGAGCAGGTGCGGGGTTGCCATCCCGAGGGGGTACTTGCGGCTGTAGGCGAACTCCTCGACATAGAAGCCCTGGAACTCATGGTTGTTCTCTGCGATGAAGATCACCTGGTTGCGGTCCAGTTCGTTGACGACGCGCACCGGCTGGTAGCGGTTGACCCGCTTCATGCCGGCCTTGAGCGTTGACACCATGTCGCGGAACTCGACACCCTTGAGGTAACTGGCGACCCGCATCAGGTCGTAGTAGTTGCCTGGGTTCTCCCAGCTCGTGACCTGGCCGCGCGGGTTGCGCTTGACGATGAAGTTCTGCAGCAGGGCGATGTCCGTTGCCGGCAGGGAGGCCATCCATGACAGCCTGCTGCGCAGTTCCTGGTCCAGCACGGACAGGTCCTGGAAGCCCGCATCACGCAGCTTGCGGTAGTCAGAAGTGCGCAGGTCGTGCAGCTGGCCGAGACGCTGCAGGCCGAGCCGTTCCAGCAGGTCCAGCTCATCATCCGTCAGCTGCTGCTTGGTGATTGCCAGCGGGGCGATGTACAAGAGGGCGAACACATTGTCATCCGTAGCCAGCGGATAGCCGGTGCGGTCGAGGATGTCACCGCGCGGCGGGTTGATGTCCACCGTCACGATGATGTTCTTCAGGCTGCGCACTTTGTGCTCGCGAGCAGTGAGGATCTGCATGCTGAACAGCTTGGACAGCACGACCGCGAATGCCACCACGATCAGCGCGACGTACACCCGCAGCACGGGCATGTCGATGTCAGCCTGGGGCCCGAACCTAGTACCCAACGCGGCGACCTCCCTGGGCAGGCGGCATCAGGTTGACGAGCGCTGGCCAGAACAGGTAGACCAGCCCGCAGAACAGCAGGATCGAGAGGTAGTTCACGCGGAAGATGTAGAACGCGCTGTCAATGTGACCAAGCAGCATCGCGCCGACCAGTTCCGCCACAACCTTGAAGAGCAGCAGTCCGCCGACCGTCAGTGTGCCGAGCGACTTGAATTCGATCAGCATGTGGGAGCGCACGAGGGATCCGATGCCGACCGGCAGCAGGTAGAACAGCAGGTGGAACACGAGGTGCTGTCCGCTGAAGGCATCGAGGAACAGCCCGCCAAGCATGGCGTAGGTGCCGCCCATCGCGGGGCCGCGGGTGGTTGTCAGGATCAGGATGTACACGAGGTAGAGGTCAAAGCCGACGCGCCACTCCGGGTAGCTGAGCATGATCGTGAGCTGCAGCAGCAGGGCGAAGATGCCGATCAGGGCCAGGCGGATCGGTTCGGTGACCTTCATTCGCCATGCTCCGAGGTATAGATAGCCACGCTGCCGAGACGGTTGACGTCGGCCGCCGGTTCGAGCACCAGCCCCAGCCGGCTGCTCTGCTCAACCTTCTTCTCGGTGATGGTGCCGATGAAGATCCCGCGCGGGCGGTTCTCATCCTGCAATGAGAGGTTTTGGAATCCCTCGTAGGAGATGTTGCCGCGGGTGTAGACCTTCTGGCCGATCTCCACCGGTGTGCCGGCCTTGACGTAGAGCATCTCCATGCTGCGCTGGTCGATGCCGCGCACGACTCCCTCGGCACGGCTTTCCTTGACGATGTCCTGGGCCCCTGCGATCGCCCCGAGCCGGAACTCCGGCGAGCTGATCAGCTGGATGCGGGAACTGCTGCGGCGCACGTCGACAACCTTGCCGACCACGCCCTCGCTGTTGACGACGAGATCGCCGACGGCAACTCCGTCGCGGCTGCCGGCATTCACCAGCGCGGTCTCCAGCCAGAGGTCGTAGGGGCGGGAGGTCACGCTGGCATGCACCAGCTTGAAACCCTTGGCCGGGCGGATGCCGAGCTGCTTCTGCAGCTCCGCCACTTCATTCTGCAGGTGCAGGTTCTCCTCAAGCTTGCGCTTCAGTTCGGCATTCTCACTCTCGAGGCGTGAGTTCTCCTTGAGCAGGGTTGGCAGGCGGAACACATGCACCAGCCCGCCAATGCCCTCACCGATACGCTTTACCACATTCACCACCGGTGTGCCGACAGCGGTGATCGCGTTGTCCACCGGGTTGGGGCGACCAGAGATGAAGGTGAACAGCTTGACGAGGAAGATGAAGCCGGCAATCAGCGCGAAGCGGACCAGCCAGATCTTTGTCTGGCGTCTCTGGTCGGGCTTCTGTGGGCGGGCCTGCCGGAATTCCATGCCTGACTATAATCGCGCATGGAACGGGGCCAGTTAACTATTCATGGGATCGCAGCTCAGCTTCGGCTTCCTGGCGCAGCTTCTGGTAGGACTTCAGCCGCTCCTCGGCCAGCCGGCCATCTGCAATCGCCTGCTGCACGGCGCAGCCGCTGGACTTCTCCGCATGGTGCATGCAGTCCCTGAAGCGACAGTCCGTGGCGATGCGCGCGATGTCCTCAAAGTACTCATGCACCTCGGTCCAGGTCTGCTGGGTCAGGCCGAATTCGCGCACACCGGGTGTGTCCAGCACCATTCCGCCGCCGGGCAGCTGGTAGGCACGGGCCGTGACCGTGGTCTGGCGGCCCTTCATGGACTTCTTCTTCACTTCACCGGTGGTGATCACCTGCCCGGTCAGCTCAGCCAGGATCGTGCTCTTGCCCACGCCGCTGTGTCCGCAGAATGCGCTGAACTCCCCTGAGATCTCGTTGCGCAGCTCCTCCAGCCCGCTGCCTTCCAGGGCCTGGGTGAAGAACACGCTGTATCCCTTGTCGCGGTAGACCTGGATGTCAGCGCGGCCAGGCAGGCCGGGGTCAAGGTCAATCTTGTTCACGACGAGGATCGGCCGCAGTCCGCCCTGGATTGCGGCGAGGAAGTAGCGGTCAACAGTGCTCAGGCGAATGAAGGGATTGGGGGCCAACACGACAACCAGGTTGTCGGCATTGGCCACCACGACCTGCGGCTTGCGCCGGAAGCGGCCGAGGCTCTTGCGGATCAGCCAGGTCTCGCGCTCCAGCACTTCCTCGATCTTGTAATGCTCGGACTCGGGTTCGTTGAAACGCACGCGGTCGCCGGGGGCGAGCTTGTGCGCCAGCTCCTGGTAGCCAGGGCGGGGATTGGCGGGAGGTTTCCAGACCAGCTCCATCCGGCCGCGCGGACGGGCGACGATCTCAGCGCCGCCGTCATCCGGCAGGATCCAGCAGAATTCACGGTGGTACTCGACCACGGTCCCGGTCCGCATCGGCATGATGATATCCGCTGGACTATAATCAGACCGTGCACGAGGATGACAACCGGGGCGGGCAGCAGCCGCAGTGGGATGAGGGACAGCCGGCCCAGCAGGAGCCGCGCGACCCGCTTGCACCCCGTGCAGATGCTCCTAAGGTGGAGCCGATACCCGAGCAAGTGGAACCGCAGGCTCCGGCTCCCCACTCACAGCCAGCCAGCCAGCCCCCGCAGCAGGCCAGCCAGCAGCAGGAGCAGCCACGGATGGTGCCCCCGGATGATGACGGTACGGTGGTGGTTGACGGCAATGTCTGGCGGCCCGCCGGCTTTGGCTGGCGGATGGGAGCTTTCCTGATCGACTGGGTGATCCTCTCCGTCTTCAGCGCGCTGCTGCTCGAGCTGATCGGCTACAAGGGTCCGGATGAAGTGGAGCTGGCAAACATGCTGTCAGCGCTGATGTCCCAGGTGATGACCTTGCAGGAGCCCTCGCAGGACCTGATGAACCGCCTGATGGAAATCCAGCAGGGCGTGCGCATCGTGGGCTGGTTCAACGTGCTGCTGTGCATGTCCTACTACACGATCTTCCACTCCGTCGCCGGAGCGACATTGGGCAAGCTCTGCCTCGGCCTGCAGGTGATGACCAACCGCGGCCACAAGCTGAGCTACGGCAATGCATTCGTGCGCTACCTGTTCCGTTTCCTGCTGTCGCGCTTCTTCTTCGGCGGTGCATTCACCGTCTGGTTCGACCCGCGCCGGAGGACGGCGTACGACATGATCGCCGGCACTAACGTCTTCCGCCAGGTGCCGCGCGAGCAGCTTGAACGCGTCGACTGATCCTTGCCGCGATGCGGCTAGAATCAGTCAATGCAGCAGACTCCTGACCTGATCATTTCCAACAACGTGTTCGGCCGTCGACCCGGCGAGCTGTCCGCCATCCGCATTGCCTCCGGCCGGATCACATCAGTTGACAGCCTGGCGGAAGTGGACGTCTCAGCAGTGCTGGCCGGCAGCCGGTCATCCATGGACCTCCGTGGCTCGATGCTGCTCCCGGGGTTGATTGATTCCCACGTGCATGCGATTGCCACCGGGATGTTCATGCTCAGCGAGAACCTGCAGGAAGTGACGAACCTCGCGCAGCTCGAAGCGGCGATCCGGCGGATTGCGGCGCGCGGGGAGCGCGTTGTCAGGCTTGGTGGGCTGGACCTCTCGCGGCTGGACAAGGCGGAGCATCCGCTGCTGGACCGTGCCTGGCTGGACGGGATTGTCAATGAGCGCCCGCTGATCATCAAGAGCGTCGAGGGCCATTCCAGCTGGTTCAACAGCCGTGGCTGGGAAATGGTGATTGACGAGCGCATCATGGCGGAGGAGGGGCTCTCGCGTGAGGCAATTGACGAGATGTACCGGCGTGGCCGCCTGCACGGCGGAGCATACGAAAAGCACACCACGCCGCTGTATGACAGTTACAGCCATGAGGAACGGGCGGCCGGGATGCGGCTCGTGCTGGACACTGCAAGGCGCATGGGCCTGACCGGCATCCACTGCCTGGAGGGCTATGGCGACTTTCGCCGGGAGGATTTCCAGCTGATCCTCGGGCTGGACGGGCAGGGTTGCGACCTGACGCTTTACTGCCGGGACAGCACTCCGAAGCTCGCGCATGAGCTTGGTGTGCCGCGCTTCGGCGGCTGCTGGTGCGTTGATGGCGCGATCGGCAGCCATAGTGCCGCGGTCAGTGAACCGTACGCCGACCGCGCCGGGCACTGTGGCGAACTGTACTTTGACGACGCCGAACTGGCAGCCTGGATCCGCAGCGGCATTGAGCACGACATGCAGGTCTGCGTGCATGCGATCGGTGACCGTGCGCTGGAGCAGACGATACGCATATATGAGGAGCTGGCTCCGCAGCACGACCTCGCACGCAGCCGGCACCGCGTCGACCACTTTATCCTTGGCGACGAGGGCCAGGCGGAGCGCGCTGCCAGGCTTGGCCTGTGCAGCTCGATGCAGCCGGCATTTGACGCCCGTTGGGGCGGGGAGTCCGGCGGCTATGCCACGAGGCTTGGCAGCAAGCGTGCGCTTGAGACAAACCCAGTTGGCACGATGCACAGCTGCGGCCTCAAGGTCGGTGGTTCCAGCGACAGCTACATCACGCCGCTGGACCCGCTGGGCGGGATGCATGCCGCGATGAACCACCACAACCCGCGCCACCGCGTGGATTTCGACACCGCAGTTGCCATGTTCACGAGCGTCGGGGCCTGGCTTGGCCATGCCGACGAGGACCGTGGCAGCATTGCAGCGGGGCAGTCCGCCAACTTCACCGTTGTCAATGGCAACCGCTCACTGGAAGCAGCCAGTGTACGCGCAACTGTCCACCGCGGCACGGTGACATTCGATTCTGAACTGGAAACGGCCTGACCTACAGGGGCGGGCTGGCGAACCAGTTGACCCCGGTCACATTCTGGTCCACCACCACAACTTCCTGCGAGAAGGGTGTGATTGACCAGCCGCTCTTGGAAGCCGTTGCCGTGTAGATGCCGCTTGGCACGTTGATGATCGTGTACCCGCCACCGCTGCCGGTCACGCCCTGGATCGGAGGGCCGCTCTGCGGGGTGAGTGTAATCACCGCGCCGCTCAGGCCTCCCGGAGGTCCGCTGACAATTCCTCCGACACTGAATGTGCCGTTGTTGTCAGGTGTGGCGATGAAGTTGATGCCGGTGACATTGCTGCTGATGATCTCGACACTGTGGGACGGCGGGTCAAACAGCCAGCCGGTCTTGCTGGCCGTGACGGTATAGCTGTCCGGTGCAAGGTCGCTGATGGTGTAGGCGCCGTTGGCATCGGTCACGGTGCTGTGGCCGCCGGGATTCACAGTGACAAGCACGTTCTGCAGGAAGGCCGAACCGACACTGACCGCGCCGCTGATGCTGTAGGTCTGCACCGGGATGTCGCTGGCGACGAAGTTGTTGCCGGTGCTGTCGGCATCAGTCACGTCAAGGTTGATGCTCGTCGGGGCGAAGCTGTAGCCAGCCAGGGAGGGAGTCAGCGTATAGCTGCCGCTGACGACGCCACCGATGCTGAAGTCGCCGTTGACATCGGTCTGGATGCTCAACCCGCCGGGGCTGAGGCTCATCGTGACACCCTCGAGTCCGCCACCCATGTCGTATTGCACATTGCCACTCACGCTGTGGCTCGGCAGTCCGAGGTCCTGGATCATGAATTCCACTCCGGTCACGTCACTGGCAGTGATCTCCACGGCCTGTTCATTCGGAGTGAAGCTGTATCCGGCCAGCTCAGGCATCACTGTGTAATTGCCGGGATCCAGTCCACTGAAGCTGAAGTTGCCATTCACGTCGGTGAGGACCTGTGTTCCGCCCGGGGTCAGCGTGATTGCCACATCCTGCACGTTGAGTGTGTCCAGCGGGTCATAGACGAGGCCGCTGATCGAGTAGGTGATATCACGGTCGGTCTGCACATTCGCCCCGTTGATCACGAACTCGCTCACATCCCAGCCCACCACGGCGAAGTAGAAGTTGTTGCCGGGGGACTTGTATCCGCTGTTGCCGCTCAGGTCGAATTCCTCGAATCCTGTTGCCAGCGGGCTGCCGAACTGCCAGCGCCCGGTGCTGAAGTCAGCCAGGCCGACCCAGGGGGCTCTGCCGCCCACGAGGCTGACGTCCATCACCAGCTTGACCAGCGGCTCGCTGCCTGCCGGGAACTGGTAGATCGCGTACTCGCTCTGCTGGGCGCCGACATTGAAGGACAATGCGTTGAGGCTGGCCAGCGCACCATCCGACTTCTCGAAGAACTGGCTGCCGTTGAGCTGGTTGTCAACGATCACGGCCGTTTCACGATCGGTGGGGAAGGGCGGCAGACCGCTGCCGGGCAGCTGGGACACAAGCTCCGGCTGCTGCACGGGATCCACTGCCTGCTGGGATCCCGAGCAGGAATACAGCAGGCAGCCGCCAGCCAGCAGGCTGAGCAGGGCAGCAAGGAAACGCGTTGACTTCATACATTACTCCAGCCGGTGGGTGGTCCGTTGCGCGGCTGTCCGCATCCCGCATCAGGGACCCTTGAGGGCAATGCAAATTTGAGTTCGATCGGGGTTCAACCCTGATTAATTATGACGTGCAGCAGCCAGTTGTAAAGCAACAGTTTCCACGATTTCCAGCTTGCACAGTGGAGCGGAAATCACCACCACCAGGAGTCATAGGGGTAGTCATCGCGGCCGTTGATCACGCCGTCGCCGTCGTAGTCATCCCAGTACCACGAGGGATCGTGCTTATGCCGGTAAGAGTATTCCGGGCAGTCGCACCAATAGTCACTGTCTCTCACACCGACGGCGACATAGCCCGAACAGGCCCCGATCCCGGCCAGCATCACGGCCAGGGCCAGCAGCAGCATCAGTCTCCCCAGTTTCAGCATGACGGCTCATCTCCCTAGCGATTGCCGGCCATCTCCTGCCCGGCGCTGCGCTTTGGCCGGCGTACAATTTCGCCCTCACATTCGGGGCAGATGTACATCAGGTGCTCAGCGCAGTTCTCGCAGTAGCTGCATTCGTAGGAACAGATATACGCCCGGCCAGCGGGCAGCAGCTCCGCTTCGCAGTGCTTACAGCGGGTCTTCATCTGCAGTGCCATTCCTTCCTCCGCTACACAGTATTTTTAACTTATTCAGCGCAGTCGTGCATTATTCTCATTAGGGTTATCCAAAATCCATCCACAGGGCTGTAGCACCCTATACACCTGTTTGCTACAATCCATTGATATGCCGGTAAGCAAACCGAAGAGCAGTTCGAGCCGCAGCGGAAGCAGCACACGCAAGTCCGCCAGCTCAACGCGCAAACCGGCGGCGAAGAAGACCACTGCCCGCAAGAGCACAGCGGCCAGCAGCCGCAGCAAGGCCGGTTCCCCGCAGCAGCATGGGCACAGCTTCGGCCGCGACCTGCTGATCCTCACTTCGGCCGCGCTGGCTGTGTTCATGGGTTTCGCTGTCTATTACCCGAGCTTCTCCGACCCGGCCGGCCCCTTCGTCAACAAAGCGCTGCATACTTCAATCGGGATCGGGATGTATGTGATCCCGCTGGTGATGGCTTGCGTGCCCTTCCTGTTCTTTGAAAACAAGTGGCGGCCACGTTTCCTCGGAGCCTGGCTGTGGAGCTGGGCGCTGACAATCCTCGGCGCATTGATCGGCGGCTGCTTCACGATGCATGACTGGGGCGGGCTGCTGGGTGACAGCGCGGCCACGCTCGGGCGCAGCTACATGGGCAACTACTACGCAGTGCTCGTCGGCGTGATCAGCCTGCTGGTGGTCGTACGCATCGTGGGCTGGCGGCCCTTCGTTAGCATCGCGAAGGGTGGAGTGCATGCCGGGGCACGCGCAGTTGAGGCGGCCGGTCAGTTCAAGGCCCAGATCAGCGAAGAGGCGGCGATCCTGCGCGAGGAGCGCGAGGTCCGCGCGAAGGAACGTGCCGAGCGGCAGCGGGAACGGCGCAGCAAGGCCGAGCAGGACCTGATCAATGCAGAACTTGAAGCGGCGGATGCACCGGAGGATGACAGCCCGATCATCCGCGACAGTACTGTCCCAGCCAAGGATGAAAAGCAGGTAGCCGCCAAGGCTGAAACGGAGTTACCTGCCACCAGCGTGCCTGAAGGCACTGTGGCCGCCGCCTCGTCAGTTGAAACGGCAGATGAACCGGTCCAGCCGGTTGACCTGAGCGTCACCGGCCTGCCAAGCCTTGGAATGGCGGAGGCAGGAATGGCGGCGGAGACGGTCCGCGGCCAGGATGACTTCATGGATGTCGTCAACTCAGCCGGTACTGACAAGGCAGCGGAGAAAACACAGGATCCGGATGTGCTGGCCAGGCCGGAATCATCTGAAGTAAGCAAGCATCAGACAACGGAAGCCGCAGTCGCGCAGGAAACTGAGGTGCCGGCCGTGGTGGCAGCGGCTGAGGCCGCCCTGGAAGCTGTTGACACAGCACTTGAAGAGACAATCCCGGCAGTGGACGAATCCAACCAGAAGCTGCGCGAGCTGGTGGAGGACCACGGCGGGCATACCGAGGAGCAGCAGAGCCTGTTCCCGCACAGCCACAGTGACTTCGTCCTGCCCGGCGTCGAGCTGCTGAAGGATTCGCTTGTGAGCGGCAGCGAGGAGCAGCACCTCGCACCGCGTGCCAAGATCATCGAGCGCACGCTGGCCAGCTTCAACATTGACGCCCGCTGCAGCAACTGGGTGGTCGGTCCGCGTGTGACCCGTTTCGAGATCAAGATCGGCCCCGGCATCAACGTCAACAAGATCAGCAACCTCGCAGACAACCTGGCGCTCGAGCTGGCGGTCAAGGCCGTGCGCATCGAGGCCCCGATCCCGGGCATGAGCGCCGTCGGCATCGAGGTGCCCAACGCCAGCCCGGACCTCGTCACGCTGAAGGACATCCTCACCAGCAGCATCTTCCGCAACAACAACCACCCGCTGACGGTGGGCGTCGGCCGCGACATCGCCGGCAACCCGATCATCGCCAACCTGGCCAAGACACCGCACCTGCTGGTGGCAGGTGCCACCGGCTCGGGCAAGTCCGTCTGCCTCAACACACTGATTGTCAGCCTGTTGATGCGCAACACGCCGGAGACCCTGCGCCTGATCCTGATCGATCCCAAGCGCGTCGAAATGACGAGCTACGAGGACGTGCCGCAGCTGGCCTGTCCGGTGGTCTGTGAGGTCAACCAGGCCCAGAGTGCGCTGAAGTGGGTCGTGGCCGAGATGGACCGCCGCTACCGCCTGCTGCAGGCGCACAAGGCGCGCAACATCGCCACATTCAACGACCAGGTGGAGCGCCACAAGCGACTGCCATTCCTGGTGGTCGTGATCGACGAGCTGGCGGACCTGATGATGCTGGCCGGCAAGACCATCGAAGCGCTGATCTGCCGCATCACGCAGCTCAGCCGCGCCGTCGGCATCCACATGGTGATCGCCACCCAGCGCCCGGACGTGAAGGTGATCACCGGCCTGATCAAGGCCAACGTACCGAGCCGCATCGCCTTTGCCGTTGTCAGCAACGTTGACAGCCGCACGATCCTCGACGGCGGTGGCGCGGAGAAGCTGCTTGGCAGTGGCGACATGCTGTTCTCCCCGATCGGTGAGAACGTGCCGCTGCGTGTGCAGGGCTGCTTCCTGACTGATGATGAGATCAACCGCGTGACGGCCTGGTGCCGTGAGCAGGCTCCGCCACGCTATGACGAGGGCATCACGCAGTTCGGCGACGACGAGGAGGATGGCGCGGGTTCGACTGTCGGTGCCGGTGGCGGCCCGGATGACGACCCGCTGCTGGGCGAGGCGGAGCAGATCGTGCGCTCCACCGGCCGCGCCTCCACGAGCTTCCTGCAGCGCAAGCTGAAGATCGGCTACAACCGAGCGGCACGCCTGATGGAGGAGCTGGAATTCGCCGAGGTTGTCACCCCGCCGGACCATGCGGGCAACAGGTCAGTGATTCCCTAGGCTTGCGGAAGGATTTCAGCCTTCCACCGGCGGCCACACACCCAGCAGCTGCCGCATCGTGACAATCTGGCCCAGGTGGTAGCTGTTGTGCAGGGCGTGGCTGGCAATCACCATTCCGATGTCGCGGTCGTCAAACACTATCGCCTCCAGTGCCGCCTCGTTGCCACCCAGTTCCTGCAGTTCTGCAAGTGTTGCCAGGAAATGCGATACCTGCTCTTCCCAGCCTGCTGGATCAACATCCGGGAAGTCCGTAATGCCGAACTGGAAGTCCTCCGGAAGGCTCACCTCTCCGCGGCTTAGCTCCAGCCGGCGGTCCTGCCAGTACTGCATGTGTGACAACAGGTCCGAGATCGTATGCGGCAGCATCGGGATGCGTGCGTGCGCCTGTTCCGCCGTCAGTCCGCGCAGGATGTACTCCGGAGAGCGGTGTTCCCATTCGCCGTTGTAGAGGATGCCCAGTGCATCCCGCGAGGGCAGCAGCCTGATGACCTTATCCATGTCCAGATTCTAGCCCGAACCGTGCCTGCTTACCACTGGTAAAGCAGGCGGGCATCTGAATCACCCATCGTCTCCGGGATCAGGCCGATTTCGTAGGGCAGGCTTTCATCTGCATCCACATAGGCCAGCTCATTGAGCATGCTGATGTATCCGCCGTAGTGGATCTCCTTGATCTGCTTCCACTGCCATTCCTGCTCACCCTGCGCATATGGCAGCAGGAACATCAGCGCTTCGCGGATCCCGGCCCCTTCGTCGTCACGGTAATGCCAGAGGTCCACATCTACGGCCTCCGCCAGCCGCGCCAGGTTGACCATCGCCTGCAGGTTGTAGATGCTGTAGTCCCAGCTCTTGGTGCGGCGCAGTTCCAGCGGCTGGCTGCCATCGGCCGCGATCATGTGCGCAAACCGCTTGTCACCGGCGGCCTCGCAGAATTGCCGGGCAGTTTCACGGTCGCCAAGGAACAGCGAGATGCTGACAATCTGTCCGTCATAGTAGGTCGCATGGTTGTTTTTGGCGTTGGCCGCAACCTTGCCATTGTTGCTTCTCAGCAGCCAGTCGCGGTACTCACTGAACCACTGCCGGATGCCAGTGCGGTCTGCCTCCGTCCAGCCCTGCCAGCTTTCCAGCATCGTGATGTGGTCCAAAAGTGCCGGCACCTGGGCCCAGTCGATGATGCCCCAGCCGCTGCCATCGCTGCGCCCCGGTACCCCCTGGGCATGCTCGAGGTTGGGGTTCATGCGTGTTGTTTCATCAAGGAACCATGTGCGTGCCAGCAGCGCGGCGTGTTTCGCATAGCGTTCGTCGCCGGTGAAATGCCAGGCCAGGCAGAGGTCGCGCAGGCAGCCCTGCAGCCGTGACCAGTCCCGCCGGTTGGGCATTGCCTCGCTGGTCGGGTTGCGCTCACCGTCGCGATTGATCCAGGGCAAGCCGTCCTCCTTCTTCGGGTCCGGCCAGTAGTAGGGCGCGTAGCTCAGGTAATCATGCGCGTCGACATCTCCTGCCTGCCGGTCAGCACTGACAACAGACAGCGGCTGCTGCTTGAGTGCTCCGTCCGCTGCACGCTTCAATGTTTGCAGATTAGGCCAGAGCAGGCCAGATTCATCGCGGCAATCCCGCCCGCGCATTTCCAGCAGGAAGTCGCTGTAGTAATACAGTTCCGCGGCATGCGCGCTCGCGCAGGCGAACATGGAGGCAATCAGGCAGGCGGCAAGTTGCAGCAATCGGCGCATGGGCTGATCTTACACGGGAGATTTAGGCCATTGCTCAGTAATCTGACATAATGTGACTGTGTCTGTCCCCGGCTCCCCAGATGCACGGCTTGCGCCCCTCTACGGGCTGGTGATTGCCATGCTGCCCTGCATGGCGGCCATGCAGGAATTCTTCTGGCGGATGCACCCGCTGCAGTACTTGGCAATGCTGGTGATCCTGCTTGCCGCGGTGGTCTACAGCCGTCGTGAATACCTGACACAGCGCGACGGGCAGTTCATCCCGACCGCACTGTCTGATCTCGAACCGGCCGGGCACCTGAAGCTGCTGGCGATCTTCATGCTGGTGCACTTCGGGCTTGTGCGCCTAATCTATGCGCTGATTATTGGCAACAAGGCATGGGGCACTCCCAGCCTGCTGGACCTGGCGGGCATTCCCGTTCATCCGGACTACATCTACTACGCGCTTGAACTGATCGGCGTGGTGGCGGTGTTGCTGTATTCACGCCGCATCACCCGGGTGCGCTTCCACTTCAACCTGAAGTTCCGCTTCCTGCCGGTTGACATCCTGATCACTGTCGGCTTCCTCGCGCTGACCTTCGGCGGGCTGTATGGCTACCAGTACTACTTCGGTGAGAACCACGGCCAATGGTCGCCATTCGGCATATCCGCCGAAATGGGACGTTCGAAGTTCCTGGTTGCCGGTGCGCTGTTCGCCGTTGTCAACGCGCTGCAGGAGGAACTGTGGTTCCGTGGCGTGCTGCTCGGATCACTGCGCACCCTGATGCGGGCCCGCCACCAGGTGCTGCTGCAGGGTCTCGTGTTCGGGCTGATCCACTGGTACGGCACCCCGCAGGGGATCATGGGCCTCGTGCTCGCCGGCGGCTGGGGCGTGCTGCTTGGGGCCTGGACATGGCGCCGGCGCAGCCTGTGGCCGGCTTTCATCGTGCATGTGTTCGCGGACTGGCTGATCTTCGCCTATACGGCTGCCAAGTCCGGCAGCCTGCTTGCCAACTGAGCTCCTACAACCTGTGTTCGGGGCAGGGCCATTGCGGGGTCGGGCCGTCCGCATTGAGGTAACGCCGCATCGCCGCATCCGTCAGCGCGTAACCCCAGTTGATCAGCTGGGCCTGCTCCTCCTCGAAGAAGCGGCTCAGGCGTGTGCGCGTGTAGGCAAGTGAGGCGGTCTGCTCACTGTCCGTTGCCAGCGCATCGTCCAGCCCATAGTCCTCGATCTCGCTCGAGATCCCCCAGTAGGCCCCGCGCTGCGGATGCCCGGGGTTGCCAAGCCGCTGCTCGAGCAGGTAGCGCTTGCGCAGGCTGCGCAGCCGGCTGACCATCACCGTGTTGCTGCGCATCAGCTGCAGGGTGCGGTCGCGCGCCAGGCTCTTCCAGGCCGGGAACAGGGAGCTGGCATCGCTGAACAGGATCGTCTCGTTCACATCCAGCACCGCTTCCATCCCGAGGTTGTCATAGGCACCCCCGTCCGCCAACAGCATGCGTTTGCGCATGCGCGGGTCTTCGAGCTTGCGCGCCACATCCTCCAGCTGCCAGTCAGCCGGGTCGGACTTCACATGGATCGGTGAGAAGTAGGGGGGCAGTGCGCAGGAGGCCGCCACCGCCATTGCCACCGGCAGGTCGGTCATTGGCAGCAGGCCGATGCGGTTGTCATGGATGCCACGTGCGGACATTGAAACGTAACCGCCGGTCAGCAGGTTGGTCGCCATCAGCTCCACTTGCGGGGCTCTTGGCAGCTCAGCCAGGGTGGCCGTGCCATACATGTGTTTCGCATAAAGCAGGCCGAGCCGTGAGCCATTGCCCCGCAGGTGCAGCGGGTAGCTCCACAGGCTGGCAACGTCAATGCGCATTGAGCACAGCTTGCGGAGCGGATCACCAACCACCTCACTCAGGTTGGTGGCGACATCGCCTTCGAAGCGCAGCTCTTGCCAGCGGCAACCGAGCCAGGCACCGAGGATGCTGCCGCCGCTGACACAGACGATGCGGTCCAGCTTCGGCAGCCAGCCCAGTTCATTCAGGCGCGTCAGGCTGCCAAGGTGGAACAGGGTGGCGCGGAAGCCGCCGCCACTGAGCGACAGGGATGTCCCTTTGAGGGCTGTACCGGCGCTTTCGTGGCTGATGCTCACAGCCAGCCCTCGCTGCGGTGCGCGAACACCAGCTTGAGGCCGAGCAGGATGCTGGCCAGCACGCAGAGCTGGGCGAACAGATCGCCAAGCCTGGTGTACCAGGAGTGGATGCTGCTGCGTCCCTCCCACTGCGTGAGCGTTGCCAGTTCATCAGTGTTGCTCTGCTGGCTGATGCGGCCGCTCGGCTCGATGAAGTGGCTCCAGCCGGTGGTGCTGACGCGGGCCAGCGGGCGGCGGTGCTCCACGGCGCGCAGCACGTCGATGTCCGCGTGCTGGCGGATGCCGTTCTTGAGGTCGTACCAGGAGTTGTTGGTGATCAAGAGGAACATGTCGCTGCCGCGGCGGGCCTCGCGCATGAACAGGAAGCTGAAGATGTTGTCAAAGCAGACCATCGGGCTGACCTGCACCCCACGCAGCTCAAAGCTGGCGGTATCCCGCCCGCCGGTCAGGTCGCGGCTGCCCCAGGGGTAGTCGAGGAACTTGACGATGCCGCGAAAAGGCACCACCTCGCCGTATGCCACAAGCCGCACCTTGCTGTAGGCCCATTCGATCACATGGTCAGGCCTGACCAGCACTGCAGTGTTCTCCCAGTCATCCTCATTGTGTGGGTTGGACAGTGCGCCCATCAAAAGCGTCGTGTTCTCATTGCTTTCGACGATGTTCCAGATCCCGAGCGGCAGGTCGTCCGGATGCGCCGGCTCCACGCGCTTCGGGATACAGGACTCCGGCCAGACCAGCAGCAGCTGCGGCTCATCCAGCGGGCCGGTGTAGTCGGCCACGAAGCCATCGCTGTCGGCACTGTCCTCGAATTGCGCGCGGCGTTCCTCGGTGCGCTCCCCACTCCATTTGCGCGCCAGTTCCTCACTGGCCGGTTCATACACCCCGAGCATGCGCTGCAGCTCGTCACCGCTCCAGCGGCCCTTGGTGTCAACGCCGCCCTGTACCAGTGCGACCTGGATGCGCTGCTCACGCGGCATGTCCTCCAGCTGGCCTATGCGCCAGTCGCCATAGCCCAGTGCTGCGCAAATCAGGCTGGCAGCGAGCAGGCTGTGGGCCAGTGCACGCTGCCCTCCACCATGGCCACTGAATAGCAGAAACAGCGCACAGTTGGCCAGCATCACCATGAAGCTGACGGCGAACACGCCACCGAGGTCGGCAACCTGGATCAGCTTCAGGCTGGCGGTCTGGCTGTAACCCAGCAGGTTCCAGGGCAGGGCCCAGAAGCCGAAGCTGCGCAGGTACTCAAGTGCGGTCCAGATCGCCGGCAGGCCCCAGCAGGCATAAGCCGCGCTGCGCTCGTTGAAGATGCGCTGGCCCAGCCAGGCGAATAGTGCCGTCGGCAGTGAGAAGAACAGGGTCAGCATGATCACCGGCGCGATGCCGAATGAACCGATCCAGTCGAGGTGCAACAGCAGCCACAATGCACCAGTCAGGTAGCCGTAGCCGGCGGCGGCGGCGGGAGAGGGGCTGCGGCGGATCACCCACAGAAACGGAATCAGCGCCACGAATGCCAGCCATGGTAATTGTGCGAAACCGCCGGCAGCCTGCCAGCCGGGGATCGTTACGCCACTGGACGGCAGCGGCTGCATCAGTTCCGGGGGCAGGCTGAGGGGGAACGACAGTGCCAGAAGCAGGGCACTGAGGATGCAGGCTGTAATGCTTATCAGCAAGGCCATGATTATAATTCGCGCAGTCCGGCCGATGCTGGCACGCACCCCGGAGCCTGCGCTAGCTAAGTATGACGCACGCTGTGGGATAATTGATGCATGGCCCTCTACCTTGTGCGCCACGGCCAGACCGACTGGAACCGTGCCAAGCGCTTCCAGAGCACGACCGACGTCCCCCTCAATGAAACCGGCTTCGCCCAGGCCTGGCAGATCCGCGAGGAGCTGGATCGGCGCGGCGTGAAGTTCACACTGGCCCGTTCGAGCCCGCTGGTTCGCGCCGTTGAGACCGCCCGCATCATCGTGCAGGGTACGGATACCCCATATCAGCCTGAACCGGGCTTCATGGAGATCTCTTTTGGGGACTACGAGGGACGGCTGGAGACAGAGTTGCAGGACGAGTACGGCAGTGCATACACCAAATGGCGGGAGAGCCAGTACACCACGGCACCTCCGGGAGGGGAATCCATCCTTGACGGAGCTGCGCGGGTCAAGCCCTACCTCATCCAGCTACTGCAGTCGGCGATCGACGGAGATGTGCTGGTGGTGGCACACCAGGCGATCAACATGGCGATGAAAGTCGCGATCAGCGGCCGCTCAGATGTGGAAAGCGCTGCGGGCTTCCGCCAGAACAATGACGAGGTGGATGTCTGGGACATGCAGGAGCGGGAGCGCATCGAGATGTGGAAGGTGCACGTCGGCTGAGCCGGAATGAAAAAAGGCCGACCCGCAGGCCGGCCTTCAATCTTCATGTTCTGCGGGAAAGTCCCGCGGAGATCAGCCCTTCACTTCGAGCAGGAACTTGCGCTTGTCCTTGCCGAGGTCCACGTCGTTCTTGCTCTTTGCCTGGTCGAAGCTGACTTCGATGTAGGGCACTTCACCGTCGAACTTGCCGACGCTCGTCACCTTGCCGTGGGCGGAGACGAAGGCGCCCTTGTCCAGCCAGTTGCGCACCTTCTCGAAGAAGACGATGTCGCCCTTCTTGTATGCGTCAGCGCCGGCACCGGGGTCATACACCGGGAATTCGCCTTCAGTCTTCTTGCTGGCTGCGGTCGTTCTGCGTGTCGTGGTCTTCTTGGTAGTCGCCATAATTTCACTCCCTGGGGATTGAACCGGAGATTATATACCGAAGGGGCCCCAATTGCAAGGGCCAGCCGGTTTCCGGCTGCATTCCGTCAGTCGGGGTTCATACCACGAAGGCCGGTATATTATATTGTGAAACAGCAGATAAATTCGTTTCACGGGGATTCAACCTGGCTTTTACTTCCGGTACAAAACGCCACGGTAGCATTTCATATTGAACCCCTACCTCAAACACCCGTCCGGCCTGGGCGGGTTTTTGCTTGTATGGCAGGGGCGCGACCCGTCCGCCAGGCCGCGCCCCCTCTGACTCACGGCGCAATGCCGGAGTCTCCCCCATAATTCCAGCCGGAATCGCTATTAGCGGTCGCCGTCGTAGTCCTCTCCGGCAGTAAGCACCAGGATCACCGCATCGCGGATCGCGTTCGGATTGCCGTACTGCAGCTGGTCGTTGTTGTCCCCCACATCGCCGACTGAGTACGGGCTGCCGCTGCGGGCATCCGGGTCGCCGCTCTGGCTGCGGGTCCAGGGCCAGATGCGCAGTTCGACCTTGCCGGTGCCGCCTCCGCTGCCGATATCGCCGTCATTCGGAGGCGGGCCCGCCATCGGCCCGGTGGAGGGCTGTCCAGGCTGATCTGCATCGGCCAGCCAGTTGCTGGAACCGGCTGCGGCGCGCTGGAAGTAAATGACCTGCTCCTCCTCGCCAAGCACGTCCTTGCCCTTGGTACGGATGCTGCCATAGCCGCCCAGCATGTACTGGTCGCTCTGGGTCGGGATGATCGGTGCCGTCGAGGCATCATCGTTCCCCGCCGCGATGATCGGGCCGCTGCTCTTGTAGAAGAACATGCCGGGCAGGTATGGGAAGGGCTTGTTGCCCTGCCACATGTCCCAGAAGTCGTACTCGATGTTGGCATACGTGTTCTCCACGTTGCGCGTGCCGTTGTCCAGGTTGAAGTAGATCCACTGCGTATAGCGCGGGTCGGCAAGCACTGAGCCCATGCTGGTGCAGTAGGGGCCAAAGCGCGTGCCGTAGTCCTCACCGGGGTTGCCCTGGCCGTTGCGCAGCGGGTCGCTGGAGTTCACTGCACTCGTCGGCAGGGTCTCCTGCACGCGGTGGATGGCGACGCCGTTGGTGGTGAAGGGGTTCTTCGGGTAGGCATCAACGTAGCCCCGGCGCAGCAGCGGGTCGCTGGCGCGCTCGGTCGGGTCGATCTCGGTCACCTGGTTGAAGGCACTGGCGGAGGCGGACTCGATCACCTGGGCGGCGTACTTCGGCTCGCCGCCGATCAGGTAGTTCGGGTAGGGGCCTTCACTGTCAACGGCCCAGCGCTCGACGGAAAGCTGGATGTTGTGCAGGTTGGCCTTGACCTCGGCTTCCTTGGCCTTGTCCTTGACCTTGATGTAGTTCGGCAGCGCGATCGCGGCGAGGATGCCGATGATCACGATCACAACCAGCAGCTCGATCAGGGTGAAGCCGCGACGCTTGTTGGTGTTTGCAGAGTATTCCATGATGCATCAGTGTTGACAGTACTGGGCGCGCTGATTGGCGCGCATGGAGTTGCCCGGAGCAGGGAGCCACGTTGCGGAGTCACGCGCATGCGTGGCGCAGCTGAGTGGATTCGACCAAAGCCTGCGAAGCTTTGCTTCGCGGCTCCGTTGCTGGAGGCCAAGTCGTTGACTTGGCTCCTGCCAGGCTGACAGCCTGACCTCCGTTGTCCGGGTGTGGGAATGAGCGGTATGCGGTGTACTGCCAGTGTCGGAATGAATGAATGGAAAGAATGGCAATAATGGTCTGCTGCCAGCCACCCGTCCGGCTCTATCCCACCAGTTGCTTTGGAGCCGCAAGGCTCCTGCGGTTCGACCCACCTCCTTTGCAGTGCGCCGACCGGTAATTATGTCCCTTAGCAGATTGTCAGACCATGCGCCGTGGAGTTTGTTCCCAACTGGGAAGTGAAATGTGAAAGAAGTCGAAGAAGTGGAGGAAGTGAGGGAAGTGAGGGAAGTAGCGGCGACACTCCTGTCGCCGGGATCAGTGAACCATGAACAGTAAACAGTGAAGCGTAATCCGTAAACAGTATGGAGCGCGAGCATTCAGCTCGCCGGTCTGCGGGCATTCATCCCGCAGCAAAGCCAGGAGATATGAACCAGACCCGCATCGCTGCCATGTCAGCAGTTGCCAGATTTCTTACTCATTGTCTCCCTGAGCTTCTGCGCCTTCCTCCAGCACATCACCATCCGGCACTGCAAGCACATCCGCTTCTCGTTCCTGCAGGGCCATCGACTGCTGCTGTCCGGCCGTCAGCACCATGATCAGTCCGTCGGTAATTCCATTGGGGTTGCCGAAACTGACAAGCGGCTGCTCCGCATCCGTACCGCCGAAGCTGAAGGGGCTGGCCTGCCGCCCGGAGAAGCCCGGGATGCTCAGGCCCGTGTAATTGAGCAGCCTCAGCTGCGACTGAGCCCCGCTCTCCGGCCTGAGCTGCTGCTCCGGACCCAGCACATCCTGGCCCTTCGTGCGCACACTGCCGTAGCCGGCGAGCATGTACATGTCCGCGTGCAGTTTGCCAAAGTCCGGTTCAGCACCTGCATCGCCTGCTGCAATCAGCGGTCCGAAGGATTTGTACATGAACTGGCCCTGCAGCCAGTACTGCGGTTTGTCCAAAGCCTCGGTGTCCCAGCAGCGGTAGATTACATCCGTGCCGGTCCGCTTCCGGATGGCGTTGCCATCGCTGTCCGTGCCCACTATCACTTCGGCGAAGCGCGGATCCGCCAGCACATTGCCCATCAACTCGTAATCCTTTCCGAAGCGGTAGGCCGGGGCGGACAGGTCGCCCCCTTCGACTGGCTGCAGCGGGTCATTCAGCAGTTCCTGCATCTCGCGCACGGCCCGGCGGGTTTCATTCCTGGCCTGTCCAGTTCTGGCAAAGGGGTTGGCGGGGCAACTCGGCATGTAGCTTTCCATGATCAGTACATCGGCAGTGTACGCGGCATCCGGTCCGCCGAGGCTGCCCGGAGCATGACTGCCGCCGCTGATCCACTGCGGATACCTGCCCTCGCTGTCCACCGCATAGCGCTCAATTGCCAGCTGGATCGAATGCAGATTCTGCTTGACCTCGGTTTCCTGGTACTGTGGATGGCGGTGGTTGCCAAACACCATCGGAACCGCGATCAGGATGATCCCCGCCACCACAGCGACGGAGATCACCCCCATCAGCCACCGACCTGTGTTACTGCCCTTGTTAGTCATAATTGTCAGAACCTTCCTAATCCCATGAATATTCAGATTTCTGATTGATGTCCTGGGGATCTGGATAGTCGAATTGCATGTCTGCAGGATTCTCAGCGGTTAATACGAGAATCAAGCCGTCTCGCTGCCCATTTGGATTTCCATAGCAAATCGGGAAGCCGGAGTAGTCTCCAGCGACTGGCCAGTTGTATGGGCTGCCCTGCCTGTAGCTTTTTCCAGGCATCTCTATGCCATTGAAGGACCAGAGCAATCGTGCTGTGGCATTGCCATTATGAATAACTTGCCATGGCAACTCATCCCCAAGAATGTCCTTGCCCTTATTGCGATATGAACCGTAGGTGCCGAGGATGTAATCTCCACTTACATCGGTCTTGAAGGAAAACTGGGAAATGTCATTCACAAATGAAGTCCTGCCTGAAGGGACCTTGTAGAAGAACTGCCCCTGAAGCCAGTACTGCGGCTCGTCAAGTTCTTCGATGTCCCAGCAGCGGTAGATAACATCCGAGCCGGTCCGCTTCCGGACGGCGTTGCCATTGCTGTCCGTGCCCACAATCACTTCGGCGAAGCGCGGATCCGCCAGCACATTGCCCATCAGGGTGTAGTCCCTGCCGAAGCGGTATACGGGTGGTTCCATGCTGCTGCCAGAGCCTGGCCTGAGTGGGTCGCTGAGCCTGACCTGCATCGCCCGAAGATTATCATTCGTATCCCCGGTGCCAAGCCGGTTGAAAGGATTGCGCGGGTATTGCGGCATGTAGCCTTCAGCCATCAGGGGGTCCATTGCGAAATGCGGATCGATTTCTCCGGCAGCCGGGTCTGCAATTCCTCCGCCGCTCAGCCAGAGTGGGTACACTCCACCGTAGTCCACAGCATAGCGCTCCAGTGCCAGCTGGATCGCATGCAGGTTCTGCTGGGCTTCGGCTTCGCGGTGTCCCTTGCCGGGCTTGATCCTGAATGGATTTTCGATGAGAACAGCAGCAATGATGATCAGCAGCGGGATGGCCACACATCCCATGACGCTGCGCCTGATACCGTGTCCCTTAGCTGTCATTGAACTTCACCCCCATCAGCCTTTTCTGTTTCAATGGACTCAGAGTCATAGCCTTCACCCCTTGTCAGGACCAGAAGTATTCCATCCCGTACTCCATTCGGGTTGCCATACTGGAATGGGCTGGGTGGTGTGCCATTGCTGCTGCCGAATGGGCTGCCCTGGCGCAGTGGGTTGCCAGGCACGGGGATTCCGTGGAATCCCCAGACCTGTGCGCTTCTGCCAGTTTCAACCCACCATGGCGCAGAGTGTTCCTCACCAAGGATGTCCTTGCCCTTGCTCCTGAAGGAGCCAAAGCATCCCAGGATGTAGTTGTCAGCCACATCCCCGCTGAAGTCCAGCACTGAGATGTCGTCGTTTTCGGAATAATGACCGGCATCGGACTTGTAGAAGAACTGGCCCTGCAGCCAGTACTGCGGCTCCTGCAATTGCTGCGTGTCCCAGCAGCGAAAGATCACGTCCGTCCCTGTGCCTGCAATCCCTTGATTGCCTTTGGCATCAATATATGGCATTTGGGCGAAGCGGGGATCAGCCAGCACATTACCCATCGCGACCTTTCCTGTTGCACCAAAACGCATATTCTGTATCCACGCGGAGCTTCCATAAGACAATGGGTCATCCAGATCCTTCTGCAGTTTAAAGAGATCCTTGTTTGCTCGTGACTCCGTGGACTTTATAAAAGGGTTGGAGGGGTAGTCTGGCATATAGCCTTCAACCATCAGCTTGTCTGCAATGTAGTCAAAATCAGGACCAGATCCGGAATAGGACACCTCCAACCCACCGCTCAGCCAGAGTGGGTAAGTTCCACCGTGGTCAACCGCGTACCTCTCAATGGCAAGCTGGATTGCATGCAGGTTCTGCTTGGTTTCGGCTTCGCGATTGTTGCAATCCGTGACCCTGATCATGTTCGGAACTGCCACGAGGATCAGCGCAGCAACGATTACCACGCTTAGCACGCCCATCAGCCAGCGGCCTGTGTTGCTGCCCTTAGCTGCCATTGCTATTTCCCATTTGTTCTGGCGCTGACTCCAAGGACCTTGATTGACGGTATTCGGACTGGATACCGCAATGTGTTCCATTGCCAAGTGAAATCAACACGCCATCCGGGATGCCATCCCAGGCATTCTCCGCCGGTATGTAAATCAGTTCCATAAGATCGACGTTACTGGCAACTGCTGCCAGGGCGTCGAATTCCTCGTCGGCTGCCAGAGGAGATTCCATTCGCTGCCAGGCAAGCATTGCCGCTCCATTGGCATCTGTGCAGTATTGCAGCGAAGCATTACTCAGGGTGTCCTTCCCTTTGTTGCGAGCACTTCCCCAGCAGATGAGGGAGTACCCGAGCGGCAGGTAGTATCCGCTGTCCGGAGTGACACTGACTTCGATCACCTCGTGGTAATCGATCGGGAAGTAACCGAACTGGCCCTGCAGCATCCGGCGGCTGGGAGATTGCGTTGGCTGATTCACACTGAAGTAGAAGGTGTCAGCACCTGTTGGACTCAGTACTGCATGCCCGTCTGCATCGGTGCCACAGAACTTCTGCGCCATGCGGAAGTTGGCCAATACATTGCCCATCAGGTCATGTTCGCTGCCAAAGCGGTACGCTGGAGCTACTTCTGCGGAACTGCTCTCCGGACTGAGTTGATCATTGGTCAGTGACTGGGCCAGCGCAATCAGTTCGCGCTGCCTGCTGTCCTGGACAGTGAACGGATTTGGTGGATACTTAGTGAAGTAACCGTCATCAAGCAGGGGATCAAGCTTCAGCCGGCTTGATCCTGCTTCGCTGAGCGCGCCTGAAACAACTCCGCCGCTCAACCAAAGTGGATAGGTCCCAGTTACAAAGTCGACCTCATACCGTTCCAGCGCAAGCTGGATCGCATGCAGGTTCTGTTTCGTCTCAGCTTCCCGCGCCCTTGAGCGCAGGTCAGGCACGAGCCGCATTGATCCGGCCAGTGCCAGCACCACGGCAAGCGTGGTCAATCCCATCAGCCAGCGCCCCCCGGCGCTGCCTCTCGCATAAATCATCGGAACTCCTTAGCTGGCTCCAGTTACAGGATGAAGCTGCAGGCGCAAATGTTACCGCTGATCGAAAAGCGCTCTCCGCCGGCTGCCCGATATAATGGCGGCGATGGACAGCCCCCAGTCACAGCCCGTGTTCTGCGATCGCTTCGATGAGCAGCGCTATGAGTTCCTGCGCGCCTGCCTGCCCAAGCCGCCCGCGGCGATGCTCGAGCTGTGCTGCCAGGACGGATCGACCGTGGCCCGCCTGCTGGGCGAGGGCTATGAGGCGAACGGCGTGGAGCTTGACCCCGGGCTGATCCGGCTGGCACGCGAGCGCTTCCCGCTGCTGGGGCACCACCTGATCCAGGGCGAGATGCTCGAGGTGTTCGACCTCGTACGCAGCCCGCTGGCGCTGGCCTGCTGCTGCGGCAACCGCCTGCCGGAACTGGACAGCGATGAGGACGTCGCCAGCGTGATCCTGCAGCTGCGCGACCTGGCCTGGCCCGGCGGTTATGTCGTGGTGGACTTCTTCAATGTCAACCACCTTGTGAAGTCGGTCTCCGCCGGGGTCTCCAAACTGGAGGACCAGCCCACGCCGTCGATGCGGCGCAGCTGGAAGCTGACCGAGTCCACCACGCGCCCGCTGCAGGAGACCACCGAGATGAAGCTCGATGGCAAGTTCCACCGCCGCAGCCGCAGCCTGCTGATGCTCAACCGCCGGCGCATCGAGGAACTGCTGCCCGAGGGCGTGCAGCCGGAGTTCTTCGGTGGCTACGATGGCAGCGCCTGGTCCGAGGACAGCCCCTGGACCGTCGTGCGCTTCCGCTGCGACTGATTTCACCGCTGCTTAACCGATTGCCAGGATATGCATGAGGCCAGTCCCAGTGTGACTTGAGCCTGCCCTGGGCACACCCCTTTAGCCGTTTTACCGAAACTTGTTGCCAGAATTCGGCTTTTCACACACGCCGCACAGCCCTGTTGTGTAATACTGACTGCAGGTTGGATTCCGGAAAAGAACCGGAACCTTGGAGATAGGCGGAATATGTCGGCACAGAGCAGTGCCGGTGCCGGGCTGGCCAGCTTGCTGGGCAGGCTGCAGGCACCGAAGAAGTCACAGATGGAGGCGCTCGTCCCCTTCGCGATCCTCGCAGCGGTGCTGCTGCTGGTCGTGCGCATCCCATCCGGCCTGCTCGACGTGTTCGTGATCCTCTCCCTGATCAGCGGCGTGGTGATCCTGCTGAACACGATGTATGTCAACACCCCGCTGGACTTCTCGATCTTCCCGGCGGTGATCCTGTTCACCACGATCTTCCGCCTGTTCCTCAACGTTGCCACCACGCGCTCGATCCTTTCGAACGCCGAGGCCGGCCACGTGATCAACACCTTCGCGACATATGTCACAGGTGGCAACGAGGTTGTCGGCCTGGTGATCTTCCTTATCATCGTGATCATCAACTTCGTCGTCGTCACGCACGGTGCCCAGCGCATCGGTGAGGTGGCGGCCCGTTTCACCCTCGATGCATTGCCGGGCAAGCAGATCTCGATAGACGCAGACCTCAACGCCGGGGTGATCAACGAGGAGCAGGCCCGCTCGCGCCGCCGCAAGCTGGAGCGCGAAACGGAGTACTTCGGGGCGATGGACGGTGCCTCGAAGTTCGTGCAGCGCGATGCGATGGCCGGCATCATCCTGATCATCGTCAACATCGGCGCCGGCTTCGTGATCGGCATGCTGCAGATGCACATGGGTGCCGCCGAGGCGCTCAGCACCTTCACCTCGCTCACGGTTGGTGACGGCCTCGTCGCCAACATCCCGGCGCTGCTGATCTCCACTGCCACCGGCATCATGGTCACCAAGGCCGCCAGCGACGAGACGGTCGGTCTCTCGATGATCACGCAGCTCACGAACCAGAGCAAGCCGCTGATGATCAGCGGTGGCTTCATCCTGGTGCTGATGATGGTGCCGGGCATGCCGAAGGTGCTGATGGCGCTGGCGGCGGGCTCACTGTTCGCAATCGCAATTGTTGCAAAGCGTACTGAGGAGCAGGATGCCGCCGGTGGCACTGCCCCGGATGGCAGTCCGAAGGCTGATGGCGAAGGCGGACAATCCCAGCCTGAACCGATGACGGAGGAGGAGCAGGCCCGCCACAACCTCGAGCAGCTGCTGACCGTGGACCTGCTGGAGCTGGAGATCGGCTACGGCCTGATTCCGCTCGTTGACAGCGAACAGGGCGGCGACCTGCTGGAGCGCGTGAACGGCATCCGCAAGCAGACCGCGATCGCCCTCGGCTTCATCGTGCCGCCGATGCGCATCCGTGACAACATCACGCTCAGGCCCGGTGAGTACAACGTCAAGATCCGCGCCAACACCGTCGGCCATGGTGAGCTGATGCTCGACCGCTACCTGGCGATGAGCCCGACGGGCGAAGGCCCGGAGCTCAGCGGTGTGAAGGTGCAGGAGCCGGCCTTCGGTCTCGATGCCTACTGGATCAACCCGGATGAACGTGCGATCGCCGAGGCGGACGGCTACACCGTGGTGGACAGCGCCACCGTGCTGGCAACACACCTGACGGAGCTCGTGCGCCGCAACTGCGCCGAGCTGCTCAGCCGCCAGGCGGTGCAGGAGCTGATCGACCTCACGAAGCAGAAGTTCCCGACCGTGGTGCAGGAGCTGGTGCCTGACAAGCTCGGCGTCGGCGAGATCCAGCGCGTGCTGATGCTGCTGCTGGCCGAGGGCGTCAGCATCCGCAACCTGCCGCTGATCCTTGAGGTGCTCTCGGACCACTGCAATGTCAGCAAGGATCCGGAGGTGCTCAATGAGTACGTCCGAGTGGCGCTCGGCCGGCAGATCGCCAGTGAGCATGCAGATGCGGAGGGCCGCATCACGGTGCTGACACTTGACCCGCGCATTGAGGAGAAAGTTGCCAACTCGCTGCAGAACACGACCACCGGCACCATCCCGGTGCTGCCGCCGGCCTACCTGCGCAAGCTGATCGACCTCGCCACCGAGCAGGTCAACCGCATGCAGAGCCAGGGCTACGTGCCGGTGTTCATCGTCAGCCCGCGCATCCGGCCCTACCTGCGCAAGGTGTTCGCCAAGCTGTTCGGCGGCATGGTGATGCTGAGCTACGGCGAGATCGCGGGAGACGTGGAGATCCGCACCTTCGCAAGCATTGCCAACCCCGAGGAGCAGGCCTGAGGTGAATGAACATGCCGACTAGGATCAGGAGATATGAGGAGAAGCTCGAGAACCTGGACAGCCTGCTGTCTCGGATCGAGCGCGAGATGGGGCCGGAGGCCCAGCTGGAGGCGCGCGAGTTTCGCCGCAACGGCATCCTCGGCATAGGCGGGCAGAAGATGGTGGAGATCATCGCCACGCTCAGCCTTGAGGAGCAGCGCGGTGATGTGCTCAGCCAGGCGGCTGCCCGGCAGCCAGTTGTGCCACAGCAGGAGTCCAGCCAGGTTTCCGATGAGGAAATCCGCCGCGAGCTGCTGGCTGGCTACGGTGCATCCGGCAGTGATGCCATCCTCCGGCATACTCCAGTAGATGAAGCCACATACACGGTGCCAACGGCTGGGCGTACCACGAATGGCGATGCAATCAGCCGGCTGCGGGACGCCTTCCACCGGCAGGAGATTGCCGAGATGCCTGCAAGGCCGCAGCAGGACCGCTATGCCACGCCGCATAGGGATCCTGTGGCCCAGCCGGTGATCAGCCAGGCGGCAGGAGAGCCGGGCCATGGCCTGGGCGAACTGCACAGTGCGATGGATGAAATCCGCGGGATGATCACTGAGCTTGCCGGCCGGCAGCAGGAACAGGACCGCCTGCTGCGTGAGCAGGCTGTTGCCAGCCGCGGTATCCCGCAGCAGTTCCGCAGCGAACTTGAGCGACTGGAACGGACCTTCAGTGTGCAGCGCGAGGAACTTGAGCAACGCAGGCTGGAACAGGAGAGGCAGGCCGCAGTGCTGGCCCCGCCGCAGGGGCCGCACGCCGGGATGGGGCTGGATGCCAGCCAGGCTGATGTGTTCGACACCCTGATCGAGTGGAACATCCCGCTGGCGGATGCACTGGAACTGCTGCAGGCTGCGACCGGGCAGGTTGACAATGCCGCCGACCCGCAGCAGCTGCTGCAGGCGGTGCGCCGTGAGATCTGCCGCGGGGTGCTGCTCAGCGGTGGCCTGCGCCTGAATAGCGGGCAGCGCCGGGTAGTGGCACTGGTCGGGCCGACCGGCGTCGGCAAGACGACGACGATTGCCAAGATCGCCGCCCAGGCCGTGTTTGAGCAGGGCCTGAAGGTGGCGGTTGTCAGCCTTGACACCTATCGCATAGCGGCAGCCGAGCAGCTGCGCAGCTATGCGGAGATCATGGGCCTGCGCTTCGAGGTGGTGTTCAGCCCGCAGGAGTTTGCGGAAGTGATCGATCGCCTGGTGGACTTCGACCTGGTGCTTGTTGACACCGCCGGACGCAGCCCGGGCTGCAGTGAACACATAGAGGAAACCGCCAGCCTGCTGCAGGCCAGCCAGCCGGATGAGGTGCACCTGGTGCTGGCCGCCGGTACCCAGGCGGCCGATGCGCGCCGTGCGATTGCCGGGTTTGCCAGGCTCGGCTGCAGCAGGCTGGTTCTCAGCAAGCTCGATGAATGTGTCGGCCTCGGTGGCCTGCACAACATCGGCCGCATCTGTGACCTGCCGCTGAGCTATTTCACAACCGGCCAGAGTGTGCCGGAGGACATCCGCAGCGCGGACATGCAATGCATCAATGAGATGATGGACAGGGGGATTGTCGTCAATGATTGACCAGGCACAGCAGCTGCGCAGCTTGGCGCAGGACCGCGGCCATAGTGTGTTCGGCAGTGGACGCTGCCGGGTTGTGACCGTCACCGGCGGCAAGGGCGGCGTTGGCAAGTCCAGCATCTCGCTGAACCTGGCGATCGCACTGGCGGCCGGCGGTCGCCGTGTGCTGCTGTTCGATGCGGACCTCGGGCTTGCCAACCTAGACCTGATGCTCGGCGTGGTGCCGCAGCGCACCATTGAGGACGTCTCGAAGGGTAGCTGCCGGCTGGCTGACATCCTGCTGCATACGCAACACGGGATTGATCTGCTGCCAGGCGGCGCAGGCGTGCCGGAACTGGCGTCGATGGGTTCCCTGTCGCTTGTGCGCATGCTTGGCCAGCTCAGGGAACTGGAGGACAGCTACGACGTGATGGTGATTGACACCGCAGCCGGAATCGGGGAGGGCGTCGCCCGCTTCGCCCTGCCGGCCGATGACTGTGTGCTGGTCTGCACCCCGGACCCCCCGGCCATGCTGGATGCCTACAGTGTGATCAAGATGCTCTGCGCGCGGCAGTACAGTGGCAACCTGCACCTGGTGGTGAACATGCTGCGAGCGGAAGGTGAGCTGGAGCGCACACACGCCTCACTGGACCGTGTGACCAGGCGCTACCAGGAACGCGGGATCAACCTGCTGGGAGGCATACCATATGACGAACAGATGTATGAGTGCACGCGTCGCCAGGCACCGCTGCTGGGAATGTTCCCGCATGGACGCTGCGCGCGGGCCATCAACGCGCTGGTACAGGTGCTAGATGGCCAGTCGGCAGTCCTGCCGGAACCTGAGCGGCGCGGATTCTTCGGTCGCCTGATGGATTCAGTGAAACGAATGGCGGTGACTGACGCGAGGTAATGAAACCGGGATTTATTCCTGAGTAAAGCGATTCAGGGTTACCATTGATTGAAGGTTTTTGGTTTGTAATGATATGTCCAGAAAGCACGGCATTCTGATAGTTGATGACAGCGCATTCATGCGTAAGGTGATCTCCGAGATCGTCAGCGATTCCGGTCGTTACGAAGTGGTTGACACCGCACGCGATGGAATCGAAGCGCTGGAGAAATTGCAGCGGAGCAACGGTTCCGTGGACCTTGTCACGCTTGACATCAACATGCCCAAGATGGACGGGCTGGCCTGCCTGCGTGAGATCATGAAGCAGAAGCCAACCCGTGTGGTGATGGTTTCCAGCCTCACCAGTGAAGGTGCCCAGGAAACCATCCAGGCACTCGAGGACGGTGCGGTTGACTTCATCTGCAAGCCCGGCGGTTCCATTTCCGTTGACTTCGCCAGTGTCGGCCCGCAGCTGATGCGTACGCTTGACGGAGCGATGGCAAGCCGCGTGCCAACACCGGGCAAGGTGATGCGCGCGGTGACTGCCAATCACCGGGTTGACCGCCCGACAGCCTCATACAGCACCAATTCCGCACGCAAGCTGGTGGCGATTGCCAGCTCAACAGGCGGACCAAAGGCGCTTTCCCAGTTCCTGCCGGGCATTCCGGCCGACATCGGCGCAGCGATGCTTGTCGTGCAGCACATGCCTGCCAAGTTCACGGCGCTGCTGGCCGAGAGGCTCAATTCGATCTGCAGCATCAAGGTGAAGGAGGCCGAGGAAGGAGACCGCCTGACCCCTGGGCTGTGCCTGATCGCCCCCGGTGGGCGCCACCTGGAATTCAACAGGGACGGCGTCGCGGTGCTCAATGACAGCCCGGCGATTGGCGGGTTGCGCCCCTGTGCGGACCTGACATTTCGCACACTAGCCCAGAACGTTGGCAAGCGGGCCGTCGGAGTCGTCCTGACGGGAATGGGCAAGGACGGCACAGAGGGCTGCAATGCATTGAAGAAGAACGGCTGCCGGATCCTGGCGGAAAGCAAGGAAACGGCATTGATCTACGGCATGCCGCGCAGTGTCATCGAAAGCAGGATCGCGGATGCGGCATACCCGATCAATGAACTCCCACAGGCAGTTGTGGACGCGGTGGATGCAATATGAAAAATGAAGCTACAGCAGTGCAGGTACAGTCGGAGATCCCGGAGCTGCAGGCCGTTGACATCGAGGAGCTGCTCGTTGTCTGCCGTCTGGGAGGCCAGGAATTCGGGCTGTTTGCCAACATCGTGACTGAGATCATCGCGATCAAGCAGTTCACGCGCGTCCCGAATTCCAGTGACTGCATCGACGGGGTGATCAACCTGCGGGGCCGGATCATCCCGGTGTTCAACCTGCGAACAAGGCTGGGAATGCCCGAAGTTGGCCAGGACCAGTATGACAACCAGTCCCTGATGGTGGTCGACAGTGACGGAGACGATGCAAGTCTGCTTGTTGACCAGGTGGCGGACGTGATCAAGATCTCCACTAGGGACATTGACGATTCAGCGGCCAAGCTTGGCCGCAACGGCAGTGACGGACTGGTCAGCGGCACGGTGACGATTGACAACCGCCTGATCACCCTGCTCAACCTCGCAGGGCTGCTCGGCACTGAACATCCTGAGAAGGGCAGGGCATAGCACATGGGCAACTCGGCATATGACCTCAGTGACATGCAGAAGGACACGATCCGCGAGGTCAGCAACATCGGCATGGGCAATGCCGCGACCTCATTGAGCCAGCTGATCAACACCCGCGTTGACATTACGGTCCCCTTCGTCAAGGTGGTTCCAGATGTGGAGATCAGCCGGCTGCTGGGCGGAGAGGAGGTGGAGGTCTGCGCATCCTACGTGCAGGTCGTGGGGGACATCCGCGGCCACCTGGTGATGATCTTCCGCACCTCGGATGCCCAGATGCTGCTGAACCAGATGGCCCCCAGCGCGGACATGACCATTGGCGAGAGCGAGATGGCACGAAGCGCACTGCAGGAGCTTGGCAACATCCTCGCGAGCAGCTTCCTGCGCAGCCTGGCAGACATGACCAGCCTGCTGATGCACAGCACCGTGCCTGCGGTTGCGCAGGACTTCGCCGGCAGCATCGTGAGCTACGTGGTCAGCAACATGTATGAACTTTCGGAAAAAATCATGATCGTTGATACCCACTTTGAAGTCGGTGGCGACCATATCGACGGGCAGTGCGTGTTCATCCCTGAACCGGGTTCACTGACGATGCTGCTGGAATCCCTGGGGGTTGCCAATCTGTAATGGCAGTGCACAGGGTCGGAATGGCCGAACTGAAGATTGGTGGTCCGGGAGACAGGCTCGAAGCGCTGGGGCTGGGGTCCTGCATCGGCCTGGCAATGGTTGACAAGGTGAACCGGGTCGGCGGGATGGTGCACATCATGCTGCCGGATTCGAAGATCGTGCAAGGGCCGGTCAAGCAGCTTGGGAAATATGCGGACACGGCTGTGCCGGAGCTGCTGGACCAGGTGCTGCGGGCCGGGGCAATGCGCGAGAGGCTGGTTGTGAAGATGGCCGGGGGTGCTGAGATGTTCAGCTTCGCCGGTAGTGATGCGCCGAAGATGGCAATCGGCAAGCGCAACACCGAGGCGGTGAACGGGTTCCTGAAGGAGTACCGCCTCAAGCTATCCGGTTCCGATACCGGAGGCAACAAGGGCAGGACGTTCATCGTCAGCCTCGACGAACTGAGCTTCATGATCAGGATCGTCGGGAAGGGCGAGGCGAACCTATAGGTTGAAGGCGGCGGGGAGCCGCCGAAGGTGGAGAATGTGGAATATGACCTCAGGCAGAGCCTGACGACACTCGAGCAGCGCAGCCGCACGCTGACCGCCCTGCTGATGGGCCTGGTCGCGTTCTGTGCGGCCTATGTGCTGATCCTGCTCAGCGGTGACACCCAGCGGCCGGTTGCGCACGTCTGGCCCTGGCTGCTCGGCGTGATGTTCTACCTTGCCGGTGATGTGCTCGGCTACATCTGGTTCCGTGTTGTCAGCATCCATGTGATCAAGGTGCTGAGGCAGTGGGAGGAGGAGCAGGAGAAGGCCGTTGCCATGGAAGACAGGCTTGACAGCCCCGAGATGGACGACGACGTGGAAGTGATTGTCTCAAGCGAGATGGAGGAGTAGATAAGTGGAAGCAGCAGTACAGTGGCAGACGTATGACAAGGATCAGCGCGAGCCGTACCTCGAGCAGCTTGTGAAGGCGTATTCGCACCTGGCGGAATACCAGGTGCAGCGCCTGATCGTGGACCTGCCGGCCTCGGTCGACAGGGACGACCTGCTCAGTGAGGCGCGCATCGGGCTGATTGACGCGATCAACCGCTATGACCCGGGCAAACAGGTCAAGTTCGAGACCTACGCCTCGATCCGGATCCGCGGGGCAATCGTGGATTACCTGCGCAAGCTCGACTGGGCGCCGCGCAGCCTCAGGCAACGGGCCCGTGAGATCAGCCGGGCAGAGCTGGAGCTTGAGCAGGAAATCGGACGGACACCTACCGATGAGCAGCTTGCACGCAAGCTCAACATGAAGGTGCCGGAGTACCGCCAGGCACTTTCCGAGATCAGCGTGCTGACGGTGCTTTCATTCCGTGACCTTGAGGAAGGGGAGACTGAATTCCAGATCTCCAGTACGAGGGACCGGCCCGAGGACGGGATCGCCCGTAGCGATTTCTCACGCTGCCTCGCCAGTGCGATTTCCAGGCTGTGCGAGCGGGACCAGCAGGTGCTGGACCTCTACTACCGTCGCCAGCTTTCCCTCAAGGAAATCGGTGAGGTGATGAGCCTGTCCGAGTCGCGGATCTGCCAGATCCACAGTGCCGCGGTTTCGCGCCTGCGGGTGATGCTCGAGGACTGGCGTGAACAGATGAACAGCTAAACCGGCTGCGCCCAGAAAATGACAAGCGCAGCCGGCAGCCCCCAGGGGGGACGGCGCCGGCCGCGCAGGTTGATCAAGGATCAGGCTGACAACCCTGCCACGGCAGGTGTCAGTTATTTGCGTTTGTGCCTGAGGCGCTTACGCATCTTTTTGTATTTATGCTTGCGAATCTTGGCGCGCTTGGCCTTTCTTCCTTTCATAGAACACCACTGTACTTGAATTTAGACGTGACCTTGCCAGCAAGTGTGAATCACAATTGCGGGCTGAAATTCTACCACAGACGGGGTGTCGTGGGAATGCTTGAGGATGGCCCCACCCGGTACCTTAGACATATGTGATCTGAAAAATGTTTGTTTCGACCTTCAAGTGTGACGTTTCCACAGCCGTAAAATAGCCTGTGCTGGCCATTTCCTACCTCGACATCGTCCGCCTGCGCGGTGACCTCCATATCGGTGGACTGCTCAGCGTCAACGAGCTCGGAATCCCGATAGAATTCATCCATAGCGAACAGATCCGGCCAACAGAGCTGCAGACCAGCCTGTATGGATCGACCCTGGGCCGTTACCTGCTGTTGGATGTGATCGGCAAGGGACTGGTTGACGCTTCCCAGCAGAAGGCAGCGCCACTGGTCGTGAATGGAAAGGACCTGCTGGCCCTCGGGCAACGGGTGAAACGGCCGGTATGTTTCATCCAGCGCACCGAGAACCGCCCGCTGAGTGATTCGGGTGCGTTTGAGTGGCTCTCCGAGACGGAATTGCAGGCCCAGCTGGGGGAGCACCGCAGCCCTATCTTGGTACAGGTATTCAGCCGAGACAACTTTGCCGCTGAGAAGACCATTCCCGGGCTGGGTGAATGCGGGGCCAGCTTTGATGTGCTGGAGCCAATGGGAAGGATCCGGCGCATCCTCGATGCCCTGCAGCGTGAGCAGGTGGGACAGGGTGCCTGAGCGCAGCATCAGTGGACTGGATACCTCAGACATAGATGCAGCGGATCTGCTCTATCTGCATGAGTCCTTTCAGTTCGTCACACACAGGATTCTCCTGCAGGCAGGAACAGCAGCGCTGGATCTGCAGCTGGGGCAGGTCCAGGCGCCGCGTACGGTGAGGTCGATTGACGTGCGCATTGGACCGCCCGCCCGTAGGACCGGACTGCTGGGACTTGTCAGGCGGGATCCAAATGTGTCCATCCCAATCCCGGCTGCGAAGCTGTCCGTCAGGCGGGACCTGGACTCCGCCATGGAGCAGCCTGTCAGCAGGCGCCGGCAGTTTGCCGATGAACTGGGGCGCGAGCAGGCTGAAGAGCTGTACAGCCAGCTATATGACCACTCACGAGGGTTCGGTGAGGAGCTGGAGGTGCTTGGACTCTATGCAGACATTCCACCGGAGTGCGCAGGCAGCATCAGGTTGGAGGAAAACCTGTCCAAGGCCTGGTTCACGCCAGGCAGCAGTGGTTCCGGCAGGCTGAGCCGCGGCTACCATCTCACGGTGCTGCGTACGGAATCGGGTAAACTTCGTCGGTTGCTCCTGCGTCTAGGCTGAAGGCGGCCTTTTCCCGGGCACCGAGGACAGTTGACCATGTACAAGCTCAGCACGACAATAGCGCTCATATCCCTTCTACTGCTCTGCGGCTGCCCGCCTCCCGCATCAAAGAGTGGCAATACGGGCAACACCACAAGCCAGACCCAGCAGGGCAGCAACCAGGCAACCCCAGCCAGGGGACAGCAGCAGGTGGTGGCGATGGTGGCCTCCGACCTTGGCATCGGTGATGGAGTGCGGGTCCGCGAACTGGATGGCCTGCTTGCCAACCTCGGTGAGACGCAGGACATCGGCTACACCCTGTACGGCACCCTGCCACAGCAGATCGAGTTCGGAGAGATTGACGGCGAAGTCGGCATGCCCGACCCGGAATCAAAGCTGCCCGGCAAGATGACCGACCTGCAGGCGGCGGCCCTGCTGGACCAGGTGCAGTCATGTGACTGGCTGGTACTGTCCAGCGGCTATCTGCTGAAGTCCGCGCTGGAGCGCATTGACAATGGCAGCCTTAAGGCCAAGGCGGTGATCGTCGTCGATGAGATTGGCAGCGATGGCGTGATAAACATCACGAGCGTGCCAGTGTTCCGTCTGCGCTTCGATATCTGCCCGGCAGCCTTCATGGCCGGTGCAGCGGCGGCCCGCTCCAGCAATGTGGCCCACTTCATGCTGCTGGGCAGCGCGGATGATCCGCAGGTTGCCGAGTTCATGGATGCGGCGGTGGCTGGCCTGGAATACGTCTCACCCAGCGCCTGGGTGAAGCAGGCTGTGCTGCCGGTTGACAGCCGTGGGATGGTCGCGCCTGAGACATTCCGCGATGAGCATATCCGCCTGCTCAATGAGGCCGGTGCAAATTACAATGGCAACCACTACATCCTCGATCTGACCCGCTCAACACCGTATGTCACCGCCCTGATCGCTGACCCGCAGGGGCCGCTCAACGGCTATGTGTCCGGGGGCTATGAGGACCTGCGCCACGTCGCGGAGAAACGCATCCTGACCTTCGGCGTCAAGAAGGGCGATGTGGCACTGGCCTGGCTGCTGAAGAACTGTGCCACCGTGGCAGATTTGCAGGCTGCAGCTGACCCGAATGGCTACATCATGTTCGGCCTGAAGGGCAGCCGGCCGGGGCTTGATGAAAGTGCGGTCGGATACACGAGCCTGGAGTTCTACGAGCGCTACAACCCGGATGGCCCGGATATCGCGGCGGAGCTGGAAACGATCTGGCGGGAGCTGGAAGCCGGCGAGCTTGGCGTCGACTACTGCGATCACTGAGGAGCGGAGATGGCCATGTCCTCACCGGCCTCGTCTGATTCAACGAGCTGGTAGATGTCGAAGGCCTCGCGCCGGCAGCGCAGGTCAACATACAGCAGCAGCTTGTAGCACTGCCACAGAGGCGGGAAGATCAGCATAACTATGTGCATGATGGACATCTGGAGGCCCATCCGCAGCGGATCTGAATTGCCCTCCGCCTGCTGGGTGATGTATTCGGTGATGTCCACGCTGCCGCTGCTCATGTAGTCATACAGCATCACAAGCAGCTCAATCGTGCTCTGCAGGCCGCCGTTGAACATGTACCAGACGATGTACATCATCAGCATCATCAGGAAGATCCTGCCGTAGTAGCCCTGGCTCAGGCTGAATGCACGCTTGAGGTACCACACACCCTGCGCCACCATACCCGGGTCTGGCCCTTCCTCACAGGCCTGCAGCGCACCGCACAGCGCAGGGAAGAAGCGGAAGTACATCAGCATAGTGGCTATTGATGCAGCCCAGATCAGGAACACGCCGGTCGATGCAATCACGATGATCGCACTGTCTGACCCGCTGGCCTGCGCGATCAGTACCATGATCAGGATCAGCAGCGCCAGCAGCACGGTAGGCAGGAAGAAAGTCGCGAGCGCGACCTGCGTAGGCCAGTAGCGTGACAGGGCAAAGCGGAATGCGGAGCCGAAGTCGTCCCGGTGGCCATCAAGTGCGCGGGCTGCAAGGCGGGAGCAGGTCAGCAGACCCAGCGGGGTGACCAGCAGCTGGTACAGGGCAGCCCCGATCATGCCCAGTATCAGGAACAGGAATATGTCACCAAACTCCAGCACGATGCTGTTCCAGATGTCCATGCCGCTGCTGTTGGTCATGAATGAGGGGTCCTGGAACTTTTCCGCTATCGCCACCATCTTCAGGCTGAGCGGGATGCCAATCAGGGCCAGCGGCAGCTGCACCATCGCCATGCTGAGGAACATCGGGACGAAGTTGAAGCGCAGCAGGCGGATCGCGAAGTCAAACAGGTGCTTCAGTTCCAGCGGACGCAGTATGAACCTGTTCTGTGTGGTGCTCACGGCAGGCTAAATCCTAGCACACCAGCCCGTCCGTGGAGTGCGCGGGATGCTGCTTGCAAAGATGCAACTGCGTGTTATAATTCCCCTTCGCCCAGGCCGGGCCACGGCCAACCGGCGAAAGTCAAATCCCCTCATCGGAGGTTTCAACGTGGCACTCATTTCTTTGCGTCAACTTCTCGAATGCGGCGTCCACTTCGGTCACCCGACCCGCAAGTGGAACCCCAAGATGTCCCCGTTCATTTACACAAAGCGCAACGGGATCCACATCCTCGACCTGCAGATGACCACCCGCTTCATCGACGACGTGCACGCCTATGTGCAGGAGATCGTCGGCCAGGGCAAGACCATCCTGTTCGTCGGCACCAAGAAGCAGGCCCAGGACGCCGTCCGTGAGGAGGCGACCAAGTGCGGCATGCCCTATGTGCACAACCGCTGGCTCGGCGGACTGCTCACCAATCGCAACACGATGACCAAGCGCATCGAGCGCCTGCGTGAGCTGCGCAAGCAGAAGGAAGACGGTTACTTCGACACCCTGACCAAGAAGGACAAGAACTTCCTGATGGAGGAGCTGGGCAAGCTCGAGAAGAACATCGGTGGTGTGGCGGACCTCAACGGCCTGCCGGACGCCCTGTTCATCGTTGACACCAACAAGGAAGTCAACGCCGTCAAGGAAGCGCGCCGCCTCGGGATCCCGATCATCGCGATCCTCGACACCAACTGCGATCCCGACGACGTGGACTACAAGCTCCCCGGCAACGACGACGCCATCCGTTCGATCCGCCTGTTCTGCCAGATCGTGGCTGACTCCGTGATGGAGGCCCGCTACGGCTACCTGCCGCCGGACAGCGTATTCATCCGCGCCCAGGAGGACGAGGATGAGTCCATGGATGACGACGGCGGCCGCAAGGACAAGAAGGACAAGAAGGAAAAGGCTGAGAAGGCGGAGAAGCCGGCTGCCGTTGAGGCCGCTCCGGCCCCCGCCGCCCAGCCTGAGGCGCCGGTGCTGGCGCAGGCTCCCGCTGAGGAGCCGGCCCCGGCCGAAGCTGCCGCTGAGGAAGCTAACGATAACGAGTAACTTACGCGGGTATTAAGCGCCCGTACATTTATCTATCCATCGGAGAAGATGATGACTGAGATCAGTGCAAAGCAGGTAATGGAACTGCGCAAGATGACCGGCGCGGGCATGATGGAGTGCAAGAAGGCACTCGGCGACACCAGTGGTGACGTTGAGGCCGCCGTCGATCTCCTGCGCACCAAGGGCCTTGCCAAGGCCGCCAAGAAGGCCGACCGAGCCGCCAACGAGGGCATCATCAGCATCCTGCGCAAGGACAAGAACGACGGGATCATGCTGATGCTGAACTGCGAGACGGACTTCGTCTCGCGCAATGACGACTTCAAGGCGATGGTCGATGAGATCGGCCAGTTCCTGCTGAATGCCGACCTGCCCGAGGGCGTGAACGGCAAGCTCGGTGATGCCGAGGCGCTGGAGGCCGTCAAGGGCCTGAGCTTCAAGGGCAGCACTCTCGGTGAGGAGCTGACGTCCGCCATCGCCCGCATCGGTGAGAACATGATGATCGGCGCGCTGGTGGCTGAGCGCAGCAGCGATGCCACCGACTGGCTGCAGGAGTACAAGCACGGCGCGCGCGTCGGCGTGCTCGTCTGCCTGACAACCGGAAACGCAGCCACCCAGGACAACCCGAAGTTCCAGGAGCTGGCCAAGGACATCGCGATGCAGATCGCGGCTGCCACCCCGCAGGTGCCGCAGTCCGTGGACCGCAGTGGCATCGATCCTGAGGTGCTGCGTCGTGAGCGCGACGTGCTCGTGGCCCAGGCTAAGGAGGAGGGCAAGCCCCAGGAGATCGCTGAGAAGATGGTCGAGGGCCGCATCCAGAAGTTCTACGGTGAGGTCTGCCTGCTTGAGCAGCCCTTCATCAAGGATGACAAGCAGCGTGTCAAGGACATCGTCGAGGCGGTTGCCAAGGAGCTTGGTGACAGCATCAGCGTTGCCCGCTTCCACCGCGTGCAGATGGGCGAGTAACTGCCATCCGGCGAAAGCCGAACAATTAGTGGGCCCAGGCCCGCTACCAATCGGAATCACAAAGGCCGGCCTGCGGGTCGGCCTTTTCCGTTTCTGGGAACAGGCCGCAGGGTTCGGGCCATTAAAAGTAGAAGGAGGCCAAGCCGTTGGCTTGGCGTTTGCCAGGCTTACAGCCTGGCCTCCTACCTGATCAGCTTGCCGGAGCGCATCGCTCCCATGATCAGCTCGGTCACGCCGGTGCTGGTCACGCAGGGGAAGAAGTCACCACCGCTCTTCAGTGCGAATCGCTTCAGCTCGGACTGCAGCGCGGACAGGCGCTCGTGGTACTTCTTCAGCACGTTCACGCCCATCGAGACATCCATCCGCTCGCCGGTTTCGCGATCCACCAGCTGCAGGTCACCGGTCAGCTGCGGGTTGGCTTCCTCGGGGCTGAGCACCTGCATCAGCTCAATCTGGTGCCCACTGCCCAGCAGGGGCGCAATGGTTTCGATGCCGTCCTCGGTGAGGAAGTCACTGATCACCGCCACCATGCCGCTCTTGCGGGTATGTGCTGCGAAGCGCGCAGCAGCCGCCCGCAGCGAGCTGCCGCCGCCGGCCTCCAGCCTGCTCAGGCGGCGCAGGATCGGGTGGATCTTGCCCTTGCCGCGTGAGGGGGTCTGGATGATGTCGTAGTCGCTGGAGAATACGCTGACCGATACGCTTTCCATGTTGGACAGCACGATGTAGGCCAGCCCGGCCGCCAGCCGGCGTGCGTAGTCAAACTTGTTGGGGTTGCCGTAGTCCATGCTCGCCGAGCAGTCCAGCAGGATGTAGAGGCGCAGGTCCTCCTCTTCCTCGAACAGCTTGACGTAGTGGCGCTCCAGCCGGCCGTAGAGGTTCCAGTCGATGCGGCGGATGTCGTCGCCCTTCATGTAGGGGCGGAAGTCGACGAACTCGACGGACTGGCCCTTGTTGCGGCTGCGGCGCTCGCCGCGCATCTGGCCGCGGAATAGCTTTCGAGAGAGCATGCGCAGGCGTTCCAGCTCCGCCAGGAAGGCGGTGTCCAGCGGGTTGTCCGGGCGCACGGTGCTCACTGCCTTGATTGTATCAGTGCGGGGCAGTGCCCGCCGCAAAGTGCTGATATCCTAGCGGGATGCATCCCGCTCTGGAATTCACGCAGCACCGGCCCTGGCCGATCCCGGCCGGCCAGCCGTACATGACTATGGACTGGCTGGAGCTCAGCTTCCTGCACTGGTCGCTGGACCCTGAGCTGCTAAGGAAACACCTGCCCGCCGGCCTGGAGCTGGATACCTGGGAAGGCAGGGCATGGCTGGGGGTCGTGCCGTTTCGGATGGAGAATGTCAATCCGACGCACTACAGGCTGCCGAGAATGATGTCAGCCTTCCCGGAACTGAACCTGCGCACATATGTAGTTGCCAACGGAAAGCCCGGTGTCTGGTTCTTCTCGCTGGAAGCAACAAATCCGCTGGCGGTACGCACGGCCCGGGCAAAATTCCACCTGCCGTACTACGACGCGCGCATCCGGCACTCGATGGACAAGGGTGTTGTCAGTTTCCGTTGCCGGCGGGTGCATCGTGGTGCGCCGGCACTTGAGTTCGATGCTGATTTCAACGGAGCAGGGGAGACATTCACTGCGCAACCTGGCAGCCTGGAGTATTGGCTGTGTGAGCGCTACTGCCTGTACAGTGCTGACAACAATGGAAGGATCTCGCGCGGTGATGTACACCACCGGCCCTGGCCCCTGCAGCAGGGCAGTGTGGCGATCGAGGAGAACACGGTGTTTGAGCAGCTCGGCCTGGACCTGCCGGAGCAGCCGGAGCACGTACTGTACTCCGCCGGTGTGCAGTGCCTTGGCTGGCGGCCGGAAGAGCTGGGAGGTCAGACGATAGTCTGACAACAAGCACACAGAAAATCCCACCACAAAGTGCACAAGGCTCACGAAGGATGTTTTCAGGTGACAGCTGGTTCAGTGCAATATGATCGTACAGGTACAAGGGTGACAACATGACAGCGGGAAATCTTCTCCGGATGGACAACGTCGGCATTATGGTGCGCGACATGGAAAGGGTGATCGAATTCTTCACGGAACTCGGCCTGAGCGTGGAGGGCCGCACCACTGTGGAAGGAGACTGGGTGGACCTCACCATCGGCATCGAAAATGCCCGCTGCGAAATCGCGATGCTGGCTACGCCGGACAGCGTAGTGCGCCTGGAGCTGAGCCGCTTCATCACGCCTGAAGCAATCGGTAATGGCACTCCCGTTCCCGTCAACACGCTCGGCATCCGGCGCCTGATGTTCGCTGTGGATGACCTGCATGCAGTCCTCGCGCGGCTGCAGGCAGTCGGTGCTGAGCTGGTCGGCGAAGTCACGCAGTACCGCGACATGTACCGGCTGTGCTATCTGAACGGCCCCGAGGGAATCCTGATCGCACTGGCTGAGAAGCTTAACTAAGAAAGGAGGGGCACTATGACTGGAGGCTGTGCCAATCCCACATTCCCCTTCCCGGATCCCTCACGAAAAAGGGGAGCCCGTAATGGACTCCCCTTGTTTCCTCATTCAACCACTCTCGGTAAGGAACCTAGACCGGCACCTTGCCCTTCTTCAGCTTGCGCATGTCGAACAGCACGGCCTTGCCGTTCTTGCCCTTATACTTCAGCTTCTTCAGCTGGCGGTCCTTCTGCTTGCCCTTGATCGGGTTCAGCTTCAGCTTGCTGGCGGCCTTGATGAGCTTCTTGGAGCTGAGCTTCTTCAGGCTCTGCTTGCCCTTCTTCTTTTTGCCCTTGCCCATGTTGCCATTTAGCAGTGCCACCGGCTGGCGCTTGCTGATCATCCTGGCAACGGCCTTCTGCTGCTTGCGGGCGCGCTGCTTGGCGGCCTTGGCAGCCTTCTGCTTCTTCGCCTTGGCGGCCTTGGCCTTCTTGGCTGCCTGCGCCATCTTCTTCAGTTCAGCGCTGACTGCGGCCTTGAGCTTCTTCTCGGCGGCCTTCTCGGCCTTGCGGGCCTTGTCAATCGCCTTCTGGGCCTTCTGCGCCTGCTTGCGGGCCTTCTTCAGCTCGGTGCGCAGCTTGGCTGCCAGCTTGGAAACGCGGCTGTCGTGCTGCTTCGCCTTGGCAATCGCCTTGTTGACAGCTGCGGCAGCGTCGTTGGTGAGCTGGGCCAGCTTGTGGATCTTCTTGTCAGCCTTCAGCTTGCGCTTGGGGATCTTGCGCAGGATGCCCTTGCCGGCATGGACCTTGGCACTCTTCTTCTGCTTCTTAGCCATGTAGATGGTCTCCTTCGTCCGCCACACTATGTGTCGGCACTGTGTGAAGTGTAACAGAAGTATGTGAAGATGCAGCCTCAGCCCGCATCAATACAGGGAATTCAGCAAAATGGGAATATGTGGATTGGGTAAAGCGTACGTGAAGGCCAATAGTCAAACGGGTTCAGTCAATTTCCTTTTCAACATCCAGGCCGAGCAGGTTCGCCATGTTTCTCACCGGATCGTAGTCCGCATCAGCCGCCGGGACCAGCCCTTCCACCTCATACAGCTCAAACAGCACCCGCTTGCCTTCCTCGCTGGCTGCCAGCGCGAGCAGCCCGCTGCTGATCTTCGACGTCAGTTCCGGGTCCAGCCCGGCGCTGACCGACACGTTGTCAGCGGGGATCTCAGGCGTGTATGCCAGCACGCGCGTCGTCTGCATCAGGTCATCCATGCCGTTGTCAACAAGCTTCTGGCGGGCATCCTCGAAGCAGCAGGCGGCGTCAACGCTGCCCTTGGCCAGTGCCAGCACGGCCGCGTCATGGCTGCCGCTGTAGCTTTCCTCCAGGTCAACCTCGGGGTCCAGCCCGGCCTCGATCAGCAGTGTGGCCGGGTAGAGGTGCCCGCTGGTGGAAGCATGCTCCGGGTAGGCGATGCGCTTGCCCCTCAGGTCGGCGATGCTTTCAATGCCGCTGTCAGTGCCAACGAGGATCTGTCCGCGGTAGCTGCTCTTGCCGTGGCGCACCACCTTGAGGATCGCCTGGTCGCCGTTGCGCTCATGCGCGAAGACGTATGCCATCGGAGGCAGCCAGCCGACCTGTACCTTGTCAGCAGCCATTGCCTCGACGATGCCTACGTAGGAGGTTGCCACCATTGACTTGAAGTGCAGTCCCGTCTGCTCACCAAGCAGCTCGCACAGTTCGTCGCCGGAGCTGACGACCTTTTCCGCCTCTGTCGAGGGCACGAAGGCCATGGTGATGGGGTTCTTCTCGGAGCCGAGGGCGTGGGATTCAGCCTCGGGCTTGTAGCAGCCTGCTGCCAGCAGGCTCAGCAGCAGGGCGATGTGTAGCAGTCTGTGCACGCACTGATTATAGTGCAGGCGCAGGATCGGGACGGGTTCGTTCTTTGATCAGGCGCGGAAGAAATCGTGCAGCTGCAGGATGTGGATGCTCTGGCCGCGGACGCTGTCAGCAAGGGCCACGTCGCCAGTGATCACGCAGACACAGGTGTGCTTGGCGATCAGTTCACTGACCAACTCACGAATGTGATCATCCGCTGCTTCCTTGCCTCCCTCGCCATTCGCACAACTCAGGCTGACATGCTCGCCGAGCTGGATGCTCGGGTTGTACTGTGAACTGTAGACGATGTGGAACTTGCCGTGCAGCTCGGTTGACAGCACGTCGATGTCACGCGCCAGCTCATCACGGGTCTGCGCTTCCAGCACGCCACGCAGGCTGTAATCGTAGTAGGGCAGGCGATCAAGCACGCTGTCCCCGTCGACGATGTATGCGGCACCACGGCCGAATGTGAAGGCTTCCTTCTTCTTCAGGTGGTCCAGGTTGAAGCGACTCAGCGTGCGTTCGGGACTCTCAACCGCCACCTTGACGACGGTGGCTTCTACCTGGGTGGCCTCACCCGGGGCCGGCTGGTCCTCAGCCTCGGCAGCCGCGGCAGGCATGTCGGCGGAGTCGTCCTCGTCGATGGCAACGGCTTCGTGCGCGCCGTTGCCATTCACATGCTCGGCATCACCGGCATGGCCGTTGCTGCTGACGTGCACCTCAAGCGTCTCGGGCTCGGGCTGCTCATCTTCAGCACTTTCATCATCATCCTCTTCCTGCTGGTCTTCGGACTGGTCCTCACCTGCGTTCACCTCGACGGCAGGCTCCTCCTCGGGGGCTGACTCTTCGGCCGGAGCCTCACCGGCCTCTGCCACTTCCTCCCCGGCTTCCTCTTCATCCTCATCCTGCTCAACCGGCTCGGCGACGGCATCAGCGACTTCCGCGCTGGCAACCGTCTCCTCGCTGCTGGCCTCGCGGGCTTCCTCACTCAGCTCGGGGGCGGCATCCGGATCGTCCTCATTGACGGACTCAAACAGTTGCGGGGCCTTCTCGCGCAGGGCGTCGATCAGGCGGCTGTACTTCTGCGATTCCTCATCAAGCTCCTCGAGCTTGAATTCCAGGTTGTCAACCTGTTCCTTCTGCTCAGTGGTGTCCGGGTTGTCCACCACGAGGTCCTTGCTGTCCAGCAGGTCAGCGGCCTCAGAGAGGATCGCCAGGTAGGCATCGCGTTCCTCACGGATCTGCTCAACCCTCGAGAGCTCCTGGCGGGCCTGGTCAAGGTCATGCTTGACTGAGTCCTCCTCAGACCGCAGGGCCTTGATCTTCTCCACCAGCATCCTGGCGAGTTTGACATCCTGTTCGTACATCCGTCGCTCCTTAAAACGCAAGGATATCCCGCTTGGCCTCGAGGTTGCGGAACACCTGGGACTGGAAGCGGTAAAGCGCCGCCGGTCTCCCGCGCTGGTGTTCTGCGGCACGGAACTCACCCGTGTCCTCAACGATGCCAAGGTCGAGGATCTTCTTGCGGAAGTTCCTCTTGTCCAGCTCCCTGCCGAGGATGATTTCGTACAGCCTCTGCAGTTCAGCCATCGTGAACAGCTCAGGCAGCAGCTCAAAGCCGACCGCGGTATAGGCCAGCTTGCCCTGCAGCCTGTTGCGCGCAACACGCACGATCAGGCCATGCTCACCCTGCAAGTCCGGTTCGTCCTCTTCAGAGAACCAGGCAAGGTGGCCGGCCGCATGCTGCTCCACACCGGGAATCAGGTCAGGAGGAACCAGACCGTAGTAGGCGATCTCGATCACCCTCTGCTGTCCATCGGGGATGCGGTTCCCGAAGGTATAGAGCTGTTCGAGGTAATCCACGCTGATCGTGGCAAACTCCCGCACAACTCGTTCAGCCGCCCGCCTGAGCGGCTCCGCAACTCCCGGTGAACCGGAGGGCAGGCGCCAAGTTCCGCCGTCCGACCGGACCAGCAGGGTCTTGAGCGCATCATCACGGATGGTGAGCAGGATGATCACCACCGAAATCCCGATTCCGCCTGTAACTTGCCCCGTGTAGTCCAGTTGACCCACCTGGTGTGTCATCTGGTGCACACATAATTGTCGATTGAGTTAACCGACAGTTAAATGTACCCCAGTTAGATTATAGCTAAATAAATTGCAATGTGGAAACCACATTCTGTCATGGAAATGCTCAATCCGGTCGCATGTGTGGATAACAGTGGGAAAACCGTTTGAGCCAGGTGGGATGGTCTGGTCTGTTATACTTTGCCTTCATGAAAAGCCTGTTATTAATAGTGTTGCTGGCGGCCCTGGGCATGCTCAGCAGCTGCATGATGCCGGACTACAAGCACCAGATCGCCGTCAATGAAGCGAAGCTGGAGAAGGAAGGTTACGTCCATCCTGAAGCTGGCCAGAAGGCTCCGGCCATTTCGACCACTGACCAGGATGGAGCTGCATTTGAACTCTCGGAAGCATTGCAGGCCGGTCCGGTGGTGTTGTTCTTCTATCCGGCGAACAATACGCCCAACAGTGCAAACCAGCTCAGGCAGCTGGGGAAGCTGCAGGATGACCTGGACAAGGAAGGTCTCGGGATCAGGATTTTCGCCATCAATCCAGCCGACAAGGCTGAAACCAGGCAGTTCATGCAGGAAGAGGGGATTACTGTTCCCGTCCTGTACGATCCCGGGCTGAAGATCTCTGAGCAGTACGGCTGCGCTTCGAAGGATGGCGGGACCGTGCTGCAGGAGCGCAGCGTTGTCGGTGTGAATCCTGACGGAAGCATCGCCTTCTTCCAGCGCCGGTACTTCCACCGGCCGCCGGGTGTGCGGATGCTGCAGGACAAGGAACATTTCAACCTGCAGCCAGCTGTCGCTGAGTAGCAGCAAGCAGATCCAGAAATACAAAAAGCCCCGCCGTGGCGGGGCTTTTGTTTCCGAGGGGGAGGCCGGGGCTAGTTGCTGACCTTGCCGTTCAGGTAGGCCACCTGACCGAGGCTGGCCGGGTTGCTGACGCTTGTGTGGAAGCCGTTGGCCATCACGTTGCCGCTGATCGGGTTGCCGTGGCGGTCACGTCCGTTCCAGTCAGCCTTGTACTCGAAGGTCTGGTACGGGCTCAGCGTGCGGGTCTCGAAGACGAACCCGAAGAAGCGGCCCTCGCTCCAGCGGTACAGCTCCTGGCCGTTCTTCACGATCGAGAAGTCGGCGCGCTTGGTGCTGTTGTAGGTGATGTGGCGGGCCTGGCTGGAGTTGTTGGTGACCTTCATCACGAACTGGTACTTGCCGTTGCCGTCCGTCAGCAGCTGGTAGAGGTAGTCGATGCCGTCGATGTAGGCCGCATCGCTGGTGGCGACGTACCAGCTGGAGCTGGCCTCGCGGTCCGCGACCACCTCATCCAATGAGGGGGCCATCGTGTAGTCCACCGCCTTGGCGTCATCCGCCGGGGCATCCAGCTCAGCCATCGCTGAGCTGCCGCCACCGCAGGAGGCCAGGAGGCCCAGGGCCAGCATGACCACCAGGGCCATCAGGTTGCGGATCACGATGATCACGCCACTGTTCTGCTTGTTGTCGTTTCCGTTGATGTTCTTCTTAGCTTCCATGTCAGTCACCTCAGATTAGATTATTCAGTTCGGGGAAGTTCCTGCTTCCTTTTCCAAACCGTCTGTAATTCCCGCCCCCGGGAGGTTCTAAACAGATATTTCGAAAAAATTCGAAAATTAGTAGAATTCCGAGAAGTTTCAGGAGGGTCTGAGGTTTGCCAACTGAGCTGAGACCAGTCTGGGACTAGAGAAGTTGGCCCTTCTGCACTGGGCAACGCAAGGAGCTTATACGTGTAGAAAAAAGGAAACCCCGGGGCACAGGGCCCCGGGGCAGTTTGATCAGTTCAGTTGATCAGGCTCGTGACTACGGAAGCAGGGTCGGATCGGTCCAGTTGATCAGGTTCTGCATGTACTGGCCCTGCGTTCCGGCAACACCGGTGAAGATGTCACCGCCGAAGTAGGGGATGCAGCCCTTGAAGTAGTGGCCAACCCAGACGCAGACACCACCAGGGGTGCCGCCGCCGTTCTTGTCGAACTTGGTCACGTCGGAACGGTCCGTGCTGAACAGCCAGGACGCCTGGACGGCGCCGGCAGTCAGGGCCGGAGTGTCGAAGTAACCGCTGGTGTACCAGGGATCGACACCCGGGTTCGGGCCGACCTGGCTGTAATGGTCAACCATCATCATGCCGGATCCACCGGGTCCGTTCTGCAGGCCGGCGTTGGTGATGTGCTGGTTGTACCACTCACTGTCGAACTGGTGACGCTCGTTCATGAAGGACGTACCACCACCCATGTAGTTGATGTGCATGTCCAGACCGACGTCGAAGGTCTCCCAGGCGGTTTCGCCGGGCATGAAGAGGATCAGGTTACCACCGGTCCCGCCGGAACCACCATTGTTCAGGTAGTCCTTGAGGATCGTCATCTCGGCAGCCAGGATACCCGGGCTACCAAGGCCATACCACTCATGCTCGGTGAGCCAGATCACCAGGTCATAACCGTAGAGGTCGCTGCCGGCGGTGACGCTGGCGCGCGGGATCACGGTCTGGCCGGGCAGGAAGCTGTCAATCGCAGCCAGCATCTGGGCCGGGCTGTCGTCGAGGGCGTTGAGGTTGTCATCGACGATCGCATAGCTCAGGCCGGGCTTCAGCGGCACCGCATCGGGCCAGAAGAAGTTAGCGCTGGCGGAGGGCACGTCACCGTCATCGACCCTGAGGGCGAAGAAGTAGTCTCCATCGCCGCCGGCAGCGGTCGGGTCGACGCTGACGACATCACTCCAGGCACCGTTGGCATTGTGGCTGACATAGTCATTGATCACGTTGCCGCTGTTGCCCCAGGAGATGAAGTCGTAGTTCCAGTCAAGGCTCATGTCGTAGTTCGGGAAGCCGTTGGCGATGATGTAGCTCAGGGTCACATCATAGGCCGGGCCGGAACCGGTGACGGTAGCCATCGGATCATCCAGGTCCGGATCATCGAAGATTGCAACCGGATAGTTCGGGTCGCCCTCGTCCACCATGTAGCAACCACCCTCGATGAAGGAGTCGCCATCAGGCCAGAAGTTCGGGTAGCCGTTCAGGTCATCGAAGTAATCATCGTAGGCATCCACATCGGTGAAGAAGCGGACACGGACCGGGAACTTGTCAGCGGCCTCGCTGATCACGCCGTTACGGTTCAGGTCGCCATCCCAGCCCTTGACCACTGCGTAGTCAAAGTCCACGGTGCGGCCCTCACCGGGGGTGGTGAAGGAGTAGTCGCTGCGCAGGTAGGCATACAGGTCACGTCCGACCTGGATGTCGTGGTCCTCGATGAACTCGTACCACTGGATGCCACCCTCACCGTAGTAACCCACGGGGGTGTCGGAGTTGTCGTACTGGACGGACTTGTGGCCGGGATACATCGCCCAGGCGAGGTACGCCGGGGAGCCACCGTACATCGTGCCCTGTGCCCAGTGCGCGATCGCCTCGGTGGCAACCAGGTCGGTGTCGTTGTTGAACACCAGGTTCGGGCCGAAGGCATCGCCGTAGCTGGCGGTGTTGATGTTACCGAAGGTGTCGGTCTCGGTCAGGAACCACGCGGCTGCGCGGCCAAGGCCGAGGGCGGAAGGATCAAACACACCACCGTAGGGGGCGGAGAACTTGGTCCAGTCAGCGGAGATGTCGCTCAGGGCGATACCGCTGTAGTTGACATCGATGATCTCAGCAGCCTCCACGTCGCCGGGGATGGCGCCGAGGGTGTCGTCCCACTGCAGGAAGCCGTAGAACGGGAACTGGAAGTCCATGTCGTTGCCATTCACGCCGCCGTCATCGTCGCCCGGGGTACGGACGCCGGTGTCGTACTCGACAGCGTAATCGAAGCCGGGGGTCACATCCGGACCGAAGACGTTGGAACCGTTCGGGTCGGGGTAGTTCTGGCCACCCACACCGGCGGTACCCTGCGTCACGGCGCCGTTCACCTTGTCCCAGGCGATCGGGGTCACGCAGACGATCTCCGGAGGACCATCGTACTCCTCGAAGCCGGCGCCACCGCCGCCGCCACCACCGAAGGTCAGGCTGTCATCCAGCCAACCGAGGATGTTGTTCAGCAGGTCGGCGCGGTCCATCGTGCCGGAAGCGGAAGCCGTCACACTGGTGCCTGCCCAGCTGTAGCCAACGTTCCACACCTTGCCGGTGCCGAAGCTGTGGCTGTAGCTCGGGAAGAAGCCGATGTTGGCATCCGGGGCCTGGCTGTTACCCCAGGACAGGAAGCCCAGGTCGAAGCCAAGCGCGTTGGGCTGGTGGCCGATACCGGCACGGAAGGCCGGACCTGCGCAGGAGCCCGCGAAGAAGGAGCTGTAGTAACCGATACCGCAGTACTGGCGGCCGGTTGCCATGCCGAAGCTGATCGGCAGCTCACCCGAGGAACCACTACCGGTGTAGCGCTCCGCGGCGTTGGTACCGTCGGCACCGAAGTTAGCGCCGCTCGGGTTACCGATGAAGTTGCTCGGGGCGGTCGGGATGAAACCAAGCGAACCACCGAAACCGATACCGTCATCGGTGCACAGGCTGGAGGCCCAGGGCATGCGGCGGTCGGCATCCGGGACGGAGGCCGGCAGGGTCGCATAACCGTAGATGCCACTCCAGCCGTTGGTGAAGAACAGGTCTCCATCGTAGCCGTGGTTCTGGCTCATCAGCATCACGCCGAAGCCGTCGCTCATCAGCTGGATGTAGTTGTCCATCTCACCGCTGGTCCAGGCGGTGGTGTAGGTCGCGGACTCACCCGCGCCACCCGGTCCACCACGGTACCAGATCGCGACCTTCGCGTTCGGGTTGGCGGCGAAGTCGTCAGCGACGGTTGCGCTGTAGTCGACCACGCTGTAGCCAACGCCAAGGGCGTCAAGGTCGCCGGTCAGGGCGTCGAGGTTGAGCTGGAAGTCACCGCCGTCGTTGCGGATGACCCAGACTTCGGTGTCGCCACCGCCACCACCGGCGCCGCCGTGTCCGAGGTGCATCGGAAGGCTGTCACCGTAGGCGATGTTGTCATCGGCGTCCACGACCTGGTTACGGATCGTGTACACACCCTCGACATTGGTCTTGATCGCATTGCTGCTGTAGGTGTGGGTACGGGCGAACTGGCTCGGATCGAAAGCCGTGCCGGCTGCCGTGACCGTACCGTCACGCCATGACCATGTGCTGTGCTTGTACAGGCAGGCGCCCCACTCGGGGTGCTCGATGTCAAGGCCATCAGCCGTCACACCGCCGAAGCCGTGCGCGCTGGCAGCGATGGTCACGCTGCTGATGCCGGTGTTCTCGTCCAGCAGCATGCCGATCTGGTAATAGGTACCGTCGTCGGACAGCTGCGGGGCGGACCAGTCGCCGGCACCGTAGCGCACGCCGTCCACGGTCACGCCGACACCGAGGTCGCCGCTGCCGCCGTAGAACACGTCGGGCTCGACCTTGGAGTACTCACCCTCGCAGAAGGTGTTGTTGCCATCGTAGACGTACATCTGCGCTTCGTCGCTCGCGGTCGGGTTGCTGTTCTGGTCGTAGTCGATCCACCACATGAAACCCTTCTCGAAGAACTGGCCGAAGGCGTAGTAGGCACCGTTGGCATTGAGCAGCGCGGCGCCGTTGTTGTATGCGAACGGACGGGCCACGGGCCAGCCGACGATGCTTGCCGCACTCGGGAAGCTGCCGTCGCCGAAGAACTGGCTGTCCGAGTTGGCGTTGCCGCCGGCCCAGCGGGCCAGGATCACGCCGAAGATCGGGTTGTGCAGGATGTTCGGGTAGCTGTTGCCATCCGCCGTACGGTCCTGCCACGGCGCATTGGAGGCCTCGTCGAACATGTCGCAACCGCTGTCAGCGGCGTTGATGCCGACGATCATCGCATCCCCATAGCAGGAGGACACGTTGCCAAAGTAGAAGGTCTGGAAGTTCGCGGAGGTGTCCATCGGGCTGACCTGGTCCGCACCCTCATCACCGCTGGGGGCGATCAGCACGTTGTACAGGGCAGTCGCCTGGCCGCTCGGCAGGGCGAAGAACTTCTCGTTGAAGGTCATCCAGAACGCATTGCGGACACCGTAGGCGGTTCCGTCGCACAGCGTGCCGCTGGGGCCGCTGCCCTGGCCGTAACCGACGCCATATGGGCCGAGGTCGGCACGGTAGCCGATCTCACCGATGTCATTGTTGCCCTGGTTGTTCGGGTTCGCGGTCTCGCTGTCAGCGAACAGCTGGTAAACGGCGGTGTACGCATCGTCACCACCTCCACCGACGCTGTTGAAGTGGTTGATGGTCGAAAGACCCTCAGCCACCCAGCTGATCGCCTGGGCCGGCATGCTGCCGCCGTAGGCGAAGATCACGTCCTCGATGTCGGACTGGCCGTTGTCAGCCATCAGTGCACCGGAGGCGTTGCAACCGAAGTCCGGCACGCCGTTGGCGCCGGTGTCGGCGGGCTTGTACTGGCCCTTCACAAGGCCACTGTCAACACCCGGGTTGAAGCCGCGCTGGTCAAGCCAGCTGGCTCCCTTCGTGCCTTCTCCCTCGACGCCGCGGGGCAGCATCTCGACGCCGCGCTCAGCCATCTCACGAAGCTGTGCCATCAGCATCTCATGGCTCGGGCCCTGGATCGGGGTGCCGGCCTTGGGGACGATGTAGGGCTGGTTCCAGCCCGCGTCTGAAAGCAGAGCCTGCTGCTCCGCACTGAGCTGGCCGATCTCGTTCTCAGAGACGGTCATCTCAGCGGAAACATTGCCGCGGACATCATTGCCCGGGGCAACAGAAGTGGTAGTTCCCAGCTCAACATTTGAAGTGAGCCCGTTGCTACCACTACCACCGCAGGAAGCTGCTACGAAGACTACCGTAAGCGCCACAAGCGTTAGCCCGAGATGCTTACACCAGTTCACATGAGTCTTCATGATAACTCCTATAGATGTTGGTATGGAAATAATTAATAAGCGCAATTGACCCGCCCGGTAGGCAGGGTTTCGAGTGGCAACACTGCTGCCACGACTGGACATCAGATACCTCCTCATGCAGTATGTTTCAGCCGGATTATCTCGACCGGTCCAGGACGGCCGGAGTACTGGGAAGCATGTGTCGCAGCACGGCAATTGCATGCGGTGCCGGGGTAGTAAATATGCGCGCAAAGGACTGCGAGGTTCACAGCAGCCCCTGTGATCCGAAAGTTCGAATGCTGATCAAGCAATTCCTACTTCCTCAATTGCGCGTGTCTTCCAGCTGGCTCCCAGAGCGCAGCCGAAGCTATGGAAACAGTATACGTACACATTAATCAAATTTCAAGTACCTTTAATCATATCAGTTTCACGAGATCCCGTGAAACTGATATGATTGGTAGGTTGCTACTCTATTACAACTGGAACCGGCCAGGTGTAGGTTGCAGTTTGGGAAGGTACGGAACCATCAGAAACCTTGATTGAGAAATAGTAGGTACCAGGTCCACCTGCCGGTGTGAAATCCACATTCACTGTTTCATCAAGTTCGCCTTCGACTGGGAAAACGCCTACATACTGCGTGTTTCCGGAGTTGCCCCATGCAATTCCATCGTAATTCCAGTCCAAATCAACATCCAGCGGTCCGGGTGCGCAGTCGACGATGAAGTGCAGTTCGACGTCAAATCTATACTGGCCATCTTCATCCTTGGTAATCAGCTCATGGGGATCGTACTTCTCCGGATTGTCCATCACAACCATGCAGCTGTTGCCCTTGCCCGCAAGGGATACATAGCAGCCTCCTTCAATGAAGCTGTCCGCCGGGGGGAACTGGTCAGGCCAGGTCCCGCCCTCAGCTGCATACTTGCCATATGCTTCGTAATCAGTGATCAGGCGGACACGAATCGGAATCTTGTCTGCCGTGCCGGCAGCATTGTCATCATCCAGGTCACCGTCAAAGGCCAGTACCGTAGCGTAATCAAACAGCATGCTGCGGCCATTGCCATCGCCGACATGGCTGAAATCTCCATGCAGGCGAAGTACATCTGCATCGCTGAAATTCTTCATGCCGGGGTCGATATCGTTCGTTCCGACAAAGAAGCCCCAGGGGATGGGGGATTCACCGGCATATCCATCAACCCAGCTGGTGCCGGTGATGTAGTTGCGAGACTGGACCTTATGGCCAGGGAACATACTCCAGCGCAGCACTGGTGTCTGGCCACCGTAGGCTGCATCTGCCGGCCAGTGGGCAACTGCCTCCACAAGCAGCTTTGGCCTGTACTGAGTTGTAACAAGTTGCGGCGCTGCAGAGCCATAGGAAGCGCGCAGCTCATCGCCGCTGTCGCCCGTGAATGACAGGTAGTAACCGGCCACTGGACGCTGAATGTTGAGCTGGCTCGGCTGGACATAATTGCCGGCATTGGGATTGGCCCGTTGCCAGTCAATATCGTCCTTCAGCAGCAGGCCGCCATAGCTGATGTCGAGGATCTCTTCAGGTTCGATCACGCCGTTTGCCTGCCCCTTGCTGTCATCCCAGGTGATGTAGGCGTAGAAGGGGAACTGCAGGTCAAGGTCATTGGCATTGATGCCGTCCTCATCCGAGTCATGCTCCGGACTGACAACGAGGTGCTTCTCATCCGGCAGGTTGGGGCTGCTGCGCAGCACATCGCTGCCGCTCGGGTCCGGATAGTCAACTCCAGTATGTGAAGTCGAGCCGGGAGTGATCTGCCCGTCTGACTGGATCAGGTATGGCGTGACCGAGAGGATTTCCGGCTCACCTGAATAGCCACGTGGTCGCAGCGGGTCAAAGTAGCGGGAATCATTGTCCAGCCAGCTCAGGATATTCTGAAGCATCCTGCTCCTGGCAACGGGCACGCGATCGCTGCCCTGGTAGCCTACGGGAGAGCTGGCTGCCCAGCTGAGGCCATAGACCCACAGGTGCGCATTGCCATCGGCGATGACCGGGTCAGGCAGGTTGCCATCAATGGAATGCGGAGCTGCGCTGCTGCCCCAGCTCAGCAGGGCCTGGGCCGGACCTGTGGATGTTGAAGACAGGAAGCTGCCCGCAGTGAATGCGGGGCTGGCTCCCGGCCAGTTGGTGGCGCTGCCAATGCCGCAGACGGGCAGGGCGGGGTCGACTGACACAAGCATCGGCTGGGTACCATCATCGGCGGAGCCGCGTTCCACGGCGCCACAGATCGCCTCGAGCGAAGCCAGTGAAGCGGCAGACATGTACTGGGCGGACGAGGGAAGCCATCCGCCGCCGAAATCGGCAATCCGGCCACCGGGCAACTGCCCCCATGCACCCTGCAGGCCGGTGCCGGACTGGCCGCCGGGCAGCAGCTGCATACCGAAGCGGTCTGTCCATGAGTTTCCCGGGTTGGGGTCCGGGTTGTCAGCGACATCCTGGCTGAGCAGCAGCACGTCAATGCCCTTCTCCAGCAGGCCGATCAGTGAGTCCCTTTCCCCAGCGGTCCAGCCGGCCTGTGTGTTTCCAAGTTCAGCCTGGCTGCCCGGTCCGCCGTCGTACCAGATTGCCAGCTGGCAGCCCTCGTCTGCGAGTTGCTGTTCGATACCCGCTTCCCAGCTGCGGGTGCTGAAGGGCAGGCCGAGTTCACCGAGATCATCAATCAGGGCTTCGTAGCCATCCGGGAACATGCCGTTGTCAGCCCGCAGCACGCTCAGTGCCGGGGCGGCCCCCGGGCTGCCGTCGCCGATCTGCAGCGGCAGGCTGTCCACATAGGCGATGTTGCCGTCGGCATCCACCACCTGCGCCCTGATGCGGCGGATGGCTTCAATGCCAGCTCCGTCGCCAAGGTAGGTGTGCTGCATGTCAAACTGCGCCGGGTCGTAATCCATGCCGGCAGGGGTGACAGTGCCATCCTGCCACAGCCATGTGCAGCTGCGGTACAGGCCCTTGCCCCATTCCGGATGGCCGATGTCGTCACCGTTGATGGTCACCCCTCCACTGGGGTTGGCAAGGGCGCGGACAGTGGCACTGCGCTGGCTGGCTCCCTCGTCAGTCCAGGGAACCCGCAGCAGGCGGCCATCAGGCTGCTGGCTGATCTGGCGCCAGTCGGAGCCACCCGCGAGATACTGGTCCACCAGCAGGTCAGCGGCAAGCGGGGCACTTGCTTGATTGTTGTAATGCAGGTAAGGGTAGCTGCGCGTAAACGTGCCATCGCAGAATGTGTTGCTGCCATCGAAAGTGTAGAGGATTGCCCGGTCGCTTGCTGTCGGATTGGCCTGCTGGTCGTAGTCCAGCCACCAGATGAATCCCCGCTCGAAGAACTGTCCAAATGCATAGTAGGGGCCGTCCGCACTGAGCAGCTGCGCTCCATTGTTGTAGGCAAAGGGACGGGCCACGGGCCAGCCGAGCTGGCTGTTCCATTCCTCCGTATCCGGAATGGCTGACTGCTGCCAGCGTTCCGCAAGGATGCCGTACAGCGGGTTGTGCAGGATGTTCGGGTAGGGCTGGTCGCCACCGATCACCCTGTGGCGCCATTCGGTGTTGGCAATGTCATCGAACATCTGGCAACCGCTGTTGGCAGATTCTATGCCGACGATGTAGGACTTGCCATAATGCTCGATCCAGGAACCGAACAGGAAGGGCTGCTGGCCCGCCGTGGTGGAAGTGATGGGGTTGGTTAGCCCGGTCTGTGCTTCATCCAACGGACCAGGCAAAATGTTGAATAGCGCAGTGGTCTGGCCCGAAGGCAGAGCGAAGGATTTCTCATTCCAGCTCATCCAGTAGGCATTGCGGATACTGTATGCCGCCAGGCCGCAGTCATTCGGGCCTCCAGGGCCACTGCCCTCACCGGGTGAGACGGAGAAATCCTGCGCAGCGAGATAAGCAATGCTGCTGATCGCAATGTTCTGGGACTGGTCGTCCTGCTGGGCCAGCACCTGTGAAATGGCAGCCGGAATCGAGGCTGAGTCTCCATGCTTGTTGAAATGGTTGACTGTAGGTACGCCATACATAACGTAACCAACTGGTGACTGCAATTGCAGATCAGCATCCAGGCTGTAATTGCCAATCACATCCTCAATGTGGTAAATGTCGATCATTGCCGGGTCGGCATTGCAGCCGAAAGCGGGAATGCCATTAACATCAACATCGCCAGGCTTGTACGCGCCGACCGGAACCGGGTCAAGCGCGGAAGTGCCACGCACGAATCCAGCTTGATCTATGCCTGCAACTGCCTGCTGCTGGAGCAGCTCCAATAGCAGTTCAGTGCTCGGAGCAGGCAGCGCGTTAAACCCATCCCGCTCAACCGGAGCAGGGGCTTCATTCCAGCCTGGGTCGGCAAGCAGCGCTCGCTGCCAGTCATTCAGTGTGCCGATTTCGGATTCGCCAATCGCATTGCGATAGACCGGTGCGGTTTCATTTCTTATCTGTGCCGGTCCAGGGACAATGCCCGAACCCATGTTGCCGCCGCAGGCACTCAATGCAAGGGCGAGCACGACAATTGGCCACATTCTTTTATGGCCTGCAGTACCAGTTCGCATATCCGATACCCCCAAGTATCGAAACAGATTTCAGCCGTTTGATTCTAACCCGGAGCAGTGGTTCCCGCCACAATCCCGGGAGAAGCGCTGGTTCAGACCCGCAGTTCGCGGTCCAGGTTCCCGGCTGCTCGTTGCGCAAATTTGTAAAGGGCACCTAGGAGCAGGAGCAAATGTACGGGAAACAGGCAGAGACTCATCCAGTGAATCGCATAGCCTGGAATACCGTTGCGGGCCAGGTCCTGCAGTGGATAGCTGAGGTACAACGGGAAGATGCACCAGTTGGATGCGAGGCTGAAAAGGGGTCCATCCAGCGGATATGTGGAGGACAGCAGCTCGTCATAGACAATTGACATCACGCCCCAGCCAAAGGCAAGCAGCAGGCCGACCACCGGCAGCAGGGCAAAGGCCGCATAACTTCGGGTGTTGCCAGCCCGGCACATCAGTTCCAGCAGCAGGACCATGATGACGGGCATCAGCATTCCGAACCCCAGCGAGACGACATCCAGTGGATTCACCACCAGTAAAGATGGGGCTTCGGTGTAATACTCATCTGGACGCCAGATCGGCAACAGAAGCTGGGCCGCCAGCATCAGCAGTTGCAGCGGGTAGGCATTCGCTGCCAGCAGCATTGGCTGGGCCGGGTGCTGGTCAGGACTGCTGGTGGAGATCGAGAGGGCGCAAAGGGTGGCGACAGCCAGCGTGGACAGCAGCAGCATGCCCAGCAGGAACAGTAGGGGCAGCAGCCAGCGCCATGCTGCATCCGGGAGGGAGTGGTCATGCAGCATGTCAGCCACCCAGATGCCGGACATCACCGAAAACACCAGTTGGCTGAGTGCGAGTGGTGGCATCACGCGGCGCAGCGAATGCCAGATCGCCGCGGCGATGATCTCCCGGTTGCCAAGCTCAGTTGATGCCACAACCTCATCAAAGGCCCAGCGCCGGCGGCTGTCCCGCATTGCCAGCAGGCTGCCGCAGAACAGGATTCCATGGTGCAGCCGGGCCATTGCCAGTAGAAAGGAGATGGCTCCGGTGAAAGCCAGGGACACGCCAAAGCCCATCCCGCGCAGGCTGTGGCGAATCACCGGGTGCGCTCCCTCCTGCCAGACCGCACCTGCCATTCCGAGTTGCAGCAGCAGCAGGTAACAGGCCAGCGCACTGACCAGGATGGCAAGCAGCATATAGCCGGGGCTGGACAGCCAGCGGCTGCGCTGCCCGTGCTGGCGCAGTTCCTGCAGCTGCCACAGTGCCGGCAGGGGATTGTCACGCAGGCCACGGATTGCGCTGGTCCAGTTGGCACTCACGGTTGCTCACCGTCGGAAACCTCGCGGTACAGGCGCTCGCCGGGATTGTTGGCAATTTCTCCCTCGGCAATCCGCAGGTCCGATTCAGATGGTGTCCAGCCGTCTGGGAAGGCCAATTTGCTGTAACTGAAATTCGCAACCGCATCCCACTGGGGCTGGATGCCCAGCAGGTCGGCATACTCATCCTGAAGCAGACGGCCATAGGCAATACCGTATCCGCTGTGAAAGCCCCGTCCACCGCTGAGGGCACCTTCCAGCGTGCAGCGTCCGACCACCCAGGGACTGAGTTCCCGCCCGATTGTTGAGCGGACCTTGTCTCGCCACACATTCTTGCGGGCACGCAGCTCTAGCATCATTGACAGTTCAGCAGGGTCGGTAGTGACCTTGTAGATGCGGCTGTCAACCTTGCCGAGGTTGACAGTCGTCATCAGCTGGCCGAGGATCGTGCCGGAAGCGCCCCTGCCATCGATGATGGACTGGCGCAGGATGTCAATCACCTCGTAGTCTCCGGCCAGCCAGGCCTGTTCCGCCAGCTCGTCCAGTCCGCTGCGCAGGTCAGAATTCACCACGTAAATGCTGGACGGATACTGCATGGACCAGCCCCGGCTGGCCATGACCGCCGTGTTTGGTCTGGCTGCCGACTTGATCATCAGCTCATTCATGTCAGGCAGGGAAGGGCCCGGCTGGTCCCGGATTGCCAGCAGCTGTTCACGGGCGCGCCCGTACTCCCCGCCGCAGCTCCAGTATGTTGCCTGCAGCAGGCGGCTGACGGTATCCTGCACCGGCAGCCGTCCGGCCTGCTCAAGCATTGCTGTCACTTCTTCCGGATGGTTCCAGAGGAAATTCGGTCGGCCTTCCTTGTTGCCGCGGGTCACACCGTCCGCCAGCACTGAGGTCTCGATCGGGCGGCACTCAAGCGGGATGAACATTTCAGGGCTGGCGCCGGGGCTGGACAGGCCCTCACGCATCACTGCCTCATAAGCCGCTTCCGAGTCCTGTTCGGAATAGTTGTCACCACTTCCGAACCAGATCTCGGCGCGTGTCAGATCGGCATACTCCATCCAGTAGCGTGGATCGCCACTGAAAGAGGTTCGTGCTTCCTCGAAGCGCTTGCGGAAATCAGGCAACAGATAGTAGTCGCCTGTGCTGTAGTAATCCGGCAGGAGCGGATCCGTTGCCAGCACCTGGTCGGCACTGTCCATCAGCTGGTTGCCATACCAGTTCAGGTAGGGATCTCCGGTATCCATGCGGTAGGGCTTGACGACGTAACTGGCAATCACACAGGCAAGCGCCAGCAGCAGGGGCAGCCCGACAACCAGCAGATCCAGCGCGCGGTCTATCAGCTGCCAGCGTGGGCGGCTCCTCGCTCCAGGTTGTGTGCCTGCTGTATCCATCCCCGTTGCTGATTGTCTCATGTATCAGTCGAGGCGGCCTGTTCAGCTGGATCAACGAAGTCAGCAGGCTGGGCTGAGCTGAGGTCAAGGGATGTCCAGTCGAGATTGCGGATCCGCTCAAACTGTTCTGCAGCATTGGGGCCAAGTTGTTCGATTATCCTGGAACGAGTTGGCTGTGAAGTGTAGTAATCCTGGTACATGGGGTTCGGTCCATACAGACCGAGCCTTTCTCCGCTGAGTTGGTAATCGAGGAGCAGGACAGCCTGCTGCAGCAGGCCTGGGTCATTAGCCGTCCACGAATTGGAGGTCAGCGCATATATGTCCTGCTGTGAAAGTCGGAATTCCTGGTTGGCAGGGTCATGCAGGACAGATGGTGGCAAGGCAGACAGCATTTCAGCTGTGTGCCCAAGCTGGTCGCCCGGGCTGCCCATCCCTCCGAGTTTCCAGAGGAATTCGTGGAGCTGCTGAAGCTTGTCAAGGCTGCCGCTTGCCAGCAACTCACGGCTGGCCTGTTGCACTTTCTGGTAGTCCATGCGCAGGGTGTTGTTCCAGTTGGCAAGCCCGAAGAACTGCAGCTGGGCACGCGTTATGTCATCCAGGCCGTCCGGTTCCTGCAGTCCGAGGCTGGCAAGCATGCCAACGTCACTGGGCGCTGCCTCGAGCCCGGGATACCGGCCAAGCAGTGCCAGGGCCTCGGCAAAGTCGTCGTTGTTCATCAGCTGAGTGAACCGCAGTTCAAGGTGCTGGGCATTGCCGGGAGGCAGACTGTCAACCCGCCGCAGAATATCGGTCACCTGCTCACGGACTTCGGCTGTCAGGGCAGATTGTGATGGATCGCCGAGGTCGAAGTAGGAAATGTTAAGTCCCCGCCAGCGTTCCTGTTCAACCAGTTCAAACGGTCCGACCTGGTTGATGAAATATGCCAGCAGTTCCAGGCCCTGGCGGTCCAGCATCCCCCCTGCATCCTGCTCGAGAAGGAAACGCGACTTTGTCTGCAAGCTGTTGTCATAATCGCGATAATCAATGGGCATTCCAGCTGCAGCCAGCCAGATCACCCGCGGATCATGCGGGTCAAGATCCAGCTGCTGCTGGATCGCGTCTGCCAGCTTGTTGCCGAAGAGGACGCTTTCCCGATAGTATGCATTTGACCTGAAATAGTAGCTCTCCGGAAGCCAGTTATCCGCAGCCCGGCTCGCCTTCACACCCTGCCAGCATGCATCATGCTGGGCCTGCAGGGCGGCATTGAACAGCCAGTCGGCAAACTCATCACCGCTGTTGAAATGAACAACAGGCACCGTAACTGCAGTAAGTGAGACTGTGAATGCAAGCAATGCGGGCAGCCCAAACAGCAGCAGGCTGAGTGCACGGTCGAACCTGAGGAAGCGCCGCGGAGGACCAGGTGCAGGTGAGTGTTCGACTGGCATGGCCGAATGGTTGTCAGTCATGGCTGCCAAGCCTCCGTTTGTCCATCATCAAGAGCGCAAAGCGCAGGGCTCCGGTGATGCAGGCTGCCTGCAGAAGGAATCCTGCCAGCGGGACGCTATAGGTGTAGACAGGTTGCCAGACACTCAGGAAGAATGCAGGATCCTGCCGGTTGCCGAGGATGACCGCCTGCAAGTGCTGGTAGACAATCCCTGTCAGGGGCGTGCAACTGAAGACCTGCAAGCTCTGCTTTCCGACCTGCAGGCCCATCCCGACAGCATTCGGTTCTGCCAGCCAGATGCGCAGGTCTGACAACAGGCAGATGCCATACAGCAGGGTCAGGGCAAAACCCATCCAGAGGATCAGTCCGCCTGCCAGGATACGCCTAAACAAGGGGCTGAAGCCAGCGAGGAAAACCGGCAGCATCATTACAAGCAGGGGGAACAGCCCAAGCGCTGAGATCACCCAGCCGCTGCCCTCAACCATACCTAGATTGAATACCTCCCTGCCGGTTGCCATCAGGAACAACAGCCAGGCCTGGATCAGTAAAACACCGACCGCCGCCCCGACCTGCAGGCGGGTGCTGTCAGCCAGCAGGCCGGCCCCGATCAGGATTGCGCCCAGGAGCACAGTGCCAAGGATGCTGCCGATTATCGACAGCAGGGGAATCAGCAGCAGGTTCTGCAGGCTGTCCATCGCGCCTGGCAGGTTGTCAAGGATTCTTGCATAGCCGCTGAGCTGGGACTGCAGCCCGAGCAACAGGGTCAGCGGGATGTTGGCCGGCAGCACCAGGCGCAGGTTGTCGGCGATCTGGGCCATGATGATCTGGTGGCTGCCCATTTCCGTGATCACGAGGTTGTCATCGAGCCGCAGGCGCTGGTTGCCCTGGCCGGTCTCCAGTAGCGCGACTGAATTGCGCATCGCGAGGAAGATCCGCCCGATGGAGAGCATGCCGAAGTAGATTATCGCCAGCCAGAGGATCGCATTGACTGCAGTCCAGAAGGCGGCTGAGGCCGGCATCGGGTTGACTGCACCGGCGGTCCGGGCCTCGACAAGTGCCAGTAACTGCCGGACCAGTATGATGCAGGCGAGCACGCTGACAATTGATGTTCCCGCCAGCAGCGCCGGGTTTGACAGCCAGAAGCTTCTGGATTCCGCCCTGCGCCTCTCCTGCAGGATCCAGAGATTCAGCAATGGATTCTGGCGGATGGCAAGGGCAGCTCCGAGCCAGCTGCCTGCTTTCCCACTTTCCTGCCGCAGTGAAGAGGGGAATTTTGCTGGCGCAGCAGCAGGCCGGACAGCTCCGTCCAGCTTTGCTTCAGGTTCATGTTGTCGAACCGCCATACTGCTCCCACCCGGATACGATGGCTCCAGCCATCTCCGGTACTCTTCCTTGATCATAGCCGAGGGCTGCCCGGCATTCAATCCCGCCCACAGACGAGCATGTTAAGGGGATTGCGATTCTCCTGCTTCCTCAGCGGAATCAGTCGAGTCCGCCGCCGGTGAGCAATCCAGTGCTGTCCAGTCAAGTGAGATGATGGATTCATATTCCCTTTGCTCAGCCTGAGTCATTGCTTCCAGTACGAGCTTCTCATCATTCAGTCCCAGGAAATATGTATACATCGCAACGGAATCCGGATGAGGGCGGGTAAATGCCAGATGTCCTTCCAGCAACTGTATGCCCACCGTGTGATTATTCCCATAGATGATTGAGGGACTGGGACCATATAGAGCCTCGGAGTACTGCAGGCTGTTGGCGGCAGACTTGGCATCCTTAAATGCACGGTTACTTTCAATGCCAATGTAGTTTGCCGGAATCCCCTGCAGCATGGCTCGGTGGATCTCGTTGGCATCATATGGCCCAAGCAGCTTGCTGAATCGGAGGATGTAGTCATGCAGGAGTTGCAGGTCGTCTGTACGGCTTTCCTTACAAAGCTGGCGACTGGCTGAAAAGAAGTCTGAGAAATATTGATTATTCATGCTCTGTATCCGATTGAACCCCGGCCAGTAGAGGCAGTATCGGCTCAATGGATCAAATTTCTCTGGTTCGTCCAACGCAAGCGCGGCGAGCAGATTGAGCCGCGTGTCTGCCAGCTGGGCTTTGCTGCTGCCACGAATCACTTCCATTGCCCCATTCAGGTCGTCATTTGCCAAACGGCGGCAGACCTCCAGATGGTATGGAAATGCATTGTCTGCGAGCGAATCGTCAATTGAGGCATAAAGCTGCTTCAGTGCCTGGTAGTCATCCTCCGGCATCCAGTCGCGGCTGTAGAAAGCTGATTTCGGATCTGACGAAAAGGCCGGCCGCGTATTCATGTACGCCGGCGCGAAATCCTCCCAGCCAAGCTTCTGCAATCTGATCTCGGCAATGATGGCAATCGCCTGGGGGTCATGCTGCAGGCATGGATACTGCTCATATAACTTGTTCCATTCCTCTGTCAGCTGGGGATAAGCCACGGAGTGATTGGTTTCATAGGCGATGAAGCACAGGCGAGCCAGCCTGGGATCTACATCGCCGGGATTGCCGGTTTCGAGCCGGACGGCAGCATCCTGCATCAGGTAGTGGATTGACTGGTCGATCAGGTCGTCAGTGTAGCTATAATCCTGTCCAAGGACCTCCGACATCCGCAGGCTCATCGTGCCGTTGCGCAGGCCGCTGGTCCATGCTGCCTGCGATTGTCCGCGCTGGAAACAGTCCAGGAACCATTGCTCGAAGGGATCTTTTGACTCCAGCAATGGGGGACGAATCAACCTGGCGGAGATCATCGTTGCCATAGTCAGCAGCAGTGGAATACCGACGAGCAGGACAGCGAACACTGCATCTACTCGTTGAGGATTCCCTGATTGCTTCCTTGCCTTGCTTGCAGTGCTTCGGGGGGATTCATTGGCGGATTCCTGTCGTGCGCGGCGCTCAGCAAGGCAGCTGGTAGCAAAATGGGAGGACACACGCAGTAGCAGGAGCTGCATCCCGACGAGAAAGCTGAGCATCATCCCCGGGAACACTGCATCCGGGCTGCCATATGGATTGCCAACCAGGCCCATGAATTCGAGCGTGTCCGGCAGAACAGGCAATACCGAGATTGCCTGGAGGTTCACGCAGGCCTGGAAGACGCAGAGGCCCGACTCGATGTTCTGGTCGCTGAAACTCAACATGAACATCCTGTCACAGAGCAGGCCCGCCAGGGCAATGCCGGCGAGTGGGATCATACCCAGCCCGCTGGAAAAAATGCGAAGCAAGCCTGCGGATCTGGATGCGAAGCCGGCGACGAACACCAGCAGCAGGCCGGGCAACAGGCCCGTCAGGGCTGGCAGCATGACCAGGCAGTCGTCAATGCCAATGAAATTGTCAGTTGCGAAATAGTAGAGCGTCGCCGCCACGCCGAACTGGCAGACAGACATCCCAGCAACACCAATCAGGAACAGGCGGCTTGCTGCTGCTGCGCTGCCGGCCGCGATGGCGAAGTTGCCGAGGATCAACAGGGCCACTGCCGCCAGCAGGCTGGACCAAAGCGGATGAAGCACAAGCCGGACTGCCAGCCCGATGGCATCCGGGGCTTCGACAGCGGCGTGGCCAAATGCGCACACAACCCGGTGCAGGCCCAGCAAAAGGGACAGCAGGACGATCCATGGATACAGCAGGCGGAAGTTGCTGATGTGCTGGGCGGCGACCAGGTGCCGGTCATCCAGCATGCTGACAGCCATTGCATTGTCAAGCTGTGCACGCTTGCCGCTCCTTCCATCCAGCAGGCTGCCACTGTCCGCCAGCACGCGATACAGCCTGGCGCAGCAGATGAAGGTAACGATGAGGACCAGGTATTTGATGCTGGCATTGATTGCCAGCCAGAATACTGCCGATGCGAGGATCGGGTTCATGCCTTCATTGCCAGCTGCATGTGCAAGGATGCCCAGCTGGCGGACCAGAAGCCAGTAGAGCAGGATTACAAGCGGAGTGGCCAGCAGCAGCAGTCCCGGGCTGGACAGCCAGAAACCACGGGTGCTTCGCCGTGAATCCTGCCGCTGCCAGAGCTCCAGCAGCGGGCTATGCCATGCCTCACGAAACGCAGCGATCCAGCCCTGATTCACATCACGCCCCACTTGCGACGGCGCACTGCGTCACGGGCAAACTCAGCGAACAGGGCGAGGTAGGCCAACTGCACGATCAGCTGCGAGACGATCGCGTAGTACTCAAAGCCGCGGTCGCCCCGCGCCCAGTAGGGATGTTGGATCTGCTGCAGCCAGCTGGCCTGTAGCGCCGTGGCTGACAGGCTCAGTGGACGCAGGCCGTCAGCCGCAATGCTGAGCATGTTCAGCCAGTCGCTGTCCAGTGTATAGGCATAGGCCAGCGGCAGTGCACAGAACAGGTGGAAGGCTCCAAGCAGCACCGGGAAGCCCTGCTGCAGCAGCATGCGCAGCCAGTTCAGCCGCCGGGCGAGGTAGAGCATCAGGGTTGTCACCAGGAAGCTGATGCTGAACATCACGTTGCCGAAATCGCGGAACACTGCGTCATTCGTGAAGCCCCAGTACTGGAACTGCGAGTAGAGCAGGTAGGCTGCCAGCACGATCAGCAGGAACTGCACCGTGGTGTGCAGGAAGCCGCCGACCTGCGGAGCGGTACGCTGGCGGGAGCTCAGGCTCAGGCTGATTGTCAGCAGGAACAATGCGATTGCCGCCAGCATGCCGGAGGTGAACAGCAGTGGCACTGCAGCGAACATGTGCGCCAGCAGGCCGGCGAGTCCGCCGTTGAAATTGCCGGCAATCTCAGCCTCGAAGAAGCTGTATGTGGAATAGGCACAACAGATTGAGAATGCCAGCAGGGGCAGGAACACGAGGCGGACACAGTAGTAAAGCGCACCGAGCAGCACCTCGTACTCGTTGAGTTGCGAACAGGCCAGCATGTCGTCATAGGTGATATGCGTCTGCTGGCGTGGTTCGCTGTCGAGGAAGCCCAGCGAAGTGGTGATTGCCTTGCGGAAAGTTACAAGCAGCCAGGCCAGGGCCAGCAGCAGGCACCAGGCAGCGCCGGGCTGCTGCAGCAGCCAGTTGCCAAGGTCCTCCAGCTCGAAGAAGTAGTTGTTCACGAAGCTCTGTTTGTTGTTGGCCAGCTGGTCACCGGTCAGGTAACTAGCGCTCGCGATGATCCCAAGCCAGCTGGCAATGCCGTACAGGCCCATCCCGATCGCGAAGCGCTTGAGGTAGGCCGCATTGCCGCGTGATTCGGACATGCCCCAGGCCGCGGGCAACGGATTGCGGCGGATATCCAGCAGGGCAGTGACCCAGCCGCGGGTGATACGCATGATATGAGCAATGAGCCTGTTGATCATGCTGTCCCCCTTCGATGGATGGACAGCATTCTCCTGGCGAACTGCAGGAAAGTGAACGCGTATGCGAACTGCAGCAGCACCGTCAATGCCTGCAGCCTGCCGACATGGGCAGATTGCACGGAGGTGTCGTTACCGACAAAATGCATGTATATCACATCCAGGTTGACGAAGGACAGCGGCTGGCCTGCGCGGCTGATGAACCTTAGTCCGGTCAGGTAGGAGAAATTCTCTGGATCGATGTACTGCAGACTGAGGAGGAAGGTTGTCAGTAGGATGCCGCAGAGCGCCGGCCAGCCCAGCAGCAGCAGGCGGCGCAGCCATCCGTTGTGCGTTGCCAGGTGCAGCAGCAGCAGCACCAGCATGAACTGGATCAGCAGCATCCCAAGCTGCGAATTGCAGTAGTAATTCTGGAGATCCAGCAGGTGCGGGTTGAAATACTGGTAGCGCCAGTAGCTGCTGAAATCTGTCATCCACTCCTCGTCGTAGGTCAGGAACCAACTGGCGATTGTCAGCAGCTGGGCCAGTCCGGCCATCACTGTCCCGGTGCTGGCGGCGAAGCGTTTCTCCTGCTGCATCCCGAGGCCGAAGTGCAGCAGCAGCAGGCCGGACATCGAAACCATTGACAATGTTGTCAGTGAAAGCCACTGTGCTATGCCAAGCCCGTTGTACCCGTATGAATACAGCAGGAAGTCAGTCTGGAATAGCATCACCACCGCGAGACAGAGCAGCGCGGATGGAATCATCAGGCGCGGCAGGCTGGCCTGCAGCATTGCCAGGATGAAGTCCCGGTCCTGCAGGCTGCTGGCCGCCAGCGCCTCGTCGATGATCGGGAAGGTGGAGGAAGTCTCGCTGCGCATCAGGTTGCCGGCGAAGTTCAGGCATGACGTGAATTCCAGCAGCAGCCAGAAGAATGAGAGAAGCGATTCCGCCATCAGCAGCTCGGTGAGGAAGTAGGCATTGGTGTACCAGTCAATCAGGTAGGCCGGGACACAGAGCAGCGCCAGCACCTGGAAGAACAGCACAGCGGCGGAGTAGAACTGGAAGATCGGGCGCTTGCGCCTGCGCTTCAGCAGGGTCAGCTGCCAGATTGCGGGCAGGGGGTTGTCCTGCAGCCAGGCCGGCAGAATTGTCAGGCCCTTTCGCCGGATACCGGCCTGCTCCTGCAATCCATCCATCTGCTGTTCCCCTCCTTCCCACGGACTGTCCGATTACCTGATGCAATTGTTGGGCAAATCGTTACAGAGTGCAAGCCAGAGGTTCCCAGCAGCCGCCCTCGGCTATCATCCTAGCCGTGCAGATCGTATACATCGAGCCGCATTACTACGCCGTGGACCGGGGCACCGGGGTGGCGATGGTGCGCGGCGAGGACAAGCCCGAGCGCGGCGTGCTGGTGAATTTCATGCGCGGCAGCACGGCACAGAAGCCGGGCACGGTGGTGCCGATCTGCTGGGAGATGATCCACGACTACTGCCGCGGGGTGGGGGACATCCCGACGCTGTTCCAGTGGCCGCAATTCAGGGAGTGGCTGGAACAGTGGCCGCATGACGAGGCCGAGTTCAAGCAGATGTGGCGGCGCTTGTTCGGAATGCCAGACAACGACCTGGCGGATGCGGCGCTGATCGTCTGGGAGGAACACTAGCTTCTGCGCTATGCTTGCAGCAGATGCAGCAAGCGACATCCCGCGAGCACAGGCTGATTGCCGGCACGATGCTGGCCTGCCTGCTGCTGTGGCTGGCGGGAGCGCTGTACCTGGGGCAGGGCCGACGCGAGCAATCCCCATTCACACACGCCTGGCGGATCCCCTTGGCTTACGAGTACATGAATCTGCAGGCTGGAAATGAGGGCGGGCTGTACCTGCTGGACAACCGTGGAATAAGTGCAGGCGTAATCTCGATCGACCCACAGAGTGGAGAGGTCCGTTGGACGTTTCGCGAGTCAGGAGTCTACTTGAAGGACTGCGTCCATGAGCAGGATGGCAACTGCTACATCAGCCTGACTGACGGCCGGATGTATGCAGTGGATGCAGCCGGGAACAGGCAGTGGTCATACGATGAGCAGTCCCGCGAATTCAGCGACCCACTGAAACTGGCAACTGCGCCAACTGCCGAGTTATACAGCCAGAATGGCTCCATGCTGTACGGCCTGAGGACTGATGGAGAATTGTGCTGGACGGTCAACCCTGGAGCAGACCCGTGGATCGAGCACCTGCACTCCCGGATGACAATCAACGGGCAGGCGGCTTATGTGATCAACTGGGCCAACATGACAACTGCCTGGCCGGATGGCAGCGTCTCCGTTCCGTCCACTGAATTGCTCAGTGAGCCAAAGCCGGTTGAGCATGCTTCACTGGCACCAGCTCCTGAGCTGGTCCAGCTGGTTGGACTGACTGAAGGAGAGGTGCCCCTGCTGCGATGTGAGGATCGCTTCCAGCTAATGGATGGCAAGGACGCACAGATCTTCACGGTTCCAATTCCCTCCACCGCTGTCAGGATTGATAAGTCATTCTGTGGCGGCAATCGCCTGCTCGTGCTGTTCAATGATTCCAGCCTGGCAATCCTTGACCTGCAGGGCCGGCAGATTGCGGAGCATGCACCGATCAGCAGCCGGATTGACGAAGTGAAGCCCTGTGACGCCGGCTTCGTATTGATGACCCAGGATGCTGACAACATTGCTCGCAGCCTGCGCAAACTCGGTGACAGCATCAAGCCACTGGACAGCTTCCTGTTCCCCGGCAAGACACAGTACCTCAAAAGCCAGGGGTTCTACGGCTATAACACGGACCGCAGGTTACAGCTCGTCAGTGATGAGCGGATACTTGGCAGCATCAGCATCCCGTACATCGGGAATGTGAGGTTTCGCCTGGCAGTCAGCGGCTCCCGGGTGTACATAAGCAATGGAGATTGGCTGGACTGCTATGTGATTGGAGCAGGCCAGTGAGGATCATCGCCCTGCTGCTTTGCGCAATGATCCTGTCCGCCTGCGATATGTCCCGTGCGGAAGAGGAGAACGTACAGCACACATATGAGACCAGGTTGTATGGCAGCATGGAAGTGCTGCCTGACAACAGCCTGCGGCTTTACCACGGCAGGGGAATGGCAGAGGTTTCAGCAGCTGGTGAGTTTTCCGGCGTAGACCTGGGGCAGGCCAGCTCCGCTGGATCCGGAAGTCCTTTGCTGCCGGATGCCCTCAGGAGCCAGGGCCTCAACCAGCTCGTCCCGATCGGTGAGGGACGCTACATCGTCGCCGCTGACGGACGGACCTGGGTGCTGGATGGCAATGCTGGCAATGAATATGTCGAACTCGGCATTCCGGAAGGATCCGGCTGGCCCCCGCGAGTAAACATGAGTGACCGCTTTGACGCATGCTCCCTAGATGGCAATCCGGTCATCCTCTACAACAGCCAGTTCGTGCAGGCATATGACTCTGCGCTGCAGCCTGCCTGGCGCTTCAACGGCGACGCAGGCAGCTACCTGCTAAGGGCAGATGACGACAAGCGAATTGCTCTTGGTTGCCAGTCCGGCTCGTTGCATTGCCTCAGCCCGCAGGGAGAGCTGCTCTGGAAGCGCATGGGCTGCTTCTCCACCCTGTCCATGGGTGACAGGCTGGTTACGCTGGACGATAAGGGAAACCTGCTGTGCCTTGATTGGGATGGCAAAGAGCAGTGGCAGGTTCCACTTCTGGACATGGAATTCCCACGCCTGCTGACGGAGCCACGCAGCCCGCTGTGCGTTGTCGGCAGTGGCCAGTTCCTGCATGCCTATGACCGGGAAGGCAAGGAACAATGGGTGTATGACATGGGCGACGAGTTCACTTCGCCGTATTACATCAGTCCGGATGGATATGTCTTTATCTGGCGAATTGACTGGAGTATTGGACGCAGCATGTTTTTATCGAGATTCACAACAGGTAGTACCGTCAGGGATAGTCGGTGGAGCTGCATTGATCCACAGGGCAGGTTCCTCTGGAGTTCGACTAAGACTGCTTCTCACAATGGCAACTACCTGCCTGGTTATGATGGCCGGTTGTACGTCTATGAGCGCAAGCCGGAAACCTTGGTCTGCCTCGATCCGGTCGATTCATCAGGAAGCCAACAATAAGCCGGTAGAACAGCGATTGTGCATAGTAAGCGTCCCTGCCTTACAATCCATCCATGACACGAACAAGGGTGACGGGACTTATGGCCTTGCTGGCATGCCTGCTGGCTGGCGGGGTGGCGATGGCGCAGGATGATCCGCTGCAGCTGAAGTGGAGCCTGCCAGCGGCAGCAGGCGAATCATCCGTGGTCGTTGGCAACAAGGGCGGCCTGTATGTCAAGGATGTCAACCTTGGCATCTCCCACTATGATGCCACGGGACAGCACATCTGGCATGCGGACTGGCTGCGCTGGAACATTGCCTGGCGCTGCTACGAGTTTCCCGGGTTCACGATATTCACCGGCATGGGTGGCCAGGCTTGGGCAGTGGACAGGCAAGGGCAGCCGGCCTGGGAATTCCATCCCGAACCGTGGAAAGCACTGGAGCACCTGCCGGGGACGGACGCAGCGCCTGCAGTAGTGCGGACCTCCGACGGGCGCTTCGATTACGGACTGGACAGCAGCGGCGGCTTGTGCTGGATGTCTGACAACGGAGAACTCTACGACACCTGGCTGGATCCATTTGACCCGCAGCAGCTGCCGCTGGACCTGCTGTGGATGTATCGTACGCCGGACCGGGAGCTCCTTTGGCTGGACAGCCAAGGCATCAAGCACAGTATCAACGGCCCGGAAGGCACCCGCTGGGGGGACCATGCGGCGGTGCTGCCGGACGGACGGATGCTGGTGTATGGCGATGATGGCCGTATGCAGCTGCTGGACCAACAGCTCAGCTTCTCGCTGGAGTCGAGCATGCGCACGGAGTCGCTTGACAGCGGCGGATTCAAGGACTTCCAGTTCGGAACTGGCAACATTGGCTGGGGAGGCAGGCGCTGGGGCAGGGTGTTTGGCCTGCTTGACGACAGCCTGGTGGTTCACAGTGACGCGCTGGACCTGCCAGGGCAGGTGCTTGATGTGGTGCAGTCCGGGACTCGCGTGCTGCTGCTGGGCAGCACGCCACTGGCGGATGGCCAGGCAGCCGGGACTGCTCTCGTGGGCCTGCCTGCCGCCGAGGAGCTACCTGCGGGCAAGGATGGATCAGCATTCGTAAGTGACATCATCATGCTTGAGGTTTCAGACGATCGGATCGCCTGGCAGCAGTCGCTGTTTGGCCCCGTACTTTCCGAGGACTATCACATGTCAGCGATTGCGGGAGGAGGCATAGTGGTCTGGCATGCGAGGCAAGGCGTCTGGGTATATGGTCTGGAGGCGGGACTATGAAAGCGCTCGTCATCGCACTGCTGCTTGTTGCCATCCCATCAGCTATGTTGCAAGCCCAGCCTGAAGTGCTGCCGGCATCAGACACGCGCAGTTACTCCCTCTCCGGTTACTACTATGCCGAGCTGGAGGATGGCAGCATCCTTTCACTGGACATGCCGACTTTCAGCCTTTATCGCATGGTGCCCGGTGAACCGGAGCAGCTGATTGCACAGGGTACAGGCATGGATGCCGTCTGGCCGGATGGCTCGGAAATGACATTCAATCCCGGTCGACTCGAGATCCGCGGCTGGAATGACGACTGGTTGGCCATCACTGATTCATACTCCCGGCCCCTGCTTGTGTCGCGGGCGGACCCGTCCGTGATGGTGCCGCTGGAAACCGAACTTACGCTGTCAACCTATGGCCGTTCCTTTGACTGCCAGTTTGGCAATGAGGCGGCGTTCCTGGACGGGATGGTGGTGATTGCCGACGATGACGCACAGATGCTCGGAGCATTCGACCTGCAGGGCAATCCGCTTTGGGAATTCAATGTAGGGAGCAATGCCCAACTCCAATCGAGTACGAATGGGGAAAGGCTGTATATCAGCTGCTTCTACGGGATGATCCTTGCGCTGGACGGGAACGGAGAATTGCTCTGGAGCAATCCCGAAATGCAGAGCTGCGTGACGGATGGCAGCAGCTTCTACGGTTACAGCACTGACGGCAGGCTTCGAGCCCTGGACAGCGATGGCAAGCTGCTATGGGAGCTCGAGATGGACATTACCTGCCTGCCGACCGCCGTGTCCAATGGACGGATTTTTGCTCACGATTATCGCAGGACCGCACTATGCATCAGCACGGCAGGTGAGGAGCTGTGGCGTACCGAACTGCCGGTTGGCGACACCGGCTTCTCCTACTTCGTTGGTGCGCCGGACGGTCATATGTTTGCCTTTGTCCGTTACCAGCAAGCCTACAACGGCTCTGTCGAGCGCGAAGGGATGTTCCCGTTCCGCATCTCTGAGCTTGGGTTCTGTGTGGATCCCGACGGGCAGGTCATCTGGCAGGCCGCCGATGGGGAGATGGTGCGCAGCCACGGAGCCCTGACCTTCTCCGGTGGTCTGATCGGCCAGTTCGAGGTGGGGAACAACAGCGTACTCACCTTCCATGGCCCGCCGGGTTCCATGTGGCGTGGCTTCTGAACCCGGGACGGTCCGGCAGCGTCCTGATTTACAATTGAACCATTGTTTGCCCGGAGCAATAACTGAACGGGCATCTTTGCAGGGACTGGCAGGGAAACATGGCAAGCAGGATCCACCGGAAAATGGTGCTGGCAATTGCAGTTTACGCCGTGCTGTGGGCGGCTGGCTGGATTACGCTCAGGCTGGCAATCGGCAGGGACAGTGGGCTCACGCAGCTCTGGAGCAGGCAGCTTGATGCGACATGGTGTGCCGTAGTGGATGCATCCGAAGATGGCTGCCTTGTCTACACCCAGGACATGCTGGCCGGACAGCTCCAGATGATCACTCCCGATGGCAGGGTGTTATGGAGCCGGGAGCACACGATTGACAGTATCCGCTCACCGATCCAGCGGGTAGATGCCATCACCTACCTGACCACAGGCAAGGGTGAGCTGCTTGCCCTCGATGCACAGGGACAGGAACTGTGGAACTGCCGGCCCGATCCGCAGCGGTACCGTGAATTGCTTGAGCCACGGGAAGGCAGCCAGGCGGTCGCCTTCCTCAAGCAGGGCATCCTGCTCTACGGAATCAGCGCGGCCGGCGAGCCATGCTGGGTTGTCAATACCAGGCAGATGTATGACCCGTTTGGGCTGCCAAGCTATTTCGAGTACGCCGGCAGCTACAGCTTCCTGTGCAACGATTTCTCCAGCGTGAGCATTTACACAATTAGTGGCGAGCGCATTCCGCTCGAACGTCCCAGCAAGCCGAAAACTCCCGCGAAGACGGCCGGTGGACAGCAGATCTACTTCAGCGGGGAGATACTGGACCTGCGTGGAGTTGTCGGCAACGGCGAACTGCTGTACTCCGGTGGCAACCAGCTCTGCCTGGTCAGGGACGGGGAGCAGATCCACAAGAAGATCAATCAGCTGGGTACATCGCCCGGTTTCTACATCAGTCCCAACCAGGTTGCCAGTTCAGCCGGGCTGATCCTCGTGCCGACCAGTGATGCCGTGGTGCGTGCGCTGGACTACCAGCTTGAGGAGCAATGGAGCATTCCACTTGAAGCCGGCAGTGTTTCGGATGCCCAGGACCTGGGGGATGCATTCGCACTGGTGACGGGCAGGACTGACAACCTGCTGACCGCACTGGAACACCTGTCCGCCTTGTTTCCCATGGTCTCTGCAGCCCTGCCTTTCGCTTCGCCGGCTGCCGGCCAGCTGAATCCGAGGCTGCAGCAGTCCCAGGTGTTCCGCTTGGAAGTGATCCGCGAAGGGGAGAGGCTGGCTGCACTGGATATCGGCAGCGGGCAGAACTTCAACGGCTTCTCGGCGATGCACTGCAGCAAGGACCGGATCTACCTGATCAGCAACGACAAGCAGCTCAGGTGCCTGGCGCTGGAGGCTGCCGATGTATAGCGCTGTCCTGTTGATGGCATTGCTGCTACTGGTATCCTGCGGCAGGGTTCCTGTTGCCATGGAGCGTGAACTGAATGTGCTCGGGCCGATGCTTGTTTCAGATGACAATACTGTGCTCAACTGGCAGGGCAGCGGCATGCTCAGCATCGATGCGGAGAAGGAGGCAGGTGACAAGCCAACCGCCAGCCAGGCATCGCAACAGGGCTACCCGGTCTATTCGAGCCAGCTGACCGAGATGGTAGCGGGGCCGGACGGACAGTACCTCTTCCCCGACAACGGGCCCAGTGGCGGGGTGCGGCTCGTTTTCAGCGACCGTGGCAATGACTCAGTATTGCTGAGTCGGCCGGATACCGCATCTGATGGAAGTTCTGGCAACTTTGTCAGGTACTCCGGCCAGGATGGCAGCATGGGCTTCCTCGGAACGGATCCGTTCGTGATGTATGACCAGCAGCAGATTGTCGGATTTGACCAGCAGGGCAATCCCAGCTGGGAATACATGGGCGGATACATGATCAGCTTCAGCCAGTCGCAGGACTACCAGCACCTGCTGGTGTTCGGGCGGGACGGGGAGCTTGCCTGCCTGGACAGCCAGGGGCGGGTCAGCTGGACCCGCAAGGGTGTGCAGCAGGCTCAGGCCTTCGGTGACAGGATACTTGTCACGGGATCTGATTCACTGAACCTCGTATGCCTGGATTGGGAAGGAACGGAACTCTGGATCCAGGATCACTCCGGTGAGAAGCTGGGCCACGTGTATGCAAAAGTCGATGATGCCGGAAATCGATTTGCGATCCAGCGGAGCTGGGGGGTTGATTGCTACGATGCGGATGGAAAGCGGCTCTGGCGCTGCAGGCTGGAATCAATTGGCTGGTCCAGTTTGGAGCTTTCCAGGGATGGATACACCTTTTTGAGGATCTATGACAGGGATTTCCGCAACAGCTGGTTTGGGGGCCGGATAGCAAACCGTGTGAATACTCCCTTCCACTGGCTGTGCATCAATCCACAGGGAAAGGTACTCTGGCGCGGTGAAAAGATGGAAGGTTACCCCTATTTTGCCCATACCGGAAGCAATGGCACCTTGTTTACCGCAACGCAGGATAAGCAGGGCCTCGTCCTGCTTTCCGCACCCGAGTAACACTGTTGGTGATCCAGTCATGTAATGGGAGGGAAAGCTCAGGGACAGTGCCCCGCTGAGCTAGAATCAGGTCATGGATACAATGCAGCGCTGGCAACGCAGGGCCGTGATGGTGAGTGCCGCGCTGCTGCTTTGCTGGTTGGCCGGCATGCTGATGATGCTTGCATCCCGCCTGTTCAGTCCGAATGAACTGCTGAGCCTGCATACACTTGGCGATCCGGATTTCGGCGAGCTGCTGCTTGAACCGATTGACGATGGACTGGGCGGCCTGGTACTGCAGGAGCGTTCCGGCCGAATAACGCGGATCAGCACGGAAGGCAGGCTGGACTGGCAATTCGCGGCACCGGCCCATTTCACACTCAGCAGCGTGCAGGCAGGGGATGGCCTGATGGTGCTGACCGGTCGCTATGGCAGGGCTATCGCAATCGATGCAGAGGGATCGGAATCCTGGCGTTACGAGCCTGTACACAATGAAATGCATACTCGCGTGCGTCGAGGCAACGAAGCGCAGGCGACATTCTTCACTATGGCAACCGCCCTGGTTTACGGGCTTGATGCCAATGGCAAGAAGCTCTGGGTCCGCAGGATACCCAATGCGACATCTATTCTGGCCAGCCGGCCCTGGATGGAGGTGGACAGTGAGGGAAACCTGCAGACTGTCTCCAATGGCGGACGTGTGCGGGTCAGTCGGGACGGGCAGATGGAGCTGGTCGGAGGTGGCAACATCTGGGATGTCTCCGGGATTGAGCTGGCCGAAAGTGGCATGGTGCTGGAGCGGGGCAGGAGCACCAGCCTCAGCAGGCTGGACGGGAAGCTTGTTGCCAGTCAGCTGGGCCAGCTCAGCAGTTACAGCGCCGGACCAAGCAGGTACTGCTGGCTGACAGAGGATGGCATCGCCCGCTTCCGGGATGGCAAGTATGCACGCTACAGCGTGGATGGGACCGAGACACGCAGCACTGAACTGAGCGAGCTGTACCTGCTGGATGGCACGGCGATCCAGGATGACCAGCTGCTGATGTATGCCGGCCGCGCGCAGTATCCGCTGCTGGCAGGCCTGCCAGGCATGCTCAGCGGGATGATGCGTGGCGAGTTGCCGGACTTCGAGTTCGCTTACGTATCTTCATCCAGCGCGGGGACTCTGCAGTTGCAGCTTGAAACCGCGGCCCTCAGCGTGCCGGTCAATGTGCCGGTCTGGCTGGAACTGCACTGCGACCGCATCTACGGTTTTGGCGAGGACAAGCTGCTGCTTGTCAGCGATGACGGGCCTGACCGCATCTGCAGGCTGGGAGGTGCGCGATGAGCCGGCTGGCAAGTTTTTCGTTCGCAGTTCTCATTTCAATCAGCCTGCTTACAGGCTGCAGCGGGCAGGCTGGCAAGAGCCGCGTGCCAAAGGCGATGGAGCTGGCCAGTGGCGATTACCCCGGCGGCCATTACCAGCTGCAGGCCGGCAACCGGCTGCGAGTGATGATGAACTTCAACGATGGACTGATTGAGGACGATGCCTCACTGGGTGGCTGGAACTACTACGGCAGCCGGCCGATGATGCTGCCCGACCAGGAGGTGCTGGCCGACCGTGAACTGCTGCTGGGACCGGACGGCTGGCTGGCAACAACCCGGCGAGACGGCTACCTCGAGGTCTGGCGCAACGATGTCCCGGATACCGGCTTCGCCCGCAGCGGTGAACTCTGGACACCGGAGCCATTCTGGCCCGGTTCGCAGTATCCCGCTGCCGACACATGTATATTGCTGGATGATGTGCTGTTGACGACGATCCTTGAACAGTCCGTGACCTGTTTCAGTTACGAAGGGCAGGAGCAATGGAATTTCCTGATGGGAGCGCCGGCCCGCCTGCTGCTGGATGATGGCAATGCCTATGCGGCAAGTGACGACGGGTTCCTGTACTGCCTGGACTTGGAGGGTGAACTGCGCTGGAAGAAGTACAGTGCCAGCCACCATGCCGGCCTGCTGGATGCGGGGAGGATTGCCTATCCCGCAATTGACGGCGGTGTGGAGTGCGCGGATCCATCCGGCGAAGTGCTTTGGAATGCATTGCCAGGAGCAGAGATCAGGGAATTGCGCAGCAGCGGAGGCAACCTGTGGCTGCGGATCGGCGATGGCTTGCAGGGCCTCGATGCTGATGGGCAGTCGCTTGCACTCCGGTGGCCGGATGATCTCGTCGTGCGTGACATCGTGGCTGGCCTCAACGGTGAGACATTCGTAAGCGGTTTCCCGGCGGAGTATCCGGATCCCACTGCCGGATCTCCAAATGCAACATCAATGGTGGCAACCCCCGTCACCGGACTGCTGTTCTGTTATGACTCCGCAGGCAACCGGCTCTGGCTGTACCAGGGCTTGCAGACAGGCATGCGTATAATCCCGGCGCACGACCGCCAGTGCTGGCTCGTCGACCTCAGTGTGCAGACCAACCTGCCGGTCACGCTGTGGCGTGTAGGACTGCCGATCACAAGCCAGGGCGCCTGACCCTTCCTGCTTACAGTCCGCCGATCTCCGTCAGCTGCGGGCTGGCCAGCCTGACAACAAGGCTCACCTCATTGCTCTGGCGGCCGTTGACGGTCACGCTCAGGTTGCCACCGCGCGCCCCGGCAGGTACGGCGAACTGGATCTCCTCATCGGTCCAGCTCACGACGTCCAGCGGCATCAGCACGGTTCCCTCGGTGAAGTTGAGCTGCTTCGAGATGTCGCAGCTGCTGAAGCCCAGTCCGCTCAGGGTGATGATCTCGCCGTCAATCGCGATGCCTGGGCTGATGCTGTCAATCACCGGAGTGGCATTCGTGACCTCAACATCATCAAGCCAGATGCCGGCTGCGTCGCCACTGGAGCCGAACACCCACCAGACGATGCGGCCACTGTGGCCGATGCGGCCTGACAGGTCGAACTCAACATCGGTCCACTCAGCCCAGTTGTCACCCCAGCCACCGATCTGCTCCCAGCCATACCATGTGGTGTAGAGGTACAGGCCGCGGCCGCTGCCATCCGGGAAGTTTCCTGTCATCTTGTAGCGCAGCACCGGATCCACGACCTTCGGGTTGGCAAGGTCGACGCAGATCCGGCCCTCGCTCACCCCGCGGCTGCCCCAGAACCAGACGCCCTCACTGTCACCGGAGAAGCTGCCGTCGCCGGTCCAGGCCATCGACTGCACGCCGCTGAAAGCGTCCGCCGTGCTCCACTGCCAGTTCGGTACTGAGCTTCCGCCATTCTGGAATGACCAGGCGTTCGGGCCTGTGTCATCGCTGATCTCACAGTCGTCAAACAGTGGGAACGGGCGCTCCGTGTCCCAGCTGATCGCGACCTCGTCCGGCACACTGGTCAGGCCGTCACTGTCGGTGGCGACCACCCTGACCGGGATGTCCGGGCGGTTGTCATCGTTGACCAGATTGCGTTCGTATTCATACGGCGCCTCGCTGTCAGTGAAGGCCAGTCCGCCATTCACGTAGAAATCCACGTGATCGATGCCGAAGTCGTCGTTCGCGTCCGCCGTGAACAGTGTACTGTTGCTGATGTGGTCGCCATCAACGTGGCTCGTGATCTGCACGGTCGGCGGGTCACTCGGAGCCTCATGCACGCTGATGTTGTCGATGTTCGCCCCACGGCCGCTCTGGTTATCACCGCGCACGTTGCCGCTGTAGCGGAACTCCAGGTAGAACTGGCTGCCGCGCAGGTCCACCACCCGGTTGTAGGTGGACCAGTCGTTCGTCTGCGTGAGGTTGTCAAGCAGGGTCCAGTTCTGCCCCTCGTCAGTCGTGTACCACAGGGAGAATCCGTCACGGGCGCGGTACTCGAAGCTGATGCTCACGAGGTATTCGAAGTCCACCGCGTTGACACGCTGGCTGCGCAGGTTGTCCAGCGCGTTGTGCCACTCATTGTCATTCAGCATCGGGGCCACGTAGGCCTCGTTGCCACCGGAGATCGGCGGCGGGCTGGCCGGGCAGGCCCGGGTCTCCCACTGTGTCCAGGTGCCGCGGCGCACGTCCGGGAAGTTGATGCTGCGCCACAGCTTGAAGCCGATGTTGAAGTAGTCGGCAAAGCTCACCACGCCGCTGTTGCTGACAGTGACGCTCACGGTGTCAGTGGCGCTCTGGCCATTCACATCGTAGGCCCGGGCCATCACGTCCATCGTCTTGTTGAAGTCCACCAGCGTGTTCCACAGCGGAGTGGAGCTGCCGGAACCGGTCTTCACGTCCACCAGTACTCCATCCACCCAGAGCTGGATCTCCGCTATACCCGCAGCTGAGGTCGTCGTGATCGTCAGCGGAACGTTGCCACTGACCGTGCTGCCCGGTGTGATTCCACTGAGGGTCACCGTCGGCGGGGCGGTCGGGTAAAGCGTGAAGTCCGCCGTCATCGTGGCGCCGTCAGCCGAGATGTCGTCCACCACCATGCCGGTCGGGGCATCGTATCCGTCACTGCTGGGAGTCGTGCCGGGAGCGAGGCTTTCGCCGAGGTCATAGTAGTCGCCTGCATCACCGCTGTGGTTCGGGCCGTTCTCGATCTCCTCGAGTCCGTCAGCTTCCATCAGGCGGATCAGCTTGTGGTCGGTATAGCTGTTGTTGAACAGGAAGCCACCACCTGCATTCAGGCGGGCATCAGCATGCCAGATCAGCACGCCGTCCGTTGGCATCTGGTAGTCGATCCCGCCGCGCCCGCGGTTCTGGGCCATGAAATATTCGTCCCAGGGCGTGGCCGGGTCATAGCCCGGCATGAACAGCACGCAGTCCGGGTTGGCATCCGCCACATCCAATGCTTCGTCATCGAGGTTCGTGTATGCGATCGTCGGTTGCAGCCAGCCGAGGATGTACTTGGAGAAGCAGCCATGTTCACCGCGGTAACCATCCATGCGGTCCATTGAGCCAACACCGCCGTCCGGTCCGACACTGCCGTCATAGTCGTAGTAGTCCGGCAGGCCGAAGCCGTGGCCAGTCTCGTGGATCACTACGTCCGCACTCCAGATGTCGGGAGTCGGGGGTTCGTTGTTGAAGTAGTAGCCGCGCTCCCACTGCCAGGAATAGCTGCCGAGGCGCACGCCGTCGTAGGTCTTGCCGTTGCCCATCCCGGTGTGGTAGCCCCACCAGAAGGTTGCCCAGTCGCCATGCGGGCCGGTCCAGATCACGATGAATTCGTCCACTACACCGTCGCCATCGTTATCGTAGTCATTGAAGTCGAGTCCCGCAGCATCGGCCGCGTCACAGGCCTCGAGGATCAGCTCCTCGCGCTTGCCTCCGCCGCTGTTGTCATCGGGATGGTAGTAGGTGCGGGGGTTCTGTGCCATATACCAGCCGAAGGTGTCGCCATCGAGGGTGCATGCACCATAGCTGGCCTGGTCGTAGAACCAGCGCATGCTGCCAAGGTGGTAGTTCGGCAGCGGGGTCGGGCTGTAGCAGACGTCATGGATTGACTGCGGATCGAAATACTGCGGGTAGTCCGGGAACTCGATCAGGATCGTCAGCATCTTGTTGTAGCCGAGGCTTGGGATCGTGGCTGTCTGTTTCGGTTGCGGATGGCCGAGCACCAGCAGGTCACGCTCATCAACCATCCCGTCGTGGTTCAGGTCCAGTTCGACCCAGGCCAGCTCAGTGCTGGTCATCTTACCGACTTCGCTCGTGGTGCGCTCATCGAGGCTGCGACCGAGGTTTGCGGAAATCAGGTCCGCGACCTGCTGCGGGCTGTACTGGTCAATGTCCAGCGCTCCGCGCTTTGGACGCTTCATTTCATGGTTGCCAAGCTGGCGGGCAAACTCCTGGGCATCGGCCAGGGTGCCTTCCTGCGCCATGCGCTCAAGCATGCCTTCCGGGGGCGGGTAGGTGGCAAGCGCGGCATTGCTGCCAAGCAGGATGGCAAGGATGCTGAGAAGGAGGATGTGCTTAATTGACATCACTGCCTCCCGCCTCGGTTCCGAGGTTGAAGCGCAGGCGCTCGCCATCGCGGTCTCGCAGCTGCAGGAAGTCGTTGTCACTGATGAAGGAAATCCGTCCGGCTTCATTGCCGGCCTTCAGCAGGCGGAAGCGAATGCTGAACAGCTCACCGCTGCCGGCGGCCACGTCAGTGCCACCCGGCAGGGCCGTGAAGGCCAGCGGAATGAATCCCGGCTTGTCGAGGTCGGCAATCCGGACCATGCCGGAGGGCAGCATGGACCCCGGCACAACCTCGACGGGCTGCATGTCCTGGCTGTCAAACATCAGTCGCAGTACACCCTGGTGTACTTCCTCACGGAGGTCCACGTCCAGCCGGACCGTGAATTCATCACCGGCACCCAGTTCAGCAAGTGACGGTGTACGCAGGGTGACAAGGTTTGAACCCGCATCGCCATTTGCGAAGGGCAGGCCGGCCCCATCGGCAAGCTGTTCCTGCTGCGGAAGCTGGCGGTCCACCTGGGGAGCGGCATTCAGTTGCTCCTGCTGGATCGGTCCACCGTTACCACCGCATGCGATGAACAGCATCGCGGTCATGACCAGCGTCAGGCTGGGAATGATGTATGCCAGTCGGCGTCTGAGCATAGAAGTACCTCGCTGAATGTGCCAAACCAGAAGGCTGCCGTTGGAAGGATTGTGGCCCTGGAGTAGGGGGAACCCTGGCAGACCTGGATTTCACCCAGTTAACATTATATATGTACCCGCCGGAAAAGTCCTGACTGTAGGCTCTACGCACTATCATGCGCCTGAGGCGTATTACTTGCTTGTAGCGAATTGGAGTGAACCGTGGAGCAGTCACCGCTTGATGTTGCCGGAGGAATAGCACGTCTTGGGGATGCCGAGATCTGGCAGGAGATCGTGCAGGACTACATAGATGTATGCGAAGGGCTGATCACTGAAATCGGCAACAGCATTGCAGCAGGGGATGCACAGAAGCTCAGGCAGGATTCCCACGCAGTGAAGGGCAGCAGCGCAGAATTGCTTGCATCAAGGATGGCTGCACTGTCAGCGGACCTAGAGCATATGGGACGGGAGGACAGCCTGGACGGCGCAGAACGTAAATTCACCGAACTCCGCGAGGAATTCGCGCGGCTGGTGGATTTTGTTCGTGACAATTCGATTTCAGGCTGATCGGTAAACGGAATCGGGACAGCTGCCACTGTTCACAGCCCCGGCTTCAAGCAACTTCTGTGCCAGCCTGCTTAGCTCGTGGATGTCAAAAGGCTTGGCCAGCACTGCGTCAATCTCCAGTTCGGATATTCTTTCCTCATCCAGGTCCGGCGTGTAGCCCGTGCACAGCACTACCTTGATCTCGGGATTGGCATAGCGCGCAGCCTCAGCCAGGTCCATTCCATTGAATTCAGGCATGTTCTGGTCCGTGACTAGCAGTGCATACGAACCTGCATTGGTCTGCAGCTCATGCAGTGCTTCATGCGGGTCAGTTGTTGCAAAAACATCCATGCCGGATTTCATAAGCATGCGGCGTCCAAGGCGCAGTATCATCTCCTCATCATCGACGAGCATCACCCGGAACTCTGGTGCGAGTGCATGTGCGACAGGCTCAACCGTGCTCTTGGCAGGCACCCGGCGCAGCATGATCCTGATGCATGTTCCACCTCCATGGACTGGGCTGGCCCAGATTGCACCACCCAGGGAGCTTACGATGCCCATCACCATGGTCAGACCAAGGCCGAATCCCTGGCCAACGGACCGCGTAGTGAAGAAGGGGTCGAAAATACGGTCGATGTACTCACCGGGGATCCCGGCACCATTGTCCTGGACCTCAATCAGCAGGTAGTTCTCAAGCCGGCAGTCAGCCACCGGCAGGCGGTCGAGCATGCTCTCAGTCGGGTCAGCCAGCCTGATCCGCAGTATCCCGGACTCTTCAGGGAGGTACTGCATCGCATTGCGGATCAGCTGTACCAGTACTTGTTCAATCTGCTGCTCGTCAGCCTTCAACAGGTCATTCTGGGTAAGTAGCTCGAGGCTGCATCCGGCTGGAATTGATTTCCTCAGGGCAGCAACACCTATCACGCGACGCACAAGCTCAGACATCCTGAACTCGCTGCCATCCGGCTGCTCGTCCTTGCTGAAGCTCAGCAACTGCTTGAGGATCCGTTCGGCCCGCTGGGTGCTGGCAATGATGTCCTGCAGTTTTTCCCGCGGCATTCCAGGCTCGGAAGCCAGCAGCTGGCAATACTCGGCGTTGGCGCGGATTACCTGCAGGATATTGTTCATCTCGTGGCTCAGGCCGCCGGCAAGGGTCCCGATCCGGTCCATGTGGCGGGAACCGAGGACCTGTTCCATCAGGTAGAGCTTTTCCTGCTCAGCGCGCCTGATGGAAGTGATGTCAGTGAACATCACGAAGTTGTATACACTTCCGGCATCCTGGCACGGACCGGTGCTGACCAGCACATTGCGTGTCTGGCCGCTGATGTCAGACAGGGTCAGTTCAAGGCTCTGACGTTCACCACGGCAGATCCGCTTCATATGGACCTGCAGCTTGAAGCGCTCATGGTGCGGAATCACATCGGGAAGCAAGCGACCTTCGATCGAGTGCTGTTCATGGACCATTTTGCGCAGTGATTCATTTGCAAAGATCAGCCGTCCATCACTGTCAATGATGCACAGGCCTTCATCCAAACTTGAGGCGGTCTGCGAAAGCAGTTCAGCGCTGTCAGGAACCGGACACATGCGTGCGTCGACTGGCAGCACATTCGGTGATGCCTTGGTTGCCTCGGAGAACCGGCCATCCTGTTCAGCTTGTTTGAACATCTACAGTCTTGGTCACTTTCGAATTCAGTCAATTGAACCTGTGTGGTCTATCGAGCCCTGCCTGAGGCAGTTCGTTGCGCAGTATAGGCGTGAAACTTTGCTGATTTGGACTGTTAACCCGGTTTTGACATCTATTTAACAAATGAAGTTAAAAACAGATGAACAGGGGCATCTGATAGCATTTCCCGGTGTCAGGCGACTACCCCAAAGCTCCCAGCAAACAGGCTGCGACCGCATTCTTCAACAAGCTGTCGAAGCTCTACACCACCCATCCACTGGATGTGACACCTGATGACCCATTCCGGGTGCTCGTCGGCACGATCCTGTCCGCGCGCACAAAGGACCCGGTCACCAATGATGCGATTGCCAGGCTGTGGGCCGTTGCCAGGACTCCGGAGGGAATCCTGGCAATCCCGGAGACCCAGCTGGCCCTGCTGCTCAAGCCGGTCGGCTTCTACAATGCGAAGGCGAAAAACCTGCATTCCATGTGCGAGATGCTGATCAATGACTTCGGCGGGGAGATTCCGCGCACCCGTGATGAGCTGCTCATGCTGCCCGGAGTCGGCCGCAAGGTTGCCAACCTCGTGCTGAACATCTGCTTTGACATCCCGGCGATCTGCGTTGACACGCACGTGCACCGGATCTGCAACCGGCTCGGCTGGATCGAGACTGAGACCCCGGAGCAGAGCGAGTTCGCCCTGATGGATATCATCGACGAGAAGCACTGGGCCACCCTGAACCGTGTGCTTGTCAACCACGGCCAGCAGGTCTGCAACCCGGTCAGCCCCTGGTGCAGCCGCTGTTTAATCAGTGCTCAATGTCCTAAAATCGGCGTGAAAACATCCAGATGATGATGACAATCTGACCTTCGGTCGGTATATTCCTGACAAGTGGAAGGTTTGATAATAGTTCTTCTGGCGATCATGTCCGGGATCATCCTGTACATGCTCCTCAACCAGCGCTCATTCCAGCGACTGGACCATACCCGCCTCAACCGCGAGGACGAGCAGCGCGAGCATTTCGAGCATCGCCTACGGCGCCTGGAGCAGGCAATGCAGCAGGCTGCCCGGCCGGATCCGGAACTTGCTGAACGGCTGGCCGGTGAGTTGCGTGAATTCCAGAGCCAGGGCCGTGTGGCCCTTGAGCGCACCAGCAGCCTGATGCAGTCCCAGCTGGCAACATTGTCAGCCAGGCTGTCTGAGCTTGAGCGCTACGGTGGCAATGGGGATACCACTGTGGTGAGGGATGCCCTGCTTGAGACACGTGAGCAGCTGCAGGAGCTTGACATCAGCCTTGCCGCCGAGCAGGACACCAAGCGCCGGCTGGTGCAACGGGTGGAACTGCTTGAGGACCACCTCAGGCGGATCGATCCCCAGTTTACTGCTGACCAGGAGGACCTGGCTGCAGTGGCAGCCGGGCGCAGCATCTCTCCCGCCGCCTCCCAGTTCCTGCTGAGCAATGAGAAGTATGAACAGATCGCTCAGATGATGATCCGCAACGCAGACTTCGCCGACATCTGCCGCAACCTGAATGTCAGCCGCAGCGAGATCGAACTGGTGGAAGCGATGGCCTTCAGGCGCAGCGCCTGAGTTCAGTCAAGCTCTACCGCTGTGAAGGCATCGTAGAAGCCACCCTGGTCCTCCACCTCATCGATGTCCGGCTGTTCACCTGGCATCAGGGGCGTCGCCTGCAGGCTGACTATGTCAACTCCGGTGTAGAAGTACTTCAGGATCGCCTGGTAGTCCAGCCCGTCCTCTGCCAGCTTGCGTGCACCCCACTGGCTCATCCCCAGACCATGACCATAGCCGTCACCCCTGATCACCAGCCCGCCAGACAGTTCACTACGGCTCATGCGCGCATTGACAACCTCGACTGCGGGCAAAGGTTCAGCGGGCACTGTGGCTGCCGGGGCTCCACCGGCTGAAGCCATCGTGGCAACGGCTCCACCATCCTGCGCGCTGAGCATGTGCATGTCGCGGTTGCACTGCATCAGCGAGCTGCCGTCGTAGGCGAACATGTTGCGCATCTTCACCATGACCTGCATGTCCGCGCTTGCCACCCAGGGCTTGAGCCAGCCGAAGCTCTCCTGTGTGGCGTAGTTGCCGTCACTGTCAGTATAGGAGGCACCGCTGACGCTGACTTCAGTAGCTACATTGACGACGCTGCTCTCCGGTGCATGGTGTACCTGGCCTTGTGGAGCACTCGCGATCACAGGCTGCGGAGTGCCGCCGGCGGGGTAGATCCGGCAACGCGTGCTCTTCATCCGGCTGCGTCCCACCAGCTTGCGCAGGGTGGTTCCGAACAGCTGCTTACTGTCATTTGCCCCATGCACGATCAGGGACAGCAGGTGCCCGCTGTTGGCATCATACTCAGCCGTCACGTCCTTGATCGGGCCGATGTCGGCCCCGCTGTCCTTCACCATCCGGCTCAGGTCCTCAAGGCTGATCGTCACTTCCCAGCCATGGTGCGGGGAGTCCGGGTGGTCAGTCGGCACACTGCGCAGGTAGGGCTCGGTGCCCTGCTTGGTCATGCCGCCGGCGCAGGCGCAGTAGAAGGCCGTGATCACCTGGCCGTGGTAGTCAATCACCTGGCCTGTGGTCTCCTGCACGGCGCGCGTGCTGGTGTCATGCTCGCCACTGACGCCCTTGTAGGCCTGGTCGCTGACATTGCCGTACACGTCGTAGGTCCGTTCCATGTTGGCCATGATCCGGCTCAGGGCATAGGTTCGTGCGGCGACGGCCTGGCTCTTCAAGGCTTCAAACGGCCAGCTCGGGGACATCTCCGATGGCACGACCCCGTAGAGGTACTCCTCCAGCGGCAGCACGTTGAGCACGACCACGTTGCCATTCTTGCCGACGAACAGCTCAATATGGCCGCGGTAGCCCCGTCCTCCGTACTGCACATACCCGGACTGCGGCATGGCAATGAAGCGGGTCGAGTCGTAGCTGCCGCCATCGAGCACCAGCCGCAGCTTGCCGGCATTGACCTTCACTTCAGCGGGATTGGCACTGGACCTGACCGGGCCATTCACGGTGCTCCAGCCCATGTCTCCCTTGATCCCGGCGCTGGCCGCAGTGTCGTCGATCACCACGCGGATCATCTGTTCGGACTGGGCGCTGGCCGGCAGGCCGCCGCTGGCAAGCAGCGCCAGGGCAAAGAGCAGGCAGGCTGTGGTCCGAAGCTTCATCTCACTCCCAGCGCATATGGTACACGCGCAGCTCAGCGCCGGCCTGCACCTCGAGGCTGTTGTTGCGGCCCCAGCGCATCTTCACCGGCCACCAGCCGGTCGGCAGGTTGCCAAAGCCATCCACCTCGGGCAACCAGACATCATCCACCACGCCACTGCGCAGGTCGATCAGGCGGATGCCCTGGCCCTCGCCGGCCAGCTCGCCTTCAGCGGTGATCGGATGGGTGATGGCCAGCAGGCTGCGGCGGTCCGGGCTCAGCACGAAGTTGTCGGGATAGGAGCCCTCCGGGAAACTGAGCACCGTATGCGACTCCTCCTGCCAGTCCTCGTCATACCAGACAAGCTCAATCGGGTCCACGATGGAATCAGCAACGTTGTATTCAGGCCAGTAATATTCGGGATCCCGGATCGTCACGAGCATGTAGCCGCGCGGATTAAGCTCGAAGGCTGCCAGCACGAAGCAGTGGCGCAGAGAGAAGGGCTGGACCTGGTAGGGATGCACCACGGTGAATCCGCCGTTCATCACGTCCCCGTCCCCACGGGACACAGTCCCGAGTTGCCAGTCGATGCCTTCGAAGAAGCGCTCAGTGCGGTAGTCAGCCACTTCCTCGCCAATCCAGTCCCGTGGCCAGATTTCAGTCAGGGTGAATTTCACGCGCTCGGAACGGGCCTCGGACCTGACCGGGACAAGCAGGAGCAGCGTGCAAAGCACCAGCCAGCGCATGGCAGTATGGTAATACATGCGGGTGGCAAGATTCGTGCGCATCCGCCGGCCGTGGCGCAACTGGGACATCACCGCGCTCAGACGCAACCTCGGTGTGTACGTTCACATCCCGTTCTGTCCGGCGATCTGTACCTACTGCGACTTCCTCAAGTTCGGCCCGAAGCGCCCCAGGGGATTGGACGAGGCCAGTTACGAATCCAGCCTGCTGCGCGAGATCGAAGCGCGCGGGGCCTGGTTGACGGCAAGACTGGCAGGCACTGGCCGTCGCGTGGACAGCATCTTCATCGGTGGCGGTACTCCGACAATGCTCCCGGCGGCAGACCTGGCACGGATTGCCAGCGAACTGATGAGCAGTTTCCCTACCGCAGGGGGCCCTGTCGAATTCTCCTGCGAAGCCAATCCGGACACACTTGACCAGGAGAAACTGGCAGCGATGCACGAGTCCGGCGTTAACCGGCTGTCAATCGGCATCCAGTCCTCAAACGACCGCCTGCTGAAGTTCATGGGGCGCACCCACCGCTGGGCCGAGACGGTTCCGGTGCTGGAGATGGTGGCGGATGGTCCGATCCGCAACTACAGCTTCGACCTGATCTACGGCCTGCCCAACCAGAGTGTCGGCACATTGCTGGAAAGTGGCCGCAGGCTGCTTGAATTCCGCCCGCCGCATTTCTCCGCCTATTGGCTGGTACCTGAGCCGCATACCGCCTACACACGCTGGGCCATGCGCTACCCGCAGCAGATCCCTTCAGACCGGGATGTGCTGTACCAGCAGCACGCCGTGGAATGCCTGCTGCGCGGCTATGGCCACTACCGCTATGAAGTCAACAACTATGCCATGCCAGGTCATGAAAGCATGCACAACATCCGCTATTGGCAGGGCGGGGACTACATCGGACTCGGACTGGGCAGTGCCTCGCGCCTTGGAACGGCGGTAGTGAGCAACCCCAAAAGCCATATCGTCTGGAACACCGCAATTGAATCCATCGGTAGTGCGGACGATCCTCTGGGGCAGGCTATGGCGGAGCTCGATCCAAAAGCCAGTGCCCCGCCGGCGGACAGTTTCCTGCAGCTGCGCAACCGGCTGGGCCACGAACTAAGCGGCCAGTCGGTCAATCCACGCTGGATTACCGGTGGATTGATGGAAATCCATGCCGGCCGCCTGGAAATTCGCTCAAAGGGTCTGAATCTGAGTGAACAGTACTCACTTGAGATGGAGTAAAGGCTCCCGCTGGTTTTAATTAGCAGACTGGCTAAGCATTAGATCCAATCAGGGAAAAACGCTGGCTAAATTAGCCTAAGGCACGATATCGCACCTTATACCGATGGTACACTTCAGAAGCCAGAGGTATGCATCCCGGTGAGGTTTGACCTTCACCCACACTGTTTCCGCAGGGTCGGGTGAGGGCTGTTTTGTTTATATTGTCTGCCGGGAAATCAGGAATTTGGCCTTATCGGGATATGGATAATCCTGACCAATCATTGGATGTTCAGAGCCTGGCCTTCATGGAAGGCCTGTATGAGGACTACCTGAGGGATCCTCAGAGCGTTTCCGAGAGCTGGCGCAGGTACTTTGCGTCCTTCGAGGGTAACGGGGACAGCGGCGCCAGGGAATTCCAGCTCGGACCGAGCTTTCCCGCGCGCAGCATCTTCAACGGCAATGGCCATGGCAGCAACGGCGCCAGCATGGCGGCTGCGGACCTGCAGGATCGCGTGGACCAGCTGGTCCGCCTGTTCCGTGTCCGTGGGCACATGATCGCCAAGCTGGACCCGCTGGGCCGCCCGCGCCCGCACTTCGAAGAGCTCGACCCGGACTACTACGGCTTCACCGAAGCCGACATGGAGAAGCGCTTCAGCTCCAAGACGATCGCGGGTCCGGATACGCTCACCCTGCGCGAGATCATCGAGGCGATGCGCGAGACCTACTGTCGCAGCATCGGTGTGCAGTTCATGCACATCAACTCGACGGAGAAGCAGGACTGGCTCGAGCAGCGCATGGAAAGCACACGCAACAGGCTCGAGATGAGCGCCACCATGCAGCGCAAGATCCTGCAGATCCTGATCGACGCCACCATCCTTGAGGACTTCATCTTCAAGAAATTCATGGGCAAGAAGAGCTTCTCGCTCTCGGGCGGCGAGACCCTGATGCCGCTGCTCTACATGGCGCTCGAGAAGGCCGGCGAGAACGACATGAACGGCGTGATAATCGGCATGTCGCACCGCGGCCGCATGAACGTGCTGATCAACCTGCTGGGCAAGCGCCCCTATGAGATCTTCCAGGAGTTCCTGGGCACGCACCCGCATTACGAGAACAAGCGCGGTGACGTGAAGTACCACCTTGGTTACGGCACGAAGTATCAATGTGACAACGGCAGGGAGATGCACCTGTCACTGTGCTTCAACCCGAGCCACCTTGAATTTGTCAATCCCGTCGTCAGTGGCCGCGTCCGTGCCAACATGGACCGCCATGGAGACAACGAGCGCCGCAACGGGCTGGGCATCATGATCCACGGCGACGCGGCCTTCATCGGCGAGGGCATCGTGCAGGAGACGCTCAACCTGAGCCAGCTCAAGGGCTACCGCACCGGCGGCACCCTGCACATCATCGTCAACAACCAGCTCGGCTTCACCACTGACCCGGCGGACTCCCGCTCGACGACCTACGCCTCCGACATCGCCAAGATGCTCGAGGTGCCGATCTTCCACGTCAACGGTGAGGACCCGGAGGCCGTGGCCCAGGTCGTCAACGTTGCGATGGACTACCGCCAGCGCTTCCAGACCGACGTGGTGATCGACATGTACTGCTTCCGCTACTGGGGGCACAACGAGCAGGATGAGCCGATGCTCACCCAGCCGCTGATGTACAAGCAGATCAAGGCGCACCCCTCGGTGAAGGACAACTACCAGGAGAAGCTGCTCAAGCTCAACGGCATCACCCGCGCAGAAGCGCAGGCGATTGCCAAGGAGCGCCGCAGCACCCTCAGCGAGGACCTGAATCTCCTCAAGAATGACGAGAAGCCTGAAGTCGAAAGCCCTCACGGCACGCTGGCCGAAGTCTGGGCGCACTACAAGGGCGGGCTGGACAGCGACCTGTTCAAGGTTGACACCCGTGTGCCGGAACCGCGCCTGCGTGAGCTGCTGGCGGCCACCATCAGGCTGCCGGAGGGCTTCCATCCGCATGACAACGTGGTGAAGCACAATGCCAAGCGCCAGCAGATGCTGGATGGCGAGGCCCCGCTGGACTGGAGCGCCGCCGAGGCGCTGGCCTACGCCAGCCTGGCGGATGAGGGCATCCCGGTGCGCATGAGCGGCCAGGACTGCGAGCGCGGCACCTTCGCCCACCGCTATGCCGTGATCCACGACCAGGAGACCGGCGAGATGTACCGCCCCTTGCAGCATGTCTCGACGGGCCAGGCCCCGGTGCGGATCTACAACAGCCCGTTGTCAGAGGCCGGCGTGCTCGGCTTCGAGTTTGGCTACAGCCTGGACTACCCGGATGCGCTCGTGATCTGGGAGGCCCAGTTCGGCGACTTCGTCAACACGGCCCAGGTGATCATCGACCAGTTCATCTCAAGCTGCGAGGAGAAGTGGGAGTACCTCACCGGCCTCGTGATGCTGCTGCCGCACGGCAGTGAGGGAATGGGCAGTGAGCACTCCAGCGCAAGGCTTGAGCGCTTCCTGACCCTGTGTGCGAATGACAACATGCAGGTCGTCAACGTGACTACCCCGGCGCAGATCTTCCACCTGCTGCGCCGCCAGGTGAAGGGCATCTGGCGCAAGCCGCTGATCGTGATGTCACCGAAGAGCCTGTTCCGCCACCCGCGCGTGGTGTCTGACTGGGATGACCTGTCCGAGCGGCGCTTCCAGCGAGTGCTGCCCGATATCCTGCCCGACCAGGACCGTGATGTCTCACGCATCCTGCTGTGCAGCGGCAAGGTGTACTACGAGCTGGAGGCCGAGCGTGAGGCACGCGGCCTGAGCAATGTGGCGATCCTGCGCCTGGAGCAGATCTATCCACTGCCGGATGCCAGCCTCAAGAAGGAACTGAAGAAGTACAAGGCCGGCACCCCGCTGGTCTGGGTACAGGAGGAGCCGGAGAACTTCGGTGCCTGGCGCTTCCTGCGCGTTAAGTGGGGCAATGAATTCGCGGGCCATCCGTTCAGCGTTGTCAGCCGGCCGGCCAGCCCGAGCCCGGCCAGCGGATCGGAGACCGTGCACAAGGCGGAGCAGAAGCGACTGATCAGCTTCGCCATCACCGGGGAGCAGGCTGAAGAGGCCGGTTCCTAGTCAAGCAAGGAGAAAAAGGCAATGGCTGTGGAAATCAGGATCCCGAGCGCCGGAGAGTCGGTGACCGAGGTGATCGTCTCTGAATGGATGAAGAAGGAAGGTGACTACGTCGAGGAGGATGACTTCATCTGTGAACTGGAGTCAGACAAGGCCTCGATGGAGCTGCCGGCTCCGATCTCCGGCATCATCACGAAGATCCTCAAGCCGGCCGGCGAGCCCTGCGAGATCGGCGAGGTGATTGCCACGATGGAGGAGGCCGAGGCCCCGGCGGACGAGAAGCCGCAGGAGCAGCCGAAGCAGGAGGCTCCCAGGGCTGAAGCTCCGAAGCAGGAAGCCCCGGCTGCATCAAAGTCTGACAACGGTTCCGCCGGAGTGGCAATGCCCTCCGCCCAGCGCATCCTTGCCCAGAAGGGCATCGATGCCGCGGATGTGAAGGGCAATGGCAAGGACGGCCGCATCCTCAAGGAGGATGCCGAGGCCGCGACACCGGCGAAGTACACCGAGGCCGCCCGCGATAGCTCTGCCCCGCAGGGACCGCGCAGTGTCGAGAAGGTGCGCATGAGCCCGATGCGCAAGACCATCGCGCGCCGCCTGGTGGAAAGCAAGCAGGGTACCGCCCAGCTGACGACCTTCAACGAGATTGACATGAGCGCGGTGATGGAACTGCGCAACCGCTACAAGGACAGCTTCGAGAAGAAGTACGGCATCAAGCTCGGCTTCATGAGCTTCTTCGCCAAGGCCGCGATCGACGCCCTCAAGGAGTTCCCGCAGGTCAATGCGGAAATCACCGATGACGGCCACCTGGTCTACCACAATTACTACGACATCGGCGTGGCGATCGGTGGTGGCAAGGGCCTCGTGGTACCCGTGATCCGCAATGCCGAGCTGCTCAGCTTCGCCCAGACTGAATTGGCAATCGCCGACTTCGCGAAGCGGGCCCAGGCCAATGACATCGAGCTCGAAGAGCTGGAGGGCGGTACCTTCACCATCTCAAACGGTGGTGTGTACGGCTCAATGATGTCAACGCCTATCCTCAACCCGCCACAGTCCGGCATCCTCGGGCTGCACAACATCGTCGAGCGACCCGTCGCCATCAATGGCGAGGTGAAGATCCGGCCGATCATGTACGTGGCGCTGACCTATGACCACCGCGTGATCGACGGACGTGAAAGCGTGACATTCCTCAGGCGCATCAAGGACTGCATCGAGGACCCGTCACGCATGCTACTGGAAATCTAGCAAGGAGGAACCGCATGTCAGACCTGAAGCATATGACGGTCAGCGAGCTGAAACAGCGGCTTGCCGAGAACCCTGACATCCTCGTGATCAACACGTACATGATGGAGGCTGGCTACAATGCGACACGCATCGAGCCGGCGATCCCGATGTACGAGTTCGTCAAGATCCAGGACGAGCTGGACCGCGACCGCGAAATCGTCTTCTATTGAGATTGACATGGCGATTCGTCAGCTGTCGGTCGGGCAGTCAAGTACACGAGGGAAGGCTGGAACAACGCATACGTGCTCAAGGGCGGCTTCGACGCCTGGAATGCCCACAAGGGCTGAGCTGCGTTCCATCACCTGATTAATCAACACCGGCGCAATGCGCAGACAGCAGTTCGCCTGCTGTGGGGAATGAGATGAGCAACGAGAAATTCGACCTGATTGTCATCGGCGGCGGCCCGGGCGGCTACGTCGCCGCGATCCGTGCCGGCCAGCTCGGCCTGAAGACGGCCTGCGTTGACAAGAACGAGCTGTTCGGCGGCACCTGCCTGCGCGTGGGCTGCATCCCGAGCAAGGCGCTGCTGGAGAGCAGCTACCGCTACCACCAGGCGAAGGACCTGCTGGGCGACCACGGCATCGAGGTCAAGGGCGTCAAGCTCAACCTGGCGCAGATGATGGCACGCAAGGACAAGGTTGTGCAGATCAACGCCGGCGGGATTGACGGCCTGTTCAAGAAGAACGGCGTCACCGGGCTGCGTGGCAGCGGACGGATTGTGTCGGCGGGCAAGGTCGAGGTGACGGACTTCGATGGCAACAAGCAGGTCTACGAGACCGCGCGCATCATGATCGCCACCGGCTCCAAGCCGGCCCAGCTCAGGGGCGTGGAAATTGACAACGACCGCATCTGCGGTTCGAAGGGCGGCCTGAGCTTCCCGGATGTGCCGGAGACCCTCGTCGTGATCGGTGCCGGCTACATCGGCCTGGAGCTTGGCAGTGTCTGGCACCGGCTCGGCAGCAAGGTGATCGTGCTTGAGTACCTCGACCGCATCCTGCCCGGCATGGACAGCGGCCTGGCCCGCGAGAGCCTGCGCGTGATGAAGAAGCAGGGACTCGAGTTCCGCCTCGGGACCAAGGTCACCGGTGCCAAGGTCAAGGGCAAGAAGGTGATCGTCGAGATCGAGGGCCAGGACCCGGTGGAATGCGACCGCCTGCTGAGCGTGGTCGGCCGCTGGGCCAACACGGACGGTCTCGGGGCCGAGGAAGCCGGTGTCAAGCTCAATGAGCGTGGCCAGGTGGTGGTTGACGACCACTACCGTACGAATGTCGACGGCATTTTCGCGATCGGCGACGTGATCCACGGCCCGATGCTCGCACACAAGGCTGAGGAGGAAGGCATCGCCTGCGTGGAGCTGATCGCCACAGGCTATGGCCACGTGAACTACGACGTGATTCCCGGCATCGTCTACACGCACCCTGAGATCGCCACGGTTGGCAAGACCGAGGAGGAGCTTAAGGAGGCCGGCATCGAGTTCAAGGCCGGCAAGTTCATCTTCAAGGCCAATGGCCGTGCGCACTCAATGAACGAAACGGATGGCAGCGTGAAGATCCTCGCGGATGCGAAGACGGACCGCGTACTCGGTGTGCACATCATCGGCCCACAGGCCGGCGACCTGATCGCGGAATGCGCCACGGCGATGGAGTTCAAGGCCAGCGCTGAGGATATCGCGCGCACCTGCCATGCTCACCCGACGCTGAGCGAAGCGGTGAAGGAAGCGGCGTTTGCGGTGGACGGCCGCGCGATCCACGGCCTGTAGGCGTTTTGCGTTTGGAGTGGGGACTTTGGAGATGTTGTCTTACTCTCCAACCTCCCAACTCAAACCTCCAACCTAATCAGTCCACACAGTGCTCTCCGGCCTTTCATCCGGTATGCTGTGCACTTCCACCGTGTTGCCCATCGGGTCCTGCACCGGGTAGCTCCAGTAACTGTCCTGGCACCACTGCGGTTCCTCATCGAAGGCCGGGGCGCGCATCTCACGCAGCCTGACAATCACCTGCGGCATGTCCTCATTCCTGACAACGACGCTCCAGGAAATCCCCGGTACCGTCCCGCCGTCCCAGCCCGGCTGCATGCTCCAGCCCTCCAGCTTCACGGCTGACTTGTCAGGATGGATCATGAACTGGAAGCAGCCCATGTCGATCACCGACCAGCCGTAGCCATGCTCATCCACCGGCCGGTAGTGGATCTCGCTGCAGCCCAGCGCATCCTTGTAGAAGGCACGCATCGCCTCCATGTCAGTCGCGTGCAGGTAGATGAAGTTGATGCGGGCCTGTGGCCTGGCATCTGGATTGGCGTTGTCAGTCATGCTGGTCCTCCACTGCCGGAGGTTCAGCCCAGCAGCTCCCCTGCATCTTCCCAGAAATCCCTGAGACTTTCAATCACCCGGTCAGCCAGCTGGAAGCGAACATCGCCATGGTTCAGCTCCTCAGGCACGGCGACAACGGTCATCCGCGCCGCCTTGGCGGAGATGATCCCCAGCAGGGCATCCTCGAACACCAGGCAGTGCTGCGGCTCGACGCCGAGCCGGCCGGCTGCACTGAGATATACGGCAGGGTGGGGCTTGCCATACTGCTCGTCCGATGCGCTGGCAATCACCCTGAAGCAGTCCCGCAGTCCGCTGACCGCCATCACGGCGTCGACGACGTCCGGTGCGCTGCTGGTGGCAATCGCCAGTGGGTAGCCGCGCCCGTGCAGCTCCCTGACCAGTTCCTGTGCACCGGGCAGCAGCTGCCCGCGCTCGCGGATGCTATCGCAGAGCTGCTGCTGGATCCTGTCCGCCACACTCTCCGTGGACTCACCGTCCCAGGGGTATAGCTCGCGCCAGTTCGCGACAACCTCGCGGATGCGAAGGCCGGCGAACTGGGCGCAGTCATCATGGCTGATCGGCACGCCGAGCGGGTTGAGCACCGCCACCTCGGCATCGCGCCAGAAGGGTTCGCTGTCAATCAACAGGCCGTCCATGTCAAAGATCACGGCCTGCAGGCGCAGGCGGGTGTCAGCCTGCTTCATTACCCGCCAGCTCCAGGTCCGCCTTCATCTCCTCCCGGCTGAGGAAATTGCGGTAGGCCTCACACTCCGCCAGCAGCTGCATGTGCGAACCGCTGCCGACGATCCGCCCGTCCTCCATCACGTGGATCAGGTCCGCCACCTGGGCCGTTGCCAGGCGGTGCGTCACGATCAGGCAGGCGGTCTGCGGGTAATGCTCACGCAGCAGCTCCCAGAAGGCCTTTTCATTCTCCGCATCCAGGCTGGCGGTGCAGTCGTCCATCAGCAGCACATCCGGCTGCCCGGCCAGTGCACGCGCAATCGCCAGGCGCTGCTTCTGCCCGCCGGAGATCGTCAGGCCCTTCTGCCCGAGCACGGTCTCCAGTCCCTTCGGCAGGGCCTCAAGCTCAGTGCGCACGCGGGCCATCTCCAGTGAGCGGATCACGATCTCCGCATCAGTCTCGCGGCCGAAGCTGACGTTGTCACTGACACTTTCGCTGAACAGCGTGGCCTCCTGCGGGATGTAGCCTACATGGCGGCGGTAGTCATCCAGAGCGTATTCCGTCAGCGGCCTGCCGTTGACAAGCAGCGCCCCTTCCTGCGGCGGCAGCAGCCCGGCCACCACCTTGAGCAGCGTGCTCTTGCCGCTGCCGACGCGGCCGACGATCGCGATCTTGCGCCCGCTACCCAGTTCGAGGTCCACATTGTCAACCGCATTCGGCAGGCCGGGGTCGAAGCAGAACGAGGCCCGCTCCAGCGCGAGGCGCTCGATGCGGCCGACGGTGTCCCTGCCAGTGTAGATGTCCTCGGTGCCGCCACGCGTCTCCTCGATCTCGATCTCGCGGTCGATGCAGGCGAAGGCCTGGCGGCTGGTGACGAACAGGTTGGGGATGTCCATCAGCGGTGCCAGCAGGATCGAGAGGTAGACGTAGAACGCGTAGAACTCACCGATCTTCAGCTGGTCGTTGAGCACCATGTAGCCGCCGGCCACGATCACGATGATCTGCCCGGTGAACTGCACACCCTGGTAGAGCATGCGCACGCCCATCCACAATCGCTGCAGGCGCAGCTCGACGGCGATGCGCTCGTCCAGGATGCCGCGCAGGTTGCGCACCTGGTGCATCTCCCCGCAGAAGGCCTTCAGGATCCGGATCCCGCTGAAGCTGGCTTCCAGTTCGTCATTCGTACGGCTGAAGATCTGCTGGCGGTCCGCACTGGCCTTGGTCAGCGCCATGCGGATGCGGTAGAAGATCATCAGCATCACCGGCAGCGGGATGATTGCCAACAGCGCCAGCTGCCAGTTCATGTAGAACATGAATGCCATGCAGAACACGAACTTGCTGCTGCTTTCCACCGCGCGGAAGATGCCCGAGCAGCAGAACCAGGCGATCTTCGGGAAACCGAAGATGTCGTCACTGAGCCGGGTCACCAGGTCGCCGGTGCGGAACTTCTGGAAGAAACGGTAGCCCTTCTGCACGATCTGGCCGAAGTAGTACTCGCGTACGTCCTTCTCCAGCAGGTTGTTCACCTGCGCGCGCACACCGGGGTAGATCCATGAGGCACTGCGCACCAGCCCGACGATCACGATCATCATCACCAGCTTGTAGGTCAGCTCGGTGGCGTCTAGGCTCGGGTTGTCCTTCAGGTTCTCGTCGAGGTTGTCAATCACGAACTTGAGCACCAGCGGGAAGCCGATCGTCGCCGCGCTGCTCAGCAGTGTGAGGAAACCCAGCACGTACAGCCAGGGGCGGTGCGGCTGCCAGAAGCGCCAGATCCAGCGGATATGCTTCATCGCCCTGCCGCCTTCGCCAGGTTGGCCGTGATCTGGTCACTCTTGTCGCCGAACTGCAGCTTGACGAGCCGGGTGTACACACCATCAGTGTGGTACAGCTCCTCATGCGTGCCGCTTTCCACCAGCTGCCCGCCCTTGATCACGAGGATCCGGTCACTGTTGAGGATCGTGCTCAGGCGGTGCGCCACGATCATCGCGGTGCGGCCCTCCAGCAGGCGGTCGATCGCCTCCTGCACCATCTGCTCAGTGTGCGGGTCCACGCTGCTTGTGGCTTCATCCAGCACAAGCACCGGCGGATCATAGGCCAGCGCCCGGGCGAAGCTCAGCAGCTGGCGCTCGCCGACCGACAGGTTGGCACCGCGCTCCGCCAGCTCGCCGTCATAGCCGTCCTTCAGCTTGCCGACGATCTCGTCCGCCCGCGCGATCTGCGCCACGTTCTGCACCTGTTCATCGCTGATGCTGTTGTCAAATACGCGGATGTTGTCCTTCACGCTGCCGGGGAACAGGTAGATGTCCTGCAGCACCAGGCCGAGCAGCTCGCGCCAGGCCTTCACCGGGAATTCGCGGATGTCAATGCCGTCCACTGTCACGCGTCCCTGCTGCGGGTCATAGAAACGCAGCAGCAGGTTGATGGTCGTGCTCTTGCCACCACCGGACGGGCCGACGAATGCGATCTTCTGGCCCTTCTGGACCGTGAATGACACATCCTTCAGGATCCACTCCGGCTCGCCCTCAGCATTGTCCTCATAGGCGAACCAGACATTCTCAAAGCGGATCTCCCGTTCGAACTTCAGTTCGGATGGGTCGCGCGGGCCGTCCTTGATCGAGATCTCCGTCTCGAGGATGCCAAACACGCGCTCGACTGAGATCAGGCCGCGCTGCACGAAATTGAGCTGGCCCGAAAGCTCCATGATCGGCTGGAACATCTGGCGGATGAACTCGATGAACATCACGAGGATGCCGAGGCTGACCGTGCCGTCCACCACGCCCTGGATCGCGACCACCAGCACCACGCAGATCGCGATGATCTCGCCGAAGATGAAGCCGGCCCAGAAGCCGTACTCGATGTACTGGCTGAGGGTGTCAATCCGGTACTTGCCCATGTTGACATCCGCCATCCGCTCACGGGCGCGCCTCTGGTAGTTGAACTGCTGGATGACATCCATGCCCTGCATGTACTCGGCGATGTAGCCGATCACGATCGCCACCTGGGCGCGGGTCTCGCGCCAGTACTTCTTCATGAAGTTCAGGTACCAGAAGGTGGCGCCGAACAGGAGCGGGATCATGATCAGCACGTAGCTGGCGATGCGCAGGTCCTTCAGCAGCATCACGGTGAGGATCCCGAAGAACAGCACGAAGTTGCGCAGCAGGTTGACGCTGACATCGCCGAACAGTTCCTTTAGTGTCTCTGTGTCGTTTTCAACGCGGCTGATCAGCTTGCCCGGCGGATGGCCGCCGTGGAAGCCCAGCCCGAGGTACAGCACGTGCCGGAACAGCCGTTCCTTCAGGTCCGTGATGATGCGGATTCCCATGCTGAACAGGGTGATCGCCTGGTAGTAGCTCACGACGCTGCCCAGCGCGATCACCGCGAGGTAGATCCCGGCCGCCAGCCACAGCTCATTGGTGTCCGACTTGGGGATCGCCACGTCAATGATGTGCTGCAGCACCAGCGGGCCGACGAGCGCTGTGGTCGTGGTCAGGGCCAGCAGGGAGACGCTGATGAAGAACAGGCGCTTCTGGCCGGCGAACAGCGGGATGATCTTGGGCAGCAGCTCGCGCACGCTCTGGGAGCGCACCGCTTCTTCAGTGGACTTGAAGTGCTTCATGTAGCTGCTGACTCCTGATCCGCAGTGGACTCAGGCTATTGCCGGTCCCCGCTCTGCCGGGCCTGCTCCCATACAGGCCGTGTGTGCCGCCGGACGGCGGTATTGACGCATAGCACGCGCTCCCTGTGCCGCGTGGCGAAGTACATAATACCCACATAATCGCAGACTGTCTCAGCCGGACAGGAAAAAGCTCCCCGCATCCGGCTGGTTATCCGGAGCACGGGGAGCCTGTTATTCCTTCGTTGCGACCGGCCTAGGGGTTCTGCGCCGTGACCTGCCACTTGAGAATCTTGCTGTTCCCGTTATGGCTGCCGCGGTAGGCCACACCGATCTCGCCGCCGCCGATATCCAGCATCTCGGCCCCCAGCCCCTGCTCCAGCAGGCTGTCCAGCGCGTATGCCGTGTTCCATGTGTTCCCGGCGGCATCCAGCGAATCGAACAGGTAGAACTGGCGCGAGATCGGCACCGTGAAGTTGCTGGCGCTGATCGTGCGGCTGGCTGCCGTGATGTACTGCGTACCGCTGTGCAGGCCAGTGTTGAAACGCCCGCCGCTGGTGCCGCCGTCAATCTCGACGTCCACCGGCCAGGTCGCCCCGCTGTCATTCGAGCCCACCAGCGAATAGCCGCCCTGGTCATGTAGGATGCGCGGCTGGTTGCCGACGTCCAGCAGGCTGTAGTAGCTGCCGCCGGTGATGCCGGTGCTGTACAGGTCCGGCCAGCTTGTGCCGACCTGGTCCGCGCTGCGGGCATAGCCGTCACGGTAGGCGATCGCCGGGTGCAGGAAAACCAGCTCCATCTCCATCGGCTGGCTGGCAGTGGTGTCAATCGTCACCGCGGCGGCCGGCCAGCTGGCCGGCAGGTCGCCATCCACATCCAGGCAGCGCTTGTACTTCAGGTTGGTGCCGACGAAGTAGGCCACCGCCGGGTGGTCATCCTCCAGCATGATCATCCGCATGTCCTTGTTGTCAGCGGATGCCTCGACCACCACCGGGCTTGTCCAGGCACTGTTGGTGCTGTCCGTCGCACGCAGGAACTTCATCCCGGCCAGTGAGGTGTAGTACATGATCCCGGCGCGGCCGTTGCCCAGTTCGACGATGTTGATGTGCGAGGCGTTGTCAGTGTTCAGCACCTGCGGATCCTGCCAGCTGGTGCCCTGCGCATCATTGGCGATCACGAAGCGCAGCTGGCTCGTGCTGCTGGCATAGGCGATCGCCGGCCGGCCATCCACGATTGCCGCATCCATCCAGTCTGAGCTGTTCACCGTCGGGTCCACGATCACCAGGTCGTACTGGTCATCCACCGTGATCTCAAGGCTGGCCAGCCCGTAGGCGCCGTCGTCATCGGTCACGCGCACCCAGGCGAAGTAGGTGCCTGTATTCGTGTACAGCGCACTGGCCTTGTCCGCCTTGCCGCTCTCCTGCCAGTTCCAGCCGCCGACCGGGCCGTCGTAGTCAAACTCGTACTTCTCAATCACGCCGTTGGAATCGGAACCGTCGGCATCGAAGTACACCGCCAGCGGGGCTTCACCCTGCACGCAGGGGGAGCTCATCGTCACGGTCGGGGGCGGCTGTCCGCCGGTGACCGTCACAGGCCAGATGGCGGAGTCGCTCGCGCCATGCTCATCAGTGATGATCACCGTCGCCAGGTACATGCCGGGTAGGCTCCATCCGGAATACTGCTGTGGAACTTCCTTGTCAGCATCTTCAATCTCAAAGGTCCCATCGCCGTCAAAGTCCCAGTCCGCCGTGATGACATCACCGTTGACGTCCATACTGCCTGATGCGTCGAATTCGATTGGCGTAGGAGTGTTAAGGTCGAATACCATGCCATTAGCAGTCAGGCTTGCTTCCGGGTCATCATTGTCCATCACTGTGATCTCGATCGTTGCCTGGCTGCTCTTGCCGCCATTGTCAATCACTTCCAGCAGCACTGTAAACGGGCTACCGCCTGCATCATTGAAAATCCACTGCGGCTGGTCCTCAGCGCCTTCCAGCTCAAAGCTCGGGCTCACACCGTCGTAATCGAAGTCCCAGCGGTAGTTGGCGATCGTGCCGTCCGGGTCAATCGAAGCCGTGGCGTCGAAGTTCACATGCAGGGGCCTGAAGCCGCTCGTCACATCAGCCTGGATGTCAGCCACCGGCGGGAGGTTGTTCGTGATGTTCACGGTCACGCTGTCCGTGCTGCTCTTGAATTTGTCATCCGTCACGCGCAGCTTGATCGTGAAGGCTCCGCCGGTGTTGTCGTAGAAGATGCTGATCGTATCCACGTTGCCATAGCCGTCATCGAAGTCGTCATCGCCGTCCACGTCCCATTCGTACAGCTCAATCGTGCCATCCAGGTCCGTGCTGTTGCTGCCGTCGAACTCGACCGTGACCGGGGTGAAGCCGCTGAGCTTGTCCGCCCGCACGTCCGCATTCGGTGCCTTGTTCTCGGTGACCGCGATCGTGACCGTGGCGATCGATGTGTTGTCATCCGCATCCCGCACCCGTACGCCGGCCTCGAAGTTGCCGGCGCTGATGTAGTCGAACTGCGCCACGCCTGTCGTTTCGCTCAGGTCGGAGAAGTCGCCGTCGCCGTTGAAGTCCCACTCGTAGGCCACGATCATATTCTCCGGGTCAGTGCTGCCCGTCGCATCGAAGTTGACCGTCAGCGGGTTGAGCCCGCTCGTCACGTCCGCCACCAGCTCAGCCACCGGCCGGTCATCCTCGAACACTGAGATCGGGATGCTCTGCATGCCGGTCTTCTGGCCGTTGTCAGTCACCTTGAGGGTGATCGTGTAGTCACCGGCCACGTCGTAGGTGTACTGGTGGTTCGCATCCAGTCCTTCGTAGTCAAATTCACCATCACCGTCGAAGTCGAAGCTGTAGCCGATGATGTTGCCGTCAATATCGGAGCTGCCAGATGCATCGATGTCAATCGTGGCCGGCAGGTAGTACGGTGCCTCAGGGTCGAGTGCCAGCAGTGCAGTCGGCGGCGCATTCGCACTGACGGTGACCTTGCGCTCGGCCACCGTGAACAGCCCGTTGTCATCGATCACCTTGACGCGCGCCGGGATCACCCCCGCGGTCTCGAACACGGTGGACAGCAGTCCCGTGCTGTTGGTGCCGTCGTCAAAGGCGAAGTCGTTGTCGAAGTCGAACTGGAACTCCACGATCTCCGTATCGGGCTTCGGCGTGCTGCCTGAGGCGTCGAGGTCCACCGGGAGGGGTTCCTGCCCGTTGAACGGCGTGGCGACCAGCTGCGCATTCGGGCCGTTTGGCAGGTATGCCAGGATGTTCAGTGTTGCTTCAGCCGTTCGATCCTTGTTGTCAGTCACCCGCAGCCGTGCCGTGTACTGCCCGGTCTCGGCGTAGCTGTGGCTTTTGACGGTGGTGGTGCCGAAGTCGTCATAGACCCCGTCATCCTCCCAGTCAAAGGCGTAGTCCACGATGAATCCCTCGCCACCGGGGGAGAGCGAGTCGCCGGCATCGAAGCTCACGCTCAGCGGGATCGAGCCATACTGCTTATTGGCATTCAGGATCGCCACCGGGCTGCCGTCCGGTGGGCCGACACTGAAGCGAATCACCTGAGCGGCGGACAGCCCGTCGAAGCTTGCACTGACGCTGAACGCGCCGACGTAGCCCTGCTTGACCGTCAACAGGCCGTCATTCGTGCCGAAGCCGGCCGCTTCAGCCGGCGTTGCCGTGAAGCTGCTGAGCATATCCGTTGTCACGTCATTGGAGTCCGCGTCCACCAGCATGAACTGCACGCTGTCATCCGCCTTGACGACGTAGGGGTCCGCCAGGCTGCCACTGCCCTCGGCCGGCGGCAGCGGGACGCTCAGCACCGGCAGGCTGCCGTCCGGCGGGCTGACCATCGTGGACGCATAACCCTCGTTGCCGGCCCCGTCCTGCGGCCGGATCCAGTAGAAGCCGGGGGTCTGCGGGTCGCTGACTTCGAAGCTGAAGGCCAGCCGGTCCACCGTCGGGTTGCCGACCGCCGTACTGAACGGCAGGTTGCCCAGCAGCTGTGCGCCATTGCCATTCTCTCCCAGGGGAGTGGCCGGATATTCATCGGCTGATCCGCTGCGGTAGATGTTGTAGCCGCCACTGGTGCTGCGGCCGAAGCCGATGCCGATCGGGGTGATGTCGGAAATGTTGATCACATTGTTGCCGTCGCCGTCCACCACGCTCAGCACGCTGGTGTCAGCGAATCCATCAGGGTCAGACTCGCCGAAGTTGACACCCATCGGTGTCAGGTCGGAGATCGTGATCAGGCCGTTTTGGTCGTAGTCGCCGGTGCTGCGGTACAGCCAGCTCAGCTCTCCGCTGACGCTGTCGAACTGCGGCATGCTCTGGCTGGCCGGGTCAGAGGGTGGTGTGGATACCGTGCGGAACTCCTCCATCGGCCGGCGCGTGAAGCGCATCGTTGCCAGTACGCCGTCGCCACTGAATCCGCTGTGCTCATCCGGGTGGATCAGCAGCTGGCCATGTGTGACGGTGCCCGGTACATCCAGCACCGCCAGTTCCAGTACGCCGGCCTGTCCCAAGAGCGTGCTGCGTTCCGCACTGGCGGGGGTGAACAGGTTCGGGTTGAATTCGACTTCGCAGTACAGCGCGCGCAGGTCCTCCACTGAGCGACCCTGCAGCTCAAGCACCACGGTATCCCCCTCGTCGTGGCGCTTCAGTTCGAACTCACCGTGCAGTTCCCCGCCCAGTGCGCTGTCATCAAGCACGTTCAGGCTGAATCGCTCAGGGTTCCCGGTGAATTCAAACTGTCCCTTCTGTCCTCCGCCTCCACCGCAGGACGCCAGTCCCAGGCAGAGCATAACAAGTGCAATGGCACCGACAATAACGGTTCTCATGGCAACCTCCCGGTTGTGCGGGCGAATTGATAACTCTCTCCCCCGGCCGGTGCGTGAAACGGCGCATCCGCCGGACAAGAGATTTTACTTCAGGTAAATAAAAGGTGCCAAAAAGCAAACACAGCAACCGTATTCCGGGCCAGCCAGGTGTTTCCAGTGTTTACCTTGCTGTGGGGAACACATTTGTCGGGCAATTCGTCAGTTTGATACCACAAGTCCAGTTGCAGCGGTTAAGATCGGATTAACTGTGCGGACAGTCAGAATGCAGGATCCCGGCGAATTACAACTCGACCTGGTGCTCGGTCTCTACGGCCGCGACGGCAGCCTGCCGCATATCCTGCGCGCTCCGGCAATCCCGCTGGCTGATGCTCTGCCCGGCATCAGCCGGATCCGCGATGAGCTGGGCCAGCATGCGCTGCTCAGTTCAGCCCGGCTCGAACTGCCGCTCAGGCTTGGCCATGCCGGACAACCTGAACTGGCCTCACACAGGGACGACGCACAGGCCAGCCTGTCGCTGGGCCTGGAAACGGATCCGCCAGCGCGGGAGACTGCTGTCCCCGTACTTGCGAGTCTTGACACGCAGCCCCTGTCTGGCAACCGCGCCCGCCGTCTGCGCAGCATTGTCAGGCGAGTGCTGCGCGAGCACAATGCCTCGCAGCGCGACTGACAACAGCCCCAAAACATCTGAATTGGGCTGAATTCCGCAGAAATCGGGCATTGCCACTTGTAGAGCCTGCCCTGATCGGGTATGACTTAATTGCGTTGTGTGCGCCCATGACACAGCGCTTACCATCCCCCCTAACTTGGTAGGGCTCCATGAGAAATCGTGGAGCCTTTTTGATTTGCCGCGGAATCATCAGAATTCTTGCTGAACCATTCCTTCGACTTGAAGTCGCCAGCTCGTGGTTTGTCTGATGACCTTGAACTTCCCTTCCATGCTGTTGCCATAGCGCTTGAGTTGAGACTCGTGAAACAAGTTACTGACTGACTAATCCTTGATTCAAAGGGTCACTATGGTTACAATGAGCCCAACAATTCCAGAAGGTGAAGTTATGGATACTGCAGGTAGAAGCCAAGAGGACTTTCTTGAAGCATTAGAAAAGGAAAATGACAGAGTATGTAAGAGACTCACATTGCTGGTCAATGAAAATAGAGCTCTTAGACAAGACCTTTGCAATTATCACAATGACGTTCTAGAGTTGACAGAAACGACGCACAAGAAACTTAGTTCAATTGCTCAATCACTTGGTTGCATTGTATGGGTGTTCATTGTGCTTCCATTCTTGGCCTATTTCTTGGTTGCTATGGTTGGTGGTTTGGGGTTAAGTGCATTGGCACAATGAATCCAACAACCATAGTAAGTGCCCGAGGTAAACTTATAATGAGAAATATATTTATTCTGTGTTTTCTGGCTTTCATTTCACTGAGTTCCTTTTCATATGCTGAAGAACTTAGTGACAGATTCGCTGTTGATTACTTTGAGGACGAAGGAGTCATTGTCCACACTCACAAGAGCGGAATCCCTACGGAGTCCCCTCATGTGTACCTAACCATAGAACAGCCTGAAAGTGACAGGTCTTGCTACAGGCTGGTTCTTAACATTGGCAGTATTCAGGAAGAAAGGTTGTTGCCAAGCAAGTGCTGGTTCTACGTTGAATACAACGGGGAGACTTTTTCTAAGGCTGTTGGAGTTGGAAAGTCTGAAGAGTTCTCCAAAAGCTATGTGTCAAAGGAGCTTTCAAAGGCTAACGTCTACATAGAGTTTTCCAGCGTGATTCTGATTTCCAATAAGGGTGAGGGGAATGCTGAAGTGGATTTTGTGAGGACGCTGGAGGAATTTGACTTGTCCAAAGTGGTCATAGAAGGCCTATACAACCAAGAGACTTACTTTGACCAAGAGGCTATTCGTGACACAGTAACGTATTTCGCACTGCTTTGCGCTGAGGAGTGAGGATTCAGGGATGAAATGGGAACATTGTATGATTTCCTTTGTTGAGGGTCGGCAGTCTGAAAGAGATGTCAACAATCGTTTGGCCCAGATGGGAAACGAAGAATGGGAACTTGTTTCTGCTTATGCTGAAACGGTTTCTCCGGGGGGAAGTTTGGACTATGTAGAACTAATGCACTTCCTCTGGTTCAAGAGACCTTTGAAATAGAAAGGAGACATTGACGGAACCATCCCCCCTAACTTGGTAGGGCTCCATGAGAAATCGTGGAGCCTTTTTGATTTGCCGTCTCGCCCGAAGGCTCGCCGGTCTGCCAGCCAGGGTTCAACCACCTCTTTCCCCTGCCGATATACCCCACATGCACCCTGTTGCACGACTGCTGCCTGCGATCTGCCTGCTGCTGCCGCTTGCCGCGCATGCCCGCGTGGAGGAACGCCGCAGCCTGCCGGACATCCACGAGTTGCCTGCCTCCACCATGCAGTGGCCCCAGCAGGCACCGGTGCTGTCCGGCCTGGAATGGAGCACGATCGCCCCTCCCGGGATGCTGCTGCACCCGGTGGAGGATGAGCCATACATCTACAACCAGGGGGCCTGGCATAAGGGACTGCCGTACCCCGGCCATGGCCTGAGCAGTATCCAGCTTATGTCGCACGATCCCGCCGGCGGCAGCTTCCAGGCTGTTGCCAGCCTGCGCATGAGCCCGGTCAAGGGAGATGCCAACCCGCTGCGACTGAGCTTCGACGAAAGCGCGGCCTACATGGCCCGCAGGTCACAGATCGCCCGCGAGCAGCGCACTGACAGCGGCTACAGTGTGACGGAGATGCGCTCCCCGCTGGGACTGACGGACCCGCGGGACAAGGAGAACTGCAGCCGCGAGTACATTGGCTACAGCGCAGTGCTGCCGAGCCCGCTCATGCATCCAACGGTCGAAGGCGATCCGGTCTACAGCTCCGTCAGTGGCGAGCTGCGCGTGCTGCGCGTGATTGATGGCAGCCACTACCTGCTGACAGTCGAGTTCGCGGCGCGTGACTACCCTTTCGCGATTGCGCTCACGAAGAACATCGCCTGCATGGTGCTCGAGCAGTTCGTGGCCTGTGAGCCGGACATGTGCCTGCCGCAGTATGAACCCTACATTGCCGAATGGTACTGGCCCGTCGCTGACAGCGCGCTGCTGGGCCAGCTCGACGAATCCACCGCTGACCTCGTGGAGCAGCCGGACAGCGGCCTGCATCCCTCGCACTTCCCGGAACTGCTGGAGCAGCCGGCCCCGCGTGGCAATCTCAGCATGCCACCCCTGCCTGAAGCTCCCGTGCACCGCCTGCCGGAGGGTGAGAGCCTGCTGGAGATCACTCCGGATGGCAGCTTCGTGGAGGCACCGGAAGAGGACTGGGCCGACCTGCCGTACATCCCGCGCAGTGGCAACGCGCGCAGCACACCGCGCAACCCGCTGGACGGCTGGCTGGATGAGCCGCTGCCGCCACGCAGTGTACCAGTCAATCCGCTCGAGGGCTGGCTGGATGACGGCCCGGAAACTAATCCAGCTGTTGCCGAAGAGCATGGGGAACCGGCCCACGCTGACCCGGTGCAGGACGCCGTTGGCAGCGCCCCGGCTGAAGCAGTGGAGCCGCAGCCTGAGGTGCACCTGCCGCCGAAGCTGCCGCGCCTGTTCGAGGGCTGGGGCAGTCCGCGCAGCCGCAGCATCCCGGCCACGCCGGACATGCTCAACCCGTTTGCGGGCTGGCTGCATGACTCGCCCGGTGACATCGCTGCGGAAGTGGCGAAGAAGCTCAAACGAAGGGAGCGCAGGGGCCGCTAGCTGCGTCCCTGGGTCTCCGGCGTCGCCAGGTTGCGCATCAGCAGCAACGCATCCCCGGCCGGGATCGCCTCCGGCTGCTCATTCTGGATCTCATAGTTGCCAAATGGCATCGGCTGCAGCACGCTGCCTCCGTTGCCAAGCTGCAGGTTGAGCATCATCATTTCGCGGTCCACCAGCGCATCAACACCGGTACCGAAGATGCAGACCCGCACCAGGCTGCGCCCGCTCCACTTGGCCGGCAGGCCGAGCAGCAGGGCATCCGGGCTGGCCGGCGCCTCGCCGGTCAGGGTGTAGCTGCCGTAGCGTGGCTCGCAGTGCATCATCACGTAGTCATCCAGCTTGCCGGCCTCACGGAACAGCTCGAGGTTGGCCTGCAGCAGCCTGTCGGCGCTGCCACGCGCCAGCTCATAGTCCACCACCAGCCCGGCACTGTTCTCCGTCACGGCTGCCGCAAGCCCGGCGCTGTTGTCAATCCCGTGCCCCGGCCAGGCCGGCACGCCGAAGATGCGCAGCGTGAGCATGCCCAGTATCCGGTCGCGCAGCAGCGGCCCGTCCGCCGCATGGGGCAGCAGGTAGATGTCCGCACAGGGCGGCATGCCGAGGCTCGGAAGTCCCTCAATCGCCAGCCTGAGCGGCTGTTCCTTCGCTGAGTTGTCCTCACAGATCTTCATTGCCAGCATCGCCGCCGCCGCCTGCTGGCTGCCGGCCAGCGGCTGGCTGCGGGGGTCCTGGCCTCCCGTCACGAGCGTGTCCAGGTCCAGCAGCAGCGCCTTGCCAGTTACGCCGTCGAACGCACTGAGCAGGCTGTCAGCGGTCTGCGGCCGCCTGATCCTCAGTGGCACCCGGCCCGGGCCATTGCCAGGCTTGTCCAGCAGTGCCAGTTCCCTGTCGCTCTTCAGTTCCGGGCTGTCCGCCGGCAGGCTGAAGGGCGAGACCCGTTGCCACTGTGTGATGCCGAATTCGTCACACTTCACCGCCGCATCCTCAGGCAGGCCGGCTATTGCCAGTCCGTCCGGGAAGGATGCCCCGGTTCGTGTGTCCGTGATGATCCCCGCCGTGTCCCACAGCCCGGTCTTCAGTTCCAGCACCTCATGCAGTGCTGCCAGTTCCGCCCCGCTTGTATCCGGGCTGATCCCCGGCGCATCCAGCATCGTATGCTGCTCCGTCACGAGCCGCGGGCTGTAGCGTGCGTGGAAGGCCGCCACGAAGTCGCTCATGCGGTCAGCCACCTGCTGGGTCGTGCCTGCCACGAAACTGTCCTCCATCGTCGTCGGCTGCAAGCTGAACGGCTCCAGCACCACGCTGTCACGCTGCGGCAGGCCGCTGATCAGCAGCGGCTCAGTGAAGCCGTCCACCGTGGTGTTGAAGACCGTGTAGTCGATGCTGAGTTGCCGGTTGCCATCATTGCCATCCATCCCGTTGGCCAGCCGCCAGCCGCAGTGGTACTCCCGGTCCATCCGTCGCGGATGCTCATCCGAGATCGCCAGCAGCACGCCGCGGCTCTGGTCGTAGGCCGCCAGCGCTGGCAGCATCAGCTCCCCGGGATAGTTCGCACTGTGCCAGGCCCCATCGGCCTGCGCTTCCTCCAGCACGCCGAATGGCCCGCTGGCCCCGGCGGCCAGTCGGTAGGGCAGGGGCGGCAGCTCCAGTGTCCATGCGGTGTAATCGCTGCCCATTGGCAACTCCGCATCCAGCCCGCCGGCCTCGTAGTTGCGCTTCACCTCAAGGTAGCGGTCCTGTACCCAGCGCAGGCTGAGCGCGAGGAACACACCCTCGTCCAGCTGGTACTGCAGGCTCATCCCGCCGCCGCCCAGCTCCTGCTGGTTGACAAGCTGCGGTGCCGCCTGCTGGCCCGTGCTGTCGCGCCAGACCCACAGCACCAGCTCCTCATCCGTCGTGTTGTCACGCATCACAACCGCGATGCCATCCTCGCGCACGCGCTGTCCGAGCTTGTAGTTGAGCTGCGCGCTGCCGCTCGTCACCGCGCTGGCGCTGCCATCACCCGCGAAATGCTCCTGCAGGCGCTTCAGTTCCGCTTCGAAGGCAGTCGCATCCCTCAGCTTCAGGCTGTATTCCCCGTACTTGCCGGAGGGCGCCTTGCCCGTGTTGTCGCCGTCCCTGCCGGGGCAACCCGCCAGTACGAGGCAGGCCACGAGCGCTGCCACTATCAATCCCTTCATCGGCTGATTGTAGCCCAGCCGCCGGCCTGAGCTACAATCCAGACGTGGCAAGGATTCTGCTGCTCGGCTATTTCGGTGCGGGAAACTTCGGCGATGAGGCGCTATTGGCCGACTGGCTGATCCGCCACGGCCGCTTCTTCCGCGACCAGAACTTCGACATCGACGTAGTGGTGCGCGGCGACAAGCTGCTGCCGGGCATTCCTTCGTCACGCCAGCTGCTGGACAGTGTCAGCCAGCTGGTCCCCCAGAAGCAGGCCCTGCGCCTCGACCCGCGCGACTACCAGGTGCTGGTGCTGCCCGGCGGCAGCATCCTGCAGGACAGCTCCAGCGTGAAGAGCCTGCTCTATTACCTCTGGTTCATCCGTCGCTTCACCCAGTCCACCTGCCGCGTACTGCTGCTCAACCAGGGCATCGGCCCGATCAGCTCCTGGCTGGGCAGCACACTCACGCCGATCGTGCTACGCAATACGGACATGCTCAGCCTGCGCGATGAACAGAGCATGCAGTGGGCCCAGAAGCACCGCGTCGACTCCGGCAACTGCCGGCTTGTGCAGTCCTGTGACCCGATCCTGCTGTATGACCAGCCGCCGCTGAGCGGTTTCGACGGCTCGCAGCTGCCGGCCCGCTACTTCGCCTACATCCCGCGCCGCAGCGGTGACCTGCCGGCCCCGGATGACCTCGTAAGCGAAGCCCAGGCGGCGGCCACCCTGATCCGGCATGTGCGTGAACAGACCGGGATGGACTGCCTCGTGCTGCCCTATGCCCCGGAGGACCTCGGCTTCGCGCAGGAGATCGTGGCTGAATGCGTAGGCGATGCGCAGCTGGCCCCGGGAGTGGACCAGCCGCAACCGGACTACTGGCAGCTCACGCGCCATGCCCAGCTGGTGATCACCAGCCGCCTGCACGGCCTGATCGCCGCCGCCGGTGCGCTGGTCCCCTGCCTCGGCATCGCGATCGACCCCAAGATCAGCCAGATCGGCACTGAACTGGGCTTCCCCTGGTGCTTCCCCGCCACCCAGCACCGCGAGGACACCTTCAGCACCTTCGCGGACCTGTGGAACGAGCGCGAGCATGTACGCACGCACCTCGAGGACAAATTGAAGGAACTGCGCGAATTACTCCATCGCAGTGATGAGCAGTTCCGTCAGTTAATCTAGGATGAGCATGCGCCTTCTGCTCCTTATAACCTTCGCAGTGATGCTCCTGTGCGACAGCGCACGGGCCGCGGAAGCGCGCATCATCGCCCGCTTCGTGCCCGAGGCCGGCTCCATCGCGGATGCCGCGATCCTCGGCACGGACCACATCGCCCTGCTGTACCCGGCGGAAGGCCGCATCGCCGACTACTCGCTGGAAGGCCGGCTGATGCAGCACATCATCCGTGAGGGTGGGGCCGAGCTGCAGTTCCAGCCGACGGCCTGCACGGAGGGCCCGGACCTGAGCATCTGGGTGTTCGATGAGGCCGCGCACCGCGTGTTCCAGATCGCCCCCGACGGCAACTTCACGCGCAGCATCAACCTCGCCTATGAATATGCCGACGGAACGGTGCTTGCGCTGAGCCGCGTCGGCGATATCGATGTCGGCAAGGACGGCCTGCTGTGGGTGCTGCTGCCGGACCGCGGCACGATCACCGCCTTCGACAAGGAAGGCAACATGAAGGACCAGGTCTACCTGCAGAAGCTGCTGCCCTGGCCGGATGCCGTCTATGCACGCACCGCCAACCTGGCAGACGGCTCGATGTTCGTGCTGGATTACCACCAGGGTGCGGTGCTTTACCGCCGCGGCCAGGAGACAGACTTCCACCGCCTGATCCTCAACCGCCCGGCCGAGGTTGACAGCGTGCCCGGCGTGCAGGACTTCGCCGTGGATGAGTCCGGCAATGTGATGCTGGCCACCTACGGCAATGGCGGCGAGCTGTACTTCCTTGAACCGAACGGGACGGACTACCTTGCCCGCCGGGTGGACCTCAAGCTGCCCGAGGGTGAGCACCGGCTGGCCTGCCGCTACAGCAACGGCCGCTTCATCGTCTGGCTGCGTGACAGCCAGCTTGTCTACGTACTGGAGGTGCGCCAGTGAAGCTGCGTAACCAGATCATCCTCTCGGCGGGCCTCATCCTTGCATTGTCATCCTGTGGTGGTGGAGGAGGCGGGGGCAACCCCGGTCCGACACCGACAGACCGCTTCACCCTCAGCGGAGTCGTGACTGACGGCTCTGGCAGCCCGCTTACCGGGGTGCAGGTGCTGCTCAGCCTCAACCCGACAACTACCGACGCCTCCGGCCGCTTCAGCTATGGCAACCTGCCGGCCGGCGGCTACACCGTCAGCTTCGAGGACCAGTCAGGCAACTATGACAGCCGGCGCGTGAACCTGTCCGCCAGCAGCGTGGACTTCAGCTTCAGCCTGCCGGCGAAGGATGGCCTGCGCGTTGTCAGCGCTGACCCGGGGCTGAACAGCAGTGGTGTCCCACTGGATGGCCTGCTGACCTTTGAATTCAGCGAGACGCCGCTTGCTTCCAGCATTTCCGCAGCGGACTTCACATTCACTCCGCCGGTTGGCGACCTCGAACTGAACCTGAGCGGCACCACGCTGACGATCCTGCCGGATGAGCAGCTGCCCGTCTCCCAGAACATGCTTATTGAATACAGTGGCGAGATCCGCAATGCCGCCAACGTGATGGACCAGCCGCTGCGCCTGCGCTTCACCACGGACAGCGCAGACAGCTACGCCCCGCGCCTCGTCGGCAGCCGGCCGGCGGACGGCAGCAGCGGGCATCCACCCAATGTGTCAGTCAGCTTCGACTTCAATGAGCCGCTGGACAGCCAGGCTTCCGCAATCGATGTCGTCATCAGCCCTGACACCAGTGTCACGACGCGTGTCAGCGGCAGCAGCGTGCTGGTTTCCCCGGTCGGCGGCTGGCAACCCAACACTGACTACCGCGTGCGCATTACCGGCGTGCGCGACAAGGCCGGCAACGAGAATGACACCTTTTCCGAGATCGACTTCCGCACCGGTGACCAGGCGCTCAATGCACGCAACCGCGAGGCGGACTGGAACCTGACAACGGACACGATCGTGTTTGCCAGCAACCTCGGCGGCAGCTATGACATCTACAGCATCCGCCCGGATGGCAGCGAGCTGACCCAGCTGACCGCATTCGCCGGTGATGAACGCCACCCGACGCTCAATTACGATGGCAGCCTGCTGGCCTGGCAGCAGCGGGATGACGACGGCTTCTGGCAGGTGATGCTGGTGTCCACCGCGGACGACCAGCTCAGCCCGGTGCAGCTCACCAGCTCCGGCTACGACAACACCGAACCATACTTCTCGCGCACGCCGAGCAATGACATCGTCTTCGTCAGCACCCGCCAGAGCGTGACCGGCATCTGGAGCGTGAGCGCTGACAACCTGCTGGAAACTGAACTCGACCAGTCATTCGGCAACGGGCAGTACCAGCCGGTCTACCATCCGCTGATTGACGGCCAGCTGCTGTTCCAGAGCGGCCGCAGCGGCAATGGCGACATCTGGCGCAAGACCGTCAGCGTGATCAGCGGTGAAGCGATCAACATCAACCTCACGCAGCAGCTGCTCAGCGATGAGCACAGCCCGGCCTGGGGGCCGGATGCCTCCTTCTTCGTGTTCATCAGCGACTTCGATGGCACTGACAACCTCTGGATCGGCGATGCCGCCGGTGACCTGCAGAACCAGCTGACCTTCCTCGACACCGCTCTCAGCGAGCCGGTGGTCGACCCCGTCAGCGCCAACAACCGCTGCCTTGTTACAATGGAGAAGGGCAGTGCAGGCAGCGACCTCGTGCTGGTGGACCTCACCAGTGGCGAAGTGCTGTCCAACCTGACTGGAGTGTGATGAGCATTTGAGTGATCCACGCAAGGCAAAGCTGGGCGGACTGAAGGCCCTGCTCGTTGTCGTCCATGAACGGCAGCCGCGATTCCCCGCCGAACCCGGGAGGGTTGACAATTCAGGCCTCGTTGACGAGCTGGCGCGCCGCTATGACCGTGAGCTGCTGGCCGAGAGCGAGACCGGCGACTTCACCGAACTGGCAAATGCCTCCGGGCTTGAGATCGCCGACATGATGGAGATCAACCTGAAGGAGCGCCAGAGCCGCTACTACCTCGGCAGCGGCCAGATGGAGCAGGTGGTGGAGCGCGCCAAGGCGAGTGAGGTGGACCTGATTGCCATTTCCGCGCCGATCTCAGCCGTGCACCAGCGCAACTGGGAAGTTGACAGCAAGCTCGTCGTGCTCAACCGCTACGACATGATCTTCGCGATCTTCGAGGACAACGCCGTCACCGCCGACGGCAAGCTGCAGGTCGAGCTGGCGCAGCTCAAGTATGAGCTGCCGCGCGTGATGCGCAGCTACGAGAAGCTTGACAGCATCGGTGGTGGCAGCGCCGGTGGCACCTCAACGATCGGCCCCGGTGAACAGCTGACCCGCCGCGTCAAGGACCAGCACCGCAAGCGCATCGTGCAGATCGAGAAGCGCCTCGACAAGCTGCGCGGCCAGCGTGAACTGCGCCGCCAGCAGCGTGTGCGCTCCGGCGTGTTCACCGCCAGCATCGTTGGCTACACGAACGTCGGCAAGAGCACCCTGCTCAACCGCCTGACCCGCGGCGGGGTGCTGAGCGAGGACAAGTACTTCGCCACGCTGGACCCGACGGCGCGTGCCCTGTACATGCCGGATGGCAGCCGCATGCTGCTGACGGACACCGTCGGCTTCATTGCCGACCTGCCGGAGGAGCTGGTTACCGCATTCCGCGCCACGCTGGATGAAATGGCGGGCAGCCACCTGCTCCTGCACCTGGCCGATGCCTCACACCTGCGCGTGCTGGACCAGATCGAAGCGGTGCGCCAGATCGTTCGGCAGATCGGGCTTGAGAACATGCCGGAACTTCTGGTGTTCAACAAGCTGGACCTCGCCGACCCGGAGGAACTGGAGCTGCTGCGCAGCAGCTACCCCGATGCGCTGTTCATCAGTGCTGCAACGGGGGAGGGGATCGATGGCCTGCTCACACGCCTCGTTGCCATCCGCGACAGCCAGCCTGAGCCCGTGATGCCACTGAGTGAAAAAGAACAGCTGGCCCGCATCATGGACGACTAGGAGATCTGGCGCAAGCCTGGCGCGGAGGTCAGCTGTAAAGCTGACAATGAGTTTGGCGGTTGGAGTGCGGAGTTTGGATGAGTGACGGAGGTCAGCTGTAAAGCTGACAATTGGAAGCGGAGGTCAGTCCCGCCGGAGGCAGGACTGACCAGGGGTGCTGCATCCCGCGAAGCAGGATGCAGCCTGTCCATCTTGCCAAACACATGACGTAGGGATGGGGTAAAACCCCATCCCAGGCGGCGGTATTACCGCCGCCCTACTTCACAAGTGCCATGCTCACTTCACAACATCCACTCTCAATTACGCCAGGGGCGCACCGCTACAGCTTCATTATGGATTGACTCTTTTGTATTCTCAGTGACTCCGTGGCTCAGTGGCAACAGATCCGTGCATTTGCCACTGAGATTCTGAGAGACAGAGAAGATTTTCACGCTTGCCATTTTCCGGAATGTCGGTTTTAAGACCGACAAGTCCCTGCAGCTCATAGAGCTACACTCCGCTTCCCCTCCGCTCACCCCTCGCGCAGCATCTCCTGCAGGCGGGTCAGGCCCATCACCATGTTGTCCTCCGGCGGGCCGAAGCTGAAGCGCACCCACTGCCGGTAGGGATGCTCGTTGCCACGCTCGTGGCGCGGGTCCACGTTGAAGAAGCGGCCCGGCACCGTCATCACCCTGCGCTCAATTGCCTTGAAGAAGAACTCGTCGGCATCATTGAAGCCATCCGGCAGCTTGGCAATGCTGGCCCAGACGTAGAAGGTGCTCTGCGGGTCGCGCGCCGTCGTGATGCCCATCTCGCCGAGCATCCTCAGCATGATGCCTCGCTTGCGGGCGAATACCTCGCGCAGCGCGGTGGTCTCCTGGTCAGCCCGCTTAGGCTGCAGCACTTCTAGGGCTGCGCGCTGCACGATCCGGCTCGGCCCACCGTCGATTGCAGACGAACTGCGGTTGATGGCCTCGATCATCTCGCTGGGGCCGATGGCCCAGCCGCAGCGCCAGCCGGGGTAGCGGAAGCTCTTGGTCAGTCCGTCAATGATGATCTGCGGGTCGCGCTCCACATCGTCAACATGTGCCGCCGCCGAGACCGGACCGTCCCCAGGGCCACCGTCAGCGCCGTAGATGAAGTGCGAGTAGAACTCGTCATGCAGCATCGTGCAGCCGTTGTCACGCCCGATCGCGCAGTAGCGCGCCAGCTCGTCGCCACTGACGACGTTGCCAGTCGGGTTGCAGGGGTTGCTGTAGATGAAGGCCCGCGCGCCGCGCTCCCGCACGGCCTCTTCCAGCTCAGCCGCCGGCACCTGGAAGCCGTTCTCCTCGCGGCCCTCCAGCAGCACGGGCTCAAGGCGGTGCGCATGGTAGCCAATCAGGTCCTCATAGGCGGTGTAGTCCGGCACCTGGTAGGCCAGCGGACCGTCCGCCAGTGCCGCCACCACGCGCGTGAGCGCCAGCCGGCCACCGCTGGCAACGCTGACATTGTCCTTCGTGTACTGGCTGGACTTGCCCTGGCGGTACAGCCGGTTGTAGTGCGCGGCAATCACTTCGCGCAGTTCATCCGTGCCACCGAGCGGCCCGTAGGCATGGTCAGTCGGATCAAGTGCGACCTGCATCAGGCGCGGCGGAGCACCGGCCATCTCACCAACCTCCGGCTGCCCCTGGCCGAGATTGCACCAGTCGGGATGGCCATTGTAGAAGCCACGCTGCACCGCCTCGTGCACGACCCAGATGACGCCCATGTAGGGCACTTCGCGAAATGACCCGCGCGTCGAGGCGGTACGGTGTTCCTGGCTTGACAATTGCAGCTCCTCAGAATTGGGAGCTTGATTATACGGCCTTGGCCCTAGCCTGCGCTGCTGCCCAGCCTGGCTTCAAGCTTCATCGGCACACTGGCCAGTGCACGGCTGATCGGGCAGCCGCCCTTGGTGGCTTCCGCCATCTCCGCGAACTTGTCGGCATCGATGCCTTCAATGTCGGCTTCGCAGTGCAGCTCGATCAGGTCCACCGTCGGCTTGCCGTCCACGAAGTTCAGGTGCACGTTGGCACGGGTCTTGACGGAGTTCACGGTGTAGCCGGCTCCGCTCAGGTCGGCGCTCAGGGCCATGCTGTAGCAGCCGGCATGCGCCGCGCCGATCAGCTCTTCGGGGTTCGTCTGGTCCCCGGTCTCGAATCGGGATACGAAGTTGTATGCGGTGGAGAAGGCTCCGCTCTCCACGGACACATGGCCCGTGCCACCCTTGAGATCACCCTTCCACTCCGCTGTTGCATGTCTTACCGGCATGACTTCCTCCACATTGCTTGAATAGCTCAGTACTACCTGAGGATATACCCTGCTGTTCTAAGCATGCTGAAAATCAGCCGAGCGGATGCGGGCGTTCGATCAGGGACAGCACCTTGCTGCAGGCGGCCAGCTCCGCCTGCTGGTCGGTGGCGCCATGTTCGGGTGAAGCGCTGACCGCAGCCAGGCGGAACACCACTGCACGGCGCAGCAGCGAATCCGTCACGCCCTCAGCGCGAACCATCCTGAGAATATTCGCATCAGCCCCCATCCAGGAGATTGCGTCCACAGCCAGCACGGCATGCGCATAGGCCACCGGTCGCCAGAAGGGGGAGAAGTCAATCACTCCCGGTGCCAGGCCTTCCTCAAACAGCAGGTTGCCGGCGATGTCGCCATGCACCAGCTGCTTCGGCAGGCGCCTGTCCGCTGGATCGCACAGCTCAAGCTGGCGCTCGATCGCGTCGCGCAGGTTCCAGCGCTCACCGCAGCGTTCCTCCTGCCAGGCGATGCGGTCCGCCTGGGCCCAGTGGTGGCGCGGCGTTGCCAGGAAGCCCGGCGGGTCGGTGCCAGCCAGGGCCTTGTGGAAGGCCACGCTGGCATCCAGCATGCCCTGCCAGTCACCCTGGCAGTCATGGCGGCCCGGCAGGTAGTGCCAGGCACTCCAGCCATCCACCACGAAGCTGCCATCGCCAGCACGCATCGGACGTGGGATGCGGAAGCCATCGCCGTCCAGTACGCCATAGAGTTCGGCGGCGAAGCGGGCCTCGTCTACGTCGTCAACCGGACGCAGGATCGCGCTGGTCACTGACCAGCTGCGCCCACGGCCGTCCGCCAGCAGGCGGGGCGTGACGCTGGGCAGGCCAAAGGCCGCCAGGATTTCCGCGGAAGGTGCCGTCTGTTCAGTTTTCATGCTCATAGCTCTACCTGTGATGATGCCGCAGCGCGCGCAACCTGAGGTTTAAGAGCCGATTAGATTAACCCAGGGATGCAGGTTTCAGCCGGGTCCTGCATGAAAATCTCTTCAGGCTACAACTAGGGACGCGCCGGGCATTCCTACGTTACATGATTCGTCCAGTCTTGCCGTCTTTTTGCGATTCAAAGTGGAAAGAGGCAATGGCAGGGTACCAATAGCAGTAATTCAGGGAGATGGGAAGCCATGGATGCAAACACTGCAGGGAAGATGATCCCGAAGCGGATCAGGCTCGGAAACACAGATGCTGAAATCAGCCGCGTCGGACTGGGCTGCATGGGCATGTCCGAATTCTACGGACCAAGTGATGAAGCTGAATCAATCAAGGTGCTGCACGGAGCGCTGGACCTCGGCGTGAACTTCTTCGACACCGCTGACATGTACGGCAGTGGACACAATGAGGAACTGATCGGCCGCGCCTTCGCCGGCCGCTGGAACCAGCTGGTGCTCGCCACCAAGTTCGCGGTGGAACGTGGCGCTGATGGAGCCTTCACCGGCATCAACAACCGGCCTGAGTACATCCATCAGGCCTGTGAAGCCAGCCTCAGGCGGCTGGGCCGTGACAACCTCGACCTCTACTACATGCACCGCCGCGACCGCGAGGTGCCCTACAGTGAAAGCATCGGCGCCATGAAGGAGCTGGTGGAGCAGGGCAAGGTGCGCTGGATCGGCATCTCCGAAGTCAGCCCCGAGGAACTGCGCGAGGCCAATGAGATCCATCCGATCACGGCCGTGCAGAACGAGCTGTCGATGTGGAGTCGTGAGCCGCTGGACGGCATGCTTGGCACCGCCGCAGCGCTGGGCACCACATTTGTGGCCTACAGCCCGCTCGGCCGCGGTTTCCTCACGGGCGCGATCAAGGACAAGGACTCACTTGATGAGACGGACTTCCGCCGTCGGAACCCGCGCTTTGCCGATGAGGCATTCGAGCAGAACCGCCGCTTCCTAGAGGTGATCGATTCAGTGGCTGCCGAGAAAAACGTGAGCACGGCGCAGGTCGCATTGGCCTGGGTGCTCAACCAGGCGCCGAACCTGGCGGTCATCCCCGGCACACGCAAGCTCAGCCGCCTGCAGGAGAACATCGCGGCTGCGGGCATCAGCTTCAGTGCTGAGCAGCTGGCGGGGATCACGGCCGGCCTGCCGGAGCAGACGGCGGGTACGCGCTACTGAGAACGCGATAAGGAAAAGGAATATCGGGCGGGCGAGATTCGAACTCGCGACCCCTAGTCCCCCAGACTAGTGCGCTAACCGGACTGCGCTACCGCCCGACGTGGAGGCAAATTATATCCTAAGAATCCGATTCCGGCTTGAACCATTCGCTTCCCGCCATCAGCATCGGAAGCATTGCTTCAAGCTCCTCGGTTCCGGGGATCTGCGCTGAAACACTGCACTGGATCAACCACAGGTTGTCGTCCGTAACTGGCTCAATCTCAAAGCTGTAGACGAATGATCCATCCAGCGGCTCAAGGCTGACAATCCTGTTCTCCCAGTCGTCAAGTGAATGGTAGGCACTCATGTTGGGCTCTGCGTCGGCAGGAGGATTCTCCACTTCCTGCCATTCTCCGTCAACATCTTCCCAGTACTCCTCGAGGATCTTGCCGACATTGACATGCACATCCAGCTGCCTGTCGGAACGCACAGTGAAGCGCAGCCCGCCATTGTCCAGCAGCTCATTGTCCACGGAAAGCTGGGTCACGGGAATCTCCTGCTCGAGGTTGAGCAGTGTTTCCAGCCAGCCCGCTGTGTACTCACCGATATGCGTCTCCAGCAGGACCACGCCCTGTGGATTGATCAGGAAGGCCGATGGAAATCCGAGAATATCCCAGTCGTGCAGGTCAGGCTCATCGCCATCCAGGCCATGCAGCACGGGGTAGGTGATGCCGTATTCCTCAATCATCGGACGCAGTTCGTCCATGCTGTCGGGGTAGTCGCCACTCACTGACAAGAGCGCAAAGTCATCGCGACCCGCGAACTGCTCATGCAATGCCTGCACTTCGGGCAACTGCCCGACGCAGGGTCCTCACCAGGTGGCCCAGAACTCGAGCAGCACCCACTTGCCGAGGTACTGGTCGAGGTCCACATGCTGGCCGCTGACGATGTCGGTGCCACTGATCGGGTAGGCGCGTGTGCCGCTTAGCGGTTCAAATGCCAGCGCGGGGCTGCCTGCCAGCAGGATGGCCAGCAGGCATGTTGCCAGAATGGTACGGGTCATGTGTACTCCCTCTCAGGTCTGTGGGAAGTATATCGGAAGCGCACCACGAAACAAACAGGGGAGCCCAGCCGGGCTCCACTGTGGATCAATCATTTATCAGTCGGGCCTTCTTACTCAGCATCTTCCTTCGGGAAGCTGATGAAGTCAAAGCTGGACGTCGTCAGTCCCTCTCCACCGTTGAGCGCCTCGGTGCCGGGGATCTTCACGCTGACCACCACGAACAGGTAGCCCATGCCTTCCTCCGGCGTCAGCATCACGTCCTTGGTGAAACTGCCGTACTGGCTGAAGCTGGCGGTGAAGTCCGGGGCACGGCCCTCGTCACGGTAGTTGACGGGCTCGTAGTTCGGTTCCTTGTGCTCGGGATCCTTCTCGTCATCATAGCTGATCTTCGTGCCCATCACGTCGACCATCACTTCGAGATCCTCATGCGTCGGGCTGTACACATCAATCGTCAGCCTGACCGAGCCATCGTCCGACAGCATGACATTTCCCTCGTCATCAGTCGGCTTGCTGAAGCTCAGTCCGATCGGGGCAGGGACACTGTCCTGCTCGAGGAAGTAGAGCAGGTTCTCCTCAAGGTTCTCGTCCACGTCCATGCTGCCCTGGATGATGCCATCGGGGTTGACGAGCACGGTGGTCGGGAAGCCCTTGATGTTCCAGTCGGCCTTGTTGGAAAGGTCCGTCGCCTCGCGGTGGTCCCAGACCACCACATGCGGGATCTTCTTCTCGCGGATCACCTTGTCGACTTCCTGCTCGCGGTCCGGGTTGTCGAATGCCACGGTGAACACGGCGAAGTCACTGCGCTTGCGCAGTTCACTGGTCTCGTCCAGCAGATAGGGCAACTGCCCCATGCAGGGTCCTCACCAGGTGGCCCAGTTCTCCAGCAGCACCCACTTGCCGCGGTAATCGGCCAGGTCAACCCAGTCTCCGCTGACACGGTCGATGCCGTAGAGCGGCAGGGCACGGTTTCCCGCATCCGCTTCAAATGCCAGCGCCGGGGCGGTCCACAGGAGAACCATCACGGCGACCATCAGCTTTATCGTTTTCATTGCCTACCTCCACTGCTAGATTAGCACCGGTTGCGGCAGGCTGTTACCCCGACTACTGGGTGGGCTCGTCCTCGCGCTCGTCATTGGTCACAGCGGTGAGCTCACGAACGGGCACGGAATCGAGGATGCTGCGGATGCCATTGTTGTCATTACGCGAAATGATAGTCATCGGTTCTTCTCCAGAAAGCAAAGTAACAAAAGTAAGTTCACAAAAGTAACCGCCGGGTTTCGCCCTAGGCGGTTGCGAAGTATTCTATAGCATAGACCTTCTCATTGCTACCGATCACTTCCAGTACGGGGTTGCGGCGCAGTTCAGACAGGATCACCTCGAAATCCCAGCGAGCCTCGAACTGGTCGCGGAGGTTGGTCTCTTCCTGGCGGTGCGCCCTGATCTCAGTTGTGTACATTTCCAGTTTCCCGATTCGATGAATTGGGGTTTCATTGCCGAAACCGCTTGTATTACCCCCGCTGGCGAATGAGTAAACAGCCATCTGCGAAATGCACTGAATTGATCACAGGGAGCATTCCCGTGCGCCCTGTGAAGTGCCAGCCGGAGCACAGAAACAGGGGACGGGACCGTCAAATCGGAGTTACAGGGAAATGAAAAGCTACCGGGATTTAACCATGTACTTCATTTCAGTTTGCGCAGCTGGGCATGCCTGAAGCAGCCCGTCACGTGGTCGTTGACCATCCCGGTGGCCTGCATGTGCGCATATACGATGGTCGGACCGACGAACTTGAAGTCCCGGGCCTTGAGGTCCTTTGAGAACTTCACGGCAAGCTCTGTCTGGGCCGGGATCTCCCCCATCTCCTGCCACTGGTTGACGAGCGGGCGCCCGTCCACGAAGCCCCAGTTGTAGGCGTCGAAGCTGCCGAACTCCTCCTGCACCTTGAGGAAGGCACGGGCATTGGCAACTGAAGCCTCGATCTTCATCCGGTTGCGGATTATGCCGCTGTCCTGCATCAGCTTCTCGAAGCGCTTCTCGCTGTAGCGCACCACCTTCAGCGGGTCGAAATTGTCAAAGGCCCGGCGGAAGTTGTCGCGCTTGCGCAGGATCGTGATCCAGCTCAGCCCGGCCTGGAAACCCTCCAGCACCAGGAACTCGAACAGGGCGTTGTCATCATGCAGGGGCACGCCCCATTCCTTGTCATGGTAGGCAACATAAAGCGGGTCACTGCCGCACCAGGCGCACCGTTCGCTATTGCGGGCCATTGCCTGCCGCCTTGCCAGAGTGCAGCTTCGCAAGCGTTTCCATCCCGGTGCCGTAGAAGAACTCCATGATGCCTAGCACATCGTCCTCGCTGGCACCGTCAGGCTTGAAGCGGCAGGACCACTCGAACTCACATCCACCCTCGGGGTCCTCGTTGATCTTCATCGTGCCGACATAGTCCTTGAACGGGAAGCTGCTGCTGGTGATTGCATAGGTGTAACTGCGGATTTCCGGTTCGTAGCGCAGCAGCTCCTCCTCCACCCACTGGTCGCCCTCAATCTTAATGCTGCGCTTCGCGCCGGGATCGCCCCCTGTGGTCGTGCAGGAAATGATCATTGGCAGGAAGCGGTTAACCTCATGCCAGTTGCCAACCGTGCCCCACAGCTCGTCGGCACTCACTTCAAACGGGGCCTTCATCACGTATTCAGTCATTGCGCTCTCCGTTGCAAACTTGAGCGCTGATTCTATACGGCGCGCTGGTGATTGGCGAGTAGCCGGATTGGAACAATCGGCTTACTTGCCAAGTATTCCAATCCTGAGCTGCGAAGGCAGGTTGCGTGCACCCTCACGCCTTGTCAGGCCGCTGGCCCGGTCGCCGACACGGAGCAGGAAATCGTGCACCTGTTGCGGATACTGCTTCGATGCTTCACGCAGCACCCAGCCGATGGCCTTGCGGATGAAGAATTCCTTTTCGTGCAGGCGTGATGCCCATGTATCCCAGCAATAATCCTCCGCAAGCCTGGCCTGCCGGGCCGGATGGATATGCACGAGGATGCTGGCCCGCCGGGTCCACATGCAGCTGTCCTCTGCCCAGGCTGCGACATCACCGTAAAACTGCCGGCGGAGTTCCTCAGCCGCATCGAAACGCAGGGCCATCTGCGACAACACACCGCATGCCAGGCCGTCAAGCTGGGCCCAGCCCTCGCACTCGCGCGTCATTGTCAGGATGCTGGCAATGTAATCGAGCGGAAGCTGGCGCTGGTGCCGTTCCAGCAGCATGATTGCCAGCATCGTCTCCTCCCAGCAACCGGAGTGCCAGAGCTGATTGACAATGCCGGACAGTCCATCCTCATCCAGCCTGCTGCGGGAGGGGAAGACGCTGCGGTAGAGCTGCTTCAGCACTGGTGCCCGCAGTCCGTGGAACATCAATTGCGACTTGTGGTACTCGCGGTGGAAGAGGGCATGCTGTGGGTCCGCATGCTCATGCAGCAGTGTGCGGATCCGTTCGATCCGTTCATCCGGGAAGGCATTGTGCTGCTGGGGCATCTGCCCATCTTAACCGCTGCGGCTCAGCGCAGCAGCAGCATGGAGAATACGAGGTCGCCAAAGCAGACCACCGCCGCCACCATCACGGCCTTGTTCAGCACGCGTGGGAGCAAGAACACCGCCAGCAGCAACACCAGCAGTCCACTGCCGACGCCGATCACAAGCGCTTCAAGGATGCTGTCCGGGAAGTCAACGTGGTTGTCAATCAGGTAGTGCAGCACACCGGTCAGCACGCCGCTTGTGGCCGCCAGCGGGAAGAAGCGCCGGGAGCGCGTCTGGTCCATCTTCGTCAGGCTGAAGCCGAAGTAGACAGTCGTCATGTGGATCAGCAGGTACATCCCGGCCAGGGCCAGCATCAGCGGGCCTCCAGCTCGGGCCTGTCCTCGAGGCCCATCAGGGTCATCTGCATCGCAGCCACCAGCTTCTCGTTGCCATCCTTGAGCGCAAACACGTCCACCCGGGCTGGGAACAGGGTGCGTCCGGCCTTCAGCAGCTGTCCGCGCGCGACCAGGCATTCGCCGATCGCGGGGCTGATCAGGTTGACCTTGAACTCCGTTGACAGCATCGACCAGCCGGCCGGCAGCATCGAATACGCACTGTATCCACCGGTCACATCAGCCAGCGTGGCAATTACGCCGGCGTGGAAGTAGCCATGTTGCTGGCAGAGGTCCGCCCGCCAGGGCAGGCGGGTTTCCACCGCACCGGGAGCCACGGCGGTGATCTCAGCGCCCAGCAGGCGCAGGAAACTCTGTGTGGTCCACGATTCGCGCACGCTGCGCTCAAAGTCTGGATTGCGGGGGATGAAGTCCGGCACGGGCAGAGTATATACGAGACTTGCGATGCTTCAGAACAAACCAGCCTGGTGCACAGCTGAGTAGCTACTCAGAAGTGCCTGTCCCGGAAGGCTCATCGAGTTCCGACAGCAGCTTGCGTGCTTCACTGTCAAAGCTGAACTGCGTTGCAATCCTGAGCAGGCGACGTGCTTCCACTATGTCAACAGGCCCGCCGGTTCCATCCCGGTGCAGAATCGCAAGTTCGATGCAAGCGTAGTATTCACCGAGCTTCACCGCCCTGGCGAGCCATTGCCGAGCTTCCTCGGGATCGTAATGGCCCAGTTCATCATCAAGGAGCATCCGGGCCAGCAGCTGCATCGCATGGCTGTCAGTACGCGCCGCGCATTCCCGCAGCATGGCAATCCCCTTTGCTGGGTCGAAGCCACTGTACGCCGGATCACAAAGAACTTTCGCCACTCCGGTCCGTCCGGCCAGCCAACCCTCGTCTGCTGCCTTGCGATACCAAAGCATCGCCTCATCCGGGTCGCAACCATCTGCAGGGTCCGATTCAATATCCCCGCGCAACAACCAGGCTGGCACGAACCCTGCATCACAGGCTTCAAACAGGGATTCTGTCTCGTACATCATGGCAATCTCGTCCATTGAATGCATGCCGCAGGTGTTGCAGAACAGGAAGTTCGCTTCAGGATGGGAAAGCTTGACCAGTTCTAACAGGGCATCCCTGCAGTCATGGAAGATACGCTCTGACTCGCGTGCTGCAGACATGCCCTGGTCAAAGTACAGCAGGCGCTGCAGCTGCATCCCTGCCAGTTTGTCGCCTCTTGAATATGCCTCCCGCAGCAGGCGCTTCGCTTCGGGGAAATCAATATCGCGCTTATGTCCGTAGCGCGCGGCGAAGGCACGGGCCCGCAGCTCCCTCGTCCGGGGCAGGTCGATGCTGTCAATCAGCCGTTGGCGGCCAGCTTTGCTTCCTTGGACCAGCCGGAAGTAACTGGCAAGCATTACGACGGTGCCGCTGACAAACAGAAGTACAAAGGACCATCCCACCCAGTTGAATTGCAACATGGCAATCACAGAACAATCTTTGCACAGGGCAGGCCGGCAGGTTAGCAAGAAAGCACAGCGGCCCGGATTGCTCCGGGCCGGGGACTGTGTGTATGGAAAGTGGTTAGCTTGGTTGGGGTTGGCACTGCCTTAGATGTAGGCGGGGCCTTCAAGGAGCACCGTACCGCTGTTGAGGTAGAGCTTGCCCTTGACGGTGGCCAGTCCGCTCACCACGTGGTTGGAGAGGTCCTTGCCATCCCAGGGGACTTCGTAGGACTTGGTCTGGTAGGGCGGCAGGTAGAAGTCCGGCTCGATCACGAGGCAGAAGCTGTCCTGGCTGGCCTGCCACTTCTTCACGCCGTTCTGGTAGACGAAGTAGTCGTAGTTCAGGCTGAAGTCCTTGAAGTCGACGATGCGGGAATGGGAAGAGTTGTTGGTGATGTTGATCACGAACTTGTACTGGCCCATGCCGTTCTTCTTGAACTGGAAGAGGATGTCGAGGCCGTCCACATAGGCGGCGTCTGCGCTTTCAACCCAGTAGCCGTCGTAGCCGCTGGTGCCCTTGTCGATATCAGCCTGGGCGTTGATGTCGTCCGCCACGCTGATCTCGTCAATGATGTTGCTGGCCTGGCTGGTCTGGTCAAGCTGGGCATCCATGTCACTGGCGACTGAGCCACCACCGCAGGATGCGACGAGGGCGCTGATGGAGAGAACTGCGACTGCTGCGATACGAGCGATGATTCCGTTGACTTTCATGACATTCACCTCTGAGAATATTGTTGTTGGGGCTTCTCAGAAGTTCCTGCTCCTTTCGAAACCACTTGTAATTCCCCGCCATGGGGATTTATAAACATAAAACTTCAGAAATTTCGAAATATCGAAGAAATGGAGGTCTGGCACAAGCCAGGCGAGGGGGCCTGACGCCAGTCAGGATGTACCGGCAGCATTGTTTGACGCAGCGGACAGTGGCCTGCTTCGGGGCGGGAAATGTTGTTCAGGGATGGGCTAAATGCAGCTTCGGCACTGGCAGACCCGATTCACTGTCCGGTCCAGCCAGCATGTTTCAGTGTTTACTTATGTGTCCCCCGAGGATCATTGCTCATTACTTTCCTGCCAGGTTTGCACCTGGCCTCCGAGCCTGGCTTGCGTCAGGCCTCCGCGCCGAGCTTGCGCTCGACCTCCGAGCCTGGCTTGCGCCAGACCTCCAAAGAAATCCGGAGTGTGGCCCGAAGGCCACATGGCCATGCCGGAATTCCGGCACTCCGTCGAGCAATGAGTTGTAAAGAGTGAGCAATGAGAGTCCTGGAGGTCGAAGTCATCTCCGATTCTTCTCAGGCTCATTGCTCATTCGTCATTGCTCATCGCTTTCCAGCCAAGCTTACAGCTTGGCCTCGGTTGTGCGGCTTGCGCCGCAGCTCCAATGGCACAGCTTCGCAGTGCCTCCGGGACTGGGAATCCCCGGCCGGGCGTCGTAGTCCATCCGGCCTGCGATGCCTGTTGCCAGGCAGCGCACCACATCAAGCGCTTGATGTTAGGTATTATCCTTTCCAGGGAAAATCAGTCAAATAAATTAACATTGAAGCAATGAAGAATGAGTGAGGAGCAATGAGTCAAATTCAGGCGGAGCTCACCTCGCAGCCATTCACGCTCATTGCTCACTCTTCATTGCTCATTGCTAAAAAAAGGGGAGCCCCGCAGGACTCCCCATTGCAATCCGGATTCCAATTTCTGCCCTAGGGCAGCGGCACATTGCGACCAAAGGACACGCCGACACCTTCACCATCATTGAGGTGCTCGCTGCCGGGGTAGGTCACACTGGCCATCACGTAAACCGCGTCAGCCTCTCCGATGTTGTCAATCACGAAGCTGTGCTCCGCATCAGCGAACCACTTGAAGTCCTGCGTGAAGGAGAAGTCATGCCCTTCCTCCGCCAGGTCGATGTATTCACGGTCCAGCGGGCGGCCTTCGTGGTTCGGGTCATTCTCCTCGTCCCACTTGTAGACCACGCGGTAGGCCTCGACCTTCACGTCGAGAGCGCGGTGCAGGCTGGAGTACATCTCGAGGTCAACCTTCACGGAACCGTCATCCTGGGTCACGGCATTGCCGCTGATGTCAACCACTCCGAGATCCTCGCCATGCTCGATGAAGTACTCCAGCACCTGCTGGAAATCCTCACCGGCGCGCAGGTCAGCCACGATGGTGCCCTGCGGATTGATCAGCACCGTGGTCGGGATGCCGCGGATGTTCCAGTCCTCCGTGTTGCCACGATTGCTGTCCTGGTTCTGCCAGATCACGGGGTAGGTGATGTCCCGCTCATCGATAACATTGAGCAGGGCCTGCTTGTCACGGTCGTAGCTGGCGGTGATCATCCCCAGCCTGCCGTTGTCAATCAGTTCGCGGGTACCGGAGACGACCTGAGGCAACTGCCTCATGCAGGGTCCTCACCAGGTGGCCCAGAACTCCGCCAGCACCCACTTGCCGTTGAAGTCGGCCATGTCCACCCAGTCGCCGGTCACCGCATCCGTGCCGAACAGCTCCGGTGCACGGTTGCCGGCCTTGGCCTCGAACTGGGCATGTGCCGCGGCGGGAAGCAGCATGGCTGCCAGTGCCGCGATTGCCAGGATCTTGTTCCTCATAGCATTACTCCTGTTTCTGCTTCTGATTCTGTTTCTGGATTACTTATCAAGTTCCATGCGTACACGGCCGCTGTCACTGACCCACAGGCCTTCGCCGTCGTTGAGGGAATCAGTGCCGGGCAGCTTCACGCGGATGCTGTAGCCCACGAGCTCGGCACCCTCCACTGCGGGAATGGTGAAGCTCATGCTCCTGTCACCGAAGTCGCCGAACGTGACGGTCTCGCTGAACTCTGAATTCTCCTCGTCCGGCTCGATGAACTCGCTGCCGCTGCGCTTGCGCTCGCCGGATTCAGTCTCGGTGTACTCGTACTTGACGTGGTAGTAGTCCACCTCAAGCTGCATCGGCTGGTGGTCCGGGCTGAACAGCTCCACGTTCAGGCTGACGCTGCCGTCATCGTTGGCTGCCGAGCTGCTGCTCAGGCCGATCGGGGCGTAGGTGCCTTCATAGCCGACGAAGAAGTCGAGTGCCGGCCCGAGCGCCTCGCCCCGCAGGTTGGTGGCGACGATCACACCCTGCGGGTTGATCAGGAAGGTGGCCGGGATGGAGTGGATGTCCCACTCCACGCTCTGCACGGTGGACCAGCCGTTGCCATCGTAGGTCACCGGGTAGTCGACGTTGTTTTCCTTGATGTACTTGTGCAGCAGGTTGGTGGTGCTGTCGGCATCGAGGCTGACACCGAACACCTGGAAGTTGCCAAACTGCTCCTTCACGCGGCTGGTTTCACGCACCATGTTCGGCATCTCACCGACGCAGGGCCCGCACCAGCCGGCCCAGAAATCGAGGAACACCCACTTGCCGAGGTAGTCGGACAGCTGGGCCACGCCCCCGTTCACCACGTCGCGGCCGCTGATGTCATTTGCTCGGTCGCCGACGTTCGGGGTGTAGGCCTGCGCCGGGATGGCGGCAAGCAGCATGATCAGTGTCAGGATTGCAATTCTCATCATCATCTCCACATCGGTGCCGGATTCCTTATACCTATCCCGGCAGCCTGGATAGAAACGCGATTATCCCAGAAAACGAAAACGGCGGCAAACCGCCGCCGTAGATATTCTCGGTAGGGCAGCACCTGAGTGTGCTGCCCGGTTACCGGACTTGACATATGATTGTTTTATGGTAAATAAATGACATTATGAACAGGAAGTCACCCAGACTCAAGTACTTCGATTACTCGACACCCGGCGCTTACGTCATCACCATTGCCACACTGCAAAGGAGAAAAGTACTGGCAGTGGAAAGAAGCGGTTGCCTTGAACTCACGGAAGTTGGCAGAGAAGTCGCTGAATGCTGGCGAGGACTGGGGAGATACCACGCAAATACCTTGATTGATCACTTTGCCGTTATGCCTGATCATTTCCACGGCATAGTGTTTCTGAATCTTCCATGGCTAGAGGGATATCGTGCAGACCGGCAAACGAACCTCTGCAATCTTGTCAAGTCATTCAAGAACCATACGCAGAAATTGGCGAATGAGATCCTGGTTGTCAGGAGGGGAGGGAATGGCTATTTCCATCTCTGGCAAAAGAGGTTCTACGACACAGTGATTCGAGACGAGACTCACCTGTACAGAGCCAGAAAATATGTACTGCAGAATCCGTTGGCCTGGAGAATCGGCCGCTTCGGGATACCTGAAGGGGGTTATCCCGGAGTAGAAGTGTAGGGCAGCACGCTCAGGTGCTGCCCTACCATGAAATTCGTCAGTTCACCCGCACGATCACCACGCTGTCGTCGTCCAGCGCCAGCGGGTTTGTGCTCTGGATCAGCGCCGTGGCCTGCTGGTCATTCTCGATGCGCAGCAGCTGCATGTAGTAATTCGCGCCGCGGATGAATTCGCTGGTCTCGGCATAGCCTTCATTGTCCGTGGACTGCACCGTGATGGTGACGGTCTCCGGATGCTGGTCGCTTGGATCGCCCACCAGGCCAGGGAACAGGTCATTGCTTGTCACCACCTGGTCGATCGTGGCGGACAGGTTCCAGGGCTCATACAGGCGCAGGCGGAAGCGTCGGTCAGGGTCCAGCACCTGCAGCACGATCGGGTCATCATTGCCGTCGCGCACCTGCACCTTCACCTCATGGTTGCCGCTCCTGCCCATCTTCAGGCTCAGTGCGATGCTGCCATTGGCGTCGTGGTCCTCATCGTAGTCGTATGCGAAACCGTAGTCCGGATGGAAGGCGCAGACCATGCCGTACTTGGCAATTGCACCCTCGATCTGGAAGATGCCGGAGTCGCCGGTCACGACGTACTTCGGCGTGCTCAGGTCATTGAGGAAGGGGCTCGGCACGCCGCCCAAGCTCTGGGCGGAGGCTGCCACCACCACCACGCCGGACAGCGGGTTGCCGTCGGCATCCGTCACCACGCCGCTGACCTCGCTTGTGAGCGTGGCCTGCAGTACGAAGTCAGTCTCCTGGTCCTTCAGCTCGATCTTGCCTTCGAAGCTCTCGGCAAGGGTCTGGCCCTCATAGACCACGCGGATCGTGTAGTTCACATCCTTGTGCCAGCGGTAGCCGATTTCATACTCACCGGAGTTGTCCGTCTCATCGCTGAAGGTCAGCAGGTCGTTATCGCCATTCACCTCGGCCCGCACCTGCACCAGCACACCACCGACGGCCTCACCCTTGGTGTCCACCACACGTCCGTTCCACTTACGCTTCGGTGCCTCGTCATTGAGCAGCTCACGCACCAGCAGGCCGGCCACGACGGTCTCGCAGCTGGTGGCCAGTGCGGCCGCACAGAAAAGTGAAACGAGCATCAGGCTGATTGCTCTCATATACCCTCCAGCGCCGGGCCCTCGAATTTGCCCCGTGCCCGGCACCGTTGAACTAGATTCTAGCCTAGTTCAGTTCCGGCTGCAGTGAAGCGCCGCCCCATCAGGTGCTGGGCAGCGCCACCACCATGTCTTTCTGCTGGTCGCCGAGCTCAATCTTGCCGACCTGCTCCTCGAACAGCACCTGCTCCTCGAATACCACGCGGATCGAGTAGTCCACCTTCTCATTCCAGCGGTAGCCGATCTGGTAGGCACCGGTGAAATCAGTCTCGTCGCTGTAGCTGACGGTGTCATCATCGCCGCTGACATTGGCGCGCACCTGCACGAGTACGCCGCCCACGCCATTGCCCTCCGCATCACGCACCGTGCCGGTCCATGTCCGCTTCGGGGCTTCATCGTTGAGCAGTTCGCGCACCAGCAGGACGGCCAGAGCCGCTCCACAGCTGGTGGCAAAGCACAGCAGGCCCGCGAGGAACAGGATCCTGATTCGGCTGGTCATCATGGAAATCTCCTTTTCGGTCACTTTCAGTACCGCATTAGGACTGTGATTAAGTCCGGCGGTTCATATACCGATATCGAATCGGGGGGGGCTGATTGCAAAGAGCCTGCCGCGGGATAGCTGAAATAGCTCCCCGCTTAACGAGGTAAAAGCTCCCGGGAAGTTTGCCATCGGCGTGTTTCCCGCGATTGATAAAACCAATCCGCCCTTTGCTTCGTCTAAGGAAGCGGGTGGCCAGCCGGCCGGGACGGCAGCGTCCTGGCATCAAGGGTACAATCTCAGGATGTGTTAAGATTTTCCCCCTAGCGGAAACTCTGACACATTTAAATATATTTATGCAGACAAATCGTTTCTCACAAATTCTCCTGACCTTCGGGGTGATCATCATCGTGGTGATGATGCTGCAGTACCTCAAGTCCGCCAACACGGTCTCGATCGGGTTCAGTGAACTCGTGGACCGGATCAACAACGGCGAGGTGATGGAGCTCAACATCGAGAAGAACTCCGGCCGTGTGATCGGCAAGTTCAAGCCGGGCGCCGAGGCGATCAAGAGCCATGACAACAAGGACGCCTTCACAGCCGTGATCGAGACTGAGTTCACGGATGAACTGATCGGCATGATGCGGGAGAACAACGTCAAGTTCGACATCGTGCCCGTCAGCTTCTGGGACACATTGCTCAGTCCGAACACGCTGCTCCTGGTGGCGGTGTTCACGATCCCGATCGTGTTCCTGTTCTGGCTGATGAACCGCCAGATGCAATCCGGTGGCAACAACCAGGCGATCAACTTCGGCAAGAGCCGGGCGCGCCTGGCGAGTGACGGCAAGAAGAAGATCACCTTTGCCGATGTCGCCGGCGTGGACGAGGCGGTAGAGGAGCTGCGGGAAGTCGTGGACTTCCTGCGCGATCCCAAGAAATACGAGGCGCTCGGGGCGGAGATCCCGAAGGGCGTGCTGCTCATCGGCCCTCCGGGCTGCGGCAAGACGCACCTCGCAAAGGCCGTGGCCGGCGAAGCCAATGTGCCGTTCTTCTACATCAGCGGTTCCGACTTCGTCGAGATGTTCGTCGGCGTCGGTGCCAGCCGCGTGCGCGACCTGTTCGACCAGGCCAAGCGCCGCGCCCCATGCCTGATCTTCATTGACGAGCTGGATGCCGTCGGCCGCCATCGCGGTACCGGCATCGGCGGCACGCATGACGAGCGTGAGCAGACCCTGAACCAGATGCTCGTCGAGATGGATGGCTTCGAGGCCAACAGCGGCATCATCGTGCTGGCGGCCACCAACCGTCCCGATGTGCTGGACCCGGCGCTCCTGCGTCCCGGCCGCTTCGACCGCCGCGTGGTTGTCGACGCCCCGGACCTCGGCGGCCGCATCCGCATCCTCGAGATCTACACCAAGAACAAGCCGATGTCCGCTGACATCGACTTAAAAGCGCTGGCCCAGCGTACGCCGGGCTTCAGCGGTGCCGACCTGAAGAACAGTGTCAACGAGGCCGCGCTGCTGGCGGCGCGCCGCGGCGAGACCCGCATCTCGAGCGAGGACCTGTTCGAGGCCGTCGACCGCGTGGTGGCCGGCCCGGAGCGCAAGAGCCGCATCATCAACGAGCATGAGAAGCAGGTGATCGCCTACCACGAGCTGGGGCATGCGATTGTCAGCCACGAGCTGGAGAACACCGACCCGGTGCACAAGATCAGCATCCTGCCGCGCGGCCAGGCCTTGGGCTACACGCTCAACTTCCCGGCGGAGGACCGCTTCCTGGTCAGCAAGAAGCAGATCCTCGACCGCGTCAGCATGGCGCTCGGCGGCCGGGCTGCGGAGGAGATCGTGTTTGGCGACATCACCACCGGTGCCTCCAACGACCTCGAGCGTTCGACGCAGATGATCCGCGACATGATCACCAAATACGGCATGAGCGAGGAGCTGGGCCCGATCCAGTTCGGCCGTGCCAACGAGAACCCCTTCCTTGGCAAGAGCTTCGGCGAGGACCGCAACTACTCGGACGAGGTGGCCTTCCGCATCGACGAGGAAGTGCGCAAGCTCGTGATGGGTTGCTACGCGCGCGCGCTGGAAGTGCTCAGGGAGAACCGTCGCAAGATGGACTACCTGGCGAGCATCCTGATCCGTGAGGAGCAGCTGGACCGTGACGACTTCGTACGCCTGATGGACGAGGAGCCGCCGGCCGACTTCACGCCATTCCCGATCAAGCGCAGCGGTGCCACCACGGCGGCCCTGCGTGAGCGCGAGAGGGCGGAGAAGTCACGCTCGGAGAGCAATGGCAAGCAGCCGGACCAGCCCTGGCGCCCCGGCCCGGCCCCGGCGGGCTAGTCACGCCTGCGGCGTGACAGGGACCTGGGACCAGGGACCCGGGATCAGGAACCCGCAGGGAGCAAGGCCTGAGCCGGATCGGAAATGGCGATGGCAGACAGAGAGAGATTCCACACCACTTCAGTGGTACTACATCCTGGCCAGTGGTCATGGTTGGACAGGGCAGGGCATCAGGATATAAACCTGGTCCCCGGTCCCAGGTCCCTGATCACTGGCTGAGTACATTGACAATGGGGGTGATCCGGTTTCGACGGTACGGTCGAAGCGCTTGTTGCATTCCGCGGCGGAGCTAACCGCGTTACAAACTGGCCAAAACAACTAGTTGGCAACACCAACTTTGAACTGGCTGCTGCTTAATCCAGCAACCCGTGAAACTGCCGCCCGGTCCCGAGGCGTCAGCGTAGCGTAAACTTTTCGGGCTGGTCCGCAGACTGCCCGACCTGCGGATGAGATAAGGGCTGCTGGCCTTACTCCGAGTGTCAACGGATGCGGGGTCTGGCCCTAAGACAATCCCGCTGACTATGAATGTAGACGCAGGCAGGGACATCGTATCGGACGGGGGTTCGACTCCCCCCACCTCCACCAATGTACTTGTCGAGTAGTGCGGGTGCTCGGGCATCTGCGCAACCGGTAATTCCACCCTGTGCAATGAGTCCCGTCCTGGCGGGGACAAGCCCCGGCGCTAGATGGCCAACCGCGCAAAGCACTTGACGCGATCAAATCCCCAGGCAACCAGATGGGTGCAATTCGGGGTAATATCAGGCAGTGTGCTCCAATAGCTCTTGACGACCGCTGTTTGAGTCAAGTGCCCTGAGGCCAGTGTTCATGCCGATCAAGAGGTCGGCCTATAAACTACAGTTCGAAAGACATACCTTTATTATTTGTGCGTTGCCAGGTTATGATAGGAGGAAATGCATGCACTCGCAATTCTTCAATTGTATTATTGGATGTTATTCGAGACAAAGAAATCAATTGACAATATTGCTTGGGTCGTTAAACTTTCGTCATGCGACGACCTCCATTTCAGAAGCGACAACTTGCTAAGTTCCGGGCGAGCTTGGCCGCCGAACCGCTGCTAAGAGTTCATGGTCTTGTTATCGACAGTAATGCACTGGCCAAGCTAGGAAGGATTGTTGGTCCAGGAATGGGCGTGTTGCTAAAGCAGTTCACGGCTGAGATGGCTGAGGCGGTTCTGGAGGATGCCAGGACAAGAGGTTTCAGGTGCATCAAGTACCTTTACATTAGAGTGAACCGCGGGGTGGCAAACTCCTACAAACTGAAAATGGAAATCAGCAGCGGACGTGGAATGATGCTGATCTGCTGTCTGCGTGACTACCTTCATTTCCTGGCGTTGATAAAACAAGATAATGCGAATGACCTTATTCAGCGAGAACTATGGAACATGAATAAACTCCCCATCATCAAGAATGCAAAATCTCCATGTATGCGGAGACTTCAGATCAAGTACCTCGAGCTATCACCAGATTGCAGCGTGACCGGGTATGAATTTTATAAGTTGATTCGCAACCAAGAGAAGAAACTCAGAGCGGAGGACGTAATTGCTGAAGGTGAAAAGATGCCTACCAAGAAGACGTTGATAGCTTGGGTGCTTCGGTGGCAGCGCGAGTATCATACCCCTGAGTTATTGATTGACAATCACGTGGAACTTGTCAAGGGAACTCGGTCTGGATTGAATTCACGCACCGAGAAGCAGAACCAGGCCGTTTAGCAGTAGCCGCCGACACTACTACCCAAAAAACAGGAAGCTGGTTGCACGAGCTCTCGTGCAATTGGTACTGCATTTTCAAACCTAGTGAGAAGTGTGCGCAAGATTCACGGCCTTCATATCAGCAGCACCTGCGCCATACATGATCGACTAGACTCTTCTATTTGCCACCAAGCTCAGATGGGAACTGTGCAAGTTGAATATCGAGTGTAACTTTATCTCATGTTCCCGCAGTTGCCGGTTTACTCTCACATGCGAAAGGAAACTACGGCAACGGCAGAATCCAAGAATGACATCGATGCAAGCAAAGTGAGCCAGGTTCCACCTGGAGCAATGACTTCTGCTGATCGGGTCATCGAGATTGGACAGCTCCTGGCACGTGCTCTGGTTCGCCAGAGATGTGGAAGAGTGAAGCAGTTTGCATCGAGTGACGCAGCTTCAGCAGAATCCTTGGCTAAAAGACTTGACTCAAAGGGGCACCTCGAGCGTTCATTGCACGGCAATGATTACGGAGGCAGTCATGAATGATCAAGTGTTGGTTGCACTGGCAGAGTTAGAGAAATCTTCAACTGATGAGCTGAAGCAGAGGTGGTCTGATTTGATTGGAACAGAGCCCCCTGCATACTCGCGCAGCCACCTGATCCGTCGCCTGAGCTACAGAATACAGGAAATGCATCACGGAGGAATTTCGGAAGTTGCAAGGGGGCAACTGAATCGCGCATTAGAGGAGCGACAGATCAATCCCCTGGGAGGCGTTACGTTTCTTCAAAAGGGAAAAGTGGTACAGCGGAAGCGGTGGCTGCCACCAGCTGGGACCACCTATCGAAGAGTCTATAGAGGTCAGGATTATACATTGACAATCCTGGATCAGGGAGTAGATGTCAACGGCAAGCGGTACACATCTCCCTCTGCAGCCGCAGTTGCAATTGCTGGAAGTAAGAAGAACGGTCGGAAGTGGTGGGGAATTCCAAGCTAAGGAGACAACTATGTGTCATTCATCTGTCAGAAACGATTCAAGTGTCAGGAGCGGTTCAAGTCATACACCCTCGACAATCGTGCGCTGTGGCATATATACCAGAGCCAGAACAGAAGAAGGCCTGCCAACAGAGTGCGCTGCTCTGATTAACCAATATGAACGCTGCTCCAGTTATGTATCAGCTCGAGCTGATGATATGTGGCGCGTCACCGCCACATACTATGACGGTAGTTACGGTGCAGCTGATAAGCACCGGCCTGCTCTTCAGCGAATGCTTGCAGACCTTGGCAAAGGCCAACTGGACGTCATACTGGTTGCCAGCTTTGATCGGCTCTGGCGAAGCAGTAGGGACATGTGCGACTTTCTGTCTCAGCTCACACAGGCTGATGTTGGATTCGTGTCAGTGAATCAGGCGGTTGACACAACAACTGCGGCCGGCCGCTTAACAATGAATGCGCTATGGCAATTTTCAGCTTCATTCCTTTATGACAATGAGGAGCGGTCACATGAATAGAACTTCCGAGATCAAACTACAGAGTTCATCACAAGTAATAAGATGTGCCATTTACACCCGGGTCAGCAGTGAAGAAGGACTCAATACTGAGTTTACTTCCTTAGATAACCAACTTGCTACTTGCCTAGAAAAGATCGAAAACAACGCATGCAATAACTGGACGTTTTTCCATGAGTACCGGGAAGCGGGTATCACTGCGCGTAGCAACAACAGACCTCAGTTCAAGCAGTTAATGCATGATATTCAAGATCAGAATTTCGATATTCTAATTGTTCATAGACTTGATCGTCTCGTCCGCCGCATGTCTGAGTACCAGCAAGTCATTCCAATCCTGGAAAAAAACAACGTAGGCCTAGTTTCCGTGCAACAGGAGATTGACGGATCAACTGCAGCGGGAAGAATGCTGATCAACATCTTAATGACATTCGCCGAATTTGAAGTAGACATCACATGTGAGCGCCAGAGAGAGAAGGCATATGCAATGAGGAAGCGCGGAATGCGTACCGGGGGTCGGCCGATTCTTGGCTACGACATTGACCCGGTCACTAAGCAGTACATCGTAAACAAGGAAGAGGCGAAGCTGGTCAATGAGATTTTTCAGCGTTTTGCGGATAAGCCCAAGAAAGGAGACCTAGTCCGCGAGTTGAACGCTGAAGGCAAAACTCGAAAAACCTGGACCATGAAGAACGGAGAACCTCATGATCCGGGTCCTTTCACCATGTCCTATATATCCAGACTGCTGGCCAATCGTACTTACATCGGTGTAGAGGAGTACCACCGAACAGGTGAAACATTCCCGGGACTGCAAGAGCCGATAGTTGCCAAAGAGCTGTTTGACAGGGTACAGAGTTTATTGAACCAGAACGCCTACATCAAACACAGTCGAGAACGGAGCGAGATTCAGGCTCTGCTCAAGCACATCGTATTCTGCAAGTCTTGTAACGAGCCCATGGCCCCCAAGTATGCAGGTCCGCGTGAGCGTGCATACTACGAGTACGTCTGTCGAACTGCACGGAATAAGGGGTACCGCTTCTGCCCTAATCCTTCAGTTCCGGCTAAGCAGCTTGAAGCATTGGTCGTAGAGCAAATCAGGGTTGCACTACGGACTGATGAGGTCTATCTAACGGTACTCAAGCAGCTGGATGGAGAGCGGGAGCGGACGTTGAAGATACTCATAGCGCGTAAACAGAAGCTTGAATCTCTCATTCAATCCAATCAATCGGAAGAAGGAGTACGGACTTCAGGTCGTCAGAAGCAATTGGATGGAGAGCTCAAGGAAATCACAGCTCAATGTAACAGGTTGGAACTGGCTCCCATCTCTAAGGGTGAGGTGGCCAATGAGCTGCAGGTCTTCGACCGGATCTGGGACAACCTGTTCCCGCGCGAGCAGGAGCGGATTGCCAAGCTGCTAGTCAAGTCTGTGACGGTTGCAAAGGGGGAGGTGCTGATAGAGCTTTTTGATGACGGTTTGGCTTCCTTGGTCAGGGAGATACGAAAAGCTGGGACTGAAATTATCTCGGTGGAGTAGGGGATGTTAATACGAGTTCCATTTGAAATGAAGAAGCGGGGTGGAAAGCGCGAAATCAAGCTCGCCAAGGATGACGCCAAAGCAGACTGGCGGGCGCAGAAGCCGCTGCTGGTCAGCCTTGCCCTTGCCTTTGCATGGCAGGAGAAGCTGGACGCCGGTGAGTTTGACAACATGAATGCCTTGGCCAAGCATCTCAAGGTTGACTTCTCATACCTGTCGCGCATTCTGAATCTGACCCTGCTGGATCCCTTCATTGTTGAGGAGATAGTAAACGGCCGCGAGCCATCCGGTACCAGCCTTGCCCGGCTACAGAAGGGATTGCCACTCAACTGGGATGAGCAGCGCAGGAAGTATGGATTTGAGCCACGACAATATGCGACTGAAAAAGCTCCTGTGGTGACGGATCCAAAGGCGGATGCTGCCAACAGGGACAACGTGGCAGCTAATTTGAGTTCTACATCTTCGTCGCCTGTGTTGAAGCCGAAAACCAACCGACATGTTGCCAAGGGCAGTGGCAGCATGAGCCTGTTCAACGAAAGCTAGGGAAGCCAAATCTCAATTGTTGTGAGGAAATCATGGAGTTCAAGAAGAACCGTGAGACGCATGCACAGACATGTATCAAGACAGTGCGGCTGTTTGTCGAATGGTGGGACATTACCATTCCTGAAGGTGTCACTGTACCGAAGGGTCCTGCAGGTGTGTGGTATCAGATTCAACGAAATGAGTTCGTTGACCAACATCCCCTGCAGTGCTGCTACCACCAGCAGTACTCGGCATTAGGACACCCGCAGCATCCCGAGAAGACACCTGAGCAGGTTTTCCAGGAGGCCATGGATCTGGTTGAACTCAGGAACCTGAAACATCCTCAGCTGATCTTCGCCTATCTGGAAACCACACCACCGATTCGCAGAAGTGAGGTGCTGATCGTGGAGACACGTGATACCGCGCCGCTATTGCTGATAGATGCCGCCGTAGGCGGAGGTCTGGGCTGGGGAGGCTGGAGCGCCAGTAACGTATATCGGGATTGGCGTTGGCCAAAGAGAGCGGAAGCGCGCAGGCCGGAATTCTGGCACAAGCAGATCTTCTCGCAGGAGGAGCTCGATGGACGTCCCAGGGTGAGACGTTACAGGGAATGAATGCTGCAGCTGGCCCGAACTGATCACTTGCTAATCTGCACAATCGAGCTATGTTGTCAGCCAATCGACGCAACGACGTCGTCAGGAGGACAACATGAAGACATCAATAATCTCGACAGCACTGGCATTCATGGATCACCTGCGAGAGCAGGGGTTCAAGGAGCACACCGTACTGCAATATCAGACCGACCTGATGAAGGCGGTTGGATTCCTGGGAGAGTACCGTCGCGTCAAGGAGATATTGCCAAGTCAGATAGAACTGTTCCTGCAGAGCGATGCCTTGCTGCATAGCCGCAAGGGCAGGGCATTGGCACCTCGCACTATTGAAAGGACTGTAAGAGTGCTGCGCCACTATCTGTATTGGCTGCAGAAGCAGAAGATGCGGCGATGCGATGACCTGCTGGAGGTGGTAGAGCGTTAAAAGATTTCGAATGAGGACAACGCATCCAATGTAGTATCAACTGACTCGTAGGTCTTTCTGTAGAACCAGAGAGTTACATATTCCGCATCATTTTCTTGACCTGTTTATCCAAGGGCTGGTCATAGCGGATCACTTCAACTCTGTACCCTTGAAGTTTCAGCTCCTCACGAAGCTCCTTATCCTTCTTCTTCTGATTGGGCTCGTCATGAACAGTGCCATCGCAGAATACGCAGACGTTCGGCTCAAAGAAGAAGTCCGGAATGCACTTGAGCTGATCTATCGACTTCTGTGCCTGGTCAGGCAGTCGGTAGTTGCCATCCACTAGTGCAGATAATAACTTTCGTTCAATCTCTGATCTGGAGTCAGTCAGTGACTCTAGCCAGGCAAGGTGTTCATGCCAGTTCCTGTCGCCATATCTCGTCAGTGTCCTTGAACCAGTCAGATCCACCAGATTCTGTCTGATGTCATGCCTATTTATCATCAATGCTTCATGCTGATTCCCAAAGCTGAGTAGGCACTCGTAACAGGCAGCTTCGCAGTTCGGTTTGATGTCTTCACCTGTCGGTTTAAAGTGGCATCTGATCAGTGCTTCCTCAGCGATGCGAGCAATTGCATCCGGGCGCATGATAATCCGTTCCAGGACTCCAGCGCCACCTTCATTGGACTCGTAGAACATGATGGACTTATGTTCAAGTTCGCCAATCCTCTCCGCTGAAAGTTCTGACTCTTCTAGTTGATAAACGGATTCACAACCTCGCTGCAAGGCGTATTGAAGAGTTGCCAGGAATCCCGTGCTCACTTCCATGTAGCTGGGATTGATGTTCAGGAGCAGCAGATTATGCGTTCCCCTTACCATCAGTCTGACATTCTGGAGACTTAGTTGTGAAGCAATCGATGGTGCTCCTTCCTCTCCGCTGACAACAGTCCCAGTCTCCATGTCTATCAGGAACCCGGTATGGTTTCCGGAGCGCCAGCCATTGTTGATCTTCATGATTGTCGCTGCCGGGGCGTAAGTCAGCTGAATAGCCGGGTTGTCGCCAATGTAAACGTCTGCCTTTTGTACTCTTACGCGTCCATCCTCTGGTGCAAACTGGAAACTGGTTTCGAGTTCGAATCCGCGCCGCCTTCTTTCCTCTTCATTGGAGGTAATGCGGTCTCTCTTTCTTGCCTTGACATTTGGCATTTCAAGAACAGAAATAAAAGTGCTGTTTCCGGCATCAAATCTGGTATGGCATGCCGGGCAGAGATCCAGTTCCGGTTCACAGAATGCACCGCAACTTTGGCAGATCCGCTTTCGTGATGTCCGCTCTGACAAGCCGCCGGGAGGAACCTGGAAGGAATCGGCCTGCCATTTGACACCTTCGTGATAGATGATGTTGCCAGGTGCAAACTCGCGCACACCAAGGAATCTTGGTCTGGCAATATACTCTCCACCAGCCCGTGAAATCCAAGCGCGCACTGGCAGGGCAGGGAAGTTATATCCAGGCAGGAAACCCTCACTTGCCAGATAGCGATAAGGGTAGAAGTCGCTTTCTTCACGTTGTGTGTCAATCTGCAGCAACAGGTTTCGCTGGCGCTCAGCTTCCCTTTCCTGTATGGATGCGGCAAGCTGGTCATCTTTAGTCCTTGCCTTCCTTCTGGCCTTCATGGCTGCATCAAACTGCTTTTCGGATGCATCATATAGTTCGCGCCAGCGATCGAAGGCCCTGTCAAACTGCTCCGGGGCGGTGGCAAGGACATTCCTGATCCATTCAAGGGAGACTCCCGGCATGGACCCGCCGACTTCAAGTTCCTCATTCAGGATCTTGTGTATGCTCATTCCTAGTTCATTAATGACTGGGTCTTTCAGTTGAATCTGGCCTGCCGCATTCTCGTTCAACGGTTGGCCGTCGCTTTCGACGTCAAGCACATTTTCGATTGACTGTCCAAGTGGCAGGCGGACCTTTGCCAACCACATTGCATGGATATGAGCCTTTAGAAGCGCTTCATTACCTAGATCCAGTCGAGGAGCTTTGACGCTTCCTGCAACCATGTCTTCCCGGCGATTGAAGAAGTACTGGTCGTGACTGTTCAAGGCACCGCAGTATGTATAGACGAGGCCCGGCTGGCCTTGCCGTCCCGCTCGACCGCTGCGCTGGGCGTAGTTAGCAGGTGTGGGCGGGACGTTACGCATATGCACTATGTCAAGGTCCGCGATGTCAATCCCGAGCTCCATGGTCGGCGAGCAGACGATGTATGGCAGCCTTCTACCAAGCTCGCTTTCCTTTGCGGTGTCACTGTCCTCCCAGCGGAACCTACGTTCCCTTCGTTCTCGTTCACCCTGCATGACAACCTGCGCCGTATGCTCGCGAGCTTCGAACTCAGCCATTGCAGCAGCCTGTTCACTGTAGAAGCTCTTGAAGAATTGATTCACTGGCACTTGAACATCTGAGTAGCCTGATGCTGTTCCGCGACGAACATACATCGGATCGGGTGGGGGTGGGCTGCCATCGCCAAGTTGCCAAAGCAGGCAGGACGCATCCAGTTGATAAATCTGATGGTCCTCCACGGGATCAAGCCTGCGCAGGAATCCTTGTCCGACGAGCATTTCAAGCAGACCGGTGAGAGCTGCATCATATTCATCTGTGCTGAGGCTAAGGGATGTTCTGATAAAGCGGCCGATTGCACTTCTATATGTAAGGTAGATTGCTGAGTACGGCAACCTGTCTGCTTCACCTAACTGCACGTACTGGCGAGCAGTGCTCAACTCATCTATCTCGTGATCCAGACCCCAGAACTCATTTAGTTGCTGCTCAGCCTTCTTTCGAATCTGTTGCTGCCTGGTTTCTGTTAGTACACCGCAGCTGATCGCCAGTTTCTGGCGGAACTGCCTGAGGATTGTTTCAACCAGGCGTTTTCGGTCTGCCACCGACATATGGGCTGCTGCCGGATGCCAGTGCCAGAGATGGTCGTTGCCAGTCACTTCATCCAGGTCTCGGAAACCCATCTTGAGCAATCCGACATCCTCCAGGTTCGGCTGGACAACTCGCCAGCTTCTGCGCAGGTCGTTGTACAGCCTGTACTCGGTCAGCTCCTGGAATATTTCCCAGACCTTCTGGGCAGCCTGTGCCTGCGGGTTCAACTGGGCATTCTCAGCAATATCCCGGATTGTCAGGCCACTGTGTGCCAGGGTTTCCCTGGCAACATTCTCATAGGTGAGATGCCCCTTGTCCTTGAGAGCTGCATAGAGGGCTGCCCGCAGACCCGATACTTTCACGAAATCATTGAAGTGACCAGCCTGCAAAGCTGCATCCTGGCGGTTGTCCGTGAATGAAAGCAGCTTGCTGGCTGCCGTGCCTGCATGGGAAGTATGGCGCAGGACTGAGGCAGCAATGACGGTTGTTGCACTGGAGCGGGCTTCACTTGACAGCGATGCCAGTTTGGTGAAGTCTTTCTCCCGCCTCGTGTAGTACTCCCCACAGTTCAGGCAGATCGCGAATGGGGCTGGTTGCCACCACATGCACAGGCCGTTGGCAGTGTCAGCGGTGCTGTATCCACCTTCAATGTCAACCCAGACCTGCCGCGGCACCCGCTCCTTCCAAGTCGAGGATAGCCGGCCCCTGGCGTCATACCATTCCTGCGGGATCTGCTCCTCGCTCCAGTTGTTTTCCGCCGGAGCGATCATCAGGTAGCCTTCCTGGTTTCCTTCCTCTTCCTCGCTCAGCCAGCCCAGCGGCTGGGGCAGGAACTCATGCATGCCCTGCTGGACGTGGTAGTAATTCTGTCCACAGGTTCGGCAGAACTTGATCGGTGCCAGCCTGCGCCCTTCTGAGGCGACGAGCTGGCCATCCATGCTGAATATCCGCTCATCAGTGGATTCAAATGAGGAGTAGATCGCCCGGCCCTGGCCGATGAACTGGTGCAGCTTGAAAGCCATCGCGCTGCCGGCTCCCTCCCTGGCAAGGTTTCCGCTGACCGCCAGCAGTTCCTGCAGCTTTGCTTCACATTCGGCTTCACTGACTACACTCGCAGCTGCCAGTTCGGCAGCGGCATCAGCGAGCGTGCGTGGTGTCCGTCTCCTGAGCTGCCCTTCAGCATCGGGCTCCACTCCGAATCCATACTCAGCCCAGCGGACAATTGGATGTTGCTTCAGTTCAGCTGCTGTCTGGGGCAGGGGAGCCTGCATTGCGTTTTGCAGTTCTGATTGGGTAGGGGCAGAGCCTTCCGTGAATGTGACCAAGGTTTCCTCTATCACCTGGTTTTCGTTGAAGCTGTGGCCGAAGAAGCGAGAGGCGAAGTCGGATACGGCCTCCCTGCGGGCTACCGGGCTGACATCCTTGTCCGAGACCATAGTGGCACTGGTGCCGATATGCAGCAGGCCTTCTGCGGCACAGCGCTCTTTCAGACGGCGGATCAGCATTGCCACATCTGCACCCTGCCTGCCACGGTAGGTATGCAGCTCGTCGCAGACCAGCATGCGCAGGCCGCCATCCTTGCGGTTGAGGAATACCTGGTCCTCGGGGCGCACCAGCATCAGCTCCGCCATCACATAGTTGGTCAGCATGATCTGAGGCGGATGGTTGCGCAGTTCCTCGCGCCGTGTGCTGGATGTGTCGCCTGTGTATTTCTCGAACGTGAACGGGAACTCATTTGTGTATCTGCTCTGGTAGCCATCCTGCAGTTTCTGCAGGGCCTGGCGCTGGGAATTGACCAGCGCATTCATCGGGAAGATGGCCAGCGCTGCGACGGAGTTGCCCCCGTGTGGATTGCGCAGCAGGGAATCCACGATGGGGATGAAGTAGGTCAGGCTCTTACCGGAGCCTGTGCCACTCGTGACGATGTAGCTCTGCCCCTGGGCTGCCTTCTCGATTGCTTCAACCTGGTGTTTGTACAGCCAATAAGGCTCACCCTCGTCTGTTTGGAAGACTCGTGCAGTCTCCTGTTGGAGGCTTCCCTGCTGGGCCAGTTCGTCCACCGTGGCAACACGCTTGTAGGAGGGGCTGAGTTGCAGCAGGTAGTCTGGCCAGAGCGTTTTGTCCTCTTCCAGTGCCTTGTCAATGAAAGCGCGGACACGCTCATCAGCTACGGAAAAGTAGGCGCGGACAAACTCCCGGTAGTCGGAGAGAACAGATGCATGTAGGTCGAAGATTGTCATTTTCCGCCCTTTAGCATCCTCTTCATTGATTCGGCGATTGTCACGATTCGTCGTGGATGAGCTTTTTGGACCTTCTTATCTGCACGCTTCAGGATCTGCTGCCAGCACTCCGATACGAAAAGTACGGTGAGCCATTCATCAACCTCTAACCTAATTGTCAATTCCTTTTCTTCACAATACTGGTTGAAGTCCCGGATGAGTTGCTGAGCCCTCTTATGGTAGTCGCCGGTAAGCAACTTAGTCTGTACATCCAATGGTGATTTCAGACCGCAGGCGATCATCTCGTAATACGTCTCATCAACCAGCGACATGTCTGCTGGGAAACCGATCAATTCTTTCAGCCTGAACCAGAAGTCCTGCTGGTTCTTGAAATCGCCCTCAAGCTCATAAGCCTTGGCATTCGATGCCGCAATCAGCTGCTTGATAATCACATCACCGTCAACTGTCAGGTCCGCGAGTTGCTGTAGATACTTCTTCTCATCCGTGCTCAATTCGCCACCGTATGGCTTATATCCGATATCGTGCTCAATCTCGTTCCAGACATGGGCAAGCAGGCTGCAGACCTGGATCTCACATGGCGTACCTGATAGGTTCTCATGCACACCTTCACACTCATCCTCATGCAGAAATACCCTGCAATGTGTAGCGCGATAATTCTGGCTGGACTTTCCACTCGTGTCGTTTGGGTCAGGTTTCCTTTCTACATCACCGGGCGCGGAGCGCAACCGATTTCCCTGTTTATTGACGAAAGCCTGGGAGAACATTTCGACTACCTTCTCTCTGTCTTCTTCCAGGTAGGTCAGCACTCTGACCGCTGCCAGGTCGCCCATTACACGAAACACATCATCCACCGAGTTGATCTCATCGTCCTTGCTGCCATTCTTCATCCAACGTAAAAGCTTGCCATTAAAGCTTTCGACGGTTTTGACTCTGCTCTGGATTACTGCATGCACCATGCGAAAATCAACGACTTGGCGAACACGGTGCTCTACTGCTTCGGCGAGTTTTGCATATCGATCGCGCTCACGGAAGTAGCGTTGGACAGCTTCGGCACGAATGTCTTCAGTCAGGGGCATCTTAGTTTGCTCCGGAATGATTGACCTGCTGCGGATTGTCCTGTTCAAGCTCAACAGAAAGCACGTCATTCGAAATCTCCACTTCACCTGCGACTTGCTTATCTTGTATAACTCTCTGCAAATCAACCAGCTTGCTGTTAGTATCTCCAATAGCCTTCTCTAGGCCCTCATACTCATTGTTAATGCAGCTAGGGATCGCGATTAGAATTGTTGTAGTAGCAGTGATGAGCGCAGCGACAATTGTATTGAGTAAACCCAATCTGAACTCGTGCTTTCTAGTTGTTTCCTGTTCATTTTCTCTACGAACATCTGTGGCAGTATTCAGCAAGCCCCGTAAGTAGAAATATTCAGGATCGCCAACAGCGAAGAAGTAAGTGCCGTCAGATAGTTTGCTGTAATTCTGTTTAAATTCTGGGTACCTCTTAAATACGTCATAGAATGCTGGAAGGTTTCCTGCTTCTACTCGTCGTGCAATTTCTTGAAGAACTTCTAGTTGATTACTTGATCCGAATACTGCATTGAGTTTTTCGGAAAAGTGCTCTGCAGTAAAACCAAACTGCTGAAGTTCGTAAATCAACATGTTCCACGCTGGTTCTCGTTGAGCATTCGGTATGAATACTTCTCCGCTAGCATCTGGCGTTAATGGAAGCACAAAAAACTGAAACGCAGGACCTAGCTCATTCTTAGAACGCTCCATAGATTCTTTTATAATGTCTTTCAATTCATACCTCCTACTCCCAATCATGCTGGCACTCCGGGCTGGCCGGAGGTGGTTCTAGTCTCGTCTTATAATGCACGCCGCGCATTTGAGCGCGCGCCATTTCGTCGTAGATCTCCAGGATTACACGCTTGGTGCGATAGTCGCCGATCTCGACTGAGCCGTCTTCAGCTGCTTTGTATTCGCTGGGGTTTGCAGGGTAGCCCGGTTCTCCCGGCAGCACCTTCAACTTGTACTGCGCCTCATCCTTTCGTTTGACAATCGGGAACGTGTCCATGATGTAGTCTACGTCATCACGCTGGATGCCGTAGAGGTGGAAGTAGGCCGCGTCTAGTTCGCAACGGAGCAGAAAGCGCCGAGCCTCGTCCCAGCGGTAGGGCGGGATGGTGAAGGGTGTTGCAACTTCTTCGATGTGTCCATCAACTACAAGATCATCATTGTTAGCGTACGGTTGTCCGACTTGCGCCGCAGCTCCATTTGCCTGACTGATACCAGGCCTCCCCAGCAGGTGATCCAGGTTGTAGGGCACTTTTGCCGGGTCGAAGGGTACGGCCTTGACATAGTCGCGGAAGGACTGATCTGCCACGCTGACAAGATCCCGTCCAAAGGGTTCCAAGTCCCAGGCGGTGTATGACAGCTCCAGCACACGCGGCCTGATCCAGTCGGAGAGTGTGAGCTCGGCCTGCCAAGGGGTTGCTTGCTTATAAGTTGATGGTGGCAACACAGGGAGTTGCTCGAAAGTCCCTTGGGGAATACTAGGTTGGCTTAATGTGTTACGTAAACAGTAATCTAATATAAAGGAATTGTAATTGGCCAATAGAAGGCATTGTTCACTTCCTGAAATTCCTAATGAAACAATCCATCCATAAGTATTTGGCTCTTGCGGAAGTATACAGGCGATACTAGTTCTCTCATCATTATTTCTAGATACGCGACGAAATCCTAGAAAGCAAGATGCACTAGATTCGTGCCACTTTGATCCAACAACGATGAAATCATTTAAGTTCATTAAATACTTAGAACGAATCTGAAACAAAGGATCTATTTTGTTCCTAACAGGCGTTAGAACATAGTCACTCTCATAATAACCCGCAAATCTGTGATCATATTGATGTCCCATTTTTCCTTCAAACAAGCGCAGGAAAGTTGGTGACAGGGTTTCATCATTTTCCATTGCTGTTGGTAAATCTGCATGAACATCGTTATCATTTGGAATTAACAAGTTTGAATCATTGGTCAAGTGGATCATTGTTGACAAATTGACAGACCAGTCCAATTCACCATGAGTAGTTAAACTCACTAAAATTGGTATCTGTCTATATATTTGTTTTGTGATTTCAGCATCTCGCGCCCCGCGAAACACCGGACACGTCATAGTATTCGGATTCAGCAATGCTATATCCGCATCGGTCAGGCGGAAGTGTCGCCAATCTTCATTGAGGTCTGAAGATTCATGTGCAAAGAAGACAAAGTCTGCGCCTTTCGAGACTCCGACCTGCAATCCCGTCAGTGTCAACAGGCAGAATTTCATGCGGCTGTCCACTGCCGGAAACAGTTTGGCTCGGTTCTCAAAGTCATACAGGCTTGCCAATGATTTGGTACGCATCAGGTCCTGGAAGAAGAACTTGGTGGTGTCGTCAGTGGCAATGCCGGTTGGCACGATGCAGCCTACCCGACCGGTCGGGCGTATCAGATTGCGATTTCGCTCAGCGAACACGGAGTATGTATTGACATCACCGCGCCCACAGAGTGGATACTGATCGCTGTTTCGCAGGATCTGGCTAATTGCTTCGGCCTCACGCTTTGCTTCCCGGAAGCTTTGATAAAGTTGCCACTGATGGCTATTCTCAGATTGCTGCAAAAGTGCCTTGATCATCCTGTCACGTGCAGCTTTATTTGCGGCATTTGCAATTTTAGAATCTCTGCTGGCAAAGAATTCTTTTTCCTGCAGCTTCACTCGTTCCCAAGGTGGATTGCCAAGCACTACATCAAAGCCACCATCCGCAAACACCTCCGGGAACTCCAGCGGCCAGTGGAAGAATGGCAGCTTCTCGCTATACTCCAGCGCAATCCCGTTTAGCCGTTCATCCACCGGCCTGTTGCCAAGCACGTCGTTGACATGCTCCGTTGTGATTGCAGGCTGTCCCTTCTGGTACGGCTGGAAGAAGGCTGCGCACCACATGTCGCAGGCTGTCTTGAGTTGCAGCCAATGTTCGTCATTGTGGTTCTGGATGTAAACCTGCTTCTTGCGGCGCACTGCTTCCGGGGAGTCATCCCCGAGCTGGTCAACCTCCCGTCCAGCCTGCGCCAGTTGATCCAGAGCCTGCCCTGGATCAACTCCAAACAGGCTGTTGCCACCCTCGCGCTGCTCCTTATTTACCTTCTTCCACTTCCTGGCGACTTCCTTGTCATCACCCTCAAGGTCCTTGTAGGCGGCATCAGGAATGCCCTGGCTGAGCACATGCAGGTCAAAGATGCCAATCAGGGAATCGCCGCAGCGGATATGGTGGTCCAGGAAGGAGAGGGGCTTCTCTCCATAGTGGCTTTCTAGCCAGAGTGCTACCCGGCAGAGGTCCACAGCCAGCGGGTTCTTGTCCACGCCATAGATGCAGTGCGAGATCACCTCACGCACGGATTCCCTTGTCTGGTCCGGAGCCGGCTCCTCTTCACCGGAGACAACCCTGGCAAGCTCCTTGCCAATGCGCCGTGCGGCTGCCAGCAGGAAATGCCCACTGCCGCAGGCCGGGTCACAGACACGCAGGCCCAGCAGTGATTTGCTGGCCCGCTGTTTGTAGTCCAGGCTGGTCCTGTCGGGAACCTTATCCTTTACTGCCTGCAGCCGTTCCTCGATCACAGGCTCCAGCGCTGAGCGGATCAGTTCATTCACAAGCTGCGGCGGAGTGTAATAGGAGCCTGTGGTCTTGCGCTCTGAGCCGGAGACAAGCTCAAAGCTGGGCAGCCCGCGTCCATTCTTCGAGATTTCCGGATGGAACTCCAGCAGGCTTTCGTAGACAGAGCCGAGCTCCTCCACATCCAGCGCAGCATAGTTGACCCGGCGCAAGGGAGCACCCTTCTTCTCTTCGTAGTAGACAAGCCTGTGCAGCGCCTCAAGGAAGTCCTTGTTATGGATCGAGCAGGAGTCAAGAGTCTGGTGGGCAAACAGCTCACCATTGAGCGGGGCGGCATTGAACATAGCTGCCATCCGCTCATCGGACAGCACCTGCCACAGCACACGCAGACCCTGCCAGATGTCGTCATATGCGGAGTAGGCGGAGCGGTTGTCAACCGCCTTACGCAGCCGGGAGATGCCGTAGTACTTCCTGTAGGCGGGATCAGAACTGATCAACCCGCGTTCCTCGGACACAAGCAAGAAGAGGAAACGATAGACCAGCCGCAGCAGTTGGCGGTAGAGGCTGATAGCGCTGAGGTGGTCAGGGTCTGAGCTGGGTAGAGTCAGTTTGTTGCGCAGAGAATCATTGGCAGAATGGCTGAGGAAGCCATTGGCCAGCATCTCAATGCATTGCTCCACGCCATCACGTAGGTTCTCCCTGACACGGCCACCCTGCTCAACGCTGTGCTTGTAATACTGCTCAATCAGGCAGGACTCGGAGTCGTCAATGCCCTGCGGGAAACGGCTGCGGTGCAGCAGCATGTAGAGTAGGCGAAACTCGGGGAAGCGCTGGTCCTCGAAGATCTGCTCAAGGTTGAATTCGATATAGGCCTGGCGCCGGATGAAGCTGCAGTCGCGCAGCACGCGCAGGGTTAGGCCGTTGCTGACAATGCTCCAGACATGCTCGGTGCGGTTGAGATATTCCTGCACGAGGGTATGCGGAGCCATGCGTGGACGGCCTGAGGCGGGCAGCTTGCCGAGCTCCTGCCGGAAGCCGACGATGTGAAGTGGCAATGAGTCTTCATCGTCGCCTGCTCGGTGCGAGATGGCAAAGCTCAGGCCGCCGGCTTCGTATGCCTTGGGATTGTAAGTCATCTGATAGCCAAGAGTTGACAACAGCGGAATCATCCAGAAGTCGCGGGTAGTACTCGTGCCAATATCATCCACCTGCAGGCGATCGCGGCGGCTCTTGAAGACTTCGTATTGGGCGCGAGCCTCAGCAAAGATTGCAGCTATTTCATCTGTCAGGTTGCGTTTGGCTGGAAGGCCGAAGTCCGCAGGCTTGAGCCCCGGCAGTTCAGCGGCGGAGATCTGGTCCAGCAGGTCTGAGCTGATCAGTCCACCTTCGATCCTGATTGCGGGGTAGTTGCTCATTTGTCCCCCAGCGGATCGATGACCACGATTCCCAGGAGGTCGGGCGGCAGCTGTGCTTCAACCTTGAGGCCACGCACGATCTGTGAAGACGCCTGGCGAACTCGCTTATGCGCCGCTTCAAGGGCTGCTGCTCGTTCCTCGATTTTCGGCACGATGGCGCCTTCAAGTTCTGACCAGTTATCAAGCACGGGACTGAGCAATGCCTGCTTTTCATTCAGTGGAATGTTTGCATCGGGCAGGACTTCTGCAAGCAGGCGCAGGCTTTCGGAATCAGGCAGCCACTTTGGCAGGGAAGGCTTGCTTCCCTCATAGCCCATCACCAGCACTTCCTCGGACATCTGAGTATGACCGTCCGGTTTCTTGAGAAGGTATCTAATTCGCAGTAACAGGATGGTAGTCCTGTTGGCGATTCTCTTTGAGCGGATGACTCCACACCTGGATACGGCAGGGTTGCCATTCTCGGCAAGCGCTTCCTCAATCAGGTAGCGCGAGATGGCTGCAACGAGCTTGTGATTGCGCCCGATGTACTCCGCATCCTCCGCGCCTTCTGGGGTAGGAGAGGAAAAGGTTATCTTCCACTTTCCACTTTTAACGGGAGGCAATGCAAAACTGATCGCTGGCGGCACGGTGGCTATTGCCGTGCTGGCAACAGCAACGTTGTAAACATCCTTGTCGCCGGCCTTGCTGATCTGCAGGTCCAGGCGCTGGGCAGCAGCAAGCACGAAATGCCTGACAGCGTCGCTGTCACCAAGCACTTCATCAATTGATTCCAGTTCAGCGCGGACTTCTGCAGGCTTTAGCGAGCGCTGGGCAAACCTGGTGCGGTTGATACGTTCACGCTCAACATCCCTGTCCCAGCGCTCCTGCAGTTGCTGCTTCCGCTGGAGATCATCGATTTCGAAGTCAAAGCGCAGTTGGTCATTCTGGTCTCGTCTGCCACGCAGGAATAGGGAATTCAGGAGAGCTTCAAACACCGACTGACTTTCCTCAGGGACAGGAACGTAAGTTCCAAGCGCCTTGTGGATTGTCCGGGCTTTGTTGAGCAGCACTTCGAGTACAACGCCATCCACCGGGTTTTCAGGGCTGTAATAGCGGATGCTCTTCACTACTTTGGAGGGCTGGTTGAAACGATCAACGCGGCCTTCACGCTGCTCCAGCCGGTTTGGATTCCAGGGCAGGTCGTAATGTAGCACCGCATCGAATACATGCTGCAGGTTGATACCTTCGCTAAGGCAGTCTGTAGAGACAAGCACCCGTGGCAGATCTCCATTGATCTCCTGGATCTTTGCCTGGCGCTCGTCATCTCCCATCCGACTGGTGATGGTGACTACCTGCACATCTGACTTTCCTTTGGAAAGTTCCTTACGCAGGGCATTGCCAACATACTCAGCAGTTGCAATGAAGCGGCACCAGATAATCGGGTTGAAGCCATCGTCCAGCAGCTCTATGGTCAGTTTGATGCATTGGTTCAGCTTGGTGTCATCTTTTGAATCGAGCAGCTCCTTTGCCAACTTGCCAAGCGCTCGCAGCTTCCTTCGATCTGAATCGCCAAGTGTGGCCTCGGCAGAATCCACGGGAGGAAGGGGTTGCTCATCATCCGTGAGCATTTCACTGGACTCGAACACATAGCCGCGGAATTCAAGCTCATCATCACTGTCATCAAGCTTGTCATGCCGTGATTCCAGTGTTGCCAATGCTGCCGCAGGGCTTGACATCGCACAACGCATCAGTGCCAGGGCACCCCAGAAGCGTGCGCGTCGCTTGTTCTTTGCAAGGCTTTGACCGGATTCGACTATCTCTGAGCAGAAGTCGTATGTCTTATCAAACAGCTTCCTGTAGGCAGCAGAAAGCGCGTATGTTTCATCTGAAGGATCCCGTTCAGGAAAGCAATGCTCTCCATCCCAGTCCTGCTTAATGTCAGGCCGAGTCCGCTGGACGAAGTACCTGGCAAGTTCAATGCGCTGGTCTTCACTAAGCGAATCCATCTGCCAGCTTTCGAACTTCGGGTTCAGCAATCCAAGTAGTGAGCTGAAAGCAGATTCAATGCCGCTGTGTGGTGTGGCACTCAATAAGATCAGATGGCGCTGTTTGTCTGTAAGGTTGCTTATATCACGCAGCAGCTTGTGGCGATAGTGTTTATTGTCAGAGTTGTTGTTGGAGTTGGCTGAACCGTGTGCTTCGTCAACAATCACCATATCCGGGCAGTCTTGCAGGAATGCATGGCGATTGCGGTCAGTCTTGATGAAGTCGATACTGGCAACCTGGACAGGATAATGGGCGTAGATGCTTTCAGATGCCGGCTTGGCGCGGTCCAGCTGGGTGGTAGTGCCGGAACGGATCACAACGGCATCCATGTTCATCTTTTCGGTAATCTCGGCTTGCCACTGTTCACAGAGATATGGTGGGCAAAGCACGCAGAAGTTGCGGATCTCACCACGGTCGAACATCTCCCTGGCAATCATCAATGCTTCTACAGTTTTCCCTATGCCAACGTCATCCGCAATGAAGAGGCGGATCAGATCCAGCCGCAGAGCCATCAGAAGCGGGACAAACTGGTAGATTCGTGGCCTGACGGAAATGTGGCCGAGGGACCTGAAGGGAGTGGAACCTTCACGCAGCGCGAGACGAGCAGCCTGGTACAGCAGGTGAGTGCTTGCGGCATCTGAGATGTCAGTAGTGGAGGGGATGGTGAACGAAGACGGCTGGATTCGCTCTGTTGGTAGCGTGTAGCCAATAAGCTCCATCAGGTCCTTACGTATCCCGATAACATCGTCAGACACGCCGGAAAGAGGTCGAAGCAGAATCAGACTGGGATCATCCGCGGGCATGTACACCCAGTCCCTGTTGCGGCAATGGACAATGGAGCCAGGAGTTAGGCTCTTCGCAGGCTTTTCGTAATCGCTACTTCCCACCGGACAACCTTCGTTTGGGTCAGTGACTAGATTTACCGTTCTTTGTGGCAACCTTGCATTCCGTGAAATGTTGTGAAACAAATACTAGGACTTTGGCTTGCCTCGTTTCAATTATAGAACAGCGATACAATACCCTGAAGGTTGAGGTGCGTTTGTCAGATAGGCACAAGTCTAGGGGCACTCCCCAGCTTACTTCTTCTTAAACTTGCCGCCTGTTCCATTCAGAATGACGGAATGCCATGCATCTCCATCTTTCCTGGCAAGCTTAGTTTTCTGTCTCTGTTTCTCTGTTTCCTTGTCTTTGAGACGCTGGTCGTATCGATCCAGTATGTACTGAGGGACCTTGCCAGCCAACTCAGCACGCACAATACGCTCAAGGATTTGGTATAGATCTACTGCCTTATCAGTATTGGTGTTCTGCTTCGTTTTGGATCCATTGGCAGCATTTTGCTTTGAACCCTTAGATCGCGACTTTTTCTTTCGGGACTTCCCGTTCTTAGCTGAGTTGTCACTTCTGAGTTTATTTGCGGATTTCAAAGCCTGGCTAGAATCTGAAATCAACTTGCCATTCTCATCATATTGAAACTCCTTCTTTTTCGCTGGAGCCCGGACGTCCTGATTTGTCAACATCACCTTCGAACTGGAACTGGCCTTGTAAATCCAGCACGGCTTAAGTTGTGGATATCTGGACTGCCGAGATGAAAGACCTGCAGAAGTTGTCAACACATCATATCTAAACCCTAATTCAATGAACAGACTGCATAGAGGAATCCGCTCTTGAGGCAGTACATCTTCCATCCTGGAATAGTTATGCTGTCCATCACCATTATCGATTGACAGGATGAACTTACCTTCATGTACTAAGAGCTTCTTCAGTAGCAAGTCATTTAGTCGCTGGTTGCCTTTCATCACTCCATTGGATTTGAGAAACAAATATAAATCATTGGTATCTAAACAGAACCCGCCAAAATATTGAACTTGCCATTCAAAATACAACAACACAGCTTGAACCAAGCGATTATGCCCACGAATTGCTTGCGCAATGGCTCCTGAAGTAGTGAGATTCTGATCCATTACTGTTATCTAGCATCATAGCACTTTGGATGCGGATCAATCCGCTGAGAAGAACTTGCAGTCGTAGACCAGGACAGCCCCCGTGTCCAGCTGTCCCAGGACCTTTCCTTCGATCGTCACCTTCTGCCCGGCTTTCAGAGAGCTGAACTTCTGCTTATTCCACTTCTCGAAAACACACTGAACACCTCGAAATGTGCCGCTTCCGTCAAGCATGATGTAGGCCCGATGAGAATCCAGAGTACCCAGCTCCGACTTGATGGAGTCGATCTTTCCCGTGACAATCACGAAGGTGTTCTGCCACTTGCTGTTGGCGGCGATTTCGTTGTCCTCGAACTCCTTATAGAGGGTGGATGCTGAGACAGCGTTGCCATAGGATCTCAAACTGTCAGTGAATGGATTGAAGAACATTGCCCAGATCACCACTGCCGTAAAGATTGTCACCAAGCAGCTGATTGTTCTAGTCGTTACCTTCGCTTTTTGGCCATTCTCGATCTGCATCCTGGATTGAGGTAAGACTGATTCCTTGGCAGCGGCTGCTTCCTTGGAAGTGGTGCTGGGATTGGAGACATTGGAAGATGCCGCAGACTCTATAGGCACATCCGATAAAGAAAGAGTCGATTCTGATGCCTGTTCTGAGCGCTGCTTGAGGTCCTCGAATTCCTGTTTGCAGACTCTGCAGACAGTAGATTGGTAATGCTCCGCGAGCTCCCTGCCACACAATTCACAAGAGGATGTTGATCCAGTCATTGTCACCTCCAACATTGTCCTGCTACTTATAGTCTGTAGACCTATAAAATGCAAGTCATTAGCGTTACTTCGTGGAAGTAAAGCAGGCTTTGGGGCTGAATATTCGGCGTTTGCGCGAAGCCATGGGCATTTCACAGGAGGAGCTTGGTTACCGGTCGGGACTGCATCGGACCTACATCGGATCCATCGAGCGAGGAGAACGCAACGTCGCACTGCTCAACCTTTGCCAGATTGCCAGAGCTCTGCAATGCGAGCCAGCCGACCTGTTAAAAGACATCAGGTTGCCGAAGTACTGGAAGCCGAAGTCCTGCCGGTAGAGCCTAATGAGGTTAGGTTGCGACCGCAGCTTTAACCCTTGAGATACCTATGCTGAAACAGAAGCCTAAGCCGGTTGGTCGGGTCCTTCTTACGAGAGATAGGAATGAGCCATCAGAGCTGGTACGTGCTGAGGTAACGATAGTCATTAACAGACCGGAGAAGCCCCACATCCCTGACTGTTAGGTCAATGCGAGGCGGGTTCTTTGTCCGCTTAGTTCCAGGTGTCCTCTTCTGGTCAGTCTTTGGTTTACTTGGAGACATATGACTCTATTCTACAAAACTAGGTTAACTGAGTCTCTTACAATTTGATTTCCAATCTCAATTGCAAGATGAAGCATAATCACTTGAACTTATATTAATAATAGGTTAATCTCTCATGCGAGCAACCTGATTTTAAAGACAAGTCGGGTGAAGGTAAGGAAATTGAGAGTCATTTTCGTCGGAGTATTGATTGGTCTGCTGGTCGCAGGATGCAAAGGGGCTGAGACAGCTTCAACTTCGCTTGACAACCGAATCGGTGATCAATCCAATGAGCTCCACGATTTTCTCATGGCTGAACTCGCCCGCCTGGGCAAGGACCCCATGAAGACCACATCGGAGGCCGCAACGGGAGATGCCAACCGCGTGTTCGACCTCGACCTCGTACTGATTGACCCGGACGGCCCCGGAGGCGATCCGCCCACAGGAGTTTCCATCAACTGGAGTGAAGTGCTGGTCGGGGACTACGACCAGAACGGGCAGGTGAATGTTTCCGACCTGACGCCGCTGGGCCGTGAGCTGAACGGCACGGTGGCTTACGACGACAAGTCCCTGCACGGCGGCTTTGCAGGTTGGCCAGCAGGTGATCCCTATGATGACGGCGGGGAGACACCGCCCGCAGTCGGCAGCCCGGCTGCCAACTGGCGGCTGGCTCGCATTGATGGTGATCGCAACGGCCTGCTGACCCAGGCAGACATCACGCCTATTGCTGTACACTGGCAGGAAGCGTTGTCAGGTTACCGCATCTACCGCCAGGCTCCGGGTGAGAGCGAGTTCACTATTGTCCCTGGCAACGCCGGCACATCCGACGGCCTCAGCGTGGATCACCCAACTGCACCAGGCAATGCTCCCGTGCTGTACGGCTTCGCGGATGACAACGCAACTACAAGTGGCATCTACCTCTATTACGTCGCGCCTTTCGACCTGCAGTCGCAGGAGCAGGGACCGGCCAGCGGCATCGTCAGCATCGACCTCGACACCGGCACGGTGAACAGTTCCCCGGTGGCCAGCCTGAGTGTTTCGCCGGACTTCGCCGGAGCACCTGCAGAGATCACGCTTGATGCCACCGCGAGCTACGACCCGGATGGCAGCATCGCCGCCTGGGAATGGGACTTCGACGGCGACGGCATCACCGACTGGCTGAGCACGGATCCCCTGCCGGAGCAGAGCAGCGACGGCACGGTGGACAGCTTCGAGGAAGTTAATCCTGGAGTGGTCAAGGTGACCTACCGGCAGGGGTTTGCCGAATATCTTGAACCCACTATCGAAGTCATGGACAATGCCGGGGCCGCGGATAGTGATTCAGCGCAGCTGGGCATCTCAGGATGGGTCCACGAAGTCATTTCAGCTGATGATCCAACCTTTGACCCCCCTGGCAACGAAGTCAGCTTCATTGTGCAGGACATGGAGATCGATCCTGCCACAGGCGAGATCGTGATCTGCGGAAATGTGGACAGGAGCTATCTGGACATCCCTGCCGGGATGCGATTTGCCCGACGCAGCAATTCCGGTGACTGGCAGGAGGAAAGCGTCCTGCAGCATGAAGGGAGCATTCTGGATGAACTCAACGGCAGTGCTGTAAACACCGAGATAGGCTGGCAGCAGAATGGAGAGCCGGTACTGCTATTTACCGTGAGCCAGCTGGTGTTCGGCGGATACAGCTATGTGATGTTCATGTCCGAGAGAAGCCAGGGAGGAACATGGGATACGCAGATGGTCTTCGAAGGGGAAATACCCATCGGAGGCGTAAACAGAGGAGCAATCAACGGGAAAATCGATCAGATTGAGCCGGGCTTGTTTTACAGCCTGGTATCCGATACGACGCAAGGGGTGGATGGGTTAGGATTCAAGGCAAGCAAGTATTACGTTTTGAAATATCATAATGGTGATATCAGTTCAGAGTACAGCGGCTGGACTACCAAAGATATGGCTCATCCCCGGCATGCAAGATCTCTACTTGTTGAAGACAACGGCGCAATGAGCATTCTGCTTGGTGTCAACTATCCTGACGAGCCACAGAAAGTTCATGTACAGAGAAGGAGCACAGATGGGGAGTGGATTTACGACGAGTTGTTTCATTTCGCATCGGAATTCGAGGGAATAACTGGCCAATTTCAGTTATTCAATTCTTCTGGGAGCAGGAAGCTACTATTCGTTGCCTACCTGGACATCACTGATGTCTATAGCTATACATATTTTCTAGTCAATCCAGCAAACAGTAATTCCCCCTCAGCATTGCGGGATGACACGGCTACGAAACAGGAGTTCTACAGTGGTGGGAGAGGCGAATCGTTCCTGAGTTACATTGGGGTGGATGTTACTGGCCAGAACAGGAAGGCCGTGTATCACGACTTATGCCAGGCAAATGGAACAGTGGTACATGAGGATGTTTATTCAATGCCAATTGAGATTCAGCCCATTCGAGCCAGTTACTTTGATGCTCTCGCAACGGAATCAGGAGAAGTCTATGCAGTAATAGTAGTTAAAGGTGGAAAAGAATTTTCAGAATTAGTGGGGGAGGTGAATCACCAAGCAGAGGTCCAGCTTTTCTGCACACGTGTGGACCCGCGTCCGGTTCCGTAGGCAGAAACTGAAAAGCCGGGGCTGCAACCCCGGCCAGACAATCCCCTGGCCTTAAGGAGACAGGGAAAAGACATGAAATACTACCACTTTAGCGACATCCTTGTCGTGTGCGTCTTTGTTCTCAGCCTGCTGTGCGCCGGCTGTGGCGGTTCCGGAGGCGCTGGGATCAGCTTTCGTGAACTTGCTGACACCGGGAACAGCAGGGAAGATTCCGGCCGCTATACCGGAGCCTACCGCATGCTAGAGGGCACACTCAAGGCTCAGCCCCAGTACAGCTATGACCCTGGCTCCTATATAGGGCAGGAGGGCATGCATCTGGTTCCGCTTGATGACAGACTCATGCCGGAACCGGGCAGGCGTGAGCAGTTACGGATGGAACGCCTGGAGCTAGGCTCGGCTGAAGATCTTCGGGCTTACAGCCTGATCGCGGATGAGACTGAGAACCTGAAGTCCCATTTCCGCTTCGACCCAGCCAGATGGGAAATTGACGGGGTCGTCAGCAAGAACCCCTGGGGCACGGAGAAATTCGTTGCCATCGCCGTCGAGGAAGCCCCCGGCGTGCTGGCCATCAACAACCTGCCTGTGGGACAGGCTTCAGGAGCTTCCAGAGCCGGTGGAGAATTTGCCCAGGTGTTCCTGCGCCCCGCGGGATCCCGCAGTGCCAGCAATTTCACTACGGACACTACAGTTGGTGTGATCTGGAGTTCATACAATAATGGATTCTTCCCCGTCATAGATGGCTATGGGACAGTGGATTACCGACTTGACGGACTGATTGGCGATGTATCCAGCAAGGACGGTGAAATCAGCAGTGGAGAACTGACGGCGAGCAGTGTAGACCTTCTCTTGCATCCCACGATCCACGACTCCATCGGCAGCAGCTACACGGAAGGAGACGAGTTCGTTTCACCCACCTTCACATTCCATGAGAATCTCATCGGAGACTATGACAACAACGGTGTGGTGAATATCAACGACATCACGCAGATTGCCCAGTTCATGCATGGTGACGAGGAGGACTTCACATACACAGCACGACGTGGTGTCCATGACGCTGCTCATCCTGAAGAATGGCTCAATCTCAAAGAGAGCATTGATGATTTTCAAGGAGCGGGAGAGAACGACATCAATGTGTTCTGGTACCTGGACCAGGTTGGCTGGACCGACCCCACATCGTACGAATATAATGCTGACAACGTAGAGAACTTGCCAAGCACGCAGGTTGCTGACGCCATTGATGGCAACTGGGACGGATTTGTCCTGGACTGGCCAAACTACGATCCAGATGGAGCAGGGCCAAAGGGTTATGAAGAGTATTACGACACTCCGACGATGAAGCGCCCAGGCGACGTGGGCCCGATCTACAACCACTTCAATGAACGAATCACAGGATACCAGGTCTATACGATCCCGCAGAACAGCAGTAACTACTCCTACAGCAGTGGCACGCCTGCAATCCCCACAAATCCTGACAGCCCCTACTACGACACGATCTGCGCTGCGAACTGGGACAGGGACGGGATTGACCCCGCGCCACTCACTCCGGAGCCGAAACCCTACACCAAGCGCTATCACACCACGCCTAATAACTCGGAAGGCAAACGTTACTGGAAGGATGAGATTGAAACGACCTTCTCAGCATCCAGTTTCTGGGACACCGAACCATCTTCGGATACGACATATGACTTTCTGATTTACCCATACTATTACGATGGTTCTCAGATCTACCGAGGACCAGCATCAAGGGTGATTGGAGCATTTTCGTACAAGGCTGACACGTTTGGGCCCCAGTACAACACTGGGTTGTCGCAGCCCGACAACGACAGCTCGGGAAACGGACTATTGATGATTGGACAGTCTGATGAATACTGTCTTCAGTTCGTCTATGACAACGCGGATGATGTGGTGCCGGAGGGCGCAGCCAACAAGTGGGCGAACAATAATGAGACGAAGAATGTCCGGTATCAGCTCTATGGTTCGTTGACAGAAGCAAACGTATTCAGCAACGAGTTGACAGGCAAGTCCTGGGTGGAGGGAGAAGACAAGGAAGAGTCGCTGACAAGAAGATCAATGCTGGTTACATTCACTCCGTCCGAAATCAGCACCTTTGGGCTTGACTTCTCTGTCAGTCAGACAGCTTACTTCGGGATTCGAGCCTTTGAGGAGAGCGGCAGTGAATTGGAGGAGTACGAGCCCGGAGGCAGTGGCAACTATGTTGCCAATACAACAACGGTTGAGTGGACCTTCCTGGACGAGACTGGTTGGGATTATGGTCCGCAGTACAGAGATGGTTCAAACCCCCCGCCAGGCAACAGCACTGGACGCGGTATAAACACCATATCCGTGACCGAACAGTTGGCAAGCAATGTTAGTCTCAATGTAAACTATGATCTTGCTGACGATGTGTACTGGAACACATCCATCCCCGGACTGGACTGGCTCTCCGACAATGTCAGCTACCGGCTGTATGCTTCTAGAACGGACACGGGCTCTGCGTTATTCACAAATGCAAATTGGATATATGCCGGAAGGCAGCATTGGGACCAGGGTGATGGCGTTGCTGGTGCCCAGAGCGGCACCATGGACTTCTCCTTCAATCTGGATATGGATGATCCTATCTGGGCTGATATCAACAGCACTGGTAACACAATCAACTTCGGAATCTGGGCCTTTGAAACCTCAGGAGCTCCTTATGCTAGGGAGTATCAGTGCGTGACTACACCAAACACCACATCAACGACGCTGACAGTTGAGGATACTATCCCTCCGGTCTTTGTGGAACCTATTTCGGATAACATCACTGTTGTCCCTCAGCTCAGCGATTTTTATCGGCTTTCATGGTCCTATGATGGTGAAGTAGCAATGTACTTCTACCCTGCTCTGGATGGCCCCGACTATGATGTCAGTGATGACATTACCTACCGCTGCTACTGGTCATTGGAATATTTTGACGGCAAAGGTGACGACCCGAGCCTGATTCCCGGCGTGAAGGAAGCCGTGTCAGGCCCCCTGACATTCAGTTACGAGGACAAGTATGATCCAGACACACAGTTTCCGGCATTCGACTACAACACCCTCGTATTCGTGCTGGATGACAATGGCAGCGACCTAGAAGAAGGAGAGAAAATCTACTTCATCGTCAAAGCCGAAGATGGCGAAGGCAATGTCAGCACGAACTTTACAGTTCATGAAGATGCAGCCAGAGAGATTGACAACACGGAAGCACTTGTATTGGCAACAGGACTCAGTTCGGATCTGAAAATGGTGGGTGATATTCAAGCAGATGGTGATGACGTGTACGTTGTCTATCCCTCGGAGATTCAGACCGGCAACCGAGTTGACGTGGAGTACCGTAAGTTTCATGGCGGGGAGTCTTCTCCCTCGGATATCGACACAGATATTCTATCGGGTGCAACATATGAACCACTTTCTGCTAGTGGTAGGAACTACAAACTATCACTTACACATCAAGTTGAAAGCGATGGTTCGCCCTTGCTTGATAACAATGATGATAGGATGCCAGTAGTGGCATACAATGCTGCAGATGAGGGAATGAACTATTTTCATCTTGAAATGATGACCTCTGCAAGAAATAGCAGTGGTTCCTGGTCAGGAACTCACCTTTTCCATGACCAGTCTCTATCTGGCACGATCGCGCACACTGGTGGAGCTGTGATGTATCCATTTACCTACGACAATGGGTCAGGATTGGAGAGCAAATACTTGCTGTCGTGGTTATACAATCCTTCATTTACACCGACGGTGGATTCGAAACTCAGGCAGCAAGTTTCGACGTCAGTAACAACTTGGCCATCGTTTACTGAACCAAATTCAAACGCGTGGCCCTATGAATTCTACGCGTCACAGATCGCACGCAGTAGCTACAATCAGGTCATCAATGACGACACGATTGTGCATTCCGGGTTGAGCACGGCACCGGAACGGACGCTGTACCTTGCAGTGGGAACTAATGCATGGGCATATGTCTCGGGCGGTGAGGTGGTCTTTGAGCTTCCGCCGCTTCTTGAGATTTGGAAAACAAGTGACCTTGACAGCTGGGAACAGAACATCGTAAGCCAGGATCTTCCGTTGCTGAACACCGATGCCAGAATCATTACAAATGGCTTTGAGGTCGTAGTCGATCCATACAACGGACAGCACTTCCTGTATGTTACCTATTACAACAACGACGGTCATGACAGGACTCCTGACTCAAACGGACTGAGAATCGCGTGCGCAGTTGATAACGGTTCGGGTCCGATATCCACTTGGTCTTCTCCCTCCAGTGTCGGCCTGATTGACGGCACTGCCCTCAATCAGGACCAATCTTATGATGTCGTTGACCTTCGCGTGAAACCGGGATACGTATCCGGAACAAACAAGTTTGATGCGCTAGGCTGTGCCTATGTCCATCAGGACGGGTTTCTCTACTGCGCTGAAACGATTGGCAACGGAGAGACTGCAACTTGGGGCTACCAGACAGTGGGTGGCCTGCGAGAGCTTGACGAAGGACGTGTATTGTGGGTGAAACTCGCTTACTTTGACGATGGCGAGGAGACCAACCCTTACCTGCTCTATGCAGTGCAGGATGGATTCTTAACCGGCTACGACATCAAACTCTGGAGACCCGGTGGATTCTAGATCTAGGCAATGTTTGACTAGCTAGTCTGTCATCAGTGGCGGCCTAAGGGCCGCCACTATTCTTCTTTTACACTCATCTTGTTTTCTTATTTAAGGCTTTTACAGCAAAGTCAGCCCGTCCTTAGACCGGCTGACCTGCTTGCAGTAATCCTATAGGAACGGATAGGCGTGGAAAGTGTGCCTGTCCTCATCCCTCATTGAGTTTCGCTTCCAGCTCCTTGATTCGCATCGTAGCTTGCTTCTGTGACATCTTGGAGATTACAGAGTAATCCGGTTCCTCTCCCAGTTGCCGGTGGAGGTAGCCCATGTAGCGGAGCTGTTTGTGTGTCAGCTCACGGCCTGGATTACCTTTAATTTCTTCCTCGCCGGCAGCTTCCCGCCGCCCAGGCTTCGGTTTGGAATCCGGTTCGACCACCTCAATCTTCTTCTTGCTCATGTATTGCCGACCGCAATTCTCGTTCAGATCAAGGGCATGGAAGGAAGCTCTAAACCTTGCGATTTAGAGCTTCCTTATTAAGCAAACCTGAGCAGAATCGAATGACATCCCTTGCTGGATTGAATGGTTGCCAACATAAGACTAGCGTCGAATCAGATTGTGCACACTAGCCTTACAGCCTCAGCTCTTCGTTGAGGTCCTTCTCGAGCTGGAGCCACTCTTCGTTCTGCTCCTCGATGACATCCTCCCACGCTTCGGCCAGCTCTTCTTCGGCAGACTCGCAAGCCTCCGCCAGTTCGGCATCTGCTTCTTCACAGGCTCGCTCAAGTTCAACCTGGTGGTTGATGAAGTCATCGCGGCGCTTCTGTTCGTACTCGTCGCGCAGGCGTTCCTGCTCACGCCGGTAGGTCTCGATTTCGGCCAGATGGCGACGACGGATCTCATCGTGAGGTTCCATATTGAAGCAATTCATTGCTTCCTCCGTGCGTTCCGATTGTTTCGGAATCACATACACTATTTGCGCATAAGCGCACCACGGAGGGCATAGGAAAGAAGTCCGCGAAGTGAACCGACTTGCCTCAGCGGTGAGGAAAGCTACGCGAATTGAGTTGGTTTGTCTCGCCCAGGACAGTACGGAAAAGCGGGGGCGAAGGTCTGCGCTGTACGTTCCGTACAAATCAAGCTTACCGTAACTATGGAAGTGCATCAAGTGAATTCTGACAATATGCCATTGTAAACAATACACATGGTGCTGCTTTCGAAGCTGTAGATTTCTGGCATGCCGTGAGACTTGATCAGTAAAGGGTTCCTGGCTCTTGACGTGATATGGAGTCGTCAAGAGCTTTTGGAGCACAAAGCAGTCAGATGGAGGTTTTCTTCCTGATTCTTGCTTGATCTCAGGTGAGATAGTCAAGTGCTTTCTACTACTAACCAAATTGCCAGAATACCAAGAAGGCCGCCAACACCGGGCATATAGGAGTGATCGGAGTGGGGTAGGGGAGATGTTGCTGAGCTGCTCACCATGTACTCGTCGGGTCGTTGCCGCCCGGGAACGCAAGTCGAAGGCCCGTCCAGTTGCTCTTCTGCACTTGAGCTCACACTTCAGCCATAGCCTGCGACGCTTGGGTTGCCGGCTTGGAACCTTCAGCCCTTCCTGCCTCCAGATTCGCTCCACACGCTTGTGATTCACATGCCAGCCTGCATTGCGCAGCATGGACGTGATCTGTCGATAGCCATACCGTCCATACTGGCTGGCAAGCCCGACAATGCATTCAACCAATGCAGGTTCATCGCTGCGGCCACTTGCAATGTACCGCTGGCTGGACCTGGGCTGGCCGATCACCCGGTAGGCCCGCCTCTGCGAAACCCGCAGCCTGTCGGAGACATGTTCCACCGCCCGGCGGCGCCTCGCCGGGCTCAGAAGTTTCCCCGTGATGCTTCCTTGAGGATCTGGTTGTCAAGGGACAGGTCTGCCACCAGCTGCTTGAGGCGGCCGTTCTCCTTCTCCAGGTTCTTGAGCCGCCGGGCCTGCTCTATCCGCATCCCGCCGTATTCACGTCGCCAGTGGTAATAGGCCTGGTCGCTGACACCGATCTTGCGTGCGGCCTGCCGGGTGGGCATCCCCTCGCTGATCAGCACTTCCGCCTCACGCAACAGCCTGATGATGTCTTCCGGGCTGTACTTCTTCCTTGGCATTTGCCTGCTCCTCCAATATGTTTCCGGTCCGATCTATCACTTCACAAGTGGACCAGTTATTGGGGGGCAGGTCAGTCCAGCGCTTGTATTTCGATCAGGCAAACGTTACTTATGTTGAAAACATTGCATTTACGCAACTTGAACAATATTCAGTCATTCTGCACGAATTAGATGACAACAACCAGTTCAAACTGGCGGTATATGACAGGAGCATACCCGCGGGACTAAAGTTGTTCCCGGCACTGTTGCACATGAGCTGGATGAGTGAGAATTGCCAGGAAATATTTTTTGGGGAGGAGTTCCCCGAAGATTTTGCACTGGAGAATCTGGAAATATACCGACAGCCTTACGAGTGATGAACAGCCTGGTGCTATGCCGTTGTCGATCCGAAACTACCCAGGAATTTACATTTAGTCTGATTGTTTTGGTATACAGGACGGAAGCGTGTGTTGGATGAGATTTGTTGCCAGAACAGATTAAGAGCTCATCCGAATATTCGCGGGTCTGGCGCTGCGCCAACTCCGGGCTGAGCCACCGGCGAAGTCACGCCGCAGGCGTTTTCGCGCGGAACCTGGATATCCTGCCGTCTCGCTCAGCGCTCGACGGTCTGCCGATAGTGCCAGAACAAGTTCCAGCCCTTCGGCGCGTGTTTCTTCCGGCCACCCGCATCTTCCGCGCGACCCGCTGGCAGCGCTTGCGCCAGCGCAGCGCCAGACCGGCGAATGAATCCTAGAAGCGGCAGATCACTGCGGCACCCGGGATCTTTCGCCGCTGCTGCCTGTTGATTTGCTGCTCCTGGATTACGGCCAGCTTGCTTCCGTCAACCCGCGCTTCGTTAGATCTCCGAATGATTGCGACTTGGCATCCAGCAGGTAACAGAACTTTTGTTATTCAAATATGACATACTTGACATATCACAGATATCAGGTATTCTGATTCCGGAATACCAGTATGGAGCTGAGATGGCAAGAGCGCTCAACATTTCCGAGGCTGCAGCAATGGCCCTGCACACCATGGTGGTGCTGGCCTGCGCTGGAGGTGAGCCGATGACAGCGCGCGCCATCGCCGGGAAACTGCATCGCTCGGAAGCCCACCAGTCGAAGGTACTCCAGCGCCTGGCCCGTGCCGGATTCGTGGCGAGCACCAGAGGACCGGCGGGCGGATTCGTGCTGGCCCGCCCTTCACGGGAAATCATCATGCTCGATGTGTTCGAAGCCATCGATGGACCGGTCGGGGATGTCTGCTGCACCCAGACCCCGGCCGTCTGTGATGGCAAAAGCTGCGTCTTCGGCCAGCTCGTGAGCATCGTGAACCGACAGGTGCGGGACTATCTCCAGTACATCCGTCTTTCGGAGCTGGAAATCAAGGGACTGGGGCGGCTGGTCCGGGTACAGAGCACTGAGCCGCACGACTCCCCTGATAACGGAAGTGCCACATGAGCAAGCCTGTCTACAAGGTCAGCCTGCCGGATGTCAACTACTGGACAAGCCGCATCCCCTGCCAGATGGCCTGCCCGGTCCTGACGGACAGTGGCCGGTATGTGCAGCTGATTCAGGAAGGGCGCTTCGAGGAAGCCTTCCTGACAGCCCGCTCACCCAACCCGCTGGCGTCAATCTGCGGACGGGTCTGCGCTGCACCCTGCGAGGACAAATGCCGCCGAGGACTGTTCGATGCACCGGTATCCATCCGTGCGCTGAAGCGCGTGGTGATGGACAGGTACGGCGTCGAATCAAGCTCACCAGATACTGTGCGCGGCCTTGTCGAGGGTGCGGCGGAACCCGGCAACAAGTGGCTATGGCATCTGAGCAGTGAACCCGGACTTAAGGGACTGGGCAAGGGCCGGCGGGTGGCGGTAGTTGGTGCCGGGCCGGCAGGACTGGCCTGTGCGCATGACCTGGCGATTCTCGGCTACGACGTGACGGTGTTCGAGGCGACGCAGCGTGGTGGAGGCATGGCCTACCACGGCATCCCGGAGTTCCGTCTGAGCCGCAGCCTGCTGGACCGTGAAATCGAGTTCATAACCAGTCTGGGAGTCGAGTTCCGCTACAACACCCCGCTGAACAGTGCGTTCGGCATTCGCGAGCTGCGGGCGCAGGGCTTCGAGGCGATCTTCCTCGGCATCGGCCTGCAGAAGGGCCGCGGACTGAACTGCCCGGGCAGTGAGCTGGACGGCGTGGTGCGGGCGATTGACTACCTGATCAACATCAACAATGGCTATCGTGTACCGAAGGCCAGCAAGGTGCTGGTGCTGGGGGGCGGACTGGTGGCATTTGACGCCGCGCGCATGGCGCTGCGGGCCATGAGTGCCGAACCTGAGCTGAAAACACATGGCTCCAGCTTCCAGTCCGCGCTGGACGCGGCCCGCATCGCCGCCCGGCGTGGAGCTGAGGTGACGCTGGCCTGCCTGGAAAGCTTCAGGGAAATGCCGGTCACCCGCACGGAACAGGGACGCGAGGAGTTCGAGGATACGATCCGTGAAGGTATCCGCATTCTGCACCAGCGCGGTGTTGCCAGCATGAGTGGCACTGGGCATGTGGAAAAGGTGCAGCTCATCGGCGTGGAGCGTACATATGATGACGAAGGCCGCTTCTCCCCGGTGTTCAATGAGAATCTGCGGGAGGAGCTGGACGCCGACCTGGTGATTCTGGCAATCGGCCAGCAGGCCGAGCTGGACTTCATCAGGCCGGACGACGGCATCACGCTTAACCCCGGCGGCATCATCAGGGTGGATCCGGAGACGAATGCCACCTCCGCAGCCGATGTCTTCGCGGGCGGGGATGTGGCATATGGTCCGCGCAACCTGATTGACGGAGTGGCGGACGGCAAGCGGGCCGCGGCCTCCATCGACCGGAAGCTGCGCGGCGGCCGGCGGGAGTTCGGCTTCCGGCTGCGCTTCGAGAAGATCCAGACCTCGCGCTTCGAGCGTGAGGACGAATATGAGATGAAGCCGCGGGCCGCCCCGCCGACAACGGATCTGGGAAGGCGGACCGGCATCAGCGAAGTTGAGGAAACCTACGGCGAGGCGCAGGCGATGGAACAGGCCAGCCGCTGTCTCGCCTGCCACATCCAGACAATCTACGATCCACAGAAATGCGTTCTGTGCAACCGCTGCGTCGATGTCTGCCCGACAGCCTGCCTGAAGCTCGTGCCGTATGAAGAGGTCCAGCTGGCGACGGATGATGAACAAAAGGTACTGCAACTGGCGGGTCTGGATGGCAACGGACCGATGTCCGTGATGATCAAGGATGACGAGCTGTGCATCCGCTGCGGACTGTGTGCCATCCGCTGCCCGACTGACGCCATGACGATGGAGGTTCTCTACTATGAGCAGTTCTGAACAGGAAAATCCCGCTGCGGAGGCCGGGGACGGCAAGTACGACCTGACCCCGGAGGGCGGCATCTCGCGCCGGGGATTCGTAGGCAGCATGGGGCTTGCAGCACTCGGGCTGGCCTGCGCCATTCCTGCTGCGATGAGCTTTCGCTCGGTGATTCCCAATGTGTTGTACGAGCCGCCGCAGCGCTTCAAGGTCGGACCGCTGGAACGATTCACCGAAGGCGGGGTGTTCATTTCGGAACACAGGCTGTTCGTCTTTCGCGAAGGGGAAACGATGCACTGCATCGGGGCAGTCTGCAGCCATCTCGGCTGTACGGTCCAACTGGCAAAGATTCCTGAGGCTGATGGAGGCTTCGAATTCCACTGCCCCTGCCACGGCAGCATGTTCCGGGCGGACGGCACGAATTTCGCCGGTCCGGCTCCGCGTCCGCTTGATTACTACATGCTTGAAATCGCCGCAGATGACGGCCAGCTGATAGTTGACAAGTCCAGGCCCGCTGACAAACTCTGGCGGCTGACGGTCAGGAGCTGAAAGTGAAACAGAGCAAGACAGTCCCTGCCACAGGCAGGAAAACTGGCAAGCAGGACAGGGGCGGAGGCTTCAGACTGGAGGACTGGAACTGGAGCTGGTCGCCACGCAGCCAGAAGGAAGCTGGAGATGCCATCGTCACCAACTTCATGCTGCACTGGTTCCCCAACCGCGTGTCGCTTGAGTCGATCAGCATCCGCTACAGCTACTGGCTGGGCACGATCACCGCATTCCTGTTCTTCTACCTTGTATTCACCGGCGTGATTCTGATGTTCCACTATATCCCGTCTGTGGAGCGGGCTTACGCCTCTATCAAGGACATTGAGTATGCGGTCAGCTTCGGCAGTTTCCTCAGAGCCAGCCACCGCATCGCCGCACACCTGATGGTGGCCATGGTCTTCCTTCACATGGTGCGGGTATTCCTGACGGGTGCCTACCGCAACGGCGGGCTGGCCAGGCAGTTCCGGCCACTGAACTGGTGGATCGGCCTGGTGCTGCTGGTCTTGACACTCTTCCTCAGCTTTACCGGATACCTGCTGCCCTGGGACCAGCTGGCCTACTGGGCAATCACCGTTGGCACGAACATCGCGCAGGCGGTGCCGGTTGTTGGCAACGACATCCGCTTCTTCCTGCTGGGCGGCAACGAGATCAACCAGAACACGCTGATCCGTTTCTATGTGCTGCACTGCGTGTTCCTGCCGCTGATCGTCACCGGTCTGTTCCTCTGGCACATGTGGCGCATCCGCAAGGATGGCATGGCCTGTGATGACAGGCTGGCCCTGGCGGAACGTGCTGCACCGGCCCGTCCTGAGCCCAGCAAGACGTATTCCCTGCTCGGAGTGACCGCCGGCCGGAGCGCGACGGTGGAAGCGAGTCTCGTGGATGAGGACAGGTACAAGATCCGCGCAGTCCCCGGGCTGATCAGGAGGATCAGCATTGCCTGCCTGCTCACCTTCGCACTGACCAGCGCTCTGGCGGTCTGGCTCGGATCGCCGCTGGAAGAGCCTGCCAACCCGATGGTCACGCCTAATCCTGCCAAGGCCCCCTGGTATTTCTTGTGGCTCCAGGAGCTTGTTGCCATCACGACGGTCCGCATCGGCGGCTTTACTGTCAACGGCGGTTTCCTGGGCGGGGTCCTCATCCCGGGAGCAATGTTGCTGTGGGGATTCCTCACGCCGTTCCTGGACAGATCCTCCCGCTCCAGTGTCGGCGTCTGGTTCAGCCGGGAACGCAGGCTGCAGAATACGGTGTTCATCGTCGTCTGCATCGCCGTGATCGCGCTGACATATCTCGGCACATACCTGCGTGGTCCCTACTGGACCGTCATCTGGCCGTGGGAGTCCTGGCCTGACTTCCCACCGCAACTGTAGGAGGAGGCGCAACCTTGAACCGCGACCGAAACATCATGCTGATCATCGGGGTCCTGTCCCTGCTGGCACTCGCCTGGGCCGCCCAGCGCAATTCCGCGCCGGGCTACCTCGCATACCAGGCCCGGTTCCGCCGCCTGGTCGAGGACAAGCTGGGACCGGAAAAGGCCGCGGCCGTTCCCCGCGGCATACAGCAGATCTGGGTGGAACCCGCCGGCCGGGTGGACAGATGCATCAGTTGCCATCTCGGTGTCAGCTGGGCCGGGCTGGAGGATGCGCCTGAACCGTTCCGCAGTCATCCTCCGGAGCCACTTGCCAATCATCCGATCGACGAATTCGGATGCACCCTGTGCCACGGAGGACAGGGAAATGCCACCGGACTCAAGGATGCCCACGGCTGGATCAAGCACTGGGAAGACCCGCTGCTGGACAGCCAGCTGGCTGATGACTACAAGATCAGCGATCCCTTCGCCTTCATTGAGATGAAGTGCAATGCCTGCCACCGCTACGAACGGGATGTTCCCGGAATGGACAGGCTCAACCTCGCGAAGCAGATTGTCAACGACAAGGGCTGTAGGGCCTGTCATACGATCAATGCACGAGGGGGAACGATCGGGCCTGACCTGACAAACATCGGTGACAAGCATCCGGAGCAGTACGACTTTGAGAGACTGACGAATTTCCCCTCAGTCTTCAACTGGCAGGTAGGGCACCTGCAGGATCCCAAGGCCTTTACGGGCGACACGATCATGCCCAACTTCGGTCTGAAGACGGATGAGGCGCAGGCCGTGACGATGCTCATGCTCAGCTGGCGCCAGCATGACATTCCGCTGGAACTGCTCCCGATCAAGGGACTGTCTGACGAACCCACGCCGGAGGAGGCTGAGCGTGAGCGCGTGATGCTCGAAGGCGAAGGACGCTTCTTCGTGGAAAAGACATGCTTCATCTGCCACGATGTTTCCAGCCTCGGGATCTTCTCCGCCACCAAGATCGGTCCGGACCTGGCTCTGGCCGCGGAGGATGTACCGCGCCGATTCGGCCGGACCGTGGAGGACTTCCTTGCCAATCCCAGTGGCACGATGTCAGTCGTTCTGTCCAAGCAGATCATCCTCACGGACGAGGAAAAGGCGGAGGCGGCAAGACTGATGCATCTTGCCTACGAAAAGCACACACAGCAGAAAGCGGACGCCGGAACCGATGCGGCCGCTGATGCCGGTACGGTCCCGGCCGGAGACGGCGGGAATGCGTCCAAGACGCAGGAAAACTGAGGAGGTAGCAATGCAATCCATCAAGTCTCAAGCTTCGAAAAGCTTGTTCTGGCTCATCCTTGCCATTGTGGCAACGGCATACACCCTCTGGGGCTGCGGAGGCGGCGGCGGAGAAGAGGACAGCCGGGCGAGGGGTTCCGAGCGCGGAGCCACAGGTTCGCAGGCCGATGCGGCAACCAGTACATATGTCGCTCCAGGAGACCTGGATGACATGTACCTGTTCTACAGCGGGGGGCACAGCGGCCAGGTCTATGTGGCCGGCATTCCATCAATGCGGCACATCTCCACGATTCCTGTCTTCGCGCCCTATCCTGCCACCGGCTACGGCTTTGACAATGAAACCCGGGAGATGCTCGGTGACTTCACCTGGGGCGATGTGCATCACCCCACGCTATCCCGCAAGAACGCGGAGTATGACGGCCGCTGGCTCTTCGTCAACGACAACGCTAACAGCCGCTATGCCCGCATTGACCTGCGCGACTTCAAGACCAAGCAGATCATCGGCCCCATTCCCAACTGCTCCGGTCTGCACGGCGGCTCGTTTTGCACCTCCAACACCGAGTACCTGACCTATGCCAGCCGCTTCTCGATCCCTATTCCCAAGGGCAGCTATTCCTCGATTGAGAACTATGCCTCCGAATGGAAGGGGCTTGTCGGCGCGCTCAAGGTCGACCCGGACACGGGTGAGATGAGCCACGGATTCCAGATCATGACCCCGCCCTTCAACTGGGACCTCGGTTCCACCGGTCGCGGCCCGTCCGCGGACTGGGTGTTCTTCACCTGCTACAACTCCGAGCGCGCCACGGGTGAGCTCGAGAAGACGGCATCCGCCAATGACCGCGACTACGTCATCGCCGTCAACTGGAAGCTGGCCGAGGCCGCTGTCAATGCCGGCAAGGGCATGATGATGGACGGCGTGCGGATCATCGATCCCGCCGTTGACAAGGACATCGTCTACCTGATCCCGATTCCCAAGAGCCCCCATGGCGTTGACGTGACCCCCGACGGCACGATGTTCGTCGGCAGCGGCAAGCTCGAGGCCGTCACCACTGTCTACAGCTTCCAGCAGATGCTCGATGCGATCCAGGCCAAGGACTACACCGGGGACGAGGACGGCATTCCCGTGCTCAACTACGACAGCATCGCCCTGCGTGAATGCCAGGTCGGCAACGGCCCGCTGCATACGCAGTATGACGACAAGGGCATGGCCTATACGAGTCTGTATATTGACAGCGCCATCGCCAAGTGGGATCCCAACACCGGTGAGGTGCTGGACACCATTCCCTGCGCCTACAACATCGGCCATCTGATGGTACCCGGCGGTGATTCCGCCAAGCCATACGGCAAGTACGTGATCGCCATGAACAAGCTGTCCCACGGCCGGCACCTCAACGTCGGGCCGAGCCAGCCGGAAAGCAGCCAGCTGATTGACATCACGGGCTCGAAGATGAAGATGCTCTACGAGTCATACACGGAGCCTGAGCCGCACTACGCCCAGGCCTGTCCTGCTGACCTGCTCAATCCGATCGAGGTCTACCCGATGGAGGAGAACACCAATCCCCATGCCATCTGGGACATCGCGGATGCGGGCATGACGGTGAATGGCAACAACGTCGAGATCAGGATGGTGGCCACGCGATCCACCCTCACTCCGACGGACATTGAGGTGCCGCGCGGCAGCACGGTGACTATCCACGTGACGAACATCGAACAGACGACGGATGAGCTGCACGGTCTCGGCATCGGCGGCTACAACATCAACCTCGTGATCGACCCGGGCGAGACCAAGAGCGTGACCTTCGTGGCGGACAAGCCGGGCGTGTTCGCCTACTACTGCACGAACTTCTGCAGCGCACTGCACCAGGAGATGCAGGGTTACCTGCTCGTCAAGTAATCAGAGGACTATCAGCACCAGGGAGCAGATGATGCAGCACAGGATGGAAGCTTACTATGATTTCTTCGGACGGCCACTTGGCTGGCTGGTCCGGCTGCTGCTGCTCATCTCCCTGGCGGCACTGCCCTTCGTGTGGATCGGGGGACCGCTGTGGACCATGAGCTTCACCAGCAACCAGTACCCCGATCCGCTGAAGATGGCAATCCATGTCGACCATCTCGAGGGTCAGAAGACTGCGGATCGTGACGACCTGCGCGAGATCAACTCACTGAACCACTACATCGGCATGAAGCCGCTGCTGGAGAGTGACTTCGCCGAGTTCCTCTGGCTGCCCTTCGCGATCGGGATATTCGGACTGCTGTGCCTGCGGCTGATCTTCCTCGGCAGGCTGCGGGACATCGTTGACGTCTTCATGCTGTTCGTGTACTTCGCACTGTTCAGCTTCTGGGACTTCTACAACAAGCTCTACAACTACGGCCACATCCTGGACCCGGAGGCGCCCATCAAGGTCGAGCCCTTCACTCCGCCGCTCTACGGCAGGGTGAAGGTTGCCAACTTCTGGGTTGAGAGTTTCCCGGGGGAGGCCAGCTATGCCCTGATGATCTTCGGGGGCATCCTGGCACTCGCCACCTTCATCGCCCTCTGGCAGGCCTGGAGAGACTGGCGCCGGCAGCGATCGGAACTTTCGGCCGGGAACGGAGCAGGACTGGCAGTATTCATCCTGCTTGCCGCCCCATTGCTGCCTTCCACCGCGGATGCAGCTGAGCTGCGAGTGGGTCCCGGCGGACAATTCACCACACCCGCGGCGGCCATCACCGCAGCAGGTCCCGGTGACCAGATAGTCATTCTGCCCGGTGAATACCCGGGAAACCTCGTCATTGACAAGCAGCTCAGCATCCGGGGGGTGGAATTCCCGCGGATCATCGGCGAGCGGCAGGGAAGTGTAGTCACGATTGCCGCGGACGGTGTCAGCCTGGCCGGCCTGGACATCTCAGGCTCCGGCAAGGACATGATGCACAGTGACGCGGGAATCCACATTACGGCGAATGACGCACAGGTGAAGGACTGCAGGCTCAGTGACAACCTCTTCGGGGTGATGTTCCGTCTCGCTGAAAGGGCCACCGTCGAGGGGAACGTGATCCGCGGCCGTGCGGATGTCGGCATCGGCAGCCGCGGAGCAGGCTTGCATCTGTACGACAGCCATAACTGCGTGATACGGGACAACGATGTCAAGACAGTGCGCGACGGTGTCTACTTTGACCACTCCAACTACAACGTCGTGGAGGACAACCGCTTCGCCGAACTGCGCTACGGAGTGCATTACATGTACTGCGAAGCCAACGAGTTCTACCGCAACGTCTTCCGCGACAGCGTGGCCGGTGCGGCAATCATGTACACGAACAATGTCAGCTTCAGTGAGAACCTGATCCTGAACAACAGGCTCGGGCACAATGCATTCGGGCTGCTCTTCCAGAGCTGCTACGACTGCACGGCAGAGCGTAACGTGATTGTCAACAACACCTGCGGATTCTTCCTGGAGCAGGCAGAAAACACCCTGTTGCGCAATAACCTTGTTGCCTACAATGATGTTGGAGCTGTAGTCTTCGGCAGTTCACTGAATACGACTTTCGAACACAATGACTTCATCCAGAACATCGCCACCCTTCGCACGATCGGCCGCTCCACCATGGACTGGGGAGCTGAAGGCGGAGGCAATTACTATTCAGACTACGAAGGTTACGACCTCGATGGGGATGGCCTTGGTGATGTGCCGCATAAGCTGCAGGATGCCTTCGAGCATCTCACCGGAAACCATCCCCTCCTGAAACTCTATCTGTCAAGTGCGGCTGCAGACGCTCTGGTTCTCGCTGAACGGAGTTTCCCGGTTCTCCCTCACAGCGAGGTACTGGATCCCGAGCCTTGGACCCATCCCGTGAGTGGCGTCAGGCTGCAACTGGAACCTGGAGACAGGGCCCGCCCCAGGGGATCGTTGGCACTAGCAGTGCTGGCGCTGCTCGGGTGGGGCGGTTGCCTGTTCGGTATCAGGGGGTTGGCAAAATGACAGACGTATTGCGAGTTGACGGGCTTTACAAGAATTACGGTGACGTCAAGGCCGTCCGCGGAGTCAGCCTTGCAGTGGCTCCCGGAGAGGTGGTTGCGCTGCTCGGCCCCAACGGAGGTGGTAAGACAACCACGATCCGCTGCATTGCCGGGCTGCTTCGCGCTGACAGCGGCATCATCAGTGTCAACGGCTTTGACCTGCAGCGCCAGTACAGGGATGCACGTAGGCAATTCAGTTATCTGCCCCAGCAGGCGCAATTCCCCGCCCAGCTGACCGTGCGAGAGATTGCTGTTTTCCATGCCAGCCTGCGGGGACTGGGACGCGATTCCGCGGATAAGGCCCTGCTTGCATGTGGACTGGCGGAATCGGCCTTCGAACGCACTTCTGGACAGCTCTCGGGAGGCATGCGGCAGCGCCTGGCACTGGCGCTCAGCAGTCTCGGTGATCCGGACCTGATGCTGTTTGATGAACCGACAGCCAATCTGGATCCACAGGGAGCACTTGACTTCCGCGTGACGGCGGCAAAGTGGCGTGACGATGGACGGGCGATCCTCCTGTCAACCCATGTCCTCGCTGATGTTGAAGCACTGGCCAGCCGTGTGATTGTGCTGGTTGACGGTGCCCCGGTCGCAGATGAGCCGGTCGCCAGGCTCCGCAGTCGTCTCAGCCGCACGGCCCGACTGCGGATCAACGTCGGCAACCCGCAGCCGGCTCATGTAGAAGCCGCCCTGGCAGCCGGTGCGCTGGATGCCTCGCTTAACTGCCAGTCCGTGCTCGTGACCGGCTGCGGCACCGAACGCATGGAGATTCTCGATCGCTTTCGCAGTATTGGTCCAGTGTTGGACTTCGACACCGAGCGCCCCACGCTGGAGGATGTCTACGTGCAGTACCTGAAAGGGGCTGAGGAGGCAGACAATGAAGAAGAATAGGGCCACCAGTAGCCTGCTCGTGCTCTGCCTGCTTCTTGCATCATGCAGCAAGGGTCCACCGGAACCGATTGAGATAGTGCTGGATGAGGACAGTTGTGAGGTCTGCCGCATGGCCGTCTCACAGCGCAGGTTTGCAGCAGAGATCGTCAAGACAGACAGGACCGCATTCTACTTCGATGACATCGGCTGCCTTGTTGAAATGGCCCGTGATCCAGGCATTCCGGAGGGAGCAGTTGCCTTCGTGGTGGATTTTGACAGCCAGGCCTGGCTCAGGGCCGACCAGGCATATTTCCTGCATGCGAAGGACTTGCCCTCACCGATGAGCTACGGGCTGGGAGCATTCGAGAGCCCGGCAGGAGCTGAGCAGGCGGGCAAGGAATGGCCTGGAACCGTCATGCAGTGGGACCAGCTGGTCCTGGAGTGGCAGCCATGAGCACGATTTCCCTGCGCATCAGCGGAATAATCGCACGCCAGGAATTGCGCATTGCACTGCGCAACCGCTGGATCTTCGTCTATGCCGCGATCTTCACCGTCCTGACAACTGCGGTCAGTTATTTCGGCCTGAGCATCATTGAGTTTACGGGCTTCCAGGGCTTTGAGCGTACGACTGCCAGCCTGCTGAACCTGGTCCTGTACATTGTTCCACTAGCCGCGATGCTGATGACTGTCCAGAGTTTCACCGCCGATGGTGGTTGTACGGACCAGCTGTTCACAGAACCGATCACCCGCGCGGAGATTGTGGCCGGAAAACTGTTCGGTGTAAGCTCCGCACTCAGCCTGGCAACACTCGTCGGTTTCGGGCTGCCCGGTGTCATGATCGCCAGGGAGACTGGGACCGTGGGACTGGGCAGCTACCTGGTGCTGGTGGGGTACAGCCTGGCGATCGCATGCTCCTTCTGCTCCATCGCGGCTTTGCTGACAATCGCCATGCAGCGCTCGCACCGAAGCTACGGAGTGGTCCTGATCGCATGGTTTGTGATGGTGCTGCTGTATGACCTTGGCATAATCGGGCTTGGGTTCCTCCTGCCGGAGGGAGTTGCCAACCGCGTGAGTTACATCAGCCTGTTCCTGAACCCGGTGGATGCCACACGGATATCCACATTGCTGGCGACTGTAGGCAAGGAGATGTTCGGTGCTGCTGGCGTGCTGCTGGTGAGGTCTCTGGGCGGTGTCAGTGAGGCACTCTTGCTTCTTGGCGCTGCACTTGCAGGCTGGATTGTGCTGCCTGGCTGGCTGGCGGCCCTGCTGCTGCGCCGCCAGGATATTTAAATCACTCGTAGGAAGGACTGACATGAAAACACTTGATTCCGGGCGGACAGTAGCGGAAATGGCAACTGAGAACATGGCCCGAACCAGGGTCTTTGAGAGCTACGGCATTGACTACTGCTGTGGTGGCAATGTTCCTCTGCGTGAGGTCTGCGAGAGGGGTGGCATCGACCCTGACGAAATCCTGACTGCTCTGTCAGCGTGTGATGAAGAATCATCAGACGATGGAATAGACCTGCAGAATGCCGGTCTGGTGAGGCTGGCAGGTCATATCCTCGGGACACACCATGCTTTCCTGTGGGAGGAATTGCCCCGCCTGGATGAACTGCATGTCCATGTCTGCAGCCATCATGCGGCCCAGCAGCCCCAACTCATGAAGTCACTGGAGTTGTTCAGGGCACTGCGTGGGGAAATGGAAAATCACATGCGAAACGAGGAGCAGGTGCTCTTCCCCCTGTGCGGTCCAATCATGGAAGGGTCCACGAATGAAATCAGATCCGCAGTCAATGTCCTGCTGGATGGTTACGTTGAGGAACACGAATCTATCGGGCAGATGCTGTCGGAGATGCGTTCGATCCACAGGGGTTATGTTGCAGGAGAAGGGATGTGTCGCAAGCAGCAGGCTCTTATCTCAAGGTTGGAGAATCTCGAGCGAGACACCCATCTTCACGTGCATTTGGAGAACAATCTTCTGTTTCCGCAAATGCTGCGACTTTCTGAACAGGGTGCTGCTCCTGCCGGATAGGAACTGGAGGACATGGCAATAACGGCATGGCCTTTGTATGTGATTTTCGGCCTACAGCATTCAATGGATTTCCGGATGAATGATTGGATCAAGTATCCGCTAGGTTCAACTGTGATTCCTGGCTGATGAAATCCAAGGAAACAACTGGAATCCCAATCCTGATAGCCTAGTGTCATGCTCTCCCCATAGCCCACGTTCCCTCCACCAATCGGAACTTTGGCCGCGCTCCGCGAGGAGCGCGTAAGGCAGATTCCAGTCCCAGAGCAGAATTCGGGAATTCAATTTCAGGTTCGAGCCAACCTCCGCAACATGATTGCGGAGTTCATTCAGATCAGCACCCACAGCGTGGAGATTTCGCTCCCAGACTGTGTTCAGGAACTCCCTGAGAGGTTCGAGCCATGCCAAGTGGCCATTGGACTGCATGGCACTCACGCGCTCTGATAGAGCGATCTTTTTCTCAATCAGCTTGCGCTTGCGGGCTGCATAGTCAGCCCGATCTAATTCCCCATCCACAAACAAGTCATTAAGTCTGCACAGCTTCGCTGTGATCTTTTCCAACTCAAGATCCAATTCAGTGGAACTGGTATTGGCAACTTCTGATTCCCACTTGTCCAGCTGTTCCAGCATCGAGATTGCCATTTCATCAGGGAGGGATATTCTTCCTAGCATGGAATGAAGCTGCTCCACCAGCTTCACATCTCGTACAAATGGTTGCTTACACTTCTCCTGACGGTGATTCTTCTTCGTGCAACGGTAGTAGACATACTCATGGACATTGCCATTCTTCTGCCGTTTGGTCTGCTGTTCAGCTGTAATGGAGCTGCCACATTCAGCACAATGCATCAGGCCACAAAATGGAAACTGATGCTTCCATTTGGACTGTGGTTTGCTCTTGTCTATGTATACCAGTTGCACCTTGTCCCACAGCTCCTTGGATACAGCTGGATCATGGATGCCTTCATACAGCTCCCGGTTCCACACAAACGCCCCGTAGTAAAAGGGGTCAGTCAGCAGGTCAACTATTTGTCGTTTAGCAAGTAAGCCACCGGAGAGGTTCCTAAAACCCAATTTGTGCAGCTTCTCGCTCAGACTACGCAGGCTGTATCTTCCGGTGGAATACAACTCATATGCTGTCCGTACATGGCGAAATGTCTCTGGGTCGGGGACAGGGGACTTGGTCTTGGGATGAGTCAGATATCCACGCTTGGAACCATTGGGGTAAATGCCCCGATCCGCTTTGGACTGCAATCCGCGAAACACATTTTCACTGAGGTTGTCGGTGTAGTACTTGGACTGTACGAAAGCCAGACCAAGATTCATCTTGCCCTGACTGGTGTTCTCAAACCAGAAGTTGGCAAACTCCAGTGTTCGCAACTGTCCGCTATCCAGAAGCTCAATAATCTGTCCACCGTCAGCTGCATTTCTAGCCAGCCTGTCCGGATGCCATGCCAGAATGCCATTGGCCTCACCCTTGCGGATGCGCTCCAGCATCTCCATAAAGATTGGTCTGCCTGGCTTTCTGGCACTCTTGCTCTCAGTGAAGGTGTCAACGACTTTCAGGCCCATCTCAGCAGCCTTCCGCTTGGCAATCTTGAGCTGGTCAGGAATGCTTTGTGCCTGTCGTTCATCTCCCTCGGTGGACTTACGGACGTATATGAAATAGCTCAGCTCCTGTTGAGTCAGCTGACTAGCGTCTGTTACATAGTCTTTTGGATCATATGTTCTCATCTCTGTCCTCCCTTGTTTGTGGATTCCATTCGTGATGTGCTGATCTCCCAGTTGCCATCTTTGACGACTATCTTAATTCTGCCATCCCCGCGAGTTGTCAGGACGCGCCTAAAGCTGCCATCCTTCATCTTCACGCCTCTGGAGTGGTCAGTGTATGGCGCGCGCTGAGTGACTGTCCTCCCCTTAGTCTGCTCCTTATCGGAAATGGCAATCAGTTTAGGTGAGAGGTATTCAAACACCTTGTCGAGATAGCCGGACATCCGGCCATGATGTGAGGCAAAGAACAGGTTTGTCTCTCGAAGCCAATACTGGAATGCCTTGTTCTGTAGGTGCAGACGCCAGCCACGGGCGTTCAGATCCCCCGGCAGACAGACGGTAAAGCCATCTTCCTTGAGGAAGGTCACCAGTGACAGGTCGTTAACATCCCTGACCGAACCAACCGGCAGGTAGAACTGGTGGAGTTCCATAGTCCTGAACTGTCTGGAGGCTTCTCTAGGCTGTAGCTCTGCTGTGGACTTGCGACTGGCCAGGTATGCACTTTGCGCCTGACTCAGTGTCGCCTTCAGCTCAGAGATGTTCTTGAGATACAACTGAGGGTGTTGCCAAACGTGGACTGGCTTGAGCTTCTCAAGCACATTAGGCAGGTCGGCTACATGATCCTGATCCGGATGAGTGATGATGACGTGATGAAGTTTCCTGCGTATTCCAAAGCCCTGCTTTGCCAATCCATCAGATACTCTCCATCCGGTTGTATGGTTCCAACCGCAATCCACCAAAACAGCCTCATTCTTGTTACTCAGAATCAAGATGCTATCGCCGTGCTCTACGTCAAAGATTCGTAACTGCATACATTCAGAAATTAATACCTGACAACGCTCAGGCATCCCCCAATCCTGAAATTGAATTCCCGAATTCTGCTCTGGGACTGGAATCTGCCTTACGCGCTCCTCGCGGAGCGCGGCCAAAGTTCCGATTGGTGGGCCTTGCTCCACGAGCTTCGAACCTATTTCGAGGATAGCATGAATGACATGTAGAAAGTCAACTCCCTTGTCATTCAACTGCTTCTGATGGCTCGTATCTGTGCCTTCCACGAGACCATGGCGGACGAGAGGAAACTTGAACCTCTTGCCTACGTGGACATCATGCATGCACCTGCTAGTCTCAGTACACTCACCTAGAATTCTCCGGTTCGTAGTGGTCCCAGGACGGCCTCTGAGGACCTGATTCCGTCCTGGTTTACCTATTCCTAAGGGTATTCTTAGGCTAGGAATAGGCAGTGCTTCACGTAAACCCGCTTCCAGACTGTGTAAACAGGCTGTTGCTCCCATCCAAAATGAACCCGACTCCGCCCCTCCAGCCGCTCGGGGAGCGGTCGTAAGGGTCGGCGGATTCAGTTCGACTGTGCGCGGGATTCTACTTCTAAACATACCAACTAAACCTAAATCCCTAGTTGGCAACTTCCATCGTTGCCAACTCTATATCCTCTCTGCTCAGCGCTTCATATGCGCTGTACTTTTCGTCCAGCAAGCTCCTAAACATCCCTGCCTCGATGGCAGGACAGATATCCACGTCCAGCTGACCGGCCAGATACTTCTGTATCAGGCGAATGTGGCGGTCCAGCTTGGAAAAGTCCTCTTCCAGTTGCTTGCGCAACTTTTCTCGCTGCCGGGAATGCTCCATTGCATCCAACGTCCAGCGGGACTGACGACGCAGATTCTCATAGTCGGTCATGGTGTCCAGTACGAGGATCAGGCGCTGCAGCAGGTCATCCGCGAAAATGCAGAATGTGCTGCTCTCCAGCTGCCGGATTGCCAAGGACAGGTAGTCTCGCTGACCGGGGTTCAGGTAACTCCACCAGCTTGTCATCGAAGGTTGGAGGTTGAGCTTCAGCTCGATGGCGATGCGTTTCTCGGCCTCCTCGAAGCGAAGTTGCTGCGGGTGATCCATCACACCCAGGGCGGTTTTCCGGTCCTTCAGGTACTGGACGTAGCGGGGGAGTGCCCTTACCAGCCGGATGTAGCAGCGCTGGAACTTGATTCGCAGGCGCACCCAGGCATACAGACCGATCAGGAAAGGGACTGCTCCGAGTACGATCTTGATGGCACTGTGCAGGTTCACAAACGCCGAAACCAGATCCGTGATTGACATACTATTCTCCTAGTACAGGTGTACCGACGCAAAAAACTCTTGCACCGGCCATGGCTGAGGCGTATGCTCAGCCTGCCTGCTCCCCTCCGAGATATTTGCAGGTATGTCCTTTTACGGCGGTCATTCCCAGTGACCGCCATTTTTCTAATAGCCTTGCAACTCCCTTAGCTCTTGCCACTGCTTGAAGAGCTGGAATGGAATCACAATGGGAGCAAATCCAGCGCAGATGATTGCCCCAAAGAAGAACATCACGCATCCTCCCTGCATATTGAATATGAACAGGCAACCGGATGCGTCCTGTGCCTTGTCAATCAATCCCTTGAACGTATTCCAGCCCCAGTAGATGCAGGGAATGTAGGTCAGCAGGCTGAGGATCAGTAGGCCGCCGTTGTCCTGATTGCCGCTGGCATTGATGTAATAAGAGAATATTGTGCCCAGTATTGCCGATGCGAGAATGATCGCATTGATGACCATCGCTCTCTTGATTTCTGCAATCTCGTACAGCTGGTCATACAGATGATGATCCAGCATCGCCTCGGTGCAGATGCGGCAGGTGGGTGGGTTGCGCATAGTCGCGCATTCCTGGCATAGCCCCCGTCCACATCCGCTTGAGCAAGTAGCCACCGCATCTTCGAAGTTATGAGTGTGGCACTTCATCCACTGCCTCCCACATTGATTGTCAGTTAAATCCGACGTTTGTCAGTTATACCCGGTGGACTGGTGGATTGCAAGTATATACGCTCAATTTCCCAGAATGCAGCAGAGCAAGACCCTTGGTCAGAACGTGAGAAGGCGCAGACAGAAGCTCGGTATCTCTCAGGAGGAACTTGCTCTCCGGTCGGGTCTGAATCGCACGTATGTCACGGACGTTGAGCTTGGCAAATACAATGTCACGCTGTTGACGATTTGTAAGTTAGCCGGCGCTCTTGAGTGCCGCCCCTCGGAACTATTGAGGGGAGTTTCGCCAGTAGACTCCAAGTAGACGGAGTTATCGGACAGATTTCCGCACGGGAATCTTATCTTGCAGTTTGATTGGAGGAAGAACCTCTATGTTTCCTCAGTTCGGATTGTTTTGGAATTTTGTACTTAGCACGCTGGTATATCTTCTATATACTGCAGTTGCCATTGGCATCATCTGGGGTATCCGTGCCTCCCTGACCGGCTTCATGTATCACATGGAGGATTACACCACTGGCTTCCTCAAGGTGCGGGATCTCGCCAATGCTGCCAATGCAGAGGCTTTGTGGATTCTACAAAACCACACTCCCGATGAACTATACGGCGAGTATTCGTTGGCAATTGGCGATACCAAGAGTTCTGGATTTGCCAATACCCTTATGCTCCCAGGCGACTTTCGCTCCACTCACATGTACGTGGTCGGTGCTTCCGGTGCTGGCAAATCATCCCTACTGAAAAACTTTATCGTTCAGGACATTGCCAGCGGGATGGGCTTTTGTGTGATTGACCCGCACGGGGATCTCATCACGGACAGTATCCCGCACCTCAATGAGCGCCGGGAGCAGGCAGTGCTCCTCGACCTGGCGGACATGGAGCACATGCTTCCATACAATCCGCTACAGCGCCGGGAAGGTGTGCCGATTGCAGAACAGGTAGCTCGGCTATTGTTGGCATTCAAGCGTGTATGGGAAGACAGCTGGGGTGCAAGGATGGAAGATATTCTCCGACACACCTTAGCGCTCCTCATCGAGCACAACCTGACCCTGCACCAATTCGAGCAAGTTCTTGTAGATGCCGACTTCCGAGACATGCTGCTGGCCGAGACCAGCACTGATACAACCAAAGACTTCTTCTTTGGCCGTTACAACGTCTGGAATAGCAAAGAACGAACGATGTTCATTGAGAGTAGCCTGAACAAGGTGTCGGCCTTCCTGGCTGATCCTCGCATCGGGGCAAGGCTAGGGCAGGTGGAAAGTGGGTTCAACGTCCGCGAGATTATGGACAGTGGTGGAATCCTGCTGGTCAATCTGGCCAAGGGTAGATTAGGGCTAAGTGCTGACTTGTTTGGAGCCATGCTGATGGCTGACATTGAATCCAGCTTCCTGACCCGTGGCATGGATTCTCGCCGTCCCTTTGCCCTGTATGCAGACGAGTTCCAGAACATTGCCACTGAAAGTTTTGCAACAGTACTTACAGAAGCAAGAAAGTTCGGCCTGTGCCTGACAATGGCGCACCAGTCTCTCAAGCAGTTGGATGACAAACTGCTGGCTCTCATTCTTGGCAACTGCCAAACACAGATTTACTTCCGGGTCGCAAGGCAGGATGCCGAACGGCTAGCCAAGGAAAGTTCCAACATCGTGAAGCAACTGGAACAGCGTGAAGCAGGCTTGCTCCAGGAACCGGTGAACAAGTTCTCACTACCGGAGATGTGGGAAGTGGCTTTCCACAGTCTCGCTCGACTGGAGCAACGCAAGGCGTATCTGATGGTTAAGGGAGCAATGGAGCATCCTGAGCTAATCAAGACACACGACAACCTGATAGCACCCAAGAGGAACTTCCCTTATAACGAAGAATATCGTCCCCATGTGGAACTGAAGGATCAACAGGAAAAACGCAAGAAGAACCTGATGGATTCCATCGATCATTATCTTGAAGGGGTCAAGGAAGGGAGAAAGGACGCTAGTAAGTTGCCTCCCGAAGTAGAGGGCTTGGGTTTTATTGACAAAGACTAATCGTGAGTGGAGCTAATATCCAACCTTGAAAGAAACCAGTACAGAATTCCAATTTCGGACATTTGAGTTGTTGTCTTAAACAATCACAAGTAAACCAATTCTACTTATCATTCGATTGATTTATCTCGCCTAGAGCGATATTCTGAATTACTTTGCTTGCAATAGGGGCAATGAAAATTACAATGACGGAGATAACTAAGATTATCAGTATTCTTGTTCTTAATCTTTTGTTCTCGGCCAGTAATGACCTGTTCTGTTCCAGAATATCAGAATACTCATATTTATCACTGTTAGAATGTTCGTTCACGAGAACTCCAGAATAATCAGTTGAAATGACCAAGTTGAGGCTGCTATACAAACCAATCCCAGTCTCTAATTGGTCCCCATACATTGTCACACCAACGCCTCATGCTGTTGAAGGGATCGGGGCCATAACAAGCATTGCAGTCCCTGTAAAGACCATTTGGTTGACAACAAGGACTCACTAAGCAGCAGCCGTTCCATGCCTGTGTCAACAGATTCCATAAATCACACTGAGATATCCACCAGAACCACTGAACGCTTGCCACTTTTGCCGCAATGATGCACAATGCATAGAATATGTCAGTGTACTTGTCTGCAACTTCTTCGAATTCTCCTAGGATTATTTCCCACAGATCCCAAAGCCAAGGATCATTGTTTCCCTCTATTTCTTGATCTGAAATTCCGCCACTGATAATATCAAACAAATCCTCTGTGCCAAACATTGACAATAGTGCCGCAGATAATCCTGCTAGCAATAAAGATCTCTTTATAGTGAGCTCGACCATGTACCAGTAGATTTGTGCGCGAAGTTCCAAGACCTTGAATTTGTGTGTATACCATGCTGCTGCAAAGCAAGCATTTTTCTTTATCATTTCAACAGGGTTGCAGGGAATATCGGATGGCATTCCAGGATTTCCAGAAGCACCTCCGCCGGATAACCCACCGCCTGAGTTGCCGGAACTTCCACCTGCATTAGGATCAAAACTAATGCCAGTATTATTATCGATAACTTCAAATCCACCGAGTTCAAATGTATTATACCCAAACACCGTTGAGCCAAATGGCAATATGGGTACAGTAGGACGCTGTTTGACCCAGATATTACACTTTTCAGGAGTTTTGTATGCGAAGTTCCACATAAGAATTGGATCAAGCAACACTCCACCAGGTGGTGGAGTAGTTTGATCATCATTCGAAGAACCACCTTGAATTGTTCCCCCAGAATTACCAGTTCCACCTCCTCCGCTTAAACATCCAAAACAAGGATTATTGACACTGTTCCCCTGATTCACTTCGCCACGACCACCCGGCAGACTAGGTGCCAGCATACCCATATTCATCATGCCACCAACCAAGGCAGAGCCATTACCTCGTCCCAGGGGGTTGATGTCCCGCCCGATTGCCTCTGATGTGACGCGACCATTGCTTCCACCATAGGACTGCGCAGAGCCAGTGATGCCGAGGCGGCCCTTCTCGCGAGTGTCTGTGGCACGGTCCATGTCGGTTGCCGTCACTGTGCCCTCGAAGAACAGTCGGCTCTCGATGCTGGCCATCTGTGCAGTCTGCGGCTGACTTGTTGTGCCGACATACCAGTTAGCGCCACTTCCTGAGCTATCCTTGGCCTGGGGCTTGCCTTGGCCGTAAAGATTGCGCTGGTCCCCTTCAGTTGTTGGGCTCAGGAAGGTCCGGCGCTGAGGAGTCTTGTCATTGGCAAGGTTGTAACCAGTCTGAGAGGCAGTGTCAGAGTTAGGAGAATGCAGCGGTGACTTGTGAGCATTCTGAGCTCCTGCCCAACGCCACTGGTCGCCATAAGTGCTGCTACCGTCGTAGTTCTGCAGCATCAGGCCCCGATCATAAATATGTTGAAGTGAGTCACCGGCAGGAGGTGTATCGCCATCCCAGTACTGACTCATATTCGTGTTCACAATGCTACCGGTAGCATTGTAACCATGCTGACGCCTAGTCCACTGCCATTTGGCGGACAACGAAATATACTTCTTTGTCTTGTTTTCAGTTACCCGATTTAAATCATCGACCGCAAACTGTGTATATAGGTGATTGACACCATTGCCGTTGTCATAGGATTCGTCAATCTCCGTGATGTTCATGTTAGCATCAGTGGTTACGGCTGCTGCGTAGTTAGCATCATCCGCATCTGAAATGGCAGACATGTTGTTGCGTACATCAAAAGTGTATCCCAGATCCATCGCCTTGCCGTAGCTGGAAGTGTAGCCGCTTGCAACATTCCTGTGGAACCTGGTTCGGTTACCATCCTTGTCATACTCCTGCGAAATGTCATACCGATTCGACCAGGAACCGAGGTGATAATCTTCGCGTTCCTCATAGGTCTGCCAACCAAGCGTGTTCCACTTGTAGGTCAGGCGGTTCTTGTCAAGCCAGGTCCCCAGGGTGTATTCCTGCTCAGTACGTACCACCTGACGGCCATAAGTCAGAAAGCTGTAGCTGTACGAAGTCCGGTACATATTGGTTGTGGAACCAGTTTCCTTGCTGACGGTTTCGTACTGCAAGCGACCAGCGCTGTCATAGCTGCTGGCGGTCTGGATGTAAGCACTGGATACGGTCGGGAACCGTCTGTATGTCTCCTTGCCTGATGTGGTGTCATATGCATAGGTGGAACTCTCAGCAGTACCGGCGATATACACATCCACTTGAGATGTTGAACCATTCTTGTTGAAGCTGTAGTCTGTGCGGTAGTTTGTGCCCTGCGGACCTGTGACCCTTGTAGTCCGGTTCATGGCATCGTAGGAATACTGCACCTGGTTGCCCTGGCTGTCAGTGTTGCTCGTCAAGCGGCTAAGATCGTCATACACCAGAGTGGCAGTACCATTGCTGTCCGTGTAGGCAGTCATTTCACGGCAGCATGCATATGTATATGTTTCATCATCGGCATTGCTGTCGGCGCCATGGCCAGTCATCCGGTTCAGGCCGTCAAATGCGTAGTAATGGTCCGTGCTCTTGAAATCGTTGGTCTTGATGATGTTGTTGTTGCCGTCGTAGGTCTTGGTCCAGGTATATGAGCCACTTCCGGGATTGGGTGTCACCAGTGTCAGGTTGCGTCCCATGGCATCGTAGGTCTTGGTCCAGTCATTGCCTCGACCATCTTCCGTGCCGGTAACCTGCCCATTGTCATCTCTTGTATATGTTGTGGTGATGTCATCGCCGGAAGAAGCGGACATCTTGTTGGTGACAGTTGCCACGCCTCGCGTCTTCCAGTCGTAGGTGGTGGTTTCGACAAGGCCATTTGGCGGCGACTTGGTCAGGATGCGGTTGTCTGCATCATATGTAAAGTCGGTATCATCGCTGTTGGGGTCTGTGATGGTGGTAACGTTCCCCAGGTTGTCATATGTATATACTGTGTCATATCCACCGGGAGCCGTGCGAGTAGTGACGCGGTTATTGTCGTCATACTCCATTTCAGTAGCCAGGTAATCCATGCCGGACAACAGAACCTCGCTCTTGGTGGTGCGGTTCAGCGCGTCATATGTATTCTTGGTAACTCCACCATCGGGGTAGTCAACCTGGGTGGTATTGCCATTGGCGTCGTAGGTGTAATCAGTATCAATATCAATGCTGTTGGCAGTCACTCTCTGCAGAGTCATTCTCTGCATTGCGTCATAGGTGTACTTATACACCGCACCAGCGGGCATGGTCACCTGGGCCTTGAGTCCACGCTCGTCATACTTTGTGTCTACATCATAACTTTCCGCATCTGTGACCTCGATCACCCTGCCTAGTACATCAAAGGTGTAACTGGTGGTGTTATCCATATGGTCATCCATGCTGACTCGGCGGCCCAGCACGTCATATGTGTTCTCGGTTTCATAGACGATGGTGCCCACACCGGACGGATGGGCAACTTCTGGTGCTTTGACCTTCAGGTTCTGCCCCCAGTTATCGTATGTGCGCTCGGTATACTTTCCTGAATTGACTTTTTCGTATGTCTTTATCAGCCAGCCGTTGTAATTGAAGGTGGTATCGGCTGTGTTTTCGTTCCAGTTCTGCCAGCTGCCTCCCGTGTACTGCTCTCGACCAGAGTTAACCATCCGGTCCATCAGGTCGTATTCACTCTTTTCGCGGTAGACCTTGCTGTCTACTACATCCTGATAAGTGTAGAAGTACAGCCGGTTACTGTTGGCATCGTACTCAATTTCATCGGTGGCGCCAGTGTCAGATCCACGTCGGTTGTATACCTGACGGCCATTATCGTCATACTGGGGATACATCTTGTATCCCTCTCCATTCTGGATCCAATACAGTTGGCCGTTAGCTCCAAAGTGCTGCTTTGTGGTCTGAGTGGCAGATCCACCACCTCCGGGTGTGTATGCCTTGCTGTTCTGTACTCCGGCTCCTCGGAAATCACTGAGTAGAGTGGTTGCATTGCCACGTGGATCGGTGACGGTAACTACATTTCCACTAACGCTATATGTATTCTCGGAGTACGAACCACTAGGAGTTGTAAGGTTGGAATTAGTGCTAGCTTCGGTCAGGTATGACAACTCAATGCGGTTCAATTTGTCATATGTCTTGAACGTGTAACTGTAATAACCGGTTCCACCGACATCGTACTGTGGTCCCTTGACGCGCTCCAGATTCCCATTCTCGTCATAGGTCATGTACGTGGAGAGGGTCTCAACCGTGGCATCCTGGTCCCAGTCCACGCGCGTGTCACTCTGGATCTGCCGGTTGATACGGTCATAGTAGAAGGTGTTCAGGTGGTAGTAGCCATTTGCGGTATTACCATTCCACCTGGTGCCGACCGCAGCCGGGTCCGCCTGGTAGACCTTCTCCAGGTTGCCGTTGTAGTCATACTCAAGTACATTTACCTGGGGATTGACGCTCCAGCTCTGAATGTCCGGCTTCTGCGTCCCGACAACGAACTCGCGGTCATCGTAAACTGTGACTGTCCACTGGTTGGTGTTGTCCTCAGGCAGCTCAACTTTGGTCCTCTTGGTGCGGGTGTCGTTGTAATAGAACTTGGTTTTCTTATTCGCTGTCGCGGCCAGGCTGTCTGCATTCTCCTGTTCAGTCATCACGCCGTAGCGCTGGTCATATGTGAAGGCAGTCCACTTCAGGCTGGAATTCTGGAACTGGCGGGGAGTGTAGCTCTTGGACAGATCGCCAGTCGTAGAAGCATATTCCTGTTTGTTACATGCAGATGATGTTGTCAGCGAATATGTCGGCGGATTGCCACCATCGCCAAAATTTTCCGGCGAACAGGACAACATCTCGGTCAGCTGGCCGGTTCCTGTAGCATACGTCGGATCATTGACAGTGCGAACCAGCTTGATGGTGTTTGGTGAACCCGCCGCATCCGTGTAGTACCAGTAGCCATTGGTGTTATCCCAGCTCACATCCGTGATGTCCGGGCTGGACGGTGCGGTAGTTTCGCTGGAGGTGTAGTCTCCATCCGCATATGCCTTCTGGTTGGGCATCGGGGTGAAGATGCCAATGATGTCATCAACCGTAGCGTCGGTACCAGAAGTGTCGTAGCTGGCCCGGGTGCCGTACTTGTAGAAGCTCAGGAAGCCATACTGGTCCTGGGTCACTTCCAGGTTCTTGTCAGAGTTGTAGAAGTTCTTGGTGGTCAGCCTGCCCGACAGGTTGTTGGGCTTGGGCGTGTCCACCTGGGTTACCTGGTTGTCAGAATCCCAGGTTGTGATGATGTGGCTCTCATGCGTGGTCTGGGTCCACAGCGGATCCGCCTGATAGGTCACACGGCCACTGGTGTCATGGTCATACCACCAGGAGTTGCTGCGGGCGTCCGTCACTTCGGTCAGCGCGCCGCTGCCGGGCCATCCGGTAGGGGCAGTCGGTGAGTAGTCGAAGCCTACGGTGCCGGTTGTACCACTTTCAATCGGGAAAACCAGGCTGGTCACCTTGTCACTGGTATAGCTGACACTCCAGTAGTAGGGCGTTCCCGCCTTGCTACCCTCTGTGTCGTAGATCTTCGTCATTTCCAGCCCGTCGGAAGCGTTGTAGTCGTATTCTACCTCCATGTTGAGGGCCGTGTCTGACGAATCCTTGGGCTCCACTTTGGTCAGACGATCTGCTGAATCAATGCTGGTGTATGAGTAATAGATCTTGTACGCAGTACTGGTGGTCGAACCGGATTCATTCCAGTACTTGACATCAAGCCGTGTGATCAGATCGCTTGTGTATGTCGGAGTAATCGTGTCCTGCGTAGTCCAGCTGGAGCCGTTGTGGTATCGGATCTGGATGTTGTTGATGGTCATCTCCGGTTCGGAGTTGCCATCCAGGGAGCGGTCAATCTCCTGGCCATTGCCAAAAGCGTCACGGATGTACATCAGGCGGGCAAGGCTGTCTGTGCTGTTTACCACGAAGGACCATTCCATGGTCAGCATCTTGATCGTAAAGTCCCCGCTGGTAGTATCGCGGGTCAGCACATACTTGTGCATTCCAGCCGATGAGGTGTAGTGATCCTTGCCACCGGAAGTGGAAGCATATGAGAACTCCCACTCATTGCCAGTGCCATCCTTCCAGGTGACAGTCCCACTGCCACCGGAGAGGGTGCCGTACAGGTTCTGGTCATATTGCCAGCTCCAGCCTGGTCCGAAGGGGCGGTCGAGGTTGGCAGTGTTGTCCTGATGGTTGTATGAGCGCGAGATGGAGATAGGCAGGCGGGCAGCAACGTTCCAGTCGATGGCAGTGACATTGAGGTTGCCGGAATAGGTGTCAATCGAGATCCGTGTGTTCCTGTCAGCACGCTGTCCCGAAAAGAGTGAGCTGGAGTGGTAGTTCCTCCATGACTTGATTCCAATCCCCGAATTAGCCATCTCTGCCTAAAGCGCCTCGTGCGCGTATCAAGAAAACCCGCCGAAGCTGTGTCTTCTCCACAGACTCCGTTGTCAACAAAAAACCCCTGCCAAACCTCTGCCTCTTCTTGGCAACCTGCTCAGCAGAAAGTTTTTACCCGAAGTAAATTTCAGTGTCAAGGGAAATCCCAAAAAACCCCCAAATCTTTGTAACATTCCCGTTATACTGCTCTATATAAGTTAGTCAGAGGTGGCTATGCAGATCAACGAACTGCAGTTCAGATTGGAGCGGCTTGGAGTTTCCAGCCGGATTCTGCACCTGCGGGTCGGGGCGTATGACGTGGACTTCGCCCTCAATAAGGCCGCAACGGACGTGCGCAAGGACAAGGACGTACCAGGCTTTCGCAAGGGCAAGGCTCCACTCAAGCGTGTACTGGCTGCACACTACCGGCAGGTGACAAGTAAGGCATTCAACGAACTGTGGAGTGCTGGACTCAGGCAGGTCTTCAAGCAGCTGGAAGACATCGACCAGCCCCTGATCCCACCTGAGCTGGATGGAGATGAGGATAAGTGGCCGCGTCCGGCTTTTGGTGAGATGCTGGACTTCTCAGTGAGCTACGTAGTTGATCCAATGCGAGTAGCGGATGCAATGGACCCCAGCAAGCAGCAGGAGCGCGATCCTTTGATGGACCTCCAACCTAGCCTGCCGTATCATGGCGCACCCAGGATGCAGGGACCTGCTGGTCCGCCGGATATGGGACCATCCATGGGGCAGGGATTACCACAGCCCGCTGATCCGATTGGTTCGAGTGACTAAACATGCGCATCTACCTCGATCACGCCGCCACTACGCCACTGCGTCCCGAAGCCAAGGAAGCTATGCTGCCATTCCTGGAGGATTCCGCACTGATGGGTAATCCTTCCAGCCAGCATGCTGAAGGTTTCAAAGCTGCAAGGTTGTTAGAGCAGTTCCATGACCGGGCTGCTGCATTTTTCGCCTGCAAGAGCAATGACGTTGTGTTCAATAGCGGGGCCAGTGAAGGCAACTCGCATGTAATCGTCGGCAGCCTTCTGCTGCTGAAGAAGCCGGTACATGTTGCCATTTCCGCTGTGGAACATAAAGCAGGTCTGCATGCGGCGGAACGCTTGACCCAACTTGGAGGCAGACAAACTATCATCCCGGTGGATGGCAACGGCGTCGTTCAGCTGGACTACCTGGAAACGCTAATCGCATCTGAAAGACCGGACCTGGTCTCCGTGATGGCCGTCAACAATGAGACCGGAGTCGTTCAGCCGGTAGGGGAGATATCTCGAATTTGCCGTGAGCATGAAATCCTGTTTCACTGCGATGCTGTCCAGGCTTTTGGCCACAGTTTCCGTGAAGTACTGCGCAATCCAGATATCGACTTCCTGACCTGCACAGCTCACAAGTTCGGTGGGCCGCGAGGAACGGGCTTGCTTATCCAACGCGGCCATAACCTGCCATCCCTCATCTGCGGTGGACCGCAGGAACATGGCTGCCGGGCAGGAACAGAAAATCTTGCCGGAATCGCCGGCATGATTGCGGCGCTGGAGCTTGCCGAGGAGAGTTCGGAAAAATCAGACTTCTTACATTCCATCCGATCAGGATTTGAATCATCTCTCCTCTCGCAAAACCAGCAGATTGTCATCCATGGGATTGACACCAATCGTGCTCCTCACATTTGCAGCTTTGCAATTCCTGGCATCAAAGCACGCAGGAAGCAAAAAGACTTGGATCGCAGTGGATTCACTGTTGGACTAGGAAGCGCTTGTACAGGCTGCAATAACAAGGTCAGTCATGTGCTGGAAGCTATGGGGATTGATAGCAAGACATCGGAAGAGACTCTGCGGATTAGTTTTGGTTGGTCAACACTGATTGATGATGTGTTCAGATTCGAGGAGAACTTGGGATTATCGGTCCCGAATTCTCGATTGATATAATGTTGGCAATATTCCGTTGTCAACTAAAATGAGCAGAGCGTTTGAACAAGCTGTCAATCGAGTTCTCAAGAGCCTCAAAGGTATAGAACTACGAAGCTGGGATGATATTGTCCTAAGCTCACTCAATCCAACCAATCCGGCGGAAGAGCTTTTCAAGTTAGCGCAGATCGCAAAATGCTACCAGCTGTTCGTTGGCAAGTATCGCGGCGCATCAACAGAGGAAAGGCAAGAGGCATATCAGATTCTTCGCATCGCTTTTGATGGGGGAGTGTTCCCGATCCGGCATCATCTTAACCGAGAGCAGTTTGGCGACTTACTGGACCTGCATCTGGATCAACTTGCAACCGATGTTTAACAAACTCAACTTAGCAATCTGGAAGATTGAGTAGGTTGTTCTGCTTAAATTGATCGGAATGAGTCTGGATGTACTTTGTACCCTCACGCAGGTGCGGAACGATTTCGACATCCGGATATCCGTCCCTATGCGCAACCCAACGATGTCCGTCTTTAAGTGAGTCGTACACCGTTTCCTTACTATAGAAGTATGCACCGTCACAAACACCGAGAATCCTCTCATGCTCATATTTGCCGTCCGTTTTTCTTGAGCGCGTAACAAAGAAGGTAGCCATTTATAATCTCCTTGAAAGTGCCAGACGATTATACACGAATTTATTCGAGCTTATTGCTGGCGCTCTGCCAGAACTACAGCCTCCCCACCGCATGTAGACAAAGAGTACAAGTAACAAAAGGTCCGAGATGACACATCTGCCCAGTCCAAAGGGCATCTGCGTAGAGAAATGAAACGCCGTACTGCGTCTGTCTTATGGTTTGGCTGCCAGCCTACCTGAGACAGATACACGCAGGATACTCTGGGCGGGTGAACTTAATCCCTAGCTCCCCGCGCCCGGCAGAGCGTAAGACCAGCATACACCGATTGCCAATTCTACAGAACCCCATATGAGCACATAAGCATGATAAAAAAACCCCCGGCTAGGCCGGGGGCGGGGTACAATCAGTTGCCACTTCTCGTACCTTCAAAGTTGGATGGCTCCTGGTCGGGGATTCCTCACCAAACGCGAGCGCGCTACTTCAAAATCCTTGCTACGTCCCCGAAAGGTGGACCTCCATGAATCAAGAATGGATGGCTTTCTTCTGGGAACTAATCAAGTTCGGAATTGGCGTGTTCCTGACACACTGGGTCGTGAAGGAGCTGTTGAAGCTGTTTCCGACCGTTCTCAGGGCAACGGACAGGCGATATAGGCCGTGGGTGTTCGTAGCACTTCTACTGGCCGTGATCATTCTGTACTGTTTGCATCACTGAGTTCTGTTGTCTAGGTAGCGAGCACCTACACCCAAGCTCGTAAACAACGCAGTCGAGTGGCATCGAATGCGGGAGCCATTTAGCTTGCGTGCCAACGCTGATGAAGGATTTGAGGTTGCAGGCCGCCGGTAATGCCGGCGGCTTCTGCATTCAGGATACAGAATCAGACATAGTTGTCAATACTGGAGTTGTCGACAGTCATCTTCTTTGGCATACTTGAAAGGCAGAATCCTCTTCGCTCGTTGATAGTCCATTCGCTTCAATACAGCCCTGATACGCAGTTAGGAGGACTAATTGCTTATCAAGGACGTCAAGAGCCTGATCTGGCTGTGCCGTTGGTACAACGGTCGCAGAGCCAGGCTCCAACAACTCCACGATGAGCATCTTGGCAATCTCACAAACCTGATCCTCGATGATCTCGGTGGAGTCCCAACCCAAGCTGCAGAGCTGACGCTTTGCGGATTCACTCTTCAGATAGTTCCCGCCCCCTGTGGCCTGGAGCTTGTTTCCATCTCAGCCCCAGACCTGATGTCCGGAGAACAGCTTCAACTGTTCTCAGATGACCAGCTGGCCGCTGAGCTATTCGAATCCCAATACTCTAAGGAGGTAAAGCAGAATGAAGCTGCTGCCTAAAGATCTCCTGCGCAAACTACAGGCGCAGGACCCGTATCATCCGACCGGCCCCGGTCGCGAACTGCGCAAGGATGAGGAACTTGTCCTGGCGAAGTGGTTTACACCAGATGCCAACTGGACTTGGTATGCGGTGTCTGCCAGCCAGGACGAAGAGTCCGGCGACGTGCAGTTCTTCGGCCTCGTGGATGGTCTCGAAGTCGAACTCGGTTACTTCTGGCTCTCGGAGCTGGAGAGGGTGCGGGGCAAGCTCGGCCTGCCAGTCGAGCGTGACCTGTACTGGGAACCGATCACCCTGGATAAGCTGATGGAGGAAAAAGAACGTGCAGCATGAGGATCTCAAGCATGCTATTCGTTTCGGCATCCTTCACAGACCTGACATGTTCGGGATGGCAGCTGAAGATGTCAATCCGATGCTGCTCTACCTGGCCAAGGTCGTCTCAGACGATTTTGAGGTCACGGAAGATACTCCGATGGAATGCTTCAAGGAAGTGGAAGCCAATCTGAACCGCAGGGTTCAGAGCTTCCTCGATGCCGTTGACGTTACCAACATCAACGGTCGGCCATACATGAGCAAGAAGAAGTTCGAGGTGGTCGAACCAGATTCCAACCCGAAGCCTAACCGGCGGGAAGCTGCCGGCGAGGATGAAGTCAAAGGAAGCCCAGGTCGTGAGCTGACACACAAACAGCTCCGCTACATGGGCTACCTCCACCGGCAACTGGGAGAGGAACCGGATTACTCCGTAATCTCCAAGATGTCACAAAAGCAAGCTACGATGCGAATCAAGGAGCTGGAAGCGAAACTCAATGGATGATGAGGCTTAAGCGAGCATTCCGCGCTCAAGTTATTCCCATAGGATTACTGCAAGCAGGTCAGCCGGTCATAAGACGGGCTGGCTTAGCTTATGCTAGTCTTTTTAAGACTATGAATGAATCAGTGAAAGTGCTGTCATTTGAGAATGCGTTGAATATCGCTGAATCCAAAGGCAAGAGACATTTGCTAATGGGGAATGGGTTCAGTCTTGCTCTTAATCCCAAACTGTTTAATTATGGGTCTCTACTTGATGAAGCAACTGAATCAGGGAAGCTTCAGGGTGAGTTACGCAAGACTTTTGACGAATTGAATACCACTGACTTTGAAGTAGTTATGCGCAACATCAGGAATGCTGCCCAGCTAGTTGAATTATATGAACCAGCCAATCTGTTGCTTGTCAACAAACTAAAAGAAGACGAAAAGAACTTACAGAGGATTCTAGTAGATACTATTACTCAAAGACACCCAGCGCTGCCGACTGATATCAAAGATACAGAATACGAAAGTTGTATAAGCTTTTTGGGAAATTTTAATGGCACAAAATATTCTCTGAATTATGACTTACTGCTTTACTGGACATACATGAAAGCAGAGGGACGATTGAATTGCAGAGATGGATTCAGAGAACCTGAAGAAGGAGACACGAACTATGTTGAGTGGGATTTAGGAAGTAGTCACGATTGTGACATTGTGTACCTGCATGGGGCTTTACACTTGTTTGATACTGGGCAAAGAGTCAAGAAGTTAACTTGGAGTCGCACACATGTGCCGTTGCACACGCAGATAACATCTGCGCTAGCTGACGGAGAGTACCCCGTTATAGTGAGTGAAGGAGAATACGAACAGAAGCGTGAGAGAATCCTGCACAATGCATATCTAGCTCGGTCGTTCTCAAGTTTCTGCAACAAAGCAGCGGGGTCATTGTTTGCTTATGGAGTAGCCTTCAAAGACAATGATGAGCATATCAGACATGCAATTGCTTATGGACGAATCAAGGAGTTGTTTATCGGGTTGTATGGAGACTGCAATGCTCCAGAGAATCAACAAATCATTCATGAAGCAAATAGAATAGCTTCACTTCGAGAGTTACTCAACCAGAAACGCGCCGCGCAGAATTATAGACTAAGACAAAGTTCTGGCTCGGCAAAAGGCACAAAACGAGAAGTAGGTATGAATCTTCACTATTTTGATGCTTCATCTGCAAGGGTCTGGCGATAGCTTGACTCTTGTATTATTAAGATATGTCACCAGAAAAACCTAATGATAAAAGGTTGCCGAGAACAAAGCGGGCAAAGAATCCGCCTCGCTTCACATTGGTGGAGCGGGACTTTGAGATACTCCATGCAGTGCTTTCAAACCGATTCCTCTCCACCCGGCAGGTCTGGTGGCTGTTTCCTGATTCGAGCGAGAAGAACCTGACTGTCCGCCTACGCTATCTCTACCATCACGGCTACCTCGACAGAATCCAGCTCCCAGTCTCTTCCTCACAGGAAGGGTTGATTTATGCCATGACCGAGAAAGGTGCTGGCCTTCTGGCTGAACATGACGGCGTAGACCGCAAGCAAATAAAGTGGAACAGGTATCTCAACAAGGTTCAACCGACTCATATCCAGCACCTGCTTGCTATCAATGACATGCTCATCTCGTACCAGCATGCACTGACCAGAGCCAAGAGCCAGGGCGAACTGAAGGACTTCCTCATCATTCGCGGAGATCCAAAGCAACACAAGCTGACAGTCCAGCTCATGGACAAGGACGGCCACCGGCGCAACAAGTCAGTCATCCCAGATGCGATTCTACTTCTGCAACCACCAGAGGGAGAGCATGGCGTGTACTTCATTGAGGTTGATCGGGGTACTATGTCCACCGGACGCTGGCAGGAAAAGGTAGAGGTCTATCGAGAATTTACGCAAAGTGCGCAATTGGAAGCCAAGTGGCATTCACACTGGGCTATACTGCTAACCGTAACCACCAGCGAGAAGCGGCTGGTCTCCATCGCGGAAAAAACAGTCGCCTCTGGCGGCAGGCGTGGGTATTGGTTTACGACCTTTGATGGGATTGCACCAGACTCCGCACTAGCCAAGCTGTGGGTGCGTGGGACTGACCTGTACAGGTTACGCAATGAGCAGGTGCTAAAGCAGGCCGAGATTACTGATATCAAACGCTTGAGTCTGCTGGATGCACTGAGGTTTGACAATGGCTGATCCGATTCAACATGGAGTGCAGGAAGCCCAGAAGGGGCTCAAGTCTTTCTGGGAAATTGCGTCTGGAATCCTGTGGTCTCGCTTCTTTCTATACCTGTATGACTACATCTGCATGAGGGTTCCAGCTACTCGCCGGTTCCGGCAACTGGCACATGAACATTTGGTTTGTCGCTTCTGCGGGCATACAATAGAACTGTTGGGGGCTTGGAAGTGTGAATGCGGATACTCTCGCCCTGGTAATTACTACGGTCGTTGTCCTAAGTGTCTGCATCACCCGAAGCATATAGATTGTCCTTCGTGTTCTTTCACAATGGATGTCCGCTAGCAATTTAACAGCTTATTGGAGGTCGATTTTACTTCCTCTCGAACCAATTGATTTTCGTGTAGCTTTAAACAGTCCAACACATTTTTACACAAGTCCAAACCACAAAAACCTAATGCTTCGATCATTTCACATAAGTGTAAAATCATTACAGAACGTCGCTCATACTTTATCTGCAATTCTTTAAACCAATCCTTTGATTCCTCAGAACCTTGTTCAGGCATTTGATCAATTAACCCCTCCTCCAATGCATGACCAGCAACAGCTCCCAATAACTGAGAGCATATGTCTGAAACTCCAAGACCTGCTAATGAGTTACAGCAGTTAATTTTTAACAATGGGTCGTCCGACCGGTTGAGAGCCATTCTAAGGGCTGATTCAACATTGGATTTAGCAACTCCTCCCAGAATAAACGCAGCATAGTTACTAGCAGGACAGTTGCCGTGGTCAGACAACCAGTCAAACAATGTTTCTATCTCTGTCTCACTTAACATTTCTACAATGAAGTGTCGTTCATTCCGAGTAAACCAATGAAGTTGAAAATCTCGCTCATCAATGGCAATATCATTGGCAATCTTTCTAGCATACAAGTATTCGCGATAAGCTTTATGTACGAATTTTATTCTTCCCCCTTCATATCCTAGAACAGCCAGTTCATGTAGGAATTGGATTTCACTCGATGCAATTTCTTTGCCAAGTTCAGCTTCGACGACTATGTCGAAATGATCTAACATAAGTGAAGCTTCTCCACGATCCAACAGCACTTCAGCAATTCGAATGAGCACTTTTCTGATTTTCCTTTGATCAAGAAGATGGGGGGCAGTTTTTTTCCGCAAATCCCAATTTATCATATTTGTAATGAATTGCTCATACAACTCATGACGAGTCAATTGAGATGTTGACAAATTGGCAGGTTGAATGCTGCCAGACTTTAGAAGGGATACCACCATCTTTAGGGTCAAGGGATTGGATACAACATCATATATCCAGGTTGAAACTTTATGTTCACCCAATAATGGCGAGAGTACTTCATTGATTATCTCATAAGATAATGGTTTCAATTTAATCACTGTAGCGTAAACAGGGCACAATTGAAATCCTTGCCGTGATTCACGAACTAGTATATCTTCAACACTCCTGAAGTGATTGTCTCGACAACCGATTACAATTTTAATATTTGGTTTTTCTATTTCATGGAAATCAATGAACTCACGGATGAATGAAGCTGATGTTGGACCAATATCGTACTCATCAAATGCATCTAAAAAGAGAAGTATCTCTTGTGTTGCGAGCACTTCTTTTACTGCCTCAGTGGTACAAGACACTCTCTTACTTCTGAAATTTGCCAGTAATATAGATAGTATGCTCTCTTCAGAATTATAGAGACTTAAATCTATGTATATGGGAATAATTCCCGAATTGGTATCTAAATAGTTGGTAGAAAGTAGCTTGGCAGCATTGACTGCAAAGGTTGTTTTTCCACCGCCCGCACCCGCAATCAATATAAGCCTATTGCTTGTGTTGCCTAACCAATCGTTAAAATACTCTTCTAGACTAAATGAACCACTAGGATCTTGTCGTTTGCCACCTGATAATATCAAATCACATTCCAACGGAATGTGTGAGCCAATCCTGTCTAAAGACCTTTCAATTACGCTTTGCAAAGACTTACTAGAGTTGTTTAAATATTCTCTGATATCAATTGTTGAACTTGCCTGTGAAGTGGTGTTCGCTGATAAGGAGTTACGCAGTTTCACTTCGACGACTTCCGATCCCTGCTCAAATTTGGCAGTAAATTCCCCATAGGTTTCGTTTGCTCTTGCCCCACGCAGTTCGTAAGTACGTCCCCTAATAGTTGCAATATCCTGTTCTATAGAAATTAGCTGATAATGATTTTGAATACCTGATGTTTGATTCAAAGATAGTCCAACACTACCGGCACCAGAGATGAGAACGTGGTGAGATTGAGGGAGTTGCAATATCTGGTGCTCAGCATGATGACGGTGACCATGAAGAATGATATCGAATGTAGATAACATATCTCTTCGAACCTCGTTCCAGTCTATAAGGTGCTGATTATCTTCTCCACTATTCCTAATAACATTATGATGAAGAACAGCAATCCGAATCGCTTGATGTTCTCGATCTAACTCTTGTATCTTTTTAATGGCTTGTCGGACATTCTGCCTACCGATATAGCCAACATGATCTTCAGGCTTATGACTTTCTTTAAGACAAGAGTTGAATGCCGTGACAATAAGGCCAAAATCCTGTATGTAATTAGAAACTACTGGATTTCTATCACCGGTTGCTGATGAAAAGAATGATGGAGCAGAGTTTACAAAGTTATCATAGAACCTGAACTTTGGCAAATAAGGTAGTTCAGGTTCGGCTTGATTTGCCTTGCATTCAAGAAAATATGCTTGACACAGGTCTCTGTTGATGTCGTGATTACCTGGTACTATAATCACTCGTTCAGGCTGAAGATCTGTCGAGCTGGACGCGATTAGTGCCTCAATAAGGTGTTTGCACATTTCAAACTCACGCATAAGACCCCATTCAGCTACATCGCCGCTTAAGATCAGAAAGTTTGGCTGAATATTGTACACACTTGATAATTTCTCAATATCTTCGACTAATCGTTCAGATAAAGGCGTTGTATCTAAGTCTTGATGGCTTTGAACACGATTTGAACCATTTGGAAATCGATGAAATTTTCCAAACTGAATATCAGACAAGTGTAGGATGTGCGCCAATTTTCTGACATTTGACATATCTATCACCAATTATTACAACTAACCTCCGAAGCGTGAAGAGGCTTACTCGCCTTCGGTGGGCACATACAGTATAATAGCAGTATGCAACGCAAGCATCTACGCCATTTTATCAATAGCAATTGGACCTCGGGTACAGAGGTTGATTGGGTTCAGATCGAACTGCCAGGAGGTGGAGAGCCCAAGTCACAGCTCCCAATAGGCGGTTTAATTGAGATTAACGAGGCTGTCGCCGCCGCAAAGGCAGCTCTTCCTGCGTGGCAATCCCTATCGGTTGTCGAACGGTGTTCCTACTTGGATAAGGTGGCAGATTTGCTTGATGAGCAATTTGTGTCTCCCTCTGAAAGAACAGATTTGAAGAAGTTGATCACAAGAGAAGTGGGCAAAGTTTTTGCTGAAGCAGATATAGAAGTGATGGAAAGTGTAGACATGTTTAGGTACATGGTGCAGGTTGCCGAAAGTGAAATTACGGATGAAATTCTTGAATTAGATGAAACTATCTGGCCGAGTAAGAAAAGTAAGCACCAGTGGGAGCCTCTCGGAGTAGTAGCCTTAATCAAGGCTTGGAATTACCCATTGGAATTGATTGTTTGGTCTATTGGCCCTGCATTGGTTGCAGGGAATACCGTAATTCTGAAACCGTCGGAGCACTCCTCCGAAACTGCAAGTTTTCTCGTTGGATTGTTTGAGTTGGCTGGTTTTCCACCAGGTGTTGTCAACATGGTTCTCGGAGACGGCACAACAGGCGCTGTATTGGCCAGACATCCTGGAGTTAATGTAGTTAGCTTCACCGGTAGTGTGCCAGTGGGACTTGAGATCGCGTCACATTGTGCATCTCGACTTTGTAAGTACAACCTAGAACTTAGTGGAAATGACGCAGCAATAGTGTTGGCTGATGCTGATGTGGAATTAGCAACAAATGGGCTAGTTTGGGGGGCGTTCTGCAATGCAGGTCAAGTTTGTGTCAGGCCGAAGCGAGTTTTTGTACATCGCAGTATTGCACAAGAGTTTATTAAGTCCGCTGTTGAGAAGACTGCTCAACTTAGGCTAGGAGTTGATATTGGTCCTCTGATATCAGGCAAGCAAATGGACTCTGTAAAAGACTTTGTTGCTGATGCCATTACTAACGGTGCAGAGTTATTACATGGGGGAAGTCAGAATCTGAGCTTAGATGGAAATTTCTATATTCCAACAATTCTTTCAGATGTTCCTGAAACGTCGCGTATTATGACTGAGGAGTGTTTCGGACCCGTAATGCCTATAAATGTCTTCGATACTATTGATGAAGCAGTTATAAAGTCCAATTCTAGCAATTATGGCCTTGGGGCTTCAGTGTGGAGTTCTAATTTATCGTTGGCTGAGAGCGTGGCAAGAAAGCTAGAAGTTGGGATGGTCTGGATAAATGACATCAACGTGGCGTTCCCACAGGCAGCTTGGGGTGGAACTAAGCAAAGTGGAGTTGGATTTGAGCTTTCACAGCATGCAATCAGGCAGTATTGCCGTCCAAAGCATATTTCATTGGAGTTAACTACTGAAGCAAAGCGCGATTGGTGGTTCCCTTATTCTGAGTCTCAAGGAGGATAATGAGGCATGAATGCGCAAGAGTTTGTGATAGAGCTAGAAGAGTATGCAACGAATCTATCCAGAGACATAATTGATCATCCTTTTATAAAAGCAATAAATAGAAACGAACTCTCTTCAGAGGCTCTTAAGTTTTTTACTCGGGAATACTACTTCGTTTCTACAAGTTTTGTTAAGGGTGTTGCATTTGTGGCGGCAAACGTTCCCGATGATGAAACTCGCTCTATATTAATCACCAACCTTTGGGAAGAGCATGGAAGTGGTGATATCAGCAATTCGCACAGAAATCTATTCAAGCGTTTCGCACATTCTGTTGGCGTATCAGTAGATGAGTTAAACACCTATATTCCGACAACATTAACCCTAGGTTACGTAGAGAAAATGATTTCTGTTTGTCGTGACACGCATTTCCTAACGGGTCTAGGAGCGCTTGGACCAGGTACCGAGTATTTTACGGCACCCGAGTACAAATTAATTGCAGAAGGGCTAATGAAAAGGGGGTTGACAGAAAAGGATGTGGAATTCTGGCTTGTACATGCAGAATGGGACGATGATCACTACTCAGACATTATGAGAGCCATTGCCCCTTGGGTTGAGACTTCAGAAAACCAGGAGTTAGTCAAGTTGGGGACGCATGATATGATCGCTTTAGAAGTTGGTTTCTGGGGCGGTCTTTGGGCTGAAACTCAACAAGCTAGATAATATTGTTGGGCTTAGTAAGTAATGATGTTAAACAATTCTCGTCGTTAGACAGTGCTGATGGGACTAAGACAGAGCAAAATGCCAAGTCAGAATCAAAACGCACATTGCTTACACCTCCTGGAATTGGAGGATTCACAGCAGGTATTATTGTTGCATTGTAGTAACGCAACTCATCCAAGGCGAATGGCAGATCGAACGTAACCTCAATAGCCTGTGGAGTGGAAGCTCCTAGCGTTCTTGTTATGACAGTTTCCAACTTCAGCAAAAGTGTTGGGTCAGAGCATTTCTTTCTGATCCCATTGACCAAGTTTCGTATTGAGCTTCCACCTGCTAGTTCTCTCACTAACAGTGAAGCAATGACGACTGTCACATCGGGTGGAGCCATGAGTTGGTCAAGACTAAACGTGTGAATTCTTACTCCACGAGATGAGGACTTTACTTCTAGTCTGTTCATCCCATCTGAAAAGTCGTATTTATCATGGACTCCATTTCTCCAGGCAGACAACATTCGAGAGGGATCGCTCGATCTCTCAATGAGAAGTAGCTCAGACCATATTGCTTGCACTGATTTGTGAGGCGGCTCTTCGATCAACTTGAACAATTCTGCAACTGAAGACAAGGCAGAATTTATATTGTCATTAGCTTGTGCTTCGAAGTGAGTTGCGAATATCATCGGAAGAACTGTTAGGAAATAAGACTGAAGCTGGATGTCATCAGAACGACAAACTACTAAGGCAAGTCTCTCTTCACTGGTTGCACCATTCTGTAAATGTATGCGGCAGAGTGAATTAGAGTAAATCTCAATATGGCGAAGTCTGATAGGTGGCACTGGAGTTGACAATTCTGATTGAAGAGAGAGATTAATCAGAATCGCTGGTTTGAGATCCCGGCTCTTGCCAATACGAATGTCTGGAATATCTGGTAACTCAATCACAGAATACGATGAAGAAGTGTGCGAGGACTCTGGTGGTTTCAATTCCAAAAATCTATCATAGAAATTAAGTTGCACGGAAGACCCCGGAGACCTTTACTGATTCTGTGCGACCCAACTTCTCGCTATTCTCCTCGGAAGCCAAATCGCGAGAGCCGGAACACGACGTGCAACATTGACTTTATTCTGTTCTAGATCAAGCCAATGAATCTGAATTGAAAGCTGATTGCTGTCCCTGATGGCAACGTCACCTGGATAGACTTCGCCTCGACTGATTTGGTCACCTCTTGAGGGAGGATTTTCACCTTGGTGAAGGTTGGATGTGATTCGACCTTGCGCATTGACCGGGCGCATTCTACTTTTGCCGTTTGCCATTTCATATACTACTACGTCTTCATCTGCATTGGTATCAAGGAAGTTGCCAATCTGGAACAGTATTCCATTGAATTGGAGGGCATCGCTTGGATCAGGCCACGTAAGCTCAGCAAAAAACCCTTCGAGAATTTCAGTCATTGATAATCTGCCAACTTTGGGCGTTTGCATTTTGGTTCTGCGGGGATCTCCACTTAGTTCTGTTAAATCAAGGCTGTTAAGCAAATTGTTGACAGCATCTCTGTTTTGGTCTGTAGTTTGAATGTCGTAAAGAGGAGTAGAAATCTTGAACCAAGAATTTGGCTGTCCACCTCGGAAGTACGGACTGTCGATTACCTGATCACGCGTTGGACGTAAATTCGCTGACAACAGGAATAATCGCTTCCAATCGCGTACGCTCAAGCGCTGTTGCCGATGCTGGTGAAGCGCTCTACGGACACTTTCCTCATGTTCTACATAATCCACATATGCTTGCCGTACGTTTTGGGTCAGATAGACCCTGCAAAATCCAAGGTATGATGCTTTATAACCAAACCATCGTGCCCGTTGTTGGATTGTGTCAGCATTGCTGCCACCAATCCCGCGAGGCATGTATGTTACTGTAAGTCCCTCAACGGTGTAGCCGCGATTGATCTTGTCACCTCCAACCACGATCCAGGAATATTCTTGTCGCCATTGCGGTTCAAGGTTGGCAGGTGTTGAATTTACTTGGCAAACCTGCGTGATTGCAAGTGCGGACTGAATATATGGAATCAATTCCGAGAAAGGTGGCGATTCCATACCTGTATTGAGCAGATCGTTGAAAGCTCGTTCGAACAATGATAATCTCTCTATTCTGTCAGCATCAGTATCCTGAGCTTCAAGAATTCGTCGCCATTCCTCCTGAGTAGATAGAATCCATCTAGCATACTGAGCGTGTGATGAAGTACTCTTGTCTGGGTGAACCAACATTGATCTGTTCTTGTAAGCTTGCTCGCCCCTGAAAATTCCAACTGCAACTCCTATGTAAAAAAACTCCAAAGCGCTGAGTAAACTTCGAGGAGGGCTCGTCAGAAGATTATTTCTTGTCGAAATATCAGAAGGCGGGATTTCTCTTATGAGCCTTGCCTGTCGTTCGTCTTCGAAAAATGTCCTGCCTCCAGCATATTCGTCGCCTGGCGTTAGAAGCTCTACAAACGACGGAGACAAGACATCTAAAATGCTAATGAGCAAAGGGGCTTGCGGCGTGGCCGTGAATTGTAAGAAAGTATGCTGGCGCAACGTTGCTCGCAACTGACCAATACTGCGATATGTTGCACTAACGTCCCCCTGCCTTACACGATTGTTCAAGCTAGCCTGGTCAGCTTCATCATCAATTATCAAGGTTGGTATTGAATTCTCACCAATGCTAGCCAGAAGGTTCGTGAGATTTCGAATGTGAGAAGTGTGTTTTAGAGTTACTATCAAAGTGGTTCTAGGCTCAATTCCTGCTAGTGGTCTAGATGTGAGCGCAGCTCGCAATGATGCTGCATCTCGAGCACGAGTAGGATTCTGTAGATATAACCAACCTCGATTGCCTTCAGCTACACCAAGGTCATCCCGAAGCCTGTCACAGGATTGATTGAATAAGTTTCTTACTACGCCTGAAATCACTATGACTAGTTTGTAACCGTTATCCGCTGCCAATGCAGCAATGGTGGTAAAGTTGGCGGTTTTGCCACTCTGTACGTATCCAATAACTAATCCCGTGTCCACGCCATCAGACTGCGTAGGAGGTATACAGCAGGATAAGACGGAAGTTGCTTCCTGTGCCAATCTCTCACGTGCAGACTGATCCTCTGGAAACAGTCGCGCCAATAATGCAAGGGTGTTTCGCCCCTGTCTAGGTGACCATTTGGAGTATGGGCTTGGCTGCTCCTCAATTACCTCTATAACATCGTTATCCACTGTAAGTTCCTATAATGCTAGAGCGTTGGCAAGTAAGTCATTCAATACCCTGCGAAATGTCCCCGCTTGAAGGACACCACTTTCTCTAGCTACAACCTCGGAAAGAGCAATACCAACTGCCAAGCGAATCAATGGTTCCATTTCATCGGATGACAACCCACAAAACCTCTGCATGAATGGGTGCTCCAAAGAAATTCGAATTCCAAGGTGTCTGACAACTCTTCCATCAGCTGTAACCGGTTGTTGTTCATTATTCCTAATCTCTAACCAGTCACTAACTGCTGCATCTGAAGTAAGCTCAATAGTGACTTGCCAAGTATCATTGCGGAATTCTAGCGTGCGTTCTTGCTTAGTTACCAATGTGCGTTCATCTAACTCACTAGGCAACTCGGAAATTGAAGGGGGTGTCTCACGTTCCGTTTCTAAGACTGGTATCGCCTCTTTTTCAAGGGTATCTGCTGTATTGGCAACGGCCTTCTCAGCCCCAGAGCGCCAATCGGCTTTATACTTCCGAGCTCGGAAATTCTCTGCTTGCGTAATTAGTGGAAGTGGAGCGCTGTTTAGCTCTTCCTTTAGCAGCTCAAGGAAAGTATCCTCTAGTCCATCGTCCCAGCGGAACCCATCTTTAGTGTGGGAAACTTCGAATCCCTCCATATGCAGTTCACCGAAGAGACGCTGGTACGGGTATCTATTTGGAGCGCCAAACACTTGATACGGTCTATAGCCATCATCTGCACTGCCTTGAATTAATCGGTTGCGCCGGAAAAGCGCAAAACCAGCATGAGTAGTGCTGCCTGGGTCACGCAAAGCGGCAAATCCTGTTACTCGATGACCAGCCCCAAAATCCATGTCTATTTTTTTGAACCAAGTAACTGGATCAGAACTCGGCTCTTTGTAATAAGGTGCATTTAGAATGCCCACATTGTCAAAGCTAAGTTCTTTGTCTTTGTAGAAGATATTCATTTCACCATTTCGGATGAACATACGATAGATACTTGCAAGGTGTTCCTTGATTTTTGCAACTGTCCTACCCTGCGGAGGTTCGTGCAAATCCAACAATTGAATCTCAGTGAAGTGATGTTCTGGTTTTGAAGGCCGAGTTTCAATAGCCAGTTCTTCAATCTCATCTTTAATGATCTGAGCAATGTTGAATGTCACAATTCTCTCAACTGGTTCTCCAAGTGCTTTAGTTCGGACGATCCATCGAGGTGAGAACCAGCAGGCAGCACTTTTCATTCCCATGCCAAATTCCGACAGACCGCTTGTGTCGGTTGGAATTGCAGCTGGCCTAAATGCTCTTGGAAAATCGAGGGCGGAAATTCCAGCGGCGTTGTCGGTAATTACGAGTCGTGGTTCAGGGTCATTCTCAAGACTGATTTCCACTCGCAATGCTTCTATTGCTTGCCTTCCGTCTTGCAGCGCTAATTTATGTGCTAGATAGCTTTGGAGTGAATTGTCAACGAATTCAGCTATGGCATACCAAGGCCGATAGTTGAGATGTCGAAGCACGGACAAGATGCTGACACCGGGTCGAATCCCAACCGTGCCACCTACATCTTCGTGTGGACTAGCATTCATAGGGCAGCTCGTTCTCCTACCTTAATTGGCAAGTCCTTTGCAGAGTTCTCGCCCACAGTAACTGTTGTGGGCTGATCAACGCTGGGTACTAGCGCTTTCGCTATAAGTCTGACGAGTTGCACATTGAGTGCATTGCCAAGAGCTTCGTATGCACGGGTACTAGCGTCTGGCAAGTGATTAAGTTCATCCATGCTCTGGAGTCTTGCTCCTTCACGTGGAGTCATGAAGCGTTTTTCCCAGCCAATAACAGGCACCTGACTCGTCGTCATTGCCACTAGGCTTGGTGATGTATTCGGTCGTTTGACTCGAACCCCTGATGGACGAAACTGAATGATATAGTCCCAGATCTTTCGGGGGCAGCCCTTGCAGTTCCATTCAAGCTTTTGATAGCTAGGGTTAAACTCACGTATCTTGGGAAGCCAGTCATCTAACCAAGAATGGTGTTTTTGATAGAAACTACGATTCTGCCTGATAAAAGTGATTTTCCACTCTGGAAACTTGTCAACAGCTTGTCTTGCATAAGGTGGAAGACCATCCATGACACGAGAGGCTGGCAGTAAGGTTAGCGGTTGACCAAATGATCCGCGAAATTTCTGCAAGTAGGCTCTTCCATAAGAATATGGAGCACGTTTTTCAAATGGGTAATCAGCGCCGAATTCCATTGTCCATATTGGGAAGGATGGCAACCCCTCTGATGTGGGAAAAGCAGACAAGAACTCCTGCCACACATCCAAGCAGCGGATAGCTTCGGCTGATAGCGGTTTTGCTTCGGGTGGATTTGTGTCCAGGATAGACTTCAGATCAGGAGTTGGGTAGCCTTCGCCTGAAGGCCATTTGAAGTGTTCCAAGCCATGTCGTGAGCCCACTATAAACATACGATCACGAACTTGCGGTACTCCAAAGGAATGAGGTGAGAGTATCCTACTGTCTATCGTGAAAGATCCGCGTCGCCAATGCTCAAGCCTTTTCTTTAGTTGACGCCAAGTTTCACCTCCTCTGTGCTTCTCCAAGTTGGGGACGTTTTCGAGGATCACATAGCTTGGTTGATGGGTGCTTAGAATTTCGAGAACGTAGTTAATAAGGTCTCCCCACTGAGGGCAATCATGTCCATTCTGTTCGCCAGCCTTGGAAAAGGGCTGACAAGGGAAGCCAGCACAAAGTATGTCGTGCTCGGGAATTGAAGCAATAAGACCTTTTGACCGAATATCTCCAGCGGGCCGGAGACCAAAGTTTGCTTCGTACAAGTCTTGAAGATGCGATTCAATTTCACACGCAAACACGCACTCATGTCCCAGCGATGTCAGGGCGAGATTAAATCCACCTAAGCCTGCAAATAGATCAATGAAGCGCATTTTTGATGTCAGCAATTCCTTAGAAAGGACACAGCATAACAATTTTACACGAGGTTAAACCACTCCTTGTCCAAGCCAGCCGGTCAGCCGGCAGGCGGTTATATCCACGGCAGTTGCGCCAGCGCCAGCGAAGAGACCTGAATAATCTCGTAGCAAGCTGGCAAGAGTATCCGTGCCGTGGAGATGTGGGCAAGCATTCATTCAATTCAATTCCTTCAAACCAACTAAATTCTAAAACTAACAAACAACCCAAAACTCCCGCGCACAGTCGGCTCGCGCGGTACTCATTACCGCGCGAATTCACCGCCGACCCGCCACGAAGTGCTGGCGAATTCAAGGCCGTATTCCACGGCCTCGCCAGCCCGACCAGAGACTGCTTGTGATGCAGGCGGCGGGAGGGGCGGAGTCGGGTTCATTTTGGATGGGAGCAACAGCCTGTTTACACAGTCTGGAAGCGGGTTTACGTGAAGCACTGCCTATTCCTAGCCTAAGAATACCCTTAGGAATAGGTAAACCAGGACGGAATCAGGTCCTCAGAGGCCGTCCTGGGACCACTACGAACCGGAGAATTCTAGGTGAGTGTACTGAGACTAGCAGGTGCATGCATGATGTCCACGTAGGCAAGAGGTTCAAGTTTCCTCTCGTCCGCCATGGTCTCGTGGAAGGCACAGATACGAGCCATCAGAAGCAGTTGAATGACAAGGGAGTTGACTTTCTACATGTCATTCATGCTATCCTCGAAATAGGTTCGAAGCTCGTGGAGCAAGGCCCACCAATGTACTTGTCGAGTAGTGCGGGTGCGCGGGCATCTGCGTAACCGGCAATTCCACCCTATGCAATGCGTCCCGTGCTGCCGGGGACAAGGCCGGGCACTAGATGGTCAACCACTCAAAGCACTTGACGCGATCACATCCCCAGGCAGTCAGATGGGTGCAATTCGGGGGAATTTCAGGCAGTGTGCTCCAAAAGCTCTTGACGACCGCCGTGTGAGTCAAGTGCCCTGAGGCAAGTGTTCATGCTGGTCAAGAGGTTGGCCTATTAACTGCAGTTCGAAAGACATATCTTTATTAGTTGTGCGTTGCCAGGTTATGATAGGAGGAAATGCATGCACTCGCAATTCTTCAATTGTATTATTGGATGTTATTCGAGACAAAGAAATCAATTGACAATATTGCTTGGACCGTTAAACTTTCGTCATGCGACGACCTCCATTTCAGAAGCGACAACTTGCTAAGTTCCGGGCGAGCCTGGGTGCAAACCCTTATCTAAAGGTTGATGGTCTAGTGATTGACACCCATAGGGTTGCCAAACTTGGAAGAATTGTTGGGCCAGGCATGGGAGCCCTGCTGACATCTTTCACCGCCGTTATGGCGGAGGCTGTCTTAAACGATGCAAGGGCACGTGGAATCAGGTGTATGGATTACCTGTATATACAGGTAAACCGTGGGGCAGCAAACTCCTACAAACTGAAAGTGGAAATCAGCAGCGGGCGTGGAATGATGCTGATCTGCTGTTTGCGTGACTACCTTCATTTCCTGGCTATGATTAAAGATCTGAACGCGAATGGTCTCATTGAAAGGGAGTTGTGGAATGTCACAAAGCTCCCATCAATCAAAAATGGAAAATCGGCTCGTATGATTAGATTCCAGGTCAGGTATCTTCAACTATCACCAGACTGCAGCATAACAGGGTACGATTTTTATAAGCTGATTCGCTTCCAAGAGAAGAAGCTGCGGGCAGAAGACGTACTCGCTGAAGGTGAAAAGATGCCGACGAAGAAGACAATTCTGGCCTGGGTATCTCGCTGGCAGCGTGAACATCTGACCCCTGAATTGCTGATTGACAATCATACCGAACTGGTGAAGGGGACTCGCGCCGGTCTGAGTTTGGCTCGCCAGAAGAACACTAAGGCAATTCTGCAGTAGCGCTGGTCGCCACCATCCTCAACAACTGGAAATCAACGACTCGATCTCCAGAACAAGAAGCGTTAAGGGCATTGGCCCAAGAACGTGTGTGCGCCAGACTCTTGGCACTCACATCGTCAACTGCATTCGCTCCACTAATGATGCGCCAAGCTCCTCTATCTGTTAGCGAGCACGGATGGAATCCGTGCCAGTTGCTCATCGAGTGTAATTTTATCTCCTGCTCCCGCAGCTGCCGGTTTACTTTCGGGTGCGAAAGAACTCTACGGGTAAAACGGATTCCCCAGACGATCTCGGGGTTGGCAGTGTTAGCCAGGTTCCACCTGGAGTAATGACTTCCTCGGATCGTGTCATCGAAATCGGGCAGCTTCTCTCTCGTGCTCTGGTTCGCCTCAGATCCGAAGGACTGAATAACACCGCCTCCGATTACGCAGATTCGCAGAATTCTCCGACCGAAGCACTTGACTTGATTGGCGACCGCGAGCGTTCATTGCATGGCAATAATGTCGGAGGATGTCATGAATGACAAGGTGCTGGTTGCGTTGGCGGAACTGGAAAAATCTTCAACAGAAGATCTGAAGATCCGTTGGGTTGAACTGATGGGAACAGAGCCACCAGCGTACTCCCGCAGCCATCTCATTCGTCGCCTGAGCTACCGAGTTCAGGAACTCATGCATGGTGCTGTTTCCGAGGTTCTCAGGGGGCAATTACACCGCGCGCTGGAAGAACAAAGAGTTGATCCGCTTGACGGCTTCACCTTTCTTCAGAAGGGAAAGCCTGAACAACAAAAGCGGTGGTTGCCGCCGGCGGGGACCAAATACAAGAGGGTCCATAAAGGGCAGGAATACACGCTGACAATCCTTGACCGGGGGGTGGATGTCAACGGGAAAAAGTACCTGTCTCCTTCAGCAGCAGCATCCGTCATTGCAGGAAATAGGAAGAATGGAAGGAAATGGTGGGGGATTCCCACCTAGGGGATTGCGATGAGTATGTTTTCGAAGAAACCAGATTCCAACGACAAAAAACGGTGTGCCGTTTACACACGGGTCAGTAGTGAAGAAGGGCTTAAGACTGAGTTTACGTCGTTGGATAACCAGCTCTCTCGGTGCTTGAAGGCGATTGACAAGAAGCAGGAGAGCAATTGGCAATTTGTGCATGAATACCGCGAGGCCGGTGTTTCCGCAAAAAGTGACAACCGACCTCAATTCAAGCAACTGCTTCAGGATGTTCAAGATCACAAGTTTGACGTCTTACTCGTATATAAGCTGGACCGCTTTGCTCGCAGGATGGCTGAGTTTCAAAGAGTGTATCCTTTGCTCGAAGCAAACCAAGTTGACCTAGTCTCAGTCACACAGGACTTGGATGGGTCTACGGCGGCAGGCCGATTGATGATTAATGTACTACTTTCATTTGCCGAGTTCGAACTAGATCAAACATGCGAACGCCAGCGTGACAAGGCATATTCCATGCGACAGCGCAGAATTCGTACTGGAGGCCGGCCAATTCTTGGATACGACATTCACCCGGTCACCAAGCAGTACGAAGTCAACAATGATGAAGCGAAGCTGGTAAAGGAGATCTTCCAGCGCTTCGCGGATAACCCCAAAAAAGGAGAACTGTTTCGCGAGCTTAACGCCGAAGGTAAGACTCGAAAGACATGGTTAATGCGTGATGGTACATATCATGATCCTGGTCCCTTCACCTTGTCATACATCTCGCGGCTACTCGCCAATCGTACATACATTGGGGAGGAGGAGTACCACCGGACGGGTGAAGTGTTTACTGGACTGCATGAGCCGATTGTCAGTAAGGAGCTTTTCGAGAAGGTCCAGAGCATGCTGAATCAAAACAGGCACATTAAGCAGAGCCGCGAGCGCAGCGAGATACAGGCTCTGCTGAAGCACATAGTATTCTGTGAGGCCTGCAACGAACCCATGTCCCCAAAGTACGCAGGACCTCGTGAGCGGGCGTACTACGAATATGTCTGCCGTACGGCACGAAGCAGAGGTTACCGCTTCTGCCCTAATCCATCAGTGCCGGCAAAGCAGCTGGAAGCACTCGTCGTCGAACAGATCAGAGTTGCGCTGAGGACCGACGAGATCTACTTGACCATACTAAGGCAGCTGAATTCAGAGCGGGACAAAATGCTGGAAGTGCTCAAACACCGCAAGACCCAGCTGGAGGCTCAGATTCGGTCATTGAAGGCCGGCGAGGGTGACCGGAAATCCGGTCGTGAGAAGCAGCTGGAGATTGAGCTTAACGAAGTTAAGGCTCAATTTAACCGCATTGAACTGGCTCCCATCACCAAAGGCGAAGTTGCCAATGAGTTACAGGTTTTCGACCGGATCTGGGAGAACCTGTTCCCACGTGAGCAGGAACGGATTGCCAAACTTCTGGTGAAGTCGGTTACGGTGTCCAAGGGGGAGGTCCTGATTGAGCTACTGGATGATGGGCTTGCTTCCTTGGTGCGGGAGATCCGAAAGGCTGGTACCGAGATCATCTCGGTGGAGTAGGGGATGTTGATACGTGTTCCATTCGAAATGAAGAAGCGCGGCGGCAAGCGCGAAATCAAAGTTGCCAAGGAAGATTTCAAGGCGGACTGGCGTGCCCAGAAGCCGTTGCTGGTCAGCCTCGCCCTTGCTTTTGCATGGCAGGAGAAGCTGGATGCCGGCGAGTTTGAAAACATGAACGCCCTTGCCAAGCATCTTAATGTGGATTTCTCCTATTTGTCCCGTATTCTCAATCTCACCTTGCTGGACCCGTATATTGTTGAGCAGATCATCCACGGGCGGGAACCTTCCGGCACCAGCTTGGCAAAGCTGCAGAAGGGATTGCCGCTTAACTGGGATGAGCAGCGCAGGAAGTATGGCTTTGCGCCGAGGGAGACAGGAAACAATTGCGGGATTGACAACACCACTGCGGCGGATGCGGAGGACGGCAAACCGGCGGGAAATCTTCAACCCATTGTTGCGACCGCAGCGACTTCAAGTAGGGGAGCGAAACCCAGGCCAACAGCTTCGCAGGCCTCTAGGACCATGACCTTGTTCAGTGACGACTGAAGACAATTTAGAAAATTTCTCGGGAGGAGTACATGGAGTTTGTCAGAAACAGCAGGGACTATGCCAGGTCCAGCATCAAGCAGGTCCGACTTCTACTGGAGTGGTGGGACATTGACGTTCCGGAAGGTGCAAGTCTGCCTAAGGGACCTGCGGGTATCTGGTATCAGATACAGAAGAATGAGTTCGTGAAGCAGCAGGCCTTATATTGCTTCTACCACCCAGAGTATTCCACTCTTGGGCATCCTCTGGATAGATGCAAGTCGCCTGAGCAGGTCTTCGATGAGTTGATGGCCAAGGTTGATCCTGCCAACCTCACTCATCCCCAGTTGATCTTCGGATTCCTGCAGGCTGGTCCGCCACTGCGACGCAGCAGGGTGATGCTTGTTGAGGCGAGTGATCCAGCCCCGCTGCTGCTGATTGATGCCGCGCTGGGTGGCAGGATGGGTTGGGGAGGTTGGGGGGCGCACAGCGTCAGTGCTGAGCTCCTGAAGCCCAAGCTGCCGGAAGTCTACACACCAGAATTCTGGAGCAAGGAGATCGTGTCCCAGGAACAGCTCGATGGCAGGCCCAGGGTCAGGCGCTACCGTGACTGAACTGGTATTCACGGGCGTGCTTGCTAATCTGTGGAATCGAGTTATGTTGTCAGCCAATCGGCGCTGGACGTCGAGAGGAGGACAACATGAAGTCTTTGATTATCAGCACGGTTGAAGCCTATCTGGAGAGCCTGCATGAGCGGGGTTACAAGAACAATACGGTAATGCAGTACAGGATCGACCTGATGAAGGCGGCGGAATTCCTCAAAAAGTATCGGCAGGTGAAGGAAATCATGCCGCACCAGATCGAGCGCTTCCTGCAGAGCGATGCCCTGCTGCTGGGCAGACGGGGAGAAAGGCTGGCACCGCGCACAGTGCAACGAACTCTGAGGGTGCTGAGGCAGTACCTGATCTGGCTGCAGGACAACAAATGGCGCAGAGTTGAGTATCTGCTGGACGTGCTTGAGCGCGCAGGGACGTCCGGTTTTGGCGACGAGTGAAAGGAGGAAGAAGACGGCCAGATCTAATACGATATTCTTGTTCGGACTGATCCCAACTCATTGGGAACTCATCCATATAAAAAGGCATCAGAGTCTACAGGTATTTGTCTTACCCCATCCAGCTCTGGTCCGCTGACAGCTGCTTGAGCTTGGATTTGTCAGCCCCTAGGTACTTCCCGAGCTTCTTCATGTGCCGCGTCATGGCTTCCTTCTCATGCAGCTCGGTATATGTGATCTGGATCACCTCGTAGCCCTCATTGCGCAGGTAGCCACGGATCGCCGCATCCTGGGCCTGCGTCCGCGCATTGCCATGGATGTGCTTGCTCATCCCGTCCAAGTAAATGCAGATTCCCTTTTCGTCCAGGTCCGGGTCGCCCTCGAAGAACACATCCGGGGTTGTGCTGCCGATGCCGTGCCCGAAGTTCAGCGTATGCCGGAAGCGGATCTGCTCCTGGTACTGCCCGTCTGAGAAGCCGGCCTTTTCCAGCATGAACTTCAGCTTGGACTCTGCCTCATTGACCGGCATGCCTTCTTCCCCGCTGGCTGCCGCCTTGGGATGCTGGGCTGGCATGGCATTGACTTCTTCCAGCCGGTCGCCAAGCTGCTCCAGCAGTTCGAGTGCCTTGTGCCGGTCCAGGTGCTGGTGGTAGAAGCCGTTGCGGAAGGTCTGGAGGCAGTCAATGCAGGACGTGTCGCAGGCCGATGGGCAGCCGCGCACGATCCCCTTTGCCGCTTCAACCACGCGCGCGAAGTTGTCACGGATCTGCTGCAGCAGGCCTGAACCGCCGGGCATCGGGTCCCACAACAAAGCATCCACTTCATCCTTGTCAACATGTCCAACCACCAGCAGCTGCAGGTCCTCAAGGTGCATATCCAGCTCCTGCGTCGCTCCCATGCGCAGCGCTTCCAACAGGCTGTAAGCCTGCGACCTGTCCAGGCAGTCCGGCAGTGCCAGGCAGTCCGCCACGATGTCCGCGAAGAAGCCGACATTCTCCGGAGGCTTGCCGCAATACTGGTTGTGCCGCTCCCTGAAACTCTCATGTTCCTTCTCACTGGAAAGCGGTGATACGCTCTGCCCGCAGACCGTGCAGATTGGATATCCCAGAACGTCCGGCAGTTTGAGAGAGCTGCCGACGTTCACCATTCGCAGGTGTACGCCTTCGCGGATCGTCAGCTGCCTGTTGCCCCAGTTGTAGTTAATGCCGCCATTGTGCCTGCCGAGTTCCCGGCCATAGACCGCCACCGGCATCTGGAAGCGCGTCTCTTCCTCGTCACTGATCTGTGAGCTGTGCTTCAGGTCCACGTCGCAGACACTGATCGCACGCATCACCTTGGCTCCAAGTGCGGCCACAGCTGCCCCTGCCTGGGTTTCCTGGATCGCCTGGTTCTCTGTGTTCACCTCGAACACGGGCATCTCGCTTTGCTCCTCGTCGCCACCGCGCTGGAAACGCCTGGCAACAAACTTATGTCCGTTGGCATAAATCAGGTTGCCGGGCACATATTCCCTTAGTGCTATGCTGGGCGGTCTGGGCAGCGCGAAGTCGCGCGCACCTGTATAGAACGGCAACTCCGCCATTCCAACCACCGAACCACTTTCCAGTCCATAGCCTGGCAGGAAGCCCTCGGCAGCAAGCACGCCGTAAGTATTGATGTCGTCAAACCCTTCAGCGTCTGATCTGCGCTGCCCCTGGCCCTTCATACGCCTGATGTATCGCTCGCACCTGTCACTGTGTGCCTTGTCTTCGTACTCCAGGGCACCATGGGTTTCCTGGATCTTGTTCAACCGCAGCACCTCCGAATGCGCCCAACTGAGCCGCTTGCGCAGCCGTTTCACAACCTCATCAAGTTGCTGAATGGCAGTATCGAGGTATGTACCCAGCTTTTCATCTTCGATCACATGCGCATCATCTTGTGGCCAGCTTTGCCGGAATGTGGAAATCACGTATTCCAGCAGGTCTGCCCTGTGCTTGCGAACGAGAGACTCCAGCAATGTGAGGTCAAACGGTTCCTTCAACACCAGGTTGTCCCTGAACAGGTATGGCGTCACCGTATTTGGCAGCATTTGGCGCAGGGTATCTGATATCTCAGTGCGCTCCGCTTCGCTCAATCCGCTGCCTTCGCGAGCCAGCTGGAACAGGCGGGTGAGCATGATGGCATGCACATGCTTGGACACCATCACGGGGTTGCGTAGGTTGAATGAAGGTGGATCAATTGGACCCGTCAGCATCTTCTGCGGGTCATTGTAGTACGCCCTGTCGTGAGATGTCGGTCGGCAGTACGTCAGCGTGACTGCCATGCGGTGCCGGCGGCCGGCGCGGCCTGCCCGCTGCCAGTAATTTGCAGGCAGCGGTGGCACATTTCGCAGCAGCACTGCATCCAGCGCACCGATGTCAACTCCCAGCTCCAGCGTTGGCGTGCAGACCAGGCAGTTGATGATGTCCCTGTCACCCTTGAACTGATTCTCTATGCGTTCCCGCTCCGCATGCGGCACCATCGCCGTATGCTCCGCTGGGATTAACATGCTGTAGTTTTCTTCCAATAGCTGAACGTTGTAGTCGTCCTTGTTCTCCTGAATGTAACTCATGGTTCCTTGACATTGCCATGCCATGCAGCGATTGTGTGGGGTACGTCTGGCAACCTTTCTCCGGCAGCGATTGCATCGCTGGAAACCAGTATTCGGAACCATGCGCAGTTTCTCGCTGTTGATCTGGTACACGCCGGTGCAGTTCGGCAGGGGTTTCCCTTTGGCACTCTTGAGCTGCACCGGCACCAGCAGCCCGATTCTTTCATCAGTCAGGTACTCCCACAGTTCTTTCAGGAATTCGTCCGTCTCGGCAGCTTCCACGCCCCAGGCATGCACAATCTGCTTCATCAGGTTGTTGTGCGTGCTGTACCAGGCTGAAACATTTGCCTTGTTGTCATTCGATTCCGGCATCAGTCGCATGCCCTGCGGAGCGCGGTTCAGCGAAGGCATGTAACCGCGCTGGATCTCCATGTCTCCGTCCTGGAACCAGCGTCCGAATATCTCCTTGTGCGGGTCGTGCAGGATTCTCTGCCGGCGGCGCTGGTCCAGCACCGCTGCGACGCCACCCTGCAGGTCCTCCGGAGGGATTCCAAGCTTGTTGGCCCACTTCTGGAAGAACTGCCCGCTGCTGTCCAGGCCGATGTAGTCCACCCGCATCCGGCCCCATGGTTCGAGGCCGATCTGCTGGTTGGCTGCCATTGTCAGTTCACGCAGCACCTGGATGCGCAGGAAGTAGCGCCTCTGGTTGTCATGTGCTGCACCTGCACTGGGTTCTGCCCGCCAGACTTCCGGTATCAGTGCCCGCGACAGCACCTCGTCAGCTGCCAGCAGGTCATTCAGCCGTGACTCCATGTCACCGACCGAGATTGCGCCCTTCTTCAGTTCCTCGCTCATCAGTCCGCGCAGGCGGAAGCGCCGTGCATGGTCCTTCATCCAGCCGTTCTGGAATGCTGCATCCTGGCGGTTGTCAGCAAACAGCAGCAGGCGCTTGCGCTGGGCGTTCTGCACCATATCCTGCGCCAGCACATGCACGTCTGAGACATTGACCGCGCGCACAGGGCGGATCGGTTCACGGTAGCGGCCCGTCTGGGGCCGACCCTTGGAACCGCAGGATACGCAGTAGTTCAGGTAGCCGGGGTTGTCCCTGGAGCTGAGCAGCGCATACAGTTTCACCCTGCTGCCTGTCGCCGAGCAGGCCTGGCAACTGCCTGATTCTGTTTCATAGGCTGACCCGCAATGCCGGCAGAAGTGAAGCTCGTGCATGCGCTTATGCTCGCCGAGTTCTTCGTCATCATCCATGCCGATCACGCGATCCAGGAGCACAACGCGCTGCCCACCCGTTTCTTCCGTCTGGGCTTCCCAGTAGCCGCTTCCACCTTCAGTCAGCTGGCCGCCATCCGGCCTTGCTCCGATGAACTGGAAGTCCTTCAGCCAGCTCACCATGTAATGCTGGCCGCAGGTTGTGCAGGCGTACACCGGTGGCCGCCAGATATTGCCCTGGCCCTCGAATTCCTTTATCTGGTCTTCGCTGCTCAGATATAGCTTTGGCTCATCACTGCCGGGAGGGAAGCTGACAACCGCGCCGGGCACTCCTCGAATGAATGCATGCACCACCGGCCTGAACACGGGCCTGTCAACCTTGAAGGCTGCTGCTCCCAGGGCCAGGTATATCAGCAGCTCCTCTTCGCAGACATCGTGTCCAGCACGGGCGGAGAGTTCGTTCAGCAGGCTCTCCAGGGCACGAGGCCTGTCTATCGCCTGGCGAATCTGGTAAGCAAGTTCGTTCGCTGTAAGCGCATCAAACAGTGCCTCGCTCCAATCCCCTGCGGCCAGTTCCCAGCCAGTCAGCTGCCGGTACACCTCGCGCACTTCAGTGTCCGCATCAGCATGGTCTACTGCTGTCAGTGTCCGCTTCAGAAGCTCGGACAGGTTCGCCTGCGGCTGCGCCGGCTTGCGGCGCTCATCCTGCCAGGCATCCGCCTCATAGTCCTCATGGATGCAGGCAACCTCACTTGCCGGTACACCGAAGAATCGCTCAGCAAAGTGCTCTGCGGCATGGGGGTTCTTCTTGTCCACGATGGTTGCGGAAGTGGCAATGCAGGTCGTGTGCGCTGTCACCCCGTCGCAGTACTTCATCAGGCGGCGGATCAGGCAGGCCGTCTCCGCGCCGTTAATCCCGGTGAAGGTATGTGCCTCGTCGAATACGAGGAAATCCAGCCGGGCATTGTCAAACAGCTCGATGTCCTTCTGCCGAGTCAGCAGCAGTTCCAGCTGCTTCACGTTCGTCAGCAGGATGCGCGGCTGGCTGCCGGGCGTGCGCATCATCTCTCGGCTGCAGATTTCCTCAACCGGATGCACCGTGTCGCCCTTGCCCTTCTTCCTGGCTTCCTCCAGTGCAGCAAGGTAGTCCGCGCGGGTGCTGCCCGCCTTCATGCGCTTGCCGCTTACTTCGCGCTCATGCTCTGGCGTCTTGCCGACATACATCCCGAAACTCACGCCGCTGCCAGCCAGCAGGCCGCGCAGGCGGTCCAGCTGGTCCTCGGCCAGTGCATTCATCGGGTACACGATCACCGCGCTGATGCCCGGTTTCTCGCCAGCCTGGTTGAGCTGCAGGCACTTGCTGATGATCGGGTACAGGAAGCATTCCGTCTTGCCGGAGCCGGTACCCGTGGATACCAGCGTTGCCTTGCCCGCATGCACCGCGCGGATGGCCTGCTCCTGGTGTCCGCGCAGGTTCGTGATCCCCTGCGTGACATGCGCCATGTGCGGATGGAAGATCCCCTCGTCAATCATCTGCTTGACGGTTGCACCTTCGCGGAAACTGCGAGACAGGGTGATGTACGGACCCTTCAGCAGCGGCGTGCGGCGTTCGTTGTCAAGGTTCAGCAAGCCGCGCATCTGCGCATACAGCTTCTCGTCAGTGAAGGGATACGCGGAGAGCTGGTAACGCAGGAAACTGCGGACGATCTTCTCTGTGTAGCTGATCGGGTTCAGTGCCATTTGAGCACCGCCAACATTGCATGAGAAGAATTCCAACCACAGAGCCACAGAGGGCACAGAGAATTCAAATTCAGCGTCATTATCAAAGGACCATCCTCTTTACTCCATCCACAAGTCTCTCGGAGTTGAAATTCATCAACAAGCCCCGTCTCTTGCCAGCCAGTTTCAGATAACTCAATAGCTGAGCCTCATGCAGGCCGGACAGTTTGTCAACGGCTTTCAGTTCAAGCACAACCTGGTCTTCCACTACCAGGTCCATCCGCAATGGGTTTTCGAGGCGTACACCCTTGTAAATCAGCGGGACTGGCACCTGCCGCTGGAATGACAGTTCCTGTATGGCAAGTTCGCGGCACATGCACTCTTCATAGATTGACTCAAGTAAACCGGGGCCGACAGCACGGTGCACTTCAATGGCAGCCCCGATTATCTGTTCTGTCAACGGATCCCGGTTTCCTTCCATATTCGTTTTCCTCTGTGACCTCTGTGGCTCTGTGGTTAATTATCTTCCCCGAACAGCGTCCCGCCGTTGCCAGCGGGCTTGTCCGACTTCTTCTCCACTTTCTTGCCCGCCAGTTCATCCAGCAGGTCCTGGTAGCCCTGTTTGCCCAGCAGGTTGCGGACGTGCAGGTGGCATTCCTTCCAGCTCTCCTCGGGGGTCTGTGCCAGTTGCCAGTCGTAGAAGCGCGGGCCGAAGCACTCACGCACCGGCTGGTGCTCCTTTGCGCGCTCGTCATGCCCGAGGGCGTAGTCCGCCAGGCGCAGGCTTTCCGGCAGCATCCAGCCCTCGCCGTCATTCTGGGCCATGAAGGAGGCGATACCGGCTTCCCGGTCCCCGCCGCAGGCTTCCACATGCTGCATCAGGTCGTGGAAGGCCACGAGGCTGAGCACAGTCAGGCGATGCTCGGGATGCTTGTCCTTGTCAACGCGCCAGAAGCCTGTTCCGTCGAGCTTTGCTGCTAATCCCGCCATATCTCTTAAGGGCACATCACAACCTGCGACTACACGGCATGCATCAGTTGCAGACAAGTCCCAAAATCCCATCATCAACGCTTCCATTATTGCGAACAGGCGGACTCGCTCATGCCTCGAGAGCGCATTCACTGAGCTAACTTCGTTTCCTGTATTATTCTTCAGCCAGGAACCTGCAAACAATCTGTTGTCCAAGTTGAGCTTGGCAGTCAAGATTACAAAATATTCACTGCAATCTGGAACAAGCAGCGGCAGCTCTTCCAGTATGAAGTAGTTCAAGTGCATGCCAGTCATTCTCAGGCGAACGGCAAAGTCAAACACGAAAGTTGCAGCTGTCCCAGCAAGCAATACTTCTGACCTTTCACCTCGGCTTGGTTTCAGAAGAGGTACAGAGTTGCCAGCAGGATAATCAGGTAGTAAAGCAGAAATGAATGATCTTTGATTTGTGGCATTGGAGATATCACGAAGGGACCAGCGATGAATTGATGATTCTCCATCCATTAATACTGATGGCAACATGAACTGAGCATTTATCTGCTTTGAACTCCAAGGCACATTTTCCCAACTAGTTCTGTTCCCTGCACCGCTTGCGTAACCATTGAATGAATAATCCATCAACCAAATCATTGCCCCTTGATACAATGGCAGTGCAATCGCCTTGCCTCTCACTTCTCGCGTCTTCTTGCTCTTACCCTTGCCCTCGGAGATTGTCAGCACCTTGCCGTTTGCTTCCGTAAAGGTGACAACCGGAATATCGTCTTCGTGTATGAAGTGTTGGCCGTCACGGCTGAGGATGATGCCCTCGGGGATATCAGCACGCGGGATGGGCAGGCGGTCGTAGGGTGGCTGGGCGATGCGCAGCCGCCTGGCCTGGTTGCTGTTTTCCGAATCCTCTGTGCCCTCTGTGCCTCTGTGGTTGATTTCCCCTGTTCTCTCCACTTCTCCGCTGGCAATGCCTGCCTCTATAGCCTGCTGGCAGGCCGCATCAAGCGGAACTGGCCGGGCCGGGTCAACCCCGAGTTGCTGCCAGAGTTCAACGACCGAGCGCCAGGGTCCCTTGACCCAGCGGCTGTACTCATCCGGGATGTAACCCCACTCCTCCCATTTCGGCCTGGGCGGGAAGAGCCTGGAGTCATTCGTCATGTGGAATTCAGTTGCGTACTTGATGCCCCAGCCGTCCGGCCCCTGGTCGCCAAGCAGCACTGAATTGCTGTAAATCTTCGTGAGGATCTCCAGGTCCCTATCGGACTGAATCTCCAGGATTGCCAGGCTGTTGGGGCTGAACTGCTGCACTTGCTCACGCGGATAGGCTGTTTCGAAGTCCTCGCCATTCTCCCAGTCTGAGATGTCGCGGCGCATGAAGGCCGTGCGCACTGCCTGGGTTTCACCACCCTTCTGGATCACCAGCGGGTTGAACTTGAAGCTGCGGTGGATGTCGAATATACCCTCTCGGTTCTCGAATCCGAACAGCCATTCCCACTGGCAATGCTCTATGAACAGGCGGCGCAGGTCAATCGTGCCGAAGTCGGAATATACCCCGCTGGGTACGATGAAGCCCATACGTCCATTCGGCCTGAGCAAGGCATGCGCCTGTTCCAGGAAAGTCTTGTAGAGGTTGATGTCCCCACTGCCCTGGTGCCGGAAGACATGCTCCGTATCTGCGAATCCCCGCGACTCCAGGCTCTTCTTGCGCCACAGTTCGTGTCGCTCAACGGAATTGGCAAAGCTGTGCTTACCACCAGTTCCGAGGCTGAAGTCATGGCTACGCGATCCGGATGAATTCTCGGATTCACGGTTGCCAAAGGGGAAGCCGGAGTACTTCACCCAGTTGCTCATGGCCTTGAAGTAGTCGCAGTAAGCCAGCCAGTCTCCCTCGACTCCCATGCCTCGCGGCGTGGAGAACATGGCCCGCTGCTTGGCCAGTGCTTCCTGCTTGCCATAGGTACGGTACAGTGGGTCCTGCGCGGAAAACCACTCCTTGCTGTTTGGCTTGGCAATGTCCCAGGGCGGGTTGCCCAGCATGGCATCAAAACCTGAGCTATCAGCATTGAATACATCCGGGAATTCCAGCTCCCAGTGGAAAAAGCGGAAGAAAGCTGCAAGGTCTCTCACTTGCTTAATCGTCTCGTCGTCAATCTCACCTTTTGCAAAAGGCGTCGGCAATGGAGCATCGCAGATGCGGCTGAGTGGCCAGAACCAGATGGCGCACCAGAGATCGAAGCTTTCCTTCAGCCTGATGTAATCGGGTTCTTCCAGCAGCTCTTCATACTTCTCCGTTCGCTTCTGCGCGTCATTGATGCCTATCCCGTGAATTTCATTGAGCACCCGCATTGCATCGGCATGGCTCTGCTGGGCCTGTTGCAGGTCAACTCCGCTGAGTTGCAGGCGGTCGTCTATGATGCCGATGATCTGTGCCTTGACCTGCTTCTTGATTTCATTGATCTGCTTCGTCATCACCTTGGGCGCGTAGTTCACCCCGTTGGTATGGCTGGTGTCGCCAGCCTCGCGTTCCCAGGCCATCACCGGGTAATGCGCAAACTGGTCAAACCAGGCACCGACGAGACTGTTGCCACACTTGATTTTGTGGTTGAGGAAGGTCATCGGCAGGCTGCGGTCCAGGGTTTCGATCCAGAGGCTCAGGCGGCAGAGTTCGACGGCAAGCGGGTCGAGGTCCACGCCGTAGATGCAGCGCTCCACGATATAGCGCTTCAGCACGGCCTTGGTCCGCTGCTCGAAGTTGTCATCTGTCATGGGAACAGGGATGCGCTCACTGCCGGCATCGGCCTGCTCCGTGCTGCCCTCGATAAGCTGCAGGACTGAGTGGTCCGCATGCTCGTCAATCCGCTTATGGAAGATCAGTGACTCGAACAGAGCGTTGGTGAGGAAGCGCATCGCTGCCAGCGGGAAAGAGCCTGATCCGCAGGCCGGGTCGCAGACCTTCAGCGCCAGGATCTGCTCCGGCAGCTTCGGCGTCCATAGGGCGGCGGCTGCCCTGGTATCAGGCTGCCCGTCGCTGCCAGTCGGCGGGTCGTAGGCCAGCGGCCTGAGCGTGCGGTGCGCGGTCGGGATCGCCAGCTGGGGCCGGGTGTAGAAAGTGCCACTGCCCTTACGGGTTCCTCCCCAGCGCACGAGGTACCACTGACCTGGCAGCAGCACTGCTGTAATCAGTGCCTTGGCTTTATTGGCAACATCACGTTCGTACTGAGCCTGGGCATCCTGCTTCTTGCTCTTTGTCTTCTTGACCAGACTTGCCGCGATCACTGCCTTGCGCGCCCATTCCTCCGCTCTTTGCCTCAACGTTGCGCGCTGGTCGTCGTCAGATTCCTCATCCTCGGCAGCAGCTTCAACCCCAAGTTCATCTTCGGCGTCTTCCTCTGCCTCGTCCTGCTCTCCCTCATTGGCACTGTCCTCGTCTGCATCCTCATCCTCAGAGTCGGATGAGGAAGACTTGTCCTTCATCTTCTCCAGCAGGTTCCTGATGTCCTTGTCATCCATCGCTTCCAGGGTTTCCAGCGGCAGGGCTGGCTGGTTGCCGACAGCCAGGAAGACGATGGGCTGGTCTTTGCCGACCTGGCGCAGCTCAAAGTCCAGCAGGCCCTCATAGAGGATGCCGATGTACTCGCTGTCCAGGCTGGAGAAGTCCACCGGCGCAGGCACGCGCATGCGGCTGCGGCCCTGGCGGATGCTGATTTCCGTCATTGTCAGCAGGTTGAGGATCTCGCGGATCTGCAGATCCGTGATCAGTACATCTGACTGGTAGCAGCCGTTCTCAAAGATGTGCAGCACCTTCTGCAGTCCGTCCGCGCTGTCCCTGCTGCCGGGCTGGAACAGTTCCCCGCCATACTGCGGGATCGGCACCGCCTCATGCGGCGATCCCTTGTAAACCATGTACATCAGGGCCAGCAGGCGCGGCCAGGCTGAAGTCGAATGCTTCAGCCGGTAATCGCTGCGGTTGCGCAGGGCATCGCGCAGCTGCTGCACACTGTAGGAGTTGTGGTAGATCTCATTGTCACGCGGCAGCAGGCCTTCACGGCTTTCCGCGAACAGCAGCACCACGATGCGCATGATCATGCGCACTGAGGCGCGGTAGATTTCCTCAGGCTTGATATGCGGGAACTGGTCGCTGAGCAGCGGGGCATGCGCGATGATCAGCTTTTCGGCAGCCTTGCGAACGCGCTCACCCAGCACGGCGGACAGTTCAGCCTGGCCCTTGCGGCTGTCATTGACTGCATCCACCAGCGGGCTGGGCTGTCCCTCACCAGCGGGCAGCCAGAGCTGTGTTGAGACCAGCGCACAGAATCCGGCCAGCTCCGCGCTGGGCTGCCCCTCGCTGAACCAGGCGGAGGACTCCCACTCGCACCAGGCGTCGTAGTCAAGGCCCGCGAAGATGATCCGCCACTGGAATCCGTTCGTCAGGATTGCCAGCTGCTGCCGGCCACTGCGCAGCCAACGCAGCACCCGCGTGTATTCGCGGCGGCTCCTGCCAATCCCCAAACGCCGGCCTGAACTGTCAATGAACACCGGGAATACCGCATCCGATGCAGCATGCTGCCAGAGCAACTGCGGTTTTATGGATTCCCCGGCCAGTCCATGTCTGTTCCAGGATGAATCAATGTTCGTTCCTGCCAGCCACTTGCCATCATCCGTGCCGATCCCGCAGATATGCTCCAGTATGAAGCGCACGAGCTGGTTGCGCAGCTTCTCCGGGTCACTGTGGAATTCAGCCAGTTCGCGGCGCAGCTTGTCCTCGCGGTGGAATTGCAGCAGCTTCTCAGGTTCCAGAGCCTGCGGAAGCAGCAGAACCAGACGGTTCATGTCAACGAGCATTCCGCCATGGCGCAGGCTGGCCCACCAGTCATGCATCGGCTGGCTCACAGGGCACCTCCCGGCTGCAGGGGCAGGCGCACTTCAAGTGCCACCGGGAAGACCTGTGCTTCGCCGGAAAGGGTGTAGCGCTTCGGAATCAGCAGCTTGGTGACGCGTTCCCTTTCCTTGGCAAGTTGCTCGCGGGAATGCTCCAGCTGTTCGCGCATGCGCCGCAGTTCCTCTTCGCGCCGTTCCAGCTTCTGTTCAAGTTCGTCCAGGTCCTGCTTGTTATGGAAAAGATTGCCCTGCTGCTGTTGCTGCCGCATTCTGACAATCTCCTGCATCAGGCGGTTCATGGTGCGCTCCTGGATGAGCTGGGAAATCTCACCCTGGCGGCTCTGGTAGCGTGCTTCGGCATCCTTCAGGGCCTTGTCAAGGTCGCTTTCCATTTGGGCCTGAAGCATCTCTGCCAGCCTGGCCCGGCGTTCGCGGATGAAGAGTTTCAGCTCTGGCTCGAACTCGTCAGCCATGCCCTGCGCAGCTGCCTTGCGACTGTTGTCAGTGCAAGCCTGGCTGTCACCCAGCAGGCATGCCGGACAGTGCGGCAGGGCTTCCTGCAGTTCGCCATCCTTTATGGGAATGCAGATGCTGCTGATCCAGTGGTGGAATGTCTCGCGCAGCTCGTTGACCGCCAGTTCTTCCAGGTGCAGGATGATCAGGGCATCGCTGCCATCCGGCACACCGCCGAGGCGTACAGCCCAGCGGGAATATTCCCGGCCCTGGCCGAATTGGGGGAAGCGGCAGCGGGTCAGCGTCGTCAGCGCCTTGCGCATCATCGGATGCGAGAGGTGCAGGAGCGCGGCATCCTTTCGCGGAATGAAGATCTCCCGCCCTTCCCGCACTTCCTTGAAGCACTCAGTGCTGAACGTCAGACGAGGCATTATTCCCTTCAGCTTGCGCTCACTGCCCACACGCACGGACTCATCTATCGTTTCGGCCCAGCCTGGCAGGTTCGGGTTGACAACATTGAACAGCAGTTTTTCGTCCGGCTCTGTAAGCTGCGGCCTGCTGCCGTTGGCATCATGCACCATCGCTGCATCAAGCGTCAGGCGCGACGCTTCGGGGTCGAGGTCCAGTTCATCCTTCAGGGCCTGCAGCTTGCGCTTGAGATCATCGGACAGGACAAAATTGTCGTCAGCCTCAATTGCGACTGCCTTGCGTGCGGTTTCTACATTGGCATCGAGGAAGAGCTGCACATCCTCAACGGACTCGCCGTCAATCAGGCGCTTGTGGATCGCCTCATCGAACAGTTCTCCGGTCGCACCAAGGTCCTCGCGGATCTGCTCCACCTTGCGGATCAGCAGGTCCATGAACTTGAGGTCCGCAGCCTGGTCGCTGACGAAGTGATGGACATACACATCACGCAGCTGACCGTAGCGGTCGAGGCGGCCATTGCGCTGCTCCAGCCGGGATGGATTCCAGGGGCAGTCGTAATGCAGCAGGTAACGGGCCGTAGCCTGCAGGTTTAGACCTTCCGAGGCAGCGTCTGTGCCGATCAGGATGCGGGCAGGATCGGACAGGTCACTGAATCGTTCCTTGACTTCCTCACGCTCGTTGTCATCCATCCCACCGAAGAGCTGGAGGAAGCGGTCGTCATTTCCCTTGAAGCGTTCCTGCAGCCTGCGCAGGAGGTAGTCCATCGTGGTCTTGTACTCGGTGAAGATGACAATACGCTCGTCCTTCCTCCACTCCTTGCCGTCACGCAGCTTGCTGTCCAGCAGCTCGCAGATGGCTGTGAACCGGGCATCAGCCTGTGGGTCCTGCGCTGTGATCCTTGTTTCCATTACCACGCCGAGCGCGGCGGCGGCGGCGTCTATCGCATGGATCTCTGCGGCTAGGTCGTCTGCAAATGCCTTCAGCCATGAGCCTACTACCCCGGCTGCCATGGAGGCGTTCTGCTCCGATTCGCGGTCGTCAGCGTTCTCCTCATTGGCCGCCTTGACGGCGGTGATCACTTCAGAGTCATCGGCCAGCGATGATTCAGACAGACCGGACTTGCAGCGCTGCCATGAATCAAGGAATGTCATCGGTCCGCTGAGCAGGCGCTTTCCGAGGATTTCCAGCGCGAAGTTCCCCGCCTGGCGGCGCTTGCGGGTGGAGTCCTGCATCAGCTGCCGGACGGCAGCCCGGAATTCATCAAAGGCATCTATCAGGCGCAGTTCTTCCTTGCTGAAGGTCAGTGGGATGGCTGTTGGAGGCATGCGCCGGCAGAACTTTGGAGGATCAGTCCGTTCGTTGATCTCCCGCTTCAACCTTCTGACAACGACCTGCGGCACGCGCTTGCTGGCGGCCTCGCCCAGCTCAGAATTCTGGCTGAAGCGCACCGGGTCGAGGATCTCCAGTAGCCCGGTGAAGGAATAGGTATGGCCGTTGTGCGGCGTGGCAGTCAGGAACAGGCGGTGCTCGAACATCGGGGCAATCCGCCTCAGCATCTGGCAGAGCTGGCTGTCCTCGCCAAAAGGTGCCGGCATCAGGTTGTGGATCTCGTCAACGATCAGCATGTCCCAGGGCAGAGTGGCGGAGCCTTCACGGACCTGGCTGGCGGCCAGGAACTCCTCAAGGATGTCCGGCTGGCGCAGGTAGTGGTAGGAAGCGATGATGCGGGAGTTGCTTCGCCAGGGGTTGGCATCAATTCCGAGTGAGCGCTTGAGCTTCAGGGTGCTGTCGCGGTCCACGACTTCAAACGGCAGGGAGAACTTTGAGTCCAGTTCATCGCGCCACTGCAGGCGCAGCGAAGCCGGAGTGAGGATCAACACTCGGTTGATGCGCCGGCGGATCAGCAGCTCGGAGAGAATCAGGCCGGCTTCAACGGTCTTACCAAGGCCAACATCATCCGCAATCATCATGTTGACGCGCGGCATCTCAAGCGCCTTGTGCAGGGGCACCAGCTGGTAGTCTTCAATCTCCACCGCGCCATGAAAGGGCGAAGCGGCAGGCAGGCGATCCAGCGGTCCGGACTCGTCGGGGTCGAGGTAGGGGCTGATCGCGGTCCAGCGTGCGGCGCGGACCAGGGCGTCGAAGTCCGCAGGCAGCATCGGCTCGCTCTTGATGCTGGGCAGGTCGTTGGGCTGCAGCACCTGGCGGACCGGCTCAAGCTCCCAGACCAGCTCCTCATTCGTGGGCAGGTGCTCGTCCTTGTAGTCGATCTGCACGAGGTGGTAGCGGCCAGCCTCGTTCGCGTCGAACTGCCGCACATTGCTGATGATCCCCCGGCGGTTGCGCACTACCGCCAGCATCCCGTTTCGCGGGGTGTTGTGCCCCAGATCAACCGAATCCGCCGCACCAGTCATTAGGCCTCCCTTGGTTCGGATCATTTTAGGGGAGGAGATAGTGTGTGGCTAGAGGTAGGGTTTGAACTCTAGGAAGTCTTTGCTACAGCTTGAACTTCCCACCGATGCCATTGAGGATTGCTGAATGCCATGCGTCGTGCTTGCCTCGTTTTCGGGGATCATGCAGCAGCCTTAGTTTCCGCAGCTTTTCGCGGTATCGTGTGTTTCGCTCGATGATCTCACGTTCCAGTTCGGTTGTCAGCTTCTTGTCAGCCCATCGTTTGGGAATCCTGGCTTCCTTCCGTCTTCGAACCTGACCCTTGACAGGCTGATTGTCCTTTTTGCTCTCCTCAATTCTGATCTGTACGTATTCCTTCCTTACAGGTGCAGACGAATCATTTAGTCTGATGCGATACTTCCTCGGCTCTCGAGGTGTCGGCTGATGAGTGCCAATTCTCATTTCCTCCTCTGTACCGGACTTGCGCAGGAACACCGGCTGTTTTGAAACAACCTGATAAAATTCCGGTGCGGGGTAGGGCGGGGTTGTCAGGTTGTATGACTCCAATCCAATTCCCTTTTGAAGGCGTGAAAGCGAAACGAACTTGCCAGGCAGAAGATCATTCAGACGTGTGAAGTGGACATTCCCGGATTTATCCACGAATAGCCTGACCAGGTCTGATCGGGTCAGGACCATTTCCGTCAAGCTGCTCTTCGTGACTGCCATGCTTTTGTTCATAAGGTTTCTTGACTGCAATACCGCTTTCATCGCATTCACTCTGACGATTGCAGTGCCATATTCCTGGACCTGATACTCCATCATTGTCAGAATGACCTGAGTAACTCTGCCCTGATTTCTTATCAGCTTTGCAGCTGCAGCAGGAATTTGTAAGTCGTCAGTTTTCATGTCAAAGCCTGTCTGCTAGCAATGCATCCAATTCCTGAATGTGCTTGATTTTGCATGGGATCAAGTGTCCTGGTCCAGCATTCAATTATCCCTCACTTGGGAAGTGTAGAGGGGAATCCAGGGGTAGTCCGGGTGTACCGCCGATAATTTTGGAATCACAACTCTCATCGGTGTGAACGCATATGCGGTAGGATCATGTCTACATTACCTATTCATTAGATAATCAGAAAGTGCTGATCGCCAGCGGATACAAATCCACTGTTGTAAGGAGCAGGCAAGGCTATTGACTGAGTTGGCGAAGTCAACTCCATTCCGCCAGAATCAACAGTTCTGCTTACTATGGATAAGTAACATTATGCCAGCAATGCCGGTGTAAGGGAAACCTGCATCGAGGCTCTGCGCAACCATCCTACGATCCCGCTATTCGAGAAATAAAGAAGCCTACCGACCTGTTGATTGAGAGCTTCCCGTAGTCAACATTAGCAGGAATTTCATTCACAACAACGGAAATCGCGATTCTCCCAGGCCGCACCAGGACTGCCCTCGGAGCTCTTGACTAGCCTGTACATCGTCAAGAGCTTTTGGAGCACTTTCTCTCAAATGGAGGCATTATTGCCAATCTACTGACCAATCTGCACCGAGGTAGTCAAGTGCTTTGCCCAGCAATCCAGATTGCCAGAATGACTGAAAGGTCGCCAACACCGGGCATTCTGGCATGCTTGAGGTGCGGCAGGGGAGGGTAGTCTGCAGCGTTCAACCGCTACTCGTCAGGACGTTGCCGCCCGGGAACGGAAGTCGAAGCCTCGTCCAATAGCAGGATGCTATGAGATTATCTTAATCAACGTACATATAATGTCTCATTGACCATGACTTCTGCAGTAGCTAGTCTGAATATCGGTGACTGAAGACCATTCAAGACAGATTGAATGCCTTGAGCGTTTGGTATCAGGAGAAGACTGCTGGGAGCTGTTCCATGAGATCTTCGGCGGTTTCATGTCTTCGGTTTGCTACAGGCTGGGGGTACCGGAACCGGACCTCGATGATGTCTACCAGGAACTGATCATCAAACTGATGAGGGAAGATTTCACTGTGATCCGTAATCACCTGAGGGGCTACAGCCAGAATTCTTTCCGCACCTTGCTTGCAAAAATCATCGTGAGTGTTGCCAGGGACAAGGTGACCGGCCGCGGCAAGCGGAAGCCCATTTTTTCACTGGAGGAACGATCAGAGGCCGGATGGACGCCAGTATCGAGGGACGCCAGTCCAGAGGAGCTGCAGTTCAGGGAACGCGGATTCCTCCATCTGCTCAACCTGATCGGTGCCAATGTCGGCGACGAACGAAACCTGCGCATCCTGGTTCTCAGATATGCGCATGGTTTGTCCGTTAATGAAGTGGCACGGGTGGTCGGCCTGTCACCAAACGCAATTGCGCAGCGCATAAGGTATATGAAGAAGAAGGTTCTGTCAGCTTACATTCCGGAATCAGTCAGGGAATTGCTCTAATCTGAGGATGCATTGAAACACGACGACAAACAACACGGCAGTCCGTACAGCTCACCAGAGGAGTACCACCGGCACTCGCGCGCGGCATTCCTACGGGCGAAGGACCGGGTACTGCGGGAACAGGATCACCGCAGCCAGCTGCGGCGCGTGCTCGTCCGGTATGCGGTTGCCATTGCCGCGCTGGTACTTGTGATTGCGGGCGTGGACCGCTTTGGTATGCAAAGTGATGATTCCTCTTCCCTGCCCGGACTGTTCGGAGAACCGGCGATGGCTGGGGAAGGTAACTGGTTGTTCTGCCAGGTGTTGAACAGCATGCTTGGTGTAAGTTTGCCAAACGTGGACGTGTTTGAAGTCTCTGCCGGCGGAGTGGAACATGAAATGCCGGTATACGTCGGCAGCAGTGATGCGTTGGGGATGTTCACGCTTGGCGGTCCCGAGATAAAGCAGGACCGTACATTTGCACTGTACTGGGATGGCAATCCGGTGGGCGACAGCATCAGCTACATGCCCAATGACCCGGATACCGAGCGCTACAGAAGAATTGACCTGAAGTTGAGCGAGGAGCAGGTGACGTTAACAGAGGGTCTGGAGTTGCAACCAGGTGAAGCGCATTCTTTGGAAGACTCTGTTTCACTTCAGCTTGGCGCGGAGGCAGAGACCGTATGGTCGGGCAGCATTACCCGGGACCGCGAGTGGCCGACGAACTTTGCCTATGGCCGGGTGCTGGATGGCATCTTCGAAGTGGACGGTCCCCAGTCTGATGATTTGACCATCAGTGTCAGCCTGCAGGACCGCAAGCTGATTGCCAGGAATATCAATCCGGATGACATCCGGCTGATAGCTTACAGCGAGGAGTATGAGAAGGACGACAGACAAAGGCGGTCTGGTATCCACAGGGGCTGGTACCGGACTGACAATCCTCCTGATGAGGATAACGGCAGCATCAAGGTCACAAAGGGAGACTCCATTCCGGAGCTACAGAAGGAACAACTGGATATCAGACGGGGGATTGGTGAAACGATTGCCAGCTGGCATCCGCTTCCCGGCAGAAGGTACGCCCTGCTGGCCCAACCGGTTGCCAATGGGAATGCACAATGGTGCTACGAATGGGTGGCTGATGTTTCCTCGGCAGAAGCCGGCCCCTATCCCAATCTGATGGTGTACGGTGCGGATCCCGGCATGCTGCCGATGTATGAGGTTTACTATGAGAACCAGCAATCCGGTGAGACGCGCACTTTCCCAACGATTTATTGGTTGAGAAGACTAACTGGAAATCCGCTCAAGGAGGGGCGTTGGAAGGAGAATGAATCTGATGCCATCATCGGCGAACCTCTACTGATGCAGGGAAAGCTGGGAAGCGTAAATGGGCGATTCACGGTTCGACTTGTCGATTTCACAATGACAGATCCAGCTGAATATGAATCCCAGGATGCCGATTTCTCAGTCAAGCCGCTGGACTTCGACATTGATATTCAGCATGAAGGGATCGGCAGCATTGCACATCTGACATTAACCTGCAAACAGGGGATGCCGGATATGGACAGTCCCCCGGAATGGGACATCAACGGTGATCTCGTAACAGACCTGACTGGCACGGAAGTCAGTTTCCAGCTCATGAGCAGCAACTCCTTCCAGTTCCTCTGTCTCGTCCATCCCAAGGACCGAGTTATGCAGAAGGTCGTCAAGAATGTTGCCATACCGGATGAGAACCGGAAGTACTTCTACGGTATGGCGGGCCTTGCATACCCGGTCTATCAAGCCAGTAGAACATTGCCTGCCAGTGGTTCAAAACCTGCAATCAGTTTTGCGGCAGTTAGTAATCCTGTCCAACTCAATGAAGTTGTCAGCAAGGAAATCATGCCGCTGATAATGCTGAATGATGACAAGCTGCATCTGCGCAAGCTCAGGGAAATGCGGATTTACCTGTATGCCAAGGGAGAAAATGGAGATTACAAAGAGATTTTCATTGCCCCCAGGGTGTTCTCGATGAAGAAGCCTGGGGACGGTGAGCTTTACTTCACTCAACGAGATCGCAACTTCAGTATCTATGCCGGCCACGAAGGCAGCATCAGTTTCAACGGCAACAGCTATGCACTCAGTGACTCACTGAAGTATCACGAAAATCCGGATGATGACTATGACAGCGCTTCGGATTACCTGAACAGCATGTTCACAAAAAGTCCTGCAGTGCGCAGGATCCTGTATTCCCGTGGACTGAGCACTGACTCCCTGGAAGCGTTGCTTGAGTGGGAAAAGGACAGGGATGCGCCACTGACGCAGTTGGCAGACTGGCTTGTGGAAGAGGATAAGCTAGTCGAGGGGATAAGGGAATATCTAGATACCGACGTTGGCCACATCGTCATTGTTGGTGACGAGAAGGCAGAGTATTTCTGGCGTGTCCCGCTGTTCGATGGTTCGCTGGATGAGGACGATTACCTCCTCGTATCGCTGGATATGCTTGACCACAACATGCTCTTCAGTGCAGGATACACGGCCTACAGCGGTGGGGATACCCCCAGCCGCGTGGAAATAGAAACCACGGACGGTGAAGTATTCACCTACTACTGGAACTTGCTGGATACTGGCCTGGCGCGAGCTGAGTAAAAATATGTCCGAATCTTGATCGATGAATCTGGAAATTTTACTTTGATTTAATCAAATTTATCTCATTTTACCCACCCTTAAAGCGTTCAGTTTTGTAGCGGGAATGCATTCCGCTTATTCAGAGGCTGTCAATTGCTTATAAGAGTACACGAGTCAGGTGGGTTAACTTAAATGATCAAATCGAAGTTTTTTGCAATTGCGACTATTCTTTTCCTTGCAACCTTGGGGTTGCTTAGCTGCCAAGGCAATTCTCCAACTCAATCAGATCATTCACTTACCCCTCTCAATGACAATATGACCAATTTGCCTCAGGTTGCCATGGAAAATCTGCTACTTCAAGAGTTGAAACGGTTAGGCAAGGATCCTGAGAGAGAGCCATCATCACCTCCCAGTGGCGAGGAAAGCCGTGTGTTTAATCTCGAAGGAAAGTTGTTGCCTGGGTCTAATGAATTCAGTGTGCAGCTTACATGGGTTGAACGACTTGCTGGTGATTATGATCAGAATGGTGAAGTCAACATTTCGGACCTGACGCCGCTAGGCTTGAAACTGGGAACTGGAGTTTCGTACTTCTCGTCTGAGGATAAAAATGGGGTGGGACATTGGCCAAAAGGTGATCCTTCTGACTTTGGTGGTGATACAGCATTGGAATCTCCTTCCGCGGACTCTGGAGCATACAATTGGCGATTAGCCCGTATTGATGGTGATGGCAATGGAGAAATTAACGCTGCGGATATAACCCCTATTGCAATTAACTGGAAGAAGGGTTTAAACGGATACCGTCTATATCGGCGAGGCCCTGGCCAAGAGGATGCTGAGTTAGTTGCGGAGTCAGGAATGCTGTTAACTATCAGCCGACCTCCCCCTGACCATCCAGATGCACCTGTTGTATACGAATATACAACTACAGAACAAGCAATCGAAGGTGAGTATGAATACTACGTTGTTCCGTTTGATGAAAAAACTAAGGGAGAAGGAGAAGCCTCCAACATTCTCTCAATAAGTATTGGCAAGCCAATTGCAAACCTGGTCGCCACCCCTGTCAATGAGGTGATTCCAGTTCAGGTGGAGCTGGATGCTAGTGGGAGTATGGACGTTGGTGGAAGTATCGTAAAGTATGAATGGGACTGGGACCATGATGGTACATTTGAAGTGGACCTCGAAACAACTGAGCCCTTGACAAATACTACTTACGAAAACTTTGGAACGTATCACCCTGCTGTCAGGGTTACTGATAACGACGGATTTCAACATAAAGCAACTACTCAGGTCGAACTCCACAACAGTTTGCCAATTGCAGTGATAGAAGCCTCTTTGACCAGTGGTGAACCGCCACTTGCAGTGGTTCTTGATGCCAGCCTGAGTTCAGATCTGGATGGTGAGATTGTTCTATATGAGTGGGATTGGGATTTTGATGGTGCTTTCCAGGCTGATGAGACATCAACAGAAGCAATGATCAGCCACGAATTCTCGGATAGTGGGACCTACTTGCCGGCTGTGCGTGTGACAGACAATAATGACGGTACAGATATTGGCATTATTGAAACTTCGATACTGGCAAACAGATCCCCTACAGCTGAGCTTGCTGCTGATCCCCTGGAGGGCAAGTCAATCCTACGAGTAGCTTTTGATGCTACTGGAAGTTCGGATGAGGACGGTCAGATAACACAGTATGACTGGGACTTTGGTGACGGAGTAATCACGTTTGACAGTGGGCCAGCGCCGTGGCATGACTATCAGTCACCCGGTACCTACGATGTTGAACTTGTTGTTACTGACAACTACGGCGCTACAGGTTCCAGCAATGTTTCTGTAAATGTCTATGGCAATCTGCCCCCCGAAGCAGCATTGACCAGTAACCTGCATGAAGGCAGCTCTCCGCTGACAATACAGTTTGATGCATCGGAATCACATGATCCAGATGGTCGAATTACGCTTTATGAATGGGATTGGGATTATGACGGGACGTTTAATGCTGATGATAGTGGGATCTATCCACTCCAAAGTCACACTTTCATGGAGCGCAGAGTACACACAGTTGCTGTACGAACCAAAGATGACAATGATGCAGCTGACATAGCTACTAATGACATAGTCTGTGGAATCTGGACCCACAGGCAAGTCTCCGAAGAGATTCCTAATGGAGTATGGGATGCATGTTTAGTGAATGATCAACCAGCATTCACATACGTTTATGGAAGGACAATTAGGTATTCCAGATCCCTGGACCAATTTGGCATAAGTTGGGGTGTGCCAACTTCAGTGGCAGTCTGGCCAACGGGGAGTGGCTGGAGAGTCGAGGGAGGATCTTCAATTGCAGTAGTCAATGGTACCCCGGAGATTATGTTTAGTGCAGTAAAGGGATCCCCAGATTGGTATTGGACTATTTCACGCGTATTTAGTTCTGATGAGAATGGTTATACATGGAGCAGTCCACAGGACTTTCTAACAGGTTCAGAAGCAATCTGTCCTGATGGAATTGTCGCAGCCGAGATAAATGGATCAATAGCTGCTTCTCTCAATCACCCTGATAATGGTTTGCGATACAGACGGGAAGCAGGCGGAAGTATTAACCTAGGTTACGATGTACAAGACATACAGCATCAACTGGAATACATTAACAATTCTCCATCAATTGCCTGGGTTTATCGTACGCCATGGCAGGAAGGTCCAATTGAGTACAAACTAATGTATACCAGTGCCAGTAACAAGGACGGTACTGCATGGTGGCCGCAGCCAGTTGAATTGGCAACGACCGAGGGCAGAGGAAGGCTAAGTCTGGATGTTGTTGCTGGCAATCCAGCAATTTCATTCGGAAGAGTATCTTATGTTCGCGCCATGGACCAGGATGGAAGTTCATGGGGAGAATCCATTCAAGTTCACCCTGAAGGCAACAATCCTTCCTTGGCTGTGATTTCCGGCGTGCCCCACATAGCATTCTACATTAACAAGACGATTCTACTAGCATCTGCTCTAGATGAAACAGGGTCCGCATGGAACACAGCTGAAGTCATTGTCGAAGCCACTGGTGCAGATCCAAACCCGGCTTTACTCAATGTCTCTGGGCAACCAGGACTAATTTATGTAGGGACAGGTGGGACATTGCACTACTCAGTATTCAACTGATAACAAGTAGAAGGTCTAATTGTGTCTAAATTGTCTCACTATAAACCAGAAAAGTCATTTACATTGCTTAATCAAGGAGAAATCGATGAAGATTAAACTATCTTTTTTTGCAATGATGATTTCAGTTTGCATGACAGCGGGATGCGGTGGTCTTGGAAGCGGTGCAGCAAATAATATATCTCAGGATACATTGCACTCAGCAGAATTGGAAGACCAGCATACGGGAGAAATGGGTATTATCTTGGACGATGCTATACGTGAGATTGAGGAGTTCACCCCTACTGAATCGTTTGATGACGATTTAATGCATGAGCTGAAATCAGCTCTAATTGCCGTGCTGCGAGAGAATAGCACTGATCGGTATGTATCACAAAAATCTGTCAATGCGATCTCAGATCTGCATATATGGCGTGACCAGCCCGGCAACCAAGATTACAGAATTAGTTGGACATATGAAAATATTGGAGATTATGACCTGAATGGTGAAGTAAACGTAGCTGACCTCACACGCATTGCTGTGTATTTTAATGCCAAGATAGGGGACCCAAACTGGTCTAGTGCAAGGGTAGCAGACGGTGATGGTAATGGTGAAGTAAATATTTCTGATGTTACTCCGATTGGGGTTCACTTTAAGAATTTTATAGGAAGTTATCGAATTGAAGGCACAATGGCGGATGGTTCTGAAACTTGGACGGTTGTAGAGACTGTTGACAGAAGTGATGTTCTAAAGGATGACCCAGCACTGGAAATCGACTATGAGTTGAATCAGCCGGGTTACGATAAGTATCGTGCTATGTCAATAGATTCGAAGGGACGAATTCAAAGAGAAAGTAACACAGACTACATAATAAAGCTTACAGGAAAGGCAATACTCCTTGGACCGGACAGTGGAAACTTGTTCGATCGCTACACAAACGGCTGGTACTACGTTGAACTAGAAGGCTCAAATGAGGCCATCACAGAGGAAAGTATTGTGTTTGGAGGTGGCAGCACGGGATCAAGTGAAAATGGATTCATAGTAGACGTAGAGGAAGTCGAGATTCTTGACAGCAACTCTCTCAGGTTTCGCGGGTCTTCAGTCGATGTTAACAAAGTGATTAATGATGGCTATTGGGATCTAGTGCTTCCCCTTAGAGGCAATAATGTATTTGGTAATGGCAAGGGTGTTTCCAGGATTTCGCCTGTAAGGGTGGAAGATTTTGCAAAGATCAGAGAGTCGATGACAAATGACCCACTTGTAATAGACTTTTCTGATACATCATTGTATGAAGATCAGTTCTTAAGTATTTATTTGAGTAATGCCCGGCTCGAGATAACTCCTGATGTGTATTGCCGGGTGGATAAATTTCTCGGTGTGCCATATGAACTTGAAATGTCAGCAGCTGGTGAGGTGAGTCTTGACTTAGATATCAATGCGGATGTAGATATTCAAGGTGAGTACTCGCCTGAACCCATTGAAATACCTTCTCCTCCTCCTGTCCCCTGGAGTTTAGGTCCAGTGTTTGGTGATCTAGACCTGAACTTATATGTTGGTGCTACGGTCAATGGCCAGGTACAGGCTGAGGCTACAACCGGATTCGATGCTACAAGTAGTTTTAGCATTGGCGCTGATTGGCGCAGTGGCAGGCAACCAGCGTGGGTAAGTTCGGCAGATGTGACCTCGAGTTTCAATTATCATCCATTGACGATAGTTGCAACTGCAGAAGGCTTCGTTCAATTATATTTGATCATTGAACTGCAGGCCAGAGTATGGAAGGTAGGCCCCAATTTTTCTGTGAAGCCCTTCACTCAGCTGGATTGTGAATTGTCATATCCTCCATTGGAGGGTAACGCTGAACTGAGTTGGGCAACTGATGTTTGTGCTGGATTCGATTTTGAGTTGTTCGAGTTGGAGTTCGAGTATGAGAAGTGTTTCAATGTGATTCCTCTGCAACACATTGAATATTGGGAGTTCGTGGATGAGCCAACAACATTTGTTGCGGAGGGATACGTATACGAAGACGACGGTACAACACCGTTGTCAGGAGTGACGATGTCCTTCACTGGAGGCCATGCATCCGTTCAGACGAACGGAAGTGGATACTGGCTCCGTGACGGCCTGTCTAACGGAAGCTACACCGTAACTCCCGCAAAATCAGGGTGGACCTTTTCACCAGCGGAGCGCAGCTTCAGCATTGATGGTTCTGACAGGACAGTAGGGTCATTCCTGGGCGCACAGGAGGTGATTCTCCATTCGGCAGAGGGATACGTATACGAAGACGACGGTACAACACCGTTGTCAGGAGTGACGATGTCCTTCACTGGAGGCCATGCATCCGTTCAGACGAACGGAAGTGGATACTGGCTCCGTGACGGCCTGTCTAACGGAAGCTACACCGTAACTCCCGCAAAATCAGGGTGGACCTTTTCACCAGCGGAGCGCAGCTTCAGCATTGATGGTTCTGACAGGACAGTAGGGTCATTCCTGGGCGCACAGGAGGTGATTCTCCATTCGGCAGAGGGATACGTATACGAAGACGACGGTACAACACCGTTGTCAGGAGTGACGATGTCCTTCACTGGAGGCCATGCATCCGTTCAGACGAACGGAAGTGGATACTGGCTCCGTGACGGCCTGTCTAACGGAAGCTACACCGTAACTCCCGCAAAATCAGGGTGGACCTTTTCACCAGCGGAGCGCAGCTTCAGCATTGATGGTTCTGACAGGACAGTAGGGTCATTCCTGGGGGCACAGGAGGTGCTTCTCCATTCGGCAGAGGGATACGTATACGAAGACGACGGTACAACACCGTTGTCAGGAGTGACGATGTCCTTCACTGGAGGCCATGCATCCGTTCAGACTAACGGGAGTGGTTACTGGATCCGTGACGGTCTGCCGAACGGGAGCTATACGGTAACTCCCGCAAAATCAGGGTGGACCTTTTCACCAGCGGAGCGCAGCTTCAGCATTGATGATTCTGACAGGACAGTGGGGTCATTCCTGGGGACCTACATCGTGGTTCCTCCGGACATCCCAGTGAATGTCACAGCTACAAAGGGCACGCAAAGTCATACGATCGATATTGATTGGGACGATGTACCAGGTGCAACGAACTATAAAGTCTACGAATCCGACACAGCAGGTGTTCTTGGAGACTTGATTGCAACCCCGTCTCTAAGTAGCTACACGAGGGATCCCGATTCTGACGGGGTCAACTACTACTATACGATCAAAGCTACAAATGCCGGAGGAGACAGTGGCGAGAGCTCTCAGGCACGCGGCTGGGCTTCGCCGCCGGATCGTTGTACGAATGTAACTGTCACGGATGACGGAAGTTCCTGGACCATTTCGTTTGACAGGCCAAATCCAAAGGATGGATGTACATTTCATCTGTTTTATTACGTAGGCTTCATTACACCAGATATTTACTCGAGCGATTGGATTGACACAGGCGGATTTACATCTAACAGCCAGATTACAATCCCTAAGAACGATTTTCCATCAGGAACAATCTGGTTTGCAATCCAATCACGACGGTACAGTGACAAGGCATGGAATGACTGGGATTGGAACAGTGGTATATGGGCTGGCAATCCCGTTACGAATTAATACAACTCAATAGCTGAATGTTTGAAGCATGTATACATCACTCAGCATCATCAAGGCTCCTGAGACAGGCGAGGAGATGATTGAGTCCGAGTCAGACTGTTTGTAAGTTCATTCGCAGATCGCCGGGCAAATGCAGCCGGCGATTTACGAATGGGGTCCGTCGGACCGGGCGAGTGGGATGCACCAGGCATTGGAAGCGTCAGCGCTGGAACTTGGTATGAATGATCCATGTACAAGTATGAAGCTGCAGGAGAGTGAAATGAAACACTTGACAATCCGGATTGCCACTGTTGCAGTGCTTGTGTTGTCAGGATTCAGCCTGTCCTGCTACTTTCCCCAGCAGGATCCCCCTGTAAAGCCTCTGCCGGTTGAACTGGCAAGCTTCAATGGCAAGCTGAAAGCGAATTACCCACCTTCGCCTGGATTGCGACTCCCGGATTTCACCGGGATGGATGCTTCTTCAAGAGAAGTTCTCACCCAGGATTCCCTGCAGGGCAAATGGACGCTGCTGAACTTCACAGCCAGCTGGTGAGCACCCTGTACCCGGCAGTTGCCGGACTTGATTGGCATTGATGAGCAGTTTTCACATCGTGGGGATTTCCAGCTGATCTCTGTTTCCAAGGATGACCTGGACTACCTTGCAGGGCTGATCAGCAAGTTGGATGACAATCGAATAGCCTATCCGGTGCTTTACATGGGATCACAACCGGAAGTGAAGCAGTCCCTGAACAGGCTTGCTCCGTTCATTCCGTCAAGCTATCTTTTGAACGAGGATGGCAAGGTAATCACCCGTATAACCATAGATGAAAACACCGCAGGTGTATTGCGCAAGGTGCTGGACCAGTCAGACAAGATAAAACCAATCACGATTCTTAACTTGCATAAGCAGCTGGAGAATGGCAACGTACAGGTCAGTGCTCGAATCGAACATGAATACCTCTTTGACTTACCCGTGGAACTGCGGGCTGGATACAATGTAAAGGTATATATACCTGAACTTGATAAGGACAACACTGTGGAAGCAAACGCCGATAGATATGAACCTCTGGATCCAGGCTACTTCAATTACCCGGTTGCCAAGACAGGCATTACCGAGTTTAGTTTCACGATCCCTGCCAGGGAGGATGCCCACATGGTGCAGTACACCATATCAGTTCCGTTGCCTGGTACAGAGGATTTCACGGCAAATGGATCATTGAAAGTCGAGGCGCATGGACTTGTTTGGCTGAAGTGATGAAGACTTGTTTAAGAATTTTGAATACTAGATCTTAACAACAAAGGAGGACCAGCAACTGCTGGTCCTCCCGCTCGCTCAGAGATAGTTCTGATTTGCTAGTTAGAAGTTTGCTGGATTCTCCACCAGGTTGGGTACATGGATCCGTCTCCATTAAACCTGTAATGGATCTCCTGGACACCAGCTTCCCATCTCTTCCACTCAGCTAGTGTACACTGATGCAAATTCTCGTCAAAAATCACGGCATCATTGTGGCCTTCATTATTCGTGACGGTGAACTGAAAGGATCCAATGACATCATTGCTGTTATGAAGATCTATACCTAGCACTGTTGCAGCATTGATCACGTCATTCATAGTAGCCAGCCAGGGGGCTGGAATATCCACGAACTTTATCAGTTGTCCAACCACTTGATTCCACTCATTCACGCCCCAGTCATCCTCTTCTATAATCTGTACTCCGATGACAAGCTCGCCATTTCTAGGAACCATGAACTTTCTCGAAAGGTCAGTTGTCTGCTGAGCGACACAGTGATTTGAAGCTGACTCATCACGTTGCAAACTCCAGTGACCTTCAGGTGGCCAGCGCATTGTGCCCTGAAGTTCACCATTGACTTGCCAGTAAACCTGCAGAAACACCTCATCTTCGTCATCGATGCCCCAGAGGTCCAGGTCCGTCAACTCATCAGCACAGATATCAATAATGGTAAGGGTGGTTTCATACTGGCTGATCTGTGGAGTACATGACATCACAACTTCATTGTCATCCCAGTTGCCAGATTGGTCCCTGGTTCGCACTCCGATGTAGTACGTGGTTCCATTTGACAGGCCGCCTAGACCCTTTTCAAAAACGTTGAGATCTGTGACTACAGTCATTTCCTGGTCAAAGGGATTAGGATCTGTATCGTAATAAACCCGATACCAGATGTCTTCAGGATTGTCATGATTGTCCAGTGCGGGGTTCCAGTACACCATGATGTGCTCATCTCCAGCTTCCACAAGCTGAACGCCAGGAGCACCCTGCCATACAGGTGGCTCAACATCGCCCTGGGAAGATGAGACCGGAATTGCACTAACGACATGTTGATTGTCATCCCAGTTTCCCGAAGTATCACGCGCTCGAACAGCAAAGAAGTATTCCACTTCATTGTCAAGCCCGGTTACAGTAAGAAACTTTGCTCCAGGGAGTGATTCCACATATTCATCATCAAAAGGGTCGCTGTCATTGCCAAAGTATACGCGGTAGACGAGTGAGCCAGAAGAATCAACATCATCCGAAGCACTCTTCCATGATACTTTGACAGCAGAATCAAGCGGCTCAAGATTTTCCACGCCTGGATTTGAAGACCAACTCGGAGGAGTGCTATCCCCGTCAATCACGGGCTTTCCGGTAGGAGTGCTACTCAACACTGTTGTGTTTGTTTCCCAGTTGCCAGCCTCATCCCCGGCTCTCACACAAAAATAGTAAGTAACATCATTTTCAAGATTGGTGGCCGTCCAGGTAGTAACTCCTGCAGAAGTTTCTAAAGGAGATGATGCAAAAGGCTTATCACTCTGTGAAACAAAAACTCGGTATTTAATACGGTTTCCTGATGTTACGTTATCACTTGCCGCATTCCAGGTGAGAACCGCTTTGCCATCTCCCGGTTCAACGTCTGCAATGCCCGGTGATCCTGGCCAGGTGGGAGGCTCAGAATCTTCTGATTCGATTGCCAGGGTGGATGCACTAATCACTGTTGAGTTCGGCCCGACGTTGCCACTGCTGTCGACTGGTCTGATACCAAAGAAGTACTTTGTGCCTGCCTTGAGTCCACTGACGACTTTGCTTGTTGCACCTTTTCCAGTTTCCTGAAATTCATCGTCGAAAGGTTCACTGTCGATACCGTAGTAAACCTTGTAACTGATTCTGTCGGGACTGTCAACGGTATCGCTGGCAGGTTCCCAACTGAGCGATATGGTGTCCTCTGTCCTTTCCAACTCCGATAGATTGCTGGAGCTGATCCACAAAGGTGGCGCTGTATCCGCCTGGGGCTTGGGTGGATTTGTTGTCTGAGCTCCTCCGCTACCGCACGAACTCAAAGTTGCAATTGATATTGCAATAATGACAATCAGGAAAGAATGTTGGTAACTTCTCATACTTATGCTCCTTGACATAATTGGTTACAATGAAATGGGTTACCGAAATAGGAAGCTGAATGTCACCGTGCCTTGTATATTAAGTGGAAACATTCCAGCAATGACTTTCAGTAAGTTGCAATTGATTGCCAATCAATTCTTGGTAGATAGGGTTGCCAGCCTTCCGATGCAGGGGAACCTCCTTAGTATTTCGCTTCGGTGCGGAGCATCTTGCATTAGTCCCGTCAGGTCTCGTCCTGCATAAATGCGCAGCATATGCCTGCCGTTTGGCCACAGTCTGCTGGCACTCAGGTCGTAGACGTAACCTTCAAACGCAATCCAGGCAGGCTTGCCCGTCTGTCCATTGCAGAGCTCAAGTTCTGCAGGTGTGATTGAGGGGAGATTCGAACAAGGTTCATTGAGCTGTTCCTCGTTCGAAGCCTGTTTGCATGTTTCGAGCATCAGACGGCATCCCGACTAAGTTGTGTTTGTGCAGCCTTCTGAAGGAACATATCCAGGGTTCGCAACAATGGAGATCGCATTTGTTCCATGTATTCGCGATCATGTACGATACACACCATTGGAGTAACGTTGCCATATTCTGGGTGAGATACTTTTCCCTTGTAAGTCCTGTGCCCCAGACGTTCGAAACTGCGAACGAGGTGATCGTTGCAGTTGATGAAGTTATGTGTTATTCCGCTTCTCAGGCCATATTCATATGCAGAGATTGCCAGAAGATTGAAGACGACTGTAGATCTGTGATTCCGTTCCACCATCAGTTTGGTGAGTAAGGAGACCTTGTCTGGAAACGCACTCCCAAACTGATCAAAGTCATAAAGTTCAGGACATTCCAGTGCACCATCTCGAGCAAGATTCACTCGCAGGGACCCTAACAACTCATTTCCAGTGTAGGCAGCAAAGATTGCACCTTGTTCATCCATCGGTTCCCTGATTTCGCGTCTGACATGATCCGCATGGACCTGATGTCGACCCATTTCCTCAACATAGATCCTGTAACGTTGCCGGAAGACTTCGGATTTCTGTGCTTCTGATGTGACAAGTTCTACTGTATACATGTGTCTCTCCTCGTCATTGATGTAGAACTGATCAGGATGCGCTGGCAGCAGAATGCCCGGGACCTGCCATTGCCAGCGCACGTTCATAGGCAAACTGCCAAATAGGCAGGGGGAACAACTGCATGAAGCATTCCAGGCCGTATTCGATATGCTCTGCGGCCCCGGGGTATGTCATCACCACGCGCTTGATGGTGTTACGCACAAGCGCAGCATGCGCGATATCCTCTTCTGCGTGGAACACTACAAACCCCAGTTCGTCCTCCTGTGCACCAGTGCCGAGCATGATCCGCTTGGCCCGTTCACTGAACTCCGGAGTAAGCCCCTCAAAGGGATACATTGCCCCCATGTAACAGAAGGGGTTTTCAGAACGCGCGAATTCCCACCACATGCCATCAAAGGCCAGGGCGGCGGGCGTACGACGGATACTTCGTGCGAACTCTTCATCGCCGCCAAGCGCGATGTAGTCCTTCAACGCCATCTCGCCGTGGTCAACCTCGTCAAGTTCCTGCAGCGTCAGGTTGCGAATAAGTTCGGTGTCGTGCTTGGGCATCTTGCTGATTAACAGGTAGCTGGCTTCCGTGACATGCGGCTGGTAGGAGTAGATCTCCAGGTGCACCTCACGGAAAATGGCCCTCGCCAGAGCTGGGTCAGTTTTCGGATCTGACAGGGTACGCCACATCTCGCTTTCGAGGACTGATTCAAGGTGCGCCTGGATACGGTTGTCAATGTGCCGTATGAACTCCTGTGCCTCGGCTTCATTCAGTGCTTCACCAGGCGTGATTTTGATTGCTTGCATTTGCAGTCTCCAGAATCTGAGTAGTCGGGTGGATTGTAAAAATCGCCCGTTGATCAGAGGCTATCCGCGACAAATCAAGCAATCCTCAAGAGCATCTCAGCTTCGGGTCAATTGAGCAGGGTTGGCCTGGCAACCCCGGAATTTACTGCTTGTCCCAATTGCAATTGGTGAATTGATGCAATCTGGAAAGCTGCTTGAGGGATCCTTGAGAAAGTCTGGCTACAGTTTCAATAGCGGAAGCAGGAATGCACAAATTAACGATTACCACTAGTACGGGAAACACTGTTGCCAAGTTGCAACCGGTCAGCCGGTTGCTGACTGAACCAACTGCGGTGCCGGTGAAAAGGAGCCGGCCCGCTCAGGAAGTTGACCTGGGTCACGTTAGTGCATGTACTCAAAGCAATGGCTCATGGGTCGAGAAATCTGTCACTTCTCTGTTGCCGTATGTTGACTTGGATTTCAGCCTATGTATTAATGAATGCAGGATGGACACGGCACAAAAACGGAAGGGTCCTGCAATTCTGGAACTTGGAGATGGAAATGCATCTCCAGTTCAGCTGGTCGGTCTGATTGCGAAGTACGGAATCCTTGAAGAACTGGATGCTGAGCAACTGGCCGGACTGCTTGGCATTGAACGAGGGCTGGCGGAAGAGCTAGCGATGAGTGATCCACAGCTACTCATAGCTCCTGGCAATTTGGATCATTACAGTCAGGCACATCTTGGACAGCTAGTCACAACGATGCGCAAAGTGGGATTGCATCTAGAGAACGCAGCAATCGCAACTTCGATGCTGCAGATGTATGCCGACCTTTCCGACGACTTCAATTCACATGGACTTGCCTGTGAGGTGGCCCTACGACACCTGGAGTATGGCCGTTCAGCTGAAATGGAGCGGTGGCGCAATCTGGCAACTCAGCACTGTGAGACAAGCGCAAGGCTGAGCAGGTTGGAGGCATTCGAAGAGCTTTATACAGGAGCCGCACAAAAAGGACTCGAACATCTTCAACAGGCAATCATGCAAGCTGAGCAGGAAAGTGATGTCCTGTTGCTCGCGAAGCTGAAGGGCGACAGAGGCAGCGTTTTGATGTCTCTTGGTCTGAACCAGGAAGCAATCATTGCATTCAATAGTTCGATGGCGGATCTTCGTCAATGTGGTGAGCGGGGCAGCGAAGCAACCATCCTGGCAAACATCGGTATCCTGCGCCATCGCAGCGGTCAACTGACAGAGGCGCGCCGGATGTACGAACAGTCCCTGGCAATCGCATTGCACCTGAAGGACAAGCGTCTGGAAACGAATGCACGTCAGTATCTTGGCAAGTTGCTGTTGGATATGGGAAAAACGGAGCTGGCGAGAGACGAGTACACTGCGGTGCTGGAGCATGCTCGGAAATCGGGGGAGTTTAACAACTCCATTATTGCTCTTGAAGGCCTTGGCAACGTAGAGCGTCTTTCAGGTAATCGTGAGCTGGCCCGTGCGCGCTATGCGGAATGTCTCGGGCTGGTGGAGCAGGGACTCCTGCCGGGAATGATGTATCAGGTCAAAATACATCTGGCAGTAATGCTGCTGGAAGAAGGTCAGGCCGAAGCAGCGCAGCAGGAACTGCAGCTGCTGGGAGCAGGTTGTGATCGCGAGGAGCATCCTACGGAGTTTGCCTACCTGCTGCAGGTACGAGGCTGGGCATTGTCAGCTGATAGGCGGCATGGACTGGCAATCAACGAACTGCGTCAATCTGCGGAGCTGTTCAATGAACTGGGTGAGCACATCTTCGAGGGCCGGTCAATCGTGATGCTGGCAATGGCTCATCAACGGGCCGGAGACGAACATGGCAGGCAGGATTCCCAGGCCAGAGCTGATGCCCTGTATGAGGCCCTGGGAAGACCGGTAGATCTAGACTTTCACAGACAACTCACTGATTTAAAAGTCAATCAGGCTCAGCGGAATTCCGTGGATAAAGAGTCTCCGATATATTAGAGCTAAGGAGAATTGCATGACAATCGTATCGATTCCAAATCAGAAACTTCAAGTGTTCGCTTCGGACAATGGTATGAGTCATTGCCGATACCTGTATGACAATGATTATGCTGGTCTTGATTCCTCACTTTCCGGAGATTTGCACTACAACGTGATAATACATCACTATGCGAACAATGAGAGGGAAACACTGATTGCAAAATCCACTCCACAGGCAAAAGTGATACCTATGGTGAAAGATGACAGCAGTGTTCTTGTCCGGTTTGCATTCATGGCAAGACTTAATGAACTAAAGGACTCAATCCGTTTTACAGTGAATTCTTCCGGGCAGATTGATAATGTGCTGACAGAGATCAGGCTTATACCCGTCAATGCAAAAGAAAACCCTGTGGGTAAACTGCTTCCGAAGCCCACTGATGGATCATATCCCTGGTTCAAAACAACTAGTAAGCACGATCCTTTCAGCACGGGGCAGGCATACACATGCGCAATCTGCACCCCCTCAACACCCTGTATCAGAAGGACATTCCCTTATGAAGTGACGTTTTATGTTATGGACGAAAAAGATAGGCTGTGGAAGAATTCCATTAGCAGTTCGCTCGATTTCACTTGTGGGGAAGAAAAATATCTGGAAGACGAAGTCATTAATTCGTACAAAGCTGTTGGTCACGCTCATAGTGATCCGGAGTGGGAAGACGACAAACCGTATTACGATTTAAGCAGCCCGAATCAGTGTCGTATCGAGTGGACCTGCCCGTAGTTTATTCCAAAGGAATGAGTATGTATTGGGTTACAAGAACATATGAAATCAATTTCGTCCGGAATAAAGGCAAAGTCAGCAAAGAACAGATTGCTGTCGTCAGAAATATTCTAGACTCCATAAAGTATGATGCTACAACCTCAATTCATGAGCGTCTCGTCAAATTTGTTCGTATCTTCCAAAAAGTTTACAGTTTGACAGTAAAGCTCGTGGAAAAGTATTCCAACGGAGAACCGATCGGTCAGGAGTGGATATGCGTTCTGCTTGTGCAGATGCTGGAAGCATATATGATCTACATCGGCGAGACTGGTACAGCTGACTTTGAGTATTTTGACTTCGCGGAATCGGCCCTGGTGCATGTGACGGTTCTATGTACGGCAGATAGTGAGCCTGCATCTGAGCGTGACTTTGCGGAATGGTTGCGGCAGATGTCCATGTCAAATGATAAGGAGTTACGTAATCAAGTGTTAGTCTCGTGGCAGGATCCTCAGCCCGTAAGAACCTTTTCTGAAAAATCACTGGCAGGTGACAGCGACCTTTCTACCTCAGATTGCTGGTTGTACGAAATGCTGGGTACGTGTGAAGACAGCATGCGGCATGATTCAGAAGTAGAAGATTGTGTGATCATAGGCGTAATTGGGACTGGGGTAAACCTGCGCGAAGCCGATATCTATCAAGATAATTTCCAAACTGTTAATCAGTATCTTGGGTCACATACACTGAACTGGCATGTGCCACCGAAGTTCTGGGATCCGCCGATTGACAACCACGGTCACGGAACTCAGGTTGCCTCACTAATTGCCAGCCAAAGGGAATACAGCTGCAACCACGTCAAAAGGAGAATCGGGTTATCCCACAAGACTAAGATTCTTCCGTGCAAGATATCTGAAGGAGCACATTCAAGCACAGATGACATTTTAAGGGCATTCTGTTCTGTATTGGGTCGGAAGCCTGTTACGATAGAATCTATCCTGCTAGATCGCACGGAGGATGAACCTGCCCATGCCGTAAATATGGTAGTGATTACTTCGACATGGGAGAATGAAGGGGGAAAGAATATTGGATTAGCACGAACTCTGAAGTACTTTGACACAATCGGGGTGCCAATTGTTGCAGCAGCAGGCAATGACGGTTCGGAAACGTCCATTCAGTATCCGGGTGTGGAAGATTCAGTGATTGCGGTAGGTTCCCTTTGTGGCAAGCTGTCAGAAAATGGAATTTTCCTTGATGTTTCAGTCAGCTCAAACAGGTCTGATAATGTGAAGGTATATGCTCCAGGAGAAAGAGTTCCCACAATTGATAAGAATGGTGAGTTGAAGATAGAAAGTGGCACCAGTTTTGCTGCACCAATCCTTGCTGGTTGCCTTGCAAACAACTTCTGGAGTATCAAAAGCAATGGTCTGTCTGTTGTCGATAGTATCGCCAGGGAAAGGAATCTTGGTACGGAAAGCAAGTATTCCCTTTTTAACAAGCCAATCAAGGTCCTATGTAGAAGATGATTGCTTACAAGCTCAGGAAAACCTCATGACACCTCCCGCATCAATCCACATAATCGAAGACGATGCCGACCTGGTGGAGATTCTCACGGAGAATCTCAGCAATTCCGGGTACAGTGTCACGCATGACCGTGATGGAACTCAGGGTCTCGAACGAGTTCTTGCGTCTCCACCGGATATGCTGCTGCTGGATCTCATGTTGCCAGGCATGCAGGGCCTGGATGTATGCCGTGCCATGCGGGCCAGTCGTAAGACGGCCAATGTGCCAGTTATGATAATTTCCTCCCGCGGAGAGGAGGCGGACGTAGTCAGTGGCCTTGAACTTGGTGCAGATGACTACATGACCAAGCCATTTGGTGTAAGGGAAATGGTTGCCCGTGTACGGGCCCTTCAACGAAGGATGAGTCGTGGAATGGAAAAGGGTAGCCAGCTTTGCTTCGAGGAGCTCAGTATTGACACGCTGGGGCATGAAGTAACGGTTCACGGGATTCCCATAAACCTGACCGCCACACAGTTCCGCTTGCTGCAAACCCTAGCAGAGCATGATGGTCGGGTTTTTACTCGTGACCAGTTGATCAATCTGGCGATTGGTGATGATGTTTATGTAGATACGCACAACATAGATGTGCACATCAGCTCCATTCGCCAGGCACTGGGTACTGCCCGAAGGTTCATCCGCACCAAGTGGGGTGTGGGATATCGCTTCGATGGATCGGGCGGTGATGCCTGATATGCTGTTCATTAGTGCTACCTTACTCGCACAGTAAGAGCGTTCAACTACATGGCGAAGCCATGCTGGATCTCTGTTCCGCCCTGAAGCATCCTGCATGCCTGCTGAGCTCAGAGTGTCTCGCATTGAATGCCAACATGGAATTCCGCCAGCTGCATTCACTGCTGTCGGAGCCGAAGTTTCCGCTCCAATTCCTTGAGATGCTGCCATCCTTGCGGTCGACTTCCATTGAGCATGTTCTACTAAATATGCCTGCAGCTGGTGAACGTATAGAGATTGATGGATCGGTGGCCACACAATTCCTAGATAGTCTGGTGTTGGGTCTTGAGGGAGGTGTTTTGTTGATTCACCTTGACAGAGCTGAGCGACGCAGGCAAGACGAGGAGCATTGGCAACTGATTGACAGCCTGGCACATTCAATGAAGACGCCACTTGCCAGTATCAGGGGTTATGCCGAAACCCTTCAGATTGCTATGCCTGACGGCCAGGGTAAGACAGATGAATACCTCGGGAACATCATGCGACTGACGGGCAGTTTGAATCGCACCATCAACGATCTGTTTTTCCTCTCCCGGTTGGATAGAGCAGGATTCCCGGATCCGCTGGAGGCCACTGATATCAGACAGATTACTGAGGATGTCATTGACAGCCGGCGTGAAAGCGCAGCAAAGTCAGATGTAAAGCTTCAACTTACAGTTGTGGATGTTCTGCCCAGGGTCTTTGCAAATAAGCCTGCGCTGCATGAAGTGATTTACAACCTCATTGACAATGCGATCAAGTACTCACCGCATGGTGGAGAAGTACATGTCAGTCTGGACCTTGCAGAAAGTTCAGTCTTGTTGTCTGTACACGACAGCGGAATCGGAATCCCGGCAGATGAGCAGCCGCGCATCTTCGAACGCTTCTTCCGGGCAAGCGCCGCTCGCGCGGGAGATTACCAGGGGGCGGGCCTCGGACTTAGCAAGGTGCACAGCGTTGTCAAACAGCTTGGTGGCAGTGTCAGGCTGGAAAGCGCTGTCGCTGTTGGCAGCACATTCATTGTAGAACTGCCGAGTGCTTAAGTTAAGCGCTTGAATCCACACTTGTTTTTCTCCGTGAAACATTATCAAAATTGCATAAGTATTCCCCTGGTTTATTGGCTTGTTGTCAACATCACGAAAAAGACTTGATTTAATCTTGAGAATTGCCTAACATCATCTTGAATTGCCAGCCATAAGATTGGCTTGTCATTTCAGAGAGGTGCTGGATGAGGAAAGCTAGTTTTCTATGCCTGATGTTGATTGCGTTACTGGTACAGCCTGCATTCCTGATTGCAGCCGAAGCTTCAACTGTCATGGGCTATTACAGTACATGTGATTCATCTGGCAGTTGTTCGGAATGCGAAGCATGCCTGGATTTCAATCCCGAGTCGATGCGCGGAGACGAGTGCCTTAAATCGTGTTCGCAATGCGGATCGGATCTGCTGTTCATCAGCACTGATCAGCGAGTGCATTGGCAGATTGAGAAATGGAAGTTTTCCAATTGCCTCTTTGTACATTCGAAGGATCTTGATTTCCAGGCAGGCTTATTGACCTGTCGTTGCACGGATGCTCCCTGCAGCTGTGGTGTCTATGGCAGCTCTGATTCCTGTCACAGATGCCAGGGCTTTCCCGGTGATACCTGTGGGTGTCGGCAATGTTGTAGTCTGGCCCGGGAAGTATTACCCTGCTACCGTAAGGGTTTTGGCAATGGCCTGTTGATCAGCTTCGTTGATTCAACCGACCTCAACCGGCTGGGCGTCAGCATTGTGGAAGTTGAGGGCAACCAGCAGAAGCCTGGTGGTGGCTTTCTATACATGTTACGCATGCCACGGATTGGTGTGCCTCAGCAAACGAGCGCCGTGGTCGATATTGGCAACATGCAGAGAAACCTGCATATGCCAAAGCTGGACAAGGAAGGAAAGTTACAAGAATACGAGAGGGACAGACCGGCGGTTGGCAGGGTGGATCTGCATTTCATCACAAGCAAGATGGCGCTGCAGTGGCTGACGAATATTGCCCCTGCCTATTCCGAGGAATTTGAAGGGGTACTGATGATGGATCAGTCCGGCAATTCCTATAGTATTGTCAATGGAAAGAGTAAAGGAATTGTCTCGGTTGAGATTTCTGAAATTCCTGGACTGATAAAGTCCCTCAAGGAAGCCAATGCGGAAACCAAGAAGCTGAATGTTGATGTTGCAAATTTGAAAAAGCTACTCGCTGATTTAGATAAAATTAATCTAGTTGAGCTAAAGAGTGAATTGAAATGGCTTAGAGTGACAATGATTGAGAATTATGATGACTTGCCTAAAGAAATTGAGACTTTCTCTACGGAATTAGCAGAAATCTCCAAGCAACTTGAAAAGATAAATAGCAAGCTTGATCCGTCTTTCGGAATGTGTATTGAAAAATTACTTAAGCTGATTAGTGGAGAAGAGAACCCGGGCAAAGGAAACAATAATATTGCGGGAGCACCTGGAAATGCAAATCCAACTGGAAGTGGAGGAGATAATGGTACTAAGCAAGAAGGCGCAGCACCTCCAGCAAACGGAACTCCCGAATCAGGGACTATTCCAGAAAACGGGGAAACAGCAGATAAGCCAAAGACCAAAGCTAGCAATCTTGACAATTCAGAACTGGAGAAACGAATTTCACCTGCTGAAAAGAATCTTCCGGAGTCCCAAGTAAATATGTTTGGCGATTTCTTCAATCCGGACGATGCTAGCAAGAAGAACATCCTGATATCACAGAATTCCATAGTGGTCACAGCTCCAAGTGAAGAGTCCCTGAGCCGTGTAATGCAGATCATTCGTGGCCTGGACCGCAGGCCGAGGGGAATCAAACTCAAAGTCCGGGTTTGTGAATTCAGTGAACGGGCTCGGAAACAGCTCGGCATGGATATCACCTCAGATAGCATTGCAACAACATTTACTGAGTTTCTTGGCAAGAACAATCGTTATGAGACTGACTCAATTGAGGGTTACACCAGGGATAACGGTCTCAACTTCAGTGCCAGCCTTGACACACTGATTCGTGATGGTGAAATCACATTACTTGCCGAACCGGACCTGAGCACTATCGAGAACTTCGAAGCTGTTTACAGCGCAATAGACAGGGTGCCTTATATTCAGTCCGAAGAGTATTTGAACAACAATACGACAAAGGTGACAGACAATGTCAGTTACCTGAACATCGGGGTTACGCTTCGCTTCAAGCCAATCATAAGCGGAGACGACCTGCTGACAATCGCAGTCCTGCCTGAAGTCACCACACTTGTGAATGACACAACGATCGGAGGGACTTCCTTCAATCCTCCGCGCTACCTGCGCCGCAGCCTGAAGACGATTGTCAACGTGCGTGACGGAGAGCCCTTTGTGCTTGCCGGCATGATCAGCGAGAAGGATCAGATTGATGTCGACAAAGTCCCGCTGCTGGGCGACATGCCGATCGTTAAGAAGCTGTTCCGCAAGCGCTCCATTGTCAAGGAACGCAGCGAAATCTATATCATTGTCATCCCGGAGATCCTCGATGAATAGCGCCGCAATTTTCCTGACTGATTGCAGGAACATCCAACGTTTCTGCGGAATCCTACTGTGCAGCGTTATAGCCGCGACTGCTTCGTCCTGTGGGTCAGTGCGCGACCTGCAGAATGACAGGCAGCATCTGCCGGATACGCTCGCTGTTGTCAACGAGGCCAGCTCGTTTTCGGGAGAGACAGCCAGCTTCAGATACCAGGCTGTGTTCCGCGACGAAAAAACACCTGCCGAGTTCCTGTGGGACTTTTGGGCCAAAGACGACAAGGGCGGTACTTTGGAAAGGTACAGTACGGCAAAGGAACCGGAGATGGTGCTTGCCCATGTTGACTCCAAGGAGGAATTCAGTGGGACTCTGCGGATCCGTCAGGGCAGCGGGGATAGTCCGCCCGAACAGACGTACGAATTCACGTATGAAGTCTTGCCCTTTAGTTTCAGTCTCGGAGAGATTAGCTGGGATTCCGATTCATATGGAAGACCGGTTGCTTTTTCCGTGGAACTGGAACCATCGGGACATTCAGAGAAAGATTACAAGTTCGAATGGACTATTAGGGAAGGCGAGAGCCCTGAAGGTCCAATTTTTCGTACGAGTAAACTTGCCAATCCTGTAGTTACATTCCTGGATACTTCAAAGCAGTCCTACATGGTGAATGTTAGTGTCACTCCTATCGCACTTCCTGATAACACCAATTACCAGAGCAATTTTTTGCAGCTCATTCCGGAATCTCCTGTCCCGCTATCGGTTTCTCCGCAAGCGGGTAAAGCCGGAAGCGAGGTTCAGTTTTCACTAGAGCTTCAGGATACGGCGGACCCATCTATCTATGGATATGAATGGGATTTTGGCAATATTGGAACGTCTGATGAACCCGGCGCTGCAAAGCCCCTGGTTCAGCTGGGGGGAGCATCGGATCTACTGCTTCCGGGAAGCGTGCGGGTGTTCACTTTGAATCATGCGGAAGAGACCGCTGTCCGTCATGATTTCACTTTCCGCGTCAATCCTGATCTGCAGATAGATGGGTTGGAATACGGACTTGACGGATCAAATTTGCAGCCCTTGCAGGATTTTGAACTGCAAGGCCGGGTTGGTCAAATACTCCGCCTGGTGCCTATGGTGAGTGACGGTGCCGGAATACCAATTCCTCTGGAGCAGCTGGAGTTCAGCTGGACTCTCGGGAATGGCGTCTCCCCAGAAAGCAGCCAGGCTTCCGAACCGCTCGTATCCCTCGTGAAGCCGGGTAAGTTTCCGGTCAGCTTGGGCGTTTCGTTTGCGGGAGAGCAGGGTGCTGATCCGGCCTCCTATGAATTTTTTGTTGATATTCTGCCTGGCCAATCGGAATTCAAACTAGGCGAGGTTCTGGGTACTTCCGGTCTCGAGAACAACGCTTCCACACTGACTATTGAGATACTGGACTCCGAAACCGGTTTGTCTTATCCAGATCTGCAGAATCTGACATACAGCTGGAATTTCAAGACCGGCGAAGGGCCATCAGCGGCAACTCCGGCAACGAGTTCAGCAGCAGGTCCGACGGTAATTCTTGGTTCAGCTTCACAATCGCCCTACATCTGCAGCGTGGAGGTGTCCGATCCGCTGCAGTCCGGTCTGAAGCAGAGTAAGGTGTTCGCATTGACAATCACTGCAGAGCCTTCAGATGAACCTGACTTCAGTCTTGGCGCAGTAACAGGAGCTTTGGGAACTGAAGGAAGCGAAGCTACACTTGGAGTGTCAGTGCTGACTTTGGATGGAGCTGGTCCGTATGCAGATCCGGCTCGACTTAGCTACCTCTGGAACTTCCAGGATGGAGAAACTGCAGCGGCCACGCCGACTACAAGCGCCTTGCGGGTTCCTACTATTGTCCTTGGAAAGTCCAGGGCGGTTCCCTATACCTGCTCCGTAACTGTCAGCGATCCACTGATCGAAGATTCTGAATCTATCCTCTATTTCTCCTTGCAGATTGACCCGGCGGAGAATCTAATCCAGCTGGCTCCGATTGCGGGAATCGAAATCGGCACGAACGAGCAATTTGAAATAAAGGCAGTGCTAATCGGCAGTCCTCCGCCTGATGTCATTTACGAATGGAACATTCCCGAAGCATTCTTTCCGGGTTCGGAAAACGGCGGATCGCGGACTGCCACAGCCACTCAAGTGGGTAGATGGTCTGATCTGAGCGTGACAGCCTATCAGGCCAGTAATCCTGCGAATACAGATACAGCGGAATACAGCATTGACGTAATGTCTATGGAAGTACTAGCCGTCAGTCCAACGCTCGTTGCACCTGACGCTGTAGGTGTGAAGTTCTCATTTGCCATGAAACATGGCATTCCTACCACGTGGTTATGGGACTTTGGCACGCTCGGAACGACGAGTGACTCATCATTGCAGTCTCCAACTGTAGATATCACTGCTCCTTCTGGATCGAATGTGACGATCACACTGTACTTGGACAATCCCTATGAGGAATTCGCAGCGCACGAATTTAAGGTGAATGTTCTGTAGTTACCAAGCAAAAAGGCAAATACTGGAAGTTACAGCCGAATTTTCATACGGCATTCTGATGTATGCCCATCGCGAAAATATATTCGTACCCGTTTGATCGAGCAGGTCAAGTACATGCACAGTCAGAATCCATTTTCAGTAATGTCTTGAACGAATCCAAAATTAGTTATCATCATCAATTCGCATGTCAGACTTGCAGTTGTCCCAGCTCGTCATCAAGGCAAGCATTGCATCACGCAGGGCTTCTTCCCGCATGGGTTCATCCGAGTAGACGACCCTGATCGGAAGAGCGCTCAGATCAAACTTCTTTCCTCTTGCCATCTTTGTTCACCACCTTGAAGTTTCTGTTGGAATGTTGACTACGGCTTTCAGGGTATCACGGCTGGATCTCGGGAGCGCTGCGCATGCTCTACCCATAGCCCACGTTCCCTCCACCAATGTATGTGCAGGATGTTACTGATAGTTACAGTTAATAATGCAAATTGCACATAATAAAATATTTGAGCATGAGCTTGGAATATGTAAAATCCTTGCATCACTCGCATATCATATCCACCCGAAGATTGCCCAAAGAATAGCAGATCAGAATGCGGCTGAGCGGGAATATTTCGCTGAGTTGTTCAAAGATAAGATTGATTTGGATAGCTATCTGTTTCAAGGGTCAACATGTGTGTTCCCGGGAGTAAAAAGATACGTCAGTGGCCAGGGAAAACGAAAATCATACAATCCACAATTTAGAGCGATCATTGACGACAACACATTTCCAAGGCATATCTGGTGCTACCTGGAATATGGAAGCGCTTACAGTGGACCAAAATGGAAGTCAACTGGATTATGTGAGTTTGAGTTAGCTCACGTTTTCTCACATAAGCAAAGTGAGCTTGTACTTGAGCAAAGATATTTCTCCAGTATTAACGTGGACCTTGTTCCCAATGGAGACTTTACATGTGCGTGCAATGTGGTTTTATTGCCTAAAGGAACCGTCAGGCCTACTGATAACTCGGACAATATAAAAGCCGCATTTTTCCAGCGATACATTGATCTATATGGCGAAGAATCATTAAACGGCAGATCAGGATTCCGCAGTGATCTGGTTCCAAGTTGGTACTCTGAACTGAATTGGAATGAACCAGTTCTGGTTGACAACTGGAAGGACAATTTATCTCGACTAATGAAGTACAGAACGAAGAGAATCACGCACTTATTGACCATTGCCGGTTGATTGTCCGCATGTAGCAATCACATCTTCCAGACAACCACGTACAAAAAAAGGCCTGCCACTGGACTTCCAGGGCAGGCCTCCTTGTTTCTGGTTGAGCTTGGTAAGGCTTAGCCGTTACCGATGACGACGATCACTTCCTCGTCCTGGGGCTCCTCTTCCTTCTGCGGCGGGAAGTAGGAGAAGTCATGCTTCGGCTCGGGCTTCTTCGCCACGACCGGCGGGGCAGGCTTCTTCACCGGGGCCGGCGGCACGACGGCGACGGGCTCATCCATCACCGGCTCGGGCACGGGCTCCCAGCACCACAGGTCGCCCTTCCAGGCCATCTTCCACTTGCCGCAGTCGCAATTGCCCTCGCAGAACACGCGCAGGGAACCCCAGGTCACGATGACGCTGTCATCCTCCTTGACGAGGCGCACGCTGCAGACCTCGCTGGAGTTGACCGGGTTGTCGAGTGTGGCAGTGGTCTCGCAACGGCACCAGTTGCCGTTGAAGGTGGCCGTGCCGAGCACGTTGCCGCTGCGGTCGAGGAATTCGGCCCACAGGGCGCCGCTGGCGCCGTAGCAGCCACAGCACTCGAGGTCGATCTTGACGCAGGAGATGGTGCAGCAGCGCGGCATCTTGACGCAGTTCAGGTCAATCTGCTCCGCTGCGCTGGCCGCCGACCCGAGGGCCAACAGGCACAGCAGCACCCAAATTGAAAGTGTTTTCCTCACGATATCCCTCACAACAAACTTGGTTCTGGATCTGTGGATAGTTATCCACGGTAATTTTACAGTCGAATCACTATAGATCAAACTGCAAATCCAGCGATTTTCATCTCATTATGCGGACTTAACCGGCTGGCATTTGCAGCGGCTAGCACCGCCAAATTGCCTGAGCTCCCATTCCTAGGGCTTCATCTGGACGATGTACATCAGGGCACCGTTGCCGTGCCTCGTCAGCATGGCCGGCCTGCCATCAACTTCAATCAACTGGATATTGTCCTTTTTCCAATAAACTGTATTCCCCAAGAATTTCGCACGAGGATCTGGACTAACCTGCCGGGCTGCTTGCCAGAAAGTTCCGCTGTGATCGCTGGAAGACTGCAAGGACAGCCCGTGGGTGCGCAGGATGGACAGGCATGGAGTGTCCCCAACCATGGCCAGGTCAATTCCCATTATCGACAAACCGTTGTCAGATGGAGTCGACCCTGTACCGACCCATTGCCATCCGGAAAATACGTAGAATGCCGCTCCGACCCTGCCGTTGGAGGTCGATGGGTCAACTCCTCCAAACCACGAGATGGCGGGCATGCCATCGATCTCCATCAGTTCGATGTCATTTTCCACATTGTCCGGATAGGAAACATCCTTGCTGACGGTGATGGGCAGGTTCCAGTTGAGCAGCCCGTCTGGGTCGTTTGCAGTCATGTAGAAAGTTTCCGGAGGACTGAACTCGGCGGCAGTCCATGTCGTTTCGGGCTTTATCAGCCGCTTTCCGACAAATGCTATTGCCGGTTTTCCTCCCACGACAGATAACGAAATGACGTTTGCCCACTGATCCAGTTTCTGCGAATCACGGGACCAGTCCTTGCCAAGTTTATCCACTGCCTGCTCGTAATACAGCTTGCCGTCAGCCTTTGCTGTATGTGGTGCTTCAATGTATGCAAGCGCTGGTTTACCGTTCACAATCAGGAACTCCAATGAATTGACCCCAACAATGGAATCCGCTACTGAGACAGGGGAGAGCCAGGCGCTGCCGGTCAGATCGAGGCATCTCAAATAGACAATTCCGGTGGATGCGCTGGACTTGTTGTAGCCATGAAATGCGATTGCCGCTGTGCCGGAAACCTCAATCAGCCGGGGCAAGCGAAGCACTGAACTGCCTGATCCATCGTTGTAGATCTGGTGGGGGTAGTTCCAGGACAGGCCGTGACTGTCCTTTGCCGCCATGTAGTACAGGCTGTGTGTTCCATCTGCTTCCTTGCGGGAGAAGCAGATCGTTGGCAGATTCTGGATGATGGCCAGTGAATACTCATCGCAGCTGTCACTGAAGATCGGGTAACGTTCCTCGAAGCTGCCGATTTCCGCGACTGGAGCATCCAGCTTCTGCATCTGCACGGGTGCCAGTGTTGGTGCCAGCAGGTTGAAGAAGGATGGTGTCTGGCCATCAAGGGCCTTGACCGATACTGATGCCATGTCTTGCCATTGCATGTTGTCAGTGACCCGCAGGGTGACCGTGAATATCCCGGCTTCAGTGAAGGTGTGGGTGACAACTGGAGTTCCGCCAATGACCTCAAACACACCATCACCATCGAGGTCCCAATCAAAGCTGAGTGCGCCACCGTCGGGGTCCTCGCTGGTGGAGCCGTCAAAACTGACCTCAAGTGGTATGGAGCCTGACGCAGCGGAAGCGGATAGCCTGGCAACCGGGGAGCGGTTTGCTGGTGGTGGCGGATTGTCCTGCAACATGGCAGCTGCCGGAACGCGACTGCCTCCGGTCAGGTAAACCAGTGCAATTGCAAGCAGCGGCAATAACGCCAAGCTGATCCACTGTCGCCTGTCGATACCACTGCTGGAATCGTGATAGTCCAATCCTGCCATCCTAAGCTCCCTGATTCCTTGAGCGGAATCATACTGGCACAGACTCCGGTTGGCATCCCGCAGGCCTAGTTGCACATTTTGTCGAGCGGGACTAGACCTTTGCCTGGCTCCTTTCCGCCAGATCCCTGAGGTGCTCATAGCGGTAATCCACTGCATCCGAGATATGTCCGATCTGCTCATCCGTCAGGTGGCGGAAGCGGCCCTGGGCACGGATGTAGTCCTGCACCGGCACATGCTCCGGGTCCATCGTGAAGCGCCAGTCAGTGCCGTGCTCCACCTCCACCAGCGGGAAGACCCGTGACTGCACCGCCATGCGGCCCATGTCGATGGCGCGCTCGTCCTCGAACTTCCAGCCCGGCGGGCAGGGGGCGAGGATATGCAGGAAGCGGGTGCCGCGGATGGACATCGCCTTTTTCACCTTGTCAACGAGGTCAACGGGGTAGGACACGGAGGCGGTGGCCGCGTAGGGGATGCGGTGCGCCGCCATGATCGCGAGGATGTCCTTCTTGTCAGTGGCCTGCGGGTGCTTCGATGGCGTGGTGGTGGTCCAGGCGCCCCAGGGCGTTGCCGAGGAGCGCTGGATGCCGGTGTTCATGTAAGCCTCGTTGTCATAGCAGCAGTAGATGAAGTCCTCATTGCGCTCGGCCGCGCCGGACAGGGCCTGCAGGCCGATGTCGAAAGTGCCGCCGTCACCGGCCCAGACGATCACGTTCGTGTCGTGCTGGCCCTGGATGTCGAGGGCGGCGCGGATGCCGGAGGCCACTGCGGCCCCGGTCTCGAAGGCCGTGTGGTACAGCGGCACCTTGAGCGAGCTTTGCGGGTAGGGCCCGGCGATGATGCTCCAGCAGCAGGCCGGCAGCACCACGATGGTCTTCGGGCCCAGCTCCTTCAGCACGAGGCGCATTGCCAGCGCGCCGCCGCAGCCGGGGCAGGCCAGGTGGCCGCCCATCAGCAGTTCGTTTTCGGGGATCCGGTCCTTGATGATGGTCTGGCTCATGCTTTCACTCCCACCCAGATGTCGGGTCGATCCACTGTCTCGCCGGACTGCACATGGTCGATGATGCCGTTTATGGTGTCCGGTGTCACGTTGCGCCCGCCCAGTCCGACGATGTAGCCGTTGAACTGCGGGGCTGCATCGCTGTCACTGCCGTACAGTGCACTGCGCAGCTCCTGGGCGAAAATCCCGCCGTTGCCAGGCGAGATGTTCCTGTCAATCACGGCGATGCGCGGAATGCCCTTCAGCGCTGCCCGCATGGCCTCGACGGGGAAGGGGCGGAACATCTTGATCTTGACGAGGCCGACCTTCTCACCTCGGCTGCGCCGTTCGTCAATCACGTAACGGGCGGTGGAGGTGACGGTGCCGGTGGTGATCAGCACCGTCTCGGCGTCGTCAGTGCGGTAGGGCTCGATCATGCCGTAGTAGCGGCCGGTCAGCGCCAGCCACTCGCTCTCGATCTGCGGGTACAGCTCAAGGGCACGGCGCTGCGCGTCATGCATGTGCCAGCGCATCTCCATGTAGTCATCCGGCTTGACCAGCGCATTGAAGGCGTGTGGCTCGTTTATGTCGAGCTTGTAGTGCGCCTCACGCTTCGGTAGGAAACTGTCAACCAGTGCCTGGTCCGGGATGTCAACCGGCTCCGAGGTATGAGACAGGTAGAAGGCGTCAAGCACCAGCATCACCGGCAGGTCCAGCGCCTCTGCCAGCCTGAAGGCGATGATCGTGGTGTCGAGCACCTCCTGGTTGTTCTCGCAGTAGAGCTGCAGCCAGCCGGTGTCTCGCTGGGAAAGCGAGTCCGTCTGATCGGTCCAGATGTTCCAGCCCGGCCCGAGCGCGCGGTTGACATCCGCCATCACGATCGGGTGGCGGGCGGCGGCGGCCCAGTGCAGCATCTCATGCATCAGGGCCAGGCCCTGGGAGGAAGTCGCGGTGAAGGCCCGTGCCCCGGCGGCTGATGCGCCGACGGCGGAGGCCATCGCCGAGTGCTCGCTCTCCACCTTGATGAAGCGCGCCGGCAGCTCACCGCTGGCGCACATCTCCGAGAGCTCCTCGACGATCTGGGTCTGGGGGGTGATCGGGTAGGCCGGGATCACCTCCGTGCGGGCCAGCTTGACCCCCCAGGATACGGCATGGTTGCCAACTATTACCTTCTGCATCTCCTGCTCCTCAGTCCATATTGGCAAGGCGCTCCATCACGAGTGCGCCACGCGGACATTCCGCCGTGCACACGCCGCAGCCCTTGCAGTGGTCCAGGTCGATCACGAAGCGGCCGCTGCCCGGGTCGAGCTGGATGGCGGCCTCGCCACAGTAGATCCGGCACAGTTCGCACTCGTTGCAGACCCCGCACTCATAGCAGCGGGCGGCCTCGGCCAGTGCGTCACGGGTCGTGATGCCGGTGTTTGATTCCTCAAAGCTCTTCAGCAGTGCGGCGTGCCGGTCATTGTGGCGCGGCTCGCGCGGGAAGTAGGCCGTGTTGATGTCAGCGGGCTGCACCACATCGTTCTGGGGGCTGACCCGCATGATCGGGTCACTGTTGGTCCAGCGCGCCATGCTCAGGGACTCAGAGCCACCGATGCGTATCGCTTCCAGCCTCTCCTCTGGGATGTCCTCTCCATGCTGCTGGCGCAGCTGGCGGTCGATGTAGATCGCACAGCGCTTGCCGGCGCCGAGTGCACTGGCAACGGTGCGCTCATCCCCGGCCACGTCGCCACCGAGGAACACCCTGGCGAGCTTCTCGCAGCCCCATGTGTTCATCGCCAGCTTCGCGTCGGCAAGTTCAGCCTGCAGGTCATGCAGGCCAGTGTCCTCACCGATGGCGGAGATGATCGTGTCGGCCTCCAGCAGCAGCGGTTCGCCACCAGCCGGGACCGGCCTGCGGCGGCCCTGGGCATCAGGCTCGCCAAGCTCCATGCGGGTGCAGGCCAGTTGCAGCCTGCCGCCCGTGCCGGACAGCTTCTCAGGGGAAGCAAGGAATTCGAACTTCACACCTTCGCGGGCGGCATCCTCGATCTCCTCATCGATGGCCGGCATCTCCGCGCGGGTGCGGCGGTAGACCACGGTGACCTCGGCACCGAGCCTGAGCGCGGTGCGGGCACAGTCCATTGCGGTGTTGCCACCGCCGATCACGAGCGCGTGTTTGCCGATATCCGGCCGGCCGCCGGCATTGACTTCCCTGAGGAAGTCCAGCCCGCTGCGCAGTGACTGCCGGCTGCAGTCTCCCTCAAGGTCCAGCAGGCGGCTGACATGCGCACCGCTGGCAATGAACACCGCGGAGAACTCCGTTGTCAGCCGCGGCCAGCCGATGTCCGTGCCGGCCCGCATGCCGGTGTGGAAGATGATGCCCATCGCCTTGTAACGCGCGATCTGGCTGTCCAGCACCTCGCGCGGCAGGCGGTAGCCGGGAATTCCCAGCCTGAGCATGCCGCCCAGCTCCTCCTCCTTCTCAAACACCTCGACGTTGTAGCCGAGCCTCGTCAGGTGGTAGGCGCAGGCCAGGCCGGCCGGGCCAGAGCCGATCACGGCGATCCGTTCATCATGTTTGCGCATCGTCCAGTGCGGCAGCGGTTCCTCGAGGATCATGTCCCCGAGCACGCGCTCCACCGCATGGATGGCAACCGCCCCGTCATAGTTGGCGCGGTTGCAGCGGGATTCGCAGGGGTGGTTGCAGACGCGACCGGTGATCGCCGGCATCGGGTTCTCGCACTGCAGGAGCTCCATAGCCGCAGACAGTTCGCCGTCGCGCAGCAGCGACATGTAGCCCTCGATGTCAACGCCGGTCGGACAGCCAGCGATGCAGGGGGCAACGCGGTCGTGGTAGGCCGGCTGGATGTACTTCCAGGAGCCGGTGATGTTCTGTTCGGTGGATGAGCTGCTGACCGACAGTGGCGGCGTGTGCAGCGGCACGGTGTTGAAGTTCTGCTCAGACATGCGCGGCCTCCTGTGCGATCCTGACCAGCTCGGCAGCTTCGCGGGCGGCGGCGACGTTCTCCTCCGCATGCCGCGGGACCTCGTCCTCGATGGCAGCGCAGACCTTGTCAAGCGAGACCAGGCCACTGAATACGGCGAAGGCGCCAACGATCGCCGTATTGACGATCGGCTGCGTGCGTGAACCGAGCCCGTACTTCAGTGCGATCGCACTGGCATCGACCGTCGCTATCCGATAGGGGCCGATATGTGCGTATGCCTCCGGTGCGGCGGCTGAGTTGATCAGGATGCTGCCGCCAGGCTTGAGCCCGGCGGTGATGTCAATTGCATCAAGCAGGGTCGGATCTAGCACGATCAGGTCATCCGGGGTGGTGACCTCACAGCGCAGGAGTACCGGGCTGTCTGCCACCCTCAGGAAGGCAGTGACGGGGGCACCCCGCCGCTCCACGCCGAAGGCAGGGAAGGACTGGACCCAGCGGCCCTCCTTGAATATCGCCACCGCAAGGACCTTGGACGCTATCACCGCGCCCTGGCCACCGCGGCCATGTATGCGCAACTCTCTCATAGACTGCTCCTCATTCGCTGGCGTAAACTGTGATTCAGCAGTTCTGACGTTTATAGAGAATATATCATATATATCATATCGGTGTTAGGTGAAATACTTTATTTGACGCTGAATTCTGCACAGTCCAGCTGGCCAGCTGTGGCACCTAAGCAGTTGGAACGTGACCTGTTCACATGCCGGTTTGCCATTGTTGGCAATCGCGCGAGGGCCGACTGTATAATCCTCGGATGCCATCCAGCCCCGAGCAGTCCCCATCAACAATGAGCGCAGTCGTATTTAGTGAATATGGCGGGCCGGAAGTGCTTTCGATTGCCCAGCGGCCGGTCCCGGCACCTGGCCGTACGGAAGTGCTGGTCCGGATCAGTTCCGCGGCGGTTTCCACCGCTGATGTGATCATGCGCAAGGGCAGCCCGTTTGTGGCAAGGCTGGCGATGGGTCTGCTGAAGCCGGGCAAGCCGGTGCTAGGTACTGAGTACAGTGGGGTGGTGGAGCAGTGCGGTGCGGATGTGGACCGCTTTGTGAAGGGCGACATCGTGGTCGGGGCCACCGGCGACGACTTCGGTGCGCATGCCCAATATATATGTGTGGACGAGCAGGCGGTGCTGGCCCAGGTGCCGGAGGGGCTGGATGCCGCGGATATGCTGGCGATCAGCGAAGGGGCGATGACGGCGCTGCCCTTCCTGCGCGATGCGGGCGGGATCCGCAAGGGGATGCAGGTGCTCGTGAACGGGGCATCCGGCAGCGTGGGCAGTGCGGCCGTGCAACTGGCGAGGCACTTTGGCGCACAGGTAACCGCAGTCTGCAGTGCTGGCAATGCCGAACTGGTGCGCTCGCTTGGTGCCACGGAAGTGATTGACTACGCCAGTGAGGACTTCACAGCCGGGGAAGCCCGCTATGACATCGTGTTTGATGCGGTCGGACGCAGCAGCTTCGCTGCCTGCCGCCGGGTGCTCAAGCCGGACGGAGCCTACCTCTGCACAGTGCTGTCATTCGGGATACTGATGCAGAACTGGCTGACCGGACGCAGCAGCGGCCAGCGGGCCCGGATCATCCTCACCGGTCTGCGTGATGCAAAGCTGCGGGCCAAGGACCTGCGCTACATCTGCCGGCTGGCGGGGGAGGGTGTGCTGAAGCCGGTGATTGACAGCCGCTACCCGCTGGAGCAGGTCAGGGAGGCGCATACGCGCGTTGACAGTGGGCATAAGCGCGGCAGCGTGTTGCTGGACCTGCCCTGAGGGCGGTTGGCAGCAAGAGGCCAGCGATGTGGATGGATCACTTTCGCGGCAACACCGGACGGGACTTCGGGCCGTCCGGGCCCGGATCAACAATCTCCACCTTGCCACTCCTGATCTCATCGAGAAGATTGCCATCCTCGTCATAGCAGCGCGCCGTGAAGGGGCCGTACCTGCCGGGCTTCGTGAACTGGGTCCAGTCCAGCTGGGTCACACCGAGGTTGCCAATGAACTTGTGGCTGCCGACAAGTGTGCCATCTGGCAGCAGGAAGTCCATCCTGCCAAGCACCATTGAGTGGTTCATCTCAACAACCAGCAGCGCCATGCCACCGAGCTCCAGCGGAGTGCCGGGATCAAAGTAGAAGCGCCCCAGTTTCAGTTCAGGTTTCCTGATGACAATCCCGTCCAGCTCCTTCTCGGCCAGCAGCCCGGATTGGTCCCGCCATTCCAGCCTGCCCTCAAGTATCTTGTCAAGATCCACCTGCTTGTAGATTGCTCGCCATTCGATGGCACCGGTATACAGCGCGTCGCCGGCCTGCCTATCCACCCAGTAGGGCACATTCTGGACCGTGGCAGGGCCGTTGTCGGCCATCCGGCACAGTTCCAGATCCCCGGCGAACAGGCTGACATAACTGCCTTCAATGGACTTGTTGGTACGTGTATCCATCAGCGTGAATTCACCGAGCAGGAGCGGCTGGCCAGGATCCAGACTGCATTCGCCGATTGCCAGCCGGTCGGCCGCAGCGATGAGCGGGCCAAGTGCCCGGCGGCTGACAATCCGGCCGTCCGCGTCACGGATGCTGGCCAGCAGGGTATAGCTGCCGCCGGCCCTCATCCACTTCAGCGGCCAGCCGGCTTCCCAGCTCCACTGGTCCCGGCTGAAGCTGCCATTGCCACCGTGCGAAAGTGTTGCCAGCTCAGCAGTGTGCTGGTTGCCTTCATCACGGACCTCCAGCAGGATGTCCGTGGCCTCGCTGCCCGGGTTGAGCTGTACTGTGACGGTGTATGGCTCACCGACCTGCAGGGTGCCCGCCGGCTCGGTTGACAATCCGGTGATGTAGCTTGGCGGTGCATTCAACACGATCTCCGGGCCGGTGGCAGCGGCCAGCTGAACTGCATCCTCGACATAGCGCACATGCATCTTTGTGGCATTGCCATAGGGCAGGTCCACCGGGACAGCTGCGAGCAGGCTGTAGATTCCATCACCCGCCAGCTTGTCGCCGTCCTTGCCCATGTCATTGAGCTCAAGTTCGGCGGTCTCCCCAAAGCCTGCCAGCACCTGGCCGCTGCGCCTGCCGATCCCGAGTTCGGCGGTGAGCAGCAGTTCGGTCCCTGGCTCCAGCGTGCCGGATGGCTGGCAGTCCATTGACAGGAATTCCTGGCCATTGGCTGTGATGTCAACCGGCTTGAGGTTCGTTGACGTGACCACGCGGCCCTCGACCCTGTACTCAAAGCGCAGTGGCAATCCTGCGGCGGATTTCGTGACCTTGCTCCAGTCGAGCGTGCCGGTCCAGATTCCGTCGGCAGCTGCCTGATCAGGTGACTTGCCGGAATCGTTCAGTTGGCTGACAACAGTCTGCAGGCCGCCGAGCAGCACCAGCACTTCAGCACTGGGGTCAGAACCGCTGATCTCGGCACGGAAGCTGACAGGCTGTCCAAGCATCGCGCTGCCTTCAGGCAGCATTTCCGCTGACTGGAATTCCGGGTTGCCAACATGCCTGGAGGGGGACTGGGCTGCACTGCCGTTGTCTCCGGAACCACTGGCCGGACAGGAACAAATTGAAAGTACCAGGATTGACAGGATGGCGGGCAGCGCCAGCCAGTAAAGCCGTGATGATGTGCTGTTCATCGAATCTCCACCAGGTCGCATGTCATGTCCCCACCCGATAAGTCTCATTCCAGCCTGATTATACCGGGGTGAACCAGCACAAGGGGAGCGGGTTGCGTGCGGCCTATCCCTTGCCGAGTTGCTTGGCCCAGCCGCCGAGGCGCTTCTTGCGCAGGCGCAAATTCTCCGGTGTGACCTCCACCAGCTCGTCGTCTGCGATGTATTCAATCGCCTGTTCCAGGGTGAACTGCCGAGGGGGCACGAGCTTCGTCAGGTCATCCGCGTTGGCCGCACGGTGGTTTGTCAGGTGCTTCTCGCGCACCATGTTGACCGGCAGGTTGTTGTCACGGGCATTCTCACCGACGATCATGCCCTCGTACACCTCATCGCCGGGACGGACGTACATCCGTCCGCGTTGCTGCAGGTTGAACAGGGCGTATGAGCTGACCTTGCCGGGGCGGTCCGCCACCAGCGCGCCGTTGGCACGGCGGTCGAACTCCTTGTTGATCAGTGCGGTCTGCCCGATCAGGATCGTGTTCAGGATCCCGCTGCCGCGCGTATCGGTCAGGAACTGGCCACGGAAGCCGATCAGGCCGCGGGTCGGCACCTCGAACTCCAGCCTGGCACGTCCGCTGCCGTGGTTGACCATCTTCGTCATCTTGCCGCCGCGCATGTGCAGCTTCTCGCTGACAACGCCGAGGCAGTCCTCCGGGATGTCCAGCACAGCGAGCTCCAGCGGCTCAACCTGCTTACCGTTATCTTCGCGTGTGATCACACGCGGGCGGCCCAGCGCCAGTTCGTAGCCCTCGCGGCGCATGGTCTCCACCAGCACCGCCAGCTGCAGCTCACCACGTGCACTGACACGGAAGGCCTCTCCCTCCGCACCCTGCTCGAGGCGCAGGCTGACGTTGTGCAGCATCTCCTTCTCGAGGCGTTCCTTCAGGTGCCGGCTGGTGACGAACTTGCCCTTGCGCCCGGCCAGCGGGCTGTCATTGATGTGGAAGTCCATGCTGATCGCCGGTTCCTCCACGCTGATGCTCTTCAGAGCCTGCGGGTTAGCCGGATCGCCGATCGTGTCGCCGATGAAAGCGCCTTCCACTCCGGCCACGGCGCAGATGTCTCCTGCTTCAACCCTGTCAGTGTCAACGCGCTTCAGGCCCTCGTAGCCAAACAGCTTGGTGAGCGCGCTGGTACCGGCGGGCTGGCCCTTCTTGAGGAGCACGACCTGATTGCCCTTCTTCAAGGTGCCACTCACGACCTTGCCGACGGTAATGCGGCCGACGTAGTCATCCCAGGCGAGGCTCGTTGCCAGGAACTGCAGCACGCCTTCCGGGTTGCCGGACGGAGGTGGGATTTGCTCAATGATCGCCTCGAACAGCGGACGCAGGTCACCGCTGAACTCGGCGGCCGTGAGTTCGCCGACCGCGGCATCCGTCGGACGCTCCGTCAGTGCCACTCCGGCCTTGGCCTGGGTGTAGAGCAGCGGGAATTCCAGCTGGTCCTCCTCGGCATCGAGGTCGATGAACAGGTCGAGGATCTCATTCTCCACCTCGCGGATGCGGCGGTCCGGGCGGTCAATCTTGTTGATCACCACGAGGATCGGCAGGCCGTGGGCGAGGCTCTTCTGCAGCACGAAGCGGGTCTGGGGCAGGGGGCCCTCGGCGGCATCGACCAATAGCATCACACCCTCGACAAGGTTGAGTGTGCGCTCCACTTCCCCGCCGAAGTCGGCGTGGCCCGGCGTGTCGACGATGTTGATCTTCACGCCCTCGTAGCTGATGGCCGTGTTCTTGGCCATGATGGTGATCCCGCGCTCGCGCTCGAGGTCCATGGAGTCCATCACACGCTCGGCGACGGTTTCATTCTCGCGGAATACGCCGCTCTGGTGAAGCATGGCGTCCACGAGCGAGGTCTTGCCGTGGTCAACGTGGGCGATGATCGCGATGTTTCTGATGTGGTTCTGCATTTTGGTGCGTTATTCTAGCGCGCCGCCCATCCAGTCAGGCCCGGATAAGCGAAAACCCCGGGGCACAGGGCCCCGGGGCGCTTTGATCAGTTCAGTTGATCAGTCTCAGGCTGAAGACACTAGGGCAGCAGCAGTGGGTCCATGCGGTTGATCATGTTCTCAAGCATGTCAGCCTGGGTACCAATCGCTGGTCCACCGAGTACATTGACCGGCAATGCACCCTCAAAGAATATCTGGTTGACCATGCAGTGGCCACCTTCAGCTGCGCCGTTTGAATCGTTGTAGGTCATTGTGCGACGGTTGGTGCTGAATGTCCAGGCCAGGTCGGAACCAGTCATGTCCGCATCCTCCCAGTAACCGTTGTAGTAATACGGGCTGGTGTTGCTGCGGTCAAGGAAGTTCATGCCAGTGACGCCAGGTCCATTCGCCAGCCCGGCATCAGTGATGTGCGGGTCGTAGCTGGTGGTGGTGGTGTTGCGGTAGTACATCCGGAATGACACGAGGGATCCCGTGTATCCGAAGTACTGTGAGCACAGGTCCTTCTGTGCCTGGGTGTAGTAGATCTGGGTCGTGCCGCTGGTCGGACCCTGGCAGGGCCAGAACATTAGCAGGTTGCCACCCTGGTCAAGGTAGGGAGCAAGCACGTTGTAGTCCGGGGTGTCGATTCCCGGGCCCGTGCCACCGCTTGCGTTGAAGCGGTGGTTGGTGCACCAGATCACAAGGGTATAGGCGTCAAGGTCACCGGGGCTCAGGGTGGCACTGCTGACGATCGGTACCGGTGTACCCATGATCGTTGTCGCGGCTGCAGCGGCCTGGGTGGCACTCGGGTCTCCCGGATGAGTGCTGTCGTTGACGACGACGTAGCTCAGGCTGGGCTGCAGCGGCACCGCATCGGGCCAGAAGAACTCGTCCGTGCGCTGCGGCACGGAGTTGTCCGTCACCATCAGGCTGAAGAAGTAGTCCCCGTTGCCACCGGCTGGAGTCGGGTCAACGCTGACGACATCGGAAAGCTTGCCATTCAGTGGGAAGGGCGAGTTGGGCAGGGTCATGGTGTAACCACTGTTGCCCCAGCCGATGAAGTCGTAGTTCCAGTCCAGTTCGACATCGTAGGGGCCTGTGCCATAGGCGATCTCGAAGAACAGGGAGACGTTGTAGGCCGGGCCACTTCCGCTGACGGTGTCCTTCGGGTCATCCTCGTCGGAATCGTCGAAGATGCTGACTGGGTAGTTCGGCAGTCCGGTGTTGACAATGTAGCAACCACCCTCAATGAAGGAGTCGCCATCAGGCCAGAAGTTCGGGTAACCGTTCAGGTCATCGAAGTAATCGTCGTAGGCGTCCACATCGGTGAAGAAGCGGACACGGACCGGGAACTTGTCAGCGGCCTCACCGAATACGCCGTTGCGGTTCAGGTCGCCGTTGAAGCCGACAACGTTCTGGTAGTCGAAGTCGACGGTACGGCCCTCGCCGGGGGTGGTGAAGGAGTAGTCGCTGCGCAGGTAGGCATACAGGTTACGTCCGACCTGGATATCGTGGTCGCGGATGAAGTTCTCCCAGAGGATGTTGCCTTCCGCGTAGTAGCCGACCGCAGTGCCGCCTGCGTTGTAACGCACGCTCTTGTGGCCCGGGTACATCGCCCAGGCGAGGTAGGCCGGGGAGCCGCCGTACATCGTGCCCTGTGCCCAGTGCGCGATCGCCTCGGTGGCAACGATCTGGTCGTCGTCACTGAAGCTCAGGTTCGGGCCGAAGGCATCGCCATAAGTGGCGGTGTCAATCGCGGCGAAGTTGCTGGTCTCGGTCAGGAACCAGGCTGCTGCGGGGCGCAGGGCGAGGCTGGCCGGGTTGAAGGTGACGCCGTAGGGGGCGTTGTACTTCGTCCAGTCAGCGGAGATGTCGCTCAGCGGGATACCGCCGTAGTTGGTGTCAACAATCTCGCCTGCTTCCACGGTGCCGGGGATGGCTCCGAGGGTGTCGTCCCACTGCAGGAAGCCGTAGAACGGGAACTGGAAGTCAAGGTCGTTGCCATTCAGGCCGCCGTCATCGTCGCCCGGGGTGCGGACGCCGGTGTCGTACTCAACAGCGTAGTCAAAGCCGGCCGAGATGTCCGGACCGAAGACGTTGGAACCGTTCGGGTCGGGGTAGTTCTGGCCACCCACACCGGCGGTACCCTGCGTCACAGCACCGTTCACCTTGTCCCAGGCGATCGGGGTCACGCAGACGATCTCCGGAGGACCATCGTACTCCTCGAAGCCGGCGCCACCGCCGCCGCCACCACCGAAGGTCAGGCTGTCATCCAGCCAACCGAGGATGTTGTTCAGCAGGTCGGCGCGGTCCATCGTGCCGGAAGCGGAAGCCGTCACACTGGTGCCTGCCCAGCTGTAGCCAACGTTCCACACCTTGCCGGTGCCGAAGCTGTGGCTGTAGCTCGGGAAGAAGCCGATGTTGGCATCCGGGGCCTGGCTGTTACCCCAGGACAGGAAGCCCAGGTCGAAGCCAAGCGCGTTGGGCTGGTGGCCGATACCGGCACGGAAGGCCGGACCTGCGCAGGAGCCCGCGAAGAAGGAGCTGTAGTAACCGATACCGCAGTACTGGCGGCCGGTTGCCATGCCGAAGCTGATCGGCAGCTCGCCCGAGGAACCACTACCGGTGTAGCGCTCCGCGGCGTTGGTACCGTCGGCACCGAAGTTCGCGCCGCTCGGGTTACCGATGAAGTTGCTCGGGGCGGTCGGGATGAAACCAAGCGAACCACCGAAACCGATACCGTCATCGGTGCACAGGCTGGAGGCCCAGGGCATGCGGCGGTCGGCATCCGGGACGGAGGCCGGCAGGGTCGCATAACCGTAGATGCCACTCCAGCCGTTGGTGAAGAACAGGTCTCCATCGTAGCCGTGGTTCTGGCTCATCAGCATCACGCCGAAGCCGTCGCTCATCAGCTGGATGTAGTTGTCCATCTCACCGCTGGTCCAGGCGGTGGTGTAGGTCGCGGACTCACCCGCGCCACCCGGTCCACCACGGTACCAGATCGCGACCTTCGCGTTCGGGTTGGCGGCGAAGTCGTCAGCGACGGTTGCGCTGTAGTCGACCACGCTGTAGCCAACGCCAAGGGCGTCAAGGTCGCCGGTCAGGGCGTCGAGGTTGAGCTGGAAGTCACCGCCGTCGTTGCGGATGACCCAGACTTCGGTGTCGCCACCGCCACCACCGGCGCCGCCGTGTCCGAGGTGCATCGGAAGGCTGTCACCGTAGGCGATGTTGTCATCGGCGTCCACGACCTGGTTACGGATCGTGTACACACCCTCGACATTGGTCTTGATCGCATTGCTGCTGTAGGTGTGGGTACGGGCGAACTGGCTCGGATCGAAGGCCGTGCCGGCTGCCGTGACCGTACCGTCACGCCATGACCATGTGCTGTGCTTGTACAGGCAGGCGCCCCACTCGGGGTGGCCCACATCGGCACCGTCAGCCGTCACACCGCCGAAGCCGTGCGCGCTGGCAGCGATGGTCACGCTGCTGATGCCGGTGTTCTCGTCCAGCAGCATGCCGATCTGGTAATAGGTACCGTCGTCGGAAAGCTGCGGGGAGGACCAGTCGCCGGCACCGTAGCGCACGCCGTCAACGGTCACGCCGACACCGAGGTCGCCAGCGCCGCCGTAGAACACGTCGGGCTCGACCTTGGAGTACTCACCCTCGCAGAAGGTGTTGTTGCCGTCGTAGACGTACATCTGCGCTTCGTCGCTCGCGGTCGGGTTGCTGTTCTGGTCGTAGTCGATCCACCACATGAAACCCTTCTCGAAGAACTGGCCGAAGGCGTAGTAGGCACCATTGGCATTGAGCAGCGCGGCGCCGTTGTTGTATGCGAACGGACGGGCCACGGGCCAGCCGACGATGCTCGCCGCACTCGGGAAGCTGCCGTCGCCGAAGAACTGGCTGTCCGAGTTGGCGTTGCCGCCGGCCCAGCGGGCCAGGATCACGCCGAAGACCGGGTTGTGCAGGATGTTCGGGTAGCTGTTGCCATCCGCCGTACGGTCCTGCCACGGCGCATTGGAGGCCTCGTCGAACATGTCGCAACCGCTGTCAGCGGCGTTGATGCCGACGATCATCGCATCCCCATAGCATGAGGACACGTTGCCAAAGTAGAAGGTCTGGAAGTTCGCGGAGGTGTCCATCGGGCTGACCTGGTCCGCGGTCTCCTCTTCCGAGGGAGCAATCAGGATGTTGTACAGTGCCGTGGCCTGCCCGCTGGGCAGTCCGAAGAACTTCTCGTTGAAGGTCATCCAGAACGCATTGCGGACACCGTAGGCGGTTCCGTCGCACAGCGTGCCGCTGGGGCCGCTGCCCTGGCCGTAACCGATGCCGTAGGGGCCGAGGTCGGCACGGTAGCCGATCTCACCGATGTCATTGTTTCCCTGGTTGTTGGGATCTGCATTTTCACTGTCAGCGAACAGCTGGTAGACGGCGGTGTACGCATCGTCACCACCACCACCGACGCTGTTGAAGTGGTTGATGGTCGACAGGCCCTCAGCCACCCAGCTGATCGCCTGGGCCGGCATGCTGCCGCCGTAGGCGAAGATCACGTCCTCGATGTCGGACTGGCCGTTGTCAGCCATCAGTGCACCGGAGGCGTTGCAGCCGAAGTCCGGCACGCCGTTGGCACCGGTATCATCAGCCTTGTACTGGCCCTTCACGAGACCACTGTCAACGCCCGGGTTGAAGCCGCGCTGGTCAAGCCAGCTGGCTCCCTTCGTGCCTTCTCCCTCGACGCCGCGGGGCAGCATCGTAACGCCGCGCTCAGCCATCTCACGAAGCTGTGCCATCAGCATCTCATGGCTCGGGCCCTGGATCGGGGTGCCGGCCTTGGGGACGATGTAGGGCTGGTTCCAGCCCGCGTCAGATAGCAATGCCTGCTGTTCAGCGCTGAGCCTGCCGATCTCGTTCTCGGAGACCGCCAGATCCACCGCTCCGTTGCTTCTACCGGACAAGTCCGGTGCAGCAGAAGTGGCCTGATCAGGATTGACACTAGTAGTCAGCCCGTTACTACCATTTCCACCGCAGGCAGCTGCTACGAAAACCACCACGAGCACCACCAGCAAAATGCTGAGGCGCCCATACCAGTTCACATTGGTTTGCATTTAAGCTCCTGGGAGTGTTTATATTGGCGCGCTCCTGGTTTTCAAGGAATCCAGACGAGCCAGTTGGCGAGAGCGGAAGCTCCCAGCACAGATTCTCAAGATCGCATGCGAAACCACGTATGTAATTCCAAAGAGCAAGCGGCCCGTCAACAAACCTGAAACCAGAAGATGGAGAAAAATCAGATCATGAAAGAAGAGGAAATACTTTCAGCCGGTCCTCAAGCGATCATGGTCCATACGAAGAATGTTCTTATTGTGAATATAACATTTTACAGATTGCAGTGAAATAGGGTTGCGAGAAAAATGGCCGAATTTTCCAGACCAGCGGGAGTCGTTTTCCAATGCTCGATAAGCCGGGGAAAGTGAAAAAATCCAGAAACAGTCCTGTCAAGAAAACATATATCTTCAGTGGCCGGAGTACCAAGCGGCAATTGCAGAAGGATCCTGCAAATTCAACGTGGCAGTAATACTTTGGATGCTTCTATTTGGAGTTTCCACGAGTATAAGGACTGCTGTGTTCCGCTGCTGAATGGGAATAATGGCAGGTCGTGGACTGCCGGCCTGCATTTTCGCTGGCTGGACGCTGTTGGGTCGTAGAATAAACATGTCCTGATGTTGCTCCCGATCCTATCAATCCTCTTTGGCCTGGTTCTGCTCGTCTGGAGCGCGGAGCGCTTCATCGCGGGTGCCAGCAATACAGCGCGCTACCTCGGGATGCCGCCCCTGCTGATCGGGATCCTCGTGGTCGGGTTCGGCACATCTGCACCCGAGGTATTCGTGTCCATCCTGTCCGCCTCACAGGGCAACCCGGGGGTTGCGCTTGGCAATGCCTACGGCTCAAACATCACGAACATCGCCCTGATCCTCGGCCTGAGCGCCATGATCCAGCCGATTGCATTCAATTCCAAGGTGCTGCGCATGGAGCTGCCGATCCTGACCGGGGTCACGCTGCTGAGTGCAGTACTTCTCTATGACGGCGAGCTGCAGCGCAGCGATGCACAGATCATGCTGGCCCTGACGGTCTTGCTGATTGGCTGGAGCCACTGGCAGGGCATGAAGGACGGGAAGGACAGCCTGGCCGGTGACGTGAAGAAGGAGCTGCAGGAACGCGGCATGAGCATTGGCGTGTCCGTCGCCTGGCTGCTGGCGGGGCTGGTGCTGCTGATCGGCAGCTCTCGCCTGCTGGTCTGGGGGGCGGTTGACATTGCCAGCCGGCTGGGGGTCAGCGACCTGCTTATCGGACTGACGATCGTGGCCGTCGGAACTTCGCTGCCGGAGCTGGCATCCACGATCCTTGCCACCCGGCGCGGTGAACCGGACATTGCCCTTGGCAATGTGATCGGCAGTAACCTGTTCAACACTATCGGTGTTGTCGGCCTGATCGGGGTGATCCGGCCCTTCCCGGTGGGCCATGAGGTGTTCAGCCGGGACATCATGCTGATGCTCGGCCTTACGCTGTCACTGTTCATCATCGGCTGGGCCTGGCGTGGACCGGGCAAGGGCCGCGTCAGCCGGATTGATGGCGTGGTGCTGCTGTGCATCTATGTCGCATACAACAGCTGGCTGGTGTTCACCGCAATGCACTGAGCGGGCTGCTTGGCGCTTGCACGCCAAGCGGGCTATACTTGAAGCATCAGACCAAGCGGGCCCTGGCCCGCGATGGAGAGCGGTATGCGCACACTCCCTGCTGTTTGTTGCCTGAATCGTAGCTGCCTGATCCTTTCCTGCACTCTGCTGTTCCTGATGTTCGTGCAGTCCTGCGGCAACGGGGTACCGATGTCCAATGTGGAAGGGTCAACGGAACCCGCTGCGCCATTGCTGGATGGAACTGGGCTGCAATTCCCCGCGGACAGGCTGCAGCCCTGGGAGGAGCGCAGTGGCAGCGTGGTGGATGCCAGCAGTGAGTTCCTGCCCGGACGGGACTGGTACCTTGCCTCAGTACAGGGGGTAAGTGAGAATGGCGAAGCCGCCCGCCTGGCAGGCGGGTCCGCAACAGCACATGTGATCTACCGCCTGCCTTTGGCGGACCAGCCCGGTGTACTGGGGCTGGATGCAAACCCCGCTGCCGGAAGCAGCTACTTTGCGGCGGTGGCGGACCAGGCCTCAGGCCGCTGGCGCTGGTTCGGGCCTTTCAGGGATAGCCATGTGCGCCTGCCGCTTGCGGAGCTGGTAAGTGCTGGTGCTGACTTCCGCTCAGCACTTGGTAACATGTTCATCGCAGTGCTCGTTCGCGGCGGTGATGCATTGGATGTGGTGGCGATCGGAGCCAATCCGATCGACGGGTCAGACTCCACGGCTCCGCAGGCACCAGCAGGATTTACTGCAACACCAGTGGCAGGTGGGTTGGCACTGGACTGGATGGTAAACAGTGAACCTGACCTGGCTGGCTACCAGCTGTACTACTCAGCGAAGCAGTTCATCAATCCCCAGAGTGTCGGCGTGCAGAGGCTGCCGTACCTGCTTGGCAGCCCAGCTTTCGTGCTTGAAGTGAATGCAATGACTTACCTGATGCTGCAGGCCGTTGACATCAGTGGCAACGGCAGCCAGCCGACTGAGTTGCTTGAAGGCGCTCCGCTGCCAGGAAGCATGTCCCAACTGAGCTTGCAGGCCGGCAGCCCGAGTGGCACGATCGGTGAAGCAATCCCCTTGACCGCCAGCGGGGCACAGACATTCGACTGGGACCTGGACGGGGATGGTGTATTTGAAGTGCTGGCTGATGAAGGTGGCATCCAACAGGCATACACCGGCAGCCTGGGCATCATCCGTCCGGCTGTGCGAGCCAGTGATATTGAGGGAACAGCTGTGGCGCTCGGCTCAGTCAGCCTGCTGATCAGTGGCAACAGCCGGCCGGTGGCGGTCGGAATGGCAAGCCCGGCGGGAGGTACAGCCCCCTTGATCGTTGACTTCAGTGGCACGGAAAGCACGGACTTTGACGGGGTGGTCGTCGGCGGCGGCTGGGACTTTGACGGGGATGGAACCTACGATGTCTGGGATGACACGGACATCCTGCATGTGACGGCCGCACAGCATACATACACTACCCCCGGCACTTACAATGCCCGCCTGCGGGTACTGGATGACGACGGAAGCTGGGACGTGGACACGCTCGCAATCACCGTGGTTGAGCCTGACCCCGGGCCGGAGAATCTCCCTCCCGTTGCGATGCTGCTTGCCACTCCGCCGCTGGGCGAGCCCGGCATCACGGTGGACTTTGATGCATCGGGCAGCTTCGACCCTGACGGGAGCATCTCGACGGTTGAGTGGGACCTCGATGGCAACGGTGTATTCGGTGAGGCCGGTGCCGAGGATGACAACAAGGGGGAACTCCGTGTCCAGCAGCTGTACCTGTCCCCCGGGCTGCAGGATGTGAGCGTCAGAATCACGGATGATGAAGGAGCCCAATCCGTGGCAGGCCAGCTGGTGAAGCTCAGGGGCTGGAAGCGATTTGAAATCTCGGGTGCAGCCTCCGCTCTTTATTCCAGCCCTGCAATCACAGTAATCGGGGGACACCCGGCGATCACTTATCGCCGGGCTACAGTGCCCAGTGGACTGTTCTACGCCTATTCCAGCAGCACGATCGGTGACGATCTGGCAGACTGGACAAGCATCGACATTTCACTCAGCGAAGATCCACGATCAACCCCGGATATTGCCCAGGTGGCCGGCCATCCGGCAATCGCCTGCTATGACAGCGCCAATGAGGAACTGCTGTACTACCGCTCCACCACAGCACTCGGGCTGGATGCCGCCGACTGGGAAATGGTGCTGGTTGACACCCTTGACAATAACGGCAATGACCTGGAAATGGCAGTTGTCAACGGAAAGCCAGCCATTGCATATACTGACAGCAACCCCCTCAGGCTGAAGTTCGCCTTTGCAAGCACCGTGGACGGTATGAGCGCATCGGACTGGGACAACATTGACATAACAACGGACGCCTCGGCACCGGACCTTGGGCTGGTCTCCGGTGAGCCCGCGATTGTCTACCAGGACACCGTCAGCGGGGCATTGATGTATGCAAAGTCAAGCACGGCCGACGGGCAGGCCCCGGTAAACTGGCTGAAAGTGGTGGTTGACACGGATTCCGGTGGTGGCTCGAACCCCAGTCTGGCAGTGATCAACGGCTTCCCTTCAATTTCATATTACAACGCCTCGCTGAAGGAGCTGCGCTATGCCTATGCCACAAATGAGAATGCACAAAACGCCTTGCATTGGCAGACACCGGTGGTAGTGGCAGACTTCATTGACGAGGGAAAGTTCTCAGAGTTGCTGGAATACGGAGATGCCCCGGCTGCATTCTACTACAGCGAGAATGGTACGGAAATGATGATGGCATTCAGCAACAGCCGCTATGGCCGCGCGCCAGAGGACTGGGAATCATCAAGTGTTGATTTCAACTCTGACAACTTGCCACAATCCATCGATGCGATGGTGGTCAATGGCTACCTTGTGGTCGTTTACACGGATGGCCAGGATGACATCACCTACGGGATCCTGATTGACTAAGCACCGCTAGAGATCGTCGTAGTCCAGCGAGAAGGTGTCACCGGCATCCATGTCCCCGGTGCGGTAGCCCTGCATGAACCAGCGCATGCGCTGCTCACTGGTGCCATGCGTGAAGCTGTCGGGCACGACATAGCCACGGGCCTGCTTCTGCAGGGTGTCGTCGCCGATTGCGTGTGCAGCTGCCAGGGCTTCCTCGATGTCACCTTCCTCGAGCACTCCGAGGCTTGACTGCGCATAGTGCGCCCAGATTCCGGCGTAGAAATCAGCCTGCAGCTCCAGACGCACTGACATCTTGTTGTACTCAGCCTCGCTCAGCCGGCCACGCATCGAACTGACCTGGCCTGAGGTTCCAAGCAGGTTCTGCACATGGTGGCCGACTTCATGCGCAATCACGTATGCCCCGGGGAAGTCCCCGCTGGCACCGAACTTCGTCTGCAGTTCATCGAGGAAAGTCAGGTCGAGGTAGAGGTTGTGGTCACCGGGGCAATAGAACGGGCCGACAGCCGCGTTTGCGAATCCACAGGCTGAATTGACCTCGCCGTTGAAGAGCACCAGTGTCGGCTGCTCATAGGATGCGCCGCCCTGGGAGAAGATGTTGCCCCAGACGTCCTCAGTATCCGCCAACACAACGGAGACGAACTGCTTCAGTTCCTCCTGGTGAGGATCTACCGGTATCTCCTGCTGGTCCGCCGGTTGCGAATAGCCGCCACTGCCGCTGCTGGTATCCACCTGTTCGAGCAGGGGCTGGATGTCAACTCCGAGGAAGTAGAGCACGATCAGGATCAGGATGCCGCCTCCGCCGATTGCAATCCCACCGCGCCGTGCACCCGAGCCGCGCCGGTCCTCAACATTGGAGCTCTGTCGCCTGTTTTCCCACTTCATGAATTGCCACCCGTTCCTTTGCTTACCGCTCGCCCGGCACAGGAATTATAGGATGCCGCAAGGGTGTGGGCAGGCTCAAGCAAGCGCACATTCCCTGGCCTGGATGGTTGATCAGTGGCTTGTGGGGCATTAACAGAAATTTGGCAATGCACCTGCATCCTTTCCTGATGCGGCACCGGGCCATACGTACGTAGGAATGCTGATGTTGCAGTACAGCCTGTTCGCGGACAATCCCGGCAAAGCTGACGGCCGGGAAGGCGCGAAAGGAGTGTGTCTGGCATGGCAAATGAGATTGCGGCAAATGGAACTGAACCACTGATCATCGTCGGATTCGAGCTGGGAGGGGAAGCCTACGGCATTCCGATCAACTGCGTGCGGGAAATCATCCGCAAGCCCGAGATCACCCGCATCCCGCAGGCGCAGCCGGGCGTGATCGGCATCAAGGACCTGCGCGGCACTGTGATCCCGATGCTGGACCTGGCCTTCCTGCTGGGCATGGAGCCTGGTGCGGAGAAGGCCGGCAAGGTGGTGATCGTTGAGGACGAGAGCATGACGGTTGGATTGCTCGTTGAGGAAGTGAATGAGGTTCAGGCCGTGCTGCCTGACGAGATCAGCCGCCCGGCTGTGATCGGAGTCGATGCCGGCGGCAGTGCAGTCAGTGGGATTGCCAAGCGGGGAGACAGGCTGCTGAAAGTGCTCAACTGGCACCATGCCGTGTCCGGCAGGGTGCTGGAGGAGCTGGCCAGCGTGGAAGACATCCCTGCTGACCCTGACTGCTGTGAGCTGTTGCCGGTGGGGTGCGGGAATGAACAGGGATAGGCAGCCCGGTACGGGCGAGAACATGCATGGAAAGGAGTCTGTGATGAATACGGAAAAGCGGATACGAAAGGGCAGGGGCATCGGGTTCACCGGGAAGATGCTTGTGCTCGGCGCAATTGCCTGGATCGGGCTGGCGGCACTGGCCGCAGGCGGAGCCTTCCTCCTGAACCGCTCCACCAGCAGGTATGACCACCTGATTTCCACTGAGGTGAAGGCGACGGAGCTGGCGCTGCGGGCGGAGATCAACTTCAAGAAGCAGGTGCAGGAGTGGAAGAACATCCTGCTGCGCGGATCCAACCCGGAGCAGTTCAGCAAGTACAAGGGCCAGTTCGTCGAGCAGGAAGCGAAGGTGATGGAGCTCAGCGCTGAACTGCGGACCCTGCTTGAGCCGCTTGGCGATGAGGAGAAGACCACGAAGCTGGATGAGTTTGATGCGGCGATGGGCCTGATGGCAACGGAATACCGCAAGGCGATGGACCACTTCGAGCAGAGCGGCGGGACTGACATCGAGGGCACGGACCACATGGTGAAGGGCCTCGATCGCGCGCCGACCGAGGTGCTAAACAGCCTGGGCGTGATGCTCAGTGAGGACATTGAGGCGATCTACGTTGAACTGTCGGAGTTGTCGGCCAATGCCAGGCTGCAGCTGGGCATTGTGGCAGGCTGCACGATGTTCGTGACGATGCTGGTCACACTGCTGATCGTGGGCGGGATCCGCCGCCACCTGCGCTCCCTGCAGGAAAGCGTCAGCAGGATGGGCGAGGGTGACTTCACCGTTGACATCAGGCAGAGCGCAGCCAGGGACGAACTGGGACGCATCGCCGAGGCCCTGGAACTGATGCGGGACAACAGCCGGCGGATGATCAGCGAGATTGCCGATTCAGCCAGCACGGTGGCTGGCAACAGCGAGCGGCTGAGCACGATCACTGCCGAGACGCGTGATGCCGCCAACCAGGTGGTGCAGGCGATCCAGCAGGTGGCAGAGGGTGCCAGCCAGGCCGGAGAGCTGAGCAACCAGACCCAGCAGAACCTCTCGCAGAACACCACGGCGATCCAGGGCGTGAGCCGCGACATCGAGGATGTTGCCAGCTTCGCGGCCCAGGCCAGCCGACAGGGCGAGGAGGGCCGCAGCAATGCAGCCGAGGCCTCGCAGATCATCCAGCGGGCCGCCGCCAGCGTGCAGGAGACTGCGCGTGTGGTGGAAGCGCTCGGTGGCAAGACCGCAAAGATTGATGAATTCATCCTGATCATCACCAACATCGCCGACCAGACGAACCTGCTGGCGCTGAACGCCGCGATCGAGGCTGCGCGTGCCGGTGAGGCCGGGCGCGGTTTCGCAGTGGTAGCCGAGGAGGTGCGCAAGCTGGCGGAGGAGAGCAACAAGGCCGCTGGCAGCATCACTTCGCTGATCAAGGACATCCAGCGCGAGATGGAGATTGCCCAGGAGGCGATGGAGCGCAGTGACCGCGAGGTACTCGTCGGCGCTCAGCGCGTCGAAGAGACGGAGCACAAGCTCAGCGAGATCGTCACCGGCGTGGAGCAGCTCAGCGAGCAGGTGCAGAACATCAGCGCCGCCGCGGAGGAACTGTTCGCAAGCAGTGACGAGATCACCCGCGCGATGGACAGCCTCGCCGAGAGCAGCCAGCTCAGCGCGGCGGGCAGCCAGCAGGTCAGCAGCAGCACGCAGCAGCAGCTGGCCGCACTGGAGGAGATCGGCAGCAGTTCCAGTAGCCTCGCTGAACTGGCCGGCGCAATGAGGGAGGCCGTGAGCCGCTTCAGGGTCTGAGGACTCTGGGGATACAACGCAGCTAGCAAGCTTTACTGACCCCCATGTATGTCCCCTGCATCGGCCCTGCCGGTGCGGGGGACTGCACTTTTTCCGGGAGGGACTGTAGTTTGTGGAATCGTGGCTGCCTGCGATTAACTGGCATGGGTATAGGGACTGTGAAGTTGCTTGGATTGCTGCTGCTGCTGGTTCCGGCAGGCCTTTCATATGCGGAAGATTCCATTGCCAGCATGCAGCGGATTGAGATGGATGAGTCCGCCAGGGCTGTGCTGTACGCGAGCGTGCCCGTCATTCTCGGGGATGATCTGTTCGTGGTGGACAGGCAGGGCATCCTGCACAGCTATCGGATCATCGGAGACAGGCTGGAGGAGCTGCCGGGGACACTGGATCTTTACTCGGATCCCGAAGTGGCAATGGAGGACAGATTTTGCTCAAGCAGGCAAAGCGGCCTGCTTGATGGGATGCCATGGTTCATCGTGGCTGAGCAAGATACTGCTTCGTTCCTTGTGCTGATGGATTCGGAAACAAAGGAATTGAAGTTTCGCTGTGCCGTGAATGACAACAGCCTGCTGGACTGCATCAGCTGGAATGGCAAGCTGATGATCTTCAACTCCCTCTCCCCTGTGGTGCAACTGGTCCGTGAAGTGGAAGGCGGCTTTTCTTTTTTCGTCGACAGTGAACCACAGCAGAATGTACCCAGCATGCAGTTCTCACAGCTGATCTTGCCTGGTGGGGTAGTTGACCTGCAGTTCGACGGTGATCATCTTTTCCTGCTATTGAAGGAATTGGCAACCAGTCGGGATATGCTCCTGAAGCTTGATGAAGAACTCAATGTGTTGGCACAGGCATGGCTGCATGATGAATCGATTGAGCTGGCGCATCCGTTGGTGGGGCATCAGATCGGCGAATTGTACTCACCGAAGTACTGGTACAGGGAATCATGGAGCATGGCCTGTGGCTCTTGGGGTTATCCGACCGACATGATGGTCCGGCAGGATGGAATGCTCTGGTTGTGGCATGAAGAAGAGCTGATCCGGTTTGACGAGGAGCTGAATGTACAATCCAGGATGGCAACGGGCTACCCTGAAGGCTGCTACTGGCAGCAGGGCATCTGCCTGCGTAATGGAGAGCTAAATCTAGTCTACGGAGCAGAGGGAACCGGTTTGCCTGGCTACCGGCTGTACCCGGTTTCAAGTCCCGACGGAGACTATGTTGCATTTGATCGCTTATATACATTGGGTGAGCACCAGCAGGAAGTGATCCTGCTGGACACGGAGATTGTCATTCCGGGGCGTGAGCTTGAGATCAGTTTTCCTGAAGCAGCACAGGGAGACATGTACTGGAATGCCTGGATGGACCGCGACAGGTTGGTTATGCTCGAATACGATGGCGCGCTGTACCAGTACCTCTTCCAGCCATAGCAGCAGCACTTTCGTTATAATCTCCCCCTGCGCCGCCCGGCGCGGCTCCTACCATGCAGGGATTCTGGAAAGAGCTGGCACGCCCGTGCTTCGTACTCGCGCCGATGGTCGGCGTGACCGATGCCGCGTTCCGGCGCATCATTGCCAGGTATGGCAAGCCGGATGTGATGTGGACCGAGTTCATTTCCGCCGACGGGCTGTGCTCGCGTGGCCGTGATGCCCTGCTGCATGACCTGTGGTTTGACGACCTCGAGCGCCCGATCCTCGCGCAGCTGTATGGTGGCAACCCGGAAAAAATGCGCGAGGCAGCCCGGTTCTGCATTGAACTGGGCTATGACGGTATCGACATCAACATGGGCTGCCCCGACAAGACCGTGGAGAAGCATGGCGCTGGTTCGATCCTGATCAAGCGGCCGCAGCTGGCAGCGGAGCTGATCGAGGCAGCGCGCGAGGGGGCGGGGGAGCATCCGGTCAGCGTGAAGACCCGCATCGGCTACCACGACAACCAGATCGAGGAATGGCTGGCAACGCTGATCGAAGCCGGGCCGGCTGTAGTGACGATCCACGCCCGCACGCGAGATGAGATGAGCAAGGTGCCGGCCCGCTGGGATGTGATCGAGCGCTCGGCGCAGCTGGCCCGCGAGCTGGTCCCGGATGACGACAGGCGGCCACTGATCCTTGGCAACGGCGACATCCGCAACCTGCATGATGCGCGGGAGGTTTCGGAAGAGACGGGCTGCGACGGGGTGATGATCGGGCGGGGGATCTTCGGCAACCCCTGGCTGTTCAACCGGGAAGTTGAGCGCGATGATCTGCCCTTCGAGCAGATCATCGAGGTGATGCTGGAGCACACCGCGCTTTACTGCGAGTTGTTCGGGGAGATCAAACCCTTTGAGCCGATGAAGAAGCACTACAAGGCCTATGTGACGGGATTCCGCGGGGCAGCTGAACTGCGCGACCGGCTGATGCAGGCTACCGACCTCGCCGAAGTGCAGCTGCTGGCAAAGGAAGCCCTGGAGCTGGAATCAGCCTCACGCTGAAGCGTTCAAAGCTTGGCTGCGCAGTCCGATAAACTAAGGGCTTGAACATCATTCCGTCGATCTTGGCTGCGTTCCAGCGCCGCAAGCGCGCAAGGCTTGATGCGCGCCTGCTGCTGCAGCTGCTGGCGGTGATGAGCGGCATCGTGTTGATCTTCGCCGTGCTGTTCATCCTGCTGATGGACCAGGAAGGCCATGAGTATGGTGTCATCGATGCCTTCTATTGGGTGCTGACGACAATGACCACCCTTGGCTTCGGGGACATTGTGTTCGAGTCGCCGATCGGCCGGATATTCACTGTAGTGGTCCTGCTGGTGGGCATCCTGTTCATCTTCGTGGCGCTGCCGTTCACCTTCATCGAGACGATCTACGCCTCCTGGGTGGAGGCCCAGAATGAGAGCCTGGCCCCGAAGAAGCTGGCCCGCAACGTTCACGGGCATGTGATCATCACGGGCTCTGACCCGTTGTCACTGGCGCTGGCGCGCAAGCTGGAACGCTACAACTACAGCTATGTGCTGCTGGCCCCGAACTACGAGGCTGCGCTGCCGCTGGCCGACCGCAACCTGAACGTGATGGTCGGCGAACTGGATGATGCTGCGACCTATGAGCAGGCCCGCATCGGGATCGCCTCGCTTGTCGCCGTAACGGGGATGTCGGATTCGATGAATGCCAGCGTGCTGATGAGCATCCGCAGCATTGCACCCTCCCTGCCGTTGATATCCGTGGCGCAGGGCAGTGCTTCGGCTGACATCCTCAGGCTGGCCGGCGCTACGCATGTTCTGCAGCCGATTGACCAGCTCGGGCAGGCACTGGCGCGCAGGGCATACGTCGGTGACAAGCGTGCGCGTGTGATCGCCAGTGTGGACAGGCTGCTGATCGCTGAGGCCAAGTTTGACGGTACCGAGCTGGAGGGGCAGAGCCTGCGGGAATCCGGCCTGCGCGCCCAGACCGGTGTGAGCGTGCTTGGGACATGGCACCGTGGCCAGTTCAATACGGCCACCCCGGACATGCAGTTCCTTGGCGGCAGGCTGGTGGTGCTGGCCGGCAATGCTGAACAGCTCGAGCGGTTCAACCAGCTCTATCCGATACAGCAGCCCGAGGACCGTCCGGTGGTGATCATCGGTGGTGGCCGTGTCGGGCAGTCCACCGCGAATGCGCTGGAGGCGATGGGGCTGGACTACCGCATCGTGGAGCGTTCGATCCGCAGCTCATCCGCCAACGGGAAGCTGGTGGTCGGAGACGCACTGGAACATGCAGTGCTGGAAGAAGCCGGCCTAGACAATGCCTCAAGCGTGATCCTGACCACGCATGATGATGACATCAACGTTTACCTGACGCTGTACCTGCGCAACTACCGCTCGGACCTCGTGATAATCAGCCGCAGCATGCATGAGCACAACCTCTCGACACTGCAGCGAGCCGGGGCGGACTTTGTGCTGAGCCACAGTTCACTTGGTGCCAATTCCGTGTTCAACCTGCTGAAGCGCAGCAATATCGAAATGCTGGCCGAGGGGCTGGACATCATCCGCATGCCAGCGCCACTGCGGCTGGCAGGCCACACACTGGCGGAGCTGGACCTCAGGGCGCGCACGGGCTGCATCATGCTGGCCACAGTCGAGGATGGCAGGATGTATGTGAACCCGGAACCGAAGCGCCCGATCCCGGCCGACAGCGAAGTGATCCTGCTGGCGACCATTGAGGACGAGGGACGCTTCCTGGAACTGTATCCGCAGGGCCGCGGCTGAGCTTAGTGGGGCTTGGCGTGGAACTCGAAGGTCACGACGCCATTTGGCATGCGCGGCTCGAGGTCGGCGTTGATGATCAGCTCATCACGCGCACTGGAGAGCTTCCAGTAACCCATGAACTGCCATTCACCCGGCTGGATCTCGAAGCGGGTGGCCTTGTTCTCTGAGCCGGGCAACGGGCTTTCCACGTCGAGCACGCCGGTCAGGATATGGCCGTGCGGGTTCACCAGCCTTGCGCTGAGTTCGAAGTCAAGTTCGCCGTCACCGATCTCTTCAAGGTCGATCTTGGCATTCAGCCGGCTCAGATCGTTAAGATCCACAACCAGCCGGAATGTCTTTTCCTGCATGTCAGTCTCCGTCTGCACTTACCTGTAAGTCCGGCCATTATCCCGTGTTTCGTGCAATCTGACCAGTCTGCGATAACATTTACTGCACCAATGCTTAACACGAAATTCACCGGCGTCACCACACGCCTTGCAAGATTCCTCCCCCTGGCAGCACTGGCCCTGCTGGCTTCCTGCTCAGGCGGCACCAACCTGGACCTGCAGTCCCAGCAGCCTGAGATTGAGCTGCGGGTGGCCGGTTCCAGTGGCCTGGCCGCCAGTGACCTTCGGTTGGAACTGTGGCAGGAGGGAGAGCAATGGTCCCTGAGCCTGACCAATCCACAGCGCCTGGACGGAGAAAGCCTGCTTGTGGAGCTGCATTTCGATCCAGCCTGGCAGGTCGGACGGGCCAGCCAGCTGGCCGACAGCGGATTCATCAACCTGCTGGTGAGTGACAAGCCTGGAGTGCTGGCGCTTGGCATGGTCATGCCTGAAGGTGATAGCGTGCCCCAGGGCGAGCTGCTCAGTGCGACGCTTGTGCCGTCCGGTCTTGAGGCGCGCTCTGCGAGTGCGGTGCCAAAAGGCGACAGCGGCCTCGTGGCTGACCTGGTTTCAGATGAAAGTGGTGTTGACAGCCTGAAGCTCAACTGGAGCTACGCCAACCGCGCTGACTATGACCAGAACAGCGAAGCGAACATCGCCGACTTGACCCCGCTGGCCCTGCGCCTGGGCCAGAGCACCACTGATGGCGAGATGGATGAATTCGATTCGGTGCTGGATGGAGATGGCAATACTGAAGTCAACCTGGCGGACATCACGCCGCTGGGGATCAACTTCCTCAATACGGTAAGTGGCTACCGCGTCTATTTGGCGGACGGTCCGGACCCTGAGACGGCCGCAAGCGAGCTTTTGCAGGAAGTCCAGTTCGCCGACAGCACGATGGAACCCAACACCCGCCGTGTATTCAGCTTGGACATTTCACTGGCGGCACTGGTGCCCGGCCGCTTCCTCTATGTCCGGCCATTTGACAGCGCCAGTGGAGAAGAGGGCAACCCGAGTAATGCGGTGGAGTATGCCGCGCTGGCGCTGGTCAAGTACCGCGTGCCGGCCTCAGGCGAGCAGGTGATCAGCACTGAACTGGTGGCGGCTCCCGCGCTCGTGGCATTGCCCGCGGTGCCTGCCCTGAGCCAGTCAGGGGCACCTGTGGTGGTCTACACCACCCTCGGTGGAGCCGGTTCACCGCTCCTCATGAGCTACTTCGGGGAGGCCGGCTGGACCACACAGGACATCGGCGATGGTGGCAATTATGCCAACCCGCACCTGCTGCTGCTGCCCGCTGAAGGTGGCAACCCGCCGGAAATGCTGGTGATTGCCTACAGCATCGAGGGCCTGAAGGTGGTGGAACGCCGCTACGCACTGGCGGACTGGAGCCTCCTCTCCTCACAGGATGTCGGCACGGGCAACGGCGCCCCGACGATGGTATCCGTGGACATGGACGATGCTGGCAACCTTGGCGTGGCTCATGCCTACGCCGGCGCCGGTGCCAGCGTGCAGTACTCCTCCCGCGATGCGGAAGGCAGCTGGAACACGATCCCGGTTTACGGTGGATCCGACACGGTAGGTGGGCTGAGTTTCCGCTTTGATCCCGGTGGTGCCGACCCCTGGCTGATCTTCACGCATGGCACGATTGACACTTCCAGCACGCTGCTGCTGGACTTCGTGATGGAGCAGGGCCGGCTCAGCAGCGGCAGCTGGAACGTCAGTGAGCTGCCTGATCCTGACAACCCGCTGGTGGTTGACCTCGGCTTCCGCGCTGACAACACCCCGCAGCTGGCAATCACATCGGCGCGTGACTACACAATCAGCATCCCGACGCTTGACCCGGTTACCCTGTCACTGCTGGTGGATGTCGATTCGCTGGAGTACAACGGCACGAGCTGGGTCAGCCAGCGGGCCTATGAAAGCACCTTCGGAGTATCCCTCGGTGGTGGCTTCCCGCCTAGCAAGCTCGTGTTGACGCTCAACCTGGCATCAGAGGTTATGTGGGCGAAACCGGACGAGCTGCTGTACAACCAGGTCGGTGGCAGCGTCGATGTCAACATCAGCACGCAGCAGCCGGAGGACGGCTCGCTCGACACGGACTCGCAGTACATGAAGCGCGGGGCCACGAACTTCTATACGAACAGCGGCTACTACTCCGGCAGTTCCGGGCGTGGCCACAGCTGGAGCAGTGCCGGTGGTGGCAATCCGAGCTGTGCCTTCCTGCGCACCAGCAGCATCAGCGTGTCTGACCTGCTGAGCGGGGAGTTCAACGCAGCGGGCGAGCTTGCCTACTGGCGTCCCTGACGTGACTGGATGTAATCTGAGATTGGTTGGTGGAGGCTGATATGCGTTGCCTGGTTCCCTGGCTGATCATTTTGTCAATCCTGCTGCTAGGCTCCTGCGGGGGCCAGTCCGGCAATTCCGAGCTGGCTGCTGTGGTGCCCGCCGGTGATGGATCCCAGAGCCTCAATGCAGCGCTGGCTGAGCTGGATGCACTGCCAGTGCCTGCCGGCGCGGATGCCGAGACTTTCGCCCAGCTGAAGGAAAGCCTGCGCAGCATGCTGCTGGAAGCTCCGGCGGAGCGTTTTACCTCAACCCCGCCGATCGGCGAGGCGAATGTGATTGACGACCTCACGAGCGGCATCAGTGACAACGGTGAGCAGAGCATCCAGTGGAACTACCGCAATGTCGGCGACTACGACCTCAACGGACTGGTTGCCATCTCCGACATCACGCCGATCGGTGTGCACTTCGGCAAGGACAGCAGTACGCCGGACTGGAAAGCGGTCTCGCGCTTCATCGACGGCGACCGCAACGGTGAGGTCAACATCTCCGACATCACCCCGATCGGTGTCAACTTCAACCACCGTGTTGCCAGCTACCTGATCGAAGGAGGTCCTGGTCCAGATGGCCCGTTCACCGAGCTCGACGAGGTTGAATTCACCGCCGGCCAGCCGATGCTGTCCGGCATCCGCATGTTCCACTACCTGCCGGCTGTGCAGCATGAGGCCTACCGCGTGGTGCCGCTGGACGGCGAGGGCAACCGTGGCACGCCCAGCAACCTGGCGGTGGACTTCCTGATCAGCGACGAGACCCGCATCATCGGCCAGCCGGATGGCCCGAGCTTCGTGTCGCGTGATGGCGACGACTTCGTGCTGGAACTGCCGGTCGGGATGGAGAACCCAATCGCACCCGGCGACGTCGTTGTCGGTGCGGAGCAGGGCGGTTACCTGCAGCGCGTGGTGGCGGTGGAGGAGCAGGGCAGCCAGCTGATGCTGGCAACCGAGCCGGGCATCCTGACGGACGTTTTCCTGCAGGGCGGGCTCGGCGAGGCGCTGGATGACATCAGCCAGGTGCCGGTCGAACTGTACACCATCAACCTCAGTGGGCAGGTGTTGACGGAATTCAACGGGCTGTATGCCGAGATCCAGGAGGGCAGCGTGACCTTCCTGCCGAACGCTGACGTGGCTGTCAACTACAACCAGTACGGTGGGGTGACCTACCTGCGCGGCCTGGCCATGGGTGGCCCGCTTGACCTCGGGATGCTGGTCGAGTTGTCGGCTGAGGGCTGGGATGGACCTTTCCCGCCGACGCCGGAGCAGCTGGACTTCTTTGAACACAAGATGTCCGGCTTCAGCTTCGACTTCACTGCCTACCAGAATGATGTACCGGTCACAATGACACTGGTGTACGACCTGTATGTCGGCATCCGCGGTGAGGGACAGCTCAACGGGCTCTACTCGGCGAACTGCTTCGCATCCTATGACAACATCCGCACAGGCGGTATCTTCAACTCGCAGGGCATCGAGGATGTGAACGAGTACACACTGGTGGAGAGCTTTGCCAATGAGCCGGGCACCACGAGCGAGAGTGGGAACTTCAGCTTCACGGCATATGTGCGGCCTGAGATCCACATCAAGCTGTATGGCAACCCGATCCGCGGCAACAGCGAGGACCTGGCGCTGACACTCAGTCCGACATTCACCTTCATCGGTGACCGCACGACGAGCCCGTCCAATGGCTACAACTACATCCTGCAGACTGCGATGGACAACACCTACCGGCTTGAGCTGCACCACATCGGCATGGATGACGACCCGCAGATACGGATCTACGATGGCATCCCGGACATCCTGCTGCAGGGCTTCCTGAAGGACTTCGAGCCGCCGGCATAAGCTGGCATCCTCTGGGATAATCCCCGGATGAGCGAAATCAACTGCCAGATCCTCGTATTCGACGGGGTGGAACTGCTGGACTTCTGCGGCCCGCATGAAGTGCTGACGGCCTGTCGTGCCGATGAGTCCCAGCGCGCCGCCAAACAGTCTCCCTTCAGGCTGAGCCTGGTGTCAGCGGATGCGATCGAGCTTGTCACGAATGGCAACGTGCGCTTCAGCGCTGACATCCTGCTGGCGGATGCACCTGTGCCGGAGCTGTTCATCATCCCGGGAGGGATCGGGACGCGCCGCCTCAAGACGGATCAGCGGGTGCTGGACCATATCTCCGGATTGGCAGCTGCTGGATGCACCATGGTCTCAGTCTGCACGGGAGCGTTGCTGCTTGGCAGTGCAGGCCTGCTGGACGGGCGGGACTGCACTACGCACTGGATGTTCTGCGAGCAGCTGCAGCGGGAATGCCCGGCAGCGAATGTGCGCACGGACAGAAGGGTGGTTGACGACGGCAGCATTGTCACCGGGGCCGGGGTGACCGCCGGGATTGACCTTGCACTGCGGCTGGTGGAGCGCTGTGTCAGCCGGGAGGCAGCACTGGCGACGGCGGCATACATTGAGTACGCGCCGTCGCCGGACTACCTGTTCAGGCCCGGGGCCTGAGCTTACTGGTCTTCCTTCGGGGGCAGCGGAATGTACTCCACTGCCGGGAACTCTGTCACGTCCGTGTTGCCAGCCAGTGTGTCATACAGCGGCTGGGCGGCGCGGAACTCGCCATCGCCGGAGTTGGCGACGGTGACAGCCATCACCTGGATCGCCTCATTGTCCGGCAGGGTCAGCGTCGAGCTGCCCTCCGGCACATCAATGGCATAGCGGTAGAGGTAGGCGTACTCATAGTAGTAATCCTGGCCGTGCGGCTTGTGGCGGTGCGAGCTGTACCAGGCGACGGGATCGCGGCGGGTGTAGCCTTTGTTGATCTTCTCCAGTTCGTTGTACCAGCGGAAGGCGATGTCAGGCACCGCGCCCTTCCATACTCGGGTATCCCACTGGCCGACGTAGCCGCCCCAGTCCTGGATCTTCAGGCTGTGGGCCGTGCCATCCACGATGAAGTCAGCGGTTTGGTCAGCCGGCGAGGCAGCCGCCACGAGGTAGATGCGGTTGAAGTTGCCTTTCGGCAGCTCGATGCTCTGGCCCTGACAGGTGACGGAGTTCGGCTGGCCATTGCCGGCAGGCGCGAATTCGAAGCGCACACCGGCATCGTCAATGCTGTCCGGCAGCATCTCAGCCGGCAGGCTGCGGCCACCGGAATCAAAGCCGCCGACTGCGGCCTCACCGTTATTGGTGGCAACTGAGCGGTTGAAGGGCAGGCTGACCGGGGCGTACTCCATCATCTGGATGTGGGGGTTAGCCTGCAGGCTCACCGCGAAGCTGCGGATCTGGTACGGAGAGAAGGATGTGCCGAATCCGTTGTCATCATGTGAAACCTCGGCATCGCCATACTCCTGGCCATCCACCTCGCGCACGCCGAGCACGGACTGGCCGAAGTTGATCCGGACGGCGGACTGGTCCTGGCCATCCAGCTCAACCACGCGCAGGATCAGCTCATCGGAATCCTCGGCACGCTTGCAGGCCAGCACCCTGACGGAGGGGCTGTCAACGCTGCACAGGGAGTAGCTGCGCCCGTTGCCGCCGTGCTTGCCAGCCTGGAAGGCGATAGCAGGCTGCTCGAGGCCGTAGGCCTGCCAGTAGCTGTGCTCGCTGCGCCAGTCACCGCTGTGGCCGGCGATGCCGTAGCTGATCTCATGCCGGCCCCAGTCCTGGCTGGCCTGGTCGGAATAGTCAGGGCCGTGAACGCCGGGGGTACGCAGCAAGGTCAGGCGCATCGTGTTGTCATCCGGCTTGTCGGAGCCGTACTTGAATGGACAGAGGATGGTGGCACCGAATTCGCCCGAGCTGTCGGTCAGGTCGAACCACTGGTGGCAGGGCACCTCATACTTCTTCTCGTCATTGTTGCCACGCTCAATCGTGCCGCATTCCCAGCTGTAGGTCGCATTCGGGTTGGAGGCGGCGAGCGGGAAGCTGGCCTTGAGGTTGCAGTTGGCGGTGCGCCAGTCAATGCTGTCATGGAACTCAACCCGCTGGCCGCCGGCGCTCAGGCTGACCAGCTGGCTGAAGGTCGAACCCTGGGCCTCGCGCTCAATGCGCAGGGCCACGCGCACCGGACCGTCCTCGGCGATGCTGATCTTCGCAGGGCCGTCGACGTAGGCGAAGGGGGCCTGTGACTGGTCAGCCCAGTCGATGTTCCAGGCCGGCCAGTAGCCGGGGGCGTCATGCGTGAAGGCCAGGCGCAAGGGCTCGCTGAGCAGTTCGCGGTTGATGGACTTGTCGAAGATGCTGGCAACGTCTCCCGCCTGGTTGACACTGACGCGGTAGCGTTCATTCTCGATGGTGTTGCCGGAGGCTGATACTGCGCTGCCAGCCTCAGATGAACCGGCACGCACGTCGAACACGCTGAAGCCAAAGGGCTCGAGCGGGGCGCGGAAGGCGATGCTGGCTGTGCTGCCATCGCGGGAGAGCACCTGTGCTGCCATCATGCTGCCGTCAGCGCCGTGCACCACGATGTCCTCCGGGGCATCAGTGATGAAGTCCACACTGCACTGCACCACGCTGTTGCGGCCCCGTCCGAGCGGGTTGTAGACAACCAGCGGGATGCCATCGACATCGGTATCGAGTGTGCTGCTGACCTGCCCGACGGCCGTTGCCAGCACGTCGGAGAACATGTTCATTGCGAGCACTTCGTCGTTGTAGGCGAGGTCATAGGCGAAGGGGATCGAGGTGCCGGGCAGGATGTCATGCATCTGGCTGCCAAGCGTGAGGTACCAGGCGTCCTTGATCTTGCGGTAGGGATAGCTGGCACCGTGCCTGAGACCGGCACTGACGGCAGCGGACTCCGCGCCGCTGGCCAACAGCTCGTTCATGTGGTTCCAGCGTTTCATGTAGGCCTGGCTGGTGATGCTGCCGGCGCTGTGCTGGGTCAGCAGCAGGTCGCCCTTGTAGTGCGGCAGGCTGGGGATGGAGGAGTTCTGGATGTCGAGGAACATCTGCTCCGCCGTACTGCTGACGACGCGTACCGGGCCATCGCCATTCAGGCTCTTGCGGATCCATTCCATTGAACCGGTGGTCGGCGCGCCGCCCATGTCACCGGTGCCGAAGTAATGGTAGTCGGCGTAGACGCCACTCGCATCACCGTTGGCCTGGATGCGGTCCAGCCACTCCTGGCTGTTGGACAGGTCCTGGTCCACGCGGCCGACGTATGCACCGGGGTTGAAGGCCGCCAGCACTACGCTGCTGCCGTCAAGCCCTTCCCAGACACCGACGTTGAAGGGGATGCCTACGGCGCTGCCCCAGGTCAGCTTCTGGGTGGAGAAGCCGCGGATGCCGCAGTGTGAAAGCACGCCTGGCATGTTGGCCGGGAAGCCGAAGCAGTCCGGCAGGATGAACTCCTGGCTGGTCTTGCCGAATTCGTCGCGGAAGAAGCGGTTGCCATACAGCACCTGGCGCACAAGTGATTCGCAGGACGGCACGTTGACATCGCACTCATCGACGCTGGAGCCGCAGGGGAACCAGTTGCCGCTGGCAACGTAGCCCTTCATGCGCTCATAGTCCTCGGGGAAGTACTCCTTCATCATCTCGTAGCGGCGCGAACCGCTGAAGTTGAAGATGTATTCCGGGTACTTCTCGAACAGCGCGAAGTTGTCCTTCAGGGTGTCCTTCAGGTAGTCTCGGATGGTCTCCTGGTAGGACCAGCGCCACTGGGTGTCGAGGTGGGCATAGCCCACAACGTAAAGCGTGTTGCCATCGGATAGGTCAATCATCTCGTAATCCTGTGGGGCGGGGGCTTCATTCTGGCAGCGGCCTGCATGCGGCAGTGCCAGGCAGGTGCAGCACAGCAGTGCTGCGGTCATCAAACGCATCTGGTCCATCCTCACTCCTCGTTTTCCCGCAGTTCGGACTGCAGGAACTGCACAATGTTATCAGCGGTCTCCGCGGCCCGCAGGCCGCTGCGGAAGTCCTCATTCATCAGGCGTCGTGCCAGGCGGGCAAACACCTTCAGGTGGCGGTTGCCTTCCTCTGCAGCAGGCATCGCCAGCAGCAGCACGGTATCCACCGGGGCATTGTCAAGGCTGCCCCATTCGACTGCTTCGGGCAGCCTGAGCAGTGCCAGGCTGGCTGATCCGGCATGCTCCGTCTTGCAGTGTGGGATCGCAATCCCATGGCCGAGCCCAGTGGAATATGTTTCCTCACGGGCCCAGACGTCGTCTTCAATGCCGTCAATGTCCGCCGTGCGTCCATCCAACAGCAGCATCCCGCACAGCTCACGGATCGCCTCAGACTTGCTGCATGCCTTGCCCTGCGGATTGACTATCGCCGGGGCTATCATGGGCGCTTCAGTGCTGCCGGATGCTGCATGCAGGATCTGCCGTACGGCATTGCCATCCTCCGCCGCGATGCACCTGTCAAGCAATTCACGGCCCTGCTCCAAGCTGCATGCAGCCAGGGCCTGCTTGGCAGCCGGGATGGCCGGAGCCGACATGCTGAGTTCATCGAATCCCAGCCCGGCCAGGAACGGCGCGTGCAGTGGCCTGGCAGCGAATTCCCCGCATATACCGATCCAGCGTGAGCTGGCCCGTGCGTCATCACAGGCAATCTTCATCAGGCGCAGCAGGGATGGATGCAGCTCATCATGGATGGCGGCTACGTCGCGGTTGCCCCGATCCACTGCCAGGCTGTACTGGGCCAGGTCATTGCTGCCGATGCTGAAGAAGTCGCAGTATGCGGACAGCGCAGGGACCTGCAGGGCGGCTGCCGGGACTTCCAGCATGCAGCCGAGCCGGACCGAATCGCTGACGGGACATCCCTCTGCAATCAGTTCAGCACGCGCTGCATCATGAATTTCCCGCAGCCAGCGCGCTTCGGCAACATTTGCGAGCATCGGTGCCATCACCCAGATTTCACCGCTCGTACTGGCGCGCAGGATGGCGCGCAGCTGGGTCTTCATCATTTCGGGATAGCGCTGGCTGAGCCGGATCCCACGCACTCCGAGGAAGGGGTTCTCCTCATGCGGCATCGGCAGCCATGGCAGGGGCTTGTCACCGCCGATGTCCACCGTACGGATGATCAGGCGGCGACCCTTCATTGCAACAGCCATTTCGGCGTAGATCCTGGCCTGCTCGTCCTCGCCGGGCATGCTGGCGGAGGCGGCGAACAACATCTCAGTCCGGAACAGGCCGACACCTTCAGCCCCGGAGGCAAGGGCGGCAGCAAGTTCGTCCGGAGCTGCCACATTGGCAGCGATTTCCACGGCGCGTCCGTCGGCTGTCTTCCCAGATAGCGAGGCTGCAGCATTCCTGCCTTTTCTGAGCTGGGATTCCAGCTTGGTTTCCTGTTCTACATAACGCTGGACTGCATCAGGAGGATCCAGCACCACAACCCCACGGTTGCCATCTATGTACAGCGGCATTCCGTTGGCAAGTTGGCTCTGGTCGCTGATCCCAGCCACGACGGGAATACCGTGAGAGCGGGCCAGGATCACGGTATGCGATGTCAATCCACTCTCGCCCAGCACAATCCCCTTCAATAATTTCTTGTCCAACGCCAGCATGGTGCTTGTCGGCAGGCTCGCGGCGCAGACGATGCTTGGCTCCGTCAGCACGAGTTCATGTCCATGGAGGTTCTGGCCCGTCAGCTCCTCGAGCAGCTGAATGCCGAGATCCTCCAGGTCACCGCGCCGCTCCTGCAGGTATACGCTGCCGGATGCAGTCAGTTTCTCCGAGTAGCTGCGGATGGCCCAGGCAACGGCCTGTGCAGCACTGTCGCCTTTCTCACTGATGCGTTGGCGCACGCTGTCATGCAGGCTGCGGTCACGGGCCAGGCTGAGCAGGGCGCGCTGGATCTCGACTTCCGCCATCCCGATACAGCGCTCAAGCTGCTCCTCATGGTGCTGTTGCACGGCTGCGCTGGCCTTTTCATAGGCGGCCAGCTCAGCTTCCTCGCCGAGGCTTGCGGGCAGGCTGAAACCCGCCGGCAGTTTCATGCCGCTGCTGCGCGCTGCATTGGCGATTGCAATTCCGCTGGAAGCCGCCAGTCCGCCCAGCCAGTTGTCGACCTGGCCACGCAGGACATGCGGCAGCTGGCCACCTCCCATATTGCCATTGGCTTCAGGCAAGGGCGTATCACAGTCGGCCAGGCTTGATGTGATGAACTCCACGAGGGCGTTGTAAGCCGGCTGCGAGTCGCGGCCATCCACCCTGAGCAGGCAGATGTCGGTGTGCATTACCCCGGCGGCGACCAGGTCCAGCACGCTGGCCACATCCGCGGAGTTGTTGTTGCGTTCGTTCAACAGCCGGATGTCCGCATTGAAACGTGTTGCCAGCTCAGCGAGGATGCTGGCCGGGCGCGCATGCAGTCCGTTTGGCAACGGGCAGCTGAAGCGGAACTCAAGCGGCATGGACGGTTCAGCCGTCCAGCCTGGCGTAGATCGACTTCGGGTCCTTGATGGCCAGCTGGGCCGGGACCTCGATAATGCGCTTGCCATCGAAGCGCTCACGCTGCTCGATCTCGATGTCAACGGCGAGGATCACCAGCTCGGCGGCCGCGATCTCAGCCGCAGTCAGTTCGTTCTCAATCCCCATTGCCCCCTGGGTCTCCACCTTCACCTCATGTCCCAGCTCACGTCCGGTCTTCTCGAGCTGCTCGGCAGCCATGTATGTATGGGCAATGCCCGTCGGGCAAGCCGTCACCGCCACTATCTTCAATGCCTTCCTCCTTGTTGCCTAGCCGGCCGCAGAAGCGGCCTGTTCCTCGTCCTGCTTCGCATTGCGCTGCGAGATGGTCTTCAGCGCGTTGATCATCATTGCCGTCACGAAGGTGCCGACGATGATCGCCACCACGTACATGATCTTGTTGTCAACTACGGGAATCACGATCGGGCCGCCATGCGGGGCATGGTCTCCCACGCCACTGAGCATCGCGATGGTGGATGCCACCATCGAGCCGACGATGATCGAGGGGATCACCTTGAGTGGATCTGCCGCGGCGAATGGGATCGCTCCTTCCGTGATGCCGATCATGCCCATTGCCAGCCCGGCGATGCCGGCCTCGCGCTCCTCTTCCTTCCAGAGCTTCTTCTGCAGCATCGTGGCCAGGCCCATGCCGAGCGGCGGGGTGCAGATCGCGGCTGCCACGGCGCCCATGATCGCGTAGTTCTCCTGCTGGATCATGCCGAGACCGAAGAAGAACGCAGCCTTGTTGACCGGCCCGCCCATGTCAAACGCGATCATCGCGCCGAGGATCATCGCCAGCACTACCTGGTTGCCGGTGCCCATCGTTTCCAGCCAGTTACCCAGCGAGAGCATCATGTCGGCGATCGGGTTGCCGATCACCATCAGCACCAGCAGGCCGACGAACACCGATGAGAGGATCGGGATGATCAGGATCGGCATGATCGGCTTGAGGATCTTCCCCGCGGGAATCTTCTTGATCTGGTTGACGATCCAGCCGGCCAGCAGGCCGATCACCAGTGCGCCGAGGAAGCCAGTGCTGACCTCAGTCGGGCCACCCTCAACGGGGTTCTGCACCGGGATGTGGTTGCAGAGGAAGCCGCCGACGAAGCCTGGCACAAGTCCGGGCCGGCCGGCGATCGCATATGAGATGTATCCGCCGAGGATCGGCAGCAGCAGTGAGAAGGCCGCCACTCCGATGGTGAGCATCGTGCTCAGAACCTGGCTGCCTGAAGGGTCCGGGGCGTTGTTTGCACCCTTCGGGGCAAATGCCAGGGCCAGCGCGATCAGGATACCGCCGGCTGCCACGAATGGGATTGCATAGGAAACGCCGGTCAGCAGGTACTGGCGCAGCTTCTTGAGGCTTTCGGTTACAGGACTGTCAGACATTGGTGCTCCCACCGACCTGGTATGGATGGACGGCTGCACCAGCCAGGCAGCGCCCGCTGCCTATTGTGACACTCACGGGTATTTCTGTGAAGTCTCAGGCGGCAGGAACAGCGAGACGAGCAGGTCGGCAAAACGGGCATAGCTGGGTAATTGCGCCGGTCTTCGAATTTGGTGTGGAGGAACTAGGCTAGGCAAGCGGCCCATCGAAACTTGTCAATCCATGGCGCTGGAAGATGATGAAAAATTCAAGCATTCCAACCAATCCAATCAAACGAAATCAACCATTCAGAGCTGATTATCATTGCATGCCTTGATTTCGTAAAATGGAGCTTAAAAGCGAAATATCTGATTTGTTTGAAGATAAGGTATTCATACCGGAAGTCGAATCTGTCGGGTCTACTCTCCCCGCAAACATTGAACCAATTGCGGATTCTACTGGACCAGTCCGATACTTCAGGACTTAATCAATCAATTCATTCCAGCGGGCCGGGAATTCAGGAAGCGGTGTCAGACTCACAGGAAACATACAACAGCGCGAGCGATCACAAAAGGGACGCGCACGCACGTATATTGCGTGAGGCCTATTCCGAGATTGTCACTGGCAATGCTGTTACTGAAGGCAAGGTGGAACAAGCCTTCCGCCAGATCTGCCGGACGGTTGCTCGCACTCTATCACTTGATCGATGCAGTATCTGGTTGCTCAGTGAAAATGGCAAGCTGGTTTGCCAGCAGCTGTACCTGATGGGACAGGATCAGTTCGCGGAAGGCGGAATATATGATTCCGCTGCGATTCCTCAGTACCTTGGGTACCTCAGGGCGGAAATGGTGCTGGAAACGGCTGATGCAGCCAATGACCCACGACTGGAGGAACTGAAGGACAGCTACATTGACGGCCTCAATATCGGCGCCATGCTTGATTCCGCTATCAGCCTTGATGGAGAACTGCTGGGTGTGATCTGCTGCGAATCGATTGGCAGGTGTCGTAACTGGCTCGGGGAGGAGATCTTCTTCATGCGCGCCCTGGCGGACCAGGCTGCACTGACAATGAGCAACCGCGTCCGCCTTGAGGCGATTGAGAAGATTCGCCGCAATGACCTGTTTTTCCACGACCTGTTTGAGGATTCCCCACTTGGAATCACAATCCGAGACCAGGATGACAGGCTTCTGGTGTTCAACCGTGCCTGGCGCCAGATTTGGAAACTTGATGACGACTACATTGCCCAGCTTATGGGCCGTGGTGCAGGACAGGTGGAGAGCAAGTGGCCCAGTTTTGCGGATTACAGGCAGGAAGACGTTGCTCGGATCCGCGAGATCCAGAGAAACGGTGGTTCATACGTGATTCCCGAGCTGCGTACCCTGAACAGGCCGGAGGGGGCTGCGAAGTGGGTCTCCCAGCAGGTCTACATTTCAAAGGACGGGGATGGCGGGACCTGGCGCCAGATTGGCATCACAGAGGACATCACCGAGCGCAAGCAAGCGCAGCAGATGCTTGAGCAATTGGCCAGCAGCCTGAATGCCGCCACCGGACGGGAATTTTTCCGCATCCTGACGCAGCGCCTGTGCCAGTCCCTTGGGGTCAGCCATTCCCTGATTTGCCAGATCAGCAAGGATGACAGGGGGATGGTTGAAACGATTTCCGTCTGCCAGGACGGGACACAGCTTGAGAACATTTCCTATGCACTGGAAGGTACGCCCTGTGCGAGCGTGATCGGCGGCAGACCCTGCCATATCGAGAACGGCGTCCAGCGGCAGTTCCCGCATGATGAACTGCTGCGCCAGATGGGTGTCGATTCCTACATGGGAATACCGCTGAATTCCTCCCAGGGCCAGCCACTCGGCCTGATGGCAATCCTCGGACGTGAGGCGATTGCCAGTCCCGATGTTGCCCGCAACTTCCTCGAGGTGTTCTCGAACCGCGCCGCTGCCGAGCTGGAAAGGCTGCAGGCCGAGCAGGAGCTCAGTGCAAGCGAGGAAAGGTTCCGCATAGCCATGACAATCATGAATGAGGGCATGGTGATGCTGGATGCGGAAGGTCGGATCAGCTATGTGAACCAGGTGCTGGCCAGCCTAATCGGCCTTCCGCGCAACCGGCTGGAAGGCCGGCCGGCGGAGGACATCGTCGCGCATGAGAGCCAGGATATATATGCGGAGCAGAGGGAACGCCGGAGAAGTGGTGGTGCAGGCAACTATGAGGGAATGCTGCTCTGCGCAAATGGTGATTCGATACCCGTCCGTGTCAATGCGACACCACTCTTTTCCGGCGATGGCGATTTCCTGGGCAGCATTGCGATCGTGACGGACCTCCGCTCGAAGCGCAGGGAGGAGCAGGCTGTCCGTGAGCATCGTGAGGAGATGCGGCGCATCACGGCGGAGCTTGCACTGTCAGAGGAAAGAGAGCGCCGCAGGCTCGCCAGCAGCCTGCATGACGGCATAGGGCACTCGCTGTCCAGCCTTGCCATCCTGCTGCAGGAACTCAGCAGCAGCTTGCCGGACGGAGGAGGGGCGAAGCTGGAACAGGGCTTGCGTATCACCCGGGAGGCGATCGACTCCTCACGGGGGATCGTGTTTGAACTCAGCCCGCCGATGCTGCATGAGATGGGCCTGCTGCCCACGCTGCGCTGGCTTGCGGAACATACTCACAAGACCTACGGCATACCTGTCAGTGTGATTGACAACGAAGTCGCCGCTCCGCTGCAGGAGGAGATCAGGATCCTGCTGTTCCAGGCAGTGCGGGAACTGCTGTTCAATGCAGTGAAGCACTCGAAGGCCTCACACGTCGTCATCACCGTTGACGGGCATGAAAACGGTGTCAGGCTCGGTGTCTCGGACGACGGCGTCGGTTTCGACTTCAACGAACTGCTGACAATGCGCAGCCAGACAGGCAGCTACGGCCTGTACAGCATCAATGAGAGGATGAACCATGTGGGAGGCCAGCTAGAGATCAACGCCCGTCCGGGCCAGGGTGCTTCCTTCTTCCTCAATGCCCCGCTCAGGGCCGCCAACCGGCAGCAGGTGGAGGTTGCCAAGCCGGCCCCGCAGGGTCAGACTGCCGGAACAGGCACGACCCGAGTGCTGCTTGTCGATGACCAGCAGCTGATCCGCCAGGGCGTGCGAAGCATCCTGTCCAGGGATCCCGGAATTGAAGTGGTTGGTGAAGCGGAGAACGGACGCCATGCGCTGGAGCAGGCGCGCAGGCTGCGGCCCGACATAGTGCTGATGGACATCGACATGCCTGAGATGGATGGCATTGCGGCAACGGCGGAGATCCGCCGGACAATGCCGGAAACAAGGGTGGTTGCCCTGTCAATGCATGAGGACATCCAGGTTGTCGGTGAAATGCTGCAGGCCGGGGCGCGGGGTTACCTGCTGAAGAACCATGTCGAGCATGACCTGGTGAATGCCATCCACTCGGTCAGCGACAACATCTCATTTCTGAGTGCCCAGGTTGCTGAACGGGTAGTGAACGACTACATCGCGGAGGCTGCGGGACGCCAGCAGCTGTCCCTCAACGTGCTCACGGAACGTGAACTGGAGATCCTGCGGATGGTGATGCGCGGGGAGGCATCTAAGAGCATTGCCATCCAGCTTGACATCAGCATCCGCACGGTGGAGACCCACCGGCGCAACATCATGAAGAAACTTGGCGTGAACAGCCTGCCTGAACTGATACGGCTGGCGATCCAGGAAGGCATCGAGATCTAGCAAAACCAACCTGCATAGGCCTGTTGGGTCTGGCTCCGGTTGCCTGAAACTACGTACGTAGTTTTGTGAAGGTGCAACCGGGTCAGTTTAACATGCTCGCCGGTCCAGTCTGGCACAGGGCTGGACAGTCCAGTAGTCACATATCGCTCCAGCTACCGCAACACTTCTTCGTCGGTCTCCCTGTACGGGAAATTCCTGATAACAAACTTTCTGCGCTTGCAGTTCAATATTGCTGCCATGTTCATGGTGGCGGCGGAACGGAGACCGCCGTCATCAAGCTTTTTGATATTTGAAGTTCGGAAAGGAAACTGCGACATGCAAGCTGACGACAACAACCAGCAGCTGAGCCCTCAACATTACCAGCAGATTGCTGAAATGTGCACGGATGTGATCTGGCGTGCAGACCTGCAGGGCAGGCTGCTCTACGTCAGCCCCTCGGTGGAACAGGTCACGGGCCACAGTGTTGCAGACTGCCTGCAAAAGGGCATATTCGGGCACCTGACACCAGAGTCACAGGAAAAGGCCCGGCGCGTGCTTGAAGCGGAGATCGAGCACGAGCTGAGTGGCGCCCCGGATCCGATGCGCCACCGCACGATGGAACTGCAGGAATACCACAGTACGGGCAGGCTGCTCAATGTTGAGATCTGCGCGACCTTTGAGCGTGATCAGAACCAGCGTCCGGTTGGCCTGCTGGGAGTTACCCGGGACATCTCGCAGCGCAAGCTGATTGAAAGCCTGCTGTTCCAGAGCGAGCAGCGCTACCGTGAGCAGTTCGAGAAGGTTGACGATGCCTACATGCTGCTTGAGGACGAGATGTTCGTGGACTGCAATGTGGCTTGCCTGAAGATGTTCGGCATGGCCGAGAAGCAGCAGTTCCTCAACCAGCATCCATCTGACCTTTCGCCTGAGTTCCAGCCCGATGGCCAACGCTCACGCGAAAAGGCCACCCAGCTGATCCAGCTGGCCCTCGAAACCGGCAATGCGCGATTTGAATGGGTGCACCGTGACCTGCTCGGCCATACCTTTCATTCCGAGGTGCAGCTGACAACACTGCGCCAGAGCGGGCGGGTGCGCGTCTTCGCGGTGGTCCGCAATGTCAGTGAGCACAAGGCCGCCCGCGATGGCTACCTGAGGCTGTCGACGGCGATTGAGCAGACAGCTGAAGCGGTGGTCGTACTCTCGCGCAGCGGGGAAATCGAATACGTCAACCCGGCCTTCACGGAGGTGACGGGAATGGGGCAGGAGGATGCGCTCGGCAGGCCGCTGAACATGTTCGACGGCGGCCTGCAGGAGCGCAGCGTGATCCAGGAATGCCGTCAGGTTGTCAGGGCCGGCCGGACCTGGCGGGGCACCTTCGCCACGCATGACTGCAATGGCAAGCTGCTGGTACTGGACAGCACAGTCAGTCCAGTGCGGGACGCAGAGGGGCGCACAATTAACTTCGTGGCGGTGATGCGCAACATCACCAGCGAAATGACGCTGCAGAAGCAGCTCAGGCAGGTCCAGCGCCTGGAGGCGATCGGCTCACTGGCCGGCGCGATCTCGCATGACTTCAACAACCTGCTGTTCGTGATCACGGGTTCCGTTGCACAACTGATGGAGTGTGAACTGACGCAGGAGCAGCGAGGCAACTGCGAGGACATCAACAGTGCAGCCCAGCGCTCGAGTGAACTCGTGCGCCAGATCCTGACATTTGCCAGCCGCAGCGAACTGCAGGCGGTTCCGGTGCAGGTCGGTTCGATCGTCAAAGAGGCCGGCCGCCTGATCCGCAACACCCTGCCGGCTGGTGTGGAGATGCGGATGCACCTGCATGACAACGATGCCTATGTCAAGGCTGATCCGACGAACCTGCACCAGATCATCATGAACCTGTTCACCAACGCCAGGCATGCGATGCTCGATGGCGGTGGGCAGCTGGAGATCATCCACCGTTCAATCCAGCTGGCCGAAAGTGAGCGGAGGAGCCTGTCGCTGAAGCATCCGGGCAGCTATGTCGAGCTGCTTGTGCGGGATGAGGGCTGTGGCATTCCTCCTGAGCTGCACGAACGGATCTTCGAGCCGTTCTTCACAACGAAGGACCCCGACAAGGGAACCGGTCTCGGCCTGAGCGTGATCAAGGACATCATTGCAGGCCTCGGCGGATCGATCACAGTGCAGTCCCAACCCGGCAGTGGCAGCACTTTCAGGGTGCTGATCCCGCAGTGCAACAGTGTTGGCAAGTCCGGCAGCATCCAGAATGGTGAGTTACCCCGTGGCGATGAAGCCATTTTGCTGGTTGACGACGACAGTGCGATCTGCCGCCTGATGTCACGCATGCTTGATGGGCTCGGTTACACGGTGCATGCCTGCAGTTCCGCAATTGATGCGCTGGACCGCTTCACGGTCAATCCATTTGCCTATGACCTGCTTATCACGGACATGCACATGCCCCAGTTAAGCGGCGATCAGCTGGTGGAGCGCTTCCAGGCAATCCGCCCTGAGCTGCCAGTGATTACGTGCAGCGGATTCAGCAGTGCGCGCTGTGTTGATGGTGAATGTCTGGAGTCCGGATTCCTCTGCAAGCCGATTTCAAGACGCGACCTGGCACTGGCCGTGCGGCGGGTGCTTGACGCGACTATGGTGCTGCAATGATGAAGGCTCAGTTTGCGGATCAGTCGCCAGTGCTGAACACAAGCACCTCAAAGGGTTCCAGTGACAGGGATAGCGTGCCGTTCTCACCGAAGTCCAGCTGCCGTACGCGCTGCTCGGTAAACGGGCAGGTCATCGTCATTATCTGTGCGTCCAGCCCGTTCAGGTCAAACAGCTCAGCCATGTCAAGGTTCACCACGCGCGATTCCGTCGAAGGATTGCGCAGCGTCAGCACAGCCCCGTCCGGCGACCAGCCGGCCCAGCCGTAGACATTTCCATCCAGTGGATCACCACCGTACCAGTGCACATCGCACATCTCGCGTGCGTGACGGCGTGACCAGATTGCCGCCTCAGCCAGGTCATCCCAGTTCCGCTCCGTCAACAGCTCGTGAGAGATGTACATCTCCTGCAGGCATGTGCCCGTTCCGAAGTATGAGCGGATTTCATCCCGCAGGTCGTCCTGCGGGTCCGTGTCGAGGTCACGTGCCACCTTGGCGTAGATGATGCCGTGCAGCATCAGTGAGCTGATCGGGTAAAGCGGGTTACCCTTGGCGATGTTCTGGTAGGTCTGGCTGTCGCGGAATGTGATCCATTGCTGGCGCGGGCTGCCTTCACCGGCAAACTCGTGGTCCCAGCCGCCGCGGTAGATCGAATCTGCAATCGGCAGCCAGAAGGGACTCGGCCAGGTGCCGGTTGTCAAATTGACGAACACATCACTGCGGGCCTGGCGCATCTCACCGACCAAGCTGATCGCCGCGTCGAAGTCACTGTTGAACTGGCTGCCGGCAGGCGCGGATGTATTGCGCCCGAGCCCGTCCAGCTTGAACTGGTTGGCATTGTAATCATTGATCATCTGCAGGCAGATGTCGCGGAAGCGCCGGTAGTAGTTGGGGCCGGACAGGGCAAAACCGCCTTCATTGATCTCATAGCCCATCCCCTCGCTGGCCGCGATGCGCTGCTGGCGAGGGTCCCCATAGCCACCCCAGGGGCTGAGCCAGACCCCGGTGCCTGCGCCGAAAGCCTCCGTGGCAGCACCGACATTGCTGAAGCCTTCGGGGAATCCTTCGTGGAAGTCCCACAGGCTGTCGTAGTCATCCCAGCCGTCGTCAAACAGGAAGCTGTCCAGCTGCACGCCGCGCTTGTCATGCAATTCAGTGGCAAAGGCGTTGACAACACCGAGGCAGTCCGCCTCGTCATACTTGTTGAAGAAGCCGATGTCGTACCAGGAGTTGTAATGCAGGAAGGGACGGTACGGATGCGCCCGTTCCAGCTCAAGGTAGCGGTTGAAGGCGCGCCGCATCTGGCCCGGTGTTGCCACCCCACATACGGCTGACAGCCTGTAGGGCCGGCCCGGTTCAAGCGTCACACCGACCGGCTGGCTGCAGCACAGCAGCGGGTCCGCAGTGAGGTCTGCCAGCAGGATGATGCCGTTGCTGTCGGTGCCGAGGTCGCTGCGCACATTTGCGGCAAGCAACACGGGACCGCCGGCAGGGACATAACCGCTGACGTCGAAGTTGTATTCGTTGTCAACATGGGCGATGCCACTGGCGCCGAAATGCTCATCAGTCGCCAGCACGCGTCCGTCCTGCACTAGGCTTGCCGTAGTAATCTCGATGCGATGCGCGCCTTCCGTGTACTGGAAGCGCAGCATCCAGGGACCGTCATGGTTGACGGAGTCTCCGAGCTCCCATTCCCGGTCAACGTACTCCGGCCAGCTCATCTGTTCGGGAGACCACTGTGAGACCTGCACCGGGCTGGCCCCCGCCTGGTTAAGCGCCATCGGATGCTCGATCCCGAGGAAGATGTCGCCGCACAGGGCCGGGGAGCCGTCCACCATCCCGCCGGCACGCAGTGCCGGGTCAGCGCCGCTGAACCAGACCAGTTCCTCCACTTCCCATGCTGAACCGGGCAGGATCTCCAGCTGCTGGCGAATGTAGTGCGAGTCAGCCAGCAGCACAGCAGTGTACTTTGCCTGCAGGTTGAAGTCCGGTGCAGTCATGCTGGCAACGACCTTCATGCCCGATAGCCGGGCAGCCAGCCGCGGGGAGGAGTCAGACGGATTGATTGCCTCAAACTGGGGCGGACCATCCAGGATGAACTCGGAACTGGGGATCTCACTGCCCTCCGGCATGCGTAGGATGAACAGTTCGTGGCCCAGCTCCAGGCTGCTGCCATCGAGCTTGTTCGTGAACACGGGGCTCAGCATCTTGTCATTGGACAGGCGCCACTGCATCTCGAGGCAGGCGTTGCCGATTCGCACTGACTGCTGGTCTGCGCTGATGCTGATGTCGCCGGTGGGGATTACCACATGGGGCAGTGCTGCCAGTGCTTCCGCCGTGTCATAGGCTGCCTGTGCCGGTACCTGCATGCCCAGCAGTATTGCACAGGCCAGCAGGCTGGCAAAGAAGTGTCTGTTATCAGTTGCCATCGGGTGTTTCCTCCTGCACCACCTTGAGCTTGTCAATCACGAGGTCGCTGTCATCATCCGCCGGTTTACGCACGCCTATCCAGGAGCTGCCGTCATCCGCCGCGCGGAAGCGGAACAGGATCGGTTGCGGGTCGAGCGCTTGCTTGAGTGGTATCACCACTTCCTCGCCGCTGCTGTCGCTGATCACGATCTCATGGGTTTCATCCCCGGAAGATGCGTAATCCAGCGTGACGATGTAGCGGTATCCCGGGTCGAAGCGCAGGTTCTGCGGGATCGTGCGGTAAAGCACACCAGGTCGGTCAGCATGGCTCTTGAGCGACCAGTCGCCATCTATCACGTCGTCAATCATGTTGTCGCGCCAGCCACGCTGGGTGAAAGGGTCGTGGCGCTGTGAGAGATGCGTGCGCATGTCGCTGGCCCCGCCGCAGTCACCACGCACGAAGGGATACCAGCCGCGCACGGTGTGCTCAAAGTCCTCGAAGAAGTAAGCACCATCGGGCAGGGGAGGGCGCACGGCGGGTACGCACTGCAGGTCGTCGATGAACACCTCGGCATTACCAGCTGCGATATCCAGTACCAGCTGGGGACTTCTATGCCGACTGTCGATATCCACAATCAGCTGCATTCGCTGCATCGAGCGGTCATGCTTCGAATCTGCGGCCACATAGTTGATCGCATCGGAATGGTCCAGCCAGACATGATCAGGGTAGCCGTCTGGCACGGTGCCGCCATCCACTGATATTTCGACAAGGCGGGGTTTCGCTCCCCGTATTTCAATAGCCAGGCTGATCGCATAGCTGCCACTGGACAGTACTGACAATGGTGTCTTTAGAATGTGCTGCTGGCCAGGTGGCAGATGCAGCTCAAAGTCGCCATATTCATTGCGAATCACTTCCACATTCGGATCATCACTGGCGATCTCCAGGCTTGCAGTCGTGCCCTGGTTGAATCCTGGGTCGTCAAACGCGGACCTTGTGCCGAATTTCTGCACAGCAAAGAACGGATTGTTGCCAGGCGCGAGGATCGCCAGTTTCCCCGTGTGATGTGGAAACATGGTTCCATCGGCCGGGGCTGCGAGGTTTTCCCTCTTGAACACTTTGTCCGCATCCATTATCTGCGCGGTGAAGCTGCCATCGATTACAAGCCCGGGGTGCGATTGCCAGTCATGCTCAGCTTTACTGCCAGACCAGAGATAGTACTTTTCAGGGTTTTCGGGTGGCCAGGGCAGCAGGTAGCTGTCACCATCCAGCACCACGCGGCCATCCTGCGTGATCACGCGCCTGCCATCCACCAGCTTCGCCACTACATTGCCGCTGAAGCGGATCTCATCCTCGCCCCAGTTGGTGATCTCGAAATGCTGCAGCCACTTGGTCGGCAGGTTGGCACGGAAGGTCGTCTCCAGCATCGCATTGAAGTCGCGGCGACCCTGCCAGCCCTCGTAGCCCATCAGTTCCGTGCCGCCAAGCAGGGGATGGTTCGCCACCCAGTTGTCACGAAGGTGGTTGTGGATGAAGCGTGCGATATCGCTGTGCAGGCCCTTTAGGTCAGTCCCGCCATAGTTCAGGTCCACCGCCCAGTGGCACCAGGTGCTGTCCCACTCCAGCGCATTGGGGAACTCCGTTGTCAGTGCCCAGCCCTGCCGGTTGATCTCGCGGGCCACCCGGCGGCTCTCCCAGCCGTCCTGGTACCAGACGTCGAGGTAAATGAACTGCAGGCCCGGCAGTTCGTCGGCAAGCTGTTCCAGCCGCCTGAGCCGGTTGCCACTGAGGGCATCGTGCCGCTTGTCAATCACCCAGGCCTGGTCCAGCCAGCTCCAGCCCTTCTGCTCCAGTGTCAGGTCCTCCGTGAAGGACTTCGCTTCAGGGTAGGCCTCCTGCGCATTGATGTGCACACCGAAGTTGGCATTGTAGAGCTTTCCCTGCTCCACGAGGAACTTCAGGTCCTTCAGCCCACCGGCGCGTTCGTTGTAGTTGCCACCGTAGTCCGGATGGGCACTGTCATGCCCTTCGTTCTGGTAGCCCTTCAAGAGCACATGCTGGCCGAGCCCGCCGGTGGCGTTGTAGATCCGCTTGGTTTCATCTAGGGTCTTCAGGAAGGGGTTCGTGGCCTGGCTGCCGAAGTTGTGCACGATGCGCTGCACCACCTGGTCCTTCACCTGCTCAGCACCGAGCGGGATGTCCATCACACTGCGGTAGGCGATCGCGCCATCCTGCCAGTCCACCACGTTGTCATCATTCAGGTCAGGCGCAATAACGATCCTGGCCTCAGCCATTGGCTCCAGCTCTTCGGTGCCTTCAGCCCTGAGCAGCCAGTCGCCACTCCAGATATTGGTGCGCTTGCCTTCGGGATCGGCAACAGTCTGTTTCCAGATCCTTCCGTTCTCACGCTTGGTCGGTCCATCGGGGAAGTCGTAGACGGAGTTGGTCCAGATACTGCCGCACAGATCACCCTTGCTGAGCATGGCGTACATGTAGCCGGCTTGCTCATCATCGACAGGCTCATTGCCATCGAGTGCTAGGTAGGTATCGCCAGTGCCTTCCACCTTCGTGTACATGTTCGCCCCGGCGAACTGCGCATCAGCAGCGCTTTTGCAGGAGAGCAGGGGAGCATCTCGGAAGGCCAGGCTGTGCACACGGAATTCCCCACGTTCCTGCAATTGGCCGATCTTCAGGTGCAGGCTGCCTCCCCTGAGCTTGAAACCGACCTGCAGGCTGACCTGCTGCTCAGGCAGGTCGATGGTGTAACTGGCCGTGCCCTCGTGGTGCACGATGCTGACAACCGGTTCAACCGGTTCGCCGTTGATGATGAGCGTACCGGGACCATTGATTGCCGCATCAAAGCTGAGGCCGCTGCCCGGGATGTGGTAACCCCGGATTGAAGGGAAGTCCCGGTACATCTCGACTTCCATGACCTGGTCATCAATGATGAAGGTATCCGGATTGGCCTGTGCTGCATTCGGATGGATGATTGCCAGCATGCTGCTGCCGGCAAACAGCAACCAAGCGGCAGCCAGGGAATTGTTGAATAGCGGCATGCGCCGATTATAGAATGGGCAGTCAGGGTCAGCGGATCACTTCCGGTCCGTCCGGGCCGAAGCGCACGACATCACTGACATTGCCCGGCAGCTCCTCGGCGACCAGCACGCACAGCATGGGCTGAGGATCCATCGCGTCCAGTGCGGCCTGCATTTCCTCTGCGGTGGTCTGCGGGTCGCTGCCGCTGATGTTTGCGCTTGTGCCCCATAGCAGTCCGCCACAGCGCTCGATCAGCTCACACAGCGGTTCCCAGGCCGGGATGCGAATCCCGACGCCGCCCTGTTGCAGTGCCAGTGCGGCCTGCGGCACCTTCTTGAGCCTGCCGCGCGGGAACACCGCTGTCAGCTCACCGCTGAGGAAGGCATCCTGCTCATCCTCGAGGTCTTCCAGCAGCTTCATCACCTCACCAACAACCGGATGCGACGGTGTGGCCAGCAGTGCGAGTGGCTGCTCGGGATTGCGGTGCTTGACGGAATAGATCTCCCGGTAGGCATCCGCGCTGCCTGCTCCAGCCAGCAGGGCGTAGACCGTGTCGGAAGGGAAGATGATCGCCCGGCCGTTGTCCAGCATGGCAACGGCCTGCTCCAGTACGCCCTCACGTTCACCATGCGAGTACTGCAGCACGCTTGTCATCTCAGCGCCTCAGCCCCCAGATCACGCGCTCCGTGCCGTTGAAGTCGTGCACGCCCTGCACGCGCTCCAGGCTCTTGAGCTTGTCCAGCGCCTCACGTGCCGGCCAGCCAGTGTCGTAGCCAACCTCCACCGCGAACAGCCCGCCGGTGCGCAGGTGGCTGACAGCGCTGCGGCCGAGGCGGAAGAAGAACTCGCGCGGGTCCTCATTGAGGAACAGCGCAAGGCGTGGCTCATGGTCACGTACGCTCTTCTCCAGCAGGGGGTCATTGCGGCGCGTGATGTAAGGCGGGTTGCAGAGGATCAGGTCAAAGCGGTCGCGCCGGTCCAGCGGCTCGAACCAGTCGCCCTCCAGGAACTGGCAACGCTGCTCCACGCCATGCAGGCGGGCATTCTTCCTTGCCACCTCAAGCGCTGCCGGGCTGATGTCAATGAACACCACCTCAAGGCGCGGGTGCCTGAGCGCCATGCTGATGCCGACGCAGCCGCTGCCGCTGCCGAGGTCGAGCATCGACATCGAGCGGCGCGGCTTGATCTGGTCGCGGATGAACCAGTCACCGCGGCGCAGCAGGAACTCCGTGTCCTGGCGCGGGATCAGCACGTCGCGGGTGACGAAGAAGCTGTTGCCATCAAAGTCGGCGCGTCCCAGTAGGTAGGCCAGCGGCACACCTGCCACACGCTCATTGACGATGTGGCGCACTGATTCAAGCGCCGGTGTATGCACATGCCCGCGGGCGTGGATGATGCGGTCGGTCGGGTCCAGCCCGAGCTTCACGCGGAAGATGTTGTCAGTCTCCTGGCGGCTGTCCACGACGTCATTGCAGCCGTCCAACCGGCCGCGCACCTCGTCGTACAGCTCTATAACTGTGCTAATCTCTCTCCCTCCTCATGCGTGCGGAGAGCCTCGAGCATCTCCGTGATCTCCCCGCGGAAGAATCCCTCGAGGTTGTGCACCTTCTTGCCGATCCGGTGGTCCGTGATCCGGCCGTCGGGGAAGTTGTATGTCCGTATCTTTTCCGAGCGGTCACCAGTGCCGATCTGGCTCTTGCGGTTCTCCGCATTCTCGCGGGCCTTGCGCTCCTCTTCCATCTGGTAGAGCTTGCTCTTGAGCACCTTGAGAGCTTTCTCCTTGTTCTGCAGCTGGCTGCGCTGGTCCTGGCAGGTGACAACCACGCCGGTCGGCAGGTGCGTCATGCGGATCGCCGAACTCGTCTTGTTGACGTGCTGGCCGCCGGCACCGCTGGCCCGGTAAGTGTCGATCTTCAGGTCGCTGTCGTTGACCTCGACATCCACGTCCTCCACTTCCGGCAGCACCGCCACCGTGGCGGTGGAGGTATGGATCCGGCCGCCGCTTTCCGTGGCAGGTACACGCTGCACGCGGTGCACACCGGATTCGAACTTCAGCCAGCCATAGGCATCGCGGCCCTTGACCTCAACCGTCGCTTCCTTCACGCCCTTGAGGCCGGTCTCCTGCAGGTCAACTATGCTGACATCCCAGCGCCGGCCCTTGGCGAAGGTCATGTACATTTCCATCAGTTCACCGGCGAACAGGGCGGCCTCGTCGCCACCGGCCCCAGCCCGCACCTCGATGATGCAGTCCTTACGGTCATTGGGGTCCTTCGGTGTGATCAGGCGCTTGAGGTTCTCCTCCATCTCCGCCAGCTGGGGTTCAAGTTCGTTGATGTCCTGCTTGAGCAGCTCGCGCAGTTCCTCATCGTTCTCCCCCTTGAGTTCCTCGCGGCTCTGCTCGAGGTTGTTCTTGACGATCAGCGCCTCGCGGTAGGGCAGTACGATCTCCTCCAGTTCGGAGTGGTCGCGCGAAATCTTGGCCAGCCGCTCGTGATCAGCGATCACCTCCGGCTCGGCCATCTCCTTTTCCAGCTCGAGATAGCGCTGTTCAACCTGTTCCAGTTTGTCCCACATGATGGATTGATCCCGTTAATTATAGATGAGCAGAAACAAGCCGCACAGGGCGGCAATGACACGTCGGGTCAGGCCCAGCTAGGAGCTGGCGCTGGAGGCGGGCTGGCGGATCTCGGGCTCCGGGATGTCCTCAGTCAGGTAACGGACCCGGTTGAAGCTGGCCAGGCTGACCTCCACCTGCTCGTCGCTCGGACGGCGGGTGGTCAGGGCCTGGAACAGCATGCCGAAACGCAGCAGCGGACGCAGGAATGGGTTGCCGTAGTAGCGGAAGGCGGCCCGGATGAACTCGTAGCTGATGCCGGCGAGGATCGGGATTGCCAGGATGCGCAGTGGCCAGCGGATCCACCAGCCGGGGATGTTGTCATGCACCGCCGGGCCGAGGATGCTGTTCATCCACCATTCTGGCAGCGTTGCATTGATGGCAGCCGCATTGCTGACGAACAGGTAGTCGAGGAAGGTGTAGAGCACGACTCCGACGAGGATCAGGATCACGATGAAGCTCGTGCCGCAGCGCGGATGGGCCACACTGTGGGACTGGATGAACTCCATCTTCTGGTTCTCCATGTCGTCCTCGTAGGCGTTGATCACGATGTGCTCAGCGCCGTGGTACTCGAACACCCGGCGGATCTCCTTCAGCCTGCCCACGAGCGATATGTAGCCAACGAAGATCCCCAGCTTGACGAGTCCCTCCACGAGATTGGCAACGAGCTGGTGGGTCAGGGTCGGGTTCTCGATGGTCTTCAGGTTGCCCCAGCCGAACCACTCGAAGGTGTAGCTGGCTGCAATCGCTGGCAATACCTTGAAGATCATGATGGCAATCGCGAAGCCCACGACCATCATGATTGCCTCAAGCATCACTGAACCCTTCGATGGTGCTGCAACTTCCTTGTGCTCGACTTTCTCGCCCTTGGCTTCGGCATCCGCCGCGAGCATGTCTATCTCGAAGCGGCGGTTGCTCTCCTTGAGCGCCCAGGTGCCAAGCGTCATCATGTCCCAGAGGATGAAGAAGCCGCGGATGAAGGGCATACGGGTCAGTGCAGGGAAGCGGGATACGACCTCACGGTCGATCACCTCGATCTTGCCACTGGCGCGGCGCACAGCGAGGGCTGCGTGCTTCAGTCCCTTCATCATGACGCCCTCAATACAGGCCTGGCCTCCATAGGGGATCGCCGGGGCAAGGAAGGCTGGCAGCAGGTGCCTAAGCAGTCGGTTGGGTTTCACAGGCTGATTCTACCCCGCGCAGCGGGTGCGGAAGTCTATTTGATCTTCTTGCCGCGTCCGCCGGCAGCGTCGGAACGCTGCTTGAACCTCTCCACACGGCCCGCAGTGTCCACGACACGCTTCTTTCCGGTGTAGAAGGGATGGCAGTTGGAGCAGATTTCCACGCTGATCTTGTCGCGGATGCCCAGGGCGGTGAACTGTTCACCGCAGACGCAGGCGTACTCTGTGAGCTTGAGCTCGGGATGCAGGTCTTTCTTCATTTCAATGCTCCTCCACGCAACTTACGTGGGTCAGGGGAGGAATAATACCACAATTGCAGGTTTTTATCCTTGCCCCGGTGATACATATATTTCTTGACCCAATCGCTGATCAGCCTGTTCACCGGATGGTCGCGCAGCGCCCGATACCCAGCCTTTGCCTGGCTTTGCATCCTAGTGCTCCCCATCAGCCTCAACATCTTGGCAGGTATGCTGGAGGAATTCCGAGACAGCCTAGGTGAATATTACGGCCTGTTCAGCCTGTACATGATGTTCCAGTTCTCCCTCGGACTGGCCACCCTGTTCCTTGGAACCATGCTTGTGACCAGCATCAGCCGCAGCGAACTGGTGGAGCAGTTGCGCCTGACCCTTGTGTCGCCGTTTCAGCTGCTGCTGGCGACCATGCGTCACCTGTTCTCGCTGCTCTGGCCACCGAGCCTGGCCTTCTTCATCGGTGTCACGATCTGGATGTTTGCAACTTCACAGCAGGGCATGCTGCTGCGAGTGGTTGGCATCGGCCAGCTGCTGGTGTTCGTCCTTTTGCTAGCCTGCACCCAGCTCATCACCCTGCTGGTCATCACCCTTGGAATTGAGCGCAACATCTTCGGATACGTGCTTGCCGCCATCCCGGTCCAGTTCGCACTGACCCTTGGCGTCGTCTTCCTGCTTGTGGCGCACATCCTCGCGCCGTGGCAGCTGGTCCTGTTAAGTCTGGGTTTGGTCGTGGCAATGGGAGCCGCGTCCACGTATAACTTGAACAGGCTCTGGCCCCCACAACAAGCAGGGAGACGGATTTTCCGATGATTTACCAGTTCAAGTATGGCAGGGAAGCCATGGAATTCAAGCTTCCACCGGGAATCAAGACGGTGGATGTGACCCCACGCACGATGCTGCCCCTCATCAACCTGCGTGCAGCCCTGCATGCAACGCTGATGGACCCGATGGGCAGGCCGCCGCTTGACGTACTTGCACGAAAGGTCTCCAGTGCGATGATCGTGGTGGAGGACAGCGGCTACTACACCGCATATCCGCAGTGGCTGCCTGAGTTGCTGAACTACCTCAACCAGGCCGGCATAGGCGACGAGCATATATCGATCTATGTTGCCAGCGGGCTGAAGAACCCCCCGGACAAGTACCTGCGAGCGGAATACTACTCGCCGGAGGTCTGCGACAGGGTCAAGTTCATTGAGCATGAGTCAGGCACCGAAGGCTCGTTCAGCAAGAACGGCCGGACCGATTACGGAACCATCCTGCGGCTGGATGACCGCGTACGCGATGCTGAACTGGTTATCCTGACCGGCGGCATCAAGCTGCACCCGTACTGCGGATTCACCGGCAGCCATGCCCGGCTGATCCCGGGCTGCTGCAGTGCTGACACGACCTTCTCCAACCAGAGCCACCTCTGGGACGCCAGTTCACATAAGCGCCACCCCCGCGCCTGCAGCGGCTCGCTCGTGATGAATCCGGTCAGCGAGGACATGCTCGAGGCCCACAGCCTGTTCAGCCCGGATTTCAGCATCAACGTGGTTGTCAATGATGACGGTGAGATCGTCTGGATGCAGGGAGGAGATGCGGGCTATGCCCTGCGCTACGGGGCGAAGTTCATCGAGGACCACAACCGTGTCGAGATGCGCCCGGTGGACATTGCTATCATTAACGCGGGTGGCTATCCCAACGACAGCAGCCTGTACCGGGCTTTTGCTTCGCTTGACCATGCGGTTGAAGTGCTCAAGCCCGGCGCAAGCGTGTTCTGGATAGCCCGTTGCCAGGGAGGAGAGGGGCACCGCGAATTCTGTGACATGGCGGACCTCTCAGCCAGTTCGATAAGCGATGTGGTTGAGCGCAGGCCGACATTTGCAGGGGCCACCGCGCTACAGCTGAAGCAGTACGCTGAGCGATACAGGATCCACCTGGTGAGCGAGCTAGATCCGGAGCGGGTCAGTAACTGGGGCATCACGCCCCACGACAACCTGGGACGGGCGCTTTCCCACGGACTGCCACCCCATGCCGAGCAGCTCGACTGGCTTGTTGCTAGCAATTCCAGCAACATGCTCTTACGGGCGCCGGTCGGGGTTGGTGCATGATCCATGGTGTAGCTGTAAAAGAACTGAAACTGATTCCGGATGAGCGGGGCTTCCTGATGGAGATCCTGCGCGCGGATGATGCCATCTACGACAGGTTTGGCCAGGCTTATGTGACCGCGGCCTATCCGGGTGTCGTCAAGGCCTGGCATTACCACCGCCTGCAGACAGACCACTTCTGCGTGCTCAACGGCATGGCAAAGGTCGTGCTGTACGACTCGCGTGATGACTCCCCTACAAAAGGCGAGATCAACGAGTTCTACATCGGTGAGCAGCGCCGCCAGGTGATCAAGATCCCCAACTTCGTCTACCACGGCTACAAGAACATCGGTACCGATGTCTGCCTGCTGCTCAACATCCCGACGGAGACGTACAATTACTCCGAGCCGGACGAATACCGCATCGACCCGCACAGCGGGGAGATTCCATACGACTGGAACAGGCGTGACGGCTGATTGACCTGCCTGCCTTGTGGCAGGACAGGGGAGAGCAGATGGATAAAGCGCCACAGGCAACCGGGGATGCACGCAAGCTGCAGCTGCTGCTGCGCTTCAACCAGCTGATCAGCCGCCGCATCGAACTGAAGCCGATGATCGCCGAGGCGATGACCCAGGCCCGCGAGCTTGTCAGTGCCGACCGCATCACCCTGTGGCTGGCTGACGAGGAGAGCGGCCAGCTCTACACCTTCGTGGGAGAGGGACTCGAGAACGAGATCCGCATCCGCATCGGCGAGGGTGTAGCCGGCATTGCCGCCCGAGAGCGCCGCGTGGTGGTTGTCAACGATGCCTATTCGAGCCCGCTGTTCAACCCTGAAGTTGACAAGCGCAGCGGCTACCACACGAAGTCACTGCTGGCCGTGCCGATGCAGAGCATGGACGGCAAGCTGATCGGTGTGTTCCAGGCCATCAACCGCCTTGATGAAGCCGGCAGCAGTGAGCATGGGGAATTCACGGAAGAGGATTCCGAACTGTTTGCCAGCATGGCCGCCATCGCCGCCGTGTTCCTGGAGAACGCCGTGCTCTATGACGAGCAGCAGCGCCAGTTCCGCAGTTTCATCGTGACCCTCGCGCAGAGCGTTGACTCCCGCGACCAGACCACCAGCAACCATACGAAGCTCGTGACCGGACTGTCTGTTGCCATTGCGCAGGAGATGGGCCTGAGCCGCCGCACGGTGGAGCGCATCCGTATTGCGGCAGTGCTGCATGACTACGGCAAGATCGGCATCCCTGACAATGTACTGCAGAAGCCCGGCAGCCTGGATGAGGAGGAGCGGGCGATGATGCGCAGCCATGTGCTGAAGACGATCCTCCTGCTGCGCCGGATCAACTTCAGCCGCGAACTGCGCGACATCCCCCGCATCGCCGGCATGCACCACGAGAAGCTGGATGGCAGCGGCTACCCCTTCGGCCTGCGTGGCGACGAGATCCCGCTGGAGGGCCGGATCCTTGCGGTGGCAGACATTTTCCAGGCGCTGACCCAGACGCGGCCCTACAAGCAGGGGATGGCTGTCCCGGAAGCGCTTTCCGAGCTGCGGGTGATGACCAGGGCTCATCGTGACCGCTATGACAACGAGAGCGGCATGCATGTCGACCCGCTCGTGGTTGAAGCGCTGGCGCGGATTCTTGCCCGTGAAAATGATGACCTGGGCATCTTTGACGAGGCCAGCAAGTGGGAGCGCATGCTCCAGGGCCAGATCATCTAGCCAGGTTGTTTTCCGCTCAGCCAGAAAGTTTCCTTACTTCCTTATTCCAGACCATGGATTCCACGTGATTTAAACGATAATTGTTTATCAATAGGCTATAATGATAATCTTCTATCATTAAGAAGGAGATTGTCATGGAAACCGTAAACAAAGCTTTCACCCTGATTGAACTGCTGGTGGTGGTGGTGATCATAGGCATCCTCGTTGCAATCGCGCTGCCAAACTTCATCAAGATCAAGGACAAGGCGCGGGAAGCAGAAGTCAAGCAGAACCTGCATGCAATCCAGCTCTCACTGGAACGCTATAGTACAGATGAGGATGGTATCTACCCTTTTTGCCTGTACGGTGGGGAGTCGCTTTTAAACATGGGCTCGGTGAACGGCATAAACCCCCAGTATCAATGGCGCGTCTAACCATCTGGGAAGATCGTCCAGCCGTTTGACCTGTTCTGGGAAAACACCGAGACATGGGACTACAACGACACGTCTTGGCAGAACCTGCTGGACCGGGACATTGATGCCGGTTTCGGTGACAGCCTCCAGTTTGAGGGTTACATGCCAAAGTACCCACGCAACCCCTTCCAGGTCGGCTCAGCCGGCAAGGTGTTCGGCCTCGACGCATTGGCAACAAATTACGCAGATCATGCATGCTTCGGGGGACTTGACGGGCAGTGCATGTGGAACCTGTCCTGGTTTGGGGAATCACCGCAGATGATGTTCTTCAGTGCTCCTGATTACGAGCCGGTCCGCACGGAATACCAGGGGAACTTCACGTACCATCCGCGTTGGAGTGACACCGTCTGCAACCACGGACACTTCGTTCACCAGATAGAGTTCAATGGCTATGCCACTGAAATCCTGGAAGAGATGGAAGCGCCGCTGGGAGACCAGGACGCTGAAAACGTCTCCAGCATTGATGTGGCAGGTTATGACCTGACCGCCCTCGGCAGTGAGCGAACCAAGGGACAGGACCTGGATGTCTCCGTGCAGAACGAAACCGGCAATCACTACTGGAGAACGGGATACCTTACTCTCGGGCAGGAACGCAATCCATGGATCGTTGAGGGTTTGTTCGAAGGGCAGACCCCCGTGCATGACTTTGATGAGCGTCCATTCTCTGATGGCGTACAGGACTTCATCATCATCCATCTGGGATCTGGCATAGATCGCAAACCTGGATCTGGTCTGGATCAATAGGACAGTCTTATTGGCAATCTCAAGATTCAAGATAATTGCTTCAAGTGACAACCTGGCAAGTTGCTGCCTCAGCGGACAGCAGGAAGCACAGCGTTACCATGGCATCTCCGGGGTGTCAGCCTGTTCGTGAGAGGAAAAATGCGTACTGCCTCAACTAAGGCTGCACTGACAGCAGCTGGCAACGCTGCATTGGTACTGTTCATCACCCTGATGTTGCTCGCGGTTGTCACGAAGGGCTTGGTGCCATCCATCTCCGCGCGCCAGACTTACCGCCAGAAGAATGTAAGGGACAACATCCACCAGATCCAGCTGGCGATCGAGCGCTATGCAACAGATCAGGATGGAGTGTATCCATACTTCCTGTACGGCGGGGAGCTCAACTGCAACCTGGGTACGGTGAACGGTGTCAACACCGCTTACCAGCATTCCGGCTATCCGGGAGGCAGGATCATCCAGCCCTTCGACCCGGCGAACCTGGCAAGCGGTGGGGCAGGGTACGGCGGAGCAAACTGGTCCGACCTGGCTGCCGGCAGGGGAGATCATGCTTATGGCGATGCCCTGCAAACCGGTGGCTACCTGCCGCAGTACCCACGCAATCCCTTCCAGGCGACCGGCGGCAACCGCTTCGGCCTGTCCGCGCTCAACACAACCAATTACGACCAGGCCTGCTTCGGTGGCCGTTCAGGGGTACTGAGCTGGAACCTGGCCTGGTTTGGTGAAGCACAGCAGCTGATGGACATGCAGAGCAACGACCCCCGGACGGTGCGCATTGATTTTCCCGGTAGCTTTGCTTACCTACCAAGGTGGTCAGATGATGTGAGCAACAATGGCCACCTTGGATATCAGATCAGTGCGACCGGCGTCGCAACAACATTTACACCTGAGATTGTCCCTCCACTTGGACAGCAGGACTCAGCCAATGTAGCCAGCCTGGATGTTGCAGGATATGACCTGCTTGGATTCGGATCGGACAGGGACAAGGGCGACTGCATGGATGACTCCATCCTCGACAGTCAGGGCAGGCATATCTGGCGCAGTGGATATCTCGGAGACAGGGCTGGCCGCAATCCCTGGGTCACTGGAGGAATATGGAATGGAACAGTGGTGGCGGATTTCGATCCCAGGCCGTTCAGCGACGGAGTGGATGACTTCGTGATCATCCATGTAGGTGCCGGAATGGACAAGCGCGTTGCCAATCAGGCGCCATCCGCAGTACCAAGTAGGGAAGCTGGCTCACAAGCGGAGGAGGAGACCGGTGGTGGTTAAGAATCGGTTAACTTTAGTTTGCCCGGAGTTGCCAAGGTGAGGAGACTAAGAATTGGAACCCTTTATGGATCAGGTCTCAGCGTATTGAGGACCCATGGTCAAGTGAGGAAAAATGATGGGGAAATATTGGAAATTTCTATAGGCACCTGTAACGTTTGCCCCTCTGTGGCGTCTAGTTATCGGTGGTGTAAATCCGCTCAAAGCCTTGTTAAATCCTAGTTTGACAAAGCATAGGCGGATAGTTATACTCCTTTGGCTTACAAGTGTTAATTGCTGTGGCTTCCCGTAATCCATACCAGAATAGGAGGTTAGCGTCTTGAAGACTAAAGGCTTCACGCTGATCGAACTTCTAGTCGTAGTCGTGATTATCGGCATCCTGGTCGCTATCGCGCTCCCGAACTTTATCAAGATCAAGGATAAGGCTCGTGAGGCGGAGGTTAAGCAGAACCTTCATGCGATCCAGCTGGCGATTGAGCGCTACGCTACCGATTATGACGGTATTTACCCCTACTACCTGTACGGCGGTGAGTCCCTGTTCAACATCGGTACCATCAACGGCGTGAACGGCTCGCATACGTGGCGTGCCTACACGACCGGCCAGATTGTGCAGCCGTTCGACATGTTCTGGCTGAACACTGACACATGGGATTACAATGACACTGCGTGGGGTAACCTGACCCAGCAGACTGACATTGATTCCGGCTTCGGCGACACCCTTGAGTACGAGGGTTACATGCCGAAGTTCCCCCGTAACCCCTTCCAGGTCGGCAGCTCCAGCAAGGTGTTTGGTATCGACGCTCTGTCCACCAACTACCAGGATCATGCCTGCTTCGGCGGTTACGATGGAGACCTGATGTGGAACATCGCGTGGTTCTCTGAGGGCCCGCAGTACATGTTCTTCAGCGCCCCGGATTACGAGCCGGTCCGCACTGAGTATCAGGGTAACTTCGCCTATCACGCTCGTTGGAGCGATGAGACCACCAACCACGGCCACTTCCTGTATCAGGTGCCTTATCACAGCGACGCCACTTCCATGCCGCCGGAGATGACTCCGCCGCTTGGCAACGCTGACGTCCAGAACGTGGCAAGCCTTGATGTCGCCGGTTACGACCTGACTGCCCTCGGTTCCGAGCGCACGAAGGGCCAGGACCTTGACGACAGCATGGAGGACTCGGTTGGTGCCCAGTACTGGCGTACCGGTTACCTCACCCTTGGCCAGGAGCGCAACCCCTGGACCACCTCGGGTATGTGGGGTAACACCACCCAGGTCGATGACTATGATGAGCGTCCCTTCTCGGATGGTATCCCTGACTTCCTCATCATCCATCTCGGATCTGGCATGGACAAGAAGGTCGGCAGCGACAACAGTCTTGCCGGCTGACCTGCCTTGATTTCGGGTTAGATGTCAAGTCAATTGGTTTCGGATCATCTATGGAGGATGCTATGACAAAGAGAGGATTCACTCTGATCGAGCTGCTGGTGGTCATCGTGATCATCGGTATCCTCGTGGCGATTGCCCTTCCGAACTTCATCCGCATCAAGGATAAGGCGAAGGAAGCAGAGGTTAAGCAGAACCTGCACGCTATTCAGCTTGCACTCGAGCGTTATTCCGTTGACTCAGCCGGTAACATCTACCCGCTGATCATCAACGGTGGTGACTGGACTGACCAGGATGTCGTCTGGCAGAGCTGGGTCGACGATCAGGACAACCTGAGCGTCGATGATATCTCCAACCCGACCCGCCGCAACGAGTGGCGTGCCGCGGAAGAGGATGTCGGTGACCCGCTGGTGATGGAGGCCTACATGCCTTCCTACCCCGGCAACCCGTTCGTCAAGAACAAAACCGACACCATCCTGCCCTTCATCCATCACTTCCCGTGGTCTGCTGGTGGTAACTATCCCGACCAGCGCTACGTCGGTGGTCGCCAGAGCGACAAGATGTGGGAGTGCTTCGGCCCCGCAGGACTGATCACTGTTCAGTCCTTCATGGGTGACGCATTCGTCCACCACATCTACAACAACCCGCCGTACGACTACGCCGGTGACATGTTCAAGGAGCCCAGCAACGTCGGTGGCGACTGGACCGACCCGAGTGGTAACAAGTTCCTGACCGGTAACTTCAGCTACTACCCGCGCGCCGGCACCAACATCGCCTTCCCGATCACCGGTTCCGGTGACCCGGTCGGCTACAGCCTCTCCGGCTATGGTTCCGTCCGCACCAAGGGTCAGGACGTGTACAACCGTAACGGTGACTTCAAGGGTCGTTTCCGTACGAACTCCTGCGTCATTGACTGCGCCACGCCGATCTTCGGCTGGGACGTCGAGTGCCTGTGCAACACCGGCAACGCCGTGTCCCTGGACTTCAATGATGGTGGTTCTGACACCCTCAAGGATGGCGTCGTGATCGTCCTGGACTCTGGTATCGACAAGAAGTCCATGACCGACGATGTCAACGATGCGGTCTAATCACCGCTGAGGACTGCAGCATTCGCTGCAGGACAGTGCCTGAAACTCCCCCGGCCCATGGGCCGGGGGTTTTTTTTACCTGGACGTCGCCACAAATGAAAAAGGCTCCCCGCAGGGAGCCTCTTCAATTCATGTGCTGTCCGGGATCAGCTCTCCCGGCATTCTCAACGGTCGCCGAACTCGCGCATGATGTCCTTCACCTTCTCGGTGATCTCCAGTGCCTGCTCCATCGGGCGCTGCCACATGTTGCGGCCAAAGATCAGGCCGGTGGCGCCACCTTCGAAGCTCATGCGGACCTTGGCCAGCATGTCGTCATCTCCGAGCTTGCTGCCGCCACTGACCAGCACGAAGGCCCGGCCGGCACTCTGCACGATCTGGCGGAAGGCACCGAGCTGGTCAACCTGCATGTTGTTGTAGGGGGCAGGGGACATGGCATCCGTTGCCGGGTTGATCTTCGGGATGTGCAGCTTGACGATGTCCGCACCGAATTCCTCGGCGAGGCGAGCCCCGTAGTCAACAGCGTAGAAGCTGTCGCGGCCACCCTTCTGCTCGATCGCCTCACCACGCGGGTATGCCCAGATGATCAGCGGCATGCCAAAGCGGTCGCAGTCCTGGCGCACCTCCATCAGCTGGCGGATCTCCTCCTCCTGCATCCCGCTGCCGACATACAACGTATAGCCGATGCCGTCAGCGCCGAGATGGACGGCATCCTCCACAGTGGCTGTCAGCGGGGAGAATGGCTCGTTGTCAGGGATGTTGGACTTGCCGTTGATCTTCAGCACCAGCGGCACGTCGCCTGCCACTTCACGCAGGTAGTTGCGGGCCAGCCCGATATGCACGGCAATCGCGCTGAAGCCCCCGCGGCGGGCCAGCTCGAACTGGTAGGCCGGGAACTTGCAGTCCTCATGGCTGAAGAAGTCCATCGGGCCATGCTCAATGCCCTGGTCCAGCGGGAGGATCAGGAGCGTGCCGTTGCCGGGGCCGTGTTCGTACAGCATGCGGTGCAGCCGCACCCGCTTGCCGAGCGGCTTGTCGAGTTCAGAGAGTTTCGGCCGTTTGTAGAAGCCTGACATTGTCTCCTCCATGGAGAAAAGTAGCGCAATGATACTTCCAGATTGTGCACAGGGCAAGCGCCGGGCAGGGACACGCTATACTGGTGCGATGCAGGATCAGGAAGGCACGCAGGCAGATGTTCTGAGGCGCCTGCGCCGGATCGAGGGCCAGGTCCGGGGCTTGCAGAGGATGGTGGAGGAGGGTGTACCCTGCAGGGATGTACTGTCCCAGTTCAAGGCCACCCGCACCGCACTTGACTCAGCCGGCAGGCTGTTGCTGACCGAATTCCTTGCGCAATCGATCATCAGAGGCAATGGAGAGATTGACAGCGAAACGCTTGAAACATTCCTGCGCTTCTGAAGCGTAACAAAACCGCGCAGCATTGCGTCAGAAAACAGCAGGGAATCGGGAGAATGGTGGGTCGCGCTGGAATCGAACCAGCGACCTCATCCTTATCAGGGATGCGCTCTAACCAACTGAGCTAGCGACCCAATGAGGAAGAGAAGTATAGCCCCGGGATCAGCCGATGTCAATGGCGGCATCGGCTGAGTGGCATCTGGCCTCCACTCTCGAGACCGCTGACAGGTAACAGAGAACAAAACAGACATGAAAACCTTCATCCGAATTGCTATCAACCTCGTCGTGATCGGCGGCCTTGGCTTCCTGGCCTGGAAGTTCATCTCACCGCTGTTTGCCCCCGAGGAGGTCGAAACCGACATCCAGACAACGGCAGTTACGCGCGGTGACCTGCGCAAGATCGTGCCGGCGGACGGAGTCGTTGAACCTTCCGTACTTGTCGAGGTGAAGAGCAAGGCCAGCGGCCTGGTCGAAGCGATCTTCGTTGAACCAGGTGACGAGGTGACAATGGGTACGCCGATTGCCGAGCTGGACAAGGAGCAGATCGTCCAGAGCATCAAGGAAAGCGAGGCCCGCCTGCTGCGTTCGCAGGCACAGCTGAAGAAGACGAAGCGCAAGCTGACGGTCGAGGCCCGCAGCCGGCTGGAGAATGATGTCGAAAGCGCCCGTCTCAGCTTTGAAAATGCCCAGAGCGACTATGACCGCATCCTCGGCCTGTATGAGCATGAACCGAAGTATGCGACGGATGCGGAGATGCAGTCCGCGGAACAGAGCCTGGACCAGGCCAAGCTGCGTTATGAAGAGTCACAGCGCCAGCTGCAGATGGGTCTTGAAGGTGGTGACGTTGACGACATCGCCATTGCCGAAGCGGACGTGGAAGCCAGTCAGGCCGATACGGACCGACTCAAGGAAGAACTTGGCTACACCACCATCACCAGCCCGCAAAGTGGCACCGTGCTGACCCGTCCGGTTGAGATCGGCTCGGCGGTTGCCAGTGCGACATCCGGTAACACATCCGGCACCGTGATTGCCACGGTTGCCGACCTGTCAACGATCTACGTCAAGGCCCGCATTGAGGAGACAGACCTCGGCACCATCAAGGTAGGTGGCCCCTGCCGGATCACGTTTGACACCTATTCCGGCTGGGTCTGGCAGGGCGAGATCAAGAAGATCTACCCACAGGGCGAGACCGGCGGTGGCAATACCGGCACCCGCTTCCCGGTTGACATCGCAATTGACCTCAACAGCGCCACGATGGAAGGCGGAGGCTTCGGCGGCCGCATGGGCGGCGGTGGAGGAGGCAACTGGGGTGGCCGTCGCGGTGGTGGCGGTGGCGGGGGCGGTGCAGGGCGCCGGCCCGGCGGCGGAGGTGGAGGCCAGGGAGGCCCGCCCGCCGGTGATGCAGCAGGAGAGGAAAAGCCTGCGGAAGAGGCAAAGCCTGAGCCGCAGAAACCGCGCCTGTATCCGAACATGACGGCGAACGTTGAGATCGTGCTGGAGGACCATCCCGCAGTGCTGATCCTGCCGGCACAGTACATCCAGTATGAGGAAGGCAAGCCCTACGTCGAGGTGTCCGCTGATGCCGACAGCACCGACGTTCGCGAGCGTGTTGACATCGAGCTGGGCTTCTTCGACGGCCTGCGTTATGAGGTGACGAACGGGCTCGAGGAAGGTGACACCGTGGTGCTTGAGAGAACCATTGAATAGGCGGTAGCAATTGCTGTTCTGGGAGATCATCGTTGTAGCCATCCGCGGCATTGTCGCCAACAAGCTGCGTACCGGGCTGACGATGCTCGGCATCATCGTCGGTGTGGGCAGCGTGATCGTGCTTTTGGCATACAGTGCCGGCACCCGCGAGGACATGCTGAAGGATTTCGAGCGCTGGGGCGCCAACCGGATGGGCTGCTGGATGGACCGCTGGAGCAGTGGCGTGCCGATTCCGCAGACTGAGAGCTTCACCCTCGATGACACCGCCGCGATCCGCGCCTCCTGTCCTAGCATTGACAAGGTCAGCGCGATCCAGGAACTCGAAGCCAATGTCTCGCGCAATACGATCGAGCTTGACGCCTACAGCGTGATTGCCATCGAGCCTGACTGGACTGAAATTTCCAACTACCAGATAGACCAGGGACGTTTCTTCACAGATGACGAGAACCTGATGCGTGAACGTGTCTGCGTTCTGGCCAGCATGACGAAGGAAGCACTCTTCTTCAGTGCTCCGGCGGTGGATGAGTTCATCACCATTGACGGCAAGCGCTTCAAGGTGGTCGGCACATACAAGCCCGTCGGCAACAGTCGCTGGGAATCGCATGACGAACGGGTGCTGATCCCCATCGGCACGGCGATGGACCGTGTCAGCGGCGTTAACGGCATCGGCTCACTGAACTTCCGCCTGCATGACCCCTCCATGAGCGAGCGCGCAGAGGAGGAGGTGCGCCGTCTGCTGCACGAACGTCATCCCCGCGTGCCGCTGCCGGATGAGGCCAAGGGCCAGACCGAACCGTTCCGCTTCTGGAATGCCGCGGAGTGGCAGGCCCGGCGTGAGGAATCCGCCCGTACCCTGACGATCTTCCTCGGGGTGGTCGGCTTCACCTCGCTCCTGATCGGCGGTGTCGGCGTGATGAACATCATGCTCGTGACTGTGCAGGAACGCACCCGTGAGATCGGCCTGCGCAAGGCGCTGGGTGCCACATTCTCCAGTGTGATGAACCAGTTCCTGCTGGAGTCGATCGTGATCTGCATGCTGGGAGGCCTGATAGGGACTGGCATCGCTGTGCTGGCCTGCCGGATGATCGCACGCCTGCCTGAGGAAAGCCAGATCCCGCCCCCGATCGTCACGCCAATGGCAATTTTCGTTGCTGCGAGTGTAACCGTAGCAATCGGCCTGTTCTTCGGCGTCTATCCTGCTATGAGGGCAGCCGGCCAGGATCCAATCCGGGCGCTGCGCTTCCAGTAGGGTCACCGGCGGACCGGTACAGCTTGGAAAATGCTCATCTTGGAAATCATCACGGTTGCGGTGCGTGGCATGTGGGCCAACCGCTTCCGCACGTTCCTGACAATGTTCGGCATCATCGTCGGCGTTGCCAGCGTGATCACGCTGGTGGCGGTCACCCAGGGCCTGAACCAGAAGATCATTGACGACTTTGACAAGCTCGGTGCCACCCGCATGGGCGTCTACATCAACCACTGGCGCTCCAAGGCGAAGATCCCGCCGAATGAGCAGCTGACCCTGGAGGACCGCGACAGCATCCGCCGTGAATGCGGTGCCGTGAAGCATGTCAGCGCAGTGATCGACTTCCAGGCACCGGTGCGCCAGGGCAGCAAGGAACTGACCGAAGTCAACTGCATGGGAGTCGACCCCGAGATATTCGACATCTACAAGATCAACTTCACCGAGGGCGAGCGCTTCCCGGATGAAAGCAGCCTGCTGCGCGAGCGCGTCTGCGTGCTTGGCGCAACTACGAAGGAGAACCTGTTCTTCCTTGACCAGGCACTCGGCCGCATCATTCGCGTCGGCGGCAGGAACTTCCGGGTGATCGGCGTGCTGGAAAGCACCGGCGAGGAGGACATCGACGGCCTGGTGCTGCTGCCATTCTTTACTGTGCATGAGTGGATCCCGCGCCAGAACCAGTCACTCGGAATCCAGATGGCGGCCCAGACACTGAGGCACGTACCATTGGCTGTGACGCAGGTCGAGGAGACGATCTACAAGAACCATCCGCGCATCCCGGTGGTGGCCGATGCTGAGGAGTTCGAGAAGCCGATCCGGGTCTGGAACCTTAATGAATGGCGCGAGCGGGCCAAGGCTGAGTCCAAGCAAATCACCGTACTGCTGCTCGTGATGGGCAGCCTGTCACTGTTCATCGGTGGCATCGGATTGATGAACATCATGCTGTTCAGTGTGAAGGAGCGCACGCGCGAGATCGGACTGCGCAAGGCGCTCGGTGCCAACAGCCAGTCGATCCTGGCCCAGTTCATTGCTGAATCGATGATGATCTGCATCGGGGGAGGCCTGATCGGAACAGGACTGAGCTTCATCCTGTGCCGCGTGATAGCCAGGCTGCCCGAAGAAGCACGATTCCCACCTCCGTTGATCACACAGGATGCGATCATCATCGCCATCGCCGTCACCTTCATGACCGGCGTGTTCTTCGGTGTCTGGCCCGCCAGCCAGGCGGCACGCCTCAACCCGATCGAAGCCCTGCGCTACGAATAATCCGGTAAACGAATACTTTTCCCTGCCAGTCTGCGTCCTAAGCCCCAGCCGTCGGGAAGCGGCGGGAAACCAACTCAGGACTTCAGGCCTTGCTCTACTGGCAGACTCTGGTGCTGGCATTCCGTGGATTGTCCAGCAACCGCTTCAGGACATTCCTGACAACGCTTGGGATCATCATCGGCGTGATGAGCGTGATCACCATGCTGTCCATCAGCATGGGGGTGCGCGCGGACATCATCAGCCGCTTCAGTGATTTCGGCGTGACGGACATGGGCTTCTACATCAACCATGACAACAGTGCCACGCGCATCCCGCGTTCCGAGAAGCTGACACTGGCTGATGGCGAGGCGATAAAGGATCAGTGCTCTGCGGTCGATGCAATCAGCCCATTCATCGATGGTGAGGTCAGGGTGAAATTCGGCGAGATGGATGCCGGTCAGATGACGATCTACGGAGTGGACGAGGGCTGGTTCAACATCCCGGTGAACGAGATCGAGACCGGAGAGCCGCTAAGCCGCGAGCACAACCTTCTGCGGGAGCCGGTCTGCGTGCTGGCCGTCGGCATGGTGGAGAAGCTGTTCTACAACGCCCCACCGCTCGGGCAGATGATCCGGCTAAACGGCCGGCGCTTCCGCGTCGTCGGCATCCTTGAGCACCGCAATGCCTGGGGACAGAATGAGTTCATCGTCGTGCCGTACTTCACCGGTGCGGAGCGGCTGGGAATGGACGGCACGCTGACTTATGATGCATCCGCCCACAGCATGGACCATGTGAACCTGGCAGTCAGCCAGATCCGCGAACTGGTGCACAGCCGCCATCCACGCCTGCCCGTTGACCCCGAGGCAGAGGACCGTGAGCAGCCGCTCAGGATCTGGACCAGGCTGGAGTGGAAGAAGGAAGCCGAGCAGGAGATCAAGGAGATTGGCAACCTGCTGGTAACGATGGGTTCACTGGCGCTGTTCATCGGCGGTATCGGGGTGATGAACATCATGATCTTCAATGTGCGTGAACGAACGCCCGAGATCGGCCTGCGCAAGGCGCTTGGCGCCACCAGCCGGCAGATCATGGGGCAATTCCTTGCGGAAGCAATGGCGATGACAGTGTTCGGCGGGGCAGTCGGCAGCATGCTGGCCTTCACCATCTGTACTGCCCTGTCAAAGCTGCCAGGCGACATCAACTTCCCTGAACCACAGGTGACGCCCCTGATCGTGTTCCTGGCCGTATCCATGAGTGTGGGGACGGGCCTGTTCTTCGGGGTCTGGCCCGCCAGCCAGGCTGCAGCCCTGCAGCCGATGGAAGCATTGCGCCACGAGTGATAACCGCCGGCTGACTGTATCCGTCATGTAGATTGCGGGGGTATTGAGAATACTCCGGCAAAACCAAGCAACTTTTTGTAGACTCTAGCAGTCGAATGAGTATCTAAGACGAGGGCGGTTAGGTATGCAGGAACAGATGGCCGAACGGCAAAATTTCACCGTAGATCGCTTCACGCTCAACAACCACAAGGCGCATTCGGTGTTGTGGGACACATACATCGGCTTCAATAAGGAAAGCCACGAAGCGGTGTTCTGCCTCCTCTTTAACGAGGAGATGCTTGAACCGGAGCAGCTTGAGGAGCTCAAGCGCGTCAACATCATCCTCGCACAGAAGAACCATGAGGATGTGTTGCCGCCGCTGGCCTGGGGCCGCTTTGAGGACCGCGCCTACCTGGTGCTGCCGGATTTCGGCAAGCCGCTTTCGAGCTATTCCAACCTGTCAGCGCTCAAGTCCCCCGAACTGCTGAGCATCATGCGCAGCCTGCTGCGGGCGCTGGTGTTTGCCGACGCAAACGACGTGCATTTCCACGGCATGATGCACCCGGACAACATCCGCATCTCGCTTGAGGAAAGCGATGTACGGCTGGGCTTCTTCGGCTATCCGCTGAAGTCCATGGCCGGCGATGTGGCCAAGACCGATGAGGGCAGCCACCTGCTGGCCTACTTCCCGCCCTATGAACTGATGGACCGCGGGCTGGAGGACTCCCAGATTGACATGTATGCGCTGGGCCTGATCATCCTTGAACTGGCCACTGCCAGGCGCAGCTGGGACGTGCTGCCCGCCGGAGACCGCAATGATCCCGATGAGCTGCGCAAGCGGCTTGCTGAGCAGGAGCACCTGCCCCTGCCGATCCAGGAGCTGCTGTACCGCCTGCTCAGCCCGACACTGGAGGATCGCTACGAGAGCTTCCAGAAGGCGCTCGATGACGTGCTGCAGCTCGGAGGCGAGCAGGACAGCGGCGTGGCCTTCCGCACATTCGTGCTGGACACCCTGATCAACGGCCGCTTCAAGCTCAAGGAAGAGATTGCCAAGGGCCGCATTTCCTCTATCTACCGCGCGATTGATACCCGCAAGGATGAAATGGGCATCGAGGAGGAGAAGCGCTCACTGCTGGATGACCGCAAGAGTGCGGTGGACCAGGAGCACTGCGTCGTCAAGCTGATTGACCTGCGCAAGCACAAGGAATACACCGAGGTATTCCACACCCGTTTCCGCACCCTGACGAACATCCACCATAAAAACCTGCTGAATGTCTTCGATGTCGGCGTTCATTTTGAGAATGGCTACATCGCGATGGAAGCCGGCCTGCTCAGCCTGGAGCAGCTGCTGATCAAGCGTGGCACCCTGCCGATCAGCGACGCGGGCCGCATCGTGTTCCAGCTCTGCAAGTCCCTTGAGGCGCTGGAGTACAGCAAGATCCACTACCACGGTGGCATCAAGCCCAGCAATGTCTTCCTGACATCCGACCTGCGCACCGTGAAGCTTGGCGACACCCTGGTTGCCGATTTCCTGATGCGCCATGGCAACCTGAACTTCAACGGTGCTGAATACCTAACGCCTGAGTTCATCCGTGACGTCGATTGCGACGTGCGCACTGACATCTACCAGATGGGGGTGCTGTTCTTCGAGATGCTGGTCGGCCACGCGCCATTCAGCTTCAAGATCGAGGACGAGATCCGCCACGACCACCTTGGTGTGCCCGCCGCCACCCGCGTCGAACCGGCCCTGATCAGCAGCGAAGTGAAGGACATACTGCTCCGGATGCTTGAGAAGCAGCCGCTGGCGCGCTACCAGACCGTAGCCGAGCTGCGCGACGACCTCAGCCGCCTGCTGGGCTATGACAAGAAGGAGCAGGTGGAGATCCCCAACCTGTTCTTCGACTTCGCCGAACTGTCGATGATCGGCAAGAACGCCCGTGAGAAGAGCGAGGAGACGCTGGCGATCCGCCTGCCGGCTGTCAATAACCGTGCACGTGGTGCGGTGGCACTGCTGGTGGGCGAAGGTCCGGAGCTGGGAGACGCCGCCAAGAGTGCTACCAAGGCCCTCGGATACCTGCGCGAACTGATGTTCCATCCTGGCGGAGTGAGCCGTGACTTCGCTCTGCTCCAGAAGAACAGCCCAGAGGAATTCATCACTGGCGTGATGGAGAACCTCAACCAGAAGGTCTACCGTGATGCCTTCGGCCAGTCCAAGACCCGCAAGATGGGCATCAGTGCTGCAGTGGCAGTGGTGCAGGAGAACACGCTCTACCTGCAGCACTGCGGCGAGGCGCAGGTGATGATCCTCAGCAAGGGTGAGCTGGTTGACATCAATGAGGACAAATGGACGATCCCGGATGAGCAGGTGATCGGCGATGAAAGCAAGGCCCTGTCAGACGAGGTGTTCGAGCGCATCGGCTTCGGTGAGCGGGCAAGGCTGCAGATGCTCAAGCGACGACTGCAGGATGGCGACCAGCTGATCCTGCTCAGTCCGAGCCTGCGCAAGTCGCTCTCCATCAGCGAGATCAAGGAGCTGGCAACCAGCTCCAGCGATCCGGCCCAGACCGTGGATCTGATCCGTGGAGACGCCATCCGCCGTCGCCTGGAGGGCACCATCAGCGTTGTATTGCTGAGCATTGGCAATGTCAACGTGTTCGCAGATGAGAGCATCAGCCACTCAAAGAAAGGCCAGCTGGCGCGCAACTTCCTCGCGCAGGGTGACACATACCTGAACGACGGCAAGCTGGATGAGGCCATTGAGCAGTTCCAGCAGGCACTCGAGATCAACCCCAATTTCGCAATCATTCACCACCAGCTGGGCGTGGCCTACGTGCGCAAGGGCCTGGCCAGTTACGCCTTGAGCTGCTTCGAGCGGGCGATTGAGCTGAACAGCAAGCTGGCCAGCAGCTACCTCGAGAAGGCGCGGATCTACGAGCAGCAGCGCAAGCACAAGGAGATCCTGCCGCTGCTGCGCCGTGCGGTGGATGCCGGTGCCCGCGATGCCGAGCTGTACGCCCGCCTCGGGCACGAACTGCTGCGCGCCCGCAACTATGAGCAGGCAGCTGCATACTGCAGCATGGCACTGGAGCTGGATGCCGGACATTCAGGTGCCTATCGCGACCGCGTGATCGCAATCAAGCGCAGCCGCAGCATTGACACACGCATGCTGAAGATGATTGGCGGTCGGGCGCGTCTGGCGGATGACAACAAGACCCGCATCGAGCAGGCTGCCCCTGAATGGCCCGATAAGGACTGATCAGCGCTCTATAATTGACGGATGAGCGATAAAGGGAGCCAGGCCGGGAAGGGCAGCGGATTGCTGCTGCAACTGCTTGTCACTGCAGTTGGTGCCTGGGCAGCCTACAGCTACTTCGGTCAGGACCGCTCGCCTGCACCCTGCGGCACGCCACTGCCGGACATCCCGCAGGTCGTGACGGACATCGGTGATGACACGGAAGGGATGTCCATCCGCCAGGGTCTGATCCCGACCAACTACCTCGACTTCATGGCCCCCCAGCCGGACGGCACCATGCCACTGCGCTATCCGCTTGATGTCTACCGCTGCGATTTCGACCTCAAGCTGCCGATGGGGACCACCAGCCTGCCAATGGGGGACAGCTTCCTTGAGGATGCCGTTGACTCGCAAGTCGTGTTCCAGTACGAGCAGCAACTGGACTACATGAAGATCAGCCTGCCGATGCGGCAGGAGGGAGAAAGCGTAACCGAGTTCGTGTCGCGTGCCCGCAGTGACTATGAGGGCATCGGCGCGACATTCAAGGGTGGGACTGATCCGCTGGAATTCGACGGGATGATATTCCAGCATTTCGAGTTCGAACGTGAGACCCAGTATGAGAAGGATGGACCTTCTCGCAACATCTCGCACTACGTCTACTTCGGCCCGGCGGGCAACCGCGTGCTGGTGATCGACTTCCTCACCACGCCGGACAGGCATGCGGAGGCGAAGCCGCTGGTCGAAAAGATCATGCGTTCCATCAGCCCCGGCAACCGCTTCCTGGAACAGATGTCGCTTGAGTACCCGCAGCTGGCGAGGGTCGGCATGGATGAGAAGGATTCCGCAGCTGCTGAAGTCCAGCCAGGTGCATCTGATCTGCAATAGTCAACTTCAATATACTCAGATAAATCCATTATTTAGTTTTTGAACTTCGAGTGCTAGAATCCTCCCGTGGATTACCGGGCCTGGGAGCCGGGTTTCAGGAATGGCTGGGAGTGGATGAGATGCAGGGATGCTGCTGCATCGCCGGCCCTTCCGATCCGCAAATCCGTATTACGGGAAAGAGGAATGAGGGTATTTCTGGCAACGCTGCTGGCAGCAGCGATCCTTTCTGCAGGCACCGCCTGGGCGGGCGATGCCTACGATGACGTCTCCACGGAGCACTGGGCCTACAACGCGCTCGATTACCTGACAAGCCGAGGCGTGATTGAGGGTTATCCGGACGGCTTCTTCAAGGGAGACCGCACGCTGACCCGCTATGAGTTCGCACAGGCGATAGCCCGCCTGCTGGACACCGTTGGCGAGGGCAGCCCGGAGAACATCCAGGTGATGGCCGAGTCCCTGCGCACTGAGTTCAGTGACCAGCTTGCCCTGATCAATGCTCGCACCGATGAACTTGGCAACAGCATCAACACGCTGCAGTCCCAGGTCAGTGACCTCGAAGGCGCGGTGGCGGACAACACCAACCGCATCGGTTCGCTGGAGGACAAGGTGGCCGGCCTGAAGCCAGGTCCGGCCTGGCGCGGTGAATTCCGCTACCGCTGGCAGGCCGATGACCGTGCCGACAGCCAGCGCTTCCGCCAGCGCATCATGTTCAAGCTGGGTTACAACCAGAAGATCAGCGACTGCGTGGAGGTCGGCTTCCGCCTGTCAACCAACAACGGCACCAACATCTTCACACTGCCCTACGACCTTGGCAGCAAGGATGGCAAGTCCCCGGACATCTACCTGGACCGCGCCTATGTGAAGTACAGTCCGGGCTGGTTCGGCTGGTATAACGAGCAGACCACGTCCTGCAAGGACAAGTGCGGCTGCTGCGAGGAATGCACCACAACCAACGCCTGCAAGCCCAAGCTTGACATCTACGCCGGTATCTTCCCACACCTGTCATACATCCCGACCGAGGGATACATGACTGACAACTTCTACCTCGAGGGACTGGGACTGGCCTATCACTTCAATGATGACTTCCAGCTCACCAGCGTTGCCAGCGTGCTCGTCGAGCAGAACGGTGAGCAGTTCTTCGGTGATGACACCTACTACTTCGCCACGGAACTGAAGCATGACGACTTCCTCGTGGAGGGCCTCAACGCCTGGGTCGGCATGTACTCCTATGACAACGTGGGGGAGCTGCCGGAGTACTGGTTCTGGGGTAACGGCCTGCTGGAGAACGGCGGCCTATGGGACTTCAACGGCGATGGCGTGCGCACCAGCGATGACCGATTCTCCAGCAAGTACTGCATGGGCAAGGTCGGCCTGGAATACACATGGGAGTGTGTCTGGGACCGTCCGCTGAACATCTTCGGTGAATACCTGTGGGCGATTGACAGCGACGCCGCTGACAACATCGCACTTGTCAACCAGCAACTGGCCAGCCCGATCATCACTGAGCCGAGCGACGACTACGGCCTGCTGATCGGCGCGATGTGGGGCACCTGGCGCAAGGAGTGCGGCGACTGGAGCCTGTATGGCCACTACCGCCAGATGGGTGCCAACCTGATGCGCGAAGGTGCACAGTTCCCGCTGCTCAACCGCAACACGCTCAACGTGCGCTGGGACTACATGTGGGCCCCGAACTGCCTCGTCGGCGTGAACTACATCATGGACAAGATGCACAATGCCTTCGGATACGGTGTGCCGGACTTCAAGGCCGACCATGACTACTACGTTGTGGAGTGGAGCTTCCTGTTCTGATCAGGCAGCACAACTTGTTTGAACGAAATGAGCCCGGTCACAATGGCCGGGCTTTTTCTTTCCATTGTCATTTCATTCCGAACTATCCACCACCATATGCGTCCGGAATGCTGATACAGGGTTTCGGTCGCAATTGCTGCTGCGCCCCGGAAGGAGAATGGATTATGAAGACCTCGATTCAACTCAGCGGTGTGGCAATTGCCGCAGCCATGCTGATTGCCAGTGCAGGCAATGCAGTGTCAGCTGAGACAACGTATGCAAGTGATTATCCCGGCCTGAAGACTCGTGGTGGGGCGATAGACATTGCTGAATCCCAGGTTCGGGCCGCGCTCGAGGGTTTCCAGCTGGCATTCGGCCGCAATCCCGCATCCTGGTCAGAGGTGACGAAGAAGGGCATTTTTGACAATGTACTGCTGGGTTACGGAATGGAGAGAATCAATCCGGATGATGCCAGCATTGATTTCTCAGGTGACATCTACATAGAAAGCACTGCGGCTGAAGGAGATATCACTGACCTGCGCCTGTACAACTCCTGGAACGGATCAACCGAAGACGTTGACGGTCCGCTTGTCACGAACAAGGGCAGCTATGCTGACCGGTTCGCGGAAATGATGAAGGAGCAGGACCTGAATGCTGGCCAGCAGGAGATAATCCGTGAATGGCTGGGAAACGAAGCTCAACTGGTCCAGTTCGCACAGATCCGCCAGCTTGGCTATGCAGCGATTGCATTCCTGGATGTCAATGGACACTATCCGGATAGCATCCAGCAACTCGTGAAAGAGGGTTTCGGACCCCTGTCCAGCACGACCATCAATCCCATGACGGGCAAGGCATACTCATTTGATGGCAGCAGGGGTGACATCAAATACAGCCAGATGGATGGCGGCAAGGGATTCAGGATCACCCATGTAGACCTGACCCATGATGTGGACTTCGAGTTGAGCTACTGATCGAAGGCGGTTGAGGCCAGCAGGGAAGCGAAGAATCCCGATTGGACTGTTTATGGAAATGCCGCTTGATTCGATGGTATATATATGGACATGAAGGCATTAACCACCGCACTGCTCTGCTGCTCCCTGGCGCTTGCGCCGGTTTTCGCTTCCGCCAATGATGACAGCTGCGAATGCATCGCTGACCAGGTCAAGGCGACTTCCAGGATGTGTGACCAACTTGAAGCAAACCTGGCGGATTACTGCCCCGAGCCGCGCACTGCGGTTTATGGTGCGATCGGTTATGAGATGCGCTATACCGACAACGGTGTGGAGGGTGATTTCGACCAGCGCCTGCGTTTCGCGATCAACTACTTCAACCAGCTGAGCGACAACCTGTCCCTGCATGTCGGAATCTCAGACCGCTTCAATGGCCTGCCGAATGGTGATCCCTTCGGCTTCGAGCAGAACATCAGTGACATCAAGCGCGACATGCAGCTTGATACGGCATACGCCCGTTACAGCCGCTGAGGCTGAATCTAAACAACCAAAGAATTCCAATGCCCGCGCAAGCGGGCATTTCGCTATTTGAGGCGGCCGCCCTTGTGTACGGTGAAGGTCTCACCGGCCTTGATCGACTTCACGAACTCCGTCATCAGGGTCGGGATCGCGTCCAGGTCGTTTAAGTCAATCGTTTCACTCGGGCTGTGCATGTAGCGGTTAGGTGTGCTCAGGATGCCACAGGGGATGCCCTTGCGGCTGATGTAGATAGAGCCAGCGTTGGTACCACTGCGCACCGGGATCGGGATCCGCTGCAGCTTGATCTTCTTCTGCGCCGCCACCTCATCCAGCCTGTCCACCACCGCCGGGTGCGCGGCGGAACCTATGCGCTGGCAGGGACCGCCACCGAGGCGGATGTCGTTGCGCATGTGCTTGGATGTATCCGGGAAGTCCGTGCTGTTGCCGACGTCCACCACCAGGCATACATCCGGGTCCCAGCGGTAGGCCGCCATCGCGGCACCATGCAGGCCGATCTCCTCCTGCACGTTTGAGCAGGCGATCACCTTGTGCTTCACCCCGGCGGCCTTGCAGCGGCGCAGGGCCTCCGCGCTGCTCCAGATGCCGATACGGTTGTCACAGGCCCGGGCGCATAGCGTGTCCCCCAGCAGTCGCACGGGGCCATGGTCAATCGTGACGGTCACTCCGGGCCTTACCCAGCGGCCGGCATCGGCCTTGTCCTTCGCACCGATGTCGACGTAAATCTCATTCATCTGGATGGTGCGTGCAGCAAGATCACCGGTCTGCATGTGCGGGGCGATCGTGCCGACCACACCCTTGATGTCTCCGTCCGGGGCATGCACCAGCACCCGCATGCCGGGCAGCACCTTGGCGTCGATGCCGCCAATGGCACTGACCCAGAGGTAGCCCTCCTCGTCGATATAGGTGACCATCATGCCGACTTCGTCGCTGTGGCCATCGAACATCACGCTCTGCTTCGCCTTGGGGTTGAGCACGGCAAAGGCATTGCCGTAGGCATCGGTCATCACTTCATCCGCGAAGGGCGTGACGTAGTCCAGCCAGACCCGGGTGGCGGCTGCCTCATGCCCCGAGGGACTGTGGCATTCAAGCAGTGACAACAGGAAATCGTAGGGCTTCTTCTGCACGCCCATCATTATACAGCGGCAGTGGATTCAGGATAGGCCAGCATGGGGACATCGTGTGGATACGTGGATGGAGCACCCCGCTGTGTTAGAATCTGACAGGGTAATCCGTGGACAAATTGTTGATCATCTCCACGGGTGCGGAAGAACTGTGGATAGCAATCAAAGATGATCAACAGAGGGTTAGGATGAAGTGCCTGATTCAGCGGCTTTCCCTGCTGATGCTGCTTTGCGCAGCTGCAAGCCTGCTCAGCTCCGCCACACGCAGCCTCAACCAGGGCTACCTCGTGCCGAGCGGCAATACCCGGATCGACCAGCAGGTGCTGAAGGGCGAACGCAAGTTCTGTGCCCTGACCTTCGATGACGGCCCCGATGTGCGCTACACGATGAAGGTGCATGACATCCTGCGCGAGGAGGGCATCCGCGCGACCTTCTTCGTCGTTGGCAGGAATGTCGACCGCTACCCGGAGCAGGTGGTGGCACTGGCGGAGTACGGGCATGAAATTGGCAACCACAGCTACACGCACCGCGACCTGCTGACGCTGAGCAAGGCGCAGATCAAGAAGGAAATTGACGACACCAGCAGCATCCTCGAGAAGCTCGGCATTACGCCGCACTGGTTCCGGCCGCCCTATGGCAGCTTCAACCGCACGGTGGTGGACCAGATTGCCGATGCCGGGCTGGACACCATGCTGTGGAGCGTGGATCCCAATGACTGGCAGCGTCCGGGCTCTGACGTGATCCGCAAGCGGGTTGTCGGCAACGCCGGGCCTGGTGCGGTGATCCTGATGCACAGCACAGTCAGCCAGACCGTCGAGGCCCTGCCGGGCATCATCAAGGACCTGCGGGCCGACGGATACACCTTCGTTACGGCCAGTGAATGGCAGCAGCTCGTCAGTGGCGGGGCGACGCTGGAGACGCTCAACCCTGTGAATGACTACAGCATGCCACTCAACCTGATGGATGCTCCCGTGGCGGGGATGGACCTGCCAAGCGGCACCATCAGTGGCGGGATCCCGGCTGATGCCGATGTCTGGCAGCGCGTGCCGGCAGGTACACGCGGAAACGCAGCGCGGGTGCTGAAGGTCTATGCCAACTTTGTCGATGACAACGACCTGCGCCGCGTGCTTTCCGATGGCAAGTCGCGCAACATGATCGCCAGCGAGTCCGTGGTCGGCAACGGCCTGCTCAGGGTGCTGGACGGCCTGCCGCCGCAGCAGATAGTCGCCGTGGTGGAGGAGCCGGGCGACCGGCGTGATGCCCGCGACAGTGTGGAAGTGCAGATCATCGATACGCCGGTGATTGAGAACGGCGAACTGATTGCGGAAGCTGCCCGCCAGGCCAAGGATCTCGAACAGCTGGAAAGTGCAGCCGCTGCAACGGATGACGCGATGGCAGCGGACGGACGCAAGCCTGCGATGCAGCTGCCGCAACAGGCAGCCGCCCCTGATGGGCCAGTCGCCCTGGGCAGCAGCGCGGAACTGAGCATCAACCTCGCCAGCCGTGAATATGCAGCCAGCGTGCCGGCGGTTGATGACGGCCTGATTGCCTTCGTCAGCTATGCCGGCTCGCCGGACATCTCGGAGTGGAACCGGCTGGCAAGCTACATGCAGCTATGTGGCCTGCAGGGCTTTGGCTATGCCAGCGGATTCAACGTCGGCAAGGCCCCGCTGGACTTCCCCTTCAGCGCTGCCGCCAGCCGGGACGGCCGGGAGCGGATGGAGCTCGGGCTGTTCAACCCGGCACGCTACCTGGCTGAGCTTGGCAATGGCCAGTCCTACTACATACCTGTGCGCAGCTCGGACCTGGCAGCGATGGAGCAGGCCAGCCTGTTCGATGGAAATGCCAACGGCTACCGCGAGTTCATGCTGATCCGGCAATTCAGCGCAGGCATGTCCAGCTCAGCGGACCCAGCCGGACTGCAGCTCGGCGATGACATGCAGGCAGTACTGTTCTCGTCAGGCGATCGCAATGTGCTGATGGTGGCCAGCCAGCGTCCGGGCATCAGCCTCAGCCTGCCGCAGCAGTTCCGGGGATGGCAGCAGGTGCTGGTGGATCCCCAGGGCCGCCTGACCTCGAAGCAGGCTGGCAGCAGCGTGCAGGAGGACGGCAGGCTGCTGGTCCTCGTGCTTGACAACGGTGAGTAGGGAACTGCCGGCGCTGCATGTCCTGCCCGGGCGGGAGATCAGTGCCAACCTCGCTGCCGAAGCTGCCCTGCTGGAGCAGTGTGCGCAGGAGCAACGGGCTGCCTGCCTGTTCTATGTCAACGACTCCTGCATCGTGCTTGGCCGCAGCAACCAGCCATCCGAGTGGGTGGACATCGCGCAGGCCGAGGCGGACGGGATACCGGTGGTGCGCCGCATCAGCGGCGGTGGCACGGTCTACCACGACAATGACAACCTGAACTTCTCCTTCATCGTGCCTCGCGCACAGCTGAATGAAATGTGCGGCCTGGTGGGGGAGGGTGCGCTCAGCACTTCAGCCTACATCGACTTCTTCCGCAGCCTGGTGATCGGGGCATTGTCAGTATATGGAGGAGAGTGGACTGCCAGCGGCACTTCTGACATCAGCCTCAACGGACGCAAGGTGAGCGGCAATGCCCAGCGTATCGCCCGCCGCGCGGTGCTGCACCACGGCACCCTGATGCTGCACTGCCCGCTCACGGCAATCGAGCGCTACCTGCCGATCCCGCCGGACCGTCCCGGAGTCAGCCATGCCGACTTCATCACCGGACTGGCCGAGGAAGGCTATCCCGCGGATAAGGAACAGCTACGGGAATGGCTGTATGCAGCTTTTGTGGCACGCCTCAGCGCCGGCAGCGATTAAACCGGCAGCCGCTCCCTGCCGATATAGCGGATACGCATGGACTTCAAGCGCATAGACGGAGTGGCGCCGGCGGGCCGGGTGAAGGGCATCGGCAGTGAGCAGAGCAGGCGCAACCGGGACCAGCACCACCAGGATGAGGAGCAGCCGGAGGAGCAGGCCGAGCACCAGGAGCTGCATGACCTCGTGTCCCTGGCCTCACTGAATGCGGTTGAAGAACTGGTGCAGACGCGGATCGTGCGCGTAGAGCAGAAGTCCGAAGAGGAAGCCGAGAAGCATCCACACTTCGACCGGACCGTCTGAGCTAGAGCTCCACGTACTCCCCGGTGATCGCATTCACCGCAAAGGGCATCGGCACATTCACGTACTCATACTGCTGGAACGTTGTCGTTCCGCGCGTGTTGAGCTGGTCACGTTTCTGGCTGTACCAGGCATCAAACAGCCAGCCCGGCTCGAGCTTGCCTGAATTGGTACGGCTCTGGTAGTAGCCAAGCTTGATGTTCGTGATCGTCAGCAGCGGCGGGTGCTTGTCGTAGCTCTTGTAGATCGCCTCGCGGGCCAGCACCAGTGCCTGGTTGGCACTGTAGCAATCCTTGACGCCGCCGGAAGCCTTGATGCCGTTGTCCCAGAAGTACTCCATCCCGACCAGGTTGCGGTCGCCGTCCATCAGCACCTTGCAGTACACGTCAAGCACCGGCACGCCGGATTCGACGATGGTGTTGCCACCTTTCACGTCAGGCACCTCGACGGGAGCGATGAACTCGGGATAGGCGTAGTAGGAGAACAGGCGCTCTCCCTTGTCCTGGATGCCGGCCAGCACGATGGACTGGAAACCTGAGGGCACCTGCAGGTCGCCGAACATCTGTGAGATCAGGCGCTCGACGGCCGTGCGGCCTTCCTTCTCATTGAAGGAGTTGTATGTGTCAATGTCAGCGCTGTAGGTGCCCGTGATTTCCACATCGGTCTTCACCACCGGCTGGTGCGGCACGTTGTTCTGGTAGACGAAGCCGCGGCTGTATACGTCGAGGAAGGCCGGCACGATCTCCATGTCCTCGTAGTTGTTGATCGTCTGGCTGCCGCTCTCCACGAGGCGCAGCACCATACCGGACTTGTAGCGCGTGCCATTGCCCCAGACGGGATGCACGATCTGCTCCTTGTCCGTCACGTTGCCCTGGCCGCCGAAGAAGCGGTTGATCAGGTCCGTGGCGCCGTAGGTCTGGTTGCGGCTGATGTCTGCCAGTTTGGGCTTGATGTAGGGCACCGGCACATCGACCGTGAGGAAGCTGCTCTTGAAGAGCTCCTCCTGGGTACGGTCCAGGCTCGGCTTGGACTGGTCGAAGATCTCGGCGCTGGCGGGAACGCAGAGCAACACTGCGGCGATAAGGCCACTGATAGGTATAAGGTACTTCATATCATCCCTCACTGTGAATTATACAGGACTGTGAAACACCTGTTTTGTTCGGGGCAGGGGAGGGGATTTGCATCTGCTGAAGCCTGGGCCGAGAATTGAGGTATAAACTTGAAGTATGTCCATCCCCATCAAACTGACCGCAGTGATAAGCCGAGAGGAAGACATGTACGTGGCCCTGTGTCCGGAGCTGGATGTAGTCAGCCAGGGCAATACTGTTGCTGTGGCCAAGGCCAACCTGCAAGAAGCGGTTGAACTGTACCTTGAATGCGCCAGCGAAGAAGAGCTGAAGCAGCGTATTCCGTTTGACACAGAGATCAGTACCTTTGAAGTAAGCCCGCACTGATGGGCCGTCTGGGCAGGTTCAGTGGAGCTGAAGTCTGCCGCATACTTGCTGATCATGGATTCCGGGAAGTCCGCCGGAAAGGCAGCCATATTGTCATGCAACTGCAACAAGAGCATTCAAGCAGGACTGTTCCAGTACCAGACCACAAGGAGCTCAAGACGGGAACTCTTTCAGGAATCATCCGTCTTAGTGGATTGCCAAGGCAGCTGTTTGAGGTCTGATCAGGCAGAGGGGAGTACCGGCTAGTTGCAGACTGTACCTGCAAGGTCATCAGCTCTGGCTTTCGCGTCAGAAGAGTAATTCCGTAAAGCACAATCCAACTAGCTGCTGATTGAATCCAGCTGGTCACTGAATTCGACTCGCAGGCACTCGGCAATCTGTACTTCATATGGATATGGATTTTCCTGATCACTCAAAATGTCCAACAGTCGAGCGATTGCCTGGGCGAATTCATAGGGGGTCAGGATCCTGCTGCGGTCGTAGAAGCCAGCCGGGTACCCTTCCAGGGTTCCACTGTCAATGAAGAACTCTACCGCGTCGTATGCCCAGTGCTCGGGGGGGACATCGGCGGATGCGCCGGTACGCATTGATCCCTGGATCTCGTTGTTCATGCCCAGGTTGGATATCTCCAGGCTGACGAAATGGTCTGTGTGCCCCATACTGACAATTTGGTCTTTGAATTCATTCATGCAGATGTGCAGAAGCATCTTTTGTGAGTCAGAGCCATTTTCAAAAATAGAATATCCAAAGACTAGAGCTGCAGAAGCAAATTCATACCTTGTCAGCAATCGGTCTTCCCTGCTGAAGAAATCACCTGGTTGGACAACTTTCCATTCGACGTTCGGGTCGTTGACCAAGTAGTCGAATAGGGCGTAAGCCCAATGATCCCTGCCTACTTGGTCATCGGCACTGCCGGCGATGGCGGCATTGCCAAGCAGCAGGATCGCAGCAAAGAGAAGAAAAGAAACTTTTGAGATAAATTGTTTCATGTCAATCATTCTCGTTTCTCTGAATAACTTTCATCTAATCTTGCTCCGAAAGCGGAGCCCAGTCCGGCAGAAGGTCGCTGTACTCGCGCCTGAGGGTTTCTCCCAAAATTTTGATGTCCAAAGGTGAATCAGCGTTGAGCTCACTGAGCAGTTTACCGACTACAATTGACATTTCCAGCCGCGTTTTCCCCGTGACCGAGTGATAGCTGCTCACCGGAAGATTCGTAAGGTAGCCACGCTCTTGCAGTTTTAACAGGGCTTCGCCGGGCCAGGAGTCCCACAGATCAGTTATTCCACTATTGCGATACTTACGCATGTCTCCTATAAAACATACGTTGCTTCGGTCATCGAAATTTTCAGAGCTTTCCAGATTCCTTTGCGCTTCAACTAGAACGTTTGAAACCAGCCTATCAATGGCTGAACCGTCCTCGTGTATTGTCAGTTTCAGGATGTCATTTGCCAGAAACAATTCCTCAAATGTTTGCGATCCGTTGCGATTCTGCCAGTAACCCGGAACGAAGTTTGGCAGGAATCCCGCATTCTGTGCGTAATCAAGCAAGGGATATAGGAAACTGTCCACCGGAATTTCCTGGCTCAACATCCAGACAGGCTCTGGCGGCAGGTCAAAATATGGATCATGCTTGCGGCATTCCTCAAGACTCACTGAGTGCCTTATTGCCCAGTCTGTGTAGTACAGATTTTTGTCTGCTCTGACCGATAACAGATATCTGATGTCCGGCTGTAATAAGCACACAAGGGAGTCGACCAGCGGAATCAGGGCCGGGTCGGAGTCTGCTGACAGATTGTTTGCCAAATCTATTACTGCAGCTGCAGTCTCGGAGTAAGTCCAGGGTTGCAGCAGCATTTTGTCCTTTAACTTAGTTCGTGTGTTGGCTCGACAGTTGTCGGCGAGAATTCCGATAGCCTGGTTAGCCCAGTGATCAGAGGGGAAAAGCTGATCAGCACGGCGCGCGCCAATCTCTGGCCGTTTGTCGGGCATCTCCGTTTCACTAAGAGGAGCTACCGGGCCGTACAGGGAGCTCAATCCCGTCCAGTTGATCAACTCGGTATTGAAGTTTGCACGTAGTGACTCCGCAAGAATTTCTGCATTGGAATCATCTTGATGTATGAAGTTGTCCAAACAACAGATCGTCGCCTGGGCGAATTCATAGCGAGTAAGTACAGGGTGATCTTCAAGGTAATTGGACGGGTAATCCGGCAAGTAACCTGCCTGCAATAGTGAGCCTAGAAATTTGTATGCCTGATCGGTAGGGTCCACAAAGTCCAGCTCTGGCGCATCCGCTCGCGCCGCATTGCAAAGCAGCAGGATCGCAGCAAGCGTTGTCAGCATAAGCCGCATGTCTTTCTCCAGTTTCCCTCGCACGGGGGTTCCGGGCACCCATGCGGGATTGCTCTTCCTCAATCAGTTAATCGCTGAGCGGGAAGGGGGAGTTAAACGCATGCTGCTGTCTGCGACTGCTAGCCCTGGGTGCCGATGTTGTGCGGGTTCTCCGGTACTTCGTCACCCTGGCGGTGCGGGTTGGGCATGCCGTGCGGTGTGTTTCCACCACCCCCAGCTCCGCTCATGTCCATCCCCGCATGCGGGTCGGTCGGGTCGAAGTCACCCGGGTCAGGCTCGCGGTTCTCCAGCATCGCCAGCTGCTGCTCGGACTCCCAGGTCTCACGCGGGCTGCCGTGCTGCTTGGCAGCGGCCAGTGCCGCGATCGCATCATCGTTCCTGCCGGCGGCCTTGAGGGCCATGCCGTAGCTGTGCCAGCCCAGCCAGTAATCCGGGTTCTCCGTCGTGGCGCGCTCGAGGTTGGCCAGCACCTGGCTGAAGTCAGCACCTTCGGCGGGCATCTGGGCCATCATCGCGCTGGCCTGGTTGACGAGCACGTCCCAGTACAGCTCAGGGTGGCTTTCCGGGCTGGCGTTGTCAAGGAAGCGCTGGTACCAGGTCTCGGCCTTCTTCGCCTCGCGGCCGGCCACTTCGCTGCCTGCCGCCTCCACACGGCTGAGCTGCAGGTGCAGGTCGCCGACGGTTGCCATCACGGAGTAGTTCTCCGGCTCGGCCTGGCTGTAGGCCTCAAACGAGGCAGCCGCCCCCAGCAGGTCACCGTTCTGCATCGACAGTGCGGCCACATCTGCAATCAGCTTGGCCTCCCGGCTGTCCGCCGGCTGCTTCATCCAGGCTGTGACGGCCGCCTGCGTATAGGGCGTGACCTTGTCAGCTTCACTGATGCTGCTGTAGATAGTGTACAGCTCGTTCAGTGCCGCGGTGTCCAGCGGGTCCTTGTCCAGCCGCGCCTTGAACTGCTCGACCATCGAATTGACATCGCCGCCGGCATTGCCATCCGCGCCGGGCAGGCTGTGCGGGTTGCCGCCGAGTGCCTGGTTCATGGCATCAGCACCCTGCTTGGGCTGGCGCTGCAGCATCACCATGCCGCCGACGAGCGCCAGCACGATCACGATCGGCATCACGATGCGCAGCGGGTTGGCAGCCGGAGCGGACTGGCCACCCGGGCCGGCATTCATCACGGCACCGCACTGCTCGCAGAAGCGCGCGGCGGGCTGGTTGCTCGCCCGGCACACCGGGCAGCGGGACTGCTTTTCAGTTGAACTCTGCTTGGACATGGTCACTCTTGCCTCTGCTGAGGCAGATTACAAATGAAACGGGCGCCCCATGGAGGGACGCCCGTAGGATGGTCTGTCTGTATGCCCTGCGGGCATGCCCTTACTTCTTCGGCTTGGGCTTGTGATCCGCCAGTGCCTTGACGGCATCAGCGTACTTGAACTCCTTGTAGTGCGGGGAGTCCTTGTTGTGGCAGGTCTTGCAGTTCGCCTCCGTCGGCTTGGTCATCGTGTTGCGCTTCTTCTCAACATCGTTGAGCGGGGCGGCAAGGTGGTCCTTGGCGGGGCCATGGCAGGCCTCGCACTGCACGTTGACGAGCTTGGGGGTCTTCTCGATGCTGACGAAGCCGCCGGGCTTGCCAAAGCCGGTCACATGGCAGGGGATGCAGCTGTCCTTCTTGTCCTTGCTGGCCTGCAGTGTGTCCCAGGTCTTGGCCATCGGCCACTTCTTCCATGCTGCGACCTGCTCCTTGTGGCACATGCCGCACTTCTTCTCGTTGTCACCGACATACTCGTTGGCATCGGCACCGCTTGCCTGCTCTGCGCTGAAGGCGCCCCAGGCGAACATCGCCACGATGAACACAGCGATTACCCAGCCATACTTCCTGAACATGCTACACCTCCTTGGTGCTTGCAACTCTCCTGGAATCCTTGGATTCCAGCCTATTAGGCTCCATGAGATATTCGATATGTCTGCCTTACTTGATAATACCCCAGATCAGAAGCTAATCCTGTAATTTACCGCAACTGAGACTGCATCTGATTCAAGGCCCGGGTAGTTGTCATACAGCCTGCGGTACCAGTCCAGGCGCAGGCCCAGCGGCCCGAGGCGCTTGAAGCGGACCTCAGCCCCGGCACTGGTCTGGGTGTAGTTCTCAGCCCCGCTGCCGTCGCTCATGGCGAAGTTCAGCGAGTAGTCATGGTCCTCAAGCTGCTGCCCGTAGGTGGCGGCGTAGGTCTTGTCGTCGGTGCTGTACTCGTCATCAATGCCCGGCATATCGAGCTCAGAGCGGCTGTCACGCAGGGACAGAGCGAACTGGCTGCAGCTGTCGATGCGGTGCATCCAGACTCCCTCGGCATAGGTCAGGTTGGTCTGGCTGTCACGGCCACCATTGCGGGATTCCTGGCCGTACATGTTGAAGTCAACGGAGTTGTGATTGTCCACCGTCCAGGACAGGCCGTGGGTGCGGGACAGCTGCTTGTCGAAGAACAGGCTGGTGCTGCCGACACTGACGAGCTCAGTGCCCGGGGTACTGCCCGACTCGTAGTCGATGTGCGTACGGAACTTCAGTCGGTCCGAGAGGTTCTGCTTCATGTCGAACCAGACAGTGTCGTACTCAGGCGCGAGGATCGTCACCGCGGGAGCGACCTGGGCCGGTGTCACCACGGAGGAGCCACGCAGCAGGTTGAACACTGAGCTGTCCTGCATGTCCAGCTTGGCGTAGTCCACCTGCCGCAGCTTGTAGCCGGCTTCGTAGCTGTTGCCACAGCCGGGGTACCAGGCCGCCGAGAAGCCGTACTCGCTGGAGCTCTGAACGTGGCTGCTGACGATGTTGTCATCGGCGGCCTCGCTGCTGCTGTACTCCGCGTTGAAGGACCAGTCGCAGCTCGGGTCGTAGCGCATGCCCAGTGTCAGGTCCGCGCTGGAGAACTCGGGATCCGGCTGGTCATCGTACTGGTACTGCTTGTAGTTGATCCGGCCGTAGGCCTTCAGCTCATCGCTCAGCCTGGCGTCCAGCTTGACGCGGGTATGGTCAATGCTGCCGGAGGCGCCGGGCAGGGTGGTGTCGATCGTGGTGGCACGCTGGGTGACCTGGGCCATCGTGTCGATGCCGATGATGTCCAGGTTCCAGCGGTAGCCGAGGCGCTCCACCTTGAGGTCATGCAGCGGGCTGGCCGTGTCATGGTTGAGCTCGATGCGCTCGTAGTTGAGCGCCATGTTGTCAAGCTCACGGTGGTGGATCCGCAGGCCGTACTGGTCATGTGACCAGTCGTAGGGCACCAGTGCCGGCTCCGCGCCGAAGGCGTTCCAGGCGCGGCCGCTGATCAGGGTGCTGTCACCCTGCAGCACGAGCGGCCAGCTCGTCAGGCGGCCCCAGCCGCGTCCGCTGTCGCTGCTGACATCCTGCCAGCGGGCCTCGAAGCGGTTGAGCACGCAGCCCATGTCGACGCTGTTGTAGCGGCCGTTGGTGTACCAGTCCTCCGGGTAGAGCCCGTACTGGTTGAAGGAGTCCTCGTTGTCATTCACTTCCGTGCTGGTGCCGCCGATCTCGACATAGTTGCCAAGACCGTCTTCGGCCCAGAACTCACAGCAGTCAGCGCAGCCAGCGTTGCAGCCGGTGCAGGCATCGCCCGCGAGGGCCACGCCGCTGAGCATGACAAGCATGGAGAAGACGAGGAGGGCAGTTAACAGTCCGTTGCGCATCGCTTGCTACCTCCTAGTTCCCGAAGAAGAAGAAATCAGTGTTGGAACCGTGGTGGTCGGAATGGCATCCCGAGGTCCAGCAGTTCTGTGCGGGGAAGTGGTTGGCACGGTCCGTATGGCATTCCATGCAGGTACCCCGTCCGGAGAAGTTCAGCAGGTCAGGGTTGCTGCTGCCGTGTGCACTGTGGCAGGTGAAGCAGCCGTTGCCCATGGCCGGGTCGTATCCCGCGTGCTCGAAGATGAACGGGCCCTGCTTGTCAGCGTGGCATTCGAAGCAGAGGTCGTCCTTCACCTGCTTGAGCATCTCGTGCCCCTCGCCGCCGTGCGGATTGTGGCAATCAATGCACATCAGGCCCATGCGCGGGTCTTCGTTGTCAAGCGGGTGGTGGCTGAACTTGGCGAAGTCCACGCGGGTGGACTCGTGGCAGGTCAGGCACATTGAATTGGGGGTCTTGCGCAGGTTGTGCTTGTTGGTCTGCATGTGCGGGTCATGGCACTCGATGCAGGACATGCCTTCCTTCACGTGACGGGTGCCCTTGTAGTCCGGTACGTAGGTGTCGGACTTGTGGCACTCAAGGCAGGTGTCGTCAATTTCCTTGGAGCTTGCCATGCTGAACACACCGATGCCGGCGCGGCGGCCCCAGTGGTTGCTGCCCGGTCCGTGGCAGCTTTCGCAGCCACGCTCGCTGATCGGGCGGGTACCGTGGTCGGTCAGGCTGTGCATGGACTTCTGCCATTCCCGGCGATGGCCCTGGTGGCAGCTCAGGCAGGTCTCAGTACCGACGTACTGCGCACCTTCCGTGGAGGCGGCAAAGCCGGGGTAGTCCTCCTGGCGGCTGGGGTTGAGGAAGGGATCGAGGTTGCTGCCGTGCATGTCGCTGTGGCAATTGCTCGTCCAGCAGGTGAGTGCGGGGTAGTGCTCTGACTTGTCCTGGTGGCAATTGAGGCACAGTGAGCGGGTCTCACTGACGAGCCCGCCATGGCCCCCGACACCAGTTGTCTGGTGGCACGTGTCGCACTTGCCCTCGAAGGCCGGAGCATGCGGGAAGGTGACTTCCTGAGCCGCGCTTCCATGACACATTGCACAGTCAACACCGCTGACATCCTCCGGAGCTTCCATTCCCTCAAGGGAATCAAAGAACTGCGCCTGTCCTACGTAAGTCCAGCCCAGCACTCCGACGGCTATCAGCACGATGGTCATCAATGACCTTCTCGCAGCCATGCTGATCCTCCAATATTCTCTCTTCCTCTACCCTGTGGAAAACAGTGTTCTCCGGCTCCAAGTTTATCACAAACCTACTATATATCTATGATATCGGGCATCGGAATTGTGTCTTTAGTCAGACTTCATCAAGCCTGTATACAAGGGGATCCAGGCAAAAAAAAGGGCGCCCATTGCGGGCGCCCTCTCTTGGTGTACTGCTGTTACGGCAGAGCGTTGAGTTCGTTGACCTTGTTGATGGCGGACTGCAGCAGGCCGCGGGAGTAAGCCGGGTTGTGGACACCCTTGCTCGCGTCCTCTCGGACGTACTCGTAGTTCCACCAAGCCTGGCGATACTGGTCGCCGATCGGGTCATTCAGCGGCGGGCCGTCGGTGCTAGGTGGATCAGAGCTGGAGGGCTTGTTGTTCAGGTCGAACACACCGGCATCCTCAGTCTTCCACTCAGCAGGCCAGATAGTCTCGAACTCGAGCAGCATGGCCAGCGTACCGTTGATGAATTCCTCCTTGTAGGCTTCCATTTCTTCGCTGGTGGCGAATGTGTGGCAGACGTTGCAGGATTCAATCTTCGGGGCGAAGCTGTGGCCGACGATGGCCGGGTTCTCGAAGTCCTCGAATTCCTTGCTGTACATGTGACAGGTGATGCACTTCTCCTCATTCCAGGAGTTGTGCGGATGCGACTTGTCATACTCGTAGCCATCGAATTCGAAACCGCCAACGCCGAAGATCATCGGGCCCTGGCTGTTGGCATGGAAGCCACGACCACCCTTGGCAATCGTGTTCTCCATGTCACCGCGGTTACGGCGTCCATTGTGGCAGGCAAGGCAGGTGTTGGCCTTACCGGCATTAACTTCGGTGTCATCAAAGGGGATGATCATCGTTGCTGTAGGATCGACTCGCAGCTGGTTCTCGAATCCGTTGCCGTGCGGATCATGGCAGGTGGCGCAGGTCACATGGGTGCCTTCAGCCAGGTCTTCTGCAGGGGGATCCTCGCCGTTGATCTGGATCCGGACAAACCATTCACCGTTGTGGCACTTGACGCAGCTTGAACCGGTTGCGTTGTGCTCATCAAGGGCAAAGTTAGCATGTCCGGAGGTCTGCCACTCTTCGAATGTCGGGTGGTGCTCCTCAGTATGGCAACGGCCACAGGAGTCGGTCGGGTCGAAGGATGCGGGCAGCGGACCGTTGGCCGGGTGGCCGGTGCCGGAGCCGTGGCAGCTTTCGCACTGGACGTTGGCAAACTGCGGGGTGAGGTCGTAACTGATGTAACCACCCTCGCCATAACCGACGGTGTGGCATTCACGGCAGCTCTCAAGGCGGCCGCGGCCGATCTGCTGCATGGTGTCCTCGATGTGGGCATGACCGGTGTTCTCCCACTGGTCGTACACATCGGAGTGGCAGTTGGCGCAACGCTCCGCACCGCTGAAGTCGAAGGACGTCGGCATCGCCGCAAGGGTCACCGTGGCGGTCTGGCTTGTGACTGCGCTCACCATTGACGTACCGGTGGCCTTGCCGTCATTGGCAATTGCGGTGATCGTATGGCTGCCGGCCTCGTCATAAGACCAAGTGGCCTTGGAAGTGCCGTTCTCGACGGTGATGTCGGAGAAGTTGTCCTGGCCGGTGTCATCCTGCCAGACGAAGCTGAGCGTGTCGCCATCGGAGTCAGACGCGGTTACCGAGAAGATGATCTTCTGTCCGGCGACCGGGGAGCTGACGTCCTTCTGGATGCCGTTCTGGTCGAACACCGGCGGATCGTTTGGTCCCGGCGGATCCGGAGCCTGTGCCACCGTGGTTGAAGTGCTGGCAGTGGCTGATAGCAGCTCCGGGTCGTACGCGATCACGGAGATCGTGTAGGTTCCGGCTTCCTCAGTGCTCCAGAATACGGAAGAGCCCGTGCCGTCGAAGGTACCGGCGGCGGCATTTCCGTCATCCCAGCTGAAGGTCAGTGCACTGCCTTCGGGATCACTGGCGGATACGGAGAACTGCACAACCTGCGATGTCTCAGGACTGAGGTTGTTGGCAGCGATCGTATTTCCGATGATCACCGGAGCCTTGTTTACGCCGCCTCCGTCATCGGGGTTTCCCCCGCCGCCGGAAAGCGAGCTGGCGCAGCTGCCAAGCGCGAGGAGGCTGGCAGCTGTGATTCCCAATGCCTGATGGAGAATTCCTCTCCCGGTTGAAACATTGCTTGTCATCATCGGCCTCCTTAGCCGAAAAGCCACCCAGGTCTCCAATGAGTGGATCATTTATCGTGAACCATTTCACAGGTGACTTGTGCTGCTGGCCTTTCGGTCTGGACGCTGATCCTGATCCTCATCGAATGTTCAGATCCAAATCTTCGGATTAGTCCGAAGGCCAGTTCTGTATGTATATAGCAGAGAACTGAGGTTTTTTCAATAGGTGATATCTGAGATAGAGTTTGGAACAGATGAAATGTACCGAAATTCGTGACCATTCTCACGAATTAATCGTGAATCCAATCGAAAAAGGGCGAGTCACTAGGACCCGCCCTCATCTAATGTCACGTTCTGTTGCGTGAAGGATTTGCTCCCTATGCCTAGAACTTGAACACCCAGTCCACCTGCACGATCTGGCGGTCGTCCTGGCCGCTGGGAATCTGGAATCCATACGCGTTGTGCATCTTCTGCAGGATGTAGGTGATACCGAGCGTGCAGTTCGGGGCCCAGATGTATGCCCAGTGCCACTCGAAGCTGTTGCGGTTTGCGCCACCAGTATCGGAATCACCCAGGCCGGAGACGATGGTGTTGGCCCCGATCTCCTTGTAGCGGGCAAAGGTGAACCAGTCGCCGCAGTCCTTGGGCTTGTCTCCCCACTGCGCACCTGCGACCCAGCCGGTATCGTCGCTGGTCTCATAGATGATCGGGGAGGCGAGGCCCTGGTTGACGATGGAGATGTTGTCCTCCGCGTCGCTGTCGCAGGCCAGCATGTACTCACCGAAGATCTTGAACGGCTTGTCGTCCCAGGCGCAGTCCCAGGTGTACTGCAGGCCGGCCTTGTAGACGCTGAAGTTGCTGTTGAAGCGGTCGAGGCCGTTGACGGTGCCGTCACCGTTGAAATCGAACACGCTGTTGTCAGCCAGAACAAGGCCGTTGCCCGTGAAGTAGTCCGCAAGCAGCTGGTTCTCTTCCTTCCAGCCGTAGCTGCCCACCCAGGCGTCGAGGCCGTCAATCAGGAAATCGTCATGGCGCAGTTCCGTGGCGAAGAAGTAGGTGTCGTCATCGAAGTAGTCACTGCCGTTCTTCTCGACGAAGACACTGGCGACACTGGTCAGCTGGAAGTCCTGGTTGAAGTGGTAAACGAAGCCGAGACCCTGCAGGTTCACGTCACCATCCAGCACCATCTCATGCTCATCCGTGAGGATGCTCGGGAAGATACCGGCATAGATGTCCAGCTTGCTCTTGCACTCGCACTTCAGCTCTTCGCACTTGGCGCAGCTCTGACATTCGTTGCAGCCACCGCAGCCACCGCAGTTAGGCTTGGGCTTCTCGCAGTCCTGGTAATAGCCGAACCAGGCGGGGCTGTACTTGACATAGGCTTCGTGCAGGAAGATGTCCGCTGTCCGTCCCTGGTTGCCAAGTGTATGGTTGCCGGAGGTGGCATCGTTGCCGGTCTGGGTCTGGAACTGCCAGGCCAGCTTGACGCAGTCGTTGATCTGCTTGCTGTAGCCCAGCTTGAAGCGGATGCGCTGGCGGAAGCGGTTGCGGTCCGCCCAGTCCTCGAACTGCCAGCGGTAGCGCAGCTCTCCCTTCCACTCCGGTCCGGGCTTGAGGTCCTTGACCTTGCCTTCGAGGTCGCCGATCCGGTTGGTGTTGTCCGCCACACTACCTTCAAGATCCGAGATGGTCGAGTTCATGTCGTTGACCTGGTTGCCCAGGGCATCAACCCGCCCGCCAAGGCTGGCGAGCTGGTCAGAGAATTCCGCGCGAAGGGTTTCGGCCATGATGTTGATGTCTTCGGGCGATCCCTCACCAACAGTGTCGAGCAGACGGGCGATCGCCTGGGCGAACTCGTAACGCGTCAGCGTACGGTCACCCTTGAAGAACCCGTCAGGATAACCTTCCAGCACACCACGGTGCGTCAGGTAATCCAGGGCGTTGTAGGCCCAGTGGTCGGTGGACACGTCGTCATAGGCGGAATCCGCCCAGGCAACGGAGCATCCAAGGACCATGCAGGCCAGCAGGGAGAGTGCAAACCTCTTCATCCTACATACCTCACAGAAAGTATTTCCCTGTGCCGGGATGGCAACACCTCCAGCGCCCGACCAGCTGCTTGAACTACGGACGTGCGCGTTTAAAGGTGCTCAGGAAAGGTTATTAGGCAAGGATGAAGATGGAGTGAGCAACGCCTGTGCTTTGGGAAATTGATCACGTTTCAATCCATGATCAAGAACAGTGTTGTCAAGATGAATCAGTCCAGTACTGGACTGGCAGGTAGGCATTGCACACAAGATCCACAAACTGGCAAACATACTCCTCCGGAAGGCATTATTCTTGCAAGTGTGAAGGAATCCTCATGAATTGCGCCGGATGAATGCAACAAGGCGCTTCACCCCTTCCTCCATGTCCGCGCGCGGTGCCGCAAAGCTCACCCGGACACAACGGGCTGCCAGTGCATTTGGCGTAAATGCCAGGGTCCCGGCCGCATCCCGGCTGCCGACCAGCCCAAAGCCACTGCCGGGCACTACTGCAACATGCTCCTCAGCCAGCAGCCTGTCAGCGAAGGTGTCGCCATCCATCCCGGTCGGGGAAATGTCAATGAAGTAGAACAGCCCGCCATCCGGACTGGCGAACTTCAGCCCGCATCCAGCAAGCAGTTCGCCTGCCAGTTGCCAGCGCTCCAGCAGTGCGTCACGTCGTTCAGCCGTATCGTCAACTTCCAGCGCACGTACCATCGCATACTGGAGGGGGGTTGTCAGAGAACCGGTCAATGGTTCATTCATCAGCTCCAGCCTGAAGGCTGCACTGTCATTCGGTGCCAACATGTATCCCATGCGCAGGCCGGTGGCTGCATAGCTCTTGGAGAAGCTGTAAACCGCGATCACGCGGCGCTCTTCCTCCGGGTACTCCCAGTCGATGCTCAACGGTGAGAGGTACTCCCCTCGGTAGACGAAGTCACTGTAGGCCTCGTCCGAAATGACCCAGAGATTATGGCGACGGGCAAAGTCATACAAGGCCCTGACAGTCTCTGGAGGAAACAGCACACCGGTCGGATTGCTCGGGGTGTTTATCAGCATCGCCCGCGTGTCGGGCGTGACCTGCTGTTCCAGCTTTTCCAGCACCGGCTGGAAGCTCTCATCCAGCTCGTAGGGGTCAACTTCGACACCAGCCAGTGTGCTCTGCTGGATGTAGTTCGGGAAGTAGATCATCGGGAAAAGCACGCGCTGGCCGCTGTCAACACAGAGCTGCAGGCTGCTGTTCAGCGCCTGTGTGGCTCCCTGGCTGACGATCACCCGGTTTCGCGGGATTTCAATTCCCATCCGCCTCTGACGGTGACTGACAATCGCATCACGCAGGGCCGGAATTCCGGCCATCGGTGAATAGTGAGTATGGCCTGCGGCAATTGCGTCACTGACTCCGTCGGCAATGCGCTGCGGCATGTCGAAGTCAGGGTCCCCGATGTGCAGGCCATACACCTTCACCCCTTCACTGCTCAGCGCAAAGGCGGAGGTGAAAAGGCGGCGGATGCTGCTGCGAGGCATCACGCTTGCGCGTGTGCTTAGCTCTGGGCCTGTGCCGGATTGCTGCGGGGCTGGGGACATGCGCTCATTCTAGCCGCTGCCAGCCTGGGGCTGGACTTCCCGTCAGTCCGCAGTAACGGTTTCGATCCGCCTGCTGTGTTCTACGCTGCCCAGCCCAACGGACTCGATTCGGGCATCGAAACCACTGATCAGCTCAGGCAGACTCGTGCTCCCGGCTTCGAAATAGACCTCCAGCTCCACGCTGCCCTGGAAGGAGCAGGCGGAGTAGCGGCCCGGGCTGCATGCTTCTATCAGGCAGATGCAATCTCCCTGGCATTCCTGCATCGGGCTGAAGACTGTGACGGCATCGTTGAACAGTCCAGGCAGGAAAGGGTCTATTTCAGCGGGCAGCCTGTAACGCACGTAGCAGGCACCTATCCCGGCCGGGATATGGTTCGCCTTGACCTGCATGACATCCCTGATAGCACTCATACAAAATCCCTGAAGGCTCATTTTTGAACCTGTACAAGACAAACGCTAGCACTTGCCCGGTTTGCCGACCATCGATCTAATCGGCAATTTACCTGACTGCTCTCATTTGTAACCCAATTTCAATATCGGCAGTGCGTAGCACGGGTTTAGGGTTACGCTCCTGCTCGCTAGAATAGTCATATGTCCAGCGAAATGTACAGGCCCGATCCGCGACAGGTGGCTGCCAGCAACATGAATGCATTCATGGAACACCTGCAGCGCAGAGGGGTGGAAAACATTGTTGACTACATGCACCTCTACGACTGGTCCATCGGGCATCCCGCCGTTTTCTGGAAGGAATTCTGGGAATTCAGCGGGATTGTAGCCAGCGCGCAGCCGGAAACGATCCTGCAGGGCGGTGAGCTGGTACGCCCACCGCATGAGGGACTGCCCGGCTGGTTTGAGGGAGCGAAACTGAACTTCGCGGAAAATCTGCTCCGGCATCGGGGGGAAGGGGAGGCCATTGTCTTCTGGAATGAGGATGGTCGCTGCCAGTCGCTGACATTCGACCAGCTTTACCAGGAGGTTGCCATCCTGCAGATGGCACTCATCGGCCAGGGCGTCAAGGCCGGGGACCGTGTGGCCGGCTTCATGCCCAACATGCCGCAGACCATCATCTGCATGCTGGCAACGGCTTCGCTGGGTGCGATCTGGAGTTCCTGTTCGCCGGACTTCGGTGAGAAGGGCGTGATCGACCGCTTCGGCCAGATCGAGCCGCGCGTGCTCTTCACGGCGGATGCCTACCTGTTCAAGGGCAGGCGGCATGGCTGCCTCGGGCGCGTGAAGAACTTTGCCAGTGAACTGAACCTGGAGCGCATCGTGGTGGTGCCCTACATGGAGGAGCAGCCCGACATCAGCGGCATGCCTGGAACGCTGCTCTACGCAGACTTCGTGGCGGAGGCCGGCGGGGGAGGGGAGATGAAGTTCGCCCAGCTGCCCTTCGACCACCCGCTCTACATCATGTACAGCAGCGGCACGACAGGCCTGCCGAAGTGCATGGTGCACGGCGCAGGCGGCACGCTGATCCAGCACCTGAAGGAGCACATGCTGCACACAGACGTGAAGCGTGGCGACCGCGTGTTCTACTTCACGACCTGCGGCTGGATGATGTGGAACTGGCTGGTCAGTGCACTGGCAGTCGGAGCGACCGTCGTGCTGTTCGATGGCAACCCGTTTGCGCCGGATGCCGCACACCTGTGGCGGATGGCGGAACAGGAGAGGCTGAACGTGTTCGGCACCAGTGCCAAGTACATCGCCCTGCTGGAGAAGGAAGGCTACAAGCCGAGAGAGCAGCACGATCTGTCATCCTTGCGGGCCATCCTGTCAACCGGCTCACCGCTGGCTCCGGAAAGCTTCGACTATGTCTACCGGGACATCAAGCAGGAGCTCTGCCTTGCGAGCATCTCTGGCGGGACGGACATCATCTCCTGCTTCGCGCTTGGCAATCCGATTGCTCCCGTCTACCGCGGTGAGCTGCAGACACGCGGGCTGGGGATGCGGGTCGAGGTGTTCGACTCCGATGGCAACAGCCTGCCGGTTGGTGAGCCGGGCGAGCTGGTATGTACCGCGCCCTTCCCGAGCATGCCGGTCAGCTTCTGGAATGACCCGGACCGCAGCAAGTACCACGCTGCCTACTTCGCTGAATATGACAATGTCTGGCGGCACGGTGACTGGGTGGAACTGACTGAGACAGGCGGGATGGTGATCCATGGCCGCAGCGACGCCACGCTCAACCCCGGCGGGGTGCGCATCGGCACAGCGGAGATCTACCGGCAGGTGGAGGGCTTCCCGGAGATCATGGAAGCGCTTGTCATCGGCCAGGACTGGGACAATGATGTGCGCATCGTGCTGTTCGTGCGCATGCAGCCGGGGCAGCAGCTCACAGAGGAGCTGATGGACCGCATCAGGAAGACGATCCGTGCCAACGCCAGCCCCTACCACGTCCCGAAGAAGATCATCGAGGTGGCGGACATCCCGCGCACCATCTCTGGCAAGATCACCGAGCTCGCCGTGCGCAACATCGTGCATGGCCGCCCCGTGAAGAATGCCGATGCACTTGCCAACCCTGAGGCACTTGAGTTGTACAGGGATCTGGCGGAGTTGCAGAATTGATAACCAGCTGTTGAAAGTGGGACAGATCCTTGACATTGAACGGGCCGGCATTAACTACAGGAACAGGAGTTGACAATGGGAAATGAGCTGAAACCACTTGGCTGGCTGCACTACTGCCTCAACGTTGCTGACATCGAGAAGTCCTGCGACTTCTATGAGAAGATCGGGTTCGTACAGGTTGACGGCGACCGCTCCCAGGGCTGGGCCATCATGCACAATGCAGGCACGGAGCTCGCCCTTTACAGCGGCCATGGGGAGGAAGGAGCTACGACCCTCAACTTCCGTGGTGCCAACATTGATGAGCTGGCAGCCAGGGTCAGGGAACTGGGTTTTGCATTCCACACGGAACCGAAGACCAACGGACAGGGCAGCGGCAGCTTCATGCTGGATGACCCGGCCGGCAATCGCCTGTTCATGGACACTGCACCTGACGAACTGGAGCGCTTCACAGCCGGGAACCGGCTGGCAGTCGGCGACTCCGACGGCAGCCTGGGGGAGGGCCAGCCGCTGCTCGGCGTAATGTCCGTCTGCTGTTTCGTTGACAACCTGATGGACTGCATAGACTGGTGGGTGCAGCTCGGGATGCCCCTCAGCCTGGATATGCGCCAGTACGGATTCGTGGTGCTTTCTGACGGCTGGTGCAAGATCGCTCTGATGTCCACGGACCACCAGGGCAGCTGGCCGAAGCAGATCATCAACTTCAGGGGTGGCGATGTACAGGCGATTGCGGATCGCCTGAAGTCAGCCGGGCTGGAGCTGAACTACGATGCCAGGCATGAAAGTGACGACAGCTGGGGTACGGAACTCAAGGACACCGATGGCTACGTGATCTACTTCAATACGGCTCCCGATGAAAGGATGTACTGAGCCTCGTGATATATAGGCTTCATGCCTCAACTGTTTGAACCGCTTGAGCTGCGCTCAGTCACCCTGCGAAACCGCATCGGCATGAGCCCGATGTGTATGTACTCCTGCGATGGAATGGACGGCATGCCCAATGCCTGGCATTTGTCCCATCTCGGTTCGCGTGCTGCCGGAGGCTGTTCGCTGATTATTGCGGAGGCTTCCGCGGTCGAGCCTGAAGGAAGGATCAGCCCACAGGATGCCGGCATCTGGAATGACGAGCAGGCCGCGGCCTGGACCCTGGTTGCGGCATTCATCGAATCCCAGGGGGCCGTGCCCTCCATCCAGATCGCGCATGCCGGACGCAAGGCCGGAACGAAGCGCCCGTCGGATGGTCGCGGCATCGTTGATGAAGCTGATGCCTGGCAGGCCGTCGCGCCAAGTGCAGTACCGTTTGATGCCGGCTGGCGTATCCCGCATGAGCTGACTGTCTCTGAACTGGCAACACTGAAGCAGAAGTGGGTCGATGCCGCCTTGCGCGCGCAACGAGCGGGGTTCAAGCTGCTGGAAGTGCACAACGCCCATGGCTACCTGCTGCACAGCTTCCTTTCCCCGCTGTCAAATCTCCGCTCTGATGAATACGGCGGCAGTCGCGAAAACCGCATGCGCTTCCCGCTGGAAGTGGTGGAGGCGGTGCGTGCTGTATGGCCGGATGAGCTGCCGCTGGCGGTGCGGATCAGCGGCACGGATTGGCATCCTGATGGCTGGACAGTCGATGACAGTGTGGCCTATGCCCGTGAGCTGAAGCAGCTTGGCGTTGACATCATTGACTGCAGCAGCGGTGGCAACATCCCTAAGGCGGACATCCCGGTCGGCCCCGGCTACCAGGTGCACATTGCAGAACGCGTTCGCAGCGAAGCTGGGATCCCTACGATGGCGGTCGGCATGATCACCGAAGCGCAGCAGGCCGAGGACATCATTGCCAGCGGCAGGGCGGACATGGTGCTCCTGGCCCGTGAGCTGCTGCGCGAACCATACTGGGCGATCAAGGCGGCACGAGAGCTGCAGGCGCAGCCGGCCTGGCCCTACCAGTACGGCTGGGCCGTCGGCGGCTGATCCGTACTCCGCTATAATCGCCGCATGTCAATGCTGCCAATGCTCAAGCGACTGCTGCACCACGACTTGTGGGCCAACCGCCGCGCGATCGACATGTCCCGCGCACTGCCGGAGGAGAGCGAGCGCTGCCGCAAGCTGATGGCACACATCCTCACCTCGAAGAAGATGTGGCTTGGGCGGATCCACGATACGCCGGATGGCAAGCTGGATTCCTGGCCGGACCTCTCCTGGAATGAGGTGGAGGACCTGCTGGCGGAGATGAATTTAGCTGTGCCGGCTTACCTCGATAGCCTGACGGAAGACGACATGCCGCGGGTGATCAGCTATGTCAACCCGAAGGGGATGCACATCTCAGTGCGCCTTGGCGACATCCTGACCCATAGCATGCTGCACGGTCAGTACCACCGCGCGCAGGTCGCCTCTTCCGTCCGTGAAGCAGGAGGTGAGCCGGTGATGACGGACCTGATCGTGATGGCAATCGGGGAACTGAAGGCGGAGCAGGGCGGCTGAACCTAAACTGGCAACCGGTCCTGTTTCACGCGTTTGTCTCAGCCCGCATCAGGGCTTGCGCTTAATCTTAATAAGAAAGATTGCGTGTGAAACGGGTCAATTGAGACACTTTCTCGAACATTTTGCAAAAGCATTTCGTATATACTAGGTACATACTATGCAGGGGCTGCCCCCGTGCGCGGCCCGAACACCAATACAAACCAGGGAGAGACCAGAATGGCCGAGAAACTGACCTTTGACCAGTTCAAGGAGAAGATCGAGAACACCTTTATGCAGCACCCCGTTGTCGTTGACAACAAGTACTGCCAGTGGTTCCGTGACGCCGACCTGACCAAGGAGGAAGTGGCGGCATTCGCCGTGCAGTTCAGCGTGTTCAGCAACCTGTTCCTGCTGGCCTGCCTCAACCGCGTGATCAACGCCGGCAACCTCGAGAGCGCCCGTGAGACCAAGGAAATCCTCATGAACGAGCTGGGCGTGATCTACAACAACAAGAAGGCTGCCGCGCCCGCCGCCGAAATGAGCGATGCCGACAAGGACCGCGATGGTGACCCGGCCGTGGTCAGCACCGAGGGCTCCGTCCAGGGTGGTACCTTCCGCTTCCAGGCCGCGCACTTCGAGTGGCTGCTGAAGTTCGGCGCCCCCGTCGGCCTGACCTTCGACGACATGGGCAAGCGCAAGCACGGCACCAAGGAGACCCTGCACTTCTGTGACGAGCTGTTCCGCCTGTTCGGTGCTGATGACTACAACGCCGCCCAGGGTTCCAGCTTCGCCATCGAGAACTGGGCCGCTGCCGGCTTCTGGAAGGACCTGATCGCCGGCCTCGAGAACTTCAAGGCCAACAAGTGCCCCGAGATCCCGCTGGCCTTCTTCACCTGGCATGACAAGATCGAGGAGCAGCACAAGGAGCACGTCTGGGACGAGCTTCATGAGATGTTCGAGGAGCCTGAGTTCAACCAGGAGGAGTTCATCCGCGCCGGCATGGAAATGCTGGATGGCACCCAGGTGTTCTGGGACGGCCTGATGAAGCAGCGCAACGAGATCGCCGCCAAGGCCCAGGCCTGATAATCGCGTACTAGAATTAAGGTCATCCGTTTGGCATTCATGCCGGGCGGGTGACCTTTTCCATGTCAAATGCAAGGACCCATCGGTCACGGGAGGCATTACATGAGTGTGACTAGCGAGAACAGGGTACGCACCGAGAACCCCTGCGGCCTGAAACAGGTGCACCACGTCGAGTTCTGGGTGGGCAACGCCAAGCAGGCTGACTACTACTACCGCAACGCTTTCGGCTTCAGCCGCTTCGCCTACAGCGGGCTCGAGACGAAGAACCGCGAGGCAACATCCTACGCCCTGCGCCAGGGCAATGCGGTGTTCCTGCTGACGACGCCTCTGAATTCACGGCACCGCATCAACGAGCACCTATCAAAGCATGGCGACGGTGTGCAGGACATCGCCTTCGAGGTTGACGACTGCGACAAGGCCTACGCCTATGCCACGAGCCAGGGAGCGAAGGGCATCGTCGAGCCGCATGACGTGACCGATGAGCACGGCACAGTGCGCTGGGCTGTTGTCGGCACCTACGGTGACACCGTGCACAGCCTGATCCAGCACGTCGACTACAAGGGGCCATTCCTGCCGGGATTCACCGTCAACGAGGCCCCCGGGCGAGACGCGGGCATCCTGCGCATCGACCACATCGTTGGCAACGTTGAGCTGGGCCGCATGAATGAGTGGGCCGCGTTCTACGAGAACGTGTTCGGCTTCCACCGCTACATCACCTTTGACGACGAGGACATTTCCACTGAGTACAGCGCGCTGATGTCCATCGTGATGAGCAACAATACATACGCAATCAAGTTCCCGATCAATGAGCCCGCCGAGGGCAAGAAGAAGAGCCAGATCGAGGAGTACATCGACTTCTATGAGGGGGCCGGTGCCCAGCACGTGGCCCTGCTGACGGACGACATCATCGAGACCCTGACCAAGCTCTACGAGAATGGCGTGGAGTTCCTCAACGTGCCCCGCAGCTACTACGACGGCATCGCGGAGCGCATCGGGGAGATCAAGGAGCCAATGGACGTGCTGAAGGAACTGCGCGTGCTGATCGACCGTGACGACGAGGGCTACCTGCTGCAGCTGTTCACGAAGCCGGTGGAGGACCGCCCGACGCTGTTCTTCGAGATCATCCAGCGCCGCGGCAGCCGTGGTTTTGGCAAGGGTAACTTCAAGGCGCTGTTCGAGGCCATCGAGCAGGAGCAGGAGAGAAGGGGCAACCTCTGATATGAGATACAACTTCGTACGCATCAACCCGAATGAAGGCGGCGTGGTCGCCGTCGAGACCCCGGACGGCCGCCTGCCGATCCGCAGCTTCCGCGACTTCTACGCCTTCGAGCAGCATGTGAAGGCCGCCCGCGCCAGGCGCGGCGTTGACATGATCCCTGACTGGTACAAGATCGCCGTGTTCTATTTCAGCAACTCGCACAGCCTGCTGCTGGACGGTGAGGACCTGCAGTTCCCCTCCGCCGGTGAGTGGCTGGACTTCGAACTGGAGGTCGGGGCGGTGATCGGCAGGGAGTGCCGCAACGTCAAGGCGGAGGATGCCGAGCAGTACATCCTCGGCTACACCGTGATCAACGACTGGTCCCTGCGCGACGCTCAGAAGGCGGAGATGGTGATGAACCTCGGTCCGGCCAAGGGCAAGGACTTCGCCACCACGCTGGGCCCGGTGCTTGTCACTCCGGATGAGCTGGAGGCAAAGCGCAGCGGCAAGGGCTTCGACCTGCAGATGACCTGCCATGTCAACGGCAGGGAGATCAGCCGTGGCAACTGGAACAGCATCCACTTCAGCTTCGGCGAGATGATCGAGCGCGCCTCCAATGGCGTGACGCTCTATCCCGGCGAACTGATCGGCAGCGGTACCGTCGGCACCGGCTGCATCCTGGAGCTTGGCCCGGAGAACACCGGTGGCTGGATCAAGAGTGGCGACGTCGTCGATCTCGAGATCGAGGGCCTCGGCAAGATCAGCAACAAGGTCGCCGGAGCCGCTGCCAGCGCAGGCTGACACTGACAAACTGACAACAGCACAATAGCGAGGAGAGACATGCCTTTCTATCACAGAATGGGAAGCATTCCGAAGAAGCGCCACATCCAGCACCACAAGGCTGAGGGTGGCATTTACCAGGAGCACCTGATTGGCAACTACGGCTTCACCGGCCCGGCCTCGCTGCTCTACCACATCCACCCCCCGACGGCCGTGCTGCGCACCGAACACCTGCGCAACTGGGTCTACGAGGAGGAGGACCATCCGATGCTGCGCATGCGGCATGTGATGACGGCCCAGCTGCATGCCGCCGGCAGCCCGGTGATGGACCGCGTGCCGATCTTCTTCAACAATGACTGCGCGATCTGCTACAGCAAGCCGAATGTCAACGATGACTACTGGTACCGCAACGGCAGCCAGGATGAGTACGTCTTCGTTGCCAAGGGTGAGGGCGTGCTGGAGACCCAGATGGGCGATTTAAGCTTCGGCCAGGACGACCAGCTGATCATCCCGCAGGGCATCATCCACCGCTGGCAGTTCTCCACAAAGGAGAACGAACTGCTGATCCTTGAGAGCAACAGCTACCTGCGCACCCCGAAGCGCTACCGCAATGAATACGGCCAGCTGATCGAGGGCGCGCCCTTCTCCGAGCGTGACATCCACGGTCCGGAGAAGCTCAACCCGCGTGATGAGAAGGGTGAATTCGAGCTGCGCGTGCGCCAGCGCGGCGGCATGAACCGCTTCATCCTTGACCACCATCCGATTGACGTCGTGGGCTGGGACGGGATCTTCTTCCCCTGGAAGTTCAACTTCAATGACTTCGAGCCGATCACCGGCACTATCCACCAGCCGCCCCCGATCCACCAGATCCTGCAGGGCGATGCCTTCGTGGTCTGCAACTTCGCGCCGCGGCCCTTTGACTTCCATCCGGAGGCGATCCCGGCACCGTACTACCACTCAAACGTGATGAGTGATGAGGTGCTGTACTACTTCTCCGCCGACTTCATGAGCCGCAAGGGCATCGAGTGGGGCAGCATGACCCTGCACCCGGACGGCATCCCGCACGGCCCGCACCCCGGACGCTATGAGGGCAGCATCGGCAAGGAGTACACGGACGAGAAGGCGGTGATGATTGACACATTCCGCCCGCTCAAGGTTGCCAAGCCAGCCCTGGATATCGAGGACAAGCACTACTGGAAGAGCTGGGTCGAATAGTGGCTGCCGCTTCAGCCGCAGGCTATTCCAAGGCTTCTGGCACTTGACCTTGGGGCTGCTGCCGGGTTAGCATTTCCCATTGCCGGTGGCGCTCGGTTCAGCCATCGCAGAGGAGTTGCTCATGCTGGTTCGCCTGCTCATCGTATCTTTTGCGGTCATTGCCTGCAGCCTGTCCATTGCCCTTGCCCAACAGGATGAGGATGCCTGCGGTTCTTCGATCAGTTCTGAGGAAGCCGAAGCACGTGAGGTGCAGCAGCTTGCAGACCTTAACGCCACAGTGGCTGGGCTTGGCCACCGCATGCGGGCCGGCGATTATGGCGACGAGGAGCTGAAGGCCTACCTTGACTCCATGCTGCTGCTGGTCTACCTTGCCAAAGCACGGGTCAACGGCGGCTTTGATGAGGAAATCGGCCGGACCAATGAGGACCTGAGCCTGCTTGTGGAACCAGGGCTGATTGACAGCTGGCCACTCAACCCGCTGAATGAGTGGCAACCGCTGGTTGTCAGTACGGACATCACACAACTCGGACCTGGTGACATCTTCTTTGAGATCTGCCCGCCGGAGTACACATCCTTTGAGGACCTGCGGATCGGCCTGCAGTCATTCAACATGTACCTGATGGGTGGGGAAGGGCTGGAACTGGAGTTCAACGATCCGGTGATCTATGCCGAGAACCGTGAGTGGGCCCGTGTGCCATATAACAGCCTTTACGGGATCAGCTTCTACAGCTCCAGCCGCAAGAGTTACTGGGAAATCCAGGAGAGGCTGGCCAGCGAGGGCAAGCCGAACCTGCTGCATACGCGCAAACATTAAGCTGTTTGCCCGTTTTAGGGGAATTACACAATTCTCATGTAGGTGCCTGATTGCAAAACGGTGATATCATATAGGTGATATCAGTAATTGGTAATTTGAGGTGCCATCATGCCACGCTGCATCCCGGAACCGTACCGGATCAAGATGGTAGAACCACTGCGCATGACAACGCGCGGACACCGCCAGACCTGTCTGGACCAGGCCGGATACAACACCTTCCTGCTGCATTCAGATGACGTATTCATAGACCTGCTGACGGACAGCGGAACCTCCGCGATGAGTGACCGCCAGTGAGGTGCCCTGATGACCGGCGACGAGGCATATGCCGGCAGCCGCAGCTTCGACCGCATGGCCGAATCCGTGCGCGACGTGATGGGCTACGAGCTCGTGATCCCGACCCACCAGGGCCGCGGTGCCGAGCACCTGTTCTTCCAGAACTTCGTGCAGCCCGGTGACATCATCCCGATGAACATGTACTTCACCACCACCCGCGCTCACCTCGAGCTGGCCGGCGGTGAGTTCCGCGACATCATCTGTGACGAGGCGCATGACACCTCGTCCGATTTCCGCTGGAAGGGCAATGTCGACCTGAGGAAGCTTGACCTGCTGGTGCAGCAGTATGGCAGCGAGCATGTGCGCGCCGTCAGCATCGCGCCGGATGTCAACATGGCCGGTGGCCAGCCCTTCAGCATGCACAACCTGCGTGAACTGCGGGCCTACTGCAACGGGCATGACATACGCGTGTTCCTCGACGTGACCCGCATCGCCGAGAATGCCTGGTTCATCAAGCATAACGAGGATGGCTACGCCGGGTGGAGCATCCGCGACATCATCCGCGAGATCTGTGCCAACTCCGACGGGGCCTGGATGAGCTCCAAGAAGGACGGCCTCGTCAACATGGGCGGCTTCCTTGCCTTCCAGCCATGGGAGGAGGAACTGTTTGCCAGGTGCCGCAGCCAGGTAGTTGTCTACGAGGGCCTGCATACCTACGGCGGCATGAGTGGCCGCGACATGGAAAGCCTGGCCGTCGGCCTGCACGAGGTCTGCGACGACGACTACCTGTCCTGCCGCCACAGCCAGCTTGAGCTGCTGCACGGCATGCTCAGCCGGGCCGGTGTGCCGCTGGTCAATCCCTGCGGCGGGCACGGTGTGTTCCTCGATGCGCGGGCCTTCCTGCCGCATGTCGACCAGGACCACTACCCGGCGCAGATGCTGGCGGCGCAGATCTACCTGCAGTGCGGAGTGCGCACGATGGAGCGTGGCAATGTCTCCTCCGGGCGTGACCCGCAGACCGGGCGCAACCGGCGGCCGAAGCTGGAGCTGGTGCGCCTCGCGATTCCGCGCCGTGTCTATACGGAGAGCCACCTGGAGTACACCGCCGAAGGCATCATTGAGGTCTATGAACGCCGGCATTCGATCCACGGCCTGGAGATGACCTGGGAGCCGGACATCCTGCGCTTCTTCCAGGCGCGTTTCCAGCCGCATCCGGACACCACTCCGGCTGTCGAGCATGAGATGCACCTGTCGGTCCCGCCGAAGCATTACTGGTAGGGGAGCGGGGAGGCTCGGGGTATTGCCGGCGGTGAAATGAATAATGTAGGGCAGGGCTTCCACGCCCTGCCATTCTTTGGCAGCACGCAGAGGTGCTGCCCTACGCAATAAACACACGTATAGTCTTTCTGTTATACTACACATGTGTATAAGAGGACGGCGGAGGGGCCGGCCCCCGGGGCAAGGCGGGGCTGAGCCGTGCATCTCGACGCGCACAGCTGGTACAGCTTCCATGACGGGGTCAGCGCCCCCGAGGATCTCTGCGTGCAGGCGGCGGAGCTGGGCTTCGAGGCCTTCGGCATCGCCGATACCGACGGCTGCTATGGCCTGCTGCATTTCCACCGCGCAGCCCTGAAGTGCGGCATCCACCCCGTCCTCGGCATCAGCCTCACCGACCCGCAGGAACTGAAGGCCCAGGCCGGGCGGCGTTCGCTGGAGGCCGGCATCGCCGATCCGACTGCCTCCGCCGCACTGGTGATCGCGCGCGACCGTGACGGCTACGGCGAGCTGTGCCGGCTGGCCACGCTCAGGCAGCTTGACCCGCAGTTCAACCTGGCCCGCGCCCTGCTTGGCAACACCGAGCACTGCTGGATCATCAGTGACCGCGACGAGCTGCTGCGCATCCTGCTCAAGCGCCTTGGCCCCAACCGCGTGTTCATGCGCTGCTCCCCGGACTACGGCGAGCAGCTGCGCGCGCGCCAGATCCGCCAGCTCAAGCTGGCCCGCGAGCTGAAGCTGCACCCGGTGGCCTGCACCGACGTGCACTTCCTGCGACCGCAGGACCAGCCGGTGCACCACGTGCTGCGCGCGATCGGGCAGAACAGCGGGATGGACACTGCGCGCGGCGTGCGCCGCAACTGGCACTACCTCGGCGCACCGACGGAACTGGGCGGCTACTACTACGACTGCCCGCAGGCGCTTGACAACGCCCGCAAGCTGGCAATGGCCACGAACGTGGAGTTCGAGTACGGCAAGTGGCTGTTCCCGCATTACGAACTGCCCGGCGGTGGCGACCCGGCGCGTGCGCTGCATGGCCTGTGCCGCCGCAGCCTGGACCTGAAGTTCGGCCACCCCACGGAGGAGTACCTCGCGCGCCTCGAGATGGAGCTCGGTGCGATCGACCGGCTGGGCTACACCAGCTACTTCCTCGCTGTGTACGACATCGTGCGCGAGTCCCGCCGCCGCCGCATCCCCTGCCTCGGGCGCGGTTCGGCCGCCAACTCGCTCGTGAGCTGGCTTTTGGGCCTCACACCGGTGGATCCGATCCGCTACGACATGTACTTCGAGCGCTTCCTCAACCCGGCGCGCAAGAGCCCGCCGGACATCGACATCGACTTCAACTGGCGGCGGCGCGATGAGATCGTGCAGTACGTCTACGACCGCTGGGGCCATGAGCGTGTCGCCATGATCAGCACGCACGTGACCTTCCGCGCACGCTCGGCCCTGCGCGAGGTTGCCAAGGTCTATGGCCTCGGCGACCGCGAGATCAGCACCATCAGCCGCTTCCTGCCGAACATCCGCGCCTCGGGGCTGGACAGCGTGGTGCGCGACTTCCCGGAGATGCGCGGCGTGGACCTGCACAGCGAACCATACTGCCACGTGCTGCCGCTGGCAACGCGGCTCGCCGGACGGCCACGGCACCTCGGCATCCACTGCGGCGGGATCGTGATCGCGCCGAACCATGTGGACTACTTCACCGGTCTGCAGCGCGCCGCCAAGGGCTTCGTCGTCACGCAGTACGACATGCACCCGGTGGAGGCCGTCGGGCTGATCAAGATCGACCTCTTGGGCAACCGCAGCCTCGGCGTGCTGGAGGACACCCTGGCAACGCTCAGGGAACAGGGCCTGAAGCCGGACCTGACGGACCACGAGCAGGTCTCGCAGGACCCGGCCACGAACGCGCTCGTCAGGCATGGCGAAACGATGGGCTGCTTCTACATCGAAAGCCCGGCCATGCGCCAGCTGCTGAAGCGGCTGGGCGTGCGCGACTTCCTCGGCCTGACGGCGGCATCCAGCGTGATCCGCCCTGGCGTGGCGGAGAGCGGGATGATGCAGGAGTACATCCGCCGTGTGAACGGGGCGCGTCATGAGCTGCGCACGCATCCGCGCATGCTGGAGCTGCTGCCGGAGACGCATGGGGTGATGATCTACCAGGAGGATGTGATCCGCGTGGCGCATGAGCTGGCCGGGTTGTCACGCAGCGATGCCGACCTGATGCGCCGCGTGATGAGCAAGCCGCACCGTCATGACGGCATGCTGGCGCTGGGCGAGAAGTTCGTCAGCGGCTGCGAGGCGCGCGGGATGGATACGGCGAGTGCGCTGGAGATCTGGCGGCAGCTGGCGAGCTTCAGCGGCTACAGCTTCTGCAAGGCGCATTCGGCGAGCTTCGCCACGCTGAGCTACCAGGTGGCCTGGCTGAAGGCGCACTACCCGGCGCAGTTCATGGCGGCGGTGCTTGACAACGGCGGCGGCTTCTACGGCGCGCGGGCCTACATCAGTGAATGCGAGCGACTCGGCCTGTCGATCCTGCCACCGGATGTCAACCATTCGGGGCTGAACTACAGTGCGGAATGCGGGATGCGGGATGGGGGATGTGGGATGGGAGAAGGAGGTCAGGCCCGTGGCCTGACAGGAGGCCAATCCCATGGATTGGCAGCGGAGCCCAGCCGTGAGGCTGACAACAGGGATCAGGGATCGGGGACCGGGGACCAGGATGGAGGTGCGGTGCAAGCCGCACAACACATATTGTCAACCACAGAGGCACAGAGGACACAGAGCAATGAGCAGGCAGCAATGAGCAAGGAGCGTGGCGGGACTGCTCATCCCTCCAGCCGGCGGCTGGAAGCCGCCGCTACTGCAACCTCAAACCTCCAAGCTCCAATCTCTTCTGGTCCCGGGTCCCGGGTCCCTGGTCCCTCATCTGCTCCAACCTCCACACTCCAACCTCCAAGCTCCTCAATCCGTCTGCCCCTCGTAGTCATCAAGGGCCTGCCGATTGCCATCACCGAGCGCATCGTTTCCGCCCGCGGGCATGGCCCCTTCCGCAGCCTGCCGGACTTCATCCGCCGCTGCGGGCCCTCGGAGTCGGAGCTCGACCTGCTGGTTCTGGCCGGGGCGCTGGACAGCCTCGGCATGAGCCGCCCGGAGCTGCTCTGGCTGGCCCAGCAGGAGAGGAAAGCGGGACTGCGGCATTCGACGCCGAAGCGACGGGTCAGGGACCGGGGACCGGGGATCGGGGACCATGGAACGGAGGTCAGCCCTGAAGCTGACAATTACTCCTCCGGCAATGAGCAGGGAGCAATGAGCAATGAGCGTGTCAGGAATGCTCATCCCGCATCCCGCATCTCTGATCCCTATCCTGGCAGCCGGACATCCCGGGAGGGGATCGACGAAGGAGATCCACGGGTGGGGATGTCAAACGGGCCGGCTGCCGGAGTACCAGCAACCAGCAACCAGCAACCAGTAACCTCCCAGTTGCCATTCGACGAGACGGCTCGCCTTGAGGAGTTCCGCCGCCGCATGGCCGGACGGCTCGATGACTACGACGAGCTGAAGCTCTGCGCGCTCGAGCTGAAGCATTACGGCATGCTGGTGCGCCGCCACCCCCTGAGCCTGTATGCCAACCTCGTCAGCGGGCTTGTCGACGCCCGCGAGATGCCGCGCTACGCCGGGCGCTGGGTGCGGATGCTCGGCTGGTGCATCGCCACCAAGCGCGTCGACCTCTCGCGCCGCCGGCAGGTGCAGGACATGATCGAGCTGCAGGCTGCCAACCATGATGACCCGGAGCAGTACACCGCCGACGAGGATGAACTGAGCGTGAGCGGCATCGGTGGCGACGAGGACTACGAGCTGAATGACACAGCGGCCGACCTCGGCCTGGTCAGGCGCGGCGGCATGACCGACGACTGGGCCGTGGGCCGCGGGGATGGAACAGGGAACGGGGAACGGGGAACTGGCAAGAGTCAGGAGGGAGTAGGAGGTCAGGCCCATGGCCTGACAGGAGGCCAATCCCATGGATTTGCTGAAACTGACAACTCACTACCGGCAACTGCCGGACGGCGGCTGGAAGCCGCCGCTACGGGTACCGAAACCCGAAACCCGAAACCCGAAACCTCTTCCGGTCCCGGGTCCCAGGTCCCTGGTACCTCACCGTCCCGCAACCGCGGGACGGACTCGCATACGATGGGAGGATTCATCGGGCCCGGCAACTCGATGAAGTTCATGAGCATGGAGGACCTGACCGGCACCTTCGAATGCACCCTGCGCGCTGACAAGTACGCCCGCTACGCCCCGCTCACGCGCTACACCGGGCCGTTTTTGATCACCGGCAAGGTGGAGGAGCAGTTCGGCACCTGCACATTGTCAATCCAGGAGCTGAAGCTCCTGCGCCTCGATGAGCTGGACCGCCTCGTTGCCGACGATGCCGAGGGCGGCCGCCGCAAGGGCAGCAAGCCCGCGAGCTATGCACCGGTGTGATTCGCCGCCTCATGCAAGCACTCGGCGGTCTAGCGCTGCAGCTGCGCATCAGCGCATCCGGGTCGCGCTGAATGACGTGGTATGCGGGAGGTCAGGCCCATGGCCTGACAGGAGGCCAATCCCATGGATTGGCAACGCGGACAGAATCACTTCAAAGTGCAAGCCATGGGCTTGCAGGCCTGTCATTCCATGGGAATGACCTCCGGGCCTCCCCTCAGCCGCCGCTGCCCAGGCGGTCAAGCGCCCGTACTCCCGCATAGGGCAGCCAGCCGCGGGCCTTGCTGCGGTTCAGGAAGTCCGCCTCGGCTGCCGCACTGTAGCCAGGTTCAGCGGCATCGAAGTAGTCGATGATGCTCACGAACTCACCCGCGTTGCGGTAGGCATCGATCAGGCCGATGCGGTAGTTGTCAGGATCCAGCGGATTGTTGGCATCCAGCTCGCCCTGGTAGAACACGTCCTCCACGCTGAGCCAGTCCACCGCCGAAAGCACAGCCTGGCGCCGTGAGCTGTCCAGTGGCTGGGCCAGCTCATCGCTGATCAGGGCCTCGCCGTTCTGCTGGCAGATGATGAAGTCTGCGTCCCGGCTGCGGGCATGCGCTGCCAGCGCCGCGAGGAAGTCCGCCATGTCAGAGGCAGCCTGCGCACGCTGTCCAATGCCGCCGTCCTCCGCCGGACCCCAGTACTCGAAGCCGTCCACGATGTCGAGGAAGACCCCGTCGAAGCCGGCATCGATGATCCGGTCGAGGTAGCTTGGGGCGTCCCCCAGCACGGGATGCCCGCCGGGATTGGCAATGATCAGCTGCTGCCACCCGGGGTCCCAGTAGCGCACCTTGTAGTTGCCGGCCCAGTCCGGGTTGGTCGGCCCCAGCCAGGCGGGCGGGTCACTGCCCCAGTCCGCCCCCGTGCTGCCGTCCTGCTGGCCCCAGTAGAAGCGGTAGTCCTCGGCCTCGCCGATGCTCAGATAGCAGACCACGAGCCGCCCGCCGGCCTGGAGCGCGCTGATCTGCGCTGGGCTGAAGGCCGTGTCCTGCGTGCCGTCCTGGGAATAGTCAATAACCACGAGCTGGCTGTCGCCGGCGGCGAGCGCCGTGAGATCCGGATCCTGGATCCAGTAGACCCAGTCCGTCACACTGCGCAGGCGGCTGTTGCTGACCTGCGTCCCGGCGGGCGGCTGGTTTCCATTGCCATTACCGTTACCGTTGCCATTTCCATTGCTGCCGGGATCGGGGCTGGAGCCACCGCCGCAACCAAGCAGGCAGCAGAGCGCCGCGATGCAGATGCCGTTTGGGATGTTCATGGATGGATTGTAACCGGGGGAGGGGGGAGGCCAGACCCACGGTCTGGCAGGAGGCCAGTGCCATGGATTGGCACATTCCCTTCACATCTGGCCTGCTGCAAGCCATGGGCTTGCAAACCTGTCATTCCATGGGAATGACCTCCAGTGCCCCGCCCCTACACCGCACTCCGCTGCGGGCTCATGCTCACTGACACGCCGGCCTGGCTATCCGTGCTGATGCGCTCGCTGCCGATCTGGTTCACCCCCGGGCCGAGCAGCACCACGTCGCGGCCGTGCTTCTCGCGCAGGGCATCCAGCGTATGCGTCAGTTGGCGCTCACGCGTCACGCTCTTCGGTTCGAACAGGCTGAGCTGGCTCAGGCCGGGCTTGAGCTTCTCGAGGCGCACCCCCAGCAGGCGGATGCGCAGGCGGCGCGTGCGCGCCTCGTCAAACAGTCGCAGCGCCGTCTCATAGACCACGCGGTCGAGGTCCGTCGGTTCATTCAGCATCACGCCGTGGCTGATGGTCTGGAAGTCGCTGTAGCGGATCGTGACAGTAACATGCCCGGCCGCCAGGTCCTTCTCCCGCAGCCGCCGGCAGGCATCCTCCGTCAGGCGCCACAGCGTGCGCCTGATCAGCGCCGTATCCAGCGTGTCGCGCTCCAGCGTCACCGAATGCCCAATGCTCTTCGGCTTGCCGCGCGCCGGGCCGAAGCCGATCGCCGGCGACTCATGCCCGTCCTCGCGCATCAGCAGCCCCATCGAGCCATGCTCGCTCATCCCGCCGCCGGTGTTGGGCGGCGGCACCGCGCGGTCCTCGCCGTGCTTCAGCGTATTGACGAGGCTCCACATCCCGATCCCGAAGGTCTGGCGCAGCAGCGCCTGGTCCTGCTGGAGCAGCTGGCCGACGCGGTTGATCCCCATGTCGCGCAGTGTGCCCGCCGTGGCCGGGCCGATCCCCGGCACGTCCTGCACATCATGCGGGGCGAGGAAGGACACGGCCTCCTGCGGCAGCACACGGAACACCCCGTCGGGCTTGGCGTGGCGGCTGGCCATCTTGGCGACGAGCCGCCCGGGGCCGATCCCGATTGACATCGGCAGGCCGACCTCGCTTCTCACCCGGCGGCGCAGCTCCTCGGCGAATTCGACGATCCCGCCGTAGTCGCGCCGGAAGATGGTCTCGCAGCCGGTGATGTCCATCTCGAACTCGTCCACGCTCTTCGGCCGGAACACCGGCACAAGCGACGAGACCACGTCCTGCACGCGGCGGCTGTACAGCCCATAGTTGCCATGCAGCCCGCTGTGCAGGAAGTTGACCGTCACGCCGCGGCGCTCGATGGTCTGCCCCTCGGCCAGCGGATGGGAGGGGTCCAGCCCCAGCCGGCGGTAGGCCTCGCCCATCGGCATCGCGCTGTGCACCCCGAAGCGCCGTGCCTCATAGCTGCAGGCGGAGACCACGCCGCGCCGGTGCGGCTGCCCGCCGATGATCACGGCCTGGCCACGCAGCTCCGGCCGGTGCAGGCGCTCCACCTCAACGAAGAAGCAGTCCATGTCCGCCAGCATGATGATTCTTTCCGCTTGTCCATACATGTGTATAGTATAACGTGGAAAATACAAATGTGTAGTAAAAATAGCTCGCAGGGGGCAGAGGGAGTTGAACAGTAAGAACAGTCAGAGCGCTGGTTTCCAGCAGGTAGGAGAGTCATGGAGTCACTGAGTCAATGAGACGCTGCAACTTGCGAAGGCCAGCACATGGCCGTCAGGGTCGCGTACGTATCCTGCAATGTCGCCCCAGTTACGTGGCTGCAACACACTGAGCATCACAGCGCCGGCCTCGATTGCACGCCCGATCGCAGCTCCGGGGTCATCCACGGACAGGTACAGTTCGGCACGCGGAATGCCATTGCCACTGGCGGGGGCCGGATCGTCACCGATGATCCGCGCGATGCCCGCCTCAGGCATCAGGCCGAGCATCGCACCGCTATTCAACCGGAATTCCGTCATCCCCGGTACGTCCAGCTCAGGCTCAAGCTCAAGTGCCTTGCGGTAGAAGTCGCAACTGCGCTGCTGGTCGGAGACATAAAGGATGAACAGCACGGGGCTCGGTGATGCAACAGGCATGAGCGAATTCTATTCCATTCCGACCGGTCGGCGAACATGCATTTCCATGCTCAATCAAGCTGGATTCAGTTGCTTTCCAGCCTTGGCTGTAAACAGCAACCTGAACCCTGCAACCGGCAACCTGGAATCAGCTGCAGCCCTGGCTGGTGCCGCAGGTCAGCATTCAGTCCCTGACTGTAAGCAGGATGTCATTATCAAAATATTCATAGAATGCCGGACGGCCGTCTGAAAGCACAACCATCTGCGAGCCCATAGAATTGGAAACAGGCAGTGGCTCATTCCAGCTGGCGCCGTTCATATCCTCGGCCTGAAGGAATTGCATGACACCAAGCATCCTGTCCGGATATGAAACAGCAGGACGCCCATCGACAAGCATCAGCTTCATCGGCTCCCTGGATTTAGTGTAATCCTCAGACAAGAGAACAGGGCTTCCCCAGCTTGCACCGAACTCATCCTGCGCACGTACATACATCAGATCAAAGTACGCCTTGTAGAAGCTGATAGCTGGCTTTCCATTGACAATTTCCATGCTGCTCTGCAATCCGACATCGCCAGCAGAGGCCACCACAATGCTGTTGCCCCAGGTGGTTCCCTCGCTGTCAAGTGCACGGACGTACAGCAGGTCCGAAGATGTGAACTCATGGTGGCAGATGGCGGGATTGCCGGCAACCACGGCCAGGTGCGGGGCACCTCCCGGACGAATCTCACTCTCAACGACGACGACATCATTCCAGCTGTCACCAGACGCGTCCGCGGCACGCACATAGTGCAGCTCACAGTTGATATCATATCCGTACTGGAATGCGATTGCCGGATTGCCATCCACGATCGCCATTGAAGCGTGACTGGCACCAATTATTGGAGCTGCCTGTACTGGAGTCAACCAGGTGGATCCGGCATTGTCAGCAGCACGCACGAAATTGAGAAAACCGTCCAGTTCGAAGGAGAAGGCGGGTAGGCCATTTACTGCCATGATGGAAACGCCAGCAGCTTGACTGACAGTACTGACCACTACGGGATCGCTCCATGAACTGCCTCCAGGGTCCAGGCTGTTTATGAAGCGGACAAATGGTGCATCTTCCCAGATATTGCAAAACACCGGACTTGAGCCGGATATCCCCAGCCTGATTGCATCAAATTCATACTGCTCACCATCGTAGACCTTGTAGGTTGACCAGCCTTCCAGATCTGCTATCTCCAAAGGTCTCTGCTCCACGGCCTGCCATCCGTCGTTGTCAGTGACTCGAAGCTTGGGATAGTAAGTTCCTGGATCCTGATAAATATGGAAAACGAGGTCATATTCAGTGGTGGGCACGTCGTAGATGCCATCCCCTTCGAAGTCGTACTCGTAGAGTTCTATGGTTCCATTTGGGTCACTGCTTGATGAGCCGTTGAAGTTTGCCTCGCAAGGGGCAATCCCAAAATTTGTGGGATTCGTGTACAAAACTGCAACCGGCATTTGGTCCTCGAGTCCTTCACCGTAGACATGTATCGGTAAATCGTCATAGCCATATGCGCCATCCGTATCGAAAACACGGCAGGAAACATAGTAAACACCAGGGAACTCATACAATTCACTGATGACTTCAGGTGATTCGGTCTCCAGTTCGTACACATGATCCCCGTCAAGGTCCCATTTGAAGGTAAGTTCTTCCAGCGGGTCTTCATTATCATGTGCGTCTGCGGTGAAGTCCACAAGCAGTGGGGCGTCCCCCGCATAAACGCTGGCGGTGAGCCCGACTACTGGACTGGCGTTGCCATCGACAAAGACTGAAACCTCCGCAATGGAAACGGCATTGCCAGGATTCTCACCGAGTGCCCGAAACCTCAGGATGCCGGTCCTTCCAAATGAATCTATGCTGATTGGATTGCCATCCCAGCTGCCGTCGTCAAAGAATCCGTCGTAGTCAAGATCCAGCAGAATTTCTGCAGCACCGCCAGTCTGGAGTGTGAAGACCGTTCCGGACTTTCCGCTGGGGGCATCGACATTCAGCAGCAACTGCGTCGGCTCGTCAGGGAGGGGCTGTACCATTACCTGTTCGCTCAGGGGACCGAGGTTGCCAGTCCTGTCAACTGCCTGCACACGTACATACAGTTCCGGAGAAGAATGCCTGACAATGTAGCTTGTTGTTCCCGCCAGGCTGGGCATGATCTGCACATTGGGATCTTCAGCATCCTCGAAGCTGACCTCAGAGTAAAGCAGCCTGTATCCTGCCAGGTCCGGATTGAGGTTGGGCGACCATTCAAGGTACATTCCACCAGCAATGGCAGTAGCGCTGACTCCGCTGATCGCCGTCGGGGGACTCTGGTCAACGGCAATCAATTCAGCGGCACAGACCGCCAGCATGTCCAGCCGATTGTCATCGGAGCAGATCACGGAAACAAACATTGCATTGCCAGGAGAGAGATAGTCGCTGCCAGCCAGCACATCTGCGGCGGTTGTAAGAAGAAGATGGCCATCAGTAAATGGCCCCTGGAGATTCCAGCGACCACTGGAATAGTCCGCTATGCCAACCATGAACTGAGAAGGCAGTCCGGCATTATTCTGGTGGAGATTGACATCCAGTCGGATCAGGCCGGGTTGCGAATCTTTCATCTGGATGCGCCAGATGCCGTAAGCCAGCCCGTCAATCGAGCTGTCAATGGCCAATGCGGCATCATGAATTGTCGTACCTGTTAATGACTCCGAGTGGCTGCTTTTCCCAAGTACCTGGTATGTACCGGGACCGGTATTGGAAGTGATGGAGTTTCTGGCAGCTACTGGACTGAGATCCAGCGGAAATTGCGGTGAGACATCTGGGCTACCCGAATCAGGTGAAGCAGGGGAACCGGGAATGCCAGTCGGCTGTACCTGTGGACTGGCAGAGAACTCAGGAGTATTAACTTTGCTACAGGCAACAAGTTGCAGCAATAGTAAGCACGAAATCACAAAGATTGTTCGCATGCAAACCCCCAGTTCATTCAGCCGCTTCGGTGTAACACAGGGTTCCTGTATTCCAACCAGTGCCGGACAGGTCCAGCACCCAAGAAGAGTATAACTGGACTTCACAGACTTCCCAACTAATGGGGATTTGCTGGAATACCTGAATGCTGTTAGTTCTTGCCTAGCTGCAGCCCTGGCTGGTACCGCAGTTGAGGCACTTGTAGCAGGAGCCGTTGCGCACCGTCACATGCCCGCAGGATTCGCAGAAGGGGGCGTCACCCATCATTGAGCTGAGCTGCTCCTCCATCGCATTGCTGGTGGCATGCCGCGCACCATTGCCATTCCCGTTACCGTTGCTGTTTCCATTCCCATTGCCACTGAGCACCGGCTGGGGCGGATGGACTGAATGCCCGTTTCCGCCATTGCCGTTGCCATGGGGCAGGGGGGCATCACCGGCTTCGCGGTCCGCACGGGCAGCCTCACTGGCGCTGACCAGCGGCTGGGCCTCGAGGCGGATCTGGCGCTCGTTTTGGTTGAGGATCAGCTCATCGGCGGCGGGTTTGACCTGCACGAAGTCCGTGCGGCCGAGGTATTCCATACCGAGCACGCGGAACACGTAATCGATCACGCTCTGCGCCATCTTGATGTTCGGGTGGTCGCAGGTGCCGCTCGGCTCGAAGCGCGTGAACACGAAGGTGTCAACGAACTCCTCCAGCGGTACGCCGTACTGCAGTCCCTTGCTGACGGCGATCGCGAAGCAGTTCATCAGGCTGCGGAAGGCGGCGCCTTCCTTGTGCATGTCGATGAAGACCTCGCCGAGCGTGCCGTCGCTGTACTCGCCGGTGCGCAGGTAGAGCTTGTGCCCGCCGATGCGGCCCTCGAAGGTGAAGCCCTTGCGCTTCCTTGGCAGCGGGCGGCGCAGCGGGGCGTGGATCTGCAGGGTGCGGGCCTCGGCCGGGCTGACCGGCACGCGCTGCTCCGCAGGGGTGTAGTTCGCCGGGTTGACGAGGCTTTCATGCTGCTCTGGCTGCAGTGCCTGCTCGGCGATGGCAACCTCCTCCAGTACCTCGCTGTCATCCTCCTGCGCATCCGCCTTTGTGTTCAGCGGCTGGCTGAGCTTGCAGCCATCACGGTACAGGGCGTTGCTCTTCAGGCCCAGTTGCCAGGACAGCAGGTATGACTCCTGGATGTCCTCCACGCTCACTTCATTTGGCATGTTGATCGTCTTGCTGATCGCACCGCTGATGAATGGCTGCACGGCCCCCATCATGCGGATGTGCCCGGTGTGGTGGATGAAGCGCTGGCCATGGCGGCCGCAGCGGTTGGCACAGTCGAACACCGGCAGGTGTTCCTCGCGCAGGTGCGGTGCACCCTCCACCGTCATCATGCCGCAGATGTGGTCGTTGGCACGGCTGATTTGCTCGGCGGTGTAGCCCAGCGCACGCAGCAGGTTGAAGCCGGGGGCGTCGTACTGCTCGGGCTTGAAGCCCATGCGCTGCATGCATTCCTCACCGAGGGTGAAGGGCGAGAAGGCGAAGTGCAGCTCGAACACGCCGGGCAGCTGGGCCTCGATGCGCTCAATGTCGTTGTCATTCATGCCCAGCTCACGCAGGCTGTCGGCATTGATCGAATGGTCGTCCAGTCGGCTGCTGCCCAGCACCCAGCGGCGGATCTCACCGATCTGCTTCTGGTCATAGCCGAGGTTGGCAAGCGCGAGCGGGATGCTCTGGTTGATGATCTTGAAGTAGCCGCCGCCCGCCAGCTTCTTGAACTTGACGAGCGCGAAGTCCGGCTCGACACCGGTGGTGTCGCAGTCCATCAGCAGGCCGATGGTACCGGTCGGGGCGATCACAGTGGTCTGGGCATTGCGGTAGCCATGCTGCTCACCGAGCTCCAAAGCGCGGTCCCAGCTGGCAATCGCCTGGCTGGCGAGGTAGTCCGGGCAGCTAGCATGCTCGATGCCCTGCGGATTGATTGACAATCCCTCATAGTCAGTCGCGGCATTGTTATGGGCAGCGCGGCGGTGGTTGCGCATCACGCGCAGCATGGATTCACGGTTCTCCGCATACTTCGGGAAGGCCCCGAGTTCCGCTGCCATTTCGGCACTGGCGGCATAGGAATCGCCAGTCATGATCGCAGTCATCGCGGCAGCGATCGCCCGGCCCTTGTCACTGTCATAGGGGATGCCCATCACCATCAGGCAGGTGCCGAGGTTGGCATAACCGAGGCCGAGCGTACGGAAGTCATATGATTTCTGCGCGATCTCGCGGCTGGGGAACTGCGCCATCAGCACTGAGATCTCGAGCACGATCGTCCACAGGCGGATGAAGTGCCGGTAGCTGTCCAGGTCGAAGTCGCCCGTGGCCTCGTCAATGAACTTCATCAGGTTCAGGCTGGCCAGGTTGCAGGCGGTGTCGTCAAGGAACATGTACTCGCTGCAGGGGTTGGAGGCATTGATCCGGCCGCTTTGCGGGCAGGTATGCCATTCGTTGATCGTGGTGTCGAACTGCACGCCGGGATCGGCGCAGCGCCAGGCAGCATAGCCGATCTGCTGCCAGAGGCTGGCGGCGTCAATCGTCTTGCTGACATCGCCATTCGTGCGGTTGATGAGGTCCCAGCTGCTGTTGTTGACAGCGGCCTCGAGGAAGGCATTCGTCAGGCGCACGGAATTGTTGCTGTTCTGTCCGCTGACGGTGCTGTAGGCTTCGCCCTCGAAGGCGGTGTCGAAGCGGCCCTTGCCACCGGCGACGAGTGCGGCGACCTTGTCCTCCTCGTGTACTTTCCAGTTGATGAACTTCTCGATGTCCGGGTGGTCAACGTCCAGGCAGACCATCTTGGCGGCGCGGCGCGTGGTGCCGCCGGACTTGATCGCCCCAGCGGCACGGTCACCGATCTTGAGGAAGCTCATCAGTCCGCTGGACTGGCCGCCGCCACTGAGGGACTCACCCTCACCGCGCAGTGCGCTGAAGTTGGTGCCGGTGCCGCTGCCATACTTGAACAGGCGTGCCTCACGCACCCAGAGATCCATGATCCCGCCCTCGTTCACGAGGTCGTCGCGTACGCTCTGGATGAAGCAGGCATGTGGCTGCGGATGGCTGTAGGCATCCTCGGATGCACGCAGTTCACCGCTGTCGGCGTCAACATAGTAATGTCCCTGGCTGGGGCCGTTGATGCCGTAGGCCCAGTACAGTCCGGTGTTGAACCACTGCGGGCTGTTGGGGGCGGCCATCTGCGTCAGCAGTGACCAGGCCAGCTCGTCACGGAAGGCAGTGGCATCCTCCTCAGTGTCGAAGTAGCCATAGCGCTGTCCCCAGTCCGTCCAGCAGCCGGTCAGGCGATGGATCACCTGGGCGGCACTATTCTCGGGGCCAAGCACGGGATTGCCATCCGCATCAAGCAGGGGCTTGCCACTGGCATCCGTCTGTGGCACTCCGGCCTTGCGGAAGTACTTGGAGACCATGATGTCCGTTGCCAGCTGGCTCCAGTCCGCCGGGATCTGCGCGTCCTTCATCTCGAAGACGACGCTGCCGTCCGGGTTGTAGATCACGCTGTTGCGGCTGCTCCAATCGATCTGCTCGTATGGAGACTGTCCCTTTTCAGTAAACCTTCTTTCGATTCGCATGCACGACCTCTGGTGCTGATACTCATCCCGTCGGGCGGACCATACTCAACCCTCTGCCGACCCGAAACCGCCTGCGAATAGTTATGGACCGCTGTTGGAACCGTGACCGGCGCGGAACCGGTAGCTGGTCTTTCGACCGACAGCTCTTCCCCACAGCAATATCCTCATTAACCGGACCGTCCAGCAACCCGGCAGCCTTCGCAGGTACAAACATAGCACTTCCATGTGCGCTATTCAATAGGTTGCGGGGATAACTTTGTGGATAAGTGTATGAAAGTGGTTGATTCATACTTCCATCCGTATAGATTCTCCGCCCTGGTATCCACAACCCCATTGACATTCCAGATTGTAACCCCAACACTTGTTAAGTGTCAAGTGTGATTCTGGATTGTATGGCATGTGGATAACGGATTAGTGTGAATACCCGGTGGATCAGTGCTCACCAGGCTCGAAATTCCTGTTTATAGAGCCTGCCGTGATCAAGGGTTGGCCCTGCAGGAGGCCGGATGGCTGTCAGGCGTTGTATCGCTCAACCAGTCTGCGCGCAAAGCTGCGGATGCCGCTGATGTTGCGGGACACCGGACCGAGTTCGAGCTGGGCCAGCGCACCGCAGACAAGCACACCCGCTGCCCATTCGCAGTACTGGTTGACAACAGGCCAGCCGCATGAGGAGACCGGTAGTCCCAGTCGCGCGCTGAGCTGCCCGACGAGTGGCGCAGCAGGTACTGCAGTGCTGAATCCGGTGGCGAATACCAGGCGGTCCGTTGTCAGATGTTCATCATTGAAACGAAGATGGACACAGTTGCCGGCTTGACAGACGGATTCAAGCCTTCCTGTAAGCATTGTCATTTTTCCAAGGATGGTGCATTCAAGCAGGCTGGCAGCGGTGTCGCCGGGGAATGAACCGCGGATGCGCGCTTCACTGACCATCCGCTGGCGCTCCTCCGGGTCGGCAATAGCGGCCAGCCGGGAAAGCAGGCGTGGCCCGTTCCAGCCGGGGTCACTGTCAAACCAGCTCAGTTGCGGCATCCCGTCAGTCAGGACCTGTATCCTGCAGCCCTGTTCCCCTGCCAGCCGGATTGCCAGCTGGGCGGCACTGACACCACTGCCGACAATCACGACATTCTCACCCGCCTGGATGTCACTGCGCCTGAAGGCCGGGTCGAACAGGTGCCGGATGCGCTCGCCGGCAAGGTCTGAATCCACCGGCAGGGCGGGGTAGTGCAGGGGCTGGCTGTTACCGGTCGCAAGCACGATCCGCTTAGAGTGGATCGATTCCACAGAAGTCTGCACATGGAAGCTGCCGTCATCACTCCGGTGGATGTCCAGCGCACTGCCACGGATGCGCATTTCCTCCAGTCGATGTTCATCTATCACTGATTTGGCGTGCGCATTCCAGCAGGCCAGGGAGGGTCTCAGGTAGGGCTGCAGGTACTCCCTGCGCCAGTCCGGGCAGTTGGCCCTTGTCCAGTCGAGCAGTTCATTGGTACGGATCCCGACGTGGTGCGCCGCCGGTGAGCGCAGGAAGCGCATCCCGCAGGCATCGGTGGTCTGCTGCCAGCGCGCCAACGGATTCACATGTGGATCGAGCACGCGGATGTCATCCCGGCTGACCCCCAGTCGAACGGACAGCACATGGGACACGAAGGTGCCCTGCACACCGCCACCGATCACCAGCCATTCCAGCACGGCCCAAATATATATGTAGTACAGCAGGTCCAGCCATCCTCTGCGCGGTCCTTTTTCAGCCCTGTTGTGGGAATGTTTCCCTTACTGTCCCTTGATAACCCTGCACAAGGGACTGATCGGCCTTGCATGATCGCCCCTGAGGCCTGATCAACACTGCATTCAGCCACATTGTGCGCAATTACGCCAGTTACTGCGACAGATAGTCCTCTGAATTATTTCAGAAATTTTCCATCAATAACTAAACGGATACTAAGCAAAGTCCCTAATTTGCCCTTGTTTGAAGATTTCAAACCGGATATCATGCTGCTACCGAAAGGAACGTCCCTGAAAGGGGAATAAATTCCCAACGGTGACCTGAAATTGCAAAGGGGCTCAGGTGAACCTGGTGAATGCGGAATCGGTAGGCGGCCAGTCGCTGTTCGGACAGCACGAGGCTTCTGTCGACTCCAAGGGACGTGTCAGTCTTGCCAGGAACCTGCGCCAGCAGTTCGGGGATGAGGCAGTTGTCCTCAAATGGGACCGTCACCTGAAGGTGATGACTCCCGAGAACTTTGAAAAAGTGGTCGGGACGGTGATGAGCCGTCTGTCCTTCAGTTCGGGCAAGGGTGCCGGGAACTTCTTCGATCCCAAGATGCAAAGGGATCGCAGGGCCTTCTTCGGCAACAAGTTCGAGCTGAGCCTTGACAGCCAGGGCCGCATGGCGCTGCCGAAGAACCTGCGCGTGGCGATGAACCTCTACGAGGACGTCGTCTGGGTGGGTTGCGGCGAGTACGTCGAACTCTGGTCGCTCAAGGATTACGAAGCTGACTGTGCGCGTTGGGAGGAGTCGGGTGGTTTTGAGCAATTGTTCAATGGCCCGGCTCCTCCTGAAAATTCCCCCGCGCATGATACCGACGGAGATGGCGGACCTGATGGGGAATAGGCCGCCGGTGGCGAGGGATGCCTGATGGAACCACGCCACAGACCAGTACTTTTACAGCAAGTCATTGAGAGCCTCGCCCTGGATCCTGGGCTGGTCTTCATCGATGGAACCATGGGCTCGGCGGGCCACTACAGCGCGGTGGCTGGCCGATTGGTTCCAGGTGGGATCGCGATCGGCATCGACAGGGATCAATCGGCGATCGAAAGAGCTAGGGCCGTGCTTGAGGGGATGGAGTTCGACGGCGTCGAACTGCACCTCGTGCATGGTGAGATTGCAGAGCTAGAGAGGGTTTTACACAAAGTGGGAATGCAGCACGCCGACAGGGTGCTGTTTGATCTCGGCCTCAGTTCTGACCAGCTTGACGATCCAGGGCGGGGTTTCAGTTTCCTCAGGGAAGGTCCGCTGGACATGCGCCAGGACCGCCGGCAGACGCTGACGGCGGAGGACGTTGTCAACGACTACCCGGAAGAAGCCCTGGAGCACATCCTGCGCGAGTACGGCGAGGAGCGCTTCAGCAGGCGGATAGCCGCGGCGATCGTTGCCAGGCGCAGGGGCGGACGGATCACGGGGACGCTGGAACTGGCCACGCTCATTGAGCAGGCCATGCCTGGCAGGCGCGGCAAGTCGCATCCGGCGACGCGCAGCTTCCAGGCGATCAGGATGGAAGTCGGCGGGGAAGTCCGCCAGATTGAAGAGGGAATCAGGCAGGCTGTGGAACTGCTCAGCCACTCTGGCAGGCTGGCAGTGATCACCTTCCACAGCCTGGAGGAACGCATTGTCAAGCGGACACTGCGGCCATACGGACGGCACGGCGGCCGGACGGACTGGCAGGTGAACATGCTGGGCAAGGTGATCGAGCCTGACGAGGAGGAGGTGCAAGGGAATCCGCGCAGCCGTTCGGCCAAGCTGCGGGTTTATGAGAAGCGCCTGCTGTAGGCGGTGCCAGGTATCTGAGGAGCGAATGCGATGGCGGTTCCGAAGCTTGATCCGCGGTTCACCACCGACCGGGTCTATGGTTACGGCGAGTACAAGATTCTGAGTGCGGCGTTCGGCGAGCGCCGGCCAAACGGACTGAAGGCCTGGCAGCGCAGGATTGCCAAGGGCAAGGCGGTCCGCCTGTTCGGCTTCAAGCTGGCAATCATCCTCGGAATCATGGCGGCCGTGATCGGGCTTGCGGCAATGGCGGCTTTTGACAGCGAGACCATGCAGCTGTCCTATGAGGACCAGCAGCTCAGCCAGACCCTTGGAACACGCATCGAGCAGCAGATGGAGGAGGCCCAGCAGGGCCTGATCCAGAGCGAGAACGAACTGCTGGCAGGTGACAACAAGCCGGCGGCGCTGGTGAACTATGAGCCGGCGACCGAGTACATCGTGCTGACGAACATCAGCCAGGCCAGCGGCAAGATGCTGGTCGAGGAGCTGTACCCGCTCAGCAGGGAAATGATCAAGATCGAACCCTGAACCAGGTAATCGGAATATTGACAATTGCGGAGAATTGAGATGAACGAACACCGTTGGCACAAGCTCCAGCGTGTCTACAACAGGATATTTTTCTCCGCCTTCCTCCTCGGGGCTGCCTATCTGGCAGCCCACATTTATTTTCTGCAGAACGACCCGCAGGTCACCGCCTACTACAGCAAGGCCGTGCATTCCCGCTGGGAGGGCACGGAGAACCCCGAGGGGCGGCGTGGAGACATCCTCTACCGTGACGGCAGCGTGCTGGCAACCACCCGCCGCCTGACACGCGTTGTGCTGGACATGAAGCTGATCCGGGAGGGCGGTGACGAGGCCATCGATGGCATCGTGCGTATGCTGTCCGAATACAACGGTGGCAACGACCTGGAGATCCGCCGCCGGATGCTCGCATCCGACAGCCGCGGGCTCGAGATCCTGCGCGGCCTGCCTGCCGCTTCCGCCCGTGAGATCGACGACCGCAGCTTCCGTGGAGTGACCACGCTCTACTACCTTGAGCGCTATTACCCCTGCTCTGACAACGGCGCACCGGCCACGGTCGGGTTCTACTCCAGCAGCCGCGAGCACCAGCTCGGACTGGAAGCTGCCTGGCACAATGAGCTGCGCGGCATCCCCGGCCGCCGGGAGTTCATGCGTGACGGCTCACAGAACCGCCTGCCGGGATCAATGCAGACCGTAGCCGAGGAGGTGCCAGGCCGCAGCCTGCGCACCACGCTTGACCCCGCGATCCAGCTGATCTGCGAGGAGGAGCTGGCCGCCGGCATGGAGCAGCACAACCCGGACTGGGGCGTGGCGATCGTGATGGAGCCGCACACCGGCCAGGTGCTGGCCATGAGCAGCGCGCCGGACTTTGACCCAAACAACTTCGTCGCCGGAAAGCTGTTTGATGAGCAGGGCAACCTGATCGACCAGCAGAACCCGGCGGTGCATTTCCTCGTAGAGCCCGGCAGCACAGCCAAGCCGCTGCTGGCGGCCTATGCCGTGGACCGCGGCTGGATCTCGGATAGCCAGCGCTTCATCTGCAACCAGAAGATCAACATCGGCCGCTACTGGATCACCGAGGCCGAGGCCACGCACTACATTGGCGACTCCTCCGGTGTGCCGGTTGCCGACATCATCCGTGAAAGCAGCAATGTCGGCATGGCACGCATCGCCATGAAGCTCGGCCAGGAGCAGGTGCTCGAGGCCTACCGCTCATACGGCCTGTTCAGCCGCACCGGGGTGGAGCTGCCGATGGAGTCATCTGGCCGCCGTCCCAACAGCTGGCAGGACGAGGAGATCAAGTGGCCGACGGTCTCGCTCGCCAACTCCGGCTTCGGCCAGGGTTTCTCCATGACACCGCTTCAGCTGGCCGCGGCCTACTGCGTGATTGCCAATGGCGGCTATGAGGTCCATCCGACCCTCAAGCTTGAGCTGGAGGACACGGCTGTCGATGGCGAGACCGGCATGCTGCTGGTTGACAACGGCAATGAACGCGTGTTCGACCTGGACAGTGGACAGCGCCGGGTGCTCAGTGAGCAGGGCTGCCGCCGTGCCCAGGAATGGCTGCGCAACGTGGTGGTGGAGGGTACCGGCAAGAAGGCCATCCCGGAACGCTACATGAAGTCCCTTGCCAGCAAGCGCGACCTGAAGAGTGGTAACCCGCGCTTCCTGCCCGCCGGCAAGACCGGCACCGGCCAGATCGCCGGCAAGGACGGGAAGGGTTACGAGGAGCATGCCTACCTGGCGAGCTTCGCCGGCTACTTCCCGGTTAAGGACCCGCAGTATGTGATCGTTGTGATGTATTCCCACCCCCGCAGGGGGGTCTACTACGGCGGCAGTGTGGCCGCCCCCGTCTTCTCGCGGATCACGGACCGGATCAGCTACCTGGCATTCGGAGAGAGAGCAGAGGTGCCTAATGAGACTTGATGACCTGCTGGAGGGAATGGACTCCCTGGACCACATGAACCTGTTTGGCGACATGGAAGTTGACCGTGTCGTCAGCGACAGCAGGAAGGTGGTCCCCGGCAGCGTGTTCGTTGCCATCCCCGGCACGCAATATGACGGGCACCGCTTCATCGCGCAGGCCCTGGCTGCAGGCGCTTCGGTGGTAGTGCAGAGTGCGCCGCTGGACCCTGATGCAACAGGTTCCTTCGTGCGCGTCAGCGACAGCCGCAGGGCCTACGCGCTGCTGAATGCTCGCATGTTCGGCAACCCGAGTGAAAAGCTGCGCGTGATCGGCATCACGGGCACGAACGGCAAGACATCGACCGCCCTGCTGCTCGGCCACCTGCTCAACTCAGCCGGCCGCCGCGCCGCGGTACTTGGCACTCTCGGCCTGCTGCGGCCCGGTGCTGCGGAGTTCCTCAGCGGTTCGCTGACGACTCCCGATGCTGCTGACATCCAGCAGATGCTTGCCAACCTTGTGCGGGAAGGAGCTACGCACCTCGTGATGGAGGTCTCCAGCCATGCCCTGCAGCAGCAGCGCGTGGCCGGCATCCGCTTCGCCGGCGGTGTGTTCACCAACCTCAGCCAGGACCACTTTGACTACCATGGCAGCATGCAGGACTACGCCGCGGCCAAGGAAATCCTGTTCAAGGACTACCTTGCCCCACAGGGCGGCTATGCAGTGATCAACCTTGACGATGAAACAGGCCGTTCATATGCCTCGCGCTTTGACGGCCTGCTGCTTAAGTACGGCACCGAACGTGCCAGCAACCTGGTGATCTCGGAACCGCAGGCGGATGCCAGCGGGGTGCGCTGGAAACTGGTGCTCAAGAACGGCATCTGGCCCGCAAGCCTCGCTGAGGATTCGAACATGGCCTGCCTTTCCTGCAGCCTGGCGGGAGACTTCCAGGTCTTCAACTGCACCGCCGCCGTGGGCGTGGCCCTGCTGGAAAGTCTCGAATTGTCCCAGGTGAAGGATGCACTGGCGGCCTTCAGCAACGTGCCCGGCCGCCTGCAGCGCGTGCCGAACCCGGCTGGGATAAATGTATATGTGGATTATGCCCACACCCCGGACGCGGTGGACAACGTGGTCAGTGCACTGGGCCGTCTCGTGCCGCAGGGAAATCGACTGATTACCGTGGTCGGCTGTGGCGGGGACCGGGACCGCAGCAAGCGCCCGCAGATGGGACGCATCGCCCAGCAGGGCAGCGGCCTGTCCATCTTCACCAGCGACAACCCGCGCACTGAGGACCCATCCGCGATCATCGACGAGATCCTGGCCGGGCTGGACCCCGATGGCGGCCCATGGATGCGGGTTGAGGACCGGCGCGAGGCGATCCAGCGCGCCCTGGCTGAGGCCAGTGCGGGTGACTTCGTGCTGATCGCCGGCAAGGGCCACGAGGACTACCAGATCCTGCGCGACCGGACGATTCATTTCTCAGACTCTGAGGAAGTGGAGAAGTATTTTGCAGGGCAGGGCGGTAGCATTACCTGATCCGCGGTGAAATGCGGATTATGTCCTAGAATAATGGCCTGCCGGACAACCAGACCGCCACTCATTATGTTTCCTTTCGACGGTGGCGGAACACGGTGTCCCATAGGATGCACGCTCCGGCAGCGACCCGGGACCGCCCGGGAAAGTTGATACTGAGGTAACTGACAATGGGTAACGAATCCACGTTCGCCATCGGCGAGCTGCTGCCTGCCATCGGTGGGCGCCTGCTGCATGGCAACCCGGACATCCGCTTCGGCAACTACTGCATCGACAGCCGTTATGTCGACCACCGCACGCTGTTCGTGCCGCTGATGGGCCAGAGCCGCGACGGGCACCAGTTCATCATCGACAGCATCGGCAAGGGCGCCGTGGCTTGCTTCGTGCGCACCGGCCACCACCAGATCCACGAAATCCTCAGCTGGCTGCGCTCCCAGGTGCAGCGCGGTTTCCTCGAGTTTGAGGATGTCTGCGTGATCGAGGTGCGCCACACGCTGGTCTCGCTGCAGAAGATGGCCGAGTGGTTCCGCCGCCAGTTTGACACGAAAGTGATCGGCGTGACCGGCTCCGTCGGCAAGACCGGCACCAAGGAGATGCTGATCCAGCTGCTGGCCAAGCGTTTCCAGACCGTCGGCACCGAGAAGAACTTCAACAACGAGATCGGCGTACCCCTGGCCCTGAGTCGCATCAATGCCTATACCGAAATGACAGTGGTGGAGATGGCGATGCGCGCCCGAGGTGAGATCAGCCTGCTTTCCCGCATCTCACATCCCAACATCGCGATGATCACCAATACATCGGGCAGCCATGTGGGCCGGCTTGGTTCCTTCGAGGAGGTCTACAAGGCCAAGGGCGAGATCGTTGACGGCCTGGTACCCGGCGGTACCGTCGTGCTCAACCGCCGCGATGAGAACCTGTTCGGCATCCTCGAGGAGATCGGCAACCGTAAGGCCAACCGTGATGAGTACGACATCATGTACTTCGATGCTTCCGAGGCCTACCGAAACAGCGGTATCCCGCCCTTCATCACCCGCAATGACAACTTCGAGCTGCCGCTGGACCTGCCGGAGGCCGATGTCTGGCTGGAGGACGTGAAGCTGCTCGGGATCGACGGCAGCCGCTTCATGCTCTGCACGAAGGAAGGCAAGGTCGAGGTCAACCTGCATATGCTCGGTCGCGGTGCAATCGAGAACCTGACCGCCGCTGCCACTGCGGGACTGAAGCTTGGCCTGACTCTCGACGACATCGCCGAGGCGGCTCCTGAACTGCTGCCTGCGCCGCAGCGCCTGAACCTGTTCCAGCTCGGGCAGGACCTGTTCCTGATTGACGACTGCTACAACAGCTCACCGGCCAGCGTGCGTGACAGCCTGGAGCTGCTGCTCAATATTGACGACAGCTTTGAGAAGATCCTCGTGATCGGTGACATGCTTGAGCTCGGCAAATACGAGACCCTGCTGCACCGCCAGTGCGCGCTGACAACGCTCAACCTGCCGCTCAAGCAGGTGTATGCGATCGGGCCGCGCATGAACGCCTTCAACGAGGTGGAGGGCCTGGATGATGTGGAGCTGTTCTACATAGAAGGCCGCAGCGAACTGGAGGCTTCGATGGGCTTCCGCCCGGAGGACCGCAGCTTCGGTGCGCCGATGCATGGTGAGCGCAGCACACGCGAATTCGGCGCTCCGATGCGTGCTGGCAACCGGGCCCAGCAGGCCGAGCAGCGCCAGCGTGGCGACACCGTTATCCTCGACGACCGTGCAGCCAGCAAGCTCAGTGCCCTACTGCTCAGCGCGATCAACCGCAATGACAAGCCCAAGGTGGTGATGGTCAAGGGCAGCCGCGCCCTGCACCTGGAGCGCGTCGTCAACGACCTGCTCAACGGCACGGCGGTCTGACGGTGCCGTTCAGCCTGACCCTGGTCGCACTGTGCTCGATGGCTGTTGGCCTGGGATTGTTCTGGCTCTACAGGAAAATCGTCGGTGGGCGCATGAATCAGGCCTTCCGGGAAGACGGGCCGAGCCATCACCTGAAGAAGGGCAGGGTGCCAACCGGTGCGGGGCTGGTCTTTGTGATCGGCATGCTGGGCATATCTCTCCTCCTTGTTTCCGGTGGAGCGGACCAGCCAATGATCTGGGTCTGCCTGGCTGCGGCCCTGATGGGACTGCTGGGTTTCGTTGATGACCGGGCCAAAGTGCTGGGTGGCAGCGCAGGGCTGAAGGCGCGCTTCAAGTTTCCGGCAATGCTGCTGGTCGGCGCTCTGTTGCTGTTCCACATCAGGCCTGACATTGCCGCTGGGCTGACTCAGATAATGGATGGAACCATTACTGGGGTCAGTTTCGTGCTGGATTTGCCCAACTGGCTGTACTACGCGCTCGGCCTGTTCATCTGGCTTGGAGCCATCAATGGCAGCAACTTCACGGATGGTCTGGACGGATTACTTGGGACTACAACGCTTGCCAGCCTGTTGTCAATGCTGTTCATCTTCAGCACGATGAAATTGCTGCCAGATACGGACATCCTAGCTGCAGCAGTGATCATTGGCCTGTTGATAGCCTTTCTCAACTTCAACTGGAAACCGGCCAGCATCTACATTGGAGACAGCGGCTCGCTTTGCATTGGTGCATTCGTGGCCGGCCTGGCGCTGCTCAGCGGTCTGTGGCTCTACCTCGGCCTGTTCGCCTTCATCTGGGTGGTGGAGGTGCTGAGCGTGATGCTGCAGGTGGTTTACTTCAAACGCACCGGTGGCAAACGCATCTTCCTGATGACACCGATCCATCACCACTTCGAACTGGCGGGCTGGAAGGAAACCACCGTTGTCTACGTGTTTGCCGCCCTGCAGGCCTGGGGCTGCCTCAGTGCCTGGCTCTGGCTCATGGTCGGGCCAATAGCCGGAATCGCCAGCAGCGTACTGCTTGTGATGTCTTTCATCTTTCTCGTGCTGCGATACCGCACGCGTGTTGCATAATTTCCACAATCATTATTCCCGGACACGAAATTGAACGACTGGCTCGGACAGAAGGTTGGCATCTACGGACTCGGCAAGACGGGCAGGGCCTGCGTCGAGTACCTCGCGCCGCGTATGGTGCGCCCGCTGGTGATTGTTGACAACACCACTGCGGAAGATCTCACACGACTGCAGGCGGAGGCCGAGGACCGCTATGACCTGCTGGCGGGTGACGACGCACTCAAGCAGGCCAGGGAGCTGGACACCCTGATCGTCAGCCCCGGCGTGCCATTGACGAACGAAAACGTGTCGGCAGCGCTGGCAGCGGGTGTGAACGTGATCTCCGAGCTGGAGTTCGCCTCGCGCTACTGCGAGGGCTACCTGATCGGCATCACCGGCACCAACGGCAAGAGCACCACCACCGTGATGCTCGGGCACATCCTCTCGGCGCTCGGCCCCTGCCATGTGCTTGGCAACATCGGTTCCCCGCTGCTGGCCAGCCTCGATGAGATCCAGCCCAATGAGTTCGTCGCGCTGGAGGTGTCCAGCTACCAGCTTGAGGCGATTGATGCCTTCGCGCCCCGCATCGCGATCTATACAAACCTGACGCCGGACCACCTGGACCGCCACGGCACCGTGGAGGAGTACGCCCGCATCAAGCGGCGCATGGTCGACAACATGCAGGAAGGGGACTTCGTGATCACGAACGCCATGACCCCGGAGTTCCACCCCGACGTGTTCAACCGGCCGGACCTGCACTTCCTGCAGTACCGCTCCACCCCAGGCAACCGACTGCGCGGGGCCTGGCTTGCCAATGACCGCATCATCTGCGACCTTGGCAGCGAAGGGGCGGAGATCCCGCTCGACTGCATCCAGATCCCGGGCCTGCATAATGTGGAGAATGCAATGGCGGCGATCCTCGCCTGCCTGACGGTCGGGGCCACGGCTGAGACGATCATTGAACGCCTGTCCAGCTTCCACGGCTATGAACACCGCATCGAGCTCTGCCGCGAGGCAGGCGGGATCCGCTTCTACAACGATAGCAAGGCCACCAATCCAGAGGCCACGATCATCGCGCTCAGGGCGATGGAGGGTCCACTGGCAATCATCCTCGGTGGTCGTGACAAGAATACCGACCTGTCTGCGATGGTTGAGCTGCTGAAGCAGAAGGCGCAGCATGCCATCGTCTATGGCGAAGCCGCTGACAGATTCGAGCAGGAACTGCGCGCAGCAGGTTATAATGGAATCTCGAGGGTTGATAACGTCGAACAGGCCGTGCGTGAGGGTGTACGGCAACTGGCGGGCGAGGGTGGAACACTGCTGTTGTCACCGGCCTGCGCCAGCTTCGACCAGTACCCCGGTTTCGACGTGCGCGGTGAGCACTTCAAGCAGATCGTCGCATCGCTTGAGCTTGGCTGAGCACGCCGCCGGGTTTTGAGGTGAACAGTGGGATACGAGACTCAGACGTCTCCAGTGGCACTCAGCGCGCGTCCGCGCATCCGTGCGCTGCAGGCCTCCGTGCGCAGCGTTGCCATCGTGCTCATCCTGCTGATGCTGATGGGTGCCGCGATGGTCTATTCAACCACGGTCTACTCGAACATTGCCGCCGGTGAAGCTCCCTACGGCGACTTCATCCGCCACATGATGATGATGGGCATCGGCGTGGTGCTGAGCCTCGTCGGCATCAGCGCCTTTGTCGCCTTCTCGCCGATCCGCCGCTGGGCGCGCTTCGTGATCCCGGTGTTCTTCCTGGTCAGCCTCTCACTTGTTGCACTCGTTTCCCTGACGGACCTTGGTGTATCCGCCAACGGTGCCACGCGTTCGATCGAGGTGATGGGCATCACCTTCCAGTCGTCGGAACTGCTGAAGCTGTTCCTGATCCTCTACCTTGCCCAGCTGCTGTGCTGGTGGCGTCGCCAGCCTGAGGAGATACTGAAGGCCAAGGAACAGGGCAGGGTGCTCAGCAGCAGGCGGCCCAACTGGCCGCATGCCCCGCTGCTGGCCTTCCTTGCGATCGGGGCTGCAGCGGGCTTCACCGTGATCCAGCCGGACCTCGGCAGTACCGCGATCATCGTGGCCGCCAGCGTGATCACGCTGTTCATCGCCGGCATCAGCCGCATGCAGAAGATTGCCATCCTGGCCACGCTGGTCGTGCTCGGGCTGTCCGTGTTCTACGTGGCGCCGTATTTCGTGCCCTACGTCAGCCAGCGGCTGGAGACCTTTCGCAACCCGATGGAGAACGAGAACGCCGCCTCATTCCAGATCACCCAGTCTATGGGTGCGATCATCGATGGTGGCACCGCTGGCCGCGGCTACCTCCGCAGCGAACAGAAGCTCAACCGCCTGCCCTTCGCACGCACCGACTTCGTCTTCCCGATCATCATCGAGGAGCTGGGCTTGCTCGGCGGGATCTTCGTGATGGGGCTGTTCGTGGCCCTCGCCTGGTTTTCTTCCGAACTCGCAGGCCGCTGCCGGGAACCATTCCACAGGACAGTCGCAGCCGCAATTGGATTCACGATTTGCCTGCAGGCGATGGTAAATATCGCGGTAACCACGAATGTAGTGCCCAACAGTGGACTGACCCTGCCATTCTTCTCAGTGGGCGGCACCAGCCTGATCGTGAGCATGGTCAGTGTCTCACTGATCATCGCAATTGGGCTGGCGGAGGTGCGCAGCCTCAGCCGGGAAAGCATGCTGGTCGCCTCAGGAGAGCGCAGGCAGCAGCTCCGGCGTGAGCGCAGCGGCACCGTTTAATTGTGAATAAATGGGCAGATAGGTGGATAAGCGGTTGTTTGATTCCGCAATCACGTATATAATCAGGCCGTCCTGAATTCAAGTAGTAAAAGGGGTGGCAATCGTAATTGCAGTTACGATTAACCCCGGGACCTAACCGGAATGGCTAAGTACGGGGTCAAGGTGCAGTTCTGTACCGGCCCGTATTTGCTTTCTGGCAGAGGAATGGCATGAATTTATCCGAGTACGTGGGAATCTTCATCTTCTTTGCCATGATGCTGGGTGTCAGCGCCTTGCTGATCCTCGTCAGCCATCGCTTCGCGATCACCGTCAAGTCCGATTCCTATGACTGGTCGCGGCCCTACGAATGCGGCATGCCCAACGAGGGCTTCAAGCTGGACCGCTATCCGATCCACTACTACCTCGTCGGCATCCTGTTCGTGATCTTCGATGTGGAAACGATCTTCCTCGTTCCCTGGGCGGTCACCGCGCAGGAATTCCGGGAGATCGGGGCCACCGCCTACTGGCTGGGCATCATGGCGCCGTTCTTCATCGTGCTTGTGATCGGATACATGTACGACCTCAGGAGCGGCATCTTCGACTGGGGCCACGAAGGCCCGCCGCCTCCCAAGGAGCTCAGGCAATGACGAATCCCGATACGAGGCTGATCAATGCTCCGTCGAACACGGACATCCGGCCATACATTGACAACTGGAATCCCGGCGACAGCTCAATCCTGATGACCAAGCTGGACTGGATGTTGCGCGTGGCCCAGACCAACAGCCTTTGGCCGATGGCTTTCGGCCTGGCCTGCTGCGCCATCGAGATGATGGCCTCCAGTGCGGCGCGCTTCGACCAGAGCCGCTTCGGCAGTGAGGTGTTCCGTGCCTCCCCGCGCCAGGCCGACCTGATGATCGTGCCCGGCCGCCTGAGCTGGAAGATGGCTCCCGTGATCCGCGAGCTGTACGAGCAGATGCCGCACCCCAAGTGGGTGATCAGCATGGGCGCCTGCGCCAGCTGCGGCGGCGTGTTCCAGACCTACAGCATCGTGCCCGGCGTGGACCACATCATCCCTGTTGACCTCTACATCCCCGGCTGCCCGCCGCGCCCCGAAGCGCTGCAGGACGGCCTGATCAAGCTGCAGAACAAGATCCGCACCGGCCGTGCCATGAACCCCAAGGCTGAGCCCTCGGGCAGGATGGACGGCAAGTAATGGCGGACCTCAGGACAGCCGACCAGCTGCTAGAGCTGGCGAAGAACGAACTTGGCAACATGCTCATGGACAGCTCTACCGCCGCCGGCGACCTCTCGATCCTGGTGCCTGCCGGCAGCATCCGCGAGGTGCTCACGAAGCTGCGTGATGCCGACGGACTGCGCTTTGACCTGATGAGCTACATGACGGTGGTTGACTACCATCCGCAGGAACCGCGCTTCGAGCTGGTCTACGACATGTATAGCGTGGACACTGCCAACCGCATCCGGGTGCGCTGCCGCCTGGCGGACACCGGCAGCGAGAAGGACCTGCCCGAGATTGACAGCGTCGCCGACATCTTCATGGCCTCAAACTGGCACGAGCGTGAGGCCTACGACCTGTACGGCATCAACTTCAAGGGCCATCCCGACCAGCGGCGCATCCTGCTGCCGGAGAACTGGGACGGGCACCCGCTGCGCCGTGACTACCCGTATGACGGCAAGCCGGTCTGGAAACTCGGTGCGAGCGTGGCCGAGCCGGAAGCGAAGTTCGATATCCTGGAGAACTAGGGGCAGCTATGTCGATGGACCTGCAGAACCTGACAATTGAGCAGAACGAACCCGGCAAGCTGATGGTCATCAACATGGGCCCGCAGCACCCGAGCACACACGGCGTGCTGCGCCTCGTGCTGGAGCTGGACGGCGAGCGCGTGATGAAATGCATCCCGCACATCGGCTACCTGCACACCGGCATCGAGAAGCTCAGCGAGCACCACAACTATACCCAGAACATCACACACTACTGCCGGATGGACTACCTGGCCCCGATGAACAATGAGCTGGCCTACTGCCTGGCGGTGGAGAAGCTGATCGGCGGCGAGATCCCGGCACGGGCGAGCTACATCCGCGTGATCATGCACGAGATTTCCCGCTGCATGAGCCACCTGTTGTGGATTGCCACCCACGCGCTGGACATCGGAGCCAGCACGGCCTTCATGTACGGCACCGCGGAGCGCGAGAAGCTGCTGGACATCTACGAGTTCGTCGGCGGCCAGCGCATGATGACGAGCTACATCCGCATCGGTGGCTGCAAGGAGGACGTGCCTGAGGGCTTCGACGAGATGGTCCGCACCTGGGCGGAGGGCTTCGGCAAGGAGATCGACCGCCTGCACGGGCTGCTCACGAAGAACCCGATCTGGCTGGAGCGCACCAAGGGCATTGGCCCGATGTCGCGTGAGCGCTGTATCAGCTATGGCCTGATGGGGCCGCTGCTGCGAGCGGTCGGCATTGAAATGGACCTGCGCAAGGACCGGCCCTACTGCCGTTTCGAGGAATTTGACTTTGACATTCCGGTGGAGCAGGAGGGCGATGTCTACGCCCGCTACCTGGTCCGTATGGAGGAGTTCTACCAGTCCCGCCGCATCGTGCTGCAGGCGCTGGACAAGCTCAAGCAGACCGAGCCTGAGACGCACATGTGGGAGCTGCGTGAGTTCACACCGCCCAAGCGTGCCGACATCTACAAGGACATCGAGCGCAACATCCACCACTTCAAGTACTGGACGGAGGGCATCAAGCCACCGGCCGGTGAGGCCTATGCCTCGATCGAGAGTGGCAAGGGCGAACTGGGCTTCTACGTAGTCAGCGATGGCAGCGCCAAGCCGCTGCGCGTCAAGGTCCGCGGTGCGAGCTTCGTCAACCTGGCAGCGCTGCCGGAGATGTGCGAGGGCGAGCTGATCGCCGACGTGGTGGCCGTGATCGGCGCGATTGACATCGTGCTCGGGGAGGTCGACCGCTGATGCATCTCGAGAAGTACAACGGCCACCTCGTATTCATCCGCCTGCGCGACAAGCGCTGGACGGAGAGCTTCGGCCTGCCGACCGACATGTTCCTCAGCAAGGTCGTGGCCGTCGACCCGACAGGTGTCTGGCTGGAGTGGAAACGCTACCCGCTGGTCAACCGCAATACCGGCCAGAAGAAATTCTTTGAAGGTGACCTGTTCATCCCCAATGACAACATCGCGGCGATCTTCGCCAGCGACACTTTCCAGCAGGATGTCGAGGCCCAGCAGGAAGCTGCGCGCCTGGCCAATGCTGAACCGGCGGGGGAGGGCTGATCAATGCCAGAGCTGCATACTAAAGACATAAACCCGGCTGAACTGCCAAAGCAGATCACCGACTTCGTGAAGGGGATTGCCTCGCAGTACCCCAACTCCAAGGCGATGCTGATCCCGACCCTGATCGAGGCCCAGAAGTACTACGGCCATGTCACTGATGAAGTGGCAATGGCGATCGGCAAGCTGCTGAAGGTGCCCTACGGCGAGGTGGAGGCGGTCATCGACTTCTACACGATGATCCTGCAGAAGCCCACCGGCGAGTACATCGTCGGCCTGTGCGACACCTGGAACTGCGAGTGGGGCGGGGCCGCCGCGCTCAAGGAGCACTTCATTGCCAAGTACGGCAAGGGTGTCGGTGAGATCACTGCGGACGGCAAGTTCACGCTGCTGATGGTGGAATGCCTGTGCGACTGCCACAACCCGCCGAGCCTGCAGTTCCTGCAGCGCGGTGAGCACTTCACCCCGACCTGGAGCAACAACCTGACCGTCGAGCTGTTTGACGCGATCCTTGACGACCTCGCCGCCGGCAAGGCCGATGCCCTGCGCGAGCGCTTCGTGCGCATGGAGAAGAAGCAGAACGCACCCGACGACCGCAACTGGGTCTGGCTGGTGACGACGCGCAACCAGTACCCCTGCGTGCTGGAGGGCAGCGGCGATGCGATGAAGGTGATTGACGGCTTCGGCAAGTTCGGCGACCTGAAGAATGACAACCCGGCGCTCCATGCGGAGATCGCCGCAGCAGCAAAGGAGCTCTGACTGATACATGGCTAAGGGAAATCCCATCCTGATGAACGGTATCCGCCACGAGTGCATCACGCCCGTCTCCGCGCTCGACAACGAGATCGGCATCCGTTCACTGGCTGACTACGAAAGCAAGGCCCGCTACGTGCCGGACGGCAAGCCCGGCGGCTACCGCGCGATCCAGCACGTGCTCAACAACATGAGCCCGGAGCAGGTGATCGACGAGGTGAAGGCCTCCGGCCTGCGCGGCAAGGGCGGCGCCGGCTTCCCGACGGGGCTCAAGTGGAGCTTCGTGCCCAAGGACCATCCGGGCCCGAAGTACCTCGCCATCAATGGCGACGAGGGCGAGCCCGGCACCTTCAAGGACCGCTACATCATGGAGGACTGCCCGCACCGCCTGATCGAGGGCGCGATGATCGCGATGCACGCGATCGGGGCGGAGCAGACCTACTGCTACATCCGTGGCGAGTTCTACGACAGCCTGCGCCTGCTGGACGACGCTGTCAAGGAATGCTACGCCAAGGGTTACCTCGGTGACAACGTGTTCGGCACCGGCAAGCGCATGCACTTCCAGGTGCACACCGGCGCCGGCGCCTACATCTGCGGCGAGGAGACCAGCATGCTGTCCTCGATCGAGGGCAGCCGCGGCCACCCGAAGATGAAGCCCCCCTTCCCGGCGATTGAGGGCGTGTTCCGCAAGCCGACGATCATCAACAACGTGGAGTCCATCGCCTGCGCCCCGGCCATCATCGATGCCGGCGCCGGCTGGTTCACGGCCCGTGGCACGGAGAAGAGCCCCGGCATCAAGATCGTCAGCGTCAGTGGCTGCGTGCGCAACCCCGGCTGGTGGGAGATCGAGTACGGCACTCCGATCGGCGTGATCGTCAACGAGCTGGCCGGCGGCCTGCTGCCCGGCCGCAAGCTCAAGGGCCTGATCCCCGGCGGTTCAAGCTGCCCGGTGATCAAGGGCGAGGCCGCCTACGACGTGCCCTTCGACTACGAGGGCTGCGTGGCCGGCGGGTCTATGCTCGGCAGTGCAGCGATGATCGTGCTGGACGACAGCATCGACATGGTCGGCGTGATGCGCAACTTCAGCAAGTTCTACGCGCATGAGTCCTGCGGCAAGTGCACACCCTGCCGCGAGGGCACACGCTGGATGCTGCAGATCCACCAGCGCATCCTCGACGGCGGTGGCACGATGGAGGACCTCGACCTGCTGATTGACATCATCAACGGCATCGAGGCCAAGAGCTTCTGCCCGCTTGGTGACGCGGCGGCCTGGCCGGTGCGCAGTGCGGTGGAGCGTTTCCCCGAGGACTACATCGCCTGGATCGAGAAGAGCAGCCGCTTCAACGCGCTCAAGGAAAATGGCAACGGTTCCGCATCCCCGGCCGGTTCTGAAGAGGCCGCCGAGGTGGAGGCCAGCTGATGGCGATCAAGGACATCGAATACGTGACGATTGAGGTTGACGGCAAGCCCGTCAGCCTGCGCAAGGACAAGCCGATCCTCTGGGGCCTGCGTGACCAGGGCTTCGACATCCCGTACTTCTGCGCGCACAAGTGGCTCGACCCGCTCGGGGCATGCCGGATGTGCATGGTCAAGGTGAGCTGGAACGGCAAGCCGATGCCCAAGCTGCAGATCTCCTGCGCGATCACACCCGCCGAAGGCATGAGCGTGGAGACCCGGGTGGACGAGGTGCTGACGGCCCGCAGGGAGCAGCTTGAGTTCCACCTGATCAACCATCCGCTGGAATGCCCGGTCTGTGACAAGGGCGGCGAGTGCATGCTGCAGGACCAGACCTACGAGCACGGCTGCGGCGAGGGGCGCTACACCGAGAACAAGAAGGTGCGCTCAGACCGCCAGATGAACGCCTACATCCAGATCAACTACAAGCGCTGCATCCACTGCAAGCGCTGCGTGGGCTTCACCGACGAGATTGACAACAGCCACCTGCTGAAGATGGTCAGCCGCGGGGCCGAGAGCTGGATCGAATCCTACCCGACCTCCGACGACCTGCCGTACTTCAGTGGCAACGTGATTGACATCTGTCCGGTCGGCGCCCTGACGGCGACGAACTACCGCTTCACTATGGGACGGCCCTGGGAGCAGGAGCTGACGGCCAGCGTCGCCAGCCTCGACAGCACCGGCACGAACATCTGGCTCAACGGCCGCCTCGGGCATGTGGCCCGCATTATCCCGCGTGAGAACGAGGCGGTGGACGTCGGCATGCTTGACGACGCCACGCGCTTCAGCTGGGAATCGATCGACGACCCTTCCCGCCTGCGCAAGGCGCTGGTGCATGACAACGGCGAGACCCGCAGCGTGAAGCTGGCGATGGCCCAGGAACTGCTGGCGGAGAAACTCAGTGCGATCCTCGAGGAGCATCCCTCCGACAGTGTCGGCGTGATCGCCGGTGGCAACCGCACGACCGAAGAGTACATGTCGCTCAGGCACTTCGCCACCCGCGTGCTGGACACCCGCTGGTATGCCTTCGGTGAGGATCTGGCCGGTCCGGAGGGCATGAGCGAGGTGGTGCTGGACGCACTGCTGAGCGGTGCCACCAGCATCGAACACATCCTCGCGGCCTCCACGATCCTCACGATCGGCACGGACCTCTGGGAGGAGGCCCCGGTGCTCGGCCTGCGTGCCAACGTGGAGGTGCGCAAGCGCCACCGCCGGCTCGTCAACCTGCGCAGCCACGGCAGCAAGGCCGATGACTTCGCGACATACATTGACTACGGATATGGCAACCTGCTGCGCACCGTGCGCAGCGCAACCAATGCCCTGCTGGGCAGCGGTGCCCGCACACCGGAGGGAGACAGGCTGGCGGACAGCCTCAGGCAGGTCGGCGATGACTGCGCGATCCTCTACGGCAGCGAGGTCTGGAGAGACCCTCAGGCCCGCGAGGTGATCGTCGCCATCCAGGACCTGCGCGATGCGATCCGCCGTGCCAACCCGGACTGCGCTGTGTACAGCAACGCCGTTTATCCCTCTGCCAATTCGGCGGGAGCCCTGCTGGCCGGCTGGTTCACCAAGTTCGGCCGTCCCGGCAGTGGCAAGGAAAGCTGCGGCGGCATCGGCAAGGTGCTCAAGGCAGCCGCGGACGGGCAGCTCAAGGCGCTGTTCATCTGTGACTACGACACCCTGAGCCGCTACCCGGACCGCCAGCTGGTGGAGAAGGCCCTCAAGGCCACTGGGCTGACCGTCTATGCCGGCAGCTTCGGCAACCCAACCAGCACGCACTGCAGCTTCCACCTGCCGCTCGGCACCTGGGCACACTTCGATGGCACCGTCGTCAGCCTGGAGTGGCGCGTGCAGAAGCGCCGCCGTGGCCAGATCGACAGCGTGGCCCCCTCGCTGTCCGAGCTTGTCAACGGCATCTCCGGCGACATGCAGCGCGGCTTCCTCGGCACCACCGAGGACATGTACAGCCAGCTGCGCCACAACCTCGAATTCTGGCCGCGCGACGAGTTCGGCAAGTTCCCCTACAAGGGAGTGCTGGTCACGCCGCGTGCCAAGCTGAATGCCAACCGCAGCGCGGTGAGTGAACTGCCCGCCGAATACGGCGCCGGGGCAGGGGAGCTGGTCGTCATCCCGAAGAGCTTCCTCTACAACGACCGCGACCTGCTTGCCAACAGCCCGGTGTTCGGGAAGGTGGCAATGCCCTTCCATGCATTCATGAACCCGGCCGACATGCAGGCCCAGGGTATCAGTGACGGTGACACGGTCGCCATCGGCGGCATTACCCTGACAGCGAAGGAGCGCGACTGGGTGCGCAGCGGCAGCGTCGTGGTCAACGACTTCTGCCATACCGCACCGGCCAACTCCGCCGGCGGCCCCGGATTCACCTCCGCCGGCATCAAGAAGGCCAGCCTGGCCGGGAGCGGTGCCTGATGGCTGAGATATTCACTCCCCAGGTCGTCAACCTGATCGTGCGCGGAGGCCTGATGATCTTCGTGCTGCTGACGACCTTCGCCTACCTGACTTACACGGAGCGGCGCATCCTCTCGTTCTTCCAGTGGCGCCTCGGCCCCAACCGCGTCGGTCCGCAGGGCCTGCTGCAGCCACTGGCTGACGGAGTGAAGACCGCGCTCAAGCAGGAAATGGTGCCGCGCAAGGCGGACAAGGTGCTGTACTTCCTCGCACCGACCCTGACGCTCAGCGCTTCCTTCACCACCTTCGCACTGATCCCGGTCGGTGAGCAGGTCGCGCTGTCCAGCGTGCCGGTTGCCATCCTGTTCTTCCTCGGACTGTCCAGCATGGCGGCCTATGGCCTGATCCTCGCCGGCTGGTCTTCCCAGAGCAAGTATCCCTTCCTCGGCAGCCTGCGCACCTGCGCCCAGGTGATCAGCTATGAGCTGGCGCTTGGGCTGTGCCTGCTGGTGCCGATCATGATCACCGGCAGCCTCAACATCAACGACTTCGGCATGATGTACCGCAGCGAGAACTGGAACTGGGCCTACCTGGTCGTGCTGGCACCCGCAGCGATCCTGTTCCTGATCTCCAGCCTCGCCGAAACCGGTCGTACACCCTTCGACCTGCCTGAGTGCGAGGCGGAGATCGTCGCCGGCTACCACACCGAATACAGCTCGATGAAGTACGCGATGTTCCCGATGGGTGAATACATCGCGATGGTTGCCATGAGTGCGATGGTCGTTCACATGCTGCTCGGCGGTTACCACATGAACCTCGGCTTCGTCGACCTGACCTACTGGGCCGGCACATGGACCGCCGGTCCGCCGGAGGCCTGGGGATGGGGAGCATACGGCGATGCAATATCCCTGACAGGCAAGGGTTTCTCAACGACGATGACCTTCATCGTCAAGCTGTTCCTGCTGATCTTCACCTTCATGTGGATCCGCGCCACCTTCCCGCGCCTGCGCTACGACCAGCTGATGCGATTCGGCTGGAAGTGGCTGCTGCCGGCGACCCTGGTGCTGATCTTCGCCACCGCAATCCTGACTGCAATCATTGGCCCCGTGCAGGCGCCTGCTGTTGACAGCGCCGCACAGGCCGCGATGGAGGTAACTCTCAATGCTCGGCACTGAAAAGGCAATACCTCTGCTCAAGGGCCTGGGGATCACCATGCGGGAATTCCTCGGCGCCTTCGGCGGCAAGACCACCGTCACGATCTCATACCCGGAGCAGAAGCGCCAGGTGGCGGACCGCTTCCGTGGCCTGCACCGCCTGGAGCGCTATGAGGCGGGACCCTACAAGGGTCTGGAGAAGTGCATCGGCTGTGCACTGTGCGCCGCGGCCTGTCCCGCCGAGGTGATCACCGTGGTCGCCGGCGAGAACACAGCCGAGGAGCGCTACAGCCCCGGTGAGCGTTATGCGGTGGTCTACGACATGGACATGCTGCGCTGCATCTTCTGCGGAATGTGCACCGAGGCCTGCCCGACGGAGGCGATCGTGATGAAGCATGACTACGAACTGGCTGACGACAGCCGCCGTGAGCCCAACAAGTTCATGTACCACAAGGAAGACCTTCTCGACAGGGAGTACTACTGGTGATGGATGGACAACTCCTGGCCTGGTGGGTACTGGCAATCGTCGGTTCCCTGAGCGCCGTGATGATGGTGCTCTCCCGCAACCCTGTGCACTCCGTGCTCTACCTGGTTGCCAATTTCCTCACGCTCGTCGGGATCTACTTCCTGCTCAGCGCGCCGATGATGGCCGTCGTGCAGTTCGTGGTCTACGCGGGCGCGATCATGATCCTGTTCCTGTTCGTGGTGATGTTCTTCATGTCACCCGAGGCGCGCCGCTGGCTCAGGCCTGAGATCAAGAGCCAGTGGGTGTTCGGCACCCTGCTGACAGTGATGATGCTGACGGTGGTCTACATCTCGCTCTTCACCTCCGGCCGTGTCAACCAGGGTGAACTTGAGATGGGCCGCCCGACCATCGCCATGGCCGGTGCCGCCGAGAACCCGCGTGAGGAGCTTGGCCATCCCGCCGGGCTCGGCGTGCGGATGTTCAGCTACCACGCGCTGCCCTTCGAAATCGCCGGCCTGCTGCTGCTGGCCGCGCTGCTCGGCGCCGTGCTCGTCGCCCGCGACGAGCGCAGTGAGGGCCGCCAGCACCTCGCACACGAGTTCGAGAAGGCTGAGGAAGCCGTGGCAGAGGAGGTGCAGGCATGATTGACATGGTCGTCAACAGTGTCTGGCTGGCCGGCCTGATGTTCGCGATCGGCACGCTCGGCGTGATGATCCACCGCCACCCGGTGATCATCTTCATGTGCATCGAGCTGATGCTCAACGCCGCCAACCTCGCGCTCGTGGCCTTCAACCGCCACCACTTCAGCCCGGCCTGGCGCACGATGGACGGGCAGATCTACGCGTTCCTGATCATCGTGATCGCCGCGGCCGAAGTGGCCGTCGGACTGGCAATCATCGTGGCCCTGTTCAAGCACAGGACCCGCGTTGACATCGACGAAATCAACTTCCTGAAGAGGTAATCTATGTTTGGCTACGCATGGTTGATGATTGCCTTCCCGCTGATCGGCGCTGCCATCAACGGCTTCCTCGGGAAGAAGATCAACAACAAGAAGATAAGTGGCTGGCTGGGCACCGCGATGCTCGCCGGCAGTTTCGCCACGGCGCTGGCGGTGTTCTTTGACTATCAGTCAAGGGGCCTGCAGGGCGCTGAGCGCTTCGTCGAAGTGCCGGGCTGGACCTGGATCGCGATCCAGGGCATGAGCGAGCGCTACCTGCACATCGACTTCGCCCTGCTGATCGACCCGCTGAGTGTCACCATGATGCTCTTCATCACGGGGATCTCGATGCTGATCCACATGTACTCCACCGAGTACATGTCCCATGACGAGGGCCTGCCGCGCTTTTTCACCTACCTGAACCTGTTCGTGGCGATGATGCTGATCCTGATCCTCGGTGCCAACATCCCGATGATGTTCGTCGGTTGGGAGGGCGTCGGTCTGTGCAGTTACCTGCTGATCGGCTTCTGGTACCGCAACATGGAGAATGCCAAGTGCGGCATGAAGGCCTTCATCACGAACCGCGTCGGTGACTTCGGCATCCTGATCGGCCTGTTCATGATCTTCCAGCAGTTCGATGCCTACTTCCGCATGCACGGCATGACGGAGGCCAGCGCGCTGGATTTCAAGGACATCCTGCTCAATGCCAACGCCGTGCTGTCAGTGATGAGCCCGGCGGATGCACTGTTCATCGCGCTGTTCCTGTTCCTCGGCGCCTGCGGCAAGAGCGCGCAGTTCCCGCTGCACATCTGGCTGCCGGACGCGATGGCCGGCCCGACCCCGGTCTCGGCCCTGATCCACGCTGCCACGATGGTGACCTCCGGCGTCTACATGGTGACCCGGCTCAACCCGGTGTTCTCCGCCAACGAGACCTCCGGCTTCATCGTGGCCTGCATCGGCGCCGGCACGGCCTTCATGGCTGCCACCATCGCGCTTACGCAGAACGACATCAAGAAGGTGCTGGCATACTCCACCGTCTCGCAGCTGGGCTACATGTTCCTCGCCTGCGGTGTCGGTGCCTACTGGGTTGCCATCTTCCACGTGATCACCCACGCCTTCTTCAAGGCCTGCCTGTTCCTCGGTTCCGGCTCCGTGATCCACGGCATGCATGAGGAGCAGGACACCCGCCACATGGGCGGCCTGGCCAAGTACATGCCGATCACCTACTGGACCTTCGTGATCAGCACCTTCGCCATCGCCGGCATTTTCCCGCTGGCGGGCTTCTTCTCCAAGGATGAGATCCTCTGGCAGGTTGCCATCTGGGATTCCCAGTTCAAGGGCGCGGCCTCCTTCCTCTACTGGCTGGCCCTGTTCACTGCATTGATGACGGCCTTCTACATGGGCCGCGTGACCTGGAAGACCTTCCTTGGCAAGCCGCGCTGGACTGCTGAGTTCAAGAAGAAGCACCACCATCCGCATGAGAGCCACCTGCCGATGACCATCCCGCTGATGGTGCTGGCAACGATGGCCGTGATCAGTGGTGCGATCCTGTTCACCCCGGGCTGGATGACCGGTGGCGAGCCCCGCGAACCGCTGGCGCACTTCCTCGATGTCAGTGCCGGTGGACCCGAGGGCCTGATGCTGTATGCCGGTGGCACCGGTGCAATGGACGCGCAGATCCACGGCGAGCATGCCGAGCCGGCCCATGGTGAGGATGCCGGCCATGGCGCGGAAGAAGCACAAGGCGATGGGCATGCTGCACACCACGAGCCCTTCATGCTGCTCGGTGGCAGCGTGACTTCAACCGAGATGATCATGGCCTTTGGCAGTGTGCTTATCGCACTGATCATGCTGATCCTGTCCAACCGCCGCTATACCGGCGACTACGATCCGAAGAAGAAGGCGGCGCAGAAGGCCTTTGGCCCGCTCTACGCCTTCAGCTACAACAAGTGGTACATCGACGAGATCTACAACAACATCCTGGTCAGGCCTGGTGTCTGGCTGTCCAGCAAGGCCTGGCAGATCTTCGACGTCAGGCTGATCGACGGCATCGTCAACGGCGTTGCCAAGGTGCTCGGTGCGCTCGGTGAGCTGATCCGCCCCGTGCAGACCGGCTTCGTACGCAACTACATGCTCTACCTGCTGGCTGGAGCGGTGATGTTCATGCTGATAAACATGTGGTCATACCTGCTGGGAGGTGCAAGCTGAGATGAGCTCTCTGCTTCTGATAGTCACCTTCCTCCCGCTGCTGGCCGGCCTGGCCTTGCTCTTTGTCCCCAACAAAGAGCAATCGCTGCCGACTGTGCGGGCCACGGCGCTGTGGAGCAGCGTCGTCACTTTCGTGCTCAGCCTGTTCCTGCTGCCGTCCTTCCAGTCGAGCAGCGGGCTGCAGTTCGCGATCGACGTGCCCTGGATCCCGCAGTGGGGTGTCAACTTCCACATCGCGGTGGACGGCATCAGCATCTGGCTGGTGCTGCTCAACACGCTGCTGTTCCCGCTGGCGATCCTGACCAGCATGCAGAGCGTGCGCCTGCGCGAGAAGATGTACTACATCCTGATGCTGGTGCTTGAGGCCGCCGTCACCGGTGTGTTCCTCGCGCAGGACATCGTGCTGTTCTACGTCTTCTTCGAAGCCACCCTGATCCCGATGTACTTCCTGATCGGTATCTGGGGCGGCCAGAAGCGCCTGTACGCCACAACCAAGTTCGTGCTCTACACAATGGTCGGCTCGCTCCTGATGCTGGGCGCGATCATCGGCCTGTACGTCAAGGCCAGCGCGGCCGGATACAACACATTTGACATCCCGACGCTGACCAGCCTGATCGGCGACGGCAGCCTTGTGCTGGACCAGCAGTTCCAGTTCTGGGCCTTCCTTGCGTTCTTCCTGGCCTTCGCCATCAAGGTGCCGCTGTTCCCGCTGCACACCTGGCTGCCGGATGCGCACACAGAGGCTCCGACCGCTGGCTCGATCATCCTGGCTGGCGTGCTGCTGAAGATGGGCACCTACGGTTTCATCCGCCTGGCGATCCCACTGTTCCCCGATGCGCCCTTCATGGCGATCGGCCCCGCCGGGCTTGCCAACCTGCGCAGCATCATCATGGCGCTGTCGGTGATCGGCATCATCTACGGCGCACTGGTGGCAGCGGTGCAGGTGGATGTTAAGCGTCTGGTGGCCTACAGCTCCGTGGCCCACATGGGCTTCATCATGCTCGGCCTGTTCAGCTTCAACCAGATCGCGGTTGACGGTGCGATCCTGCAGATGGTCAACCACGGTATCTCCACCGGCGCACTGTTCATGCTTGTCGGCTTCATCTACGAGCGCCGCCATACCCGCCTGATTGACAACTTCGGCGGACTGGCGGCCGTGATGCCTGTCTATTACACATACTTCCTGATCATCATGCTTTCGAGCGTCGGCCTGCCGGCGCTCAACGGCTTCGTCGGCGAGTTCATGATCCTCTTGGGCAGCTTCCAGGAGGACTGGCTGATGACGCTGATCGCCACCATCGGCGTGATCCTTGCGGCGGTCTACCTGCTGTTCATGTTCCGACGCGTGTTCTTCGGCGAGGTGACGCATGCGGAGAACCGCAACCTGAAGGACCTCAACATGCCGGAGCTGGTGGCGATCACCCCGCTGGCAGTGCTGACCCTCGTGATCGGCCTGTTCCCGACGCTGTTCTTCCGCCACATCACGCCGTCCAGCGAGGCCTTTGTCAGCGATGTGCTGACGCATGCTGACGACGACTTCGAAACCGCCAGTACGGACATCAATGTCGAGGATGGCCTAGGCGGCTTCGTGTCCTTCAACACCAACGGAGGTGACCTGTGATCCTCGCACTGCAGTCCACGCTAGAGGCAGGACATCTCCAGGCCCTGGACCGTTCCCTGATGATCGCGCTGGCACCGGTGGTGATCCTCACCATCGCCGTGCTCGTGCTGCTGCTGGTTGACTACTTCGGCCGCAAGCATCCCGGACCGCAGGGCGGCATCAGCCTGCAAAACGCCTCGACGATCACCATTGCCAGCACCGTGCTGGCTCTGCTGGGTACGCTTGGCACCTGGGGCTGGCTCAATACATTGCCAAACGGCCCCTCGCAGGGCCTGTTCCCCTCGATGATCCCCTCCGCCAGTGCGGCGCGCTGGGACTTCGCCCCGGCCTTCGTGGTGGACCACTTCTTCCTGTTCGTCTGCCTGTTGGTCTGCGTCGTCGTGATCATCACAAGCCTGAACTTCATACCCTTCCTGCAGCGCAAGGAGCGCTACCACGCGGAGCTGTTCCCGCTGCTGCTGCTCTCGGCAATCGGCATGATGCTGATCACCGGCAGCCGTGACCTGATCACCACCTTCATGTCGCTGGAGCTCCTGTCACTGCCGCTTTACGTGATGTGCGGACTGAATGACAAGAACCGCCTGAACAAGGAAAGCTCGCTGAAGTACTTCCTGATGGGAGCATTCGCCAGCGGCTTCTTCGTGTTCGGTGCCGCGCTGATCTACGGCATGGCCGGCCACCTGAATTACACCGTGATCCAGAACATGATCGCCGAGACGGCGCAGTCCGTCGACCCGGTGATGCTGATCGGCATCGGCCTGGTCGGTGTCGGCATCGCCTTCAAGCTTGGCATGGTCCCGTTCCACGCCTGGGTGCCGGACGTCTACCAGGGCGCTCCGACCCCCGTCACGGCCTTCATGGCAACCGGCGTGAAGGTGGCGATGTTCGCCGCAGCCACCCGCATCGTGCTGGAGTGCCTGCCGGGCCTGCAGGCCGAACTGTGGCGTGACGCTCTCGTGCTGTTCGCCTGCCTTTCGATGCTCGTTGGCAACCTGTTCGCCCTGCACCAGATGAGTGCCAAGCGCCTGCTGGCCTTCTCGGCAATCGCACATACCGGCTACCTCGCACTCGGCATGGTGAGTGGCACACCCGCCAGTGGCAGCGCTGTGCTGTTCTACCTCGCGGGCTACACCTTCGCCAGCCTCGGCGCATTCCTGCTGATCACCTGGATGGCACCGGATGGCCAGGATGACGTGTTCCTCGACCAGATGCATGAGCTCTGGCAGAAGGCCCCCAAGGCCGCGATCTGCCTGACCATCCTGCTCCTGAGCATGGGCGGCTTCCCGCTGACAGCCGGCTTCTTCGGCAAGTTCGTGGTCTTCAAGGAGGCCTGGCTGGCCGGCCTGAGCAGTATCGTTATCTTCGCGCTGCTGAACTCCGCGGTGAGCTTCTACTACTACCTGCGCTTCGTGATCGCGATGTACATGACCCCCGCGGTGCCGGGTGAGGCCAGCCTCAACCCGCGGCAGATGCCGGGCGGCTATGTGTTCAGCATGGTGATGACGGTCGGCCTGACGATCATCCTCGGGGTGTTGCCACAGCTGCTGCTGGGCGCGCTCGACCTGACCAACCTCGGCAGCTGACGGTTCCCTAAAGCTCGTTGCCATCCCCGTCAAGCAGGCTGCGCCTGAGCATGTCCGTGCAGCGCTGTCCCGTGCGCTCGGAGATGATCGTCGCCAGGCTGATCACGTTCAGCACCCGCTCGGAGTTGTCAGCATGCACCTCCAGCCGCCCATCGCTGATCTCCCAGCTGAGCACCGCCTTGCGCTGGTCGCTCGCCTTGCCCTTGTGGTTCGTGAATACCAGCTCCCCGCTGTCCATCACCTCGGCGATCGGCTCAATCGGCCCGTCGAACAGCAGGCTGTAACGGCACTGCTTGACGGCCTTGCTGATGTTGGCAGCGCCCGCAGGCAGCTCAAACAGGCCAAGCGCGAAGATGCGCGGCTCGCTGTTCTCCTTCAGCCGTGCGAGGTTGTCAGCCATTTCCTCAGCTGTCCACCACACGCCGTCCTTCATCTCGATGTCCAGCAGTTCGCTGTCAGCACGCACGCCAAGCGACAGGGCAGGGCCGAAGCTGACCTTCGGCTTGGGGCTGAAGCCCTCGCTGTAGGCATGCGGCAGGCGGATGCGCCTGAACTGGCGGAACACGAAGCGCAGCATGTCCCGGTGCGAAATGTACATCAGCACCTCGTCCTTTCCATAGCGGAAACGCAGGTGCTGCCTTATCTTCGGTTCATTCATTCCAGCCCGGCTCCCCCGGCACCCAGTTGCTGCGTGCATCAAACTCCACCGGCGGGATGCCCGCCTCGAGCTTGAGCTTCAGCAGCCAGGCCATCATTTCAGCGTTGTCAAGGCAGTGGCGCGGATGCGGCACACGCAGGTTCACTCCAAGCTTCGCTGCCCGGTCCGCGAATGCCGCGCGGATGAAGCCGTTGATCGCCACACCGCCTGAAGCGGTGATCAGGCTGACCTGGTGCTCCTCCACGGCGCGCTCCAGCTTGAACCACAGCGACTCCACCACGGAACTGAACAGCGCCGCCACGAGCGAGGCCTGCCAGTTGCTGCCAAGCTGCACCTTGCCGATCCGCTCGTGGATCTGGTTGCGTACAGCAGTCTTCAGCCCGCTGTAACTGAAGTTGTAGCCATACTTGCGCGAGCGCATCGGCACGGGCAGTTCGAACTCTCCTTCGTAGTCGGCAAGCTCCGTCATCCCTGGATGCTCACGCGCCAGCTTCTCCAGCCGCGCACCTCCGGGGTAACCGAGCCCGAGCATAGCGCTCACCTTGTCCAGCAACTCGCCGACTGCATCGTCCTGAGTCTGGCCCAGCAGCTCGATATCATCGACGCCGCGCACCAGGAACAGCTCGGTATGCCCGCCACTGACCAGCAGCGCAACATGCGGGAAGGGGATGTCCGCCAGGCTGTCACCCGGCTCGCTGCCATTGCCCATGAAGGGGCTGAAGATATGCCCCTGCAGGTGGTTCAGCCCGTACAGCGGCAGGCCGTAATGCGCGGCCAGCCCGCGGCAGAAGTTCACCCCGGCCAGCAGGCAGCCCGGCAGGCCCGGTCCGCTGGTCACCCCGATGTGCCTGATCTGTGAAGTCAGCTCCGGTTCGATGTGCCGCCAGAGCTGCGGCAGGTCGGAGAGGTGCGTGCGCGCTGCCAGCTCAGGCACGCAGCCGCCGTAGGGCGCATGCAGCTCCACCTGGCTGGACAGCAGCGAGGCCCGCATCAGGCCCGCACTGTCGCACAGGGCTATCCCCGTTTCATCGAAACTTGTCTCCACCGCACAGAGCACGCGCATATTCTAGATGCAGTCATCTGGGGATAGGATGAACGCATGCGTGTCCAGTGGTGTTGTGCTGGCCTTATTAACTTGACCATGTGCTGCCTACAGCCTTCAAACAGAAACCGCAAATTCCTTTTCAGTATTGCTCTCAGGATTCACAAGCGGCTAAGCATCCGCAAGGCTGCTAAACTTCGCTGATGCGCAGACTGATTACCTTCATCCTCGCATGCTGTATTGCAGCCTGCCTGCTGCCGATGGCTGCACTGGCAAATTCCTATGTGCTGCTCGTTCAGTCAGGCATCAATGAAGACGGCCAGCCATCGGCAATCGTCGGCGGCAAGGAACTGCTGCTGGACTGGGACGGAAATGCACTGGAGCAGGGGCGAGACATCGAAGGCTACGACTACTACGGCAGGGATGCGGCAGAATTGCTGCTGATGATCGTGGATAGGCTCAAGGTGGAAAACATCCGTGAGACCTGGATCAGTTTCACTCCCTTCAGCCAGGCACCGGACCAGGCTGGAATGTTCGCAATTACCAGCCTTGACGATGATGGATACACAGCCCGGATCAGGCAGTTGTTTGATATGGATACCATTGCCACTGTTCGTCCGGGCGACATTGATTTCAGCGACCTGGAGCTGACGCCAGGCGAGCCAACCGGTGTTTTCATTTCGGCTTTTACCAAGGCATGGGATGAAGGTCTCCTGTTGCTTGTCGGACCACAACCCGATGGCCAGCATACGAAACTGGGAATCTGGCAGGAAGGAACCTGGACCGAATTGCGTTGTACTGACAACAGTGAAATCAACGGTAATGACCTCAATGGCTTCCGTGCAGGGGTAAATGGGAGCTGGCTTCTAAGGCTGCACTGTGGCCCTTCCAATCGGTTGATGGTCTGTGATGGCATGGTTCGATTCTCATTCTTTGAAGTTGACCCGCAGGCCGCGACGTTTCACAGGATCAGCACGATGGATGCATCAGATGTAGGACTTGAACTAGGCTTGCGCTGGGATGGTCCTGATCAAGGCTGGATACCGATTCACAGATTCGGTGACAAGTTCTACGAACCCTGATCCCTTGGCCTTGCTACTGATGTATGCCGGTCGTGCTTTTCTGGAAGGAAGTCAGGATGACTCCTGCTGGGCAAACGCCACTGCCTTATGGGGCTCGCTGTGGCAGTTCACAATCTTCATTTCACCCAGACTTGTGCCATGCCTGCACAATGGTGCTGTTACGCTCTCTGCGGAAACTGCAGGAAATCTCTGCACCGTCCATGGAAGGATGGGATACGTACTGACACGCTGCCTGTGGATCATGCTGCTTATTGCTGCAGCCGTGCTGCTGCACCGCATTCAATAGCAGTGCTGCTAAACTGCCAATGTGGATCAGATCCGCGGCAGCAGATTGATGGATGAGCTATGCAGGTTTCCCCTGACGCCACTTCACATCCTGTTTCTCATTCTGCTTCTGTTTATCGCTCTGCTTCCTGTCCGCTCAAGCGCGTCTACCTTTTCCGACACCATTCTCGACGCTGGCGTATCCGCCAGTGGATACCCACTGGCAATCACTCCCTACGGTGCAATGAGCTACAACTGGGATGGCAGTCCGCGCAGTCCCGTGTTCTGGGCGACCCTTCACGACATCCTACCTGAACAGGATTGCAGGGAGCTGTCCGGCATTTATGACCAGCTCAATCTGAAGGAAGAAGATCGTGCACGCGTTTTCCTTATGCCGCCATCTCATGATGGGGCGGAACGCCTGCTGGCCAGCACGGTGCGCGATGGATCCAGCTACGACAGCTCCATCTACAGCTGGCCGGACTTGCAGCCCATCGCTGACTTTTCCCTCAACGCGATGCTCAAGGACCTCTACGGCGACACCGTGGACATCCCGGAGCAGAGTGAGCTGCAGCTGCGCAGCGTGGCCCGCAACCCGGATGGCGACCTGCTGATGCTCGTGCTGTTGCAGACCAGCAATACCTGGACCACCGAATTCGGCGTCTGGACCGGCAGTGACTGGCTGCCCCTGCAGCTGCCGCAGCACTTCGATTCCGCCGGCCGGCTCAGTGAATTCAACAAGACGGGCGATTACCTTGCGCTGGACCGGATTTACTTCGGCCCCGCGGGGGAGATGCTGCTGTGTACCGCCAATGGCTACATGCACTTCTACGAGCCGGATCCGCGCACTGGGGCGTACATCCTGCGTCAGAGCTACGCTATGTGGGATGTTAACCAACATTCCTCAGATGCCCGATCGGCATTGTTGCAAAGTGCAGCTGTCATGGGACTGGTACTGATACTCTCCGCCGGCTCCATTGCATGGTTCTTCCTCGCACGACGCCGCCGGGCCGCATGACGTATCATCTTCCCGATGGAAATCTCCAACAGCATCCTCTGGCTGCTCTTCCTGGTGTTCGACCTCTGCATGGTAGTGGTCGTGTACCGCCTGTTCGGCAGGGTCGGGCTCTACGGCTACATCGTGATGGCGATCATCACCGCCAACATCCAGGTGGTGAAGCTGGTCAACATCTTCGGGCTTGAGACCACGCTCGGCAACATCATGTATGGCTCGATCTTCCTCTGCACGGATATCCTGAACGAGATCCACGGCAAGAAGGAAGCCAATCGCGCAGTATGGATGGGTTTCCTCGCAATGGTGCTGATGACGGTATACATGCAGATCGGCCTGAAGTTCACCCCCAGCCAGTTTGACGAGGGGCAGTCCGGCGCACTGGCCAGCGTGTTCAGCTTCCTGCCGCGCATCACCATGGGCAGCATGCTGGCCTACCTCGCCAGCCAGCTGCTGGATGTCACCCTGTTCGCGAACATCAAGCAGCGCACTGAAGGCCGCCTGCTCTGGCTGCGCAACAATGCTTCCACCCTGGTCAGCCAGGCCGTGGACACCACGATCTTCGTTTTCATCGGACTGGGACCGCTGGCCCTGCTGGGTATGGCCCCGCTGATCGACAGCTGGCAGCTGTTCGGCGCGATCTGGGCCAGCTCCTACGTCATGAAGCTGATCGTGGCCCTCGCTGACACCCCGTTCCTCTACCTCGCCCGTGGCGTATCGCGCACACGGGCCGCTCTGGAAGGGTAGAATAGGTTGGCCCCGCAAGGGCCACGGGAGCGATATGTATCGGCTGAAAACCTGTGCAGCGGTGCTGCTGCTGATCCTGCTGTCCGCCTGCTCAGGTGCAGGCGAGCGTTCACCACTGAATGACGAATCCCGCGCCCAGCTCAACCAGCAGATCCCGGTTTCGGGCCCTGCACTGCCCAGGGAGCGCGGGGAAGTTCTGCCCGAGTCCGAGGCCAGCAGCCCGGCCAGCATCACTCCGGTCAGTGATGAATTCGCCCGTGCAATGCGGATGCCGGATACCTCAATGCTGGACAGCCTGGAAATGCCGGCGGATGACATCCTCGGCAGGCTGCCCAGTGCGGTCGGCACCGACAGTCTCAACGGCAGCCAGCACTTCAAGATCCAGAAGGCCAGCAACGTCGATACGGCCAAGCGCCTGAATTCAACGGGTGACACTGCATGGGTGATGTACCGCTTCCAGGGCTACAACTTCCACAAGGATCCGGGCACCCTGCGCATCTTCACGGCCAATGAGTCCTTCAGCGGCAGCAGCGCGGGCTACGTTGTGGCGATTGCCAACTACGCCACCGGCCACTGGCAGATGCTTGGCAGCACCCAGGTCAAGGACCAGTACATCCGCAGCCTCGTGATGAGCGACAACTACCGCAGTCCGAACCAGAACGTTTTCATTGCCGTGATCCTGCCGGAGACCCAGAGCATGGATGTGACGAAGGTCGAGCTGGACTTCAACGAGGTCACCTGGCTGAATGTCGAGGTTGACAGCCTGGCGGGCTGGACTCCTGCGGTGGAATTCCTGCCGAATGGCAACATCTTCCTCGCTTATGCGGACTTCAACACCGGCATCCCGCTGGCGGCGGTGCTGCCTCGTGACAAGGATCCGGGCGTACCCGGCAACTGGGTCGCTGGTGAGATGAACAGCAACGGCAAGGGCGTCGGCCTCGGGCAGGACATCGTGATCGGCCCGCAGGGCACACCTCGCATCAGCCTGGCCTACACCGCGATCGGTGGTACAGGCCCGAACACCCTGATGGGCTACACAGCCTATTACAATGCCGGCTCCAGCAATGAAGCGGGCTTCTGGAACTATGAGTTTGGTACCCCTGACCCGGGCATCCAGGAACTGGCCGGATCATCGAGCACCGCCTACAACAGCCAGTCCCAGACCTACGGATATGCAACGCACTTCTACAACTACAGCAATTCCGCCGACAACGGCTCATGCCGTTACCGCCAGTTCACCATCAACGAAACGGATCCCCAGGAGCAGATCTTCCCCGCGGGTGGCCTGACTTCAGGCGGCTACTGGTTCCCGCGAATCGCCTTTGCGCCGGGTGACCCGCTGCTGTACTTTGCCAACAACGGAGGCTTCCTGACCTACGAATCAGCCCCCAATACGCTCAATGACATCTATGTGGATGAGTCAAGCCACGACATCGGCAGCCTGGCGATCAATCCAGTCGCCACAGCCAGTGATGAGCTGTTCGGATTCCTGTACAAGCACTTCGATCCCGATGGGGACCCGAATGGCAGCGAGCTGCTGCGCTATGTACCTCTGCTGGAGAACCTCAACCTGAAGTCCGGCGGCATCCAGCAGATCGAGAACCTGTCTCCCAATTCCGCAGACTACCTGGCTGACTTCAACCAGGTGGCCTTCACCAGTGACGGCCGGCCGGCGATTGCCTACACCCGTGACAACGGTGGCAGCATCACGATCTGGTATGCCTACTGGGACGGGGCAATGTGGCAGAAGGAACAGGTCAGCCAGCAGGCGATCACGAAGTACACCACGAACCTGAGGATCTGGCTGGACTTCGCCTTCGATGACAATGACATCGCCGGCGTCTGCTGGGACAGCCCAACGGCTGATGATGAAAGCCGCCTGATGTTCGCGATCCGCGGCAGCTAGCCGCTGATCTGGCTTATCTCATCGAGGATCTGCTTCTGCCAGCGCTTGAAGCTGTCCGGCTTTGTGGTCTCGATGTAGATCCTGACAACGGGCTCGGTACCGCTGGCACGCATCATCACCCAGCTGCCGTCATCCAGCACATACTTGTATCCGTCGATGGTGATGCGCTGCACGACCTTGTGCCCGCCGAAGCGCGGCTCCTTGCCTGCCTCCAGCGCTGAGAACAGCTTCTGCTTCTGCGGCTCAGCCATGTGCAGGTCGTGGCGGTTGAAGCTGCGGTGCCCGTGACGGTTCTCGAAGTCCTCCAGCAGGTCCACCAGCCGTTCGCCGCTCGTTGCCAGCATCTCGATCGTCAGCAGTGCCCCGAGCGTGCCGTCCTTCTCGGGCACATGCCCGGCCACGCTGATGCCGCCGGACTCCTCGCCGCCGATCATCGCGCCCTTCAGCAGCTCCTGCGCGACATACTTGAAGCCGACCTTGACCTCCACCATCTCACGCCCGTGTTCCTTCGCCACCTGGTCGAGCTGGTGGCTGGTGCAGACCGTGCGCGAGAAGTGCCCCTGGCCGTTCTTGTAGCGCACGAGGTAGTCCGCTATCAACGGCAGCAGGTCGTTGGCAGTGAAGAAGTTGCCCTTGCGGTCCATGATGCCGACGCGGTCCGCATCACCGTCATTGCCGATCAGCAGCCGGCAGTCATGCTCATCCAGCAGGGCCATGCGGTCCTTCAGGTTGGCATAGGAAGGGTCGGGCAGGCCACCGCCGAAGTACACGTCGCGCTCGGAGTGGATGCTGACAACCTCCAGCCCGTGCTCACGCAGCAGCTCGTCGAGGTAGCCGGCCCCGCAGCCGTGCATCGAGTCGTACAGCACCCGGCCGTGCCAGGATGCGAAGGCGTTGGCATTCACGATGCTGCGCAGGCGCTCAAAGTAGGCTTCCTTCAGGTCGATGCGCTCGCCCTTGAACACGCCAGTGTATGCCGGAGGCTTCCAGCTGGGTCGCAGCTCGCCGATCAGCTCCGTGATCCTGTCCGTCGTCTCAGGCATCGCCGGGCCGGCGAAGTCAGGGATGAACTTCAGGCCCTGGTAACGCCAGTGGTTGTGGCTCGCGGTGAACATCGCGGCCCCGGCCGCCTTGTGATGCTGAACCCCGACCGCCAGGCAGGGGGTCGGGCAGTAATCCTCGCTCAGCATCACCGGCTGGCCCAGACCCTGTACGGTGCTCGCGAAATGCGCGGCGTATTCCTCAGCGCTGAAGCGACGGTCATAGCCCACGAGCAGTGGCCGGTCCTGCAGGCCCTGTTCCTTCAGGTAGGCCGTGATCGCGGTCGCGACCAGTGCCACATTGTCGAAGGTGAAGCCGTCAGCAATGATGCTGCGCCAGCCGTCCGTGCCGAACTTGATTGCGCGCGTGGACATATCCCTGCTATTTTCGCAGATGTGCGGGCCTTACAGCCAGCCGCTGCGCCGGATCGCGCTGCGCTGCTTTGCAAACAGCTGCTCCAGCGCAGTGTCCGCCTGGTCCAGCATGGAGTTAAGCTGCACGCGGTTGTAAGCGCCATCCTCGTTGGTGGCCTGGATCTCGGCATAACCGCCGGTGCTCAGGCCGACCACGTTCGCATCCACCTCAGCGTCGCGGTCCTCTACATAGTTCAGGTCGCAGACCGGGCTGCCGTTCACGATGCCGACGCTGACCGCCGACACCAGGTGCGTGAGGATGTCCGGGAAGCGCTTGAAGCGCTCCTTCTCATCATCAATCAGGTTGGCCAGCGCCACCATCGAGCCGGTGATGCTCGCCGTGCGGGTGCCGCCGTCGGCAACCAGCACATCGCAGTCGATGCGGAAGGTCAGCTGCCCGAGGCCCTGCAGGATGAGTGCCGTGCGCAGGCTGCGCCCGATCAGGCGCTGGATCTCCTGTGTGCGTCCGCTGAGCTGCAGGCGCTCACGGCGCTGGCGCGGCTCGCTGGCCGTCGGCAGCATCTGGTACTCCGCCGTCAGCCATGCGCTGCCGCTGCCCACCAGCCAGGGTGGGACGCGGTCCTCAATGCTGGCATAGCACAGCACCTGGGTGGCCCCATACTTGACCAGCACATCATTGCGCCGGAAGCTGTCGGGAAGCAGTTCGACTTCCCTCATTTGTGCGGGTGCACGCCCGTCCAGTCTAGACATTGTGTTCCTCGTAGGGGTTGACTATGAACAGCTTGATGTATTCCTTCGCATCACGTCCGATTGCCATTTCCGCGAAGTGCGAGAAGGCCTCGTTCGGATGCGAGGAGTAGAGCCGCAGCTCGCCTCGCCGTGCTCCCTCCGGTGCTGCCGGCAGGGTGGCAACGAGCCGCTCGGCGAGGCATTCCGCCGGGTCGATCAGGGTCATCTCGCTGTCCAGTTCCCGCAGGTAGCGTTCAATCCAGCGGTAATGCGAACAGGCCAGCACGATGTTATTGAAGCCTTCCTCCAGCAGCGGGTTGAGGTACTCCTGCACTGCGGTGCGCAGGTCGTATTCGCTCCAGGGGAAGGACTCGATCAGCGGAACGAGCTTCGGGGCAGCCATCGAGCGGATCGGCAGCTCCGGGAAGGCCTCCTGCAGCTTGCGCTCGTAGTAGCGGCTGTTGATCGTGGCCTGTGTGGCGAGGATCGCCAGGTTCTGCGGCTTGTGGTGCTGCAGCTTGAGCCAGTCGACGGTGCTGCTCACCAGGTCGAAGCTGGCAATTCCATAGCTCTTCAGTTCGCCGCTGCCCATCAGGATGTTGCAGGAATTGCAGCCCACCGCCATTATGTCCACGCCCTGGTCCACCAGGAATTGCACCATGTTGTGGCACATCCCGTGCAGCTGCTCAGGTGGGCGGCTGCCGTTTGGGGCATTGAGCGAGTCTCCGAAGTAGACGATGTCCAGGTCCGGACGGCGGCTGAGCAGCGCCTTGAGCACTGTGAAGCCGCCCACACCGCTGTCGAAGATGCCGACCCGGCTCCTGCGGGCCTGCTCATGCTGCCTGTCATCCTCAGGCTGCGGGCTGTTGTTGATTATCTGGCGCATGGATTAGAAGGATGAATTATATCCGTGGCCCGCGAGCATGCAAAATCAGAAAGTTGAGGAAATTTTGATAATAGGGGTGCAAACTGCGGATGGCTGGGGTATAAATGAAATGTAAGGGGCACCTGTGGGTTAGCGGTTCCGGAGCCTGCCATGGGTTCCCCTTACGGGTTTCTTCCCCCGACACTTCCTCCCTACACCAGATACGCAATTGTCTGCGCCCGGTTCCAGACTGGCTTAACCGCCGAGGTAGGCTTCCTTGATCTTCGGGTTGGCCAGCAGCTCCGCTCCAGTTCCCTTGATGTTCAGTTCCCCATGTTCCAGGCAATAGGCCCGGTGGCTGATGCGCAGGGCCTGGAAGGCATTCTGCTCCACCATCAGGATCGTCTTGCCCTCGGAGTTCAGGATCTGCACCTTCTCGAAGATCTCCTGCACCAGGTTCGGCGCCAGTCCGAGGCTCGGCTCATCCAGCAGCAGCAGGTCCGGGTTCTGCATGATCGCACGGCTGATCGCCACCATCTGCTGTTCCCCGCCGGACAGGGTGCCGGCGATCTGGGTCAGGCGCTCCTTCACACGCGGGAAGAGCTGGAAGATCTCATCCAGCAGTTCCTGCTTCTTGCCCTTGTCCAGCGTGATCAGCCCGCCGATCTCCAGGTTCTCGCGCACCGACAGGTTGAGGAACAGCCGCCGGCCCTCCGGGCTCAGGCTCAGTCCCTTGCGCACGATCTGGAAGGCGTGCATGTTGGCAATGTCCTCATCGAGGAACACGATCTTGCCGGCCTGGCACTTCACGAGCCCCATGATGCAGTTCATCGTGGTCGACTTGCCTGCGCCGTTGGCACCGATCAGGGTCACGATCTCGCCGGCCTTCACCGAGAAGCTGATGCCGCGCAGCGCCTTGACAGCGCCGTAGGCGACATGCAGGTCCTCCACGGAGAGGATCTTCCGGCCTTCATCAACATGGTGGTTGCCGCTCTGGTCCGTCATACAGCCTCATCCACCTTTCCGAGGTAGGCCTCGATCACCTTCGGGTCGTTCTGCACGTGGCTAGGCGGCCCCTCGGAGATCTTCGCGCCGTATTCGATGGCGACGATGTGCTCACAGATGCCCATCACCAGCTTCATGTCGTGCTCGATCAGCAGCACGCCGCAGCCGGTGTCGTCCATGATGCGGCGCACCTTCTCCATCAGGTTGTCAGTTTCGCTCTCGTTCAGGCCTGCCGCCGGCTCGTCCAGCAGCAGGATCTTCGGCTGCAGCGCATAGGCGCGTGCGATCTCGAGGTACTTCTGCAGGCCGTAGGGCAGGGAGTCCGCCCGGTCGCTGACAACGTGCGACAGCTCAAAGAACTCGAGGATGCGCCGTGCCTCCTGCTCCAGCTCGGCCTCCAGCCGGCGGCACTTCGGTGTGCGCAGCAGGGCGTCGAACATTGAGTAGCGATAGCGGCGGGACAGCGCCACGCGCACGTTGTCAAGCACGCTCATCGAGCTGAACAGGCGGATGTTCTGGAATGTGCGGGCGATCCCCAGCCGGCTGATGCGGTGCGTCGGCAGGTGGTTGATCGCCTCGCCGTTGAGCCGGACCTCTCCGCTGGTCGGCGGGAACACCGCAAGGATCGCATTGAACACCGTGGTCTTGCCGGCGCCGTTCGGCCCGATCAGGCCGACGATCTGCCCCGGGCTGACCGTGAATGACAGCTTGTTGACCGCGGTCAGCCCGCCGAACACCACGCTGACGTTGTCAACTTCAAGCATCGCTGGCCTCCGCGTCCCTGCCGCGCTTCAGCCAGGGCAGCCTGAAGATGTCTGACAGCTCGTTCGTGCCGAAGATGCCGCCCGGCTTGAACAGCATGAACAGGATCAGCACCAGCGAATAGAGCACCATCCGCCATTCGCCGACGCCGCGCAGCACCTCCGGCAGCACCGAGATCGATACCGCGCCGACGAAGCTGCCGGTCATCGAGCCCATGCCGCCCAGCACCACCATCAGCAGCACGTCCACGCTCTTCAGGAAGCCGAACTCAATCGGCTTGATCAGCGGGATGGTGTGCGCCAGCAGTGCGCCGGCCAGGCCGGCGAAGGCGCAGCCCAGCATGAAGTTCTGCAGCTTGAGCCAGAACACGTTGATGCCGAGATTTGTGGCCGCGATCTCATTCTCGCGGATCGCCACGACGCCGCGGCCGGGTACGCTGTTGAGGAAATTGCGGATCAGCTGGTTCACCGCCAGCACGATCAGGCCGTAGATCAGGAACACCAGCCACTGGCGGCTTTCCAGGCTCGGCTGCTTCATCGCGTTGCTGAACTGGAAGATGTCCATCACGTAGCCGGCAATGCCCGGCTTGGCACTGACTGAGGCCGTGCCCTTGGTGCCGGACAGGTTGGCGATGATCAGCACCACAAATCCGGCCCAGACGATGTAACGCCAGAAGTTGCCGCCAAAGCGCTTCTGCAGCACGCCGTTGAGGAAGTTGCCAAGTGCGAACACGCCCCAGATCGTCAGGGCGAGGAACACCACGCTGAACACGATCGTGAAGATCAGGTTGATGATGCCGTTGTGTGCGCCGGCCGGCACCGGCAGGTAGTCATAGATGTTGTGGATGTTCTGCATCCCGGTCGCGCCGCCAAAGGTCTTCTCCGGCAAGGCGAGCAGCACTATCCGTATGATTTCAGCAAAGCCCAGTGTGGCAATCGCCAGGTAGTCGCCACCCAGTCGCAGGCAGGGGTAGCCCACGATCACGGCGGCAACGATGCAGCAAGCGATGCTCATCAGTACTCCGGCAAACAGCGGCAGGCCAAGCGCGGTGGTTGCCACGCCGCTGCCGTAGGCGCCGATCGCGAGGAAGCCGGCATGCCCGAGCGAGAACTGGCCGTTGTAGCCGAGGATCAGGTTGAGTGAGAGCGTGAAGATCACGTTGATCATCACGAGGAAAATCACCAGTTCCCAGTATGGATTGATCATACTTTCTCCCTCGTGGTGCGGCCGAAGATGCCGGTCGGCTTGAACAGCAGTACGAGGATCAGGATCGCGAAGGCCATCGCATCAGCCATCTTGCCTGCGCCCGCGCCCTTCACGAGGCCCTCGCTGATGCCCATGATCAGCCCGCCGACCGCTGCACCCGGGATGCTGCCAATGCCTCCCACCACAGCGGCCACGAAGGCCTTCAGTCCGGGCAGGATGCCCATCAGCGGGTCGATCTGCTGGTTGTAGAGGCCGACGATGTTGCCGGCCACGGCTGCACAGGCCCCGCCGATGGCGAAGGTCTGTGCAATCACCTTGTCCGTGTCCACGCCCATCAGCTTGGCGGCATTCATGTCGAAGGACAGGGCGCGCATGCTGATGCCGAACATGCTGCGGTTGATCAGGATGTTGAGCGCCCACAGCAGGATCGCCGTCACGACCACGATCACCACGTTGAACCATGGCACGCGGATGTCATCCCCAGCGGCGTTCTTGATCGGCAGGTGGAAGGCCAGCTGTTCGCCCTCGCTGTTGCTGAAGATCGGCCGTACCTGGTAGTCAGCCACCGCGGCGCGGGCCCAGGACACCGTGGTGGTGCCGGCCTTGCTGTCATTGCTGTAGCCGATGCTGGCCAGTTGCTGCGGGCTGTCATTTGCTATCTGGTCCTTCGGGATCTCCTCCAGGCCGAACTGCTCGTCCATGCTGAGGATCAGCGTCGGTGACCACTCCGAGCTGCCGGCCTTGCTGACAACACGCACACGGGCATATGGCGTCTTGGACAGTTCACTGCTCTGGAAGTTCTGCTGCGTGCGGTCAAATATCTCCTGCTGCCGGGCATTGCTGAAATCTTCGCTACCCGCGAATTGCAGCTGGTAGACCTCCAGCTTGCGCGGTTCATAGCTCTTGGGGTTCGGACCGAAGGCGATGATGCCGCCGTTCTCCAGCAGGAAACTCACACCGACGGCGGTGATCAGGGCGGCGATGCGGCTGCTCTTGCGCAGCGGGCGATAGGCCAGCCGCTCCATCAGTACAGCCAGTGCCGCGCACAGGATCGCCGAGATCACGACGGAAATCACGAAGCACCAGATCAGGCTGATGCCCTGCGTGAAGTTCAGCCAGCGTACCGTGAAGCGCAGCAGGTAGAAGCCGGTGAAGGCGCCCAGCATGTAGATGTCGCCGTGCGCGAAGTTGATCAGCTTGATCACGCCGTATACCAGCGTGTAACCAAGCGCGATCAGGGCATAGACGCTGCCGAGGATCAGCCCGATCAGCAGGTTCTCGACAAGCGAACCGAGCGTGAACCCGCTGCCTCCCTCACCAGCGGCACTGGCCACAACAGGAGCAAGCACCACCAGCACGAGGAACCACCAGCGAAAGCGTGCCGCCTTTTCAATGTATCTGTACAGATCCATGAAAGCTGGACTATTTTAGCGGAGTACCAATAATCAGATAAGGGGGGTAATCAGCGCCTGCCCAGTTGCAGCAGTTCCGGCAACGAGTCAATGCAGGCATCCGGCTCGTCAACATGGTAGCGGGACTGCTGCACAGCATAGTGCCCCTGCAGGATGCGCACCGTTGTCATTCCGAGCCGGTTGGCGGGCCAGATGTCATTGTCCAGCCGGTCCCCGATCATCGCCGCATCCGCAGCCTCGACCCCCAGTGCTTCCAGCGTCACGATGAACAGCCGCGGGTCCGGCTTGTGCAGCCGGTGGGCACCGCTCATGGAGATGTGCTCAAAGTAATCGTAGATGCCGTGGTACTCCATCCAGCGGTCGGCACTGGCGAAGTTGTTGCTGATCACCGCCAGCCGGTGCCGTCCGGCCAGTTCAGCCAGCGTCTCATGCGCTCCGGGCAGCAGCGGGTTTAGCCGCCGGAACTGATCCGGGTCGTCCAGGATCGGCAGCATGCGTTCCACCATCTCGCGAATGATGCTGCGGTACTTGCCCTCGTCGCGGCCGGTCATCTGCCAGACGATCACGCGTGTAAGCGTCGGCGCGAAGCTGCGGATCACCTCATTGGCCATTTCGCGTATCTGCTCCAGGCTGGTGTCTATGCCGTAGCTGGCCAGGATCTCAACCAGAAAGCCCCACTGCAACTCCAGCGCCGGGCGGTCATCCCAGATCGTGGATCCAAGGTCGAAGCAGAGAGTGGAGGGCAGGGCGCTCAAGCGATCCATCCCATTGCCCGCAGTGCCGGCGGCAGGCTGTCCAGCGACTTGATCACAAGCCCCGGCCTGTCCAGTTCATAGCGCGGCAGCTGCCTGTCGTACGGATGCGCCTGCAGCCAGACGCTGCGCAGTCCGAGGCAGTTCGCAGGCCAGATGTCATTATCAATCCTGTCGCCGACCATGATGCAGTCAGCGGCTTCCAGCTCCATCGCATCCAGGGCATGCTGGATGATGCGCGGGTCCGGCTTGTACAGCCCCGCTTCATCGCAGAGCGAGACTGCCTCGAAGTATTCCGCCAGTCCCATCCGCTGCAGCACCGGCCTGACCCGGCTGCCATGCATGCTGACAACACCGAGCCTGCATGTTTCCCTTAACTCATTGAGCACCCCGTGCACACCCGGCCACAACGGGTAGAGCTTCGCCAGCTGCTCATTATCATCGAGCAGTTCCCAGATCATGCTGCTTGCTTCCTTGCGGATACGCGCTGCCAGTTCATCGTCATAACCGGCAAAGCGCCAGACCAGGGCCCTGCTGAGGCTCGGACAGTAGCGGTCTATCAGCGCAGTCGATTCGGAAATGAACTGTTGCACCGTACAGGGATGGCCCGCTCCCGTCAGCAGTCCGGCGCAGATCCGCCAGTACTCCAGCTCGGCCGGCCAGTCATCCCACAGCGTGCCCCCGAGGTCGAACAGGATGCACTTCGTCATACATTCAGCCGGCCGTTGTCATCGATCACTTCGCTGAGCCTGCGCGCCTTCATGATGTCGCGGCGGAAGTCAGCCAGCTTCTCCGGATCGCGCAGCACGGCACTCGGGTGGTATGTCGGCAGCACCACGAAGCCGTCGCGGATCGCATGCCGGCCGTGGATCTGGGTGATCTTCAGTCCCGGTTTCATCAGCAGCGCCATGCTATAGCGCCCGAGGGTCACGATCAGGCGCGGGCGGATCGTCACCAGCTGGGCGATCAGCCAGGAGCGGCAGGCCTCGATTTCACTTTCCTCGGGATCGCGGTTCTCCGGTGGGCGGCACTTCAGCACGTTGGCAATGAAAACCTCGTCCTCACGCCAGCCCACCTCGCGGATGGTCTGCCTGAGCAGCTGCCCGCTCTTGCCCACGAAGGGGCGGCCCTGCTCATCCTCATCGCGGCCGGGGGCCTCGCCGACGAACACTACCCTGGCATTCGGGCTGCCCTCGCCGGGCACGGCATGGGTCCGGCCATCGCACAGCGGGCAGCGTGTGCACGAGCGGATCTGGCCCGCCAGCCGTTCGAGCAGTTCATGCTTGCCTTCCGCCACGGGAACAAGTGTAGCACCGCTGCATCTGGCTTCCGGCGCTTCCGTACCGCTGGTCAGTCTGGACTGGTTGTCAGCGATTGCCTGATTTAACCCAAAGCTGTCTGCAGTCGCCTTGCGGCGCACCGATATAGCCTGTACATTGAGGATAGTTCAGGGAGGAACTATGAGAGACAGAACAATCGCCACGGCTCCGCGGGCTTGTGAATGCAGGGGCTGGCTGGCGGGATTCCCTCCTGGACACCCCCGGTACCGGCATGCCGCTTCCCCTGGATGCGTGGGAAGCATGGGATGCGCTACCGGGCGAAGCCCGCTCAGTTAGCCAACCATCCACTTATCTCCCCAACCGGGCCCGGCGTAAGCCGGGCCTTTTTTCGTTGTCAGTTGCTGCTCTTGCTGATGGTGTTGTCAACCACGGCATAGCCCGTGATCAGGGTCGACATCGTGCTGAGGACCTCACCGAACTCGAAGCTCTTGCCCTTCGGCGGCACGTAGATCACATCACCCGGCTGCAGGAAGATGTCCGTGCACAGCGGGAAGCCCTTGTGGATCTCCTTGAAGTTCACACGGATCACCTCGGGCGCGATGCCCGGCTCCAGCCTGTCGCGGTTCTGGCGGATCACGGCGATCCAGGCCAGGTGTGCATCCGGGGTCTCACCGCCGGCCTCGGCGATGTAGTCCAGCACGTTCTCGTCCTCACGGAAGCCGAAGGCGCCGGCGGCATTGACTTCACCAAGCACGAATATGCGGTTCTCCCGTGGCACGATCGAGATGATATCGCGGTTGTGCAGCTCGAAGTCCTCAATCAGGGAGTAGTCGCTCAGCGCCGGGTGCAGGTTTAGGATCAGGCGCTCAAGGTTGCCATAGTCATCGAAGCGGTAGATAACCGAATTGACAAGGTCCGCGGTGTAGTCCAGCGTGCCCGACAGGCGCAGCATGTCACCCAGGGTCTCACCCGGCATCAGCTCGAAGCTGCCGGAGTTTGTCGTGCCGGTCAGGGTGACGTACTGCTCCGGGCTCGGGATGTAGACCACGTCCTTGTCATGCAGGGCGACGTTGTAGCGTGACAGCTCACCCTCCATCGTCAGCAGCAGCGGGTCGACCACACTGACCGTGGTGGCCGGGTCCTGCTTGCGCTGTTCCACCCACTGCCGCCAGTTGGTGTACTCCGGCAGGCTGGCAACGCTCTTGCGCGCCACGGCATTGGAGGGCAGGGTGATGATCGCCTGGCCTTCCGCGGCATACAGTGTCTCCGGGGCGGGGTTGCTCACCTTGCCGAAGTCGAAGCCACCGCGCAGAAGGTGCAGCCGGCGGTAAAGGGTCTGCTTGTCCAGCTCCATCTCGCTGACGACGTCAATCAGGCTGGCGCCATTTTCCAGCTGGAAGATCCGGCCAGGGAAGTCCGGTCCGAATACGAACACCTCAAAGCGCCCGCGGCTCAGCAGCTGCAGGGAGACGTTCGGTTCGCGATAGTACTCCTGGTAGGCATTGGTGATCGCCACGCTCGCTTCACTGATCTGCTTGCCGGACAGTTCGATCAGGCCCACCAGCGGCAGCGTGACCATGCCGTCGTTGTCAAGCTGGATGCGGGTGTCACTCTGGCTCACACCGTCAAACAGCTTGACGAGGATGAAGTCGCCGACGTCGAGCTTGTAGTTGCGCACGTTGAGCAGCGGGTTGTCAGCGGGGAGCTCCGGCTGGGGAAGTGTGAACGGCGGCTCCGGCTCCGGATCCTGTGCAAAGCAGATTCCGGCGAGCGCCGGCAGCGCAAACAGCAGCAGCAGCAGACTGCGCATCCCGTTCATATGGCCTTCCTTTCCTCCGTTGCCCCGAGGGGAAGGACTATTCTAGCGTCTTTCCGGACTACAGTCCCGTCATCAGCGGGGTGCCATTGCCCTTCAGGCTCTCGCAACCCAGCTCGATCAGCTTGACGTTGGCATAGCCCTGGCGCCCGCTGGAGCGCGGGGTGCGTCCCGTCTGGATGCAGTCTATGAACTCCTGGCACTCCGCCTTGAGCGGCTCGGTCGGCTTCACGAAGGGGATGTGCACGTCACCGGATCGGATGCTCAGGAAGCTGGCGCTGCCCGGCTCGACGAACTTCTGCCAGTCCACGCCCTTCTCATGCACCTGCAGCTTGTAGCGCGGGTCCATGTCATCAAACACCACCATCTTCTCGCTGCCCACCACCTTGATCAGGCGCACCTTCTCCGGGTCCAGCCAGCTGGAAGTGATGCTCGCCATGCTGCGGTCCGCGAACTTCAGCGTGAGGTGGGTGACATCCTCAATGCCCTCATCGGCCTGCACAAAGGACTGGCCGGTGGCGCTGACGCTGACCGGGTCGTCGTTCAGCAGGTACTGGACGATCGAGATGTCGTGCGGGGCCATGCTCCACATCACGTTCTCGTGGCGGCGGATCACGCCGAGGTTGCAGCGGGTGGCGGAAATGTAGTACACCTGCCCGAGCTCGCCGCTTTCGATCATCCCGCGGATGAACTCCACGGCCGGGTGGTAGAGCAGGATGTGCCCGACCATCAGTACAAGGTTGCGGCTCTCGGCGGCCTCGCACAGCTCAAGGGCCTGCGCGCTGCTTTCGCACAGCGGCTTCTCGATGTGGCAGTGCACACCGGCCTCAAGCAGCTTCAATCCGGCTTCGTAATGTGCCTGGGTATGGGTCGCGATCACGCAGCCATCAAGCCCCATCTCCAGCAGTTCATCCACGGAGGTGGTGGTGCGCACGGTCGGGTAGTCCGCCTTGATCTTCGCCAGGCGGTTCTCGTCGAGGTCGCAGACCGCGCTGAACACACCCAGTGAGGACAGGTTGCGCACATAGTTGGCACCCCAGTTGCCGGCGCCGACGAGGCCGATCTTCAGTTGCTCGCTCATGTCAGTTCTCCGTTAGCGGTTCGCCCGCCGCTCTACGTATGCCGGGAAGCGGCGCAGGGTCTCCGCTTCGGTCTCCGGGTCCATCTTCGTATTGTGTGTCGTGTCCTCACCGACATCGTATCCCTCGCCGGCAAGCGCCATTTCAATTGAGCGCGGGATCATGTCAATCTGCATCTCATACAGTCGCTCCTGGAAGTCGAACGGGGTGTCGTCCTTCCAGATCGGCATGTCCTCCACGAACATGATGCGCCCGGCGTCCACGCGCGGGTCGATCAGGTGGGCGGTCACCGCCTGCGGGATGTCGTTGTAGACACTCCACATCATCGCGTCCAGCCCGCGGGTCTGCGGGATCAGGCCCGGATGGTAGTTGATCACACCATACTTGAATGCATCAATGATGTGCTTCTTCAGGATGCGCGCCCCGGCGATCACCGACAGCTCGATCCCATGCTCCTCAACGGCCTTCACTACATCCTTGCTGTTGTGCGGCAGCACCACATAGGGGATGTTGAGCTTCTCGGCGATCGCGCGCGGATGCAGCTCGCCACGGTGGCGCACCTTCGTACGCACGCTGGCCGGCGGGATGTTGAGCTTGACCGGGTCCGCCGCTATGATCAGCGCCGGTGTATGGCCTTCGACCATCATCTTGAAGATGAAGTCCTGGGTCTTCCGGTGCGGGAAGTTGTAGGCAAACAGTGCGATCTTCGTGTTGGCGCTCAAGTCGGGTTCCTGAGATGACTGTAAATCGTGCCTGCGTCACAGCGGACAGCGGGTGCAAACCCTTGCTGGACTGGCGGCCTAGGATTCTAGCACCAAGAGATATTCATTGGAACAGCCGGGTGGTGGAATTGGGCCGCGCCCGGATATTGTGCCGGAATACGCGATATAATCTCCGTTTCCCAAATCCGCTTACAGGTACATTCAATGGATTACGTAAAGCAGTTAATTGACGGTTCGAAGAAGTTCGGCATCATCGGCCAGGGCTATGTCGGCCTGCCGCTTGCCGAGGCCTTTGCCGAGGCCGGCATGCATGTGATCGGCTTCGACATCGACAAGACAAAGGTTGATTCCATCAACCGCGGCGAGTCCTACATCGGCGACGTGAAGAGCGAGAACCTCAAGCCGCTGGTGGACAAGGGCCTGATCGAGGGCACGACCGACTTCAGCCGCCTCGTGGACTGCTCCGTGATCAGCATCTGCGTTCCGACGCCGCTCTCCAAGAGCAAGGACCCCGATGTAACCTACATCGAGGCTGCCCTCGCTGAGATCATCCGCCACCTGCAGAAGGGACAAGTGATCGTGCTGGAGAGCACAACCTACCCGGGCACCACCGACGAGCTGGCCCTGCCGCTGCTTGAGGAAACCGGCATGAAGTGCGGGCAGGACTTCCACCTGGCCTTCAGCCCGGAACGAGTCGACCCAGGAAATGTACGCTACACCGTCAAGAACACCCCGAAGATCATCGGCGGCGTAACCGAGGAATGCACCCGCATCGCCACCGAGGTCTATGACTACGCTTTGGAGCATGTGCACCCCGTCACCAGCACCCGCGCCGCAGAGCTCGTGAAGCTGCTGGAGAACTCCTTCCGCGCGATCAACATCGGCTTCATCAACGAGATGGCGATGATCTGTGAGAAGCTGGACGTGGACGTCTGGGAGGTGATCGAAGCCTCCAAGACCAAGCCCTTCGGCTTCATGCCCTTCTATCCCGGCCCCGGCCTCGGCGGCCACTGCATCCCGATTGACCCGCTATACCTGAAGTGGAAGCTCACGAGCCTTGACTTCAAGGCCCAGTTCATTGACCTCGCGGACAGCATCAACAGCAACATGCCGCACTACGTCGTGACCCGCGTGATGGAGCAGCTCAATGAGCACGGCAAGGCGCTCAAGGGCTGCCGCGTGCTGATCCTCGGCATGGCCTACAAGGAGAACATTGACGACGTGCGCGAGTCCCCCGCGCTGGACGTCGCCAAGCTGCTCTTTGAGAAGGGGGCTGACGTGGTCTACCACGATGCGCATGTGCCGCACTGCCGCGTCGAGGAGCACAACCTTCAGAGCAGTGAGCTGAACGAGGAGCTGGTGAAGGGTGCCGACCTTGTGTTCATTGCCACCGGGCACAGCGGGGTCGACTACCAGTGGGTGGTTGACAACGCGCAGCTGGTGTTCGACACCAAGAACATGACCGGCCACCTTGATCGTACCGCCGGCAAGGTCGCCAAGCTCTGATCCTGCTGCTTCAGTCGAGCAGCTTGTACATCCTGATCTCCAGCGGGGAGTAGCCAAGCCTCCCGTAGAGTGACTGCGCGCGCGGGTTGTCCTGCCAGACCTGCAGGTCCACATTGCGGATGCCTCGCAGTCTGGCGAAGTTCTCCGCCGCCTGGATCAGCTGGGTGCCGACCCCCTGGCCCGACAGGCCGGGCTCGACCTCGACGAACTCTATCGTGAGGTATGGGCTGTGGAGCAGATCGTCCTCGTAGGGTTGTACCGTCGCACTGATGAATCCGCAGTAGCGCCCATCCAGCTCCGCTACCGCCAGCAGGCAGTCGTCGTCAGCGAGCTGCTCACGGAACAGCGCATCTTCCTCACCGGCCTGCAGTGAATCATGGAAAGTGCTGCCGAGCCGCGGGGGGATGAAGCGGGCGAGGCGTTCGCGAGACAGGCGGTGCAGTGCGGCAATGGCCGGTATGTCCTCCGGCCTGGCAAGCCTCACCTCAATTGCCATTTCGGCTTCTCCCGCTACATGTACTGGTGCATGGAGCTGAGCAGCTGGTCCACCTCGAATGCATGCACATCGCTGCCGTCATTGAACAGTAGCATGCTGACCGGCCGCTGGCGCATCTCGATGTCCGGCTCATCCTTGCGGATGCCCGTCAGGTAGGTGCGGTTGACCCTGAGCAGGGCTTCGTCCGCCTCCACCGCCGGGCGCATGTTCTCCTCGTTGAAGTCGATGCGGCTGCGGTACTCGGCGTTGCCATCGAACAGGAAGCAGCGCCCGATGTTCATGGTATGCGTCAGCTTCTGGCAGGCCCGGTCCGGCAGGTGGTACATGTTGCGCGCCGCGATGTCCACCAGCCGCTGGTTGATGCGATGCATGCTGAACGGCTCCAGGTAATCACGGAACTCCTGCCACAAAGCCGTTACCAGCCTGCTGCGCTGTTCCCAGGGGATCAATGGCACACCCTTTTCCTGCAGGATCGAGCGGTAGCGTGACAGCAGGGTGGCATCGTCATCCAGGGTCTCGAAGGCCGCCAGCCTGACTGGCGTCGCCTCCGGCAGCGTGCGGGTGTACTTGCGCGCGCTTTCCAGCTGGAAGTCCAGCCCGCTGCCTTCCCGCAGCCTGACGAAGCCGGCCGTCTGCGCCGCCTCAGCCAGTTCCCTGAACTTGTAGTACTGCGGCGGAGTGCCGGTGTATTTGGGGTCCAGCTGGCGCATCATGTTGTTGACACTGGCCCCGCTGGGTACCACGCCCTTGCGCTCCAGGGCGTGTACGGCCCGCAGCATCAGGTCAAACAGCAGCGTTTCCTCACTGACCACGTCAGTTGCGCCGTCCAGCGGCGCCAGCTCAACCACGGTCTCGGATGGGACTGCATCCTCGATGTCGGAGATCAGGTTGTCATAGAAGATGAACTGGTCGCAGACCTTGTCCAGGTACTGGCTGGTGGTCTTGCGCAGCCCGATGCCGATCACACGCATGCCGTAGCGCTTGAGCTTCTGCACCAGCGGCACGAAGTCCCGGTCGCCACCCACTATTACGAAGCAGTGCGGGGCGGAGCCGATCAGTGCCATCTCCAGCGCGTCGCAGGCGATCTGCATGTCCCCGGTGTTCTTCTCGTAGCTCGTCGCCAGCATGCTCATCTCGATCACATTGCCGAGGAAGTCCTGCTGGTAGGGCTTCATGTGGGCCTGGCTCCAGTCCCCGTAGGCCCGGGCGAAGCTGACCACCCCCTCCTCGCGGATGCTGTCCATCACCAGCTCCATGCGCAGCGGCAGGCCGGCCTGCTGGGCGCTAATGATCAGGTTCTCCGCGTCAATGAACACGGCGATGCGGTCATTTTCAGGACGGGGGGAGGGCATGGGACTAGTATAACGGCAAACGCCTGGCAACTTTCATACGTTGCCAGTTGTCAATTTATTCATCTATTGGGCGTGTTGGAAATGGACTATTCTAAACAAAAAGGGGAGCCCGCAGGCTCCCCTTAACTATTCTCTGTTCGCTGTTTCTTCGGATCAGCTGGCAGCGGCGGTGCTGCCAACCAGCTCGATCACTGCATTGGCAACTTCCTCGCGCTGCTCATTGGTCAGCTCGGGGTAGATCGGAATGCTGAAGATCTCCTTGGCGGCCTTCTCAGACACAGGCAGGTCACCCTCGCGTCCACCGAGCTCGCTGTAGCATTCCTGCAGGTGCAGCGGAACGGGGTAGTAGATCTCATTACCGATGCCGCGCTCCTTCAGGCCGGCCATCACGTTGTCGCGTTGGCCATTGGTGATCAGGATGCTGTACTGGTTGTAGATGCTCCAGTTGTGCTCCTTGATCTTCGGGGTCACGATGTGCGGGTTGCCCGCGAAGCGCTTGTCATAATCCGCTGCGTTGGCGCGGCGGCCCTCATGCCAGGCCTCGAGGTACTTCAGCTTCACGGACAGGATCGCCGCCTGCATGGTGTCCAGGCGGGAGTTGAGGCCGATCAGCTTGTGGTAGTACTTCGGCTTGGCGCCATGGTTGCGCAGGATGCGCATGCGGTCCGCCAGCTCATCATCATTCGTGACGCACATGCCGCCGTCACCCATCGCTCCGAGGTTCTTGCTCGGGAAGAAGCTGAAGGTTGCGATGTCACCGCCGGTCTGTCCGACACGCCGGCCGTTCTGCTTGGCACCGATGCTCTGGGCGGCGTCCTCCACCACGCGGATGCCACGGGCCTTGCAGACGTCCAGGATCGGGTCCATGTCCGCCACCTGGCCGTAGAGGTGCACGGGGATCGCGGCCTTGGTGCGACTGGTTGCCAGCCTGTCGATCTCGGCGGCGGTGATGTTGAAGGTCTCGGGGTCGATGTCGGCGAACACCGGAGTCGCGCCTACGCGGGACACCGCCCCGGCCGTGGCAAAGAAGGTGTGCGTGGGCAGGATCACCTCATCGCCGGGGCCGACTTCCAGAGCCATCAGCGCAAGCACCAGGGCATCGGAACCACTGGCACAGCCGACGCCGTGGACAGCACCGCAGTACTCGGCAATCTCTGTCTCGAGGGTCGCCACCTGCGGGCCCATGATGAAGTACTGGCTGTCATAGACCGGCTCCAGCGCGGCCTTGACTTCGTCTGCGATCTGCCTCCACTGGGCATGCAGATCAAGAAGGGGGACTCCCATGATTTACCTCTTGGAATCGTAAATAAGGATTCGAAAGTACATTATAACTTTCTCAGTGGTCCCATAATCCGATCCGCAATCCTCCATGAAATGCAAAAACCGTCCCGGGCAATCAATCCGACTGCTGCGGGACGGTTCATTTCCATGTTTGGTGGACTAGCCTAGCCAAGCAGGCGGGTCATCATTTCCGCATGGCTGGCTTCATCAGCAGCCTGGTCCTCCATGCGCAGCTTCAGCTCAGCGAGTCCCTCGCGGTCGGCCATTTCGGCAAGCTTCATGTAGCCTTCCACATCGATCTTCTCCTGGGCGATATCGTACTTCAGCATTTCCAGTACGTCATCGGCCGGGGGTGTCAGGTCCGGGTTGAGCACCGGGTTTCCGCCCAGCATCACGATCTTGTCCGCCAGGTAAGTGGCATGCCCGATCTCGTCCTTCACCTCGGCGGCATACATGTCCCGCACCGGGGCATTGACGATGCCCTTGATCTTGGCCGCGCTGATCATGTAGCGCAGGAAGGTCGAGACCTCACGGTTGAGGGCATGGTTCAGGCCCTGGATCAGTTCCTCACGATTACTGCTCATCTTTGCTGCACTCATTGCATTCACCTCTCATTAATGGTGTCCCGGTTTCACAACCTGTCATTACTTACCTGCCCCAGGAGGGTATTCTCGTACTATTTACGAAAAAATCGACAAATATCGAATGTTCTTATTATTATTAACAACTGACTGCTGATCCACTGCATGTGGCCGGCCTTCGCTTTGCTAGAATATCCGTTCGAGGAAGGACCGGCAATTCTGCCGGACTCGGGGCATGAGTCAGGAAGAGCGGAGAAAGTGGGATCATTCCAATGATCCGGAGTATGGCCAGCGGCTGCTTGGATGGATTTTCCGCAGCCATATCTGGCTGCTCGCCTGCTCGACGGTGATCGGCGCCCTCGTTTTCCTCGCGGCCTCACTGTTCATGCCGCCGCGTTACGGCACCTCCGCCACCATCGCCGTCAACAAGGGCGGGGGAGGCGGTTCCAGCCTGCTGTCCGGCCTGAGCCTGCTCGGCGGTTCACCGGCGGCCCTCAATGACGAGATCCTCACACTCACCAGCCGCGAGATCGGCTGGCAGGTGATTGACGAACTTGGCCTGCAGGTGGACATCTACGACCCTCAGGGGCCGGAAGCGCCTTTGGAGCGTGTGCTTGGCAAGTTCGGGCGCGGCACCAGTGCCAAGCAGCCCCGCCAGGACATCTACACCCGGATCGTGATCAGCGACGTCGAAGTCAATCCGGACATGATGGCAACACAGGAGATGTGGATCACGGCTGATGCCGACGGCAACTGGAAGCTGGACGACAAGAGCGGTGCCAACGGCGAACCCGTCGTTGGCAAGAACATCAGCTTCACCCCGCACTTCGGTGGCAGCCACAAGGCCGGATACCGCTACCTGCTGAAGGTGCGCCCGGACTTCGAGGCCTGGAACAGCTACAAGGAATCGCTCACCGTCGGGCCGGCCGCCCCGGATTCAAACGTGCTTGGCGTACGCTTCACCAGCTACAACCCGCTGATTGCCAGGCAGGCGGTGGACAGCATCGTGGCGAAGTACTTCGAGCTTTCGCGCTCGAAGACCTATGATGAGTATGACAACATGCTGGCCTTCATCGACGAGCAGTCGGACAAGGCCGGTGACCGGATCGAGACACTTGTCCAGCAGATCCAGGACATCCAGGACGAGACCGGCCTGTTCAATCCGATCGCCCAGGGTGAGATCACGGTCCAGCGCATGTCGCAGATCGCCACCCAGCAGACCCAGAACCGCATCGCCATCAAGCAGATTGACAACGTGCTGGCCGCGATGGACACCGTCAGCCCGCAGGAACTGAACGACATCATCCAGGCCCCGGCCACCCCGCTCGAGCTGGAGAACACGCTGGTGACCAAGCTCAGCCAGCAGATCACCTCGCTGGAGAACCATCTCTCAAACAAGACGGAGAAGCATCCCGACATCGTCAACCTGCGCAACCAGATAGGCATCACGATCGACCAGATCGGTGACAGCCTCAGGAGCAACCGCCAGGCGCTGGTGCTGGCGGAAAACGAACTCGGCGGCGACTACGGTGAACTCAGCAGCGAACTGTCTGCAATGCCGGAAGCCAACAGCGAGATGAACATCCTCAACGCAGAGCTCAAGAGCCTGCGTGACATCCTTGAGATCCTCGAGAAGCAGCGCACCGAGACGAATCTTGCCAAAGTCAATGCCAGCATGGACGTCTCGCTGATGGACGAGGCAGTGATGCCCTCCAAGCGCGAGAAGCCCGCAATCGGACGCAACACCGCGCTTGGCGGCTTCGCCGGCCTGATGCTCGTGGTGCTGGTGCTGCTGTTCCGCGAGTCCAGTGGCAACCGTTTCCGCACCCTGAAGGAGGTGCGCAGCGAGGTCGGCCTGCCGGTGCTCGCCGTACTGCCCGGCTCACGCCACCGCCGTCGCTGGAGCCCGGTGAAGCCTGACGAGGAACTGGCGGCCCAGCTCGGACAGCTGCTGTTCTCCACGGGGGACAAGCTCGGCCTCGTATTCCTGCCAGCCGGACGCCCATCCTGGGATCCGGCCGCCTGGCTGGCAACTGGTGCAAACGCAACGCTGGTGGATGCCCTGCCTGGCAACGGACTGCAGGCCCTGAAGGTCAGCTTCCCTGGTGATGAATCCGCCCAGCCGAAGCGGGCCGCTGCCGACCTGTCAAAGGCCGCGGGATCACGCTATGAGGGCGCCAGCCTGCCGTCCGGCCGCTGCGCCGTGCTGTTCAACTCACCGCTGCGCTGGAACGTCGAGCAGGAGCTGGCCGCAAAGCTTGACAGCATCGTGCTCTGCGTGGCCCAGGGAGCCTGCAGTGCTGAGGAACTGGAAAAGGCGCTCTCAGTGCTGGCACAGCATGGCCTCAGCTGCCGCGGAGTGGTTGTCAGCAACTGGTCCAGCGCCCGCGACATCTATGGCAGTGATGAACTGAACTACGTCGCGCTGAGCGGTCCGGCGGCCTGAGCCGATGGACAGCGCCGTCACCACTGAACAGGGACTGGGGCGCATAAGCTTCAGCCTCGACTTCCTGATGCGCCAGCTCGGCGTGATCTTCTCCTTTGAAATGACCCTTGTGATGTTCCTGTTCGCCGGCATCTACAAGGAGGATGCCCGCTTCGCCTGGATCCCGGGCGACATCACGGTGCTGACATTCGGACTGAGCTTCGTCACGGGTATGTACCTGCTGGTGCGCCGCGGCCTGGTGTTCCGCCGGGAGGCTGTGGTGATCACCGGGATGGCGATCCTGTTCGTGATCTGGGCGCTGCTGTCATACCTCTGGTCACCGAGCATCAACTACAGCCTGCGCAAGGTGGCTCTGCTGGCGAGCCTGACACTCTGGCCGCTGGCCTCCTTTGCGCTGATTGTCAGCCATGAGCGGGTGCGTGTGCGCCGCTTCTTCGTTGTGCTGATGCTGTTCTCGCTGTGGATCGCTATCGAAAGCGCGCTGGCCCTGCTGCTGGCGGCCCGCAGCGGCATCCGCGGCTTTGTGGTGACCTCCCTGAGCACCAACTACCTCGGCCTCGGCCGCGTGATCGGCCCGGGAATGCTGGTACTTGTTGCCTACTACGTCTACTTCCTGCGTGGCACCTGGCAGAAGCTGCTCGGTGCCGGCGCGATCCTGATGTACGCCGTATTGATGCTCGGCATCGGCAGCCGCGGGCCCTTCCTCGCGATGACGGTCGCCTGCGGCTGGATCGTGCTTGCCAACCTGCGTCCGGCCCGTAACATCCGCCAGATCACACTTCGCCTGCTGCTGGCAATCACAGCCCTGTGCATGGTGCTCGGGGTGGTGTTCTACTTCGTCACCTCCGGAGCTGAGCTGCCCCGCACCCTGCAGCGCCTGCAGGAGGCGCAGGAGGAAGGCTTCGAGGGCAGCACCCGCTTCGGTGGCTATGCCGCCACCTGGGCGATGGTGGATGAATCACCGATCTGGGGCCGGGGCATCGGCAGCTGGCCTGTGCTCAACGGCCGTGGCGACATCCGTGCCTATCCCCACAACATCTTCCTCGAGGTGTTCTTCGAGCTGGGGATCATCGGCCTGCTGATGTTCGTTGGCATGCTGTTCTACGCCTGGCGCCTGCTGCCACCGAAGCGCGTGCTGCAGCGCGAACCCTGGATGATGCTGGCTGCCGCCCAGCTGCTGAGTGCCTTCATCAATGCCAATATCTCCGGCGACCTGAATGACAACAAGCTGTTCTGGGCCTTCCTCGGGATGATGGCGGTCTGCGCCCTGCGCAGGGGTGAGCCTGTGAAGCTTGAACAGCGGCAGGATTCAGCCACCGCCCTGCCTGCTCAGCCCAGCATGTCCTGATACAGCGCCAACAGTTTCTGTTCCTCGTTTGCCCAGCTGTACTTCTCCGCCGCCGCCCGCCGGCCCGCCGCTGACATTTCAGCCGCAGCCTCGCTGTCCGTCAGGATCAGCATCGCCGCATCCAGCACCTCATTCTCGTCGTCAGGATTGACGCAGATCCCGGCCCCGTTGGCTTCTACCAGATCCTTATACAGCTCGAAGTCAGAGGTGATCACAGGCAGGCCCAGTGCCATGTATTCAAACACCTTGCTTGGGTAACTGTGCTCGTAATTCGGGATGCGGCTCAAAAGTGCCAGCCCGGCATGGCTGCCTGCCACCAATGGCCAGGCACTGTCCGCGCGCTGGAAACCGTGGAAGCGTACATGCCTGATGCCAAGCTCGCTGATCATTCCATCCAGCTGCGCCTTGTGTGCTGCATCAGCCGGACCGACCAGTTCCAGCGCTGCATCAATCCCGTTCGCCTGCAGGCCGGCCATGAGCTTCAGCATGCGCAGGCTGCCGCGTACTTCCGTCAGTCCGCCCACATATGCCAGGGTTGGCTGCGCTGCCCGTTCCGTTTCAATCGTTGACAGCACTTCCAGCCGGGGCATGTTCAGCACCGTCGTGTAATTGGCAACGTAGGGGTAGTCCGCTGCATAGCTCTCCTCCGCGAAGACCACCCGCAACCTGCTGAGCCAGCCCTTCATCCGCATCCGCATGTAGCTGCTCACAAGCGGCCGCATGGCGGGCCTGATCCAGGGCTTGGTGAGGATGTCCTTCAGGATGTTCTCATGCATGTCGTACAAGACACGCTTGCCCTGCGTCGCCAGCTTCGCCGCCACCGGCAGCAGTTCCGGGTCGTGGAAGTGCAGGATGTCCGGCTGTTCCTCCAGAGCGATCCGCATTGCCAGCGGTGGCAGCTCGCGCATGCGCTGCATCCGGTTGCGGGCCTTCGGCAGTGCGCGAATGCTTATCCCGTCCACCGTTTCGTCTTTATCATGCTGCGCCACCAGCACAACATCCCAGCCATTGTCACGCAGGGAGGCGCATTCCTTCATGAAGATGCGGTTGTCAAACAGGTTGTGGACCGTCGTCACATGCACCGCGCGAGGCAACTCAGGCCCCCCGGCTGTCCCGGCCCCAGGGCAGCACCGTCATTTCATCAACCGGCCCGTCTTGCTTCACCGCGTCGAAGATCGCGGCGAAGTCCCCCGCCATGCGCGACTGCCCGAGGTAGGCGATCGCCTCCGCATTGCGCTCGCGGCTGGCAACGCCTTGCTCCTGCCACTGGCGGTAGTGCTCCTCAATGAAGGCAGCGATCTCCGCAGCACTGCCCAGCCAGTGCCCGGCATTGCTCCAGCCCAGGAGCGGCCCCTGCAGTCCCGGTCCCATCCCGAAGCTGAGCACCGGTGCCTCGTAGGGCAGGTAGTCGTACATCTTGGCCGGCAGCGCATCGCTGTATACGTCGCCGTCGAGCTTGATGATCACGAGCATCGAGGCCGTTGCCATTATCTTCTTCACTTCCGCATAGGGCTTCTGTCCATGGATCTCGACCTGGCTCGACACGGCCTCGTATCCAGGGAAGTCCCTGACCACGCCGCTGTCCCCGCCGATGAATACGATCCGCAGGTCATTGGCAATCTCCGTGATCCGCTCCCTGAGCATTGCCACCGCCTCGAACAGGGGCTGCGGGCTGCGGCCGCCGTTGACAAGCGTGCCGGCATGCAGCAGCGTGAACTTTCCGCTTGGCTGCATCGCCACATGCTCATGTTGCCATGATCCACTAGGGATCTCCACTATCCCCGGCCGTTTCGCACTGGCCCGCACATCCAGCAGTTCACGTGTGATGCAGCAGGGTGCCGCACAGGTCACGGCATCCGCCGCTGCCAGCGCCCGGTAGAACCAGTGCCCGGTGCCCCGAGGAAAGTGCAGGTAGTGCGGCAGGGGGTCGCGCAGGTCTATCACGCATGGGATGCCCAGCGCGCGGGCGCACTTGATTGCCACGGGAGCAAGCGTATACGGGCTGCAGGTGACCCACAGCACTTCGCTGCCACGCTCCCGCGCCGTGTTCATGATCGTGTCCTCGATACTGTAGCTCCAGCCGGCGAACTCATCATGCCACTTCGGCTGCAGCCGCATCAGCAGTTTCACATTGCTTACGATCCGCCGCTTGAAGGGTCCAAATCCCGTACGGCTGCCCATGATCAGCTTCTGCTTCAGGGCCGCCTCGGCGCTGCCATCTTCCTTCACGCTGCGCGTCCAGGAGCGGTCCGGCGTCTGCACCACATCAGCCGGAGTGCCAGGCCGCTCAGCCGTGATCACATCGCACTGCCAGCCGTAGTCCGCCAGGTGCCGGTACAGCGCCTCCGGCCGGTGCTGGGCCACGCCGACATCATGCGGCGGGAACTTGTAGGCCACCAGCAGCGCGCGGCCACGCGCATCAGTCGTGGACTGAGCGGTGTTCGTGAAGATGTAATTGTCAGACGGGACCGGATACATGGGGCTGCGAGGATTATAGCCGCGGCGCTATTCGCCGGCCTGGTCCGCCAGCATCTCCTGCGACACCTTCGGCTCCACCCCATCCGGGTGCCGCTCCAGTTTCATGCTGACCCGGGCCGGGTTGCCCACAAGCACCACATGCCCCTTCGGGTAGCTGCGCCCGACCACGCTGCCGGCTGCCACCACGGTATGCGGCCCCAGTGTCACCCCCGGCAGGATCACAGCGTTCATGCCGATCCAGCAGGACTCGCCGATCGTCACATCCTGCGGAGGGTCGTGCTCATCGAGCTCGTAAATCGTGTGGTTTGAAGTGACAATGCCGACGTTGGGTCCGATGTAGCTGCCGCGCCCGATGCGGATCCAGCCGCCATTATTGTTGTTGTAGTACTGCCCGAAGGACTGGAAGTTGTTCAGGTCGTCCGGGTGGAATTCCAGCCGCGATGGTGCCGCGATGACCGTGTTCTCGCTGACCGGCCAGGGCACGTTGCGGTTGCGCCCGCCGAACTTCTGCTGCCACAGCGAACGCCAGGCCCACTTCCATCCCGTGTCGCGCCCCTCGAACCAGCGGCCCTGCAGGTAGCGCCTGTCAAAGGCCATGCGGCAGGCCGGCTTGATGACCAGAAGCGTGAGTTGGCGGAAGATTCCCATGTCGTGTCAGCCGTCAGCCTGTTCAGCCGCGACTTCCCGTGATTTTAGCAGTACCGCCCGGCTGAAGATGCTGAAGTAGACCATGTAGCAGAAGATCATTGTCACGGCATAGCTGACGATCGTCTCATGCGCCGTCCAGCCGAGGTAGTGCGGCACCACCAGCGAGGCAATCACCAGCAGCGTGCGGATAACATCCCCGCTCAGCTGCCAGTCCTGCTTCTCCAGCACGCTCATGATCGGCGAGGTGGAGCTGACTGTGATTTCCGCAATCAGCACGACTGCCATCACCTGGATGTAGAACACGCTGTCCAGCCAGCGCTCACCGAAGATCCAGTGCACCAGCCAGGGTCCGGCCAGCACGAGGATCGCCGCCGGGATCAGGGCGATCAGCAGCATCCGGCGCACGGTGGAGAAGTACAGGTGGCTGAGCTTGCCCGGGTCCTCGTTCAGCAGGCGGGCCGCCCGGCCAAGGAAGACCTGGCTGATGGACTCCGACAGCAGTGCAGCCGGCTGGCGCAGGATGCGGGTGGCGAAGAACAGGAAACCGGCCTCACCAAGTCCGAAATAATCCACGAACAGGATGTTCGGTATCTGCCGCGGAATTGTCACCAGGAGCGCTGAGGGGCTGCTGTACAGCGGGAACTTGATGTAGCGGGCCCACAGCCTGCGAAAGTCCCCTTTCTGCTTCACGAGCCGCTTGCTGGCCTCACGCACCGGGATCCACAGCCGACCGATGCCTGTCCACTGCCCCGCCGCGTTACCGAGGATCAGGCCAAGCGATCCATGCACCAGGAATCCCAGCCCGACCTGCACCAGTACCTGCCCCAGTGCACGCAGGATGCGCGTGGCTGCCAGCTGCTTGTAGATCTCCTTGCGCACCGCCCAGGCTGTCAGCGAACGGTAGATGCCGAAGCCCAGCAGGGTCACCGGGATCAGCCAGAGGTACTTCGCCAGCTCCGGCTCATCCTTCCACTGCGCGATCGGCACCCGCAACAGCCAGATGATCCCGCCTGCCACGAGTGAGAACCACAGCGTGATCCACAGTGAGAGCCGCAGCAAAAGCGCAGCATCCTCGTCATTGTCAGGCATCGGGATCGCCTGGTCCAGCCTGAGCGAGCTGACCGCATTGAGGATGGTCACGACGGAGATGTACACGCCGAGGATGCCGAAGTCATGCTCCGTGTAGAGCCGCGAGAGGATCGGGGCGGAGAGCAGCACCAGCGCCTGGCCGATCACCGTACCGCTGGCCAGCAGTGCGAGGTTCCGTGCAAAGCTGCCTGCAGTGAACCTGCGTTTCAGGCGGTCCAGCAATGATGTGGGAGCCTTGTCCATGCGGCGTGCCGCGACTAGATTACAGGATGCGCATGCGCAATTCCCGTCGCGGCTGTGCGGCTCAGCCGATCAGCTCGACGAACTTGGCCACGATCTGCTCGCCTGCAGTGCCATTGCCGAAGTTCGTGATTGACTCGCGGTCCTGCGGGCCGGGCGCGTCAAACAGGCGCTTGAGCATCTCATCCTTGACCACGCGTCCGCAGTTCGCCATCCCGACCTCATTGATCTCCGGGAAGGTGGTGTACTCCCATGGGATCACGCAGAAGTGCCCGCTGAAGCAGGCCTCGCGCAGCAGGCCGCCGCTGTCGCTGTAGACGAGGTAGCAGTCCTCCACGAGGGACTGGCTGCGGTTGAAGCCGATCGGGTCAATCACCTTCACGCCGGCTTCCTCAAGCTCCCCCGTACGCCCGAGGCGCTCAATCGCGGCCCTGGTGCGCGGGTGCAGCGGGATAACCACTGGCATCATCTCATTGTTGACAGCGATCAGCGTGTCGATGATTGCGCCGAGCCGCTCAGGGTAGTCTGTGTTCTCGGCGCGGTGGATCGTGCTGTAGATGTAGTGCCCGGGCTTCAGGCCGATGCTGGCGGCGAAGCCCATTTCCCGCTTGGGCAGGAAGTGCATGTAGTTATCGAGCATCGTGTCGCCGACGAAGAAGGAGTTCGCCGACAGGTTCTCATCCCACAGGTTGTTGAGCGTCGCCGCCGTGGCACTGAAGCGCAGGTCGGCGATGCGGTCCACGATCACGCGGTTCAGCTCCTCCGCCTGGTGCAGGTTGCCCGTGCGGATGCCGGCCTCCACATGCGCGAGCCGCAGGTGGCGCTGCTGGGCCGCGATGCCGCCGGCCAGCGTGGCATTCGTGTCGCCGAACACCACCACCCAGTCCGGCACCCATGTGCCGAGCGTGTCGTAGATCCGCTCGATGGAGGCCCCGGTCTGGTAGCCGATGCTGCCGCTGCCCACCTCGAGGTTGAAGTCCGGCTTGCGCAGCTCCAGCTCACGGAAGAACACGTCGTTCATGCTGTCGTCATAGTGCTGCCCGGTATGCACCAGGCAGTGCTCGATCTGCGTCGCATCGCCGGAGGCGTTATGCTTCGCAATCGCACGTGCAACGGCGGCCACCTTGGGGAACTGGGGACGGGAGCCAACCACGAAAAGCAGCTTCAGTACTGGCATGAGGGGCAAATGTTAGCACGCGCGTATTGTGTGGGCAATACGGAGGCCGGTTGTATACTGGCGCTGTCTGTCCTTGGCCCCATGCATATCCTGCTCTTCCACATGTACTACCTGCGTCCCGGTGAATCCGGGAACACGCGCTTCAACGACTTCTGCCAGCTCTGGCTGGAGTCTGACCCGGAGTTGCGCATCACGGTTTTCACCGGAACCGTCAACCACTACACCGGCGAGCTGCGCGTGGACACAGGCAATGGCCTGTTTGTGGAATCCAACGATGAGGGGGCAGGGGAGCGCCGCGACCGGATCCGCGTCGTGCATGTGAAGCAGGCCGCCACCTATGGCAAGGGCTTTGCCGGCAAGGCCTGGAGCCAGATGCAGTGGTCGCGCAACTGCCAGCGGGTGCTGCGCAGCTGGCCGGACAAGCCAGACGTGATCGTTGCCACATCCCCGCCGCTCTGGGCCGCCGAGCCCCTGCTGCTTGCCAGGCGCAAGTGGGGCATTCCCGCCGTCATCGAGGAACGTGACCTCTGGCCGGAAAGCATCGTGCAGCTTGGGCTGGCCCCGGCCTGGCATCCCGCCGTGCAGTACCTGGCCTGGCTGGAGCGCCGTCTCGTGACCACCGCTGACCACTTCGTTGGCGTGGTGCGCACCTCGCTCAACAGCATCGTCGAGCGCGGGCTCAAGCCGCGCGAGCAGTGCAGCATGTTCACGAACGGGATCTGGCTGCCGCGTTTTGACAACATCGACCCGCAGGCCCGTGGCCGCATCCGTAATGAACTGGGCATTTCACCGGAGCAGGTGGTCTGCATGTACATCGGGCAGATGGGCAAGTTCCAGCGGGTGATTGACATCGTTGACATCGCCGACCAGATGCAGGGACGTGAAGACATAGAGTTCCTCGTGATGGCTGACGGGCCGGACCGCGAGGAGATCGTCGCCGAGGCTGGCCGCCGCAGGCTTGGGCGCCTGCGTTTCCTGCCGCTCGTCCCGGCTGACGACGTACCTAACTGGCTGAGCGTCGCCGACATCGGCATCGGCCTGCTCAACTCCACAGGCAACATCAACTGGAACAGTACGACCAGCGGCGTGATCCCGGGCAAGATGTATGACTACGCCGGGGCGAAGCTGCCGGTGGTGTTCAATGCGCATGGCCTGCCGCAGGACATGATCGAAAGGGAAGCCGGCGGCGGCATCTTCGCTTCCACGGTTGAGCGCTTTGACGAGTTCTGCGCTGCCATCACGAAGCTGGCTGACGACGAGCAACTCAGGCGCGAAATGGGCCTGCGTAACTACGAGGGCATGGCCGTCAGGTACAACAAGCAGCGCATGGCGGAGGGCTACTTGAGCCTGATGCGCTCACTGGTGGAGCAGTACCGCCAGGCCTGATCAGGCGTGGGCCGGCTTGGAATCTTCCTCGGCCTCATTGACATCCACATCCTGCTTGCTGCCGGCGCGGATCACCATGTAGCTGATGATGCCGGCCAGGGCGGAAGCTGTCAGCACGCCGATCTTGGCATCGTCGATGTGCTCCTGGCTGTCATATGCCAGGTTGGCAATGAACAGCGACATCGTGAAGCCGATACCGCAGGCGATTGCCGTTCCGAAGAACTGCAGCATGGTTGTGCGGCGCGGCATGCTGGCCAGGCCGAGCTTGATCGACAGCATCGAGGCCCCGAACACACCGGTCACCTTGCCCAGCAGCAGGCCGAGGAATGCGCCTAGTGAGACCGGATTGGAGAAGATCACGCCAAGCCCCCCGGTGATGTGCACACCGGCATTTGACAGGGCGAACAGCGGCATGATCACGAAGGACACGAAGGGCTGCAGGGCATGCTCGAAACGCTCCAGCGGAGCCTGCACTTCCTCGGTCTTCAGCACCATGCTGGTCACGATGTCCTGCTGCTCATGGGTCAGGCGGTCCGTCTGGCCTTTCTTGCCGACCACGAGGAACTTCTTGTAGAGCCGCTCAACATCCTTGCGGAAGTCACGCACGTCAATCCGCGAAGTGGCGGGAATGGTCAGCGCGATCAGCACGCCGGCGATCGTCGCGTGCACCCCGGACTGCAGCACGGACAGCCAGACCAGCACACCGACGATGGCATACGGTTCAGGCCGGATCACGTTCATGCGGTTGAACACCATCAGGATTCCGAGGCCAAGTACAGCCAGACCCATCGCAATGAAGTTCAGGTGGTCCGTGTAGAAGATCGCAATCACCACCACAGCGCCAAGGTCGTCCACGATGGCAAGCGCCGCCAGGAACACCTTCAGGCCCAGTGGTACACGCTTGCCGAGCAATGAAAGGATAGTCAGCGCAAATGCGATGTCGGTCGCTACGGGTACACCCCAACCGTGGATGGCGGGGGTGCCGTTGTTGAAGGCCGTGTAGATCAGTGCCGGAACCAGCATGCCGCCGGCAGCGCCGATGATCGGCAGCGCGGCCTTCTTTGCATCGTTCAGCTCTCCGACCAGGAACTCGCGCTTGATCTCCAGGCCGACAACGAAGAAGAAGATCACCATCAGGCCGTCATTGATCCACTCATGCAGGCTGTAGCGCAGGTTGAGCTGGTCGAGGCCGATGGTCAGGTGCTGGTGCCAGATTGCTTCATAGCCTTCCCTGGCCCCGGAGTTGGCCCAGATCAGCGCGATGATCGCACAGAGCAGCAGCAGGATGCCGGAGGCCGACTCCAACTGGAAGAATCGCTGGAAACGTTCGCCGATGCCGATGGGCAGCAGCTGGGGGGTCGAATTCTGCACCGCAGTAATATATCAGCAACTTGCCCGCTTGCAACCCCTGTGGATGGCCAGCGCGATGCAGATGAGATGATTAGTCCATGTCTACCACAGCCTCCCTGCTGGGACGCAATTCGCTGGCATGGACCGCCATCGTTCGCCATGACTTCCTGCGTGAGGTCGGGGAGGGACGCAATGATGGGACAGGATTCGCACGCTGGCTGGAGCAGGATTACCTGTTCGTTTCCGGCCTGATCGGCTTTGTCGGCCGCCTGGTTTCGCGCTGCGATTCCGACCGTGAGTTGCTGCGAGCCCTGGCCGGGGCAGTCGATGTGCTCTGCGGCGAGCTAGAGCTGTTCGAGGAACAGGCCCACCAGCATGGAGCAAACGTGCACAGTGCTCCCCTGAGCCCGGTCTGCTTCAACTATCTGACCTACCTGAACCACCTGGCCTCGGAACAACCCTTTCCCGTTGCCCTGATGGCCTACTGGGCGCTGGAACAGGCCTACTTTGATGGCTGGTGCCATGTAAGGGATTGTGGCAACGCGAGCAGCGAACTGTCAGGTTTCATCGTGAACTGGACCTGTCCCGAGTTCGGCTCATATGTGGGATTACTGCGCAGCAAGGCGGATGGATTGCTGAAGCCAGAGCATGCTGACCGGGCAGGGGAGGCCCTGCTGCAGGTGATCCGCTATGAGCACCAGTTCTGGGACCTTGGCCTCAGGCAGGACAGCTGGCCGGTCTGAGTAGCGATTAAAGCTTGCATGCCGGTGAATCTCCGCTAATATGTATTCCCCTGCGGCAGTAGCTCAATGGTAGAGCATCAGCTTCCCAAGCTGAGGGTTGCGGGTTCGATCCCCGTCTGCCGCTTTGGATTCCCGCATCCGGCCCCGCAGTTTGATTAAATCCCCATTGCAAATCAGCCAGCAGCTTTATGTGCAATCCGCATATTCATGCTGCTGAAGTAAAATCTAGCAGGATCGCCACCAGTCAACTGACAGATCGGTAAGCCTGAAAGAGGATAGCTGCACAATGAATCAGGACAACCAGCAGCCCCCTGCCAGTAGTTCAACTGCGCTGCCAATATGGCTGGTATGGTTCACTGTCATCCTCTGCATCCTGCCTACTGCCCTGAACCTGCTTGGATTCGACTTCGGCAGTGATCCGGACACCGCACTGCATGGCATCCCCAACCATGGCGGCGTTTATGCCCACACCCTGCTCGAATGGACCTCATTCAGCCTGGCCCTGCTGATCGCCACGCTGTCATTCATTAACTACCGCATCACCCGGGATCCCGTGGTGTTGCTGATCGGCAGCCTGCTGTTCTGGAGCGGCTGCCTCGATGCCTTCCATATCCTCGTGTCTGACGGACTGATGGCGACCAGGGTGGACCCTGACCTGCTCAGCCCGCTCACCTGGTTCGGCAGCCGGATGTTCAACGCCACGGTCACGGCTCTCGGTGCCCTGGCCCTGCTGTGGCTGCCGGCAAGCGAATTCGGCAGGAGCGGGCCGCAGCACACCAGGCGTGTCGTGGTCTGGCTGGGCAGCTTATTCGGGATCCTGCTCTGGCTGATCATGTTCTGGTTCACCCGGACCTCCAGCCTGCCGGCGGAAATGTTCCCTGACAACTTCGTCAAGCGGCCGCTGGACCTGCTGCCCCTGCTGATCTACATCGTCTGCGCTGCCCTGCTGCTGCCGCTCCTGTACCGCCGCCGGCCGGGAGTCTTCATCCATGCCCTATGGCTGAGCATGCTGCCGAACATTTTCGTACAGCTGCACAGCAGTTTCGGCGCGGCTGAACTGTATGACAACCATTTCAATATCGCCCATGGCCTCAAGATCGTGGCTTATGGTGTGCCCCTGGCGGGTCTGGCACTTGAGTACATCCGCACCTACTACCTGGTGGAATCCAGGCTGAGCGAAGGCACACTGGAACAGGAAGCCAGCCAGCGCCAGCTTACCTTCAGTGAGAACAGGCTGAAGGCCGTGCTTGACAACGCGGCAGAGGCCATCATCACCATCAATGAAATCGGGGTGATCCAGGACTTCAACCTGGCTGCGGTTGACATGTTCGGCTACACGCGCGATGAGGTGATCGGCAACAACGTATCGATGCTGATGCCGCAGCGCACAGCGATCGAACATGACAGCTACATTGACGCACACCTGAGCACCGGTGTCTCTAAGATCATCGGTATTGGCCGTGAGATCATCGCCCGGCGCAGCGATGGCACGGAATTCTTTGCCAACCTGGCCGTCAGCAAGGTGCAGGTCGGTGCGGGCTACCTGTTCACCGGCATCATCCATGACATTGATGAGCGCAAGCGTGCGGAACTGAACCTCAAGCAGGCCTTTGCTGAGATCGAGCGCTCCGCGCGTGAGCAGGCCCTCAGCCGGGAGCAGCTGGCCCTCAGTGAGGACCGCCTGAAGGCGGTGCTTGACAACGCAGCTGAGGCGATCATCACCATCAATGAACGTGGTGTGATCCAGGACTTCAACCTGGCAGCCATCGACATGTTCGGCTACACCCGGGGCCAGGTGATCGGCAACAACGTGGCGATGCTGATGCCCAGCCGCACGGCGGTTGAGCATGACGACTACATCGATGCACACCTGCGCACCGGCGTGTCCAAGATCATCGGCATCGGGCGAGAGATCATCGCCCGGCGGATAGACGGCAGGGAGTTCTTCGCCAACCTGGCTGTCAGCAAGGTACAGGTCGGCGACGGCTACCTGTTCACCGGCATCATCCACGACATTGACGAGCGCAAGCGTGCCGAGATTTCGCTGAAGCAGGCCTACGAGGACCTGGAGGTCTCCAACCGCGAGCTTGACGAGTTCGCCTACATCGCCAGCCATGACCTGAAGGAACCCCTGCGCGGTATCAGCAACTACGCCCAGTTCCTGCTTGAGGACTACAATGACCGGCTGGATGAGCCGGGTCGCGAGATGCTGCGTACCCTGCCACGCCTGACAGGCAACCTGGACAAGCTCCTTAGTGAACTGCTGGAATACTCCCGTGTGGGCCGTGTGGACCTGGCCCGCGAACAGGTGGACCTGCAGGAAGTGCTCAGTGAGGTGCTGGATTCGCTGCATGTTGTGCTGCGCGAACGCGGCACCCGGGTCAGCATCCCGCGGCCGCTGCCTGTTGCATTCTGCGACCGCTCCCGGGTCAGTGAGGTGTTTCGCAACCTTGTCAGCAATGCGATGAAGTACAACGACAAGCAGGATCCTTGGATCGAGGTTGGGTTCGTGGAGGATGCCGAGCTCGGCATCCCGGTGTTCTATGTGGAGGACAATGGCATTGGCATCGAGGAGGAGTTCCACGAGAAGATCTGGGTGATATTCAAGCGGCTGCACGGCAAGCAGAAGTACGGCGGGGGCACCGGGGTCGGATTGAGCATCGTGAAGAAAATCATCGAACGCCACGACGGGGTGATCTGGATCGAATCGCAGCCGGGGATCGGCACCAGGTTCAATTTCACCTTCGGCAGCAGCAGGCCCAACCGGAGCCTTGCCTGAGGGTCGACAATGGCAAAATCAATCAAGTTGGGATAGAATCAAGCCGGATGCGCGATTATTCTGACGTCAGGATCATGGTGATTGAGGATAACGACGAGGACTACGTCGCCACCCAGCGTGCCTTCACCAAGGTTGGTGCACTGGTGGACATCAAGCATCTGGAATCCGCAAACCTCGCAATCAGCTACCTGGGCATTGACAGCGGTGAGAGCCTGCCGCATTCCCAGCGTCCACACCTGATCATCCTCGACCTCAACCTGCCGGGCCTTGATGGCCGTGAATTCCTGCAGATCCTCAAGACGCACGCTGAATATGGCAGCATCCCGGTGATCATCCTGACGACATCATCAAACAAGGTTGATGTCAACGAATGCTACCTGAAGGGTGCTAACTCCTATATGCTCAAGCCGGTGGACTTTGGCAAGTACCTTGAGGGGATCCGCCACCTCAAGGAATACTGGCTGGACACTGCACTGATCCCCGGTTGATGACCCTGAAGCTCGCCTGGACAGCCATCTGCCGGGATGATGATATTGGCAGGCCCTCGTCAAATATTGGTGAAACAATTTCCACGGACCGGTTATTCGCTTAGTATTTGATCAGGGCAGGGCAGCAGCCAGCCCCTTAATCCGGACCAGGAAACAACTGACAATAGTGGAATCAAGACTGGCAAGGCTACGCGTACTTGTTGTCGAGGACAATCCCGACGACCTGCACGTGATCAGCCGCTACCTCGGGCTGGTGGCCGAGGACGTGGAAATCACCTCTATTGAGCAGGGCCGCGTTGCCATCCATACGGTGAGCGCTGATCCTGCCGGCTATGACTGCATCTTCCTTGACTACCTGCTGCCGGATATGAGCGGAATGGATGTGCTATCCGAACTTTCCGCTCTGGGGGATGCGCTGCCATCAGTCGTGATGCTGACGGGGCAGGGTGACGAACTCGTTTCGGCCCGGGCCCTGCGCAGCGGTGCATTTGACTACATCCCGAAGAATGCCCTGGACCGCCAGCTGCTGCAGGACACCATCCGCCGCGTGCTTGATTACCGGGATATGCGGCTCGCCATTGAGCATGAGCGCCGGCTGCGGGAGGAAGCGGAGCTGGCCCTGCGAGAGCGGGAGCTTGACCGCGCACGGCTGGAGGCGATCCGCGCCGCTGTGGCCACGAGCATGCACGAGATCAGCAATCCGCTGACGGGCATAATCGGCATGCTGCAGATCCAGCTTGAAGAGGAGCCCGGCAATGAGGACCTGCAGATGATGCTGGATGCGGCCCTGCGTATCCGGGAGCTGACGGTACGGCTCAACAACCTGGAGCGTGTCAGCTATTCCCGTGTGCACCTTGCCGCCATGGAAGGGCAGGAGAACATTGAGGGGGGAACGGCTGGCAAGCTGCAGGGCGGCAGCCTGATGCTGGACATCTGAAGCATCGCGGGAACCTCACAGGACCCCTTATGTAACCCCACCTGGCTCTCGGCGGAAAGCTTTGGATTTCGCGCAAAAAAAATCCCCCGATATCTCACCTTGCGGTTCAAAGTCGGGGGATTGTTGTTTTCCGGTGGTTGGCGCATTCTGTGTATCCTGCACCTTCCCCAGATCCATGACGTAAGAGCCATGAATCAAAGAGGAAGTGAAACGTTCAAGACCTCGGCCGATTAGTACTGGTCAGCTGTGACATTACTGCCTCTACACCTCCAGCCTATTACCCTGTACTCTTCAGGGGGCCTTACCTGGTTATCCAGTGGGAGAACTCATCTTGAAGTGGGCTTCGTTCTTAGATGCTTTCAGAGCTTATCCACTCCCAGCATAGCTACCCAGCAATGCCGCGGGCACGACAACTGGTACACCATAGGCTGGTACATCCCGGTCCTCTCGTACTAGGGACATCTCTCCTCAATTCTCCTACGACCACAGTGGATAGAGACCGAACTGTCTCACGACGTTCTGAACCCAGCTCGCGTACCGCTTTAATGGGCGAACAGCCCAACCCTTGGGACCTTCTCCAGCCCCAGGATGCGACGAGCCGACATCGAGGTGCCGAGCCTTACCGTCGATATGGACTCTTGGGTAAGACTAGCCTGTTATCCCCGGGGTAACTTTTATCCGTTGAGCTCCGGCCCTACCATGAGGAACCGTCGGGTCACTAAAGCCTGCTTTCGCACCTGCTCGACCTGTCAGTCTCGCAGTCAAGCTCCCTTATACTTTTGCACTCTTTGCGCGGTTTCCATTCGCGCTGAGGGAACCTTTGCGCGCCTCCGTTACTCTTTGGGAGGCGACCGCCCCAGTCAAACTACCCACCAGGCCATGTCCCGCAGCCGGATTCACGGCGTGCGGTTAGATCTCCAATACAACAAGGGTGGTATCTCAACGTTCGCTCCACGGAAACTAGCGTTCCCGCTTCAAAGCGTCCCACCTATCCTGCACATGATGTACCAAAGACCAAGGCCAAGCTATAGTAAAGCTCCACGGGGTCTTTTCGTCCTACTGTAGTCAGCCGGCATCTTCACCGGCATTGCAACTTCACCGAGCCTACCGTCGAGACAGTGCCCATATCGTTACGCGATTCGTGCGGGTCGGAACTTACCCGACAAGGAATTTCGCTACCTTAGGACCGTTATAGTTACGGCCGCCGTTCACTGGGGCTTCAGTCGAGAGCTTTGGCCGAAGCCGAACACCCTTCCTTAACCTTCCAGCACCGGGCACGCGTCAGACCATATACGTCGTCTTACGACTTAGCATAGTCCTGTGTTTTTGGTAAACAGTCGCATGGGCCTCTTCGCTGCGGCCCCAGCCAGCTTAACAAGCAAGTAGTCTCACCAGCCAGGGCACTCCTTCTCCCGAAGTTACGGAGTGATTTTGCCTAGTTCCTTAACGGTAGTTATCTCGCACGCCTTAGGTTTCTCACCCTGAGTACCTGTGTCGGTTTGCGGTACGGTCACCAATATGCTCCACAGACAGCTTTTCTCGTCCCGAGGGACCAATAGCTCCGGCCGTCGTCAGACTGCACCGTCGCCGGTTCCCTTCAGCAAGCCACTACGGACTCGCCTATGTCCCGGATACGTACTACCAATCACGTTCCTACCTACCCTCAGGCGTCCCTGCTGCTTCAACACATATTGGTGGCGCGGGAATATTAACCCGCTGTCCATCGCCTACGCCTTTCGGCCTCGGCTTAGGTCCGGCTAACCCTGGGAGGACGAGCCTGGCCCAGGAAACCTCACTCTTTCGGCGGAAAGGATTCTCACCTTTCTTATCGCTACTCATGCCAGCATTCTCACTTCTATGGGCCACCACGTATCCTCACGGTTACGCTAGAACTCCCATAGAACGCTCCCCTACCACTATGACAAGCATAGTCCTAAGCTTCGGTACACGACTTAGCCCCGTTACATTTTCGGCGCAGGATCTCTTGACCAGTGAGCTGTTACGCTTTCTTTTAAGGGTGGCTGCTTCTAAGCCAACCTCCTGGTTGTCAATGAGATCCCACCTCCTTTCCCACTTAGTCGTGTTTGGGGACCTTAGCTGTAGGTCTGGGCTGTTTCCCTCTCGACTACGGAGCTTATCCCTCGCAGTCTCACTGCCATGCTACACCCCACGGTATTCTCACTTTAGTCCGAGTTGGTACAGATCTCTCCGCCCGCATCGGTCCAGAGGCTTACCCCCGTGGTTCAGCACATGACGCTTTCCTTAAAGAAATTTCGGGGAGAACCAGATATCTCCAGGTTCGTTTGGCTTTTCACCCCTACCCACAGGTCATCCAATAGCTTTTCAACGCTAGAAGGTTCGGGCCTCCACGAAGTTTTACCTCCGCTTCACCCTGCCCATGGGTAGCTCACCTGGTTTCGGGTCTGCAACAACCGACTGAACGCCCTGTTAAGACTCGCTTTCGCTGCGGCTCCGGGTATAACCCCTTAACCTCGCCGGTTATCACAACTCGCTGGCTCATTACTCAAAAGGCACGCTCTCAGACTGATTCATGCATAGTCCTCGAACAGCTTGTAGGCACACGGTTTCAGGTTCTATTTCACTCCCCTCGCCGGGGTACTTTTCACCTTTCCCTCACGGTACTTGTTCACTATCGGTTGCTGGAAAGTGTTTAGCCTTGCGGGATGGCCCCCGCAGATTCACACAGGGTTTCACGTGTCCCGTGCTACTCAGGTGTCCGGTCGGACTTTTCAGGATTTCACATACAGGGCTGTCACCTTCTATGGCGCATCTTTCCAGATGCTTCTATTATCCCTACTCGGTCTTTATACCAGATCCTACAACCCCGCCGATCCGAGGACCGACGGTTTGGGCTGTTCCCGTTTCGCTCGCCACTACTCAGGGAATCGAATTTCTTTCTCTTGTCCGGCTACTTAGATGTTTCAGTTCGCCGACTTCTCCTCTCATACTTAATATGCAAGCAACTTGGGTATGAGATGACTGGATATGACTCCAGCCGGGTTTCCCCATTCGGAAATCTCCGGATCAAAGGTTGTCGCACCTACCCGAAGCTTATCGCAGCTGACCACGTCCTTCATCGACTTCCAGCACCAAGGCATCCACCATGTGCCCTTAGTATCTTGAACGTCTCACCTCAACTTTGCAGACTTGTTCGTGGAACGCATCCACTGGTTGAAATGAATTAATTGATACTAATGATTGCGATCTTGTGCGAGATACACAAAATGTATTCTCGTTTGAGTTGCCACGTCCGAAGGTCTTGGGAACCTTCGAACGACCACCAGAAAACAATTTTCAATGTACTGCGGGTCCCGCGACCCACCCCAGAACCCCGGATTTAGTGGCGGCAAAACCGCCCTCCCGGATTCGAAAGGACTGAGATTGTAGCACATCCGTCCCGATCGTCAAGGGGTAATAGAGAAATTACCAGCAAATTAGCGAAATTGCAGGAATTCCAGTGTTAATCAGGCTTGCGGGCCCGGCAATTACCAATCTATCAACAGGGCAGGGGCTTTATCGCATCCTGCGGCCTGGGTTGATCAATCCCGTCATTTGCGATCCTGCGCAACTGGCTGCTCTCCTATTCTGGCTTACTGCGACCAGGCCAAGTGTCTCCCCTCGGAATCCGCGGGAGTGTACGTTGTGGCAGGCCGGCAAACTGCCTATCATTTAACCAGGGCCGATCCTGTTTGATATCAGGGAGACTGCAATGCTTAAGGGGAGACTGGGACAACTGGCTGCCACCGCAATGGGACTGCTGCTGATTGGCGGCTGCGGGGGAGGCAGCACTTTGCAGCAGGCCAATGCTGATTATCCGGCTACGCTGGAAGCACCTGCGGGTACAGGACTGCCACATACTGCCACTGGCCCGGTGGACATCAAAGCTGCGCAGGACCTGGCAGCCGATCAACAGACTAACCAGGCTGGCACGGACCAGCAACTTCTCAGCAATCTCTCGGATATGCTTGGCCGTGAACTGAGTGCAGCCGGCAAGGACATCTCTGCAACCCAGACCAAGGCACCCAGCGGTGTGTACCTGCGCTATGCGGGGATATTCGCCTACGAAATGCAGGGCGAAGTGCCGGATTCACCGGTCGCAGCGGAGCTGCTCATCAATGAGTACCAGCCCGGGGATTACGATGGCAACGGTGTTGTCAACTCCTCAGACCTCGTGCCGCTCGCCCAGCACTGGGGTAGCACCCTCAACTATACGCCGGTGGAAATCCCTGGAGCCCATGGAGACTATCCGGACGACTATGCGCTTGGGCGGATCGATGGCAACCTTGATGGGGTAATCAATGCCGCTGACATAACGGTGATCGCGCAGCACTGGCTGGAAAGCCTGGACGGCTACCGCATCTATGTCAGCCGTGATGGCGAGCCTGAGGAGCTGCTGCTGGATCCCTTCTTCCCGGAATCCGGGCTGAGCATTTCGCGCAATGGTGATTACCCGGCGGCTGTCGGCCTGCAGCCCGGCAGCCTCAGTTACGCACTTGCCCCCGACACCAGGCCTGTCGGCATCGCTGTCTACTCATATGTCACTGTGCTTGACGCATTGTCAGACTGGAGTTTCCGCTTCGTCGCCGTCAACCTGCAGGCCGATGAACCCGAAGCACCGTCATACCACTTTGACTTCCCACGCAACCAGCCACCAGTGCTTGAATACAGCATTGAGCTTTCCGAGGACTCCGCGCCGAGCCTGCTGAGTGTGGACTTCTCCGGCTCCAGTGACGACGACGGAAGTTCCCTCAATCAGCGTTGCCAGCTCTATTCGGAGTCTGGCGAACTGCTGTTTGACAAGGAGCTCAACTCAAACAAGGGAAAAGTGCTGGTAGTCCCGCTTTACGATGCCGGAGATTACCGGATCGTGTTGTCCCTGCAGGATTCTCGCAAGTACCTCAGTGCCGCCGAGGAGCTCATCCCGCTTCAGTCGTCCCGGGTGACGCTGGACAGCGGCTGGAGCGTCACGCATACCAGCCTGTTCGAACCGGTGCCCGGCATGTACAACATCCGTGCCGACCTGCAGGAAATCTCTGGGAACCCGGCTATTGTCCATATCGTTGGCAACGGCAGCGGGGCTTTCCAGGCCGGCTACCTGCGCTCGCTGGATGCTTCAGGTAACAGCTGGCCGCCGGTTCAGGATATTTCTTCCGTATTGAATGCACTGGAAGTACCGGACAATCCCAACCCCTATATCAGCCTGCTCGAACGTGACGGACTGCCGGTGCTGTCCCTGTTTGCCCTGCCGTCTGGCATCGCCTTCACGGGAAATCTCCACCTGCTGCAGTCAGAGCTACTTGATGGCAGCGGATTCACTGCCGGACCGATGTATAAGGCCCTGGTTACCTACGGTCTGGATGTGGTTGGCGACAGGCTCTGGCTGAGTCATGTGGGCGGGATCAATGATGATGGCAACCTGGACATCGAAAAAGCACCGGGAAGCATGGACTTCACCAACACGGTCTTCCCGCAGTCAACGAATACATTCATGCCTGGCCGCGGACAGCGGATATTCAGGCTGGATTCCAGCCAGATAGCCATATCCATCGCTGACAACGGCCAGAAGCTAAATGTAAGGACCACACTCGCTCCGGATGCCAGAAGCTGGTCAGATGCGACCGAGATTGACTCCGATATCAGCCTGTATGGTTGCCGCTACCAGCAGGATGGCAACCGCATCGTGTTCCTCGGCCTCCAGTCCTTCACGGGCGAGGAGCTCAACGCCGGTTCTCCCGGGCTGGAATATTCAGCCTGCCTTGCCTTTGCAGAGCTGCTGCCGGACGGTGACAGCTGGACGCTGAACACATCATGCACTGTGACCGGCCCGCTGGACGCAGGCTCGCCCAAATCTGTCGTTCCAGGTCTCTTCTACACTAGGACCACTGGCAGGCTGGCCCTCCTGGAACAGGGTAAGCCGGTTGTGGTCTACGTTGGCAGGGACGGCAGCATCCGCTACATGAAGTCCGGCACGGCTGATGGAACGGGCTTCGGTGACCCTGTGATCCTGGACATTGACAATGGCGAAGCCGGCATCTCCCCGCTGGACTGTGAGGAAGTGGGCGGCAAGGTGGCCATCCTGGCAATAGACAACGCCACGGGTGAGCTGCTCTACATCTCGCAGGACTAGCCCGAAGCTTACTGCTTCTGCATCCCGCTGAGCATCTGCTCGAATTCGCTGCGGTCGCCGAAGCTCAGCAGGCCCATCTCAACCTGCCGGGGCTGGCCGGCTGCGATCGCCTTGTCATGCTTGAGGATGATGATGCGCATCACTTCACTGTCTACCAGCGCTTCCACGGCATGCGTGCCGGTCTCGCGGGCGTAGTCCTCGAACACATCCCCTCGCAGGATGTCCACGAAGCTTTGGAACTCAGCTTCGTTGGCAAAGCCTGCCTTGCAGGGCCGGAAGACATGCATCTGGCCGACATTGCTCTCTTCATCAAACTCGCTGAACGACTCCAGGTGCGGGGCCAGCAGGCTGGCATCGATTGCCAGGTGCCCGCTGAATTCAGCCAGCTCATCCATGTTGACAGCTTCCGGCGCAGCCGACGCTGTCTCGGCCGGAGTTTCCCCGGCTGGCGCTTCTGCTTCAGGCGCTGCCGCTGCTTCCGGCTGCTGGGCATTGTCACCCGCCGGCTGCTGCTTCGGGCAGCCGCCCAGCAACAGGGCCAGCGGGAGCAGCAGGCAAAGGAACGAAAGGAAGAGGTGCTTGCCTATCACTCCCGCAGCATAGCAGAGTCCGCTTCAGGCCGGTGAAGCGTTCAGCCCAGTACTGATCAGGCATACTCTATCTGTGCAAATCAGCCTTACACTTTTTTCATCAAATTGACATTTATCTGTTACAAGTCAGGCACTTCAAGACTATTATCTTGACATGAGTGGACTGCGAATGAAGAAGCTGCTGCTGGCCGGAATGTGCCTGGCCCTGTTGCTAGCACCCGGCTGTGCTGGCCGCAACGCGAGGACTGACGGCAACCCGCCTGTGTCATCACTGCCGACCGGGGAACGGCTGGGCATTCCCTTCCCGGATTCCTTTGCACTGGACCGCGATGCAAGTGCCGTCGAGCTGCTTGCACGCAGCGGTGACGACATCGCGGCTTCGCTGGGCAGCCGCAACCTCACGACAGATGCCGGGCAGGGCACCGCCAGCTTCACTCCGCTGGATGCTTCCACTCCTGCCGCTGAGCGCTGCAGCTGGGCCATCTATTCGCTCAGCCCTGGCCAGAGTGCGCTGCCACAGCTCAGCCTGGACTGGCAGGCTGCCCCGGCTGATGGCAGCCTGTATATCGGCTTTGCCAACTGGAGCGCAGGCCGCTGGTACTGGCAACGGCCGGAGAACGGCGGCATGGCCAGCGTCCCCGGCCTTATCGACTGCACCGAGTCCATCAGCGGCCAGCTGCTGGTGGCGATCGTGGTGCAGGACCAGCCCTCCGCCGTGCTCAGGGAAGTACGCCTGCAGTCCATTGGCAGCGACTACCTGCCGGACGGCCCGCATCCGCGTCTCTGGCTCACTCCCGAACGCCTCAGCGGCCTGACTGATGCGATGAATTCCAACACACCGGAATGGCAGCTGTTCAACATCCGCGCCCAGCAGTACCAGACCGAGCTGTACTGGGCCGGGCTGAACCACACCATCCCGTACCCGCTGCTGATGTACAAGCTGACCGGCGATGAGCAGTACGCGCAGCGCGCCTTCCAGCTGCTTGACGACGCCCCGCTGGAGTGGGAGATCAGCTGCTGCCCCTACCACTGCCAGATCCACCACATCGCGCTTGGCTACGACTGGCTCTACGACCATCCCAACATGACGCCTGCGCGCAAGGCCGCATACATCGCCAAGCTGGAAACCTTCTCCGACATGCTCTGGGAGGATGCGCTGTTCAGCGACGGGGTCGGCAATTCACAGGACACCGACCGCGTTTGCATGGCTGGAGCCACGCTGGCCACGATCGGCTGCGCCCTGTGGGGTGACAGCGAACGCGCACCGGAGATCTTCGAACGCGGCTGGCGAATGTTTACCAAGGGAGCGGGTGATCCTCCGGACAGCGGCGTCTGGCGTGAGTACACCGATGCCGCCAGTGTGCGCCACTGGGTGCAGGGCTGGGGGCAGGGGCCCTGGCCGAGTGGCTGGTTCTACTGCACCGGCACCGACTTCTACGGCCTGAAGGACTGGGCAGAAACGCTGCGCACGGCCTGCGGTTACGATGTCAACGAGCTGGAGCCGGGCTTTGACACCCTGTGGGACAGCCAGATCCGCGCCTTCATCTACAGCATGAGCCCGGATGGCGACCACGCCTACAGCGGCAGTGACTGGCAGGATGGTGACCTGCTCAGCGGCCAGGCCTACATCCACACCGCGCTGGCATCCTGGGCTGATGAGGCGGAACAGAATGGCGACGGCGAGTCAGCTGCCTGGGCCCGGCACCTGCAGCGCAACCTGCCGGGCTACCACACCGACCCCTTCCGCGAATTCTTCTTCAGCGCTTCCGGCAATCTCGCTGAGGCTGATCCCTTCGATGCCAACCTGCCTCTTGTGGCAAAGTACGGCCCGGTGGACATGCTCAGCTTCCGCACGGGCTGGGGCAGCACTGACAGCTGGGGCGTGTTCAGCGGACAGGGCAGCGTGCCCTGCGACCACATGCAGCCTGACAGCGGGCACTTCTCATTGCAGCGCAATGGCCAGTTCCTCACGCGCGAGGCACCCGGCTACAAGAGCTTCGAATGCGGCGCCCAGACCTACAACACCCTGTCCATCGAGAATGACACCGAGCAAGGGCACATGAAGACCACCGGGATGGATGCCCCGGCCAGCCTGCTGCGCTGGCGCTGCTCGGACTCCCCGCTGCTGGCCTATGCGATGCTGCAGGCCGATGACAACTACGATGACAACCCGGACAGCTGGGACCCGACCCTGCGTGTCAATTCCTACCGCCGCCACTTCGTTTGGGTAGGTGACTACTTGGTGGTGCTGGACCGCCTGCGCACGGCGGACAGCGGCTGGTGCCTGTACCGCCTGCGCTCCGAGACTGAGCCGCAGCTCATTGGTGACACCATCAACCAGACCAGTGCCGATGGCAGCCAGCGCCTGCTGCACCGCACGCTGGAACCGGCCGGCTGCCAGATCAGCGTGGTGGATGAGAAGCAGCTGCTGGCGGAGTACTATCAGTATGAAGTGCCGGATTACCAGCGCCTCTGGCAGACGCAGGTCAGCCCGCCTGAGTCGGACAGCGTTGACATCCTCAGCGTGATCCGCATGGGTGACAGCTCACTCACGGATTTCGATGCCAACCTGCAGCATATCAGCGATGCTGCCAACGCCGGAGTTGTACAGGGACCGCTGTGTGCGGTGTTCGCCCGCGAGGAAATGCTGCGCAGCGGTTGCAGCTATACCGTGGATGCCCCGCAGGCCGGCATGCTGCACCTGGTCGGCGACCTCGAACCCGGCAGCTACAGCGTTACCGTCAACGGCCAGCCGGCTGGCGTGTATGCCTGCAACTCTAGCGACAATACGATCCTGTTCAGCACGGACGATGAATCCGCCGTCAGCGTGGTGATCACGAAGCAGTAACGAATCCGGTATTGCCAGACCTATTGCCAGGGAACCTTATCCATTCGCTGAAGGACTATACTCAGGCTTTGTTGGTCTGTCATGTCCATGTAAGTGATTACGAGTCCCGGTTTGCCGTTTGTCTTGATTGAAGTGTTGTACTTCCAGCTGATCACACGTAGGCTAGCGCCATCCGAAAGCATGTACACCGGGTCCCGCTCTGTATCCATCCTGTAGAGTTCCCTTCCGGTCAGGGAATAGGCCCTGCGCAGGAAATCATCCCTGTCAGTATCACTGTCGAAAATGCCAATATATGCCTTGCCAGGCATTTCAGTGCCGCTGCGATCTTTTGAAAGCCGGAAGCCCCTTAGCAATGCAAGCAGTTCTTGCCATTCTGCAGCACCGCTTTCCGCGCAGAATTCCTCGAACTCCACTTTGTCGATACTGGCATTCGTGGTGCTTGTCACATTATTTGCAGCCGAATTCTGCTTGTTCTTCGGACAGCCGCTTAGCAGCACTGCCAACAGGAGCAGTGCGAATAGCATGGATTTTGGATTCTGCTTCACCATCGCAGCATAGCAGAAAACAAAAAGGGGAGGATCCGTGGATCCTCCCCTGGTAACTCAAAACCAGTTCTTAGTTGCTAGTTCTTGGTTTGCATCAGTTTGGCAACCACTAAGAACTAACCACTAATCACTTCTCCCACTACGCCATCGCGCAGTCTTCACCGTGGATGCCGCTCAGCGCATTCCACAGCGTCTTGCACATCCGCTCGCAGGCGGCGACGGCCTCGGCCTGGCCAGCCTCGTCAAGCTGCTGCGCCAGGGCGTACACGGCCTCGCTCTCGTGGTGGTTGACGGCGTGCACCTTGAAGTACTCGCTGTACAGGTCCTCGTTGAGCTGCTTGTAGTTCTCCTTCAGGCCTTCGAGCTTGCTCGTGGCGGTGGCGGGCTGCTGCACCTCAAAGGCGTACAGCGCGCCGATCGCGGAAGCCGGACGGCTGAACAGGTTCGTGACCTCGCTCACCATCTCCTGGGTCTCGGGCAGCACCGCAGCATCACCGACCTGGGTGTCCAGGCAGCGGGCGAAGTCGTCCCACATCACGCTGTGCTCCTCCTCCTCCTGCACCAGGTCGGGGGAGGCGAGGGTGGCCCAGCCGCTCGGCATCAGCCGCACCAGCTGGCCGTATTCCTCGGCGTAGCTGCGCAGCGTGTCCACGGGCAGGGTGCCCGCGCGCCAGCTCTCGTAGAAGGGATGCTTGTTGAGATCCCACTGCTCGACAATCGAATCGAACTGCTGCTTCAGGTTCATCTTTACTCCTAGATCTACAGATGGTCCGGATCTGAAAATGGAATTCTAGCGTATTTTCCGGAATTCAATAATCAACTGGCCCTAGTCCCAGTAGCGCACGCTCATTGCGTCCTTCACACGCTGGAGCGTCTGCTCGCCTTCCTCAATGCCGCGCTGGGTGCCGAGCTTGAGGATGTCGATCATGTCGTCCGGGTGCTGCTCCCAGTAGCTGCGCTTCTCGCGCATCGGCTCGGTCAGCGCCGTGATCTTCCTGTGCAGCTGCTGCTTGCACTCCACACAGCCCCACTTCGCGCCGCGGCAGTTCACTGCCACTTCCTCCACCGTAGCCACGCCGAGCTCATCCTCGCTGATGCCGGCCTCATTACCACCGCAGAACACCTGGTGGTAACTGAAGATGTTGCAGACCTCCGGCCGGCCCGGGTCATCGCGGCGCACGCGCTGCGGGTCCGTCGGTGCCGGCTTGATCTTCTGCCACATCTCATCCGGGCTGTCCGAGAGGTAGATCGCATTGCCGAGGCTCTTCGACATCTTGGCGTTGCCATCGATGCCCTTCAGTGTCCCGCCCTTGCCGACCAGCGCTTGCGGTTCCACGAGGATCCGCCTGCGCTTGCCATACTGGCGGTTGAAGCGCTGCACGATGTCACGGGTCAGCTCGATGTGCGGCACCTGGTCCACGCCAACTGGCACGAGGTGCGCATTGACGAAGGTGATGTCCGCCGCCTGGCTGACGGGGTAACCGAGGAAGCCGTAATTCATCTGGCGAATGCCGGCACTGCGCTTCATGGAGATCAGCTGTTCACGCACTACGCGCAGGGCCCGTGCACTGTGCAGTACAGCAGCCACTGCGTTGTCAGCATAGCCATGTCCTTCCAGGTCATGTACGAGGGACACATCGCCGCTGCTGCCAAGCGAGCCGACGATCACGACGAGGTCGCTGGGTGACAGTTCGCTGCCAAGCTCGGGAAACTCAGTGTGCAGTTTGCTGGCCAGTTCCTGGTAGAGCTGGCGGTCGTCCTCATTGAGCACGACATCCGCATTCTCCTCACTGGCCCCGAAGCCATACTGCTGGGCCTCGGCCTTGGTGGTCGGGTTGTCAAGGATGATGCTCATCGGCGTGAACAGGCCATACAGGCAGGTCAGCTCAGCGATCGCCGGTACGGCGCTCTGGATCACGATCTTGGTCCTCGTGCCGTCATCCACTCCACCTGTGTAGGGGTCGATCCCCACCGCGAGGTAGTCCAGTGCCACCTCGCGCACGCTTTCCTTGAGGATCTTCGGGTTCTCCCAGTGCGTCGTCAGGGCCTGCACGTCAGCCATCAGCACGAAGGTGTCGTACTGAGTCTGCAGCTTCACACGGTTCTTCAGGCTGCCGACGTAGTGCCCGAGGTGCAGCTTGCCGGTGGTGCGGTCTCCGGTCAGGATACGCTTGCGGTGGACATTGCCATCCTTGTCGGTCCAGGTCGGCTGCAGGTCCTCATCACGCGCCACCGCGCGGCTGTCACCCTTGCTCTGCTGGAGGCCAGGCTGTGAGCCTGGCGTTTCACCCGCTGAACCAGCGGGCCTCCCATTCTTCTCTTCGTCTGCCATCGCCGCAGATTATATCGGAGCGCGTGGCGAGCTTACACCTCCGGTGACCTAAAGCTGGAAAGGGTTATGTCACTTAGATACTAGTGATCAATAAACTGGATTTGGCTATGCGACAGCTACGCCAAGGCGTGGTCGCACCTCCAGTTCAATTTCCATCGCAACGCGCTCCCATTGCTCGGCTATGAAATGCTTTCACATTCCCTCGCCACGCGCTCCCTTACTTCAGCCTGATCACCGGTAGCTCAATCGCTTCCCAGCTGTCCGCATCCTCACTGATGCTCACGAGCGTATCCAGCGGCACATCCGTGAACAGCTGGCGCGTGCCGCTCACCGGCCAGTACAGTTCCAGCTCCGATATTGCAGTCGCATCCCCCAGCCCGATCTCCTGGATACGCGGGCTGCCGCCGAAGCTGCTGACCGAACCCGCCGCCCGGTGGATTTCACGCTCACCATTCGGCGTGGCCAGCTTGACTCGGATATGCACACCGTAGCCCTGGCGGTTGGTCTGTACCCCTTCCAGCCTGACCTTCAGCCAGTGGTTGGCATTACCCGGATTGAGGAACAGCGCATTGCTGAACTTGTCGCCGGGGTAGAATCCGCCGAGCTGGTTGTAGATGTCCTGGTCGCCGTCATTGTCTATATCCGCGAAGGCCACGCCATGCCCCTTCTGCAGGTGGCCGAAGCCACCGCTGTAGGTCGCATTGCGGAATGTCGCACCACCGACATTCTGCAGCATCACGTTCGGCATCAGGGTTTCGTACTCCGGGTCACCGGTGGCAAGGTACACGTCCAGCCAGCCGTCGTTGTCAATGTCCCCGAAGTTGGCACCCATTGGCATCACCGGGATCGCCAGCCCGCTCTCCGTCGCGATGTCAGTGAAGCCATTGCCCGTGTTGCGGTACAGCCGCGGGGCCGGGCAGCGCATGCTGCGCCCGCGCGCCTGGTCCACCAGGTCCTCGATCGAAGTCTCGTAGGCCGACACGAACAGGTCGAGCTGCCCATCGTTGTCATAGTCAATGAACCAGGGCACGAAACTGCGGCCCTCCGGCTGCTGCATGCCCTGCTGGGCCGCGATCTCCTCAAACTTCCCGTTGCCCAGGTTGTGGTACAGCCGGTTCGGGCCGACGTTCGAGACATAGATGTCCACATTCCCGTCGCTGTCATAGTCACCGGCGCTCACGCCCTTGCCAAAGGCGTCCATCGCGCAACCGAACTCCTGCGCCCGCTCGGTGAAGGTGCCATCGCCATTGCTGACCCACAGCCGGGCCGGGTAGCTCGGGCCATCCGGCTCGATCTCCGTGCGGCTTTCATGTGCCACGAACAGGTCCAGCCAGCCGTCATTGTTGAAGTCATGCCAGCAGGCTGCCTGCGTCGGCCGCCCCGGCAGCACCATCCCGCTCGTGCCGGTCACATCGGTGAATGTGCCGTCGCCATTGTTGCGGATCAGCGAGTTGCGCACGCAGCCGTCATCCCGCAGCCAGCCGCCGCGCAGCACGAGGATGTCCGGGTCGCCGTCATTGTCATAGTCCGTGCCGATGCAGTTCAGTCCGCCGAACTGCGCCGACAGGGCGGATGCATCGGAACGGTCCTCGAAACCGCCCTGGCCGTCATTCACGAAGTAGTGCAGCGGCTCATTGAAGTCGAGGCTGCTGGTGACGATGTCGTACAGGCCGTCCCCCGTGAAGTCGTCAACGATCGTCCCGCCGCAGAGGTTGAAGGTGTCAACCCCAAGGTCTTTTGAAATGTTCTCGAAGCGCGGGATGCCGGAGTCGTCGCTGAAGCTTTCCACCGGTAGTCGGTTGCGCTCGGACACTCCTTCCGGCCACTCATCCGCCGCCATCGCTGCCACATTCAGCAGCCAGATGAAACGGCGGTTGCCCATGTCATGCTCCAGCAGCTTCTCATAGGCCGCCATCGCATTGCGCGCCGGCTTGTCAACGTCATGCACGCCGCCGCCCGTGAGCGGGAAGATGCAGCAGTCCTCGTTGTTGCGCTCAACGCAGTTCTCGATCTCCGCCTTGCGCAGCCAGACCAGGCCCTCGATCCCGCGGATGATGGACACCGCCATGCGTTCCTCATCCACGCTCGGGAAGCCGCCGCTGGCCTGCGTCGCATCCAGCCAGGCGGTCACCTCATCCACCTGCTCCAGTGCTGCATCGATCTCCCCGCGCTTCAGGAGCTGGCTGGCCAGCGAGACCCGCGCCTGCACCTTGACGATGTCGTCTGATGCCGGGTCATTCAGCACTTCCAGGTACTGGCCCATGTCGCTCAGGCCGAGGTAGGGGTTCTGGCTCTGGGCAAACTGCCTTGCCAGTGCTGCAAACTCGGCGCGCAGTTCCGCTTCAGTCGGATTGCTTGTAGGGATAGGGATTGCAGCCTGTTCTTCCTGCCCGGCCCGCCCAGAGTCCACCGGCGAATCAGCAGCCTGTTCCGCCTGCGCGCGCACCTCATCCCCTGTATCCGGCGCAGGCTGCTCAGTGCAGCCGAAACACGCCACGATGGCAATCAGGATCAGGAGTAAGCTCGACTTATTGCGTGCCGCCAAACGGATGAATTCCATTTCACCTGTCCAACGTTCGTCAGCTTGATTTGTGAGAGTGCGCCTGAAGCAGCCCAGCCTGCAGGCCATCCTGCCCGCATTTGTTGACCACCCAAAGGCTCACCGGCCCGTTCACCTTGGCGAACAGCCTGACTATATCATGTAGATCATTCAAATGAGATGGGATGTAGCTCCAGCCCTTCCCACTGATCCGCATCCTCGCTGACGAGGACCAGCGTGTCCAGCGGCACATCCCTGAACAGCTGGCGGGTGCCGCTCACCGGCCAGTACAGTTCCAGCTCAGTGATCGCAGTCGCATCCCCCAGCCCGATCTCCTGCGTGCGCGGGCTTCCGCCGAAGCTGCTGACTGAGCCAACCGCCCTATGGACCTCACGCTCTCCATTTGGCGTGGCCAGCTTGAGCCTTATGCGCACGCCGTAACCCTGGCGGTTTGTCTGCACTCCGTTGAGCCTGATCTTCAGCCAGTGGTTGGCATTGCCCGGGTTGAGGAACAGCGCATTGGCGAACTTGTCGCCGGGGTAGAAGCCGCCGAGCTGGTGGTAGATGTCCTGGTCGCCGTCATTGTCAATGTCCACGAAGGCCACCCCATGCCCCTTCTGCAGGTGGCCGAAGCCGCCGGAGAAGGTGATGTTGCGAAAGGCCTGGCCACCGAGGTTCTGCAGCATGATGTTCGGCATCAGGGTCTCGAACTCCGGGTCCCCGGTGGCGAGGTACATGTCCAGCCAGCCGTCGTTGTCAATGTCGCCGAAGTTGGCCCCCATCGGCTGCACCGGCATGTCTAGCCCGAGCTCCGCGCTGGCCAGCCTGTAACTGCCATTGCCCAGGTTGCGGTAGAGCAGGGGCGTGCTGTGCGGCTTGTCGATGCCACGCGCGTAGCGCGAGAGGTCCTCGATCGAGCTGTCGTAGGAACCGACGAACAGGTCCAGCCAGCCGTCATTGTCCTGGTCGAAGAACCAGGGCACGAAGCTGCGGCTCTCCGGCTGCCCGACGCCCTGTTTGTCACTCACTTCCTCAAACTGCAGCCCGCCGAGGTTGCGGTACAGCCGGTTGTGCCCGACATTCGAGACGAAGATGTCAACCAGCCCGTCGTTGTCGAAGTCCCCCGCGCTGACTCCCTTGCCGTACTCATCATTCAGGCAGCCGGCCTCCGCGGCGCGCTCCGTGAAGCTGCCGTCGCGGTTGCTGACCCACAGCCGGGCGGGGTAGGAGGGGCCTTCCTTCTCGATCACGCGGCGGCTTTCGTTGGCCTCGTACAGGTCCAGCCAGCCGTCATTGTCAAAGTCATGCCAGCAGGCGGCCTGGGTCGGCCGGCCCGGCAGCTGCATCCCGGCGGCGCGCGTCACGTCGCTGAACGTGCCGTCGCCGTTGTTGCGCAGCAGCGAGTTGCGCACCAGCCCGTCATCCATCAGCCAGGCGCCGCGCAGCACCAGGATGTCCAGGTCGCCATCGTTGTCATAGTCCGCCCCGATGCAGTTCAGCCCGCCCTTCTGCAGGGCCAGTCCGGAAGCCTGCGCGCGGTCCGTGAAGCCGCCCTGGCCGTCATTCTCGAAGTACTTCAGCGAGCCGTTGAAGTCAAAGGTGCTGCTGACGATGTCAGGCAGCCCGTCCCCGTTGAAGTCATCAACTATCGTGCCGCCGCAGAGGTCGAAACTGTCAATCCCGAGCCTCGAGGACACATTCTCGAAGCGCGGGAAGCCGGAGTCGTCACTGAAACTCTCGCGCGGGATGCGCACATCAGCAGGCAGGCCGTCCGGCCACTGGTCCGCAGCCATCGCCGCGATGTTCAAAAGCCAGATCCCGCCGTCATTGCCGGGGTCGTACTCAAGGTACTTACTGTAGGCCTTCATCGCATTGCGCGCCGGAGTGTCCACCTCATGCAGCCCGCCGCCGGCCAGCGGGAAGATGCAGCAGTCTGCGTTGTTTCGTGCGATGCAGTTCTCCACCTCGGCCTTGCGCAGCCAGGCCAGGCCCTCCACCCAGTAGCTGCTGGCCAGTGCGCCGCGCTCCTGCGCCGCATCGCCGAACACGGCGAGCGTGTCGACGGAGTCCAGCCACTTGCGGATGATCGCCATCTCCTCCAGCGCCCTGTCCACGTCGCCATCTTTCAGCAGCTGGCGCACCAGCTCGAGGCGGGACTGCATCCGGTCCTCCTCTGACAGCGACTGGTCCGTGGCCATCGACTGGTAGCGCTCCACCATGCCATATCCGAGGTAGGGGCTGCGGCTGTGCTCATAGGCATTGGCAATCGAATTGAACTCGCCGGTCAATTGCTGCGCATTCGGTACCAGCTCCGGCTGGAAGCTGACCGGCGCGACTTCCGCCGCCTGCTCGCCAGCCGGCTCATCCGGCCGCATCTCTCCTGCTGCAGGCGGTGCATCGTCCTGCTCCTTGGGATTGGAACTGTCCTGGCAGGCTGCAGCCAGCATCGTCAGGGCAATGAGAATTACGAGCCTGAGCAGGTTTTTCGTCACGGGGTTCAGCTTAGTTGCCAAGCCAGTTGCTTCCTGAATGGTGGTTTCCTGCAGTGTCCGCTGCAATACCCTGCATGTCCCTGCGGCTCAGCCTTCGTAGACCGGGTAGTCCGCGGCCTGTACACCGAGCACCCGCACCAGTGTGTCCGGCGGGGCACCGAGCTTCTTCAGTTCACTGCGCAGGATGCCGACCGCTGCCACCACGCTCTGGGGCAGCACGACGAAGTCCATCTCATAGCCGGCCGCCAGGTCAACCCAGCGGCTGCCGAGGAACTCGCCGATCCTGTCCTCCATCAGCGCGGCACTGAGCGGCTGCTCCACGCCACTGAGGCCCGGGCCCTCAGGCGGGGCGTCCTGCCAGTCATTGCTGTGGATCTCCACCACGAGGTGGATCAGGTCGGCACGCTTGCGATGCATCCTCATGAACATCCCTAACAGCATAGGGGATGGATGGAGGTCCGGCACGGAGGCCAAGCTGTAAGCTTGGCGATTGCAGGCAATGAGCCAATCTACCTGCACGGAAGTCTGAAGTAATCTTGTTCCTCAGTTCTCTTCCAACTGCCGCCTTTCCTTTCCGTCCTTGTTCCGTTCAATGTCCTGCGCCTCAATTTCACAGGATTCATCCTTCCCTGCGGGCAGCAGGCTGCTGTCCTCCACGAACTCGTCCGTGAACGAGATGAACAGCATCAGCAGCTGGGCCCTGGCCCGCAGAGGTCCCGGCATAGAGAACAGGCCAAGGATGTACTTCAGGCAGAAGCTCGTCAGCAGCACCAGGTATGCGACGAACAACCAGTAAGGCAGGACATTAGCCAGTAGGGAACTCAACATGATCAATGTCAACAGCGCGAAATTCCCCGCCATCGATATGCTGTTGGGAATTCCCTTCTTGCGGTCATGCAACAGCTGCCAATATTCGTTCAGGAAGCGGGCAATGTCTGCACTGCTTTCCAGTTTGCGCTTCGGCAACAGCATTCGCAGGATCGGGCGGTCCGCGAGGATTTCATCACGCAGACTGACCGGGTCCTCCATCAGGATCAGTGAAAGCCTGGTCCTGCGCAGATTCTCCAGCCACGCGTGCATCCACCGCAGTTCAGCTTCCCGCATGACTCCGCCCAGGTTTGACGCATGCGCTGTGTCCTGCTGCTTGCCAGCCCTGTCCCGCCTGCCTTCGTCTATCACCCGGCACTGCAGCAGCCAGTCATCAATCGTTTCGTCGTCAAAACTGCTAAGTGCCGGGTACAGCATGCCCCACAGCCCGGCGGCTACCTGCCTTGCCAGCGGACTATCCATCTGCCTGAGTCGCCTGAGCAGCACCTCATTGCTGGCAGCCTTTAGCTCATCAACGGAATGGGACGGCTTGTCCAGCTGCTGGGCAGGATCCTGCACCCGGGAATTCTCATTCATTGGCGATCGCCTTTCCGTCTTCCTCCACGAACTCATCCGTGAATGTGATGTACAGCGCCAGCCTCAGGTGGCGCTCATTTGTCTTGATGCGGTCCTCCACGTAGAACAGGGCCAGCATCGACGGCAGCAGCACGAGCATCAGCAGGGCGGAATCGCGCAGGCCGAGCAGCAGCACAATAGCCAGCGGGCCGAAGGTGAACAGGACAGGAAAATATGGCTGGATCGCACGGATCGCACATTGCGGTACTAGTGTTCTTATCCCGACAATGCATTCAGGCTGTTCAGTGATCAGCGGGGCAATGTCTTCAGTAATCTTCAGCCTTGGCTCAGGCGTGAACAGGCGTTCCAGCAATGGCCGTTGATCCAGCCTTTCCCGGAGCGCTTCCGGCCCGCCGGCCACCAGCTCGCGGAAGCTGAACAGGCGCAAGCGGTTGAGCAACCTGAGGAAATCCGCAGGCCTTCTGTTGACAAGCTGCCTGAGGCTGACCGGCACTTCCTCGAACACCTCAGTTGCCAGGCTGGTGCCGTGCAGTCTGGCATATCCCGGGTCAAGGCTGGAATGCCACTGCATCGAGCCGGACAGGACACAATGTGTGTATAGGTTATCCGCAATGCGGTACGCGATCGGGTTGTCAATCCGGTGCAGCCGGTCAGCCAACTGGAAGTTTGTGATGCTCTCAAGGTCGGCCCAGCTGTACTGCCGCTTGCCGGAAACACTCCCTTCCTCAGCCTGCATCTACATCACCTTCCTCCACGAACTCATCTGTGAACGATATGTACAGCGCGAGTGCATTCATGTATTGCCTGCTCTCCACCCGATACAGGACGGACATGTAAATGAACAGGTATAGGATGCCTGGCATTGGAACAAAAGATACCCAGCTGCTGTTCCAGAACATGCTGGCAATCAATGCCAGCGGCAGGATTACCAGAGAGAGTATTGCTCCATATCGCAGGGCGTTTCTTATCAGGACGCCGGGTATGCCATTGCGCTGGCCCGTCAGAAGCTCGGAATAGTCAAGCAGGTCGCGACCGGCCTGGCTGCTCCGTTTGCCAGCTGGCGGCCGCATCAGTAGCCTGAACATCGGATGCAGCTCATCCCAGCGTTCACGCAGGATCTGCGGGCCCTCCAGCACCAGTGCCCCGAATGAGCATTGGCGCAGGCGCTCAAGCTCATCGTACAGCACCTGCATGTCTCGTTCATTGACATACTGCAGGCTGCGGTACTGCTTGCTTCCCTCTGGGTGGTCCACGGACCACATACGGTGGAATTCCTCCCAGACCTCCGTCGCAATGCTGCGCGCCATTTGATTGTCAATCCGTTCCAGCCGGGCGGGCAGCATGCGGTTGTCAAGTTGCCTGAGCTTCACCATCGCGTAGCTCGGCTTACCGGAGAGCATTCCGTCAGCCTGTATCATGCCTCCCCATCCTCCTCCGGCTCCACCACAAACTCATCCGTGAAGGTGATGTACAGCGCCAGCTTGCGCAGGCGGTCCTCATTGGTGAACCAGCTGAAGAAGCGTCCGGCACCCAGGATCAGCAGCATCACGATTGCCATCGGCAGGGCGAAGAACACCTTTGGCAGCATTGTCATCGGGAACAGCACCGCCAGGCAGAGCAGCGCCGGCAGCAGCGGGAGATAGGGAATGTACTGCGTCCAGGGCAGCCTGCCATCCTCCGCCGCGAGGAACTCCCCGTAGCGCACCAGCGCATCGGCGATGTCCTCGCTGAGCTCCAGCCTGATCGGGGGACTGAGCAGGCGCATCAGGGCCGGCCTTTCGCGCAGCCGCTCGCGGATGCCCTGCGGCCCGATCACCATCAGCATGCCATAGTCCAGCCCTTCCATCTGCCTGAGCTTGTTGAGCAGTGCCTGCGGCCGCCCAGCGGCCAGCAGGCGCAGGCTGTTGTCCTGCCGTACCCAGTGCTGGTCTTCACCGACTGGCTCATCACTTTCAGCATTTTCCGCTTGCGGGATAGTTCGCATCACCAGGCGCTCGATGCCCGCCATCGAATACAGCCGGCCGGCGATCGCCTGTGCGGTTTCGTTGTCAATCCGCTCCAGCCTGGCATGCAGGTCCGTGCTGCTGATGCTGTCCAGCTCCGCCTCCGTATAGCGGGGTGGGGCGGAAGCCCCGGCAAGCTCATGCGCCATCGCCGGCCTCCCCGCCATGCTGCTCCAGCTCATGCTGCACCAGCTCATCCGTGAAGGAGATGTACAGGGCCAGCAGGCGCTGCTCCGAGTTCTGCATGAAGGCGTGCACTCCCCAGAACAGGAACAGGAATCCCGGCCCGAATAGCAGCAGCAGGATGCCGCGGATCACTTCGGGCGAGATGTACAGCAGGAAGACTGCCGCAGCGAGGCCGAGCAGCAGGTTCATGACCGTGCCAAAGCGCCAGCTGAAGCTGCGCCTGCTGTCGCCGAAGAACTCGACATACTCCACCAGGATCTTCGTCAGGCCCCTGGAGCTTGTGGGGTGCGGTGGAGGCTGCATCATGCGTTCGATCGGGTGCAGATTGCCAAGGATGCGCTCCACGAACTCCGGCCCCTCCATGATCAGCCCGCTCAGGCGCAGCTTCTGCATCCGCCGCAGCTGCTTCAACAGGCCCATCGCCTCGTTGCCACACAGCATGCGCAGGCTCGGGCGGTACTTCGGGTCGCTGGAGAGGAAGTCCACAGACTTGAAGGTGCGCCGCACGCGCTCGAACAGCTCATTGGCGATCTCGCGCGCCAGCTTGTTGTCAATCCGGTACAGGCGCTGCTGCAGCATCCGCGAATCCAGCCGATCCAGGTCGTCGTTGACATAGTGGTGCTTGTCCATGCTGTGCGGGTCGCCCTTCAGCACCGAAGCGGCAGCCTGCTGCCTGCGCCGGGACTCCTCGGCTTCATCCACTGCCCGGGCCAGGCCCGGCAATTCGCGCCTGAGGTAGTACTCCGTCAGCGCGATGTACAGCGCGAGGATTGCCAGCGGCGTGATCTTCTCCGTACGGTAGGCGGCCAGCACACCGAAAGATGCCACGGCTGGCAGCACCAGAATGAAACCAGCCAGGCCCTGGCCGTATATGCTCCCAAGCACCAGCAGGCAGATGGCGATCAGCACGATTGACACGATTCCCCAGGCGTTGAGGCCTCCGGCCAGGCCCGGCAGGCGGGTCCTGCCGCTGGGATTCAGGGACAGTACGCACTGCATCAGCACCAGTGCATGCTCATCATTGATCTGCCACAGGTTGCCAATGCTGATCCGCCCGGCATCGTAGCGCTTGTCAAGCTGGAAGTGCAGCTCCCGCGGGTTGAGCGCCAGCAGTTCATCGAAGTCCACCTCGCGCAGTTCTGCCAGCAGTCCGCGAAACCATTCCGGCTTTTCGTCATACTGCCAGAACCTTGCGCCGTGCTGCATTTCGGGTTCATTGCCACCGAGCGGCCAGTTCGAATGGATCCGGGTAAAGAGCCGGCCCTGCAGGTAGCTCAGGATCTGGTGGCAGAGCCGCGCAGCCCGCCTGTCCGTGATCAGGCCTGGCCGGTCCAGCAGGTTGATACTGTATCTGGGCTGCGCATCATGCTGTATCGCATTGTCATCAGCGGCCTGTGAGCGAAGTGCCGCACCGCCTGTTGCCGATCCCTGCTTCAGTGAATCCCCTCGCTCATCCCGCCGCTCACCTGCCAGCCCGTCACTGCGGTCATTGCGCTCGAGTTCGTTCATGCCGGCTCATCTCCAACGAACTCATCCGTAAATGAGATGTAGAGGGCGAGCAGGCGCATCTTGCGGTACATGTTGACCAGCCAGGTCTGCGTTGGATAGGCCAGCATCAGCAGCAGCGTAACCGGCAGGTAGATCCGCACTGGCAGGACATCCTGCTGGGAAAGCATGAAGAAGATTGCCGCAATGGCGATAATGGGGTTTGCAATCTCGTACGCCAGCCTGGCCCGCTCCCATGGAACATTCCAGCCATCCGGCAGCAGGCATTCCATGTAGCCAGTCAGGAACCTGACGCGGCCCTGCCGGTCCAGCTTGGACGGCAGGAAATCAAATGAATGCCATGACCAGTGCATGTTGCTCAGTTTTTCCTTCAGGAGCACCTTGTCCAGCAGCAGGAATTCACTGAACTGGATCCTGCGCAGCCGGTTCACGATCAGGATCAGGAGTTCCATCCCATGGCCAGCGATGCGCGTGACCCCGAGTTCGGCAACAATCCTGCCGATCACCGAGTGGGCAATCACGCCCTCATGAAACAGGATGGCCCATAATTCCGAAGCAACTTCCTTCGCGATCACGTTGTCAATCCTGTCAAGGCGCAATTCAATGTCCCTGACAGTCAGCTGCCTCAACGCTTCCCGGTCATAGGCCGGCTTCCCGATTACCGCTGTCTCCCCGATGCTTTCCATCTACACCCACATTCTGCCTGATTTCCGGGATGAAGTGAAGTTGATTTACTCCGTCACGCCTGGTTCATGTACCACAAACTCATCCGTGAAAGAGATGTAAAGAGCGATTGACCTGAGCTGGTAGTAGTAGTTCTTGAAGTGGAAGAATGAATGCAGCAGCAGATTGCTGGAAATAACCACCGTTGTGAACTGCCAACTGGGGGCATTCCATGGTGCGTAAAGCAGGAACAGATAATTGAATGCCAGGAACCAGGCAATGAAGAAAAGGTTGAGCGGCATGTTGATGCCCCAGCTCACCTGCCAGCCGTTTGGCACCAGGCATTCCAGGTAGTTTGTCAGGAAGGCCGCCCGGCTGCGGGCATCCCGCATCGGCGGGATCGGCACGAACATCTTCCAGCTCCAGTGCATGTTCTCCAGCATCGCTGCCAGCCGCTCCCTGTCTGCCAGCAGGCATTCCGCCAGCTGCACCTGCCTCAGCTTCTTAAGCAGCCTCGTGACGACGCTGGATCCCATCCCGGCCTGCTGCGCGACACTCAGATCCCGCGTACTCTTGCCGTGGATCGCAGCCCTGAAAATACCGATGTCCTCAATCCGTTTCCATAGGATCGCCGCCACTTCGTGTGCGATCTCATTGTCAATCCGCTGCAGGCGCTTCTCCAGTTCACCTACCTTCAGTTGCCTGAGGCGATCCCTGTCATAGCTGGGTTTCCCGACTGCCGCCCACTCCCCGGTCTCCTGCATCATTGTTCCAGGAACTGGTCGGTGAAGGCCATGTACAGTGCGAGGATTCGCATCTTGGCCAGCACCCAGTAGGTCAGCCGGTACCAGATGCCGTAGCTGATGCCCAGCGCCAGCAGCAGCGCGGGCACCGTCCAGACCGCGTGGCCGAACTGCTCCAGCAGCCACCAGCGCGCCGAGTACAGCCCGAAGCCCAGCGCCACGGCGAACAGTGCGCAGACCAGGTTGCGCTGCACGTGGAAGGGTGTCTGCGGCCGGCCGGCCATGATGCTCTCCAGCTGGCTGTGCATGAAGTCGGCGGTGTCGATCGTGATGTGCCGGCCCTTGCGCAGCTTCGGCTTCACCCCGATCGTGAGCGGGGTGCTGCCCTCGGTCTGGGCAATGTTGTCAATCAGCCTCTGGAAGTTCGTCTTGCGCAGCTTCACGAGCATCTCCAGCAGCAGGCCCCTCCCCAGCGGCCCGCACAGGCCGTGGAGCGTGCACTCCTCATTGCGCAGGAAGCGCTTGGGCCAGGGGTTCGTGGATGTGAACACCAGCTCGGCCTGCCGCCACAGCTCATGCGCCACCTGCTGGGCGCGCGCGGTGCGCAGCATGCGAACCCGGTCCTTCAGTTCGCGCACGGTGATCACCTCAAGCTCGTCAGCCGAGTAATGGGGATCCATCCTGATTCCATCATCGGTCACCCGATAATGTTACCGCTACGCCCCCGGCGCTGTGTCCGCTTCAATGATGCTTTCATCCCATTCCAGCTCATCCATCACCTCATCCGTGAAGGACAGGAACAGCGACAGCGCCTCGAGCTGGTTCTTCGGCCTGATGCGGTTCACGATGGCGAACACCGTCTGGGCAAACAGTGCACCCAGCAGGCTCTCCCAGAACGAACCGGAATCCTGGTAGATGAAGGCGAAGATCACCAGTGTTGTCAGCACAAGCGTCAGTGGCATGGCCAGCGCATCCCACATGCTGTACTCCGTACGGGAGACCAGCTCAAAGTTCTCCACCAGGAATGCGGCTATGTCTGATGCCTTGCGCAGGCGGCGCACCATCGGCAGCAGCCTGAGCACCGGGTGCCTGTCCAGCAGCATCTGCTGCGCCTCCAGTGGCCCCATCATGATGTAGTCCGCCAGCCGCACGCGCCTCAGCCGCTCCAGCCGTGACTGCAGCTGCCTCAGGCCTGGTCCTTCCCGCGTCCTGGGCAGGTTGCTGAAGCGCAGCTTGATTTCCGGCACGTACTGCCTGTTGCACATCTTGCGCAGCTTGTAATGGATGGTCTCACGCTCCATCGCAGCCGGCTTCTCGTCCATTGCCCTGATCAGCAGGTCTGCGGCGATGCGCCAGGCAGCGGGGTTCGACACATGCCCCAGCCTGGCAACCAGTTCAAACGGGCTCATCAGCAGGATTTCCTGGTCACTGTATTCCGGCTTGCCGGGCAGGGGAGGCTTTTTCAGCTTGCCTGCCATCAGCTCTCCGAGCCCTGCTTAGCAGCCCATTCCGGCTCGTCCATCACTTCATCCGTGAAGGAAAGGAACAAAGGCAGAGCTTGGCCGGATTTGGTTGCCAATAGCTTGAAGATGATTGCGCCAATCACTTGCATAATTGCTGAAATGGTCAATGCTCCCATGATTGAGCTGGAATTCATTAAGTTGACAATGACCAGCAGTAAAAATCCGCCAACGGAAATGGCGTAGCTCTTGATCACATTACTCCAGCCGAAATCCGGCCTGGACACCACTTCAAACTGATCGACTAACAGTTCAGCGATATCGCGGCTGTGACGCAGGCGAATTGCGAGTGGAAACAGGTTCAGGACAGGATGCCTTTTCATCAGCATTTCCTTCGCTTCATGCGGGCCGAGCATGATGTATTCAGACAATTGAACACTGCGAAGACGATCTAAAGTTGCAAGGTAATACCTAAGGCTTGCCGTGTAAGCAAGGCGTGGCAGGATTTCGAAGTTCACTGACAGATTAGGTGCTTCCTTGCCGTCACATAACCGGCGCAAGTCTGCATGTACCTGGTCTCGGTTACGCATTGAGGGTCCGTTTTGCATTGACTTGACCAGCAGATCAGCGGCAATTTTCCATGCTAGCGGGTTACTGACTCGTGCTAGTCGGTTTAGTAATTCCTCCTTACCCAACTCAATGATGTCTTCTCTTCTGTATTCCGGCTTGCCGGGCAGGGGAGGGTGCTTCTTCATTTCAGGTCTCATCACTCTGCTCCCTGCTTTCTGCTCCCTGCTCTCCATCGAGGTTCACAAACTCATCCGTGAACGAGATATAGGCCGCCATGATCCGCACCACGCTGTAGCCATGCAGCTGGAGCACCGAAACAAGGATCCCCGTCACAAGGATCACGAAGGTCGGCAGCAGCAGCACTACCTTGTTCTCCAGCAGCGGGGCAAGCAGCAGCACCAGCAGCACCGGCAGTGCCATCGTCAGGAACATCCCGACGCCGAAGATCCAGCTGCGCACGAATCCCTCGGGGAACTGCCGCTCAGGGTCCTCCACGAACTCCAGGTTGCGCAGCAGCCAGTCCGCGCTGTCCTCACTGCGCTTCGCCTTCTGTGCAGGCCGCAGCAGGCGCACCAGTGGATGCAGGTGCTGCAAAGCCATGTCCATCCGCTGCGGCCCCTCCGCGAGGAAGTCGCCGATGTCAACACGGCGCAGGGCCTCCAGCCGCCTGAGCAGCCTGTGGCGGTTGCGTGCGGCAATCTGCCAGGTGCTGTATTCATCGCGCATCAGGCTGCTGCCGTACTGGTTGGTGAACAGGCTTTCCATCGCCTGCCAGAGCTTCGTGGCAATCGCCAGCGCAGTCGGGTTGTCAATCCGGCTGAGCCTGTCCCGCAGCTCGGCCACCGTCAGCGCCTGCAGGCGGGCCTCGTCATAGCCTGGCTTGCCCGTCATGCTTCCGCATCCCCCTGCTCACCGCTCTCCATTTCCTGCTCTTCATCGAGGTTTACGAACTCATCCGTGAACGAGATGTACAGCGAGATCGTGCGCAGCCTGCCGAAACCCGCCAGCTGGAACCCCGAAAGTATCACGCCGCCAAGCATCACCGCAAAGCCGACGATCAGCAGCCACTTTGCCTCCCGCACCCTGTCGATGAACAACACCAGCATCAGCATCGGCATGATCAGGAAGCCGAACATCCCACCCACGAACAGCCAGCTGCGGCGGAATGACTCCGGCACGCTCTGCTCCGGGTTCTCGATGAATTCCAGGTAGCGCAGCAGGTGCGCCGCGCTGTCCTCCGTCTTCTTCAGTCGCAGGGGCGGGTGCAGGAAGCGCACGAAGGGATGCAGGTTGGCAATCATCAGCTCCATGCGCGGCGGCCCCTCCACCACGATGTCGCCGAAGTCCACGCGCCGCAGAGCTTCCAGCCTGGCGAGCAGCCTGTGGCGCAGCGAGTTGCCGGCCATCCGCAGCAGCGTATGTGAATCCTTCAGCATCAGCTGGCCGTACTGGTTGGTGTACTGCAGCTCCACCGCCTTCCACAGCTTCGCCGCAATCGCATGCGCCTGCCGGTTGTCAATCCGCTCCAGCCGCGCTCTGAGATCCCCTGCAGTGATCCGCTGCAGGTCCGCCTGCGTATACGCAGGCTTGCCCTCCCGACGCAGTGCGGTTTTGCCATCCATCAACGCTGATTCTCCCATGCGCCGCTCACCAGCCCGGATCCTCCACCGCCGGATCGTCATACTGCCGTTCGTCGTCAATGAACTCATCCGTGAAGGAGATGAACAGTGCCAGGATGCGGACCCGCCTGGCCCGGCCATGGCCAAAGGACAACAGCAGCATCAAACCGCAGGCAATCAGGAAGATGATCAATAACAGCCAGTCTATGTCTCCGTTTGTATTGAACATCCTTTCCGCCAGTCCTGCCAATGCGGCGAAGGCATACAGAAGCACCAGGTGGACCTTGTTCATGAACTCCTGCGGAAAGCTCTGGCCGGGGTTAGTGTAAAACTCCATGTAGTCATACAGCCTCTTCGCTATGTCAAAACTGCTCTTCACCGGAGGCGGGCTGACAATCAGGCGGTAGAACGGATGCATGTTATCCAGGAAGCCGTCCATGTATTCCGGGCCCATGACAACCATGTCCCCGAAATCGACAGACTGCAGCTTGTCCATCTGCAGCAGCAGCTGTGTCCCGCCCCCCATTGCCAGCTTGCGCAGGCTCCAGTTGTCAGGCAGCTGGGTCGGACTATCCCGGCCACTGGTGACCTGTCCCTCCAGGATCTGCCAGAGTCCGACCGCGATATGCCGCGCCTGTTGGTTGCTGATGCGACCGACCCGGGCCCGCAGATGTGAGCCCCGTATCTCATCAAGGTCGCGCTCGCTGTATCCGGGCTTGCCCGCGGCGACATCCATCACCAGCCCCCCTTGACGACCAGTGGGTCCTCATACTGCCGCTCGTCGTCAATGAACTCATCGGTGAACGAGATGTAGAGGGCGAGCACCTGCTCAGTCTCGTATGGGGATGCCTGGCTCATTCTCACAAAATACTCTGCGCCGACCAGCAGAAGCAGCGCCACGATGATCAGCACTGAGAATGGGCTCCCAATGGCCGCGAAGCCGACAACGCTGTGCAGGAAGTAGAAGCCGGTAGCCAGGGAAACGATCATCAGCAGCAGCTTGCCAATCTGTGATCCAGTGAGCTTCGAGCGGCGGGATGGGTCAATCAGGAACTCCAGGTGGTCCAGCATGAAACGCGCCAGGTCGTCAGTGTTTCGTGGTTTCCACTGCGGCCTGATCAGCCGGCCCAGTGGATGCGTCGGGCTGAAGCGTTCCTGCAGCGACTCCGGCCCCTCCACCAGCATGTCGCCCAGGTCCACCTCCCGCAGCTGTTCCAGCAGCTGCAGCAGCCTGCGCTTGCGGGTCTTCAGCAGGAAGCCCGGCCTGTCCTGGCTGGCAACCGCTGTCTGCCAGGTGTCGTCACTTTGCGCCGCCTTCTGCAGGAACTGCCAGAGCCGCACCGCGATATGCCGCGCCTGCTGGTTGCTGATCCGGCCGACCCGCCCGCGCAGTTCCGCAAAGCAGATGCCCGCCAGCTCGTGCTCATCGTAGTAGGGCTTGCGCTGCAGCATGCTCACCAGCCCGGGCCGCGCGGCAGGCGGCCGTCATACTGCTTCTCGTCATCCATGAATTCGTCGGTGAATGAGATGTAGATCGCCAGCACTCGCCGGCGGAAGTAGGCCTGGAACTCACGGCCGGCGGCGATGTTCACGAGGATCGCCGGCAGTCCGGCCAGCGCCAGCTTCCAGGGCGGCGGCTGGTTCTGCGTCTTCAGGTACAGCATCCCGCCGTACAGCATTGCCAGCCCGATGAGCAGGCTGCCAAGCAGCTTCAGCCAGTTGAGCACGCCGGCCGGCATGCTGCGATCCGGGTTGATGTAGAACTCGAGGAAGCGCGTCAGGCGCCGTGCGTTGTCAAAGCTGCGGCGCAGGTGCGGCGGCGGCATGAACATCCGCCACAGTGGATGCAGGCGTCCGAGGAACTCATCCATCCCCTCCGGCCCCTCCATGATCACCTGCCCGAAGTCCATCCCGCGCAGCACGTTGACAAGCTCGACCAGTGCCTGCGGCCGCCAGCCCAGCGCCTGCACGACCGTCGCATTGTCCCTGAGCTGCCGCGCATCCATCCCGCGCCAGCAGCCCGCCAGTTCCTGCCACAACCCGACCGCGATATGCCGTGCCTGCGGATTGCTGATCCGGCCGATGCGCTCCTTCAGCTCACCGATCGTGACATGCCTGAGCAGCGTTACGTCATAAGTCGGTTTTCCCTGCATCATGCCCATCACCAGCCCGGGCCCTGTGGCAGGTTGCCATCCATCGGCGCATCGCTCTCGATGAACTCATCCGTGAAGGAGATGTACACCGCCATTGCCCGCACCCGGGCCCGGCCATTGTTGTGGGCTGTCAGCAGGCTGGCACCGGCCACCGCGGCAATTGCCATGATGATCACTTCATTGCTGACCTGGCCCCGTCCGGCGCTGCCTTGCAGCCAGAACCAGAACGGCACGAAACCCAGCACTGCAATCCACCAGATCGCTTCCAGGATGAAGGGCATTGTCAGGCTGGTGCCGGGATACCTGATGAATTCCAGGTAGTGCACGATGAAGTCCGCGCAGTCCTCGGTATTGCGCAGCCGCGGCCGGCCCTTGAACAGCTGCATCAACGGATTCATCCTGGCAATGCACTCGCGCAGGCGATCCGGCCCCTCCACGATCAGGTCGCCGAAGTCCACCCCGCGCAGCTCATTGATGCTGTGGGGCAGGCTGCCACTCGCTCCCGAGACGAAGCGCATCGCCGTCCATTCGTCATTCGGGTTGTTCCAGATGCGCCGCCGCCGGCCCCGATTCCAGCTGTCCTCCGTGATCTTCCACAGCCGCTGCGCAATCACGCGGGCCTGCTCATTCGTGATCATCCACTGGCGCGTCTTCAGTTCACCGAGCGTGATATGCCGCAGCGCTTCGTAGTCATACCAGGGCTTGTCAGCCAGCATCGCCTTCCCCCTGCCAAGCCTGTTGGTACTGTCTCCCCCTGTCCATTTCAGTTCCCCTGCCTGCGCCTGCGCATTGCCCGTTCCTGGTTACGTTCCTGCTCCCGCTGCTCCAGCGTGCGGTCCGCCTCACGGATGCACAGGAACATTGCCAGCCAGACTGGCAACTGCTCATCCCGGCTCCGGCGAAAGGGGTTGAGCCACAGGGATATGATCCAGAAGGCCACAATGTTCATCAGGAACGGAATTGCATTCCCGCCGGGCAACTGGCCGAGACTGCTGATCCTGGCAATGCCGAAGCTGAATACCAGCAGCGCGATGTAGATGCTGATATGCAGCAGCACAGCCGCCATGCCCGTGGAACGGGCGGATAGGGGTTCCTTGACCTTCATCGATATGGTGCTGGCAATATCCATCACCGCTCTGCGGCGTTGCCGCTGCCTTTCAGTCACATCTTTTGACAGCATTTTCCGCACAGGGCTGAAGCGGTCATCGATCAATTCACTGTCAATCAGGTTGATTGCTCCGCTGGGGCCGTGGATACTGGCAACGGCAGCCACCAGGATTTCCTGCTGCGGCAGGTCAAGGTCGGCAATGCGCTCAAGCCCGGCTGCCTCCGGGAACTGCTCCAGCAGCATCTGCCTGGCCAGTTCAGGGAAGCACGGCAGGCCGGTTGCGAGGTAGGGCAGTGGCTTGTTGAGTTGCCAGTCCTGTTCCCAGAACGGAGGTCCGGGCTCAGCTTTGCGTACTGGAACGGAGTGCGGCGTCCGGCAGCTGATGCCATCTAGGATCCGCCTGGCTTCCGTTCCCTGCTTCATCCGTTGAAGCGCGCGAAGCCCACGCCGTCGCGCAGCGGGGTCAGCAGGAAGTCCCAGCGCGGCGACTCACGCAGCATGCGCGTGATCTCCTTCACCCCGGCCGTGGCCTCGTCGCCTTCAGCTGTCGCTGCCATCACCTTGCCGTCCCACAGCAGGTTGTCACAGATGAACAGCCCGCCTGGCTTGAGCTTGCTTTCCACCACGTCCAGCGCGTTCGGGTACATCTCCTTGTCGATGTCGCAGAAGATGATGTCGATCCCGCTCGCAGCACCACTCAGCGCCAGCACCGACTCGCTCACCTGGAAGTCGCACTGGTCCGCCAGCCCGCTGCGCTCGAGGTAGCCGCGTGCATCACGGCTCAGGCCCTCGTCCCACACGGTATGCGTCACGGTGCCGCCGCCATTGTCCTTGATCCCCCTGGCGAAGAACCAGGTGGAATAGCCGAAGCCGCTGCCCATCTCGAACACGTGGCTGGCCTTCAGCAACCGCGTGAAGAAGTACAGCCAGGGCCCGACTGCCGGGCCGATGATCGGGAAGCCGTCACGCGCTGCGCGTTCCTCCATCTCGAGGACGATCGGATCATCAAAGCGTGTCTGCCCGACGATGTAGTCGTTCAATTCCTGCGACAGCAAAGCCATTCCCTGATTATAGCCGCGATGCCCTGCGGCTCAGCGTTGCATGTCGCGGTAGAGGATCGTGACCAGCCAGATGCCGTACGCCAGGCTCAGAAGCGAATTGGTGTACTGCATCGCCGGCGTCAGCAGCATCGTCTGGTTCATCACTCCTGGCCCGACCAGTGTGTAAATGTTCAGCAGGATGCCAAGACCGATGCAGCCCATGCAGGTGTATCGCAGCCAGTCCTGGTCGGTCTGCAGGATGAAGAACAGCAGCACGAAACCGAGGATCAGCGGCAGCGCCATCAGGAACATGAAGCCGACGCGATCCGCCAGCGCTGATCCGGGAGAGGAGTAGGCCCAGCTGAGGATGATCAAGTTCTGCAGCACGTAGTAGGCCAGGATGCCCTTCTTCTCCATCTCCAGTCCGGGATCCTTCTGGCGCGGCTGCGGCTCAATCGGGCTGCCGTGGTAGCCGCCCATGCTCGAGCCGGGCATCCCGGGCACCTGCATGCCGGGGGGCGGGGGAGGGGTGGCCTTGAATCCCGGGCCGCTGGCCTTGCGTTGCTCCGCCGGGGCCTCAGCCGGCTTGCTGCTTTCCCGGTGTCCACAGGACGGGCATTCGTACTCACCGAGGCGGTAGTCCATCATCATGTCGCACTGCGGGCAGTTGCGTGTCTCAGCCATTGTCAGTTCCTCTTATCCATTTCAGCCATAGGATCGCTCATCTGCCATCCCCCGGGGAAACCCGGGATTCAAGGTCCTGCCTGATCACGGTGAAGATCACGAACATCAGGCTGGTATGCAGGAACAGCAGCACGACCCAGTACCATTCCGGCATTGATGGGAAGATCGAGTTGTAGAAGCTGTCCGGTCGAGGCAGCAGGCCATACTGCATCAGCACCATCGCGAACAGCCCGATGAACACCAGGATGTTCAGCGCAAGCGCGAAGTACTTGGTTGGCAGTTCGCGCCAGAACAGGCCGACGCAGATAAGCAGCACATACACCGCCTGGAGCGCCAGCCTCAGACCGATCTGCCCGCTTTCCAGCCAGCTGCCGACCTCGCCGCGCATCAGTATGTACATGTGGCTCACCGCCACCACCAGCAGCTGCCCGCCGAGGCAGGACAGCCGGACAGCGAGTGAGTAGGGCTGGGCCTGCTTCATCAGGTGCAGCCTTGACTCCAGCTTGCTGGAGTCCCCGCTCATGGGCACCGGGTCATCCGCTCGCCTGATCAGCTTCGCCCGGTTGACGCTGTCAGCCGGCGAGCCGACATCGATTCCAACGGGCTTATCAGGTTCAATCACATGTCCGCAGCGGGAACAGTCCCAGCGCCCGAGGCGCAGCTCCATCATCCCCCCGCATTCCGGGCAGCTCATGTTCTGCCCACCGCTCGTACCAGTCATCATGTCCGTCCCCCGGGCGTGGAATTCTGTCCTGTCCGTGCAGCCCGGTCTCAGCTTGCTGCGTCCAGTATATGCAATTGCGGGTCCGTTGTCACCGTCGGCGCGGGATACCTGTGTTAATCTTCCGGTGGCAATCAGCCGGAGGATTCCAGATGACCCAGACAGGTGTTGACAATCAGCTCGTCATCGGCGGCCGTACCTTCACGAGCCGCCTGTTCATGGGGACCGGCAAGTTCCCGGACCCGGACACGATGGTGTCGGCATTCGCGGCCGGCGGCACTGAGTGCGTGACCGTCGCCGTGCGCCGCATCGACCTTGACGAGAAGCGCAGTGAGAAGAACTTCATCGACTACATGGACCTCTCGCGCATCCAGCTGCTGCCAAACACCGCCGGCTGCTTCGACCTGGACAGCGCGCTGCGCACAGCCCGGCTGGCCCGCGCCGCCACCGGCACGAACTGGATCAAGCTTGAAGTGCTCGGCGACGAGAAGACGCTCCTGCCGGATGTCAGCGCCACTGTAGAAGGCACGAAGATCCTCAAGGATGAGGGCTTCATCGTACTGCCCTACACCAGCCAGGACCCGATCGTGGCCCGCCGTCTGTTCGAGGCCGGGGCCGACACCGTGATGCCGCTCGCCTCGCCGATCGGCAGCGGGCAGGGCCTGCCCGACTTCAGTGGCCTGCAGTTCATCATCGAGGAACTCGGTGGCAAGGTGCCGATCATCGTCGACGCCGGCATCGGTGCCCCTTCAGATGCAGCGCTGGCAATGGAGCTCGGTGCCGATGCCTGCCTGATCAACACGGCGATCGCGATGGCCAAGGACCCGGCCATGATGGCAACGGCGATGGCACAGGGGATCGAGGCCGGCCGCAATGCCTGGCTCGCCGGGCGTATCGCCCGCCGGCGCTATGCCAGTGCGAGCTCACCAATGGACGGGGTGGTCGGCAGCTAGAGCGCTTCCGTGGTGTCGGCAGCGGCGGACAGTTCGCGCTCCATCCCCAGTTCCTCGGGCACCTCGATGCCCGGCTCCGCCATGCGGAAGTAGAAGATCTTCAGCAGCACCTTGATCATCGCCGCCACCGGGATGCTCACGAACAGGCCGGGGATCCCGCCCAGCGTGCCGCCGATCATGATCGCGAGGATCACCGTCAGCGGGTGCATGTCCATCGTATCCGCCATCAGCTTCGGCACGATGATGTAATTCTCGATCATCTGCACCACGAGGTAGAACAGCGAGACCACCAGCAGTGTGATGAAGGCAGTGGTCGGCTCGCCGGTCATCACGATCAGTGCCGTCGGCAGGTAGGCCAGCCAGGGGCCGATCACCGGGATGAACTCACCGAAGAATGCCAGCAGCCCGAGCAGCAGCGCGAACTTGATGCCGAACAGTCCGAGGATGATCGTTGTCATCACGCCGACGAACAGCCCGAGCACCAGCCGGCTGTAGATGTAGTTGCCAAGTGCGCGGCTGATCGCGCTCATCACACGGTCAATCGTCTGCCGGTTGCGCTCCGGGAAGGACACGATGAAGCTGTTGCGCAGCCGCTCGCCGTCCAGCAGCAGGTAGAGCGTGATCAGCGGGATGATCAGGATCGTCGCCAGCAGGCTGGCCGTGCTGGACAGCAGGTTCTGCGTGGCGCTGATGATCTGCGGCGTGCTTTTCTGCCATTCACTGCCGATCGTGTCCAGGTAGTTGCTGATCGTGTTGTCACCGAGGCTGACGAAGGGGATGCTCCAGCCGCTGATCTGCACGTCGAGGCGTTCAATCATGTAGCCAAGGCTGGACGAGAACTCGCTCACCTGCCCGGAGATCACCGGCAGGGTGGTGCCGAACACTCCGAGCATCAGCACCATGAACACCGCCATGCTGGCCCAGACGGCGGCGATCCGCGGCATCCGGCTGCTGAGCTTGCCCACCAGCCAGTTCACCACATAGGCCAATAGCCCCGCGATCAGCACGATCATCGCCACATTTCGCAGCAGGTACAGCACATACACGCCCACCAGCACGAGCACGACGCCCGCGGCGGCGGCCGCACCGTTGCGGAAGTACTGTCCTGTTTTGCTCGGCATCTGGCTGTCCATAATTTTATTGCCTGCAGCAGGCATATCGGTATGACGGCTGCCGTGATAAACACTGCGCCGGTTCAAACAGTTACAATGGTGTGGATGACTCAGTACCGTGGCCGGGCAAACCTCGACTCTCTCTCCGGGCTCCTGAAGCTCAACCACACCGCGCGCCTGTTCATGGCGCTCTACCTCGACCCGCGTGTCTCTCTGTGGCTCAAGGTGGCGGCGACCTCAGGCGTGGTCTACAAGTTCTCCCCGCTGGATGTCGAGCCGGATGCCATCACCGGCATCGGCCTGCTGGACGACATCATCGTCTCGCTGATCATCATGCAGGCCTTCATCGAGTTTGCCCCGGACAGGGTGATCGACGAGAAGTGTGAACGCTACGGCATTGACCGCAGCCAGGTCTTCGTGGACGTGCCGCAGACCATCGAGGATGCCCGCGAGCTGTACCGCATGGCCCGCCGGTATGGTCTCGGCGCCAAGCAGGCGATGGAGGGCTTCGCCCAGCAGGCCAGCCAGGCCGCCTACCAGGCGACATCAGGCCCGCCACCGCCACGTCCCGATACATCCACCGGCGATACCGGTGAGAAGCGCAGCGCCGAACCCGAGGAAGCGCAGGAAAAGCCGCGCTATTCCCGCTACAGCGCATTCGATCCCGAGGGCTGAGCAGCGATAATCCCGGGGCAGGGGCGATAATACCCGCTCGTGAGAGTGGTCTTCTTCGGCAGTTCCTCCATCAGCTGTGCCGTACTCGGGCACCTGCTTGGCAGCAGCCACGAACTGGTGGCTGTGGTCACGCAGCCCGATACCCCCTCCGGCCGCCGCATGGAGTACAAGCCGACCCCGGTCTGCATGGACGTCACACCACTCGGCATCCCGGTGTTCAAGCCGGAGAAGCTGGCCAACAACCGCGAACTGCGCAGTGAGCTGGCCGCGCTCGAGCCGGACGCCCTGCTCGTAGTGTCCTACGGCAAGATCATCCCGAAGAGCCTCTTGAAGCTGACCGACTGGCCGATCAATGTCCATCCGTCTGACCTGCCGCGTCTGCGCGGAGCCTCGCCTGTGCGCACGGCGCTGCTCCTCGGCCTCGAAAGCACTGCCGTCTGCATCATGAAGATGACCCCGCGCCTGGATGACGGCGACATCATGCTGCGCGAGCCATATGAGATCAGCCGCGACATCAGCTACGGCAAGCTGGAACTGGAACTCGGCCTGATCGGCGGCCGGCTGGCCGTCGATGCGCTGGACAGCATCGCTGCCGGCACGGTCAGCCTCAGCCCGCAGGATGACGATGACGCCACCTACTGCCGCACCTTTGACCGGCGAGACACGGAGATCGACTGGTCGACCAGTGCGAAGAAGATCGAGTCATTCGTACGCGCCTGGGACCCGGACATGGGGGCGTACACCCTGCTGGACGACAACCGCCGCCTGAAGATCTGGCGCGTCAGCATCGAATCCCCGCCGGAGGACATCCTGCCGCAGATCCCGGCGGACGCCCAGCCGGGGCAGGTGCTGTCCTTCGGCCGCCGCGTGATCTGGGTGATGACGGGTGATGGTGTGGTCGCGATCGAGGAACTGCAGCCGGACAACAAGAAGCGCATGCCGACCGCCAGCTGGCTGGCCGGCAATACCATCGAACCGGGCCAGTCCTTCGTGCCCTGTTCCCAGGGCGGACGCTGCTTCGAAGAGTGACGGTGGCCAAGCTCGGAGTGTGGCTCTAAGAGCCACAAGGCCTTGTAGCTCTAAAAGCTACACTACTAAGCACTGGCCACTTCTTCATCCGCCCCACATCGGAATTCTAGGAATGATCGGCTAATCCGTATTTTCCCGCTCATTCCTGATGGCATTGCCCAGTGCAGGGTCTCCACAGATCGCATTGACCCAACCGATTTCTGCGAATGAATCGACAACCGCCACCATCAGGCGGTCGCGGTCCTCGTCAATCAGGTCGGCCAGCTTGTTCGTCCAGTCTGTCGCCGACTTCGTTCCCGGGAGGATCCAGCAGCATTCAGCTACCTGGATTGCGCTTGCACCCTGCAGCTCCTTGCACAGGGCAGAGTCATCAGCAGATTCCGCAAGCAGCTTGTATGTGACTATCAGCATTGCGCAACTCTAGCACCTCTAATTGATTTGCCTCCTTACTCATTTACCATCCCTTTTCGATATAACCTCTGTATGCTGCGCAGCCTGCTGACATGCCTTGCTCTTATCCTGCTTGCCACTCCGGCAATCGCAGCGGATGCCCGCGCGCATGTCTCCATCGAGATCGCGCCGGACGGCTTCGTCAGCATCAAGCAGAAGTGGGACGGCATCGTGGCACTGGACCGCCTGCAGTACGACACCGGTACCGACGAGCTTGGTGTGCTCGATGCCGTGGTGTTCGAGGGCCACAGCGAGCTGGACTACGCCTCCTATGAACTGCTGCGCCGCGATGGCGACCGCCTGCGCCTGGTGATAGCCCAGCTCGACTACCTTGGCAACTGGCTGGACTTCGACCTGTCGGTACGCTATCCCGCCAACCTTGAATTCATCAACGCCGACCCCGAACCGAGCTTCCAGAGCAGCGAGGCCCATGGCCTGATGTGGAGCATGGCCGACAGGCGCGAGCTGATCCTCATTGCCAGCTTCAGTGGACAGCTGGAGGCCGGCGGCGGCAAGTCCGCCCGCTTTGGCAGTGCCTCGGAAGCCGACCTGCGCCGCGAAGCCCAGGACGAGGCCCTGCGCCGCCTCGAGGCGGAACTGACCGGGGAGGTCAGAGGAAACTCTGGCAATGGGGAGAGCGGAAACTCTGGCAACACCGGCTCATCCTCTGCCATAGATCGCAGCGGAGGGCAGGGCAGCAGTGCTGGAAATGCCGGGCAGAATGCCGGCGGCCAGACCGAGGCAGCGCCCGCCAGCACCAGTGCCAATGACGGTTCCCGCATGCTGCGCCCCGGCGAGGATGCGGAGGTCAGACGAGAGTCTGACAACAATGAAAAAACGCACGAATCCGGAAGTTCCACTGGCAACAGTCCCTCCGCCTCTTCCTCTGAACTGCTGCTGGACGGCGACCCGCTGCTGTTCGAATTCCGCATGCTGATCAACGCCGCCCGCCGCGAAGGCAAGGCCGACGGCGATTTCCTCGAAGCGCTCGAGAAACTGCTGACCAAGTTCTACTACCTGCTGGAGGCGATGGGCGCTTCCGATGAGTACGACCCGTAAGTTGTCAGTGTTCAGAACTCAGACTGAGAAACAGAAGCAGAATGAGTAGCAGCAGAAGCAAACTGAGCATTGTCAACCAGTTGAAGTGAGCCTGATTTCTGCATACTCCTTTACCTGATTCTCATTCTGCTTCTCAATCTGTTTCTCATTCTGATTCTGTTCCTGCCTGCTGCCCACTCAGCACTACCTCTCGCTCAGCCCCCACATGTACAGCAGCCTGCCGTTGGTCTGGTCCCAGTAGCTCACCGCCGGTTCGCCATTGATGTCCGCCAGTGAGTTGTACTTGCCGACGATCACGCTGCTCTCGTCAAGCAGCACCGGGTTGGTCCAGCTCGTACCCTCAGCGTCATTCGCCCAGACCATCCTCAGGTCACCCATGATGCCCTTGTGGTACACGATCATCGGCGTGCCCTCGAAGATGCCCATTGTGGCGTAGGTACCGGCGTCATCCTCCTGGCCGTCAAGTGTCACCGAGCCGAACCAGAAGCTGCCCGTGCTGGTCTGGGCCCGCTGGAAGCGCAGGTCACTGTCCGTCAGGTCGTACCAGGCCACCGCCGGGTTGCCGGCCACGGTCATCAGCACCGAGCCGAAGCCGGTGTTGTTGCCAGCCAGCAGCACGAGCGGGGTGTCCCATGTCGCGCCGTCGGCATCCAGCGCACGCACGATGCGCAGTTCACCGGCGGAGCCCTTGCGGTAGGAGATCATCGGCAGCCCGTCAATCACCGCCAGGCAGGGCTCCTGCCCCGTGTTACCATCGGTGTCCACGTCAACCGGCGAGCCCCAGCTGTCACCCATTGCATCGCTGGCACGGATGAATCGCAGGGCGGGACCGTTGACATCGTAGTAGGCGATCGAAGGCCTGCCGTTCACCTCGGTCAGCCAGGGGAACTCACCGCTCTGGGTGCCGCTGCCATCCAGCGTCAGCGGGCTCTCCCATGCGCTGCCATCCTCGTCACTGGCGCGGATGAAGCGCAGGTCCTGGTTCGTGAAGTCATAGTAGGCGATCATCGGGATCCCGCCGATCACCTCCAGCGAGGTGTACTGCCCGGTGTCCCCCGCACTGTCCAGTGTGAGCGGCGTGCCCCAGCTCTGGCCGAAGGCATCCAGCGCTCGCACGAACTTCAGGTCGTGGTCCGTGTCGTCGTAATAGCTGATCGCCGGGCGGCCGTTCACGAGCGCCAGCGAGGTGTAGCCGCCGGAGTTGTCAATGTCACTCTTGAAGGGTGCGATGTCCGCGAACAGGGTCAGCTGGTCCGCGGTGATCGATGCCCCGTCCCAGGCGATCATCGCGATGTAGATGTTTCCGCCGGGGCTGGTATAGCCTGGCTTGTCGATCGTCAGTTCCTGCTGCGGTCCCGGCACCGGGCCGGCCACTTCCCAGCGGCCCTTGTCGAAGTCCGCGATCGCGAAGTAGCTCGCCGCGTCGTCAACCCCGTTGTAGTCAACCAGGCAGCCCGTGGCGCCGATGGTGTTGGCAAAGCCCCAGACGCCCCAGCTGGTGCCCTGGGCCGGGGAGGCCATCAGGAGGGAATCGCCGACGACGTCGGAGTTGGTGGAGCGGAAGACGGCTTCGGAGCCGGTCTGCAGGTAGCCCACGAGGATGGAAGGCTCACGCAGGGTTGAGATGTCCGGCAGACCCGTGAGCGGGATGCCGTTGGCAGGGGTGGGGGTAGCCCCGGTTTCAAGGCCGGCCTGGCGCGAACAGCTGAACAGCAGGATGCTGATCAGGCCCAGCACCAGGCCGCGTCTCAAATGTGGCATAGCCGTTCTCCAATGGGCAGTGGCCCGAGGAGAATCTGTATAGCACCTTTTGGAGTGTTAAATGTGGATTAAAGGAGCGCTCACGGAAATGAGAATCCGTCGCAAAATCTGGCTCTCATTACTGTTTGTTACCTACTACCCACTGCCCACTTGTCTGCTGATTCTGTTTCTGATTCTGCCAACTGGATCAATCCGGAGGAGGAGGGATTCGAACCCCCGTCACGTTGCCGTGAAACAGTTTTCGAGACTGCCGCATTCAACCACTCTGCCACTCCTCCGTCCAGTTGTGGCCTGTCAATCCGGGCCCCTTGCGACCCGCGTGGATCTACATCTTACCCCTGATCCGGGAACATGCAGATCGGGAGCGTTATTCTACACCACTGAGCTGCTTGAAGGCTGCGTACATCGAGCTTGAGTTGAGCTTGCCGCTCTTGCGCGCGATGCCGTAGCAGTCCTTCACACTGCGGTTCACGAGCCGCGTCGCGTCGCGGATCACCTCATCCGCATCCCAGCTTTCCGCCAGTTCGTGGCTGACCGCGATCACGCCGCCGGGGCTGACGATCGGGTCCGGTACGAAGGTGATGCCCGCCTCATCCAGAGCGCCGAGCGCGATGTCGCGCCGGTCCTGCTTGCCCGCCGTGGCCGGCAGCTGGTCGTTGCCAGCACCCGCGATCAGTCTCAGCTTGCCATCCTTGCGCCGCGTCTCCGCCAGCATCTCCGCGCGGCAGCGTTGGTCGGTGCTGTCCCTGAGCGATAGCGAGAGCCATTCCGTCGGGCCGCCGTTCGGCGACAGCACGTTGTAGGCCTGGCTCATCAGCGCCTCTTCCTCCGTGGCGAACAGGCGCCCGCCGTTGCCAAGCGCTTCCAGCAGGTCACGGTGGCTGCGGTCAATCGCCGCCCCCAGCCGCCTCAGCCAGGTGTAGAACTCATACACGCCGAGCTTGTTGAGCTGCGGGTCGAACACGTACAGCTCCGCCCCGAGGTCGCTCAGGTACTTCAGCAGCGGCAGGCCGACCTTGCCCGCGCCGATCACGAGGATCGACAAGCCGCTCAGCAGGTTGTTGCGCAGCACGTTCAGCCCGCCCTCGGCATTCACCAAGAGCTCCGCCGGGCTCAGGCCGCTGTCCTTGATCATCCCTTCCTCAATCGCCGCGCGCCAGATGCCGGCCACCGTGCCGGCCGCTGTGCCCTCACCGGTGTCCTTGCCGCAGCCCAGCCCGATGGTGAACTTCGTCGCCTTCTCGATCCAGCGCAGCTGGCTCGTGCCCACGCCCTGGTCCTTCGAACCGATGTAATGCCCGCCGATGTACTCGATCAGCCGGCCGTGGCACATCAGCCGGTAGGGCGTCAGCACTTCCTCCGGACTCCAGATCACACCCTTGCCGCCGTTCCACGAGAACAGGCCGCGTGCGCCTTCCTGCGTGTCCGCGCCGCGCAGGATCGCATTCTTGATCGTCATGGAAATGGCGAGCTCGCGTGCCGTACCCCGCACATGCTCCATGCTCTGCTCGAACTCGCTGAACCTGCGGCGCACCCAGCGGGTGCCGCCCAGCGCCGGCCAGCCGCTTTCCATGGTGCCGGTGTAGAGGTATACGCAGGAGTAGATCGGCGGGTCGACCGAGCGGTCGATGGCCTCATACAGGTGGAAATTGTCCTGCTCGATTGTCGGTCCGTGAAGTTCCAGCATGCCTTTCCTCCTCGCCGCCTGCGCGCCCGCCCGTGCCCCGCGCTGGGATGTGTACGGCACTCTTATTCTAATATCAGGGAACGGGGAACAGGGAACGGGGAACAGGGAACGGGGAACAGGGAACGGGGAACAGGGCGTACGGTTCAGAACATAGGTAACGGTTGAGGCTCAATACATAGGTAACGTTTTAATTGAACTATTGTATATCATCGGGTATTGCTCCTGTGCTGTACTCATCCCGGCGGGTGCATCACTTCATCCCTCAGGTTGAGCCTGCCGAGGCAGAGCTGCGCGAACCATACCCTGTACTCCTGTGATCCCTGCGACTGCAGTCCCACATGCCAGCCCCGCAGTGCCGTTGTCAGGTTGATCATGCGCCTGTCCAGCTTGATGTATCCGTTGCGCTGCACCTTGCGGCGCAGGAATCCCGCCGGGTAGTGCAGCTCGAATCCCTCCGGCCTGTACTTCCGCAGTGACTTCACATACAGTTCGGCCGGGCAGCGCATGCCCAGTGCCTCATGCGGGCGCTGGGTGTTGTACTCCTCGCGCCAGATGTCCAGTGCGGCCTGCTGTGTTGCCAGATCGCCATCCACCCGGCTTTCCACCTCGCAGGCGATCTCACGATGCATCCGCTCATGGCTGCCGTTCTGGTCGGGCCTGCCGGGATCTATGCGGTCCAGGCTGATGCCCAGTGCCAGCCACCATGCGGACAGCCTGCTCAGCCCCAGCAGGGCATTGCTGGCGGCAAAGGGCGTGCCGTTGTCAGAACGGATGCACTCAGGCAGGCCGTACTGTTCGAACAGCCTGCTGAAGCACTCACGCACCGTGTCGCTGCGGCTGTCCGGCAGGGCCTGGGCCAGCAGCACACAGCGGCTGTATGCGTCACAGACCGTCAGCGGCTGCACGCGTTCCCGCTCGGAGCTGAACCACCAGCCCTTGAAGTCCACCGTCCAGACCTGGTTGGCAGCGGTGGCCGTCCGGCGCTGGCTGATCCGGCCCGTCTGCTTCTGCTGGCGACGCCTGCGGCGTTCGACCAGGCCGCATTTGCCAAGCATGCGCTTGACGGTGCTCAGCGACGGGCAGTCCCGGCCGGGATGTGTCCTGCGAAACAGCTCGCGGATCTTGGCCGGCCCCCAGCGCATGTGCTGCTGCTTGAGCCTGACGATCTCGAAGATCGTGTCCTCATCCAGCTGGCGGGCATGTGCAGCGGGACGGCGCGACAGGTCGACCAGCCCGCCGTAGCCATCATCCAGGAAGCGCTGCTTCCACTTGTACCCTGTCTTTGCGCTGATGCCGAACTCCCGGCAAAGCGCGGCAAAGGACATCTCCTCACGCAGCGCACGCGTGACGAACTGCATTCTCAGGTCCATTACATCGGCCTCCTTCCACGGCATGGCACCCTCCTCTCGAAGGGTGATTCTCACGGAAACCGTTACCTATGTTCTGAACCTAAACCATTACCTATGTATTGAACCTGTACCAGGGAACAGGGAACAGGGAACGGGGAACAGGGAACGGCGAACACGGGAACAGCGAACAGAGGGGAAACTTTAGTTGGCAACCAACTTTGACCTCATTGCGTATAGCATTCCGCATACTTCATCGAGTAATACTAAGCACTCATGGACCTTTCCTGCTTCTGCAACGCGCAATCTCGTCGCAAGATCCAAAAGGGTATCAACTTCACGGGCAGATCCAAAGGCAATGCTGAGGAAGTGCGCATAGTCACGTCGAGTTGACCGGCCGTTACCTTCCGCTATGTTTGTTGGAATAGACACGGCAGCGCGACGAAGCTGGGATGTAATGCCGTATGTTTCCTGCTTGGGAAAACTGTTTGACAACTCATATATCCTTTCAACCAGGTCCATTGACCGTTGCCAAACCCGTAAATCGCGATGATATGCAGAACCCATGTTCTCCTCCACGTTACGGATTATAACATAATGAGACACAGATAGGCAAGTAATGACAAATTGAGCTGGAGTAGGTACCCAATGTTTTCCTTTCTGAATTCTCTTTCCACGTTCCCTGTTCCCTGATATCTTTCCTGCTGTTCCCCGTTCCCCGTTCCCTGTTCCCTGTTCCCTGTTCCCTGTTCTCTTCCTACCGCCATGCATCCTTCAGCTGGTTGACAACCGGTTCCGCCTTGCCCTCGATGTCAACCACCACCTCCACCGCGTCGAAGCGGCAGTACCTGAATTCCCCCTCGAAGCCCACCAGGAAGGCCCCCGCCAGGCGCTTGACCTGCTGCTGCTTGCCGAAGTTGATCGCATGGAAGCCCCCCAGCTCCTGGTTGCTGTGCTTGCACTTCACCTCACAGAACACCAGCGTCTCGCCGTCCAGCGCCACGATGTCCAGCTCCCCCAGCTTGCCGATGTGCAGGTTGCGCTCGAGGATCTCCATCCCCTGGGACTCCATCAGGCGCGCGGCGAGCTCCTCGCCCAGCCCGCCGAAGTCCTTCGATCCCATCAGGCGCGCTCGAGGGGCTCCGACACCAGGAACACGCGCTCGCGGATCACGCTGACGGTGTCGCAGAACGGGCAGGTGATCGTGTCACCGACACCTCGTGATCCCAGCGCGATCTGCCGGTGGCAGCGGCAGCACTGCACGCTGGGGATGACTTCCTTGCCATCGATGTTGCTTTCATCCATGGTCTGATATTAGCAGCTTCTACTGTGCCAGCCGCTTTGTGTTAAACTGGAAACTTGGTATTGGCAAAATGGATGTGAATTCCATAAAGCTTTAACGGATTCAATCAAACACAGTGCTCACTGGATTCGAGTGAATCAGCAACATACTTCGGGGGAAGAAAATGTACTATTTCAAGGCGATTGCAGTCTTCTGCTTCCTGGTATGCATCGTTAACGCATGCAATGAGAAAACTGAGAGCAACCCACCTCAGAGTCAGGCAACATCCACTTCTGCTCAAACAACATCCAATGGCTCAAGTGACAAAATCAGCATCGACGAAATTGATAAAAAGGTGATGGAATTCACCGGCTTGCTTGGAGAGGAAGTCGAGAAGGACTTTGTGGAGCGCTACAGCTTTACTATGGACGTGAACACAAGTTTCGAAACTCAGGCAACGGTTTATGAACGCAAGTTCGGTGAACAGAACATTCTGGTGATTCTCCAGGATGGCTCCATCAACTGTCAGGGAGATCCGTTTTCCTTTTCAGAGTTATTCAATTGTGATCCACAGGATTTCACGGATTATCTGTATGACCAGTGCAATAGCAATCAAGGCAAGCGTGCGGTCGCACAGGAAGATGCGACAACGGACACTGTGCTATATGCTTTCCCTAAGAACGGGATGACAATGCGCTTCACGGCAGTGGAACCAAAGGGAGGATCCGGGCATTCCAAGGGTGACAAGATTCTCACGGTTGGAGTGGGCAGGGATGCGGATGACTCCACTGCGAACTAGCAATATTGATGGATGGTAGAGGCTTTTTCCCCCTGCTAACATCAATCCCCCATGTCCTCTGCCCCGATCATCCACGTCAAGGAGCTCTCCAAGGTCTATGTGAACTTCGACCGCCGTGAGGGCATCGGCGGCGCCATCAAGGACATCTTCAAGCGCCGCTACCGCCACATCCGTGCGGTGGACGCCATCTCCTTTGACATCCAGCCCGGCGAGGTGGTCGGCTACATCGGCTCCAACGGTGCCGGCAAGTCCACCACGATCAAGATGCTGACCGGCATCCTCACGCCCACCAGCGGCACGATGCAGGTCAACGGCCTGGTCCCGCAGCAGAAGCGCTACCAGCATGCGCGCCAGATCGGCGTGGTGTTCGGCCAGCGCACCCAGCTGTGGTGGGACCTCGCCGTGATCGAGGCCTTCCACCTGCTGCAGAAGATCTACCGCATCCCGCAGGACGAATACCGCCGCCGCCTGGACCAGTTCGTGGACGTGCTCGACATCTCAGGCCAGCTGCACCAGCCCGTGCGCAAGCTCAGCCTCGGCCAGCGCATGAAGTGCGACCTCTGCGCGAGCCTGCTGCACAACCCACCGATCCTGTTCCTCGACGAGCCGACGATCGGCCTCGACGTTGCCATCAAGGAGCGCATCCGCCGCTTCATCCAGTACATCAACACCGAGGAGGAGAGCACGATCATCCTCACCACGCATGACATGGTGGACATCGAGGAGCTCTGCCCGCGCCTGATCATCATCGATGAAGGGAAGATCCTGTTCGACGGCGCGCAGGATGAGATCAAGGACCGCTTCGGCCGCCGCCGCCGGGTGGTTGCCAGCTTCGGCCGGGACTACCTGCCGGAGTATGCGGGCAATCCGCTGCCAGCCTCCGACCTGCCGCTGAGCTTCGGCAGCATCGGGCTGAAGGCCGCCACCAGCATCGCGGAGGTGAAGGGCGGCGGCGAAACCAACGACGATGGAGGCCAGACCCTTGACGGAGGCCAAGCCGTTGGCTTGGCAGAGGATGGAGGCCAGGCTGTAAGCTTGGCAAACGCTGCTCCCCCCGTTGACAGCGTGCTGGCCGAACCAGGCGCGCTGCAGTTCATGGCGGCCCTGTCAAAGCTGATGGATGACGGCAGCCGCCTGCGCGTGCGCCGCCTGAACCTCTCGCAGTACCAGATCAGCTTCGACCGCACCGAGCACCGCGCCAAGGACGTGCTCGGCCGCCTGATGGAACAGTTCGAGGTTGACGACCTTCAGCTGCACGAACCGGAACTGAGCGATATCGTGCGCGCGATCTATGAGGGAAGACACAAGGCGGGATGAGGTATGCGGGATGGGGGATGGGCAAATCGGGGATGAGGGATGGGGGATGAGCAAGTCGGGGATGAGGGATGGGGGATGAGGGATGCGAATACTGGGACGAGGGATGTGGGATGGGGGATGAGCGGAAGATAAGCAGCGAGAATTTACAAATCATTGTAGTGAGTTGACTTTAAGTGCTCCATCGGGTACTATACATACGTATGTGTGGAGCAATAAGATGAGTGCGGTTTCCTTCAGAGATCTAAGGGTATGGAATCGGGCTATGGATCTTGCGGAGTCAATCTACAGATTGACAATTGCCTTTCCTAGGTCAGAACAGTACGGCCTCGTATCACAGCTGCGTCGTGCCAGTGTATCGATATCGGCAAACATTGCTGAGGGTAATGGACGCGGTTCCAGGGCTGACTACTCACGATTTGTTTCCATAGCACTGGGTTCAGCCAGGGAGGTTGACAGTCTGTTGCAGTTGTCGATCCGCGTCGGTTTGACAAAGGCAGAATCAGCTCGTGAGAGTATCCAGATACTCGAAGAAACCTGCAGGATGCTGAATCGACTGCGTCAGAGTCTTGAAGTCGGAAGTTGACAATACATGTGGATACAAAAGTCATTTGAACAGTTGAGCGTTTCAGCAGCGTTTAAGGTCACACCGTTCATCATTTCCTAATTCCTTCCGCTCATCCCCCATCCCACATCCCCCATCCCTCATCTGCCCATCCCACATCCCCCATCCCACATCCCCCATCCCTCATCTGCCCATCCCCCATCCCGCATCCCTCATCCCTACCTCACAGGCAGCTTCACCGTGAACCGGCTCCCCCTGCCCAGTTCACTCTCCAGCAGCACATGTCCGCCGTGCCGCGTTGCCACTTCCTGCACGATCGCGAGCCCGAGCCCCGTGCCGCCCTTGTCCCGGCTGCGGCTGGCCTCCACCCGGTAGAAGCGCTCGAAGATGTGCTTGCAGTGCTCCTCAGCGATCCCCGGCCCGTTGTCAGTCACACTCAGGCTCAGCATCTGCCCCTCGTCATGCTTCAGCTCCACCGCCACCTGCGAGCCGCTGGGGGAATACTTCAGTGCATTGCTGAGCAGGTTGCCAATCAGCGTGCCCAGTGACCAGGGGTCGCCCATCACCACAAAGCTGCCTTTCTCGATGCTGCAGTCAAGGCTGATCCCGGCCAGCTTCGCCTGCGGCAGGAAGCCCTCCAGCACTTCACCCAGCAGGTGCTCGAGGCTGATCAGCTGCATCGATGTGATGGACGCCATCGAGTTCAGCCGAGAGATGTCGAGGATGTCGTTCACCGTCAGGTGCAGGCGCTCGGACTGGGACAGCAGCGAGGTGTAGATCTCCTCGCGCAGGCCGTCCTCCATCGCGGGCTGGCGCTTCAGCGTCTCCGTCAGGCCGAGGATCGCCGCCAGCGGTGTCTTCAGTTCATGCGCCATGTCGCCGACGAACTGCCGCTGGCGTTCCTCCAGCTGGCGGCGGCGCGTGATGTCCGTCTGCACCCCGATGAAGAAGCGCAGCGAGCCATCGGCATCCGTCACCGGGCTGATGCTGAGGCTGTTCCAGAACTCACTGCCATCCTTGCGGTAGTTGAGGATCTCCACCACGCAGGGCTTGGCTTCCCTGAGCGCCTTGCGCAGGATGTCCATCTGGGCCTGGTCCGTGCCCGGCCCCTGCAGGAAGCGGCAGTTCTTGCCGAGCACTTCCTCGTCCGAGTAGCCGCTCAGGCGGCAGAAGGCGGAGTTGACGAACACCAGCGGGTTGTCAGGCTGGCTCGGGTCGCTGATGGAGATTCCCTCGCTGATCTCCTCCATCAGGCGCTCGAATGTCAGGTTGAATCTGCTGAGTGGCATGCCGGTTCGATTGTAGCCGAGCTGCCTCAGTCCGTGTCCGGTTCGAAGCGGTAGCCCACGCCCCATACTGTGCGGATCCAGCCGCGGGCCTCACCGAGCTTGCTGCGCACCGCACTCACATGGCTGTCGATCGTGCGCTCGTTGACATATACCTCGTCCCCGATGGCGATATCAGTCAGCAGCTGGCGCGAGAAGGCCTTGCCGGGGTTCTCCAGCAGGGCGCGCAGCAGGCGGAACTCCGTCGCGGTGGTATGCACTTCCTCGCCATCAACCAGCAGCTTGCGCGCGTCGAGGTCGAGGGTCACGTCGCCATATTCCAGCTTCTGGTTGCGCCGTCCGCTCGGCGCGCTGTCGACACGGCGGAAGGCGGCCCGCACACGTGCCATCAGCTCACCGACACGGAATGGCTTGCAGATGTAGTCGTCCGCTCCCAGCCCGAGCCCGATGATCACATCCTGCTCCTCGCCGCGCGCGCTGACCATGATGATCGGGATATGCCTGAGGTCCTTGTCGGCCTTCACCTCGCGGCAGATGTCCAGCCCGTCCTTGCCGGGCAGCATCAGGTCCAGCAGCACCAGGTCGGGCTTCAGGCTGCGGATCATCTGCAGGCCCTGCAGGCCGTCGGCGGCGACCTTCACGCGGTAGCCCTCGGCTGCCAGGTTCAGCTCGATCACACGCTTGATGTCTGCTTCGTCCTCAATCACGAGGATCTCTCGGCTGGAATTCAACGCGTAGTCTCCACCGGTTTTCTTCAACAGTATGCTTTCCATGATAGTGCCTGCGGATGTTTCAGTTTATGGAGCGGAGGCGGCCCGGGCCGGAGATGGGTCGGCCGGGCCTGTCCTCCGCAATGCGGGATGGTTAGTGGCTTCCGCAGTGGCAACCGGCATCACTGCTGCCGTGGGCAGCCTTGGTGGCGGTCTTCGGGGCATCCGCAGACGGGATCAGCACCGCGTTGATCACATGGATCACGCCGTTGCTGGCCATCACGTCGGCGGCGACGACACTGGCATTGTCAATCATCAGTGTGCCGTCCTTGACCATCAGGCTCAGCTCCTGGCCGGCCAGTGTCGGTGCGCTCTCAAGCTTGACGGCCTGCTCGGCGACGACCTTGCCGCTCACCACGTGGTAGAGCAGGATCTCCGCCAGCTTGTCCTTGTTCTCGGGAAGCAGCAGTCTCTCGACGGTGCCCTCCGGCAGTGCGGCAAAGGCCTCGTCGGTCGGGGCAAACACGGTCAGCGGGCCATCGCCCTTCAGTGCATCAACCAGGCCGGCGGCCTTGGCGGCAGCCAGCAGGGTGTTGAAGGTGCCGGCAGAGGCGGCGGTATCGACGATGTCCATCGCCTTGGCTTCCTTGCTGTCCTTGCCCTTGTCGCCCTCATGGTGTCCAGCGCTCGCGCTGGCGGCAACCAGGATGCTGAGCACCAGTGCCCAGATGGTCATGCTTACTGCCTTGATCTTCATTCCATTACTCCTCACAACTGTGATGCAGGAATGCTAACCAGCGTGTGTCGCCTAAGTGCCGCGCTGGTATGGAGAGAGTGTGGAGAAGAATCAGGTTACTGGTTGCAGGGTGCTGGTTGCAGAAGAATCAGGTGTCTGGTATCTGAGTTCTGGGTCGGTGTGAGGCTTAGCGTCACCAGAACAATTCTGCTGACATCGAAGATGTCAGACCAACCCTGATCCCTGCAACCAGCAACCTGTAACCTCGAAGTATCGGGCAGGTGAGATTCGAACTCACGACCCCCTGCTCCCAAAGCAGGTACGCTAACCGGACTGCGCTACTGCCCGAAGAACTGCATATTATACAGATGAGCAGCGCTCCCGCTCCTGTGCCGTGGTTTAGCCGTTCCTGACAGCGGGTAAAACGCCCGGTTTGAGAACTGCGAGGCACAATATGAGCAATCGACTCCACACGGCGGGCCTGGCCCTGCTGATCCTCTCTGCATCCCTGTTTGCAGCCTCCTGCGGCGGTATCTCCCCGCAGGGCAGCAGTGGGCTGCAGCAGCCCCCGGCAGCCAATGCCGTGGAGCTGGCGGGCCTGCCGGAGCTGCCTGATGGACGTGCAGCCTCCCAGCTGGTGGAGCAGGCCGTCAGTGGGAGTTCCTACATCGCCGCCTCGGACAACATCCTCGAAATGCCCCCGGCACTGTGGCTCAATGCCCTCGGCCAGCAGGCCGGCCTGCAGTGGTCACAGTACGGATTCGACCTGCAGGGCCAGGCCCCGCTCAGTGTCAGCATCGACATGAGCAACGGCGAGGGCAGCGGTGCCTACATTGCGCTGGCAGATTACGACAGCGGCCGCTGGGAGATCCACGGCCCCTACAGCGATGACTGCGAACTTGCCAATGATGATGCCCGTTACATCTCCCCGGCGGACACCGTGTTCGTCACTGTGCTGGCCCCGGCCGGCAATGACGTGACCGTCAACGGGCTGCTGTTCTCCACCGATGATGACCCGGACAATGGCGGCAATGGCGGAGGAGGCAACGGTGGCGACGGCGGAGGCGGTGGCAATGGTGGCGACGGCGGGGGAGGGGACAACCAGCCCCCCACGGCTGTACTGGATATCGAATTCCTTGAGATTGACCTGGGGGCGGTTACCGTGGTGAGTGCACTCTTTAGTACTGACCCCGACGGCGAGATCGTCACTTACGAATATGACATTGACGGTGACCTGGACTTCCAGGATGCGGTGTTTGACGATGACAATGATCCCGCGACAGTGGAGTTCAGCTATTCCACCGGCGGGGAGTACACCGTCACCCTGCGTGTCACCGATGACGACGGCGCGCAGGACACGGACAGCCTTGTCGTCAAGGTGCACGGCCTGGGTGATGCCCAGCTGCTGGAGGGCGAAGGTGTGACAGGCAAGCACACCTCGCTGGCAGTGGTGGACGGCCGCCCGGCGATCGCATACTACGATGAGGACAATGCCTGCCTGAAGTTCCGCCGTGCCCTCGATGGGCAGGGCGGGCAATGGGCTGAGCCGGTCGTGCTGGATGACAATGGCGATGTGGGGCAGTATGCCTGCATGAAGATCGTCGCCGGCAACCCCGCGATCAGCTACTACGATGCTGGCAACGGCAACCTGATGTTCATCCGCGCCACGCAGCCTGACGGCAGCCAGTGGGGCCAGCCGCAGGTGCTGGAAGCCATCAACGACGTCGGGCAGTACTGCTCGCTGGCCGTAATCGCCGGCAAGCCCGCCGTAGCCTACTATGATGCCAGCAACGCAGACCTGCGCTTCATCAGCAGCGCGGATGCCCTCGGCCTGGCCTGGGGCCTGCCCGTCACTGTTGCCGACGACGGCTGGGTCGGGCGCTATCCCTCACTTTGCGAGGTCCAGGGCCTCCCTGCGATCAGCTTCAACCGGGCCTCAGGCAAGGAGTTGCACTATGTGCGTGCCCTCGATGCCGCCGGCTCAGCCTGGCCCGCCGCCACGGTGATAGATGATGATGTCAACATCGATCCCTACAACACCTTGCTTGTGGTGGACGGCCTGCCGGCGATCGCCTACGAAGGGGACTTCTGCCTGAAGTACATCCGCTCGTCTGATGCCGTCGGCGGCAACTGGGGCGCGGTCCAGGTGCTGGACGACCAGTGGATCACCCGCGGCTTCTGCTCGATGGCGATTGTCAACGGTGTGCCGGCCGTGGCCTACTACTGCTCCGGGCATGCCCAGCTGCGCTACATCGAGGCCCTCGATGCCCAGGGATCAGAGTGGGCCGAGGAGCTGCGCATGGGGGCCGGCAACGTGGACTATGACTATCTCTCTCTGGCCGCGGTGGCCGGGCGCGCGGGGATCAGCTTCCACAACGTGGTGCCGGGCGACCTGATGTTCCTCAGGGTCTACTGATTCCCCGGGACTGCTTCAGCTTCCGCATTGTCGAACTGGTTGGCTGGCCCCGGATGAGTGCCGACTTCAGGTTGCCCTAGAACTCCCAGGCGTAACGCAGCCCGGAGTTGCTGTCGTAGTAGCAGATGGCGTGGCGGCCGCCGCCAATCATGCACATAGAAGTGTATTCACCAGTTGATGTCGCGTTATCCAGTGTCAGCGAGGGGTTCCAGACCTGGCCGTTGGCATCCGTGGCGCGGATGTAGCGCAGCTTGCCACTGGTGGCATCGTGGTAGCTGATTGCCGGGAAGCCGTTGATGACTTCCAGTGATGGATAATCACCTGTGTCACCGATGCTGTCCAGGGTCTGGGGCGGACCCCAGATACTGCCAAAGAAGGTTTCGGCCCGGATGTAGCGCAGGTTGTCGGCTCCCTGGTCGTAGTAGCTGATCGCCGGATTGCCGTTGACCAATGCCAGCGATGTGTTCACGCCGGTGTCACCAAGGCTGTCCAGCGTAACCGGCGCGACCCAGGCGGTGCCGTCCTGGTCCGTTGCCCGGATGAAGCGCAGGTCTCCATTGCTGGCATCGTAGTAGCTGATCGCCGGGTAGCCGGTGGACAGCAGGGCAAGTGATGTGTAACCCCCGGTGATACCGACGCTGTCCAGGCTCAGCGGCGTGCCCCAGTCTGATCCATTGGCATCATTCGCCCTCACGAAGCGCAGGCCGAGTGCAGAGTCGTGGTAGCTCATTGCCGGATTGTCGTGCACCAGCGCCATCGAGAGGTATGAACCGGTCAGGCCCGGTGCGTCGACGGTTATCGACGGTGCCCAGACCGTGCCATCAGGGTCAGCGGACCGCACGTAGCGCAGGTTGCTGTTCGTGGCTTCCCAGAACCCGATTGCCGGGTTGCCGTTGACAACCAGCAGTGAGCTGAATTGGCCCTGGTCGCTGGGAGTCGCAACTGCTATCGGGTTGCCCCAGCTGCTGCCTTCGGCATCAGTCGCCCGGACATACATCAGGTCTGCGGTGCTTTCCCGGTAGTAGCTGATCGCCGGAAAGCCGTTCACAAGCGCCAGTGAGCAGTGCTTCCCGTGGTCAGGGCCGCCGAACAGGTTCACGTTGACAGTGTTCCAGCCCCGCACATTCAGAAGCGCAGTGTCGACCGCCGTCGCTCCGTCGTCGTCAGTCACCCGCAGCTGCAGCAGCAATGGACCGGCGGTCCCGGCGCCGATGTTGAGTGTGCTGCTGTCGCCACTGTCCGCATCGAAGCTGCCGTCGCCGTCCGTATCCCATTCGTACAGCACGATGCTGCCATCACTGTCGCTGCTCAGGCTGCCATTAAGCACCACGATATCGCCCTTCTGCACTTCGCTGTCAGCAAGGCTCAGCACGGCAGTGGGCTGTCCGTTGACATTGATGTTGACAGCGGTGCTGGTGCCGCTTGCACCATCGGCATCCTCAACCGTGACTGTGGCAGCGAATTCGCCTCCTGCTTCGTAGGTATGCTGAAGCACTGCGCTGTAGCTCGTGCCATCAACAAGGCCATCTCCGTCCCAGTCCCACAGGTAGCGCGCGATGTTGCCATCAGGGTCTGTGCTGCCACTGGCGTCAAGTTCCACCGCCAGCGGTGCATTGCCAGAAACGACTTCCGCTTCTAGCACAGCACTTGGTGCCGTGTTCGAATGGCCGGCCAGCAGGCTGAGCTTCTGCACCGTTGCCTCTGCCTTGTCATATGCAATCACTGCGGCATACAGTGCGTTGTCCGGCGAGGCATGCTTATCCGGGTCAAGCTCGAGCACCCTGCCGGAAAACACCGGTCCGTCTAGTTGCCAACTTCCAGATTGATAGTCAGCGAGTGCGATGTAGACACTGCCGGCTTGCTCAGGCACAGTCATGTCGATGTCGAGGTAGCGCAGTTCACCGGAGGCCGGCAGTTCCCAGATGCCCCAGCTCAGTTCAGTTGCCTCGGCAGCCAGCTGCAGTGCCGGGCTGGCAGGCATGGCATTGCCACTGCGTGCGTAAGTACTGTCGCCATCCACGCTGCTTTCAGTGAGGTCGGATGCACCGCGCATCAGGGGCAGGGCAGGCAATGAGCTAAGGTTGTCCGTATGGAGTGAAGGGAGCTGATTGGCAAGGCCGGGAGCAGGTCGCAGTTCCCCTGTGGTGCGTCCACCATCAGCACAGGCACCCAGTAACGTAAGCAATGCGGCGATCAGCCAGGAAAGAAGGCGATCCTTCGTGAGCATCGAGTCACCTCAGATCAGGAGCGATGCCCAGAGTTTAACACTGGTTAAATGCGGACATGCAGGATATCCGCTTCGGTGCTGTTTGATCCCGCAGGTGAAGTTTGCGAGATATGGAAGACCTGCCTGCTGGCTGCCCTAGAAGCCCCAGGCGTAGCGCAGGTCGCCGTCCGTGTTCTTGTGATAGCTGATTGCCGGCCTGCCGTTGACCTCCGCCAGCGAAGTGAAACTGCCGACATTATTCAGGAAATCAATGGTCAATGGTGCTTCCCAGATCGTGCCGTCAGCGTCAGCAGCCTGTATATATCGTAGGTCGGCGTTGTTGAGGTCCTGGTAGGAGACCGCCGGCTTACCGTTTATGATGGCCAGTGAGGTGTAAAGACCGGTGCCGCCAGCATCATCCAGGGTCAGCGGCGTGTTCCATGCGCTGCCGTCGGGATCTTCGGCCCGTATGAAGCGCAGGAAGCCATTGCTGCCGTCGCGGTAGCTGATTGCCGGGTTACCGTTGACCACAGCCAGCGAGGTATCCGTGCCAGTGATGCCCGTGCTGTCCAGAGTCACCGGCATGCCCCAGGCCGTACCGGATGCGTCAGTGGCGCGTACATAGCGTAATGCCGTGTTCGTTGTGTCAAAGTAGCTGACCGCCGGGTTGCCGTTGACGACGGCCAGCGAGCAATCCTTACCAGTATCGCCCACGCTGTCCAGTGTCAATGGAGCGTTCCAGGCACTGCCATTCGCGTTGGTCGCCCGCACGAAACGCAGGTCCAGGTCAGTAGGGTCCTGGTAGCTGATCGCCGGGTTGCCGTTGACCACTGCCAGTGAGAGAGGCGTGGAGATGTTGTCCGCGTTGCTGTCCACTGTGATCGGTGTTCCCCAGGCGCTGCCGTCTGTATCCGTGGCCCGCACATAGCGCAGCTCGTCGTTGTCGGAGTCGCGGTAGCCGATCGCCGGCTTGCCGTTGACCACGGCCAGCGAGGTGTGCAGACCGGTGATGCCCTCGCCGTCCACCGTCAGCGGCGTGCCCCAGACGCTGCCCTCGGAATCCAGGGCCTGTACATAACGCAGGTCGCGGTTGCCCTGGTCATGGTAGCAGATCGCCGGCTTGCCGTTGACAACGGCCAGCGAGTTGAAGACGCCGGTGAAGTTAGGACCCGCTTCAGGCGTAGTCGTGTTCCAGCCGCGGACGTTCAGCACGGCGCTGCCAATAGCTGTCGCGCCACTGTTGTCCGTCACCCGTAGCTGGATTACGAAAGGCCCCGCCGTCAATGCAGCGAAAGTAATCTGGCTGAACGCGCCGCTGTCGGTCTCGAAACTGCCGTTGCCGTCGGTGTCCCACTCATACTTCACGATGCTGCCGTCACCGTCGCTGCTCAATGAGCCGTTCAGATGAACGTCCGCGCCTTTCTGGACCTCATCCGTCGTGATGGTCAGCTTCGCCAGCGGCGGGTTGTTCACCGAGATTTCCACAGGCGTACTGCTGCTGCGTTCGCCGTCACTGTCCTCCACCACGACACTGGCACTGAAGCTGCCGCCGGAGGTGTAGATATGTGTAACAACAGGACTGATACTCTGCTCATCGAAGCCGCCGTTACCGTCCCAGTCCCACAGATAGCGCACGATGTTGCCATCGGGGTCGCTGCTGCCGCTGGCATCGAACTCCACTGTCAGCGGCGCGGTTCCACTCGTTACATCAGCAACCAGTGCGGCGCTCGGGGCGGCATTGGCGTGGTGGGCCACCAGCGAGAGTTTCTGCACGGTGGCGTCCGCGCCGTCATGGGCAAGAACGGCTGCATACATCGCGCTTCCAGGCGAAGTATGTCTCGCCGGGTCCAGCTCGACGACCCGCCCCGCGAAGACCGGCCCCTGGATGTCCCATGTGCCCTTACTGTAGTCCGCAAGTGCGATATAGACGCTGCCGGACTGTTCCGGTACGAACATCTCGATGTCCAGGAAACGCAGCTCATCCACCGCCGGAAGTTCCCAGATGCCCCAGCTCAGTTCCCCGGGAGCGGAGGCCAGCTGCAGAACCGGACTCACGGGTGTGGCGCTGCTGCTGCGCGAGAAGGTGTTGTCACCATTGACACTCGTCTCCGTCAAGCCTGCCGAACTGCGTCCCTGGGGCAGGGCCGGCAGCATACTGTTCTGAAGCTGGTTCGACGATGACTGCGGCCCGCTGACCGTTGCCACTGGCTGCAGATCAGTGATGGCCTGCCCACCATCTGCACACGCATTCAGCAGTGTGAGCAGGGCTGCAAGCAACAGAGGGAAGGGACGAACGGCAACTGGCATCGCAATTCTCTGAACCAAGGATGATGATGCCAGTTTATCATTTACGGCCAGTCCAGTGCAGCATTGCTCCGTGCGGGCTTCTGCTCCGGTATTGGCCCGGCCTAGCCGCCCCCGCCGCGCGGGATCAGCGCAAGCACGTCGAAGAAGCTGACGTACAGGATGAAGCCGATCAGGATCAACGAACCGACGAAATGCACCGTGGCCTCGCTGTTCTCGGAGATGCGCAGGCCGATGCCCTTGAGCGCCACGAACACCAGGCGCCCGCCGTCCAGCAGCGGGAAGGGCAGCAGGTTCAGCACGCCGAGGTTGATGTTGATCACCATGAACATCATCAGGAAGGTGTAGATGTCGCTCGATGCACTCTGGCCGATCAGGTTGAAGATCATGATCGGGCCGCCCACGCTCTTCGAGCCTTCCTTGGTGAAGATCGCGCGCATGCCGTCAATGATGCCCAGCAGGCTGTACTTCGCCTCGTCCAGGCTGCGCAGCAGCGCGCGGTCGAAGGGCAGGCGCATCAGGTCCGGACGGAAGCTGACGCCGCCACTGACCATCGTGGTAGCCGCCGGCAGGGTGATCGGAATCCGCTCACCATCACGCTCAACCGTAAGCGCCATCGGGCCGAACACGGTGGCCTGCATCGGCTCACCCGTGACCTCGCTCACGAGCGGCTTGCCGGAGGCATCCAGCAGGAAGCCGGCCTCCGACACCGCCAGGCGTTCGCCGTCCTCGCCGAGCGGATGGCCTTCCTTGTCCAGCGGATGGCCGTAGTAGTCCTGTGCCTCATAGCTTGCATCGTTGAATGGCGCCATTGCCAACAGCACGTCAAGGCCATTGCTGACGGGCTCGCCATTGAGTTCGACCACCTGGTCGCCGACACGCAGGCCGGCACTGTAGCCGCTGCTGCGGGCGGGTACCAGCGACACGATGTTGCTGCTCTTCATCACTTCGGTCAGTACGACGCCGAGGCTGAGCTTGCCCTCATTAAAGCCCTCGCGGGAACGCGGGGTGGCCGAGATCTCGACATCCTCGCCATGGCGCTTGATGCCGATGCTGACGGTCTCGCCGCCGCTGGCCTGCACTGCATGGATGAACTGCTGTGAGTTCTCCACCACGCTGCCGTTGATGCTGTGCACGATGTCACCGGCCTGCAGTCCGGCCTGCTGGGCCGGCATGCCGTCCTCGACGCCATTGATCATCACGTCGTTGACCTGGAAGCCGATCTGGCCCATCACGAAGATGGTCAGCATCGCGGCCAGGATGTTCATCAGTGGGCCGGCCACGAGGATCGAGGCCTTCTCCCAGCCCGTCGCGTCGCTCCAGTCCTTTGTAAGCATGCGCTCCTTGCCGGAGGGTAGGGGCTTGAGCCGGGGTTCGGCCGGGACTTCATCCACATGCTGTGCGTTGTCCGCCTTGTCGGGCATGTGTCCGTCGTCCACCATGCCGGAGATCTTGACGAAACCGCCGATCGGGAAGGCACAGAGGTGGTATTCAGTCTCACCGAACCAGAAGCTGAACAGGCTCGGCCCCATACCGATCGCGAATGTCGGTACAGCGATTCCGGCTCGCTTGGCCGCCATCATGTGGCCCCATTCGTGGATGAACACAATCAGACCAAAGACCAAGACCACTGCTAATGCATTCAACAGGAAATCCATACACATTCCGGGAAGGCCCGGCTCCATCCTTAGTTATCAGTGCCGACCGGCACCTTATATCAGTGTCAGGTGGTGCAGGCTCCACCATTTCCGAGCACCATGTAGGCCGCGGTGCCAATCGCCACGGCTATCGCCATCAGTGTCCAGATGTTTAGCTGCATTGGTTCCTCCACCATCGCCGGGGCAGGGGACCGACCGGTCCCGTCGGTTCAGCCTCAAAGGCCGCAGCTGCCCTTCTTGAATGCCAGCCAGGCCACGACGCCGAACACAATCAGGAGGAATGCTCCCTCAGTACCGATCATCTGTCCTGTCCGTCAATCACTTGCTTATATAGTTCATCGGCCGACCGGCCATGAAGCTCAGCCTCAATGGCCGCATCCACCGCCGCCGGGGCTGCTGGCCATGGATTTGAAGACCCAGAACAGCAGGCCTGACAGGCCCAGTAGTCCGATTACGCCGGTAATGTCCATCACGGTTAAGCATACCCGACGAGTCTGGAAAACTGCTTATGTTTTCACAGACTGTGCACATCAAAAAGCTGTTCGGAACCCGGGCTTAACCTTTTAGACACCATTGGCCGGGAGCTTGTTTCAGCCTGGCTTGCGGCCCGCAGCGGGCCGGAATCCAGCGCCGGTGGAGATTCCCGGCAGCCGCTTGACATCGGATGTTTTGGTGGTACACTTACTCTCCCCTTGCGCACGTAGCTCAGAGGATTAGAGCATCTGACTACGGATCAGAAGGTCGGGGGTTCGAATCCTCCCGTGCGCGAGTATCTCTCCCAGCCAGGTCGGCGAAATGAAAACAGCAATTGCTGCATTACTTATCGCTTCCATATACTCTTGCGGCTGCGTTCAAGAAGTCAGTAATGTCAGTTTCAGATATGAACCAAGCGAAATCCAGATCGACATCACATCTGGTTCTGATGGAGTTGCAGAAAGATTGTTCCTGATCCCGGACACTGATCCTTCCAGCATATGGTTGCATGACTATGTCAGCAAAGTAGCCTTAACGCAGCAATCCGGTTCCTTCACGGAGTTGGCACTGGGTAAGGAATTGCGAAACGAGGTCCGCCGATACTCGCTTGATCGGTCATTGCTGACATCTGGAGAGAGTTACAGAATTGTCGGTGTTTATGGCTTGTCGGGAGGCCAAGACTACAGAGTGATATTCTCGGAAGTCTTTCGATACGATGGGCAAAAGCTTAGTCTGATTACTGACAGCTCTGGAACAGAATAAGTGCGACGGGGTTCGAATCCTCCCGTGCGCGAGTATCTCTCCCACAACGCAGCCTGATCCGCCTGCGCGCACAGGCAAGGAAGCACTTGTATCCGCTCCTGCTCCCTGCTCCCTGCAACCTGAGTTGTTACTTCTTCTTCGCTGCCGGCTTGCGGCTTGTGCTCTTCGCTGCGGCAGGCTTGGCCTTGCTCGCAGTCGTAGTGCTTTTGCGCGCGGTGCTGCCTGTCTTGGCTCCACCGGTCGTGCTGGCAGCCTTGCGGGTCGTCGTGGGCTTCTTGGCTGCAGTCGTCTTGGCAGTGCCTGCAGTGCTGCGGGTCGTGGACTTGCTGGCCGTCGTACTCTTGGCAGCAGGCTTGGCGGCCGCAGGCTTCTTCGCCGCAGTGCTCTTGGCAGCCGTCGGCTTGGCGGCAGCAGGCTTCCTGGCGGCAGTCGCAGTGGTCTTGCTTGCCGTGGACTTCGCAGCCGCAGGCTTCTTCGCTGCAGTGGTCTTGCTGGCCGTCGTCTTGGCGGCAGCCGGCTTCTTTGCCGCAGCAGGCTTGCTCGCCGTTGACTTGGCAGCGGCCGGCTTCTTCGCAGCCGGGGCTGTTGCCTTGCTGGCAGCGGGCTTCTTGGCAGCGGCGGTCTTGCTGGCAGTCGTCTTGCTGGTGCTCGCCTTGCTGGCCGCAGGCTTCTTCGCCGCAGTGGACTTGCTGGATGTTGACTTTGTGGCAGCCGGCTTCTTCTCCGCCGGCGTCGTCGCAGCCTTGCTTGCGGCCGGCTTGGCTGTCGTGCTCTTCCTGGCCGGGGTCTTCTTGGCAGCGGCAGCGGCAGGTGCCGCATCAGGCTTGGCAGCGGCCTTGCTGGCACGCGCCTTCTTCGCCGGTACGGCCGCAGCGGCAGCTTCCTCGGCATCCAGCTTGCCATCGAGGTTCATCAGCAGGCGGATCTGCTTCAGCGGCAGGCTGCCGTGGCGGATCAGCTCGTTGTGGAACTGGCGGATGTTGAAGGCGTTGCCACGCAGCTTCCTGTAGTCGTCCAGGATGTCCAGCACCTGCATCTTGCCGACGATGTAGCTCATCGGCTGCGTCGGTGACTGGCAGTAACGGCGCACCTCGGCCTCGGCATTCGGCCGCTCCAGGCGGGCCTTGTGCACGAGGAAGCGGATGCCCTTCTCGATGCTCCATTCATTGCGGTGCAGGTGCACGTCGAGGATCACCCGGCAGGCGCGCCACAGCTGGTCCTTCAGCTGCAGCAAGCGGCTGCGCAGGTCATCGTAGAAGCCCTGCTGCCACATCATCTCCTCGCAGTACAGCGCCCAGCCCTCCACGAACACGCTCGTTGACAGCAGCACGCGCAGCGGGCGATGGCGCAGCTGGTTAGCCAGCGTCATCTGCAGGTGGTGGCCCGGATAGGCCTCATGCAGCGCGGTGACGACGATGCCATGCGTGGCATGCCCGCGCAGCTGCTCCTCCATCTCCTCGATGCTCTTGTCCTTGTCAACCGGGGTCACCCAGAAGATGCCGCGCTGCTCACCGTCGTAGGGAGCGGGCGGAACATAGGCGGCGTATGGGATCACCGGGCGGGCGAACTCCGGCGTGGGCACCACGTCGATCTTCTCGCCCTCGGGGATGTCAACCAGGCGGTTCTCGATCACGAAGCGCTTGGCGCGCTTCATCTCATCAGCGTAGTACTGCACGAGTTCGCTGTTGGTCGGGTGCTGCAGCTTGAGCCGGTCGATCAGCTCCTCCCAGCTCAACTCACTGCTGACGCGGCGCGCGGTGTCCTCCAGCTCCTTGATGGTGCGGCGGTACTCGCGGCGCCCGAGGTCCAGCAGCTCCTCGGAATCCATGTCCAGCTGGTGCTCGCGCTTGAGGATCTGGTTGAACAGCTCCTCGCCGATCGCGAAGTCCATGTTGCTGATCGGGAGCATCTCCTCCTCGATCCACTTCATGTAGTCAGTCACGGCGTCCTCGGCCACCTGGGTGGCGACGCGCATAGACTGGCGGGTGGAGGCTTCCTTCACGCGCTTGGCGAACTTGGCAACGGTGTCCTTGAAGAAGTTGATCGCACCAGTGCCGGCCATGATCGCCGTCTCGCAGTTGATGCGGGTCGGGCGGGTGACGAGCTTCTTGGCCTGGCCGAGCAGCTTCGGGATGCCCAGCAGGCGCTCGGTCATCTTCTGCGCGGCTTCCTCGGCATCGCCGCAGTCGCGCACGGTGATTGAATAGCAGGAGTAGACGGCGTCATCGAGGTAGAAACCGGGGTCGCGCTCCTCACGGGCCCAGTTCTTCTCCTTCGCCATCTGGATCCATAGCGTGTCGACCATCAGCTGGCGCTCGATGCGGCTGTCGGTGTTCAGTTCACGCGCCGGTATCGCCTTGAAGGCGTCGTGGAATTCCTTGACCTTCTCACGGCGCATCTCCAGCGCGCGTGGTGCATAATTGGTTAGCTTGCTGTCGAATTCATGGATTCCCATGTAGGTGGCAAAACCCGGATACTGGCGCATCAGCCAGTCGAAGTACTTCTGGGCCAGCTTATCAAAATCCTGCTGGCCTTTGCTGGATTTTGCGGACCCGCTACCCGCGCTTGGAGTGGACAAGGAACACCTCGATAATTAATCGTCGTTAACCGAACACTTATTATATCACATTTGACCGTTTTCTGTCAAGAATGGACAAGCGCGGCCGCATGTGCAAAGGGCTGAGCGGTACTACCTGTGGAATTGCATGATTATTTGATAAACGGCAAATCGCCAAACATCCAGCACAATTTCATCAACCGGCCTGCCAAGCCGCGGCGGTTTTCAGCCACTCCCGTTTGCCCGGACTGTGCTATCGTGACTGCAGGTTTCGCGGATTGGACCCCGCGTTTCCGTCTCGATAAATCAACCGAACTTCGGCGGGGGGATTACATCCAGCCGGATCTGGGTGGGAGATGGTGATGACAGTACTGCGTATCATGCTCGGCGGCATGCTGGCTGCCTGCCTGCTGGCGTTCGTGCCGAGTAGCCCGGCCCATGCCATCAACCCGCGCGTTGGAGCGAAGAAGGCCCTGTCCTCCATCGTGCAGGTGATCGTGGATACCCGCTTTGGCACCACCCGCCGCGTGACCGGTTTCCGCTTCAACCGCGGCTACGTGATGGTGCCCTTCCATGCCATCGCCGATGCTGAGCGGATCCGCCTGCTGCACGCCGATTTCGGCATCATGGACATCACCCGCTTCGAGACCCTGGCTAAGGACCGCAATACGGCCGTGCTTTACTCCGAGCCGCTGTACGCCTCCGAGTCGGACAACATGACTTACATGGATACGAAGACCGTCACCCCCGGCACCCCGGTGCAGATCTATGCCCATGCCTCCTACCTGGAGCAGGCGGTCAGCGAGGGGGAGGTGCTGGACATCAACTTCCCGCGCATGTTCGATGGCAACTGGTTCACCGCCGAGATCCGCCAGGAGTTCAGCTACATCCACTTCAGTGGCTACGTCGACCCTGGCAGCGCCGGCGGCATCCTCGTCTCGGAGGACTTCCAGGTGATGGGCCTGATCATCGGCAGTGACGGCAAGGGCGGCGGCTACGCCCTGCGCGCCGAGGACATGCTCAGCCTGCAGATCAGCAGCGGCATCTTCAAGTGGGAGGACATCTTCACCAAGGCCACCAGCGATGCCGACAGCTTCGACTACGTGTTCGGCCCGGCCCCGCAGCCAATGGACATCCAGACCGCGGTCAGCGGTGGCTTCCTGATGTGGTTCGCCCCGATCTACGCCCCGGTCTACGGCGACGAGGTGTTCACCGGCGAGATCTACGACAAGATAAATGGCAACCGCTTCCACAATGCGGAGATCACGGTGGACGGTGTCGAGCTGCGCCAGTACAGCGCATCGCGCCTGTTCCTGTGGGACGCCGATGACAACGACTGGGACATGCACGACTCGGACACGGTCTACGTGCACTTCGATGCCGACTCCCTCTTCAAGAAGCGGGTCTACCGCGTCAAGGAGACCGAGGAGCGCATCATGGCCAAGCAGGTGATGTGCATGCTGCTGCCCCCGGGGGACCATCGCGTGATCTACGAGAACAAGATGGCGAACCTCAATGACAGCGGTGTGAAGCGCATGAGCTTCAAGGTCGGGCTGGGTACCGTGCAGTCGCTGGACATCCAGGGACTGAGCCTGGTCTCAATGAGCTACATTGACAACCCGGAGGCAGCTGTCAGCCAGGCCAATGGCCTGCGCTATGAGCTGCAGCGCCGGCCGATCAGTGACAACGACATCGCGATCGCCCTGCGCCGCGCCCGCTTCCCGGTCACGCCCTGATCAGGGCAGGCGGTTGACATACTCCAGCGAGTCATGCGTGGCCCCATGGCAGGTCACACTGCAGCTGGCTCCGCGGCCCGTCGGCAAGTAGGTCATCAGCTCCCCGGTGATCAGCGTGCGCCTGATCAACGCCTGCTGGCTGGAACCATGCGGGTCATGGCATTCCACGCAGCCGATGCGCTGTCCCTCCACGTGCAGGCGGTGGTAGTTCTCCGTGTTGAGTGTGATGAAGTTGGACACCCGGTCGTCATACAGGTCGAAGCTGCTGTGACAGACGGTGCAGCTGTCGTTGCTGTTATGTGACTGGTAGTAGCTGCCGCGCCGTTCCAGCATTGAGGGGCTCAGCAGGCTGTCCGGCAGGAAGGCGCGCAGCGGATCATGCGGGTCATGGCAGTCGATGCAGCGCACCAGTCCGCTGCCAAGGTGGCTGCCAAGCTGGTCCATGTGCCGCTCCAGTCCGCCGTGGCATTCGAGGCAGTTGTCAACGCGGTAGTCGCCGGTCGGCACCGGCGGCGGGAACTCCGCACTGTGGGGCAGGGGCGGGTGGCAGTTGTCGCAACCGATATGCTCGCCCACGCTGCGCACCGGATGTGTCCAGTCACCGGCGAAGAAGTCCGGTACGCCGTCCGTGTGGCAGCTTTCGCAGGCCTGGCTCGGCTTGTTGTCATTCAGGCGCGGGCGGATCGCCGACAGCGCGGGCAGGCCGCTGTCAATCTCCGTATGGCAGGACAGGCAGTCAGCCCAGTCGGTGTCATCAGCATTGCCGGGTTGCCAGCTGTCGGCCATTATGAACAGGGCTAGCAGGCAGAGGCTGGCAAGCGCGGGGCGCATCAGGGGCCGGCTCAGTTGCCGCGGGCCAGCAGGCGGCGCGGCACTGATGCCAGGCGCAGGTAGAGGAAGCGCGAACAGGCGTCCGCAATCCCGTCGTCACCGGCCTGCACCTCGATCTCGCGGCCAGGGGCCCGGCTGAGCACCGCATCCAGCGGAGTGGCCAGGGGTACGAAGCCCTGCAGTCCCTCAGTGGTTTCAGCAGGTTGCTCCTCGGGGAACTGGCTGAATTCTTCCGGGGCAGGCTCACTGCCGGTACGCACTTCACTGATGTCGTTGATGATCGAATCCTCGGGCAGGGTGCGCGCCGTTGAAGTCGGGCGCACCATCAGATCGGCCCGGGCCTCAAGCCGCGGCTGGCTGTCCGGGAACACCGGGATGTCGATTCCCTCGCCGCCGCCGTTGCCATCAAGCTGCACCTCACTGGCGTTGTCAGCCTGCAATGCGGCATCCGCGGAGGCCACTTCCTTGCCGGCCACAGGCACATGCTCAGGAAGGATGCTCTCCGTCGGCTCGATCATCGCGGAAGCGGTGGTGCGCAGCGGCAGTTCATCGGCCGGCTTGCGCTTGCCGAGCAGATCGTCCTCCACCGCCGTGTTGTCATAGTTCTCGGGATAGGACAGCGCCATCATCGGCGTGTCCTGCGGGTCCCAGGCGAGCCGCGCGGCGTTCTCCACCTGCTGCCTGTCAACGCTGGCCTGGGCCGGCGGCTGTTCCCCGCCTGCTTCTGCAGCCGGCTTGGGCTGGCCGTTGGTGCAGGTCGTGCAGCTGCCGCAGTGGCAGGGGTCCTTCAGGTTGCGCCAGTTGATCCCGGCGAACAGCCCGCTGCCGGAGCTGTCCTGCTCGCTGTCGTTAAAGGTCGACCAGCCGAGCTGGGCATCCCACTGCCGCGACATCGTGTAGCGCAGGCCGAGGTCGAAGCGGCTGATGCGGCTGGTGTTGAAGTTCGGCTGGCGGAAGTTGTAGATGTCGATCATGCCGTTGGCCATCAGCACCAGCGGCCGGTCACCTTCCTGCAGCAGGTAGTCCAGACCGGCGCCGACGCGGTTCAGGCTGCCGCTGGCGTTGTCACCGGTCAGGCGCGACGTGCTGAAATAGGTATGCCCGCGCATCTCCTCAGTCAGGTCGGTGGAGTAGGCGAGGAATGCGCCCAGTTCCGTTTCGTTTTCGCCGACGCCGCTGCGGTCGAGGTCATACAGGTTGCCCATGAAGCCGATCATGAATGCGCTGCCCGGGGTCCAGGGCGGCTGGTTGTCAGGCCCGGCCTCCTTGGCCGGTTCGTTGAGCAGGTTCATCTCGAGCCGCAGGCCGTAGCTCTTGGCGCTGTCGAGGCTGCTGAAGATCGGGTTGGTCAGCCCGATCCCGCCTGAGAGGTCGTGCATGTTGACATGGAAGCTCGCGTTCAGCTTCTCGCTGAACTGGTAGCCGAAGCGCAGCATCTGGTGCGAGGTACGCTCACTGGTGACGGGGCCGTCCGTGTCTATGTTGTAGAGGGAATAGCTGATGCTGCTGGTGTTTTCTGGATCAGGCACCGCATCCGGGATCTGGTTGTCAAAGCGGTCCGGTGCGGCGAAAGCGCCACTGATGCAGGTCAGTGAGATCATGGCTGCCGCCAGCAGCCGGATGCCCCAGTTTCTCATTCCTATTGCCTTTCCTCACGGCCGGGAGCCGCACACCGATTATACATTCCGCGGGCGGCCGGTCCGGCATGCTTACATCGCCAGCGAGGAGCCCAGCCAGAGCAGCAGCATCACGGTCGTGTCGTAGATGCCGTGTCCGAGCACGATCGCCCGCAGCGAGCGGAAGCGCATGTAGTGGAAGCCGAACACCATGCCGATTGCGAAGGTGCCAATCACCCCGGGCCAGCCCTGGTAGAAATGCCCCATCCCGAACAGGGCGGACATCAGCACAAGCGATGTGAACTGCGCGGCCGGGGACTGCCACTGCTTCCACAGGCGCGTCAGCACGAAGGCGCGCGTGAATTCCTCGGTCAGCCCGGCCTGCAGCCAGGCCACCGGACCGGCCCAGACCAGAAGCGCCAGCGGGCTGCTCTGCAGCTGCTTGCCAAGCAGCAGGTTGAACTCCGGCGTGGCATGCTTCTCGATTCCCATGCTCATCCCGATCGCGATCTGCGCCACCAGCAGCAGTGCGCTGATGTTGACCGCATGCAGGAAGTCCACCAGCAGGCTGCCCCCGGGTCGGCTGAGGCTGGCTACATCCTCCTGGCAGACATAGCGCAGGAGCACCCAGGTCAGGCCGCAGAATATGCCCGTGATCAGGAAGGCCTGCTGCAGGGTCTGCAGCAGCGTGGGCAGCTCACCGATCCCCTCCCGCTGCACTGCGATGCCGGACAGGATCGCCATTCCGTAGTAGGGGATCACCACCAGCAGTGCACACACGACACCGATCCAGCTGGGCACGGGGGGGCGTTTGGCGTCGGCGGTCGCTGCCACGCGGGGAAGTATATGCGATGCAGGCATCTACAATTGAGCTGTGTCGAAGCCTGAGTGGTACTACAAGGTCCGCAATTTCCCGGCGCACATGCTCGTCTACATGATGATGTTCATTGCACGTGTGCTGCCGCAGCGCGTGGCGATCCGCGTCGGTGGCAACCTCGGGGTGCTGCTGTGGTACATGTTCAGCCGCTGGCGCCGCACCAGCATGCGCAACATCGAGCTGGCCTTCCGCGGCCAGAAGACTCGGGAAGAAGCCTGGCGGATCGGGCGCGACGCCGCCTGGAACATCGGCTGCCACGTGATGGAGTTCATCATGTTCGGCATCAAGGGCAAGCAGCAGATCTACGACATGGTGGAGGAAGTCGAGGGCCTCGAGCACATGCACGAGGGCCTGGCCAAGGGCAAGGGCCTGATCGCCGTCGGCATGCATTACGGCAACTGGGAGCTGGTGGCGGCCTGGGTCACGAAGAACATCCGCGTGATGCACGCCGTGGGCAAGCGCCAGGCGGACCCCTTCTTCACGAACATCGCCTTCCCCTGGCGGGCGCGCTTCGACATCCAGAACATCTACGCCGGCAAGAATGCGAACGCCTCCATCCTGAAGACCCTACGCGCCGGTGACATCCTCGGCTTGGTGGCGGACGTCAATGGGGGCACCACCGGCGTGTTCGTGCCATTCTGCGGGATCCAGGCCAGCACCGTGCCCGGGCCCGGCGCGCTCGGTGTGCGTACCGGAGCCCCGATGGTGCTGCTGTTCAGCCGCCGCATCCGGCCGGGACGGCATAAGGTGTACTTCCGCCCGGTCAACCTCGAAGACCTGCCGGAGGACAACAACGAGGCACAGCTTGAAGTGCTGCGCCGCGTGAATGAGATGTACGAGCAGGTGCTGATCGAGGACCCGACGCAGTGGCTGTGGGGCCACAAGCGTTGGAAGACCCGCCCGGCGGGCGAAGAACCGCTCTACTGATCCGCGAAAAGCCGCAGTCCGCACTTCGTTAAATTCCGCTTAAATCAGCGGGAACAAAAGTTACCGGTGCTGGTCTCATATGTCGTGGTTGCCGGAGCTCGCAGACGGTGACCACAACTGAGATGACCCCGTCAGACTCAGGCTTCCGGGAGTATGGACCCGGGAGGCCGCAGGAAGGGAGCTGCAATCTCCCGCCTGTCTGACTTGTAAGCCAAGGACCCCGGCGACTGTTCCGATGTGAGGGTGGAGCAGGGCCGGGGTTCTGCTTTTCTGGCGGAGTGTCGGTCTTTGACCGACATGGCCTTGTAGCACTTAGAGCTACACACCGGAGCCGCGCAGGCTCATGCCTGCTAGTCAGCCAGCTGCCAGACCTTGGTTTGTCCGTCTGAGTTTCCACCTGCAATGAACCGGCCGTCCGGACTGATGGCGATACTTGGAACAAGGTTGGAAAATTCCTGGACCGTTAGCACCAACTGGCCATCCGGAATACTCCAGATCATGATCCAGCCATCCATGCCACAAGTAGCTACATAATTGCCATCTGGAGTGAATTCTGCATCACTAACTTTGTCGTGGTGATCAAGCAGTATGGGATCACCAGGATTCTTCCTCAGATTCCACAGGCGGCAGTGATTCTCCAGGCTTATCAGCACTGCCTGGCTTCCATCCGGACTTATCTCCATATTGAAGAGTGTGTCAGTTGCACCAAGGAACTTCTGTACTTCCTCGCCGGTGACTGCGTCCCAGAGCAGACCACGATTGTCGTGTCCGATTGTCAGGACCTGCTTTCCATCAGGTGTGAAATCACCGCGGAACACCTGATCCCGGTGGCCGGACAATTGCTGCAGGGCTTTCCCGCTTGCCACATCCCAGATGCGCGTGATCATATCCGTACCGCCACTTACGAGCATGCTGCCATCTGGGCTGAAATTGGCAAAGTTCACTGCCTTCTCGTTCTTGGAAAGGGTCTTTCTGCATTTTCCGGTGCTTGTGTCCCAGATACGGATGTCGCCGTCAGACCCAGCCGAAACAAGCAGGCTCCCGTCCGGGCTGTAATCCACCCAGCGTACATTGTCGGTATGTCCCTTCAGCAGATGAACCTGTTCACCGCTGTCAATGTCCCAGATCCGGGCAGTGTCATCCTTGCTGGCACTGGCAATGTGCTTGCCGTCCGGACTGACATCAATGTGCCAGATGAAGTCCTCGTGTCCGCGCAGCACATGCTTCTCCGAGCCACTCTCAACATCCCACAGGCGAATCGTATGGTCCCTGCTGCTCATTGTTGCCAGCGTCCTGCTGTCAGGTGTAAAGGCAAGCAGATCCACCCAATCGTCGTGCCACTGGAGCGTGTGCAGTTTCCGCGGGTTGAGTTCCTTGCGCTCTATCACTTCAGGCTTTGCAATGGGGGCTGGACTTGCAGCCTGCTGGGTCTGCTTGTCAGTTTCACCTTCATTGCAGGAACAGGTCAGTATCAGCACTGTGGTGATGCAGATTGTCTGTAGCACTGTTTTCATGGGCTGATTATAGAACCGGTCCAGCGAAACAAGTGCCTGACTACCTTGCTGGTGGACTGGCTCATTGCTCATTGCTTGCGGAGCCGCGTTGCGGAGGCGTAGCCGGAACTGCGCGAAATCGGAGGCCAGGTAGTTCTGCCTGGCATTGCCAAGCTTACAGCTTGGCCTCCAAACTCCTACCTCCCAACTCCAACCTTCCTACAGGTTCCGCCGGTACTCCCCGCCGACCTCGAACAGGGCATTCGTGACCTGGCCCAGTGAGCAGTACTGCACGCAGTCCAGCAGTTCCGCGAATACATTGCCATTCTCGAGCGCCACCTGACGCAGCTTCTCAAGGGCGGCCGGGGCCTTGTCGGCGTAGTGTTCATGGAAGCCTGCCAGGCGCGAGAGGCACTGCTGCTTCTCCTCAGTGCTGGCGCGGCTCAGTTCCACATCCTGCTCGCTGGCGTAGTCCTTGCTGTTGTCAATGAAGGTGTTCACGCCCACGATCGGCAGCGAGCCGTCATGCTTCATGCGCTCGTACTTCAGGCTGTCATCCTGGATCTCGCCGCGCTGGTACTGGCGCTCCATCGCGCCGAGCACGCCGCCGCGCTCCGAGATGCGGTCGAACTCCTTCAGCACTTCCGCTTCCACGAGGTCGGTCAGTTCCTCCACGAGGAAGCTGCCCTGGGTGCTGTTCTCACAGAAAACCTTGCCGAACTCTCGGTTGATGATCAGCTGGATCGCCATCGCGCGGCGCACACTTTCCCGCGTCGGCGTGGTGATCGCCTCATCGAAGGCATTGGTATGCAGGCTCTGGGCGTTGTCATAGATCGCCAAGAGCGCCTGCAGGGTGGTGCGGATGTCGTTGAACTCCATCTCCATCGCATGCAGGCTGCGCCCGCTGGTCTGGATGTGGTACTTCAGCATCTGGCTGCGGGCGTCCGCGCCGTACTTGTCGCGCATAGCAGTGGACCAGATCCTTCTGGCAACACGGCCGATCACCGTGTACTCCGGGTCCATGCCGTTGGAGAAGAAGAAGCTCAGGTTCGGCGCGAACTCATTGATGTCCATCCCGCGCGCCAGGTAGTACTCCACGTAGGTGAAACCGTTGGCCAGCGTGAAGGCCAGCTGGTGGATCGGGTTTGCTCCGGCCTCGGCGATGTGGTAGCCGCTGATGCTGACGCTGTAGAAGTTGCGCACGCCGTTGGCGGAGAAGTACTCCTGCACGTCGCCCATCAGCTTCAGGCTGAACTCCGTCGAGAACAGGCAGGTGTTCTGGCCCTGGTCCTCCTTGAGGATGTCGGCCTGCACCGTGCCGCGCACCTGGGCCATGGTCTCCTCGCGGATCCTCAGGTACTCCTCATCTGATAACAGGGCGCGCACATCGTCCCAGTGCGCCCCGCGCAGGCGGTCCGGCTGGTAGATCTGCTCATCGCTGATGTCCAGCCTGCCATTTTCCTTCAGGTACCTGCGGCACTGCTGGCGCGTCGCCGCATTCATGAAGAAGGCCAGCACGGTCGGCGCCGGGCCATTGATTGTCATAGATACCGATGTATTGGGGCTGACAAGGTCGAAGCCGGCGTACAGCTGCTCCGCCTCCTCGGTGGTAAAAATGGCAACGCCGCTCTCACCGATCTTGCCGTAGATGTCCGGCCGCAGGTGCGGCTCCTCACCGTACAGCGTGATTGAGTCGAAGGCAGTTGACAGGCGTTTGGCCGGCTGGCCCTCGGCGAGGTAGTGGAAGCGCGCATTGGTGCGCTCCGCCGGGCCCTCGCCGGCGAACATGCGGGTCGGGTCCTCCGCCTCACGCTTGAAGGGGAAGGTGCCGGCGGTGTAGGGGAACTCACCCGGCACGTTCTCCAGCAGGCGCCACTGCAGGCGGTCACCGGCATCGCGGTACTTCGGCCGCGCCACGCGCGGGATCATGTTGCCACTGAGGCTCTCACGATGCGTGCGCACCTTGATCTCACGGCCCCTCACGGTGTAGCTGAATTCATCGCCACTGTAGTTGGCATCCCAGTCCTGCCAGTCGCGCAGCAGCTTGCGGCAGCGGTTGTCCAGCCGGTCGAGGCGATTGTCATAGGCGTCCATCAGGTCGCGCACGCCATCGCTGGCATTGCCATGTGTCTTGCTGTCGTATTCCTTCCAGTCCGTGTTGCCAGGTCCGCCCAGCAGCATGATCGCCTGCTGCAGCGAATCCAGTTCACTGGCAATCCCGGCCTGCTCTGAGGCCCAGTCGCGGTACTTGCGGCTGACATCGGCAATCTCGGACAGGTAGCGCTCGCGTCCCGGCGGGATGATGTACTGGCTGATCTTCGAGGCCCGCGTTTTGTCAGGCTGGTGCTGGCTCTGCCAGCCGAGCTGGAACTTCTCATTTAGCTGCGCCACCATGTGGGCGTACAGTGCGGTCACGCCGCCGTCATTGAACTGCGCGGCATTCGTGCCGAACACGGGCAGTTCCTCGGGACGCAGGTGGAAGGCCTCGCGGTTGCGCTGGTACTGCTTGCGCACATCACGCAGGGCATCCTCGCTGCCGCGGCGGCTGAACTTGTTGATCACCACGAAGTCGGCGTAGTCCAGCATCTCGATCTTCTCAAGCTGGCTCGGCGCGCCATACTCCGCCGTCATCACGTACAGCGAGAGGTCCACGTACTTCGTGATCTCGCTGTCGCCCTGGCCGATGCCGGCGGTCTCCACGAGGATCAAGTCGTATCCGGCACGCCTGACGGTGTCGATCACGGGGCCGACCTGCTCACTGATTTCGCTGTTGCTGTCACGCGTTGCCAGCGAGCGCAGGTAGACGCGGTTGTTCTTCAGCGTATTGAAGCGGATGCGGTCGCCCAGCAGCGCACCACCGGTGCGGCGCTTGGTCGGGTCGACGCAGATCACGGCGATGCGCTTGTCGTGGAAGTCGTTGATGAAGCGGCGCACCAGCTCGTCGGTCAGGCTGCTCTTGCCGGCACCACCGGTGCCCGTCAGGCCGATCACCGGGATGGTCCTGTCGGAGCCGTCGCCAATTTCGTAGAAGCTGTGGCTTTCGTCGCCACGCTCGGCGATGGTGATGTTGCGCGCCAGCGGAAGCGAGCTGCCGTTCACCTTCAGGTCCTGCTCCAGCGGGTCGTAGTTGCAGCCGGCGATCACGAGGTCGATCATGCCCTGCAGGCCGAGCTTGCGCCCGTCGTCGGGGGAGAAGATGCGGTCGATGCCGGCCTTGTGCAGCTCCTCGATCTCACGCGGCACGATCACGCCGCCGCCGCCGCCGAAGATGCGGATGTGGCCAGCGCCACGCTCATCCAACATCTGGCGCATGTAGGTGAAGAACTCCATGTGCCCGCCCTGGTAGCTCGTGACGGCGATGCCCTGCGCATCCTCCTGGATCGCGGCGTTCACGATCTCCTCCACGCTGCGGTTGTGCCCGAGGTGGATCACCTCGACACCGCTGGCCTGCAGGATGCGGCGCATGATGTTGATCGACGCATCGTGGCCGTCGAACAGTGCGGCGGCGGTGACGATGCGGATGGGGATCTTGACCCCGGCTTTCTTCTTCTCAACTACTGACATGCATACCCCGGCGGGGCTTGGGCCCACGCCAGCTTCTATTATCCCATCGGGAGCCGGATCAGGTTAAAGGGGTGGGGATCGGAGCTGCGAAGCGCAGCTTCGTAAGCTTTGTTGGATGTGTGCAAGCAGATCCATTCCAGCCAGCAATGAGCAATAAAGAGTGAGCAATGAGCCTGACTGGATTTGAGATGACCTCGTCCTGAGTTTGGCTCATTGCTCAACACTCTGCACTCATTGCTTACGAGAGCCTGCGCAGCTTCGTCACTGCCTGACTCCGCAACGCGGCTCCGGAAGCTGCGAAGCGCAGCTTCGCAAGCTCTGTGACAGAGCCTGCTCGGTGGAGACTTCTCAGTATGCTTCCAAGAACTTGTTCAATTACGAGATGAAATCCGGGATTTATTGCTTATCAATATGAATGAAATAAATAAACGTATCAGCACTATTGTTAATGGTATCCATTTTTGAAGCTTCAAAATGGCTGAAGTAAACCCGTACACTGGTTTTTCCATCAGCGCTGATATATTCATTCATCTGTTTATCATTTGGATAAGTCGGGTTGGGATCAAGAATGAAACCTGAATCAAGCAAGGAAGTCTTTGCCAACTCTGATACTTCTTCCCAGTAGAGCCCAGAACGATTGAATCCTACTACCCAATTCTCTTCACTGGCATTTGAGATGTCATTGAAGTAATGATATTTGTTACCGGCAAATCTAATATGAGGTGGTAATTCACTCCAATTAACATTCTCTGGAAGTTTCAGCTCATTTATAGGCCAGTCGGCGGGTAGCTGCGCGTCAGTACTGGATATGGTTGGTGATTTTGTTGAATGCTTGTTCGATTTATCACATGATGAAATGAGAGCAACAGAAACGGACACTACGATAACGCATAGCATGTAGGGTACTGTAGCTACAGAAGACTTCTTTTGATTAGTCATTATATTGTCTAACTTTAGCGCAATGATGGAGTTCCACTGACATCATCTATCCAATATATGTTGTTTTCGAGATCAAACACAATGGTTCCATCATTAGTACAATGCAGAAAAACTGGTATTGCGTCTCCTACATCAAATGTAGCAAAAGTGCCATGAAGATTGTCATAAACATCGATCCTTCTTTCGATTTGTGATTTGCTCAGATCATTCACGATGATTGCTGCAAATCGATCTCCGACTGAATATATAGTGTGCTCTCTTCTCTGTAGTTTAATTCTTTGATCACTATACACTAGTACAGCATGGGCATCATCTCCCAGAACAGCGCTACTGTAAATTTGAAAATCTGGAGTCCCTGTTACATATAGCCAGCGATCACTCTCGTAACAATAGCTTGCAAGGATTCTAAAATAGGTACATTCAGGTGAACCATCATTGATTATACACATTGGTAGCATGATATAAGTACTAGTTCGGGTGTTTACAATATTCTGTATATTCAAATATGAACTTTTACCATGTAGTTCACTCAAATCCAAAGAGTCTTCTATTTCAAATCTTCTGACAGTCTCATCAATTGGCATGCTCCACTCTATGGATTTGGTTTTCTTGCCGCTTATCGGATTGAAACATAGCACACCACCATTATAGGCAATGCAAACATTACCATCCCATGAATATAGAAATGAATTTGAAATATTGTCTATCTCTGGTGTCTTGATAGACCACAGTATCATCTTGCTCCTACAGTCGATATTTGTAAGGCCAGAAGAATCAAGTATATACAGATTGTCATCATCTGTAAGTATTATGTAGTTATGATTTGAAACATCCACATTCATTATAATCGTTGGATCTGCTGAAATCTGTTCGTCATCATAATCTGCAAAGCATAACTCTCCGTGTTTGATAACCCAAAACTCCCAATAATCACTCGTTCTGCGGGCCGTTATAAAATTTTCAAAATAATAGGGTGAAATATCAAACTTCAAAACAGAGTCTCCAACAAAAAATAGCTTGGAGGATTTTGCTCCGTCCGACAAGACTGCATGAAAGCCATCAATATTTCTATCAAGAACTCTTACATTCGAGTAGGTGAACTCTTCTGTGAAAATACCAGAATGATAGTTTGATAAGTTCAATGTCTGAGAGTTTACATCGACTCCTGACACAGGAAAAACTCGGTCATTGCTTTCGATATGTGTGCTGCTCTGACTGAAGATGAACCATTGAACTGCAAGAATCATAATCAGATTAATCATTTCAGTGTGACTCCTAACGCTGCGCCTACTGCCGCTAAAGCGGGCAGCTCCTTCCCGGACTGCCAGCAATGAGCAATGAAGAGTGAGCAATGAGTCAGGCTGGCTGCGAGATAACCTCAGGCTGAGTTTGGCTCATTGCTCATTGCTCCCTACTCATTGCTAAGGAGAGCCTGCGCAGCTTCGTCACTGCGTGACTACGCAACGCGGCTCCGGATTACAGATCATCCGGGAAGTAGGCTCCCACGAAGCAGTCCTGATTGTTGTCATCGCGTTCCTGATCGAGTTCCGCCGGCACATCCGTCAGTTCGCCGCTGATGTCGGAGAAGATTCCACTCACCGCATGGCCTGTGCATGTTCCTGCGGGAGTCGTACTGGGAATGAAGGAGATTATCGGCGTAATGCCCGTATAGGTGATGTTGTTGTTGTAGGCGGAACCGGCCAGCACGATTCCACCGAGTGGGCCGAAGCCGATTGTGCCTGTGTAGTAACCGTTCGGGCTGAACCAGGAGAATGCCTCATCGAGGGTGCCGTTCGGGTTCAGGCGGGTCAGCAGCGGGTGGTAGGTGGAACCGGCCTTGCTGTTCCCGAGCACCATTACGTCGGGACTGCCCAGCAGGGCAGGGTAGCGTAGATAGAGGGACCAGGCCTGGGCCTCATCCTCATGGCCCCAGCGCGAGACGTAGGTAACGGCCTTGCTGGCATTCAGCTTGACCAGCATGCAGTAAACGCCGAGGTCCTGGAAGTTGTTGTGGTAGGCACTGATGTAGATAATCCCCGTGCGGTCCACGACGATGTCCGTGGAATGAGCGATGCCGTCCACTTCGATCACTTTCTGGTCTATCAGCTGCCCGTCGTAGTTGACTTCCAGCAGGCCGACGGAGCGGGTCTTGGTGTAGGAATCCGCCCAGGTGCTCAGCAGGACGCTGTCATTGCCGGAGAAGCATATCCCGGTCGGATTCGTGGTTTCAGTGTCGGTATAGCGGTACTGCCAGAGCAGGTCACCATCCGCACTGAGCTTCAGCAGGATCGCATCCTGCTCGCTGTCAGCGCGGAAGCCGAAGGATGAACCGGAGACATAGATGTTCCCGCTCGTGTCCGCCACCACACCGCTGGCATACTCATTGCCACTGGAATCCCACAGCTTCTGCCAGAGGGGATAACCGTTGCGGTCAAAGCGCACGATTGTGACAGCGCCGTTCTGTGCGTTGAAGCCGTAGCTCAGGCCGACGGCCACGAAGCCGTCATCCGGCATGCCGGCAATGTCGTAGAACTGGTCGAGGCTGTCGGGGTCGCCCCAGTTGCGGAACCAGCGCGCTTCGCCAAGTTCACTGAAACAGAACAGGTTGGCATCAAACTGGATGCCCTGCGCGGGGATGCCGTAGCCGACGCCCACCACCTGGTTGCCGACAGTGTTAACACTGGTGGAGACTTCTCCTTCATCCGTGCCGATGCTGTGGTGCCAGCCGAGCACGCGGATCACCTGCGCATCCGTGTCAGTCAGGCCGTCGTTGTCATCGGTCACGCGCAGGCCGACTTCGTACACACCCGGTTCCGTGAAGATATGCTGCACCAGCGCTTCACTGCCTGATTCGTCATAGCTGCCGTCGCCGTCCCAGTCCCATTCAAACAGGGCGATCTGGCCCATGCCGTCCTGGTCGACGCTGGCCGATGCGTCGAAGTCCACCGTCAGGCTGGCGTTGCCACGGATGCTACTGGCCTGCAGGTCGGCCAGCGGGCCGATGTTGCTGAAGTCAATGCTCAGGATCACGCTGTTGAGCGTTGCCAGCGTGGTCCCGCCGTTGATTACTGCTATGTAAGCATTGCCAGCGGGAGAGACGGTGCGGTAGGCCTTCGGCCAGGTAAGTATGTCAGTGTCCGCACTGCCGCCATTGGCACTGCCACGCAGTCCGCAGCGCCAGCGGCCGCTGTCAAAGTCGGCGAAGGCCAGGTAGTAGTCCTTGGGCAGCATGTCGAAGCTGACATCAAGCTGCTGCAGCACATCGGAGTCCGTCAGGCCCTCGAAGCGAAACATCGCCCAGCTGTTGGCGGCTCCCGCCGGGCTGAGCTGGATTGCGTTGAGCGCCACCTGCGCATCCGCGGACTTGCGGAAGTAGTCCTTGCCGAGTACCAGCTGCTGGCCAAGCGCCCTGGCTGAACGCTCTGTGCCTTCATCAGAGGGGAAGGGCAGGCTGACATTCCCGGGAAGCTCCGAAATGCCGCCGGACGCGGGAACAGTGGTTGATTGCTGGGGGGAGCTAGAACCAGCGCAGGCTGAAAGGAAGAATGCGGCCAGGCCCAGCAGGACTGCAGGAGCAAAGCGCAACGGGTTTATTGGCATCGGGTCACACCTATCAGGCGCAGGTTATTCCAGGGTCCGTATCCAGCATATCAAGCAACACTGGCAATCGCAATTGCAGCCAGGGAAATGCGCAAATCAATCCGGCTGGTCAGGCTGTCTGCTTCTGTTCGGCGGGGAGCTTGTCCTCCACCATCTCGGACTTGCCGTCCTCAGAGCTGTAGCGGAAGAAGGTGCGCCAGATGCCGTCCTTCTCGAGATTCTCAGCGAACATCGACTCTTCGGGCGGGGTGAAGTCGAAGTAGAGGTCCTCCGCGCCTTCAGTGCCGACATGGCCAAGCACCACGGGGAAGGTCTTCAGGAAGATCAGCGCATCGTTGCCGAAGCCCATGTGGTCCACGTAATAGCGGTCCAGCGCCACGCGCCAGCCCCAGGGGATCACATTGCGGCCGCAGATCTGCGCCAGGCCGGTCACGCCAGGCAGCACGGCCAGGCGCTTGCGGTGCCAGTCGGTGTAGTACTGCTCGTGGTGCAGCACGGCTGGGCGCGGGCCGACGAAGCTCATTTCACCGCGGAAGATGTTGATCAGCTGCGGCAGCTCATTCAGGCCACTGTTGCGCAGGAAGCGTCCGATGCGGGTGATGTCGGCATCCTTGCCGGAGATCGCCATGTGCGAGCCGGTCTCGTCACCGGGGGTCGGCTCACGCTGGATCGTGCGGAACTTGTAGAGGCCGAACTGGCGGCCATGGCGGCCGAGGCGCTTCTGCAGGAAGAACACCGGGCCGGGGCTTTCCAGCTTGACGATGATTGCGATCAGGCAGAACAGAGGGGCGAACAGCAGCAGGAAGAACAGGCTGCCCAGCAGGTCCAGCGCACGCTTCACATATGTGTACGCGCCGACGGGTGCAAGCATTGCCGTATCAGCGTGGATGCTGCTTTCCGTGGCCGGAATTCTGTTCATCAACCAATATCCCTCGGATTCAACCCGGAGCCGAAACGACTCTCGAGCCGTAGTATAGCAAATGTGAATAACTGTCCAGCGGCTATCTCGCTGCGCTATGACTAGTTATATAACTGCTGTCCTGTCGGCTGCGGTTCAAATCCGGGTCAATCCACGGCCCGGAAGCACGCGGACAGGTCAGGGTGGGGGTATCCACAGCGGGCCTGTCTGCGATCACCGTTTTACATTACCCCCTCAGGGCTATAATCAATACGTGAAGCCGCATAAGTTCATGACCCTGCTTGCGCTGGCCGCGCTGCTGATGCTCGCGGGCTGCAACCGCTCGGTGGTCAGCAGCCGGGCAACCGCCGGACTGCAGAAGACCGCGGCTGAATACTACAACTTCAGCGTGGGTAACCTGCAGGGGCGCGACTATTCGAGCTTCCTCAGCCCGGCCTACCGCAACAGTTTCACGAAGGATAACCTGGATGCGCTGAACGCGGGAAATGCCCCGGCGCGCTCCTCCAACAACCGCATCGAGAAGGTCAAGGCCGAGGATGTGGTGGCCAACCTCGAAGGCAACTTTGCGATGACCGATGTGCCGCCGAGTCTCGGCTTCGCCTTCGAGAGCATGGAGCCGCTGCGCTGGGTCAAGGCCGGAAGCCGCTGGTACCTCTACCTCGGCAGCGATGCGGAAGTCGGTGAGTATGGCTACTTCCCGGTCAGCATCCCCTTCCCGCAGATACTAGAGCAGGCGCCGACCCAGGTGCTTGAGGAGAAGCGCCGCACGGACACTCCGGTGCTGCCTGAGGGTGAGACGCAGGTGGAAGGCGGAACCGAGGCCGGCAGCGGCTAGTCAATCCGGATTGACCACTCCCGCACTGCACAGTAAACTCTTCATCCCCACGGGTCCTTAGCTCAGCGGTTAGAGCAGGAGACTCATAATCTCTTGGTCGCGGGTTCGAATCCTGCAGGACCCATTTTGATTTGCCTCCTCGTGCAAGCACTCGTCGGTCTGCCGCTGCGCTGGCGCCACCGCTACCCTGAATCCTTTCCGTAATAAGCGGATGGCATTAGCCATCCTTGGCAAGGCATGGTGGCCTTGCCCTACTTTCCCAGTGCCTTGCGCATGCGGCGCTCAAGCGCACGCAGCTGCTGGCGTGACAGCGAGCTGTCCGCGCCGATGAGCTGTTCCACCTGTGCCAGCTCCGCGGCCATTGGTCCCACTTGCCCTGTCGCAGAAGGTGCCGGCCTGAGTAGCTCCCTTGCACCAGGCAGCTGGCGCAGTGAACCAAGCAGGCTGCGCAATTCCGCCGGTTTCGTTGCCACGGCAAGCATCGCCGCCAGGCGCTGGCGCAGCAGCTCGAACAGCATGCTGATGCTGAGCAGCGCCCCCATGCGATGCAGGCCACGGATCTCAGTGAGTGTTTCCGGGTTGGAGCTGCGCAGTTCATCCAGCTCCGCAGCGGACCGGCCACTGGCCCGGCGGATGCTGTCCTCGTCCGCATCCGTGTGCTCCATGCACCACAGGAGCAGCCAGTCCTCAGGCCTGACCTGTGAATCACGGCCGTTCATTTCGGCCACTTCAGTCATTACTGCCATATCCTTCCTTCCTCCCCTTGGAGTCACGATACATATGTTTACCTGAATACAAATACAAAGTCAAGGTAATGACAAATAATTCGTGAAAATATGCAATAGTGAATAGTTTCCGGGAAGGGATGGTGAGCTGGAGGATTTGCATCGTCCTGGAGCTGCAGCAACGGATGGCAGACATGAATGAGGGAAATCTGAAATCTGCGGAAGGGGGGACTCGAACCCCCACGAGCTCTCGCTCACAAGATCCTTAATCTTGCGTGTCTGCCATTCCACCACTCCCGCAGGCAAAGGGGACTGAGATTATACATGAATCAGTACTCAGTGGTCAGTAGTCAGTGGTCAGAAAGGCAAATTCAAGGTCTGACTTCTGACCACTGTCCACTGTTAACTAAAAAGGCGGGGCCTGAGCAGACCCCGCCTCGGACTTAAACCCTGTTAACGCCTGAGTGATCAGATCGTTCCGACAGGCTCAGAAACAATGTTGTTTTCACCGTAGCGGATAACGAGGTTGTTCACCTCATCCTCACGGATCGGATAGGGCAGGTTCACCACGAACTCATCCTGCTCGCTGCGGTTGCTGTCATGCACCGCAAAGCTCACGTTGAAGATCTGGCTGATGTAGAAGTCCGGCACCTGCATGCTGAAGTTTCCGCTGGCGTCGCTGAAAACCACGCTGGCCACACTGCCGCCGCTCGGGATAGTTCCGTTCAGCAGGCGTACCGGGTAGCGCTCCTCGCCCACGAGGTAGCTCAGCTCCACATCGGTACTGACGCCGGATCCGTTCTTGTCCAGCACGCGGCCGCTGACAGTGGTGGTGGCTGCGCTGCCCATGTCTGAGAGCGTGTGGTTGCGGAACACGGCCAGCGTGCCGATGAAGCCACGGTTGCCGTCGGTGTCCAGCGTGAAGGTGGCGTAGATCCCGGTGCTGTCCACGGTGGCGATGTAGCTGCCGTAGCGGTACCAGGTGACGTAGTTGTTGTCGTAGGTCTCGGTGCGGCTGCCCAGGTCGGAGTCGTGGATGTAAAGCACGAACTCGGTGCCGGGGGTCTGGGCGCTGTCCAGCTTCATGCGCACGGTGATGTCCCGCTCGAACAGGGCATCCACCGGGCTGTTGATGATCAGCGCGCCGATCCGGTCATTGATGGATTTCGTGGTGGTCGGGAAGGTGGTGGCCACGTTGTCCGAACCGCTGAGCAGGTCGGAGATGCTCACCACCTGGCGGTCGGCGAAGGTGCCGCTCGGGAAGTCCACGTACGCGCCACTGGCCAGTTCGAGGCGCGCGGCCTCGCCGTTGTTGAACACCTTCTCAACGAGGTTGTCCGAGATGATCTCGGAATCCCCGGAACCACAGCCGGCCAGTGCAAGGATCAGCAGCAGGACCGGCAGAGCAAGTCTGTACATCGGAAACTCCTGGCTTTGGTCACATACCTAATCGGCGGGCCGCCCCATAATTAAAAACCCGCAACTTGCTCAGCGCCCCTCCGTCGGCGTCTCCATGAAGCGCCCCTTCGCCGTGGACAGCGGCCGGCCGCCGCTTTCTCCGTGGATCCGGCACTCCGCGCTAAGCTCCCACAGCGGACGCTTGCCGCCGCTCAGCCAGGCGCGGAACTCCAGTTCCCGGTCCAGTGGCACCGGTGAGCGGAAGCGGGTGGTCAGTTCCGCGGTCACCACGCCGAGGCCGTGGATACGGAACATGCAGTTGCTCATCAGGTCGTCGAACACCGTGGCCTGCACCCCGCCGTGCAGCACATCGCGCCAGCCCTGGTGGAGCTGGCTGGGGCGGAAGCGGGTGAAGAGCACATCGCCGTCGCGCTCGAACACCAGCTGCAGGCCGGCGGGGTTGAGCGCCCCGCAGGCGAAGCAGAAGTCGTTATCAACGAAGGCAGTCTGGCCAGCCATGCCTAGCGCCAGTCCACGCGGTACTGGAAGGTGAAGCTGGTCTCACCGTCAGCGGGCACATCCACCTTGAACTCGGCGGTGTTGGCGTCCTTCTTCACGTAATCGGTGGTGGAGGAGAAGATGCTCCAGTCGCCCCAGATGTTGAATGGGACGGTCACCGTCACGTCCTCGCTCTCCTTGTGGTTCTTCAGCGTAATCTCCCAGGTCTCGGTATAGCCGCGGCCGATGTCCTTGTAGTCCTTCCTGACGGTCTCGCCCTTGATGTCGAAGGCGTTGCCGATCGTCAGGCGCACATCCTCATCGCGCGGGGTGTGGTCGATGCGGTCCTCGCCGACGAACTGGGCCTGGCCGCGGCTGTCAGCCTTGAACACCCGGACGACGCCCTTCGGCAGCGGCATGCCCATGTTGTTCTCCTCGCTGTTCTCGAACTGCACCTTCACGCTGACATCCCCGCCGTTGCGTCCGTCGAACACGAACAGCTTCTTCGTGCTGATGCTGCTGGCGGTCAGCAGGCCGATCTGCTTCTGCTGGTTGTTGCGCACGGTGGTCGGACGCTGCAGGTCGTAGAGGTGGTACTCGAAGAAGGATTCCTCGGCGAAGCCACCCGGAGCCTCCTGCGCCATTTCTGCGTCGGCCATCATGTACATGTCATCTGCGTAGCCATCGTATTCCGGTGCGCGGTTGACATCCCCGGCCACGAGCTTCAGGTTGGCATTCTCGAAGGTGGTGCCGGAGTTGTTGGTGAGCGTGACCCAGCCTTCAATGTCTGCGGAGGCGTCGTCAGCAGCCAGCATCACCACGTAGTCCGCCTTCCAGTCCAGCCCGCCGGAGAGGTAGCTGATCTCGCCGGTATGCGTACCGGCTTTGCCAGCCCACAGGTCCCATGACAGGGTCGGGCGCAGCAGCAGCTCGTCAGCACTGCCGGAGGGCAGCACGATGCGGCCCGGCGGGTTGAGCAGGATCTGTCCGCGCGAGTCCTTCACCACACGGCCGCCGGAGGTTGACAGCAGGGTGACACGCTGTTCGGTCTTCTGGTAGTCGTCAACGAGCGTCAGCTCGCGGCCGATGAACTTCTCGAGCATCTTGTCCATGTTGACGAGGTCGTAGTCGAAATTCTGTTCCAGCAGCTCGAAGTCGACACCTTCCGGGAAGGAGAGATGCACGGTGGAGGGGTTAAGCCGCCCGCTGACATTGTCAAGGATGAACTGCTGGCGGCCGCTGGCAAGGTTGAAGCTGCGCTTCTCCTTCACGAGCGCCAGGTCGCCGTTGTAGATCGTGATGTACAGCTCGGACACATCGCCTGCCTCTTTTGCTATTGCCGGACGCGGTGCCGCGCAAAATGCCAGCATGCAGCAGGCCAGCAGCAGTGTTGCCATGCTTCGCTTCATTGCCTACCTCCACACCACACGGTACTGGAATGTGAACTTGGTCTCGCCATCCGCCGGGACGGGCACGCTGAATTCCGCCGTGTTGGCATCCTTCTTCACGTAGTCGATCGAAGACTGCATGATGCTCCAGTCGCCGCCGATGCGGAAGGGCACCGTGACGACCACGTCCTCGCTTTCCTTGTGGTTCTTGAGCGTGATCTCCCAGCTTTCGGTGAAGCCCTTGCCGATGTCCTGGTAGTCCTTGCGCACCGTCTCGCCCTTGATGTCGAAGGCGTTGCCAATCGTCAGGCGCACGTCCTCATCCTTGGGGGTATGGTCGATGCGGTCCTCGCCGACGAACTGGGCCTGGCCCTTGCTGTCGGCCTTGAACACACGGACCACGCCCTTCGGCAGCGGCATGCCCATGTTGTTCTCCTCGCTGTTCTCGAACTGCACCTTGACGCTGACATCACCGCCGTAGTGGCCGTCGAAGATGAACAGCTTCTTCGTGCCGACGCTCGTGGCGGTCAGCAGGCCGATCTGCTTCTGCTGGTTGTTGCGTACGGTGGTCGGGCGCTGCAGGTCGTAGAGGTGGTACTCGAAGAAGCTTTCCTCCTGGAAACCGCCGGGCTTGGCTTCACTCATCATCGGGGCCGCGGCCGGCATCGGCATGTTGCGGCGCAGTTCGTCCCGCACGCGGTTGACATCGCCGGCCACGAGCTTGAGAGTGGCATTCTCGAAGGTGGTGCCGCTGTTGTTGGTGAGAGTGACCCAGCCCTCGATGTCAGCGGCGGTGTCGTCAGCGTTGAGCATCACGACGTAGTCAGCCTTCCAGTCCAGCCCGCCGGAGAGGTAGCTGATCTCACCGGTCTGGCTGCCGGACTGGCCGCTCCAGAGGTCCCAGGACAGGGTAGGGCGCAGCAGCAGCTCATCGGCTGAGCCGGCAGGCAGCACGACGCGGCCCGGCGGGTTGAGCAGGATCTGACCCTCGGAGTCCTTCATCACGCGGCCGCCGGAGGTTGACAGCAGGGTCACCTGCTGCGAACTTTCCGTGCCGTCATCGTTCGTTGTCACGAGTGAAATCGGGCGGCCGATGAACTTCTCCAGCATCTTGTCCATGCTGACGAGGTCGTAGTCGAAGTTCTGCTCCAGCAGCTCGAAATCCACGCCCTCCGGGAAGGAGAGGTGCACGGTGGAGGGGTTGAGCCGTCCGCTGACGTTGTCAAGCGTGAAGCCCTGCCGTCCCTCGCGCAGGCTGAAGCTGCGCTTCTCCTTGACGAGCGCGAGGTCCCCGTTGTAGATCGTGATGTAGAGGTCCTCGACCTTGCCTGCGTCCTTAGCCATCGCGGTGCTCCAGTTCGCGGAAATCGCCAGCATGCATGATGCCAGCAGCGTGATTGCCAGTAACCTGATCGCCATTCTTACCTCCAGACCACACGGTAGGTGTAGGTCAGTTCAGTTTCACCATCCGCGGGAACGGGCACTTCCCATTCCGCGGTGGTCGCATCCTTCTTCTGCCAGGGCAGGCTGCTCCTGTCCATCTGCCAGTCGCCGCCGATGTCCGCCCGCACGGTGACGACCACGTCCTCGCCTTCCTTGTGGTTCTTCAGCACGACCTTATAGCTCTGGGTATAGCCCTGGCCGATGTCGGTGTAGTCCAGCTGGGTGGCCTCGCCGACGATGTCGAAGGCGTTGCCGATGTAGATTGAGAGGTCCTCATCGCGCGGGGTATGGTCAATCCGGTCCTCACCGACGAACTGGGCCTGGCCCTTGCTGTCAGCCTTGAACACGCGCACGACGCCGGCCGGCAGTGGCATGCCGAGCCCCTCCTCCTCACTGTTGGTGAATTCGACGGCGACACGCACGTCGCCACCGTACTGCCCGTTGAACAGGAACTTCTTGTTGACAGGGAAATCATTGGCGGTCAGCAGGCCGATCTGCTTCTGTTGGCTGTTCCTGATGGTGGTGGGGCGATCGAGGTCGTAGAGGTGGTACTCGAAGAAGGATTCCTCCTGGAAACCGCCGCCGCCACCCATTCCATTTTGTGCTACCGTGCCAGCCAAATCATTTAGTGCATATCCAAGCTCTTCGCGCACGCGGTTGACATCTCCGGCCACCAGTTTCAGGTGGGCGTCCTTGTAGGTCGTGCCGCTGTTGTTGGTCAGCGTGACCCAGCCCTCCAGGTCGCTTGCAGTATCGTCGGCATTGAGCATAAGCACGTAGTCAGCGTTCCAGTCCAGCCCGCCGGAGAGGTAGCTGATCTCGCCGCGCTGGCGGCCGGCCTGCTGGCTCCAGAGCAGCCAGGACAGGGTCGGCCTGAGCAGCAGTTCATCAGCGCTGCCGGCCGGCAGGATGATGCGGCCCGGCGGGTTGAGCAGGATCTGGCCGGCGGAATCGCGCACCACGGTGCCGCCGCTGGTTGACAACAGCGTGACCAGCATGCGCGTGCCGTCGTAGTCATTGTGCAGCGTGATCTCGCGCCCGATGAAGCGCTCAAGCATCTTCGCGGTGTTCACCAGGTCGTAGTCGAAGTTCTGCTCCAGCAACTCGAAGTCCACGCCCTCGGGAAAGGAGAGGTGCACGGTGGCCGGGTTGAGCTGGCCGGAGACGTCGTCAAGCACCAGCGCCTGGCTGCCCTGTGACAGCTCGAAGCTGCGCAGCTCGCGGATCAGCGAGAGGTTGCCGTTGTAGACGGTGAGGTAGACATCCTCCACATCACCGGCGCTGCCGGCGAAAGCGGATTGTGTTGCCAGTAACAATAGGGTCAGCCCAAGGGCCGCGATATGTTTCAATGCTCTTCCTCCAAACTGCATCTGTTGGCGGACCGGTCTCAGCCGGTCATGCATAGTGCACCAAGACGGCGGGGCCCCCGGATATGTTCCCGGAACTTGCCCCGATATGACATGGTGATGATATCCCGCAACGGGGGAAGCGGCAAATGGGGAGTGTAGCTCTTAGAGTTACAGGGCCTTGTCGGTCTAAGACCGACACTCCTCCTGCGGGTACAGCACATTGCCCTGCAGTTCGGAAAGCGCTTTGCCGATGTCAGCTTCCACGCCATAGAACTGGTTGAGTGCGTCCACCGTGGAGCGGATGAAGTCCGTTGCCTGCTGGCGCTCAAGGTCCACCCAGACCGCTCCCGGATGGCCGATGCAGTTGCCCTGGTAGCGCTCCGGGATGAACATGCGCACCGGGGCGCGGTGGATCGCCGTCCAGTGGGTCAGGAGCAGCAGGTTGGCACGGTTGTCACCGAGCACGCGCAGGGCAAGCGCATAGCTGCGCTCATGGCGCTGCATCAGCTGCTCCAGCAGGCCGTACCAGGTGCGCCCGACACTGGGCAGCTTCGTGGTCATCAGCAGGATCTCGCCCACCGGGCTGCACTCAGGCTCGAACTCTGCGGCGGTATCAAGGCTCTGCCCGAGGATCTTCGTGCTGGAGTCCGGGCTGACCGCCGCGCCATCCGCCAGCGCCTCCCACAGCTTCTGCAGGGGCTGGATATGGCGGTCCTTCATTTCCTTCGGGGTCGGGCTGTAGTTGATCATCCAGGCGTGGAACTGTTCATTGGCGCTGTACAGCTCGGGATGCTCAGCCGGCGGGCGGGAGACCGACACCTCGGGAACCTTGTCGCCGAGAGCGCCGAGGTACATCAGGTCCAGCTCATGCCGGCCCCAGCGGTCCGTCAGGCCGCAGGAGAGGATGTCAGTCAGCACGACGCGCAGGCGGGGATGGAAGAGGTCCGGGGCCTGCAGCAGGGTGTCGGAGTGGTGGTCCACGAGGAACATCATGCTGTCCTCGCTGGAGTCCAGCCGGCTGATCGCCTTCTGGGTGTACTCCGGGCGGCGGGAGTGCACACTGCAGTCCACCATCACAACCGTGCCGTAGTCCTCTTCGCTGGCAATCGCGCGCGGCACGACACGCTTCCACAGCTTGCTGATGTCGCCGGTGGATTCGAAGTTGAATGTACAGTCCACCTGTGGCATGCCGTGTGACGTAAGGAAGCGGCGGGTGAGGGCCAGCATCGAGATGCCGTGTACGTCGTAATGCCCCATCACCTGGGCCGGGCGGTGGGCATTGGCCTCGATCCAGTCGAGTGCCGGATGCCGCTTTTCCAGCCGGATGAAGTCCGGCGGGGCGACGGGGGCCGGTTTGCCGTAGAGGCTGATACGGGCCTGCGGGTCATCGCTGAGCCAGACCTGGTAGGAGCTGTCCTCAAGCGCGTTAAGGTTCAGCAGGCCTGCCAGCCAGTGGGCGGTGTCGGCCAGCATCGTGGCCATTTCGCTGTCGAGTGCTGCGGCGGACAGGGCGGATGCACCGGAGGCAAAGGCCTCGGCACCGTGCTGGGCGTATTCATTGAAGAAGGCCAGCTGCAATCCGTCCAGCTGCTGCGGGATCTCACGCCGGGCGGCACTGCGCGCGGTGAGGATGCGGTTGCAGAGGTCGAGGGTGATGCGGGAGAAGATGATTGCAAGGCTGACCTGTGGATCAAGCGGGTCATGCTTCCTGAGGCATTGGAAGAATTCTGGGTCAATGCCCGCCTTGGGTGTCAGCACGGCTGAATTCTAACATAACCCTGCCGATAATCCCCCTGATGACCGAAGGCGCGGCTCAGATACTGGTTGTAGATGACAATATGGACCACAACTGCCTGCTGGCGGAGCTGGTCAGCCTGTTCAACTATGAGACCTTCTGTGCCACCACCCAGGAAGAGGCCGTGCGCCTGCTCGAGGAGAAGGGCATCGACGCCGCGGTGATCACAATCGACGATCCGCTCAACGGCTTCCAGATCGCCCAGCACATCAAGTCGATGGAGAAGTACAAGGACCTGCCGCTGGCCTTCACGACCTCGGATGACTTCGACTACCCGACCCTGATGGAGGCGCAGTACTACGGCGGGATGTTCCTGCACCGCAAGCCCTATGACGACGTGGAGCTGCTGGCGACGCTGTCCTCGATGGTGCGGGTGAAGATGCTGCAGGATGAGCTGAAGGAACGCATGCAGGAGCTGGACCACCTGGCGAGTACGGATGTGCTGACCGGGATCTACAACCGCCGCATGTTCTTCATCCGTGTCGCCGAGGAAATGGCGCGCGCCCGCCGTAACGAATCGCCCTACTGCATGCTGTACATGGACATCGACCACTTCAAGTCGATCAATGACACCCATGGCCACCTCGCCGGGGACTTCATCCTGCGCTCCTTCGCGCAGCTGGTGGACCAGACCAAGCGCAAGAGTGACGTGTTCGGCCGGATCGGTGGTGAGGAGTTCGTGATCCTGCTGCCGGACGCCGGATATGAGGATGGCGTGATGATCGCCGAGCGTGTCCGTGCCACCATAGAGGAGACGGACATCAACTGGGTCGGCAAACGCATTCCGGTCACGATCTCGATCGGCATGCTGTCGGTGCCAGCGCAGGCGGTGACAACGGCGGATGAGCTGATGAAGCTGGCGGATGAGGCGCTGTACGAAGCCAAGGAAGGCGGACGCAACCGGGTCGTGCCCCGTGAGCTGGAAGCGACCGAGGCCGTTGCCAGGCCATTTGGCTTCCTGTAATCAGGCCGTCAGGCGGCGGATCAGGAGCCAGCTGCGCCCGCTGCGCGGGTTGAAGCCGCTGTCAACGATGTCCAGGCTGCCCTTCGTGCGGTAGACCAGGCGCTGGCCGGCCTGCAAATCGGTGGTGCGCTTGCCGATCACCACGTAATCACTGAACACGAAGCCATACTGGATCGCCTTCTGCGCCTCAGCGCGACTGACCCTGAATGCCGCACTGACAACGGCGTCCGCACGCAGTGAGGCGGCGGTCAACCGTTCCTCCGGCAGGGACAGGGCTGGCGGGGTGGCAGCATAGTCCGCTTCAATGCCTGCGTCGTCAAGGAAGACCTGCGAGCTGAGCGCGAGGCTGAAGCGGTCGTCCAGGTAGATGTCGCCAATGGCTGAATCCGGCAGGGAGCTGCTGCGCAGCATGGTGCGCAGGCCATTCACGGTGCGCGCATTGCCCGGCAGGCTGGCCGGGTCGATGCTGGCGAAGTGCAACGGGGCGGGGGAGTCCTCCGGATGGGCCAGGCGGTACTGTGCCCGCTCGAAGCCGCCATCGAGGCAGATGCCGCGGATGCCGGTGAGGGCCAGCCACTGGTGGGTGTCGAGGAAGCCTGTCGGCATGTAGCGCTCATCGCCTTGCAGGCCAAGCTGCACACAGCTGCGTACTTCCTCCGCATCCAGTTCACGCCAGTTGATCATCGGCTTTTAGTTCTGGCTGGCGGCCCGGTCGCGCTCGCTTTCGATGATGGCCTGGTCGGCATGGATGGTCTTCTTGAGGTTCTCGTACTCGTCGTCGATCTCCTCAAGGTCGCGCTCGTCCAGTTCGTAGAGCTTGCGGTCCACCAGGCTGGACAGCACATCCTCGCAGAAGGCGATCTCCATCTCGATCAGCATGATGGTGTGGCGCATGATGAACTGGTGGCGCAGCGGGGTGTTCTCACGGGTCTGCTCGTCAATCTCGCGGTGGTATTCGAGGATGCGCTTCAGGTAGGCTTCCTTGATCAGGAAGCGGCGGCACTGCTCCTTCTCGGAGATGGCATCGAAGAAGTACAGGCCGAGGTTGACGGGGAAGATCGGCCGGCTCTGGGGGAAGATCACCTTCGGCAGCTCACGGCGCAGCATGCGGCGGCCCTCGTCGGTGATCTCGTATACGCTGCGCTCCGGGCGGTTGCCGACACGCTCGGTGCCGGTCTCGCGCACGAAGCCGTTGTTCTCCAGTTTCTTAAGGCTGTAGTAGAGCGAGCCGCTGCTGATGTCGACAATGTGGCTCATCACGTTGTCGATGATCATCTTGATCTCGTAGCCGTAGCGGGGGTTGTCGGACAGCAGGCCCAGAACCACCAGATCCCTTATCTTCACATCCTTACTCATGGCCGTCCTCCGGCGTAAGCATTCCTGGTCTGGTCATCACCCAGTGAGACCATAAAGGTTAAATCCGGGTTCAACAGGGAGAGGATATCTTCATTTACTGAAAAATTCAATCATTCAAACGGAATAATTACCGATCTCATACACATTCCCAATGAAGACAGGACATTCCACGTGTACCAGCTGATCCAGTCACGCACATCAGAAAACCCACACTCTGCTGGTATACCTTTCACCCTGCCGGAATGCTGCTTTGCATGGATATTCAGCGACATATACGGATGTGTAGTATAATATCCGCAGTTTCCGGCAGAGCAGAGAGGAAGCAATGACAGCTGATTTCATCCATGTGCGCGGCGCCCGGGTCCACAACCTGAAGGACATTGACGTCAAGATCCCGCGCGGCAAGCTGGTGGTATTCACCGGCCCCTCCGGTTCGGGCAAGTCCAGCCTGGCCTTCGACACTATTTACGCAGAAGGCCAGCGGCGCTACCTCGAGAGCCTGTCCAGCTATGCCCGGCAGTTCCTGCAGAACTTCGACAAGCCGGACGTGGACCACATCATCGGCCTGTCACCGGCGATCGCCATCGAGCAGAAGGCGGCCAGCCACAACCCGCGATCCACCGTCGGCACCGTCACCGAGATCTACGACTACCTGCGCGTGCTGTTCGCGCGTGTCGGGCAGCAGCACTGCCATGTCTGCGGCAAGCCGGTCGGCCGGCAGACCGTGGATGAGATGGTGGAGCACATCACCACGGAGTTCGGCGGGGCCGCGATCCTTCTGCTGGCACCGATCGTCAGCGGGCGCAAGGGTGAGTACAAGGATGTCTTCGAGGCGGCACGCGTGAGCGGCTTCGCCCGTGTGCGTGTCAACGGCGAGGTGATCCGCCTGTCGGAGGAGATCAAGCTCGACAAGAAGCGCAAGCATGACATCGAGATCGTGATCGACCGCATGCGCGTTGACAAGGAGAGCCGCCAGCGCCTGACGGAGGGTGTCGAGCTGGCTCTGAAGGAAAGTGGCAGCACGGTGCGCGTGCTCAATGTCGACAGCGAGCAGGAGATCCTGTTCTCGGAAAGCAACGCCTGCGTGGACTGCGGCATCTCCTTCAGCGAGCTGGTGCCGCAGAAGTTCAGCTTCAACTCCCCGCAGGGTGCCTGCACGGACTGCGGCGGGCTGGGCACCAGCCTGGAGCTGGACCGCTCGCTGATCATGCCGGACCCCTCGCTGTCAATCCGTGAGGGCGGCGTGAAGTACTGGGGCCTGTTCAGCGGCCACAAGCCGGTGTTCAGTGAATATGTCAACACATACCTGACGCCGTTCAACGTCGACATCGACACCCCGCTCGGCGATTTCAGCGAGCGCGCGGTGACGGCGCTGCTGGAAGGTGGGCAGATGATCTGGCGCAACCGTCGCCGGGAGTTTGAGGGCGTTGCCACTTCGATCCGCCGCCTGTACCAGCAGACCCAGAGCGAGGGCATGCGCCGCTGGTACGCGCAGTTCTTCGCAGATACCCCGTGCAAGGCCTGCAGTGGCAAGCGCCTCAGGCCGGAGAGCCTGGCGGTGAAGGTCGCCGGGCAGCAGATTGACGAACTGGTGGAAATGGACATCGAAAGCGCGCTCGGCTGGTTCAAGGGCGTGTCGCGCAAGCTTGATGCAACCCAGAAGCAGATCGCGCGTGAGCTGCTGAAGGAGATCAGCGAGCGCCTGAGCTTCCTGAACAATGTCGGCCTGAACTACCTGACAATGAACCGCTCGGCGCCGACGCTCTCAGGTGGAGAGAGCCAGCGTATCCGGCTGGCGAGCCAGATCGGCAGCGGGCTGACCGGTGTGCTGTACGTGCTGGATGAGCCGAGCATCGGCCTGCACCAGCGTGACAACCAGAAGCTTATCGACACGCTGGAGTTCCTGCGCGACCTTGGCAACACTGTGATCGTGGTCGAGCATGACGAGGAGACGATGCGCCGCGCGGATGAGATCCTCGACTTCGGCCCGCGGGCCGGCGTGCACGGCGGCCGGATCGTGGACCAGGGTGACTGCCCGGCGCTGTCAAAGCGCGGCAAGAGCATCACCGGGCGCTACCTGGCCGGCAAGGAGGAGATCACCGTCCCCGAGAAGCGGCGCTTTGGCAACGGCAGGAGCATCGAGATCCTCGGAGCGGCTGCCAACAACCTGCAGGACATCGACGTGGAAATCCCGCTTGGGCGCTTCGTCTGCGTGACCGGTGTGAGTGGCAGCGGCAAGTCCAGCCTCGTGAATGAGACCCTCTGGAAGGCGACTGCCAACCTGCTGAACGGCACGGTGCGCAAGACCGGGCAGTTCCGTGAGATCCGCGGCATCGCGGAGAACGTTGACAAGGTGATCCAGATCAGCCAGAAGCCGATCGGGCGCACGCCGCGCAGCAACCCGGCGACCTACGTCGGGGTCTGGGACGGGATCCGCACGCTGTACGCCGAGCTGCCGGAGAGCCGCGTGCGCGGCTACAAGCCGGGGCGCTTCAGCTTCAACGTGAAGGGCGGGCGCTGCGAGTCCTGCCAGGGCGACGGCGTGAAGAAGATCGAGATGCACTTCCTGTCGGACGTGTACGTGGAGTGCGACGTCTGCAACGGGCGGCGCTTCAACCGCGAGACCCTGACGGTGGAGTTCAAGGGCAAGAACATCAACGACGTGCTGGAGATGACGGTCGAGGAGGCGATTGAGCACTTTGGCAAGTTCCCGAAGATCACGCGCATCCTCGAGACCCTGCACGACGTCGGGCTGGACTACATCAAGCTCGGGCAGAGTGCACCGACGCTGTCAGGCGGTGAGAGCCAGCGCATCAAGCTGGCGAAGGAGCTGTCCAAGCGCAGCACGGGCAAGACGCTCTACATGCTGGATGAGCCGACGACGGGCCTGCACTTCGAGGACATCCGCAAGTTGCTGACGGTGCTGGACAGGCTGGTTGACAGTGGCAACACGGTGCTCGTGATCGAGCACAACCTGGACGTGATCAAGACGGCGGACTGGGTGATTGACATCGGCCCGGAGGGCGGGCGCGGCGGCGGCAAGCTGGTGGCTGCGGGCACGCCTGAGGAAGTGGCGGCGGTGAAGGCGAGCCATACGGGCAGCTTCCTGAAGGAGATGCTTGCGGCGAAGAAGGCAGCAGGCAGCAGGCAGAAGGCAGCAGCGAAGAAGGCGCCAGTCAGCAGGGCAAAGAAGACGAGCAAGGCGGGGGGCTAGGAGGTGCGGCGCAAGCCGCACAACGGGTTTCGGGGATCCGGTTTCGGGTTTCCGCAAACGGATGTGCGTCACGCCATGGCGTGACTTGCGCACAATCCCGTAAACAGAAATCAGTGCTCAGTGAACAGTTAACTGTAGCGGCGCACGCTTCGTGCGCCAGTGAGGGATTGAGGCGAAGTGCGCATGACAGGCTGGCTTGGCAACATCCCTTATTGCTTTTCCGAACACGCCGCCGGCCGGATTGCCATCCCCTGACGAGGGAACAGGGAACCGGGATCTGGGAACAGTGGGAGTTTGTCGCGCTGCGCGCGCTTGTTTGATGTCTTGACAGCGAAGCTGTCTGGATGACTGCAACCAGCAACCTGCACCCAGTAGCCAGTTGCTCCCCGCCCTGGATGTCCGGCGGCTGGGAGGCCAAGCTGTAAGCTTGGCAAGAAGGTTGGAGGTTGGAGTGAGGAGTTTGGAATGGGGAGTTTGGAGTGGAGGTGCGGAACCGCAAGTTGGACGTAGGGATGGGGTAACACCCCATCCCGGAGGCGGTGTTACCGCCTCCATACTTCCATGATGGCTACTTGGCATTGTGCGCAAGCAAGTTGCGCACCTCCTACTACCGCTAAAGCGGGCAGCTCCTACCGCACCGCCTGTTCCCTAAGCCCTGCAAGTGTGTCGAGCGCGTCGAACAGTTCCTCCACGTCGTCCTTGCCGGAGAAGGTCTGCTCCAGTGAGATGAAGCCGCCGCTGCCCATCTTGAAGCGGCTGTCCAGCAGCGGGGCCTTGGTGTACCAGTTGTCCTCGTCGGAGTAGAACTGGAAGGCGAAGCTCATCGAGCGGTGGTTGTAGCTCATGCGCTCGATGCCGAGCCCGCCGCAGGTATTGCGCAGGCGTACCAGCAGCAGCAGGTTGTCAACCTCGACCGGCCGCCTGCCGAAGCGGTCCTGCAGCTCCTCGGCCACGCCGTCCAGCTCTTCGTTGTCAGTCAGGTTGGCCAGGCGGCGCAGCAGCTCAAGACGCAGGCTGACATTCTCGACGTAGCTCTCCGGGATGTAGACCGAGAGCGGCAGGTCCACCTGCGGGCCGGGGCGTTCCTCGAGCAGCGCGGTCTCGTCCCATTCCTCGATGTCCGCCTCGTCCAGCGCCTTGACATCCTTGATGCTGCGCGCCAGCAGTTCGCAGTAGTAGTCGAAACCCACCTGCCGTGCCAGCCCGCTCTGGCTCTCGCCCAGCAGGTTGCCGGCGCCGCGGATGCGCAGGTCGCTCTGGGCGATCTCGTAACCGGCGCCGAGGTAGGCGTAGTTGTAGATTGCGTGCAGGCGGCTCTGGGCATCCTCGGTGAGGATGCGGTTCGGGGCGTGGAAGAAGAAGGCGTAGGCCTGCACGGCGGATCGACCGACGCGGCCGCGCAGCTGGTGCATCTGGGCCAGGCCGAGGTTCTCGGCGTTGTCAACGATGATCGTGTTCACGGTCGGGATGTCGAGGCCGTTCTCGATGATGGTGGTTGCCAGCATGATGCGGTAGGCCCCGAGCGAGAAGGCGTGCATCACCTCCTCCAGCTGGTCCTCCTTCATCTGGCCATGCGCGATCAGCACCTTCGTCTCTGGCACGAGCTTCTCGAGCTTCTCGCGAACCTTCTCGATGTCGGCAACGCGGTTGTGCAGGTAGTAGACCTGGCCGCCACGGCCGAGCTCACGCAGGATCGCCTCGCGCACCATGATCTCGTCCATCTCGCCGACGTAGGTCTTGATCGCCTTCCTGGCAACGGGGGCGGTCTCGATCAGCGAGATGTCGCGCACGCCGATCAGGGACATGTGCAGGGTGCGTGGGATCGGGGTGGCGGACATCGTCAGCACGTCGATCTCCGGCCAGCGCAGCTTGAGGTTCTCCTTCTGCTTGACGCCGAAGCGCTGCTCCTCGTCGACGACAAGCAGGCCGAGGCGCGGGAAGTCGATCTGCTTCGACAGGCCGCGGTGCGTGGCGATCACGATGTCAACCTCGCCGGCGTTGACACGCTGGATGATCTCCTTCTGCTCCTTGGCGGACTGGAAGCGGCTGAGCATCTCGACCTTGAAGGGGAAGGGCTTGAAGCGGCGGCTGAAGTTGCGGTGGTGCTGGTCGGCGAGGATCGTGGTCGGGCACAGCACCAGCACCTGGCGCTCGTCAACACAGGCCTTGAAGGCCGCGCGCATCGCGATCTCCGTCTTGCCGAAGCCGACGTCGCCAACAATCAGGCGGTCCATCGGCTGGGCCACTTCCATGTCCTGCTCGACGGCCAGCCAGGCCTTGCCCTGGTCCTCGGTCATCGTGTAGGGGAAGCCCTCGGCGAACTCGTGCATCCACTCCTCGGCGGTGCTGTAGCCGTGGCCGCCGCCGACCTTGCGGCGCTTGTAGAGCGAGAGCAGCTTCTTGGCAAGCTCCAGCGTGTCCTTCTTGACCTTCTCCTTGGTCTTGGTCCAGGTGTCCTTGCCGAGGTTGTTGAGCGAGGGGTCGGTGCCGTCATAGCTGTAGCGGCGCAGGCGGTCCAGCTGGTCGACGGGCACGAACAGCTTGTCATTGCTGGCGAACTCAATCTCCACGAAGGCGCGGGTCAGCTCACCCTGCTGCCTGTCAACGAGGCGCGCGAAGCGGCCGATGCCGTAGTCGATGTGCACGATGTAGTCGCCTTCGGACAGCTCCTCGGACTTGCGGATCGGGGTGCCGCCGCCGTAACGCGGGCGGCTGGGCACGACCTCGGTGATCTCGCCGAAGATCTCCATGTCGGTGACGACGGTCCATCCGTCATTGTTGACGGCGGCCGGCAGCAGGTTGCCATCTCCGGCGGGGATCTGGAAACCGCCGGGCAGGATCGCCGGGATAATCTCCGGATGCACCCCAGCGTCGCTGAGCACTTCGGCCATGCGGGAGCTGAACTGGGTCAGCACGGTCACCGGCCTGTCAACGAAGTCCGGCGACAGGTCGCTGGGCTTGATGCGCTCCAGCTGCGGATAGGCGGCGATACTGCCTTCGAGCTTGCTCGTGCCCCACTTGCCGCTGGGCGGCGAATTAAAGCCGAGGCTGTAGTGCTCGCCGGACAGTTCGGCGGCGCTGAAGCTGTGGGTGAACAGCGGGCTGATGCCGGGCAGGCCCTCCAGCTCGTCGCCGTTGGATAGCATCAGGCGGCCATCGGCAAGCGTTGCCAAAGTGTCCGCGATGCGGCCGGCGGGCAGGCGGTAGAAGTGCTCGAAGTGCAGGAAGCTCAGGCCGTTCTTCAGCCAGTCGCCGAAGCGGTTCTGCCAGAACGTGAAGTAACTGTTGGTTTCGCTGTCAACGAAGCTGTCCTCGTGCACGACAACCTGCGTGCCGGGCAGCAGGTAGTCCCACAGGGTGCAGTCCTCACTGGCGACGGCGCGGTAGTACCAGCCGGCGCGCGGGATGGCGATACCGTTCTCGAGGTGCTCGAAGTCGTTGTCAATGAGCTCACTGAGCCGCTCGAAGGCGGAGGGGCTGATGTGGCCCTGGAACTCGCGGCGGTACTCGCGCCAGCGGTCCTCCAGCCAGACGCGGCTCTCCTCGGTGCGCAGGCGCTCGCCGTGGATCGCCAGCGGCAGGATCTGCAGGAGCGGCATGGCATTGCCGGTGCGCTGGGTGTCCGGGCGGAACTCGTGGATGCTTTCGATCACATCGCCGAACAGGTCGATGCGCGCCGGGCGGTCCTGGCCGACGGCGTAGATGTCAACGAGGCCACCGCGGATGGCGAACTGGCCGGGCTCGACCACGGTGGTGACCTTGCTGTAGCCGTTGGCGCTCAGGCGCGTGGCGAGGTCGTCACGGTCGATTGAAGTGACCGCGCCTTCGATCAGGTAGCGCTTCACTCCGCTGTCATCCTCCAGCTCCGCCAGCCCGTCCTCGGTGGCGAGGATGATCTCGCGTGCGTTGTAGTCAGCTGGCGGGGGCAGCAGGCGGAAGCAGGCCTTGGCGGAGGCGAACACGGCGCGGCAGGAGCCACGCTGCAGGGCGTCGAGCACCTGGTTGCGCTGGTCCAGCAGCTCGACCGGCGGGTCGATGTACTCAAACAGGTTCTGCGGCTCAAAGTCCGGGAAGACGAGGTAGTCGTCCTGGCGCGGTTCGCGGCCCTCGACAAGGCGCTCGACATGCGAGAGGAACTGCTGCATCTGCTGGGCCTTGGCCGTGGTCTCGGTCAGGACCAGCAGCGGCTTGTCGGACTCGTCGCAGAGATGGTGCAGCAGGAAGAACACGGAGGAGCCGCGCAGGTCGCAGAGGCGCAGGCCGGGAGTCGAGTTGGCGCGTTCAGCTGCGAGGCTGAAGCGACGTTGCAGTTCCGGCCAGGGGATGAACATGAGCCCTTGAGAATAGCAGAAGCTGGAGGCCAGGCTGATAGCCTGGCAGGAAGAGGGATCAGGGACCTGGGACCAGGGACCAGTTAGGGGTCAGTGGGCAGGAAGAGAAACAGAAGCAGAATGAGAAACAGCAGAGCGAGTGGTCAGAGGGCAGAGGGTAGTGGGCAGGAAGAGAAACAAAACAGAATGAGAAGCAGCAATCCGCAGTTTTTAGTTTGACAGCTGATTACCCGTTTGCTGATTCTGATTCTGATTCTGCAAACTAAATTAAACCAATGTATTGGTTTAATTTATCGGTCCTGCGATCGGACGGGAGGCAATGTAGCCCCATACGAGCAGGATCGTGGCCAGCTGCAGCAGGATCAGGCCCAGGCCGCCCAGCATGATCATCCGGCCGTCCTTGGTCTGGCGGTTCATGGCGCCGATGGCGATGGCGACAAGCGGGCCGAGGATCGGCAGGAAGATCCCGAGCTGGAAGGCCAGCATCAGCTGCCCGGAAGTCAGGCCGATGTCGATGTCTGATTCAGTAGGTTTTGAATCGACCGGTTTGGAAACAGACGGATCAGGCTGTCCGTCATGCGATTTCTGGCTTGTGTCATCCATGAAACGGGCGGAGTTTAGCACAAGCGGGATGGGGATGCGGGATGGGGGATGGGCAGAAGCTTGGAGGTTGGCGTTGGGCGCCTCCCGCTATCCAAAAAGTATCAACATATATATGTAATGTATACTCCGAGCCCCATCGAAAGGAGCCAGATTTGAAGCTGCTACTCACCTCAGCTGGGATCAGCAACCAGTCCATCATGGATGCACTGCTGGAGCTGCTGGGCAAGCCCATTTCAGAATGCCGCGCGCTGTTCGTGCCGACAGCGATCTACGGCATCGGCGAAGGCCCATCGCTGTGCTACGGCGTGCTCACCGGCCGGATCGGCGATCCCTTCTGCGACATGGGTTGGGCCTCGCTGGGAGTGCTGGAGCTGACTGCGCTGCCCAGCCTGAAGGAGGAGACATGGCAGCGCTGGGTTAATGAAGCGGATGTGATCCTCGTAGGCGGTGGTGACCCGCTGTACCTGGCGCACTGGATGCGGGAGTCCGGGCTGGCGGCGATGCTGCACAGCTTCGGCAATGAGAAGGTATATGTCGGCCTGAGTGCCGGCAGCATGGTGGCTGCGGCGAACTTTGGCGGCAAGAGCTACGGCCTGCACAATCTCAGCGGGGTGGAGCAGGTCGGACTCGGTCTCGTGGACTTTGCGATGTTCCCGCACCTCGACTACCCCGGCTTCGTGAACAACACCTCGGCCAAGGCGGAGGAATGGGCAGCGCAGATGCCGGTGACGGTCTATGCGATGGATGACACGACGGCAATCCAGGTGCTGGACGGGGAAGTGAAGGTGATTTCCGAGGGGAATTGGCGCAGGTTCGAGAAGTGAATCAGGTTGCAGCAGAGATTTCCCGAGCGGAACCGTAAAATTCCGGGGATGAAGACCTGCCAGTGCATGGCACTGGCCTCCTGTCAGACCACCGGTCTGGCCTCCGATCAAGGTATCTGAAGAGAATTCCCGCAATGGCGCCAAAGTATTGCCAGTGTGGGATTCTTGTGTTACACTCCGCAGTCCACTGGGAGATCGTCCCGGTGGTGCCTGTCGATTCGGGGTAACTCCTCCATACGGAAAGTGCCCTGACTGTCGGGTGGTTACAGCAAGCAAAGGCCAGTCCTGATGAGGGACGTGGCCTTTCTTATGTTCAGAATTTGTGAAGGATAGTCCAGATGGCACAGAGGATTCGAATCAGGCTCAAGAGCTTCGACTACAAGATTCTCGACCAGAGCGTCGAGCGGATTGTGTCGACCGCTGAGCGCAGCGGTGCACGCGTCGTCGGCCCGATTCCGCTGCCGACGGAGCGCCGTGTGTACTGCGTTCTGCGCAGCCCGCACGTTGACAAGAAGTCGCGCGAGCATTTCGAGATGCGCACGCACAAGCGCGTGATTGACATCCTCAGCCCCACCTCCCAGACCGTTGAGCACCTCAGTGCGCTCGACCTTCCGAGTGGTGTTGACGTGGAGCTGAAGGTCTAAGCAGGATAAGAAATGGGCATCCGCCGTGCGGTGCCCTTTTTTCTGGATAAAGCAATGATCAAGAAGATACCAGCCAAGAAGATCGGGATGACGTCTGCATTCGACGGCACCGGCACCACGTTGCCAGTGACGCTCTTGCAGCCGCTGCCGGTCGTTGTCACCCAGATCAAGCGCCAGGAGACCGACGGCTACAGCGCCGTGCAGGTCGCCTACCGCGAGACCCTGGAGAAGCGCATCAACAAGCCCACCAAGGGCGTGCTCGCCAAGGCCGGCACTGACAAGGTGTTCAGCAAGTTCTACGAGGTGCGTTGCAGCCCCGAGGAGCTTGAGGGCATCGAGGTCGGCATGGAAGTCAACCCGGTTGACTTCATGGCCCGCTGGGACCAGATCAACGTCACCGGCATGAGCAAGGGTAAGGGCTTCGCCGGTGCGATGAAGCGCCACGGCTTCGCCGGCCAGCAGCGCACCCACGGTGACCCGGACAACCGCCGCCCGCAGTCCAACGGTGCGACGGATGCCGCCCGTGTCTTCAAGGGCAGCCGCCGTCCCGGCCACATGGGCCACGACCAGGTCACCATCAAGGGCCTGACGATCTTTGAATACGACAAGGACCTCAACGTGATCGCCGTGAGCGGCAGTGTCCCCGGCCCCAACGGCGGGATGCTGTTCGTGAAGCGCATCAGCGAGCGGCCCGCGGATGAAATCGCGGCCGTCGAGGGAGAGGAGTAGGACATGGCCAAGAAGGTCAAGCTCAAGGAGCTTCCCGAGCTCCTGCTCGAGAAACCCAACGTCTACCACATCCAGGAGAGCTACCTGCGCCAGATCGCGCTGGGCAGCCCGCTGACGGCCAAAAAGAAGCGCAAGAGCGACGTCAAGGCCACCAGCGCCAAGTGGTATCGCCAGAAGGGTACCGGCCGCGCCCGCCAGGGTGAGCGCACGAACCCGCACATGTACGGTGGTGGTCTGGCTTTCCCGCCGCGCCCGCGCCGCCAGGTGAAGAACCTGAACAAGCAGGTCCGCCGCTCCGCCCTCCGTTCCGCCGTGCTGCACCACATCGTGTCTGACAGCGCGTTCGTGATCCAGGGCAAGGACTTCGACGGATTCAACAAGACCAAGGATGTCAACGGCGTGCTTGCCGGTGTCGAGGCCCGCACGATCAACCTCGTGGTCCTCAATGACAGCGCGGTCTGGCTCGGTGCCCGCAACCTGCCCTTCGTGCGCAGCGTGACCCCGGAGCACCTGAACGTGCGTGACCTGGTGGAGAGCGAGGCCCTCGTGTTCTCCCAGAGCGCGCTCGACCACTACAAGGACCTGCTCAGCCTGCAGAACGGCGCCGCCGGCAACACTGCCCCGGCAGCGGCCCCCGCAGCTGATGAAGACGGAGGTGAAGAGTAATGGCAGCATTCCATTACGCGGACGTGCTGATCCAGCCGCACCTGTCCGAGAAGAGCAACGACCTGATGCTCAACGAAGGCAAGTACGTGTTCCAGGTCAGTGTCAACGCCACCAAGCTGGACGTGGCCCGTGCCATCAAGGAGCGCTTCAACGTGGACGTGGTTGAGGTCAACATCATCAACCTGCCCCGCAAGAAGAAGCGCGTCGGCCGCCACGAGTACATGAAGAACAAGCGCCGCAAGGCGATCATCGCGCTTGCCGAGGGCCAGCGGATCGCTGAGCTCACCGAAGCGGTCTAGCGGAGAACCTGATGCCGATCAAGAAGTACAAACCGTATACCCCGAGCCGTCGCGGCATGAGCGTGATCGATTATTCGGCAACGCTCACCGGCGACAAGCCCGAGAAGAGCCTGCTGGAGCGCAAGAAGAAGCACAGTGGCCGCAACAACACCGGCCGCGTGACCGTGCGCAGCCGTGGTGGCGGTAACCGCCAGCACTACCGCCTGGTGGACTTCAAGCGTGTCAACGACGCTGAGGCCGCCAGCGTGCAGAGCATCCAGTACGACCCGAACCGTACCGCCTTCATCGCGCTGGTGCGCTATGAGAGCGGCAAGCTCAGCTACGTGATCTGCCCGGAGGGCGTCAAGGTCGGCGACCGCATCCAGAGCGGCCCCGAGTCCTCGATCAAGGTTGGCAACACGCTGCCGCTGGAGAACATCCCCGACGGTACCGTGATCCACAACATCGAGATCCGTCCCGGCCAGAAGGGCAAGCTGGTCCGCGCCGCGGGCACCAGTGCCCAGGTGATGGCCAAGGAAGGCAGCGATGCGATCATCCGCCTTCCAAGCGGCGAGATGCGCCGTGTCAACCGCAAGTGCCGTGCCACCATCGGTACGGTAAGCAACTCTGACAACTCAAACGTCAAGCTCGGCAACGCGGGCCGCAACAGGCACCGCGGCCGCCGTCCCCACGTGCGTGGCACCGTGATGAACCCGGTGGACCACCCGCACGGCGGCGGTGAGGGACGTACCAACAGTGGTCGTCCGCCGACAAGTGCCACCGGTGTGCTCGCGAAGGGTTACCGTACCCGCAGCAAGAGCAAGTCCAAGCGCCACCTGGTTAAGGACCGCAGGGTCAAGTAAGGAGTAGATGAACAGATGAGCCGCTCCAGCAAGAAAGGACCGTACGTACACTATTCGCTGTACGAGAAGATTGACAAGCTCAATGAGTCGGGCGACCGCAAGGTGATCCGCGTGTTCAAGCGCGCATCGATGATCGCCCCTGAGTTCATCGGGCACAACTTCGAGGTGTATAACGGCAAGAAGTGGTATCCGGTGTTCGTCACCGAGGACCTTGTCGGCCACCGTTTCGGCGAGTTCGCCCCGACGCGCAACTTCCGCAGCCACATGAAGGACGAAAGGAAGGGCAAGCGATGAAAACCTACGCCCGTCTGAAGAACTTCGGCGTGCCCTCACTCAAGGTGCGGCGCTTCGCCAGCACCATCAAGGGTGAGCCGGTGGACCGTTCGCTGGCGATCCTGCAGCTGCAGAGCAGCCCGACCTGCCAGACCCTGCACAAGCTGCTGAAGAGTGCGATTGCCAACGCCCAGAACAACAACAACCTGGATCCCGCTGACCTGTTCGTCAGCAACGTGATGGTGGACCAGGGTCCGACGATGAAGCGCATCAAGCCGCGTGCCCGTGGCCGTGCCTTCCGGATCTTCAAGCGGTCCTGCCATGTGACCATCGAACTTGACGTCAAGCCGGGCAGCAAGTCTGCCGCGGGAAGCAATTAAGGAGCGATAGATGGGTCAGAAGACACATCCCAAGGGTTTCCGCCTCGGTGTCACCGAGAACTGGGACAGCACCTGGTATGCGGACCGCAGCAAGTACGCTGACTACCTGATCGAGGACATCAAGATCCGCAAGTTCCTCGAGAAGGAGCTGTTCACCGCACAGCTGAGCCGCGTGGTGATCAACCGCTACATCGGCAAGGTGATCATCAACTGCTTCGTGGTGCGCCTGGGCATCGCCGTCGGCAAGGGCGGCGCCCGCCGTGAGGAGCTGATCAGCCGCCTGCGCAAGGAGCTGAAGACGACGGAGGACATCCACCTCGACTTCTACGAGGAGTCCAAGCCGGACCTCAGTGCCCGCGTCGTCGCCGGCAACATCATCACGCAGATCGAGAAGCGTATCAACTTCCGACGCGTGCTGCGCCAGACCATGAAGCGCTGCATGCAGTCCGGTGCCAAGGGCGTCAAGCTGATGGTCGCCGGCCGCCTCAATGGCGCGGAAATGAGCCGTACCGAATACATCAAGCGCGGCAAGGTGCCCCTGCACACGCTGCGCGCCAAGATCAGCTACCACAGTGGTGTGGCCCGTACCATCGCCGGCGCGATCGGCGTGAAGGTCTGGATCTACACCGGTGAGGTGGTGCCGCAGAAGAAGCGCGTCGAGGAGGCCAGCTGATGTTGACACCGAGTAGAACCCGCTACCGCAAGCCGCATCGCGGCCGTACACGTGGCAAGGCCTACCGTGGCTGCGACGTGCTGTACGGCAGCTACGGCCTGATGGCGCTTGAGCCGGGCTGGATCAAGGCCAACCACATCGAGTCCTGCCGTATCAGCATCACACGCCGAATCAAGAAGTTCGGCAAGATGTGGATCCGCATCTTCCCCGACAAGCCCTATACGAAGAAGCCCGCCGAGACCCGCCAGGGTAAGGGTAAGGGTAACGTCGAAGGTTACGTGGCCGTGGTCCGTCCCGGCACGATCATGTTCGAGGTCCACGTGACTGACAACGAGCCCATGTGCCGTGAGGCGCTGACCCGCGCCATGCACAAGCTCCCGGTCAAGTGCAAGATCGTCGAGAAGCTGGAGCTGAAATAACCATGAGCACCAACAAGTGGTTCAAAGAGGAAAAACTGCGTGACAAGTCTGTCTCAGAGCTGCGCGACATGGCCCGCGAGCTCAAGAGCCTGAGCTTCACGCACCGGATGGACCGGCTCAGCGGCAAGCTTGAGAACTACCGGATGATCCCGCAGACCCGCCGCCGTCTCGCGGCCGTCTACAACCTGATCCGCGAGAAGGAACTTAACGGAGGCGCAAAGTAATGCCGCGCAAGCAGAAGACAGGAAAAGTGGTGAGCGACAGCATGGAGAAGTCCATCGTCGTCGAGGTGGTCCGTACCACCCAGCACCCGCTCTACAAGAAGTACGTCCGTGTGCGCAAGAAGTTCATGGCGCATGATGAGGAGGGCAAGGCCCAGGTCGGCGATTTCGTCCGCATCGAGGAGTGCCGCCCGATCTCCAAGCGCAAGTCCTGGACTCTCAAGGAAATCATCCGGGTCGCACCGGGTCACTAGAGGAATAACCAATGATCCAGCAGGAAACCAGACTGGGAGTAGCCGACAACACGGGGGCCAAGGAAGTCCTGACCATCCGTGTGCTCGGCCGCGGCCGCAAGAAGACCGCGCAGATCGGTGACATCATCGTCTGCACGGTGAAGCAGGCCGCCCCGCGCTCCAATGCGAAGAAGGGTACTGTGGTCAAGGCGGTGGTCGTGCGCCAGAAGTTCCCCACGCAGCGCCGTGACGGCAGCGTGGTGCGCTTTGACGACAACGCCGTGGTGATCATCGACCCCGAGTCCCTCAACCCCCGCGGCACCCGCGTGTTCGGGCCCGTGGCGCGTGAGCTGCGCGAGAAGGGATTCATGAAGATCGTGTCCCTCGCCCCGGAGGTGCTGTGATGCCACGTTTCATCCGCACTAAGAATGTCAACGAGCATGCCGTCAAGACCAAGGTCAAGCGCGGCGACGAAGTCGTTGTGCTCGCCGGCAAGGAGAAGGGCCGCCGCGGCAAGGTGGTGAGCGTCGACTCCAAGACGATGAAGTGCATCGTCGAAGGCCTCAACGAGTACAAGAAGCATGTGAAGAGCCAGCCCGGCGGACAGCCCGGTGGCATCATCACGATCGCGATGCCGATCCACCTGAGCAATGTGATGGTGATCGACAAGACGACCGGAAAGCCCACGCGAGTGGGGCGCCGCTGGGTCAATGACCGCTGGCTGCGCTATGCGAAGGTCAGCGACCAGCTGATCGATTCGGAGTAGGACAATGGCACTTACCAAGAGCAGAATGCAGATGAAGTACGAGAAGGAGGTCCGCGAGAACCTGATGAAGGAACGCGGCCTGGCCAACATCAACCTCGTACCGCGCGTGCAGAAGATCGTGCTCAACGTCGGCGTGGGTGAGGGTAAGGACAACCCGAAGACCCTGCAGGCGGCGGTCAAGACCCTGACCACGATCACCGGCCAGCAGGCCCTCGTCACCACCGCGCGCAAGTCGATCTCGAACTTCAAGATCCGTGACGGCATGAAGATCGGCTGCATGGTGACCCTGCGTGGCCACCTGATGTGGCACTTCCTGGACAAGCTCGTTAGCGTGGTGCTGCCGCGTGTGCGTGACTTCCAGGGTGTCAGCGTGCGCAACTTCGACGGCCGTGGCAACTACAACCTCGGCCTGAAGGACCAGATGGTGTTCCCCGAGATCAACTTCGACGAGATCGAGTTCATCAAGGGCATGCAGATCTGCATCGTCACCAGTGCTCCTGACAACGTCGAGGCCGCCTACCTGCTGTCGCAGCTGGGCATGCCGTTCAATGACTTCGATACAGTGGCCAAGGTAGCCTAGCGAGATAACCATGGCAAAGACAAGCAAGATAGTTGCATCCAAAAACAAGCAGAAGTACAGCACCAGGGAGAAGAATCGTTGTGCCCTGACCGGCCGTCCGCGTGGTTTCATGCGCGATTTCAAGATGTGCCGCAACATGTTCCGTGAACTGGCCCTCAAGGGTCAGATTCCCGGCGTGAGAAAAGCTTCCTGGTAGGAGAACTGAGATATGAGTCAGAGCGATCCCGTCGCTGATTTCATCACGACCATCCGAAACGGCGTCCGTACCCGAAAGGAAAGCGTCAGCGCTCCCTTCAGCGGACTGAAGGCCTCCATCTCCAAGATCCTTGTGGATGAGGGCTTCGTTGAGAGCTGGGATGTGGTCGAGACAAAGAATAACAAGGGTAACTCCTTCAAGCAGATCAAGATCGTGCTGCGCTATGCCGACGAGCTGCGCCGCGTGAGTCCGATCACCCAGCTTGAGAGGGTCAGCCGCCCGGGCCGCCGCGTGTACGTGCGCCGCATGGAACTGCCCCGGGTCCGTGGTGGATACGGCATCAGTATCCTGTCGACCAGTCGCGGCGTGCTTTCCGACAAGGAAGCACGGCGCAACAACGTCGGCGGTGAGCTGCTGGTGAAGGTCTGGTAGGAGGATCAGATGTCGAGAATCGGAAACAGGCCGATCTTCATCCCCGAAGGGGTGGAAGTCAAGACGAGTGGCAACGAGTTCAATGTCAAGGGCAAGCTCGGCCAGCTCAGCTGCACCATCCCGGACACGATCGAGTACAAGGTCGAGGATGGTGTGATCACCTTCAAGCGCCCCAGTGACAAGCCGCAGGACCGTGCCAACCACGGCCTCTCCCGTGCGCTGGTCAACAACCTGGTGGTCGGTGTGACCAATGGCTTCAGCAAGACGCTGGAGCTGGAGGGCACCGGTTACAAGTGGGAACAGCGCGGCAAGAAGCTGGTGCTCACCGTGGGCTTCTCGCACCCGGTGGAGATTGACATCCCGGACGGGATTAACCTCGAGATCACCGGTATGCGCTGCATCGTCAGCGGGATTGACAAGCATCTGGTCGGCTTCATCTCCGCCCAGATCTTCCGCAAGAAGCCGGTGGAGCCCTACAAGGGTAAGGGCATCCGCTACCAGGGTCAGTACGTCCGGCGCAAAGCCGGCAAATCCGGAGCTTAAGCAATGGCAATCAGAAGCCGCAGAAAGATGTCCGTGCTGCGCCACCGCAGGCTGCGCCGCCGCGTGAGCGGTACGCCCCTGCGTCCGCGCCTCAGCGTGTTCCGCAGCAACCGCCATATCTATGCACAGGTGATTGACGACACGACCGGCAAGACGCTGGCCGCTGCCAACACCCTGCAGGAGTCCATCAAGGGCGAGGCCGGCGGCAAGAAGCTCAATGAGGCTGCAGGCGTAGTCGGCAAGGCGATCGCCGAGCGCAGCAAGGGCGCCGGCATCGGCCAGGTGGTGTTCGACCGCGGTGGTTTCAAGTACCACGGCTGCATCAAGTCCCTGGCTGAAGCCGCCCGGGAAGCTGGACTGGAGTTTTAAGCATGTCAGAAGATAGAGGCAACAGGGAGCGTCGTGGCCGTGACCGCGGCCGTGACCGTGACCGTGACAACCGCAACCAGGAGGTTGAGAGTGAGTTCACCGAGGAGGTGATCCACATCAACCGCGTCGCCAAGGTCGTGAAGGGTGGACGCAAGTTCCACTTCACCGCGCTGGTCGCCCTCGGCGACAAGAAGGAGCGCGTGGGTCTCGGCTACGGCAAGGCCAGCGAGGTCGTGGATGCGATCCGCAAGGGCGTTGACGATGCCAAGCGCAACATGGTGACGGTGGTGAAGGACAAGTCCACCATCCCCTATGAGGTCAAGCAGCATTACTGCAGCAGCACCATCGTGCTGAAGCCCGCCCGCCAGGGACACGGGATCATCGCCGGCGGTGCCGCGCGTCCGATCCTCGCGCTGGCCGGCCTGGAGGATGTGACCGCCAAGTTCATCGGTTCCAGCAACAGCATCAACTGTGCACGTGCCACCTTCGAGGCCCTGAAGACCATCCAGAGCCCCGAGTTCATCAAGAAGCTGCGCAGCGGCGAGAAGATGAACAAGAGCGGCAAGTTCGCCAGTGACGTGAAGAAGGACCTCGCCAAGCAGGCCATCGAGGAATTCGAGGCTGAGCAGCGCGCCGCCGATAGCCAGATTGACGCCCCCGAGGGCAGCATGGCCTCGGAAGACAAGGGCGCGGACGAGTAAGGAGCAATAGATGCCTACGATCGACCTGATCTCTCACCCGAGCAATATTGGAAGCTCCAAGCGCAAGGGCCGCGGCAAGGGCAGCGGCGCCGGCTGCAAGAGCGGACGCGGCCAGACCGGCCAGAAGTCCCGCAGTGGCGGCAGCATCCATCCGCGTTTCGAAGGTGAGCAGAACCCGCTGATCCGCAAGTTCCCGAAATTCACCGGGTTCAAGCACCACAGCAAGATCACCTACTATCCTGTCAACACCGAGCAGTTCGCTGAGCTGCCGGACGGCACCACCGTCGACCTGGCCTTCCTGGCCGAGCAGAAGCTGCTCCCCAAGAAGCGCCGCGGCATGCGCGTGAAGCTGCTGGGTGACGGGGAGCTGGGCAAGAAGATCAATTTCAAGCTGCACGCCTTCAGCCACCGGGCCAAGGCCATGGTCGAGAAGGCCGGTGGCAGCTGTGAGGTAATTGAATGAGCGCATCCGCCAATCCACAGGCAATCCTGCAGAGCTGGGGAGTCCCCGAGCTGCAGGCGCGGCTGAAGTTCGTACTGATCGCGCTATTCATCTACTGCGTCGGCATCCACGTGCCTGCGCCGGGAATGGACGCCGAGGCTGTCAAGGCTTTCTTCACGACGGGCGCCGGCAGCGGCGGCCTGCTGGGCTTCATTGACATCTTCAGCGGCGGCGCCCTGAGCAACTTCTCCATCTTTGCCCTTGGCGTGATGCCCTACATCAACGCATCGATCATGATGCAGCTGCTCGTCGCCGTCGACGGGCGCCTGAAGGAACTGCAGCAGGAAGGTGAGGAGGGGCGCAAGCGCATCTCCAAGATCACCCGCTACCTGGCGATCTTCCTGGCCTTCGTGCAGGGAATCGGCTTCGTCGGCATGATCACCGGCGACATGCTGCATGTGCTGTCATTCAACGGTGCCACTGCGCTGATGTCAGTGGTGGCCGGCACCTGCTTCCTGATGTGGCTGGGTGACGAGATCAGTGAGAAGGGCGTCGGCAACGGCCTCTCGATCCTGATCACGATCGGCATCCTGATCTCAGTGCCGGGCATGGTCGCCAACGAGCTCAGCGCTGCCGCGCTTGACAATGCCCGCCTCGGCGCACTGCTGCTGTTCTTCATCTTCACGATCGTGGTGATCACCGCCATCGTGTGGGTGCAGCTCAGCGTGCGCAAGGTGCCCGTGCAGTATGCCCGCCGCCAGATTGGCCGGCGCGTGTACGGCGGACAGAACACCTTCCTGCCGATGAAGATGGCTCAGGCCGGCGTGATCCCGCTGATCTTCGCGATCTCTGTGCTGATGGTTCCGCCGACGGTGTTCAACATGCTGAAGAACGTGCAGGGCTTCGACGTGCTCGCCGGAAAGTACACCACCTTCCAGCAGGGCCCGTGGGGTGCACTGATCCAGTTCCTGCTGGTGTTCATCTTCACATTCGTCTACGTGGCGGTGACCTTCAACACGCAGGACATCGCTGACAACCTCAAGAAGAACAACGGATTCATCCCCGGCATCCGTCCGGGCCGCCCGACCTTCGAGTTCCTGGACAAGGTGCTGCACCGCATCACCTTCTTCGGCGCGCTCTACCTCGGCATCATCTCGGTCCTGCCGATCCTCATCAACGGCATCGTCAGCAAGGTCACCAACGTACAGATCAACTCCTTCTACATCGGCGGCACCAGCCTGCTGATCGTGGTCGGCGTGGCGCTGGACACGGTGCAGCAGATGCAGGCGCACATGGTGATGAGGCATTACAGCGGATTCAACAAGTAGCGGGACAGGGTGGATACGCAGATGATCATCGTCTTCCTCGGCCCTCCCGGCAGCGGAAAGGGTACCCAGGCAGGTATCCTCGCCCGCGAGCACGGTTTCAGGCATTTTGACGCAGGTTCGCTGCTCCGTGCCGAGGTCGAGAGCGGGTCGGAGCTCGGTGAGGAGATCGCCAGCTACATCAACCAGGGCCGCCTGGTGCCGATCCGCATCATCGGTGAGATCACGAAGAAGTTCCTGCGCGAAACGCAGTCCGACCGCACCATGTTCGACGGCTTCCCGCGCAACCTGGAGCAGGCGGCACTGCTGAGTGAGAGCCTGGCGGCCCTCAACCAGGACCTGGACCACGCGCTGTACCTGCATATCGATGAGGACGACCTGCTGGCGCGGATCGTCAACCGCCGGGTCTGTCGCAGCTGCAAGCGGATCTACAACCTCGTCAGCAACCCGCCGCAGCAGCCCTGCAGCGCGACCGGTGAGGACTGCGACCTGTACCAGCGCGAGGATGACAGCGAGGAGGTCTTCGGGCGACGCCTGAGGATCTACCAGGAAGAGACCGCACCGATCCTGCGCTTCTACGAGGAGCAGGGCAAGCTGCGCACGATTGACGCTGACGCCGACATCCCCGATGTCAGCGAGCGCATCCGTGGCGTGCTGGGGATGGCCCGCAATGGTAAGGCTTAAGGCCCGCGAGGACATCGCCGCCATCTGGCGCAGTGGCCAGGTCGCGGGGTCCCTGCTGGTGGAATTGCGTGAGCATATCCGTCCCGGGGTGAGCGCAGCGCAGATCAACGACTTCGCCGGTGAGTACATCCGCAAGCACAACGGCACACCGTCATTCCTGGGTTACCGCGGCTTCCCCGGCAACATCTGCTTCAGCATCAATTCCGAGATCGTGCACGGTATCCCGAAGGACCAGGTGGTTTCCGAGGGAGACATCGTCACGGTGGATGTCGGTGTGACGCTGGACGGCTACATCTCCGACACAGCCTATACCTACCGCGTTGGAAACGGCACGGTGGACGCTGACATGCAGCGCCTGCTGGAGGGCACCGAAAAGAGCCTGTACAGCGGGATCGGCGCACTGGAGAACGGCAAGCCGATGCGCCTGGCCAGCCGGGCGGTGGAGCAGGAGCTGCGCCAGCACGGGCTCGGCGTGATCCGGGAACTGACCGGTCACGGCGTTGGCTTCGAGCTGCATGAGGAGCCGACCTTCTACAACTTCGACCCCGGCAGCCGCCGGCCGGTCGTGGAGAACGGACTGGTGATCGCCATCGAGCCGATGGCCACACTGGGCAGCGAGCGGATCCTGCTCGCCAGCGACGACTGGACCTACCTGACACTTGACGGCAGCCTGTCGGCGCACTACGAACACACCGTCGCGGTGTGGGATGACCGTGTTTTCATCCTCACCCAGCCGGGCAATGAGGAGGCCGCCGCAGAATTCAGCTGATAGGCGGGGGAATTTTCGCAAGGATCGATAATTTCCCTTGAAATCAGTCGCGTCACGGTGATACAATATTCCTTCGCCCCTCAGGGGCCGCTTTGTGGCCTTTAGTGGTCGAAGCCGGACGAACCGAAAGGTGGAGCTAAAGAAATGAAGGTTTCAGCATCAATCAAGAAGAGAACGAAGGACTGCCAGATCGTGCGCCGCAAGGGCCGTCTGTATGTCATCAACAAAAAGAATCCGCGGCTTAAGCAGAGGCAGGGTTAGGCAATGGCACGTATCCAAGGTGTAGAACTTCCGGCGAACAAGCGCGCCGAGATCGGGCTGACTTACATTTTCGGTGTCGGCCTGCATACCGCGCGCCGCATCCTTGAGGCAGCCAATATTGACCCGGACGTCCGGATCAAGGACCTCACGCTTGACCAGGAAGGCCAGATCCGTGATGCAATTGAATCACTCGGCCTGCTGCTGGAAGGTGACCTGCGCAAGGAAGTCACCCTGAACATCAAGCGCCTGGTTGAAATCAACTGCTACCGTGGCATCCGCCACCGTCGCGGCCTTCCGGTGCGTGGACAGCGCACCCATACCAACGCCCGCGGGCGTAAGGGCCCCCGCAAGCAGGCCGTGGCCGGCAAGAAGCGTCCGGGCAAGAAGTAAGCAATCACGCTGATCAACAGCACTTAGCAATCAAGGTAACTGGAGCAGAGCAGTGGCAGGACCGAAGAAAGGTGGAAGCAGGAAGCGCGAGAAGCGCCATGTGCCCTCGGGCGTGGTGCATATCAAGGCCTCCTTCAACAACACGCAGATTGCGGTCACGGACCCCGAGGGGAACGTGGTTGCCTGGTCCAGCGCCGGCGCAAAGGGCTTCAAGGGTGCCAAGAAGGGCACTGCCTACGCAGCGCAGACCGCCTGCGAGACCGCAGTCCGCAAGGTGATGGACTGGGGCCTGCGCGAGGTCGAGGTCTATTCCAAGGGTCCCGGTTCCGGCAAGGAAGCCGCGATCCGTACGCTGTCCAACCTCGGACTGCGCATCAAGCTGATCAGGGATGTGACCCCCGTAGCCCACAATGGCGTTCGTCCGAAGGGACGTCGCCGCGTATAACTGGAGCAAGGTACCCATATGGATCTGGCAAACGGCTTTATTGAGCGAGCGGACGCATTCAGTCTGCTGACGATGAGCAAGGAGCAGGAGGAGGGCTCGCCCAAGTGCGTGTTCACCTTCGAGCCGCTTCCGCGCGGCTTCGGTGCGACCCTTGGCAACGCCCTGCGCCGCACCATCCTGTCCAGCATCGTCGGCTGCTGCATCACCTACGTCAAGATCGACGGCATGCCCCATGAGTACATGGCCCTCGACGGCGTGCTTGAGGACAGCATCACGCTGCTGCTCAACATCCGCCGCGTGAAGGTCAACCTGCTCGGCAAGGAGAACACGCAGACCATCCGCCTCAGCGTGAGTGGTGAGCGTGTGGTGACAGCCGCGGACTTCCTTGGCAACCCGGAGGTTGAGATCATCAACCCCGACCAGGTGATCTGCACCCTGACCGGCGTCAACAGCCGGATGGAGATCGAGGCCACCGTGACGCGCGGCGTCGGCTACAAGATGGCCGCTGAGCTGAAGCGCAAGGAGCACTCGATCGGTGTGATCACGCTGGACTGCAACTACAGCCCGGTGGAGCGCGTGGCCTATGCGGTGGAGAACACCCGCGTCGGCAGCGCCACGGACTACGAGAAGCTGATGCTCACCATCGAGACCAACGGCACCAAGTCCGCTGACGCGGTGCTCGGTGAAGGTGCGGCGGAGCTGAAGCGCTACCTCAACTGGATCACTGACAAGCAGAGCTCAATGATGAGCTTCATCCCGCAGGAGGAGCCGATCGACGCCGAGCTCCAGGCCAAGCTCAACATGCATGTTGACGAACTTGGCCTGTCCGGCCGTGCCTCCAACTGCCTGCGCAACGCCAACGTCCGCAGCGTCGGCGAACTGATCGAATACACTCCTGACCAGCTGATGTCATTCAAGAACTTCGGCGAGAAGAGCCTCGTGGAGATCGTTGACAAGCTGGCCGAGATGGAGCTTTACCTGAAGGAGGCGGAGTAGGCGATGCGCCACAAGAGAAACCTTAGCAAGCTTGGCCGGCCGACCGACCAGCGCGTGGCCCTGGTTCGCAACCAGGTGTCCAAGCTGTTCGAGCACGGCTACATCAACACGACCCTGCCCCGCGCCAAGGCCGTCCGGAGTGAGGCCGAGAAGCTGATCACCAAGGCCCGCCGCGGTGACCTCGGCTCCATCCGCCAGTGCGCCCGCAAGCTGCCCACCAAGCAGAGCCTGCGTGCCCTGCTGCGCAACGTGGCGCCGGCACTCGTTGACAAGAACCAGGGTGGTTACACCCAGATCGCGAAGATCAAGTACCGTCGCGGTGACGGCGCCCTGATTGTCAGGCTGTCACTGACCGACTACGGAACCTAGTCCGGCTGATGACCGGAACGCGGCGGATCGCGATGCGAGTCCGCTACGACGGCACCGACTTCCATGGAAGCCAGCTGCAAAGCGGGCAGAGGACGGTGTCGGGTACATTGACAACTGAGTTGAGTTCCCTGCTGGGGCAGGATGTACATCTGCTCTGGGCAGGCCGTACCGACAGCGGCGTGCACAGCGACGGGAATGTCTGCGCCTTCGACGCGCAGCCGGCCATGCCGGTTGACAACCTCGCCGTGATGCTCAACGACCACCTGCCGGCTGATCTCAGGATCACCGGTCAGTGGGAGGCCGCCGCGGAATTCCACCCGCGCTTCGATGCACTGATGCGAACATACACCTACCGGATCTGGCGAGGATCCCTCGCCCCGGTGGACCGTTACCGCTACGTGCTGGAGCACGGCAGCTGGCTGGAGCTGTGCGGGCTCAGGCGGATCGCCGGGCTGTTCAGCGGAGAGCACTGCTTCCGCGCCTTCTGCAAGCAGCCCGAGGAGGGTGATGCATGCATGTGCACGCTGGAGGAGCCGGTCCTCGCTGAGGACGGCCCGGAAGTGAGGATCGTGATCAGGGGCAACCGCTTCCTGAGGCACATGATCTGCCGGCTGGTCGGTGCAATGATTGCAGCCTGCGAAGGCAGGCTGGCGGTGGATGACGTCACTGCGGCACTGCAGGCCGGTGGTGGGGAACTCAGACTCAATCCGGCTCCCGCAAGGGGGCTGACACTCACGTGGGTTGACTATGAAGGTCTGCCCCGCGATGGCAGGAACTGATATGAGCAAGACGCCGTATTTTACGAAGGAAACGGTCGAGAGGCCGTGGTACGTGGTTGACCTTGAAGGCGAGGTCTTCGGTCGTGCGTGCACACGCATCGCCGCGCTGCTGATCGGCAAGAACCGTCCGGAGTACACCCCCGGGCAGGATTGCGGCGGCTTCGTGGTCGTGCTTAACGCCGACAAGATCAAGGTCACCGGGACCAAGCTGGCCAACAAGCACTATTACAACCACAGTGGCTACCCGGGCGGCATCCGCCACCGGACCCTCGGTGAGCGCCTTGAGAAGCAGCCCGAGGAGCTGATCCGCAGCGCCGTGAAGGGCATGCTGCCGCACAACAAGATCGGCGCCAGGCTGATCACCAAGCTGAAGGTCTACACCGGTACAGACCACCCGCACCAGGCGCAGAATCCGACCGTGCTCAGCGCCGAGCAGTTCGCGGCCCTCTAGGAGAACATAAGAAATGGCAGACAACGATTTCCAGACGATCAAAGTAGGCCGCCGCAAGCGCGCCGTGGCCCGTGTGTTCCTGCGCCCCGGCAACGGCGGCTATCGCGTGAACGGCAAGAACCTGCCGGAGTACTTCAAGACCATCAACGCGCAGCTGAAGGTGCAGGAGCCCCTGAAGGTCGTTGACCTGGCTGACAAGTACGACGTGATCGCCAACGTCTACGGCGGCGGCATCACCGGACAGAGTGACGCCATCGCGCTCGGCATCGCCCGTTACCTGACGGACCTGAACCCGAGCTACCGCGACAACCTGAAGAAGAAGGGCCTGCTTTCCCGCGACCCGCGTGAGAAGGAAAGGAAGAAATACGGCCAGAAGAGGGCCCGCAAGAAATTCCAGTTCAGCAAGCGCTAAAATAGCACTTGTGAAAACAGCAATCAAAACCGGTCTGCTGCTGGCCTTCTGGCTGGCACTGACCGGTTATTCATTTTCTGACGAACTGCAGATCCGTATCCGCCTGAGCGAGACCGGACTGCTGAAGGAAGCCGACGATGACTCCGAAGTCGTGCGCACGGTGCTTGAGGGCGACATATTCAGCGTCCTGATGCGCTACCGGGATTTCTACCTGGTGAACGATACGGAGACGCATGCCTTCCTGTATGTACCGTTCTACGCAGCGGAGGAGCTGGTGTTCGGCGTGCCGGACCACGTTTCAATCGAGGGACAGATGGCTGCGCCGACGGTCAGCGAGGACCTGTCAGCCTGGCAGGTGGTCCCGGAGAAATACAGGCATACGGACGGTATCGACTTGCAAAGCGAATACAGCGGCGACATGCACACTGCCCACAACGGCAAGAAGTATCCCAAGGAATACGCCTACAACCTCAGCTACAAGCCGCAGGTGGATGGCGCGAAGATGGTGCGTGACGCGCGCAAGTTCCTCGGCACGAAGTACGTGCTGGGCGGCACGACTACCAAGGGCATTGACTGCAGCGGACTGACCAAGGTCTGCCTGGAGAACCAGGGCATCAAGGTGGTGCACCGGGCCAGCCTGCAGGCGCTCGAGGGCCGCTACGTGAACCACAATGAGCTGCAGACCGGGGACCTGGTGTTCTTCCGCGATGATGTCACCCCGCGCTACCTGAGCCACGTGGGGATCTACATCTCGAACGGCAAGTTCATCCACGCCGGGCAGAGCAACGGTGAGGTGGCGATCAACAGCCTCAACGACGAATACTTCAAGAACCATTACGCCTTCGCCAGGCGTTTCTAGGAGCACAGGGGAGACTTTTGGAAGCCACCTTCGCATGGATCCTGAGAAACGTCGGCCAGATCGTGGATGTGCTGGCGGTGGCGATCCTGTTCTACTACATCCTGATCTACGCCCGCGGCACAAAGGTGATGCTCGTCGTGCAGGGCATCCTCGTGATGAGCGGATTCTACTTCCTGTGCCAGTACCTGAAGCTGATCACCCTCGTGTTCATCATGGACGCTGTCTTCACGGTCGGCCCGCTGGCGATCTTCATCCTGTTCGTGCCGGAGATCCGCAAGGTGCTGGAGAGCGCCGGCCGGCGCAGCAGGCTGTTCAGCATATTCACTTCTGACAACCATATCAGCGAGAACAGCAGCCTCGTCGAGGTGCTGACATCCACCGTCTACCACTTCGCCCAGAAGCGCATCGGCGCGCTGATCGTGCTCGCTGTCAACGACAAGCTTGATGAGTTCATCGTGCCCGGCACGGTGATTGACGGGATTCCCTCCGAGCGGCTGATCTCCAGCCTGTTCGACCGGCACAATCCGCTGCATGACGGCGCGATCATCATGCTGGAGGGGCGCGTGCATTCGGCGGGCAACTTCCTGCCGATGACTGAGGTGACCTTCCTCGCCAGCGAGCTCGGCACGCGGCACCGCGCGGCCGTCGGCCTGACGGAACGCTGCGATGCGATCGTGATCGTTGTCAGCGAGGAACGTGGCGAGGTGAGCATCTCGCACTCCGGACGCCTGGCCCGCCGGCTGGGTGAGGAGCAGTTCGTCGAGCAGCTCAATGCGCTGCTCGAGCCAAATGAGAATTTCGCGTCCAACCTGACCAGGGCGGCGCTGAACTAGGGGGCCGCATGCTTATCCGGAGGATCTTCCACAACTGCGGCCTGAAGTTCGTCTCGCTCCTGCTGGCGATCACGCTCTCGATCTACGTGGCCTACTTCAGCAATAACCCGGTGCGCTACCCGATCGACCTGCCGCTCAGGGTATCCGGCCTGCCACAGGAGCTGGTTGTCAATACGGAGGACAGCCGCATCCCGGATACCATCAAGCTTGATGTGCGCGGGCCGTACCGGGCGATCACCAATGCGCAGAAGATGAAGCTGCACGCGAGCATCGACCTGTCGGAGGCCCAGCCCGGCACCCGCACGCTGTACCGCGTGCAGCTGCCGACGCTGGATGACCTGACGGTGATGGACCACAACCCGAAGAGCGTGACAGTGATGGTCGAGCCACGGGCCGAGAAGACGCTCAACATCGATGTGGAGCGGCGCGGCAGTGTGAAGGAAGGCTATGAGATCAGCCGCGAGGACGTGATCCCGAGCACCATCGCTGTGTCCGGCCCGGCCAGCATCGTGAACCGGATCGCACGCTGCGTGATCACGCCGCGCATCCAGGACCTGGCGGACCGCGACAGCCAGAACATCGTGGTGCGCTTCCAGGACGGGGAGGACCAGACGATCCCGACCGGCTCGCTGCAGGTCACGCCTGAAGTGGTGCAGTATGAGATTGACGTGATCCCAGCCGGCTCGCTGCGCGTGCTGGAGATCAGCCCGCACATCGTCGGAGAGGTGGCGGAGGGCTTCAGGCTCGGCGTGAGCAAGCCGGTGCCGCTTTATGTGCCGGTTGCCTCGGACATCGTGCCGGAGGGCGTGTACTACGTGCGCACGGACCGGATCGACGTCAGCGGCCTGACGGAGACGCAGGTGTTCAGCGGGCTGAAGATCCAGTACCCGTTCGAGCTGCCGGAGAACAGCAACCTGCCATTGACCTGCGATGTGAGTGTCGAGGTGCGGCAGGTGACGGATGACGAACGCCTGATCCCGATTGAGCTCGTCAACCGCCGGGATGATATGGACTACAATATCAGTCCGGAGAGGCTGGTGTTCAAGTCGGTGGAACTGGCGGAGCTGAGCGAGGAGGAAATCGCCAGCAAGATCAGGGCCTGGATAGACGTCGGGGCGATGGAGCCCGGGCAGGTCAAGCGGATCCCGCAGGTCGACCTGCCGCTCACGCTGCAGCATGTGACACTGGACCGCATGGTCGTCACGGTATCGATCAATCGCAAGGACGCAGAGTAATGAGCAGATACTTCGGCACGGATGGAATCCGGGGCAGGGCAGGCACCCTGCTGGCCCCCGAGCTTGCCATGCGCACCGGATACGGGCTGGCGATGGAGCTGGCCCCCGCCGCGAAGCGGTATGCCCGCGGCAAGCGGCCCCAGGTGGTGGTCGGGCATGACACCCGGCTGTCCGCCGACATGCTGCGCCTCGGGCTGGAAAGCGGCCTGGCGCTGGGCGGCGTGGATTCACTGGACATCGGCCTGGTGCCGACCCCGGTGGTGCCGCAGGTCGTGATGCAGCGCAAAGCGCTGGCCGGCGTGATGATCACCGCCTCGCACAACCCCGTCGCTGACAACGGAATCAAGATATTCGGCCCGGACGGGCTGAAGCTCAACAGCGCCACCGAGCTGGCCATCGAGGGCTGGATCGACAGGAGCGGGCGCATTGGCGTCGAGGACCAGCAGTTCTTCGGCAGCCTCAGCGAGGAGGATGCCTCGGCGTTCTACCTCAGCCTGCTGAAGAAGGCGATCCGTCGCCGTGGCAACGGCCATGTGTTGCGGGTGGTGCTGGACTGCGCCAACGGGGCGACCTCAGAGCTGGCCGGCCGGGCCTTCACGGAGGCCGGGCACGAGGTGAGCGTGATCTGCGATGAGCTTGACGGCGCCAAGGTGAATGTCAAGTGCGGAGCCACGGACCTCGGCAAGCTGCGCCGGGCCGTCAAGGCCAGCGGGGCGGAGCTCGGGCTGGCATTCGATGGCGACGGTGACCGCGTGCTGGCCGTCGATGAACTGGGCCGCCCGGTCAGTGGCGACCGCATCATCGCACTGTTCGCGACCCGCCTGCCGCGCTACCGCCAGCAGGGCGGGGTGGTGATGACGCACATGACGAACATGGGCGTGGAACAGGCCCTGGCGCACCGCGGGGTGAAGATGCTGCGCACGGACGTCGGCGACATCAACGTGATGAACGCGATGATTGTCAACGGCATCAACCTCGGCGGCGAGCAGAGCGGGCACATCATCATGCGCGACAAGGCGCCGAGCGGGGACGGGATCCTCGTCGGGCTGCAGCTGGCGGCGGTGCTGGCCGGGTCCAGCGAGCCGCTGAGCGCGATGGTCAGTGAGTTCGTGGAGTTCCCGCAGCTGCTGACCAACCTGCAGGTGAAGGACAAGAAGGCCTGGGTGAATGACCGCAAGGTCAACAAGGCACTGGACCAGGTGCGCTCGAGCTTTGGCAACGTGCGCTTCTACCTGCGCCCGAGCGGCACCGAGAACGTGGTCCGGGTGCTGACCGAGTCAGAGGACCGCAAGCACTGTGAGGATGGCAACCGCGCGGCCTGTGCCGTGTTCAACGACTGGTCGAGCAGGGTATCGTGAAGCAGAACTTCCGCATAGCATTGATGGACCTGTCGCCCGATGCGGAGCGGGCGTCCTTCAGCATTGAACTGCCGGATGCAGTGGTGCAGTGGGACCGCGTGCCGGTGCGCCAGAACCCGGAGCTGATCGGCAGCCTGATCCCGGAACTGCTGAAGGAATACGATTCAGTGGCGATGCAGGGCATCAGCAGCAGCTTCCGCATTGCCGGCAAGACATACGAGAATGAGCACCTGCGCAACCAGCTCAGGCTGGATGACTACGGTGAGCGCTTCAGCGACGGTTCTGCGCTTCTGGCAACGCTTGAGCGCTACATCGTGCAGCAGGCGGCGGAGCAGCTGCCGTTCAGCTTCAAGCGCAAGTCAATCCTGTTCTTCAGCGGGCTGAACCGCTACGGCAGCGCGGAGGTGCTGAGCAAGTACACGAAGAAGCTGGTGTTCGGCGACCTGCTGTACGGCTTTAGGCTCGGGATCCCGATCACCTCCTTCCAGCACCTGGAGAACAGCGCACCGCAGCTGGTGAAGGCCGTGATGCAGGCCCCGGCAAGCTGGTTCTGGCCGGCCGCAAGGCGCAGCAAGCGCATGATGCCGCGCTTCCAGATGTACTTCAAGCGCGCAGACATCATCATCGGCGGCCTGTCCTACTTCAAGAGATACAAGCCGGACAGCCTGACCGGCAAGACGGTGTTCACCAACCTGCGTGACGACCGCGACCTTGAGCTGTTCCGTGAGCTGGACGTGGAGTACGTCGTCTCGCTGTCGCCGAAGATCAGCGGCATCTACACACCGGTGCCGGTGCTGGAGGCTGCCTTCAAGCTGTGCGGCAAGCACAGCGAAAACCATGAGATCGAGGACTACTTCCTCAACCTGATCCACCGCATGGAGCTGAAGCCGGACATCTTCCACCTGCGCCCGCATGAGGAGAAGGAGGAGCTGACCGCCCTGCAGCTGCCGATCCTGCCGGAGAACTACACCCCGCGCGAGGAAGTGGTGGAGGTGGCGGAGGACCCCGGTGACGACGTTGCCAGGTTCGCCTTCGTGATCCACCCGCTGGTGTTCGCCCAGGTGCGCCGCCTGCGCAGCGTGCGCGCGATGTCGCACTTCATGCCGGAGCGCCTGATCGAGGACACGATGGCGCAGCTCAGCGGCTTCCCCTGCGCGATGATGAAGAACGTAGTCAGCAAGACCGGGGCCCGTGCCGAGGGCGTGCTATACGCGATCCCGATGACCAGCCGCGCGATCATGCGCTTCCCGGCGGAGTTCCTCTACAAGAAGCTGCTGGGCGTGGCGGAGGTTGCCAACCAGAAGGGCTGCCGGATCATGGGGCTCGGCGCTTACACGAGTGTGGTTGGCGACGCCGGCAAGTCAGTCAGCGAGCGCTCGCCGATCGGCATCACCACCGGTAACAGCTATACCGTGGCCTCCACCATCCGCACGATGGAGGTGGCGGCGGAGCGCTGCAACATCGACATGTCCCACAGCTCGGCCTGCGTGATCGGGGCCACGGGCAGCATCGGCAGTGTCTGTGCCCGCCTGCTGGCCGAGAAGGTGGAGCGCCTGTACCTCGTCAGCCCGCGCCCGGAGCGCCTGCTGGCACTGTCCTCGCTGATCGAGAAGGAAACCCCGCGCCTGAAGGGCAAGCTGCAGATCAGCCGCAACGCCGCTGACTTCCTCGGCATGGCGGACCTGATCATCACGACCACCAGTGCCGTCGACCCGGTTGTCGACGTGACTGAGCTGCGCCCAGGCTGCATCGTCTGCGACGTGGCCCGCCCGCCGGACATCCGCGAGGAGGAGGCGGTACGCCGCAATGACATCCTCGTGATCGAGAGCGGGGAGATCCGCCTGCCGGAGGGTGCAGAGCTGAAGTATGACATCGGCCTGCCGCCGAACACGATCTACGCCTGCATGGCGGAGACGCTGCTGCTCGCACTCGAGCGCCGCTTCGACCACTACACGATCGGCCGTGAGATTGACCCGCAGAAGGTCAAGGAGATCCAGGCGATCGGGGACAAGCACGGCTTTGAGCTGGCGGATATCCGCAGTTTCGGCAAGGTGGTGCCGCCGGAGCACTACGAGAAACTGCGCGCTATCGTGGCCGGTCGGGAGAGCCGTTCAGTGGCCGGATAAGCCGCTTCGCTGCTGCCAGAATGATATAATTACGCGGCACGGATCCACCCCCTACACCAAACCTGGAGGAAGAAGAGGCATGGCGGAGAGATTTGTCTGGGTCAACGGCGAATTCATCCCTGAGAGTGAAGCTTCGGTCAGCGTGTTTGACCACGGCATTCTCTATGGAGATGGGCTGTTTGAAGGCATCAAGGCATGGGACGGCAAGGTCTTCAAGCTGGTCGAACACATTGACCGCTTCTATGACTGTGCCAAGTTCCTCGGCATAAAGCTGACCCAGACCCCCAAGGAAATGCAGGAGATCGTGCTCAACTCCGTGGCCATGAACGGGCTGCACCAGGGTGTCTGCTACATCCGCCTCGTGGCGACACGTGGCAAGGGCGACCTGGGTATCAACCCGCGCAAGTGCCGTGAGCACCCGACCGTCTACTGCATCGCCGCCTCGATCCAGCTGCACCCCGAGGAGCTCTACCAGAAGGGCCTGAGGTGCATCATCTGTGCCACGCGCCGCAACAGTGTGCAGAGCCTGCCGGGCAGCGTGAAGTCGCTGAACTACATCAACAACATCCTCGGCGTAATGGAAGCAAACCGGGCCGGTGCCGATGAGGGCATCATGCTCAACCTCGACGGTTACGTCGTGGAGGGCACGGCGGAGAACCTGTTCTTCGCAAAGCACGGCATCATCCACACCCCGGAGCTGAGCACGGGCGCGCTGGCCGGCATCACCCGCGCCAGCATCATCGAGATCGCCAAGCGCAAGAATTACGAAGTGCGCGAAGGTCTCTATACGGTCTTCGACCTGTACACCGCGGATGAGGTCTGGATGACTGGCACGGGCGCTGACCTGATCCCCGTGGTGGACATCCAGGACCGTGAGATCGGCAGCGGCAAGCCGGGCCCGATCTTCGTGGACCTGCGCAGCGCCTGGATGGACTACGTCAACGAGCCGGAGCACCATTCAGTGGTCCCGTCCCGTGAGAGCGTGATCGCCGGCGGCTGAGCAGCCGGGGCTGGTATAATCCGCAACCTTAGGGGCGTGTAGCTCAGTTGGAAGAGCAACTGGTTTACACCCAGTAGGTCGGGGGTTCGAGCCCCTCCGCGCCCATATTCAAACTCATTCCCCCTGTACATTTGAACCGGGCAGGCTGTCTGCGCCTCCTATAATCTGCTTTCATGCGTTACCTGATTGCAACCGGCCTCACGGCTATTTTGGCCTGCCTGCTTTGCGGCTGCCCCAGTGGCGGCCAGCAGCAGGGCACGCAGCAGGCGAAGAAGGGTGGTACCACATCCTCAGTCCCGGCAAGCGGCAAGTCCAGCGAAGTGCTGCGCAGCAGTGAAGTCGCACTGCGGCTGGCCGGTTCATTTGAATCCAGCGGATCAGCGAACTACAGCCGCAGCGGTGCGATGGTGCTCGGTGGAGAGGAGTCCTCCTCCGTCACCTATGAGATCGGCCGGCTGCGCAACGGTGACCAGCTGGACAAGCTGATCCTGGACCTCGGCCGCGGCCGGCAGGATGGCAGCGAGTGCAGCCTGAAGATCGCGCTGGCCGGTGCTGACGCCTGGCAGGAGTTCCCGTTGTCAGCGCTGGACCATCCGCAGGAGGTGCTGCTGTCCGACCGCGGGATCAGTGCCACGAATGACGCCGCGATCTTCCTGCGCCTGGAATGCAAGGCTGGCAACGGCGTGGAGATCCGTGACATCACGGCCTTCATGGTGCTGTCCAGCCAGGATGCGGCGCGCATCGAGGTGGATGTACCCGCCACTGATGCACGGGAGGTTGACATCCGCATCCCGATGCGCGCGCTGGACGCCGACGGGCGTGTTGCCACCGGCTACAGCGGGCTGGCTGAGATGGACGTGGTGCGCGATGAGCATGTGATGCGCATCCCACTGGCCTTCAGCGAGGGACTGACGGACACCACATTCAAGCTGTCCGAGCTGGGGACATATGACGTGCAGTTCCGCTGCGACCTGCAGGAACCGATCCTGACGGCAATTGACATCTACGATGCGGTGCTGCCGGTCTATGAGATCAAGCTGCAGCAGGCCAGGCCGATCCGCTTCGACTCGCTGGACTTCCCCGCGCTCGATACCTTCGGCTCGATTACAACGCCGCAGTCCGGCACTGTGCGCGCCGTTGTCAACGGCTTGCCTCTGGAGCGCAGTGAATCAACTCACCGTCCGCTGTTCCTGCAGCTGCCGGAAGGGATGCAGGATGACGGACTGGGCTACAGCCGCAAGGCCGCCGAGCTCAGGCATGCGGAGTTTGACCCGCTGCAGCTGCGGGACCTGCTGGCCGGCGTGGTGGCGGACAGGGCAGGGGTCGAGCACCTGCGCAAGCGGGCCGTGCACCTGCGGGTGAACGGCGTATACCAGGGCGTCTACATCGATGCGGAGGTGCCGGATACGGCATGGATGGCCAGCCGCGGTTTGGCGGATGATGCGGAGCTGTACCTGATGCAGGGGGCCGGCGGGCTTAATCCGCGTGAGGACCTGCGCTTCTATGATGACCTGATGATGCGGGTGCGAGTGCCGCAGGGCGGGATGGAGCAACTCAACGAGAAGCTGACCGAGGCCGGACGGCTGTACATCGATGCCCCGCAGGAGGAACGCTTCGGCGGCATTGGCGCGATGTTTGACAACGCGAAACTGGCGGACTACTTCCTGCTGCTGTCATTCTGCTCGGCAAATGACAACTACCGGCGGGACTACGGCGTAATCGACCCGGGCAGCGGCGTGCTGTGGAGCATGCTGCCGACAGGGATGTCACTGACCTTCGGCATCACCGGGCTCAACAACCCCTATGCCGACCCGGAGGGTTTCGCACCGGCTAATGAGCTGGACATGGTTGGCAGCATCGAGGACAACATCGTGCTCCGGGCCTTCCTCAGCAGCAACGAAGGCCAGGCGCTGGTCTACGAGCGGATGAAGGAGTTGATGGCGGGATCACTGTCAGAGGACAGCCTGACAGGCGAAGCTGACAGGCTGTGGGCCACGATGAAGGCTGAGATGCTGGCTGACCCGCTTGTCGGTTTTGACGAGGCGGCGCTGGATAAGCAGCTGGAGCTGCTGCATGGCAACATCCGCGAGCACTGGCAATTCATGCGTTCAGAAGCGAATGACATGCCGGATGACCACTCCGGCCACGACCACTAGCGGCTCAGTCGCCAGCGGGCACCCAGGCCGGCTTGCGCTTCTCGAGGAAGGAGGCCAGGCCCTCCTGGCCCTCGGGGGAAGTGCGCAGGTGGGCAATCAGTTTCGCGGTGCGTACGCGAATGTCGGATCCCATGTTGGCATTTTCCCGCAGCAGCTGCTTGGTGGCGGCCAGCGCAGCTGGTGAGCACTGCAGGGCAGCCGTGACGTAACTGTCCACCCGGTGGTCCAGGTCAGCGGCAGAACAGCATTCCTGCAGCAGGCCGCATTCCAGCGCTTTTGCATCATCAAAGGCAATGGCGCTCAGCATCAGCATCCGTGCATAGGAAGCACCGACCTTTGCAGTGACGAAGGGGGAGATCGTGGCCGGGGAGAGTCCGAGCCGCAGTTCGCTCAACGAGTACTTCGTGCCATGGACACCGATGGCCACGTCGCAGCAGGCGATCATCCCGATCCCGCCGCCGAAGGCCCCGCCTTCCACAGCGGCAATCGTGAGACAGGGGGCACTGTCCAGGGCATCGAACATGTCATACAGCGCGAGGGCGTCAGCGTGGTTCTGCTCCGCGCTGAAGGATGCGCTTTCCTTCATCCAGTTGAGGTCGGCACCGGCGCAGAAGAAGCCATTACTGCCACGCAGCACGACTGCGCGGATGCCGCTGCCGGGCAGCTCATCGCGGAAGAATCCAGTCAGTTCCGCGATCATCTGCGGGTTGATCGCATTGCGGCGATCCGGCCTGTCCAGCAGACAGGTGGCCACATCCTGCCCGCGTTCAATGCTGATGCACTCGTATTGCTGCATTGCCTGATTGTAAACGGCGAAGGGTGGGCGGAACCGCTGCTATAATCTGCTTTTGGTGAGTGACCAACTGCCAAATTCCCGCGGGCCAGCCTCCGATGGAGCAAGCGCCGGCTTTCCTTCCCCCTACCTGGAGATGATCAATGACTGATTCCGTGCGCAAGGTGCTCGTGATCGGCAGCGCGGCTGGATCGTGATCAAGGCTGCCGAGTTTCGGATTCGTCGCAGGCACCCGTGCTCGCCGTTCGTTGCGTGGAGGAGGGCGTTGAGGTATCGTCAACTCCAACCCGGCGACGATCATGACCGACCGGGAGACCGCTGACTGGCTCATCGAGCTGGATGGACCGCCCACATTGAGAAGATCATCGCGCATGAGAAGCCGGACGGCATCCTGCCCACGCGGCGGCCAGACCGGGCTGAACATCACCAAGCCCTGGAGGCCGGCACCTGCAGAAGCGCATACGCGCCTGCTGGGCTCGAGAGCTTCGAGTCGATCCAGAAGGCCGAGGATCGCGACCTGTTCAAGCAGACCACGTTGGCGCTCGGGATGCCGATCCCTGGCGAGCTCATCGCCAGTTCCTTCGAGCAGGCGATGGGATCGGAAGCCGAATGGACTTCCTGCTGATCATCATCCGCCCCGGCTTCACGCTGGGCGGCACTGGCGGTGGTATTGCTTCACAAACGCGAGAGTTTCGGTACTGCCTCCAGTGGCCTGCCGCAGCGCCCGGCCAAATCAGATCCTGATCGAGGAGTGCGTCGTTGGCTGGAAGCGAGCAGAGTATGAGGATGCGCGACAAGGATGAGCGTCTGCATCACTATTCCGCAAATATGGAGAACATCGACCCGATGGGGTAACGAAAGCGCTCGCTGGTGACAGCATCGGTGGCGCCGGAGCCTGACGCTCAGCGACGTGGGAGCACTGTGTGCCAGGCAGCGGCGCTAAGATCATCCGCGGCTGAAGATCGAGGGGAAGCGCTGCAACGCCGCAGTTCGCACTCGCCGAAGGAACTGAAGTTCTATGTGACGAGGTCAACCCGCGCGTGAGCTGCAGTTCGGCCCTCGCATCCAAGGGCCACGGGTTACCCGATCACTATGCGATGGCTAAGATCGCGCTTGGCAAGCGCCTGCATGAAATCATGAACCACGTCATCAGAGACGATGTCCAGCTTGAACCGGCGTTGACCAAGCGTGTCGTGATGAAGATTCCGAAGTGGCTATCTGACAAGTTCCGCGAGGCTGCCGACTGCAAGCCTGAACGCAGATGGTGAAGGCGTATTGGTAGCGAGGTGATGAGTACCGACCGCCTGAGGGCGCGCCTTCCCTGAAGGCGCTGGTCAGTTTGGGAGGTGGCTGTCCAGCCTGCACCAACCGCTGGAGAAGATGACGCGTGACCGTGAGCTGCTGACCTTCCTCGCTGAGCTGACGGATGGACGCATTCGCGCCGTTCGAGGCGATCACCGCGGCTATGTTCGACTCGTACCTGCATCGCCTAAGCGGATCAGCTACTACTTCCTCGAGAAGTTCACCCACCGTGCAGCTTTGAAAAATGACCTGCGCGAAAGTGGTGCCAACATCAGCGAGGAATTGTTGGCAACGACTGCCGCTGCGCATCACGGATGCGTTGGCGGCCGGGATCATGTCAACTGGAGGCGGCGGCGGATTCGCCCAGCCTGCGCAAGCAGCTGTGATGAATGCCAAATTCATAAGGCGCGGTGGGATACCAGGCCAGTGGAGTTCCACGCCCAGTCACTGTATTTCTACAGCTCCTTATAGTGAGAGGAGTGATCCGCTGATCGAGTACGAAGGCGCAGCAGAGTCGAAGGCGGTGCTGGTGGTTACAGCGGGCCGATCCGGATCGGGCAGGCACGAATTCGACTACAGTGTGGTGCATGCGCTTATCGCGCTGCAGTGGCATGGGCGCGAGGCGGTGATTGCCGTCAACAACCTGGAGACGGTGTCCACGGACTTCGACGTGTCTGACGGCCTGTACTTGAGCCGCCTACGCGGAGTCGGTGTCAGCCATCATCGAGCGTGAGAAGCTGCTTGGTGTTGTCTGCCAGTTCGGCGGCAGACGGCGATCAACCGGCGGCCTGCTGAGCGCTCCGGCGTCAAGGTACTGGGGCATCACGCCGGATGCCACCGATGAGACGGAGGACCGCGAGCGCTTTGACGCGCTGATTGCCGTGCTGAGATCCCGCGACCTGACGGCCGTACGGTGGTGGACTATGACAAGGCGGTGGACGCCGCGCATGATATCCGCTTCCTGGTGCTGGTGCGCCTGAGCTACGCGGGTCATGGGGCTGCATGACGTGATCATCTACACCCACGGAGGACCAAGAAGTACCTGTGGGAGAACCTGTATGCCTTTGACGGCCAGCCGCTGTTGATTGACAAGTTCCTCGGCGGCCGGGAGCTGGAGGTGGACGTTGTCAGCGACGGGGAGAATGTGATCATCCCCGGCATCATGGAGCATATCGAGCGCGCCGGCATCCACAGTGGCGACAGCATGGCGGTCTATCCGACGCAGAACATCAGCGAGGAGACCCGCCAAAAGGTGGTGGACTACTCCACGCGTATCGCTCGAGCGATACATGCACGCGGCCTGATCAATATCCAGTACGTGGTGGACCGCGAGGACCAGCTGTACGTGATCGAAGTCAACCCGCGCGCCAGCCGCACCGTGCCCTTCATCTCAAAGATCACCGGCGTGCCGATGATCCGGCTGGCGATGCAGGCGGTGATGGGACATTCTCTGGCCGACAGCGGCTATCCGCTCGGACTGCAACCTGAGGGAAGGCTGGTGGCCGTCAAGGCCCCGGTGTTCAGCTTCCAGAAGCTGCGTGACCTGGATGTGCAGCTCGGGCCGGAGATGAAGTCCACGGGCGAAGTGATGGGCATCGCGGCGGACTATCCTGAGGCACTGCACAAGGCGCTGATCGCAGCCGGTATCAACGTGCCGACCGCGCAGGAATGCCGCGGAATGGGCCTGCTGGCCACGATCGCGGACATCGACAAGGATGAGGCGGTGGAGCTGATCCGTGGATTCAGTGAGCTCGGGATGGAGATCCACTCCACGGCGGGCACGGCAAAATTCCTGCAGGACAACGGCATCCCAGCGATCGCGGTGCGCAAGCTAAGTGAGGGCCGGCCACATATCGTGGATCACATCATGGACGGCCGCTTCAAGCTGGTGATCAACACCGTCAGTGAGAACCAGGTCGCGGAGGCTGAGGCCAGGCTGATCCGCCGTGAGGCCGTGGAGCACAACATCCCGGTCATCACGAGCCTCGATACCGCTGGTGCCCTGCTGACGGCCATCCGGCGCCTGCAGAGCGGCCTGACGGAAGTGATGGAGCTGGGCACGGTGATGGAGACCCAGATGGCCGGAAATGGCAGTACTTCTCATTAACAATCTTTAACGAGACTAACGGAGTTAGGAACAGTTCCCGACAGGGCGCGGGTTTTGACTTCGCATTATTGCTCCCTTTACATGGGAGTGCTAAAATTACCGTTCGTTTTTCCGGCCTAGGAGCTAATAATAATGAGCCGCCAAGTAACCAACTGGTTGATCATCGTGGCAGTACTTGCCGTGGCAGTGATCAACCCCATCTACAGGCTGCAGAAGGGTGAACCGATCGTCACCGAGGGCCTCGACCTCCGCGGAGGAGTCGAGGTGCTGCTGCGAGCGGTGCCCGAGGATGGCAGCGAGCCTGACCCGAAGGACATGGACAGTGTCAAGGCAGTCGTGCGCAACCGCGTCGACCCGCAGGGCCAGAAGGAGATCTACCTCACGAGCGTCGGCACCGACCGGCTGCTGCTGCAGGTCCCGGGTGAGTCCGATCCTGACAGCGTGATCTCCGTCATCGGTGAGACCGCCTACCTCGAGTTCATCAACACCGGCAACCAGAGCATGCCGCGGGGCACTGAATTCAACATTGATGGCAGCAAGAACCGCAAGGATGAGTACGCCAAGTACGAACAGATCTTTGACGGGTCCGACCTGCAGAGTGCGAGCGTGGGCTTTGACCAGATGAACAAGCCCTGCATCAACTTCGAGCTCAAGCAGGATGCCGCCGAGGCATTCGGCAGTTTCACGAACAACCACATCGGCCAGTACCTGACCGTATTGCTTGACGGCACGGTGATTACCAGCCCGTCAATCAACAGCGCGATCTGGGGCGGCAGTGGACAGATCACCGGTGAGTTCTCCCAGGAGGAGGCGCACAAGCTGGCAACCCAGCTCAACGCCGGCGCACTGCCGATCCCGCTGGAGATCCTGCAGTCCTCCGTGGTCGGCCCGACGCTTGGCCAGGCCAGCATTGACAAGAGCTACCGCGCCGGCCTGCTGGGCTTCCTGATCGTGCTGGCGCTGGTGATCGTGTTCTACCGCCTGCCCGGCGTGGTCGCCTCCGTGGCGCTGGCAACCTACGTGGTGCTGGTGCTCGGTTACTTCAGCCTGTTCAACGCCACGATGACCCTGCCGGGCATCGCGGCCTTCATCCTCTCAATCGGCATGGCGATCGACGGCAACGTGATCATCTTCGAACGGTTGAAGGAGGAACTCAGGTGGGGCAAGACCCTGCGGGCCGCCATCGAGGCAGCCTTCGCCCGCGCATGGGTTGCCATCATCGACGGAAACGCCACCACCTTCATCGGCGCGGTCGTGCTGTTCTGGTTCGGCAGCGGCCCGGTGAAGGGATTTGCGATCACACTGGCACTGGGAATCATCCTTTCGCTGTTCTCAGCAGTGTTCGTCACCCGTACCATGCTTGAAGCGCTTTCCAGTGCGGTACGCAATGAGAAGCTGTACGGGTAGGTGCATCAATGAAGGATACGACGACACAAAACGAGAAACTCTTCCGTTACATGGACCGGGCCCCGGTCTGGGTTGCCATCAGCATCCTGCTGATCCTGGTCGGGTTCGGCGGCATGTTCGTCAACCACTCAAAGACCGGCAAGTGGTTCAACCTGAGCATCCACTACACCGGTGGTGAACACCTGCTGCTCAAGACCACGGAGGCGATGGACATTGACGGCCAGGCCGTGAAGGCGATCGTGCAGGAGTACTCCGAGGGTGAACCGATCGTGCAGGTCTATGCCAACGATCCTACCCAGGTTGCGATCAAGATGGTTGTCAAGGCAGAGGGTGCCACGGAGGCAGACCTCTCCAACGCCCGCGTTGAGAACCTGCGCCGCATGAAGGAGCAGATCGGCGATGCCTACGGTGGCTACGACTCCGCCACCAATCCCGAGACCCTCGAGCAGGACCACGTGTCCGGCACCATCGGCGCTGAGCTGATCCGCAACACGATCTACGCACTGATCTTCGGTTCCTTCCTGATCATGCTGTACATCCTGCTGCGCTTCGGCCGCTGGCAGTACAGCGTCGCGGCGATCATCGCCCTGCTGCATGACGTGGCAATCACGCTGGGCTTCGCAGCCCTGCTGCGCCTTGAGGTGGCCGACAGCTTCATCGCCGTCGTGCTGACGATCATCGGCTACTCGATCAACGACACGATCATCATCTTCGACCGCATCCGTGAGAACGCAAGGCACTCCGGGGACAAGTACCCGCTGAAGTACCTCTGCGACCTGTCACTGAACCAGACCCTGATGCGTTCGATCAACACCTCTCTGACCACGATCGTGATGATCATTGCGCTCATCATCCTCGGCGGTGAGAACATCAGGCCCTTCCTGGTGGCAATGGCCATCGGCCTGATCTCCGGTGCCTACAGCTCGATCTTCATCGCGGCCCCGATCATGATGTGGCTCAGCAAGGGACAGAACACTGGTGCTGACCTTGAGAGCGACAAGATCATGGATGCGCCGGTGGTTGATGTGATGGAAGTGCCGGATGATGATGACGGCGCGGGCAGCAGCACAGTTGGCCGCCAGATCGACCAGGCGCTGGAGCGCAAGACCAGCAAGCGCCGTACGCAGAAGCGGAGAAAGTAGGATGCCCAAAGGGCTGGACGGCCTGGCTTCCGTGACCCGGCGCCTGTTTGCCGACAGCCCCCAGCTTGCCCTGCGCCTGTCCCACCTCGAACGGGAGGAGTTCATTGACTCCGCCACCCTTGCGCGCATCGACGCCAGTGAGGCCTGGCGGCAGTCAGAGGCATTCATCCGGCGCGTGCTGGCGGAGAAGCTGCCCGTACTGCTGTTCGGTGACTACGACGTGGACGGCAGTACTGCGGCCTTCCTGCTGTTTCGCTGGATGCGCAACCAGGGCGCGGTTGGCAACATCTTCCTGCCATCGCGCTTCAAGCATGGCTACGGGCTGGACAGCAGCGTGATCGCCCAGGCCCGTGAACAGGGCTACAAGGCCCTGATCGCACTGGACTGCGGCACAGCAAACCTGGATGAGATCGCCGAGGCGCGGGCCGCGGGGATGGAAGTGCTGGTGATCGACCACCACTCCCCGAAGGAGACGCTGCCGGACTGCACCGTGCTGAACCCGCACCTGCTGGAGGACCTTCCTCCGCTGTGCACCGCCGGACTGGCGCTGATGGCGATCCAGCTGCTGGCGGGCGAGGGCGGAGAGATGGCCGGCGATGAGGCGGAACTGGCCGGACTGGCAACGCTGGCCGACATCGTGCCGCTGGTGCCGGAGAACTGGTTCCTGGTGCACCAGGCGCTGCGCATGCTGCCCACGACGGGTAATCTCGGGGCGCAGGAGCTGCTGAAGACCAGCCAGCTGCACGGCATGGACATCTACACCTCCCGCCAGCTGGCCTTCCAGCTGATCCCGCGCATGAATGCGGCGGGCCGGATGCGCAGTGCCAAGCTGATCTGCGACCTGTTGGCCAGTGCCGACCGTGAGGAGGCACGTCGCCAGGCACTGCAGCTGGACCTGCTGAACCGCGAGCGCAAGGAAGTGACGGATGACAACTACCGCCAGGCATCCCGCCAGGCGCTGTCATTTGATGAGTCACCATCGCTTGTGCTGTACTCGGCGGACTGGCACATCGGCGTCGTCGGCATCGTGGCGGCACGCATCTGTGAACAGTTCAAGCGGCCGGCGATCGTGCTGACCCAGTCCCCGCAGGACAGCGACCTGCTGACCGGCAGCGCGCGCAGCTTTGGTGGCGTGAGCCTGGTGGACAGCCTGGCCGGCTGCACGGAGACGCTGGAATCCTTCGGCGGGCATGCGGCGGCGGCGGGAGTCAAGCTGCGGGTGGATGCGCTGGATGCCTTCCGGGAGCAGTGGGCGGACAGCGTGGCGGCAATCCTGGAGCAGCCGAGGGCTTCTGAAGATATCCCAGCAGCCCATGGTGACTGGAATGAACTGCCCGCGATCCATATCACGGACCTGAGTTCCGCGCTGGAGGATGACCTGTGGACGCTGGCACCGTTTGATGATGTGCTGCCCTCGCCGGTCTGCAGGCTGGAAGGAGTGCATGTCGGTCGCTGCAGCTACATGGGCAAGGAACGCACGCACCTGAACCTGGTGCTGACCGACGGTTCACGCCAGGTCCGGGTGGCAGGCTTCAACATGAGCCACCTGTACCGTGAACTGCAGCAGGGCACCCCGCTGACGGCTGTGGTGGAACTTGAACCGGACAACTGGAACAACCAGCGCTCTGTTATGTTAAGGTTAATCGGTTTGATCAAGCAAGATGGCTCCCAGGTCAGTTAGCAGCAACATCGATTACTACGAGGCGGACAGCCTGTTCAACGACATCAGCAACAGGCTGCGTTCGCGCATGCCGCGCTTTGATGAGGACAGGCTGCGCAATGCCTACGAACTGGCGATTTCCGCCCATGACGGACAGCTGCGCAAGGACGGCAGCCCCTACATCCTGCACCCGCTGGAAGTGGCCGAGATCTGCATGGACCTCGAGATGGATGCGGACTCGATCATCGCCGCGATTCTGCATGACGTGGTGGAGGACACCAGCGTCAGGCTCAACCAGATCCGCCAGCTGTTCGGCAATGACGTTGCCAATATGGTGGACAGCCTGACGAAGATCAAGAAGATCGACTTCTTCGCGCGCTTCACCGGGCGCAACAAGGCATCCAACCAGGCGCGCAACCTGCAGAAGCTGTTCGTCGCGATGACGAACGACTACCGGGTGATCGTGATCAAGATCGCGGACCGGCTGCACAACATGAAGACGCTGGGATCGATGCCGGACCACAAGCGGATCCGCATCAGCCGCGAGACACTGGAGTTCTACATCCCGATCGCCCGGCGGCTGGGCCTCGGAACGGTCACGAGTGAGCTTGAGGACCTGGTGTTCCAGTACCTCTACCCGGAGGAGTACGCCACGCTCAAGAAGCAGGTCAGCACCTACTTCCACGAGCATGAGCAGAAGATCCAGGAGATGGTGAACACCACGCGCTCGCTGCTGGAGAAGAACGGGATCAAGGTTGCCAGCATCTACGGGCGCTCCAAGCACCTGTGGAGCATCCACCAGAAGATGGAGGTGCAGGGCGTCGGGATCGACGGGATCTACGACCTGCTGGCGATCCGCATCGTGATCGCGGGCGTCGAGCTGGACTGCTACCGCGTGCTGGGACTGGTGCACAGCCGCTGGCAGCCGATCTTCGAGCGCTTCCGCGACTTCGTTGCCAGCCCGAAGGAGAACGGCTACCAGACCCTGCATACGACGGTGATCGGGCCCGGCGGCAGCTGGGTGGAATGTCAGATCCGTACCGAAAACATGGACTATGAATCACGCCAGGGCATTGCTGCGCACTGGAGCTACAAGGAAAAGCCGCAGCTGGCCCGCATCGTGAAGGACGAGAGCTGGCTGGAGTTCATCCGTGAGCTGTCCGAGGATGATGTCAACTCCGAGGAGTTCGTGGCGCGCACCCGCGAGTCGCTGCATGGCGACCAGGTACTTGTGCTCTCACCGCGCGGTGAGGTTGTCAACCTGCCGGCTGGCGCGACCCCGGTGGACTTCGCCTACTACATCCACACGAACCTCGGCCACAGCATCCGCGGGGCCAAGGTGAACGGCAACCATGTGCCGCTGAACTACGAGCTGCGCAATGGCGACGTCGTGGAGGTGATCAAGGCCCGCGAGGACAATGCCGCACCGCGGCCTGAGTTCCTGATGATGGTGAAGTCCCCGAAGAGCATGCTGAAGATCCGCAAGTATTTCAAGGCTGCCAGCCGCGACGAACGGATCAATGCCGGCCGTACGCTTCTGCGCCAGCTAATCACCGGGCAGGGGCTATACCCGCTGAACCTGATGGCCAACGACAAGCTTGCCCTGCTGCTGAAGACGATGAAGGTGCGCAGCATTGACGAGATGTACCAGAAGATCGCGATCGGCGAGTTCGACACCTCGACGATCATCGCCGAGCTGAAGAAGATCCACAAGCTGCGCGTTGAACAGGGGCCGAAGCAGAAGAGCGGAGAGCCCGAGCGGCAGACCCGCAAGGTCAGCCTGCTCAGCGGCGTCGGCTACGAACTCGGCCTGCAGCTGACCGGCGGGCAGCTGATGCGCAACCGCGCCGAGATCCGCTCCTGCTGTACACCGGTGCCCGGGGACAAGCTCTACGGCGTCCACAACCGCGCGGACCGCATCGTATATGTGCACCGGCTGGACTGCCCGAAGCTGCAGCATGACCTGCGCGACGGCTCGCTGGTTGAGGTGGAATGGTCCAGCCAGGTGGAGGACAAGCGCTACCCGGCGAGGATCCGCGTGCATTCACTCAACCGCGTCGGCTTGCTGTTCGAGGTGCTGCGCTTCCTCAGTGAGAACCGCATCAACCTCGGTGGCGCTGAGTTCAGTTCCTCGCCGTCGGCCTTCGCCGCGGACGAAATGGCAACCTTCGACCTGACGGTGGAGGTGGCGGACGTGCATGAGCTGAAGCAGGTGATGGAAGTGATCATGAAGATCGAGGACGTCTACGGCGTGGACCGCGCGCTGCCGGAGGAACCCGCCACGGAACCGGAGAAGGGTGCGTGAGGGCAGTGATCCAGCGCGTCAGCCGGGCCAGGGTGACAGTGGATGGCCGGGTGACGGGTGAAATCGGGCAGGGCCTGCTGGTGCTGCTGGCGGCGCTCAAGGGTGATACCGAGGCCGAGCTGGAATTCATGGCGCGCAAGGTCAGCGGCATGCGCATCTTCACGGACAACGATGGAAAGATGAACCTGGATGTTGGCGCAGTCGGCGGCAGCGTGCTGGTGGTCTCGCAGTTCACATTGGCAGCCCCGACGGCTTCCGGCAACCGGCCGTCATTCTCCTCTGCAATGCCGCCGGACGAGGCACAGGAAATGGTGGAGCGCTTCAAGCGGCGGCTTGAAACTGACTACGGGCTGAGCGTTGCCAGCGGCGAGTTCGGCGCGAAGATGGATGTGGAACTTGTCAACGATGGCCCGGTGACGATCATCGTCGACACCGCCAACAAGGCCTGACTACTCACCCTCGGTGGCAGGCGGCATGCTGCGCAGCCTGGCGCTCCAGTCACGGGTCTGCTGGAATATAATCGCGCCGTCAGCCACATGCTGGGCGGTGATGTCAACGTCCTGGCCCTCGCGGTCGATCAGCACGCTGATGATGTAGTCGACCTGCAGCTGCTCCCCAAGCAGCATCGCCGTGGCCTGGCTGAGTGCGGCGCTGTCAATCGTGATCACCTCAGCGCGGGCCAGGTCGAGGTGTTCGCTGGCCGGCTGGACCACGTCAATCAGGCTGTTGCGTACAAGGCGGGCGTTGATACCCTGGCGCACCTGGCGCTCACGGCGCAGGGCGTCCTGTTTCTTCGTCGCGGCAGCCGGATCTTCATCTGCGGCTACCTCTGCCTGCCCATCGCCAAACAGAGTCTGGTCGACAACGGATACCACGGCCACGCGCACGCGCTGGCGCATCTCGGCGGCGGATTCGTGGGACGGGTCATGGCTGGCATTGCTGACGGCATGCTGGTCATCGGCAGCCTCAGTGGCTGACTCATCGCTGACTCCGGCATCCTCGAGGATGGCAATCTGCATCGCCGACAGCTGGTCGGCAACCTCGATGTTGCGGTTGTCAGCGAGGCTGCCGAGCTTGTCGCAGGCTGCAAGCAGCAGCGCGATGGTCAGCAGGCAGGCGGTAACTGTGAGGCGGGAAAGCATCCGGACATTGATCAGTCCTCGTAGAAGCAGATGGACTTGCAGCTGAAGCAATAGGGCGCATCGGCGGGCAGCGCCGTGCCGCAGTTGCTGCAGCTCATCGCCACGCCGGTCAGCTGCAGGGTCACACTGGCCACGAAGGTCTCTTCCTCCTCGTCAGACATGCCAGTGTTATCGTCATCCGCAAACTCTTCTTCAGCCTCGTCCTCGAAATCGTCATCAGCGCTGCTGAAATCCATCGACAACTCAACCTCGTCCTCATCCATCTCGAAGCCCTCGGGCAGCTCCTCCGGATCGGAATCGTCATCCATCTCGAGCTGGATGTCGTCAATGTCATCATCAGTCGTATTGATTGTCTTCGTGCCACTGCGGCGGTCGCCAAGCTGGCGGTTGACCTCGTCCAGTTCCTCGCGGGCCTCATCGAGGCGTTCCTCGTCGCTCTCCAGCTCCATGTAGCGACTCAGCATCAGGCGAGCCAGCTCGAAGTCCTCCATGCTGGTGAGGAACTCGGCTGCGTACCAGAGCGCATCGAGGTTCTCAGGGTCGGCAGCCAGCGCCAGCATGTAGCTGCGCCAGGCCTCCTTGGCGAACTCAAGGTTCGAGAAGCAGACCCCGAGCATGTTCCAGCCGTTGGGGTCGGCACCATCGAGGATCGTAATCTTGTGGAAGCATTCAAGCGCCAGCTTGTAGTCCTCATTATCGAGTGCCTCATTGCCCTTTTCCTCGAGGCGCTCCTTGGCCGCCTGTTCCTCAGCCTTAAGTTCCCGGCGGGCGATAACTCCGGATGCGTTGCTCATCTTCTGTCTTCCTCCACAAGCAGATAGCAGAATTGTATTACATCGGCTCCGCTGACGCAGCCTGTAAGCTTTACCTGCTGCATGCCTGAGTCACTTAAATGACGATCATGCAGGGCAGTCGGTTCCTTTTCAGGCTGATCATTTCATTCCAATTTGAACAACATTCAACCTGTGAATCACGGCTGTGAAAAGGCGGTGTCCGGCGGATGAAGATTGCCCGGAAAAAACGGCCCGAAATTTCGGTCCGCTGGTCATTTTAGGCTTGCCAGCGCATGATACGTCTGTTATTCTAGGTTCCCTTGAAGGCAATGGTGCACTGTACTCATGGTGCATCAGGGGTATCACCGTTGACAGAATCCGGATCGTCAGATTTCTCCGAGGGCGGAGTTATCAACTTATGCACGAACCGCGGATCTGCAGTGGGGATAAGTTACGTGTGGACGGGTTGAAGTGGAAGAGTGTTGACAACTTTTCTCGTACTGTCCACCTATCAACGAGGAATAATACGAGGAGGCGGAGCGTCGGTGGGTCTGATCCTGCCGTTGTAATGTATGCAGACCCACAGTGCAACAGATCTTCTCGAGATCATCAAGCAGCAACTCTGTGAGCAGACGAATCGCCCCAAGTACGAACTGCTGATCCGGCCGCTGACCGCCGTATCCTATGACGACAACGTGCTGGTGGTTTCCGCTGCCAACGAGATGAACTGCAAGTGGGTCAGGGAGCAATTCGGTGAGATCATCGTTGAGCTCACGGAACTGATCACCGGCAGCCGCGCCAGCCTCGAAGTGATCCCGGCCAGGGCCGGGGAAGACGGCCCCGCCATCCATCATTTCAGCGATGACGGGCATCCGACCGGCAAGCCGGATGCTCCAGGCCCGGTTGAGGAACTTGAGTTCCGCTCGCGTAGCCAGGCCGCCAAGCCGCTGCTCAACCCGCATTACTCCTTCTCCGAGTTCGTCGTCGGTGCCAATAACCAGTTCTGCTACAGCGCCTGCTGGCAGGTTGCACAGCGTCCCGGCCAGAGCTACAACCCGATGTTCATCTACGGAGGAGTGGGCCTGGGCAAGACCCACCTGATGCATGCCATCGGCCATGAGGTCTGGAACAACAAGCGTGCGGACAATGTGGTGTATGTCACCAGCGAGAAGTTCACGAACGACTTCATTGAGCACGTGCGTACCGGCAAGCGGATGTCTGAATTCCACCGCCGCTACCGCCAGGCTGATGTGCTGCTGATCGACGACATCCAGTTCCTCAGCGGCAAGGCCGAAACCCAGAGCGAGTTCTTCCACACATTCATGGAGCTTGTGGAAGCCGGCAAGCAGATCATCATCAGTTCCGACCGCCCGCCGCGCACCCTGAAGGGCATCGAGGAGCGTCTGATTTCGCGCTTTGGCATGGGCCTTGTTGCTGACATCGCCGACCCGAGCCTCGAGACCCGGGTGGCCATCCTGCGCCAGAAGGCCAGCCAGGAGAAGGTCAACCTGCCGGATGAGGTCTGTTACTTCATCGCGGACCGGGTGACGAGCAATGTGCGTGAGCTGGAAGGCGCGCTGACCCGCCTGCTGGCCTTCAGCGACTTCTCCAGCAGCCCGCCGACGATTGAGTTCGCGGCGCGCGTGCTGGCTGACATCCTTGACACAAGCGGCATCCGCCGGGAAGTCAGCATGCGGCAGATCATCAATGCCGTCTGTGAGTACTTCAACATCAGCGACAGCCTGCTGCTCAGCAGCAACCGCTCCAAGCGCGTGGCGCAGGCCAGGATGATCGCGATGTACTTCGCGCGTGAGTTCACCAACCTTACGCTCAGCCAGATCGGAACCGAACTGGGCAACCGGGATCACAGCACGGTGTCCCACGGGGCGAGCAAGATCACGGCGGAAATCGTGGAGGATCCCTACATCGAGCAGGCGATCAGCCAGATCAGCCGGATGCTCAAGTAGCCGGGCCGCTCCCCGAATAGGCTCCATCCTGATATAATCAGGCCAAGTTGAACCAGAAGGTCTATAACCTCCCGTCACGGTTCTGGCCATACCTAGTGGCTGCGAAACTGATCGGATTCACCTCCAGTTACGCCTTCGTGTGGATGCTGCATTTCGGGGATGCCACCACCTATGGCAGTGCCGGACTGTTCTGGGCCAGCCTGTTCGTGATGGCGGCGATCAACATCTGCCTGTTCCGCTTCACCGTCCCGACCCCTGAGAACCACGAGAGACTGTTCCTGATCAGCCTGGCGGTGGACATCGTGACCGCCAGCTACCTGTTCCTGCCCCAGCCGCAGATGATCCTGATCTACCTGATTGCGCTGATGGTGATCAACAGCTTCTACAACTTCGTGCTGCCGCGCAGCACCGGCACGGTCCTGACCGGCCTGAGCATCCTGATCTATGGTTTCAGCATCATGCTGGCACGGGTCAACGGCGACCTGGACATCTTCCGCACGAACCTCGAGGCCGGGGCCTACTGCCTGATCGGGCTCGGCGCGATGGCCACTTCCACGCTGCTGGTGCGCAAGATCAAGCGCAACATCGATGAGATCTACCAGGTCAGCGAAGACCTGGTGACGGACCTGAGCATGCAGGCGATCAGTGCCGACCTCGCCGTGGAATCGCTGGTGGAGCGCAACCGCGAGGTGCAGACCCTGCTGCAGATCCTTGAGAACATCATCTCGGTGCTGGACTGGGAGGAGCTGTTCGGCAAGATCGTGGAGGCGCTGCGTAACCGCTTCGACTTCGACAAGTTCAGCATCTACATCTACAACCAGGATGAACAGCGCCTTGAACTGAAGGTGGAGAGCGGGGACGAGGCCGCCACCGGCGTGGCGCGTAGCGTCAAGCTCGACCAGGGCGTGGTCGGCTGGAGCTTCACCAACCGCGAGGGCGTTCTGATTGACGACGTGCTGGAGGACAAGCGCTGGGAAAGCTTCAACCAGCGTGGCAAGAAGATCCGCTCACTGGCCTGCATGCCGCTGATGTTCCGCCAGGAGGCGCTCGGTGTGCTCTGCCTCGACAGCCACCGCACCAAGAGCTTCGACGCTGATGCCTTCGCTTTCCTGCAGAGCATCGCACCGCTGATTTCGATCGCGGTCTCCAACAGCCTGAACTACACGACGGTCAAGACCGAGAGCCATACTGACAACCTGACCCAGCTGAACAACCACGGCGGTTTCATGGAGAAGTTCATCCCGATGCTCAATGAGGCCTACTGCAAGGACATCCCGCTGGGCCTGATCTACATGGACATCGACCATTTCAAGAGCATCAACGACACCTACGGCCACCTCGTCGGCAACCTGGTGATCCAGGAGCTGTCACAGATCCTGAAGACATTCTTCCGCGGGACGGACCTCGTCGGCCGCTGGGGCGGGGAGGAGTTCGCGGTGGTTCTGAAGGGCACGCCGCCGGAGATCGCCCCGCGCATCGCCGAGCAGCTCCGCCGCAAGGTGGAGGCACACCAGTTCCCGATCAGCCTGCAGCGCGACGCCTTCAAGCAGGTGACGATCAGCATCGGGCTGGCCACCACAGCGGATACGAACCTGAAACCGGAGGTCTCGCGCGGATCGCGCAGCACCGGCGAAGGGGACGTGTTCCTAAAGAACGTTGAGGAGATTTCCGCGCTGTTCGTGGACAATGCCGACCACGCGCTCTACACTGCGAAGAACTCGGGCCGCAACCAGGTGATGCTCTCGAAGTTTTTTCCCATCCCGCAGAATGAATCCCGGACAATAGAGATCCGCAGCTGATCCAGCCTTGCCCCGGACGCTGATTCGCTTATAATTAGGGTGGAGGCTGACACTTGTAGGCAGAGCTAAGCTTCCCGCCCACCTCCGGTGGGCATTTTCATCTTCAGGAGATTGACATGGACAGCACCCCGCAGCGTTACAGCCTGCCGATCCGGCTGGATGAGGATGTCAAGATCGTGCCCAAGGGCTGGGGCGAGGAGCGCTGGCTGCACAATGACGAGATGTACTGCGGCAAGCTGCTGATCGTGCTCAAGGACAAGAACTGCTCGCTGCATTACCACAAGCTCAAGACCGAGACCTTCTACATCGCCAAGGGGCACCTGCGCATGGAGATGTGCGACCTCGAGCATGCGCAGCAGGAGCCGCCGCAGATCCAGGAGGTGTTCGACATGAAGGAGGGCGACTGCATCCTGCTCACGCCGGGCATGGTGCACCGCTTCACCGGGATCGCGGATGAGACCCACATCATGGAGTTCTCCACGCAGCATTTCGACGAGGACAGCTACCGCATCGTCAAGGGGAGCTAGCTTGTACGTCAGCAACAAGCTGAAGATGTCCTTCTGGGGCAGGATCATCTACGACATCACCCGCCTGGCGACATGGGTCATAGGCAAGCTGATGTTCCGCGTCAGCGTGGAGAACCCGGGCAATGTGCCGAAGGAAGGCGGACTGCTGATCGTCAGCAACCACGTCAGCCACCTTGACCCGCCGCTGACAGGCTCGTTCCTGCCGCGCCGCTGCGGCTACCACATGGCAAAGATGGAGCTGTTCGGCATCGGCATCCTGCGGGTCTACATGCTGAGCATCGGCAGCATCATGGTCAACCGCGGCAAGGGCAAGCAGGCTCTGCTGGAGGCGGTCCAGTACCTCAACGACGGCCAGGTGGTGTTCATCTTCCCGGAGGGCACACGCTCAAAGAGCGGCAGGCTGATGGAGGGCAAGAGCGGGGCGGTGATGATGGCGATCCGCACCGGCTGCACGATCCTGCCATCGGCGATCATCGGCTCGCAGCACGCCATGCGCAAGGGCAGCATCTTCATCAGGCCGGTGAAGATCCGCATACGCTATGGTGAACCGTACCGCATCGAATACGACGGCGACCCCGAGCGGATCCCGAAGGAAGTGATGCTGCGCGAGATGGCGCGCATGATGCAGAAGATCGAGGACCTGCTGCCCGAGGACATGCGACCGGACCCGGCGGACAAAGAGCGCTGGTACGGTGTGCAGGCGGGATAATGTAGCCGCCGCGAGGCGTAAACCATGCACAAGATAGCGATAATCGGCAGCGAGGGCCGGATGGGCACCGCGCTGCGCAATTACATCAAGGGAACTGACGACATCGAATGCGTTGCCGAGATCGGCAGCGCGGGCCGGCTCGAGCAGGTGCTGGACAGCGGGGCGGACTGTGTGGTGGACCTGAGCACCGGTGAGGCGGTGGATGCCAACGGTGCCTCCATTGTCAACGCATCGCTGCCATATGTGATCGGTGCGACCGGTTATACGCAGGACACGGTGGAGCGGATGGCTTCAATCTCCGCAGAGCGCGGCAGCCCGGTGCTGATCGTGCCGAATTTCTCGATCGGTGCCAACCTGATGATCCTGTTCGCGCGGCAGGCCGCACGCTACATGCAGGCGCCTGTCGTCACTGAACGGCACCATGACCGCAAGGCTGACGCCCCTTCAGGTACCGCGCGCTACACGGCGGCCGGCATTGCCGAAGTGCTGTCGGGCCTGCCCGGATCGGATAAGTCATCAACCAGTGAAGACTACAGCGAGCAGCTGAATGGCGTGCTCGGTGGCAACCAGGACATGGTGGCGATCCACAGCGTGCGCGGGGCCGGCTACCTTGCTGAGCAGCAGGTGCTGTTCTCCCTGCAGGGTGAATCGCTCTCGATCGAGCACCGCAGCATAGACAGGAACTGCTTCATGCCGGGTATCGCCTACTGCGTGCGCAACATCAGCCGTGTGAACGGCCTGGTGGTGGGCATGGACAGGATAATGGAGCTCTGAGATGAGACTGGCAATCATCGGTGCAAGCGGACTGGTCGGCGGGGAGTACCTGCGGATCATTGCCGCGCAGCGCAGCGGGGTGACGGAGGTGATCCCGGTGGCCAGCAGCCGCAGTGCCGGCAGCAGCCTCGATCTCGGTGGAATGGAACTGACTGTGCGCGACCTGGCGCAGTTTGATTTCGCCGACTGCGACTACGCACTGTTCTGCGTCGGCGATGAGCTGTCCCGTGAGTATGTGCCGCAGGCGCTGGCCGCTGGCTGCCATGTGGTGGACAAGAGCAATGCCTACCGGATGGACCCACAGGTGCCTCTGGTTGTCGGCGGGGCCAATGACGGTGTCGTCACTCCGCAGACCAGGCTGGTTGCCAACCCAAATTGCAGCACGATCATCCTCGTGCACGGGATCAAGTCGCTGGTGCAGTTCGGCATCCGCCGGATCTGGGTGGCGACCTACCAGAGCATGAGCGGGGCCGGTCGCGCCGGGATCGACAAGCTGACGAACGAAATTGATGAGTACGGGCTGGACCCGCAGTCGGGCAGGGCGGATTGCCCCGAGGATGCGATTGCGTACAACGTGGTGCCCGGCATCGGCGGGATGGACAGTGAGCTGCGCTGCAGCGAGGAACGCAAGCTGCTGCAGGAGACCCGCAAGATCCTCAGCATGCCGGATCTCGCCGTGGTACCGCATGCGGTGCGCGTGCCGGTCAGCGTCGGGCACAGCATGGCGGTCAGTCTGGAGTTTGAAACGGTAGTCAGCGCGGAGGCGATCGCGGAAGCCTGGAACCGGGACAGCGATGTTCTGTACCGCAGTGACGCGCTGCCGAATCCCGTGGCGGCTTCACGCCATGAGATGGTAGAGGCGGGCCGCCTGCGGGCGGAGGATGGGATTGGCAACGGCTGGTCCTTCTTCCTCAGTGGAGACAACATCAACCTGGGCGCGGCGCTCAACGGCTGGCGGCTGCTGTCGCTGATGCGTGCCCACCACCAGAATCTCGAAGCAAAGGCAGGTTAGGGAGATGGCAGCAAAGAAGAAGAACAACGAGCCGGTGTTCGGCAATGTGGTGACGGCGATCGTCACACCCTTCAACAAGCGCGGCGCGGTGGACTACGACCAGGCCGAGAAGCTGTTCAAGCACGTGCAGGCCCAGAATGACGGCATCGTCGTGGCCGGTACCACAGGTGAGGGACCGACACTGAGCCAGGCCGAGAAGCTGAAGCTGTTCGAGTTCTACAAGAGCCGTGCCAAGAAGGGCTTCAAGGTGCTGCTGAATGTCGGCAGCAATGACACCGCCGACAGCGTCAAGTTCGCCAAGGCGGCCGCCAAGGCCGGTGCCGACGGACTGATGGTGGTCGGCCCGTATTACAACAAGCCGAACGCGGACGGGCAGCTGGCGCACTTCAGTGCGATCTCGGACGCTTCCGACCTGCCGATCCTGCTGTACAACATCCCGGGCCGCACCGGCCTGCGGGTGGAGCATGACGTGATCATCGAGCTGGCGGGCACGAGCAATGTCTGCGCCGTGAAGGATGCCACCGGTGACCTGGCCGGGGTCAGCCTGCTGCGCAGCCAGACCCTGTCAGACTTCTTCATCTATGCCGGTGATGATGCGCTGATCCTGCCGATCGTGGCCTGCGGTGGCTGCGGTGTGGTGACGGTGTTCGGCCACCTGATCGGCAAGGAGATCAAGGAGATGATCCTGGCCTACCAGGAAGGAGATGTACGTGAAGCGCTGGACATCCACCTGCATTTCCTCGAGCTGAACAATTCGCTCTACACCACCACGAACCCGATCCCGATCAAGACCGCGTTGTCCATGATGGGCGTGATGGAAGACAACTTCCGCCTGCCGATGACGAAGATGGATGATAAAAAGCGCAATGCGCTGGAGGCCACCCTGCGTGAGTACGAGCTGATCCCGCGCCGCAAGGGATAGGCCATGGGTCAGCAGAGGCAGCTGTCGGCGGAAACCCGCGCCGTGATCGAAGAACTGGTGCCCGAGGCCGCCAAGGCGCGCCGGGTATTCATCTTCACAGGAGCTGGAGTCAGCGCGGAGTCCGGCATCCCGACCTTCCGCGATGCCCAGACAGGGCTGTGGGCCAAGTATGACCCTGTGATGCTGGCCAGCATCGATGGCTTTCGCAAGGACCCGGCGAATGTCTGGAAGTGGTATGACGAGCGGCGCCAGACCATGAGCCAGTGCATGCCGAATGCCGGCCATACCGCCATCACTGAGTGGCAACGGATGCTTGCACCGGTCCAGGGCCGGCTGGATCTGGCAACGCAGAACATTGACGACCTGCACCGCATCGCCGGCACCGAGCAGCTGATAGAGCTGCATGGCAACATCTGGGAAGTGCGGCCGCTGGGGGCGGGTTTCGCGGATGCATTCCGGCTGATGGATTGCCCGCTCAGTGAGCACCCGCCGCGTGCGGCCGATGGCAGCACCCTGCGCCCGAATGTGGTGTGGTTCGGGGAAATGCTGGACGAGTCCGTGCTCAACCATGCATTTCACTGTGCGATGAAGGCCGACCTTGCACTGAGCATCGGTACCTCAAGCCTGGTCTATCCGGCGGCCGCCCTGCCGTTTGTGGCGCGGGAGCACGGGGCTACGCTGGTGGAGATCAATCCGGAGCGCACGGAGTTGACGGCAGCGGCGGATTATGTTCTACAGGAGCCCTCCGCGCTGGCCCTTCCGGCGCTTGTGGAGGGAATCCGCTCGATTCTGCCGGGCAATCCGGCCTGAATGGAGAAATTGGGAAGAAATAGCGCGGTCAAGCGTTCCTGATGCTTACGCCAGCGGGCCAATCCTGCTAAACTCGAACTTCCGGCGGGGCATCCAAAACAGCCGGAAATCCACAGCTTGCTGGAGGTAATTGGCTATGGGCGTAGCTATAGACAAGAAGCGCAACGTAGCAATCATCGGACATGGCGGTGCCGGGAAGACGGTACTCAGCGAAGCGATCCTCTACATCGCCGGCGCCATCAACAGGATGGGAACCATCGAAGACGGAAATACCGTAAGTGACCATGACCCTGAAGAGATAAAGAGAAAATACTCAATCACCAGTGCAGTACTCCCCTTTGATTTCGAGGACCACCACTTCACCCTGATCGACTGCCCTGGCTACCGTGACTTCCTCGGTGAATCCACCTCCGCCCTCAACGTGGTTGACAGCGCGATCATCGTTGTCAACGGATCGATGGGCGTCGAGCCGCAGACCCGCATCTTCTGGGAGACCTGCGAGAAGCTGCACCTGCCGCGCCTGATATTCATCAGCGGGCTGGACAAGGAGAATGCCGACTGGGACAACGCGATCAGCTCCTGCCGCAATGAGTTCGGCAAGACCGTGGCGCCTCTGTGCATCACAATCGGTGAGCATCACGACCTCAAGGGAGTGATCAACGTGCTGCTCAGAAAGGCATACATGAAGGAAGGGGACAAGATAGTGGAGAAGCCGGTCCCCGACGACTACAAGGAAGCGACAGAGGCGGCGCGTGCCGACCTTGTGGAAAGCATCGTGGAGCTCGACGATGAGCTGATGATGCGCTATATGGATGACGACACGATCAGCACGGATGAACTTGAAAAGGCGATGCTGGATGGCATCCTGCATGGCAAGTTCTGCCCCGCAGTCGGCGGCAGTGGCAAGGAGACCGTCGGCATCCGCAACCTGCTGGAGATCATCATCCACAGCATGCCGCATCCGGGCTTCCATGAGAAGCTGCACGGCAGCAAGCCGGACGGCAGTGAGGAGTCACGTCCGCCCAGCGAGGATGCACCGCTGACAGCCCGCGTGTTCAAGGTCACGAGTGAGGGCCAGGTCGGTGATGTGTTCTGGATGCGAGTCTGGAGCGGCAAGCTGAAGAACGGCGACACCGTGCTGAACTCCTCCACCGACGAGCAGGAGAAGATCGGCAACCTGATCCTGATGCGCGGCAAGGAGCGCAAGGACGTGAATGAGGTGGGCGCCGGTGACATCGTGGCCACGATGAAGCTGAAGCACACCAAGATGGGCAACACACTGACGGCGAAGGACAGCCCGTTCATCCTCGACAAGATCGAATACCGCCGCCCGGTGGCCTACGAGAAGGTCGAGGTTGATGACCACAACGATCTGGAGAAGGTGATCAGTACGCTCAACGTGCTGACTTCCGCTGACCCGACCCTGCGCCTGGTGCAGGATGAGGAGACCAAGGAACAGGTGCTGTACGGCATGGGCCCGCTGCATCTCGACGTGGCGCGTTCGCAGGTCAAGAAGCGCGTCGGCGTTGACATCAAGTGGGAGAAGCCGCGCATTCGCTATCGCGAGACCATCACAGGCTCCGGCAATGCGCAGGGCAAGTACAAGAAGCAGTCCGGTGGACGCGGAAAGTACGGAGACTGCCATATCCGGCTGGAGGCGAGGGAGCGCGGCGCCGGCTTCGAGTTCCTCGATGAGGTTGTCGGCGGCGTGGTGCCGGGACGCTTCATCCCGGCGATCGAGAAGGGCATCGTGGAAGCGATGGTCAACGGCCCGCTGAGTGGCAGCAAGGTGATCGACATCAAGGCCGCAGTCTACGACGGCAGCAGCCACAGCGTGGACTCTGATGAGCTGTCATTCAAGATGGCAGCGCAGATGGGCTTCCGCTCTGCCTTCGAGCAGGCCCGGCCGATCCTGCTGGAACCGATCTACAACGTGACGGTGCAGACCCCGGATGAGTACACCGGTGACGTGATGGCGGACCTCAACACCCGCCGTGGCCGCGTCGGCGGCATGGACCAGGTCGGCAACGTGAAGGAGATCAAGGCCCAGGTGCCGCTGGCTGAGATGTACCAGTACATCAACACGCTGCGCTCGATGACCCAGGGGCAGGGCAGCTTCGAGATGGAGTTCGCCAGCTACGAGCAGGTCCCGAGCAACGTGCAGGGTGACATCATCAAGGCCCACCAGGCCAACCAGAAGGCCGAGGCGCACTAGCTCCGGCTGTAAACTGGAAACAAAAAAGCCCGCTGCATGCAGCGGGCTTTTCCATTTTCTATTGGGTGCCGGACCTACTCGTCCTTCTTGGGCTCTTCCTTCTTGTTGGGGTCCTCGGCGGGCTTCTCCGGCTCGGCGGCGGGGTCATCCCCCGGGTCGTCGCCAGCCGGCTCATCAGCGGCAGGCTCGGTGCTCTTCTCCTTGGCTGAGCTCTTCTCAGTGCTTTCCTCAGTTCCGTCTTCCGCATCGCTCTGGGCACGTCCGAGGGTATCCCCACCGGCAGTGGTATTGCCACCTGTGGTGTTACCGCCGGTTGTGTTTCCACCCGTTGTGTCACCGCCGGTTGTATTGCCACCTGTTGAGTTTCCACCCGTGGTGTTACCGCCGGTGGTATTGCCACCAGTCGTGTTACCACCCGTGGTATTGCCTCCGGTCGTCTGGGAGCTGGAACCGCCACTGCTGAGGAAGCCGGCATCCTGGGTGAAGCCACCGCTGGTCGGTGTCTGGTTGACCTGGCTGCCGGTCTGCGTTCCTGTGCTGGCGGTGGTATTGCCAGTCGGGGCCTGGGCTCCCGGCGGGGTGCGGTTGCTGCTGGGCACGGTGCCGGCCTGGGTGCCCGGCGTGTTCTCACGGGTGTAGTTCGGCAGCTCCGGCGGCATGATGGTCTGTGTGCGCCAGGGCGGCAGGTTGAGCGGCAGCGGCAGCACGTTCTCGCCATCCTTGTTGAGGATGTAGCGCGCGCTGGTGTCCATCACCATTGCCAGCTGCGGCTCGTCGGAGGTCTCGAGGTCCTCCTTGGCCTTGAACTTGACATAGACCAGCGGGCCGTCGCCGGCCGGCTCGGAGATCACGGTGTTGCTGTCAACCGCAATCAGCACCTTGCCCTCGTCCTTGTTGGGCTGGGCGAAGTAGATGCTGGCATCGCTGAAGTCATCGAAGAACTCACCGAGCTCCGCCTCGCGGAAGCTCAGCTTGGTGTTGTCAAAACTCAGGGTGAACAGGCCCTTGTCGAAGTCCGGCAGGTTGCTGCCGTCGATGCGCACATAGACAGCCTCGTCCTCGCGCACCACATCCGGGAAGTCCTTCTCAAGCTCGACCTCAGGATCACGCAGGCGCACCTCAACCTCGAGGTTGCGGGCCTCGGTGACGTACTCATCGTGGTACATTGCACGCACCCAGATGTTCACGCGGCCGGGACGGCGCGGGGTCCACTGGATGTAGGGATCGTCGGTGATCAGGGAGTAGCGGTCGAAGCTTTCATCGGCGTCCAGCGGGTCCTCATCGTCGTAGTCCGCGCCGTAGCCGCCGAGGCCGCGCTGGCGGGCCTCGCCCTCATCCTCCTGCCAGTCCTGGTATTCGTAGCGCAGGCCGCGGCTGTCCACGTCATCCATGCTGCGCTCGCGCCTGACGGGCTCATCGAGCTCCATGCCGGTCTGCTCCTCGAGCATCGCGGTGGCATTCTCAACGGAGCGGTCGACGACGTTGCCGGCTACCTCATTGTCAAGGCGGCGGCCCTCATCGTCGATCACGGCCTGGCCGGCGACCACCATGCGGCGCAGGATGTAGCCGTCATTGACACTGCCGCGGTCGCTCTGCTCCTCACCGAGCTTCTTCAGCTCGGCGTAGTTGCGCATGCGCTGGTCGCTGCCGTTGAGGTCGATTTCCTCATCGCTGGTCAGCGCTTCGTTGTTGCGCAGCTTGTTGAGGATCGTGATAAGGGAAGGATCGAAGTCAGTGCCGTCCGGCCAGTAGGTCATGCCGAGCGGGATGATGATCTTGTACTGGCCCTGGTCACCATAGGTCTGCTCGGGGAACTGTGAGGGGTCGTAGTTGACCCGCTTCTCCTCGGTCGGGACATCGTTGTTCGTGTTTCCACTGTTGTCAGTGTTCTGGGTCTTGTTCTCGGAGCTGCTGCCCGTGGAGCCGCTGTTGAACAGGTCCTGGTTGCTCGGTTTGGTATCAGCGGATTCACCCTGCGGAACACCGGCGACATTGGTGTTCTGCTGGTTGGTGCTGCCGGTCGGCTGCTGGGTGGAGGTCCCGCCAGTCGGCTGCGTGGCGCTCTGGCCACCGGCGGCCGGAGCCTGTGCTCCGGGAGGGGCCTGTCCCGCAGGTACTTCAGTGCCACCTGGTACCGTGCCGTCAGCGAAGGCGGAACCGGCATTCGGGTCAACCACCGGCTGCTGGACCTCAGGCTGGGCCGTGTTGTACTCAGTCTCCACGACGGTGCGCAGGCGGCCGCGGTCGGCCTCCGCCACCGGCCAGATGTCACCGTTGGCAATGCCCCACTCGTACTCGAGGTCGCGGCCGTCCGGGTTGTCATCCACGACGTAGACGAAGTAGTCCTCGCCGGGATAGACGTCACCGGTCTCCATACCGATGATCATTAGCGTGATCGGCGGATCACCCATCTCCTCGGGATTGGTCGAGGGCTGGTTGCCCGCGGCACTCGAGCGGGTCTGGTCCCGGTACTGGTTGTCATAGCTCGAGTTGGTCTGGATGTTGTTCGAGGTGGGGGAGTTGCTGCTGGTGCAGGCTCCGAACACCACCGCCGACATCATCACTGACACAGCCAGATATCTGAGAATTCTCACGTTGTCGCCTTCCGATTTGAAAGAGGTTGTCCCTGTATCCACAGTGACATGACGCCCTGCCAGCTGACGCTGTTCAGGCATGCACCAATATAGTATCAAGCAGCCGCCCTGCTGCACAGCCCAGCGGCAGGCAGACGGCCCGGATTTGCCCAGGATTTTGGTGTGGGAGTTCAGGAATCCGACTGGCTCTTGCCGATGGCCTCGATCTCATCCCAGTTGCGCCATTTCTGGTCGAAGCCGCGCAAGGTGACCTCTTCATCCGAAGTCAGGCTTTCGCCGGCGTAGTACTTCTCGAGCATCTGAATAACTTCAGGTGGGAAGTCGGTACCGTTGGGCCACTGCGTCGTGCCCTGTGGGATAGCGATGCTGCTGGCCGCATCCTGGCCGTTGTTGCCGTTGTCCTCCGAGAGGTCGCCGACCGGTGGATCAACCGGGGGCAGCAACTGCTTGTCCTGCTCAGCTATGTCCTGGTTGATGGGAATCTGGTCCACCGGGACAAGCGTGCCGGGATCCTGCTTGTCCTGCTGGCAGGATACGAGCAGGCAAAGGAAGATGGCGATGCTGATCAAACGAAGGTGCATGGCTCAATCTTAACCGAAATGGATACCGCCTGTCAGTCCCGGCTGCGGGGCTTTCCGGCGGCGGACACGACAAGCTCTGCGATTGAGGAATTGAGCGGGCAGGGGATACCGTATTCGCGGCCCAGCCTGGCAATGGCGCCGTTCATGTGGCTGATTTCCGGCTGGCGGCCGTGGCGCAGGTCCTCGCGCATGCTGCTGCTGTTCTCGATCGTGGCTTCAATCAGCTGCTGAACGCCATTTACGATGTCCGCCTCTGTGTAATTCCAGCGGCGGCCGAGGTGCTTGTGGGCCACGCGCTGCAGCTCTTGCACCAGGCCCTGCACCAGAGGCGACTGCAGGCTTTCCATGATGCGACCGTTAGGGACGTCCAGCAGGGCCGTGAGGGGGTTGACCACGCAGTTCAGGCAGAGTTTGTGCCATTGCAGCACTTCGATGCCTGTGACGGCTTCAGTGGCCAGCCAGTCGCAGGAGAGCAGCTCACAGAACCAGGGGCTGTCATCCACAATGCTGCCGAGGCTGCCGACGCGCAATGTGTTGCTCCGGCGGGTGACGAGTTGCGCGCCATCAAGGTAGGCACCGCCGTACAGCAGGCCGAGGTGGTGGTCGCCATTGATCAGGCCGTTGGCGATTGCCAGCCGGCGGGATGAAATACCGAGCGGCAGGCTGGCCAGCAGGTGCTCGGTATGCTGGCTCTTGACACATGTTATAACAGTGTTATGGATTCCCCCCGGGATCTTCTCGGGGAAACCTGCACCAGACAGATCCGACTTATGGGTATGGTCCGGGAAGCGCACGCTGAGGCCCTGCAGCGCCTTACGGACATCCGGGTTGCGTATGAACCAGTCGAACTGCACTTCACGGGTGACCAGTGCGCTGGCCACCATGCAGCCGACCGGGCCTGCGCCGACGAGCAGCAGTTCAGCTTTCGACATGCTGTCCTTCCTCCATGAAACTGCGGGCCTGCTCGAGGCAGGACTGGTAGGAGCCGGTGACCAGGCGCGGGCCGGGCAGGCTGCTGATGAACACCGCGCCGTAGTTGGACGAGGCCGCGCGGCTGTCCAGCAGGAAGACCACGCCGCGGTCGCTGGACGAACGGATCAGGCGGCCGAATCCCTGCTTGAACTGCATCGCGGCCAGCGGCAGGCTGTACTCGCGGAAGCTGTCCCCGCCGAGGCTTTCGATATGGCGCTGCCGTCCGGCGTGGATCGGGTCCTTGAAGTTGGCAAAGGGCAGCTTGGCGAGGATCACGCAGCTCAGCGCATCTCCGGCGACGTCGAAACCCTCCCAGAAGGAGCGCGTGGCCAAAAGCACATGGCTGCCACCGTCACGGAAGGTGTCGGCGATCTGGGTGCGGGAACCGCTGCGGCCCTGCACCAGCAGGCGCTTGTCGTCAATCGTGCCGCTGAGCTTCTCAGCGATCTGGTTCAGGTCCCGATAGCTGTTGAACAGCACCAGCGTGCCGCCCTCGATCATGTCAGTGACGCCGAGGATCACCTCCTCGAGCTGCAGCAGGTAGCCATCGCGGGTGTCGCCGGTCGGGCGCTTCATGTTGGTGGCGATCGCCAGCAGGGCCTGGCTGGCGTAGTCAAAGGGACTGTTCAGTTTCAACCACTCGCTTTCATTCGTGGCATCCTCGTCAAAGCCCAGCGAACGGCGGATGTAGTCGAAGCTGTCCGCCACCGTCAGTGTGGCACTGCACAGCACCAGGCTGTGCTTGGCCTTACGCAGGGACTGGAAGCGCGAGCCGATATGCAGGGGTGCAGTCTTGTAGTCCCAGCGCGGGTCAGCTCCCGATAGGTCGGAATTGAACCAGGCGATTGCTTCGGGATTCTGCGGCTGCCAGTTCTCCAGCGCCGTGCGGCATTCCTCTACACTCACGCGCAGGTCCATCAGGTCCATCTGCAGGCCTTCATCGTTGATGTAGAGGTCGGCTTCCTCGTTGGCAAACAGCAGGTTCAGGTCCGCCGTGAGCCGCTGGTAGCGGTCGACAACCGGGAGCAGGCGCTGGGCCAGCTGGCCGAGCAGTTCCATAACGCGCGTCTGGTTCGGCGTGGCCGTGGCCGGGGTGAGCTGGGTGCTTTCGTCCGAGTCAACATGGCCCTTGAGGCTGGCCTGGCTGAGCAGGTTGTTGACCTGTTCCACCACGCTGACGCCCGTCTTGATCCAGCCCGGTACCTGCAGGGCCTGGCGCTGGATGCGGATCAGCATGTCGCGCGAGCCTTCAGCGACGGATTCGGCGGGCAGCTCGAGGCGGCGGCGCAGTGCGTCATTCTGCAGCACCTCCAGCAGCTGGTTGCCGAGGTTGACCGGCAGCTCGTTGCCGACCTCGGCGGTGTACTGGCTGGTGATGGAGCTTTCGAGGTTATGCGCCTCGTCAAACACGATCACGTTCGAGTTGGAGACGATGTTGTCTGCGTTGTCATCCGCCGGGTCGAACAGGGCGAATACAAGCGCATGGTTGGTGATTACGATGTTGCTGGCCTGGGCCCGGTTGCGCTGGGTGAAATAGTGGCAGTTGCCCTTGTAGTTGCAGCGCTCACCGAGGCAGGTGCGGAAGGAGCAGTCCATGCTGCGCTCAATCCGGATGCGGTCCGCCAGGCGCAGCTGCTCCGGTGCGCGGCGGCTGTCCATGTCGCCGTTGGCATCGCGGTGCGTGGAGATAAGCATGTGCAGCAGGAACAGCAGGCCGTTGCCACCGGTGGCCAGGGCATGCTCCCGGCGCTGGCGGGCACCGCTGTTGTTGGCCAGCCAGGTGTCCTGCAGGCGCTTGATGCAGAGGTAGTGCTCGCGGCCCTTCAGCAGGCTGACATTGACCTGCAGATCGCCGAGGATCTGCTGCAGGCGGGGCACGTCCTGCTCAACCAGCTGCTGCTGGAGGTTGATGGTATTGGTGCTTACAAGGCAGAGCTCTCCGGTACGTGCGCTGTGCAGGGCCAAGGGCAGCAGGTAGCCAAGCGACTTGCCGACGCCGGTACCGGCTTCCACCACAAGCGTCTTGCCGTCCTCCAGTGCGCTGGCCACGGCTTCGCTCATCTGCTGCTGCTGCGGGCGTTCCTCGTACTGCTTGAAGGCGCGGGCCATGTTCTCGCGGGCGGAGTAGAGCTTCTCCAGCAGGTCTGTCGGCACATTGCCGCGTTCGCGGTTGACGCCGGTCTGCCTGGCGGGGTACCAGGGATCCATCTCGACATTACCGGCGCGGGGCAGGTTGAGCACGTCATGGCGCTTCTCCAGCTCATGGCGGAAGATGCCGAAGCGCGACTCCTCGGAATATTCGGCGACAAGCTCCACAAGCTGGGCCAGCAGGTCGTCGGCGATTTCAGCCAGTGCCTTCTCAATGTACTGCCAGGCGGTGGACAGTTCATTGATGTTCTCCGGGATCGGCAGGCTAAACAGGTAGGCCAGGTCATCCATGAAGCAGTAGCCCAGCCCCTTTGGGCTGACCGCCAGCAGCAGGTCAAGCTGGTAGTCGTCCGCTCCGAGCCCGCTGATCAGCACCAGCGGCCGGGCATTCGCCGGCACCTTGTCGAAGGCATCCGCGCGGCCGCGCACCGGCCATTCTGAGCGGGTTTCCTCGGTGATCAGCACGGCCTTGCCACTCGCGGAGAAGCGGGATTCGAAGTGGAGCAGGAGCACGGCCGGCACGGCACTATTTAAGCACAGCGCCCGGGGCTGGACGGGCCGCCGGGCAGTGGTGATTCGTGAATTGATCCGCGTATCACGTGTTAAAATCCTGTTCCCGCACAGCCGTTGCGGCGATGACCCGACCACATGCATCCACCGGCCAGAAGCGCCGGGGGGCTATTCGAGGTGCACACCATGAAGATAGTCGTAATCGTGAAGGAAGTGCCGGATACTGAGGCGAAGATCACGATCAACGGCGGCAAGCCGGACCTCAGCGGGGTGAAGATGATCATCAACCCCTATGACGAGTATGCCGTCGAGGAAGCGATCCAGCAGGCTGACAAGCTGGGCGATTCCAGCGTGACCGTCGTGATGATCGGCGATGACAACAGCAAGAAGAACCTGACCAACGTGCTGGCGCTCGGCGCTGAGGACGCGATCCTCGTGAAGGATGCCGCACTGGCCGGCAGTGACCCGCTGCAGCTGGCGAAGGTGCTGAAGGCGGCGATTGAGCCGCTCGGCGCCGGGATGGTGCTGGCCGGCCGCCAGGGCGTGGACCACGACTGGGGCATGACCGGCATCGCGCTGGCCGAGCTGCTGGGCTGGGGCCACGTCGGGCTGATCACGGGACTCGAGATCAGTGGCGACAGCTTCAAGGCCACGAGCGATGGTGACAACGGCAAGATGACCTTCGAAGGCAGCCTGCCGGCGGTGTTCACCACGGACAAGGGCATCAACGAACCGCGCTACGCCTCGCTGAAGGGCATCATGGCGGCCAAGAAGAAGACTGTGGCTGAGAAGAGCCTCGCCGACCTGGGGCTGGATGCCGCAGTCGTCGGTGGAGCCGCTGCCAAGGTCAGCTTCGTCGGAGCCGACCTTCCGCCGCAGAAGCAGCCGGGACGCATCATTGACGGGGACTCCGTGCAGGCGAAGGTGGCAACGCTGGTCGACGCCCTGCGCAACGAAGCCAAGGTGATCTAGGAGGGAAGGGAAATGGCAAAGATCCTGATTATTGCGGAACAGTTCAAGGGACAGCTGCGCGCCTCGGCCGGTGAGCTGATGGCGGCTGCGCAGCAGATCGGCGGCGATGTCGATGGCGCGGTGTTCGGCCCCGGGGCAGCGGATGCGGCGGGCCAGCTGGCCGGTTATGGCCTCGGCAAGGTGCTGGCGGTTGACTGCGGCTGTGAGTACTCCGGTGACGGCTTTGCCGCAGCCGTGAGTGATGCGGTCAGCGCCGGTGGCTATGAGTTTGTGATCCTGATGCAGACCTCCTTCGGCCGTGACCTCGGCGCGAGGCTGGCGGCGAGGCTTGATGCGGGCTGGATCAATGATGTGATCGCGCTCGAGGGCAGCGGCAGTGACGTTGTTGCCAGCAAGCCGCTCTACGCCGGCAAGGTGATCAGCAAGCTGAAGTTCAACGGCAGCGGCCTGAAGGTGCTGAGCCTCCGTCCGCGCAACTTCGAGGCAGTGCAGGCCAGCGGGGCATCCGCCGCCGTCGAGCAGCTTGGCAGCGGCATGCAGTGCAAGGCGCGCTGCACGACGCTCGAGGCCAAGGAAGCCGGCTTCATCGACCTGAAGGACGCTGACATCATCGTCAGTGGCGGGCGAGGCATCGGCGGAGCGGAAGGCTACGAGGCGATCCGCAACTTTGCCAACGAGATCGGTGCGGCGATGGGCGCTTCACGCGCGATCGTGGATGCAGGCTGGATTGACCACAGCTACCAGGTCGGCCAGACCGGCAAGGTCGTCAACCCGCAGCTCTATATTGCGGCCGGCATCAGCGGTGCGATCCAGCACCTGGCGGGCATGCAGACGAGCAAGGTGATCGTGGCGATCAACAACAACGAGAGCGCGCCGATCTTCAAGGTGGCAGACTACGGCATCGTGGGCGACCTGTTCGAGGTGCTGCCGGAACTCGGCAGGCAGATCAAGGCCGCGCGCCAGTAGGCTCAGTCAGGGAAGGCTGGTTCAGGCGATCACGCCCGGTTCATCCGGGTTGCCCTCTATCGCGTCCGGGGCAGCGCTGAAGCTCACTTTGAACTCGGTCTGGCCGAGGCACAGTTTGTCGCCATCACTGAGGCTGACTTCCTCGTTGGCAGCGACGGCTTCATCATTGACCATGGAACCGTTCGTGCTGCCCAGGTCGGAATAGACCAGGCCATCCGCACTGGCACTGAGCATGCCGTGCAGGCCGCTGACATAGCCATCGCCGCTGAGCTGCAGGTCCGATTTGGCCGCACTGCGCCCCAGCGTGGTCTCACCGAGTGGAATGGCAATGCTGCCATGCTGCTCGTTAGTGATCACCCAGCCACTGTTTTCACGGCCAGCTTCCGCGGCGCCACTGGTGTCGGTATCCATGATGGCTTCCGCCGCGGGGCTGTCGGTGGCAACGTCGGAATAGTCTTCCTGTACCGGGCTGACCAGGGTTTCACTGGCTTCAGCGGCCGGCTCGAAATCCATTGCTCTGACGGTGAAGTCGGTGCGTCCGAGCCTGATCTGGGTTCCGTCGGGCAGGTCGTGGGGGGCATCACGGTCGAGCTTCATGTCACCGACAAAGCTGCCGTTGGCACTGCCGAGGTCAGAAACGCTGAGCTTGCCGGCACTTGCCGTGAACAGCGCATGGCGGCGGCTGAGGTAGCCATCGCCAATCTGGATGTCGACTTCCCCGCGACCAAGCACGGTTTCGCCTGCGGGGATCGCATAGCTGTTGCCGGAGGCATCCACCAGCTCAAACAGGGCCGGGCAACGTTCCGCTGCGGGTTTGGAAGCTGCCGCTCCGGGGGCCGCTGCAGTGGCGGCCCAGGTGCCGCGCTGGTAGCCGCAGCTCGGGCAGAACATCAGTCCGGCATTGATTGTCACTGAGCAGTGCGGGCAGGGCTCCGCGACTGCGGCGATGCCTGCATCAAGCGGGTAGTCCTGCGTGCCGGCTTCAAGGATCCGGGTCGAATCATCCATAGCGCTTATTATGACTCGCGGAATCAGTCCCGGTTCGGGTAGTGGGCGCGGAAGGGCTGCAGGTCGGCCCTGCTGGACATGTCGAAGTGCATCGGCGTAGCCGACACGAGCCTGCGTGACAGCGCCCAGGTGTCCGTACCAGGTTGCTCCTCCATCAGCACACGCTCACCGGCGATCCAGAAGTACTGGCGGCCGAAGGGGTCCTCGCGCTGCTGCACCACGTCAATGTAGTCGCGCTGGCCGGAGACTGCCCAGCACATGCCGCGGATCTCGTTGACCGGCACCTTGGGCAGGTTGAGGTTGATGCAGGGTGTCGTGGCAAGGCTGTCCGGCCACCACTGGGCGGGGGCGGGATAGAAGGTGGAATGCGAATCCTCTTCGATGCGGGAAAGCTCAAGCACACCTTCAGTCTCGGCATCATGGCGGGACAGCAGATCCCGGCGCAGGTCCTGATGCCAGCTAAATGTACTGCCATAGACCAGGGCGGAGATGAACATGTCAACGAGGGCAGCGGACTCGTCAAAGTCCATGCCCTTGAAGCTGCCCTGGCTGATGCTAAAGGAAGGGATGCGGTTGATCGCACCCTCCACCGCACCGCCGACGGTTCCGCTGTAGAGCAGGTCCTCGGCCACGTTGTAGCCATCATTGATGCCGCTGATCACGATGTCAGGCTTGTGTTCGCGGCAGACGTGGTCCACGCCGAGCACCACGCAGTCGACAGGTGTGCCGCTGCAGGCATGTACATCGAGGCTGCCGCGGCCCGGGGCCAGGTCATAGGGAGGCATGCGGTTCAGGCGCAGCGGCTTGTGCAGGGTGATGCAGTGGCTGCGGGCTGAGTTCGGCTTCTCAGGGGCGACGACGACGACCTCGGCGTGTTCCGCCAGACGGCGGGCGATGGCAATGATGCCCGGGGCCCAGACTCCGTCGTCATTTGTCAGCAGCAGCTTCAGCATGGTTAGGGACCGGCAGTCTCCGCCGGGGCCGGGGCGGCTTCACCACCACCGGGCAGGGGCTGGTTCGGGTTGCGCATGCCCTGCGGGGCGTAGTACAGGCGGCCGAGCACTTCGAAGGTCTCAGCATCCACCAGGCTGCCGAGTACCAGCTCGCCTTCCAGGTAGGCATTCACCTCGTAGACAATGCGGTCCTCGACCTGGCTGCGGTAGTCGCCGGGGCTGACAAGCTCGGGCTTCTTCTCCGTGATCAGCAGGCGGGTGTTCTCGTAGTCAAATTCGACAGCGCCTTCCGGGATCGGCTCATTGCGGTAGTTGCGGATGTTGAAGTCCGCATCCGCGATGTTGTCCTGGATCGGCTGGTCGCTGATCTGCTCGAAGGCCCGGTAGTTGATTTCGGCAATGTGGCCGGTGCTGGCAATCACGCGCACGGTGGCCTCACTGTTGTAGACCCAGTGGGTCTGCTCAGCCGGGTCGTACCAGTAGCCGTCGCGGAAGGTGACGATGTAGCTGTCGCTCTTGCCGTCGTAAAGCGGCGATGCACCGGGGTACCAGGCTTCACGTGTCTCGGGGTTCTGCCAGCCGAGCCTGTCAAGCATGCCGGCCACGAGGTCCTCGCATTCGTAGTAGTCCATCCCGCTCTTGCGGAACTCGCTCTTCATGTTCAGCACTTCGGGGTTCGGGGACCACATTGAGCTGAAGGTCTTGTCATTGTTGTCATAACGGAACAGCACGGTGGCCTGCGGGTCGCTGGCGTAGGACAGCTCGATGCTGGTCTCGCTGACACCCATGCCTGTGCGTTCCTCGAAGCGCAGCACGGCGTCGTCCTTGACGTCAAAGCCGGCGGTATCGAGGAAGGAGAGCACCTTTTCGCGGTAGTCGGAGAAGTGGGACTCGCTGACCCAGTCCGGGCTGGACTGCGGATCGGCGAGGATGTTGGTCACGAAGGAAATGCCGTTCTCGATGAACACCGCATGCTGGCCGGGGCCGTCAAGGTACAGGCCGTCGACATCGATGAAGTGCTGGCTGATCTTCGTCGCCTCACCGGTAGCGGTGTCAACGCGGTACAGCCACAGGTCATCACGGTTCTGGCCGACCATCAGGCTGGCGTCGCCATTCAGGTCAAGGAAGCCGAAGTAGTCTGCGCCGAGGCTTTTGTCCGTCGGGGCTGAACCATCAACCGGCAGCATGCGGATGAAGGTCTCGGTGTCAATCCGCTTGTTCTGCCGGTCAAACGGGTTGTAGACAACGACCAGGTTCTGGCCGCTGCCGTCGAATTCGATCAGGCTCGGGGCGCCCTGGTAGGTGCCGAAGGGCGAGAGCTGGCCGCTGGCAATGTCAACGCTGTATATCTGCTGGGCAGCGGTCGGGTCCTCGCTCGGATCCTTGGCACCCATCAGGATGCGGTCCTCACTGACTGCGAGGATGAAGTGCAGGCTGCGCTCCTGGCCGGCCACGGGGGTGAGGACCTGGGTGCGGGCCTTGCCGTCCTCCCAGATCAGGAGCACCATGATCGGGTCCTTGTAGCGCTCGAACAGGTCCAGCACGGCCTGTCTGGCCGCGGCGTCAATCGGGGTCTCGGCGGAAGGCTCGAAGCCCATGTCGCGCAGCTTGGGGGCGATGTGGTCAGCGCGCAGGAACACGCGCATGTTGTCGTCATCACTGGCCCTGTCCTCCGGACTGCGGTCCGGGCCATCCTCGTACAGTTCCCGGTAGAGGCGCACCCACTCCATGCACTGGGTCTGAAGCAGCAGGCGGTTGATGTCATAGCTCAGGCAGACGATGCGGTTGCCATCCTGGCTGATGAAGGGATAGAGCGAATCATTTCGGTAGTCCTTGAACTCGGAGCCGAAGCTGAACAGCTTGGTCTCCTCACCGGACTGGGTGTCGTAGCGGTAGAGCTCCGCCACATAGGGCGGGTAGTCGAACTCCGGGTTGTCGATCACGACATTGATGTCACGCAGCTTGGCGTAGGAGATGAAACGTCCGTCATTGCTGCAGTTGAGGCTGCCCTTGTCCATGTCCTTGACGCTCGTCAGCATCTCGCGCTTGCCGCTCACGAGGTCGCGACGGTACAGGCCGGTTTCCTGCGCGCTGTCGCCGAAGAAGAACACGCTGCCGGTCTTGGCGCCGCACAGCGGGGCGTCATCAGTGATCAGGTCCAGCGCCTTGCCATTGAGGCCGACATTGGTGCGCTGGAAGTTCAGGTTGTCGCCATCGTAGAAGGCGGACATGTCCTGGTCCACGGCCTCCTGGCCGGCGCCGTTGGCACCTGCGCCCTGCTGCTTGCCGTTGCCGGCATTGGCATTCTTGTCCGTGCCATCCCCGTTGGAGGGCGGCGGGCAGCCACACAGCATAAGCAGCAGTGCGGACACACAGATCAGGGCGAAACAGCGGATTGTTTGATGCATTTCCAGTTCTTCCTCTTGCAAGGTGCCTGCCTTCCCCGGGCAGGGCCAGCTATATTAACAGCATTCCGACGGGGTTGCAGGCTACTGCTGCTGGTAGCTCCCGTCCGCGATGGCGTCCAGCCAGGCCTGGTTGTCCAGGTACCAGTCGATGGTGCGGCGGATGCCATCCTCGAAGCGTACCTGCGGGTTCCAGCCAAGCTCAGTTGCGATGCGCTCATGGTTGACCGCATAGCGCCTGTCGTGCCCCGGCCGGTCCGGTACGAACTCGATCAGGCTTTCCGGCTTGCCCAGCCGCTCAAGCAGCAGCCTGACCAGCGTCAGGTTGGGCATCTCGGTGCCTCCGCCGATGTTATAGACGCGTCCCGGCTCGCCCTTTGTCATCACAGCGGTGATTGCATCGCAGTGGTCATCCACGAACAGCCAGTCACGCACATGCAGGCCATCGCCGAACACCGGCAGGCGGCGGTCCTGCAGGGCCCAGGCGATGAACTTCGGGATCAGCTTCTCCGGGAACTGGCGCGGGCCATAGTTGTTGCTGCAGCGGGTGACGCAGACTTCCACGCCGTAGGTGTTGTGGTAGGCGCGGCAGAGCAGGTCAGCCGCGGTCTTGGTTGCGCTGTAGGGGTTGTTGGGAGCCAGCGGGGAATCCTCGTTGAACTCGCCGCTGGGGCCGAGGCTGCCATAGACCTCATCAGTGCTGACCTGCACCATTCGTGTACCGGGAAAGCGCCGGACCTGGTCGAGCAGCACCTGGGTGCCGGTTACATTGCTGCGAACGAAGACCTCGCTGTCCTCGATGCTGCGGTCCACCATCGATTCGGCAGCCAGGTTGAGCACATACTGGAACTCGTGCATTTCAAACAGGGAGCTGACCAGGTCTCTGTCGGCGATGTCGCCCTGCACGAATTCATAACGCGGGTCGTCGGCGATCGGGGCCAGGTTCTGCGGGTTGCCGGCGTAGGTCAGCTTGTCGAGGTTGACGAGCTTCAGGTTGGGTTCATGCTCTAGCAGGCGCATCACGAGGTTGCTGCCGATGAAGCCCATGCCGCCGGTGATGAGTACTTTCATGAAAGGGTGCCTCCGTGGCTGCTCAATTATAGGTCTGCGCTTGGATGGCCCGGCTGCCGTATAATCTGCGCGTGCCTGACCAGATGAAGAAGATGCTCGAACTGATCCCGCAGTTACACCTGAGCGGTTACCTTGACCGCAGCGGGGGGACGGTTGCACTGCGTGACCAGCGCGGATTCCTCGTCAGCCCGGAGAATGCCGGCGAGCTGATGAAGTGGGAGCTGTCCGAGGAGGACCTCGTGCTGTTCCCCGGTGAGGGTGAGGCATCGATGGCGCGCGCCGGGCGGCGTCCGAGCCGGATGAACCGCTGGCTGCGAGAGATGCTGGCCGTCCGCAAGGAATGGCGCTGCTGTGTGCAGACGATGGGCTGGGGTGCGATGTCCTTCGCCCTGGCGGGCCGCGAGCTGCCGTTGCATAACGTTAGCCAGCAGATCTTCAATACGGGCAAGAGTGGCAGCGTACCGGTGGTGCCGGCGTCACTGGACCATGATGCACAGGGGGAGAAGCTGCGCGAGCTCGTCAGCCACGCCTTCGGCAGCAGCAACTTCGGGGTGGTGCTGGTCGAAGGTGAAGCGGTGGTGATTGCCGGCACGGATACGGCCCTGCTGCCGGCCGCGCTGGATACCATCGAAGGCCTGGCCCGCGCCCAGCAGTGGCTGCTCAGCTCCGGAAAGTAAGAAGCCCGGCCACCGTAGTGACCGGGCTGTAGAAGTCCTGTTCAGGCTACTGGCTTAGAGAACGCCGAAGTAGCGGTCCAGCTCCCAGGGAGTGACCTGCGTCCGGTAGCTGTCGAATTCCTTGTACTTGATCGCGAGGTAGTTGTCCACCAGGCTGTCTGACAGCAGCTCACGCAGGAACTCGCTGCGCTTGGAGTGGTGCAGCGCCTCATGCAGGTTAGCCGGCAGGCTCTTGATGCCGCGCTTCTCGCGCTCCATCTCAGAGATGTGGTACAGGTTGTCGACCTGGGCCGGCTCGAGCTCAAGGCCCTCCTCAATGCCCTTCAGGCCACTGCCCAGCATGCAGGCGAAGGCCAGGTAGGGGTTGGCGGAGGTGTCAGCGCAGCGCAGCTCACAACGCACGCTGTTCTCGCTGCCGAAGGCGAAGGCCGGCACGCGCACCATCGCGGAGCGGTTGCGGCTGGACCAGGCGATGTAGGTCGGGGCCTCATAGCCGGGGACCAGGCGCTTGTAGCTGTTGACTGTCGGGGCATAGAACAGGCAGCACTCCTGGGCATACTTGAGGATGCCGGCGATGTACTGCTTGGCGGTCTTGGAGAGGAAGGTCGGGTCATTGCTGTCCGCCATGGCGTTCTTGCCATCCTTCCAGAGGGACTGGTGCACGTGCATGCCGCTTCCGTTGCTGCCGAAGATCGGCTTCGGCATGAAGGTGGCATAGGCACCGTGGCGGGCGGCGACGGACTTGACGATGTACTTGTAGGTGATCGAGTGGTCCGCGATCGCCATTGTCTTGTCGTAGCGCAGGTCGATCTCGTGCTGGCTCTCGGCCACCTCGTGGTGCTGGTACTCAACGGTGATGCCGAGGTCCTGCAGCTGCTTGATGATATCGGTACGGATGGCGACACCGCCGTCCACCGGCGGGCCGGTGAAGTAGCCGCCGTAGTCCAGCGGCTCGGGACCTTCGTGGGACTTGAAGAGGAAGAACTCCAGCTCCGGGCCCATGAAGCTCTCGTAACCCATGTCAGAGGCCTTCTTGACAACCTTGCGCAGGATGCTGCGCGGGTCACGGTCGTAGGGGGTGCCGTCCGGCTTCTCGATGTCGCAGAAGAAGCGCACGCTCTTGGGCTGGCCCGGTCCATCGGGCAGCATGGCGAAGGTGGAGAGATCCGGGCGGGCGGTCAGGTCGCTTTCCTCGATCGCGTTGAAGCCGCTGATGCTGGATCCGTCGAAGTGCATGCCGGATTCAAGGCTGCGATCGAGCTCGGAAGGAGTGATTGCGAATCCCTTGAGGTGGCCGTCCAGATCGACGAACCAGTGCCAGATGCACTCCACCTTGTTGTCATGCACGAACTTCAGGATTGAATCCCGTGTCCAGGTCTCTGCCATTGTTCCTCTCCTCGGATAAGCCGGCCGGGAAGATTTCCGGAGGGCTTGTTGGCGCGTATTTTAACATCAGCCCTGCGAAATTGGCAGTGCCTGACAGGCGATTGCGGTCAGTTATAATCCGCTCGTGAGCAAACCCTGGGACACCCCAGTGATCAGCAACCGCAAGGCCTACCACGACTACGAGATAGTCGTGGAGATGGAAGCCGGGATAGTGCTGGAGGGCAGTGAGGCGAAGTCGATCCGCATGGGCGGCTTCACGCTGCGTGACAGCTACTGCGACTTCCGCGACGGCGAGCTATACCTGCTGGGGAGCAACATTCCCGCCTATGAGAAGAACTCCACGCACCGCACCTACGTGGCCGTCAGGCCGCGCAAGCTGCTGCTGCACCGCCAGGAGCTACGCAAGCTGCAGCGGGCCAAGGTGGAGAAGGGGCTGACGATCATTCCGCTCAAGGCCTACTTTGTCAACGGGCGGGTGAAGATCATGATCGGCATGGCGCGGGGTAAGCGGCAGTACGACAAGCGAGCCAGCATCAAGGACCGTGACATCAAGCGCGAGCTTGAGCGCAGTGGCCGCCACCGCAGCTGAAAGGATGCAGGTGCTGCGCAGCTATACGGAACTCGGGCAGTGGGCGGATGTCCCGGTGGTGATCAGCGTCGGCTTCTTCGATGGAGTGCACCGCGGGCACCAGGTGCTGGTCAACACCCTGCGGGATGAGGCCGCAAGGCTCAATGCCAAGTCGCTGTTGATCACCTTCAGCAACTCCCCGCGGCAGTACCACTACCCGGATGGGCACTGGAAGTTCCTGATGACGCCGGAGGAGAAGCTTTACGCGCTGGCCAAGACAGGTGTGGATGCCGTACTGATGCTGAAGTATGACGAGAGCATCTGCCGCCAACCGGCAGCGATGTTCCTCAGGGGGTTGTCGCACTTCGCCGAGGTGAATGGCGCGGTGTTCGGCTACGACACCAGCATCGGCAGTGACCTGGTCAGTGGTGAGGACGGACTTAAGGAGCTGTGCCGGGAAGTCGGGATGGAATGCCGGATCGTCGCTGCGTACAGTCCCGAACATACGACCATCAAGAGCAGCCTGCTGCGCCAGTATGTCGGTGAGGGCCGGATGAAGGACGCCGCGGAGATGATGGGGCATCCGTACTTCGTGCTGAGCCGGGTGGTGAAGGGACGTGGCCTGGGCAAGGACCGGCTGGAGATACCGACGGCGAACCAGATCCTGCCGCAGGACAAGCTGGCCCCCTTGGAAGGAATCTATGCGGGCAGTGCGCTGGTGCAGGAGCAGTACCTGCCGGCCGCGATTGCGGTGATGGACCTCACGAGGGCGCGTAGCAGCGTAGTTGACACCGGGTCAGGTGGCAATTCCTACAAGGATGTGCCAGCGGATGCAATGATCGTGGAGAGCCATATCCTCGATTTCTCCGGGGACATCTATGGCGAGGTGATCCGGCTGGACTTCCACAGCCGGATCCGCGACTGGCAGGACTTCGCCACGGAAGCGGAGCTGCGGGAGCGGATGCAGCAGGACATCAGCCTGACACGTGAACTCAGTGAGGCGGTCAGGCGGGGCTGGGAGAAGATGAAATGAACAGCAGGGTTCGCAATTACTGGTTAACATTACTCGTACTGGTGCTGGCCTGCCTGGCAAGCGGCTGTCCGTCCAAGGGACGGGCGAGCTACCAGGACGGCCTGCGGGCCTATGACGCGCAGGATTACAACAAGGCGCTGGAGCTGTTTGACAAGGCGCTGGAGGCGGAACCTGAAAGCGTGATGATCTCCTACGGCAGGGCACTTTCGCTCTACCAGCTGCAGCGCTATGAGGAGGCGATTGAAGCCTTCGAAACATTCCTGCAGAAGAGCGAGTCTGAAAGGGGGTCGTACCAGGATGAACGTAAGGACGCGGCGTTCTACCGGGACAAATGCAAGGAGGCGCTGGGCATCGAGATACCGCAGAACGAGCGGGCGATCCCTCCGCCGCCGATGGGTGAATGAAATCCGGCTTGGCCCGGGTTTTATGAACCGTTTCCCGAAACCGGCGGGTTAAACTGATTTCAGTAACGCAGCGGAGCTGATTAATGCTTGTTTTCATCACGGCAGGACTGGTGATCGGAGTTGTGGTCTTTGCCTTAATTGTCAACCATCGCCGTCCTGATGAGTCGGCATTCATCAAACAGTTCGAGCATGCCACTCGCAATGCCCAGCAAGCGCCCCAGCCAGTGCAGGAAGTAGTCGAGCGGCCGCTGCTGAAGCTCGGCAAGCGGGATTTCCGCACCGCCTACATCGGCAAGGCCCGGTTGGACCGCTGCCGCGGGGACCTGGAGATCGAGGGCAACCTCGGCGAGGTGAGCATCAACGGCGAGCTGAGCGCTGATGGCAACCTGCGCGTGGGCGCTGGCACGATCCTGAATGTCAGTGGCGACGTGAATGTCGGCGGCGCGATCTACGTTGCCAGCATCCTCAACTGTGACAAGACCATCGAGAGCGGGCACAGCATCCACTGCGGCGACACGATTGAATCGAAGGGCTCGGTGTTCGCATCAGGAACCATCGGATGCGGCCGCTGCCTGAAGGCGGCGGGCAGCATCATGGCACGCGAGGACATCCGTGCCGGAGTCGAAGTCAGCGCCGGTGACGCAATCCATGCCGGCGGAACCATCGAAAGCCCGATCGTGACTGCTGGAAGGGAAGGGGACCCGCGCACGATCACCTGCAGCCGCCTGCTGCGTGGCAAGGTCAGCCGTGGCGAGCTTGTGGAGACGGGAGACGGACGGGGCTAACGGAGGAAGTGGTCAGTGGTCGGTGGTCAGTTGTCAGATTGCCCGACAGTTACGCCCTGGCGTAGTCCTACCTCCCGCATCAATGATTTGCACCACCGCATGGCAGCACGCGGAGGTGCTGCCCTACGCGCGATAACGCCTTCGGCCAGAACTTCGCCTGCGGCTCTGCCCATCGCATGTCCATTCAGCGCGACCCGGCTGGCTTTGCCAGCCGCAGCGCAAGACCCTCGAACCCTCGGGCGAGAGGGAAGAGGAAATCGGAGTGGGCCATAAGCCGGGTTCTGTCTCTGCAGCCATCTGTCTTAGCCAGCCGTTGCCGGCAGGCTTGCGCGGATATCCGACGGACGGGCCGGGCAGCCCTGTCTGTCCATCTCTCCTTGCACCGGACGGGTTTGCCTGAGCCGGCATGTTGCCATGCCGCTGGTGGGCTCTTACCCCACCGTTTCACCGTTGCCGGCGGAACCATGCCTTTGGGGCAGGGTCCCACGATGCCGGCTGTTCTTTTCTGTAGCGCGTTCCATGGCCTCGCGACCTCCGGGAGTTACCCGGCGTCCTGCCCTGTGGTGCCCGGACTTTCCTCGGGATTGCTCCCGCGGCTGCCTGGCCCACTCCGCAGAGATTCTATCCGACAGGATTGATGAAGGGGAACTCGTCCTGCAGGCGGCCGGCCTCTTCGCGAGAGAGGTGGAAGCGGCTGTCCACCTTGACCCGGCGCAGCTGGCCGCTGATGTCACGCAGGTGCATGCGCAGCTCAGAGTCGCCGGTGGTGGTGCTGAGCAGTTCGGCGAGCCGCGCCAGCTCCGAGCGCTGGACTGAGGCGAGATCGATCTCCCAGACGATCGGCTGCTGGCCTGGATGTAATCCATTGGCAACTGCGGTTGAGGCTGTAACGACAGGGCTGCCATTGCCGTTGCCATTCATGAACTCAGCCGGCGGGGTATGGCCTGCATGGGAAACGGAGGGTTCATCTATCCCGTCACGTTCCTCCACAAGCTGCTGGATGGCCTGGTTCTGCTGGCGGTAGTCGTCAGCATCACGGAGGTCGTCTTCCAGCACCACTTCATCGTTGTAGGCATCGAAGGCCTCGTCATAGCTGGGAATGCTGTCGTCAGGGGAAGGTGATTCCGGCAGTTCACGGGTCGGCCGGGCTCCATCCGGGTCATAAGGCTGCACGTCCTCGACCACGATCTCGATCCCGTCCCAGGCGTCCTCGCCGGCTTCAGCCACTTCCGGGATCTGGATCTTGCCCTTCAGTACCACGGCCGCATTCTCCTTGATGATCTCGCGGGCCTTGGTGTAGGCATTGGGCCAGATGATCACGCCGGCGCTGAGCTGCGGATCCTCAATGCGGCCCTTGGCGTAGGTCTTGCCACTGGTGTTGGCAGTGCGCACCTGCAGGTTGGTCAGGATGCCGCAGATGCCGTCGCCGGGCAGGGGCTTGTCCTGCCACTTGGCGGGGGAGTACTGCACACTCTGGAACAGGTCCTCGATCTGCATGTAGCGGCCGTCACGGAAGATCACGTGGTCGGCATAGGGATGGTGCGTTAGGAACACACCGATTGCTTCCTTTTCGAAGTAGGCCATGTCCTGCGGGGTGACATCGCGGCTGGCGAGCTCGCCGCCTGCCGTTGGCGGCGGTGCCTCTTCGCCGAACAGGCTGATCTGGTTGTCAGGGCCCTTGATGTAGCTTTCGATGTCGTCCAGGTTCTTCAGCAGTTCAATGCGGTCGGACTCGATGCAGTCGAAGGCGCCGGCCTTGGCCAGTCCCTGCAGCACCTTCTTGTTGACGCCCTTGCCCTTCACGCGCTCGTGGAAGCCGGCCAGCGACTTGAACTCACCGCCCAGGCGGCGCTCGTCGACAATTTCGAGCACGACCTTCTCACCGATGCCCTTGATGCCGCCGAGGCCGAAGATGATGCCGCCGTCACTCGTCGGTACGAAGTCGAAGCGGCCGGCGTTGACACTGGGGGGCAGCACCGGGATGCGCATCTTGCGGCACTGGCCGAGGATCTCGGCGAGCTTGGCGCTGTTACCCATGAAGTTGTTGAGCATCGCCGTCATGAAGAAGCTCGGATAGTGGCACTTCAGGTAGGCGGTCTGGTAGCTGATCCAGGAGTAGCAGGTACTGTGCGCCTTGTTGAAGCCGTAGGCGGCGAACTGCGCCATCATATCCCAAATGGCCTCGACCTCCTTCTCGGCGATGTTGCGCTCACGGGCACCGGCGACGAATTTCAGCTTCTGAGCCTCCATCACGTCGTGCTTCTTCTTGCCCATCGCCTTGCGCAGCACGTCCGCTTCCCCGAGGGTGAAGCCGCCGAGCTTGCGGGCGATTTCCAGCACCTGTTCCTGGAAGAGCAGCACACCACCGGTGGATTCGAGGATCTCGCCGATGCTTGGATAGAGCGAGGCTGCCTCAGTTCCTTTCTTACGGGCCTCGAGGTAGCGGGCGGTGTTGCCGGACTGGATCGGGCCGGGGCGGTTGGCAGCGTTGATCGCCGCAAGGTCCAGCACGTTGGCGGGCCGGCCGTCGATCAGCATCTTGCGCACCTGCGGCGCCTCAAACTGGAATACGCCGTAGCCGTCCCCGCGCTGCAGCATGGCGTATGTCTCGGCGTCCCCGTCCTGCAGGTCGCGCAGGTCGAAGTCCTTTTTGCCACCAATCGTATGGATGAATTCGACGGTGTCCTCAATGATTGTCAGGTTGCGCAGTCCGAGGAAGTCGAACTTCACCAGGCCGGTGTAGGGCACGGTGTCCATCGCATATTGCGTCACCCGCAGGTCACTGTCCTTGTGCGGCTGGACCGGGACGAAGTTCGGCAGCTCCTCCGGCGCGATAACCACTCCGGCGGCATGCACGCTGTGGTGCGCGGCGATACCCTCCAGCGCCTTGGCATCCTCGATCAGTTCGCGCACTTCTTCGTGATCACGGATCAGGCGCTTCAGTTCATCGCTGGCCGCCACCGCCTCCTCGAGCTTGGGGTCGAGGCCGTGGATTTCCTTGGCAACGCGGTCCACGAACTGGTACTCCAGCCCCTTGGTGCGGGCCACGGCCTTGACGACGGCGCGGGCCTTGAGGCGGGAGTAGGTCACGATCAGGGCCGTGCGGTCAGCACCGTACTTCTGCTTGACGTGCTCGATCACCTCATCGCGGCGGCGCATGCAGAAGTCGATGTCGACATCCGGAAGCTCGATGCGCTCCGGGTTGAGGAAGCGCTCGAAATAGAAGCCGAAGTGGATCGGGTCGAGGTCGGTGATCTCGAGTGCATAGGAGACGACACTGCCTGCCGCCGATCCACGGCCGGGACCGACCGGGATGCCCTGGCTGCGGGCCCACTGGCAGAACTCGGCGCAGATCAGGAAGTAGGTGGTGAAGCCCTTCGGGATGATCACCGACAGCTCGTACTCCACGCGCTCACGCAGTTCAGGTGTGATCTCGCCGTAGCGCTTGACGATGCCTTCGTAGACATCACGGCGCAGCATGGTATCAAAGCACTTCTGCTTTTCGGTTGTACTGGCCAGTTCGCCTTCCGCCTCACTGGCATTGAACAGGGCAACCAGCTCATCCGCGCTGACAGGATCCTCCACGCCGACCGTACCGGCATCCTCTGGATGCTCCAGCAGCCAGCCGCGCAGCTTCGGGATATCCTCCAGCGGGATGGTGAAGCGCGGGAAATGCACCTGCTCGAGGTCGAGCTCCAGGTTGCACATATCCGCCACCGTGCGCGTGTTGGCAAGCGCTTCCGGATAATCCGAGAACAGTTCCTGCATTTCCTCGCGCGTCTTGATGTAGTAGTCCGGGCCGGAGTACTTAAGGCGGTTGGTGTCGGTCAGCAGCTTCTTGTCGCGCAGGCATAGCACGCAGTCATGCGGCTGGGCATCTGACTTGTGCACGTAGTGGTTGTCATTGGTGGCCACCATGCGAAGGCCGTAATGCCGGGACTGGTCAGCGGCCCACTGGCGGAAGGGTTCCTCGATGTCGATGCCGTGGTTCTGTATCTCGAGGAACAGGCGGTCCGGGCCGAAGATGTCGAGGTACTCGCGCAGGGCGGTGTCGGCGGCGTTCTCCCCCTCACGATGGAAGCGGCTGGCAACCACTCCGGCTGGGCAGGCTGTCAGGGCGACAAGGCCCTCGTTGTACTTGCGGATCGCCTCCACGTCCACGCGCGGCTTGTAGTAGTAGCCGTGGGTGTGGGCGATGGAGGTCAGGTGCATCAGGTTGCGGTAGCCGACCTGGTTCATAGCCAGCAGCACGAAGTGGTAGCGGACGCGGTCCAGCTCGGCGTCCTTGTCCGTCAGGCGCCGGCTGGCGACATAGACCTCATTGCCGATGATCGGCTTGATGCCGGCCTTGTGCATCTTGGTGTAGAACTCCATCGCGCCGTACATCACGCCGTGGTCAGTCAGCGCATAGCTGTCAAACTGCAGCTCCTTGAGCCGGCTGGCCATGTCGTCGATGCGCGCAATTCCGTCCAGCAGTGAGTATTCACTGTGGTTGTGAAGGTGAACGAAGTCCGTCACTGATGCCTCTTCCTGCCTGTGGGGCGCACTGCCCCCGGGATGTCCATCCCGCTTTCCGCCGTGGCCCGGCGGCCACTGGGGAAATTATAACCCGGGCTGAGCGGCAGGCTGGCAATCAGGCGCGGGCATCGGCGGGCTTTCCCATATAATCAGCGCAGGAGAGCTACGCAGACCATGACCATAATCGTTGACAGGGAAAGTGTACGCCGGCTGCTGGACCTTGATGATGCGCTGGAACTGACCAGGCAGGCCCATATCCACTCCGCGCGCGGCGAAGCCTTCATCGGCAGCGCCGGGCAGCTCGGCAGGCGGGTGGACGGACGGCGCCTGCATGGCCTGAGCGCGACCTTCTCCGGCATCCCGGTGGTCGGGATGCATTCCAGCTACGCCTTCACAAATGATGTCGGGCGCCTGCAGACACAGGGCTACATCCTGCTGCAGAACTTCAGCAACGGCCAGCTGGCGGCGATAGTTGAGGCATCGCTGATCAGCCAGCTTGCAAAGGCCTGCAATGCAGCGCTGGCCAGTGAATACCTGATGCCGGCGGATGCGAAGGTGCATACGATCATCGCCGACCAGGTGAACGCCCGGCAGCTGGCGCGGGCTGTGGCCCGGGTGGCGAAACTCGAGGAATGCCGGCTAGTCAGCACCGACAGCGCTGATGAGATTGGGCTGCTGGCGGACTGGATCGGTAAGACGAGCGGGGTGCGCACGGTGCACACAGCTGACATGGCGGGAGCGGTCAGCGATGCGGACATCATCAGCCTGGATGGCAGCTCGGATGACTGGATGCTGAAGGGCACGCAGCTCCGGCCGGGCACACACATCAATTCGCTCGGGGCCACGGAGGCTGGTGTGCGAGAGCTTGATACCTTCGCCGTTCAGCGCTGCATGGTGGTCTGCGACCATGCGGAGCACAGCCGTAGCTGCGCCGGCAACCTGCTGGCAGCGGTCGAGGAAGACAAGTGGCAGTGGGAGCGGATGCATGGTGAGCTGGGGCAGGTGATCACCGGTGATGTGGATGGCCGGACCGAGGCTGAGCAGATCACGCTGTACAACGGCAGTGGCATGCCACTGAGCGAGGTGGTATTGGCCTGGGAGGTGCAGCTGCGAGCGCTGGAGCAGGGGCAGGGGCAGCAGGTCACACTGGGCTAGGCTGCCGCGGTTACCCTGCCTGCTAAAATGCTGGCGGAGGGAGCATATGCGCCGATTCAACCTGTCCATCCTGATCGCAACGATTGCACTGCTGGCCCTGGCCGGCTGTCCCAAGCCGCCGACCGGCAATACCGGTACGACGACCGGAACCAACACCGGCAGCACCGGTGGTGAGAAGCGTGCCCGCAACTACAACTTCCCGCTGCCGGCGGATGTGAAGAGCCTCGACCCGGCGCACATCACCGATACGGTGAGTGATTCCGTGGCGCAGCGCCTGTTCAACCGGCTGGTGAAGTTCGACACGGATGGCTCTGTGGAGCCGGACCTGGCTGAGAGCTATGAGATCTCGGAGGATGGCAAGGTCTACACTTTCCACCTGCGCAGCGGCGTCAAGTTCCACAATGGTGAGGACCTGAATTCTGACGACGTGATCTACAGCTATTCCCGCCTCGTCGACCCGGACACAGACAGCGAGCGCTCCAACCTGATGAGCTATGTCGCCGGCGCGAATGACTACCTTGGCGGCAGGGCTGAATCGGTCAGCGGGCTGAAGGCGCTGGATGAGGGCACCGTGCAGATCACGCTTACCGCGCCGTATGCCCCGTTCCTGAACGTGCTGTGCATGACGACCTTCGGCGTGGTGCCCAGCAGCGAAGTGGAACGTGACGAGCGCGGCTTCGGTGCCAACCCGGTCGGAACCGGCCCGTTCGTGTTCGAGTCCTGGACGCCGGATGAGCGGGTTGTGCTGAAGGCCAACCGCACCTACTTCGGCAATGTGCCGGAAATCGAGACCCTGACCTTCCGCATCATCGGTGATGAGAGCACCCGTTTCGAGAACTTCCGGAATGGAACACTTGAGCATTGCGATATCCCAGCGAGCAAGATAAAGACGGTAAATGACGACGCGAACCTGAAGGGCCTGATCGCCGGCGAACCGGCAATGGATATGTACGCCTATGGCTTCAACTGCGACGCAGCACCCTTCAAGGACAATGCCGCCCTGCGCCAGGCGCTGAACTATGCGGTTGACAAGCAGAACATCATTGACAACATCTGGGGCGGGCTGGTGACGCAGCAGAACACGATTGTCCCCGCCGGGATGTTCTATCACTATGAGGGCAGTGTCAGCTATCCCTACGACCCGGAGAAGGCGGCCGCGCTGCTGGAGCAGGCCGGATACCCGAATGGTGAGGGCCTGCCGGAGCTGACCCTCAACGTCGACCTGCAGGAGGTCAACAAGCAGGTGGCGGAAGCCGTGCAGGAGGACCTGTCGCGCGTCGGAGTGACAGTCAAGATCGAACGTACCGACTGGGGCCCGTTCCTGGACAAGGTCTATGCCGGCAACTCGCTGTTCTTCCAGAACACATGGCTCGGTGACTATCCGGATCCTGACAACTGGCTGTACCAGCTGCTCTGTTCCGACAACTTCGGCGATGCCGGCAACATCTCGCGCTGGAAGAACTCGCAGTTCGACCAGCTCGTGAAGGAAGCGCAGGTTGAGCCGGACCAGCAGAAGCGCAGCGACCTCTACCGCCAGGCGGAGGACATCGCGCTCAATGAGGCTCCGTGGCTGCTGCTGTTCTGGAAGAACAGCTCCACCCTGGTACAGCCCTACGTAAAGGGCCTGACAATCACCAAGATGGACCGCACGCCGCAGCTCAACAATGCGCCGATTGAGGAAGTCACCTACACGGACTAGCAATTGAGTGAATCCGCCAACAGCGGGCAGGCCGCAGCGGGGCAGGGCCGCAGGCAGGGAGAGGGTTCCGCCTTCTGGACCTACCTGCTGAAGCGCCTTGGCGCGGCTCTGCCGGTGCTCGTCGGCGTGACCTTCATCTGCTACGCCATCCTCTCAGCGGCACCGGGCGACCCGGTGCGGATCCTGATGGGGCAGCACTACGATGAGGAAGTTGCCAACGAGCTGCGCAGCAACATGGGGCTGGACAAGCCCTTCATCGTGCAGTACGGCATGTTCCTTGGCCGTGTCAGCCGGGGTGACCTGGGGCGCAGCTATGTGAAGAACCTGCCGGTGGCGGAGTACCTTGCACCGAAGTTCTCAAACACGATCCAGCTCACGCTGGTGGCAATGTTCATCGCGATCGTCTTCGGCGTCAGTGCTGGAATCATCTCGGCCGCCTGGAACCGCAGCTTCTGGGACTACACGCTGATGCTGCTGGCCGTGGCAGGAATCTCGCTGCCGGTGTTCTGGCTGGGCATGCTGCTGCAGCTGCTGTTCGCCACGCACCTGGGCTGGATGCCGGTGTCCGACATGAGCTATTCCGGCAACCCGGAAGCGCTCTGGAATGAGGTCGGCGGCAACTACATGCTGTGGCTGTGGCACATGTCAATCAAGTTCTACGTGCTCCCCGGCGTGACGCTGGCCACAGTGCCGATGGCAATCATTGCCCGCCTGACCCGCTCCAGCATGCTGGAGGTGATGAAGCTTGACTACATCCGCCAGGCCCGTGCCAAGGGGCTGGGCTACTCCCGCGTAGTTGTGACGCATGCACTGCGCAATGCACTGATCCCGATCATCACGGTGGTTGGCAACAACTTCGCCGTGCTGCTTACAGGAGCTGTGCTGACGGAGACCGTGTTCCAGTGGCCCGGCATGGGCCGGGCGATGGTTGAGGCAATCAACCAGCTTGACTACCCGGTGGTGCTGGGCGGTGTGATGATCATGGCGGTGGTGTTCGTTATCGTGAACCTGATCGTTGACCTGACCTACGGCCTGGTCGACCCGCGGGTGAGGTACGGCTGATGAAGCAGTTCCTGCGGCAGATCTTTCGCCATGGTTCAGGCTTTGTGGGTCTTGTGCTGGTTATCGTGGCCGTGGTGTCCGGCACCTTCTGCGGCACCCTGTCACCCTACAGCCCGACTTACCAGTACCGCGGACAGGAGAAGTTGCCTCCGGGCAGCGTGATCAGCGGGGATGAGGCGAAGCTGGCAAGCTATGAGGACAACGGCCAGCGCAGCAGCGGCAGCTTCATGTGGGGCACTGACAGCAGCGGTCGAGACGTGTACAGCCGCGTGCTCTACGGCGCACGGATCTCCCTGCTGGTCGGGGTGATCTCCACTGTGATCAATGTGCTGATCGGCTTGTTGATCGGCACCGTTTCCGGCTACTTCGGCGGCTGGACGGACACCCTGCTGATGCGCCTGACGGATACCTTCTTCGCCTTCCCGGGTGTGCTACTGGCAATCATCATCCTTGCCACGCTCAACAATGACGAGGTCAAGAGTGTGCTGGGCAGCATCAGTGGCAGCATTGATCCCGGCATCTGGGGACTGTTCATCGCGCTGGGCCTGACCGGCTGGACCGGTATCGCGCGTGTGATCCGCGGCACGGTGATCTCACTGCGGGAGAAGGAGTTCATCGAAGCGGCGCGTGCGGTCGGCTGCAGCAATGCGCGCATCATCATCCTGCACATCATCCCGAACTGCATGGCACCCTTGATCGTGCTGGCCACAATGCAGGTGGCCTACAACATACTCAGTGAGGCTGGCTTGAGTTTCCTCGGGCTGGGTATCCAGCCACCGAATGCAAGTTGGGGCGGGATGCTGGCCACGGCCAAGAACTACTTCGCGGAAATGCCATGGTGGGGAATCTTCCCGGGCCTGGCACTGGCGCTGACGGTGCTGGGCTTCAACCTGCTGGGTGATGGACTGCGCGACATCCTTGATCCGCGCTTGAAGGTCCGAACCTGAAAATCCTTCGTGAAGTCTTACTGAATATAAGGTCAGTTTCACACGGATTTGTAGCCTATACGCCTGTTTCACCCTCAGGGGGCGGGGGTATATTAAGGCGTGGAGGATGATGGACCGGAACCAGCAGGTTTTGTTCCAGAATCAGTGAGACTTCCTCAGGAGAATCAAATGGTGAAAGTAATGGATAACTCGGTTGAGCTGAAGGTTCCCACCAATGCGGACTACGTGTCCGTAGTGCGGCTGCTCGTTTCCGGCCTTGGCAACAGGCTGGGGCTGCCGCTCGATGAGCTGGAGAACCTGAAGCTGGTGATCGGGGAGGCATTCATCACCGTGGCGGAGAAGTGTACCGGTGCCAGCGGCCTGATCAACCTCAGGTGGACGCAGGATGAGTCTCACATCTCCGTGTCGATCTCCGATCCCAGCGGCAAGCACAAGAGTGTCACCAACGCCGCGAACCTGGCCGTCCTCAAGTCCCTGGGTGGCGAGTATAATTCCAGCGTAATCGATGGCGTGGAACACCTCGACATCGGTTTCGATATCAAATACCGGGAAGACAGGCCATTCATCTTCGATGACAGACAGGACGGACGAGCCTAACCAGCTTTACGAAACTGAAGAACGTGAGAAGGAGCGCGAGGAAGAGCGCGCCCTTTTCGCGCGTTATATCGAAGACCCGACTCCGCTGAACGAAGAACGCATTGTCGAGAAGTTCAAGCCCCTTGTCTACCGCATCGTCCATAAGTTCAAGTACCAGCCTGACCAGTTCGACGACCTTGTTCAGGTGGGCAGCTATGGCCTGCTGCTGGCGGTGCGCCGCTTCGACCTCGAATACAACTACCGCTTCTCGACCTACGCCTGGCAGACGATCCAGGGCGAGATCCAGCGCTACTTCCGCGACAAGACCTGGGCGATCAACGTCCCGCGCGACCTGAAGGAACGTTCGCTCAAGGTGTTCAATGCGGTCAATGAGCTGAATGCCGCTTCCGAGCAGGAACCGACCGTGGCGGACATCGCTGGCAAGACCGGTTTCTCCGAGGAGCAGGTGCTGGAGGCGATGGAGCTTGGCAGCGCTTACCACCCGCAGAGCTTCAAGGACAATGAGCGCGAGAGTGACATCAGCTTCAGCATGTCGGATGATGGCTCGGCGGTCACCAGCCACGACCTGAGCAACACCAAGCGCAGCATCTTCTGGGAGAGCATCCTCTCCAACCTGACGGAGACGGAGTCGCGGGTGGTCAAGCTGTACTTCTTCGAGCAGAAGACCCAGAAGGAAATCGCTGACATCCTCGTCACAAGCCAGATGAATGTGTCACGCCTGACGCGCAAGGCACTGGGCAAGCTGCGGGGAATGCTGGCGCCCGAGGACCTCGAAAACCTCGCAATGTGAAACACTTGCGCCGGTTCCGCTATAATCCTATTTAGTGGAAAGATTCTTCCTAAACCCGCTTGCACTGGCCTGGGGGGCATTGGCCGGCGGTATCATCCTGCTTTACATCCTCAAGCTCAAGCGAGTGAAGGTTGATGTCAGCTCAACCCTCCTGTGGGAACAGGCACTGGCGGACTTCCGGGCAAACGCCCCATGGCAGAAGCTGAGGCGCAACCTGCTGATGATCCTGCAGATCATCGCGCTGATCCTGCTGGCCCTGGCATTGTCACGCCCCTTCATGTTTGACAACTTCATTGAGCGCGGCAAGACAATCTTCGTGATTGACGCCAGCGCGTCCATGCTGGCGAAGGACGGCAGTCCGGACCGGCTGGATGATGCGATCCGGCTGGCGGATGACGCCGTGACCGGCTTCCCGCGCGGGGCGGAAGGGATGGTGATCGTGGCCGGACCGCAGAGCCCGATCACGCTCAGCAGCTTCACCAGCAACAAGAACACACTGAAGAAGGCGATCGCCAGGTCGCGGGACTATGCCGGCGGGCAGGCTGACCTGGACAGCGCAATGCGCTTCTGCTCAAGCATTTCCGAGGGCGAGGGCCAGACCCAGGTGGTGATCTTCTCCGATGGTGCCGTGGACGACCTCAGTCCGGAAAGCACGACGGACCTGAAGATCCACTTCTTCCCGGTCGGGCAGACGGCTGACAATGTGGCGATCGTCGGCGCCGGTGCGCGGCTCAACCCTGCGAATGACAACTATGAACTGTTCGTGGCGGTGCACAACTTCTACGGCACGCAGCAGGACTTTGAGCTGACCCTGTTCCGCAATGACGTTGACAGCGTTACCGAGGAGGTCAGCCTGCGTCCGGGGCAGCGCCGCGAGATCGTGATCGACCAGGTGCCGTACTTCCCGGACCCGCTCAAGGTGGAGATCAAGGTTGACGACCCGCTGGCGGAGGACAACACCGCCTGGATCGTGCTGCCGGAGAAGCCGCGCTACAAGGTGGCGCTGTGTACCCAGAGTGACAGCATCCTGCTCAGGGCGCTGCTGCAGAGCCTGCCAAACATCGACTACTACGAGTATGACGGTTCGACCTTCACGCAGATCATCACTGATGACAGCGGCGAGGCGACGGATGACAGCCAGCCGACCAGCACGGACATGGACGTGTGGGTGGTGGAAGGGGATGCGCCCTGCATCAACGACCCCTCAGACAGCTACCTGTTCATCAACTCCACGAGCAACTCATTGCTGCCGGTCAATGCCGGCGAGGAAGTGGAGAAGGACTACCAGGCAGACCCGCCGATCTACCTTGCAGTGGTAGGCGAAAGCGTATCGCACCCCGCCACACGCATTGCCCGCTTCAATACGCTCAACCTCAACAGCCAGCGCCGTGTGCAGCTCAAGAGCTTCGCCCGCAGCATCGTTGACACAAGCGAAGGCGCACTGATCGTCGAAGGTGACAACAACGGCCAGCGTTCGATCTACATGGCCTTTGACATCTACGACAGCAACTTCCCGGTGCTGAGTGCCTTCCCGCTGTTCATGATGGACACCATCAGCTATCTCGGCCAGTCCAGCGCCGGGGCGGCCGGCAACAGCATCAGTGCAGGACAGCCGGCTGAGCTGCTGGCACCGGTGGAGGCGATGAGCTACCGCCTGAAGCGCCCGGATGGCAGCGTGGAGAATGAGGAGCTGAATTCACGCCGCTTCGCAGTGAGTGACACGCGCAAGATCGGCATCTACGAAGTGGACTACCTTGATGAGGGTGGAGGTCTGGTGCTTGCCAACCTGCTGCCGGTCAGCCTCGTCAACGAGTTTGAGAGCAACATTGCACCATCCACGACGCTGCGCACCGAGAATGCGGAGGAGTACCTCGCCAGCAATGGAACGGAGGGACTGGGGGAGATCAAGGGTGTGCAGGAAGTGATGCGCAACCGCGAGTTCTACCCCTGGATCATCGGGCTGGTGCTATTGCTCGTGACTGTGGAATGGTACCTCTACCACACCCGTATCTTCTGATCAGCGGCGCTGTTCCTGTGTCTTTGCCTGCTCATAGATTCGCATAAGCTGGCGTGCCAGTTCCCGGTTCAGCTTGTGGCCGCTGAGATGAGCGGTGATGTCCGCCGTCCATTCGAAGGGCAGGATGTAGAGGTCACCCAGCAGGTCAAGTACCTTGTGGCGTGCGAATTCATTCGGGAAGAAGAACGGCTTGTTCGGCATCCCCTCGCGGATCACCAGTGCATCTTCCTCATGCTCATTGTGCAGGAAACCGGCACTGCGAGCCATCGTTGCTTCCCGCTCGGTAATGAAGGTGCGGGCCGGCAGCAGTTCGTTGACAGCCATTCCGCGGTCCAGCTCTGAGATATAGAGCTGCTCCCCGAGTTCCGGGTGGGCGAAGCTGTAGCTGATGCGCAGTTCATCGCAGGGCTCGAGCCTGATATAGCTGTCGCCATCGCTGACCTCGAGGGTCTCACCGAGGGTGAACTGCGGCCTGCGCATCCCGAGCGATTCGTCAGGCACGGATACCAAGGCGTCATACAGCGTGGCTGCTCCGCCGTCGTGGTTGGGCAGCTCCGGGCCATGCACATGGATCTCGGCGCTGTCGATCCCGGCGGCCCACATTGCGGCCTGGATGTGCTCAGTGACGGCGATGCTCAGCCGGCCATTGCTCAAAACGGTGCAGTTCGGCTGCTCGTGGAAGTTGTCAACCACAGCCTCGATCGGCAGGCCCTCGCGGAAGTATGTGATGCCGGTGCCCTCATAGCGGGGCACGATCACGGCGCGGCACATCAGGCCGCTGAACAGGCCGCGGCCGTCGATGATGACAGGTTCACTGACAGTTGCAGAAAACATCTTGCTCTCCGTCATCTGATCAGCTCCGTCAGCAGTTCGCGCATGGATCTCGGCGACATGGATGCTCCGGAAATGTTCCGTGGGTCAGATATATTACCGAATACATCGTCAAACAGGCTCTTCTTTTCGCTGAGGATCCTGACCAGTCTTTCCTCAACAGTATTACGGCAAATCATGTTGACTACAAATACAGTTTGCTTCTGGCCCAGGCGATGGGCCCGTGCGATGCGCTGGTCGAGCTTGGCCGGATTGAACGGGAGGTCATAGTTGATCACCATGGAAGCGCTTTGCAGGTTGAGTCCGGTACCCCCGGCATCGGTGGAGATGAAAATCCGGTCATCTCCCCGCTGGAAGCGTTCAACGAGCTGCTGGCGCTCCTCCGCTTTCAGCCCGCCGTGCAGGAATGCACAGCTGTAGCCGGCTTTTGTGAGCAGGCGCAGGATGATCTCACCCATGCGGGTCCACTGGGTGAAGATGATCACCTGGCGGTCCAGGGTGCCGACCTCGTCCTCGAGGATCGCTTCCAGCTCGTTGAGCTTCTGGCTGCTGGTGTACTGCGGGTCGATCAGTTCAGGGCTGTCACAGACCTCACGCAAGCGCTGCAGCAGCACCATTGCATTCTGCGTATGCGTGCTGTCCCATGCTTCCTCGCTCAGCATCTCGCGGGCCTCGCCACGCAGTTCCCTGTAGATCGCCTTCTGCTCATCAGTGAGATCGAGACGGGCGTATGTGGTGACGAGGGCGGGCAGGTCCTCGAGGGCTTCCTCCTTCGTGCGGCGGAGGGTGATGGTGGCAATCTTGCGGGCCACTTCCTCGACATGCTGGTAACCCCGGATCGAGCCGAACTGGTCAGTCAGCACATAGCGGTCCCGGAAGGCGATCGGGTTCTTGCCCAGTGCGCGGTCGTCAACGAACTTGAGGATCGTGAACAGCTCCATAAGCTGGTTCTCCAGCGGCGTGCCGGTCAGCACGAACACGTTGGCTGCTGGGATGGAGAATACGGCCTGGGCGGTCTTGGTACGGAAGTTCTTCACGCGCTGCGCTTCATCGAGGATCAGCAGCTGCGGGTTGAGCTGCATCAGGTGCTCGATGTCGCGGTGCACCAGCTCATAGTTAATCACACTGAAGAAGGGGGTGTCGTCAAGGCCGAGCAGGCCGCCGCCGCCGCTGGTGGCCGCTTCATACAGCGCCATCCGTTCCTGCTTGCTGCCGCCGATCACCTGCACACGCTCACCGGTGAACTTGCGGATCTCCGACTGCCATTGGTACTTGAGCGAAGACGGGCAGACGATCAGCACCCGCCTGACATCACCGACATCCTTGAGGTAGAGGGCACCAGCCATCGCCTGCAGGGTCTTGCCGAGGCCCATGTCATCAGCCAGCAGCGCGCGGCGGTTGTGCACGAGGAAGCCGACGCCCTCCCGCTGGTAGCCGTACAGGCTTGCCTTGAGGCGGTCCTTCAGCACATTGGCAACCGCCAGGTCATACTCGGAATCGCTGGCAACCTGCCGCAGGCGGTTGTAGTGCTGGATGATGTCGGCTATGCCGGGATCGACCCGCAGCTTTGCTCCCGCCTTGTCCAGCGCATCAATCATCCCTTCCAGCTGGGTAGGGTCAGCTACGGTATGCACGCGGTCAATGTGCGGGGCGATGATTGCCAGCAGTTCGGGCCTGAGGAACTGCGGGTTGTGGTAGACCTGGATCTGGCGGAAGAAGCTCAGTGATGGTTCAACGCTGACGGCATCGGTGGCAAACACCTTCAGCACCGGGATGAAGTCCGGCGAGAACTTCACCTTGGCTGCATGCCGACGCAGCAGCTTCTCCACCTGCCAGATGTCGTGGTTGTGAAGGAGCCGTCCTTCGGCATTGCAGTACTCCGTGCGCAGCTGGCGGATGCGCAGGGCGCAATCCTTTACAAGGGTGCGAACCTCAAAGAAGGGACGGTCTGCTTCGATGCCCCCGTGGATGAGCACGGAGAAGCGCTTCATCTCCTCGTCGTAGAAGCTGTTGAGAGCCTGCCAGTCAGTGCCCTCAAAGGTTTTGTGGGCATTGACCTCGGCCAGTTCCCTGAGCAGCGCCGGCCACTGGGAGATGTCCTTAAGCGTGTTCCAGTTACTGAAATGGCTGTTGACCACAGCGCGGATCATGGCCGGCAGGTACTTGCGGTTGCCGCGGAACACCACGGAACGTCCGTCCTTGCCTCCGATTTCCAGCTTGGCCCTTGCCACGGCTAAGTACTATAGCTTACATCCGTATAGTAACTGGCCGGACGGTGGCCGTGCGCTGTAACGAGGGCCGGATAGCGCTAGAATCAATACATGTCTGCAATCAAGGAATCCCTGTTACCGGGAGTCAACATTGACGAGGTCACCCGCGCTGCCCAGCCGGACGTCGTCAGCAACCGCCGTTACCTGCATGAGCATCCCGAGGTCGGGATGGAAACACATGAGACGGCCACCTACATTGAGAAGCAACTCACGAGTTACGGCCTGGAAGCGAAACGCTGTGCCGAGACCGGCGTGATCAGCATGATAGACAGCGGGGCCGAGGGACCGACGGTGATGCTGCGCGCGGACATCGACGCGCTGCCGATCACCGAAGAGAACACGCATGGATATGAATCAAAGACCGTGGGCAAGATGCATGCCTGCGGGCACGATACGCATACCGCGATGCAGCTGGCTGTCAGCCGCCGCCTGAAGGAAGAGGGCATCAGCCGCGGCAGGATCAAGCTGCTGTACCAGCCCGGCGAGGAAGGGCACCACGGCGCACAGAAGATGATCGCTGACAGTGCGCTCAAAGGGCCGGACGTGACGGTCTGCTATGGCCAGCATATCTGGGCCGGTTGCCCGACGGGCAAGATCCAGATCAGCGCCGGACCGGTGATGGCGGCGGTGGACACGGTGCACATCGTGATCCACGGCAAGGGTACGCACGCTGCATTCCCGCATGGTGGCAATGACCCGATCTACTGTGGAGCCCAGATTGTCACGGCGCTGCAGAGTGTCGTGTCGCGCAATATCGATCCGCTCAAGAGTGCAGTGATCACGGTCAGCGAGTTCCATGCCGGCACCGCACACAACATCATCCCGCCTTTCGCCAAGCTCACCATGAGCGTGCGCGTGTTCGAGCGTGATGTGCACCAGATACTCAAGCGTCGCATCCACGAGGTGGTGAACGGAATTGCAGACTCGCTGGGTTGCAATGCCGACATTGACTACTCCCATGAACAGGTTGCCACCGTCAACGACGCACGGGTAGCGGAGCTGGTGCGTGAGGAGGCGATCGCGATCGTCGGTGCGGAAAACGTGACGGATGACCAGCAGACGATGGGTGCCGAGGACTTCAGCGATTTCCTCGCGGAGGTGCCTGGCGCATTCGCCTTCGTCGGTGCCGCCAATACCGAGAAGGAATGCATCTATCCGCACCATCATCCGAAGTTCAACATTGACGAGGATGCAATGGCCATCGGCAATGAGCTGATGTACCGCGTGGCCAAGAGGCTGCTCGCCGAGTACTAGGCCTTGCTGAGTTTCCCCTCGCCGCGGATGGGGCAGGCCGGCCTGGTGCTGGTCGCTCTCGCGCTGGCAGGGTACATCTGGCAACCTGCCTTCGGGATCGTCAGCATGCTCGGGCTGCTGGCGATTATGGTGGCAATCGTTGACCTGCTGGCGACACGCAGCATGCTGCGGGGACGGATCAGCATTGATCGTGACTTTCCCGGCACTGTGACGGTTGAGCTGCCGCGCAGCGGCGTGCACCTGCTGAGCAATGGCAGCCGGATGCCCATCCGCTTCCGCGTGTTCGAGGACAGCTTCCCGCAGTTCCGCAAGAGCGTGGCCCCGGGCTGGGCCAGCGCGGCGGCGGGTGAGACCTGTGAATTGCCCATGGTGGTGCGCTGCCTGGACCGCGGCGAACAGGACCTCGGTGGCATCGGCCTGCGGATCCTCGCCGGACTGCAGCTCTGGGTCAACCAGCTGCGGATCGAGCCACAGCAGAAGGTGCGGGTCTATCCGCTGATCGAGGAGCTGAAGGGCGGGGACCTGTTCGCGCACCGCCGTAAGCTGTGGGGCATCGGCCAGCACCATAGCCGCAAGTACGGCCGTGGCACTGACTTCGACCACCTGCGTGATTACACGCCGGATGACGAGTACCGCAGCATGAACTGGAAGGCCACCGCTCGGCGCGGCAAGCCCGTTGTCAACCAGTTCCAGGTGGACCAGAGCCGTGACCTGATGCTGCTGATCGACTGTGGCCGCCTGATGCACACGGAGATCGCCGGACGGCCACGGCTGGACCGTTACCTTGATGCGGCTGTGCAGCTGGCCTACCTCGCCCTGTCGCAGAAGGACCGGGTGGGCCTGATGGCATTCTCGAGCGAGACCAGACGTTATGTGCCACCGGCGCGCCGGCCGCGACAGCTTGATGCGATCATCGAGTCCGTGTTCGACCTGCAGGCCGAGTTCGTGGAGAGTGACTATGCACGGGTACTGGCCATGCTGCGCTCCCGGCACAGCAAGCGCGGGCTGGTGGTGCTGTTCACGGATCTCGTTGACAGCGTGTCCAGCAAGCGGGCGGTTGCCAACCTGAGCCGGCTCGCTCGCACACACCTGCCGGTGATCGTGATCCTTGACGACCCGGAGATCGAGCGCATGGCGAGACAGCGCACGCACAACCAGGATGATGCATTCATCAAGGCCAGTGCCGAGGTGCTGCTGGAGCAGAAGCGCAGGTCAATCCAGGAGCTGCGCAGCCGCGGTTGCCTGATCGTCAACGTGGCTGCGGAAAAACTCAATGGGGCCGTGGTGGACCAGTACCTGCAGGTCAAGGCCCGCAACCTCATCTGACGATGGATTGGTGCAGTTTCAGGTAGTCAAAGGCCTGTGTCCAGGCCTGGTTGCGGTGGCTCAGTTCATTCTTTTCCTGCTTGCTCAGCTCAGCAAAAGTCCGGCCGCTGCGCAGGTCAATGAAGATCGGGTCGTAGCCGAAGCCATTGTTTCCACGCGGTTCCTCGGCAATCGCACCGGTCACGCTGCCGCGCCAGCTATCCACCAGCACGCCGTTGACAGCGAGCGCAGTGTAGGCCAGGAACTGGGCACTGCGGTCACGCTTGCCGGACAGCTTGTCAAGAACCATCCAGTTGCGTTCCACGTCGGTTTCGGCAATACGAGCACTGTGCACACCGGGCCAGCCCATCAGGGAGAAGACCATCAGCCCGCTGTCCTCGGCAATCACCGGGGCTGAGACGCCATGTTCGCGCTTGAGCCAGAGGCTGTACTTGACCGCCTTGATGACGGCGTTTTCCTCACAGGTGGTGCCGTCCTCGACAACATCCGGGCAGGCACCAAAGGCGGAAATCGGGCTCAGGTCCAGGCCGCTGGCCGCCGGCAGGGCAGCCACTTCGCGCACCTTGCCCTCATTCTGGCTGGCAATGATGATCACGGCGCTATTCTAGCCGATACTGGCTGCTGCCGATGGTCAGTGTGTCGCCACGGCTCACCTGCTGCGACATGCCTGGCTGCAGGCGCTGACCATTGACACTGGTGCCATTGCTGCTGCCATTGTCCACAATGCTGGCGGTGTCCTTCGTCAGCGTGACCATGCAATGCCTGCGGCTGACCTGTGAATCCTGTCCGAGGACGATGCTGCCTTCAGTGCGGCCAATAACATTTTCACCTTCAGCGAGTTCGAAGCGCTGTCCATCATAAGGACCACCTGAACCCAGCATGGCTGATGGTTTGCCGCCGCTACGGGCTGATTGCTTGCCGGACAGCATGTCCTGCTCGGTGATCTGCCCGAGCTGTTCCTCCCGGTAGTAGCGGGCTTCCTCAACCCGGCCTTCGCCCTCGCGTAACTCCTTTTCGTTGAACACGAAACTGGTGGTGCCAAGCATGAATGCGTCGCCACTGCGCAGGAGCTTCTTTGCCAGCAGTGCGCCGCCGAAGAGGATCGGAGAATCGGGATCGCTGACTTCCAGCAGGTAGCCATCACTGGTCTCGCGGATGCTGGCATGCATCGGCAGCATGCCGGGGTCACTGGCAACACGAAGCTGGCAGAGTTCGCTGGTGCCGATCTCAATCCCGTCCGTGCCGATCACATAATCCTTGCCCTCAAGCGCCGTGATCTGCATGGTCAGCCATACTCTCCGGCTGATCTTGTAGATGGTGGCAATAACCAGCAGCACCAGCACCAGCGCGATGGCGACCAGTCCCGGGATCAGGGCGCGTCCCAGCGCCTGGGCGAGGCCGGGGCTGCGATAGGTGTACTCGCCGGGGATCGTGCTGCGCACATTATTCAGGCTGGCGGAGATGTCCATGATCTTGCCCTGCTCAGCTGCAGCAACAGAGGTGTATTCGATCAGGTACTCATTCTGGATCTGGTTGAGGATGCTCTGGTAGACCTCATTGAGTTTGTCAGCGGTCGGGCTGTCCAGGTGCATGCCGCCGGTGCGCTTGGCAAGCTGCTGCAGCGCGGAGCGATTGACCTGGTCGCCAAGCGCCAGCGTGTAGATCGAGAATCCCTTGTTCTGGCTCATCGCCTCAGCTTCGTAGAGCTGGATCACGGTCTGCAGGGTTTCGAGGCTGTTGGTGTCAACACCGTCCGACAGCACGATCAGCGCCTTGCGGGCCTCGGTGGTGTCCGCGTTGAGGTCCTCGATGCCGACCTTCAGGCCGTCCCACAGCGTTGTCTGGCCCCAGGCGGCAAGATAGTCCAGCTCCGCCAGCAGCTGCTGGTGGTCACTGGTCATGCGTACCGGGGAGTACGCTGCATCAGAGAAGGTGACGAGTCCCACGCGGTCGCGCTGGCTGAGCTGGGAAACGAACTCGCGGATGGCTTCCTTTTCGAGGTCCAGCGGAGTCGGGACACCTTCCTGCGGATTGATGCCAAGCATGCTGCCGCTGACGTCGACAACGAACATGATGGAAAGCGGCAGGTCAAGCTCGTCCCGGTTGGCAAAACGCACATTCTCGACAGACTGGTTGTTCTCCGTGATCACGAAGTCCTCAGCCTGCAGGGTGCGCACGGGAATGCCGCTTTCATCGGCTACGGAGATGAATGCCCGCACTGTGGGGAACTCACTCAGCTCGATCTGCGAGATCCGCAACTCGACGTTTTCCTTGTACTGCAGGTGCGGATCTGAATTGCGTCGCGTGCCCCGCTCACTGGGGGCACCTTCATTCTCTTCTTTGGGGCTGGGTTGCTGGGTGGCGGGATCCTGCGCATGGACGGGCAGGCTTGCCAGCAGCATTGCCAGCAGCATTGCCAGCAGTAGCAGGCTTAGGCGGATGAGCCGCATCAGGAACGGCCCTCCAGGCGGAACTGGGTGGTGCCGATGCGGATCACGTCTCCGGGGCAGAGATCTGTCTTGTCCACCTTCTGATTGTTGAGGAAGGTGCCATTGGTGCTGCCGTTGTCATGCAGGCTGGCCATGCCGGCATCGTCAACCGTGATGAATGCATGGCTGCGGCTGACCTGGTTGTCCTTGTCAAGCAGGATCGGGGCGTCGGCCCGGCCGATGCCATGTTCACCTGGTCCTAGGTCAAACTCAGTACCGAGGTACAGTCCTCCGATGCCAACGAGCTTGGAAACCGGGGCAGGGGTCCTGTCAGATTGTGCAGGAGCGGGGGTTATGGCACTGCTGGATGAAGCAGCAGTGATTGGTGAACTGTCCAGCGGGATCGGCTCCAGTTCGGCAGGTTTTTTCATTGCAGATGCGGCACTAGTGGAAGCTCCGGCCAGCACCTGGTCCATGCGTTCGGCGGCATTCGGCAGGCGTCCGAGGTTCTGCTTATCGCGTACCAGGCGCATCACAAGGATCACGAACATGAACAGGCTGAGCAGCAACGCCAGCATGAAGCCGAGTGTGACGATGGACATCCCCTGCGGTCCACCGGGCAGGGCCCTGAGAGTGGGGCCGTCCAGCACGAATATCCACTTGTAGCTGACGCCGCAGCCAAGCAGCATGCTGAGGCAGGCGAAGGCCCGCACATAGTGGTTGTCCACCACCTCTGCAGTCAGCATGATCAGCCACGCCGCGATCACGAAGCTGATGATTGCGAAGGCATCAACCATGCCCTGCCGGCCGAGTTTGGCACTGGACAGCGCGAGGTACTGCCATGTGGCCAGTCCCACTCCAATGCCGCAGATTGCCACGAGGATCCGCAGCAGGACCTTGTTATATAGGAGAAACACCATCGTGAGTATCATAAGTTATGACCCCAGCAGGGGCCTGCTGGTTGCACCGGGAGTGGAAAACGCTGGCTGATATGCTTCTGCGATGATGATTGACATCAGCAGGCTGATGCGCAGCGGCATGGCTGGCTACCCGGGGGACCCGCCGTTTGTGATGAAGCGCGGCCCGAACGTGGACAGGGGGGATGAATACTCGTTCACGAGCATCAGCATGCATAGCCATTGCGGTACGCACCTTGACGCACCCCGGCATTTCATTGCGGGCGGGGCACAGATCGGTGACTTCCCGCTGGAGGCATTCAATCCGCTGGCCGAGGTGATTGATTGCAGGGAAATGCAAGACATCTATGCAGAACATCTCGAGGCGCGTTTATCCCGGGACGATACGGCAGTGCTCCTGCTGACGGATGCATCTGAACTTGGGGATGGCGACTATGTTGCTGAGCATCCAGCCCTGACTGTGGATGCTGCCCGATTCCTTGTATCCAGGCAGGCCAGGCTTGTGGGAATTGACTACCTGTCCGTCGAGCGCGACGGGGATGGAAGCTTTCCGGTGCATCACGTACTTCTTGGTGCAGGCTTCCTGTTGCTTGAGCATCTTTGCCTGGCAGGTGTGAAGCCGGGACTGTACCGCCTCACATGCCTGCCGCTAAAGCTGGACAGGGCCGAGGCCGCACCCTGCCGTGCGGTGCTCACGGACGCAGCTGCGACACTGTGATTTCCGGTTCTGTCGCTGGACTGTCAGGGTTCTCCACATCCTGATCGTCTGCAGCGTCAGGGCCTGTGCCGGGCATGTAACCAAGGATCAACAGGATCAGTGAAAGGAGCAGCAGCACCGCCAGTACGCGATAGATGCGGAAGGCCTGCACCCGGTCCAGCGGAATGCCGAAGTCCTCACTATAGAAGCCGGTCGACTGGAACAGGGAGGCATACTCACGTTGCCAGTTCCCATCCAGCACCCGGGAATCCAGTAACGCCAGCGACTGGTCATCGAAACGGTAGTAGCCACCATCTGAATTGAGCAGTATCAGCTCTGGCCGGTCCGGGTCATGCAGCAGGCTGCTGTCAAAGTGGCGCTCCAGTGCTAAGTCAGCCAGACTGACGGTCACTAGCCGCATGGCCCGCTTATCCTCATCCTGGCCAGCATGGATCTCGATGCGGTGCAGGTAGCGCTGGGCATCCGTAGTGATGTAGAGCGTTCCTGATTGGTACTGCTCTCCGAGCAGCTCATCCGTATAGCAATGAGCATCCTTGAAGGGCAGGTACTGGTGGCCGGGCAGCAGCACAATCGGGTCCGGGGCATCCTCGGAAATGAAGCGCAGCTGCAGGTTGTCAATTGGGGGCTCCTCGTAGTGAACTTCCTTTAGGCTGCGGATGTCGGCCTCGCCCTCCTCATTCAGCACCGTACCGGTATCGGTCCTGTCATTCGCAGGCTGCTTGCCGCGCAGGCGGTGAGAGGAGTGGCGGATCTTTTCCAGTGTCAGCAGGCCGGGCTTGATGTCCAGCACCACGCCAATAGTGCGGTACTGCGAAGAGATCGAGGGATTGCTGTCAACGTGAATACCGCTGAAGAAGTCGTGCTCGCGATACGCGGACAGTTCAAGCTCGCGGTCATAGCCGTACTTTGACATCCTGTCCACGTAACCCCTGCGCTCAAGTACCAGTTCCCGTCCCTCAGTGATGTAGGCCCGCTGGATGCCGAACTCACTGTTGGGGAATTCAGCGGAGATGCGGTTGCGCCTGATCAGTCCATAGGGAGTGAACAGGTTGGCAACGCAGAACAGAAGAACGAGGATGGACCAGACCCGCAGCCGTCGCAGGTTCAGGCTGCGGCGCTTGCGCTCGCTGTAGAAGCTTTCAGGCAGCTCGTAGTTCATGTGAAGAAGCAGTGCAGCACGAGCCGTGATGCATCGAGGATGGAGAGGCTGCCATCAGTGATGACAAGGTCGGCACTGTCCCGTGTGTAGGCCTGTGACTGCCATTTCTCGTACATTCCTGTCCTCCCGAGGCGCTCACATTGCGCCCGGTAGCGGGGGTCGAACTGCATGCGCTGCCAGATAGCATCAAATGGCGGGTCCAGCAACACGAGGTATGAAACCTCACCCATCGCCTCGACCGCCTCCTGGTACAGCTCACTGGCGCAGTCCAGTGCAACCACCGTCTCCCGCCTGTAGGACAAGTCAGAGATCAGTTTTGTTTCCACATCCTCCTGTTCAGGCTTACGGCCGATCCTGGCAATGGTGTAGAGGTTCAGCCGGCTGCGGCGTTCCACCTCATCGGAAAAATCAGCCAGCTGCCGGCGCATGCGCCTGGCGACCACATGCGCCACGGAGCTCTTGCCGGTTGCATGGAAGCCGCAGAAGGTGATGTTATGCCGGGGGTTTGACCGTCCGCTCAAGGCTCTGATTCTAGCTCAAAAAAAATGGCCGCCCCCGTGGGGACGGCCGTGTTGGTCGGTTGTGATTCCTAGGTGATGTTGTTCGTGCTGTTGGAGTACATGTCGCAGAACTCGATCAAGCCCACGAACTGCTTCTTGCGGGTGTTGTGCTTGAGCTTCTTGAGTGCCTTCATCTCGATCTGGCGGATGCGCTCACGGGTCACATTGAACTCCTTGCCAACCTCCTCGAGGGTGCGGCTGTGGCCGTCCTCGAGTCCGTAGCGCAGGCGGATCACGCGCTGCTCACGCTGGCTGAGCGTGTGCAGGATCTTGTAGATCTTGGTGCGGGTCAGCTTGTACATCGTCTCCACCTCGGGGCTGACGATGTTCTTGTTCTCCTGGAAGTCCTGGAACTGGCTGTCCTTGTCGTTACCGATCGGCTTCTCGAGGCTGATCGGCTTCTGCGCGACGCGCAGGATCTCGCGCACCTTCTCCACGGAGATGCCCATTTCCTCGGCGATCTCCTGGTTGCTGGCCTCGCGGCCCTCGCGCTGCTGGATGTCCTTGCTTGCGCGGCCGAGCTTCGTGATGGTCTCAACCATGTGCACCGGCTTGCGGATCAGCTCAGCTTGGTCGGCCAGTGCGCGGCTGATCGCCTGGCGGATCCACCAGGTGGCGTAAGTGGAGAGCTTGAAGCCGCGGTCGACCTCGAATTTCTCCACGGCGCGGATCAAGCCGATGTTGCCTTCCTGGATCAGGTCCAGGAAACTCATGCCGCGGTTGAGGTACTTCTTTGCGATGCTGACCACGAGGCGCAGGTTGGCCTCGATCAGCTTCTGCTTGGCGCGGCTGGCGCGGCGCACCTTGTCCGGGTCGTTGCTGTTCTTGTTGTCGTGGTACTCGTGGGCCCAGTAGACCTCTTCCTCCGGCGTGAGCAGGGGAATCTGGCCAATGGTCTTCAGGTACATCTTGACGGAGTCATCAAGGCGCAGGTTGTCCGCATCCTCGATCTCTTCCTTGGTGAAGAAGTCGCCGTTCTCGCGACGAGTGTCATCAGTGTCGTCTTCAGACTTGGAGGCTTCCTCGATCTGGACGCCCATTTCCTGCAGCTCGTCGAGCAGCAGCTCCACCTTGTCTGCGGTCAGGTCCTCGTTCTGGGTGATGATCTCGTTGAGTTCCTCGCGGGTGATCACGCCATTCTTGAGGATCAGCTCATGGATCTGGTCGTAATACTCACCCGGAATAACTTTCTGCGGTACAGCTCTCTGATTTGCCAATCTATCTCCTCCGTCCTGCAGTTGCAGGTTTAGATGTGAATGCGCGCGCACGAACGTGACGCGATTCCTCTTCTACGAATTCAATGCGACCCACCGGAAAATCTTGCTGGGGTTCATAGTGTCTGTATAAGACAGGAGACTGTGACCCAGTGCTTCAACCCTACCCAGGAGATTTTCGATTGTTCATTAATCCCATTTAACCAGTCCCAAATGTCTTTGGGACAGAACTTTATACCAGCGAAACAAGTGAAAGGCAAGCTGATGTATCAACTTTCTCTCCAAGTGCCCGCCATGCGGCAACCATGCCCGCAGCCTGGCCGGTAGCCATCGCTATCGGCAGCACACGCGCGCTGGCAAAGCCCTCGCGATCGGCGCTGATGCAGCGGCCTGCTGCAAGCAGGTTTCCATGGTCCCGGGACAGGATCGCACCGAGAGGTATGTCATACCATCCATGCCCACCGACTTCATCTGTTTCCAGCACGGAACTGCTGGCGCCATGTATATCGACGGGATAACAGCCACGTGCAATCGCATCAGGAAAAACCGATCCGGAGGTGATATCGGCAACGCCCAGACGGGCTGTGCCTTCCAAGCGGTAGCTTTCGCGCTGGCCGACAACGTCTGCAATGCGGCCAAGTCTGGTATTGGCGAAGCCGGGCACATGTTCCGGCAGGAATCGTACAAGCTCCTGGATCTGGCGCAGGCCTTCGGCATGCGGATTCGGGTGGTCCGCTGCGATCCTGGTAGTGTTGATGAGCACCTCTCCCGGATTTGGGGTGCTGAAGAACAACAGGCGGTCGCGCGGCAGGGTCCAGTCACCCCGCGCAGTGGCGTCCCGCACAAGATCAAAGAAGCCGCTCACGGCGATGTGCTCTTCCGGCAGACTCGCAAAAGCGGGATGCAGGACGAACTGGTCGGGATGCTGGAGCTGCTGCTCCCGCACAGCGCAATAGTCAACGCCTGTCATTGTGAACATCCAGGTCATCGGCTGTGGATTTCCCGGCGTGATGTACTCCGCACCCAGCCCGCGCGTCGCTGAGGCATTGCCACTGGCGTCGACAATCTGCCGGGCTGTTACGGAGAATCCAGTGTTGTATTCAGTGCCCAGTGCCAGAGGCACACCTTCTGCCTCAAGCTTGCCAACGAGGTACAGCTTCAGGCGGTCCGGGTCAACCGGGGTGATGCTGCCAGCAAAGCCGATCGGGTCAGTGATGTGCCCTGTGCTGGCGCCGATGGAGACCAGGTCATCCACGAACTCCTGGGCGATGCCCCCGATCACCTGCTTCGGCAGGCTGCCGTCCAGGTTGGCAACACAGGCATGGTAGCTCTGCCAGGGGGCGACCATCGCACGGGTGGCATTGCCACCGGGGTAGTTGCTCTTCTCAATCAGCAGTACGCGGGCTCCGGTGCGTTTCGCCGCGATAGCCGCGCTGCAGCCCGCCATGCCGGCTCCGACGACCAGCACATCGATCTCATCGGAGTAGCCGAGCAGGTCCGGACTGCTCACGTGACCACCTCGGGAGCGCTGGCCTCGATCTCGAAGGTGCGCTCCCAGGGAAAGCTGAACTGCACTGCATGGGCGGCCCTGGCACTGATGCGGCTGCGCTCCAGCACGGGGATGCCCGGGCCTTCGATCCAGTCCAGCCAGGCACGCCGGGCGATGTTGAGGCATTCCTGCTTCTGCAGCATGTGGGCACTGCTGAAGTTCAGCACGTCCAGCTCCTGCTTCATCAGGTAGCGGATCACCTGCGAGCGGCCCATGCTCTGGTAGACCACATCGTCAGCCAGTCGCTCCAGCAGGAAGCGGCGTTCCGCCAGGTTGTTCTGCCCGAGCTGCATCAGCTTGAGCGTGGCAGCACTGACACCGAGGCTGTTGAAGTTGGTGTTGAAACCGACCAGCCCGTTGATCCAGCAGTCCGGCATGCGCGAAATGTGCTGGCTGATCAGTGGGTTGCTGCCGTTGCAGTAGGCCAGGTCGGTGATGAACAGTGGAGCCTTGCCTACGACCTGCTTCGGCAGCAGGAAGGGATTGTCACGGTATTTGTTCTTTGGAGTGAGGAAGTAATCCGGCTGAGGCTGGACGCCATGGATTACCAGCCAGTGCAGTGGCGCGTCCTCGTAGACATATTCCGTATGCAACAGCTGGCCCAGTGCCACCAGTCCGTCCCCGAGGCTGCGTGACTCATACAGGCCGAAATACTGGTCAGCGCCGGGAACCTTGGGATGGACAGTCAGTTGCAGCTGGCTTACCCTGTTGCCGGACAGCTCGCTGGCCGCCTTGGCCAGCAGCATGCAGGCACATTCATCCGCCCCGTCAAAGAAGGAGAAGCTCGTTGGCGTGCCGTCCGCAGCGAGCTTGAGCGAATGCTCCTTCAGTTCCCGTTCCTCACGCAGGTGCGGGCCCTGGCGGGCATTGTCCTCGATGGCAACGTGCAAGTGCCGCATGCCGAGTCCGGCGGCGGCGGCCATCGCTTCAGCGACGTTGCCACTGTTGCGACGGCGCCAGCGCAGCAGGGAATCAGCTGTGTCAGTGCCGAGCGCGTCCATCAACTCGGAGAGCCGCTTGTCAGCGCCGGCATCATTGCCACCGCTCTCTGCGAGGATGAAGTACTCTCGCACCGTTTCATGGGTTGCGTACTGCTCGGAGCTGGCAACGGATATGCCGAGCCGGGGCAGGGTGGCATAGCTGTAGCCGCGTACCTTCTGCCAGTCCACGGTGGACAGGATGCCGCGGATCTCCTCGACACCGTTGAAGCTCCTCTCGGGCTGGCGGCTCTGGATCAGGCCACCGTAAAGCAGGGCATCCCAGGAAAACACAACGGCATCGCAGTTGCCAGCATTGGCGGCGATGTAGCGGGCAAGCTCGATCCCGTCGGCCCCGCTGTGCAGCCCGCCGAGGCTCGCGCGCGCTGGCATCAGCAGCTCGAAGCCGCCGATGTCAGCCAGTCGCTGGGGGAACTGCGTGTTGGACGGTCGGCTGTCTAGCGGTACGAGCAGGATCCTCATTGTTGTGCCCTAAGCAGGTTGCTGGCCGTTGCTGATGTCAACAGCACCTTCGGCTACACCGACAGGGATGTTCGGCGTGCTGGTGGCCCAGGCCCGGTTGCCGGCGGAGTCTATCGCAATCAGCCCGGCAAAGCCATTCACCTTGTCAGTCAGGTGTGCGATGCTGCGGCTGGTCGCTTCGGCTACGGGAACACCTTGTTCAAGCAGGTCGTAGCAGTACTTGGCCAGGCAGACACGCATGATCGCCTCTCCATGCCCGGTGCAGGCCACTGCGCCGGAAGGACCAGCGTAGTTGCCTGCTCCAGGCATCGGCGTGTCGCCGATCCGGCCCGGATATTTGAGCATGATGCCGCCGGTACTGCCGGCGACCGCGACATTGCCTTCCTTGTCCACCGCGCAGGCGCCAACGGTATCCATCGCGTCCTCATCAGTCAGGTCAGCTGGATCATCACTGGCTTCCAGCTCCGGGTCGACCATGAACTCAAGGCCGCGGTCCATCATCTCCTGCCAGCGGCGGCGGCGGCGATCAACGATCAGGGCATGCGGGTCGATCTTCTCGATCCCGTGTGCGTCAGCCAGTCGGTTGGTGGATTCACCGGCGATCACATGGTGCACGGTGTGGTCCATCACGATGCGGGCCAGCCGCACGGGGTTCTTAACATTTGTGACGATGGACACCGCGCCGATGCGCATGTCATTTGTCATGACGAAGGCATCGCATTCAACCCGGCCGTCCAGTGTCAGGCAGGACCCAGTGCCGCAGTTGAACACGGGGTTATCCTCCATGTTCACGACTGCCTCAATCACCGCTTCCAGGGCTGAGCCCCCGCGGTTGAGCACCTGCTGCCCGATGCAGGCCGCCACGTGCGCGCCTTCGCGGTATGCGGCCCACAGCCTCGGACGGATGGTGCCAGCGCCTCCGTGCACTATGATCTTGGCGTCACTCATTGCCAGATTTTAAGGCATGCCACGGTGGCCCAAGGGACGAGAAATGCACATCCTCAACCTGATCCAGCAGCGCAAGTCGGGGGAGCCTATCAGTGATGAACAGATGCAGTGGCTCGTGTCGGCGGTGGTTGCCGGAGAGGTGCCGGACTACCAGCTAGCAACAATGCTGACGGTGATGTGCTACGAAAAGCTGACCGTACCTGAAACTGTATCCATGACCGGCGCATTCGTGGCCAGCGGGGACAGCCTCAGCTGGGATGGGATAGCACGTCCCGTGGTGGACAAGCACAGCACCGGCGGAGTGGGGGACAAGGTCACGCTCGGGCTGGCACCGCTGGTGGCCAGTGCGGGACTCGCAATGCCCAAGATGAGCGGCCGCGGACTGGGGCATACCGGGGGAACCATCGACAAGCTGGAGAGCATCCCGGGATTCCGCACAGCCCTTGGAATGGATGAATTCCGCTGCATCTTGTCCACCGTGGGCTGCGCGATTGCCGGGCAGACGGCGCACCTCGTACCGGCGGACAAGATCTTCTATGCAATGCGGGACGCGACTGACAACGTGCGCGAACTGGGGCTGGTGGCAGCCAGCGTGATGAGCAAAAAGATTGCAGCCGGGGCACCGCACATCGTGCTGGACGTCAAGTGCGGCAGCGGCGCATTCTTCCTCGACGAACAGGAGGCACGCGCATTTGCCCGGCTGGCAATGGACATCGGAGCCCCGCTGGGGCGGAAGGTAGCCTGTGTGATCACGGACATGGACCAGCCTCTCGGACGGGCTGTCGGCAACCGGATCGAGGTGCTGGAGATCCTGCGCCTGCTGGAGGGTTCAGCGGACTATCCTGACCTGCGGGAAGTGATCGTGGCACTGGGCAGCGTGGAACTGGTGCTGGCGGAAAGGTTCGGAGATACTGAAACGGCGGCCGAATACCTAAATGGCCTGATTGACAACGGTGATGTGAAGAGCAAGTTCCGGGAGTGGGTTCGCGCGCAGGGCGGACAACTCAGCCGCCTGCCCGCTGATGAGTCGGAACTGCAGGGTGTGCATCATGTTTCCCTGCTTGCGGAAACCAGCGGTGTTGTCAGCGGAATGGACTGTGCAGAAATCGGCAATGCAGCCAGGCGATGCGGGGCAGGCCGGCTTGAGCAGGATGACATCATCGTGCAGGACGCCGGGCTGGTCTGCAATGTCTCAATCGGAGACCATGTGGAAGCCGGAGTTGAACTGTTTCGACTGTACATCGGCAACGAACAGATGGAGGAACAAGAGGAAATCCTGGCGGAACTGCGCGAGGCGATCCAATTCAACAAAGGTGAGGATGTGCCGGCCAGGCGGACCGTGATCGATATCCTGCTGCCCTAGTCCGGGCTATCGCCTGTCGCTTCCTGTGAATAGCGGTCAACCACTTCCTGTACTGAGTTGGATAGTTCGCCGATCTCACCCTCATCGGCAATTGCCACGGTGATTGTCCCTCCGCTGCGGTGGAAGTCCTGCAGCTTGCTGATCATTATGCGGATCGGAGACAGGATGCGGCGGCCTTCGAGGCTCGCCATCAGGAAGGCGATAAGCAATCCGATGACCAGCCCGACACCGGCGATCAGGAACTTCTGCTGAGAAACTGCAAGCTGTTCGTCCTTCTGGCGGTTGGTCAGCGCAATACTGCGGCTCTGGATCGTGCCGGCCAGCAGCCAGTCCAGTCCGGCCACTGGGGTGATCACGAAGTAGCGCCCTTCCTTCGGCGGGTCAAGGACGCGGCCGTTGCTGCGGCTCTTGTCGACCTCTGCCAGCACCTTGAGCATCTCATCATTTCCTCTGGACTCGATGTTGGCCTCATCGCGAATTTCCTGCTCAGGATGCTTTTCAGAGGGCAGCTCAGCATTACCAATCGGGATCACGCGCAGGTAGTCCACCGCACTGGTCTGCGCGCTGAGCAGGGTGCCGTCCGTACGCTGCAACCAGCTGATGCCTCCCGGGCCGATGCTGAAGCTGAGCAGCTCATCCATCATGCGCGAGACGCGCACTTCGCAGCCCACGACTGCAACCTGTGTGGCCCCTTCACCGATGGCAACCTGGCCCAGACAGGCCACGACCCATTCGCCCGACAGGTGGCTGACATAGGGCGAGGTCCAGACCAGTCCACGGTCATTGGCCTTTTCCGGACTCCACGCATACATTGCTGGCTTGGTGAGGTCCTTGTCCGCCGGCCAGCCGGACACATCGATGAAGGGATATGCGCGCAGCATGCTGTCGGAGGTGACGATGAAGGCATGCGAGACCATCTGGTCGTAGCGGGTCGGTCCCTTCAGCAGGGAATCCAGCCTGGCAGTGACCTGCATCTTCTGTCTTTCATAGCGGGTAAAGTCGCGGCTGGTTTCCGGCTTGCGGAAGAACAGCACGGACCCGTTGTCATCAATGATTTTGCGGATTGCCCCGTCACTACCCTGGCTGTAGTAAATGGGGTTCTCAAGGTATTGCACCGGCTTGGCCGGATCAGCGCCTGTCTTGTCCGGCGATGCGGTGCCGGCATCCGTGTTGCCAGCGGATGGCTCTGCATGCTCGGAGCTGCCGCTGGCGGGGTCATGCCAGGGATCCTGTGCGTAGGCATCCTGTGATGTCAGCAGGTCATTGGCATAGGCGCGCAGTAACTCCACGTTGTAGCCGATATTCACCAGTCGCTGGCTGATCTGGTCCGCCTGGGCTTCAGTGGACAGCAGGAACTGGTCCTGCAGCTCCTGGCGGACATTGTTGCTCAGGTCAGTGGTGAATACTGCGCCGTTATCGGATAGTGTGAACAGCAGGATCGCGATCACTGTCACTGGAACTATGGCGCTGATAAGTGCCGACAGCAGTATCCGTCGCCAGATCCATGGCCTGTACCTGCCGGAATCACGCATGATAGGGCTGAGTATAGCACCGCTGGATGTCAGTCCATTTGCAAAAAATTTAAGAAAAAACCACGGGTTTTTAAGGGGAATGTATGGTGGTTTCCACAAACCTCAGCTATAATCCCCCCCAACTCGCGTGCTGAAGAGATCAACTAAACGCATTCACTTCATCGGCATAGGCGGTGCTGGCGTCAGCGCACTCGCCCACCTTATGCTGGACATGAAGTACGAAGTCACCGGTTCGGACAAGCAGAGCAGCAAGGTTACGCGCGCGCTTGAGGATGCCGGGGCCCAGATCTGGTACGAACATGACGAACGTTATGTGCGCCACGCCGATCTGGTTGTTCGCAGCACCGCGATCTCCGATGAGAACCCCGAAGTGAGCTATGCCAAGCAGCACGGCGTGCCGCTGCTGTCCCGCATCGAGTTCATGGCCTACCTCGCAGACCCCAAGAAGAAGCGCAGCGTCGTGATCAGTGGTAGCCATGGCAAGTCCACCACCACTTCGATGGTTGCAAGCATTGCCCTGGCGGCCCAGCTTGATCCGAGCTTCGTGATCGGATCCGTACTCAAGCGCGGCATCGGCTCCGCCCGCCACGGTGAAAGCGACCTGTTCATCTGCGAGGGCGACGAGAGCAACAACTCAATGCTCAGCTTCGCACCCCACGTTGCCGTGGTGACCAACATTGATTATGACCACATGGATTTCCACGGCTCGCTATCCAACCTGAAGAGCAGCTTCGTGGAATTCCTGAACAGTCCGGGACGGGACGGCTTCAGCGTAGTCTGCCTGGACGATGAGAACGTACGTTCCATCATGCCGATGCTCAAGGGCCGCGTGATCACCTATGGCACGCATCCCGAGGCCGAGTACCAGGCGGTACGCCGCCGGGTGCATAACGGTGGCTTGTCCTTTGAAGTACACCATCGTTCCGAAGGCCCGCTTGGCGTGGTCAACCTGGGCTTCCCGGGTGACCACAACATGCAGAATGCGCTGTGCTCGCTGGCGGTCTGCCGCAGCCTCGGCGTGACGACCGACACCTGCAGCTACGGGCTGGAGACCTTCCCGGGTATCCACCGCCGTTATGACATGCTGCATGCCGGTAATGTGCATGTGATTGATGACTACGCCCATCACCCGACGGAGATCCAGAACCTGCTGGGCAGCGTTCGCGAGGTCTTCAAGGGCCGCCTGCGCGTGATCTTCCAGCCGCACCGCTACACCCGCAGCCGTGCCTTGGCCCAGCAGTTCCCGCCGGCCTTCATCAATGCGGACGAGATCATCCTCGCACCGATCTATACCGCCAATGAGAAGCCGATGGCCGGCATTGGTCTCGACTACCTCAACCGCTTCTTCCAGTCCAAGTACGACGAGATGAAGCTGCGCTGCATCGATGACCTGGATGCGATATACCAGTACGTGGTGGATTCCAGCCGTCCCGGTGATGTCGTGCTCACGGTCGGGGCCGGCACAGTCAACACTATCGGCTACCGCCTGGCTGAGACCTTTGCCCGCCGCGATGCGGAGCTGGTGTCCGGCGTGGATCTCGAGCGCATCGCCCAGGAGATGAGCGAAGCCAGCTTCCTGATGGACGATCAGAACTAGTCCACTCGACTTATCCCCAAACTATCCACATTTAATAGCTTGGTGCTATAATCCTGCCTGACCTTTGGAGGGTTGAATTGTCCTTAGAGCAAGTTCGCTCCCGGCTTAACGCGCGCCGTCAGGAACTGCTCGGAATGAACGTACTGGTCCTTGCCGGAGGATCAAGCAGCGAACGTGAGATCTCGCTCAAGAGTGGGAATGCGGTTGCTGCCGCCCTGGCATCGAGGGGATACAGGACCGCATTTGCCGTCATCAGCGAGCAGGGGATTGCGCTCGACTACTTCAAGGCGCTCAGCGACGGTAAGCCCATTTCAGACCAGACTCCTACACATGTGCAGGCTGACAGCAGCCTCGCCACACTCGGGGGCCATGATGTCGTATTCACGATGATGCATGGCAGCCTCGGAGAGAACGGTACTTGGCAAGGCCTGCTGAGACTGGTGGGACTGCCGTTCATCAGTGCCGACGTGAAGGGCAGTGCTGTGGCAATGGACAAGGTGCTGACGAAGCGCATCGCCAGGACGCTCGATATCCCTACACCCTTGTGGTGGACAGGCTCATCGCGTAATGTGGCCGTGCTGAGCGAGATCCGCCAGCGCGTACCTGCAGATATCAGGAAACTCGTTGCCAAGCCGGTGGACCAGGGCAGCAGTGTCGGTGTCTCCATCTTTGACAATGACGACGCCGGCTGGGCTGAGGCGGCCCGGATCTGTGCCGGGATTGACAACCTGATGGTTGAGCAGTTCGTTTCGGGCCGCGAGCTGACATGTGGCTGGATCGGGCTGCGTGAGGACCCGGTCGGACTTCCCGTGGTGGAGATCCGGCCCCGCGAGGGTTTCTACGACTACCGTGCAAAGTACACGAAGGGTGCCTCGGAGTACCTGTGTCCAGCTCCGATTGTCGAAGCCATCGCCGATACGGTACGGACTGCGGCTGGCAGTATCTACCGAGAGCTTGAACTTGAACCGTTTGCCCGAATTGACTTCATCCTGGATGAGGATGGGCAGCACTGGTTTCTCGAGGCAAACACCCTGCCGGGCTTCACTGAACTGTCTCTGTTGCCAATGGCGGCTGCGGCGGTTGGGATTGACTATGCCGAGCTGCTGGAGATCCTGATGCTGTGTGCCGTGGAACGGCAAGAGCGGGAAGGGGGCGGCCGGTGAGCCAGGGCAGGATCACGCTGGGCTTCAAGCCGGAAGTGCTGGAACAGGTGCGCGGTGTGCGCCGCCCGCTTGTCAGCGCCGTGCTGCTGCGCAGCCTTGGGATACTGGCAGCTCTGATCATCGTTGGCACGGGCCTGGTGCTGACAACGGACATCGAGGAACTGCTTTACCCCCGCACCATCATCCTGCGTGGCAACAGGCTCAGTGCCGCAGCCGAGGTGCTTGAAGTCAGCAACATGCCGCAGGCGATCAACAGCGCGATACTGCTTCCTGGTTCAACGGAGCTGCCGGAAGGTGAAAGCCGCTGGATCAAGGGCTACAGCACGAAGATGCTTACGGGCCGCCGCATGCTGCTCAGCGTTGACGAGCGCATGCCGCTGCTGCCACTTGAAATCGCCGGCAATGCCTACTGGATCTGCAGTGACGGCGAAGTGGTGCTGCGGGATCCGGAGAAGGACACCGCAGGGCACTTTGAGGAACTGAATACCCTGCCGCTTGTCAGCATGGAGGACAGCGGCATCGATGCGGACTACGCTGTGACCGACATGCTGATCCTTGTATCCGGACTGTGCCATGAGATGCTGGACCGCCGGGTGACCGGTATCAGGGTCAGCTCTTCCGGCGATTTCACCCTGCGTACCGACAGGGGGCTGGATGTACTGCTTGGCACTCCGGGCGAGGAAGAGGAGCTGCGGCACCGGATCAGCGCACTTTCCAAGGCGATCCGGATAAGTGACGAATACAAGGACGCCACGGCAATAGATCTACGAAATGGTAAGGTTGCTTACCTGAAGACGAAAGGACACGAATAGTCTTTAACGGCCTCGGGCCGTACTTGCGCACGACGGGAAATGGCAAACAGCAGGATCATACTAGGAATGGATATCGGGTCAACCAAGATCACTTCGGTGGTCGGGGAGGTCCATCCTTCGCGCGGCCTGATCCTGCGAGGCCTGTCCAGTGTGCCGACCGAGGCGGTGATTCGCGGTGCCATCCGTGACCTGAACCAGGCGACCTACGACATCGACAAGAGCTATTCCGGTGCAATGTACAGCTCCGGACTGGCGACAAATGAGGTGTTCGTCGGCATCACGGGCAAGGACCTGTACTCGGTCTCGCGTCGCGCTTCCGTGAGCATTGCCAACGAGAATGACGAGGTGCTGGACCGCGACCTGGATAAGGTGATGCGCCTGACGATGCCGACGGACCTCGCCGAGGGCCAGCGCATCGTGCACAGCATGGTGCGTGAATACTCGCTGGATGGCGTGAGCACCATGCGTAGCCCTGTGGGCATGATCGGCAACGAGCTGGAGGTGGAGAGCCACATCGTGATCGGCTCCTCCAACCAGATTGCCAACATCGAGCGTGCTCTTAACAGGGTAGACCTCGAAGTGAACAGCTTCGTGTTCAACCTGATCGCGGCCGGTGAGGCAGTGCTCAGCGCAGAGGACAAGACAGCAGGCTGCATCCTGATCGATTTCGGTGGCGGCACCACGAATGTCGGCATCTACAACGGCGGCACCCTGAGCTACAGCCACTGCATCGGCATTGGTGGCAACAACTACGACAACGACCTCAAGCATGGCCTCGGGATCTCGTTTGACGAGGCCCTGCGTATCAAGAAGAGCTACGGCCGGGCCTGGGTCGATGAGGACAGTGATGAACTGGAGGACTTCATCGACGTGAAGTTCTTCGGCCGGCCGGACTACGACAAGATCAAGCGCCGCAAGCTGTATGAGATCCTGCAGCCGCGCACCGATGAACTGGTGGAGCAGATCATCACAGCGCTGCGAGAAAGCGGACAGCTGGAGCGCATCAGCGGAGGCGTGGTGATGGTCGGCGGCGGCTGCCTGCTGCGAGACCTGCGCAAGTACCTGCAGAAGCATCTGCAACGGCAGGTCCGCGTAGGTATCCCGACCGGGATTGCGAACCTGCTGGACGAGTACCGCTCACCAAGCTATGCCGCGACCCTCGGTCTGCTGCTGTATGGTGCCCGTTACGGCGGGCAAAAAAAAACCCGTGATGAATCGCTGTTCAATGAGGTTCTGAGTGTCTTCACCGACATGGTGCAGGGTCTCATGAAACGCGTGAAAGGCGGAGGCAGACCTTAGATAGTGTTTTAAATTTCGTGCCTGAATTGTTGATAATGTGATGATGGGCATGGACATGCACCTTTTCTCGGACTCTCAGGAGGAACAGATGGACGTGACGACGATCGACTACAAGTCGCACGATCTGCAGGCCAGGATCAAGGTCGTCGGTATCGGCGGCGGCGGTTGCAATGCACTGGACCGCATGATCGAATCCGGCCTTGAAGGCGTGGACTTCATCGCGCTCAATACGGATTACCAGGCGCTGGGACGCAGCCAGGCCGCACACAAGGTGCAGGTTGGGCAGAAGCTGACCAAGGGCCTAGGTGCCGGCTCGAACCCGGAGATCGGGCGTCGGGCCGCCGAGGAGAGCCGTGCGGAGATCGCTGAGCTCGTCGAGGGTTCCGACCTCGTTTTCGTCACCTGCGGAATGGGTGGCGGTACCGGTACAGGTGGCAGTGCCACCGTGGCCAGCATCGCCCGTGAGGCCGGTGCACTGACCGTCGGCATCGTGTCCCGCCCATTCAAGTTCGAGGGCCGTCGCCGCGGCAAGGTGGCGATGGAGGGCATCAACCAGCTGCGCGAACAGGTTGACACGCTGATCGTGATCCCCAACGACCGCCTGCTGGACATCGTTTCCGAGACAACCAGCCTGCAGGACAGCTTCCTGCTGGCCGACGACATCCTGCGCCAGGCCGTGACCGGCATCAGCGAACTGATCCTCAAGCCCGGCCTGATCAACCTGGACTTCGCAGACGTGAAGATGGTGATGGAGAACAGCGGCACCGCCCTGATCGGCCTCGGTGAGGCCTCAGGAGAGAACCGCGCCGTGCAGGCCGTCAATCAGGCGATCCAGTCCCCGCTGCTGGAGAGCAGCATCGACGGCGCCCGCGGCGTGCTGATCAACTTCATCGGCGGCCGCGACATGAGCCTGCAGGAGGTCAACCAGGCCGCCGAGCTCATCAGCGACCGTGTGGACGAGGATGCCAACATCATCTTCGGAGCCACGATGGATGAGGAGAAGCGTGACCGCGTGCGCGTGATGATCCTCGCCACCGGCTTTCGCATAGAGCCCTTCGAGGCCGGCAGCAAGCCGCGCAGCACCAAGATCAACAAGATGAAGCCGGAACCTGAGTCGCCTGCCGTCAAGCTGATCTACGAGGACAGCTCCAGCAAGGTCAGCCCGAGCAAGTCCGCCGAGGGCAGCAGTGCTTCCTCTTCAGCCGCTTCCTCGAGTGCAGCGGACGACGATGAGGACCTCGACATCCCGGCCTTCCTGCGTCGCATCAAGAAGTAACGATTGGCAATGAAAGATGCCTCGCGGATAGCGGCAAACCTGCAGGCTGTCCGCGAGGATATCGACCGTTTCGCCTCCGGCGGGAAGGTGCGCCTTGTCTGCGTCACCAAGTACGCCGAACTGCACCATGTACGCCTGCTGCTGGACGCCGGTGCGGATGAGCTCGGGGAGAACCTGCTTCCCACTGCCGCAGAGCGCTTCAAGCAGCTAACAAGCGGCGGATACTGCTTCATCCGCCACCTGATAGGTCCCCAGCAGTCCCGTAAGGTCGGGATGATGCCAGGTAACTTCGACATGTTCCAGGCGCTGGACCGCATGAAGGTGGCGCTTAAGCTGCAACAGGAACTGTTGGATGCTGGTTCCAGCATGGAAGTGCTGTTGCAGGTCAACATTTCAGCAGAAGAGCAGAAGAGCGGCTTTGCCATCGATGAAACTGCATCGGCAATTTCACGGATCAGGGAGGAATGTCCAAGCCTGCTCATCCGTGGCCTGATGTCAATTCCAGCTGGTCCGCAGTCATTTGCCACTGAAGCTGAATTTGAACGTGAAACAGCCCGATCCTTTGGACAGATGAGGGCGCTGTTTGATAGAATATCCGCGTCACTTCCGGCGGCTATGCCGTTCGATGTCCTCTCCCAGGGGATGAGCCATGACTACCGTCTGGCTCTTGTGGAAGGCTCGAACATGATCCGGATTGGCAGTGCCCTTTTTGCAGGGCTGGAGGGAAAATGAGTTTCTTGAATGGGGTTTGGCGCATGCTTGGCGCCGAGGATGAACACGAGCATGAAACGATGCTCGAGTATCCCGGTGAGGCATCTGCCATCACCAGTGTGGAATCTGGAAAAGAGGCTGAGCGGATCATCAGCATGCCCGATGCCGAGAACGCGACCCTGTTCGTCGTGCGCCCGGCTCTGGATGACAACGGCGGCAGCAACTTCAGCCTGAAGCAGTATGCCGGCTACCTGATGACCCGCCAGGCGATGGTACTGGACGTGAATGATCTGGCCGCAAAGAACATGGACGAGGCCCGCAGGGTGGTGGACTACCTCTGCGGAGTCGTTGCGGCCGTTGACGGCACCGTCTGGGAAGTGACGAGGAACATCTTCATATTTGCCCCGAGCACCGTCGCCCTCGCCGGCGACAAGATCAGGCAGATAGAGGTCAGCTGATTAATGAACCAGACGGACAGCCTGCGCTGGATGAGCATCGGCGGGGTCGGCGAAATCGGCAAGAACTGCTATGCACTGGACATCCAGGGTAAGCTACTCCTGATCGACGTCGGCATGTCCTTCCCGGATGCGCATTCCTTCGGGATCGACATCGTGATCCCGGACTTCACCCACATCGTGAAGAACCAGCACCGGCTGAAGGGCATCCTGCTGACGCATGGCCACGAGGACCACATCGGTGCGCTGACCTACCTGCTGCAGGACCTGAAGAGCCCGCCACCGATCTATGGCAGCCGCTTCACACTGGCCCTGCTGCGGCGCAAGCTTTCCGAGTTCGCAATTGACAACGTCAAGCTGATCGAGTTCACGCCCGGTGACGACTTCGAGGTGAGCGGGATCCAGGTGGCGACTATCCGAGTCACCCACAGCATCCCGGACACCTGCAGCATTGCGGTCAAGACCCCGCAGGGCTGGTACCTGCACAGCGGTGACTTCAAGTTCGACCCCTCACCGGTGGACGGCAAGCTGACGGACTTCGCCAAGCTGGAGCGCATCGGACGCGAGGGCGTGATGGCGCTGTCAATCGATGTGACCAACATCGAGCAGCCCGGGCATTCCAAGAGCGAAACCTCGATCTTCGAGAACCTCGACAACTACGTCGCAATGCATGACGGCCGCGTGCTGATCACGACATTCGCCAGCAACATCCACCGCCTGCAGCAGGCGATTGACGTCGCGGTGCGCCAGGGGCGCAAGGTGCTGGTGGTCGGGCGCACGATGGTTGACAACGTGCAGACCTGCCAGGACATGGGTTACATGAAGGTGCCGCCCAACACCCTGATCAACCCGAATGACATCGACTCGGTCAAGCCGAACAAGCTGATGGTGCTGCTGACCGGCAGCCAGGGTGAGGCGATGGCCGCGATGGCGCGCATTGCCAACCAGGAGCACCGCTTCATCCACGTGATGGAGAATGACCTGTTCATCTTCAGCGCCCGGCCGATCCCCGGCAACGAGATCGCGATATTCTCGGTGATTGACGACCTGTTCCGCCAGGGCGCGGAAGTGATCTACGGCACCTCAACCGGCGTGCATGTCAGTGGACACGGTTACCAGGATGAGATCCAGCGCTACGTGCAGATGGCTGACGCTGACTACCTGCTGCCGACGCATGGCTACTTCCGCCACCAGATGCGTTTCAAGAAGCTGGCAATGCACTGGGGCTACGACGAGGAGAACATCATCATCTCCGAGCTCGGCAAGATCTATGCGATCCACCCCGGGCAGTGGGAGCTTGATGGCACATTCAAGGCCGGTGAGGTCTACATCGCCGGTGAGGGCGCGGACGTCTCACGCCGTATCCTCAATGAGCGCCTGGCCCTCGCTGAGGACGGCCTGCTGCTCTTCAACGTGGTGCTGAGCGCCGATGGCAGCGAGGTGATCAGCGGACCGGAGCTGATGGGGCGCGGCTTCCTGCAACCGAGCCAAGCACCTGACCTGTTCGAACGAATCGAGGAAGGGATTGTCAATTCGATCCACCGCAACAAGATGCGCAGCCCGGAGTACCGCCTGCAGTTGACGAACAACGTGCAGAACGTGATCCAGAAGATCATCTTCCAGCAGACCCGCATCAACCCGGTTGTGATCGGAATGGTTGCCTATGCGGAGAATGCCGAGGCCAAGGTCAGGGGCTAGCGGAGGTGCGACTTCAGTCGCACAATGGAGCTCAGCTGTAAAGCTGACAACGGGGGCTCAGAGGGTTTAACCACAGAGAGCAGAGAGATCTCTATACTTCATCCTCAAAAAAAAACTCAATCGCTTCCTTGATATTGGCGAGCGCTTCCTCGCGGGTCTTGCCCTGACTATGGCAACCTGGCAGTGTTGGTGCTGAAGCCACGATCCATCCGGATTCACCGTTCCTCAGGATTACAGGGATTTTCATATCCTGATTATAACGAGCAACAGCCTTAGCCACCACTCACGCTCAGGCGCTTTTGGCCGCCCCATTGCATGACCTGTGAGAACAGCACCAGGAACAGCACCCACAGCAGGCTGTTGAGCACGATGATCCAGGCATCATGCTGTGACACCCGTCCGAGGTAGATCTGCATCGGCTGGTAGAACATGTACTGCGTCGGGAACAGCTCGAAGAACTTTCTGATCGTGTCAGGGAAGTATGCCAACGGGATCACCATCCCGCCCGCGATACCCATGATCATGCGGATCGCCCAGCGGATGCCCATGTTGAAGCCGATGTAGAAGGCAATCAGGCCGATGATGTAGTCCATCGTGAAGTTCAGCAGGTAGCCAAGGATCACTGCGGGGATCAGCATCGGCAGGTAGCCATCAGCCGGGGCGTTGATGCGCGTGATGAACAGGAAGACGAACAGCAGCGGCAGGGTGGCGAACACGGCGCGGAAGGCCGTGCGGCCGAGGCTCTGGCCAAAGTAGATCATCATCAGGTTGACGGGCTTGATCAGGTCCATTGCCACCTGTCCGTCGCGCACGCGGGCACCGAGCGTACGCCCGGTAGGTGTCATATAGAAGGTGTTGAGCAGCCAGCTCACGGTGACGTAGGTCAGCATCGCCTGCAGGTCGTAGCCGGCAAGTTTCTCCGCGTTGGCATACAGCGCTTGCATCACATAGCGGTACATCATGATGATGATCGGGTAGGAGAGGAACACCATGAAGATGCCCGCCGGGTATGCGATGTAGCTGGCAAAGCCCACGCGGGCCATTGCCAGCAGGATGCTTGCCTGGCTGCTCAGTGCGGCTTCACGGTTCATCCGCCGGCGCTCTCGCTGCCCCCGCCGAGGATCGCGTTCAGTTCAGGGTAGAGTGGCAGGGAGCTTGTCAGGTCCTTGACTTCACTGTTGATCTCATCACGCAGGCTGTCAGTCATCTCGTTCTTCAGCGCCTTGATGATCAGCGCTGCCACACGGCGGAACTCCGGCTCACGGAAGCCGCGGGTTGTCAGCGCCGGTGTGCCGAGGCGGATGCCGCTGGCGATGAAGGGCTTCTCCTGGTCGAAGGGAATGGTGTTCTTGTTGAGGGTGATGCCGACGCTGTCCAGGCGCTCCTCGGCATCCTTGCCGGTCAGTCCGAAGCTGCCCTTCACATCGGCGAGGATCAGGTGGTTGTCAGTGCCGCCGCTTACGAGGCGCAGGCCCTGTCCGCTCAGTTCGTCAGCCAGCTCCTGGGCATTCTTGACAACCTGGCGAGCGTAGGCCTTGAACTCATCCTTCAGTGCCTGGCCGAAGCAGACAGCCTTGGCAGCGATCACATGCATGTGCGGGCCACCCTGGTGGCCGGGGAAGACCGCCATGTCGATCGCCTTGGCATGTTCCTCACGGCAGAGGATCATGCCGCTGCGGGGGCCGCGCAGGGTCTTGTGCACCGTGGTGGTGACAACGTCGGCATAGGGCACCGGGCTGGGATGCACCCCGCCCGCCACGAGTCCGGCGATGTGCGCCATGTCAACGAACAGCAGCGCGCCGACCTCATCCGCGATTTCACGCATCGCCTTGAAGTCGATGAAGCGCGGGTAGGCGCTGGCGCCGACCATGATCACCTTGGGCTTGTTGTCCTGTGCCACCTTGCGCACCATGTCGTAGTTCAGGCGCTCGGTCTCCGGATCAACTCCGTAGGCCACGATCTTGTACAGCTTGCCACTGGAGTTCAGCGGATGGCCATGGGTCAGGTGACCGCCGTGGCTGAGTTCCATGCCCATCAGGGTGTCACCGGGATTCATGAAGGCTGCATAGGCAGCGCTGTTGGCCTGCGCGCCGCTGTGGGGCTGGACGTTGGCATGGTCCGCGCCGAACAGCTTCTTGGCGCGGATGCGGGCGAACTTCTCCACCTCATCGACGAATTCGCAACCGCCGTAGTAGCGCTTCTTCGGGTAGCCCTCGGCGTACTTGTTCTGCATCGGCTGGCCCAGCGCCTCGAGCACGGCCTGGTCCACGAAGTTCTCGCTGGCAATCAGTTCCAGCTTCTCATGCTGGCGCCAGGTCTCGTCGGCAATCGCCTTGAACACGTTCGGGTCTGATTCACGCAGTGCGGAAAACCATTCCATGGTCATCTCTCTCCTGAGCGATCTGCTCATGGATATTGTAGGGGAGGCGGCGGGGAGGGTCACCAGAGCCGCCTGCAAAGTGCATTTGATCGGGTCTGCCGGACATCTTCAAACGCACTTCACAAATCAGGAAATTGTGTTATCATCATCGTCCGCGCGGCCCTATCGTCTAGTGGCCTAGGACGCCGCCCTCTCAAGGCGGAAACACGGGTTCGAGTCCCGTTAGGGCTGCCAACCGGAACTTTCACCGCGCTCCGCGAGGAGCGCGTAAGGCAGAATCCAATCCCAGAGCGCATTTCGGGATTTAACTCGCAGGTTCGAGCCAACCTTCGCAACAAAGTTGCGAAGTTCAAGCAGATCACTTCCCGCAGTCGGGAGATTCCGCTCCCTGACTGCGTTTATTAACTCTCGCAGGGGTTCGAGCCATACCCGTACCCCCTCTCGCGAAACCAACTTCAAGCGCGTCTGCGACGCGATCTTTTGCTTAATAAGCTCACTCTTGCGCTTCTTGTAGTCGGACATGTCCAACTCCCCATCTATGTGCAAGTCAGTGAGCCTGCGAAGCTTCGCTTCGATCTTTTCAATTTCAAATTCCAACTCCACAATCTGCACGCTTTCGCGTGATCCTTCTTCCGCTTGCCAGCGGTCAATCTGCTCCAGCATGGCTTCCGCGCAGTCTTCACGAAGACTGATCTTTTGAAGGCGGTCAGCAATGGACTGGTTGAGGACTTCTTCCCTAGTGAAGGGCTGACGGCATTTGAGCGTACCGCTCTTCTTGGTACAGCGGTAGTAATGCCAGGTCTGGCTGGAGCCGTTCTTATACTTCTTGGTGTGCTTCTCGGCAGTGATGGAAGCTCCACATTCCTCACAGCGGAACATACCCAGGAACGGATACTGCTTGCGCCACTTGGAGATTGAATGTCCTCTGTGGCTTCTGACACGTTCAACAGCCTCCCACAGCTCATGGGAGACGGCTGGCTCGTGGACGCCTTCATAGTCTTCGTCTGCCCAGCGGAAGGCTCCGTAGTAGAAGGGATCGGACAGGATTCGCATTATCTGGGACTTTGACAACATGCCACCTGAGAAGTTGCGGAGTCCCATGTCATAAGAAACTTCTGACATCTCCCGCAAGCCGTAGTAGCCGGTGGCATAGATCTCATACAGTTCCTTGATGTATGGGAATACTTCTGGATCAGGGACGATTTCCTTTGTACGAGGGTGATTGAGATATCCAAACTTGGCTCTACCGGGGAATACTCCCTTCTTTGCCTTGCTGCGCATTCCACGCAATGTCACTTCGCTGAGGTTGTCAACGTAGTGCTTGCTCTGTGCAAAGAAGAAGGACAGCATGAACTTATCAGAGCTGTTATTGCGAAACGTGTTCGTAGCAGTAACGATTGCTTGAAGCTTTCCTGAGTCCATCAAGTCGATGATACGGGCTCCATCAAGAGCGTTTCTGGCCAGTCTAGAAGCATCGTATGCGACAACGGCGTTGCCTTTGCCATCATCTATGTCCTTAATCAGGAGATTGAACTGACTTCTGCCGGGCTTCTTAGCGCTCTTGCTTTCTTCCCTACTCTTGATGATGGTAAGCCGATGCTCGTTAGTAACCTTGTTAGCCCAATCCTTCTGGTCAGGGATGCTCTGAACCTGCCGTTCATCACTTTCGGTGGATTTGCGGAAGTAGGCCAGATATCTCAATTTGTTCTCTGATGGAGTGCTCATGGTTTTTCCTTAGAGTTGGAATATGGTTTTGAATAACTGGTTTGAGAGCGAGAGGTTTCCACTTCCCACTTTCCATCTTTGACGACAATTCTGATTCTGCCATCGCCACGGGTTGTCAGGACGCGCCGGAAGCTGCCATCCTTCATTTTCACGCCTCTGGTATGGTCAGTGTATGGCGCGCGCTGAGTGACTGTCCTGCCTTTGGTCTGCTCTTTGTCGGAAATGGCAATCAGTTTGGGAGAGAGGTATTCAAACACCTTGTCGAGATAGCCGGACATCCGGCCATGATGTGAGGCAATGAACAGGTTTGTCTCTCGAAGCCAGTACTGGAACGCCTTGTTCTGCAAGTGCAGACGCCAGCCACGAGCATTCAGGTCACCAGGCAGGCAGACGGTGAATCCATCTTCCTTGAGGAACGTTACCAGCGACAGGTCGTTAACGTCCCGCACCGAGCCGACCGGCAGGTAGAACTGGTGTAGTTCCATTGTCCGAAACTGTCTGGATGCCTCAAGTGGTTGAAGCTCCGTAGTAGACTTCCGGCTGGCAAGGTAGGCACTCTGCGCCAGACTGAGCGTGGCCTTTAAGTCTGCGATGTTCTTGAGATACAACTGAGGATGTTGCCAGACATGAATTGGCTTGAGTGTCTCAAGCACGTTTGGTAGGTCGGCAACATGATCCTGGTCTGGATGAGTGATGATTACATGATGGAGCTTCCGGCGACTACCAAAGCCTTGCTTTGCCAACCCATCGGACACTCTCCAGCCGGTTGTGTGGTTCCAACCACAATCTACAAGTACGGCCTCATTCTTGGAACTCAGAATCAAGATGCAATCGCCGTGTTCAACGTCAAAGATTCGAATGTCCATAACCCCTACATTATCTGCCTGACTGTAGGAAGGCACAACCCAACCCTGCGAGTTAATTCCCGAAATGCGCTCTGGGATTGGATTCTGCCTTACGCGCTCCTCGCGGAGCGCGGTGAAAGTTCCGGTTGGCAGCCCCTCCTGGCTGACCTTCGAACCTACTTTGAGTCTGCTCAGTCCTCTGGAAAGAGGTCGTCTACCCCTTCCGACGAACGTGTAAATGCCCCTTCTTACGACCCTTATTCCGGTAGGAAGGGGTAAGCCATTACGATAACCCGCTTCCTGACTGTGCAAACAGGCTGTATCCATACACTCGATACGAGTGCTATTCCTCCTGCCATGGCGTTCCGTACGCCGGGTCGGCGCATTCAATTCGACTGTACGCGGGAAACTAAAACTAAACATACCGACTAAACCTAAAGTCCTAGTTGGCAACTTTACTCGTTGCCAACTCTGCATCCTCTTTGCACAGCTCTGTGTATGCCTTGTACTTCTCTTCCAGCAGACTCCGGAACATCGTGGACTCTTCAGGAGAGCAGATGTCGGGGTCAAGCTCACCGGCGAGGTAGAGCTTCATGATGCGGATGTGGTAGTCCAGTTCCTTGAAGTCCTCCTCAAGACGCTGGCGGAGTTCGTCTCGTTTGCGGGAATGGGCAATGGCATCCAGCGTCCAGCGGGAGCGCTTGCGCAGGTTCTCGAAGTCTGCCATGCAGTCCAGCATCAGGATGAGGCGCAGAAGCAGGTCGTCGGCGAAGTCGCGAAACACTTCGCTGCCCAGCTGACGAATAGCCTGCCGGAGATAGTCCCGGTGGCCGGGGTTAATGTAGCTGATCCAACCTGTCATATCAGGGCGCAGGTTGAGGTTCAGCTCCTTGGCAATCCGGCCTTCGATCTGTTCCAGGCGGAATTGCATCGGGGTGTCAGCCACCTTGAGTACCAAGCTCCGGGAGCGTAGGTAGTTCAGGTATCGGGGCAGGCTTCTGACGGCCTTGCTGTAGAGACGCTGGTGGTGGACACGCACGCGCAGATAGCCGAGCGCCACCAGCGAGAACGGGACTGCGGAAAGTAGTATCTGGATGGCATTGTGGAGGCTACCGAACTTCGTAGCCAGGTCGAAGATATCCATGCCTTGCTCCTAGTACAGATGTACCGGCGCAAAAAGTCTTGCGCAGGCCAGTCTTGAGGCGTAACCTCAAATGGCCGAGCACCCATTTGTTCCTCGCTTGGCATCCAAAGGCGACCAGTACCAATGGACGCCTTTTTCTTGATGTTAGGTTATACCACACAAAACAGGTATGATGTCGGACTTACGATAAAAGGCGCAACCTGAGACCATTGCCCCATGAGTGTGGCTGAACAGGTGGGGATGAATATCCGGGTGGTGAGGACGCGCAAGAAGATGTCCCAGGCGGCGCTGTCTGAGGCCAGTGGCATCGAGCGCCACCACCTGAGCGACATTGAGCTGGGTAAGGTCAACATCTCTCTTCAAACCATGGCACGCCTGTGTTCTGCCTTGGGATGTGAACTTGCCGATATCGTCGCTGGCGTGAAGCTGGACAAGTAGCCAGCCTGTTTTACTTAGATTTAATTATGTGGATTTCGCAGTTTCTTCTAGACTGCATTCATGTTTCCAGAATTAAATATCGTTCTGAACATAGTGCTTAGTCTTCTGGTATGGATGCTGGAGATTGCAGTAGCCGTTGGAATCATCTGGGGAATTCGCGCCTCACTGACCGGCTTCATGTATCACATGGAGGATTACACGACCGGCTTTCTCAAGGTGCGAGACCTTGCCAATGCTGCCAATGCCGAGGCGCTATGGATTCTGCAAAACCATACTCCAGATGAACTGTATGGTGAGTATTCGTTGGCAATTGGCGATACCAAGAGTTCTGGGTTTGCCAATACCCTTATGCTCCCAGGCGATTTCCGCTCCACTCACATGTATGTGGTCGGTGCCTCAGGGGCTGGCAAGTCTTCCTTGCTGATGAATTTCATCGTACAGGACATTGCCAGCGGAATGGGCTTTTGTGTAATTGACCCGCACGGGGATCTGATCACGGACAGTATTCCGCACCTTAACGAGCGCCGGGAGCAGGCCGTGCTCCTCGACCTGGCGGATATGGAGCACATGCTTCCATACAATCCACTGCAGCGCCGAGAAGGCGTTCCAATTGCAGAGCAGGTTGCAAGACTACTGTTGGCCTTCAAGCGTGTTTGGGAAGACAGCTGGGGCGCAAGGATGGAAGACATCCTTCGGCACACCTTGGCGCTCCTCATCGAGCACAATCTAACCTTGCACCAGTTCGAGCAAGTCCTGGTGGATGCTGACTTCCGCGAAATGCTGTTAGCCGAGACCAGCACTGACACGACCAAGGACTTCTTCTATGGCCGGTACAATGTCTGGAACAGCAAAGAGCGAACGATGTTCATCGAAAGTAGCCTGAACAAGGTATCGGCCTTCCTGGCTGACCCTCGCATCGGGGCAAGGCTAGGGCAGGTCGAGAGTGGATTCAACATCCGAGAGATTATGGACAGTGGTGGAATCTTGCTGGTCAATCTGGCTAAAGGTCGTTTAGGACTAAGTGCTGACCTATTCGGAGCCATGCTTATGGCAGACATTGAGTCCAGCTTCCTGACGCGTGGCATGGATTCTCGCCGTCCCTTTGCCCTCTATGCCGACGAGTTCCAAAACATTGCCACTGAAAGCTTTGCAACCGTTCTTACAGAAGCCCGGAAGTTCGGCCTCTGCCTGACAATGGCGCACCAGTCTCTCAAGCAGTTGGATGACAAACTGCTGGCTCTCATTCTTGGCAACTGCCAGACCCAGATTTACTACCGGGTCGCAAGGCAAGATGCCGAACGGCTGGCCAAGGAAAGTACAAACATCGTAAAGCAACTGGAGCAGCGCGAAGCTGGCTTGCTCCAGGAACCGATGAACAAGTTCTCGCTACCTGAGATGTGGGAAGTAGCGTTCCATAGTCTCTCTCGTCTGGAGCAACGCAAGGCGTATCTGATGGTCAAGGGAGCAATGGAGCATCCTGAACTAATCAAGACGCATGACAACCCGATAGCACCGAAGCGGAGCTTCCCCTACAACGTAGAGTACCGTCCGCATGAGGAGCTGAAGGATCAACAAGAAAAGCGAAAGAAGAACCTGATGGATTCAATTGACCACTATCTTGAAGGAGTAAAGGAAAGGAGGAATAATCCTAGCAAGTTACCACCCGAAGTAGAGGGCTTGGGGTTTATTGATAGGGACTGACTGAGAATTGCACTGGAGGATCAGAGACTAAAATTAGTGAATATTCAGTGACTAAAACGGCTTAGTTGAGAATCTATATGGAACCTTCCACGAGCAGTAATATAATGAATGGCTGTTTGCCAACCTGGATGAGACCCGGTAGGATCTACCATTTGAGTCCTAACTGCAACATGGAGAGTCCGCACTGCTCATTGGGATACCTGAGTCCCGCGGAATTCAGACGTAGGTGGTGTAAGAAACAGACCAGGGAAGGAGGAATTACTGGCTGTTTGATGTGCTGGTTTCCCCACATTGTGATTAGTCTGATGGAAGGAGGGAGGTCAAGAACAACTACATAACCACAATAGTATGCAGCATAAAGTGTTGGTGTTGGATCAGACTACGTCTTCCAATTCTATGCAATCAAAGCTAACACCAATACTATCATTATCGTCTTGTTGCATCATTCTGAATACTACATATGTAGAAGACAAGTTAACACTAGGCGGTAATTGTCTAACATTTATAGTCTTGTCTTGTATAATGATGGGTAATGGAATCTTATCGTCAACTTCAGAATCGTAAGTGGCTAAATTTCCATAACTTATAACTAAATCTAGAATATTGTCATCGTCGCAATCAAAGAGCAATAATTCGTCATAGTTCTCTACTGATACATCAAGAATTGTATTTAATATGCCGTCCGTTGTAATGTCTAGTACTTTGTAATGAAATCTATCAAAAAACACTGCCAGTAAATCGCGCTTGCTTCCTTTAATCATGTTAGGTAGTCTGCGGATGCTGGATATTCGAGTGATCACATCATTGTCTTGGTATTCGACAGGGGCTTCCGACAATGGTTTAGTTCCAAAGATCGCACTAGGTTGACTACTTTTAAAGATCACCAAATATGTATCCCACAAGATAATTGATGACTCGACATTCCTAGGATGACCAAATCTATCCATGTCATCTTGTCGAAGCTCCACATTCCAGTAATTCTCACTTCCATCACATCTCAAATTAGTAGTTGAAATAATTGTGTCAAAATTTTCTGCTGCAATGCTAAACTCAGGATAAATAGACAGCACTGCTAAAGCTATAATCAATGACCGCAATGCACTTACCTTCATGAAACATGATGGACTGATTTGAACAATGATAATCACGTTTAAGTCCATTTGCTCATGTTACACACGCAGCAATTATAGTTTCTTGCATTCATAGACGTATATGTACCCTTAGCAGTACAAACATCGTTGTTCGGATTTGTATTAAGGTTTCCGTCAAATCCAAAATTACAAAACAAATGAACACCACATGCTATGTTAAAGCAATCACAATCGTTGTGCATATCGTGACATTTGGAAGTGTCGTCATATTTACAATTCGGATCTGAAAGGACATTACTTGGAAGCAATCGTTTCACCTTTGACCAGGCATATGTACACTCCCCATTATCGCACCACTTTTTAATAACCTGAAATAGCCCTCTCGAGCTACTGTCGCCCTTGTCGTTAGGTCGTGGATTATCTTGTGTTTCGCCCCAGATGATACAACGCAATACTCGGGCTAAATAGCCAATTCCTACCCTATTCGCTGTTTGCGGGCAAAATGTAATCATGGCAGCCCAGAGGCAGTAGTCTCTTGTAGAAGACAGTTTCCCCGATGGAATCTCATAGGCCTTGCAATTACATGGAGGGTCGTCCCAGCAAGAGAATTCTGGATGTTCGCAATTACCCTTGTTCCCCGCGCCAGGTCCATTCGGCCCCCAGTTTGCCGTTCCACAACCAGGACACTGTGGCGTGCCGTTGCCAGTATCGCAAGGATTCGGATTAGAGATGCATTCCCAGCCATTGCCTGCCCAATATGAAGGAATGCAATTTCCTGCTGATTCCCCACATCCTAAGCGCACATACAAACCACAATTGTCCGGAACCTTGCAGTTTGCCCCGTTGCAACCTTTGCAAGTACAGCTGCAAACTTTGCGTTTGCATCCACATGGATCTGTGTTCCACTCCTCTGCAGTGCAACCTGGGCAAGGTTCCTTTGGCGGCCAGATATTGGGCATGTAGTGACACTCATTAGTGTAATGGTCACATAACTGACAACCTTGATTGTTATAGCCTTCCGGTGGCTCCATGCAACCACCGCCCCCTCCGCCACCGAGTCCAATGCCACCGCTGTTGTTGGAGCTGAAGCCGCTGCCTGACTGAGCATGATTCATGGGCATTGCCGGATACAGCCAACCCATAGACAACGCTCCGCCGACATAGGCCTTGCCATCACCACGGCCCATCGGATTTATATCCCGGCCTAGGGGCTCGCTAGTTACTCTGCCGTAGCTGCCGGCATATGCCTGGGAGGACCCGGTGATTCCGATCCTGCCATCTTCGCGGGCATCTGTGGCACGGCTCATGTCCGTGGCGGTCACAGTTCCCTGGAAGAACAGCCTGGATTCCACGGTTGCATGATTGGCCGTTGTCGGTTCACTGGATACTCCCAAATACCAGTTTGCACCTCCGCCGGTGCTGTCCTTGGCCTGGGGTTTGCCCTGCCCATATAGGTGGCGCTGGTCTCCCTCGGACGTGGGACTGAGGAAGCTTCGCCGCTGCGGCGTGGCATTGTTGCTCAGGTTGTATCCGTTCTGTGAGGAAGAGTCGGCGTTCGGGCTGCGCAGAGCTGCCTGCCAAGCATTGAGGCTGCCTGCCCAGCGCCATTCCGTTCCATATGTGCTGCTGCCATCGAAGTTCTGCAGCATTTTACCTCTCTCGTACACATGTTCCAGGTCACTGCCGGCCGGTTCGCTGTCGCCATCATACCACTGCTTGTAGTTGCTTGCCACGAGCGAGCCGGGCCCGTTGTAGCTGTGGCTGCGCTTGGTCCACTGCCACTTGCCGGAGGACGCGACGTATTTCTTGTCCCTCTGCGCGGTGAGCTGGTTGTACTTGTTCACGTCGAAGTAGCTGTACAGGTGGTTCACATAACCGTTGTTGTCAATTGACTCGTCAATCTCCGTGATGTTGTTGTTCGCATCACAGGTCACGTCCGCATTGTAGTTCGCATCATCCGCATCCGTGATCTGGGTCATCGCATTCACCGCGTTCATGGTGTAGCTCAGGTCCATCGCCTGGCCGTAGCTGGAAGTGAACCCGCTGGCCACATTGCGGTGCATCCGCGTGCGGTTGCCGTTCTTGTCATACTCCTGGCTGATGTCATAGCGGTTCGACCACGATCCCAGGTGGTAATCCTCGCGCTCCTCATAAGTCTGGCGCTTCATGGTGTCCCACTTGTATGTGACACGCGATTGGTCCAGCCATGTTCCGAGCTGGTACTGCTGCTCCGTACGGACAACCTGGTTCCCATAGGTCAGCGCGGATGAGGAGTAGACCGTCCGGTACATGTTGGTCGTCGATCCCGTCTCCTTGGTCAGCGTCTCATACTGCAGCTTGCCTGCACTGTCGTAGCTGTATGTCGATCTGATGTTGGCTGAGGATACCGTCGGGAAGTTGCGCTGCGTCAGTTCACCTGAGCTCGTGTCATAGGTGTATGTCGTCGACTCCGCCGAGCCCCCGGCATACACATCAACCTGCGCAACCGAGCCGTTCTTGTTGTATGTGTAATCCGTCCGGTACGTTGAACCCCGCGGACCGGTCACCCTCGAGATCCGGCCAGCCGTATCGTATGCGTACTGAACCTGGTTGCCCTGGCTGTTCGTGTAGCTCGTAACCCTGCCGAGATCGTCATGACTGATGCTGGCAGTACCCTGGGCATCCGTATAAGCTGTGACGTTGCCGCAGCATGCGTATGTGTATGTGACATCATCGGCATTGCTGTCCTCGCCGTAGCCCGTCATGCGGCTGAGGCCGTCATACTGGTAATAGAGGATGTTTCCGGCGAAGTCTTCGGTCTTCGTGATGCTGCTGTTCCCGTCATAGGTCTTGGTCCATGTGTATGTCCCACTGCCGGGATTCGGTGTTGTCAGGCTGGTGCAGCGACCCATCGCGTCAAAGGCCTTGGTCCAGTCATTGCCCCGGCCATCCTCTGTCCCCGTGATCCGTCCATTGTCGTCGAACGTGTAGTTGACGGCGATGTCGTCACCGGAGGATGCCGAGAGCTTGTATGTGATGCTGTCCGCTGACCTTATCTTCCAGTCGTAGGTGTTGGTGATCACAAGCCCGGTCATCCCGGTGGTGGTCAGCCGGCGGTTGTCAAGGTCATACGTGAAATCGGTGTCGTCACTGTTGGGATCGGTGATCTGTGTAAGGTTGCCAAGGTTGTCATATGTGTAATCCGTCTCATATCCCCCCGGATTCGTCAGCTTCGTCATCCGGTTGTTGTCGTCGTATTCAATGTCTTTGTCGAGATAGTCAGTGCCGGAAAGCAGTTGCTGTTCCTTCACTGCCCTGTTTAGTTCATCATAGGACTTCTTCTGGATTCCTCCTCCAGGATAATCCACCTGGGTGACATTGCTGTTGTTGTCATATGTGTAGTCAGTGTCACGGTCAGTGGAGTCCGCCGTTACCCGCTGGCGGGAAAGGCGTGCCTGTGCATCATATGTGTACTTGTACACGGCACCGGCAGGCACGGTGACCTGGGCCTTCATACCGCGCTCATCATACTTTGTGCTTACATCATAGCTTTCCGCATCCGTGACTTCGATCACACGGCCCAGCACATCAAAGGTGTAACTGGTCGTGTTGTCCATGTGGTCATCCATGCTTGTGCGGCGACCCAGCACGTCATATGTGTTTTCAGTCTCATATACGATGGTGCCCATCCCGGACGGGTTGGCGACTTCCGGGGCCTTGACCTTGGTGGTCTGGCCCCAGTTGTCATAGACGGATTCCGTATACTTGCTGGAGTTGACCTTGTCGTATGTCCTGATCACCCAGCCGTTGTAGTTGAAGGTGGTATCCGCAGTGTTCTCGTTCCAGTTCTGCCAGCTTCCACCCGTGTATTGCTCCCGACCCGAGTTGACCATCCGATCCATCAAGTCGTACTTATTTCTTGCCCGGTAGATCTTGCTGTCATCGACATCCTGGTAGGTGTAGTAGTACAGCTGGTTGCTGTTGGCATCGTATGCAATTTCGTCTGTGTCTCCTGTGTCAGAACCGCGCCGGTTATATACCCGGCGGCTGTCATCATCATACTGGGGGTACATCTTGTATCCCTCACCATTCTGGCTCCAGTACAGCTGGCCATTGGCTCCGAAATGCTGCTTTGTGGTCTGTGTGGCACTGCCGCTGGGACCCGTGTAGTTCCTGCTGGTCTGTACTCCAGCTCCGCGGAAGTCACTCAGCAGAATTGTTGCATTACCGCGGGGATCTGTCACATTCACCACGTTACCGCCGACACTGTAAGTGTTCACGGAATATGCACCGCTTGGTGAGGTCAGGTTGGAGTTGGTGCTGGCTTCCGTCAGGTAGCTCTTGTCGGCACGGTTCAACTCGTCGTATGTCCTGAAGGTATAGCTGTAGTAATCAGTTCCGCCGTCATCGTACTGCGGTCCCTTGACGCGCTCAAGGTTGCCGTTGGCGTCAAAGAGGTAGTACGTTGACAGAGTATCCACGGAAGCCGTCTGAGTCCAGTCCACACGGACATCGCTCTGGATCTGCCGGTTAATGCGGTCATAGTAGAAGGTGTTCAGGTGGTAGTAGCCATTGGCTGTATTTCCATCCCATCTGGTGCCGGTTGCAACTGGGTCCGCCTGGTAGACCTTCTCCAGGTTGCCATTGTAGTCGTACTCCAGTACATCTACCTGCGGGTTGACACTCCAGCTCTGGATGTCCGGCTTCTGAGTTCCGACAATGAACTCACGGTCATCATAGACAGTCACAGTCCATTGATTCGTGTTGTCTTCCGGCAACTCCACCTTTGTCTGCTTTGTCCGGGTGTCGTTGTATGTGTACTTGGTTTTCTTGTTGGCGGTAGCAGCCAGACTGTCCGCATTCTCCTGTTCCGTCATTACGCCGTACCGCTGGTCAAACGTAAATGCAGTCCATTTGAGGCTGGAATCCTGGAACTGGCGGGGAGTGTAGCTCTTGGACAGGTCACCAGTTGTGGAATTGTACTCCTGCTTGCTGCAGGCGGAGGATGAGGTCAACGAATAGGTTGGCGGGTTTCCGCCGTCGCCGAAATTCTCCGGCGAACAGGACAACATCTCAGTCAGCTGGCCGGTACCTGTGGCAAAGGTCGGGTCTTTGACAGTCCGAACCAGCTTGATGGTGTTGGGAGAACCAGCCGCATCCGTGTAGTACCAGTAGCCATTGGTGTTGTCCCAGCTCACATCACCAATATCTGGGCTGGACGGTGCGGTGGTCTCACTGGATGTGTAATCCCCGTCGGCATATGCTTTCTGGTTGGGCATCGTGGTGAAGATCCCGATGATGTCGTCAACGGTGGCATCGGTGCCGGATGTGGCGTAACTGGCGCGGCTGCCGTATTTGTAGAATCTCAAGAAGCCGTACTGGTCCTGTGTTACTTCTAGATTTTTGTCCGAGTTGTAGAAATTCTTGGATGAGATTCGGCCGGACAGGTTGTTGGGCTTGGGGGTGTCAACTTCAGTTACCTGATTGTCAGAATTCCAGGTAGTGATGATCTCACTTTCATGTGTGGTGTCAGTCCACAGTGGGTCCGCCTGATATGTCACCCTACCACTGGTGTCATGGTCATACCACCAGGAGTTGCTGCGGGCGTCCGTCACTTCGGTCAGCGCGCCACTACCAGGCCAGCCGGTAGGGGCAGTCGGGGAGTAGTCGAATCCTATGGTGCCTGTGGTTCCACTTTCAATCGGGAACACCAGGCTGGTCACCTTGTCACTGGTGTAGCTGACACTCCAGTAGTATGGCGTTCCCGCTTTGCTGCCTTCCGTGTCGTAGATCTTCGTCATCTCCAGCCCGTCGGAGGAGTTGTAGTCGTACTCCACTTCCATGTTGAGGGCCGTATCGGACGAATCCTTGGGCTCTACCTTGGTCAATCGGTCTGCGGAATCAATGCTCGTGTATGAGTAGTAGATCTTGTATGCAGTGCTGGTGGTCGATCCGGACTCGTTCCAGTACTTGACATCCAGCCTGGTGATCAGGCCACTGCCATAAGTCGGCGTGATGGTATCCTGCGTGGTCCAGCTGGAGCCGTTGTGGTAACGGATCTGGATGTTGTTGATGGTCATCTCCGGTTCGGAGTTGCCATCCAGGGAGCGGTCTATCTCCTGGCCATTGCCAAAGGCGTCACGGATGTACATCAGGCGGGCGAGGCTGTCTGTGCTGTTCACGACGAAGGACCATTCCATGGTCAGCATCTTGATCGTGAAGTCGCCGCTGGTAGTATCGCGGGACAGTACGTACTTGTGCATGCCAGCCGGAGAGGTGTAGTGATCCTTGCCACCGGATGTGGAAGCATATGAAAACTCCCACTCATTGCCTGAGCCGTCTTTCCAAGTGACAGTCCCACTGCCACCGGAAAGGCTGCCATACAGGTTCTGGTCATATGACCAGCTCCAGCCAGGTCCGAAGGGCCGGTCGAGGTTGGCGGTGTTGTCCTGATGGTTGTATGAACGGGAGATGGAGATAGGCAGGCGGGCAGCAACGTTCCAGTCGATGGCAGTGACATTGAGGTTGCCGGAATAGGTGTCAATCGAGATCCGTGTATTCCTGTCAGCACGCTGTCCCGAAAAAAGTGAGCTGGAGTGGTAGTTCCTCCATGACTTGATTCCAATCCCCGAATTAGCCATCTCTGCCTAAAGCGCCTCGTGCGCATATCAAGAAAACCCGCCGAAGCTGTGTCTTCTCCACAGACTCCGTTGTCAACAAAAAGCCCCTGCTTAACCAGTGCCTCTTCTTGGCAACCTGCTCAGCAGAAAGTTTTTACCCGAAGTAAATCTCAGTGTCAATGGATTTCCTAAAAAATCCCCAAATCTTTGTAACATTCCCGTTATACTGCTCTATATAAGTTAGTCAGAGGTGGCTATGCAGATCAACGAACTGCAGTTCAGATTGGAGCGGCTTGGGGTGTCCAGCCGGATTCTGCACCTGCGGGTCGGGGCGTATGACGTGGACTTTGCCCTCAATAAGGCGGCAACCGACGTGCGCAAGGACAAGGACGTGCCAGGCTTTCGCAAGGGAAAAGCTCCGCTCAAGCGCGTGCTGGCAGCGCACTACCGGCAGGTGACGGGTAAGGCATTCAACGAACTGTGGAGTGCTGGACTCAGGCAGGTCTTCAAGCAGCTGGAAGACATCGACCAGCCCCTGATCCCACCTGGACTGGATGGAGATGAGGACAAGTGGCCGCGTCCGGCATATGGCGAGATGCTAGAGTTCTCGGTGAGTTACGTAGTTGATCCGATGAGGGTAGCGGATGCCATGGACCCCAGCAAGCAGCAGGACCGCGACCCACTGATGGATCTGCAACCTAGACTGCCATATCACGGCGCACCCAGGATGCAGGGACCAGCTGGCCCACCGGATATTGGACCATCCATGGGGCAGGGAGTACCACAGCCCGCAGATCCGTTTGGTTCGAGTGAGTAAATATGCGCATCTACCTCGATCACGCTGCCACCACGCCCCTGCGTCAGGAAGCCAGGGAAGCGATGTTGCCATTCCTGGAGGATTCCGCACTGATGGGCAATCCCTCCAGCCAGCATGCTGAAGGCTTCAAGGCTGCCAGACTACTGGAACAGTTCCATGACCGGGCTGCGACATTCTTTGCCTGCAAGGGCAATGACGTTGTGTTCAATAGTGGAGCCAGTGAAGGCAACTCCCATGTGATCATCGGTAGCCTTCTGTTGCTGAAGAAGCCGGTGCATGTTGCCATTTCTGCCGTGGAGCATAAGGCTGGGTTGCTCGCAGCGGAGCGGCTGACCCAACTTGGTGGCAGACAGACCATCATTCCGGTGGATGGCAACGGTGTGGTTCAGCTGGAATTCCTGGAAAAGCTAATTACATCTGATAGACCTGATCTGGTCTCCGTGATGGCTGTCAACAATGAGACCGGAGTTGTTCAGCCGGTAGGGGAGATATCCCAAATCTGCCGTGAGCATGGAGTCCTGGTTCACTGTGATGCCGTCCAGTCCGTTGGCAACGGCTTCAGTGAAACATTACGCAATCCTGACATTGACTTCCTGACCTGCACTGCGCATAAGTTCGGTGGACCGCGTGGAATCGGCCTGCTCATCCAGCGCGGTCATAACCTGCCATCCCTCATCTGTGGTGGACCACAGGAACATGGTTGCCGAGCAGGCACGGAAAATCTTGCCGGAATCGCCGGCATGATTGCAGCTCTCGAGCTAGCAGAAGAGAATTTGGAGAAATCAGACTTTTTACATTCCATCCGATCAGGATTCGAATCATCCCTCCTCTCATCAGACCAGCAAATTGTCATTCACGGCATAGATGCAAATCGTGCACCTCACATTTGCAGCTTTGCAATACCTGGCATCAAAGCACGCAGGAAGCAGAAGGAGCTGGATCGCAGTGGATTCTCGGTTGGACTAGGAAGCGCTTGTACGGGTTGCAACAACAAGGTCAGTCATGTGTTGGAAGCAATGGGGATAGATAGCAAGACTTCGGAAGAGACTCTGCGGATTAGTTTTGGTTGGTCAACATTGATTGATGATGTGTTCATGTTCGAGGAGAACTTGGGATTATCGGTCCCGCAATCTCGATTGATATAATGTTGGCAATATACCGTTGTCAAAACTGATGAACAGATCGTTTGAACAAGCTGTCAATCGAGTTCTCAAGATCCTCAAAGGTGTTGAGCTAAGATGCTGGGATGATATTGTCCTAAGCTCACTCAATCCAACCAATCCTGCAGAAGAGCTTAAAAAGTTAGCACAGATCGCAAATTGCTACCAACTGTTCGTTGGCAAGTATCGTGGAGCAACAATAGAGGAAAGGCAAGAAGCGTACCAGGTTCTCCGCATCGCCTTTGATGGGGGATTGTTTCCGCAGCGGTCATATCTGAACCGGGAACAGTTTGGCTGTTTGCTGGATTTGCACTTGGACTACATGTAAATGTAAGGCGCTCTGCCAGAACTACAGCCTCCCCACCGCATGTAGACAAAGAGTACAAGTAACAAAGGTCCGAGAAGACGCTTCCGCCCAGTCCAAAGGGCATCTGCGTAGAGAAATGAAACGCCGTACTGCGTCTGTCTTATGGTTTGGCTGCCAGCCTACCTGAGACAGATACACGCAGGATACTCTGGGCGGGTGAACTTAATCCCTAGCTCCCCGCGCCCGGCAGAGCGTAAGACCATTATAGTAGTAGGCACATGTATCGACCAGTCTAATTTTGATGCTGATTTCTACGTGCATTTGCTTGTATGGACTCCCAAGACAATGCAGCATTTTCTATTTCATCCCAAGGAGCGAAATGTTTTGGATATTCTCCAGTGATATCCTTCTTTTTCTTGTCGACCACCTTATATGCATTTACAAAAGGCTCCAGAGAATTATAGTAGAGCAGAATACTTGAGGAATACTGTTCTTCAATGTCACTACGAATACAATCATTATCATTGTAAGACTCTGCAATCTGTTCAAACAGATTTAATATTGATATCACAGTTGCGTATTCTTCATAGGTTGAACTATCGCTTGATGTTTGATTAGTTATTACATAGTCAATCAATGTAGAATTGCTTGGTTGATTCTCGTACTGCTTACACTTTTGAATAAGAGAATCAAGGTGCTTACGGCTATTAGGTGTGATTGTATCATTCCACCGTTGATAAAATGCTCTAGTATTATTCTCTTTAATTTCAAGTTTATGCACTCGCTCAGTGTATGCAAAGGAACCACAACTCCAGAAAGCAAGTAGAGTTGCTATAATGGAACTAGCTAGCGCACTCCATTTTGTCCACCTATTTCTCTCAAGGTCGAGCATTGCTTCCATATGCCATCGATCTTGTTCTTTAGATGGATCTAAGCTATGGATGTGTTTTTCTCCGAGTATTTTCTGTACTAACTGGGCATGATTCACTTCCTCGCGTTTTGACAGCCGAAAGAAGTGGAATGAAACTAATATTGCTGCAACAAAGGATGCAGAGATGATCAGCAAGTAAATATCAGGAATGATCATAGTGATATCTCCCTCATATACGGTGGAACATTTGCCTAGTTCGCTGTTAACAACATAATCATTGCTAAAATCCAAAAACACTACAACTAGACATATGTTACGTGATAAATTGTTAATGCAGAATCCACTTCGCTCATTGATAGTCCATTCGCTTCACTACAGCCCTGATACGCAGTTAGGAGGACTAATTGCTTATCAAGGACGTCAAGAGCCTGATCTGGCTATGTCGTTGGTACAACGGTCGCAGAGCCAGGCTCCAGCAACTCCACGATGAGCATCTTGGCAATCTCACAAACCTGATCCTCGATGATCTCGGTGGAGTCCCAACCCAACCTGCAGAGCTGACGCTTTGCGGATTCACTCTTCAGATAGCTCCCGCCCCTAGTGGCCTGGAGCTTGTTTCCATCTCAGCCCCAGACCTGATGTCCGGCGAACAGCTTCAACTGTTCTCGGATGACCAGCTGGCGGCTGAGCTACTCGAATCCCAATACTCTAAGGAGGTAAAGCAGAATGAAGCTGCTGCCTAAAGATCTCCTGCGCAAACTACTGGCGCAGGACCCGTATCATCCGACCGGCCCCGGTCGCGAACTGCGTAAGGACGAGGAACTTGTTCTGGCCAAGTGGTTTACACCAGATGCCAACTGGACTTGGTATGCGGTGTCTGCCAGCCAGGACAAAGAGTCCGGTGACGTGCAGTTCTTCGGACTGGTGGATGGTCTCGAAGTCGAACTCGGTTACTTCTGGCTCTCTGAGCTGGAGAAGGTGCGGGGCAAGCTCGGCCTGCCAGTCGAGCGTGACCTGTACTGGGAACCGATCACTCTGGACAAGCTGATGGAGGAAAAAGAACGTGCAGCATGAAGAACTCAAGCATGCTATCCGCTTCGGCATCCTTCACAGACCAGACATGTTCGGGATGGCAGCTGAGGATGTAAATCCGATGCTGCTCTACCTGGCCAAAGTCGTTTCAGATGACTTTGAGGTCACGGAGGATACTCCGATGGAGTGCTTCAATGAAGTGGAAGCCAACCTGAACCGCAGGGTTCAGAGCTTCCTCGATGCCGTTGATGTTACCAACATCAACGGTCGGCCATACATGAGCAAGAAGAAGTTCGAAGTGGTTGAACCGGACTCCAAGCCAAAGCCTGGCCGGCGGGAAACTGCCGGCGAGGATGAAGTCAAAGGAAGCCCAGGCCGTGAGCTGACACACAAACAGCTCCGCTACATGGGCTATCTCCACCGGCAACTGGGAGAAGAACCGGATTACTCCGTAATCTCCAAGATGTCACAGAAGCAAGCTACGATGCGAATCAAGGAGCTGGAAGCGAAAATCAATGAGGGATGAGGACAGGCACACTTTCCACGCCTATCCGTTCCCATAGGATTACTGCAAGCAGGTCAGCCGGTCTACGGACGGGCTGGCTTAGCTTTTGCAAATTTCTGTATAATTTGCAATTCGTCAGCAAAAGCATTCAATCCTACTTTGGCTCTCCGTAAATCCAATTCTTCAGGATTTGCTATTGGCCAAGGAACAAGCATTCCTGTTTTAGAATCTTTATGAAACTGGCTTCCAAAAATTTGTTCCTTGCCCTCAGATACTAATATTCGATCTTCTAGCATGGCAGTTGTCCAGAGTAAGACTTCCTTCTGGGGTAATGACTTCATCATTGAAAGACATTGCTTTTGAAATTTTATATCTTCGTCTGCATGCTGAGCCAACAGCCATGCAGAGCGACAAACTTCCACACTAAAAAGTGATAATTTTGGCCAACCATATTGGTTTAGCAGCTTTTTGAATTTGTGTGTGTTAACAATGTCAAGTCGAGAATCCCACTGATTCGCATCTTGGACTGCTTTGGTGCGCATTGCTTGATCTTTGTTTGCCAGCTCAATAATAGTGATGCTAATCCGAGATACTTCAGATTGGCTGTGAGAGTTAGAATTCACATAAATGTCTTAATTGCTATTGTCTTAAGACTAACTGACAATAACGAAGACATCAATTTAGATATTTATGTACGGAACGAGCAGAGCCTCTGAATATAATTGCTGATTGCTAGTGAAATACAAAGGTCGGTAGCTTGCTCAAGCCAAAGCCAAGCTCCATGTGGATTTACTTCTAGAAAGACATATTCCCCATTAGGAGTTACTATCATGTCAATTGCACCAAATTGCAAATTCAACACTTGCATGAAAGAAGAAAGCTGTTGGCATACTGCCTCTGGCAAGTTTGTTGTCTCATATCGATGATGATTCCAGTCACCTGCTCGCCAGTCAATTTTAGTATCTGAGCTATCCTGAGAAAAGATTTTCACACTGTAAAAATTTCCACCCACGAAAGTAATCCGAAGTTCATAATCCTTCTCAATGTACTGTTGGAACATGCAAGGTGCATATTTAACTTGATCAAACAATACGTGATCTGAATCTGAAATCAAGTGTGAAAATATTAACGATCTACCAGAGTTTTGCTCTAAAGATGGGGAGCTTAATGTTTTGTATATTATTTTGGGATAGACACTGGCAAAAGTGCGAACTTCATCAGGCGAGTTAGTTACTAATGTTGCGGGAATTCTTAGGCCAATATTTCTAGCGTTACGTAATTGGAATAATTTACTATTCGCATATTTTGTTGAAAGATAGGGATTTATCCAAACAGAACTTGATAACAAGGATGTCAATCCAAGTATGAATGCCTCAGTTTCAGCATTAGCAAATTTTCTATAGGAGCGATCTCTAATTTCTTTGCTCACTCCAGGCGCTCCGATTCGTCTAAACCAAACAATAGAGTGATTATTTACACATTGATACAGATGCTTATTCTGGAAAATTAAGCTCTCTGCATCCTGATTGACACTGTATGTTGAAGAAAAAGATACCGGATACTTATCAATATCAAATCGCATGACATTGATGGTATCCGGCAACTGGGCTAGTACCGATTGAACATGAGGATCAACATCAGTTCCCAGTACTAGTAGGTCTATGTCCGTCCTTGGGATCGACATCGCTAGTTATCGCTTATGTATCGTGGTCGTCCGTGTCCCGGCGATAGGTGCCAGTATCATCATTCCTCATTGAGGTGCTGAAGTTGATCTGGTCAACGTCCTGCGGAATCGCAAAGTTGATACCGAATGGCCTAACTAATAGGTCATGTTCATTCATGAAGACCTCCAAGTAAAACACTAGTGGTGGAGTATAACTTGAATATAATGAAATTTAAACCGAAGGCATTGAAATAAGCGTCGCATTTACAGGAATCATTTGAGAGCGAATGTCTTGGGCTTGTAGAATAGAGTCATATGTCTCCTAGTAAACCAAAGACTGACCAAAAGAGGACACCTAGAACTACGCGGACAAAGAGCCCGCCCCGCTTTGACCTTACCGCCAGGGACGTGGAACTAGTCAGAGTAGTCCTCGTTTACCGTTTCCTGAGCACCCACCAGTTCTGGTGGTTGTTTCCCGATGCCAGTGAGAAGAACCTGACCAACCGGCTCCGGCTGTTGTTTCAGCATGGCTACCTGAAGCGGTTGAAGCTCCCTGTCTCCTCCTCGCGGGACTCCATGATTTACGCAATGACGGAGAAGGGGGCTAAGCTCATCGCTGAAACTGACAACATCGAAAGGTCAGATGTTAAATGGAAACGTTACATCAACGATGTCCAACCAACCCACGTCCAGCACTTGCTGGCGGTTAATGACATCCTTATCACCTTCCGCAATGATTTTGAAGCCGCCAAGGACTCCGGCAAGCTGGCGGACTACAGAGTTCTGCGAGGTGATCCCAAGAAGCACCGGCTAACTGTGCAAGTAATGGACAAGCGCGGGCACCGGCAGGATGTGTCTGTCATCCCCGATGCCATTGTCTTGCTACAGCCAGCGGAAAGTCAGCACGGGGTTTTCTTCGTGGAAGTAGACAGAGGAACCATGTCCACAAAGCAGTGGACAGAAAAAGTAGCAGTCTACCGGGACTACATCCAGAGCAATAAGCTCCTAGCTGACTGGCGCTCTCAATGGGCTATACTGCTAGCAGTTACTCCAAGCGAGAAGAGGCTTATGTCCATTGCGCAAAAGACAGTGGCAGCTGGAGGCAAGCGCGGATTCTGGTTCACAACCGCTGATTCCATCGCTCCCGGCACGGTGCTGGAGTCCATCTGGACTCGCGGAATTGATCTGTTTCACCTGCGCAATGAAGAGACTAGCCCTGTCAGTTCATATGCGAATGCCGAGCGGACTGATCTTCTCGAAGCGCTGAGGTGAACAAGTGGCTGAAGCAATCAAGACAGATAATCAAAACGGGCAGGATATGGCCAAGGCCGGGGCAGGGTGGTTCGGATTCCTGGCTGGTGTGGTCAGCCTTATCATGTGGTCTCGCTTCTTCCTGTACCTGCGGGACTACCTCTCCATGAAGATCCCCGCCACTCGGCGCTACCGGCAGCTCTCCTATGACCACTTGGTGTGTCGCTTCTGTGGGCATACAATAGAGTTGTTGGGGGCTTGGAGATGCGATTGCGGTGTGAACCGACCTGGTAACTACTACGGGCGCTGTCCCAACTGCCTGAAGCATCCCAAGCATATTGACTGTCCAAGCTGTACTTTTACCATGGACGTTAGGTAGAGTATTCCCTTCAAATTTTCAAGCGGTTCACGCATACTAGGGTCATGATTCATTTCAGGGAAAAGGTACAGCTTATATGGGATATCGCGGAGCTTCTCCGGGGTGAATACAAGCGCGCGGACTACGGCAAGGTAGTCTTGCCGCTGACCGTGCTCCGGCGGTTGGATGGCGTGCTCGCGCCATACAAACCGGCGATGTTGGAAGAGTACGATAAGCGCAAGGGCAAGTACTCTGACTTCCTTCCGTTCGTTAGAAGCAAGTGGAAATTCGAGTTCTACAACATCAGCCCGTTCGACTTCGATAAATTGCTCGCCGATCCAAACAATCTAGCCGCCAATCTGCGCCTCTACATCAACGGCTTCTCTGAGCGGGCGCGAGAGATTATCGAGCGCTTCAAGTTCGATGAGCAGATTCAGCAGCTTGACGAGCACAACCTTCTATTCCAAGTGGTGCGGCGCTTCGCTGAGACTGACCTTCATCCCGATAAGGTCAGTAATGAAGAGATGGGCTACATCTATGAAGAGTTGATCCGCAAGTTCTCCGAGCTATCGAACGAGACAGCGGGAGAGCACTTCACGCCGCGCGAAGTTATCCGCCTCATGGTGGACTTGCTCTTCAACGGCGACGGCGACCAGCTTGTTAAGCCAGGCACGGTGCGCACACTTTACGACCCTGCTTGTGGCACAGGCGGAATGCTCTCCATCGCTGAAGAACATGTTCGAAGGATGAACCCCGGCGCAACGCTGAAAGTGTTCGGCCAAGAGCTGAATGATGAGTCCTGGGCTGTCTGCGTCTCGGACATGATTATTAAGGGACACGAATCTGAGAACATCAAGAGGGGCAATAGCTTCACGCAGGACGGCTTGCCTGACTCGCAGTTCGACTACATGCTGTCCAACCCACCTTTCGGCGTGGAGTGGAAGAAGATCAAGAAAGAGGTTAAGGGTGAGTATGAGGATGAGGGGTGGAACGGACGCTTTGGAGCTGGCCTACCACGCATCAATGATGGCTCGCTTCTATTCCTCCAGCATATGCTGTCCAAAATGAAGTCGCCGGAGAAGGGCGGATCGCGGCTGGCGATTGTTTTCAACGGTAGCCCGCTGTTCACCGGCAGTGCTGGCTCTGGCGAAAGTGAAATTCGCAAGTGGATTATTGAGAACGATTGGCTTGAGGCCGTCGTTGCCCTGCCAGACCAGCTCTTCTACAACACTGGAATATACACTTACTTCTGGGTACTCACGAACCGCAAGAGTCCTGAACGGCGTGGCAAGGTGCAACTGGTCAATGCAGTTAGCCTCTTCAAGAAGATGAAGAAGTCGCTTGGCAATAAGCGCAACTACATCAGTGATAGCCAGATTCAGGAAATCGGCCAAATCTACGGGTCATTCGAGGACATCCTGCTTGGGGACATCAAAGAAGATAAGTTCTGTAAGGTCTTCGACAACAATGACTTCGGTTATTGGCGCGTAACGGTGGAGCGACCTTTGCGCTTGAACTTCAGAGTAGAGGCTGAGCGGATCGAAGTGCTTAAAGCCAGCACTGCATTTTTAGGGCTGGCGAAGTCGCGCAAAAAAGGCGCGCTGGCGCAGGCCGAGATCGAATCCGGCCAGCGTATGCAACAGTCTATTCTCACAGTGCTTAGAGGTATACAGAGTGACAAGCTCTGGTTAGACCGGGCTGAGTTCACCAAGGACTTTGACGCGGCATTCAAGGCTGCGAAACTAAAGCTCACCACCCCACTTCGCAAGGGACTAATTGCAGCCCTCTGCGAGCGCGATGAAACAGCTGCTGTCTGTGCTGACAGCAAGGGCAAACCTGAGCCGGATAGTGAACTGCGCGACTTTGAAAATATACCGCTGAAGGAAGATGTGGATGCGTACTTCGCACGCGAAGTCCTGCCTCACGTTCCAGACGCGTGGATTGATCACGAAAAGACCAAGGTTGGTTATGAGATTCCGTTTGCAAAGCACTTCTATGAGTACAAGCCTATGCGACCGCTAGAGGAGATCAAAGCGGAGATATTAGCGCTTGAAGAGAGAGTACATTCAACTGTCGGCGGGGGGTTGCGATGGTAAGTGAATCATCAAAGTCCTTACCTTGGGGTGGAGAACTGCCAACTGGCTGGGAAACTCGTCGTGTGAAGACGGCTTACGTTGTAAGACTTGGAAAGATGCTACAGCCGGAGCCTAGCACGGCTATAGACAAGCAAGTGCCCTATCTTAAAGCCCTTCACGTGGCGTGGGGGAAGGTACGGACACGTGACTTGCCTGAGATGTGGGCTTCAAGGCGTGACGTTGATGAGTGGAATCTGCGGCCAGGTGATCTCTTGGTGTGTGAGGGAGGTGATGTAGGTCGCGCAGGATTTATCGAGGAAGCTCCTGAAGACTGCATAATTCAAAACTCGCTGCATCGTGTAAGGCCAAAGTCCGGACACTCGATACGATTTTTATATTATTGTTTAGAGGCAATTAGCGCTTCTGGATGGTTCGACGTGGTCTGCAACAAAGCCACAATTAGGCACCTGACTGCTGAGAAACTAGCAGAACTGCTGATACCCAGCATCTCGGAATCAGTACAGTTGGACATTGTTAACTATCTAGATGAACGCGTAGCTGTGATAGATGTACTCATTGGGCAATCAAAGAGAAGCGACAAGCTAGAAGGGTTCGTCGGGCAGCAGCTCAACAGATTGTATGAATATCGCCGTGCCTTGATAACGGCTGCCGTAACAGGCAAGATAGATGTAACAGCCGAGACGAACGGAAGCGCATAGCGCGCCGTCACTTGGAGAAAGCATGGCGCTGATGAACGCAGAATACAAAGAGATCAATTTTGAAGACGCAATCGAGGCCAGCCTGCTGGCTGCGGGCGGCTATATCAAAGGCTCTGACGCTGATTATGACCGTGAATTGGCGCTGTTCCCGGACTTCCTGTTCGAGTTCCTAGAGTCGACCCAAGCGGCGATCTTGAGCAAACTGCAATCCCAGGTCAAGGCAGACTTCCGCAAGGTGATCTTAGAAGCTCTCACCAAAGAGCTGGCTTCGCGTGGAATGCTGGACGTTTTGCGGCACGGAATCAAAGTCTATGGCAAGCCGATTAAGCTGGCCTACTTCGCCCCCGCGAGCGGGCTTAACCCGGAGCTGGCAGAGCTGTATGGCAAGAATAAGCTGCATGTAACAAGGCAGGTTCATTACAGCCTCAAGAATGAAAATTCCGTTGACCTGCTGATTAGCCTCAATGGGCTTCCCGTTGCGACGGCGGAGCTGAAGAACCACTTCGCCGGCCAGAACGCTACGCACGCCAAGTACCAGTACATGAACGACCGCGACCCTAACGAACTGCTGTTCTCGTTCAATCGCGGGCCGGTGCGGGCGATGGTACATTTCGCCGCTGACCCGAATGAAGTGTTCATGACCACGCAGCTCAAGAACAAAGGCACTTACTTCCTGCCGTTCAACAAGGGCGACGGAATGGGCGCTGGCAACCCAGCGATTGAATGCAATTACAAGACGCACTATCTTTGGGAAGAAGTTTGGCAGCGCGATAGCTGGCTCGATATCCTCGGCCAATTCATGCACCTGCAAGAGTCTGAGAGGAAGAGCGGCAAAGAAAAGATCATCACTCAGACGCTCATCTTCCCGCGGTACCACCAGCTCGACGCTGTGCGCAAGCTTATTCATACCGCTACAAGTGAGGGTGCGGGGCATAACTACCTCGTGCAGCACTCCGCTGGAAGCGGCAAGAGCAACACGATTGGCTGGCTTGCGCATCGGTTGGCAAGCCTTCACAATGTGGCCAATGAGCGCGTCTTCGACACGGTGATTGTGGTCACGGATCGGCGTGTGCTGGATAAGCAGTTGCAACAGACCATCTACCAGTTCGAGCACAAGCAGGGCGTTGTCGAACCGATAGACAAGGACAGCACCCAGCTTAGCAACGCTCTGACGGGCGGTGTGCCCGTCATTATCACGACCCTACAGAAGTTCCCGTTTGTGATGGACAAAGTGGCCGATCTTCCCAAGCGGCGCTACGCGCTGATCGTGGATGAAGCCCATAGCTCGCAGTCCGGTGAGGGAGCAAAGAAGATGAAGGCGGTTCTGGCGGCCAGAGATTTGGAAGAGGCGGCAGCGGAAGAAGAGGCTATAGCTGAAGAAGACTACATTGAAGATGAAGTGCTGAAGTCCGCTAAGGAGCGCGGGAAGCAAGCCAACCTCAGTTTCTTCGCGTTCACGGCTACTCCCAAATATAAGACCTTGAAGCTCTTCGGCAGACCTGGCATTGACGGCAAAGAAGTCCCGTTCCATCTCTACAGTATGAGACAGGCCATTGAAGAAGGCTTCATTCTGGATGTGCTCAAGAACTACACGACCTACAAGCGCTACTTCAAGCTCATCAAGGCTATCGAGGATGATCCGCAAGTGGTCAAGAAGAAGGCTGCTTCGGCGCTCGCGCGTTTCGTCAGCCTGCATCCGCATGAGATTTCACAGAAGACCGAGATCATCATTGAGCACTTCCGCCATCATACAAAGAAACTGATCGGCGGTCGCGCGAAAGCAATGGTTGTCACGCGCTCCCGTTTACATGCGGTGCGTTACCGGCGAGCATTCGACAAGTACATCACCGACAAGGGCTATAAAGACATCCGGGCGCTTGTGGCTTTTTCCGGCTCAGTCTTGGATGAGAGCAAGAGTTACACCGAAGTTGAGATGAACGCTGGAATCAAGGAAACAGAGCTGCCGCGCAAGTTCGCTACTAACGATTACCAAGTTCTCATCGTGGCGGACAAGTACCAGACCGGCTTTGATGAACCGCTGCTTCACACGATGTATGTAGACAAGCGCCTCTCCGGGATTCAGGCAGTCCAAACACTTTCGCGCCTGAACCGGGTTCGTGAGGGCAAGGACAGCACATTCGTGCTCGACTTCGTGAACGAGATGGAAGAGATTCAGCAGTCCTTCCAGCCCTACTACGAAGCGACAACAATCACTGAGGATGCAGACCCGCATCAACTTTACGAGCTACAGCACAAGCTGGACGCGTTTCAGGTCTACCACAAGAGCGAGATCGAGGAGTTCGCAAAAGTCTTCTTCAAGCCAAAGGCTGAGCAAACGAACCAAGAGCACCAACAACTCAATGCCATTATTGATAAGGCGGTTGGGCGATTCCAACAGCTCGATGAGGAAAAGCAGGATGAGTTCCGCAGCCTAGCGACGAGCTATCGCAACCTGTACGCATTCCTGGCTCAGATCATCCCTTACGAGGACTCAGATCTTGAGAAGCTGTACGCTTATATCCGGTTACTTGTGAGCAAACTCCCGCGTCAGTCCGGTGGACCTCGCTACAACTTTGAAGATGAAGTCTCGCTCAAGTACTGGCGAATGCAGAAGATCAGCGCAGGACAGATTGAGCTTACCGCTGGTGAAATTGGCGAGCTGCCTGCACCTACTGAGGTCGGCACAGCCATAGACAAGGAAGACAAGGTTGAACTATCATCCCTATTAGAAAAGCTGAACGACCGCTTCGGTACAGACTTCAAGCCAGCCGACGCACTGTTCTTCGAGCAGATCAAGGAATCGGCCAAGGCCGTTGAAGCAATCGCGCAGGCGGCGCAAGCTAATGAAATTGACAACTTCGAATTCATATTCAACAAAGCGTTCGATGGTCTGGTTATTGACCGCGAGGAGCAGAATCAAGATATCGTAGCTCGACTATTAAATGACAAGGCGTTCAAGAAGCTGGCTCGAAAGTACCTGATGGAGCGGGTTTACCAGGATCTGCGACAGCCAGAAATTAATCAAAGCCGGAGTTAGTATGGACAGCAAGTTTTCAACCTACGATTTGTTGGCTTACTTAATGCCGGGCTCGGTCGTGGTGCTAATTACTTACTACTACGTCGCTAACTCCTATCCCACTTTCGCAGATACTGTTGGCAAGGGTTCGTTTGCCGCAACGGCATTCATTGTCGCAAGTTTCATCGCAGGACACTTTGTTCAAGCGGTGTCGTCCGGCGATGTCGAGAAAGTGCTGTACTTCTTGGCTGGGGGCAAGCCTTCAGATAGGCTTATCAGAGAGGGCATCACAGGCATGAGCAAGGAACGTTGGTTGTCGGCAAAGAGTCGCATACTCACCAAACAAGGATTGGCAGCCAGCGACGGAGAGGTTAAGGCTTTCGATGACGATGAAGCAATCAAGGTGGCTTTCAAGCTCAGTCGCAAGCTCGGAGAATGTGAACGCTTCAACGGACTGTATGCACTAAATAGAGCACTACTAATGGCGCTAATTCTTGGCTTGGTCGTTGCTATTGTAGAAGCAGTTCGCACATGGGGTGGATGGCCAAGCCTAGTTGCACCTGTGATCGTGCTATCACTAGCACTGATCCAATTGAATCGGTTCAGGCAACGTGGTGAATACCTAGTCATAGAAGCCGTGAGCCAAGCAGAGTTAGCTCCTGAACGCAAATGAGACAATGTGGGCAGGCTGAAAAGCCAGATACTAATCAAACTCTTCTACTTCATCGAAATACGGTGTTGGAGTTGCAGGACTCCAGCCGTTTCTTGGATTGTAATCGTCTGAGTGATGACACTTTGGAGAACCAAGTGTACAAATCACGGTACGGGCGCGTCGATTGAGAGCATTTGTTATTCGCTTGGAAGGGTGTTTAGGATCGTTGGGTGGAGCGGATATGAACGCAGAACCTTCACTTGGGGGATTGGCTGCGGTTCGGGGCACACCCATAAGCTGATTGAGAATTGTTGGCCCCAAATTCCGTCTACTACCATGATGAGGGACATCGAAGAAGTTGTATCCATTGGCTGGTATCCCCAATCCAATTCCGAGGTCAATTGCGTTTTGAATAGCTGGAACGCCAGCATCTCCGCAGAACAGAAACCTACGGTCTTCATGCTCAAGAGTGAAGATAAGGCTAGAGTTATTTACGCTGCTGACTTCATTCGGTCCTGGATCAAGTAGAAGCTCCTTGTCCCAGGTTTCCACTATCCATCTGAAAGCTTGGGATACTGCTTTGACCACGGGAGCCATTACTGCGGCAGTTCCTGCCTGAGGCAGAGAGCTAAACTCCGGTAGCCACTTGTTAATGTATTCCTCTCTCGTCGGTCCTAAGAAGCATATGTTGGTTCCCACCCCAAGGTCATATCTTGTCGAGCTTCCAAATTTCTCGTAAATCGGTATAGCGCGTTCTGTAGCTAGGTCTTCTACCTCAGCAAAGCATGGATATGCCTCCCGCAATGTCGCTTTCAAACTGGTTACTGTGCACCGTGCATCCGCTTGTTTAACGCGGTCAATTATTTCCTCCGCGTGATTCCACGGCACTAAGGCAAAAATTCTTTTAACATTGAGTCCTTTGATGATTTCCCTTAGGCCAGAAGCATGGTCTGCCTCTGGATGGGTTAGGATTGCTATGTCAACTGTGTCAGTTTCATAGAACTCCTTAACATGCTTGACGACCGCAGCACCTGATTCAAGTGTTCCACCATCAATTGTTATTACTAGCTGTTCGGTGCGCTCAGGATTCCAAAAGCGCATGGCAATTGCATCACCAAGTTGCTTGCTCTCCGAATTGCCTACAGGTAAATAATCAATCTCGTATCCCATCGTGAATCCTTAGTGAAGTGTAGTTTCTTAACGATGAAGACATGATAGTACAGTTGTTTGCAGATTGGAAGCTACTGCCGCATTAAATGCTCTCTCACCAAATTCGCTTGATATGAAAAGGCTACAATCTGATATCTAGCAATCAAACCAGAAGCTTGTCCAAGCCTGCCGGTCAGCCGGCGGGTGGCATATCCACGGCAGATTTTCCAGCGCTAGCGCAGAGCCCATAAATAGCTCGTAGCCAGCTGGTCAGGGTAGCCGTGCCGTGGAGATGTGGGCAAGCTGCTAGAATGCCTGACGGAGGCGAGTATGATTTCCTTAAGAGATAGGTTTCTTTTTGCTATTGGCTTTGGGTTGGTCGTCGGTACAGCAATGCTGTTCTACAACTCCTTCGTGTTGAATGAGGACATTAACGACCCAAACATTTCAAAGGTAAATCAATCAGACCCGAACTGTGTCAACATCCTAGAGCTGAATTCAAGGAAGTTCAGAGTTGCCAAACAAGACTCTGCTGGCCTCAGCTCCAATGGGAAGTTCTATATAACTTCTGCACCTGAAGCAACCAGCAGGTATCGCAACATTGTCATCGAGTGCCAGGATAAAGAGGAAGCAATCGAATTGGCAACGAGTCTTCAGGTTCCGTATTGGACACTCATAGACCCAGAAGCCATAAAGGGTTACACGGAAACTGAGAACTTGGTAACGCTCCGACCTGAAGAAAAGGGTTTCTTCCTGTTAAGTACCCGTAACGAATATCTTGAGTTGTCAGTTCCCGATGAGGATGTCGGCAAGCCTTTTCTCTTCTTCTACCCATTCGAGGTCACAGACAACATGGATGATACATATGCCACCCAGCTCTTCTATTCCAAGTATGAGAACTAATCTTCTTCGTAGAAGTTGTTTTCTCCATTAGGGCATTCTTCATTCAGAAGCTTGAGACAGCGCCTGATGCTGTTGTCAGCAACGCCAAAGGACTCTGTTTCATGGCCACACCTAGTACATCTGGCCATTACACCTTCAACCTCGTAGCCGTTTTCGTTCTCAACATCCACATAGTGGATCTCCGCTTTAATCTTCATGGTGCGCCTCGATTCAAAGGTCAGATCAACTAGTATCTTGGCAGAGCCAGGAGATTGTTTGTCCACTTGCCATCGGCATGTGTCCTCAGATACTTCGGTGTTGCGTTGACAACTCCTACTTCAACGCTGGACATTCCATCAGACACGATAGCTCGGTGACTAGGGGCTTCTTCAAGCCATTGCACCATCCCAGACCTGGAAGATGTGCCCTTCTCGTTCGGGTCAGCGACGTTTACCCAGGCCACCTCAGCAATATGCTCGTGTTCTTCGCCGCCTTCCATGTGAACCTGATAAATCCTGACAGTCATAGCTAACTCCTTTGCGAGTCATAATCAACTTAGCAATCTCGACGGTTTCATTTTAAACCGTGGAGGTCGTCCGTGACCTCCGATTACGTGTCCGGTGTCGAAACTAGTATCAGGTGCCGACGCCCTTGTCTTCCTCGTCGGGGTCGTCCCAGTTCCGGAAGTGGAGGCGGAAGTCCTCCTGCAGGGTGGCGTTGAAACGGTACATGCGCGCCCACAGACCGATGCAGATGAGTGTGGTGGTGGCCATGGCCACACAGACATTCAGCAGGTCGTGCTGGACGAAAGGCAGAGGTGCAGAGCCGACAATGCCAGCTACCGTGCAGAAGGCAACCAGCAAGAAGAGGGCATCCAGCCTCTGACGCTGGAATACCATCTCATCGTTGACACCTTCATCGAAGGGGAATCCGGCATGGTTGCGGATGAAGCACGCCATGCGCTCGATGACCTGGGCGGAACCGATCGCGTAGATCAGCGATACGATGGTAAGGGAGTAGACAAGAAGGCCGAACACCTTCATGGAAATGACTTCCATACTTTCCTCCTAGTGGCAATTGCCACGTATTTGGTATGTGATACTCCCTAACTTGATAAGTGGAACCGGAGGGTGTATGGTGAAGTTGCTAAACTGCACCGTTGCCATTCCGGCAACAATCATGGCCTGCCCGCGCCTGGGCAGGTCTTTCACTGTCCATTGGTGCCAAACCCACCTCCTGAATTTTGGTCAAAAAAATACCCCGGTTCTCCGGGGACGATTTAGTGAGACGAAAGCAGTAGAGCGCACATCAGGCTATCAGCCATTAGCCAGGGCTTCGGCTTTTTCCTGTTGGTCGTCATGTACTTGTTACTGCTCACAGACTTATAGACAGACGGTACCTCTTAATTGTTCCGCCTACGAAAAAGAAGCCCCCGGAAATTTCCGGGGGCGGTGTTGTACTGCGAGGTGCAGGTGCTACAGGGACTTCTGGATGTCGTATGCCTGCTTGACCAGGCTGGGTGCAATAGCGCGACAGTAGTTGAAATTGCGCTCAGGGATTGTCAGGTGACCGCCGGTGTCAGGAATCAGGATTCCTTGGTCAGGCTTGGTCTTGTCATATACCTGTGTGCCGTCCCAGTCGAATACGGCAAGTATTTCCCGTGACTCATAGTCGAGAGCGCCCATGTACCCCCGAACTATGAGGTACATAGTTTTCGGGGATGACGATACGTCCACCTTGGGATACTGGGCTTCCAGTTTGTCGATGGTTCTGGAGAAGTTCCATGACACGCTAAGCCAGTTGCCGTCGGTAACAGCGCTGTCAACAACCCGCTGGCCATCTGCCGTATACAGGTAGTGAGTGGTATCCATGTTTTCGAGGTTGGCATCGGATGTTTGGTCGTCGATGTTGTAGAAGCCAACTACGAAGTTGCCGTTCGGCAGGAATACAACTTCCTTGACCACCGGCTCTGTAGCGAGTGCGGCCAGCCAGGTGGGGATTCCTGGAAGTTGCTCGGCAGTACCGACTTCCTGAATGTCCTGATACATCAGCCACAGGTCAGGTGAGATTTCACCACGGGCGAAGAACGCGTAGTTCTCAGGACGGTAATCCCTCGGAAACTGGGTGGTCGAACGTCTGCTCCAGAGGTCATCGAGGCGTACCCGCTCAGGCATTGCCCAGCCGTCAAAGTTGACATCTACCTGGATAAGGACCTCCGGGAACACCAGGGATGCCCGAATCTGGGTGTAGTTGTTCCAGCCGATGGTCTCGTCGTAGTGCTCGAAAGCCCACCGGTCGACTGCGGTGTACTGCCCCTGATAGGGGTTGTCATCGGCGTCAATCGGGTTAACTCCATGACGGTTGGAATGACCGTCATAAGCCACCATCTCATTGGCCATGGCGGTACTAGTCAGTAGACCAAGACACAGCACAAAAATTGTAAGGAACCTCATCGGTTTAGCCTCCTTTTGTAGATAATACCGATTCACCAACAAATTACAGGAATTGTATCCGGCAGTAAAGGATAAAGATAGTGGGTATCACCAATGAGGCGTTCGAGGGGACGGCAGCGGAGTCTAAGACAAGGAGACCCGCCGTGGTTACAGTTTTTTCTTCTCGATGACGACCAGCTTAGCGAGTCGTAAGAGCTGCTGAAAAATAATCGTCAGCAGAATAGTCCATAGGAAGATAGCCAAGAAGAAAAGTAAAGTTCCAAAGTACGGGTTGGCATTTGGCAACACATCGAAGAACACGTAGTTTACTGCTGAGTAAGCAGGATAGTAGATCGAAAGAAGTAGCTCGTCTACTGGCCAGATAGGACTGCCATTGTTTACGATGAAAATGACAATAAGGGTAATCGGAACACTAAGGAGAAGGGTCTTGAATAACGGTCTCATGTTCGTACATAACTGCTATTAAGACCATTATTGAGCCAACCTGGCTCCCAGTGCAAGACCGGGAGCCAGGTTGTGATGAAATCACCAGTTGGAAGTGCGCAGTGTGGCGTGTCCAGGGTAACTCTTGATGTTAGACGTGTTCCTAAGCCTGAATTGGAACATCACATCCTTCTGGCCACAATAGAGTTTCATTGATCTCCAGTAGCCAATAGGAATCCGCACGGTGGTCCAGTAGTTCCAGCCTGTGCTGTTGGTCTTCCAGTAGCAATCCATTTCCAAAGGAGTTGGATTGGAGAGAGGCTCTGTGAAAGACAACCTCTTGTTGCCAACTATCCCTGGCCCGTAATAGATGTAGGTCGGGTCATCACGCCAAACCTCGAATGTCTGGTTGAAGTCGCGGTAAAAGACGTAAGTGTGAGAGACGCTCTTGCTGTCCCCCTGAATCTCTGTGAATTCAGGTGAAAGTACTTCGATGCTGATCGGAGGCATGGTCTCAACTGAGGTATCCAGCTGAGGGTTGACGGTTGAATCCAGTGACTCGCTGAGATCCTGCTGGGAAGAGCAGGACATTGATAGCGCCATCATTCCGGCAATCACTGCTAACCGGATGACAGCGCTCAGTTTGCTTCGGCGCATACGTCACCTCTAGAAGTAGATTCTCTTCATTTAATGAAGACTTAATATAAGGATTATCGGCTAGAGTCCAATGTTACAGGGCAATGACAAGAATGCATCATTCCCGGAAGCACAAGCTTCCGGCATTCTGTTCCTTCAAACCCATAAAACAAAAAAATTCAAAAACAAATTCAGTCCCTCCCGCGTACAGTCGGAGGAGTGGATGGCCTTCCTGCCATCCAATTCAACTCCGCCGACCCGACTGAGGTTTGCGGGAAATCATCCTCCCGCGAGCCGTCCATGGTGCCCCTCATATCACTTTCAGAAGTGAGGGCGCCATGGCAGGAGGAATAGCACTCGTATCGAGTGTATGGATACAGCCTGTTTGCACAGTCAGGAAGCGGGTTATCGTAATGGCTTACCCCTTCCTACCGGAATAAGGGTCGTAAGAAGGGGCATTTACACGTTCGTCGGAAGGGGTAGACGACCTCTTTCCAGAGGACTGAGCAGACTCAAAGTAGGTTCGAAGGTCAGCCAGGAGGGGCTGCCAATCCCGGCAGAGTTCACCAAGCCTAACCGCGCGTTGCTTCTTTTCACTTGCCCAGCAATACCTGTAGCCAGAACCACCTTACTGCCGCAGGATCTTCTCCATAGCCTTGCCCTTGGCCAGTTCGTCCACCAGCTTATCCATGTAGCGGATCAGCTTGTATGTCGGTTCCTCGATCTCTTCCACACGCACACCGCAGACCACGCCGGTGATCAATTCGCGATTCGGGTTCAGCTTGGGAGCCTTGGCGAAGAATGTCTCCAGGTCGGTCCCGTCCTCAATAATCTTATCGAGCTGCTTCTGGCTGTAGCCAGTCAGCCAGCTCAGTACTTCATCCAGTTCGGCCTTACTGCGCCCCTTCTTCTCAGCTTTCGCCACATAATGCGGATAGACGCCGCCAAATTTCATTGCATACACACGATCAAGCTTCATACTGGTACCTGTGGATCCGGCAGATTACGACCGGACGATTATATAAGCCTCGGTTGCATAGCCGGAATCTCACTTGACATTAAATCCTAAATAGGATACATTCCTATCCACGTACAAACCGCAAGTAGGAACCATGTTTAAAGTAGAGAGTCAGGAAGTGGATCGCAGGATAGAGTTGTTCAAGCAGGCTGCAAAGGCCGCCGGGATCAAACTCACACACCAGCGCATCGAAATCTTCCGCGAAGTCGCATCCAGTGTTGACCACCCCAGTGCAGAGGCCGTCCACAAGGCGCTCAGCCCGCGCATGCCGACCCTGTCGCATGACACGGTCTACCGCACGCTCTGGCTGCTGACCGACCTTGGCATGGTTTCCACACTCGGTCCCAAGCGAGAGAGCATCCGCTTCGATGCCAATCCCGAACCACATCATCACTACGTCTGCCTGCGTTGCGGACTGGCGCGTGACTTCAAGAGCAGTGAGCTGAACGAGCTGCGCATCCCTGAAGCGGTTTCGGAATTTGGCAGCATCAATGCCACGCAGGTGGAAGTGCATGGCATCTGCAAAGACTGCTTGCAGAAGCAGCAGGATAACTAGTCAACAAGTCTTTCGGACATCCAAGGTGAAGAGAAAGGAGTATTCATCATGACTGAGAATGGAAAGTGCCCCTTCCATGGGACATTCGAGCATGCCGCCGGCGGCGGTACCACTAACCAGGACTGGTGGCCCAACCTGCTCAGGCTGGACATCCTGCACCAGCATTCCTCCAAGTCCAATCCGATGGGAGAGGACTTCAACTACTCGGAGGAGTTCAAGAAGCTTGACTACCAGGCGCTGAAGGCTGACCTGAAGGCGCTGATGACCGACTCCCAGGACTGGTGGCCGGCGGACTTCGGCCACTATGGCCCGTTCTTCATCCGCCTGGCCTGGCACAGCGCCGGCACCTACCGCGTTGGTGACGGCCGTGGTGGCGGTGGCCGTGGCCAGCAGCGCTTCGTCCCGCTCGGCTCCTGGCCTGACAATGCAAACCTGGACAAGGGCCGCCGCCTGCTGTGGCCGATCAAGCAGAAATACGGCGACAGCATCTCCTGGGCCGACCTGTTCATCCTGGTTGGCAACGTGGCCCTTGAGGACATGGGCTTCAAGACCTTCGGTTTCGCCGGTGGTCGTGAGGATGTCTGGGAGCCTGACAACGACGTCTACTGGGGCAAGGAGAGCGAGTGGTTTGGTGACAAGCGCTATACCGGCGACAGGGCCCTCGAGAACCCGCTGGCAGCAGTCCAGATGGGCCTGATCTATGTCAACCCGGAAGGCCCGAACGGCAACCCGGACCCCTTGCTGGCAGCCAAGGATATCCGCGAGACCTTTGCCCGCATGGCGATGAATGACGAGGAGACCGTTGCGCTGATCGCCGGCGGCCACAGCTTCGGCAAGACCCACGGCGCCGGTGATGCCGCGCTGGTCGGTCCCGACCCCGAGGCTGCCCCGATCGAGCAGCAGGGCCTCGGCTGGAAGAGCGGTTACGGTAGCGGAGTCGGCGCCGATGCCATTTCCGGTGGTCCGGAGGTGACCTGGACCACGACCCCAACGAAGTGGAGCAACAACTTCTTTGAAAACCTGTTCGCCTATGAATGGGAGCTTACCAAGAGCCCGGCCGGTGCCCAGCAGTGGAAGCCCAAGGACGGTGCCGGTGTTGGCAAGGTGCCGCATGCCTTCGATGCCGACAAGACGGTCGAGCCGATGATGCTGACGACGGACCTGTCGCTGCGCTTCGACCCGGCCTATGAGAAGATCTCCCGCCGCTTCCTGGAGAACCCGGACCAGTTCGCCGATGCATTCGCCCGTGCCTGGTTCAAGCTGACCCATCGCGACATGGGTCCCAAGGCGCGTTATCTCGGTCCTGAGGTCCCTGCTGAGGAGCTGATCTGGCAGGACCCGCTGCCGGCCCGCAACTCCGATGTGATTGATGCTGCCGACATCGCCTCCCTGAAGGACAAGATCCTCTCCTCCGGCCTGTCGGTTTCCGAGCTTGTGGCAACGGCCTGGTGCTCCGCCTCCACCTTCCGAGGTGGTGACAAGCGCGGTGGTGCCAACGGTGCCCGCATCCGCCTGGCCCCGCAGAACAACTGGAAGGCGTTTGAGCCCACCCAGCTTGCCAAGGTGATCGTCACCCTGGAGGGCATCCAGAACTCCTTCAATGATGCCCAGTCCGGCAACAAGCGTGTCTCCATGGCTGACCTGATCGTGCTCGGTGGCTGTGCCGCCGTGGAGCAGGCTGCTAAGGCCGCCGGCCACGACGTGGCGGTGCCCTTCACCCCCGGCCGTGTGGATGCCAGCCAGGAGCAGACCGAGGTTGAGGGCTTCGCCCCGCTCGAGCCGATGGCCGATGGCTTCCGCAACTTCCTGCATGCTGAGTTCTCCGTCACAGCTGAGGAGCTGCTGCTGGACAAGGCCCAGCTGCTTACCCTGACCGCGCCAGAAATGACTGTGCTCGTCGGCGGCATGCGCCAGCTCGGTGCCAACCACGCTGGCAGCAAGCACGGTGTGTTCACTGACAAGCCCGGCACGCTTGCCAATGACTTCTTCGTCAACCTGCTGGACATGTCAACAGAGTGGAAGCCGACGGCTGACAAGAACGTATTCGAGGGCCATTGCCGCAAGAGCGGTGCCCAGAAGTGGACCGGCAGCCGGGTGGACCTGGTGTTCGGATCCAACTCCCAGCTGCGTGCGCTGGCTGAGGTGTATGCCTGCAGCGGCAATGAGCGCAAGTTCGTGGAGGACTTCGTCGCGGCCTGGGACAAGGTGATGAACCTGGACCGCTTCGACATCAACTAATTAGACTTCCCTTGGAAGTAGGGCGCCCGGGTCATGGATGGCCCGGGCGTCTCGTTTTCTTGTTCAGTTTCCTGCTGCACGGGATCAGTAGCTGCGGCGGACTTCCTCTTCCTCGCTCCTGATCTGGGCCACGATCGCATCCGCCACATCCTCAACGGGATCAACTGACATGCCCGGTGCTCCCTTGCGGGAGTCGTACTGGTCCGATCCACGGGTGTTCATCCCGAAGTCCGTACCTGTGATGCGTGGCAGGAACAGGCAGACGCGGATGTTGTCAGCAGCAAGCTCCTGGCGGGCACTCCGCGAAATGTTGTTCAGCGCATGCTTGGTGCAGGCATAACCTGCCAGCTTCGGCATGTTCATCGTTGACAGCATGCTGCTGATGTTGAGGATCATCCCGCCGCCTTGCCTGCGCATGTGCGGGATCACCTGCTGCATGGCGGCCACCTGTGCCACGACGTTCAATTCCAGCAGGTAGCGGATGTCCTCCAGCTTGATGTCGGCCACCGGGCAGCGCATGCCCTGGCCGGCATTGTTCATCAGCACGTCCACACGGCCGAATTCATCAATCGTCTGTGCCACCATTCGCTCGATCGCTGAGCTGTCCATCATGTCGGTGGCAATTGCCACAGACTCGGGAAGCTCAGCTGCCAGCTTCTCGAGCTTGTCAGCGTTACGGGCGGCCAGCACGAGCTTTGCGCCCTCGTCCGCCAGTCTACGGGCGGTGTATTCTCCGATACCTGAAGAGGCACCAGTTACGATTACGACTGAATCCCTGAGTTCCATGGCATAACTGTACCGCCGGGTTAGCCAAAGCAAATTAGAACACGGCTGCTTGAATGAAGATAGGACAACTCAATGCCTGATGTGCAATGCATCAGCCAGGAGGAAAAAAATTCAGAAGCGCAGACTCGGAAACAACGGTCCTGAGGTCTCAGCCATCGGGCTTGGCTGCATGGGGCTGAGTTTCGCATTTGGTCCTGCAGCGGAAAAGAGCGCTGCCATCCGTCTTATCCACCGGGCCGTGGAACTGGGCGTGACATTCTTCGACACAGCGGAAGTTTATGGCCCCTATGTCAATGAAGAGCTGCTCGGTGAGGCCCTGGAGTCCCGTCGCCAACAGGTAGTGTTTGGCACAAAATTCGGCTTTGCGATGAACCAGGATGGCAGCCCCGGTTGGAGTGGACTGAACAGCAGGCCGGATAACATCCGCTCCGTCACGGAAGCATCACTGAGGCGCCTGCGCACTGATCATATTGACCTGCTGTACCAGCATCGTGTGGATCCTGAAGTGCCGATTGAGGAGGTCGCTGGAGCTGTAAGTGAACTGATAGCCGAAGGCAAGGTGGGGCATTTCGGATTGTCAGAGGCAGGCGTTGACACAATCAGGCGTGCCCATGCTGTGCAGCCGGTGGCGGCACTTCAGAGCGAGTATTCAATGTGGTGGCGCGAGCCGGAGGGAGAGATCATTCCCGTGCTTGAGGAGCTTGGCATAGCGCTCGTGCCATTCAGTCCGCTGGGCCGGGGCTTCCTGACAGGAAAGATAGATGCAACGACAGAGTTTGCCGAAGGAGACATACGAACGCGACTGCCTCGTTTCGCTCCTGAAATGCTTGCGGCAAACCAGGCCCTGGTGGACCTGCTCAGGCGGGCTGGATCAGATGTCAACGCTACTCCGGCACAACTGGCGCTGGCTTGGATCCTGGCGCAGCGCCCGTGGATCGTTCCGATTCCCGGCACAAAGCGCATTGAACGCCTGGAGGAAAACCTCGGTGCAGCCAGGCTTGAATTGCCAGCAGAACTGCTTACTGAATTCAGTGCTGCCCTGGATGACATCCGGATTGTCGGTGAGCGCTATCCGGAGGTCATGCAGAAGCTTGTGAACCGCTAGCCGCGTTCCTCAGTGCAGGAAATCTGTCTGCACCACCAGTCTGTCGAGACCTTCATCGAAGAACTCGCATGACAGCAGACCCGTTTCATGCCCTCGAATGCGCATCAGGTTGCGGCTGGGCTCAGTGCCACGAGTATCGAGCACGACGGCATTCTCCCAGCCTATCCCTGATGTGTCCTGCGACTGGTACACAAGGCCCATGATGAACACGGCCGGTTTGCCTGTTACGTTGAACACCTGTGGTCGGATCCAGCTGTCCAGTTGTCCGTTGTAATTGCCGACGAAATGATGATCGATGGACTCACCGTCAATGCCATCAAACCAGTACATTTCATTGCCAAAACGCACCACGAGGCCTGCATTGCCGTTGAAGCTGCCGATATCACCGGATATCTGCTCTCCCGCATTCCACAGGATCCCATCCAGCGGAAGTGGGTCGGGTGTGCCGAAACTGGTCATGCCGGTGTTCCACTGGAACAGCTTGACGGCAGAACCGATCGCACCGGCCAGCGGGTCGAACATCACGAGGAACAGGCCGTCAGCATTGTCAATGCTTGCAAGCGCGGGGGCATGTCCCTTGCCGATTTCCTGTGGTGCCGCCCAGGTGTAGGCTGTGAAGTCGTTGCTGCGCGAGAAATAGACGCTGTTGCCATCCACTCCATTGCCCTTGCTCCAGACGATGAAATTCTGTTCGCCACCATGCTGCAGGAAGCCAAGCTGGGCGAAGTCGAAGTCAGCCCCGGTATCTATCGTGCGGTCATGGCTGTCCCAGTCATTCCCGTCAACTGTTGTCTTGAAGAGCAGTTGCCCATCTGAGTTGCTGAAGACAATGGCCGGGAAGCCATACAGGTCAGCACCGGCCATCATCACCAGCCCGTCCGCATTTGCCACCACCTTTGGATCTGACCAGAGGCCATCGGTGGACTGCATCATGCTGTAGTTGATGTCGAAGTTGTCATTGCCCTTGTCCTCGGCAAAGATCGTGTGCAGGCGGTAGCCTTCTCCGGCCCCGAGATACCGGTACCACAGTACCGGCTCGAGGCGTGGCGTGGCGGTAGTCCACTGCTTGGTGATGCCGGGCACCTGATAGAAGCTGTTGATGCGATAGGGCACATCACTGCCAAGCTTCACGTTGAGGTCAGTGTTGCTGCTGAAGCCTCCGTTGCTGTTCCAGTCGATGTTGATGGTGTTGCTCCAGATCGGTACGGTCAGAACGAATTTCCAGGGATCGCTGGGTTTGAAGGTGGCGGTGCGGACAAATGGGTCCACCACGCCGTCGATTTCGCTTGTGACGGTGATCTCCACACTGTTGCTGCCACCAAGCAGCAGGTAGCTCCAGTCCAGGTTGAAATGGATGTCACAGGACTGCAGGTAATCGGGGGTGTCCTTGTATAGCTGGTCCACGGCTGCTGATGCATCCCGGTTTTCCAGCAGGTAGCGTTTCGGTGACCAGTGTTGGCTGGTGATCATTCCCTCGTCTGCAGGAAGGATGGAGATGTTCTCGAAGTATTCGGGATCACCATTCTGCTCGTAGAGAATGTCCCGTGATTGCCAGTTTCCGGCGGACAGCATCACATCAAGGTCGCGTACCATGCCGGGCACCTGGTTGACTGCGGAAGTCGGATTGCTGCCGGCTGCCGTCGTACAGGCGATGCGATAAGGCGCAGTTGCCGACCAGTCTGCCAGCTGCCCGTCACCGTTGAAGTCGTAGCGGCTGAAGCGGTCCTCAAATATCACATCATTCAATACAGTTGCCGTTGGAATATCAAGCGGGTGGGGTGGAGCTGCAGCGCGTCCGTTTCGGCTCATGTACTGCACCGCACCGTCAAAGTTGAAGTCTTTCTTGAATTGCTCGAAGTTGCCGTCGAGGTCAACCTCTGCGCTGAAATGGTCATAGGCCGCATACAGCCAGGCATCCCTGAAGGCACGGAAATCCTTCATGGTGGTTTCGCCGTCCCCGCGCCGCTGGTCAGCGGTTTCGATGCCATCCGGGTCCGGGTCCATCGGGTTGGTGTACCCTGCATCGTCGCATACCCTGGTGCGCAGGTTGCCATCGCGTGTGCCATCGTCAACATCCACCAGTGCACGCTGGATCTCGCGGTTGCCCCGCTCATCATCGATCGAGGTCACTGCGGCGAAGGCATCCACCTGGCGCGCTGGGGCATCAATGCCCGCCGGCAGGGTGGCACCCTGTTCGAGTGCCACAGGACGGGTGTTGCCGGCATCGGTAAGCAGGCTGCGGATCTGGCCCGCATCCAGGTCAGGTGCGAGGCTCGCAATGTAGCTGACGAGACCGGTTACGAGTGGCGTGGCCATTGAGGTTCCGCTGAAGGTCTCATAGTCCTGGTAGGGGTTGCCGTTGCGGTCATTGAGGTTATTGCCGACCACGCTGAGGATGTCGCTTCCGGGGGCGGACACATGGCCCCCGACATTGCTGAAGTCACTCTTGGTGTATTGCCAGCTGTTCTCACTGAGGGTGTTGTCCGCCACGATGGCCTGGCTGGACTCAACCACGATGATGTTGGCTGAGGGGCCCAGGTCGAGATAGTCAGGCCAGGCAATCTCCGGATCGAGCGCAGCCCAGCACATCGGACTGGCCCAGACAGCATCCTGCTCGGTGGGCCAGCCATTTGAGCCTGTGCTGTCATTGCCGGCCGCTGTACACAGCAGCTTGGCATTTTCCACGAATGCGATGTAGCGCATGATCATGCCCTGGTCCCGTGCCAGCTCGCGCGCACGTTCAGTGGCGGCGGTGTCTATCCCCGCGTTGGCCCAGTTGTACCCGAGGCTGGTGTTGACCACTGCCACATCATTCCATTCATCCCAGGCGAAGAAGATGTCAAACACCGTGCTGTCAAAGCAGGTCTCCCGGCCCTGGTAGGTGCCGCCGTTGAAACTGGAGATGCGGCAGGTCATGCCGACCCACAGTTCGTCATCAACGTCTACGAACTGGAACAACGGGTTCATCCCGGCGACCCCTGCATTGTTGTAATGCGGGGCTCCGACCGTCCCGGCCACATGAGAGCCATGGGCTCCCAGTGTGAAGCCGTCAATCACGTCATTGCCATCAACTGTCTTCAGTGAAAGGTTGTCCAGTTCATCATCGTTGTGGGCATTGTTGAATCCGGTGTCCAGCACGATGGTGCGGGCCGGGTCTCCCTGGCGCCGGCCATAATCAAACAGATTCCAGGCGAAGGGCGCGCGCACCGCTTCAATTCCCCAGTTGCCATTCACGCTGACACCGTTTTCGGATGGCGGCCAGTCCCAGCGCCAGGGGTTCGGTACGGCCTGGTTCGCCAGTCCAAAGACGCTGGAGTCACTGTCATTGCTGGGATTGTTTACGTTTAGCGTTGACATCAGGCAGTCCTCGACGGCAAGCAGCACATGCGGGCTGGCATCGAAGGTGTCAATTGCGTTGTGCACCCGGCTCAGGTCGCCGGGGTCGTCCACCTCAATCACCAGCATGTTGATGCCTGTCATCGCGCCAATCACCCGCCCGCCAACCTGGCTGAGCAGCAGGTTGGTTTCGCCAACGCTGACATCTGGCTGCATGCAGACCACGAAGCGGGTGCGAGATATAAACAGTCCGCTGCGTGCAGTGTCCTGGGTAAAGTCACTGGCAGGGGGAGCCGGAGGTGAATATGTGCTGATGTGGTTGGCAAGCGGATCACTGCTGGATCCAGGTATGCTGTCAATCGATGATCCACCGCCGACAGGGATACCCTTGCTCAGTTCACCCGTCCCGCCTGCGGAATCGTAGGGCATTACAAACAGCATCCCGGTTAGTGCGGCGGTGTCGATACCAACTTCAAAGATCAGTGGATCACTGTCCACAACTGCCTCTTCCAGTTTCACATCAGCCAGTTCCACAAGTGATGAAGTCTCAGAGTCTCCATTGAGCACCTTGTAACCAGCCACATCCGACAGGTAGTTCTGGCCCATCGGCGTGATGTCACCGATGTTGATTTCCCCGTCGCCATTGCCATCTGCACTGCGGGCCCTGGCCCAGTCCTCTGAGAGTGGGGTCTTCTGGTAATGCAGGCCGATGTTGGTCAGGTCATTGATTGTCACCTGCCCGTCGCCGTTGTAATCACCGGCATTCCGGTAGGTCCAGCGAAGTGTTCCATCAGCCAGTGAAATTTCCGTTACCCTGCCGGCCACTCCAGTAGGTGCCGCACTGCCTATCCTGCCAGGATAATTTGCTTCGATGTATTCAGCGAGAGCTTGCTTCAACTGGCGGTGGAGGTCGGGATCAACTCCCTCTGGAACGGGCGTGGATTCGATCTCCGCCAGTACATCTGAAACAGGTTTGAAGTTAGCAGCTTTCTCGGCAGCCGGTTGGTCTATGGAACCATTGCTGCCACCACCGCAGGCTGATGTTAAAGCAATACAGAACAGAAGTACTGCAAGCTGGATTTGCCTCGTTGAGTAAGAATGCATAGTAACTCCCTGGTCCAGGCAGGTTGAGTAACCATTTACTGGTTAAAACCAGATTAACATCTGTCGCTGCAAGCTGTGGCAGAGTAGGTCGTGATCCTGGGAGACATTTGCTGTTGAAGTAGCAATCGGATGGCCTGCAGCTGTGAGCGGTCAGTCTCCCTGCGCTGCAATCTTATGGGTTGCCAGCAAAGAAATGGCGCGGGTGATACCTGGTATCAGCCATGTCCGCATGCTGGCAGTATAGCAATCCCATATGTGCAAACCGTGTGTGCCACGATCAGCAGGTTATGAATGAATCCAGCCTGTTGGTCGGTATTCCAGCGTGATTCCCAACCAGGACCGGGAGAAGAGAATGTCAATCAGGCCAGTCAAGCACATAAGCGAAGCCCAGCACACCCTTGAAGGGGCCGGGGTAAACCTGCACCGAGCCTTCGGGTTCGGCAAGACGAAGGATTTTGACCCATTCCTGTTGTTTGACGATTTCCGCAATGATAAGCCGGAGGACTACCTGGCTGGCTTTCCCTGGCATCCACACCGCGGGATCGAGACGGTCACATACGTGCTTGCGGGTACGGTTGCGCATGGGGATAGTATTGGCAACAGCGGCACCATCTCAGCCGGTGATGTGCAGTGGATGACAAGCGGACGCGGAATCTTCCATCGTGAAATGCCGCAGGGCGATGAACAGGGCCGGATGCATGGTTTCCAGCTCTGGGCCAACCTGCCGGCCAGCCTGAAGATGAGCGAACCGCGCTACCAGGAGATGAAGGCAAGTGACATCCCGACAGTCACAGATGATGACGGCACCCATGTCCGGCTGGTCAGTGGCAGCTTCTGGGGCCAGCGCGGACCAGTTGAAGGGATTGCCGCCGACCCGGTTTACATAGATGTGAGTATTCCTGCAGGCAGTACGAAGCACCTGCCGGTTGAGACGGACAGCCATGCCTTTGCCTACGTGTTTGAGGGCAGTGGCAACTTCCGCAGTGCGTCCGACCCGCAGGGTGTGATGACTGAAGGAACAAACCCGGGAGACGAAGCAGTGCTGGTACCAGCAGGCAACCGCAGCCTGGTGTTGTTTGACAGTGGCGATGAAGTGGTGGTGACTGCCGGTGAACAGGGCATCCGTTTTTTGCTAGTAAGCGGCAGGCCACTGCGTGAGCCGGTGGCCTGGCACGGCCCGATCGTAATGAACCGGCCCGAGGAACTGCGGCAGGCCTACCAGGAACTGCAGGACGGTACATTCATTCGCTGATTTCGAAAGCTAGCCTACCGCGGTATTAGAATAGGCAGATGGCTTACCGGCTTGTGATCCTCTTGTCCATGCTTGTCCTGTGCTCATTGAGGCCAGCACTGGCTGCGCCTGGTGACAGCACTGAGGTGCGCTTTGCTCGAACGATGGGTGACGAGGGCACAATCGCATTCCTTTCTGCAGCCATGCTTGTCCCGCTCATCCAGAAGGGAGAGGCGGGTGAGGGGCAGGCCTTGCGCACAGGTGATGCAATTGCGGCATCGCTGATAGCTTCCGAGGGCCTGAAGCTGGTGGTGCGCAGTGACCGGCCTGACGGGCATCCGGGTTACAGCTTTCCCAGTAACCACGCCACGATGGCATTTGCAGCGGCCACTGTTGCAGCAGACCATGACCCTGACCAGGCTTTGCTCTGGTATGGTGGCGCTTCGTTGATAGCCTGGTCGCGGGTTCGGGAGAACAGGCATCGCACCGAGGATGTACTGGCCGGCGCAGCACTCGGCTATGGCATTGCCAAGCTGGAGCAGCAGCTGCCGCGCGGGATCCTGATTTCCCCGTTCTTCAATCCCGAGGGACACGGCGGCGGCGTGGATTTCATTGTGAACTTCTAAGGAGTTCTTCTTGCCTTAAGGGAGTACGGGTGTGAAAGCATACGAGAATCCATGGGGCTTCTATCTGATCGGGATCCCGGTCAGCTTTGCGATTGTGGCCCTGCTTGTCTGCCTGATCCTGTGCAGGTTGTCCGGCACGAAACTTAAGACGCCCGACTGCCGCAAGTTCTTCCTGACTATTTATCTGATCTGGATGATTCCCTGCCTGAGCTACGCCTATGTGATGATCCACCAGTTGGATATCGGCGAAGGTGGACCGACAGCCGTAGCGTTTTTCCTGCTGATCGATACTGCGGTACTGAACCTGTTGATGATGATGGCCATCCGGCAGCAGCTGGTCCATCGCCTGGCTGTCGACAAGCGCAGGGCATTGCAGCTGACTTTTGGCATGGCATTCCTGATTCCGGTGCTGACTATTGCCGCATTCGTTCTGAGCGACTTTCTGACATATGTAGATATGTCTGCCCTGCGTGAGATGTATTACACACCTCCTGTTTAGACTCCTGACCCAGCGGGTAACAAGTTTGGTTTGGAAATTCCGGACCAAAAACTATTCCGGTTTAGCTTCATGACCGGCCAAAGGAGTCAATTTTGAAGCGCCTTGATATTTACCTGATCTCCCTCTTCATCGTCATCGTCTCCGCGATGTCCGCATCCTGCGGTGGCAGCAACGTGGGCATCGAGCAGCCCACTGACAATAATGACAACGGCACGCCCTCAGTCGAGGAGCAGCTGGAGCAGAGCGAGATCCCAAGCCTTGCTGAACTTGACAAGCTGTTTGGCGGAGAGGAAGCCGGACAGGAGAAGGGTGCCAGCTGGATCAGCCACCCGAACCACCTCACTCCCGGTATCAGCTTCAATGGAGGCATCGACGCCGGTGACCCGAACTGCTACCTGCTGAAGGGCTTTAAGGGTGATGTGCCCGGTGCCAACGGCGGTGCGCAGATCGCTTTCGCCATCTACCAGATCCCGCTCGGTGCCCTTGAGACCGACCTGCTGGACATGAAGGTGGCAGCCCAGGTCAGCAGCGCCACTGAAACTTATTACGCGGCCATCGCGGACTTCACCGGTATGCACTGGGACTTCTACGGTCCGATGAACAGCCCGAGCTGGTACACGGACATGACTTCCCTCGGTTACGACTTCACCAGCGCTGCAGGCCACATGTACATCGCGCTGATTGCTATGCCTGACACCAACCTGCACATCACGGACATCACCCTGAACTTCAAGGACCGTGAGAAGCCGACCGGTGAGGACCAGACCTGGTGGAACGTCTGGGGCCAGGCCTATGAAGACTACGTCACCGGCAGCCCGCACGCGGGTTACCAGGTCAGCTTCGAGAACCTCAGCACGGGAGTGGTCTACACCACGATGACCGCTGCCAATGGTGCCTGGGGCATGAACCTGCCGAGCGGCCACTACAAGTTCGGCGTTGACAGCAATGAGATGCTGCTGGACGTGAGCGGTGCCCCCGCATTGATCGACTACATCTACGACGTGAGCGGCTTCGGCATCAAGATGGACCTTGCCTTCCCCGGCGAGTTCACCTACGTCGATGACAACGCCGCCTACTTCGGCAGCGTGGTCCCGATGCCGCTGATCACCGTCAACAACTTCTAAGCCCCGCAGGCTTGACGAAGGAAATGAAGGGCCGTCCCCACGGGGGCGGCCTTTTGCTATTCCTCCCGCCTGACGAGTTTGCGCAACTGCCAGCTGCGTTCCCAGAAAAACAGCACAGGGATGATGAACAGCACCATGATGGTGGAACTGGCCAGGCCACCGATCAGCGGCGCGGCAATTGGTTTCAGCACATCGCTGCCGATTCCCGTGGCCCACATCAGGGGCAACAGGCCGATCAGGGAAGTGCTGACGGTCATCAGCTTAGGGCGTACACGCCGTCCGGCTCCTTCGATGGTGGCGGAGTAGATGTCACCGGGTCGCAGCCAGCCCTTCTCCAGGCGCTTGTCCAGTGCCTCCTGCAGGTAGACGATCATCAGCACACCGGTGTTGACAGCCATTCCGAACAGGGCGATGAATCCCACCCAGACGGCCACTGAGATATTCATGTTAAGCAGGTGCAGGTACCAGATGCCGCCGGTGAAGGCGAAGGGCAGGGAGACGTAGACAATCAACGTGTCCCACAGGCTATCGAATGTCAGGTAGAGGAAGATGAAGATGATCATCAGTACGGCCGGGATCAGCAAGGCAAGGCGGGCGCGGGCGCGGGTGATGTTCTCCCACTGGCCCGCGATACGGAAGTAATAGCCCTGCGGAAGATCCAGCTCTCGGTCCAGTGTGGCTTCCAGCTCCTCAACTGTGCCACCAATGTCACGGTCACGGATGTTGGCAAACACCACGGTGCGCAACAGGCTGTTCTCACTGGCAAGGTAGGGCGGCCCGCTGCTGTAACGCATCGTCGCCACGCTGCTGAGCGGGATCACGCCCTGGTGCGGGGTCTCGATCAGCGTGTCCTCCATCACCTGCACGTTATCACGGTAGGCACTGGCATAGCGTACCTGCACGTTGTAGCGCTCGCGTCCTTCCACGGTACGCGTGAGTTTCATGCCGCCAATCAGCAGTTCAACCTGTTCCTGTACATCACCGATGTTCAGGCCGTAGCGCGCCGCGGCCTCACGGTCAATGTCAACATCAAGGTAGCGGCCACCGCTCAGTCGCTCGGCGAACACGTCCTTCACACCGGGCACCTTTTCGGCTATGTGGCTGGCTTCGACAGCCAGCCGGGCCAGCTCCTCCGTGTCGTCCCCGTAAATCTTGATGCCGATGTCCGTGCGCACGCCGGTTGCCAGCATCTGGATGCGGTTGATGATCGGCATCGTCCAGCCGTTGGTCAGGCCCGGCACTCGGATCGCCTTATCGAGGTCATTGCGGATATCACCAATGGTGTAGTTCTCGTACTTTGGATCGATCTTGCCCCAGTCCTCGCGGGGGTAGAACTGCACGAAGGTCTCTATCATGCTGACGGGGGCCGGGTCTGTGGCTGTATCCGCGCGCCCGACCTTGCCGACGACATTGGCGACAAGTGGATGTTCGTACATAATCTTGTCCGTCAGTTGCAGTAGCCGCTTTGCCTCTGTCGTCGTCACGTTTGGCAGGGTGGTGGGCATATAGACCAGTTCACCCTCATTGAGGTTGGGCATGAACTCATTGCCGAGAGATTTGTAGACCGGCCATGTGGCGAACAGGCTTGCAATGGCGATTGCCACTGCGAGCCAGCGCAGTTGCAGGCAGAATTTCAGCGGACCCATGTACAGCCAGTTGAAGAATCTTGAAAGCGGGTTATGCTCCTCCGGCAGCATCCGTCCGCGCATCAGCATCCGCATCAGCACGGGAACCAGAGTGACCGCCATCACCGCACTGGCAAGCATCACCAGGCTCTTGGTGTATGCCAACGGGGTGAATAGCTTGCCTTCGGAACCGGTAAGGAAGAACACCGGCCCGAAGCTCGTGATGATGATCAGCGTGGTGAAGAACACCGGCTTACCGACCTGCTGGGCCGCGTACTTGATAGTCTGGGTAATCTCATTCGGTGTTGGCTTGCGACCCTGCTTCTTGCAGCGCTCCCATAGCTTTGCCAGATGGGCATGGCAGTTCTCAACCATCACGATGCCATCGTCCACGATCACGCCAATCGCAATCGCGATGCCACCAAGGCTCATGATGTTGCTCGTTATCCCCAGCGCATTCATGCCGATAAAGCCGATCAGCACGGCAATCGGCAGGGTCAGCACAACAACCAGGCTGGGACGCAGGCTTAGCAGGAAAAGGATAATCACGATCGAAACGACCACGGCTTCTTCCCTGAGGGCATGCTTTAGGGTCTCGAGGCTCTTGCCGATCAGCCAGGAGCGGTCATGCGCGGTCTCGATTTTCACGCCGGGCGGCAACCCACGACGGATGTCGTCCAGTTTCTCCTTGACTGCATTGATCACGCTCTGGGCATTCTGGCCGTACTGCATCACGATGATGCCGGTCACCGCTTCGCCCTCGCCGTTGTGGTCGATCACACCGCGGCGTACGGCGGTGCCGAGCTGCACCATCGCAATCTGTTTCAGCAGTACGGGCACGCCTTCCTTCGTATGCGTGATCACCGTATTGCCGATATCCTCGATCACCTGCTCGGGGCTGACGAACTGTCCATTGCGCTTGCCGTAGTAGCCCTCACTGCGGACGAAGAACTCGGTGTCGCTCTGCTCGAGCAGGCGGCCACCGACATCCATGTTGTTTTCCTTCAGCGCCTTCGTCAACTGCATCAGGTTGATGCCGTAGCGCCGCATCTCCTCAGGCAGGATGTCAACGTGGTATTCCCGCTTGAAACCGCCGCCACTGGCCACTTCAGCAACACCGGGAACAGTGGCCAGCTGGTAGCGGATGTACCAGTCCTGGATGCTGCGCAGTTCGGCTAGATCATGCTGCGGCGTTGCCGGGTCGTCGTCATTGGTTACGAGGTACCAGTAGACATGTCCGACGCCGGTTCCTTCGGGGCCAAGCCGGGGTACCACTCCATCCGGCAGGTCGGAGCCGATCGTGGTCAGGCGCTCACTGACGCGGGTGCGTGCCCAGTAGATGTCCACACTGTCGTCAAAGATGATGTAGATCATGCAGAAGCCGAAGTTGGACATCGAACGGATGTCAGCGACATGGGGCAGGGCGGATAGCGAGGTAGTCAGCGGGTAGGCCACCTGGTCCTCCATCACCTTCGGCCCTCGCCCCGGCCAGTCCGCCAGTACGATCACCTGGTTGTCAGACAGGTCAGGCAATGCATCGAGCTTTGTGTTCTGGATCGTACTGTATCCGAGCAGGGCCACCAGTGCGACGCACAGCAGCACGATGAAGGGATTGTCCACGCAGTAGCCGATCAGGGCAGGGAAGAAGCCCTTCGGTTCCGTTTGCCTGTGCTGCTCTGATGATTCCAGCTGTTTGTCTGTCATCTGTCTATCTTTGTTCAGTGCACGTGTGCGGCACTGTGTGATTCCTCTTCAATTGCGTTTTCATCAATGCGCGGAATGCCCTTGATCTGGGCTTCGCTGTCCAGCAGGAACACCGCTGTTGAGGCCACGCCCTCTCCCTCGGCCAGTCCAGCCGTGATTTCAATCATGTCGCCGTCGATCAGTCCAGTTGTCACGTTACGCGGTTCCCACATACCGCCATCGCGGGCAACATAGACGATAGCTCCATCACCGGTCTGCAGAACCGCATTGCGTACAACCATCAGTGCTTCGTGGCGGTCCAGCTGGAAGCTGCTGCGAACCAGCATGCCCGGCCTCAGGATCATGTCAGGATTGGCAACCCTGACACGAGCTAGTTGCGTCCTTGTCATGTCACTTTGCATCGGTTCAATCAGCTCAAGTTCACCGTTGAACACCATGCCCGGATGCACCGGGCAGTCCAGCTTGATCTTCATGCCGGGTATCAGGCCGGCACTGTCCTCCTCAAAAACTTCCATCTGCACCCAGAGCTCAGACAGGTCGGCGACCTGGTAGAGCTTGCTGCCCTCCATCACGTAGTCGCCTTCGTTGACATACTTGCCAAGCACGATGCCGTCATATGCGCTGCTCAGCGGGATGTGTTCACTGGTCTCCTTGGTCTCTGCAAGTGCCGTAAGCTGGGCGGCCGTGAAGCCAAGCCTTGTCAGGCGCGACTCTGCGCTGCTCAGCAGCTGCTTGCCACTGTCGGCGATGTAGTCGTAGCTGCTGTCACCCAGCTGGTCACGTGCGCGCAGTGCGATCAGGTATTCCTCCTGCGCGCGTACCAGCTCCTCGCTGTAGATGTCCATGATGTGCTGGCCCTTGCTGACCCTCACCCCGGTCTCAGCCAGCTCGAGGTTATCAATCCGGCCTGGTTGCCAGCTGACAACCATGTTGATGCGATCCTCCGGTACCTCCACCTCGCCGATTGCATCCACGCTGCGGCTGACCATCCGCTTTTCAGGCATTGCCACCTGCACATCTGCCAGCAGGCCCTGCAGCGGACTGATCTTCACTGCGGCAACGCTCTCGGCCACCGCCGGATCGACCGCCGCACTGTCATTCGCCTTGAGCACGAGTTCCATGCCGCAGATCGGGCAGGTGCCGGGATGGTCTTGCTCGATCTGCGGATGCATTGGACATGTGTACTCCTGCTCGGCTGAGGTGCTTGCAGCCAGGCTGGCAGGTGTGTCGAGTTCCACCGGCATCATCTCCATCCCGCATACCGGGCAGTCGCCCGGCTTGTCAGCCTCCACGCAGCGCATCGGGCAGGCATATTTCACATTGGCAGCGGGAGCCGCTGCCTCAGTTGAGTCGCCTGTGCCATACGCGCCACTTTCGACCAGTGAATGCTGGTAGAGGATGCCGGCGATGCTGAGCAGCAGCAGTCCGGTCAGGAAAGTCATCAGTGCCGGTGAAACCCGCATGGATTGCTCCTACTTGTCTTCCTTCTTGACCAGCTGCATGCCGCACTTGGGGCATTCACCCGGCTTGTCGCTCTTGATGTCGTCACAACAGCCACCGCTGCAGGGGCAGATGTAGACGTCCGCCATCGCGTGCATCTCCTTACTGCCATCGTCGTGCCCATCATGCTTGCGGTCTTCGTCATCGCCGACCATCTGTGCGGCCATGCTGTCGTGGTCCATCACTTCCCCGCCGAGCTCATCCTGCATCGAAGTAGCCATGTCCTTTGTTGCGAATGCTGCGATGAAGGGGGCCATGCTTCCCTTCAGCCGGCTTGTTCCCACCAGGTACCAGGCCTCGTGCGGGTCGAGCATCTGCTCGTCGTCCGTGCCGAAGGTGCTGTAGTCCAGGATCATGGCATTGGCAACCTTGATTTCCTTGGCGCCGCCTTCCTTGAGTTCAGCCATCTTGTTGAAGACACATCCGAGGGATTCGAAGTGATAGAGGCCCTTTTCACCATCGATGTTGAGTTCCATCTGCATCCGCGTGCTGCTCTTCTCACAGAACATGCCGCAGGTGTCGCAGCGGATCGGCTCATCATCCTTCTGAGCCCAGGCGGCGGTTGCGAAGATGACCATGGCCAGCATGGCGATCAGATACTTGTACATATCGTTCTCCTTGGGTAATGCTACTGCTGCCACATGGCAGCCAGCCCGTTGTAATCGAGCAGTTGGCCACCCAGTCCAGCCTGGGCGTTTTCGGCATCCGAGCGGCTCGCGAATCCCGCCACATATGGCGGCATGGAGCCCTTGACGGTGTCTGTGTCGTACAGGAACCAGGCGGTACTGGCATCAAGCCAGTGGCTGCCTGGGTTGTCAACTTCATATGCGGTGAACTGGATGGCATCGATGCTGCGAGCCTCGTCCGCCATCAGGTTGAACACGCAGTCGAAGCTGTCGTGCTGCGTGTAACTGCCGTCCTGCCAGCGCACGACGACATGAGTCAGGCTCTTGTCAGCGAACATCCCGCAGTACTGGCAGGATGAGTCACTGAAGCCGGCCTTGTTGTACAGGCTGCCGGAAGCGGTCACAGTGCTGGAGTCCTTATCGGCAGCCGGCATTCCCTTGTCTGCACCATCCCTGGCTGCATGGTCGTGCCCAATGTGGTCCATGCTTTCCATCGCGCCATCCATTTGCATCTCACCAGCTGTGTCCAGCTTTGCAGGGTCATTGGTGATTTCAGCACCCATGGAGTTCGTAGAAGCTGCGATGCCGAGTTCGCTGAGCAGGGCCGGGTAGTCCATCACCTCGCCGCCGCGCCTAGCATCGTCAGCAGCCATGCCAGGCGTGGCATAGGAGGCTACGAATGGTGCCATGCTGCCGCTGAGCTTGTCAGTGCCATAGCGGTACGCAGCGCTCGCCGCGTCAATCCACTGCGGATCGCGGTCCGCACTGGCAATGTCCCGCGTCTTGGCATCGGCCAGGGTCGTGGAGTGCTCCGTAGCCCAGTTGGCAACGCAGCCCCAGCCGTCGAAGTAGCCGCTGCTGCCGTCAGCAAAGCTGGCGTGCACCGCTGCAATGCTGCGCAAGGAATACATGCCGCACTGCGGACAGCGTTCATCCTCAATGGCGACGGATTTTCCCTGTTCGGATGTCAGGTTCTCCACGCCGTCCTTGGGCGAAAGTCCTTCGCGCCTGAGGATGTCGCCAAGCTCCATGCCCGGTGTCAACCAGACGTAGCCACCGTAGCCGACGATGCACAACGCCAGCAGCGCGATGAACACGCCAACAGCCTCAGAAACACTGCTGCGCGGCGCCTCCTCGTAGAAGAGCTCTTCCTGTGTCTCGTCGTGGCTGTCAGTCACTGCCTTCTCCATTGCCACCATTACTGGTGTCGGTGATGTCGTCGTCGTGGTAGCTGATCGGCGGAATGTCATCGGGCAGATCCAGCTCCTCGATGAATGGATTGACTTCCCTGGCCACCGTTTCCTCCGCAGCGCTAGCCGCAGCCTGGCGGGCCAGTTCACTGACTCCGTCAACCAGGTCAGAGATTGCCGGTTCTCCCAGCAGGTAGGGTGCCGGGTCGAACGCTCCTGCCGTCAGTATCTGCAGCCGCGCAAGGTTGGCAAGGTAGCTGATGTTGCGCAGCTCGAGTTCCTGCTGCAGGTTGAGCAGGCCAAGCTGGCTCTTGACCAGTTCGTCAAGTTCTGCACCCTCAGCGGCATAGCTGCGCAGCTCACTCTCGAGACCAAGCCGGGCCTGTGGTACCAGTACGTCGCGGTAAAGATCAATGATCTCGCTGTCCTCCGCCAGGGCAAGTTCGAGGCCGGTGATCTGCGTCTCAAGGTTATTGGTCAATTCTGCCTTCATGTCGTCCACAAGTGCGCGTTCGGCGCGTGCTTCCTGAACCATGGCGTCCTGCCGTTCCTCCTTGTTGGTGAACAACGGGATTGTGATGCCGGCCGAAACCATGTTGCGCATACCCCATTGCAGGCCGATGCTGGTGCTGATGGTGTAATCGGGGCGGTACCCGCGTGAAGCAAGCTCAACCATAAGGTCCTGCTGATACTCCATTAGATCGAGCTTCAGGTAGTCCGGTCGGCGCTCGAGGCTCTCGCTATAAAGCGCGGCGTTGTCAATCACCGGTGAATGTGTCAGCGGATAGCTTGCGGTAAGCTGGAGCTCCATCCCATCAAGTCGCGGATCGTTGCCAAGCAGCCCCTTCAGTTCATTGCGCTGCTTGGACAGCATGGAGTTGAGCAACACACGACGCTCGGTCAGCATGCTCAGTTCAAGCTGGCTGTCGATCAGCATTGCCTGGCTGGTCTGGCCCAGTCCGGCTTTCACGCCGGCCAGTTCGATCAGGACCTGCATCAATTCGATGTTTTCATCGAGGATCTGCAGCCGGGCAGTCGTTTCCATCATCATGAAGTAGACATCGCTGACCTGTCCGACGAGATCCAGTTCACGCTGTGCCAATGAATACTGGGTGAGCTGTTCTTCGAGGTTGTTGATGTTTCGGCGGAGCTTGCGCTTGCCATAGCCCTCAAAACCCTGACTGACGCCAATCTGGATCATAGTCATGGGTGAATCATCTATCGGAAACTGTGGTGCCGGAAAATTCATCAGGCTGAACATCAGCATCGGATCCTGCTTTGCACCAGCTTGGCGGGTGCGCGCAGCCTGGATCCCTAGTTGAGTACGATATGGACGCAATTCGGGATTGTTATCCAGTGCTATATCAACGAGTTCCAACAGCTCTTCATGGTTGATTACACGCGAGAGATCCTCGCTGCCCAGCTCCGGCGGCAATGCATGCAATGCCGCCAGCAGTTCATCCATATTGCCGATCACCGTGCCGATGCGCGCATCCAGCGCTTCATCGTCTGGCAGGTAGTGTTTCGGCTGGCTTGTGGCCTGGTTGCGCAGGTACTGGCGTGTGCTGCCAATTTCCACTGAGGTGTACTCGCTCGCTTCAGTGCGAAGTGGAAGGATCAGCAGCAGGATCAGCCCCATGAGCATTGCCAGGCGCAGGTCAGTCTGCATCCGCTTGCTCTCCTCAGGCCGCACACTGGCGGCCCAGCTGTCACGTGATGATACGTGATGGGTCAGGGGTGGCTGGCGTCGACCAGGCGGCCTAAAGCAGCAGCCGGACGCAGGAGAGTAGGGAAGTTGGGGATTCTGATCGTTCAGGTAGCGGTGGAGGCAAGTCGGCCATGTGCCGTGCCTCGCTCCAGTCAGCAGATACCAGCTCGGTAAGGATTACCGGTCCAGGCAACTGCTGGCTGGCCTGTTCCCACTGTGGTGCGGCCAGCTGCGGTCCAGCGCTGGCGATCAGCTCAATGCGGAAATTGTGGCAGCAGCCCTTGTGGCTGGGTGTGTCTTCTTTGGAATTGGAATCACTCTTGTCGCAGCAGGAATGACCAGTTGTCTCCGCCTTGGCGTTTGTGGCATCTGCATGGATATCGGAGCAGGCGGAGCATCCACCCTTGTGTTCACCGGGCAGGTCACAGGTACAGCTGAAGCTGTAGCTCATGCGGCCATTGTCCGCCAGGCAGACCACCGCACCACCGGGATCCAGCTGCATGAATAGCAGACCTGCAAGCAGGATTGCCATTATGCGAACTGTACCTGAGATTCCCATAGACTCACGATAGCCTAGCACATTACCAATATAGGTTTATGCCCGGCATGCATTAGGGACGAAAAACCTCATTTATTGTTTAATGAGATCTATGTATCAATAAAATTAGGACCTTCCATTGTTAAGTCCGTGCACACTCCGTTCCATGCACAAGCCCCGCGCTATAATTTGCGCGGCAAAACCCCCAGACAGGACCTGAGATGAAGATCCACGAGTACCAGGCACGCGAAATCATGAGCAAGTTCGGCATCCCGACCAACCACGGGGAGCTGGCGCGTACGCCGGAGGAAGTCAAGGCCATCGCCGAGAAGATCGGCCGCATGGTGGTCGTCAAGGCCCAGGTGCATGCCGGCGGCCGAGGCAAGGCCGGCGGTGTCAAGCTGGCCAAGACCCCGGACGAGGCTTTCGCCGTCGCGCAGAACATCCTCGGGATGGAGATCAAGGGCCTGACCGTGGACCGTGTACTTGTCGCAGATGCAGTGGACATTGAAACCGAGTACTACCTCGGCTTCACGCTCAACCGTGAGGACAAGAGTGTGGTGCTGATCATCAGTGCGGCGGGCGGCGTGGACATCGAGGAAGTTGCTGCCAGTACCCCCGAGAAGATCACCAAGGTCAACATTGACCCGACCGTCGGCATCCAGGACTACGAAATCCGCCAGGCGGTCTACATGAGTGGCGTGGACACCTCCAAGGCCCGCGCCATCGCCAGCTTCATCGATAAGCTGTATGACTGCTTCATGGCGACCGATGCTGAAATGGCAGAGATCAACCCGCTGGTGATCACCAAGCAGGGTGAGGTTGTTGCCATCGACGCCAAGATGAACTTTGATGACAATGCGCTCTATCGCCAGAAGGAGATCGCCGAGCTGCGTGAGGCTGGCTCCGAGCTGGATGAGTATGAGGTGCAGGCCAAGGAAGAGGGCCTGACCTATGTGCACCTGCCAGGCGGCAACGTCGGCATCTGCGGCAACGGTGCAGGCCTGGTGATGACCACGATGGATGTCGTGAAGCGCGCCGGCGGCACGCCCAACAACTTCCTCGACTTCGGTGGTTCCGCTACTGCGGAAGGTGTGCAGAAGGCGCTGATCGCTGTGCTGCGCGACCCGGATGTGAAGGGCATCTTCATCAATGTGTTCGGCGGCATCACCCGCACGGACCTTGTCGCCCAGGGCATCGTGGACGTGTACGACAAGCTGGAGCGCAAGGTGCCGATCGTGATCCGCCTGACCGGTACACGAGAGGAGCTGGCCAAGGAGATCCTCGAGGGCAGCAACAAGCCTCTGGTATTCGTGGACAGCATGTGGGCCGGTGCACAGAAGATCGTGGAGCTGATCAACGCGGAAGCCGCCGGGGCTTAGTCTGCCCGTCTGTTCAATCAAGGGATATAACGGTATAATTCCTGTCCCCACGCGGGGGTAGCTCAGTTGGTTAGAGCGCCAGATTGTGGATCTGGAGGTCGTGGGTTCGAGACCCTCCCCCCGTAAGCTTTTCCCCTTTGAATAGCAAGTCAGAAGGCCGCTGGGAGCGGGCCTACTCCGGCAACTGTCCAAACCTCAACGTTAAACATGCAGGCCTGAACCCTGTGCCCAGTGGCCTGGAATCAGGCAGGCCACCAGTCAGGCTTTGTTGACGGACGGCTCGGTTTTGTGCGCATCACTTCGATAAGCCTTTCCTCGTCCCAGATTTCAAGGCCAAGGCTCTTCGCCTTTTCCAGCTTGCTGCCTGCACCGGGGCCAGCAATGACGATATGCGTCTTCTTGGACACGCTGCCTGCCGCCTTTGCACCATTCAGCTCCAGCCATTCCTTGATCTGGTCGCGACTGGCGAAGCTGATGGTCCCTGTCAGCACCACTGTCTTTTCATCGAACAGCATAGGACTGCTATCCGTTTCGTCTTCATCTTCCTCGCTCATCATCAGGCCTGCATCAGCCAGGCCGTTGACAAGCGACATGTTTCGCTCATCCCTGAACCAGCCGGCGATGTCCTCAGCCATCACCTTGCCGATCCCGCTGATCTTTTCCAGGTCCTCGGTGCTTGCCGCTGCCAGTTTCTCGATGCTGCCCAGCCTCCTTGCCAGCAGCTTGGCGGTCTGGCTGCCGACCTGGCTGATTTCAAGTGCACAGATCACCCGCCACAGGGGCTGGGCCTTACTGGACTGGATGGCATCGTAGATGTTCTGCGCGGAGATCTCGGCAAAACCCTCCAATTCACTGAGCTGGGCTGCACTGAGACTGTAAAGGTCGGGCAGATCCCTTACCAGTCCCTCCTGTATGAGCTTGGCAGCTGTCTTGCGCGAGAAGCCCTCGATATCCATCACACCCCGGCTGGCAAAGTATGCAACACGTTCCACCAGCCGGCCCTGGCAATCACGGTTCGGGCAGCGCAGGTTGTGGCTTCGCTCGCTGTCCTTCTCCAGCACGGTTTCGCAATACTGGCAATGGGAGGGGAGGGGAATCACACTCTCGCTGCCGTCACGTTCACGCCTGCTGCGACCGATGATCTTCGGGATCACCTCGCCGCCACGCTTGATGAACACTTCGTCGCCAAGCATGATGTCAAGCCGCTCAATCTCATTGAGGTTGTGCAGGGTGGCCCGCGAAACGGTAACTCCTTCCAGCTGCACCGGTTCCAGCTCCGCCACCGGGCTGTACACGCCCTGGCGGCTGATCTGGAAAGTTACGTCGTTCAGCCTTGTTGCCACTTCCGCTTCCGGCCATTTGTAGGCCAGCATGTAGCGCGGATACTTGGCGGTGAAACCAAGGCTGTTCCATAGCGTGATGTTGTTCAGCTTGACGACCATGCCGTCAATCGCATATGGCAGGCTGACACCGTTGACACTGCCGCCGCCACGCATCACCGCAAGGTCATGATGGAATGCCAGGACTTCATCCCGCCCACTGCAGACATGGCCGAGCGGATTGACCGGCAGTCCGCAGTCCCGCAGGTAATCGATCACGCCGGACTGGGTTGTCACACCAAGCTCAGTGGCTTCCACCAGGCTGTAAAGGTAGATGGACAGTGGACGGGATGCAGTGATTGAGCTGTCCAGCTGGCGGATGCTGCCGGCTGCCGTATTGCGGGCGTTGGCGTATAGTTCCTCACCGGCCTCCTCACGACTGCGGTTGAGTGCCTCGAAGTCCTCCGCCTTGATGAATATCTCGCCGCGCACCGTGATGCTGACCGGCTTGCGCAGGCGCAGGGGCAGGGAGGATATGGTCCTTACGTTGGCAGTGACGTTCTCGCCTACACTGCCATCACCGCGGGTTGCAGCCAGGCTGAATACACCATCGACATATGTGATCGATACGGCGAGTCCGTCCAGCTTCGGTTCGCAGAAGTACTCGTTGCCGAACATTCCGCCTGCCTGGCCCAGCATCTTGGAGATCCTTTCGTCGAAGGCGACGAATTCCTCCTCCGTCAGCGCGTTCTCCAGGCTGTACATGCGGGAGGCATGTGTGACAGGTTCGAATTTCGAGATGATCTGTCCGCCGACCTTCTGCGTGATGCTGTCAGGCGTCACGAGCTCAGGATATTGCCGCTCGAGTTCCTCCAGGCTACGGTACATCCGGTCGTACTCGGCATCGCTGATGACGGGCGCGTCGAGTACGTAGTAGCGGTAGGCATGGTCCGCCAGATCAGCCCTGAGCTGCTCTACTTCTTTGCGGACAGAGTCGGGAACCTGCGACATCGGCAGATTATATGACAGGCCCCTACAGCTTAAGGCCGCTCTTAGTTCATGTCCTCGATGCCAAGCATCAGGTGGCTGGACGCCTTGTTCCATAGGTCGCGGGTCTCGGTTCCGACATTGCGGCTGCTCACAGCCATGCTGGTACGGCCACCGGTCGCTTCCTTGTTGAGCTGAGTATTCCAGGTCTCATTGGCGAGTTCAAAGTACTCGGCGGCCTGACGCAGCTTCTGGAAACTCACGCTCTGCAGTTCATTGGTGTCCTTGTAGAGCACGTCGAACTTCGTCTTCTCCGCCATGATGCCTACAAGCTGCGCCTGATAGTCGTCGTGGCTGATGCCCATGTCCACCGCCACATGCAGATTCAGCAGCATGTCCGCCAGGTCGCGCGCATCCTGCTCATAGGCTGTCTGGAATGGCCAGTTGGCATTAAGTCGCATGCCGAGCACGAACGCAAAGATCACGAATACGAGTAGCAGAGCATCCTTTGCCAGGCTGATATAGCGATGGATGCGCTTGAAGCGGGACTCATCCGTGGATTCTATGGTCTGCTGTAGAGCGGCGAAGTCGATTTCCGGCAGCTCCTCGGCCCGGAAATCTCGTCTATAGGCGCAACCCTTGCAGTGCGTCAGGTCTTCGGTATTTGTCGTACCGCAGTTGTCGCACACCCAGGTTGTCCTTTCCTGTACTTCCTCCGAAACCTGCAGATCTCTCATGCCCTTGTCATCATTCATGGCACTCTCCAAGTTGGAATCTCGTACACACCTCTGCGTTTAAACTATAACGATCCGGCTTAACAATTGCAATGTATGTCAGAGAAATGGAAAGCACAGTGAACTGGCTTGCGGGATTTTTACCAAAAGTAAAGAATTCAATGCTGGACTGAGCTCAGGTGATATCAATGATGCTCAATCCTTCTATGGGCTTTCCAATAGCAGTGAAAGTTGGCTGTTTGATCCGCCAATAGAATCAATGGAGATGCAATTCAATCAGGTAATTCTAGCAATCATGTTCGCGAAGGGATATGTAATGCGCAAAGGCCGTCTGGCACGCACTGACCCTCGGCCAGTTGCGGAAGATTCGAAGCAGCACCCAGGGCAGTAACAGATAGCCAACAAGCACGTAACAGGCGAGGTTAGTCACAAGGGCCAGCAGCAGGTTGAGTACCATGTCTTGGCGAACCAGCATTGCCATTGAAGCATGTTCCTTTCCAAGTGCCTTTCGATGGAAAGTGTCATGGTACAGGGCATAGAATGCAGCCAGTTCATTGATCGACTCTCCTCCACGATTCGAAAGGATTTCCGGCAAAACCGCTCCTTTCATCTCTGCAGACATTTCCCGGGCAGTGTTGCTGTCGAGGATCAGCATGGACAGGGTGCTCCCTGAAAGCAGCTGGGACGAGGTTTCCAGCATCTGGTTGTATTGTCGATCTGCCAGTACATTCATTAGCACAATGAAACCGAGGCTGATGATCAGCGCCGCGACCATGTAGATGCTTCCCTGCGTGTCCATGGCTGGTAACCTGAAGAGCTGGCCATTCAGGGGAGCATTCAGAATGTCAGCCAAGTTGCGGGAAAGGACCAATGGCAGAAGACCGATCGGAATGGCCAGCAATGCTGCTGCAATGTAGCTGGCATTCGCCCTGCCACGCTCATATTGCTGCGCCATGCGGCTGACTGCCGTGCTCGCAGCATCAAACAGTGGCCCCTGGGGTCTCAGGTTAGCCATGGACTGTGTCCGGCCCTGATGTTGAAAGAAGCTCGATGCACATGGGATATCGGACCCCTAGTATGGCATTTCTCCGGTCAGGCGGTACAGTATCCGCGTGGCAAGGTTTCTCTATTTGTGAAGCCGGGCTTCAATCCTGTTATAAGACTTGCGGATGTTGATCGCAGGTGGATAATTAGTGCGCCATGTCAGATTATGATGTGATCGTTATCGGCTGCGGCCCAGCTGGTCAGAAAGCCGCCATCAAGTGCGGGAAGGTCGGGGCCAAGGTTGCGGTCATCGATGAACGTCAGGTCGTGGGCGGTAACTGCCTGCACATCGGCACCATCCCTTCAAAGACCATCCGCTCCGCCATCATCTACCTCAGTGGCTACCACGAGAAGAAGATGTACGGCGATAACTACCGCGTGAAGGAGAACATCACTTCCGATGACCTCCTGTACCGCTGTAACCGCATTATCCGCCGCGAAATTGACGTGATCCATTCGCAGCTCGTGCGCAACCACGTGGACGTGATCTCCGGCCATGGCCACTTCCTCGACCCGCATACAATGCGCGTCGAAGACACCGTCGGCACAGAGGATTACACCGCCAAGAACTTCATCATCTGCAGCGGGGCCCGCAGTTATTCGCATTACAACCCGCCGTATGACAACGTGCATATCTTCAACACGGACGACATCCTGGAGATGCGCTACCTGCCAAAGAAGCTCTGCATCATCGGCGGCGGTGTGATCGGCCTCGAGTATGCGGCCATGTTCTCGCTGCTCGGAATCGAAGTGCATGTCGTCAGCCAGTACAAGTCACTGCTGCCCTTCGTTGACAGGGAACTGATTGAGGTGCTGAAGGGCCACATGGTGAGACATGGCGTTGTATTCCACATGGAAGAGGAGCTGTCCGACATCCATGTAGCCGGGCCGAAGGACGTCCGTGCCACTACGCGTGCGGGTGACGAACTGCAGTTCGACATGATGTTCATCGCCGCCCAGCGCTGGGGCAACACCAATACGCTGAACCTGTCGGCGGCCGGCGTGGAGGTCGAGGATAAGGACTACCTCAAGGTTGATTCAAATTACAAGACCAACGTTGACCACATCTATGCAGCAGGCGACGTGATCGGTTTCCCCTCACTGGCCGCCACTTCCATTGACCAGGGCCGCAAGGCGGCCAATGCCATCCTGCAGATTGACGACATCCCCTACGAGCCGCTCTTCCCCTACGGCATCTATACCTGTCCCGACATTTCGATGATCGGAGAGTCGGAGGAGAACCTGAAAAAGGCCGGCACCCGCTATGAGACTGGCGTCGGTTACTTTGGCGACACCGCCAAGGGGCAGATGACGGGCAACTCTGACGGAATGGTGAAGCTGCTGTTCGACCCGGAGGACCACCGGATCCTCGGCGTGCACATCATCGGATTCGAAAGCACGGAGCTGATCCACATCGGCCAGTGCGTGATGATCAACGGCGGACGGCTGGACTACTTCATTGATACGGTGTTCAACTACCCGACGATGGCTGAGGCCTATAAGATCGCAGCGCTCAACGGCTTCAACAAGCTGAAGGTGAGCATGCCACGTGAGCTGACGACCACCAGCTGATCCAGTCCGCCGGATTAACTCTCCGGCCTGATTTCCTCGATGCCGAACTGGCCGACGTAACGCACCTCAGTCTCCATTTCGATGCCCAGCTTCTCGCGCACGCCGCGCTGGACCATCCGGCACAGCGCTAGGATGTCATCGCTGCTGGCGGCATCCTCGTTGATAAGGAAGTTGGCATGCATCGGGGAAAGCTGCGCACCACCGACCCGGCTGTCGGCCATGCCGGCATCAGTGATAATGCGCCAGGCGGACTGTTCACGAGAGATGTTCTTGAAAAATGATCCGGCGCAGCGCGAGTCATGCGGATGCTTGCTGAGCCGGAGCTGCAACTCCTCCTCGACGGCTTCAAGGGTTGCAAGCGGGTCAGCTTCCCTGAACCGCAGGCTGGCACTGACCACCATGCGCAACGGGTCATACTTGAGCCGGCTGTGGCGGTAGCTGAACTCGAAGTAATCCGGCTCGGCGGTGAACATCGTATCTGCCTCAATGTCGTAAATCTCAGCTGAGATCAACATGCCATCGATACTCTGGCCATAGCAGCCTGCGTTGCCAACTACGGCTCCACCGACTGCGCCGGGAATGTTGCCAAGGAAGTCAGCCCCGCCGATACCAAGGCGCGCCAGGTTGCGAATCAGCAGTGGCAGGTCCGTACCTGAGGAAACATCAACGACCAGGGAGTCAGGGTCAACATTCCAGCCTCCGCCTATCAGTCGTACAACCAGCCCACGAAAGCCCCGGCTGTCAAAGAACAGGTTGCTGCCACCGCTGTAGGTGAAGCAGGGAAGGTCTCGTTCGCGTGCGAAACGGTAGGCCTCGCGGATGTCCGCGGCGCTGCGTACTTCAACAAACCAGTCAGCCGGCCCGCCGACACCGAAGCGGCAGTGCTTGGCCAGTTCAACGCCCTGGCGGATGCGTACTTCGTCTGATCCGGCAAGGGGGATGCTCTTCGAATCAGGCATCAGGCTGACCCCGCCAGGGAATGCTCGGCCTGCAGGCAGGCTTCGAGGTGTGTCAGGAACGCATCCAGCTCGATGAGTTTCGTATTCCAGCCCAGGCTGATGCGCAGCGTGGCCATGTCCAGTTCGAGCGGTACACCCATTGCGCGCAGCACCCGGCTTCCCTTGGCAGCTCCCTCGTGGCAGGCGCTGCCGGTTCCCACAAAGCACCCGCGTTCACTCAGCCAGGGCTGCATGAATGCCGCCGTATGGCCCGGGAAGGCCACGCTGGTGATATGCGTGGCGCGGATCGCACCGCTGCCGTGGATCACGCTGGCCGGCAAGCGGCGCATGATCTGGGTTTCAAGGTACTTGCGCAGTGTTTCCACCTTGACTGCGTGCTCTCGGTCTGCGAGCTCAAGCGCAAGAGTCAGGCCGGCGATGCCAGCCAGGTTTTCCGTGCCGCTCCGCAGTCCATGCTCGTGGCCTCCGCCAAAGGAGTAGGGTGGCAGCATCCGCCTACGGTCTATCAGTACACCGCAGCCGCGTGGTCCACCGAACTTGTGCGCCGTGCCATTCAGCAGGTAGATGTTTCCATCCGTGATTATCTCTTCGAGGCCATGCCCGACCACGCGGACGCAGTCGCTGTGGAAGGGAATCTGGTTTTCGGAACAGATTGCTGCCAGTTCGCGGACGGGTTGCACCACGCCGGTTTCATTGTTCACCGCCATCACACTGACAGCATCAGGTCGCTCGGACAGCAGCAGGTCCTCGACGAATTCGAGGTCCGTCTCGCCATGCTCGTTTACCGGAGCAATGCTGAGCTTCAGGCCACGACGCTGTAAGTGATGCGCCATTTCCCAGACGGCTTCATGTTCGATGGCACTGATCAGCAGGTGCTTCCCACTGGGATCACTGCCGAGCATGCCAAGCAGGGCGTGGTTGTCGCCCTCCGTGCCTCCGCTGTTGAATATCACGCTGGCTGGCTCGCATTCGAACCTGCGGGCTACCCGTGCCCGGAAGTCATTGAGGCGGGCCTTCACCTCGCGACCGGATGCATGTGTGCTGCTGGGGTTGGCCATCAGCAGCGGGTCACAGTGGATTTCATGCATGGCCGCTGCAGCATCGGGATGCACGGGAGTGCTGGCTGCGTGGTCGAGATAAATGGCCATCTTAACTACTTTACAACTTCCTTTGAGTATAAATAGGAGCCTGTGAGGGTAGCACCCGCACACAGGTTATCGTTGATACTGCTATTTCATTAAAGGAGGTCGCATGTCCAGGGAACTTAAATCAGTCGCCCGCGCCGCTGGCGGTTGAGCCGCCAAGATGGGTCCGTGTGACCTCGCGGAAATGATGTCACAACTGCCGGTGATGACGCACAATGACCTGCTGGTCGGGCCGCTGCACGGGTCTGACGCGGGCGTATTCCGCCTGCGCGATGACCTGGCTATCGTGCAGTCCACCGACTTCTTCCCGCCGATGATCAGCGATGCGCGCAACTTCGGCCGGATTGCCGCGGCCAATGCCATTTCGGACATCTATGCAATGGGTGCCACTCCGGTGACAGCCCTAAACCTGCTGGCCGCGCCGAAGGATGAGGACCAGTCAGCGCTGGTGGACATGATGGATGGGGCCCGCGAAATCGTGGAACAGGCCGGTGCGGTGATCAGCGGCGGGCACACCATCCTCAACAACGTGGTGATGTTCGGCCTGAGTGTTACCGGCACGGTGCATCCCGATCGCCTGTTGCGCAATACCACGGTGGAAGAGGGCGACGTTTTGGTGCTGACCAAGCCGATTGGTTCCGCAGTGGTCGTGCATGCCTATAATGCCGGCAACGCGACTGAAGAGGACCTGGCAGGTTGCATCTCAGTAATGACAACCCTAAACAGGATTGCCTCCGAGCAGCTGCATGCCTGTGGAGCGCACGCGTCAACAGATATAACGGGCTTCGGCTTGTTGGGCCATGCCTCGGACATGCTGTCCACAACAGAGCTTGGAATTGAGATTGATGCAGCAGCCATCCCGCTGATCGGACGAACGAAACAACTTGCCGATGAGGGCAACATCTGCGGCGGCACAAGCCGTAATGCTGAGTTCACGGATGCCTTTGTGGATTATGAAGCAGGCAGCGAACACTGGCGCATGATCCTCAACGATGCCCAGACCAGTGGCGGACTGCTTGTCTCACTACCGCCAACGCAGGCGGACGTATACATCCGGCGCATGCGCGATGCAGGATACAATCTAGAAATTGCGGAAATAGGCCGAGTCGTGGCAGGGAAGCCAAGGCGGATCAAGGTACGTGGATAAAGTGATGAATGACGTCAATCGCAGGCTGAGGGAGTTGCCGCACCTAGAAGCGGTGCTCAGCAGTGCGACGGGAATCCAGCTCCAGCAGCAATACCAGCGCACTGTTGTTGTCGGCCAGGCCCGGGAACTGATCTCTGAGATCCGTAGTGGCCTGCTGGCTGGGAGCTATGCCGGGCCGACTGATGAACAGTCGGTGGCATCTATGCTGAAGCATCGGCTGGAGAGGCTGTGCGCACCAGCAGTCAGGCCGGTGGTAAACGCCACTGGCATCCTGCTCCATACAAACCTCGGCCGGGCTCCCTTCACTGCACTGACCCAGCAGGCAATCACTGAAGTTGCCAACGGCTATTCCAGCCTTGAATTCGACCTCGATACCGGTAAGCGCGGCAAGCGTGACAAGCAGCTGGCACGCCAGTTGTCAGCGCTGTTCGGCTGCGAGGATGCGACGGTGGTCAACAACTGCGCAGCGGCAATGATGATTGCGCTGAACACGATGTCACGCGAGCGTGAAGTGATCACCAGCCGCGGAGAGCTTGTGGAGATCGGTGGCAGCTACCGGGTGCCGGATGTGATCCCGGCCTCCGGCTGCAGGCTTCGCGAGGTGGGAACGACCAACCGCACCCGTGCCGCTGACTATGAAAAGGCGATAACTGAGCACACCGGCCTGATCCTGAAGACACATGCCAGCAATTACCGCATCCGTGGCTTCACCGAGGAGGCCAGTGTGGCTGAACTGGTGGAGATCGGTAGCCGTTATGCGGTGCCGGTGCTGGTGGATCTTGGCAGCGGCTACTTGCGGCAGCAGGGACTTGGCAAGCTGGATGAACCTGAAGTGCAGGAAACGCTGGCAGCCGGCCCCGACATTGTCTGCATCAGCGGTGACAAGCTGCTGGGTGGCCCACAGGCCGGCATCCTGCTGGGCAGCCGGGAATGGATCGAGCGCATCCGGAAGAATGCCCTGTGGCGCGTGCTGCGCCTGGACAAGCTGTGCATTGCAGCACTCAGCTCAACGATTACGCAGTACCTGCAGAACTTTTCACAGTCAGCCGTCAGCCTGCTGGCAACACAGCTGGACCGAAAACTGGAAGATCTTGAGGCATTGGCAGGAGCTCTGGCAGCCGGCATCAGGCAGGCCAGGCCTACATGGTCCATCGAGGTTGTGGCAGGCACTGCCAGCGTAGGTGGTGGCTCCCTGCCTGACCAGGATTACGAATCCCGTGCAGTTGCCATTGTGCCGGATGACAGGTCTGCAGAGGTCCTCGAAGCCGAACTGCGACATGTGAGCACCCCGGTGATCGGTTATGTCAGCCAGGGCAGGCTGCTCTTGGATGTTGCCAGCCTGCTGGAAGGTGACAGCGACAGTATCCTGGCAATGTTCGGTGAGCTGGATGGCTGAGCCACGTTACCTGGTGCTCGGTACCAGTGGACATATTGACCATGGCAAGACATCCCTTGTGCGCGCCCTGACCGGCGTTGATACTGACACCCTTGAAGAGGAGAAGCGCCGCGGAATCACAATCAACCTCGGCTTCGCTCACCTTGAGCTGGGTGATGAGCTGCGTATCGGCATCATTGACGTGCCGGGACATGCGCGCTTCATCCGCAACATGGTTGCCGGAGCGACGGGTATCGACCTGCTGCTGCTGGTGATTGCCGCGGATGACGGCGTGATGCCCCAGACAACGGAACACCTGCACATCGCCCGCATGTTGGGCGTGCGCCATGGCCTGGTCGCCCTGACCAAGGTGGACATGGTGGAGGAGGAGATCCGCGAACTGGCAATCGAGGATATCCGCGAGGTTGTCAGCAGTACCTTTCTTGAGGGTTGCCCGATCGTGCCGGTCAGCAGCATCAAGGGTATCGGCATGGATGAACTGAAGGAGCAGATCCGCATGGTTGCGATGCAGGTGCCGCAGCGTGCCAGTGAGGGTCGCTTCCGGATGGCAATCGACCGTGCCTTCAGCATCCATGGGGCGGGAACGGTAGTGACCGGAACCACGGTGTCCGGCAATGCCAGTGTTGATGACGAACTGATGCTGTATCCAAGCGGCAAGCGTGTACGCGTACGCGGTATCCAGATGCACGGTGAGGACGTGAGGAACATCGGAGCCGGGATGCGTGCCGCGATCAACCTCGCTGGCGTCAGCCACGATGAGATCTCCCGTGGCGAAGTACTCGCGGAGAAGGATGCGCTGGAAAGCTCATTCATGCTTGATGCCGAAGTCGAACTGCTGGATGGAGCATTCACGCCTTTGCGTCGTGGCAGTGAGGTGGAACTGCATATTGGTACCGTCGAACTGACGGCAAAGGTCCATCCCCTTGACAGCGACCTGGCGATCCCAGGCAGCACATCGCTGGTGCAGCTCAGGGTCAGTGAACCACTGGCAATCGCAGCCGGTGACCGCTTCATCCTGCGGGCCAGCACCGGCCAGCAGACGATCGGTGGCGGGGTGGTGCTTGACCCACATCCGACCAAGCACCGCCGTAGGCGTGGTGAGGCGGCGGAGAAGCTGGAGGACCTGCGCGAGGAAAGCCTCGAAGCACGCCTGCTGCATGAGGTTGGCAAGAGCCAGTACGGCGCCAACCGCCAGGACCTGTTGCCGCTGCTGCTTGTGGATGACACTACGCTGGAGGCGGCCATACAGGCCGCCCTGAAGGGTGGCCTGCAGGCCTATGGCAGTGGCAGGTCGCAGATCCTGAGCACGGCAGAGAACCGAGAGCGGATCGTCAAGCGCGCGATGAAGATGCTGGAAGGCTTCCACGATGACAATCCCTTGACACTGAAGGGTATGTCAGTCTCCGCGTTTGCCAACGGCATAACGGCGGGAGCTGGCTCACTGCCGGTGGAACTGGTCGAGCAGTCACTGAACGCGGGTGTACAGGACGGACGGCTGCTCAAGCAGGCCGGCACCTTTGCCCTGCCGGGTCGTGCGGTCAAGCTGACTGCAAAGGACAACGAGGCCCTGAAGGAGCTGCGGGCACGCATGCTGGACAGCATCAAGCCTGACCAGCCGGATGACATCGTGAAGGATGTACCGGTGGATAAGAAGCGCCTGCTGATGCTTTGCAAGCTGCTGGCGGAGGACGGGGAACTGGTGGTGCTGCCGGGCGCTGTATACTTCGACACAAAAATTGTCGAGGCAATTGCCGGCCGTTTACGTGAGCACCTGTCCGGTGATGCGCAGATGACGGTCAGTGATTTCAACCAGTTCGTCGGTACATCGCGTAAGTACGGCATTCCGCTGCTGCAGTACTTTGAGCAAAGCGGACTGCTCAAGCGGGATGGGGACTTCCGCAAGCTGGCCTGAAGTGTTCTGCCCTCAGGCGCGGAATGCGCTATAAATGATGCGGAGAGGATCGGGGCTGGTGTCCCGTCTGGTCTTCAAAACCAGTGGCGGGCAGATAAAACTGTCCGTGGGGGGTTCGATTCCCTCTCTCTCCGATACTTCCTTCCTACTTCACCACATGCCGCGGGATGTCCGCCGGCAACCTGCTGAGGAATTCAGTGTTCAGGGCTGAACTGAACTCCGAGAAGCTGCGGATGGTGATTTCGTTATTCTTCTGGCGGCCGACCAGCACCACCTCATCGCCGTCGTCAACGCCGGGGATGTTCGTCACATCGGCAAAGCACATGTTCATGTTGACGAGTCCGACGATCGGAGCGCGCCGGCCCCGGATCAGCACATTACCGCGGTTGCTCATTTCGCGCGGATAGCCATTACCGTAACCAATCGGGATCACTGCAATTTTCGATGCCCGCGGTGCCTGGTAGCTGGTGCCGTAACCGACGAATTCGTCGCGGTCCACATTGCGCACCTGCATCACATTCGTCTTCCAGGAAATGACGCGGCGCAACCGGACATCCTCGCGGTTTCGTACACCCAGCAGCATCGTGTTGTGCACATCCGGGCTGGGATATAGCCCGTACACGGCTGTGCCGATGCGCACCATGTCGAGGCGCACCTCAGGGCGGATCATTGCTGCGGCACTGCTGGCGACATGGTAGATGGGTTGCCGGCTGCGCCGCAGTACCGGGCGGCGGACACGGAAGAATGAATCCACTTGCCGGTCGATGCGGAACTTGGATGACAGGGATTCAGCCCCCGCCAGGTGAGTACAGAAGCCAACAAGCTGCAGGTGCTTCCGTTCACGGTGGATGATTGCCAGTGCCTCACGCAACTTTGCCTGTTCGATGCCGGTACGGTTGCCACCAGTCTCGACCTCCAGGTGGATCTTCGCGGTCTTTCCCATTGCAGAGGCAATACTGGCAACTTTCTCTATCCGGCGCAGGCTGAACACGTAGAACTCAATCCCGTTCTCGATTACCCAGTCAATGTCGCTGTCATGCAGGATGCCCATGATCATCACGCTGCTGTCGGTTGACAGGGACTCAAAGGCTATCTGCGCCTCTCCACTGGATGCGACGGCGAAGTGGCTGATCCCGCATTTCTCTGCCATTGGCACGAACTGTTCCACGCCATGGCCATAGGCATTGGCCTTGACTACTACGTTGATAATCGGGTGGTCGCCAACCGTGCGGCGAAGGAAGTCCAGGTTGTGCCTGAGCGCCGACTGGCTCAGTTCCAGTCGCGAACTGTGGTGGACCCTGCTTGTCATCTATTCGATTCTCCGAACGATTGACGGACACTGATCACACAGGCATGGATGAAGCCAGCATTGATGCTGCTTCCCGGTCATGCAGGCCGCGCAGACGGCATGGGATCAGGCATCAGTGAAGTGCTGAAATTATAGCAGGCAGGACTGCAAGGAGCATTCCGCAGTATGCATATGGATGCTAATATGCGCCTCGCACGGGGAGAGGTGCAACATGGCAATCGAGTTCAGGCAATGGGATGTATTCACGGACCGGGCACTGGGTGGCAACCCGCTCGGGATATTTCCTCACGCGCAGGACATGGATACGGAAATGATGCAGGCCCTGACCCGCGAGATGAACCTGTCGGAATGTACCTTCATCTGCGGTGGAGGTGATGGACGATTCAAGGTACGGATCTTCACTCCGGACCGGGAGATGATCTTTGCCGGCCATCCCGTGGTGGGGACGGCTGAGTATATTTTCAAGAACATCGAGACCGCTAGCAATGAAATCAGCTTTGAGCTTATGCGCGATGTCGTCAGCATCAGCCGGCTGCAGCATGACGGGCAGATGCTCAGCTGTTTCACCTCGCCGCCGGTGCGTTGGCATGGGGAGTTGCCTGACCGCCAGCTGGCAGCCCGCTTGTGTTCACTGGAAGAAGACAGGCTGGATCCGCGGTATGCCACCGGCTTGCTGGATGTCGGACCGACTTATTGCATCGTGCCAGTGCGTGATCGTGATGCCCTGGAGTCTGCCTGCTGTGACATTACGGCATTGCGGGAACTGCACGCCACTACCGGCTTTGACCAGCTTACTGTGATGTGTGATGGGGGCTATGCCGATGGAGGCCAGTTCAGCACACGGATGTTCGCGCCGCTGCATGGAGTGATGGAGGATGCCGCAACCGGGTCCAGTGCATGTTGTCTGGCGGAATACCTTGCCCTGACGGGAAGGCTCGAGGGAATGCATGGCAGGTTTGTCGGACTCGACCAGGGGTACAGCATGCACAGGCCGTCCCGTATCTGGTTCAGCGTTGAAGGCAGCAGTGACAGCCGCCTGATCAGGATCGCAGGAGGCGCGCTGGAAGTTGCCAGCGGGGAGTTCAGGATTGACTGACATCGAACACGGCCAGTTGCCGGTGGAGACTGTGGAATGCCGTATAGAGCGGCTGGGCTGGGGCGGACTCGGGATTGCCAGGCATGCAGATGGACGGATCATGCTGCTCTGGCATTCCACTGCACTGTTCCCGGCAGAACTGGTCAGGGCGGAAATCACATGGAAGGCACGGCATGCCGAGGGGCGAGTGCTGGATGTGCTTGAGCCTGCTGCTGAGCGTGTTGTGCCAGCATGCCCATGGGCCATTGAGTGCGGTGGATGTGACCTGCAGGGTGCAGCGGACTTTGGCAGTTCCCTGAAGCAGCAGATGGCGACTGACCTGATAGCAAAGCAGCTGGGTCGTGAACTCCAATGGAACTGGACTGCGGCGGACGATTACACGAAGCGCAACGTGATCCAGCTGCACTATGCCGACGGCCGGCTTGGATACCATCAGCGTGGCAGCCACGAGCTGGTGGAAATCGGACACTGCATGGCTGCAAGGCCTGCGCTGTCAGATGCAATCAATGCCTTGCGAAATTCAATCGCGGATGGGTTGATGCCGGCATTGCCAGGCCGCTGGGAACTGGCCTGTGGCAATCCGGAACAGCCGGTGATCGCCTGGCATGAAGGTGACAGCACGCGTTTCTGGCAGCTGGGGGAGGGAGGCTGGCAGGATTCGGATGGACGACTCTCCTTCCTTTTGATTGATGGCGAGATTGCCAACCTTGCCAGCGCATTCTTCCAGACAAGTGGCGGGGCCGCGATCCGCTGGTTCCGTGCACTGTTCTCGCGCTGGCAGCTGGGTGGGGACAGGCTGCATGACCTGTACGGAGGCTGCGGATTGTTCAGCAGGGTACTCTGTAACAGTTTCCGCTCATTCTCAGTGGTGGACAGTTCTGCCGACAGCATTACGAATGCTGTTGCCAACCTCAAGGGGCAGGACGCACGTTGCTTCCACCGGGACGTTGCCAGCTACGTTGACCGCATGAAGAGTCGGCCGGATGACGTGATCATCCTCGACCCGCCGAGGAGCGGCCTTGGTAGGGCATTGTGCCTTGCACTAAATGAGCAGGGAGCGGGAACCCTGGTGCTGATCGGTTGTGACGGAGCGGAATTCTGCCGCGACCTGAAGCTCCTGTCACAGAACTGGCGGCTGGAAAAGCTGGAATCTGCGGACCTGTTTCCCTGGACGGTGCATTGCGAGTTTGCTGCGCTGCTGAGCAACCGCGCGATCTAGGAGCAATCTCAGGCGTTGCTGGCGATCTTGTACTCGTCCTGGCGGGTGACCTTGCTGTCAGTCAGGCTGTATACACCCATCTTCACCAGACGCGGTGAGTAGATGTGCAGGGTGACCAGGTCTCGGTTGTCCGCCTGCAGGTTGCTGATCTGGTGGATGTCCATGTCCTGCGCCGCGCAGACACAGCCCTCATTCAGCATGCTTGTGCGCGTGGGATAGATCATCCGGTTGTCTGACCAGTCGAAGACCGTCTCAGTCGCAGTGCCACGCAGCACCTTGACGCCGCAGCTTGAGCCGACATGGTCGTGGATCAGGCTGCGCTGGCCGTTGAGCCAGCAGATAACAAGTGCCTGGTAGGCCGGACCGTCATGCAGCAGGTTGCGCTGGTAGAAGCCCTCGTCGAAGATCAGCTGGTCCTTCACGCAGTCGCATGTGATTTCAACGCGGTTGAGGGCATCCTCAAGCACGTCCAGCGGGATTCGGGTTTCATATTGGTCCAGGGTGTCCAGCAGCTGCTGCAGGTTCATTCGTCCGTCCTCAGAAAGTGCAGGTTTTGAGACCTGCTATCTATAAGCTAACACACTCGTGGCTGTAATTGAAGATCACATCGCCTCTGGCCTGTAATCAGCGTGAGAAGAATTCTGCGAAAGTGCGTGAGAGGCTCCTGTCCTGCCAGTGGAACCCGCTTTGCTCCAAGGCCTCAGGCTGCACGCGCTGGCTGGCCAGCAGCAGCAGGCGTGCCATTTCTCCCATCGCAGTGGTCAGTGCCCATGCAGGCGCGGAGAAGAAAAGTCCCTTGCCAAGCGCCTGGGCCAGTTGCTGGCTGAACTCACGGTTTGTAACAGCTTCCGGTGCAACAGCATTGATCGGTCCGGCCAGCTTTGTAGTAGTGATTGCATGCCTGATTACGGCCATGTAGTCCCGTAGGCTGATCCAGCTCATGTACTGCCGGCCGTCTCCAAGCACTGCTCCAATGCCAGCCCTGAAGGCGGGCAGCATCTTCTCAAGTGCTCCACCGTATGGATCCAGCACTATGCCCGTGCGCAATGCGATTGTGCGTGTCTGGACGTCCTTGAGAGGTGAGAGGGCATTTTCCCATCGGCGGCAAACATCAGCCACGAAGTCATTGCCGGGTGCGGATGATTCAGTCAGCAGGTCTGCCCCGCGGTCACCGTAGTATCCGATCCCGGATGCATTGATGAACAGCTCCGGCGGGTTCTCCATAGCCTGGACAGCGCGAACAAGGGTTCCGGTACTGCTGATCCGGCTGTTGAGGATCTCCTGGCGGTTCTGGTCGGTGAAGCGCACCGCAATCGAGCTGCCTGACAGGTTGATAACCACACGCAGGCCGGCGGGAAGGGCTGCCGGATCCAGCTCTGCACCCGGGTTCCACTGGATCTCGCGGTCCGAGGAAGGGTTGCGCCGGACGAGACGGTAGACTGCATGGCCCCGTTCCTCCAGGAAAGGCACGAGCGCGCTGCCGATGAAGCCGGAGGCACCGCTGATGACGATTCTAGATTCCTGCTGCACTGGACATCCTTTTCCGGTAAACTATTGACTCGCGAGCGATATATGCTATCGTATTCGTTCCCGCCTGCGCGGCCGCACGACGGCTGCGGGCAGAAAGAGGAATAAGATGATTGCAATTGTTGAGATCAAGGGCAAGCAGTACCGTGTCGAGAAGGGCCAGACCATCCGCACGCTGCAGGTTGCCGGAGATGCCGGTGGATCGGTGAACGCCGACCGTGTGCTTGCCACCTATGAAGGTGACAAGATCAGCGTCGGGCAGCCGGCACTGGACAAGGCATCGGTCACCTTCGAGATCGTGAGGCACGCCAAGAGCCCCAAGATCTACGTCGGTACTTACCAGAGCAAGAAGCGCCAGTACTCGAAGAACGGGTACCGCGACAAGATCAGCTATCTCCGTGTTACGGACATCAAGGGTTAAGTCATGGCACATAAAAAAGGTTTAGGAAGTAGTAAGAACGGTCGCGACAGCCAGCCGAAGTACCGGGGCATCAAGCTCTACGGTGGGCAGGTCTGCAACGGCGGCAGCATCATCGTTCGCCAGGTCGGCATGCGCATCGTCCCCGGTGACAATGTCGGCATGGGCCGCGATTTCACCCTGTTCAGCCTGGTGGATGGCACGGTTGGCTACAAGATGCACCGTGGCCGCCGCACGGTCTTCGTGACCCCCAAGGCCTGACGATCAAATCAGCGAATCCAACGGCGCAGTATCCATCGGATGCTGCGCCTTTTTTGTTTGCAGTGACGAGAGATGCCTGAAAGATTCACAGACAACCTGCTGGTAAGCCTCCGCGCCGGGAAGGGAGGGGACGGTGCCGTGCACTTCGACAGCCGGAAGTACGAGGCCTTTGGCGGGCCGGATGGCGGTGATGGGGGGCATGGCGGCAGCATATACCTTGTGGGTGACAAGAATGTGGACAACCTGCAGGCACTGGAATACATGGACCTTTCCGCTGCGGATGGCGCTAACGGTGCCGGCGGCCTGAAGAAGGGCCGCGATGCGGACGACTTCGAGATCCGGGTACCGATCGGCACCCTGGCATATGAATCACGTACGGGGGCGGAGATCGGGCATGTGACCAATGGTGATGCCCGCCTGCTGGTGGCCCAGGGCGGCAAGGGTGGCAAGGGCAACCCGAAGTACGCAACAGGCAGCCGCCGCACGCCACGTATTGCACAGGACGGCGAGGAGGGGGAGCAGCTCGGGGTTTCCCTGCGCTGGCGGATCTATGCCGAAACGATGCTGGTTGAGCCGCACGAGACCGTGATGGAGGAAGACCTGCTCCTGCCGCGCATCATCGGCAAGGACCACTTCGAGATCGAGTTTGAACTGTTCCGCCGCAAGCCGCGCTGGCTGCGCATCAAGGGACTGTACGAGATGTTCGACGTTGCCTACCTGCCGGTGGTGCTGTTCGATGACGGGGAGATTGAGCAGGAACAGCTGCACCATGCCTACTGGGCGAGGCACTTGTTTGTCAACCTGCAGCCCTTTGGCGACGATGTTGAAGCGGCATGGGAGGGACTGGCAAGGCAGTTGCAGAAGGTGACATATCGCCAGCTTGAGATGCTCTTTGTCTGCGCCGCTGTGGACCTGCCGCTGGATGCCCTGAAGTTCGACGTGGAGAACGCTGAGCAGCCTGTGTTGCGCATGATGAAGGCTGCGAGTGCTGATGAGGCATTGGAACACTTTATGGGACAATTGACCGGTGGAGTCGTCAACTGACAGCATCGGCATCTTCGGGGGGAGTTTCAACCCCCTCCACATCGGCCACCTGCTGGTAGCGCAGGAGGCCTGGTATCGCTGCCGCCTCTCCCGCGTAGCCTTCGTACCATGTGCCGGCAATCCACTGAAGGACCAGCCCGAGAACGATGCGACGGACGCTCAGCGGTTGGCAATGGTCCGCGCAGCAGTGGAGGATGACCAGAGATTCTATGTGGACGCCCATGACCTGCGGCGTGGCGGAACCACATACAGCGTTGACACTGTGATGCGCTTCAGGGAGAACCACCCGGAGGCCGAACTGTACTTCATCCTGGGGGCCGACAGCGCTGAGCAGCTTCACCGCTGGAAGGATGCGCAGATCTTCATGCAGCTCTGCCGGCTGGTGATCTATGCACGGCGCGGTGCCCACGACTTCTCTTCGGGATTGCCGGATCAGTTGAAGGAATTCACTGTCAACTGGGAGTTTGTCAGTGTCAACCCGGTTGACATTTCCAGTTCGGATATCAGGACGCGCCTGCGACAGGACCGGCCAGTCCGCTACATGGTGCCTGACAGCGTGGCGGATTTCATCCACCGCAACGGGGTATATGACCCGCTCAGCCGCCGCCAACCAGAGTGACTAGTTCCAGTTCATCTCCGTCACGTACCATGCTTTCAAGGAATTCAGCCACAGGGATGATCTTGCCATTGTGCTCAATCACGAGCGTCTTGGCATTCCGGTCGAGCTTCTCTAGCAGTTGAGAACCGCTCAATTCCTCATCGAACTGCAGGTTGCGTCCGTTCACGGTAAGGCTGATCATCTGGATTGCTGCCTCCTCGGCATGGCAGCATTCTACCGTTTGAAGTCCGCAGCCAGGTTCTTCACACTGCGGCGGGCGCGGAATGGTCCGATGCTGCAGAATCCAGCGGCACCTGTCTTAAGTACAGAAGCACAATTGTCTTCCTGGATTCCGCCGATGCCAACCACTGGAATTTCCACGCTGCGCACGACCTTTTCCAGGCCACGCAGGCCGATCACCGGGGCTGTCTGCTTCGTTGTGGATGCGAACACCGCACCGGTGCCGATGTAGTCAGCTCCATCCATCTGGGCCTGCTGGGCATCTGCCACGGTTCGAGCGCTGCGGCCGACGATCAGGTTCTCGCTGATGCTGCGGATTTCCTGCACACTGAAGTCGTCCGCACCGACATGCACTCCATCCGCTCCACTCATCAATGCGATGTCAACGCGGTCATTGATGATGAGCAGGCAGTCCTTTTCCCGGCAGATGCTGTGCAGCTTGCGGGCAAGGTCCAGATATTTTCGGTTGCCAAGGCTCTTGAAACGGGTCTGCAATACCTTCACGCCGCCTGCCACGGCATCGAAGGCGACGCGAATCGGGTCCCGGTTCTTGCACAGTGAGGAATCGAGGATGAAATACAGTGGATGCAGGGCTATGGCTCTACTGAACCTGTCGAGATGGTCATATGAGAGATCAGAGCTGCTGTCCGATGTTCGCAGTACGCTCATGGAGCGTCCGGTCAATGCGACGCTCTTACGCTCAAACTCGTAGAAGTCAAAGCGCATGTGCTTGTAGAACTGTGAGACATTCTCCAGTTTGAAGAACTTGAAGTACTCCTCAAGCGTGCGGCAGTACTCCTGGCAGGCCCGTAGTTCACGGATGATGCGCTCGGCCAGCTCATCTGCGGGAATGCCACCGAGCAGTTCCGGGTTGTAATCCCGGATGCGCTTTGCGGTGCCGCTGTCAATTCCCAGGCGAAGGCGGATCATCTTCTCTTCGAGATTGATACGGTGCTGCATGCTTTCAAGCGGTTGCAGGATCGGCTCGGTTTCCGGGTGCGCACGATAGAGCTGCCCAAGCATCTCAAGCTTCTCACTGAGGCCCTTCAGGCAGCTGTCTATTACTCCGAATAGCTGGCCGCTAGACAAGCGCGATGTTCCTCTTTTCGCTCAGTACCCGGTCGTAGAGCGCCAGGTACTTCTCCATGATGATTTCCACCCTGTAAGAATCTACCGCGCGGGCTCGCGCCGCCTGTTTCATTTCAGTTAATCTTGCCGGGTTGCGCAGCAGCTCGACAACCCGGGCGGCCATGCCGTCGATGTCGTCCTGCTCGCAGATGTAGCCATCTATTCCGTCACGTACCAGGTCAGGCAGGCCACCGGTGCGGGATGCAATCACGGCTGTTTCGCAGGCCATCGCCTCCAGGGCTGCCAGGCCGAAGCTTTCGCTCTGGCTGGGCATCAGCAGGATGTCGCTGGAGGCCATCAGGAAGTTCACATCCTCACGGTTTCCAAGGAAACTGACCTTGTCGTGCACTCCCAGTTCGCGGGCAGCCTGCATCGCCGTGGGCAGGTCCGGGCCGTCACCGACCATCAGCAGCCTGGCGGGAACCTGCTCCAGCACCTTCGCAAATACGCGTATGACATCAGGCGCCTTCTTGACCGGGCGGAAGTTCGAGACATGGATCAGGTTCGGCAGGCCTTCCTCGCAGTAGTGCCGGCCGGCCCATTCACGGCCGACTTCCGGGCTGAACTGCTCTATGTCCACGCTGTTCTCTATCACGTCTATGTCAATCGTCGGATTGAACTCACGGATGGTTTCCTGACGCAGCCATTCGGAAACTGCGGTGACAGCATCATTGTTGTTGATCGCGAATCTTGTGATCGGGTGCAGGCTGGGATCATTGCCAACCAGGGTGATATCCGTCCCGTGCAGGGTCGTCACTACCTTGAAGCGGCCGTCCAGCATTTCCTTGGCGAGATGCGCGCTGACTGCATGCGGGATCGCGTAATGCACATGCAGCAGGTCCAGGCCGTAGCTGTCCACCACTTGCGCCATCTTGCTGGCAAGGGCAAGCGTATATGGCTCGTGTGGGAACAGCGCATAGTTCAGCACGTTGACGCCGTGGAAGGAGATATCGGCGTCCAGGCTCTTCTGCAGGCGTACAGGCAGGCGGTTCGTAATGAAGTGCACTTCGTGCCCGCTGTTTGCCAGCGCAATTCCGAGTTCCGTGGCGACCACGCCGCTTCCACCAAATGTGGGGTAGCAGGTGATGCCGATTTTCAGTTTGCGATCCATTAACAGAGCATATCCCGCTTAGGCCAAAAGCGTTTCAATTCCGTATATTCGGATTTCAGATATCCGGCGTGGAATCAGCTTCGAAGTAGTTGGCGGCGCTGATCACGATCTTACTGATGATTTCCCACTTGCCCCCACCGAGGTGGCGAGCCACGATCAGGTTACGGCGCTTGTCTATCAGCACCCGGCCGCTATCGGTGAACTTCAGCCGCGTCAGGTACTCAAGGTGGCCAAAGCCGGTCTCCCCAGCATAGAAATCGCGGATCACATTGAGCTGCATGTCCAGCAGCTCGAATTTCTGCATGTCCTTGACCATCTTCTCCTCAAGCTGCTGCTTGTCCTCTCCCCAGTGTGTATCAAGCTGGACTGAGTAGTAATCAGTCGCGAAACCGGCAAGGTAGGCGGGCAGGTCACGCCTGACATAGCTCTGCTGTGTATGCTGCATATGGGCAATGAACTGGGAGGCAAAGGGGTGGCTGTCGGGCATGCGGCCATTATAGGAGCCGTGCTCAATGGCGGTGCTAGAATGCCCCGTTGCAGATCCTTGACTTCATCATCCTCGGCATCATCCAGGGCCTGACAGAATTCCTGCCTGTCAGTTCCAGCGGCCATCTCGTTCTGGCCCAGAGTATCCTCGGCATGAACCCGCATGGGGTCACCACGGAGATCGTGCTGCACCTGGCCACACTAATCAGCGTGCTTGTGGTTTACGGCCGAGACCTGCTGGACCTGCTCAGGCAGGGTCGCTGGCACTACATCGGCGCGCTGGCACTTGCCACGGTAGTGACAGCCGCGCTTGCTCTGCCCTTCAAGGACCGGATAGAAGCAATGGTGGATGGACCGCAGGCCGTGCACTATGTCGGGATATTCCTGCTGGTGACAGCGGGACTGCTGCTGCTGGCGGAGTTCGTGGAGAAGCGCCTGAAGGCAGTGCCTGGACCGGATCCGCTGGCAACACCGGGCTGGGGCAGGGCGCTGGCTGGTGGCATTGCCCAGGCCGTGGCGGTAATGCCCGGCATCAGCCGCAGCGGCAGCACGATCAGCATGATGCTCCTGCTCGGGCTGGACTATGGCCGGGCTGCACGCTTCTCCTTCCTGCTGAGCGTGCCTGCTATCCTCGGCGCAGTTGTGCTGAGCCTGCCGGACATGGCAGCGGATACCGCAAGCGGTAATGTGCCGATTGCTGGATTGCTTGCCGGTTTCGTAGCGGCGGCTATTTGCGGCGTGCTGGCAATCCGCTTCCTGCTGACCCTGCTGCGCAAGCGCCGGCTGTACTACTTCAGCATCTACTGCGCAGCCGTCGGCATCTGGGCACTGCTGGCTAACTAATCCACTGCCGCTAGAATAGCTGGGTGGTAAACAAACCCGTCAGGCCCGTTGGCAGCATGCACATCCACCTTGCCGTCTCAGACATGAAGACGAGCATTGACTTCTACACGACAGTGCTGGGCTTCTTCTATGACCACGGGATCAGCGAAATCGCATGGCTGACTCGCTGCAACCTGATGCTGACCCTGGGGCAGGGTGAGCCACCGAAGGATCCGCAGCATTATTTCGGCTGGGCCGTCGAAAGCATGGCGGAACTGGAGGAGCTCTATGAGCACTTCTACCGCAAGCGCCAGCGCCTGAGCGCTCCTCCCAGTACGGAAGAAGCACGTTACTACTTCTTCATCTATGACCCGGACGGATACCCGATCGTGATTTCCTTCGAGCAAATGGAACATCCCTGGGGAAGAGGAGTGTGCACCTGCGGTGCTGTGGAGCCTGAGGCTGGAGATGATCAGAACAGCTCGGTCTCAAAGCCGTAGATGTGGATGTCCTTGTATGAGTCACCACTCCCCACTATGGCAGGCAGCAGGTCCTCCACCTCAGCATAGTTAGCCCGTACGAATGGCAGCTGGATGCTCAGGCCGACAGTATGGTTGCCATCGAAGTTCCCCTGCCGCAGGGCCAGTCCGTTGCCAAGATGCAGTTCCATTCCAGTGAGAACCCTGCGTACCTTGCGGTTTCCGGTGTGTATCACTCCGAGCCCGGGCAGGTTTTCCAGTGTCTGCTGCTTGCCGTCTTCAAGAATGTAGTTCTCGTTGACCTCATCACTCGCAATGCAGAGCCAGGCCGTCGGATGGAGGGCCCAGCCACTGCGTTTCTGCTTGAGGCGGCTGGTCATTTCACTGAAGGCGTTACGCTTAGGGTCTTCCTGCAGCAGGGTCCAGTCGTAGTCCATCTTCAGTTCGCTCTGTCCATAATCCAGCCCAGGCCAGACCCGCGCCATGAAGCCGGTGTGCTGCCCTTCGCCCAGTCGAAGCCAGGCGATGCCGGTATGGTCATCCTCCGCAGGGGTGTAGCGACTGAACTCCCGGCGCAGGGCTATTCCGCCCCGGACTGGCAGCACAGCTGCGGTGGCAAAGGCGTCGACACTCTGTGTGCCCCAGTACTGCTCACGTGGATAACCGAGGCTACCATCAGCTGGGTGGCCGCGGAAGTCATATCCCATTTCCCCACTGAAGGTAAAGCCGTGAGCGTAGGTGCCGATTGGCAAACCGACGACCAGCGCCTGGCTGTCACCATCCAGCTGGTCCCATTCGCTTTGTCCGCCTTCAGTACTGCCCGGGAAGTGCCGGGCACTGTGGTTGTGCATCAGGCGCAAACCACGAAAGCCGGCAAGTGCGGCCGGATTGGTGAAGGCGGAGCTTGGATCACTCACCGCTGCCGCAGCTCCTCCCATGCCAAGAGGGCGGGCACTGAGCATTACGAACAGGTCCTGGTAACTGTTGAAGGCTGTGGCGGTGTTGGATGCCAATATCATGCACAGCAATGAACTGATCAGTGCAGCCGCTGCAAGCCGCACTCCCTTCTGGACAAATGAGGACGCTGCTGGCTTGCTGCTCCGTGGCATAATCAGGCACTACGATACACCAGGTGGTCGGATTGCCCCAGTTTCAGCCCAACAGTGAATTCCGTTCAGCGAAGTGCATCGCGATACTGTCGCGCACGCAGCTGATGCTGCTGGATCGCTTCAAGGAACTGTTACCACAGGTGCTGCCGGGAGTGCAGATAATCTGTCCCGAAGACCTGAATGACATGCAGCGGATCGTGACCCGCAGCCAAGAGACCCATGAGCTGGTACTCGTCATCGGCGGAGACGGAACGCTGAACAGGGTGCTGCAGCACATTGACCTTGGCAAGCAGGTTCTGGCAATCCTTCCGAGTGGGACTGGAAATGACTTCGCCACATTCCTTGGCTTTCCCGCCGGTCTTGAGCATCGGGTTGCCAGGCTGGGTGAGCTGACAGCGCAGGCGACTGATTATGGAACAATCGGTGACTTCCGCTACATCAACAGTGCAGGCTTCGGGATTGACACCGAAACGCTGCAGGAGCGTGAGCGGCGCAGGGGCATGCTGCGAAGCAATTACAACCTTCTGTTCCTGTTGGCCCTTTCTCGTATGCAGTGCAGCAGGGTCACCGTCACCGCAGGCGATTTCGAGGAAACCGGCAGGTTCTACTGGATCCTCGGCATGAACAGCGCGCTCATCGGCGGTGGCACACGCATTGCCCCTGATGCAAGGATTGACGACGGATTGATCGACATGTTGCTGATCAGGGAGACATCAAAGTTCGACATGGTCAAGCTGATGCCTGCCGCCATCAAGGGCCAGCATATCGGCAGGCAGATGGTGGAGTACCGCCAGGTTGAATCCTTCAGGGTGGAGTCTGACGAAGTGATCCCGATCCTTGCCGCTGACGGGGAATGTTACGACTGGAACAGCCGGATCGTGGAGATCAGTTGCGTGCCTGCGGGATTGAGGATGTTGCGTTGATCGAAATCTCCGCCTTTGGCAGGTAGATTCGCATGGCAGCGCCACCGAGCTCTTCACTGTCTCCAGCCTGCAGGATGCCATTATGCAACTTGACGATCTTATTGGCAACACTCAGTCCGAGTCCAGTGGATATGCTGTGGCGATTAGTACTGAAGAACGGTTCGAAGATCCGCTCGCGCAGTTCCGCCGGGATGCCCGGACCACTGTCCTCGATTGAGATGCATACCCAGTCAACATCCGGCAGCTGTTCCTCCAGCCTGGGGGGAGCAACTGCACTTACCGTCACAATGATCTGGCCGTTTCGTCCCATTGCATTGCGTGCATTGACAAGCAGGCTGGCTATGACCTGGTCCATCCGATGGCGGTCAAGCATCACCTCCGCCTCAACCATCATGCGCAGGTCGAACTGGATGCGTTTGGTAACCTGCAGGCGCAGCATCGAAAAGGTATCCTGGAAGTAGCTGCCGATGCTTGTGCGCTTGAGCATGTAGGGCATTTCACGGCTGTAGCTGAGCAGCTGTTCGATCAGCTTGGCCCCGCGTTCGATGTTGTCGTCAATTGCCAGGGCGAAGCTGTACACATCCGATTCCGGTTCAACTTCATCCATGATCAGGCTGGTCATCCCCTTTATGCCGGTGAGCAGGTTGTTGAATTCGTGCGCAATGCCGTTGGCCAGGGTTTCTAGGTTCTCCATCTTCTGGCTGCGGATCAGCTGCTGCTCCATCAGTTCACCGCCCGCCATGTAGTCCGACACCACACAAATAATGCAGTCCAGACCGTCCTCCACGATAATCGGCTGCAGGTTGAGGAAGAGTTTGACGGGTTCTGAGCGTCCAGCGGCGAATCGTGGATTTCGCGCCGGAATGTATTCAAGGCTGTGGATATCGACAAAGCGGCCCGACAGGGCATGTTTGATAAGGTGGTCTGCCCCGGCGGCGATGATCTGAGGATCCTCAACGAAGCGGAAATTGATTGCATGCCAGTCGAAGCCTGCATCCAGCCCAAAGAGATTGTTGAAGGAGCTGTTGGACAGCAGAACGCGTCCATCTGTTGCCCATATCTGCGCAGGTTGCCGGAAAAGCGTGATGAATTGCCTCAGTGCGCGCATCGATTGCGACTTATTATAACGACAGACCAGCCTGCGGCGCGGATATAATTAGCCTCATGCAACCCCATGAAATCCGCCAGGAACTGGCAAAGGCAGCTGATCTCATCGCAGAAATGCGGAGGTATCTTTGACGTCGAAGCACGACGATCGCGGCTGCAGGAGCTGTTTGCCAGGCGAGAGGAGCCAGGATTCTGGGATGACCACAAGCTTTCTGCTGAAGTCAGCCAGGAGATAAGTTCGCTTGGTGGCGTGGTTGATTCTTTCGATGAAGCCAACCAGTCATTGGAGGATCTTAACGGCCTTTGGGAGATCTACCAGGAAGAAGGTGTCGCGGAGGACAGTAGCGACTATCGGGAACTGGTTGAGGAACTGACAGGTCTGTTGAGGAAGCTTGACCGACTCGAAATTGAATCCCTGCTTGATGGCGAGTACGACAACCAGCCCGCTATTGTCAGCATCCAGGCCGGAGCCGGCGGGGTTGACTCGGCTGACTTCGCAGAAATGCTGTTTCGCATGTACAGCATGTGGGCGCGTTCCGAGCGTCTCGAGATTGACGTTCTCGATGAAAGGCGGGCTGAGGAAGCAGGTGTGCAGATGATCAACTTCCGCGTCAGCGGTCGGCATGCCTTCGGTTACATGAAGGTGGAAAATGGTGTGCACAGACTGGTCCGCCTGTCTCCTTTTGATAATGCACATAAGCGGCATACCAGTTTTGCCAATGTCGGCGTGATTCCTGAAATCCCCGCCAACCTGGATGTGGAGATCAACGAGGACGACATCCGCATGGATGTATTCCGGGCTAGCGGCGCTGGTGGGCAGCACGTGAACAAGACGAACTCCGCGGTACGTCTGACACATGTGCCGACTGGCATAGTCGTGTCATGCCAGAATCAACGCAGCCAGCACCAGAATCGAGATGTTGCCATGCTGCAACTGAAGAGCAAGCTGGTGGCTCTGATGCTGGAGTTGCACAAGGAAAGAGTGGAAGACCTGCGTGGAGTGCAGTCCGAGATTGCCTGGGGTAACCAGATCCGCAACTATGTGCTGCACCCGTACCAGATGATCAAGGACCTCCGCACGGGAATGGAAACGAGCAATACACAGAAGACACTTGATGGAGACCTGTCAGAATTCATCTGGGCAGGATTGCGCTGGATGCGAAAGCAGCGCGAGGCGTAGCCGAATAAGTATTGGGAATGGGTCGTGTGATATGCAATCCACGATTTGAGGTAGACGATGAGCGAAGACAGACGTGAGTTCCTGCAGAAGGCCGGACTGCTGGCAGCCGGCATCAGCCTTGTTGACCTGGCAAGAAATGGTGCAGCGCATGCGCAGGAACCTGAAAACCCGAAGGATAACAAGGATCAGCCCAGCCAGAAGGAAATAGATGCTGCTGCCAAGGGTGAGTGGACCGCGGATCTCGGCAAGGTGAAGGACCTCAATGAGAAGGAGCCGGTGCTGGTTAAGGCCGTGTTCCTGGACAGCCTTGGCAACCAGCAGGAGGACGAGAAGATCTTCGTCCGCTGGGAGAAGGTCAATGCAGATACCGGCCGCTGGATCATCAAGGGTGCCACCTGCACCCATCTCAAGTGCACGATCGAATTCACTTCAGGCATGGACCGCTTTGTCTGCCCCTGTCATGGCAGTGAGTACGGTCTGGATGGGGAAGTGCTCAAGCGTCCGTCCCGCAAACCGCTTAAGGACTACAGTGATAAGGCGTTTGAAGAGGATGGCAAGCTCAAGCTGAAGCGCAACAGTTAGGGCAGGCGATTACACGTCGCTGCTGCCCTGGCGCAGGGCCTGTCCACAGTTGTTGCAGAAGTTGTTTGACAGCGGATTGCAGCTGCCGCAGTTGTGGCAGTAGCGGCATCCCGGCCGGAAGGCCCGCAGCGGATTCTGGATCGGGCTCGGCCTGCGAAAGTGGCTGAGACGTTGCGCGCGGCTGACAAGCACAAGGGCGATCACCCAGTTGATGACGATCACGAGCAAACAGCAGCCCAGCATTGCAAACCCCATGCTCTCCGGCAGGATTTCCATGCTGAAAGCGAAGAAGTCATACAGGCCATGCCAGAACACTGCGATGATCAGGCCGATGTACATCAGCAGCCTGGGATTAGCCCTGGTGGCCCCGAAGCGTGAAAGCCCGAGGTAGTAGCCCATCATCACAGCCCACAGGGTATGGCCAGGCACTGCCAGCACGGCCCGCATAAGCGCAACCGCCAGCCCATCCTGGCCGCTGCCAAGAACGTAGGCAAGATTCTCAACAGTGGCAAATCCAAGGCTGATGGCAACCATGTAGATGATGCCGTCGTAGACCTCGTTGTAGCTGCGGTGCTTCTCCACTGACATGCGAAACAGCCAGAGCTTGCTCAGTTCCTCCGGCAGGGCCACGAGCAGGAATGCGTTAATGGCAATCCCCAGCAGGCCGGCTTCGGGGGGGAAGTGATAGAAGGACTCCAGGATGATCGCCGGTACGACGCTAAGCATGCCAAGGAAGAACACCTTGAGCACGCGCGAAAGAGATTCACGCTCGTGCAGGTCACGGACGTAAAAGAAGTGCAGCAGCAGCAGTGTGGGACCGACCGCCAGGGCCACGAGTGTCATTGAAGTGGCCTTCTAGACGATTGATCAGGCATGCAAGCTAGACCGTATTGCCTGTCGGAGCACCGGGAGTGGCAGGGATTACGTTTATCTGGTCAGTGCTCGGATCAGACGTGCGCAGGGTCGCCACGACCAGCGGACCATCACCGGCACCCACGGGAATCTTTGCTGTGATCTGCGTATCAGTCCAGCCGACGACCTCAAGTTCAAGGTCATTGAGTGTGATCTTGTCATCGCCGTCCTTGATGCCAAAGCCGGTTCCTGTGACAACGATGGTCTCGCCAACCACTACATCCTGCTTGTCAATGCCGGAGATCACCGGGAGCGGGATGTTCTCAACGCTGAGTGGACCAGCCATAGTGCTCGGGATGCCCTCACTGGCGCCGTCTGTCGGACGGACCCAGTAGTACACGCCGGGAAGAGGGTCAGGCAGCTCAAATACAAAGCGCAGGTGTTCCGTGCTCTTTGTGGTGAAATTGAAAGCTTCGGAGAGGGGAGGGACACCGCCCAGGGTGCCGATAAAGGTGGATCCGGCGCCGTTCGCACCGCCGGTCGCAGGATAATCCGACTCGGAATCGCTGGTATAGATGTTGTAGCCGCCGCTCACGCTGTTGCCGATGTTGGCTCCGAGCGGAGTGATGTCGCTGATGTTGATGTTGCCATTCTCATCGCCATCGACCTGCCATTCCACGCTGGCAATGTCGAAGGATTCACCCGGAGTTTCACTCACAGTGTTCAGCTTCACACCCAGCTGGGTGATGTCAGCCACATTCACCTCGCCGTTCTGGTCGTAGTCACCACGGTTGCGGTAGTACCACTCCAGCTGGCCCGTGAGGATGCTGCCCTTGAGTTCGGGAACGGAATGAGCCGCCTTGGGCGGTGCACTGGTACTGCGCTCACCGGACATCGCCTGCCGACGGAAGCTCACCGTGAGCAGGTCCGCCTCGCCGTCCAGTCCGGCACTGCTGAGCGGCTGCATGTGGGCATAATGAATCGTGCCAGGGATGCTGAGCTTCTCCAGCTCAAGCAGTCCGCTGTCTGGCAGGACACGCTCGAGGCGGTCGCTTCTCCGAATGGCAACAGGAGTATAGAGGTCCGGGTCGTACGACAATTCGATGCACAAGGCGCGAAGGTTGTCAGCACTGGCAACATGCAGTGTGCTTTCTACCATGTTGCCTCGATCAGTACTGCTCAGGGTAAAGCGTGCGGAATCCTCACCACCAAGGAAGCTCTCCTCATAGACCTTGAGCGAAAGCTCAGGCAGGGGCTGCCCAGCGACCGGCTGGGATGTACCGCCGCCGCAGGATGCAGCCAGCGTGACAGAGGCGGAGATAGCCGCCAGGTAGAAATTCCGCAGAACCTTCATGTGCTTCAACAGAGCTCCGTTTAGTGGCAGCGGACTGCACCGCGGCCCAGGCTGATTCTAGCACAGCAGCAGGTTCAGGATGAGCCTCAGCGCATCAGGTCTGCTGGCCACCGGGGTTGTCCGGCGGACCGGGAATGATGTTGATCGGATCGCTGGGGTTGCTGTCCCGGTCCTTGCGGACGATGAAGCTTCCGTCAGTGGCTCCATCCGCAATCTCGATCTCGATCAGGGTATCAGTCCAGCTTATCACTGTCATCGGCAGGCCGTTTAGCAGTACCTGGTCATTTGCTTCCTGTGTACCGAACTGCAGGCCGGCGATCAGGACCCGGCCGCCGATAGGCGACTCCTTCGGCGTGAAGTCCGTGATTACGGGCTGTGGTACCGCGAATACGGTCAGCGTCAGTTCGTTGCTCTCAACCGTGTAAACGGTTCCCTCAAATGTGCGTTCTGCCGTGGCACGAACGACGTATGTGCCGGGCAGGGAATGGGTGTAGCTGAAAGTTACTCCAGGATTGGTGAGCACATTGCCATCATCCATGTCGACGAGCACGTCATCGGACACATCGAGGCCCTGGGCATCCACAGTGAAACCAAAGGCGGTGCCTAGGTCAACGCTGGACTGGTCAACAGAGATGTCGATCCGGCGGGCATCCGACACGATCTCGGTCGTGATCGAATCCCCGTTCTGGTCCGTGATCTTGAGGGTGCCGATGTAGAAGCCATAGTTGTCGAAAGTGAAATCAACTGGAGCGGCATCGGTGCTGTCGGTAGTACCGTCACCATCGAAGTCCCACTCGTAGCTGAACGGAGCCCGGCCGCCGGTGACTGTGGCACTGAAGGTGAAGGTCAGGTCGTCACCCGTGCTGGGTAGGGACTGGCCGTCCAGGCCCTCCAGAGGCGGTGCGGAGCTGGTGATATCGATCGGGGTACTGATCGTCGGAGCCTCACTTCCCGCGCCGTCGAATGCATTAAGGGTCACGTTGTAGCTGCCCGGGCTGTTATAGCTGTGGGAAACCGAGTCGCCGCTGAGCTGGGTTCCGTCACCCATGTCCCAGCTGTACATAATAGGGGCAACGCCATTCTCAGGAATTGCATAGAAGTTGATCACGGTGCCGGTGCCGGTGGCCGCCTGGTCTGCGAATGCACTGACGCGGAAGTTCTCTCCCGGTCTCGGTATGGTCGTGTTCTCGGCTATGAGCATGTGACCAAGAGCGTTGATGTCGAAATCAAACCAGTTGCCCTTGCGACCGCGGGAGCTGTCTATCAAGCTCAGTTCCTTGGTTGAGGGGTTGACCCAAAACAGGAACAGGAGCACATTCTCGAATGTGTTGTTGGCGAATGCACCGTTCTGGATGCGCACACTCAGCCGACCACTGAAGCCGCTGCCGGGGGTGCTGGACGGTTCGAAGTACATGCCCTGCAGGAATTGGAAATCATCGAGCGATACCTGGCTGCTTGCCGCGCTGAAATTGCGGGCATTCTGGGCATCCGATGTGGTGGTGAGCCAGCCTTCCACCTCACTGCTGCTGATATTGCTGTCAGGATCAGTCACCAGCTCGAAGTCCAGGTCGTTGAGGCCTTCTCTAGGATCTGGTCCGAGATTGTCCGGTGCTGTGGAACCGGCACAGCTCGCGACCCACAGCAGGGCCAGCAGGGGGATCAGTCTCGTCAACAGCTTGCTCATGTTGTCCACCTAATTTACAGGCACTAAAGATTCCACCGGCGGCACCGTAAGCACCTGGATACCGGAGAAGTCTGCATGGAACATCGTCGCTCCCGCAAGCAGACCCAGTAAAACTATAATGGAAACCCAGGGAAACAGCAGACGGGTCAGCTCATTGACCGGCACCTTGCAGAAATTCGCAATCCAGACATTGTGCGTATTCGTCGGATCACAAACTCCCTGCAGCATTCCAACGGAGAAGAATGCGGCCATGATCAGACTGCCATGCAGCACACCTGCTCCCGTTAATATACCCATTATCGTGATGCCCATCCCATACAGGTTGAGCGGGCCGCGGTAGAGCGCAAGGGGGCTCAGCAGGAAGAATGTCGCAACAAAGGTTACCGGTGTACTGATCGGGAGCCAGTTGAACATCGGCTCAAACACTGCGGTGACAGCATCCAGCCGCGTGGCCTTGAGCAGGATCCCGATCCCGATCAGCAGGATCACTGCCGGTGCAGCCATCTGGACCCCTTCAAACAGCGCCTGCATCAGCTGGTTGATGGCCTTGCCCCTCCTTGTGACTGTGCTGAGCGCACAGAAGATGATCCCGAGGCTCAATGCCGCAAGTATGTCGATGCTCATCGGGGCAGGGGGCATTTCCTCCGGGTTGAGGCCTTGCGTACTGAAGTCAAAAACGGCCTTGATGCTGGCGGACCAGAGCAGCAATAGGATCGGAAGCAGCAGGCTGGCCGCAGCCAGCCAGTTATCAGTCCTTGCGGTCCAGGAGTCTGCGGGGGAATCGAGGAACAGCAGGATCAGACGAAGAACCAGCATGGCAAGCAGCAAGATCAGCAGTCCGGACAGCAGCCAGTGCAGGCCTTGCAGGAATACTGCAGTTGCAGCGGATGAACCAGAAATTCCCCAGGCCCCAATTCCGAGGCAGGCGAGGAAAGCGGCCAGGCCAGTGATGTGCCGCAGGCTGTCTGTGCTGGAGCTGAGCGTCCTGAGCAGGTAGAAGACGCTGACCAGCAGGAACAGCCCAGCCATCACGACTCCGAAGCGGATCACATCGGAGAGGTCGAGCCTTAGTGCTTCGGGAATGCTGTCGCCTGTGAGGATCTGCTGGTAGCCCTGCCAGTTGGTAGGGTTCAACGCGCCGCCAAGGCTCAGCCCGAGAAGGAAGATCCCGCCGGCCACCCTGCGCTCTATGCCCAGGCTGAACAGCACGGGAAGGCAGATGGAAGCCACGAGGATCACTGCCCCTAGTCCGCCAAGTGTCGTGAATAGCACTGCAATGATGATCAGTATGCTGAGGCCAAGCCGGAAACGATCTTCACCTGCATACTCAGCCGTGTAGCGCACCAGCCGCTCAGCGGCCCCGCTGATGCGCAACTGAGCGGCGATCACTGCACCGAGGATCACCGCGAAAACCCAGTTGGACAGTAGGCCAATGCCGGGCTGGAGCACTTCCCTGAGGATTGCGTTCCCGTAGGACAGTAGACCGCCGGAAGCGGCAACAGGTATCATCGCCAGCATGGCGATGCTGAAGGCACACAGTGGGATGGCGATCGTGGCGGTCAAGCGGCGGCTGATCATCAGCCATCCGTAGAATGCTAAAATCGCTAGATAGGCGACCAACACGCTGACTATTCTAAAGGAGACCGAGTGCCGCCGTACGGTGGAAGGAATGAGAGGTGATTGATGGCAAAGACGTTGCTCGTTCTCAGGCACGGCAAGGCTGAGCCGGCTGAGAGCGTGGATAAGGCTGATTTCGACAGGGTGCTCACCGAGCGCGGTGAGAGCAACTCGCTGGTCATGGGAGATTTCATCTCACGGAAGGGAATGAAGCCGGACCTGATCATCAGCAGCATTGCAGCACGTGCGCTGGGAACTGCACGAAATGTTGCCAGTCGCTGCGGCAATCCTGAGATGGATGAGAACGAGCACATGTATGGCGCATACTCTGCGGACATGTTGGACATGATCATGGCTCTCGACGACAGCTATGATACGGTCCTGCTCGTGGGTCACAATCCTGCGCTTGAAAATCTTGTAGATGAGTTGACGGATAGCTATGACACTGTGCTCAAGACCTGCAGCCTGGCCATCCTAAAGACAACGAAGAAAAGCTGGTCAGAGATCATGCACGGCGACTTCAAGGTGATTGCCATCCAGAATCCGCGCGATCTTGATCCTACCCCCTGAAATCCCGGGATCGGGCACTGATCAGTGCTGCCAGGCCCGCAATTGCAAGAAGGAGCGCCAGCGGCAGGAGGATCTTGTAGCCGATTTCGAACTTAGGAAGGTACTTCTGCAGGTCCAGCTCACCAAGAAAACCCTTGTCTTCGCCGGACTTGGTACTGGCGCCATCCTCCTCATTTGCATCTGATGGGCGCACTGCTGCTGCGGCACTGATCGTGCTGAAGGTGCCCACGAGCTGCGAGCCGCTGACGAGATCTTCCTCCGGAGCACTCTCCGGAGAAAGCGGACTGAGCACCGGATTGCCTGAATCCGGCCAGGCAAAGCAGATGTACACTTCAGCTGCGTAGGCCTGTACGCTCTTCAGCGGCAATACCACACCACTGCCGTCTTCGACTATCAGGGCGGGCTGCTGTCCACCCATTCCACCACTGAGTTCAACGTAGTTATTCGTGCGGGTAATCCCATTGGCCTTCAGGCTGTCGGCATACACGATTTCTGCTTCCTTGTAGAGTTCATGCTGCTGGTCATCCATGCGCACGAAGCGCAGCCGCCTGTACATGCCAGGGTTGTCAGTCACGATCTTCAGTTTGCGCAGCGGCATGCGGTTCGTTGACAACACGAGGGGCCAGACGCTGCCTCCTCCGGCGGGAATGGTGCGCATTGAACCGATTGCCACCGGTACTTCATGCAACTCCGGCATTTCCGTGCGATTGCCAACCTTGACTTCTGAGATAGCGCAGTCTGCACCATTGCGGATTGTCAGCCTGATGTAACGATTGAGTTCGAGTGGCTTGAAGTCAATGTCAGAAATGCGAAGTACTCCATCGGCCGTCACTTCCTGAAAGACCAGCTGTTCCTTTCCCTTCTGGCTGAAGTCAGAACGTGTGGGGCCAGCTTCAGGCAGCACGCTAGTGAGGACGCTGGTGGCACTGAAGCTGAGTTCAAGGAAGTCGTTCTCGCGCGGTGATTCTCCGCGGTCGATCAGCACCACGCGGTCCTTGGTCTGTGGCTGGCCGGGGTCTATCACCTGCAGTTCCGATTCAGCCTGGGGCAGGCCTCCATCTGCTATCTGCATGATTGACGGGACTGTGATTCCGCTGGCCTTTACCGACCACGCGCTGGGATTATCCAGCACGTAATCCAGGGCGGAATTCCTGAGCCTGATACGGACAAGCTCGCCGGGCTGGGGTGAATCAGACAACAACTCAACCGTGCCCTGGTCAATGACCTCAGCCTGTCCAGCATCATCCTGGGCACTGCCGTAAAGGGGCAGCAACAGCAGCAAACTGGACAACAGGCAGATCGATGGAAGGCGCACGAACGGAATTGTAGCAGTCCAGCGAGGCAGATCGGCGCTTTATAATAGGCCCGCTACAGATGTCCCAGACTCTATACAGGAAATACAGGAGCCAGCGATTCGCTGAACTGGTCGGGCAGGGATCCGTCACGACCATCCTGCGAAATGCGATCCGGCGAGGCCGCCTGAGCCACGCCTACCTGTTCTGCGGGCCGCGCGGCACCGGGAAAACCAGTGTCGCCCGCATCTTTGCCAAGGCGCTTTGCTGTCTCGACCCCCAGGACGGGGACTGCTGCGGTAAGTGCACGAACTGCGAAGCGATAGCAAATGGCAACGCGGTTGATGTGATCGAGATTGATGCCGCAAGCCGCAACAAGGTTGAGGATATCCGTGACCTGCGGGACAAGGTTGGCTATGCCCCGATCGAGTTCCCTTTCAAGATCTACATCATCGATGAGGTCCACATGGTCACGGCGCAGGGATTCAATGCCCTGCTGAAAACCCTTGAGGAACCGCCTTCTCATGTGAAGTTCCTGTTCGCCACGACTGAGCCGCACAAGCTGCCGATCACGATCCTCTCGCGTTGTATCAGGTTTGATTTCCAGCGCATTCCACTGGATGACCTGGCAAATCACCTGGTCTGGATTGCCGGCGAGGAAGGCTTCCGGATGGACCACGCAGCCGGCATGCTGTTATCGCGGCTGGCGGAGGGCAGTGCGCGCGATGCAATCAGTCTGCTGGACCAGCTGACCGTCTACTGTGAGGATGAGATCACCGAGCAAGCCGCGCAGGAACTGTTCCAGCTTGGCAACCCGGAACTGCCGGGCAAGGTGCTGTCCCTCATCAGGGAGGGCGGACGTGAGGAACTGCTGGAAATCTGGGGAGGGCTCGTTGAGCAGGGGGCTGATGCCGGCCGTTTCCTCGTACAGCTGAGCGAAACCATCAAGCAGGACTACATTGCCAATCCTGATCCGCGTATGCGCGAGTGCCTGGCAGTAATGTGGGAAGCGCTTAACCTGCTGAAGCATGAGAGTTTCCCTGCACTGCTGGTTGAGCTGAGCCTGCTGCGTTGCCATGACCTGATGCAGGCTGGAGAAAGGGTGCAGGCACCGGTTGCCAGACAGGTACAAACAGAAGCCAGGCCTGAGCGCCGCAAGCAGGACGCGCCGACTGGGCGCGTTGCAGAACCGAAAATTAAGCATGATGCACCTGAACTCTCACCTGCAGTTCAGCAGCCCCCCCTGCAGGAGCATGCACGCCAGCGGGAACCTGATCCCGTGTTCAGCATGGAAAATGATGCGCAATGGTCAGCAATGCTGGCGGCACTGGAGTCAAGCAGCCTTACGAGTTTTGCACTGGTGAGGGTTGGCGTGCGGCCGCACTTCCAGGATAACAGGCTGCTGCTGGAATTCGAGGACAATGGACCGGGCAGGATGGCTGTACGCTATGCGCTGCAGCCCGAGCATCGAGATGCACTGGTGCAGGCAGCCCGTTCAGCCTATGGGAATGGCAGTGGAGTAGCTGTCAGCATTGCCGGTGAAGCTGAGCCGGTTGAGCTGCAGGGGGCTTCAGCCAACGGCGGTGCTACAATCGAGCCGCAAGCATCCGGGAATGCAGGAGCAGCTAGGGGAAAGGACGTCCTGAGCGCTGAGGATGCAATGGAATTGTTCGGTGCCACCGAACTTAAGGACGGAGACTGACATGAAAGCAGACTATGGCTGGATCATCCTTGTGGTGTTCGTGATAATCATCGCCGTGTTCTGGAAACAGATCACGGGTGGCATCCAGTCTTTCCAGAACCGGGGTTTCGATCAGGAAGCCTTCGACCGTGGTGCCGTTGTGTTTGCTGACAACCATGCCTGGACACCGCTGGAGAACAAGGCCTGTGCGATGTGCCATGACCCGGCTTACAAGCCCACATCCGAGAAGATTACAATGAAGGATTATGATCCTGACAACAAGGTGATCCTGAAGAACCTGAAGAAGAAGTTCAAGAGTGATCCGCTCACCACAGAGGATGCGCTCTATGAGCAGGCTATGGTCTGCATGACCAATCCTGACCGCATGGCGCTGCGACGTGCAAACGAAAAGGCCAAGGAAGTACAGGACCTGATGGCATACCTGCGGGGGCTGTAACTCAGGAGGTTTCCGCCTCGTAACGGTAATGGCGGCGGTGCAGCACCATGCCAACAGCGCCAAGCAGGAACAATGAAGCGCTGCAGTAGAACACGAACTCATAGCTGATGTTCATCAGCAATGCACCCATCAGCGGTGCAATCGCCCCACGGATTCCGGTAATGGTGACATGCGCGCCGCTATAGGGACTGGCATCTGCACCCCGTGCAAAGGTGACAGGAGCGAGGCTCCAGGCAACGTTGATACCGCTCATGCCGATGCCGAATACGAGGTAGGCACAGTACACGATCAGGATCAGGGAACCGTGGTCATAACCCCGCAGCCCAAGCATCAGGCTAAGCGGGAAGATCGATAAGATGGTAAAGATCACACTGCAAAGAGCTGCCGGTCCCCGTCCATCCATGAATTTTCCCCATACCGGCGAAAGCATTATCACGCCGGCCATGGCAAGTGGGCCCTGGGCAATGCCAATCTCAGCGTAGCTCATTCCAATCACGTCCTTCAGGTAGAAGGGCATCACCGGAAACATGAGCATCAGCGCTGAACCATACAAGAAGAATGCTGCCTCGAAATGTAGGAATGGTTTGTCACGCTTCAACAGTGCGACAAAGCCATTGATAGGTTCTATCAACAGTTTGCGAAAGTTTAGTGCGGGAAGTTCCGTATTGAGTTTGTACTTGCCGCGCAGTGGACTCTGAGCAAGGATAAGAGTGCCAAGCAGCCCAACCAGACCACTGACAGCGAACAGCCAGCGGAAATTGAACTGGTTGAAGTCAAGGATATAGCCGGTACCGGCGGCACAGGCCATGCTGACAATAGTTGATACCGTCACTGTCAGGCCCCATAACCTGCTGCGCGAGGCTGAACTGACGTTGGCCTGCCACATTGCGAATACTGCCGGCATCAGCAACGCATTGCTGACGAAGAACAGCGCTGAAACTCCGATAAAGCTCCAGGCATCCCAGACGAATAGGTACAGCACGAAGGAACCGCGACTGATCAGTCCCATCCAGAAGATAAACGGCCGCTTGTCACGCCCGTCAACAAGCTCCGAGCCAAAGATCCCCAGTAGCAGGCAGACACTGCCGAGCATGGAAATCAGTGCCACCTGGAATGTGGTTCCGTGCAGGGCTTCCTTGAGTACGAAACTGTTGAGGGTGAAGGTGCCTGACATCACCCCGCCGAGAACGGCATACAGCGTGTAGAAATGCAGGCCGATCCGATCCAACAGAGAGCCGTCAACTAGCCTGAGCGGCCCGAAGCGACGCAGCCAGTGCGGGGTGATGAACCATTCGTAGCCGGGGGTGTATTTCACTGCACGGATTATATGACTGGCATTCACAATTTATCTCGCGCCAGTGCTGATTCACCAGTAATTCACCTCCGATGGTAACTCCGCGCTGAAGTGCGCATGGATTCGCTCCGATGAACAGGTCACGGAGGAGTTATGAGCAAGATTGACTGGCATGAACTTCTGTGCAATGACCGCGAGGGGTACAAATCCGCGCGTGCACAGCACTTTGAGGAATCCGATGCACGCATCGTCATCAATGGCAAGCGCTTCAACCAGGTGGACTTGTCTGGACTGGACCTGTCTCGCATCGATTTTTCGCAGTGCGAAGTATTCGGCTGCAACCTGGAGGGGGCGGATGTGTCCGATTGCCTGCTGAGGATGACGAGATTCCGGGCATGCAACTTCCGCAAGGCCAACCTTCACCTGAGCAACATGAGCAAGGGGGAGGCAGTGAAATGCGACTTCTCCGGCGCTAACCTGACAACTACCAGCCTGCTATTGCAGAAACTGTATAACTCCACCTTCGATGAAGCGGTTCTCGACGGAGCTGACTTCAGTGCCGCGGAGGCGGAAGGTGTTTCCTTCAGGGCAGTGCATGCGAAGCGAGCCTTCTGGACCAAGGCTGACCTGCGCAACTGCGATTTCAGTGGGGCATACCTTGGCAACTGTTACTTCCGACTGGCAGCGCTCAGCGGGGCCGAGATGTCCGGGATAGACATCTCACATTCCGATCTCACCTACTCCGTGATGTATGGCACGAACCTGCAGGGCAGCGATCTTTCCGAATGCGACATGAGCAACGCCTTCTTCGAGGACACGGACATGCGCAATGCCGACCTGACGCGCTCGAAGCTTGAGAATGTCAACCTTGAAGCAGTCAACATGGACGGGGCAAAGCTTGATGGTGTGATTGTTGGTGAGGTCGTTACGAGCGACATGCGCTCGCACCATGAGGAAGTGAAGTCCGCTGCCTTGGAAAAGCAGAAGATGGCTGAGTATGCAGCCGAGGACCATGACGAAAATGAAATGGAGAATGCCAGCCTGCACCAGTTCACTGCCGGCATCAGCAGCAATGGAAACGGCACTCAGCCTGCCGGGGAGTAGTTCTTGGGTGGATACAACGTTCTGATCCCGGACAGCAGCCGGGACCTGCATCCGGAGATGATGCTGCCGATCATGGATGGACTGCAGCAGCTCGAGGAAGTGCCCGTGGTGCTGAGCATGGAAGCTATCCGTGACATGTACAAGCACACCAGGTACGTCAGCCACGGCAGTTACGAGATCTTCCAGTTCTACGTTAATGACCTGTTCCGCAAGCACAATATCGACTTCGGGATATCCATCGGCCTGTCCGCCATCCTGGAGGATGGCAGCATACATGAGTTACACCACCTGATGGAGGAATGCTCCATCCCGAACCTGCTGTTCCTCAATGCGCGCGACCCGCGCGTGCTGGAGAAGCTGGATGACATCGGAGCCGCGAATTGGGAATACACCCACATGGTCTGCTCATCCCGCAAGATGTGCAGCCTGCTGGAACAGCGCGGTTACAGACGAGTAGTCCATGCTCCGCTGGGGACATCCACCAGGATCTTCCACCCTGCACATTCGGCTCCAGATAATGCCCCCTTCCCACAGCGTGATGACGAACGGCTGACAACCGGCTTTGACGTGAGCTTTGTCGGCAACTATTCCGTCAATCGTGAGCGGGTACTGAACGCCGTCAAGAGCAGCGGAGTAAAGCTTGCCGTGTTCGGGGATCCAAACTGGCAGGATTCTGAACTATCAGATGTCTACCGGGGACCAAGCAACTACCTGCAGGAAACAAACACCGTTTACAACAACAGCCTCGTGTCATTGGATATCCCGATGCACAGCGGGCAATTCTCCGACTACCTGAGCAACCGTGTGAGTGACTGCCTGGCAACAGGATGCGTTCTGCTTACACCCCGCAATGACGATGTACTAGCGCTGCTTGGACCGGAGGCCGCGGACTTGATGTACGACAGCGGGGAAGTACTGCCGGAGCTCATAAAGTCATGCATCGCTGATCCGTCTGCCTCGAAGCAGGCTGCATTGCTTGCCTCAGCCAGGTTGCAGGATCAGTTCCGTTGGGATCGCTGCCTGTCGCGCGTGATGCCCAACCTGGAGATGTGCCTGCTCAAGCACGCCTGAGCGGACTGCTGCCATAATTGGCCGGTGAAAGCTAACGGTCTGATTGAGGCAACCCTGCTGCGCCGCTACAAGCGATTCCTCGCCGATGTGCGGATGCCGGATGGCACAGAGCAGACTGTGCATGTGCCCAATACGGGCAGCCTGCTGGGCTGCATACGTGAGGAAAGCCCCTGCCTGCTGCTCGATCATGGCGAAGGGAAACGCCAGTTCCGCCACAGCCTGTTCATGGTTAGACCGGGCCGTAACTGGATCTGCGTTGACACTGGCCTGCCAAACCGTATGGTAGCGGAAGCAGCTCGGGCACAGAAGATAGAAGCCCTTTCCGGATATCGTGAGTACATTACTGAAGTACCCTACGGCACCGGCAGCAGGATAGACCTGCTGTGCAGGGTGCATGAAAAGGACATGTTGCAGCGCTGCTGGGTGGAGGTAAAGGCCACAACCCTGGTAAACGGGAATGTCGCAATGTTCCCGGATGCCGTGACCGCGCGCGGGACCAAGCACCTGATGGAGCTGGCCAGGGTGGTGGAGCAGGGCGAACGCGCAGTGCAGCTCTACTTCATCCAGCGCAAGGACTGCGAACTCTTCCAACCCGCTGACCACATTGATCCAGCCTATGGCAGGGCCCTGCGCCAGGCCCATACTGCAGGTGTTGAGCTGATAGCCCTTCGTTCGGAGCCATCCAAACAAGGGATTAAAATAGGACGTCCCATACCAGTGGAGCTGTGAGCCGATGCGATTTGATGCCAGACTGATCCCCGTCCTGATGCTGCTGATCCTTGCAGCTGCATGCAATGGCGGCCAGAAGGCCAAGGAGCCTGCCCGGCTGACGATCCTCGTCAGTGGAAACACGATGGGCTACCTGCGCAACTGTGGCTGTGCTACGGGCCAGTATGGCGGGGAGCTGCGGCGTGCACGTGTGCTGAAGGAGCAGCGTGAGGAAGCACTCAAGTCTAAGCCCTCAGACAAGGGTCGACCCAGTGACGTGCTTGTGCTGGATCTGGGCAGCTCCGTGGGGGGCACGGAGTTCATTGACAGGCTATACAGCCGCCAGGTGCTCAAGAGCATGGCGCAGAACGGATATGGAATGGTCGGCCTGGGCAAGGCCGACCTCGAATTCGGCCAGCAGGACCTGCTGGACTACCTCAAGCAGGCCCAGGAACTAGGTGGTGAAGGCAGCCTGCCGTTGACGGCCGTAAACCTGCACTTCGGCAAACCGACCCAGGGTGAGGACTGCAGCCGTGAACTGAATGAACTGATCAGCAAGTACCGGATCATTGAGTTGGCGGAAGGGTTCAAGGTTGGAGTGATCCATGCCATTGATCTAGGGGTAACGCTGGAGACGATTGACGGAAACAAGGTGGAGGATATCTACGGCTTCAAGGTCATGCCGATGGACAAGGCGGTGCAGCAGGTGATCGAGCAGCACCAGCGCGAGGCGGACTTCTGGATCTTCACGCTGGGAGACGGTGCAGAAGCGATTGCTGACCCCAAGCAGATTGCCGATATTGAAGGACTGGACCTTGTCATCGGATTCCAGCAGGGCAACCCTAACCAGAAGCCCGGCAGTGATGGTGTCACCTGGCCGTACTTCGTCCGTGGGCCGATCCTGAAGGCCCGTGACCTAGTGGAGATCGTTGTCAACTTCCCGGATTCGGCAGATGATGAACGAACCGTTACAGCAAGGCAGCTGGCAGTGGGCAGCAAGATCAAGGGCGACGAAACCGTGCTCGGGCTGATCGAGGAGATCTATCCGGAGATCGAAAAGTACGAGAACGAGAAGATCAACAACCAGAAAGTGGCTGCGCGCCCGCGGATCATGGGCCAGGCAACCTGCAACACCTGCCATGGCAACATCTACCAGAACATGCTGGGTACTAAGCACCAGCTGGCATTCAAGACCCTTGAGGAAGTGGCGGCAACGGATCCTGAGCGAAAGCATGCGGACAAGGACAGCAAGTGCCTGAGTTGCCATGTTACTGAGTACATCTCGCCCAACGGCGGCTGGAACAAGATTGACAAGCCGGAAGAGCTGGCAATGGTCAGCTGTGAATCCTGCCATGGGCCGGCTGAGTTCCACGTAACCCTGATGACCGTTCGGCTCAGTGGCAAGAGTGATGACAGCATCAGCGATGAGCAGATCCCGCCTGGCCAGCTGGAAGCGGATGGGCGCAACGAGTTAGGCATCATGCGCGGCAGCTCGGAAACCTGCAAGAAGTGCCATGATGCGGAGAATTCGCCGAAGTTCAACTTCGATGAATACTGGAGCAGGATCCAGCACAGCAAGGACATGGCAATGCCGGAAGCCCCTGCTGATCACGCATCCGAGCCTGCCCCGGCTCACTGAATTGCTCGATAAATGGGCCAGGCTGGATAGGGTACTGCAAGTACTGCGCCTGGATTTGAATGTCAGGGCGATTGCCATTGTAGGGTCGCATGCACGTGGCGAAGCACGGCCAGACTCAGATGTCGATCTTGTAATCCTCTGTATCGAACCACAGGCATTGCTACAGGCCCGGGAATGGATCTTTGTTGCGGGGGAAACATCCCATATCTCGCGTGAGGAGTACGGGCAGCTTGTATCGCTTCGTGCACACTACGAGTCCGGATTTGAGGTCGAATTCGGAATTGCCTCAGTCAGCTGGGCCGGGCTTCCGGTTGATCCTGGCAGCGCTTCGGTTGCCAGAAATGGGATGAAGGTGATTTATGATCCCGACGATATTCTGCATTCAATGCTGGAATCCATCGAAAGAAAATAAAAAGGAGGCCGATCTGCGTCGGCCTCCAAGGGGGGGACAGTAAGGGGATAAGCTGGTTTGGAGACGAGTTCTCAAGCCCCTTCGTCGTGTCCCTCGACCTTTGAACCTATGGGTCATAATGAGACACCCGTCTGGAGTTATTATTCCACAATACAGGTAAATGTCAAGCTGTTTGGCCGGCCCAAAATCTTCATATTATTAATATTAGCGGGACCGGTTAGCCGTTCGAGCTGGATGATAGCGGATTGCTGGACATAGTGAATGATGTTTGGTTGCCTGAATGTGTCAGTCAAGCAAGTCTAATTGAGAATACTGCCGATCTATTCTAGAACAACACGGCGGCTGTGTATAATCCGCAGATGGATGAAGCCAAGGCCAGGCTAGTGATTGTCACCGGAATGTCCGGTGCCGGGAAAAGTACAGCATTGCGATGCTTCGAGGACCTGGGCTACTTCTGCCTGGACAACATTCCACCGCGCCTGATTGAAATGCTGCTGCTGCTCAGCGAGCAGGCACAGGCTGGACTGCAGGGCATTGCGATCGTCTGTGATGTGCGCAGTGGCACCATGTTTGATGATGTCAGTGAGGTGGTCGAGAAGCTCAGTGCTGATGACCGGCCGCTGGACATCATCTACATTGACTGCGATGATGATGTGCTTGTCAACCGCTTCAAGGAGGCACGCAGGGTGCCTCCGCTGGGTGCTGAATCAGGCATCGAGAAGGCAATTGCCATGGAGCGCCAGAAGCTGGATGCCCTTAAGCAGTTGGCAACAGTGACCATTGACACTTCCAGCCTGTCTCCCTCTCAGTTGCGCAACAGGGTTCTGGCGATGTATTCAGAGGATAGCGAAGGCAAGCGCTTCATCGTGACCCTGATTTCCTTCGGCTTCAAGTACGGCGTGCCTCCTGATGCAGACTTCGTATTCGATACCCGGATCATCCCGAATCCCTTCTACGTTGCCGGCCTGCGCAACTTGACAGGTAACGACAAGCCAGTATTCGAATACGTGATGCAGCACGACCAGGCGGTCCAGCTTGCTGGCCAGATCAAGGAGATGATGGAACACGTGATCCCGCGTTACCCCGATGTACATAAGTACAATCTGGTGGTCGCAATCGGCTGCACGGGCGGCAAGCATCGCAGCGTGAGCATAGTGAACCACCTGGCTGAGAACCTGAAGGGGGATGGTCGCCGGATCAGCATCCAGCATAGGGATATGGAAAAGCTATAAACTAGCTGGGGAGGGACTCGAACCCTCGACCTCGCGGTTATGAGCCGCGCGCTCTAGACCAGCTGAGCTACCCAGCCATGGGGAAGACGAATTATACCATCCCAGCAGGACTACCACATGCTGCCTGGGGTAACAGCGTCAAGCATCAAACTGCTGGGATTACTTCTTGTTACCGTTTGTGGCCGCATTAAGTGCTGTAATCTGTCCTTCCAGTGCCTGTTGCTGGCTCTGCAGCTGGGAGAGGTTCACCTCAAGCCGGGAGAACTTGTTGCGCAAGCGGGTTTCATAGTTGCTGACGTGCAGCTGGGCCTGTTCTATCGCATCATCCAGTCCACTGACCTGGCGGTCAAATGAACCGTTCTGCTTGATGCGCTCAAATACTATTCCGCCTACACCGGTGATTCCGTCGATATAGCTCCTGCTGCGCATTGCAATACCACCGCTGATATCAGGATCCTCACCAAGTAGGGTTCCTGCAGTCCAGCCAAAGGCAGTCAGGATGCTGTCCGCTCCTGGGGAGAGTTCGCGCAGGCGAAGTTGGGCTGCTTCGGTTGTACTGGCGCTGCGGATGTTCAATTGGCTCTGGCTGTCGTAGTAAGCCAGCATGCTCCCCTGCAGGCCTGCGGTACTCAGTGCCTGGTTGATGCGGTTGAGGACCTGGTTCTGGCTGTAGCTGCCGGGCGTGAAATTTACGGTCGCTGCTCCCTTTCCGTTGGAAATCTCGAACTGGAGCTGCTGCGAAACCGTGATTCCGCCACTGAGGTTCTTGCTGCCGGTTACCTGCACCAGGCTCTGCAGGGCAGCGGCAAACAGCTCGTAGAGATCCTCGCTGTGGTTGGCAATGGCATCCTGCAGTTCCGCATTGCTCTCCATCAGCAACTTAAGCTGCTCGCGGTCACTGGTCGGGGCAAGCAGCCTGGACTGGGATACCGTGGCCGCTTCAGCGCCGGCGCCAATTTCCGCTGTGCTTATACCGATGGCGCTGAGGCTGCCGAATGAGCCATCATTGTTGACGACGCCCATCACCAGGTTCTGCATCCGGCGGCTGATCTGGCGCACCGATGAATCGTTGGCGGTGAAATCTCGCAGCATCAGGCTCTGGCGGTTGTTGAGATACTCATCGATTTCCTGGATGGTCATGCCCTGTGCATCCTCATCCGTCAGCGCCTTCACCCCCTTCTTCTCCTCCTTGGAGAGAGGCTTCGTGTTGATGCGTTCCATCGTGGTGTTCCACTCAACGATGAAGTCGAGGATCGCACTGGACATCCGGTCATTGTCCTGCTCGACCGAGATGCTGACAGGACCGGTTGTCACACCATTGAGGTTCAGCGCAACCTTGTCAACCACATCTGAGACCTCATTGCTCTTGCGGATGTAGTTGATGCCGTTCACACTGAAGGAACTGGTCAGCCGGATGCTGCCAACCTGGGACACTGCAGTCGTATCCAGGGTGAGGTTTGCTGCCTCGAGGAAGTTGCTTGTATCCGACGGATCACCGAGGCTGATCTGAACTGACGTGACATCCTCGTTGAGCACCTGGGTCAGGGTCAGCTTGTCAGCGGTCGGGTCATAGCTGGCCTTGACACCGGCACCGCTGTTGTTGATCTTGTTCATCAGGTCGGTCAGGCTGTCCACGCCGGCGTCCACGGTGATGCGTACTCCATTGATGGTGAAGACCCCGCTCGACACCTGCTGGGACATGCCGCTCTGGGCAAGCGGCAGGCCTGTGTCCACAGTTCCCTTTGACCGGCCCTGGATACTGATACCGCCGGCTGCCTGCGTCAGGCCTGCAATCGTGAGGAAGTTGCTGGTATCTCCGTTGCCGCCGAGGCTGATGCCGGCAGACCCGGTGCTGTTGTTCTTGAGGTAGAAGCGGGAATTGGCGGAATCGAAATAGGCCGTGACTCCGGCTCCGCTAGAGTTTATCTTGCCCAGGACATCGTTGATCGTCGTTGAATTGACGTCTCCGATGTTGATTGCCACTCCATTGATGGTGAAGAATCCGTTAGTGTGGAACAGCGGATTCGTGTCGGCATTTTCAGGAGTGATGGCAAACCCGGCCTGGGCAAGAGTGACAGTCGGGTCAATGAACGGGATCTTGGTGGGCGGATTCACGCCAATGTTGCGGCTGCCGAAGATGTATGTGCTGGAGGCAACCTGGGTGTTCAGCTCAGAGCTATTTCCTGTGCGGACAGTCGCCACGCCGGGGTTGAATCCGCCGCCGCCGTCATTCAGGGCCACTCCACCGATCAGGTCCAGCACCGGTCCACCTTCGTCACCGGTGATCACACGGCGCTGCATCGGGCCGCCGTTGTCGGGCGTGAACCAGTCAACCATCGTGTAGTCATTCGTGGCAGTCGTGCTTCCGAAGGTGATGGACAGGTCATTGCTGCTGCTGTCGAGGTCAGTGGCACCGATCTGGATCAGGCGATCCATGATGCCGCCGGCCGTGTCATACAGGCGGATGTCCCGGCCGCCCTGGTTGGCGACGATTTCTAGGCGGAAGCTGCCTCCAACATCTATCAGCTGGGCAGTAACCGCCGGCACTTGCTTGTTGACTGCATCCACGAAATCCTGCAGCGTGCTGTATTCACTGAGTCCCTTGATGGTTACCGGATCGATTCCGCCTGATGCATTGTCCACATCAATAGTGAACAGGTCGAAGTCAGTGATGCCATAGCTGGAAAGGGTATTGCTCGGGTCAAGGATGGAGACATTGCCGCGGATCCTGCCAGCTTTTCCGTCAGTGTTGCTGAGCAGGTGTGAACCGGTTCCCTCAACGGTGAAGCTGCCGGTGGTGATCATCTGTGCACCGTTGTCACGGCCGGTTTCCGCCACGCTGAAACTGCCGAGTGACATGGAAGTCGCGCCCAGGGTATCCACAAATGAGAGGTTCAGCTCAATTGCGTTGGCACCAGGCGTATCGGAAGTAAGCACAATGCGCCCATTCTCGTAACTAGCCGTTGCACCGGCATATGCGCCACTGATTGCCGAGACGAGGTCGGCGATAGTCTGCCCACCTGCAGCCCCCGTATACGTGAAGTCCACTGGCGTGATGGTTGAACCACCGCCGTTCTTGCCTGTTATTCGTATCTTGTCACCGTTGTTGAGGGTGCCACTGGTTACTTGGTCAAGGCTGGCCAGATCCGTTGCATCTGATAGTTCCAGAACACCTGCGCTGGTGAAAACCTGCGTGCCGACAAGGCGGCGGGTGGTTGCTGCTGCTCCAGCAACGTTGTTCCCGATGCCGAAGTCGAGTGTGCTGCCGGAGTAATCAGTGTCGTTGAAAGTCAGGTCGATCGGGGTGACAAGCGTATTGAAGGTGACATCGCCTGCGACTGAGGGATTTGTCTCGATAAATGTCAGCTCACCATTGCTGCCGATGCTGCCTGCGATCTCGCCATGGAACACCTGCGCTACTGTAATTGCCAGCCTGCCTAGCGTATCTGTCTCGTCGCCATTAAAAGTAAATGTTCCGCTAACAGCGGAGCCATCCTTAAGGTTGCCGTTGATGCTGATGGTGTCACCAGCAGTGATCCTGGCACCAGCCTGGCCCGCCTGCAGTGTGTTCTTGATGAGTGTTGTGCTCAGTGCCCGTGTGGGCTGGAAGTCCGAAAACGGAGTAAGGGAGGCAATACCGATGTTCTGGGTCTGGGACAGGTTGGCAACCTTGGTGTACAGGGTGTCATCAAGTCCTGAAGTGGCGCGGCTGGGGGTAGCCAGCCGGTTGACCTCAACATTGTAGGTACCGAGGGAGGCTCCACTTTGCGCAATGCCACTGACACGGGCCGGATCTGAACTGTTTGTGCTGCGGCTCAGCCAGGTGCTTTCGAAGCGCAGGGTGCTGAACACCCTGTCCAGTGACTGCAGCTGCTTGTTGACATCGGACAGCGCGCTCTGCTTGAACAGTATGTCACTGCGCTGGTTCTGCAGTGTTTCGACTGATCGCCGCTCGAGTGAAACGAGCTGGTCGATCACCGAATTCCAGTCAGTACCGCTGGCCAGTCCTGAGAACTGAATTGACATCTGGGAAGGCCGCTCCCTTGCTTGCTCCCTGAATTCCTGAAATAGATATCGGCAGGCTGGTCAAAGGCTGAACCATTGCCTGACTGCCGGTAATAGGTTCTACCGTGAAGCAGGTAGGCGCAGACAGCTTCCGGTTTGATGCCGGTACAGGAGCGGTCAGTTCGGGGTTAAATCTCAGACGATGCCGAGCAGCGGGGCCCGTGGGTCTAGTTCGGTCAGCACCACATCAATGTTGAGCTTCTCGTATGAGCCGTTGATCACCCGGTAGATGGTGAGTGTCACCTTCTCTCCGGGTTCGTGGTTGCGGATGATGTCCAGCATCTGCCGTTCGCTGGTGACTTCCTTGCCATCCACTTCGGAGATGATGTCATAGCCGAATTCCTTGCTCCGGCGCTGGACGTAATAGCGGATGATGCCGGCATTGGCGGCCGGGCTGCCCTCATAGACCTCGCGCGGAATGATGCCATGGGTGACGGGCAGGTTGTGCTGGCGGGCCAGGGCTTCATTCACCACACGGTAGATGCGCAGTCCCAGCCAGGGGCGCATCACGCGGCCATTGGTGATCAGGTCATCCAGCACATCCTTGACGGTGGACACGGGGATTGCCAGACCGATACCCTCACTGCCGCCCGAGTTGCTCACGATCACATCATTGATGCCGATTACTTCGCCAGCGGCATTCAGCAGCGGTCCGCCGCTGTTGCCGGGGTTGATGGTGGCATCGGTCTGGATCATGTTGTAGAGCGTCTGGTTGGTGAGCTGGTTCGTGATTTCACGGTTCAGAGCACTGACCACGCCGACCGTCACCGTCCAGTCCAGCCCGCGTGGGTTACCAATAGCGACTACCCATTCACCGACGCGCAGCTTCGTGTCATCGCCAAGCTTAGCCACTGGCAGGTCATGCTGGGCATTCACCTTGATCAGGGCCAGATCTGTGCCGGCATCCGCGCCAATGATTTCCGCACTATAGCTCTGGCCATCATTGGTCACGACCTGCAGATCCGTGGCGTTCTGGATCACGTGGTAATTGGTGAGGATATAGCCGCTCTTGCTGACGATCACACCGCTGCCCGTGGCTTCCTCGTTGATCGGGCCGAAGAAGAAGTCCTGGCGCTCAATGCGGTTGGTGATGTGAACGACGGCCGGACTGACCATGTCGTATACATCACTTACGAAGGAACCACCCACGCCAACGGTAGACTGGGCACTGAACTGGGCTGTGCCAGGACTGGCCTGACTGTTGATCTGAAAGCCAACGTTATGGTCATCCGAGGCGACATTTCCCGGGATCAGTGCGGCGATGTCCTCCGCGATGCGGTTGTGGTTGTTCAGGGTGTGAGCGCGCGAGATGGTCGTAAGTCCGAAGCCGAGCAGCAGCCCGGCAAGGATGCTGAGTACCAGCGCACTGATCGTTCTTGGCATGCTCATATGCGCAATTATATTCCTCGTTGGAAATAGTCCGTCCAACCGCCTGTTTCACAGGAGGCTGATCCGGAGTTATGCTTATGACGGTGCGAAAGACTCAAAAGTTTAGTAAGTTCGGAATAATCGCCGGATTGCTGCTGCTGGCTGCCTGTAATCCGCTGGATTCCGGGGAAACGACAGTTGGACAAAGGCAGTATGTCGTGGAAAAGGCACGCCTGTTCAGCAACGACAGTGACCTCGGGATCAAGGACGTTCTGACATACCCCAAGGCTGAACGCAAAGGGCCGGCGGATATCCGCGTCAATATCCCGAACCGGGACCTTACGATCAATCGCTGCACATGGTGTCATGAGTGTGGATTCACGAACGCATTCAACTATGCGGACTTCGGTACTGACAAGTGGAAGCCCTATTACAAGGGTGAGGAATGGCGCAGCAGCGTGATGCGCATGAATGACAACGATGAGACCATGCTCAACGAGCAGATCGCAGAGCGCATTTACAACTATCTGCATGATGTCACACTGGGCATCTACGACCCCGAAAAGGACAAGGGTCCTGAAGTGCGCATCGAGGTTGATGACATCAATGACGTTAATGTGATCCAGGGTACAGTGGTGGATGAGGAAGGCAACCCGGTTGCAGACACTCCTTCAAAGGAAGCTGATGAGGATGTTTCACCACCGGCCGGCGAAGCGGAAAGCGAAGGCTGAAGATAACTGTCCGGATTGATCCGGACGATGCAGGAACATGGACGCGGTAAGCCTCAAGCAGCAACTGACTCACCAATGCACTTTGCTCGGCTTTGACTTGCTGAGGGTATCTTCCGTTGAAGCGGTTCTGAATGAGGTTGGCAACCATGAGAAGTGGCTGGAACGCGGTTATGGCGGGGACATGCACTACCTATATCGTGATCCGGCCAAGCGCTATGATCCGCGTCACCTGCTGCCGGAATGCCGCAGTGTGATCGTGCTGGCAGCCAGCTATTACCACCACAATGCAGACTATGCCGAACATGGTGAGGGCAGGGTGGCCCGCTACGCCTGGGGTGACAACTACCACAATGTCCTGACTCCCCGGCTAAAGCAATTGGGGCGCTGGCTGGACGGGATGCTTGATGGACACAGCTGGCGTGTGACCGTTGACAGTTCTCCGCTGGCTGAAAAGGCATTTGCAGTTGCCGCCGGGATCGGCATGCGTGGTCGCAACTCCCTCGTCGTCAATCGTGAGATAGGCAGTTACTTCTTCCTCGGCTGCATCCTGAGCAGTGCAGAACTGCCGGTTGACGACCCGGTGGATTACAGCTGCGGCACGTGCACCAGGTGCGTCACAGCCTGCCCTCAGGATGCCCTGACCGGTCCGGGGATCCTGAAGGCTGACCGATGCATCAGTTACCTGACGACTGAATGCAAGGATGAAGTTGACGGGAGCGTGGACCTGCAGGAGTGGCTGTTTGGATGTGACACCTGCCAGCAGGTCTGCCCGTTCAATTACTCTCCCCTGCAAAGCATCATCCACAGGTTTGCTCCTCGAAAGGAGATCAGAGAGGCTCGGGCCTCGAGAATTGTTTCGATGAAGGATGAAGAATTCCGCACTACTTTCGAGGGCAGCGTGTTCATCAGGCGCAAGTTCCACCGTGTGCAGGCGCAGGCCAGGGCGATAATGGAGCAGGCTGGCAGGTGCAGGATGAATGCAGGTGAACCCGAGTGATGCCCAAATGCGTATTACCTGAGTGTGGGACAGGACAGTAGGACCGAAGCCGACAGGCACAGTTTGGTCGCAATGGTATCCTAGCCCCTAGCAATAGCCTCAGAGGTGAGACATGGGTCCCTTGTTTACGATGATCGCGATCGTGATCGGCGCGATCATTCTGGGCAACTATGCGAAACGGATGAGTGAAGGCGGCTTCACCAAGTCTGAGCTTGCGCGTATGCGCAGCATGGTGTCGCTGCTGGTAGTGCTGGTTGTAGTGCTGGCATTCGTCGGCAACAGCATCGTGACCGTGGAAGTCGGAAACAGGATGGTGCTGTTCAACCGCTTCACCAAGCAGTTCACAGCGCAGCCTCTCGAACCAGGCTGGACGCTCGTGATGCCGGGCGTCTACGAACGCAAGCTCTACAACGTGCAGATCCAGGAATACACAATGTCCGCCACCCAGGGTGAAGGCGACCGCCAGCAGGATGATGCGATCACAGTTCGTTCAAGTGACGGCCTGGAAATGGACATTGACCTGACCGTGCTTTTCAGCCTGGATGACAAGAAGCTGAACGAGCTTCATTACAACATTGGCAGCAATTATCGCGAGAAGATCATCCGTCCTTCCGTGCGTGAGGCAATCCGTAGTGTGTTTGCACTGCATGAGGCAACTGCGGCGTACAGTACCGAGCGTGAGTCAATCACACAGGAGCTGGGTGACCGGTTGAGTTCAGTGCTGGCTGACAACAACATGCTGCTTAATGAGGTACTGGTGCGCAACATCAAGTTGCCTGATGCCGTGACGGAGAAGATCAATGAGAAGAAGGCGGCGCAACAGGATGCCGAGCGCATGAAGTACGTGCTTGAGAAGGCTGAGCAGGAGAAGCAACAGGTGCTGATCGAGGCCCAGGCGCAGGCCGAGAAGATAAGGGTGCTGAATGATGCCCTGGTGCAGAACCCGAACTACCTGAAGTGGCTGGCGATTGACAAGCTCAATGACGATATCCAGCTCGTCGTGACGGATGGCAACACCCTGCTGAACCTTGACGCCCTAGACCGCAACGGGCAGTAGCTGTGCTACTTTTCGCGTTGTTCCACGCGGATCATGAAGAATCCGAACAGGTGGAGCAGGGCAATTGCGACGACCGGGACAATGCGCAGCTGCAGGGCTGAGGCTGCTGTCTCCAGCTTGCTGTGCTCTTCCTGTAGTTGCTTCAGATCAGCGCTGAGCTTCTCGAACTTGTCCTTGGCTGCCATCACTGCAACGCTGGCCATTACTGCCTCTTCGCCGCTGTATCCAGGGCGTTCACGCCGCTGCTTGCCTTCAAGCTGGTTGTAGACATCTTCTGCCTTGTCAGCTTCAGAATTCAGGCCTTCCAGTTGGACGACCATTTCCGCCGTGCGTTGCTTCATTGAGCGCACCTGAGAGCTGACCGTGAAGCCGTACCACGCGAGCAGGATGATTGCCAGGATGCAGTACCAGCGCAGCAGGAGGGGGAGTCTTTCCATGCAGCAATCAGGACGGGCGCTGGCCCGTTTCGTTTAGCCAGCAGCGGCTGCTGTGTTGCTCGCTGATTTTGTAAGACGGAGGCGAATCAGTTGAGCAGCGCGGCATCACATGTGGACAGCGGCTGGCGAAAGCGCAGCCCTTCGGAGGGTCAATCGCACTTGGCAGGCTGCCCTCCAGTGGTTCTACGGGTTGCGGATTGCTGCCGGGCACCGGGATGGCCTTGAGTAGGGCCTGGGTATAAGGATGGGCCGGCTTGCCATAGACCTCAGCCGTGTCTCCTTCCTCAACAATCTCTCCGAGGTACATCACGGCAACCTTGTCACAGATATGCCGCACGACCGAGAGATCATGAGAGATGAATAGATAGGCGAGGTCGTGCTCTTCCTTGAGGCGTTCAAGCAGGTTGAGAATCTGGGACTGGATTGAAGCATCGAGCGCGCTGACCGGTTCGTCTGCGATCACGAGGTCCGGTTTGAGCGCCAGGGCACGGGCAATGGCAATGCGCTGGCGCTGGCCACCGCTGAATTCATGCGGATAACGTTCGGCGTAGCTTGCCGGCAATTCCACGTCCTTCAGCAGTTCCGCAATCCGGATCACGATGTCGGAGCGCTTCCAGCCATTAACTTCGAGGGGTTCCGCAATGCTCTGTCCGACAGTTCGCCGTGGGTTCAGGGATCCCATTGGATCCTGGAACACGATCTGCATCCGGCGGCGGGCCTGCTTGAGCCGCGCCGGACGGAATTCCATCAGCTCCTCGCCGTCAAGCAGGATGCTTCCTTCACTCGGTTCAATCAGGCGCAGGACCAGCCGTGCCGTTGTGCTCTTACCGCAGCCGCTTTCCCCGACGAGTCCTAGCGTCTGGCGGCGACCAATGCTGAAGCTGACGTTGTGCACGGCGCGGATTGTCTGGCCACCGCTGCCAAAGGAGCCGGCACGGATCGGAAAGTACTTGCTAAGTCCTTCGACCTTCAGCAGTGGTTGTGGGGCATTGCTCACGCCCCATGCTCCTGCGGTGGCAGAGTGTAGCCATCGCGGAACAGGTCGGCGAACAGGCCCTGCAGGGATTCAGCAGCCCTGCGGCCGAGGCCGCACTCATCCTTGATCACACGGACAGATGGCCGTGAGAGGTCCTCCCCAGCGGCCAGCAGGATGTCTCGGTAGCGGATCAGCTGCTCACGGGTGAAGATGAAGCCCTCAGGGCTGGCAACCAGCTTGCCGCAGAGGAACAGGTTGGCAATCACATGCATACTGGAGGGGTACTTCTGTTCCAGCGAATGGCGGCTCACACCTTCACCATTCTCGAACAGGGCCACGATCTCATCGCCAATCGCGCGGTCCTCGTCATCCAGTTCACTGACGAAGCGGGTCGGCAGGTTGCAGGACAGGACCTGCACGTCCGGCAGCACTTCACAGTTGTGGCGCTGGGCAAAACTGCCGATAAGCACTGCACAGATGCCGGGATCGCGGATGCCGAGCAGGTTGGCAATCGTGGTGGCAACCAGCCGGTCATTGAAGGGATTGCGGTTCTTTGGGCTTTCCAGCTGCTGTTCGAGCTGGTCAATAGTGCGGTCTAGGTACTCAGTCCAGATGTAGAGTCCATCGGCCGGGATGATGCCAGGGCCGAAGGTGGGCACGTTGCAATCTAGCTCCGCTGCCAGGCTCTCAACGCTCTGGCGGCGAACCCAGCCCTTCATCGCCAGTTCAATTGCCAGCCACCAGTGCAGGTTGTGCGGACGGCCATTGCAGTTGATCTGGTCCAGTGCCCGTCCGACGGACTTGAGCATTCCCTTAAGCACCGGCCCAGGATTCTCCAGCAGTCCGACCGGCAGGCGGTTGAGGATCAGCAGGGTCTCTGCAGCCTTGTTGCCAAGCCTGCCACGCTTGACCTGGATGCTGCTGTGGCGCAGCGCGGATGACTGGGCGCGCGGAGCGATGGTCCCAAGCACGGCCTTGCGTTCCTCGAACTCGACAAGGCTGCGGAACTCGAACTTGTTGCTCGGTTCCGTTTCGCTGTCCTGCACGAGCAGGACGGATTCATCCACCGGGGCATGGTCCGTCTCGAGCACAGCGAACATATGCGGCTGGTGGCCGCGGCTATGCGCCTTGATGGAACGCCGGGTGCGTTCAATGCCCTGCCTGCTGCTTAGCTTAACCACATCTATATTTTAATGCGGGAATCAGACTCTGCCAGCCTACTTCAATCGCTCCTCTGCACGCTGGACATCCTCAGGCACGTCAACTGCCACAGGGTTGTAGCTGGTTTCCACTGAATAGATGCTGATGCCGTTCTCCATCGCACGCAGCTGCTCTAGGCTCTCGCTGGCCTCCAGCGGAGTGCGGGGCAGGGCACAGAGGCGAGCCAGGGTTTCCCGGTCATACATGTAGATGCCGATATGCTTGAGATAGCTGGCCGACTGGGCATCACGCGGATAGGGGATCGGCGAACGTGAGAAATATAGAGCCATCCCGTCGAGGGCACGGACTGCCTTGACGCAGTTCGGGTTGGAGACATCAGGATGCTCAGGGTCGCCACCCAGCGGGTGGACCAGGGTGCTCATTGCCCAGCGATGCTCAAGGGTAGCCCGGACAAGGTCATCAATGGCTTGCGGATCCAACAGTGGTTCATCGCCCTGGATGTTAAGCAGGTAGTCCATCTGCGGGTAGGCGTTTGCCACCTCGCCGATCCGGTCAGTTCCGGAGGCATGCTCAGCGCTGGTCATGATTGCCTTGCCGCCGAATGACTGCACATGGTCGATGATGCGCTGGTCTTCAGTGGCAACCACAGCATCAGTCAGCGTGGAGCATCGGCTGACCTGGTCCCAGACGCGCTGGACCATGCTGACGCCGGCAATTTCAGCCAGGGGCTTGCCGGGAAAACGGGTTGACGCGAAGCGCGCCGGGATAACACCTAGTACCTGCATGGCGCAGATTATAAGGTCAGTTCGATCCTAGCCGTCGCTAGCTTCGCCGGATTGCTGTTCATCCCGGTGTTCCTGCAGGAACTCCTCGCTGTGGGGGTTCGGAGGCAGGTTGTCGCCGTCCAGTGGAGGGGCGGTGCCTACGGAGTCAGGGCTCATCATCATTTCGCCTTCACCGTGGGGATTCATCATCCCACCCTCACCATGGGGATTGGCCATGCCAAAGCCTTCACCATGCGGGCTGCTGGGCATCGGCGGCAGTTCTTCACCGAGCATTTCCGCGGCAGCATATTCAGCGCGCCACTTCTCCATCACGCTTTCGGTGTTGTCCCTGCACCAGTTCCACTCAAGGATTGCCTCGTCCTGTTCACCAAGCTTGCCGTGTGCAATCCCAAGGTTGAAGTGAGCCTGCCAGAAGTCACCTCGCAGCGACAGCACGGTCTTGAACACTTCAATTGCCTTGTTAAGCTGGTCTGAATCCGGATTCTCATCTCCGGCAAGCTGGATGTAGCAGCTACCCATGTCTGTCATGGCGTTGAGATAGTTGTCTGGGTCATCCTCAAGCCTGGCCTGGTCAGTGTACTGGCCATAGTAGTCAATGGCATCGTTCCACTGGCGGCTGTCATAGGAAAGGTCGCCAAGCACCTTCAGGATCCTGATGTTCTCCGGGAAGGTCCTGTGGTACTCCTTGAGGATCTTCAGACAGAGCTCGTCCTCCTGGTTCTCGTATGCGGCTATGAACAGGGCCAGCAGCTTGTCACCCTGGTCCTGGGTGTTCATGCCATCCTCGTTGGCCACTATGTTGTCGAGTGCAGCCTCAACGTAGGGCGTGACCTCGGCGGTCTTGCCGACCTGCGCATAGAGCTGGTACATCTCGGTGATCGTGTCCACATCACCTGGGTTATCAGCGAGCCGTGTCTTCAGGTCTGCGACTTGCTTAAGCACCTGCTCCATCATCGGAGCGGAACCGGAGGGCATCCCGCCTTCACTTGCCGAGGGTTTCTTGCCAACCATGAACCAGATCGCGAACACGGCGACTGCCACAACTATCAGGCCCGTCCAGTTGATCGAACCACCACTGGCCGGTGTGCCTTCCAGCTTGACTTCCGTCGCAACTGCGACTGGCCGGTTTTCCGGCAGGGAGTTGCCCAGCGGGTTGCCGCACTGGTTGCAGAAGCGGGCTACGTCCTCGTTCTCGGCCTGACAATGGGGGCAGATGACCAGCATCCGCTGATTATACATCCGCTATCCGATATGTCCCGCTCATTTGGCAGGAAGTTGTCAGTCGACGGTATTCTCCGGTGCCAGCAGGCCGTAGTGGCCATCCTCGCGCTTGTATAGGCAGTTGGCCGATCCCTGTTCATTGATGAACACCAGGAAGCTGTGGCCGTTGCTTTCCAGCATGCGGGCTGCCTCATTGGTGCTGATGGGCTTCAGCGGGAAGGTACGGACCACAATCCGTTTACCGCTTGCCGTTTCCTCATGGCTATCGTCCAGCACGATGTCATGTTCGTCCGCTGCCGCAACCTCGGATTCAGCAATGCTGAATTTCTCTACGTCACGGTGCTTCTGGATGCGCTTGGTCTTGAGCTTGCGTAGCTGCCGCTTCATCTTGTCGGTAGCGCCATCGATGGCGATATAGAAGCTCTCACCCTCATCCTCGCTGACGAGGGTCTGTCCCGGCACTGTAACCAGCACCTCAACCCGGCGGCTGCGTGTGTTGTCCTTGCTGGCGCCATCCTCGAACACGATGGTGGCGTTTTGCAGGCGGTTGTTGTACTTGGAGAGTTTCTCTATCTTCCGGTTGGCGTAGAGCTCAAGGTCATCATTGATTTCAGCATTACGTGCCTTTGTCGTAATCTCCAAATTCTTGCCTCCAGTGCAGTCAGATTGTCCTGAGAAGTACCAAAGCCACTATTAACATACTATCACAACAGGAAATCGCCGCAATCGCCAGAAGGTCAACCCGGAATGATATTCACCCTTGCTCACTGGTCCATAGGGCGGCAATCCCTGTATTATTTGATATCATCCCTGCGACCATGACCGACCTAAAACTCATCCGCAATTTCTGTATCATTGCGCACATCGACCACGGCAAGTCCACGCTGGCCGACCGGTTCATCGACGTGTGTGGTGCCGTGGAAGAACGCAAGATGAAGGACCAGGTGCTGGACCGGATGGATCTCGAGCGGGAGCGTGGGATCACCATCAAGCTGCAGGCCGTACGTCTGAACTTCCTGAGCAGGGACGGCAACACATACGAACTGAACCTGATTGACACACCAGGCCACGTGGACTTCGCGTATGAGGTTTCCCGCAGCCTGAAGGCCTGCGAAGGAGCAATCCTGCTGGTGGACGCTGCACAGGGCATCGAGGCTCAGACTCTCGCGAACCTGTACCTTGCGCTGGATGCCGATCTCGAGATTATTCCGGTACTGAACAAGATTGACCTGCCGGTCGCCCGGCCGGACGAGGTAGCAGCTGAGATCTGCTCGATAATCGGAGGCAAGCCGGAGGATGTGCTGCGCGCATCAGGCAAGACCGGGGACGGTGTACAGGAGCTGCTCGAGGAAGTGATCAAGCGCGTTGACCCGCCAAAGGGAGATAGCGAGTCTCCACTCCGGGCATTGATCTTCGACAGCCATTTCGACAAGTACCGTGGTGTGGTCACATATTGCCGCGTGTTCGACGGGAAGATATCCGCAAGAGACCAGTTGATGATGATGTCCACCGGCCGCAAGTATGAAGTCGGTGAGGTTGGCATCTTCTCCCCGGAAATGATGCCAGTGAAGGACCTGTCTGCAGGCGAGGTTGGTTACGTTGTGAGTGGCATCAAGAGTGTCGGTGATTCCCGGGTCGGTGACACGATTACTACCGCAGCCAATCCTGCCTCGGCACCAATTGAGGGATATGCCGAGGCGCAGTCACTTGTTTTCTGCAGCTTCTACCCGACTCAGGCTGAGGATGTCGAGGAGCTGAAGAAGGCGCTGGAGAAGCTCCAGCTGAACGATGCGGCACTGCACTTCGAGCAGGAGTCATCAGAAGCTCTGGGATTCGGTTTCCGCTGTGGATTCCTCGGCCTGCTGCACATGGAGATCGTGCAGGAGAGGCTGGAGCGCGAATACGACATTGACCTCGTGATCACCAGCCCCAGCGTGGTGTACCACGTGTACATGAAAAGCGGTGACATGCTTACGGTTGACAATCCGAGCAAGTATCCTGACCTGACGAAGATCGACCATATTGAGGAGCCGACAGTCAAGGCATCGATCATTGTCCCCAGCAAGTACTTCTCTCAGATCATCGAGCTGGCGAAGAAGAAGCGCGGTGAGTTCCTCGGAAGCGAGTACATCGGCAACGACCGGATGAACCTCAGCTTCCGCCTGCCACTGGCTGACATCCTGTATGACTTCTATGACAACCTGAAGACAATCTCACGTGGATTGGCCAGCTTCGAATACCACTTCGACGAGTACCAGCAGTCTGATCTGGTAAAGGTTGACATCCTAGTCAACGGCGAGAAGGCGGAAGCGCTTTCCTTCATCTGTCACCGCAGTGATTCCCACTACCGGGGCCGCAAGGTGGTGGAGAAGCTGCAGAAGACCATCCGTCGCCACCAGTTCCAGATTCCCCTGCAGGCTGCGATCGGCAACACGATGATTGCCCGCATGAACATCGCTCCGCTGCGCAAGGACGTTACCAGTAAGTGTTACGGCGGCGACATCAGCCGCAAGCGCAAGCTGCTTGAACGGCAGAAGAAGGGCAAGGCGCGCATGAAGATGATCGGCAATGTGGACATCCCGCAGGATGCCTTCCTGTCAGTGTTGACCTATGACCAGGCCATCAAGGGGAACAAGGACGACTAGTCGGACTGTCCCCGCGGCTGGCTGGCCGGCATCAACTTCACCAACAGAATGTATGCGGCTGCGGTTGCCAGGATGCAGGGCAGGGATGAGCCAATCGCAAGTTCATTCCCCTCTATGGTGATTCCATGCAATCCGGCAAAGTAGCTGATGCTGCCGAAGCCTCGCGCCAAGTCATACACGACAAAGCCGACGATCCAGGCCAGCAGGGCTGGCAGGTTGAAGCCCGACATGTACCAGTAGGGACCTCGCCGGTTGTCAATCTCTGCCGGATCAAACTGGGCAGTGCGGGGGAGATAGTGCCACAGCAGGACAATCACGAAGATGGGCAGGAAGATGGCGCCGATCGCCAGCAGGAAGGGTTCGAAGATCGCGGTGTCCAGGAACAGCGCGATCAGGATTCCCAGCACACCGGTGACGATGTTGCCGGTGCGGTCCCTGATGGATGGCACCAGGCTCTGGCTGCTGACAACGCAGCTGTATATGTCGAGGAATGTGGTGGTCACTGTGCTGATCAACACCAGGACGATCGCGGCCAGGGCCCAGGCCAGGCCAGCACTGCCCATGGTCTCAATCACGAGCCCGTCAGGTGTGATTGAATCAAAGCTGGTAATGCCATGTGAACTTGCAACCAGCAGTCCGACCGCGTACATCCATGTTCCACCGACGAAGTAACCCCAGAAGGTACCCGCGGCACTGGCTCGCGGGCTATTGCTGAAGCGGCTGTAGTCAGCGACGAGTGGCAACCATGAGATGCTCATGGCCACTACAACATCAGCCGCAGCAAGCATCTGCAGTGGCCCCGCGCCACTGAAATCAAGGGTTGGTGCTGCATTGCTGCGAAGCACGATCCAGGTCATTGCCAGGGTAAGTACGAACAACAGCACTGCACTGATGGACTGGACCGTGCGCCAGAACTTCTGGCCACCCGCTGCCCAGAGCATGCATAGTGCTCCAAGCAGGATGATCCAGACATACTTCATTGCAGGCAGGTCGGCACTGGTTGGCAATCCAGTGAACTCTGCCAGCTTGTCCATATAGAGGAAGCCGACGAACAGCATCCAGCCGGTCCAGCCGAGCAACTGGATCACATTGAATGCTGCGGGGAGGATACTGCCACGGATGCCGAAGGCCGGACGGGTCAGCACCATGGTGGGAAGGCCGCTGCGTGCGCCGATCGCCGCCATTGCTCCCATAAGTCCATTGCCGATCACGCGGCCGATGAGGATTGCCACGAGCCCGGCAGCCAGGCCGACTCCAGCCAGGGACGGCAGGCCTCCGCCCCAGATCTCGGATATGGCAATTGCTGCTCCGAACCAGATGAAGAAAAGGTCGGAAGCCTTCAGGCTGCGCTCGCCTTCGGGGACCGGTTTATGTTCACTGTGCTGCAAGGCATGCTCCAGATGCTTCTTGCACGCGGGAAACCTGCGGAATGCTGCAGGTCCACATCCCTGCGCCGGCATTACCCGGATCAGGTTCAATGGGTCGGCTTGCGCCCTCTCAGCCTGTCAGGCTCCCCACGTGTTCTGCGATGTTAACACAGGCCATCCATGCTGCGTTCGTTACCAGCTGTTGTCAGTCATCTGTTCACGGCTGTTGACCCAGGGGAACTGGGGTACCTGGATATAGTTGTGTCCTTCGGCCCTGATTTGCGCGATGATCGGTTCAAGCTCTTCCTTTGGCATTTCAGAAAGGTGAGTGACCTTATAGTCCATGTTATTCATTTCCCAGTTAGATGTGCTGGCAACTTCAAGTCCCATATACTGGGTGGCAGCCAGTTCCTCTGGCGTCAACAACTCTGACCAGTCAAACCCATAGACCATGTCCTTGACATTACTGTGTCGTGCAGTGCCCATGATCATGAGGTCCTGCACCGGATCAGCATCGGGAGTACGGGGTTGTGGTTTCAGGTGGTAGTTCCATCCCTTGTAGAGGGTTATACGGAAAGGATCCAACTTTCCGAAATAGTAGTCCGGATAGGTGATTCCACGCTTGGCACCCATCGGACTGAGAACCTTATGGATCTTCTCCGTGTCATCTGCCCAGGTTGGATCCACTGGAATCCAGCCTACTCCCTCAAGGTAGAATTCGGCCCATGCATGCTGTCCAAGTTCAAGGCCAATGTAGTTGTCAGATCCGTTTTCATTGTAATCAATAGCTGATCCACCTTCGCTAGGGTAATGGGAGATTCCTGCGCAGGGGCGTGCTGGTATGCCGTTGACCCTGGCCATTGCACAGAAGATGTTGGCAAACTCGTCACATACTCCGCGTTTGTTAATCCATACTCTGTCTGTCGGGAGGAGGCCATCTTCACCATATTGTGAATATCCCATCTTCAGGAAGTCATAGTTGTAGTTGACAACTATGTCGTTATAAATGTTGAGGCAGGTTCCAATGATGTCATCGGGGTCAGATACGTTGACATGATCCTTCGCGTCCTTGTTGAGGCCCTTGTGAAAGACGATTGGATACTCCTCCTGCGTATAACGCTTGTAGAGTTCGCTTTCCTTGTCGTAGGGCTTGATCATCTTTTCAATATCCTTCCAGTGCGTGTAGCGCTCGAAGGTATAGCAGGTCCAGGTTGCTTCGACTGCGAAGTTGTGAGGCAAGCGGTTATCCGGCGCAAAATCATAATAGAGATAAGTGATTCCCTGGTCCTCATCATATTCCTGGGCCGTTGGTTCAGGGTTCACATAAGTCAGCTTTACGTCACGCACCTCGTCGCATGCCATCGGGCCACACAGCCAGACCTCAAAAGTGCCTGGACCAACCACGGGAGTGCCTGAATCAATGGCGGCCGGTTTTTTATCGCGGGAAATGCGCGTCGGGATGATCTCCTTGACCTTGTACCGGTAGGTGATTTCCCATTTATTCGGCTGCATGTAGTTGATGCCGGGCTTCAGACCGGAATCACCTACCAGCACTCCATACTCATCACGCTTTTCACAACTGCCCAGGAGCATGGCACATAAAACCGGGAGTAGGCACGAAGCAACTTTCCCCCATAACGTTGAACGTCTGTCGTAGAACATGTCTGTCCCTCTACATGCTATCGCTTAGTTCCTTGATTATATCGAAAACTTCCTGTTGGCTGGGATCAGTTACAATCAGGGGGTGCAGCGGCGACTGGCACGAGTATTCCTTGCCTGGATCCTGGGATCACTCCTTCTCGGGATGGTCTGTGTCACCTACATCTATGCACTGCCATCACCTGTTTCAATCGCCAGCCTGGAGGAAGTCACGCCTCCGCAGATCTCAGTTGCCAGCAAGCCAAGCCGCCTTGCATTCATCGCCTTCGGCGAGGAAAGCACGGTGCGGGCCTTCTGGAAGGATAGCAACGACGCATCCCTGAGCTTCACTATCGAGATTGATCCGGCTTCCATGGATGCTGGAAATGCATCTGAGGATGTTCCCGGAGAGGATGCATTGACTCATGCTGGCAACCCTGATGAAGGTAATGCGGCTGCTTCGGATGAAGTGGATAGTGAAGAGGATGTAAATCAGTCCTGAGCTTGATCCACTGCCACCAGTTCAAGTTCCACAACAGTTCCCTCGCCAAACAGGCCGCTGACAATCACGCAGGTGGCGACAGGCCTGATATCGCCGAACACATCTCGCTGGAATCGTGTGAACTCCGATGCATCTTCCTTGTTTACGAGGTAAGCGCGCACCCGTACTACGTTCTGTAGTGAGCTGCCGGCCTGTTCGAGGATGCCGCCTAGCAGCTTGCTAATGTAGATGCACTGCTCGTAGCAACCAGCACCCTGGGTCCTGCCTTCCTTATCGACAGCGATCGTGCCAGCGGTGTACACAGTGTCCCCTACACGGATGGCGCGGCTGAATCCGGCACGCTGCTCCCAGATGTTGCCAGAGGTGAAATGCTGTCTGGCTGGCATCAGGCTGCGTCGTTGCTACTGAGCCAGTCCACGTATGCCCGGATGCCTTTCTTGAGCCCGTACTGGGGCTCATAGCCAAGTTTCTTCTTCGAGCGGCTGATGTCGGCTTCGGTATGGTTCTGGTAGAACGCAATGTATGGATTGGGGATGTACTCCGGCTCAAGATCCGTACCGAGGCATTCATTGAGAATGGCTATGATGTCGTTGAAGCTGCGGGCCTTACCGCTACCGATGTTGTAGATACCGGCTTCGCTTGTCGCGGCAAGCATCGTCCCTGCCACGACGTCATCCACATAGACGAAGTCACGCAGGTGCTGTCCTGTTTCGAAAACTCGCGGGCGCTGCCCAGCTTTCATCTGGCGATATAGCTGGAAGACCATGCTGGCCATCTTGCCCTTGTGTGCCTCATGTGGTCCATAGACATTGAAATAGCGCACTCCGGAAACGCGCATACCAAGTTCCCGGGCTTCCTCTCCAAGGTTGTCGAGGATCATCTTGCTGAAGCCGTAGACATTTGCCGGTGCTGCCTGCTGCTCGACCTTCATCAGTCCGTCAGCCTGCCCATAGGTAGCCGCGCTGCTCGCGTAAACTACGGGGAATCCGCGGCTCTGGCTGAAGCGCAGGATGCGGCGGAAGGATTCCACGTTGCGTTCAACCATTTCGCGCTGGTTGCTTACCGTGGTGTCGGTGATGGAGGCGAGATGGTAGATGCTGACGATTTCCTGGCGGCCGAAGTGCTGGTCCCAGTCCAGTTCCTCGCAGGGGCGGGAAATGATGTCACCCTTGAAATGGCGCAGGTTACGGAAGTCCCCGGAACTGAAGTCATCTACGACCACGACCCGGTGTCCTGAATCGAACGCTTCCAGCGCAGAGACCAGTCTGGACCCGATGAAGCCGGCCCCGCCGGTCACAATAATCTGCATTCGCTGATCATAACACTTGCAGTGGTGCATGTATTCGAGTAATATTTGGCACCTCAAACCTACAAGAGGATGACTGAATGGCCATTAAGGAAGCTGACCTCCCCAAGTACCAGAAACTGCTTGAGGATAAGAAAGCTGAGCTGACCAAGCAGCTCACGGGACTGCAGAAGAAGATCAAGAAGAGCCTCGATGAGAACAAGGGCTATGATCGCAGTTCCGGGGATCCCGACAGCGACTACATCAACGAAAGCAGTGAGCTCGTGAAGGACGAGCTGATGATCCGTAACCTGGAGAAGACCCTGCGTGACATCGAGGATGCATTGAACGCAATCGAGGAAGGGTATTACGGCATATGCCAGAAGACGGGCAAGAGCATCCAGCCGGCCCGCCTGCAGGCGATCCCCTGGGCCCGGTACTGCATCGAAGTCCAGGAAGAAATTGACGCTTACGAGCGCGGATAGGCGTACAACCTACCTGTAAGCCATGAACCACTACATGACGGCACTGCTGCTGATCTGCGCCACGCTGATGGCGCAGGGCCAGCTTGCGCAGCTGCCCGTCCGGGTGTTTGACACCCGCACGCGCCAGGAGCTGAGCCAGGCAGATGCCGTCCAGCCCCTGCTGCGGGCCCAGCTCAGGATGCTGGGCAGTGTTGACCTGCATTCGCTGATCCGCTATGCGGCGCACAGCCTGTCCCCTATTGCTCCGTTGGCGGGACGCCGGACGGCTGTGCGGACTGGTTTCAGCCTTCGGCAAGACAGTGCAGGCAGACTGCTTGCCTCTGTTTCGCAACGCAGTCGGGCTCCCTGACTCAGGATTGATTACGCATTCCTTCCTGGCCTGCTGGCCTCTCGTAATGCAAGAATCCTGAACAGGTGAAGCAATGGACTTTCTAACTAAGCTGTTTGACTCAAACAAGCGCGACCTCGCAAGACTGCGCAAGGTCGCTGACAAGATCAACGAACTCGAACCCCGTGTGCAGCAAATGTCCGAAACGGACGTCAAGGAACGCATCGCGGCGATCCGCAAGGAAATCCGTGCTGAAGTGGAAAAGCACGGCGCGACTTCAACGCAGGTAGAGACCATTCTCAGCAAGCACCTGCCTGAAGTGTTTGCAATCACCCGCGAGGCGGCAGTCCGGACGCTCGGCCTGCGTAACTACGACGTGCAGATGATCGGCGCAATCGCGCTGCATGAGGGCCGTATCGCCGAACAGAAGACCGGTGAGGGAAAGACCCTTGGCGCTGTGCCTGCGCTGGTGCTCAATGCACTGACAGGGGAGGGCAGTCACCTAATCACCGTCAACGACTACCTTGCGCGCCACGGTGCGGAATGGATGGGACCGATCTACCGTTACCTCGGCGTGTCCGTTGGCGTGCTGCAGCATGACCTGCGTGGCCAGCCGCGCAAGGATGTGTACGGATGCGATGTCGTGTACGGCACGAACAATGAATACGGCTTCGATTACCTGCGTGACAACATGGTGGTGCACCGTGAGCAGATTACGCAGGGCACGCTGAACTTCGGCATCGTCGATGAGTGCGACTCTATCCTGATCGACGAGGCCCGTACTCCGCTGATCATCTCCGGTTCCAGCAATGAGGACACGAGCATGTACAGCCGTGTCGACAAGCTGATCCGCAGCCTGGAGGTCAAGGAGATCACGGGCGAGGACAAGCCGAAGGACCTGTGGGAACAGCAGCTTGCCAAGAAGATCGACAAGGACAAGGACAAGACCTGGGACTTTGAATACGACCGCAAGCAGCATACCGTTGCCCTGACCCCGAAGGGACTGGCCAAGGTCGAGAAGGCGCTCGATGACGTGCTGCAGGAGGATGAGCACGATCCGGAAGCTGGCAAGAACCTGTATGCCTACGTGAACACTGAGTTCGCGCACTACGTGCAGCAGGCAATGCGCGCCCACGCGCTGTACTACCTCGACGACCATTACATCGTCAAGGATGGACAGATCGTGATCGTTGACGAGTTCACCGGACGCCTGATGTACGGCCGCCGCTTCGGCGAGGGCCTGCACCAGTCAATCGAGGCCAAGGAAGGACTGGATGTTAAACCGGAATCCCAGACCCTGGCAACCATTACGGTGCAGAACTTCTTCCGCATGTATAACAAGCTGGCCGGTATGACAGGTACGGCCAAGACCGAGGAAGAGGAGTTCAAGAAGATTTACGGCATGGATGTCGTCGTGGTACCGACGAACAAGCCGATTTCCCGTAAGGACCAGCCGGATGTCGTTTACAAGAACGTGCCGGCCAAGTACAACGCGATCGTTGAGGAAGTGAAGGAACGAAACAAAATCGGCCAGCCGATCCTCGTCGGAACGACCTCGATTGACAAGAGTGAGATCCTCGGACGCATGCTGACGAAGGCAGGCGTGCCCTGCAAGGTGCTGAACGCGAAGTACCACGAGCAGGAAGCCTTCATCGTGGCCCAGGCCGGGCGCTTCGGTGCTGTGACGATCGCCACCAACATGGCAGGTCGTGGAACCGATATCGTGCTCGGTGGCAACCCGGAATTCGTGGCCCGCGAGCGCTTGCTGAAGGAAGGCAAGAACCCGGATGACCATGACGATGAGTTCCGCGCAATCGTAAAGGAGCTCAAGCCGGAGTTCGAGGCCGAAGCCGAGAAGGTGAAGCAGGCCGGTGGCCTGTATGTGCTCGGCAGTGAGCGCCACGAGTCGCGACGGATTGACAACCAGCTGCGCGGCCGCAGTGGTCGCCAGGGTGATGCCGGTGAATCGCGCTTCTTCCTCTCGCTGCAGGATGACCTGATGAAGATGTACGGTGGCGAGCGCGTTGAACAGCTGATGGAGATGCTGAAGATTGAGGAGGATGTCCCGATCGAGAGCGGCATGCTGACCCGGTCCATCGAGAATGCACAGAAGAAGGTTGAAGGACGCCACTTCGAGACCCGCAAGCACATCCTGCAATTTGACGATGTGATGAACAAGCAGCGCCAGGTGATCTACGGTGAGCGTGACCGCATTCTCAGCGGCGGCGACCTGCGGGCCCAGACCCTTGAATTCATCAAGGCCGCAGTGGATCGCGTTGTGGATGACAACAGTGCTGCACACGGCCGTGACATAGAGATCAACGAACCGGGCATCTACCAGGATGCCAGGCAGAACTTCCCGCTGTATGACCTGGAGCCTGAGCACATCAAGGGCCGCAGTACGCAGGAAATCAAGGACCTGCTGTTTGACATGGTCGTCAAGCGCTACGACGACAAGCAGAAGGAGATCGGGGAATTCATCCTGCGCCGACAGAATCCCGATGTCAGTGATGCGGAAATCGAAGAGAAGGCGTTTGATACCGGTGCTGCCAGCATGCGGGAGATAGAGCGTGTCATCTCGCTGAAGGCTATCGATGAACACTGGATCGACCACCTGAGCCTGCTGGATGAACTGCGCAGTGGAGTTTCACTGCGTGGCTATGGCCAGCAGGATCCTGTCGTGGTCTATGCCCAGGAAGCCTTTGCGGAGTTCGAGAACCTCAAGGAAACGATCCAGCTGGACGTGATCCGCAAGATCTTCCTTGTCAGGCTGAATGTCGAGGAACAGAAGCCGCAGGCTCGTAGTTCCTACAACATCCGCAGCGAGAGTAAGCCCGTCGAACCGGGCACTGGCGGCGGAGGCACCGCAGTGGCCGAACGGGTGAAGGTAGAGACTACGCGCAGGGCGGCAGCGAAGATCAGCCGCAACTCGAAGTGCTATTGCGGCAGCGGCAAGAAGTACAAGCAGTGCCATATCAAGGAAGACAACGGTAATCCGCCGGAGGACTGGGTGGAGCAGTACGAAGCGAATTACGGCGAGAAACCGACGGAAGTCTAGCCAGAGGAAGACAACGAAAACAAGAGATTGAATCTCATCTTGGGTTTTTATTGCAGAGCGATAATAACAATGTTATTATTGGGGCGTAGTGCAGATAACAAAAACGCTCGCTGGTACTCATTTCAGCGAGGGGAGACAAGAGATGGGAGAATTGCAGGCCCATAAGTTGACCGGAGTGGCACTCAGGCTTTTCTGGGTGATCCTGGCAATCTACAGCATGCTGATCATCTGGGCATTCATGCCCGTGCAGGGCTCTGGCCTGAAGCAGGCACTTGGTGTGGCATTCCTGCCTGCTGTTGGCGTGCTGGCGGCATTGGGCGTGGCTGAGCTACTGGTGGTGCTCAGAGCAGGCTTGAAGGACAAGCCACTTAACATCTTCCTGTGCATGGTTGCGCTGGCGACGATTGGCACACCAGCTTGCATCGTGCTCCACAATGTCGTTAGTTACCTGGCAGGTACTTGGTTCGGCGCACCGGAGGAGGGGTTCTTCTTCATCCTCGCGCTGTTTGTCTGTCCGCTGCTGTTCGTTACAGGCAGCATCGGCGTGATCCACAGCCTGATGAATGGCAATGGTTCAGGGGTGCACTCCCGCAGCTGATCAGCTGTTTGAGCCGCGATCCCTCGCCACAATCAGCACGATGTTCCCGAGGATGATGGCGGCCCCGCCAAGGACTACCATTGACCCGGGAATTTCGGCATTGAGCAGGAATCCCAGCAGTGCTGCATATATTGGCTGCGCCTGGTTGAGCAGCACGACCTGGCTGGCCGGCAGGTAGCTGACTGCCAGCATGTAGTTGTTGCGCGCAAGGAACGGACCGGACACGGCTGAGATCACCAGCCACATCAGGCCCCTTGCATCAAGCTGCGGCAATTGCGGCCAGACCATCAGCCAGGCCAGGCAGAGCAGGGCAGCCATGCTCCAGGCACGAACCAGCATCAAGGCCTGGACTGAGACGTGCTGCATTGCCAGTTTGCCGGCGACAAGGGCAACAGCAAAACTCAGCGCACTGCACAGAAGGATAGTAATGCCTCGCATGTCACCGTGCAGCGGTGCCTGGCGGATCAGCAGGATGCCACACAATGTCAATGCGAATCCGATCCATTGCCAGTGGCTGAACCTTTCACGCAGCAGGGTGAATCCCATCACGATCACGAACAGGATCTCAAGCCGGCTGAGCACTGCCGCGATTGCTGTTGTCGCATGCTGCATGCCCATCCAGAAGAGGGCAATTCCCAGGGCGGAACAGAGGATGTGGACGGCGCTAAGCAGTACGCCTTTCTGGCCGGGAGCACTGCCTGGCAGTTCAGGCTGCTTACCAATGACCGGGATCAACTTCAGCCTTGTCAGCCCCCACCACATGGTGTTTACGGGTGCAGCTACAAGGTAGTACATGGCAGCTATCACGATGCCGGCCGCAATGTCATTGCCAGTCTGGCGGCTGATCTGGGAGAGCGGCAGAACCCCGGCTGCGAAGTGCATGCCGGCGCAGAATGCATTGAGCTGGGCGAATATGATGCCCTTGCTGCGATCCTGCATGCTTACTTGCCCACGCAGAAGCTGCTGAAGATGTGGTCTATGACGTCCTGGCGGCTGGAGCTGTGGTTGACATCGAGCAGGCATTCCCGGGACAGGTGGATATCCTGCGCGGCTGCGTCCATTGGCATACCGTTTTCCAGCGCTTTCAATGCCAGCCTGAGGTTCTGCACTGAGGAATCTATCAGTGCGGCCTGCCTGCGGTTGAATGCTGCCAGCACGCTGCCTTCAGTAAGTCCACATAAAGTGACGATGTGGTATCGCAGCTGCTCGATGCCCTGGCCGGTTTTACCACTCACGTGGAACACGCCGTTGCCATCTTCTGGCCAGACATCAAGGATGTCACAGCGGGTATGTACATGGAGTACCTGCCTTCCTGCACTTGGGTTGTCAGCTTGTAGAGGTTCCACTGCGTTCTCATCAGCGGAACTTACGAATATAACCATGTCAGCACTGCGTGCCCAGTCCTGGGCAAGTTGCACCCCGGCACTTTCAACGTCATCGCTGGCACTGCGCTGGCCTGCCGTGTCGATAAGTGTAAAGCTCAGTCCACCAAATTCGACTGACTCGCTGAGATAGTCTCGCGTGGTTCCCGGCGCATGGTGCACCAGTGCTCGGTCATATCCAAGCAGTGCATTGAACAGTGTGCTCTTGCCGACGTTCGGTGCCCCAACGATGGCGAGGCTCAGGCCGTGCCGGATCAGGCCACCGCGGCTGCTGTCCTCCAGGGCTGATTCCAGTTCACCCAGCATTTTCTGCAAGGACTGGGCCAGTTCTGCTGGAGTAAGGACATCCTCCGCCTGCACACTGGCATCGAGGTCGTCAGACGCATAGTCATGTATCAGTTCTATTCGCGTGACAATGTTGAGGAGCTGTTCCTGCCAGACACTGACACGAGCTCCTGACAGGCCTCCGAGAGCCGTCTGGGCCAGTGCCAAGGCAGAACTGCTTCCGGCATTGATCAGTTCATGCACGGCTTCTGCCTGGATCAGGTCCAGCTTGCCGTTGACGTAGGCGCGGAATGTGAACTCTCCCGGTTCGGCAAGCCTTGCTCCGGACTGTACCAGGGATGTGATTGCCCTCTCAAGTAGCAAAGGATTGCCATGCATGCTTATCTCAACAAGGTTGTCACCTGTGTAGCTGCGCGGGGCGTGGTGGCAACAAACCATCGCCTGCTCGCAAAGGTTAGGTAGCCCAGCTTCTGCCGGCGCTTTGATTTCGATTTCCTGCAGCAGGTTCAGCCGATGCTGCGGAACCTGGTTGGTGCCCGGCATGATATCCAGCAGCATGTCAAAGGCCTTTGGCCCACTGAGGCGCAGCATGGCGATGGCGCTGCGTCCCGGCACAGTGGCTGGGGCGACGATGGTATCGCTGGTCGTGTATGCCGGCACGGATCTATTTTAGCGGGCTCAACACCATATACTCGTACTGTTTGCTGTCGCTTGTACGATGCATCGTTGCACTGTCCGCAAGCCCGGGCAACCAGACCGGCTGGTCGTCTCCATCCACCATTACAGCCCAGCAGTCCCGCAGGAATACCGGGATTCTGTAGTCAGTGAACACATCTCCCAGCTTCTTTGTGCCGCCATCAGGTAGCTGGATGCGATCACCCTGCCTCCGCGTACGGAGTTTGTACTGGGTGTTGCCGGAATGGGGCAACAGCACATTCCATGCACGTAACATATGGGGCTCAAGCAATCCCCTGATCCACTTTTCCCAGCGCGGATAACGCTGTGCATCAAGGTTCATGTTGCCAAGCAGTTCACGGCGCTGTTCGTCTGTGTAGACTTTCCTGAAACGGCTCAACTCCGGAATGATCTGAGGCCGTTCGTCGCTGGCTATCGTGCTTTCCCAGTAGACAACTCCAGACCCTGGAAAACTGAAGTGCCTGTCTCCACTGTCATGGAATTCAAGTTCGCCCAGCAATCCGCAGCAGATGGCCTCAATCGATGCATTGTCAACCCGGGCCCCGATCCTGCCAAGCAGGGCTGCCACGGCTTCGTTGCTGGTTAGCGGATCAAATCCATCCAGTTCCATGCCTGCCACGCCACATGCCCGGTCCGGATAGCTGATCAGCGGCAGCTCCCTGAAGATTGACTTGTTTGCAATCAGCCTGGAAACGGGTTTGACTGGATTGCCAAGTCCTTCCCGGCTCATTCTGGCAAGTCGGTTGATGTGCTCCACAGCCGCAGGATTGATCTGCTCCAGCCTCGGAATGACCTCATGCCGGATTAGGTTGCGGCTAATACCCGTGTCAAGGTTACTGCTGTCCTCCATCCATTCAAGGTTATTGGATTTGGCATATTCCTTGATCTGCTCACGGTTGACAGAAAGCAGGGGACGGTGGATATTGCCGCCATAGACCGGGCTGATCCCTCGCAGGCCGGCAGGCCCTGTCCCACGGACCAGGTTGAACAGGATGGTCTCAGCGTTGTCATCGGCATGGTGTGCTGTGAAGGCAATGCACTTCTCATACTTTTCCATGCAGTCAAGCAACATTGAATAGCGGATCCGGCGCGCTGCTGATTCCAGGCTGTCTTTGCCAGGCTGCCTTTCCGCTGGGACGTCAGCTTCTTCAATGATTGCCTTGACCCCCAGCTGTTGAGCCAGCTCCTCGACAAACCTGGCATCCGCTCCATCTTCCTCACGGATTCCGTGTCTCAGGTGCCAGAGGAGTACCTGAGGAGCGGATTTCTCCCATTTCCCGAGACGGTCCAGCCTTGCAATAACCCCCACCGTGGCGTGGGCGAGTACCACGCTGTCTATTCCTCCTGAACAACTGATTACCAGTGTTCCACCATCACAGCTTTCCCAGTAGGGAAGACTGGACAAAGAGCTATTTACGGGCGGAAGTCTGTTGTCAGGTTGTCGATTCATGGCATCTATTGTGGATCAGGCACTCGATGCAGCCTGGTTGTTGATCATTTCCATCAGCGCGTTAACACTTGCCGTCACATCATCAAACAGATCAGCAATGTTCTCAGCCTTCATGTATGCAGGCGAGGTGATTATCTTGTTTTCGTTGTCAACCACCATCTGCTTGACAGTGCAGTTGAGGTGCTGGCCACCCATTTCGCTGATCTGTCTGGCAGCTTCCTCATCATCCCCGATTGTCACCTTTACTCCGCGATTACCCAGCAACGCGGCCGCAATGACTGGGCTGATGCAAACAAATGCCATCGGCTTCCCCGCTGCATGGGCAGCCTGGACCAGCCTGGCTACATCGGAGTTCACATCACAGTCAGCACCGGCAACAGCAAAATTGCATAGGTTCTTTGCTGCACCAAAACCCCCGGGGAACACCAGACCATCATAGTCATTGATGTTCACGGAAGAGATCGACTTTATGTCACCTCGTGCGATGCGGGCCGATTCCACAAGCACATTGCGTTTCTGCCCTTCGGCGACTTCTCCTGTGAAGTGATTGACAACATGCATCTGCTCTGTGTCCGGGGACATGCATTGGTAGTTCACACCGGCCCTTGCCAGAGCCAACAGTACTGCAACGGCCTCATGGATCTCACTACCGTCGAATACACCACAGCCGGACAGCACAACTCCGATCTTGCTCATACCGCTTCCTCCGAATCATCTCCCTAGATTCTATCGCGAAGATCAGAAGCGGATGTTCCATCCGAGTGACAGCCCGATATCGTCTGAATAGGACAGGGGGCTCAGCCCCGCATCCTGCTGGCGCCACCAGCTGTTCACTACTAGCGGGGAGTCATTCAGGTCAAGTTCCAGACCGAGTGAGTTGTAGTCGCCGCTGGCGCTGCCCTCACGCACGTGGTGAGCCAGGCTGAGGCGGTATGCCGTCCAGTTTCCGCAACCGCTGAAGTCAAGACCGTAGTCCGTGGACTGTGAATCCCAGATGACGTCAATCCCAGCGCCATCAAGGTCCACTTCACTACGGCCGATGCTTGCGCGCCAGCGTGAGTTGCAGCCAATCAGGTCCCCGTAGCTGATTGAATAACGCCGGGAACAGTAGTTACTGTCCCTCACATCGTTATCACGGCTATGCTCGGCAGCGGTGAGTTGCAACTCACCACCATTACTGAAACTGCGCTGATAGAAGACGCTGCCCCATTGGCGCTGGTTGGCAAAATAGGACGGTTGGAGTGCACGTGTTTCGTAATCACCGACTTCAGGCAGGCTTCCATAATCATCACGGCGAAAGTCCGCACTTAGCCTGCTGCACGAATCCAGCCTGAAATTGCTGCGCAGACGGAGGCTGTCATAGTCGGCTTCCTCTGAAACCCGGAATGCAGCCAATTCAGCGCGATCCAGTTCAGGGTCCCTCAGGTTAAGTTTATAAAGTTCACTGTTTTCCCATTGCAGTCGTTGGTAGTCAACCTCTCGCCTGGAGAGGCTCAGATTGACGCTGGTCCGGCCGGAAGGGTGGTAATCCAGGCTGGCAATCCGCTCCGTGTAGTTACGTGCGTCGCTGACCCCACTGATGTCGCTGTTGTCACGATAGCCATTGACGCCGGCACTCAGGCTCCATTCATCACTGAACTGATACTCAAGTTCGGCTTCACTGTCGCTGCGAGTAGCATTGCCATTCTGCAGGGACATGTCAATGTCCGTCGTATTGCCTGAAGCAGCAAACGTAAGGTCATCATCGATGTAAAGGTATCCATCCGCCTTGGCACCACTGTATGTGTTGTCCATTGCCTGGCGGTCAGACTTGTAAAATCCGCTGTAGACTTCCGCCGTGAGCATTCCCGGGCATTCCACCATGCGGAATCCAGCCCCGATACGCAGGTGCTCGACATCAACCGGCTGGAAGGGCATTTCATCCACATTGACCTTGTAGTACTGGCCCTTCAGGAACTGGTTGCCACCATCCATGCCACCGCTACGCAGGACGAAGTCGAACTGCGTCCGCTCCTTCTGACCGAGCAGTAAAACTTCTTCTTCTTTCCTGCCATCGGGTCCGATTGTATTTCCTGCATAGCGCATGAAACTACCATCGAAGCTCCACAGCGGACCGCTGTGGTCCAGGTCAAGTCGCATCCGGCCGGGATAGTTGATGTCTCCCCAGACCCCATTCCATTCCTCACTGCTCAGGTAATCCCTGTAGCGGATGTCGCGCAGATAGGGCTGGATATCCCGCTCGCCGAGATACTGGCCCTGGTCGTCAAGCGCACGGTCCCAGCTTTGGTTTCCGGCTCCCAGCACTGCGGACTGCGGGCATTGGATGCAGTATTCCTGCAGCAGTGCGCGGTTGTCCTCGAGGATCAGGACGGGTTCCAGCTCGTACATTTCCAGGTCTTCGGGAATATCAAACACTCGCGGATAACCGTCAACGTAGATCTCCACCTTGCCGGCATGGGCAACGTCCGCGCTGAGGAGCAGGATGCAGAACAGTCCGACTGACAATCTCTTGCTTGCATTCATGGCTCAGAACCTCAGGAAGGGATCATTGTTGCTGCCGTGCATTGCATGGTGGCAGCCTGTCGTCCAGCAGGTGGTCGGTGCATTGTGCTCGCTGCGGTCGGTATGGCACTGCAGGCAAAGCGACCGCCCATCCATCAGGGTCAGTCCCGGGTTGCTGCTGCCATGTGAGCTGTGGCAGTTGAGGCAACTATCGCCAAGTGCGTCATCGACGGACATATGGGCGAACTTGAACGGGCCGCCCTTGTCCATGTGGCAGGTCAGGCAGAGGTTTCGCACCTTGCGCTCAGCGAGCATTGCCGGACCATGGCCGGCGTGTACCTCGTGGCAGTCCGTACAGTTCATCACACCACCGTCCGGCTCGTTAGCGCTGTCCACCTGCACTGGATGGTGGCTGAAGTTACGGAAATCGTCAGCAGTTACCTGGTGGCAGCTGATGCACAGTTCGTTGACATCTGCCAGCAGCAGGTGGCGCATCCCGCTGTCATGGCTCTGGTGCGGGTCGTGACAATCACTGCAGCGCAGGGAAGCGCGGGCGTGGCTTGTGCGCTCCCACTCACGGTTGGTAGTCAGCCATTCATGGCAGCGCAGGCAGATGTTGTTCTCGTGCGAGGAGTCTTCCCAGTCAAAGGCGAAGATCGCACCCCGGCTGCGCAGCATCTGGTGTCCGCCACCTGCACCATGGCAGGCCTCGCAACCCTGGCGGTCCAGGCTGATCTCGGCCTTGTGCAGGGATCGGGCATGGGCCGTGGCGAGGAAGTCCATCTTGAGTTCCTCGTGGCAGTAGAGGCACTCCCGGCTGCCGATCCAGGTGGAACCCTTGACTGCACTGAACTCCTGTCCGGGTTCCCAGTGGGGGCTTTCACCGTGCCATTCCAGCAGGGGCTGCTGGTCTTCCTCTTCCTGGCTGAACAATGCGCCGGGCAGCAGCAGGACAAAGGCCAGTGCTGTGACTGCCAGCGCCCCGCCAACTGTCGTTAGTTTCATCCCAGACTCCCCACGGCCCCGTGTAGATGATGGGAGGATTCTATCAACTGCCAGCAAAAAAAAACAGGGACACCGGCAATAGCGGTGTCCCTGTCACGGTTGGTTGAAAGAGTTAATTGGCGTTGATCAGGTCAAGGGTGATGGTCTGTTCATCGACCCAGATAAAGGATGGAAGTCCGTACACACCGAGGTTCTGGCCCTCCTGAACGGAGACATCCATCAGGATCTCAGCATTGTTGCCAAGACCATTGAGCAGTTCCGGACTGACCTGTACGGGATGCTCACCATTCTCGTCGCGGATCACCCAGTTGAAGCGGGTGGTCTCGCAGAGCTGGACAGTCCGTGAAGCGGCATAGAAGACTTCCTGTCCACCGGAGAGCACCTTGCGGACATCGAACAGGTCAAGACTGCCCAACAGTGGATCATACTTCTGCGGCTCAGCAGACAGGATGATCGGGAATGGGTCAAGGTTGTAATACTGAGCGTCAGCCTGAGTGATCAGACGGCGCTGCAGCTGGTCGCTCAGGCCGTCGCCATTGCTGTCGTGGAATCGCGGACTGTAGGTAAAGTCACCGGTCAGATAGCGGAAGTCCGGCACGGGATCATGGACACGGCTGACCCAGGAGTCCAGTCCGCCATTGATGCCGTCCTGCTCGAGTTCAATCCGGATCACACTGTTGTCAAACTCATCGCCTGTCTGGTACTGGTGGTTGTACAGCATGATGTCATAGCCGGGTCCTTCCTTCTCAGGTACCAGGTCCAGGGTGAAGTCCGCGAACACCGTGCGGTGGCCATGCGGGATGTAGACAGGCACGGCCAGGCGGTAGTAGAAGCTGTTCGGCACCTTGCTTCCACCATAGCTGCGCTGTTCACCGGTCAACAGGTCAACGGTGGGAGCGAACAGGATCTCCAGGATGTAGGGCGTTGAAGCAGTGGAGTCAGGGCTGGGTCGTTTCAGTTTGTCAAAGCGATATCCCTCACCTGGTTCACGCGTGCCTTCATCAAAGCTCTGGGGCACAGAGTTCCAATAGAGCGGATCAAGCATGTCCGGCGGTTCATCTATCCCATCCACGGTATCATCAGGCCAGATTATGCGCATTACACAGAAGTAGCTGCCAAGCATTTCACTGTAATCAGGGACAGTCCTTCCGCCGCCGGAAAGATCAAACAGGCTGATCCCCTGGCCCTGCAATGCCTCATGTGGTGTCATATACGACTGCAGTTCCACGCCGTCAAAGACGACGGACTGAGACTGCACATCGCCTTCACTGTCAACCGGTACCAGGCTGTACTGGTCTTCAAAGCTTCCCTCTACGCTGACCTGGAAGAAGACTGGCGCGTCATTGATGATCCAATCCTTCGGTTCAGCATCAATAGGGCCAGGTCTTCCATAAAAGGCTGGTTCCCCACTCAGAGGATCCAATACAGGTTCCCCGTTCTTGTGGATGTAGTAACCCGAAATTGAATTGCCAAAGTTCCTGGCGATCGGAACGATGTCAGCCAGGTTGATTTCATTGTTTTCATCGCCGTCAATGTAGAAGAGCTTTGTCGTGTTGGCAGCTGTGCTATTCCTGAATCCGCTTTCGCCGAGATTCGTCACGATCGGCACTAGATCCGCGGAATTGACCTCTCCGTTGAAGTCATAATCGCCAATGTTCTTCTCGACCCAGTTGAGCGATACATAATTGTCAAGCGGGGAGGGGACGACAATGATCTCATCAACCCTGTAGGGATCCTCAAACAGGCTGGTGCTGCGCAGCTCAGGTGTTTCAGATAGCTCAAAGCTTGCCACGAACCTTGTGGATGATTCTGTATCTATTGGCACAATGCCGATTTCAAATCCAGACCTGCCTTCGCCCTGGACATACAGCAGGTTGTCATTCTCGTTTCGATTCACCAGGTTGAAGTGGTGGTAGCTGCCAGACCCCAGCAGCAGGAACAAGCCCTTACTGTCAATCCTGTCAGTTGACAGCTTGATCGTCCTGTCGCTGACCTCAACCTGCAGCCCGCTGAGGTCAGAGCCATACAGGGAACTTACGCGGATATCCGGAGCTGACAGACCAGGCCCGGAACCCCGGCAGGCTGCCAGAGCCAGCAGCACTCCCACGATTGTAATGATTGATTTCAGCCTCATTTGTACAGGTCCTCATAGGAATGCGCCCCACTGCTGAGCATATCCGGATTGTCAATGCAATCCTGGATTACCCGGCAGAGGGTCCCCACGCCTTCCTCTATTTCTTCAACTGATGTCCTACTGAAGGAAAGTCTTAAGGCAGGTCCGTCCTTTCTATCTGGCATACAGTAACTAGATGGCAGGAATTCCACTCCTGCATTCCTGGCGAATGTAAGCAAGGGTAGTGATTTGATGTTGTTTGGCAATTCAACCCAAACATAGAATCCACCCGATGGCTTATGGAAAGAACATCCTTCAGGGAGATTCTTTGACAATGCGGCGCACATCGCATCACGTCTGCGCTTATATTCCCGGATTGTCTTTCTCAGGTGCCTGCTGAAATGGCCCTTGAGGATAATCTCGTGTAACAGCGCTTGATTGAAGAAACTGTCACCTGCATCACTTCCGTGCTTGGTAAGAACCATGGACACACTGAGAGGGGCAGGGCAGGTTATCCATCCTATTCTCAGACCCGGCAGGAAACATTTACTGAATGTTCCTATGTGTATGACATAACCACCGGTATCCATTGCTTTAAGCGGGGGCGTTGCTTTCCCTTCATAACGAAGCTGACGTCCCCAGTCATCCTCAATGATTGGAATCCGATGACGGGCCGCCAGTCTCAGCAGATGCTCGCGGCGAGCCTTGGACATTGTGATGCCAGTCGGGTTGTGATACGTGGGAATCGTGATTATCGCCCGAACTTCTCCCTGATTGAGTACACCAGCAAGGTAATCGGTATCCATGCCATTCTTATCCATTGGAATGGACACGTATCCGATCTCTCTGGACATCAGCAAGTTCATTATTCCGCTAAAGGTTGGCGACTCGATTGCCACCATCTGTCCCGGCTTGAGGATCCTGTCGAGGACAAGTGTCAACGCACGCTGGAAACCGCCGGTAAGAATGATGTCATTCTCACCTTCGGCCATCGGAACACCTTCCAGGGCCATTTCCTTTTCAAGATACTCAATCAGTGGATGAAATCCTTGTGGATTTCCCCTGTCGAAGAAGTATTCCTTCGGATACCAGAGCATGGTGGTTGCCACCTGCTTGATCTTGTCAAAGGGAAACAAACCAGGATCAGGTGAACCCAGTGACATCCTGATCAGTTTCTGGCTCTTATCTCTGTAGGGTGGCATTCCAAAGAATCCACTCTGCAGGAAGTACGGCTCCCAGCGCATCGGCGGGATTTCTTCCAGCCTGCCGCCCATTTCCTCACGGGTGCGCAGGTTGGCGCCGGTCACCACATCAGGATGCTCAGTAATGTAAGTACCGCTGCCGTGACGGGTTTCGATGATCTTCTCGGCGGCCAGCGCTTCATATGCGCTGTAGACCGTCTTGACCGATACACCCAGCTGCTTGGCCAGGTCACGCACACTGGGAATCTTCTGGCCGGCAGCCAGCAACCCGTCATTGACCAGTTCAGTGACTTGCCGTCTGATCTGTTCGTAGACGGGCTCCCGGCTATCCTTGTCGATACTTAAATTCATGTGAACTGCCTAGATTATGGCAGAACCGGTAGGTATACAAAAGCAACACTAGCTACCCAAAATAGGGAAACAGTGTGCCGTGACACGTGAAAACTTCACGTGTTTTAAGCTCTTCAGCCGGATACTTAGACCTATTGTCCTCCTCAGGTGTTCCCTGATTGCTGAGATTTTAGCGATATCCAGGAAACATTTGAAACACTTCGCCTGCCGCCCTGAGCAAGCGTTTACCGTCCCAACTCATTATGCCCATTATTGACCTGCGTGCCGTCGATTCCTAGAATTCATGCGGCTGGACACGCTATCCTTTCATGTTGTGGAATCCGTGATGAAACTGAGTGAATGCCGCAGTGGAGATATTGTGCTGATTACTGAGATTGATTCTCATGTGAGTGGCACACTGCGCCTGCGCGAACTTGGGGTGCTGGAAGGCGTTGACCTGAAGGTCATCAAGAGCAGCAACCCGATGCTGCTGCACGTTAATGAAAGCCGCATTGCCTTGGACCGTGAGCTGGCAGCTGCAATATCGGTCAACTACATGGTCTCTGCCTCGGGGAATCAGACATGCTGACCAGCCAGGACCTCCCTGATCAACAGAAGGGCACATTGCCACGCACCATCCGCGTTGCATTGGTTGGCAACCCCAATACCGGAAAGACAACGCTGTTCAATGCGCTAACCGGACTGAAGCAGAAAGTAGCAAATTATCCGGGCGTGACCGTTGAACGCAAATCGGGTATCTTCAGCTTTGAAGGCCTCCAGATAGAAGTGATTGACCTGCCCGGTGCCTACAGCCTGCGCCCGACCAACGACGTGGAGCGCATCACCCGGGATGTACTGCTTGGCATGATGGGAAGCGAGCAGCCTGTTGATGTGGTGGTCGTCTGCCTTGATGCCGGGAACCTGGAGCGCAACCTCTACTTTGCTACACAGGTACTGGACCTCGGCCTGCCCGGCGTGGTCGCGCTGACCATGAACGATGAGGCTGCCAGTATGGGGCAGCCGGTGGATCCGGTTGTACTGGAGCAGCATCTTGGCCGTCCCGTGGTGGAAACCGTTGCCCCGACCTACAAGGGAATAACCGAACTGAAGAAGGTCATCCTGCAGGCGGTTGGCAGGGAAGGTGAGGACCTCCCCTGGAGCATTGGCGAGAAGGTCCTGCATGCGATCGAGCACCTGGCAGCGGAGATCGGCAAGCACAAGCCGATGGAGCGCCGGATCCTGCGCCAGGTCTCAGTGGAACTGCTGCTGGACAGGCGTGGGACCAACAGGATGATCGACTTGCCCGGTATCCGCGAGCTCGTCGGCAAGTTACGTGCCGAGCTGGAATGGGCTGGTGTGAAGTGGGTTGAGTCGGAAAGCATCGGACGCTATGCCTGGATCAAGTCAGTAATCGAGACCACACGGGTACGGAGCGAAGAAAAGTTCAAACCCAGCCGTAGTGACAAGGTAGACCGCGTCTTGACACATCCCGTGTTTGGACTGGCAATCTTCCTTGTTGTCATGGCCGTGGTTTTCCAGAGCATATACACCTGGGCAGGCCCTTTCATGGACATGATCGATGGCCTGACAGCGGCATCAGCCAGCGCTGTTGCCAGTTCAATGCCGTCTGGACCACTGCGCGACCTGCTGACTGACGGGATCATCAGTGGTGTCGGCGCCGTGCTGATCTTCCTGCCGCAGATCATTCTGCTTTTCCTGTTCATCGTGCTTATGGAGGATAGCGGTTACCTTTCACGTGCTGCATTCGTAATGAATCGCCACATGCGGCGCTTCGGCCTGACGGGCCACGCCTTCATCCCGATGCTCAGCGGCTTCGCCTGTGCCATCCCGGCGATCATGTCAACGCGAAACATCAGTGACCCGCGCACAAGGCTGGCAACCATCATGGCGGTTCCGCTGACAAGCTGCAGCGCACGTTTGCCAGTCTACGCCTTGATGATCGGGGCATTGATCCCCGCCACCCCATTGTTCGCAGGCTTTACCACGCAGGGATTTGTGCTGCTGGGTGCCTACATATTCAGCATCTGCGCCGCACTGCTGGTCGCACGAGCTTTCAGGATGACGGTGCTGAAGGGGCGACAGCAGCCATTCATCATTGAGCTGCCTCCTTATCGCGTACCCAGCTGGAAGACAGTTCTCAACTCAGTCTGGGAGCGCGGACGGATGTTCGTGACCCAGGCCGGCACGATTATCCTGGCAATCAACATCATCCTCTGGTTCATCGCATATTTCCCGCATGACAACAGCCTGCAGGCCAAGTACGACAGCCAGCGTGGTGCAGCACAGGCCAGCCTGAGTGGGGACGAGCTTGAACTGCGACTGGAGGAACTGGACAGTCTGCAGTCGGGTGAGATGCTGCGGGGGAGCATAGCGGGCAAGCTTGGACAGGTGATCGAACCCGTGATCGAACCACTTGGCTTTGACTGGAAGATCGGTATCGGTCTGCTTGCCAGTTTTGCAGCCCGGGAGGTGTTCGTCAGTACGATGGCGATTGTCTATAACGTCGGGGAAGCGGACGAAACCAGTGTCAGCCTGATGGATGCCATTCGCAATGAGAAGCATGCAGATGGGCAACGTGTCTACAGCCCGCTGGTGGCACTGAACATAATCATCTTCTTCATCCTTGCCTGCCAGTGCATGGGCACGGTGGCGGTCGTCAAGCGTGAGACAAACAGCTGGAAGTGGCCGCTTGTGATGGTCGGCTACATGACCGCTCTCGCCTACGTCACCTGCCTTGTGTTCTACCAGCTTGGCATAAGGTTCTTCCCGGGGCTGGCATGATGAACATTACATTGCAGTGGATTGTGACGATCTGCGTGGTGCTGCTCGCGGCGGCATTCCTGGTCCGCCACATGCTCGTCATTGGAAGGCCCAGCAAGGGTTGCGGAAGTGGCTGCAGTTCCTGTTCACGCCAGGAAATCATGGAAAAACGGCTGGCCAGCCTCGAGGAAAACTGACCAGCCGTTCGGCGTCAGTTACGCACTTGCAATCGAGTTCAGGATGCGACGCACCTTGGCCTTGATTTCCTCGCTCATCGGACGGATCTCCTCCTGGCCGGTGAACTCAACCAGCAGGGCCGGGTTCTTCATCGCCACTTCAACCTTGCCGTCCTCCATCTGGCGGACGACGATGTTGCAGGGCAGCTCAATCCCGATCCAGGGCTCGAGTTTGTAAGCCTCAAGGCCAAACGGCGGGTTGCATGCGCCGAGGATCAGGCAGCGCGGGATGTCTGCGTCCAGTTTCTCCTTCATCTTGCCGGAGAAGTCAATCTCCGTCAGGATGCCGAATCCCTCGCCGGGGAGTGCTTCCCTGATGTTCTCAACAGTTGTGTCGAAGTCGGTGTTGACGGTGGTCTGGAAGTACATTCCATTCTCCGTGACACTGCTTTGCATCATCGCTCCGCTGTCGTTCATGTCAATTCTCCGTAAAGCTGATTGCCGGATCTACGGGACCGGCTGCCCGATGCGGAGAAGATACAGAACACAGACAGGTTTGACAATGTTAAACAGGCTGTTCTGGTGCGCGATGTCCCATTAATTCAGTTGATACGAAATCAGGAGAAAATGAAAAGGGCCGGACTCCTGAATTGAAATCCGGCCTTTATCAGTACTGTTGAGCGTACTAGTGTGAGACCTTCTCAAGAATCCTGACAACCGCCTGAGTCAGGTCCTCTCCAAGCTGGGACAGTTCATTGTTTCCGGTTGCTTCCACAAGCATGCCTGGATTCTTGATTGCCACTTCCACAGATCCATCATCCATCTGACGCACAACCACATTGCAGGGCATCTCCACACCGATCCAGGGCTCACTCTGGAACACCTGCCACGCGAAGGGTGGGTTGCAAGCTCCAAGGATCAGGCATGGAGGGGTATCCACGTCCAGCTTCTCCTTCATCTTGGCGGAGAAGTCAATCTCAGTCAGGACGCCGAAGCCCTCATCCTTGAGGATGCCACGCAGCTTTTCCACCGTGGTTTCGAAGTCCGTGCTGACTGCCGTATGAAGGTAATAGCCGTTCACCGTGATGTGTGAATGCATGGATGCAGCTTCGTCATTCATATTTCCATCCTCCTGTGCAAATGCGCTGGCACTCAATACCAGGAACAGGGCCACAAGGGTCCATAACGTCTTCATTGAACGATCCTCCAGTACAGATTTTCAGACTGTACAACAGGATCTACCCCTGTTCCCGTCTCTTTTGCACCTCCAAATGTAGCTCAATTCGTTCGAACGAGGTCTAACACGGTGGTGTGTGCTTGGAGGTACCCTTTGCGCAACTTGTCTTTTCCGGGCATTAGCATTCTTATCGGTGTGGTCTATGGCCTTGGTTCCTGTTCCAACAGCCAAGGCCTTGGCCTGATTGCCTCCAGTACAAATCTGCAGGCGGCGGATTCAGTTTCAGCAGTCGAGCCTACAGGCAACCATCTGGAACCAGCAGCCGGGGTTGATCCGCAGCTATGGAAGGCCCTGCTTGCTGCCCTTGAGCAGAGCCGGTCCACAAATGAGCGAGATCCAAGCAAAGCTCCTCAGGGAGCCCAGAATGTGGTCAATGACTTCCAGATTCTCTCCGCCTCAACTGACAGTGCATTGCTTGGCTGGACTTACCGAAATACTGGGGATTACGACCGCAACAGCCAGGTGAACATCTCAGACCTGACCATGATCGGCCTGCATTTCGGCAAGTCAGATGCCAGCCCTGACTGGTCAGTCGCAGTACAGGCAGATGGCGATGGTAACGGCCTGATCACGATTGCTGACGTGACACCGATAGGTGCCAACTTCGGGAATGTGCTCAGTGAGTATGTTGTGCAAAAAAGCACATCTGGCGGCAGCTTCACGGAGGCGGGTGTGATTGCCCAATCCGGTGGGACAAGCGAGCAGGAAACGGGCAGGCTGATTTTTTCTCTCGAGGTAAACGGGCTTAAGGATGGCGATGCATTACGGGTCGTTGCCAGGGATCAGGCGGATGGCAGCCTTAGCCAGCCTTCGAATGAAGTTGTGTTCACTTCCGCACTGCGACCACAGAACCTGCAGGCCAGCCAGGGTGAGTTGGCTGGCGCGATCAGCCTTTCATGGGATCCCCTGGATGAGGCAACTGCCTACCGCATTGAAAGAAGGCACCTCAGCCAATCAGTCTTTGAATTCCTTGCAGAGACATCAATTGGTACCAGTTACCTGGACGAGGATGTACAGCCCGGCCAGACCAGGACATATCGTGTAGCCGCTGTCATCAATGAAGGTCTCAGCGCTTTCAGCGACAGTGCGAGCGGCTTCAGCATGCCATTGCCGGGCAAGCCACTGAACCCCGTTGCCAGTCTCGGAACAGTGGAATCAGCAATTGAAATCAACTGGGAAGCTGTCAGCAATGCAACAAGCTACAGGATCTATCGTGATGGTAATGCAACACCGATTGCTGAGATACCTGTTAATTCTTATACGGATGCGACTGATCCCTTGCCCAATGACCACAACTACGTTGTGAGTGCTGTCAATCCCGCTGGGGAAGGCGAGGCCAGCATCCAGGCAACCGGCAGGTCAGGGATCATTCCGGCAGCACCGACTGGATTGTCTGCCAGCGATGCGGCTGACACTCTTGTGGTCAGTGTCAGCTGGACAAAGGCAGACTATGCAGATGGATACATGATCTACAGGGATGAAGAAAGCAACCTGATTGCCACCCTGGGAGACGTTGATAGCTATGAAGACGAGTCACTGCAGGACTTCAATGAGCACCAGTACTGGGTCAGTGCCTTCACTGGGCTTGGAGAAAGCATGAAGACCGGCCCGGAAACAGGCAGCCTCAAGCTGCTGCCGCCAGGAGTTCCAGTCGGTGTGATTGCTTCTCATGGTACTCAGCGTGACAGTGTCAGGGTCAGCTGGGAACTGGACCCGGCGGCAGAACAGTACTTCGTCTACCGGGATGGGAATTCAGTCGAGATTGCCACTGTCGGCAAGGTTGATCACTACGATGACAACGCGGTTCCGGACTTGTCCGGACATCAATACACGGTGCGGGCCGGCAATTCGGCCGGGACAAGTCTCCACAGCACTCCGGCAACGGGCTTTGCAGACAACCGCAGTGACTGGTGGCGCTTTGGGCTGGACAACCGGGCAAATTCACGGGCAACAGTAGCCGGACCAGCAGGTAGCTCACTTGCATGGTCGTATCCGACCGGCAGCTGGATCCGCTGCAACCCGGTTATGGCGGCGGACGGAACCGTCTACTTCGGCAATTACGCTGGCAAGTTCATTGCAGTCAATCCTGATGGCTCTGAAAAGTGGACTTACAGCGCAGGGGCGGACATATACACTGCAGCGGCGCTTGCGCCGGATGGCAGCCTGTACTTCGGCAGCCACGACTTCAAGCTGCATGCGCTTGACAGTTCAGGCAACCAGAAGTGGACTTTCAACACCGGTGGAATCGTGCGTTCCAGCCCGGCGATTGGCGATGATGGGCGGATCTACTTCGGCAGCAATGACAAGAAGCTCTACTGCCTCGACCCGGACGGCAACCTGATCTGGTCCTTCACTTGTGGAGAGGAAGTACGCAGCAGCCCGGCAATTGCAGCTGATGGAACCATCTATGTCGGATCCGGTAAGGACAACCAGCTCAATGCACTCAATCCGGATGGCACACTGAAGTGGAAGTACAATGCCGGAGGCTGGGTACGCAGCAGTCCGGCAATTGCACCTGATGGAACGGTGTATGTCGGCAGCAGTGACGGAACGCTGCACGCCGTCAGTCCGGAGGGTGTAATGAAGTGGACCTACAGCACCGCCGATTACATCGAGAACTGCTCACCTGCAATCGGTGCTGATGGCCGGGTGTACATCGGCAGTGGTGACGACAAGCTGCATTGCATTGACCCGCTGACAGGCAACGCCATATGGACCTATGCAACCGGAGGGGACATTGACAGTTCCCCGGCGATTGACTCAAGCGGCACGTTATATGTTGGCAGCGATGACTTCAAGCTGCATGCAGTGAATCCGAACGGAACCGGAAAGTGGACCTACACAACAGGAGCGCTGGTAGACAGTGCACCGCTGGTTGGCGAGGATGGCAAGGTCTATTTCGGTAGTTCAGACGGGTCGCTGTATTGCATTGGCAGCAACTGAAACTGGCAACAGGGGAGGATCGTCTGAGGTGGGGATTTGGTTGCGGGGGAGGGATTTGAACCCTCGACCTTCGGGTTATGAGCCCGACGAGCTACCAACCGCTCCACCCCGCGGCAGGAATGATATCTCAGTGCTGGGGTAGTGTCAATGAAATACGGGATAATTCGTGAAAATAGCGCGTGTTTTCTGGAAGGAAGCGCCGCCAGGCAACCTTAACCCTGTACTGGACTGCCCTCAGGGCAGGACCTGTTCCTCGCGTAATTTTTCGTGGAATTTCCAGCGGGTCATCAGAGGGGCACTCGTGAGCATCCAGCGAAAATCCTCCTGCCTTGCAAGCGAAGCGTGCTCGCCAGCCTTCCTGGTGCTGCGTGAATAGCCGGCAATAGCAAAGGGCAGGCTGATAAGTGCCATCGCGCAGAATACGTATATGAGCACATCCGAATGGCGCAGTCCGGAGTAATTGGCCAGCAGGAAGTTGGCGAGCGAGATCATTACAAGCAGGTTTGAGGCGATCGCATACTTGCGCTGCACATTGGTTGCGCAGTAAAGAAGCAGCAGCAGGTGGCTCAGCAGCAGCAGTCCACTGAGCGTGATGCCCAGAGAGCTGATGCCCAGCGGAGGCAGCAGGATGCAGCAGATGCAGGCCAGCAGGAATACATTGCGTTCAGCATCACTGGCCCAGTTCATCTTCGCCTGCCATTCACGCAGGCTACGGTTTGAGTTATTGCCTTTGCTGGACACGGGCATATGATAACAAGCTGCAGACCGGCGACGGGGAGTGTGATAATCTTCAGCCGCGGACTGCGTGTCACGAATCATTCGGAGGATGTTGATGTCGGCAGAACGAGCTGGAGAGCAGCTGTACGCTGGTGCCAAGGGATATGTCACCGTGAATGCCGTTGAGCATAACGGCAAGCGTGGGGCGGTGTTGCGTTATGTGAACCCGAACCGCGCAAAGCTGCACGCTGTCGATACACAGGGCATGCTCGAAATGGAGGAAGCGATCACTGTACTGGAACAGGATGCTTCACTGGAGTACTGTGTTTTCACCGGCGCTTACGACGTGATCCATGCTGGTGCGGATATCACTGAATTCAAGGGTGATTGTGATGTCGATGCAATCCACAGGCACCTTTCCCGCGGCACTTCACTTGATACACGCGTTAAGTCACTATGGCCGCGAATGCGGACCATTGGCGTCTTCACCGGCGATCGCTACGGAGGCAGCGTTGAATGGCCACTGTTCGCCGAATGGGGAATCTGCGACAAGGACACCCTGATCCAGCTATCGGAAGTACTGCTCGGTATCATTCCCGGCTGGAACGGTGTGCTCAATATCTTGCTCAAGTGCGGCCCTGAGCGGGCCAAATGGATGGGGCAGACCGGCAATACGCTCACTGCTAAGGAAATGCTCAAGTTCGGCATCGTCCAGCAAGTAGTGGATACGCCGGATGGCCCGGATCGCAAGACGGTTGCCACGGATGACTGGGATGCTGCCTGGCAGGCACACGTAGCAGTTGCAGAACCGATGCTGCTTGTGGCTGCTCTGGAGCTTGCAACACAGAAGAAGGAACTGAAGCGCAGCACAGAGTTTCCCGGCGGGGCCAAGGGTGAAAAGGCCCGTGAGAAGCTGTTGAAGGAACTGCAGCAGGAGATTGCGGATCGCACGGATACAGAGAAGTACCGCGAACTGCATGACAAGGTGGCCAAGGAAGCCAGCCGCCTACGCAAGGATGACGACAAGGACGGACTGAAGGCCCTCACGAAATCAGCGCTGAAGGATGTGGTCAAGCTTGGTAAGCCGCTCGCTCCGCTGGCGGTCAAGGCCGTAGCAAAATTCGTCGATGAGTGGAGCCGCAAGTCTGAGGACCAGATCTTCGCGAACTATGAGGAAATTGGCCAGCTGGAAGCTGAGCTGTGCGCCTGCCTGATGGAGACCGAGCACAGGCGGATTGGAGTGAATGCTGTGCTCAGCCGCAACCCCGAGGACAAGGTACCGGTCTTCGACTGAACAAACTATAATCAGTCGCAGGCTGCAGGGATCGTGCGCTGACGCGCCACGCTGCCGGCAAGCCCGTCAGGAAGCAGATACATGCCCGTTGTACACATCATTGCCTACAGCGTCGTGTTCATCACGGCGATGTTCTTCTTCATCCGCAGCATGAATGCACGCATCGGGGTGCTGAAGGCTGCGCAGAGCACGGATGCCCGTGGAGACGTCGGCAAGCGACTACTCGGCGTACTGGTCAATGTGTTTGGCCAGGCCCGGCTTTTGCGCGGGGACTTCTCGGCAGGATTGATGCACTTCCTGATCTTCTGGGGATTCATGGTGCTGATGCTCAACACCCTGCATTTCCTGGTCGCAGGATTCTTCCCCAATGCGGACCTGCATATCCCGCTGCTCGGTCGCGAAGATATGCTTGGCGGGGTCTACCTCTTCCTGCGCGACCTTGTCGAAGTACTGGTGCTGGTGGCCGTGATATATGCGGCCTTCCGCCGCCTGGTCCTCAAGCCGAAGCGCTTAACGCAAAGCAGTGAGGCTGTGCTTATCCTCGGCCTGATCGGCACCCTGATGGTGACGGACATCCTGATGAATGCCGCTGCGGTTTCAGCCGGAGAGCATGCGGCCCACCAGATGTCATTCATCGAAACGGGGATGGCCTCAATGATCCCCGCCGGTTCAGCAGCCTTGACAGTCACCGTTAACTGGTGGCTGCACTGCCTGGCATTGCTGTTTTTCCTGAACCTGCTGCCACTTGGCAAGCACTTCCACGTGATCACGTCCTTCTTCACGGTCTACCTGCGCAACTTGAAACCGCAGGGCCAGCTTCCGGCAATCAACTTCGAGGATGACGACATCGAGGAATTCGGTGTGCACCACATCCAGCAGCTCAACTGGGGAAACTGGCTGGATACCTACAGCTGCACGGAATGCGGTCGCTGCGACCACTTCTGCCCGGCAAACCGGACCGGCAAGAGCCTGTCCCCGAAGCACATCATCATCGGCACCCGCGAAATGCTGTATGCGCATACGCCGGACCTGCTGCTGAAGCTCGCTGCAGCCCGTAAGCAGGAGAATGGTTCTGAAGTTGAAGGTGGTACGGCAGTTGCCGTTATTGAACGCCTGACTGACGAGGAGCTCAACGGCCAGCGCCTGGTTGGCGACGTGCATACCGATGAAGCACTCTGGGCCTGCACCACTTGCGGCGCTTGTGACGAACACTGCCCGCTGTTCATTGAACATGTAACACCAATCGTGGAGATGCGCCGCCACCTTGTGCTCGAGGAGGAAGGGCGCTTCCCGAAGGAGCTGCAGGGTGCGTTTGAAGGACTGGAGGGGCAGGGCAATCCCTGGGGCCTGCCGGCACATACCCGCATGGAATGGGCTGAGGGTCTGGATGTTCCGATGCTGGAGGACAAGCCGGATGCGGAGTGGATCTACTTCGTGGGCTGCCTGTCCAGTTTTGACGACCGAAACAAGGAAACGGCCCGCGCACTTGTGCAGCTGCTGAACCACGCCGGAGTCAGTTTCGCCGTTCTCAGCTCAGAGGCCTGCAGTGGCGACCCGGCACGCCGGGCTGGACATGAGTACCTTGCCAACGCATTGATGGAGATGAACGCGGAGCAGTTCAAGGAAGCCAGTGTCAAGCGGGTGATCACCACCTGCCCACACTGCTTCAATACCCTGAAGGTCGAGTATGAGCAGGTCGGCGTTGAATTCGAGGAAGTGATCCACCACAGCGAACTGCTGACCCGCCTCGTACAGGAAGGCAAGCTGAAGCCTCAGCATTCAAATGGCAATCAGAAGATCGTGTTCCACGATTCCTGCTACCTCGGGCGTTACAACAAGGTCTACGACGAACCACGCAGCGTGGTTGCCAGCCTGCCTGGTGTGCAGCTTGTCGAAGCCCAATATAACCGCGACAAGGGCTTCTGCTGTGGTGCCGGCGGCGGCCGGATGTTCATGGAGGAAACGGTCGGCGAACGTGTCAACGAATGGCGCTATGACCAGCTGACAGCGACAGGTGCAGACCAGGTGGCCGTCGCCTGTCCGTTCTGCAACGTGATGATGAGTGACGCTGCCAACGCGGAAGGCCACGAGCACAAGCCCGTGAAGGATATTGCCATCCTGCTGCGTGATGCGGTGCTTGGTTTCCAGACCTGATTAAGAGGTCCTGCCAACCCAGCCAGTTTGCTTGCCAACGGAACGATGCAGCCGCCGTAAAGGGTTTCCACGGTTCACGTTAATGAATCTGGCCGCATCGTTGTACTGTATAGACTGATTTTGGCTCTATTTCGTTTTGCCCGGCCAACTATTGTTTGGTGAACTGTTTTGCCAGCTTTACACGCCAGCCCAGCGGCAAAAGCGACATGATGTACATGCTTAGCTTGTTAAAGCTACCGATTACCAGCATGCGGCGACCGGACAGGCAGGCATTCACACTGGCCCTGGCAACAGCTTGAGCTTCCATCACTGGGTACTTCATCAGCACAACCTTTTCCATTCCCGCGCGCTCGTGGAACCGTGATCTGGTCGCACCAGGGCAGGCACAGGTAACAGTCACGCCCGTACCGAGGCATTCCTCTGACAGGGCAGCGCTGAAACTCAGCACATAGGCCTTGCTGGCACAGTACACGGCATTCAGCGGGGTCGGTATCAGGCTGCCTGTGCTGCCAATGTTGAGCACCCGGCCGCGGCCTCGTTTGATCATGCGCGGAAGGAACTTCTTGGTCAGCATTGTCAGGGTATGGATGTTAACAGCCAGCAGTTCGCTTTCATTCCTGGCATCCGTTTCGCTGACTGGACCGAAGATATCGAAACCCGCATTGTTGACAAGGATATCCACACTGAAGCCTTGCTTGCGGATCCAGTTGTGGACGATTTCAGCAGCATCAGGCTTCGACAGGTCGCATACCAGATATGCCGCGTTGACGGAATACTCCGTGCGGCAGCGTTGGGCCAGTTCCGCCAGTCGCTGTTCATTCCTGGCAACAAGGAAAACGTCATGCTCCCGTGCCGCGAACTCGAGCGCAATTGCCTCGCCGATCCCGCTGCTAGCGCCCGTCACCAAGACACCGGTGCGGGCCTTGTCTCCACTGCGGGTCTTGCGGCTCACAGCATGATCTCGCCGGCTGCAGCTTCAGCCGCCGCCAGCAATTCACCACTATCCAGCAATTCATTCATCTTCAGGATGTCAACCTGCAGCGGCCTGTCATCTGCCATGAACGGGATATGCCTGCGGATTTCGTCAAATGCTGCCCCGGTGCCCTTGCCCGGCACATCCGGCCTGCGGAAGTCCATCGCCTGGGCGGCACACAGCATCTCGATCGCAATCACAGTCTGCGTGTTCTTCAGCATTTCCTTGTACTTGCGGATTGCGACCGGGCCCATGTTCACATGGTCCTCCTGGTCCGCACTGACACTGACGTTGTCAACAACTGCCGGGTGGCTGTAGATCCGGTTCTCGCTGCACAGCGCAGCCTGGGTGTACTGCGCCACCATCAGGCCACTGTTTAGGCCTTTGCCCTCGACGAGGAAGTCTGGCAGGCCGTTGGACAGGGCAGGGTTGAGCAGGCGGTTTGTATGCCGCTCGGACAGGCTGGCAACCTCGGCTGTGGCAATCGCGAGGAAGTCCATCGCCATCGCGAGCGGCTGTCCGTGGAAATTGCCTGCTGCTAGGTAGACGTCGTCATCCGGGAAGAACAGCGGGTTGTCGATCACTGAGTTGATCTCCGTCTCGATCTGGCTGCGTACATGGTGGAAGGTGTCGATGCTGGCACCCATCACTTGGGGTGTGCAGCGCATCGAGTACCCGTCCTGTACCTTGCCGGTACCGTTGGCGATGATGCCGCTGCCATCCCAGAGCTGGCGCAACGCACGAGCCGTGGCCTGTGCGCCATGGTAGGGACGGATCGCATGCACGCGAGGGTCATAAGGCAGCTGCACCGCGCGGAGGGCATCGAGGGCCATCGCAAAGGCCAGCAGGGCATGCTTGTAGAGTTTGATCGTGTCCACCAGCTGCAGGCAGGCCTCGCCGGCCATCATCTGGGTGCCGTTGATCATTCCCAGCCCTTCCTTGTAACTGGGGTTGATCACATCCAGCCCGGCACGCTTCATGGCCTCTGCGCTGTGCATCCGCTCACCCTCATAGAAGGCCTCACCCTCACCGATGATTGCCAGCGCCAGCATGCTGAGCGGGGACAGGTCTCCGCTGCAGCCGACGCTGCCCTTTTCATAGACCACCGGAATGACACCTCGGTTGACCATCTCTACGTAGGTGTCAATCACTTTCCGGCGCACTCCGCTATGTCCACGCGTCAGGGTATGGGCCCGCAGCAGCATCGCCGCCTTGACCACCTCAGCTGGCTGGACATCACCAGTGCTGGCACAGTGGCTGCGGATGATGCGGCGCTGCAGTTCTTCGCAGTCCTCGGGATCGATCCGCACCCTGGCGAATTCGCCGATGCCGGTTGTCACGCCATAGACCGGTACGTTGTCACGCACCATCTTCTCCACCAGTTCTCGGGCGCGGTTGATGGCATCCTCAACTTCTATGCCGATGCTGAGCGAAGCACCATGCCTCGCCACAGACACCACATCCTCGATTGTCAGGCTCCTGCCGCGGAGCACCACTTCAGTCATTCCCATCTCCAGTATTCGATTTCCCCGTTGTCAGAAGAGCATCACACCGTGACGCTTTATCAGGTCACCATTCACGATCACATCGCTTACGAGGTTTGTGCCCACCTGATAGGCAATCTCCTCGGGTGTCTCACAGTCGAGGATCAGGATGTCGGCCTGCTTGCCGACTTCAATGCTGCCAATTCGATCTGCCAGGCACAGTGCGTGGGCGGCGTTGATGGTCACCGCATTCAGGCATTCGGCCGCCGTCATCTTCATTTCCAGCACAGCAAGTGTCATTACCAGTGGCAGGCTGTACATCAGGCTGCTGCCGGGGTTCAGGTCAGTGGCTAGTGCAACCGCGCAGCCTGAATCAATCATCCGGCGGGCTGGAGCGTACTCACCGTGTCCACTGAAGAACATCGTTCCCGGCAGTAATGTGGCTATCGTCTCGCTGCCAGCGAGTGCCTTGATTCCCTCATCACCGATTCCACCCAGGTGGTCCGCTGAAACAGCCCCGTTGGCAACCCCCCAGGCGGCAGTGCCGTCATCGCCGAACTCATCGGCGTGCAGCCTGAGCTTCATGCCCAGCTCGCGTCCCCTGTCTACTATTACCTGCGCTTCCTGCTGGCTGAAGGCCAGTGGATCCACGAAGATGTCATAGAAGTCACACAGGTCCTTTCCGTGGAAGTATGCCAGTTCACCTGCCACCTGCTCGACGTACTCAATCCTGCGCTCTGCAAAGTCCGGCGGAATCAGGTGCGCTCCCATATACGTGCGCATGAAAACTCCGGGAGCCTTGCGGGACAGGTCACGAATGACCTGCATGCTGAGTCTTTCACTGTCAATGTTCAGGCCATAGCCGCTCTTGCACTCCACGGCTGTTGTGCCGTTCTCCAGCAGGCGCAGATAGCGTTGCCAGGCTGACTCGAACAGTTCCTTTGAAGAGGCTGCACGCGTGGCTTCCATGGTCTTGCGGATACCACCACCCTGGCTCGCAATCTCAGCATAGGATACTCCGGCAGCCCGCTTGTAGAACTCATCAGCACGGTCGCCACCGAAGACCAGATGCGTATGGCAGTCAACAAAGCCCGGCATCACGACCCGCCCGCGTGCATCAAAAACCTCACAGTCCGGGTGGAGCTGCTTTGCCGAAACAGCAGACGCCGGTCCGACATATTCGATCAGGCCGCTTTCCGAATTGATGCCCACTGCGGCATCGCGTAGCAGGCCGAGATCAGCCATCTGGGCCGCACGTCTGGGACTGTCGGAGGCTCCAGCCATGCTTATCAGGCAGCCAGCCGGCTTGATCAGGAGGTCAATCACGCAGCGATTATATCGGTTGGGGAGCGGGCAGGGCGGAGCTCAGTCCACCGCTGTGTAGCTCGCGATGCCTCCGCTGTCGCTGCCGATCCAGAGGCGTCCCTCGCCATCGATGGCCACCGCTTCCTGAGCAGCTCCGGGGACGACTTCCCATGCAAGGACTTCCATGCTTTCGATGTCCCAGATTTCCATCACATTCATCCATGAGTGCACGACCCACAGCTGGTTGTTTGCATCATCAAAATGCAGCGAGCCAGCATTGATTCTTGCGATGTCCCAACGCGCAAGACCAGCGGTCTCGCCATTGGACTCAGGCACCATATCTGCACGGCGGACAGCCAGCAGGGAATGCGGATCATCCTGGTTCAGCAGGATGAAGCAGTCACTCCAGTCCCCATTTTCGGCAGGTATGTATTCAATCCCCTCGAAACCATTGCCTCCTGCCTCGAGCACTTCCTTCCCATCCAGCATGCGGCTGATTCGATATGTTTCCACCAGCGACAGTTCATCCGGACTGATGCTGTAGATGCGTTCCTCGTTTTCGTCGGCAACGTATATCAGTCCGTCCGCGGAGCAATAGCAGACACCTTCCAGGTCATAGCCCAGTTCAAGCTTCTGCAGAACCTCGCCGTTCAGGGAGATTTCATAGACGGCGGGCTTACGGTCAGCCGCGCCGTCATCAACGATGAACAGGCTGTCATGCGCTGGGTAGTAGCAGAGTCCGCTTGGTTCAGGGACATCCGCAAGGGCCATGGCCTGTTCGAACTTCCAGTCAGGCAGGCTGGCCAGCACTTCGTCTTCAGCGCGCGCAGTGCTCACTGCAAGCATCAGGAGCATTATGCAAAGCAGCTTCTTCATTGCCTTCCTCCGGCAGATGGGCGGTGCTGTTACTCGGCGGAAGCCTCAGCTTCGTCGTATTCCTTCTCATCCACATCTACCACGACCTGGTCCGCCATGAAGCGGACAGCCTTCTCGCTTGTGATCTGGTAGTGGGCCTGGTTTACCCAGTCGCGGTTGTTCAGCAGCTGCTGGATCTGCTCCACTTCGAGTCCCTGCTCTCGCATCAGTCGCAGGGCGAAGTTCTGCATGTCCTGGTTCGTAACCTGGATGTTGTTCTGTGCGGCAACTTCCCGCACGGCCAGGAACAGCTTTATCTTGCGCTCGGCGGTGTCGGCAAGGGACTCGCGGAACTCCTTCAGGTCCTGGCCCTTCTCCTTGAGGTATTCATCAAGGCTGGACCCATATCGCCGCAGGGTCTGCTCATTCTCCTGCATCAGGCCGTCAATCTCGTCATTGATCATGTCATCGGAGATGTCGGTCTCCATTTCGGCCAGCACCTTCTGCATGACGAGGTCCTGCTTGTTCTGCTCGAACTGGATCTCCGTCTCCTGGTTGAGGCTCTCGGTGACGAACTCGTTGAACTTCTCCAGCGATTCCATCCGCAGTTTCTCAGTCACGAACTCCTCGGTGAATTCAGGTTCGTTCAGGTCAAACACCTTGTCGACATTGACCTTGATGTTGAGCTTCTTGCCGGCCACACGCAGGTCAGCGAAATTCTCCGGCATGTCGTATTCGAAGGTCTTCTCCTCACCTGCCTTCAGGCCTGTAAGTTCAGTGTCCCAGCCAGGCAGGTTGCCTTCGCGTCCGATTACATAGCGCATCTCATTGTGCTTGAAGGGGGTCTCGTCTCCGGTTTCCGCGTTTGTGGAGGTGAAGTGGAACAGGATACCGCCACCGATCTCTGACACCTTTTCAGCTTCCTCCCATTCGGTGAAGCGCTCAGCAAGGCGCTCACGATAGCGGTCCTTCATCGCGTCATTTACATTCAGCTTGGGTACGGTGATCTCAAACTTGCTGAAGTCAGGCAGCTTCACTTCCGGCAGGACGGGCAGGCTTACTTCGTAGTTGAGTTCGATGTCCTCATTGATTTCCGGTTCACTGTGCCACTGCGGGGTTCCGGCGCGCGGGATCAGGTTGAGCTTGCGCAGCCCGACCTGGATAGCGAAGTCCTTCAGCATGCTGCCCACATTCTCATCCACCGTTTCCTTGCCGATCTTCTGGCGCAGCACGTTCGAGGGTACCTTGCCCTTGCGGAAGCCGGGAATGTTGAAGCGCTTGGCCATGTCCTTGTAGAAGGACCTGTAGTGACGGCCGACATCCTCGGCACTGATGAGCACCTGGATGTGCGCGATGTTGTTCTCACGGGAAATCAGCGTAGCGTCAGACATTGAAACCACCGGGAATTGGATAGATCTAAGGCCGAAGATTCTACCATCGGAGAAGCTGGTTGCACGCAAGCGCGCACGGGATGTGGGAAATGGAGCAGGAGACGGGATTCGAACCCGCGACCCCCACCTTGGCAAGGTGGTGTTCTACCACTGAACTACTCCTGCCTGCTCCGTATGCCGGGGATTGCTCCCGCGGATTTGGGGGAGGCAAAGTATAGCATAATTTGCGTGGTGCTACCAGATGAGCTGCAAATGTTCACTAGTGCTATTGATATCTTAAAATCGGTAGCAAATTGATTATTCAAAAAGCAGCCGGTTTGTGTTCAAGAGCGCTACTTTTCAGTAGAATGTAAGTTAACGGGCCGCTTCCATTCCCTCCTTTTCTTCCATTGCAAGCGGACCGGCTGAAGCTTGATGGAGTTACGCAGACAATGAGATATTCGCTCATACTTTCGTTCATCCTGATTTCCGTGCTGGCCTGCCAGTCCTGCACGGATAGCGGCAAGCAGGGCCAGCCTGCCGCTACCGGTAACCCGACTGACCTGGGTAGCCACATTACCGCAACAGCGTATTCGGCCCCTGAGTCCCAGAGCACCGGCAAGTTCACTTTCCTTACCGCGGACCAGAGCGGCATTGATTTCGTGAACAAGGCTGATTCACGTGCTGCACTGCTGTCGGACATCTATACCCAGGCTGGCATAGCCAGTGCTGACTACGATAACGATGGAGACATCGACTTCTACATCCTGGGTATCGAGAACGGCAATGCGCTGTACCGCAATGATGGTGGATTCAGGTTCACCGACGTGACGGCTGAAAGCGGTGATGGCATTTCCGTGGAAGGCGTTGTCAGTTCCGGAGCCATCTTCTTTGATGTCGACGGAGACGGTGACCAGGACCTGTGGGTCGCGGTCCGAGCCAATGGCAACAAGCTCTTCATGAATGATGGCAGCGGCAAGTTCACCGAGGAAGGTGTGGCCCGCAATGCAGTGTTGGGTAAGAGCACCATCAGTGCTGCCATCTTCGACGTTGAGAACGATGGCGATCTCGACATGTACATCTGCAACAACCGTGACTTCCGCGCGCCGGACTTCATGACGGCTGAGCAGCGGGAAGGCTTTGAGGTGATGGACGGACCTGATGGCCGTCCCGTGCTGACTCCTGAGTACGAGAAGATCTACTACCTGGACGAGATCGGCAAGCCGCACATGCGTCCGGAGTATGACTACCTGCTGATCAACGACGGCACCGGGCACTTCACGGACAACACGGAAGCAGCCGGTGTGCGGGATGTAACGGAGAGCCTGCAGGCCCTGGCCTGTGATTACAACGAGGACGGATTCACCGACCTGTTCGTATCCGGAGACTTCGAGACTCCGGACAGGTACTACATCAACAATGGCGACGGCACCTTCACAGATCACTCCCGCGACATGCTGCGCCGCACCAGCTTCTACAGCATGGGATCCGATGCCGGCGACCTGAATGGTGACGGACTGATGGATGTGTGGGTTGGTGACATGGCCCCCAATGGCTATGTTGAGTCGAAGAAGGCTTCCGGAGACATGTACCTGTTCCGGGACTACCTGATCTACTACCAGCCGCACCAGATGATGCAGAACTCGATGTACCTCAACCGCGGTGGCGGCTGGATGTCGGAGATCGCTGAGTACACCGGCACCAAGGCAACCGAGTGGACCTGGTCCTGCCGCATCAATGACTTCAACAATGACGGCATTCCTGAGCTGTTCGCCACCAACGGCTACATCCAGAGCATCAGCGCTGACTGGGACATGCTGTCCGAGATGGACCGCATGTCACGCAGCGGTGCCAGCCAGGATGAGATTGACAACTGGATCCTGCAGCACCCCAAGCTTGAGAAGGTGGATGTGATGTTCACCGCGGAGGAGCCACTGAAGTACAAGCGCACCTCGGATGAATGGGGCATCACTGATGAGACGATCGGCGTCGGCGCCGTGATCCAGGACTTTGACAACGACGGAGACCTTGACATCATTGTCAACAACACAGGCGAAGCCCCGGCCGTGATGCGCAACGACCTGACCCTCAAGGGCAGCAACGTCAGCTTCGACCTGCGCCAGGACGGCAAGAACCCGCAGGCCGTCGGTGCTAAGCTGCATGCGTGGTGCGGTGACAAGGAATATACCCAGCATGTGATCCTCTGCCGCGGATACGGCAGCGGAGAGAGCAGCCGGGCCTACATGAGCATCGGTGAGGCCAAGCAGGTCGACAAGCTCGAGATCATCTGGCCTGACGGTCAGGTGCAGACTGAAATGAACCTGGCGGGGGGCATGCACTACGTGATCAACCGCCACAATGCGACCGCCCCTGAAGCGGATAACAGCCAGCCGATGTTCGAGCGTGAGTCGCTTAACTACCTGCGCAGCGAGGTTTATACCGGCGACAAGGAATACCAGCTCGAACCGCTGCTGCCGCTGCTGCGCAGTACCCTGGGCGGTGGTGCAGCGATGGCTGACTTCAACCTGGATGGCAACACCGATGTCTACTTCGCGGGCAGCACACAGTCACCCGGGGCCCTGTTCAATGGACGGGACGATGGCAACTTCGTCAGCAGCCCGGCCTTCAACGACCTGATGCCCGTCGGCAGCGAAGCGATGGCGGTGCTCGCCTTTGAGGCCAATGGGGATGGACGCACCGACCTGCTGATCACAAGTGGCGGCAACGAGACCAGCGACCCGAACCTGCTGCAGGACCGCCTGTTCCTCAACCTGGAGTCAGGCATGCAGGAAATCAAGCTGCCCGGCACAAGCTTCAGCAGTGGTGCCGCCGCCGCAGCCGACATCGACGGTGACAATGACCTTGACCTGCTGATCTGTGCCCGCCAGGTTCCGTTCAGCTTCCTTTCAAGTGCTCCTGCGCTGATCCTTGCCAATGACGGCAGTGGCAACTTCTCTGATGCCACCGCACAATGGACCGCTGGCCGCGGCATGAGCGGACGCTTCAGTGATGCCCAGTTTTGTGATATCGACGGCGACGGCATGCAGGATATCATCACCTGCGAAGATTTCGGCAACATCAGCGTGATGCGCAATACCGGTGAGGCGTTCGCTGAGCCGGTGGCAATCTCCCCAAGTGGCATGTGGGCCAGCTTCACGATCGCTGACATGGACAATGATGGCGATCCGGACATCATTGGCGGAAACTGGGGCAAGAACAATAAGTACAAGGCAACGACAGAAGCACCGATGACTATCGCCGCGCAGGACTTCGACAACAACGGCACCCGTGACATAGTCGAAGTCAAGTTCGGCGGTGATGGCACAGCACTGCCTGGCCGTGGCCGCAGCTGCTCCGGTTACGCGATCAACACCATCCCGCAGAAGTTCCCGACCTGGGATGAGTTCGCACATGCCAACTTCACCGATATTTACGGCCCGCTGGAGAACGTCAAGGAACGCTTTGAAGCGGAAGAGCTGTACACAAGCATCTTCTGGAATGACGGAGGCTTGCACTTCCGCAGTGAACACCTGCCCAACATGGCACAGTTGTCACCGGTGTTCGGGATCGTGGCAGAGGACTTTGATGGTGATGGCCAGCTGGACCTGTTCCTCAATGACAACTTCTATGCCTGCCAGCCTGAGACTTCGCGCTGGATCAATGGTTACGGTACCGTCGTCCTGCGCAATGCAGATGGATCGTTCCGGACGATTGAACCGCATGAATCCGGAATCTTTTCCTATGGTGAAGGCCGCGGTGCACTTCCGATTACTCGCAGGGACGGACATGGCAGCATCCTGATTTCTGGAACCAACGGCAAGCCCGCAGTTGCAAACACTGTGTTTGCACATGGTTTCCAGCTGGTCAGTGTGAAAGGCCCGGTCACCAATCCGGCCGGAGTTGGCTCGCGCGTGGAGCTCGAACTGGCCAATGGCGGAAAACTCACCGAGTGGATCCAGGCGGGGCAGGGTTACCTCAGCAGTGCGGTGCAGCCCGTGTCATTCAGCATTCCTGATGGGGATAGCGTGAAGAGCCTGCGAATAGTCTGGGCAGATGGCACCAGCCAGGACCTTGACACCTCTCAGGCCAGTGTGGAAGCTGTCTACGGTGGAGCATAATCGATTGTGAATCGGGACTCGGTGGTAAAATTAGCTGACTATTTCATGAGTCGAGGTCGGCCATTTTAACCACCGAGTCCATACAACTGAGATCTCAGGATGAGATGCAGGAAATCTTCGGGGATTTCGACAGTAATCTCCGAACCATAACCGGAAGGTTCAATGTAAAGATCTACGCCAAGGGCCTGGATGTCTTCATTGCCGGCAATGGCAGTGACGTTACGGCAGCCAAACGTACCCTGCGCAAGATGCTGAAGAGCCTGAGAACCGGCAACCACGAACTATCCAACGACGAGATTGAGGACTTTGCGGATGAAGTGCCGGTTGACGGCAATTTCCTCCAGCACCTGCCGGAATTCCGGCCCCAGACAGAAGGCCAGCGCGCCTACCTGGATGCCCTGGAGCACAATGAAGTAGTGCTTTGCCATGGTCCGGCCGGTACCGGCAAGACATACCTGGCCATCGCCTCAGCCATCGATCACTACAGGCGCAAGAAGGTCAGGCGCATCGTGCTGACCCGGCCGGCGGTAGAAGCAGGTGAGAAGCTCGGCTTCCTGCCCGGATCTCTGGTGGACAAAGTCAACCCCTACCTGATTCCGCTGTTTGATGCCCTGAATGACTTACTGAGGTTTGAGCGCGTCAAGCGCATGATGGACCGCAACATCATAGAAATCGCACCGTTGGCATTCATGCGTGGCCGTTCGCTCAACAACAGCTACATCATTCTCGATGAGGCACAGAACACCACCTACAGCCAGATGAAGATGTTCCTGACACGCATGGGCCGGGGCAGCCGGATCGTGGTGACTGGTGATATAACCCAGACAGACCTTGAGAACGTCAATCGCAGCGGTTTCAGGCACGCACTGCGCATCCTGAAACAATCCGGTCCAGGAATCGGTATCTGCGAATTGAACAAGCAGGATGTCGTCCGCCATCCGATAGTGCAGCGCATCGTCGAGGCATATGACCAGGATGAACAGCGAGACGCACCGCCTGACCGGGTCGGTGACTGATGGCGATAAAGAACAAACTGGGCAGCTGGATACGCAATGAGGTGATCGGTGGTACCACCATCGCCCATCGACTTGTGGTCGCAGCCCTGTTCTACCTGTTCGTGATGGGCATCATGTACCTGCACCTGATCGTGTTCCCGAAACCAGTGCTGGTCGGCAGCGTCCTGCCATATACGATCTACGCCCCACTTGAATTCAGCTATACCGATACCACGCTGTTGGGCGAGATCCAGGGGGACATGCAGGGTTCCGCGATGTATCCGGAAGTGCGGGAGAACGTACTCGCCAAATACGACAATTTCGTCGTGGAGCTGTGGGAGCTTTACTCCATTGTCCACCCTGAAACCATGGGGGCAGGGGAGGATGGCGGCTCTCCCGCGGACAGTGCCGGGGAAGGCATGCCGGCAGGTTCGGATACCACTGAAACACAGCCGAACATCGACCTGCAGATCAGTAGCCTGGCGCGCAAGTATGAAATCACGGATCCAAAGGTTGTCGAGCTGCTGCTCAGCCAGGAGCGCGAGACCCTCAACGGGAACCTGGTGTTTGCCCGCGAGTTACTCGACACCCGCATGAAGGAAGAGATCACACCGACCAAGCTGCGCACCCTGACCCAGGGAGTGGTCAGTTCAATGATCGGCACCTCACCGCAGGAGGTCTACAACTACTTCCTGAGGGCCAATTTCCTGCCGTATGAGCGCGAGCCACTCAGTACGGAAGACCGGGAAATGGCAATGAAGACCATCCACAAGGGCAGTGTGATCGTGGCCGAGGGACAGGTTGTCACGCAGGATATCAAGGACCAGCTTGACACGATCAAGTCCCACCTGGTTGAACAGCGCCTGCGGACCCTTGCCGGCATCGGACTGTTCCTGCTGATCGGCCTGCTGATCTGGCATGCCTACCTCAGCCGGCAGAACATGCAGATCTACGCTGACACGAGTGTATTGATCCAGATCGCCGGACTGTTCGTGATCTTCCTGCTGATCGGCCTGGTGATCGGCCGGCTGCCGTTCAACTACTTCTATTACGGCGTGACCTTTGCTGCCAGTGCGCTGGCGGCGGTGATCGTGATGGCATTTGACAATCACCTTTCGGTGTACCTCGGGATAGTGATGGCGGCATTGCTCAGCATGGGCCTGAACTTCGAGGGCAACCTGCTGCTTTACACATTATGTGGCAGCATCCTGCCGTCCGTTGTGCTGTCCGCTGACTGCAAGCGCCAGACACAGGTGGCCTTTGCCTTCCTGCTTGGCATACTGAACGCCCTGCTCGCTTTGCTGGTGATTGCCATCACGGTGGAGACACAGCAGTGGCCAATTTATCCAATTGCTTTCCTGTCCGGCGTGCTGGCGGCATTCTTCGCCTTTGGCCTGCTGCCGCTGGTTGAGCTGTTCAACTCTCAGGTGACTCCAACCAAGCTGTTCGAGCTGGCCAACCAGGAAAATGAGCTGCTTAAACGCCTCAAGCATGAAGCTCCCGGAACCTGGATGCACAGCCAGATGGTTGCCGAACTGACAGAGGAAGCCTGCAAGGCTATCGGAGCAGATGACCTGCTGGCCAAGGTCGGTGCCCTCTACCACGACATCGGCAAGACAAAGCGCAGCGGATTCTTTGCGGAGAACATCACTGACCTGACCAAGAACCCGCATGAGGGCCTGCCTGCAGAAACAAGTGCCCGTATCATCAAGGACCATGTCACGGACGGCCTGGCCCTTGCCGAGGATGCCCGCCTGCCAGGCCGCCTGCTGCCCTTCATCCGCGAGCATCATGGTACCTACCTGATTCGCTACTTTTATGACAAGGCGCAGAAGGCCCATGAACAGGACCCGGAGAAATTCCCCGAGCCGGATGAGCGCAAGTTCAGGTATGACGGTCCTGTGCCCCAGAGCCGTGAGTCTGGGGTACTGATGCTTGCCGATGTGACAGAGGCAGTGATCCGCGCGCGCGGAACTCATGAGATTGAGGAAGTGACCGCGATCATCAACAGCGTAATCACTCAGAAGATTGAGGAAAAGCAGCTCGTGGACAGCGGCCTGACCCTTGGCGATCTAGAGAAGATTCGCGAGATTTTCGTGGCCCTTATGTCCGCCCAGCGGCACCAGCGCGTCAGCTATCCCGAGTATGAGCGCAACAAGGTCAGTTTCCATTGATCTATCCCAAAATCCCCCCTGTTTGCCCGCATGAATCTTGCAGTAAGCCCTGAATTGTGCTAAAGTCTGCGGTCTGTTATCGCAGCGCGTGCAGTTGCGCGTTTGCGCATCCGAGGATTTCAATTTATGCCGACGATTAATCAGCTGGTTCGCAATGGCCGCAAGGTCATCAAGAAGAAGAGCAAGAGCCCTGCGCTCAAGGCCTGTCCGCAGCGCCGTGGCGTGTGCACCCGTGTGTGGACCGTCACGCCGAAGAAGCCGAACTCGGCCCTGCGTAAGGTGGCCCGTGTGAAGCTGACCAGTGGTTATGAAGTCACGGCATACATTCCCGGTATCGGCCACAACCTGGCCGAGCACAGTGTGGTCCTCATCCGTGGTGGACGTGTTCCGGATCTTCCGGGTGTGCGCTACCACATCGTTCGCGGTACGCTTGATGCCGCAGGTACGGCTGACCGCCGCCAGGGCCGCAGTAAGTACGGCACCAAGAAGCCCAAGTAGGAGTTGAGAAGAAATGCCCCGTGACAGCCGTAAGGTTATTAAGCGTACCCCGGAGCCGGATCCGGTTTACAACTCAACTCTTGTTAGCAAGTTTATCAACAACATCATGCGCTGTGGCAAGAAGAGCACCGCGCAGAAGCTGTTCTATTCTGCACTGATGCTTGTGGAACAGCGTACCAAGCAGGAGCCTATCAAGATCTTTGAGAAGGCCATGCAAAACGTCCTGCCGACCATCAAGACCAAGAGCCGTCGCGTCGGTGGTTCAACCTACCAGGTCCCCGTTGAAGTGCGTCCTGAGGAGCGTTACGCCCTCGGCATGCGCTGGATGATCACAGCTGCCCGCTCCCGCAGTGGCAAGGGCTTTGCCCAGAAGCTTGCCGCTGAGCTGATCGATGCCGCCAACGGCACCGGTGCCAGCGTGAAGAAGCGTGATGACACCCACAAGATGGCTGAGTCGAACAAGGCTTTCGCCAGCTTCAAGTGGTAAATCCGCAAAACACACCAGCAGCACAGATTAACCTGTAGGAATTTCGGTATAACTTAGACTCTGGATATCTCTCCGAGGAACAATCCATGTCGGACCTGAGCAAGATTAGAAATATCGGCATTGCCGCGCATATTGACGCGGGCAAGACCACGCTGACTGAACGCATCCTGTTCTATACAGGCCGTTCGCACAAGGTCGGCGAGGTCCATGAGGGCAGCGCCACCATGGACTGGATGGAGCAGGAGAAGGAGCGTGGTATCACCATCACCTCCGCTGCCACCACCTGCGAATGGGATGGCAAGACCATCAACATCATCGACACCCCCGGCCACGTCGACTTCACGATTGAGGTCGAGCGTTCCCTGCGCGTGCTTGATGGCCTGGTCTTCGTCCTTTGCGCCGTCGGTGCCGTCCAGCCCCAGTCAGAGACTGTCTGGCGCCAGGCCAACCGTTACCGCGTGCCGCGCATCGCCTTCGTCAACAAGATGGACCGCACCGGCGCCGATTTCTACAACGTGATCTCCAAGATGCGTAGCCGCCTGATGGCCCGCGCCGTGGCCGCCCAGCTCCCGATCGGTGCTGAGGGTGGCTTCCAGGGCGTGATCAACCTGCTTGAGGGCCAGGCTTACTTCTACGACGAGTCCACCGGCCTTGATCCCGTGATCAAGGAAGTCCCCGAAGAGTACATGGACCAGTACAAGCTCATGCGCCATGAGCTGATCGAGGCCATCGTCGAAACTGACGACGAGCTGATGGAGAAGTACCTCGAGGACGAGGAGCACATCAGTGAGGACGAGCTCAAGGCCGCCCTACGCCGCGCCGTTGTTAACGACGGCCTGATCCCCGTGTTCTGCGGTACCGCGTTCAAGAACAAGGGCGTGCAGAACCTGCTGGATGCCGTGACCCGCTACATGCCGAGTCCGGTCGACGTGCCCGCTATCAAGGGCACCATCCCCGGCACGGAGGAGGAGGACGTCCGTCCGAGCGATGTCAATGCACCCTTCAGCGCTCTGGCATTCAAGATTGCAACTGACCCCCATGTCGGCCGCCTGACCTATTGCCGTATCTACTCCGGTAAGCTGAACAAGGGCGACTCAATCTACAACGTCGGCAAGGGCAAGGGAGAGCGAGTCAGCCGCCTGATCCGCATGCATGCCAACTCCCGCGAGGAGATCGATTCCTGCCAGGCTGGCGACATCGTGGCTGTGATCGGCCTCAAGACCGCCACCACCGGCGACACGCTGACCTTCAAGGACAGCCAGATCCTGCTTGAGTCCATCCACATCCCCGAGACGGTGATGGACGTTGCCATTGAGCCCAAGACCAAGCAGGACAACGAGAAAATGACCGACGGACTGCTCAAGCTGGCCGAGGAGGATCCCACCTTCCGCTACAGCTACAACGAGGAGACCGGCCAGGTGATCATCTCCGGCATGGGTGAGCTGCACCTTGAGATCATCGTTGATCGCCTGATGCGTGAGTACAAGGTCGAAGCCAATGTCGGCAAGCCGCAGGTCGCCTACCGTGAGACGATCCGTGGCAGCGCTGACCAGGTGCACGGCAAGCTTGCCAAGCAGACAGGTGGTAAGGGCCAGTACGGCCATGCCATCATCAATGTCAACCCGCTTGACATGGAGCACAGTGAAGGCAAGACCTTCATGTTCATCAATGAGATCAGCGGTGGTGACATTCCGAAGCAGTACATTCCGAGCATTGAGAAGGGCTGTGAGGAAGCGCTGCGTGGCGGCATCCTCGCCGGTTACCCCGTCCTCGGCGTGGAAGTGCACCTGACCGGTGGATCCTTCCACGAAGTGGACTCCAGCGAAATGGCGTTCAAGGCCGCTGGCAGCCTCGCGATGAAGGAGGCCATGCGCAAGAGCCAGCCGGTCATCCTTGAGCCCGCAATGAAGGTCGTGATCACGACTCCTGAGGAGTACGCCGGTAACGTGAACGGTGACATCAACGGCCGTCGTGGGCAGGTTGAGGACATCAACACCGGTGAGGAGGGCTTCCAGACAATCAGCGCCAAGGTGCCGATGGCTGAGATGTTCGGCTTCTCCACTGACCTGCGTAACAAGACCCAGGGCCGTGCGACCTACACGATGGAGTTTGACAACTATGTCGAGGTCCCGCGCAGCATCTCAGATGAGATCATCCGCAAGAGCGGAGGCGCTGTCGCCAAGGGCTAGACTGGAAAGTCGGAATTTATTCTGACAACACAACTGGATCACAAAGGAGCCGGGATTTCCCGGCTCTTTCCTTTTCTCAGCTGCGGGCCGCAATTGCCAGCCCTGCATCTGGCAACCTATACAGTGTGGTGCTTCCAGGCTCCGCGCCGGAACATCACGTACAGGATGACAGCGGCTGCAGCATTGCCTGCAACCATGATCCACCAGATGAAGTAGGGCTCGCCGATGCGCATGATGTATACACCTGTCATGATCAGCGGGATCTGCAGTCCCCAAGTCGTGGCTGCACTGGACCAAAACACGGGACGTGTATCTCCGCTGCCCTCGAACACAGCACGGTACACACGGTTAAGCCCGAGCGGCAGGTAGAGGAAGCAGTTGACCCGCAGGATCCGGATGATCCACTCCACCGTCTCGCGCGACGCATCGTCCCTCACCGGCATGAACAGCGCTGCGATGCCAGGAGCAGCGAAGTAGAACAGAACCGCCACAAGGAACAACACCCCGGCAATGATCGCCGCACTGCGGTTGACACTCTTCTCCGCACGCTGCACCTCTGAGGCACCAAGGTTCTGTCCGACCATTGTGATCGTGGACCAGCTAAAGCCCATGATGCTGAACTGGATCAGGCGCTGAAGCATGTTGTTGACACCCTGCGCGGCGTAGACCGTCGTTCCGTAGGTATTCACCGCGGACCCGATCAGCACATTGGAAAAGTGCTCCAGTGAGTTGCCGGCAGCAGGAGGCAGGCCGATCTTCAGGATTTTCCTTGCAGTATCCATGCTCGGGCTGAACAGGTCGCGGACACTGAGCTTGATGAAGGTGCGTCCGGTGAGAAACAGGAACAGTGTCGTCACGAAGGTGATCGCAAAAGCCAGCACGCTGGCATATGCAGCGCCTGCCACTTCAAGGCCGATGCCCGCTGACTGGAAATGGTAATTGACAATCGGCACGGTGAAGTCAATCCGTTCGAAGATCAGGAATGGATCCAGCACCAGGTTTATCATCATCGTCATCGCGCTGACCCAGAACAGCTGGGTGGCGGCGCCGACCGCACGGAAGCCTGTCTTCAGGGTGAAGGTACTGAACAGCAGCGGGGTCGCGAGGAACATGATCCCGCTGTATTGCATGCCGTACCTGAAGACGGTTTCGTCTGTGATGCCAAACAGCCGGTAGGCAGGCGCCATGGTCAGCAGGCCGATTCCCATCACGATAAATGCCACAACCAGCTTGAAGAAGAAGGTCTCTCCGAGCACTTCGGCACTACGGCGCCTGTCCCCGCTGCCGTAGCTGCGGGCTATCAGCGTGACACTGCCCTGGCCGATCATCTGGTTGAGGATGCTGAACAGGAACCAGATGTACTGGTGCGTGGTGATCGCCGCTATCGCTTCAGGGCTGATCCGCCCGACCCACATCATGTCCACGAGCGTCGTGCTGAACGTCATCAGGTTGGTCAGCATACCAGGCACGGCGAGGTTCATGATGTGCCGCCCGACGCTGCCCTGGGTCAGGTCCTGTGTGGAGGGATTGCTGGGCAAACCTGTATTTTAGGGGATGAACATCCTGTAACGGGGACAACAAAGGGCTACAATGCACCTGATGCAAGCGCTTGGAGAATACCTCCCGCAGATCGGCCAACTGGTGCTGGCCGTAGTGCTCGGCTTCCTCGTGGGCCTGGAGCGTGAGGTACATGACAAACCAGCCGGCATTACCACCATGGGGCTCGTGACCCTCGCTGGAACCCTGCTGTGCCAGCTCAGCCTGGCAGTCCAGCAGTTTGGCGGAGGAGGGGACCCCACCCGCATAGCAGCTGCAGTAATGACCGGTATCGGCTTCCTCGGCGCTGGATCCATCCTGCGCGAGGGTCGGCATGTGGAGGGAGTGACAACGGCTGCCACGATCTGGGTGATGAGTGCGGTCGGGATTGCCATCGGGGCAAGCTACTATGTTCCGGCGATTGCCACTGTCCTGCTTGTGTTGTTCGGATTCTGGCTGAAGCCTTACACTGATCGGCTCGCCGACTACATCCGGAAGCGTCGCGGATTGCCACCGAGGGGATGATCACAAGGCCGGATCTAGCTTAGTCAAGCCTAACAAGATTCAGTCGTGCCTTTTCTCCGGTAATCTCTCCAAGTTCCGTCAGCAACACCCGATCGGGACCGATAGCCAGGTTGTTCGATCCATAAACCTTACCAGCCTGGTTTGCCTGCCAGAGGACGTTGCCATTTTGATCCCTGCAAACGAGGTGGTAGATCCGCTTGATGTCACCCTTTGCTCCAGGCTTTGCAATATTGTCGGCCTTCTTGACCTCATCCGGAAGGGCCATCCAGGATTGCAGGGTATGCCCCTCTATGTCCACCTCAGAGCACAGCAGGTAATTGCCAAAGGTACCCATCCAGGAGAAGTAATCAGACTCAGTTGATTTTTCCCAGAGCTTATTGCCTGAGCTGTCCCATCCGATAATGCATCCGAGCTGGTCCCGGTTCGCTGCGCAAAACACTTCACTTTCCGTCCTGCCACTGGCCAGGTCATCAGTGCTCTCCGCACTCTTGAAAAGCAAGCGTCCCTGCTTATCAAGTATGTGCAGTCCATCAGATCCGATTGCGGCCACGTATTCACGCTCCACGAATACCTTGTTACCAAATCCATTGAAGTCTCCCGGATAGACAAAAATCACATTCCCATCACGGTCCATGTACTTCAGTTGCTGGTGGTCGTCATAGGTTTGGCTCATGTTGGCTCCAAGCACAAGTTCGATGTAAGCCAGTGAACCATCATCTCCGGCATCCATGGCCATGAATTGACCATCAAACGGCAACCGTCGCAGTTCCTTCAGATTGCTGTCAAAGGCGATCGCTCCTGACCACATGCCGGGGCTGTTCTTGTATGGAGTCACGGCATAGATTTCACCACTGCCTGTATCCAGCATTTTCCAGATGCCATCTGGAACCTGAGCCTGCGCAACTATCCCTGACTGGTCAACTTGCAGGATCCTGCTTTCGCCTCCGCCAGCCACATAGAGTTTGCCATCGCTCACAAGCATGTTGTCAAACGAAGCAGTAAACACCTTCAGCAATGCTGTCAGATCGTGCTTCCACTGTGGTTTGCCATCAATGTCAAAGCATTCTATGATTTCACCATTGCCAAATGTGCCGCGCCCGGAAAGCACATAGAACACCTGCCCGTCAGTAGCAGTTGCCTCTATTCGATGAGTGTATTTCTTGGACCAGATAACCCTGCCATAAACAAGGTGACGCAGCAATATTCCAGTGGCTATTAGCAGCGCAATGAAAATCGCAATCTTCAGCAGTCTTGGAGTCCCCACGACAAGATTCTAACGTAGTGCCAGTTTCGCAAACATCTCCGGGTCATGCGAGGTGAACAAGGTCACCTGACCCGAATCCTTGAGGGCAATAAGCTTGTCGAGGCTGTTGCGCCATGCTGATGGGTCCTGCTTTAGCAGGTGCTCGGCAATCTGCAGGGACAATGGGGGTCGCTTTCCCTTCAACCACGCGCTGTGGTAGGCAGCGTCCCCTGCATGCAGTTGCCAACCATCTGTGGTTTCAATGGCAATCCCGCAATGCCCGAGGGTATGACCGGGCAATGAGACCAGCAGGATGTCATCCGGCAGGCCTTCCAGTCGGGCTGCCGCAAAACCGAACCAGTCCAGCGGAAACTCCCGGTACTTCAGCCAGTCCGGCCCATGCGCGAAGTGGGCGTTGACATAGCGCTGCCGGCCGGCTGGTCCCGGTCCCCTGCGCCAGGCTTCCAGCTCCAGACCGTTGACATGCACTCTTGCATCAGGGAAGTCGGCCAGCCCACCGGTATGGTCACCATCCAGGTGCGTCATGATGATGTCGGTCACGTGAAGGCCAGCTGCCACATCGCCATTTTGCTTCAGGCTGACAATCTGCTCTGACAGGGATGCTCCATTCGAGGCCCCGCCAAACCAGGCCATGCCCCAGCCCAGTTGCCTCAGCGGCCGGTCCATATCCCGGCGGCCAAGTCCCGTATCCACGAGCAGCAGCCTGTCGCCAAGTTCGACCAGGAGGCAGTGGATCACATATTCACCACGGCCGAGTGCCGCACCCTTTCCGCCCTGTGTCAGTCCACGCAGGGGAGGGCGGAAGTAGCCAGCCGTCAGGTGGTGAATACGCATGTTCCGTAGCGGCGTCTTCCAGACGCCGATAATGAGGGCGACAGGATGTCGCCGCTACATTTATTCCACCACCACGCTCTTCGCCAGGTTACGCGGCTGGTCAATGTCGCGGCCGCGCAGCTTGGCGCTGTAGAACGCGAAGATCTGCAGCGGCAGGCTCATCAGGAGCGGTGAGAACACCTGCGGGCAGTCCGGGAAGGGGAACACGTGCACGTCGTACTTGCTGAAGCGGTCCGGTGCATTGGTGATCACCATCACCTCGCCGTTGCGCGAGAGGATTTCCTCCATGTTGGCAACCATCTTCTCCAGCAGCGGGGACTTCGGCGCCAGGATGCAGCTCGGGAAGCCGGGCTCGATCATCGCGATCGCGCCGTGCTTCATCTCGCCGCCGGCGTAGCCCTCGGCATGCACGTAGCTGATCTCCTTCAGCTTCAGCGCACCCTCCATGGCAACGGGGTAGGAGATGCCTCGGCCGAGGTAGTAGAAGTGGCGCACCTGGCGGTAAACGCGGGCGAGGTGCTCGATCTGCTTCTCGCTTTGCAGGATCGCGCTCATCTTGTCCGGTACGGCAAGCAGCTCCTCCTTCAGGCGGCGCAGCTCGGCCGGGTCCTCCTTGCCGAACTTCTCCGCGATCCAGAGGGCCACGAGGTAGATCATCGTCAGCTGGCAGGTGAAGGCCTTGGTGCTGGCAACGCTGATCTCCGGGCCGGCAAGCGTATACAGGGTCTGGTCTGACAACCTGGTCAGGCTGCTGCCGACGACGTTGCAGATCGATATGATCTTGCTGCCTGCGGCCTTCTGCACCTTGACTGCGCCGAGCGTATCGGCGGTCTCGCCACTCTGGCTGACGGCGACTGTGACCGTCGCACTGCTCAGCGGGGCCTGGTGGTACAGCGCTTCATGGGCGTACATCACCCGGCAGGGGATCTTGGCCAGTCCCTCCAGCACGTACTTGCCAACCTTGCAGGCGTGGAACGCGGTACCGCAGCCCAGCAGGCTGACGAGGCGGAAGTCATTCTCCTTTGTCAGCTCATCCAGCTGCGGCATCTGCACCGGCTCGTTTGCACTCGGCAGGTGGCGCTCCAGCAGGTGGCGCACCACATTCGGCTGCTCGTGGATCTCCTTCATCATGAAGGTGTCGTAGCCGCCCTTCTGGGCCTGCTCAATGTTCCACTCCACGCGCTCGACATGCTTCTCGATCTCATGGCCGGTGGCCAGGTCGTAGTAGTGCGTACCGTTGTCAGTGAGTACGGCCATTTCGCCGTCCTCGAGGTAGGTCACGTCTCGGGTGTAGGCCAGGAAGGCCGTGATGTCACTAGCAAGGTAGGTCGCGTTGTCGCCATGCCCGACCAGCAGCGGCACCTCATTGCGGATGCCGACCATCAGGCGCGGCTGGTCAGCGGCCATCACGCACATGCTGAAGCTGCCGCGGAAGCGCTTGCCGGCCAGCCGGACAGCCGTCGGAAGGTCTCCGTCGTAATATGTTGCGATCAGGTTGACCGCCACTTCGGTGTCGGTTTCGCTCTTGAAGGTCACGCCCTTGGAGAGCAGTTCATCCTTGATCTCGGAATAGTTCTCAATGATGCCGTTGTGTACCAGGATGATGCGGTGCTGGTAGTCCCAGTGCGGGTGCGCATTCTCATCACTCGGCGCGCCATGTGTGGCCCAGCGGGTATGGCCGAGGCCCACGCTGCCGGTGATCGGTGATTCCCCGAGGGAATCCTCCAGTATGCTCAGTTTTCCCGCCTTCTTGCTGACCGAGATACCATCCCCGTTCATCACGGCGATGCCCGCGCTGTCGTAGCCGCGGTACTCCACCGCGCGCAGGCCGGGCAGCAGGATGCTCTTCAGGTCATTGTCGCCGTCATGGATCACGGCGCCGAGGATTCCACACATGGGGTCCACCTTGCACGATAATGCTGATTCCCAGTATATCGACCCAGCGTTCAGATTGCGTTAAACGCCTGAGGCCCCAATCGCAGCGGATGAACGAAATATGCATATAAGGTGTCCAGAATCAGACCGGTAAATGCTAGAATTTTCCCTCGAGGTGCAAGAATGATCAGACTGTTCGCAACACTGCTGATGGTGATGGTGCTCCTGTTTGCAGGCAGCGCGATGGCCAAGCCCGCTCCCGAGTTCGAGCTCGATGACCTTGAGGGCGACACCTACTCCCTCGATGACCTGGTGGAGGAGCATGATGTGGTGCTGATCGACTTCTGGGAGGTCGGTTGCATCCCCTGCAACAAGCTGCTCGTTTACCTCAACGAGTACTACGACGAGCTGAAGGATGACGGCCTCGGCATGTACATCATCAGCCGTGACACCTCCCTCACCGAGAGTGGTGTCGAGCCCTTCTTCAAGACCAACAAGTACCCCTGGAAGGTGCTGCGCGATGGTGACCAGGAGGTCAGCAAGGACTACGGCGTCAAGGCCAGCCCGGCGACCTTCATCATTGTGGACGGCGAAATCGTCTACCAGCACTACGGCTATTCCAACGGCCAGGAAGAGGAGATCTACGAAGCCATCAAGGGTGCCCTTGCCGGTGAGGATCTCGGGGAACTCGAAGAGCGCAAGTAAGTGATGCTGAAACCCGTGCGGGGAAGTTGCACGGGACTGTGACCAGGCAAGGCGGCGGGATTGACCAAGCAGGGAGGAAAGTTGATGGTGAGCGCATTCCGCGCAGTGGGAGCAGGCCTTCTGGTCCTGTTGCTCACGCCCGCAACCCTGTTCGCCGCCGACGATACCGTAGGAAGCAGCGACGAAATCTGGAGCATGATGTACGAGGAGAGCGGCGGCAGCTCCGGCTCCACCGTTGAGGAAGCAATCCGCAAGTTCTACTGGGAAGGGGAGGAGGACCTCGGCACATACCCCCCCTCAGACCTCTGGGACCGCAACTTCGAACTGCGCCGCCGCATGCCGCCGACCCTGGATTGGTCTGGCCGGATGGACTTCCGTTACAGCGACGATGATATCTCCGGCATCGAGAAGTGGGAGAAGGAGCTTGAGCTGTTCGGCGACTTCGGCCGCTGGGATGCGATGTTCCGCTTCAGTGACATCAACAACTTCGCCAGCCAGGAAGACCCCTTCCGCTGGGAGAAGGCCCGTATCCGCTTCCGCGACGGCAAGTGGAAGGTAACCGCCGGCAGCTACGGCACAACCTGGGGCAAGGGTCTCGCAGTAAATATGTTCGAGAGCAAGATCCTCGACTTCGACAATGAAGCCGAAGGAATCAAGGCCGAGTATGAGGATGGCCCCGGACGCGTGGAAGTGATCTACGGCTGGGACAAGGACCGCAAGGACGACCCGCAGGAATTCGAGATTGGCAACAGCAACAAGGAAATCCTCGGTGCCCGCGGTGAGTACAAGGTCAACAAGCAGCTGTCCGTCGGTGCCAGTGCGGTGAACGTGCAGTTCCCGGGCTACGAGAATACCGTTGACAACCCGCAGCACCTTGACTATGACCTTGTCGGTGGTGACGTCAGCTACCGTGAAGGTGACTTCACCGCATACTACGAGTACCAGACCCTGCGCCGCGGGGTCCGCGACTGGGCTTCCTCGCTCTACGACTTTGAAGGTACGGACGGCAAGGCCAACTACCTCAACGTCGGTTACTTTGGCGACAGCTACAGCCTGGTCGGTGAATACGCCGACTACCAGGGCCTGGACCATCCGTTCAACACCCTGCCGCCGCTGCGGCGCTGGCAGGAAGCCGCCACCGCAGATCCTGACGACTTCGTCGGCTACGGCGGATTGCTGACATGGAATCCATTCAACGATGGTTCCTATTTCCAGTTCAGTTATGAGCAGGACTACAAGCGTGAACTGCCGGAACCGCATGATGAGTTCGGTGTCAGTTATTTCAGCCCGAACTACGACGGCTTCAACTGGATCATTGCCCACTGGCAGGTCTACGAGAAGTTTGTCAACCACGACCAGACCAAGCTGACACTTGCGCAGCAGCTCTCCGACGACCACAGCGTCGGCATGGTGCTGGAGCGCGAGGAAGTGCACCTTGATGGCCAGCCCACCTCGATTGACTACATCGGCGAACTTGACTACGCCTTCCGCAGCGAGTTCGGTGCATCCTACCTGTATGAGCGGACCGGTGCGGAAACCAGCGACGGCAAGAACGAGTGGCGTATCTGGGAGTTCAAGTACCATCCCGATGAAGACCAGGAATGGCACCTGAGCTTCGGTGACCGTCGTGAGGGCTATGTCTGTTCCGGCGGAATCTGCCGGCTGGAGCCCGCGTTTGATGGTTTGAAGGCTGAATACCTGCGTCGGTTCTAAAGCTCTCTCAGCATTGGCATCCATGAATTTCACTGTATATGTGGCAGTTCCGCGTCTCATTTTTCCGGTATAACGCGAATAACAGCGTAATCAGGCTTATTGAGAGCCCAGACTCAATTCATTAATATTAATATGGTCACTGTGTAGTGAAAATGTGGTAAATTACTTATCGGTGTAAGCTTTGTCGGAGCGGCCTCCGGGCCAACCGGCTGTAAGTTACTAATGAGCCCTCACATTTAAAGGATGGATATATGAGTCGCAAGATTCTTATCGCAGTCATTGCATGTCTGGCAATGCTGGCAGCAGCTTGCTCGACATCCAACGTGGGCATCAATGAGCCGGAGAGGAACGAGGGCGTCTCGAGCTTCTCCGTTGACATGCTTGAAGGACGTGGTACCTTCACCCCGGCCGTCAATGTTGTCGAAAATGACAACAGTGCCGTCGTGACCATTGAGGCCGTCGGAGCTGACGACCTCGCCACCGCCGCCCTTGAGCTTAGCTATGATGCCTCCCGCTTCACGCCCGAGCGTGTGGAGTTCAGCGACTTCCTTGGCCAGCCTGAGGATACGTTCAGCTTCACCCTCACCGATCGTTGCGGCATCGTTCCGGTCGGCCTGTCCCAGGTCCCCGGTGCCGAGCCCGTTGACGGCAGCGGCATGCTTGCCACGGTTTACTTCAGCAATCGCCCCTTCACTGGCGAGCGCACCGTGAGCCAGTCCGCCACCGGCGTCAACAACGCGGTTGAGCTGAGCATCAACCCGATCGATGGCAACAACGTCGAGCTGAGCTGGACCGAGAAGAACGTCGGCGACTATGACAACAACTCTGAAGTCAACGTCGGTGACATCACCCCCCTCGGCATCCACCTCGGAAAGAGCGCCAGCGATTTCCCGAGTGTTGCTGAGTTCGAGGTTGTGGACGGTGACGGCAACGGCCTCATCAGCCTTGCTGACATCACCCCGATCGGCCAGTACTACGGCAACGCGATCAGCGGTTACACCGTGTTCCTGGTCCAGGGCGGCAGCGAGAGCAGCGCCACCCCGGGTTCCATCACGGCTGACCGTAACGATTTCTGGAGTGCCGGTCAGAAGACCCGCCCGCAGTACGTCAAGTCCGTCAATGTAGGCGGCGGCGTGAACGGCGTGAACTTCCTCGTCAAGCCGATGGACAGCAACATGAACGAAGGCGCACCCTCCAATGAGGTCGGTGCCACCGTCGTTCCCGGCGCGCCTGAGCCGCCGACCGCCGTCTCCGGCCTGTCCGATGAGACCACCGGCAACCTGACCGTCAAGGTCAACTGGACCAAGTCCGTTTCCGCCGATGTCGTTTCCTACGAGATCGAGCGCAAGCTGTCCAGCGAGGATGAGTTCTCCTTCTCCGTCATCGGTACCAGCGGCAGCGCCAGCAGCCAGTACACCGATGTCCGTCCTGACACCACCAGCGTGGATTACCGCGTGCGTGCCAAGGACAGTGAGGGTCTCTTCAGCGCCTACAGCGACAGCGTCAGCGTGGTGCCCTTCAAGGCCGCCATCCCCGCCCCGCTCAACGTGACCGCCGCCGCAAAGGATGGCGTGAACGCTGCGATCGAGGTCAAGTGGCAGCAGCCGGCGACCATCGTCAAGAACTACAGCGTCTACAGCCGCGTGCAGGGTGAGGTGGACTGGAACAAGATCTACACCACCAACTTCCCGCTGGAGAAGAGCTACATTGACAGTGGCCTGAACATCGGCACCACTTATGAGTACGTCGTCACCACCATCACCAACGAGGGTGAGAGCGATTACTCCGAGATGGCCAGCAGCATGCCTAGCGAAGTCGTGATCGTCCCGATCACCATCACCGGCCTGACCACCAGCAAGACCACCCACCACACCAGTGGCTCCGAGGGTCCTGCCAACCTGTCCGTCACCACCGATGTCACCCCGACCAGTGTTGACTGGAATGCCTCCGCTGGCGCCATCACCGGCACCGGCAGCAACGTGACCTGGCTGCCCACCGGCGCTTCCGTCGGCAAGGTGACCATCAACGTGACCGTGCACAATGACGGCGAGAGTGACCAGGGCAGCATCGAGCTGATCGTCACTGATGACCCGATCATCAACAAGCACACCGACAACACGCCGATCGGCAAGAACGGCACCGGCGAGTGGATTGACTTCACCCAGCCGAGCAACAAGACCCCGAACGCACCGTACGACAGCTACAGCAAGTACATGGCCAACGGCGAGAACGTCGTGACCATCAACTGGTGGGAGCAGTGGTGCGGTCCCTGCCTGGCTGAGATGCCGGAGATGTTCGCCTGGTCCGAGGAGTACGGCCCGGATGGTTACTACCACCTCGGCTGCTCCGGCGACTACAGCAATGGCTCCAACATCACCTTCATCCAGAACAAGGGCTGGGATGGCGATTACTTCATCATCTTCAGCAAGGATGACAGCAACCACGCCCAGTGGACCCTCAACCCGTCCATCTACGAGTACTGGCCGGATTGGAACAGCATCCCGCGTACCATCCTTTACGACAAGGATGGCTGGGCCCGCCGTTCCGCGATCGGTACCCTTTCCGGTGGTTCAGCCCTCGCCTGGGAGAACACCATGCGTGAGCTGATGGGTATGCCGCCTAAGTAGGCAGTAGATCCCGGTCAGTGCAAGCTGGCCGACAATCACGGGCAAACGTCCCCCCGCTCCGGCGGGGGGATTTTTTTGTTTCTGGATACAGGGTTACATTTGAATACAAGTACGGCAGTCCAGCAATCGCGCCGATATACTCCCTGCACAATGAGCAGCCCTGCCAATCCCTATACGAACAGTGCAGTCAACCAGGCTGACCCGGTGAAGCTCGTGGAGATGCTGTACTCCGGGGCCATCCGTTTCGCACGAGTGGCAATGCGGCATATCACTGCCGGCGAGATTGAGCCGGCGCACCATGCCATCCTGCGCTGCTATGCGATCATCGCTGAGCTGATGGCGACCCTCGACTTTGAAAAGGGTGGTGAGATTGCCAAGGGCCTTGAGCAGCTCTACGACTTCATGCTGAGCCGCCTCAAGGAAGCCGACATGCACAAGCAGTCCGGCCCGCTTGATGAAGTGCTCAGCCTGCTCGTTCCCCTGCATGGGACCTGGTGCGAATCCTTTGGCATGGCCCGGCCGCTCTCAGTCGTTCCAGAAGCCTCCAGCACTGCCGATATAAGCCATGCTGGACGTGAAGTCGAGACTGTTGGCACACCGATCGGTGGCAGGTTGAACCTGCAGGGCTGACGAAACTTCTCTCCGGCAGCATTATCCCGGGGAGAAGAAATGACAACCACTACCCATTCTGCTGAATGGCTGGACCTCCAGCTTGATGAAGTTGAACTGCTGCAGCAGCGCACGCGCACTGTGGTGCTTGATGATTCGCTCGAGCAGCTGGAACAGATCACTGATGAAAAGCACAGCCGCCTGTCCGGCATCGATCCCCTGCGTGTACCAGCGGACCTGCGTGAGCGCATCGGAGCTCGTCTGTCCAGTATCCTGAGCGAGGAGCATTCCTTGGAGAACCTGGTGCAGGACCGCATGATGCTGATGCGCAACCAGTTGAAAAAGGCGTCCAGTGCCGGCCGTGCCCTGAAGGGTTATGCAGCTGGTACTGGGATGCAGAAGGGGATTGGCAGCGCCAGCCGTGACCTGAACTGCTAAATCCCGGTCAAGCCATCCACACACCTTGACGGCCGGCGTTACTATCTGGCTATAACCGCCGCGCGGGAGAACCATGCAGTACATCAACTTTGATTCAGTCAAGAACTACTACGAATCGCTCGTGTTTCAGTACATCTGTGCCGAGTATGGCAGTGACCCGGTTTCCGAGCAGCCTGGCGCGATGGAGGACATCGCCTGCCTGGCGCTGAACCAACTGCCCAGCCGCTATGTGCGCTTCGCGATCGACGCCTCTTTCTATCTGAGCTCTGAGGAGCAGCTGGCAATGCATGCCGCCGTCAAGGAAGCCGTGGACAAGGCTGTCAGCTTCGTGCGCAGCCATCCAAAGGTGACCGCTGGCTGACACCGGCCTGTATCAACGTAGGTTTGACTTAGTGCAACCTGCGCAGACTGCCTACGGGGCCGCTTCGTAGTACTTGCCGATCTCGAGCACATCCAGCTCATCGATCACACCGTCGCTGTTCAGGTCCATCTGCGCAGTGTAACCGGCATCGGTGCTGCGCTTGCCATAGTTGGCAATGATCAGCGCCAGGTCAGCCTCATCCACGAATCCGTCACCGTTGGCATCGCCATCCTTGCCGGTGGCAAAGGCCGCCAGCGCCTCACCCATCTCGATCCGGCCGAAACCGAACTGCTCGTCCCGGCCGGCCTGGCCGAGGTCCTTGGCAGTGCTGTTGATGCGGTCACGCACGGTCTGGTTGGCGGTTACCGACTCCGGGTCGGGCAGCACGCTGTAAAGCAGGGCTGCGAGGCCAGCCACCACGGGGGTTGCCGCTGAGGTGCCGGTGAACTGGTGCTGGAAGCTGTCCATATAGCCGTCGACCGTTGCATTGCTGCCACCCCAGGCTGCACTGATGACGCGGGTGCCGGGAGCGCAGATCTCCACCTCAGGCCCGGTCTTGGAGTAGCTCGGGCGGTACTCGCTGACAACCTGGGCACCGGGGCCGACGTTCACGCTGTCCGGGCTGAAGATCGTCGTGGCGCCGACGGCCACGCAGTTGTCAAACCCGGCCGGGAGGTCCACGCCGGCGGCGGCACCCTGTGGGTAGTTGCCGGCTGCGGCGCATACGTATACACCTGCATTCCAGGCACGGTTGATCGCATTTTCCTCGGCATCGCCACCGGACTCACCGCCAAAGCTCATCGTGATCACGTGTGCGCCGTTGTTGACAGCATAGTCAATCGCACCGATCTCGGCAGCCAGGCTGATGGTGCTGGCGGTACCGACACGGCAGATCATCAGGCGCACTCCACTGGACGGAGTGTTTCCTCCGGCAACGCCGGACATGCCAACTCCATTGTTGGTCTGGCCGGCCACGATGCTGGCCGTGCTGGTACCGTGGGAGTCGAAGACGGTATCAGCGCTCTTCGCTTCCTCGTCCGTCGGGTCGCCATCGCCACCACTGCCGGCGCCACCGCCGACGGGCAGGCTGTAGCCCTGGAAGTCGTAGCCGTGCACGTCGTCAACGAAGCCGTTGCCATCCGTGTCAGTGCCGTCCTTTGCCTCTCCCGGGTTGTTCCACAGGCGGTTCTTCAGGTCCTCGTGGTCCAGCTTGGCACCGGTGTCCAGCACGGCAACCACGATGTTGTTCTTGCCGGTTGTGACTTCCCAGGCGTCCTGGGCACCACTGATCAACAGACCCCACTGATTGGACAGGGCAGGGGAACCCGCCCCACTGGCCAGCCCACTTTCCACATCTGAGGCGGTGCCGAGGAACAGCGGGTCATTTGGGATGTACTCAGAGATGTGCTTCACCACATTCGGGGTCACTGAGCGAATGTTTGGGTCGTTCTCCAAGCGGCGGAATACAGCCTCGTAGTCGTCTCCGTCCGGCACACGCACCACCATGTAGTCCGTGTAGCTCAGCGACAGGGTATCGACCATGCTGACGCCCTTGCTGGCCATCGCAGCGGAGGCGGATTTCGCATCCCCGTTGGACTGCAGCTCAACAAGGATCTGGCGGTCGTGGATCTGGGACTGCCCAGGCAGCACTGCAGTGCCCCGATTGGGTGTCTGCGCAGTCGCATGCTGGGTGGAACCGCTGAAGGCCAGCAGTCCGGCCAGCATGATTACAAGGGTGCTTGAGATGTATCTTTTCATGTGTGTAGTTCTGTCCTGGACGGTCGATTGATTATACCCGTGGACGTTTCCACAGGATTTAAGGTTCAGTCTGCTTTTTCTCTTGGTCCTTGATGCGCTGCCAGTTGGACAGCACTTCGGCACTGTCAGCGGCCTGAGTGTCACCGTATACATGTGGATGTCGACGGACCAGCTTGGTCACGATCTGCTCCAGGCTGCTGTCCAGTCCGGGCCGTTTCATCCCATGCAGGATGTCCGAAAGGAAGACGCTTTGCAATGCCAGGTCACCGATTTCCTCGACCAGTTCCGCATAGAGGGCATCGAGTTTTTCCTGCTGCTCAGCTGTGATTTCATCGGGCAGGGGAGCGCCGGATGCTGAGGCTATCGCGTAGAAATCAGCATTGTGCGGGTGGTGGGCTATGCTGTGTCCCTTCTTGTCAGTCCTGGCTTTTTCCTCTGCCGGAGGATCCGGGTTGTCCTGTGGAATACCGGCTTCGGCACGAAGCTCATTCTCGTACGCAAGGATGTCATCGATCGCCTTGCAGACCTCATCCGCTTCCTCGCGGATGTACTGGCGCAGGCTGGCCAGGCTCTGTTCCACATCCCAGGGACAGCCGCCGGGGCTGCGCAGGTCAGCCATCAGGGAGAACAGCTTGCCGTACCACTCGCGGGTCCGTTCAAGCTGGGATTCACGTCCGCTGACAGCTGCGCGCCAGCGCTCGAGGACATACTCATCGGGCATGCGGCAATCCTAGCACCGGTTCACTGCTGCCCGTGGGAATCGATCTCCCGTTCCTCCTCGAGTTCCTCGTCAATCAGGCGCTTGATGCGCTCAAGGTACTTCTCATAGGTGACAAGGCCCTGGGCATCATTCATCTCCTTCGCAATCTCCAATGCGTCCTCAGCCGCCTGCATCGCACCGACATAGTCCATTTCAAAGATCATCTCCTCGATGATCTGGTCCTCACGCGGCAGGCTCTTAAGGGTCTCGAGCATCTGCAGCTGCTTCTTTATGCGGGCCTGCCGGCGGTCGCTCATGCGAAAGCTGAATCCGTGGCGACCTGTCATGGTGCTGCGATCCTTCGCATCCCTCTTCGCCTGCTTGCGGTCCTCCTGCTTCTGCTCCCGAACCTGCTTGAGCTTCTCCTGGCGCAGCTGCTTCTCCTTCAGGCGTTCCTCACGCCGGGCCACCTTCTCTTCCGGTGTAAGCTGCCTGCGCAGTTCACGGCGCCTGCTCTGGCGCTGCTCGGCGGTGTAGCCACTGCCTTCCATGCTGGCCTCATACAGTTCCTGGAACAGGCTGGCGTTGCGGTTGGCCTTGTATTCGTCGTAGTCAGTCCACTCATGCTCGTCGTCATCGAACAGTTCCTGCTCGGCACGGTCGAACTGGGTCAGCGGACTGATGCGGTACATCAGGTAGAACAGCCAGCCGCCCAAGGGGAAAATGAACGCCAGCAGGGCCCAGGGTGCCCCGCGGTTGTAGCGCCAGCTGGCATCGCGGTATACCCAGAACACCAGCCAGAGGTGCACGAGCAGGATTGCTGCATCAAAGATCAGCAGCCAGCTGATGAAGGGGTTGTCCGGATCAAGGAAGCCCTGGTACCTGTCCAGCCAGGCTCCGAATCCCCTTCCCGCAATGATGGTTGCTAGCACGCTCGCTTGACTCCCTGCAAGGCCCACAGGTTCGCGGGCCATTGGAGCCTAGATTATAGGATCAGTACTCCGGCTCCCATGTCTTGCCGGTATGGGTGGCGATGTACCACTGCATGCCACGGTCCGTGCGTAGTCCGGCCGTCCTGTCTCCGTAGAACTCGTCAGAGGGTTCCTTCTCTGAATGCGCGCCGGCGGCTATGGCCTTAGCGTATGTTTCGTCGACATCCGCGACGTAGACATACATCATCGTCGGCCTGGCAGGGATATCCTCGCGGGAATCGGCAAGCATCACCATGGAATTGCCAATATGCAGTTCAGCATGCCGGACCTTGCCACCACCCATGTCTACCAGCTCGTTGATGCTGGCACCAAACATCTTCTGCAGGAATTCGATCTCGGCTGCGGCCCCATCCAGGATGAGGTAGGGCATAACCGTGTTGAAGCCAGCGGGAACCGTGTTATCAGCCATTGCAAACCTCCGCTTACCCACGCGGATTATAGCCGCATCAATCTGGCACAGGTCCTAGAATCAGTTGATGCGGATATACATGTCACACTGGCACGTGGGTCACACAGACCTCAACCTGCGCAACGCTGCCCAGCAGGTTCGCCGTGCAGCTGAGCATAAATGCGACATGGTCGTGTTTCCGGAACTGTTCCTGACCGGGTATCGCGGAGATAATCCCGTGGAGGAGCTGCGCAGCGGACTGGCGCAGGTCAGCCGCAGCTTCCCATCCATATGCTGCTGCTTCGGCAGCATCAGCGAAGACGGTTACAACCGCCAGCTAGTGATGCAGGGCGGGGAGGAGATCGCCCGCTATGACAAGGTCCACCTGTTCCGCCCGAACCATGAGCATACGATGTGGAAATCTGGAGACACCTACGCCTGCTTCCAGATGCTGAACCTCAGGGTAGGCATGGCAATCTGCAATGACATCCGCTTCCCCGACCAAGCCCATGCCCTGAGGCTTGAACATGGGATCGGCCTGCTGATGGTCCCGGCCCTCTGGCCTGCCCGGCGCGACCATATCTGGTCGGCATTGCTGCGGGCGCGGGCGATCGAGAACAACATGTTCGTCGTCGGCTGCTGCATCTCATCGATTGACAATGAAGCCGAGCAGTTTGATGGAGCTGCCAACCATGTGTTCGACCCGAATGGCAACGAACTGTATGACAACGAGCGTATCTTCACACTGGACCTGCTGCAGCTGGAATCGCCGCTGGTGGACACGAGGAACCAGCACCGCGACATCACTGAACTGAAGCTGTTTGGCTAGCCGGCTGCCGGAGTCTCCGGATCAGGGTCAGGATCATCATCCAGCTCCATGTCCGGCTCCGCCTTGCCAGGGCTCATGGCCTTCACGATCATGAACACGGCCAGTCCGACTATGACCAGTACGATCACCCACCAGAACTTTGTCAGCACGTAGGTGATGAAAGTCGTGACGCAGGCCGCAATGAATGCCAGCAGTGTCACGATACCTCGGGCACAACCGCCGACCTGCTTGACCGGGAAGATGTTGAACAGCAGCATCGCCGGACCAAGGATCAGGTTGAAGGCAATTGTCCAAAGGATCACCGAGAAGACAATCTTCATCCAGCGGCTGCCTTCCTCCTCACTGTTCATCGTGCTGACAAGCTGGTCCTTCTGCTTGTCCGTCAGGCGGAAGAAGTCGGGCTCGGCGACAACGTTGCCATCCTTCATCTCGATGGCGAGCAGGCACTGCTGGCCTCCCTGCTTGATCTCCACCGTCTCGCGCAGCTTGGTGTTCTCGTCACCCTCACGGTAGATTTCCTGCCAGGGGATGTCAAACTTCGGTCCGGCCGGTCCTGATTCAAGCAGGAGGTGGCCAAACCTGACATCAGACCATTCCTCGCGGGAGCGGTCCTCATCCTTGACCCATTCAGTCACTTCCTCCTGGACGCGCTCCGTGACCTCCACATCCTTGCCATTTCGCACTTCAGTGTGTGTTTCGTCGTGCTCCTCAATATGTGTCTCGTAGTTTTCCACCACATAACGGAAGGCGATGATGTCGCTGGCTGTCCCGCGTGGTACCTGCAGGCGGTCCACCGGCTCGGCGATCCCCTGCAGCAGGGCCTTCCCGCTGAAGCCCGACGCATCCTTAACGTCCATCACTTCAAGCTTGTTGATGTCTTTGCTGTCCTTCTCCGTCCTTGCTGCACTGAAAGGCAACATGAAGGTCAGGAAGAATATCAGGATGCCGAAGAAGAATCCCGAAAAAGCGCCGAAGCATGACTGCTTGCTGTCCCGGCCCCAGCGGGCCATCGGGTTGGATGAACCAAGAATCTGCTCATTTACAACGCGGCGCGATATCTCTTTACGCATTGAGGTCTCCCACTCCTATCTGTTGCGACATCCCTGTCAGCAATAGTTTAGCAAGCTCCCTTGAGTTAAGGGTCGGTTGATTGCTTTACATCCCAGTGCTGACACTCAGATTCTCAGTAGTACAATCAGCGTGTGACAAGACTGCAGTCAACTTTCAATATAATGTGGCTAGCCATCCTCATGGTGGCCGCTTCCTGCCTGCCGGCACTCGCCGCTGAGCAACTGCAGGACCTGCCCGGAACCTCATTTAACTGCGAAGCCCATCCCTGGCTGGAAGCCAGCCCGCTCGGAGCCGAAAGCCAGGCAGGATATGCCGCGGCCGAAAAACTCGGCATGCAGGTCCTGAACCTCAGCGGTATCGAGCTGCACTGGCCCAAGAGTGAACGCAGCCTGCTCGTGATGTCAGGCCAGTATGGAGACATGGAAGGCAGCGGCGGGCGGCAGCTTGAAACTTCAATATGCGTCGGCCTGTCTGATCGGGATATGCAGGTGATCAACCTCCGGGGCCAGCGCATTCCAGGCTTCCTGTCGAAGCTGTCCGCCTGGCCGACACAGCGCGGACAGGACGCACGGCTGATCATCGTTGTTAGCTTTTCTGATGGTTACGAGGACTCACAGGTACTGGCCTTCAGTGTCGACGGATCCGGCAATGTCGAAAGCGTGGACACGACTAACGCGCATACACAGTGGGGGGAGTACCAGCTGGCCGACCTGGATGACAACGGCAGCTACGAGCTGCTCTGCTACAGGAACCTGGACGGCAGCCTGGGTGGCTTGTCATACCGCAGCGTACGCGGTTACGATGCCGCCAGCAACAGCTATGTTCCCGCCGCGCAGCAGCACAAGCGCTTCTTCGAGCTGGAGCGTGACTGGCTGGACTGGGTGATTGATACGCGCCCTCAGGTAGAGGCCAACCCGATGGCCTACATCCAGGAGGAGGGCACCGGAGCATACTACCAGGCCCAGTACAATGGTGTGAGCTACGGATTCGACACGATCATTTTCATTGACAATGCCGGATATGACCGGGAGGTAGCCAGGGAACTGGGAATGCGTGCCAATGACGCCTTCCGCAAGGTGCGCAACTACCGTGATGAGCTTAACAATTGGTTGTCAGGCGGTGAAATGCCCGCCACCTGGGGCATGCGATGAGGGATGCAGCTGAACGCCTGCTGCAGGACCTCAGGTGGCGACTGAGTCCAGCCGGCAAGAAGTACAGGCCTGACCCGCGTACACTCAAGAGCTGGGGGGCCGCCGAGATACCGAGTCCCGTGCCCTTCCTGCTGTGGATGGGCTGGTTCGTTTCCAGCTTCTTCATCGCTGCCAACATGCGCATGCCGGAGGAAACCGCGCTGTTCCTCGTCCCGGCAAGCTGGGTGGCCATGGGCTTCGTGATCCGGCGCATCATCCAGCACATCAACACAAAGAACATCACGGCGGCCTACGGCAGGATCCTGCGTGTCAACGAACGTTTCCTGCTGATTGAATACACCCGCTACATCCGGCGAAAGATCCGCCTGGCGGAGCGCGATCCGGTGCTTGGCGGTCCAGAAGAAGTCCGTCGCCTCAAGCAGACACACCGCAAGCTGCGGCAGATCCTCGAAAAGGGTCAGCATGCTGACAACACGACTCCCGTGCGCAGCATCCTCGGGGATGAGGCTGATTTCGCGGAATCGCTGATAGAGGTCTATGACCGCACCGAGGAAGAATACGATCCGCTGGCCGAACTCGATGCGAGGCTGCCGGAGGATATCCGCAGCAGGCTCGACGAATTCGAGCAGGAGTACGGGCGAGAGGAACAGGGCCGCAGGCTAGAGAAGCAGTAATCCGCTCAGATCATGTGGCGGAAGAACAGCCAGATGATCAGGATCGCACAGCCCGCCATCAGGATGCTCAGGCAGGTCATGAAGAACTTGTCACCGCTGCTGAATCCTCGCATTTTGCGGGCCTGCTTGCTGTTCATCTGCAGCACTTCATGGCGCTTAAGCAGCGGCCGCATGCAGCGTGTGCAAAGCTTCTCATCAGCCTGGTTGGCAAAACCGCAGTCAATGCAGTAGACGGTACCGGGAATGATCCCACCAGTCGGTGCGATGCTTGATGAGCCCGTGCCGCCAACCGGGGGTGTGTTCTGCAGGCCGGCCCAGGCGGATCCCGTTGCCTGCCGCGCACCGGCCCCGCTGCTGGGCAGGTTGTTAATCGCATCGACAGCGGGGGCGGAGGGCAGGGCATTCAACACCGCCTCGGTGTCATCCCGGTAGTGCAGGTCCTGCTCAAGCTTGCGCAGCACCCCGGCGAAGCTTTCTGCCGTCTCGTAGCGCTCATCGGGTTTCTTGGCCAGCGCCTTGAATACGATCGACTCGATCTCATCCGGCAATGCGCCGTTGTAGAAGCGTGGCGACGGCGGATGCACATTGGTGACGTTGTACATGATCGCCGTCATGTCCGGCCCGTCAAACGGCTTGCGTCCCGTCAGCAGCTCATACATCATCGCGCCGGCGGAGAAGATGTCACTGCGCGCGTCCACCTCCTCGCCTCGGATCTGTTCCGGTGACATGTAGTTGGGCGTGCCGACGATCGTGCCTTCACGGGTCAGGGTCTGGTCCGTGACAACTCGGGCGATGCCGAAGTCAGTCAGCTTCACCTCGCCCGCCGAACTGCGGATCAGGTTGGCAGGCTTGATGTCACGGTGCACGATCCCGCCGTTGTGGCAGGCGCTCAGCCCGGCCAGCAGTTGCAGGATGATTTCAATGGTCTCACTGAGGGTGAAGCGTGTACCGAGTTCCAGCAATTCCTTGAGGTTGTAGCCCTCAAGCTTTTCCATGACGATGAACTCCCGCTCACCGTCTGTGCCGGCCTCCAGCACCTTGACGACATTGTCCTGGCGGATGCGGGACAGGCTGTTGCCTTCACGCTCGAATCGGTCGAGCAGGTTACGGGTCTCTTCCTTGCTTAGGGCCGGGTCGGGGTAGAAGACCTTGATGGCAACAGTATCCCCGCCATCGGCGGGCTGGCCCTCATAGACGATGCCCATTGAACCCTTGCCGAGCTGGGAGATGATCGTGTAGTCGCCGATCCTGTCTGGTTGCTGCACCGCCACCATTATAGGACAGGCGCCGGATCAAGCCTGTTCCCAGGTGATCCGGCGCCTGCAGTGGATCCGGTTGTATTCCGTGAAGGATTAGAAGATCGAGTCCGCAGTGGTCTCGTCCTTCTCCTTGCCTTCCTCGGCCTGCTCCTCGGGGAAGATCGCCTCCTTGGCCATCTTCTCGATCTCCTGGTTGACCTTGCCGGTACCGACCGGGATCAGTCCACCGATGATCACGTTCTCCTTCAGGCCCTTGAGCATGTCGACCTTGCCCTCGATGGCGGCCTCGGTCAGCACGCGGGTCGTCTCCTGGAAGGATGCGGCCGCAAGGAAGCTCTCCGTTGACAGGCTGCTCTTCGAGATGCCCTGCAGCAGGCTGCGGCCCTCGGGGACAGGCTTGCCGTCCACGCGGCGCTTCTCGCACAGCTGCTCGAAGTAGGTACGGTCCACGAGGTCACCCTCGTAGAACTCGTCCTCCTTCGCCGGATCGACGATCTCCACGAAGCGTACCATCTGCTTGGCAACGACCTCGATGTGCTTCGAGTTCGTGTTCACGTTCTGGCTCTCGTAGATCTCCTGGATCTTGTTCGTGATGTACAGCTGCGTTGCCAGGTCACCCATCAGCAGGTGGTACTTGCGCAGGTCCATGTTGCCCTCGCACAGCTCGTCGCCCCGCAGCACCTGCTGGCCGACGGCCACGCGCGGGGTCCGGTTCTCATGCGGGGTCTCGTACTCATGCTCGTTGCCATCGCTGTCCTTGACCACGATTTTCCAGTAGGTCTTGGCCGTGTCAGTGAACAGCTGGGTGACCACGCCTGGGAAGTCCGCGAGGATCTCCTCGGCGTTGTCAAGCGCATCATGCTGTGCGATCTTGCTCCGGAAGTGGATCTTCAGGCGGTCCTGGTAAGGGTGCACCACCTCATAGGTCTTCTCACGGCTGCCGTCTATCGACTGCACGGTCACACGCTCGTAGACCATCTCGTTGATGGCGGTCACCTCGCCGTCCTGCTCACAGAGCAGTGACGGGCTCTTCACGCCTCGCACCTCGAAGATCTGCTCGACCAGCGGCAGACCCTGTGTGATGTCCGCGCTGGACTTGATGCCTCCCGTGTGGAAGGTACGCATCGTCAGCTGCGTGCCCGGCTCGCCGATGGACTGCGCAGCCACGACACCGATCGGGTCGCCGACCTGGGCAATCTGACCGGCGGCGAGGTCCCAGCCGTAGCACCTGGAGCAGACGCCGCCAAGCGTGCGGCAGGTCAGCGCACTGCGCACCCGCACGCCCTTCATCTCAAGGCGGTAGATCACGGTGGCACGCGCATTGTTGATCTCGGTACCGGACTCGATCACGGTCTCGCCGGTCTCCGGGTCGATGATGTTCTCCGCAAGCACACGGCCCACGAGGATCTTCTTCACCTTGCGGATGTTGTCAGCAAGGCTCAGGTCCGCCATGATCGACTCTTCCGTGCCGCAGTCCTCCTCAGTGACGCTGACATCGAGTGCCACGTCAATCAGGCGGCGGGTCAGGTAACCCGAGTCAGCGGTCTTCAGGGCCGTGTCGACCAGACCCTTGCGGCCACCGTGGGTGGAGATGAAGTACTCCGACACGCTCAGGCCTTCACGGAAGTTGGACTTGATCGGGAAGTCCAGCACGCGGCCGGAGGGACCGACGAGCAGCCCTCGCATGGCGGCCAGCTGGCGCACCTGGTCGATCTTGCCTCGCGCACCCGATGTTGCCATCATGTACACGGAGTTCAGCGGGCTGAAGTTATCACGCATCGCCTTGGTCAGGTCCTTCGTGGCCTGGTCCCAGATGCGGGTCACCTCAAGGTCCTTCTCGGTTTCAGTGATCACGCCGGACTTGCGCTTGTTCCAGATGTCCTGTGCCTTGTCTTCCGCCTCGCCGAGGATCTTCTCCTTGGCGGCCGGGATCACAATGTCACTGGCGGCGATCGTCATGCCGGACTGCGTTGCCATCTCGAAACCGAGGTCCTTCAGGGCGTCCGCGATCAGCACTGTGACGCGCTGGCCGCAGATCTGGAAGGCCTCGGAAATGATGGAGCTCATGCAGCCCTTGTCAACGACGGCGTTGATGTAGGGCAGGGGATAGTCCTGCTTCTCTGCATCAAACTCCATCACATCGGCGAGGGTCTTGTTGAAGATGATGCGGCCCACGGTGGTGACCGTCATCGGTTTCTTCTCGAGCGCCGGGTCGGACAATTCGGTATCAGTTGTCACCGTGCGGTGGATCGGCACCTGGATCAGGTCCTGCATCTTGATGTGGCCGTTCTGGTAGGCCATCAGAGCATCGTTCTGCGAATAGAAGAACGGCAGGCTCTGGACCTCGACCTCACCCTCCTTCGGAGCGACGGTCAGGTAGTAGATGCCAAGCACGATGTCATGCGAAGGAGCGATCACCGGCGCGCCATCCGCCGGCAGCAGCAGGTTGTTGGCGCTGAGCATCAGCACGCGCGCCTCGGCCTGGGCCGCCGTTGACAGCGGTACGTGCACAGCCATCTGGTCTCCGTCGAAGTCCGCGTTGTAGGCAGCGCAGACCAGCGGGTGCAACTGGATCGCCTTGCCCTCGATCAGCACGGGCTCGAAGGCCTGGATCGAGAGGCGGTGCAGGGTCGGTGCACGGTTGAGCAGCACTGGGTGGCTGCGGGTGATTTCCTCAAGGGCGTCCCACACGCGCGGGTCCTCGGCACGCTCAAGCGTGCGGCGGGCCTGCGCGATGTTCTGGTTCGGGTCGTCAGGATTGATCAGCTTGTTGAGCACGAAGGGCTTGAACAGCTCAAGCGCCATGTACTTCGGCAGGCCGCACTGGTGCAGCTTCAGCTTCGGACCGACAACGATCACGGAACGACCGGAGTAGTCGACGCGCTTTCCGAGCAGGTTCTGGCGGAAGCGTCCCTGCTTACCCTTGAGCATGTCGCTCAGGGACTTCAGCGCACGGTTGTTCACGTTGACAGCCGCGCGGCCCTTGCGGCCGTTGTCAATCAGCGCATCAACGGACTCCTGCAGCATGCGGCGCTCGTTGCGCAGGATGCTCTCAGGGGCGCGGATGTCGATCAGCTTCTTGAGGCGGTTGTTGCGGTTGATCACGCGGCGGTAGAGGTCGTTCAGGTCGGATGACGCGAAGCGGCCACCCTCCAGCTCGACCATCGGGCGCAACTCAGGCGGCAGCACCGGCAGCACGGTGAGGATCATCCACTCCGGACGGTTCTCGCTGTGCAGGAAGGCGCGGCAGACCTTCAGGCGCTTGATCAGCTTCTGCTTCTTCTGGCTGGTGGCACCGTCCAGGTCGTCAACAAGTTCCTTCTCCAGGGCGGGGAAGTCCATGTTGCGCAGTGTCTCCTGCACGGCGGCGGCACCGATGCCGATGTTGATGTGCTCGTCGAGGTCGCCCATGTCGCCATCGAGGCACAGCATCTTCAGGTAGTTGTACTGGTCCTTCTGGACGTCGTTGAGACGGTCCAGCGGCTTCATGTTCTCAAGGAGGTAGAGCGCCTCGGTGAGGTTGTTGTGCTCGTTGTTGATCTCCTCGATCTCCTTCTTGATCGTGATGTCACGTTCCTCATCACGCAGCTCGAAGGGGATATCGAACTTGCCGAGATACATCGCCTTCGACAGGATGGCGTAGTCCGGCAGCTCACGGGCGTAGGCGATCACCTCACCTGTGTTGTCGTCCGTAAGCGGTGCGGCCAGCATGAACTGCTTCAGAAGGCCCTGCTTGAGCAGCACGTTCTTGACATCCTCGAGTACCTTCTCCTGGTCCTCGCTGATGTCACCGACGGCTGCGTCCTTCAGCGAAGTGGCAACGGCTTTGAAGTCCTTCTTCTGGGCCGCGGTCACCTCCGCATCGGAAGCGAGGTCGAACAGGTTGACACTGACAAGCTCACGGGCCTTGATGTTGCGGGCCTGCAGCTCGTCGAGGCGTCCGTTGACAAGCTTCGTGATCTCCGGCAGCTTCTTCAGCACCCATTCCTCGTCAATGCTGATGACGAGGTAGGACACGAAGTAGATCACCTTCTCGATCTCCTTGCCGCTGATGCCCAGCAGGGCGCTGAAGCGGTTGGGGATCGACTTGGTGAACCAGATGTGCGCGACCGGACTGGCAAGGCGGATGTGGCCAAGGCGTTCACGGCGAGCACGGTTGCTCGTCACCTCAACGCCGCAGCGCTCGCAGACCAGGTTCTTGTAACGCTTCTTCTTGTACTTGCCGCAGGCGCACTCGAAGTCCTTCACGGGCCCGAAGATCCGCTCGCAGAACAGGCCGTCCTTTTCAGGCTTGTAGGTCCTGTAGTTGAAGGTTTCCGGTTTCTTGACCTCGCCGTGGCTCCAGGAAATGATCTTTTCCGGGCTTGCCAGGCCGATCCTGAGACTCTTGATGTTGTTCGTCTGGGGACGATTACTGCCTATCAAAGACCTCACCTCCGGTAATTGCGAAATCGGTCTTCTCACCCAGGAGTGCCTCCTGGATGTCCTCACCCTCGTTGATGACGGTCACATCGAGGCCGAGGCTCTTCAGTTCGTTGACAATCACGTAGAAGCTCTCCGGGATGCCCGGCTCGGGGATCACGCGGCCGTCGACAATCGCCTTGTACGTGTTGTTGCGCCCGATCACGTCATCGGACTTGACGGTGAGCATCTCCTTGAGCAGGTAGGCCGCACCGTAACCCTCCAGTGCCCAGACCTCCATCTCTCCGAGGCGCTGGCCGCCGAACTGCGCCTTGCCGCCCAGCGGCTGCTGGGTGATCAGGGCGTAGCTGCCGGTCGAGCGGGCATGGATCTTGTCGTCAACGAGGTGGTTCAGCTTGAGGATGTACATCACGCCGACCATCACGCGCTCCTTGAAGGGCTCGCCCGTTAGTCCGTCATGCAGGGTGGTCTTGCCGTCGATCGGCAGGCCCAGCTTGTCGAACATGAAGCGGATCTGGTCTTCCTTCGGCGACAGGAACACCGGCAGCTTCACCTTGAGCGGGTTGCCCTTGCGCTCGAAGTGGATCTGGGTGCGGTCACCGGCGATGCGCTCGCTGTGCTTGTCGTAGGTCGGGATGTCCTCATCACGGGAGATATAGCTAAGCATCTCCTCGTCGTCCATGTCGATCTGGCTGCAGGCCAGGCCGAGGTGGTTTTCGAGCACCTGTCCGATGTTCATACGGGAAGGAACGCCCAGCGGGTTGAGGATGATGTCAACCGGCGTGCCGTCAGGCAGGAAGGGCATGTCCTCCTCGGGCAGGATGTTTGAGATCACACCCTTGTTTCCGTGGCGGCCGGCCATCTTGTCACCGACCTGGATGTGGCGCTTCTTGGCAACGTGGACACGTGCCATCTCCACCACGTTGTGCGGCAGGTCGTCACCGTTCTCACGGCTGAAGTAGTCAGTGCTGATGATCACACCGTCGGCACCGTGCGGCACCTTGAGCGGGGTGTTCTTGAAGCCCTTGCCCTTGTCACCGAACACGGCGCGGATCAGCTTCTCCTCACCGGTCAGGTCGCTCTCGCTCTTCGGGGTGATCTTGCCGACGAGTACGTCGCCACTCTTGACCTCCGCACCGACACGGATGATGCCGCGGTCGTCAAGGTTGCGCTCGATGTACTCCTCATGCAGGCCCGTGATCTCACGGGTGATCTTCTCGGGACCGAGCTTGGTCTGGCGGGCCTCGCACTCATGCTTCTCGATGTGGATCGAGGTGAAGGTGTTGTTCTTGCTGAGGCGCTCGCTGAGCAGGATCGCATCCTCGAAGTTGTAGCCGCGCCAGCTCATGAAGGCCACGATGCAGTTCTGCCCGAGCGCCAGCTCACCGAGGTGGGTGCTGGAGCTGTCAGCCAGCAGGTCACCCTTGATCACCGGGCAGCCCTTGCGCACCTGCACGCTCTGGTTGATCAGCGTGCCCTGGTTGGAACGCTGGAACTTTCGCAGCCAGATGGTCTCGCTGTGCTCGTTGCTCTTCTTGAGCTTGCGGAAGCCGCGGTCCTCGAAGGGCAGCTTACGGTAGATCTCGTGCTGCAGCTGCGGCGGCGTGAACATGTAGTCGAACTTGCTTTCGTTGAGCGTCTCCTCACCCTCGATCTTCTCAAGGTTGGGGAGGTCGAGGATCTCGAAGGTGTGCTTGTCGAACACCACGCCCTTGCGCAGGGTGATCTTCGAACTGTCAACGTAGGTCACCTCACCGCAGAACGGGGAGATCTCGAGGCCGCCGGCGTTCTCCGCCAGCTTGCGCTCGATGCCGGTTCCGATGATCGGGCTGGTCGGGTAGATCAGAGGCACCGCCTGGCGCTGCATGTTCGAGCCCATCAGTGCACGGTTGGCATCATCGTGCTCGAGGAAGGGGATCAGCGCCGTTGTCACCGAGATGAACTGGTTCGGCGCCACCTCGACGTAGTTAATCTCATCCGCGCTGACCTTCTCGAAGTTACCATGGCGACGGATGAACATCGTCTTGTCGGTGATGTTGCCTTCCTTGTCACGCCTGGTGGTGGACGGTGCGATCGCGAAGTCCAGCTCCTGGTCAGCACTGAGGTAGACCAGCTCGTCAGTCACGATGCTGTTCTCAACCCTGTAGAACGGGGTCTCGATGAAGCCGTACTCGTTGACACGCGCGAACGCCGACAGGGAGCTGATCAGTCCGATGTTCGGACCTTCCGGGCTCTCGATCGGGCAGATGCGGCCGTAGTGGCTGTGGTGCACATCGCGGAAGTCGAAGCGTGCCGCCTCGCGCGTCAGGCCCTTCGGGCCCAGTGCGCTGAAGCGCCGCTTGTGGGTCAAGCTGGTGAGAGGGTTCACGTTGTCCATGAACTGGCTCATCTGGGAACTGCCGAAGAACTCCTTGATCACGCCGATGATCGGGCGGGTGTTGATCAGGTTCTTCGGGATCTCATTCTCCGCCTCGGGCAGCATCAGCTTCTCACGCACGATGCGCTCGACACGAAGCAGGCCCTTGCGCAGCTGGTTCACAAGCTGCTCGCCGATGTGCTCGACGCGGCGGTTCTCCAGGTTCAGGTGGTCAATGTCATCAAGGTAACCGGTCGGCGAGGTGTTGATGTGCTGGTGCAGCATGTAACGCTCAACCGACTTGGTGCTCTGGTAGAGGTCCTTGTAATAAGGAGTCTTCTTGTCGAGCGCATTCTCGTAGATGACCTTCTGCGCGCCCTCGGGAACCATGATGCCGTCACGGCTCGGGAACTCCTTGCCGTCACGCCAGTTCTGGATCTCGTGCAGCACCTTCAGCGCCTCGATGATGTCCGGGATGGTCAGGGTGATCACGTCACCGGGGATGTCCAGGCCGAACTTCTTGTTGAGCATGTAGCGGCCGACCTTGTGCAGGTCGTAACGCTTCATGTCGAAGAAGCGGCTGGGCAGCATGCTGGCCATCGGGATATCGCCCGGCGGGTCCGTCGGATGCAGCTTGCGCCAGATGTCCAGCAGGGCCTCACGCATCGTGGATGCGTGGCTCTTCTCCATGCTGGGCACGAGGTACTCGTCAATATAGATGTATGGACGGTCCCAGCCCTCAAAGCCCTTCGGGCCGAGAGCATAGCTCTCCGCGAGGTTCGGGTAGGCCTTGTGGAACTGGGCCATGTTCTCGGAGCGGCGCTTCTTGTCGCGCTCCGCGAAGATCTCGTCGAAGTAGAAATCGTAGATGTTTTCGCTAGTGATCCCGTTGGGGAAGTGGATGATGCGGTTCTCCTCATCAACCACGAAGCCCATGGACTTGATGAAGTCCATGATCGGGATCTTGATCGTGCGGCGCGGGGAATCCATACGCACGTAGTAGGAGGCGGTCTTCTTGTCGTACTCAAAGCGCAGCCAGGCCCCGCGGTAGGGGATCAGCTTGACCATGCAGGCCCGCTCGTTGGCGGTGCGCTTCTCGCCGTGGGTGAAGTAGGCGCCCGGGGCGCGCACAAGCTGGTTGACAACGACGCGCTCGACGCCGTTGATCACGCATGTGCCGTTCCTCGTCATGAAGGGGAACTCACAGATATAGAGTTCCTGCTGCTTGATCTCCTGCTTGACGATCGCCTGCGTCTCCTTCTCCCGGACCTCCACTTCGAACTCGAACACCGCGTGCAGCTTGGCCTGGTACGAGGCATCCTTGTCGAAGCACTCACGCACCGTGGTGGTCGGCAGCGTGATCTTGTGGTCGACGAAATGCAGGGTCAGGGTCACATCGAAGTCGGAGTTCTTGTCCTTCTTGTGGCTGTTTACCACGATCGGAAAGACTTCCTTGAACACCATCGGGATGCCGTCGAAGCAGAACCACTCGAAGGCCTTGATGGGGACTTCCAGCAGGTCGGGGAGGGGCCTTGCTTCCTGGGACGTGATGGAATAGCGGGTTTCAAAGAGATTTCCCACAGCGCGCTCCTTGACAACGTATATGCGACGAATACCACCGGGGCCGATGACCCCGGTGGTATGTATTCAGAAGTTGGAATGCCGTTACTTTAATTCGACAGTCGCTCCCGCTTCAACGAGCTTCTTCTTGATCTCCTCAGCCTCGCTCTTGCCGACCTTCTCCTTGACGGGCTTGGGAGCGCCGTCAACGAGGGCCTTGGCTTCCTTGATGCCGAGACCGGTGACCTCACGGATGACCTTGATCACGCCCAGCTTGCTCTCGCCAGCCTCAGCCAGGATTACGTCAAACTCGGACTGCTCATCGGCACCGCCGGCATCGTCACCACCACCGCCACCGGCAGCAGCAACCATCACGGGGGCGGCGGCGGCCGCGCTCACATCCCAGGTCTCCTCAAGGTGCTTGACCAGGGCGTTCATGCGAACGACCGGCATTTCCTCAAGAACCTGCTGCAGGAAGCTCTGGAGATCATCCTCACTGAGGGCCAGGGCTTTCGTCTTCAGATCTTCAACACTCATCACATCCTCCAGGACGTCAGGATAATTAGAAGCATTAGCTCGTAACAGCTGCTAATCCCGCGGGCCGGTCCATACAGCCAGCGGAAAGTTGATATCGGGATTACCTATCCAGCACGCTTCTCGGCGTACTGGCCCAGGACGGTGACGAAGCGGCCGGCCGGGCTTAGGATACGGACGAAGTTGCTTGCCGGGGCCTTCATGACGCCCAGCAGCTTCGCACGGATCTCGTTCTTGGTCGGCATCGAGGTGAAGGAGGAGAACTGCTCAGCTCCATACACCTTGCCATCAAACACCACCGCCTTGACCTTCAGGAAGCGGAACTCCTTGCCCTTGGCCTGGATGGCCTTGGCAAGCGGGGCGATCTCCTCCTGGCCGGCGAACATCACTGTTGTGCCGGCAAGGAACTCTGCCACTTCCTCGATACCGTTGCGCTCAAAAGCGATGCGCGCAAGGGTGTTCTTCAGTACGGTGACGCTGCCGCCGAGGTCGCGGATCTCCTGGCGGAATGCCTCCATCTTGCCCACCGAGATCTTGTTGAACTCGGTGAAGATCTGGAAACCGCTCTCAGCGATCGTCTGTTCGTACTTCTCAAGCTTTGCTGTCTTCTGATCTTTATTCATGACTCACCCCTAGGCCGAGAAACTATTGTGGTCCAGCTTGACCGCCGGGGACTGCGTGGAGCTGATGAAAACGCTCTTCACGTAGTTGCCCTTGACGGTGCTGGGGCGGGCCTTGAGGATCACCGTCATCAGGTGGTCAAGGTTCTTCTGCAGCTCGTCAATGCTGAAGGAGGCACGGCCGAAGGAAAGGTGCACGATGCCGGTCTTGTCAGCACGGTACTCCACCTTTCCGGACTTGCTCTCACCAACGGCCTGGGCCAGGTCGTTCGTCACGGTGCCACTCTTCGGGTTGGGCATCATGCCGCGGGGACCGAGCACCTTGGCGACCTTGGAAACATCCTTCATGACGTCCGGGGTGGCGATGACAATGTCAAACTCCACCCAGCCGCCGCTGATCTTCTCGATCAGTTCCTCAAGGCCGACATGGTCAGCGCCTGCTGCGGTGGCTTCCTCAGCCTTGTCCGCCTTGCAGAGCACGACCACGCGCGGGGTCTTGCCGGTGCCGCTGGGAAGGATGGTAGTGCCACGGATGTTCTGGTCAGCCTTGCGCGTATTGATGCCAAGGCGGATGTCCACATCCACGCTCTCCCAGTCCCGGGCGTGCTTCTTAAGAAGCTCAAGCCCTTCCAGGGGTGCCTTCGGGACATTCCTGTCACCAAAGGCCTGCTGCTTTTCAAGGTACTTGCGACCACTCATGATTGTCTTCCTTGTAAAAAGCTGGGTTACCCTTGCGGGTTTGCCTTATTCAGGTCCAGATTACTTTGTTACTTCTTTTTGCCGGCTGCGACGGGCTTGGAAGCATGGTCCGCCTTCATCTTGGCAAACTCGGCCTTGCTGATGACGGCGAACTTGTCATCACGGCCCTGCGGATGTCCTACCACGATGTAGCCCATGCTGCGAGCCGTACCGGCGATGATCTGCGCACCGGCCTCTGTGTCAAGGGCATTAAGGTCCTTGGCCTTCTTCTCGGCGATCTCGCGGCACTGTTCCCAGGTCACTGTGGCGACCTTGAGCTTGCTGGGACGGCTGCTGCCCTGTTCCATGCCGGCAGCGCGCATCAGGAGCACGGCGGCGGGAGGGCTCTTGACCTGGAAGTCAAAGCTGCGGTCCTCGTAGATCGTGATGAGGGTAGGGAGGATCTCACCCATCTGGTCCTTGGTCTGGTCGTTGAACGCGCGGCAGAAATCCATGATCTGCACACCGTGCTGACCGAGCGCAGGGCCCAGCGGGGGGGCCGGCTTGGCCTGTCCACCCTCAACCTGTACCTTCACATATGCCTTGATCTGCTTAGCCATATATCTATCCTTGGAGCGCTTAGAGCACGCCGTTCTGAGCAGTATCCTCGGGCTCGAATTCCTCGACCTGCTCGAAATCGAGTTCGACCTGAGTGTCACGCCCGAAGACCGAAACCATGATCTTCACCTTGCGGCGCTCCAGCTCAATCTCACGGACCTTGCCGATTGCCTCGGCGAAGGGCCCGCTGACAACCTTGACGGTGTCACCAACCTTGTACTCCAGTTCGACCTCAGGCTCATCCTGTTCCATGCGGGCGAAGATCTGCCTGATCTCCGGCTCCGTGAGGGGCTGGGGGGCATCAGCGCTGCCGATGAATCCGATCACGCCCTGCACCTGCTTGAGCTGGTGGCGCAGTTCGTTCGTCAGGTTCATCTTGATCAGCACATAGCCGGGGTACATCTTGCGCTCAACGTTCTTCTTCTTTCCCTTGACACTCTCAACGCGGGTCTCGAAGGGCACGAGGATTTCCTCGACATCACTGCCGAACTTGCCCTGCTCGAGCATGTGCCTGAGCGTATGGGCAACCTTTTCCTCATGTCCACTAAGAGCGTGGAGAACGTACCAGCGCATTTGGATCTACCCCTTACCTAGCGGATCGCCTGGAAGATGATCGAGACGATGGCGTTGAAACCAACGATGATTCCCATCAGCAATCCAGTGATGAGGAATACCGATATTGTCGAGCGGGTGAGGTCCTTGCGGTCCGGGAACGTGATCTTGTTCCACTCGGCGCGCAGATCCTGGACGTAGCCTCCTACGCCCCTGCTCTGCGGAGCCTCTTCCTGCCCCTTTGCTGGTTTCTTGTTAGCCATGGTGCTCATTCCTGATTCCCGTTCAGTAATGGCAGGCCCAGAGGGATTCGAACCCCCATTCCTGGTTTTGGAGACCAGTGTTCTGCCATTGAACTATGGGCCTTTGCCAGAACTACTTCGTCTCCTTGTGAACAGTCACCTTTCTGTCGAAGCGGCAATACTTGTTCAGTTCCAGCTTGTTAGGCGTGTTAAGGCGGTTGCGACTCGTGTGGTAGCGGTGCTTGTGGCACTCGCTGCATTCCAGAATCACGGGGATTCGCTTTTCACCTTTCTTCTTAGCCATCTCTGTTCACCAATCCTGACGTTACTAACGGGGTTGACTGCTTACTGGATCACCTTGGTGATCAGGCCTGCACCGATGGTACGGCCGCCCTCGCGGATAGCGAAGCGCATTCCGTCCTCAAGCGCGATCGGCTCGATCAGGGTCGCGGTGAAGTCCACCTCGTCACCCGGCATCACCATCTCGACGCCCTCGGCCAGCTCGATGGAGCCGGTCACGTCGGTCGTACGCATGTAGAACTGCGGGCGGTATCCCTTGAAGAAGGGCTTGTGACGGCCACCTTCTTCTTTCTTCAGCACGTAGCAACGCGCGGTGAAGACGGTGTGCGGGGTGATGCTGCCGGGCTTGCACAGCACCTGGCCGCGCTCGACACCGGTACGCTCCACACCACGAAGCAGCAGACCGACGTTGTCACCGGCCATACCGCTGTCCAGCAGCTTGCGGAACATCTCCACGCCGGTGCAGGTGGTCTTGCGGGTCGGCTTGATGCCGACGATCTCGATTTCCTCACCGACCTTGACCATGCCGCGCTCAATACGACCGGTGGCGACGGTGCCGCGGCCGGTGATGGTGAACACGTCCTCAACAGGCATCAGGAAGGGCTTGTCAACCTCACGGGCCGGCTCCGGCACGTAGGAGTCAAGGGCCTCCATCAGCTTGATGATGCAGGAAGCCTGCTCGCTGCCGGGATCGCTGGACTCAAGGGCGGCAAGTGCACTGCCACGGATGAACGGGATTTCGTCTGCGGGGTACTCATATGTGCTGAGCACTTCCTTGATCTCCTCTTCCACGAGCTCAACGAGCTCCTCATCATCCACGAGGTCAACCTTGTTGAGGAAGATGACAAGGTAGGGCACGCCGACCTGACGGGCAAGCAGGATGTGCTCGCGGGTCTGGGGCATTACACCATCGGAGGCGGAAACGACCAGGATCGCACCGTCCATCTGGGCCGCGCCGGTAATCATGTTCTTGATGTAGTCGGCGTGTCCAGGGCAGTCCACGTGGGCATAGTGACGGTTGTCCGTCTCGTACTCAACGTGGGCTGTGGAGATGGTGATACCGCGCTCCTTCTCTTCGGGCGCCTTGTCAATCTCATCAAAGCTCGTGAACTTGGCGGAATTGGAGTTCTTCATTGAAAGAACCTTGGTGATGGCCGCCGTCAAGGTGGTCTTGCCGTGGTCAACGTGGCCAATCGTACCGACGTTCACGTGCGGTTTTGATCGATCAAATTTCGCCTTAGCCATTACGGACTCCTAAGTGATCTGACCTGCACGCAGGCCGTACTACAGCAGCCTATCCGGGACACCGGCCAGGCAGACCTCCGGGCAAAAAAAATCTACCCCAAGGGTTTGAAAAGCCCACAACCAGAGTTGAACTGGTGACCTCGTCCTTACCAAGGACGCGCTCTAACCAACTGAGCTATGTGGGCTTGAGAACGAAAAGTTTATCACGCGCAATGGTGAGATGCAATAAATATCCGCGAGAATTCCCCTGATTTCGCGGACAGCAAAGCTACCCGGGACTGCTTTACCAATGATGGCGGATGGAGCGGGAGACGGGAATCGAACCCGCATAGCCAGCTTGGAAGGCTGGAGCTCTGCCATTGAGCTACTCCCGCCCGCCGGGAAAGGGAAGTATATCACAGCGGAATGCGTGTTGTTGCCAACTCCGGATGAAGGACAGGGGAGGGAAAGGGGAGGCACGCTGGAGGAAGTTGGTGGTGGGGACTGGATTCGAACCAGTGTACGGCGAAGCCGAACAGATTTACAGTCTGCCTCCTTTAACCACTCGGACACCCCACCAACAGGTTGTTAACGTACCGGGAAAAAAGCCGACTACCAGGATCGAACTGGTGACCTACTGATTACAAATCAGTTGCTCTGCCAGCTGAGCTAAGTCGGCTTATCTTCAGCCCGGATAAAATACCTGCTGGATTGGTTAATGTCAATCAATTTCTTGTTCCATTCAACGTCATTTTAGAAAGCATCCTCCGAGTACCAGCTTGCGTGCCGCTGGCTGAATCAGCTATGATCAAGCCTGCCCTGAAGGGCACGGAGGTTGGACATGCGTTATCTGTTTGCGGCTCTGCTTGCACTGGTCCTCGGGCTGTGCTCCTGTGACATGTTCAAGGACACCGCCGATACCACCCAGGCAGGTGGTGAAGGTGCCGTTGGCATCGCTGACAAGATGAGCGAAGGTACCCTTAAGGATGCGGACATGGATTCCGGTGAGTCCGCCAGTGATGATTCAAGCGAATCAGGGGACGAATAACAGCAACTGGCTGGCTGCGGGTCTTGGGAACATCAGTGGGCTGATCTGCCTGGCTCTGCTGCTTGCCGGCTGTCCTCAGGTACAACCCGGCACTGGCAGTTCCACGCCGACTCCTGCGGTGCAATCCAGTAACACCTCCCCAGCTTCAACTTCGGCCAGTGCTGTCAGCACTGAGGCACCAAAGCTCGATCGATCGGTTGGGAGTGAATTGCCACTGGACAGCAGTTACACGATTGAGACGATCTCAGGCGAGTTGTCTACCGGCCTGGAGGTCAGGGCTCTCTCAGGCATGGATGCCCTGGGCAGCGCGACGCAGATTCTCGGAGCTCTTGGCAACCTGGGCTACGAAAGTGATGACAACGCTTCACGGATACTGGAAGGAGTCACCTTCTCCAAGCAGGGGGGCAGGGTGCATTCCCTCTTCGTGAAGGTGGATCTTGGGAGCGACGATATCTGCCGGGTGACGCTCAGGGCGTATAAGTGAGAATAATCTGGCAATAACCTGAAATTACAGTGAATTTGGCCGATAAATGCTCGGATTGTCAGTAATTCACCTTGCAATATAGGGTTTGTGGGATAAAATTTAACTAGTTTCACATAATGAAACCTCGGTTGCCTTGCGCGCCGTTCTTTAGAGTTGAGGATAAGTGTTATGGATGGAATCGCCGCACAGGATGGCTCAGGCGCACTTTCTCACGTCAAGGGAGTAGTGCTGCTGCTGGATGACGTACTGTTCGACAGGCAGGATTGGCTCGTCCCGGCATTATGCTTTGCTTCAGCCAGCCTGGGTATGGACCCTGACCGTGTTTCCATCTGCATTGATGAGTACATTCAACAGACTGGAAGCGCAGATGCAGGCATTTACAACCATATCCTGTTGAGCTTCGGCCAAAGCGACTCTGTCATGAATATCCGTGCCTTCAATGCATGGGTCAATCGATTCTCCCCCCAGCCGGGAAGCATGTTCATGTACCCAGGAGTTCGTGATGCACTGCAGCAGCTGCGTTATAGCCACGAACTGAGCTTGTTGGTTCAGGGAAACACTGAAAGCCAGAAATCCATCATTGCCGCACTGGATTGCGGAAAGTACTTCAGCCATATCACTTATGCTGATGAGATTGATGGCATGCGCAGCCGCCTGCCTGATGACAGGGCCATTCGTGGACTGCTGTCCCAGATGCGACTGGGCCATTCCGAAGTGGCACTGGTTGGCAACAATCCACACAGGCACTTTGAGACCCCGAACAAGCTTGGCTGCCATACCGTGCGCTGCATGACAGGCGAATACAGCCGGCTTGACAACGAGCTCGGGCCGGCCTGCGCCCATTATTCAATCAGTTCGGCAGCCAGGCTTCCGAAGCTCCTTGGAGTCGGAAGTGATGTGGGTTCAGGTCTTCAACTCGGTACCAATGGTGCGAACCAGGCTGACTCACTGGCCTTCAAAGCGCGCGCCTGAGCAATTTGCACCCGTGGCAGGCTAATATCAGTGTGTGCGAATAAGCTTCCTCGTTGCTGCATTTCTTGCCTTGCTGGTAACCGTGGCTGTTGCCAGCGAGATTGAAGACAACTGCCTCAATTCAACCAATCACTTGATTGAATTTATTGATGCACTGCAGCAGCAGGTGGTAAATTTCACTGGCGTTGCCCGAATCCCCTTCAGGTATCCCGAACGTCCAACCATCACAGCAAGCATTGGAGGCCAGAAATTTGAGTTGCTGCTGGATTCCGGGACTCGCCTGTCTGTGCTGAAGCTGGATGCGAATGAAAAACCACCAATTGGTTTACATTTCGTCGGGAGTGATTCAGCGCTGGCGGACCTTGATGGCTCGCGTCAATTGGAATATCCGGACCACTCACTGAAATACGCCGAAGCAGCGCTGCTGTCCAGCGGAGAGCTCAGGATCCGGCGGCTGCCATTCAGGATATACTCGTATGCAGATGGCAGGCCTCCGAGTGATTTCGCTGGATCTCTTTCGGTGTCTGCACTGCGAGACTTCGTCGTGGGGATTGACAACGATGCACAGGAAGTTTGCATCCAAGAACCGGGTTCATACCAGCCGGCCCGGACAGCTGCTGCCATTCCTATGCTGCAGCTGCATGACATGCTGCTTGTAAAGGCACAAGCAGGGCAGGGGGAACTGCTCCTGATGCTCGATACAGGCTACTCTGGAGAAATCCTGCTCAGTGATGAAGCAACACGGAAGCAGGATCAGGCTTTGACCTATACCGGCAAGTTATCAGCCCAGTACAGTGGATTCCATGGCGAGATTCAGGGTAATGAATTCCTGCTCGATGACCTGAAGTTTACTTCCCAGCCCTGGCCGGGACTGGCATCCGGCACCATCAGCCAGGGTATGCTTGCCGGAGTGGCCATCGAGGCTGAGCTGGAACGGACAGCACTTGGTCAGCTTGACGGAATACTGGGGGCTGGTTTCCTCTCTCGCTTCAATTACGCGATCGACCAATCTAGAGGGGTGCTGTTCCTGCAGGAGCGCTGAATTTTGCGCAAAAAAAATCTGGCATCGTCCTACTTTCCCACGGGGTCGCCCCCGCAGTATCATCGGCGCTGTGAGGCTTAACTTCCGGGTTCGGGATGGGACCGGGTGTGACCCTCACGCTATTGACACCAGACCGCTATTATAACAGAACCTCAGAAGGTGTCAATGCCTTTTGGGAAATTCCTCACGGCATTTTGCCAGGCGGCGGGTTTGCATGCCAGCCTGTGGGAATGTTCCAGGTAGGCGTAGGTGTTTACTGGCTAAACGATGACTGGAAAAAACGAATTACTTCTTGTCATTCTCAGGCTTATCATCCGCCTGCTTGTCATCATCATCCTTGATGGCCTGCTTGAACTCCTTGATGCCGGTTCCCATGCCACGCATCAGTTGTGGAAGCTTGGTGCCACCGAACAGGATCAGGACCACGATCAGGATGATGATCAATTCCTGGCCACCGGGCACCCACATCAGGCTTAGTGCTGGTTCAAACACGGCAGTAAGTATAGCACCGCAGGCATTTTGGTTTCAGCGGCACCAGATACATTGACTTCATTTGGAGGAAAGAAGAACTCCAATGGATCTCCAAAGCAGCTCTTTGAGGAGTTTGATGGGGGGACATACACTTGACAGGAATATCCATGGAATATGATCGCATCAGTCCATATGCATCTATTCAACATAATATATCTTATGTGCAGTTATTGAACAATCTGACAGCTTCCCTCGTTTGTGCTAATATTCGCGCGCGCAGTCAGGATCAACGCTTAAGCGATTCTGGAGTCTCGGATGGACGACAACGGTTATCTGCCTGATTATTACATTCGCAAGAAACAACGCGACCGGATGTACACCAACGTCTGGCGCATCGCGGCCCTGTGCCTGATGATCGTGGCAGGCGTGTTCGTGGGCAGTTTCCTTTACAAGACTGTCGGTGTCTCCCTGAAGAACAAGGGCAAACCGACGGTGAACAAGGACCAGGCCAACGAGCTCAATGAGCTGCAGACTGAGAACCGCATCAGTGAGGCAATCGCCAACCGCCAGGATGCCGGCATCGGTGACCTGCAGGAAGAAGCCGAGTCTGACGCCTCCAACATGGAGGAAGCACTGGCCACCAGTGCCGGGACCACTGACCCGCAGGAACTAAGCCAGCTCAACACGGACATTTCCGACATTGATTACAGCGAAAGCTTCCCGCTTGTCACAGTCAGCCTTGAAGCCGGCGACCCCAACCGCAAGGGAAACCCGCCAGCTGAAAGCGATACAGCTGCTGCTGAGAGTCGTGAGCCATCCACGGAAAGTACCAGCGTCTCCACTGGGGATACGAAGGCAGATGACACTCCGAAGCAGGATCCTCCCAAGCAGGAAAAGCCGGCTGAGGACCCGGTACCGGTGATCAGCAATGCCGTTTACCATGTATACGCTGCTGAGGTCTCCTCACAGACCGCCGCAAAAGATGTCGTGAGCAAGCTGGCTGAGTATGGATACAAGGGAACAATCATCGAGCAGAGTCCATACTTCCTGATCAAGGTCACCCAGACCAACAAGAGCGAGGAAGCACGGGTCTGGGTGGATAAGCTCAAGGCAGCCGGCTTCACTCCGATCCTCACTCGCAGCAACTAGTAGCCAGGCCCGCTCCGCTAACCCTCTTTGGATAGCAGCAAGCGCAGCTCCTGCGCTGCCAGCATCGGTTCGTCATCTCGCTGGATTGCGGATATCACTGCAATGCGTCTTGCACCTGACTCTACCAGACCTGCCAGGTTCGCCTGGTTGATACCGCCGATGAAGACTATCCGACTTTCATCCAGGTTCTGCACGGCTTCTCTGGCTGTATCAAGTCCGAGTGGATCACCATACTTGAGTTTTTCCGGCGTCACAAATACCGGGCCCAGGAATACCCAGCTGGCTCCTGCAGCAATTGCTTCCTGCGCTTCATCGATAGCGTGGGAGCTGTAACCCCAGGGGATGCCCTCCCCTGCCAGCTGGGACAGTTGCTGCATGTTGGCATCAGCCTTGCCGAACTGGATCCCATCCGCATTGGTCTGCCGGGCCAGCTCGCTGTCATGGCTGACGACAAAGGGGACATTGCCAATTCCACAAACCTTGCGTGCTTTCAGGGCGATATCCAGTTTTGCGCTGTCGTCTATGTTTCGCAACCGGCATAGCACTGCATCCACGCCACCACGGATTGCCTGCTTGCAGACAGTCACTGGATCGCGTGGTGCACAGGCTTCGTGGTCAAGCACGAGCCACAGCCGGCTAGAGCCGGTCCAGTCCGATTTCAGCTCAGTATTCAATCCCGAAGGTGCTCAGGTCGACCACGGTTGGCTGGTTACGGATGTACTCGCCCAGGTTGGCATCGTAAAGTCCGAGCACGTAGTGAATGTCGAGGATCCGTTCCGGCAGTGGGATGATGAAGCGGTACTTGCGCTGGTAGGGGTCCACCATCACCTGTACGCCGGGCACGAGGGATGACCCGTCACCGGCCAGGTTTAGCTCGGCGGAGCGGTCATTGATCTCCACGTTGTAAGGGTGGTAGAGGTCCTGCAGGTTGTTGGTCACGTCAATGTCATAGCGCAGGTCTATGTTGTCGTACTCACCGTTGTCCTTCTGCACAAGCGTGCTGATGAAGAGCTGGTAGCGGTTGACGTTCGGGCTGTTCTCCAGGATGTCGACCATCACCTCAAAGTCGCGGTAGTTACCGCGCCCGGTGGAAGGTGAACCTTCCTGCAGGGTCTCACCGGTCCGGACCTGGATCCGCTTGTGTGGCGTGTAAACACCTGTGCTGGGCGGATTCATGGCACCGCCGTTGCTGACTACGCCAGTACTGGCAGGCTGTGTAACCATCCCTCCCCTGTCCTGCAGGGTCTGCACAGCGCTCTGCTGGCGCTTGAGGAAGCTCATAGCCTGGCTGGCGCGAATCTCGTTGTAGACGACATTGCCTTCCGGGTCGATCAGGAAGGTGGCGGGAATCGCATCCACGCACCAGCTCTGGCGGTTGTTGCTTTCCCAGCCAGTGCCTTCGAACACCACCGGGTAGTCGATCATGTACTTCTGCTGTACCTTCTCCAGGTCCTTGAGCGTGCTCTGGTCATCAAGGCTGATGGACAGCACAGCCACATCACTGGAATTCTGGAATTCGCGGTTCAGTTCGATGACATCAGGCAGCTCCCGCATGCAGGGACCGCACCAGGATGCCCAGAAGTCGACGTAGACCCATTTGCCGCGGTAATCGTCCAGGCTGTGGTATTTGCCGCTGAGGTCCGTTCCTGCCAGGGAGGGTGCCTTGCTGCCGATGTCTATCCGGCAGCCACCTGCCGCATCGGCCTGCGTTGTGCCTGTTGCGCCAAGCAGCACAAGCGTGAGCGCCAAGGCAAACAGATTGTTGAGCGTGCGATTGACAAGCATTCCTACTCTCACCTCGTGTGAATCCCTCAATGGACTCTGGCGGTATCCCATCTCGCTTCCGCCTTGCCAGCGACAGCTGGCACGCTAACTTATCGGTTTCGCATTGCCCGGTGTATAACGCCAATTATATATTAATACGGAGATTCCAAATCCCTGATGGCCAGGTGCTCAGTCCTTCCAGTGGGCGGCGTACTTCCCGAGTAGTTCGACAGCTGCATCATATACCTCAGCAGCGTCAATTGTATGCAGGCAGGCATTGATATTCTTGCCCTGTGTCTTGTCGCATTCACTGCAGATCTTCTCGCTGCGGATGATGCGGGCCTTTTCATAGCAGTAGGGACCGCACACCGAAGGGTTGGTGGCGCCGAACAGTGCGACAACCGGGGTCTGGCGTGCCGTGGCCAGGTGCATCGGCCCGCTGTCCGGACCGATGTAGAGGTCAAGCTTGTCCAGCACCCAGGTCAGCTCCTCAATGGTGGTTTCCCCGACCAGGTCCACCACGGTGTTGTTGTAGCTGTACACACCCTCGAACAGTACCCGTTCATGGGGAGCGCCGAGGAAGACCAGGTCGACACTGTTGACCGGGAACTTGTTTATCAGGGCTTCCATACCCTGCCCCGTCCACATCTTGTAGTTGCGGGTTGCCCCGAGGCTGATCCCGACGATCGGGCGACTGCGGCCGAGGTTGGGGCCAAGCTTCTCGCGCAACCAGCGCTTGGCCCGGCCCTGGTCAATGTGAACTACCTCACTGGTTGACTTTGGTTCCAGGCCGAACTGCCGGAGCAGGTCCAGCTTGGTTTCTATCAGGTGCTGTGGTATGTCACTCACGTGCAGCCTGTCGGTCAGCAGGGCATCACGCATTTCGTGGCAGTAGCCGACCCGACGCTTCACCTTGCCAAGCTTGGCCATCAGGGCGGAGCCGAGACTGTTATGGAAGATGAACCCGAGGTCAAAGCTCCGCTCGGCCAGTTGGCGGGCTGCAGCACGGAAGTTGCCGATGTCCCAGTCGCCTTTGCTGCGGTCATACGGCAGCAGCTCAGAGACACGGGGATGGTGCTTATAGACGGAGATGCTGGCAGGTGCGCCGAGGATGCTGATCATCGCATCCGGATAGTTCTCGGCAATGCAGTCCACCGCCGGGCTCAGCATAACCAGGTCCCCGATCATGGACCAGTCGATGATGATGATTCGCCTGACCTGCTGCTCCTGCTTCAAGCGACCATTATACGCCCCTGAATCCAGGCCGGCTCGTGATCACACATTGCTGGACTACCTGCCTTTGGCATGAAATGACGCTTTCGCCACATATTGCATATATGCTGTTATTGCATGGACCAGAAGCCGGAAGAATTTCGCGAGGAGACCTTCCTCAATACGCCACGCTGTGCATTCAGGCGGGTCAGCCATGGCACGGCCAGCTGCACGATCAGCACGGATTCATACGTCAGCGAGGTGGATCCGCTCACCTGCCAGAACTGCGATGTTCCGGGCATCGTAGCCGAACCGCAGTGCCGTTACCTGAGTGTTGGAACTGAGCTGAAGCCATACCGCGGTGAAGGCCGCGTGGTGGTCAGCATGGCCTGCAAGGCGCTCAACATCCGCCTTTACAGCCTGAAGACCTGTGAGGAATGCTCGCTGTGCAGCCCGGTCCCTTCCATCGTCGGAGAGATAACCAAACCTGCCACCACCGCCAGCATCAACATCAACATTGATGACAAACTGGTATCCGACCTGGCTCGCGACATCCGCATGGATTATGGCGTGCAGCTCGATGATGCACCACCGCTGTCACCGATCCGCTGCTGGCGCTTCCCCGAAGGAAAATGCCGCAAGTTCCCGGTCTATCAGTCTCGCAAGGTGACGGTGATCCTGCGCAAGACCGACCAGAATGACTATCTGTACACCGAGGCGATTTTGCCGGCGCTGAAGTCACTGAACCTCAATCCCTACAGGATCGATGAAGAGATAGAGGATGATGAGAAGCTCTGCCGCTGCTGCGAGAACTGCCAGGAGGGCAGCTACACCTTGCTCAACCTTGACGAATGGGACACCAATTCGCTGATGCTGCTGGGCATAAATTACGGGCTCGGCAGGCGCAGTGCACTGCTGCACAGCGCCGGCGCAGCCGCCCCACCGGTGCTTGGCTACATGCAGCATGACATCGTGGAATACGACAACATCGAGATGCTGAAGCAGAACCTGATTGAGCACTTCAGTGCCTATATCAAGCCGGAGGGCTGAATCCATGATACACGTCAGGATGCCCGAACTCGTCAGCCTAGTCTGCCCGGACTGCCGGGAAGGCTTTGAGCTGCAGGCGAAACTGCTGAATGACCGCAAGGAACTGCACTGCCCGTCCTGTGGCCAGGCATCCGGCATTTATGAAATGTTGAACAGCCGGCTGCGCCGTCGTTTCTACCAGGCGGTGCGAGATGAAATGGAAAACCGCATCCACCTGCTGCAGCGTAAAGAGTAGGCGAACTAGCCGCAGGAATTGCGTTGGTGAATATTGAAATCTGCGCCATCTTGCCGGGCGTGGTATAGTATGCGCGATATTTTTTCCGGGGGCTGTCAATGACAGGCAAGAAAAGAGCGCTGATCAGTGTGTCTGACAAGCGCTATGTCACAACCTTCGCCCGTGACCTCGCCAGGCTTGGCTACGAAATCTACTCGACCGGTGGCACCTTCCTCAAGATCAAGGAAGCTGATGTCCCCGTCAAGGAACTCTCCAAGTCCATCAAGTCCCCCGAAATCCTCGGCGGCCGCGTCAAGACCATCCATCCCGCAGTTTTCGGTGGCATCCTGGCTGATCCCAATAACGAGGACCACGCAAAGGACATGAAGAAGGCCGGCATCAAGTCCTTCGACATGGTGGTGGTCAACTTCTACCCCTTCCATGAGAAGGTCAAGGCCGGCGTCACCAAGCTCGCCGAGGCGATTGAACTGATTGACATAGGCGGGCCGAGCATGGTGCGCGCCGCTGCCAAGAACCACCGTAACGTGGTGATCGTGTCTGACATCGAGCAGTACCGCGAAGTAACCCGCTACATCAAGGACCATGGCGATGTCTCCGAGGAATACCGCCTCAAGCTCGCCCGTGATGCCTTCAAGAAGACATACGAATACGAGGCTGCCATTGCCGCCTACTTTGAGGAGACTGCCCCGGTCGGCCTGAGTGATGCCAGCGAGGACATGACGGTGGAACTCCCGAGCGAGATGTTCGAGGACCGCATCACACTCACCTTGAAGAAGAGCGAGAAGCTGCGTTACGGTGAGAACCCGCACCAGCAGGCTGCCCGCTATTCCATGACGGGCATTCCCTCCCTGCCCTTCAAGGTGCACCAGGGCAAGGACATGAGCTACAACAACTACCTCGATGCCGCAGCAGCAGTCTCGGTGGTTGCCGGCAACTTCTCCAAGCCCTTTGCGGCCTGCGTCGTCAAGCACACCAATCCCTGCGGCATCGCCATCGGCGACAACGCGGTGAAGACATACATCAACGCACGCGAAGCGGATGCCAAGAGCGCATTCGGCGGGATTGTCAGCCTTAACTCCGAGGTGGACAAGGCCTTGGCTGAGGAGCTGAAGCGCACTTTCCTCGAGGTGATCATCGCCCCCTCATACACGAAGGATGCGCTGGAAACCCTCAAGCAGAAGAAGAACTGGCGGCTGCTGGAGGTCGACCTGGACCTCGTGCGCAGCGTTCGCCAGCAGAGCCCGAAGGTCAACATCAACATCTTCGGCGCACTGCTGCAGGACTATGACAACGTCGAGGAGAAATGGGAGAACCTTGACCTCGTCAGCCAGACCAAGCCGGATGACGACCTGCGCGAGGACATCCTGTTCGGCCTGAGTATCATCCGCCACCTCAAGAGCAACTCACTGTGTGTCGTCAAGGATGGTGTGATGATCGGCGCTGGCCTGGGCCAGATGTCACGCGTCGATGCGGCGGAAATTGCCATCAAGAATGCCGGCAAGGACTGCAAGGGAGCTGTGTTCGTCAGCGATGGCTTCTTCCCGTTTGCCGACAGCATCGAGATGGCGGCCAAGGCCAAGTTCGGCTGCGTGGTGGCCCCCGGAGGCTCCAAGCGCGATGTCGAAGTGGTGGCAATGGCCAACCAGCTCAAGGTCCCGCTGATCTTCGCCCCGAACCGCCACTTCCTGCACTAGGCAGGATCGCCAGTCAGGACTTGGACTTCTTCTTCGGCTTGCGGTAGAACGGCAGGTTGACGATCTCAGCGTTCATGCGGCGTCCGCGGATCTCGATCTGCACATGCATGCCGGGTTCCCAGTAGCCCTTCTTCAGGCTGGCCAGCGCAATGCCCTTGTCAAGTGACGGGCTGAAGCTGCCGCTGGTGACCTCGCCAATGTCCTCGCCTTCCGAACTGTAGACCGGTGCGCCATGGCGTGGGGCCGCGCTGCGCTTCTCCTCGGTCACCACCAGTCCGCAGACCTTGCGGGTCACGCCTTCCTGCTCCTGCCTGCGCAGCACATCCACCCCGATGAACTCAGGTCCGGTGCGCACGTAGAACGGCAGGCCGGCCTCAAGCGCTGATGTGTTGTCATCCAGCTCATTGCCATAGAGGCTGTAAGCCATCTCGAGGCGCAGGGTGTCACGGGCACCAAGCCCGATCGGCTTGACACCGAACTGTTCGCCGACCTTCATAAGGCCGTCCCACAGCCAGCCCGCATCCTCGTTGGCAACGATGATCTCGAAGCCGCGCTCGCCTGTGTAGCCTGTGCCGCAGAGGATCACGCTGCGGTTGTGCAGCTTAGTGCGCTTCCAGGTGAACTGTGACATCGCGGAGATGTTCTTGAAGCCAAATGCTTCAAGCAGGGCATCGGTATTCGGGCCCTGCACCGCAACGAGCGAATAGTCGTCACTCTGGTTCTCGACCGTGCAGTCGAACCTGTTGTGCTTCGTGACCCAGGCGAAGTCCTTGTCAATGTTGCTCGCATTGACAACCATCATGTAGCTTTCCGGGTTCTGCTGGTAGACGATCAGGTCGTCCACCGTGCCGCCCTCCGGCGTCGGGAACAGCGTGTACTGGCACTGCCCGTCGCCGATGCGGCGCACGTCATTGCAGGTCAGGTACTGGCAGAGGTCAAAGGCCTGCGGGCCGTTGATGAAGAACTCGCCCATGTGCGACAGGTCAAACAGCCCGACCCCGTTACGCACAGCGTCATGCTCTTCCTTGATGCTGGAGTACCAGAGCGGCATCATGAACCCGGCGAACTCACCCATGCGGGCGCCCAGGTTGACGTGGCGCGTGTGCAGCGCCGTATGCTTTACCGAGTGATGCTCCATTGCCATTCCTGTTTTCCTTGCCTCGTTAATTGGTGAAGTCAGCGTAGTAACGCTTGACGATCCTGACGTAGCTCTGGGTCTCCTTGTAGGGAGGGATGCCGTTGTACTTCTGCACGGCACCGGGGCCTGCATTATAACTCGCGAGCACCCTGTCCAGTGCGTCCGGATGGTCAGCCCAGCGGTGGATTTCCCGCTCCACGTAGCGCACGCAACCCCAGAGGTTCTGCACCGGATCCATCGGGTCATTGATGCCCATGCCCTTGGCGGTTGCCGGCATCAGCTGTCCAAGGCCCAGTGCCCCTACCCGGCTGCGCGCATTCTTGTTGAAGCGGCTTTCCGCCGCCACGATCGACATGATCAGGCGCGGGTCAACGGTATTCACGTCCGCCTGGTCGCAGTAGTTGAGGATGATCCTGGCAATCATGTCCGCATCAGCCTGCGTGACATTCTTGTTCATCTTGCGGATCACTGAAGCGTAGGCCGCTTCTTCCTTGTAGATCTTCAGGTCTGAGTAGCTGTGCGGGATCGGATCGAGCTTGCTCTTCCAGTTCTTCATGTTCCCGCCTTCAAGGTGCTCCCAGCTGGTCTGTGCCCCCTTGTAGGTGAAGTCGCCGGGATCCTGCCGCTGGGTGGGCTGCTTGCGGTCCTTGGCGTACTCCTCCAGTGCGTTCCAGATCTTGGCGAAGGCGGTGCTGAACTGCTCGTAACTGTCCTGGTTGAAGTCGTTGTTCGGACCACACCAGTACTCCCGGATGGCCTGGTCCATCGTCTTGCTGCGGCTCATGATGTAGCGGAGCTCACTGAGCATCGTATGCAGGTCATCGGTGACTTCCGGGTATTTGTCCCGGGTCTGGCCGGTGGTCTTGTCGTATAGCTGCCAGGAGTCGTAGCGGGCATAACTGATGCGCTGCCCATAGCGGGCCTCAGCACCAATCACGGCCAGTGCCAGCTCCGGCGGGATGCGGTAGCGGGATGCGGCACTCTCGATCTGCAGGTAAAGCTCATCGAGGTAGGCCTTGTTATTGTTCTGCGTGGCCCAGGAAAGTACGGCGCGGTAGGCTTCCTCCGCGCTCATTTCCTGCTTGGCCTGGGCCGATGCGGGATTCATAAGGGTGACGCAAAGCAGCAGCAGGCCGGCCGACAGGCCACGCACAACCGCGCGGAACCACTCACCGGATGATTTCATTCCAGCGGCGGGATACTTCATCTGCTAAACCCTCAATGCCATCAACGCTGTTATCCAAGACGTCATCGGCATACTTTTGTTTTTCCTCCAGTGGCATCTGGATGGAAATCCACTGCTCCGCAAGTTCCCGGCTGATGCCATTGCGCTGCATCAGCCGCTCGACCTGCTGCTCCCTTGTACAGCTGACGAGCCAGGTGCGGTCGACCAAATATAGCATATCAGCCTCGATCAGCAACGGGGCACAGATTGCCAGTGGTTCATTGCGTGACTTGCTGTCTTCGGAGATCCGGGAGCAGGTCTCGATCACCCGCGGGTGCAGGATCGCTTCGAGCTCATGGCGGGCCTGTTCATCTTCGAGGATCAGCTGTCCGAGCCGGCCCCGAAGCAGAGCACCCGCCCCGGAGAAGTATTCCTCTCCGAAGCGGGTGCGGATTGCATTCAGAATTTCAGGCTCGTGATCGGTCAGGCAGCGTACCAGGTCATCGCAGTCCACCACCCGGGCCCCCAGCTCCCTGAGGATCCGGACAACGGTGCTCTTGCCACTGGCGATGCCGCCGGTGATCCCGAGGATCATTGGTGCACCGGATCAGCCTTCGCTGCCTTCGCCACCGGTCTCGACGGTCTCCTCCTCGGCGGCCTCGCTCGCGGCTTCCTCAGCCACAACCTCAGCAACCGGGGCCTCCTCCGCCTTGGCGGCCGGCTTCTCCTCAGCCTTTGCATCCTTGTCCTTGCTGGATACGTTGGTGAGGTCAAGCTTGCTGCCGAGGATGTCACCGAGGGTCACTCGGCCTGCGGTGGCGGTGATCTCAGTGCCCATGCCACCGGCATCGCTGATGCCCTTGACCTCGGCGGAGCCGGAGTCGGTGATGGACTCATCGACGCGGCGCAGGCTGACGCGGATGCGGCGCTTGGCGGTGTCAATGGAGATGATCGTACCAGCGGTCTCCGCACCTTCCTCGAACATGTCATTCGGGTGGTTGATGCGCTCCTCGCTGATTTCGCTGATCGGGATGAAGGCCTCGAAGAACTCATCAAGCTTCATCACCATGCCGCTCTGCATGAGCTGGGTGACGTTGCCTTCGACGCGTTGGCCGACGCTGTAGCGGCTGTAGACTTCGGTCCACGGATCACGCTCACAGGCCTTGGCGCTGAGGCTGACGCGACGGTCCTCCGGCTGGATGCGCAGCACCTTAACACGGATCGGGTCGCCGACGCTGACAACCTCGCTCGGATGGTTGCAGCGGCGATGGCTGATCTCGCTGATGTGCACGAGGCCGGTGACACCGTTATCCATCTTGACGAACACGCCGAACTCGGCGAGGCTTTCCACCTTGCCGTCCAGCTCCTCGCCCGGGATCATGGTCATCATCGGATCCTTCATGGTCGCCTTGCGGGAGAGGGAGATCTTCTTCTTGTCCTTGTCAATCTGCAGGATCTTGGCCTGCACCATGTCGCCGGCCTTCAGCACTTCGCTCGGCTTCTTGACATGGTCGAAACTGAACTCACTGATGTGCAGCAGTCCGGTCAGGGTATCGGTGATCTTGACGAATGCACCGTAGGGGGAGAGCTTCTCGACCTGGCCTTCGATCACCATGCCTTCCTGCAGCATGCCGAAGTCGCGCTCGAGGTTCTCGGTCTCCTCACGCTCAAGCAGGTCGCGGCGGGTGAACACCAGCTTGCGCGCCTTGCGGTTGAGGTCGAGGATCTTGGCCTTGTAAGTGTCCCCGACATTGGGACGGCCCTTGAAGTTCGTGTGGTGGATGAATCCCTGGAGCAGCTCGTAGGCCTCGGCCATGTAGCCGTTCTTGACCTTCTCGACGACCTTGATCTCTATTACCTTATCTTCCTTGCGGTCGGCAACGAGCAGGTTCCAGGCGGCTTCGTAGTCAACGCTCTTCTTTGAGAGGTGGTACTCGCCGTTCTTTTTCTTGATGATGCGGACCTTTACGGGGTCCCCAACCTTGAGGGTCGCAAGCTCTTCCTGGAAAATCTGGTCGAGCTCGAGATGGCCTTCAGATTTCGCGCCGATGTCCACGAAGACTCCGTCTTCGCTGATCTGGACAACGGTACCGTCCACAACTTGACCTACTGCTAAGGATCGACCAGCAAGATCCTCTTCCAGCAGGTTGTTAAACTCGTTTGTCATTGACTACTATCTCCGATCGGATTTGAAGCGGACACTATGCTAGCACCGGAATACACCCCGGGCAAGCATAGGCCGAACATTGTAACCTGTTCCGGCTGATTTCCGGAAGGCTGCGGCTAGAATTACCTGATGGACAAGGCATTCATCACGGGGATCACCGGCCAGGACGGCAGTTACCTGGCTGACCTGCTGTTGTCAGAAGGGCTCGAAGTGTACGGCCTGATCCGGCGCAAGGCCAGTGCCAGCAACTGGCGGATCCACCACCTGGCGGGGCATGAGCGCATGCACCTTGTGAATGGTGACCTGATGGATGTTACCAGCCTGACCCGCAGCCTGCAGCAGATCAGGCCAAAGTACGTTTTCAACCTCGCAGCCCAGAGCTTCGTGCCCTTCTCCTGGGAAGCGCCGGAAGCCACAAGCGGGGTGACCGCGATCGGCGTGCTCAACATGCTGGAGGCCGTTCGCATGGTGGACCCGGCGATCCGCTTCTACCAGGCAAGTTCCAGCGAGATGTTCGGCAAGGTGCGGGAGACCCCGCAGAAGCGCACCACCCCGTTCTATCCGCGCAGCCCCTATGGAGTTAGTAAGGTATATGGTCACTGGATGACCATCAACTACCGCGAAAGCTACGACATGTACGCCTGCAGCGGCATCCTCTTCAACCACGAGAGTGAGCGGCGCGGCCTGGAGTTCGTCACCCGTAAAGTGACCTGGGCAGCCGCCAACATCAAGCGCGGGAAGATGGAGAGTGTCTCGCTCGGCAACCTCGATGCCCAGCGGGACTGGGGCTATGCCCCGGACTACGTGCAGGCGATGTGGCTGATGCTCAACCGCGAGGAACCTCGAGACTACGTGATCGCCACCGGCGAGCAGTCATCGGTACGGGAACTGTGCGATGCGGCATTCAGTGCTGTCGGCCTGAACTACGAGGACCACGTAAAGATCGATCCGCGCTTCCTGCGCCCCGCCGAAGTGAATACCCTGCTCGGGGATATCGGCGAAGCGAGGGAGCAGCTCAGCTGGCAGCCCGCCACAAGCTTCCGGGACATGATCACGAAGATGGTCGAAGCTGACCTGCACCGGGTCGACAATAACATCACCTGGGAAACCTAATGAGGAACCAGGATCTTGGTTGTAGGTTGTAGCAGATAAAGGCATCTTACTCAAATCTTCTGCTTCCCCCTACAACCCAGTTCCTAAACCCTCGTTGTGGTATACTTCCCCCTCGCGGTCGATGTACTGTGAGTCCATGGCTTGATTGCCGCAGGACCCCGTGGGAGCCGGGACTGCTCCCCTGCCCAGTGCAGTTAGTGTATGCATCGAACCAGCATGTCTGATTGAGGTGGAACCATGGATATCCGTGGCTCACGCTGTAAGTATTCGCGTGCCCTTGGCCGCAAGGTTGACCAGAAGCTCGAGGACAAGGATCCTCTTAGCCGCCGCGGCCCAATTCGCCGTCGTGCCCGCAAGAAATCCGACTATGGCCTTCACCTCACCGAAGTGCAGGTCTGCCGCATGATGTACGGCATCTACGAGCGCCAGTTCCGTAACTACTTCAAGAAGGCGAAGGCCACCGGTGAGAACACCGCTGATGTGCTGCTCACCAGCCTGGAGCGCCGCCTCGACAACGCCCTCTACCGCAGCGGCATGGCCACCACCCGTCGCCAGGCCCGCCAGATGGTGACCCACCGCCACATCGCCGTGAACGGCAAGCCGCTGGACCGTCCGAGCTACCAGCTGCGTGTCGGGGATGTGATCGAGGTCAAGGGCGGCAAGCTCAGCAAGCCCTTCTACAAGACCCTGCAGGAGGAGCTGGTTGATCCGAACCCCGGCTTCTGGCTGCAGCGCGATGGCAAGGACGGCTTCAAGTTCAAGGTCGACCGCCTGCCGAACCCGGACGAGGCTGAGCAGAATTTCGACCCGTCCTACATCGTCGAGTTCTACAGCAAGTACGTCTAGGACAAGGCTTCACACAGAACACACAGGCCCCGCTCCGGCGGGGCCATTTTTTTTGTTGAACGATTCCGGATAATTGCCACAATCACGCTGCCAACTTGAACCAAGCCCGCCGGCACGTGGGTATATAATCAGTCCCTGGCCCAAGGGGCCCGTTACAGAGGAAGGCATGAAACTGATTACACCACTTCCGCGCATCGTGTGCAGCGCAGGCTTGCGCATCTTCGCCGCAGCCGGTGCTGTGCTGCTGCTGGCAACGCCGTCGCAGGCAGAGGAAACGGTCTCCAAGGAAGTCCCGGCAGTGCAGCCGGACATGGACGAGCTCGAGCGCCTGCTTGATGAGCTGACCCCGGACTCCAGCCTGCTTGACAAGCTGCGCACAACGGCGGACCCGCGAGACATCCTGCTCAGCCTGGCCAGCGAGTACGAACAGCCACTGCCCGAGCTGACACTGGGCGAGGCGCTCGAAATGGCGATCATCAACAACCATGCCTTGAACAGTGCACGACTGACTGCGCAGGCCGCCTGCCAGGGGGTGGATGTGAACTGGACGGCGCTGCGTCCTCAGGTCAGCCTGTCGGCCAACACCTACTTCCAGTTTGACAACGCAGCAAAGAGCACTAACACCAACCAGAACAGCAACTCCTCCACCGAGGGCAAGAACATCCGCAACCTCGCGCTTGGCATCACGCAGCGCATCTACGACTTCGGGCTGACACGCGACCTGGTCGACAGCGCTGAGGCCCGGCATGCAATCCAGGTGCAGACCGTTGACATGACGGAGCAGCAGCTGGTGCAGTCCGTCGTCGATTCCTACTGGGATTTCAACCTGGCGCTCGGTGAAGTGAAGATCCGCAAGAACGAAGTCGAGCTGTCCGAGGAGTTCCTGCGCCAGTCCCGCGCGCGCTACGATGCCGGCACCGTTCCGCGGCTGGATGTGATCCGTTCCGAAGCGCGTGTCGAGAGTGCCCAGCAGGCGCTGGTGCAGGCTCGGGCGAACCTTGGCAATGTAGCGACCCGCTTCCATGCGCTGCTCGGCGTGAACGACGCGCAGTACGTCCCGACCCTGGCAACGGCGGACATGCTGCTGCCCGGCATGTTCCCCGGTGACCTTGAGGAATATATCGTGGCAGCGCTGGAGACCCGTCCGGAGATCCAGCTGCAGTATGCCGCGCTGTTCAGCAAGGACCTGGAGCGCAGCCTGGCGGAGAACCGGCCGATCATCGAGGCCTATGGCAACGCGGCCTATACCGACCCGACCAGCTTCGGCGGCTCGATGAACTACCAGATCGGCGTGCGCCTTAACTGGACACTGCATGACGGTGGCCGCAGCAGGGCTGAGCAGGATGTGATCGACACCGAGTTCGCGGCAATCAGCCAGGACATCCTCGAGCTGGAAACCCAGGTCCAGTCCGATGTCACCATTTCGTGGAACCGCCTCGTGGCTGCTCACCAATCCATTGGTGTCGCTGAGAAGAACCTCGAGTTGAGCCAGGAGGGCCTGCTCAGTGCCGCAGTCGGCTACGCGGCCGGCGTCGTGCCATTCATTGACTACCAGGACGCACTGGACAGCAGCGTGACTGCTGCCCTGCTCTACCTGAATACGATTGCGGAGATCCGCAAGGCCTACACGAACCTTGAGCGGGCACAGGGTTTCCCGGCGGGTTATCCCGGTGACAGCCGTGCAGCGGTGGAACAGTCCGGTACTGTGGAGAGCATCCAGGGCCTGTGATAAAACTAACTCAAAATTCTATGTCGCTTCAGGCAACTTTGGAACGGTGAACCTGGCGTCAAACAAATCCATTTCATCCTTCTGACCCGAAAATTAGAGGATATCTAGACCATTCCCAAGAAACCAATACTTACCCTTTGTATGCAAATATGCAACGCATAGTCAAATGCGACTTGCTCTCAGTAGAAAGAAAATTATTTTTTTCTTGACAACCACTTATCCTGTGTGATATATTTTCATGTGAAGTGAATAATCATTTAAACAGGTCATACAATGAAAAGTCTTGCTGCATTTAATTTGCTTCTTCTTGCTGTCCTTTTTCTGCTTGGTTGTGGCAGCGGAAGGCGTGAAGAGTTAGATATCAATACAAACTTGGAAATTCTCAATGGAATAGACCGAGAGACCAAACTGAGCATTCCAGGATACTTGTTAGAGTCTTTAAAAGAAACTGAGCCAAGAAGTGTTTACAATTTATCGAACATTTCCAATGTTACCGGATGTTTACCTTCTGAGAGGACGCTTGAGGAAAAAATTCAGCGAATTGATACTAGATTCAAAATTGACGAAGAGTACCGCAGTGATTTACTAACAAAGGAGAACAAATCACTGCCAAACTCAATTATTGTCAGTTACCATCCGAACCTTACTCTTGATCTGATCAACGAGAATCGCAGAAGAATTCAGCGTGATTCAATACCGGAAATGTCATTTTCCGATGGTACCAAGGAGCAAGTTATACCAGAATATGCCGTTCCAATTACTTTAGAAATGATATCAACTTATCCTGACATAGAGTTAACACAGTCTGCAGATTCGATGGTTGAGAACAAGAGTTACATTGCCATAACTAGGTATCTATCGAAGAAATACAACATTCTGCCTGTTCGAGAAGTTTACTATTTGTCCTCAAATTGGGCAGTGTTCAACTTATCGGGGTCTATTGATAAGACCACACTTGCCAAGGAAATTCTCACTGAAAATAATGATTTCATTTGGATGATTGATCCAGTTGTAGCAATGTCACCGACTACGTATGAACCAAGGAGTGCTGATCCGCTTGTAGACATTGGAACAATAGGTACTGGAATTTATGTTGAAGATAACGGACCACAATTCTGGGATCATACGGAAGAATATTCAATATTTCAAATGAATTTCCATCAGTTACATTCATGTTGGTTCCCACCCATGTGGCCAAATGGGAATTTTCCGGTAACATACCCACATAAGACCGGTATAGCAGCGGGGGTGTTTGTAGTTGATACGGGCGTTTGTGGTGATAATCCAGGTCCTGGTTCTCACCCTGATCTTCCTACCTCTGAGGATCCAGCTTTTATCTGGCCAAACTGGAATCAAAATGAGGAATGGCCTTCTGTATGGATGCCCGTTGAGTCTCCAAATAGCTCCACCCTAGATTTTTGGGATATTGCCTATGGAATTTTCCTTCAGGATCCTGACTTTCCCTCTGGTTGGTCATGCACACCTTACGAATACTTTAATGATTTTGCAGGTAGAAATCATGATTATCATGGCACAAACTGTTGTGCTATAATCTCTGGCAGGGGTCAGGATTATTCAGATCCACAAGGAACTTGTGGCATGCTTCCATATGGTCGAGTTTTTCCGTTCAAATCATATCCAACAATTCCTCAATCACAAGAATTCGATCCTAATCAAGAATACAACACTGAACTTGGATATCATCTTTGTGAAGCAACTCTCAGAGCATTTAGTATCAGGCAGTGGGCGAATGCATATGTAGCCAGTATGAGTTGGGCTCAGGATGCTTATTACGATGGCCCTACCAGTCCTTTCGAGTTAATGCTCGCAACAATTCAAACGGATCCTTCCTTTGTTCTTGTTTGCGGAACGGGAAACGAGGGACATAAACCCGATCAAGCTATCGTAATATATGAAGAAGATCCAGCAAATAATTTGCATGTGCATGGCAGATGGCCTGCCGCTTTTGCGGTAGACACTGATCAAATTATTTCAGTTGCAGCTGTAGATTGGACAGATGACAGGACACCATATTCTAACTATATGGTTGAAGATACATTTAACCCACCTGGTTATGGAAACTTTACCAGAGCCGTGACAGTATCAGCGTATGGCGGTTACGAGAAACTAATCCCACTGTTATTACCATTGTATGAATCATCAACGGGATTCGATCCGAATGATGGATTCAATGGAACTTCAGCTGCTACTCCACATGTTGCAGCTCTTGTTTCTATGATTCAGGCTTATTCACCCGGAATAACGGCAACGGACATCCGGACACATCTCCTGCAAACAGGAAGATATAAGTACTGGGGCAGCAGCAATGATCTACCCGCGCATGCTTTAGGACTTCCTGTACCGCTGCCATATTCACCAGCAGGACCGGGCGACACCGTTATTCCAATCATTAATGCGAGCAATGCTCTACCTTGGGTGGATCTTGTATCACCAGACTGGAATCCGGCGAATCCAAGCGAAATGGAAGTCTTTACAGATGATTTCGAAGTGCAATTAAAGGGAAATCTTCCGTCAGGACTACTTTCAAGTATTACCAACTTGTATAGATTACAGTTATTCTGTACTGATTCCAACGGAGTAACTTGGCAGATCACATCACCTCAACCTGTCCCATTTTCAATTCAGGAATCACCAAATTTCGATTTAAACATTGCATTTGACGTGGACAACTACGCAGGTGCTGACGGGGTTTGTGATATCTATTGTGCATTGATACTACCCAATCATCCTACAGTTTATACGCATCCTTCCAGGGTGATTATCGATAGATTAGAGTGGGATTTTCAGCTGTTACAGGAAAGTAAGTGGGGTAATATGGAATATGGTGCTATTGGTGTGGATGAGCAAGGAAGATTGTTTGCCGGAGTGTCGTGGGAGTACAACAACAATGAACCTGAAGAACTTGTGTTGAACATTTTCCGCGAGACCGCTCCGAACAGTAATCAGTTTGCTACTTTCAACGTGGCTTCCAGCATTGATGCTCAGGCAGACTATTGGAATGATCTCAGTCTAGGGATGTATGATAACAAGTATTACCTGACATATTTCAGAGGCAGCACTTCTCCGAACATCCTTGCCTATAATCAACATGCTACGATTGATGTTAACGGGAACGTATCCATATTGGAAGATCCTGCCAGCCATACAGAGGGAAATTTCTCGTATGCGCGGTTTACAAGAACTGAAGGTCCTGACAGCCACATCTTTTCAGTTGTCGATTCACTTAGCGACAGCATCCTCAGAGAGCAACTGCAGTTCGGGACTTGGATTAGTCACCAGATTAGCGTATTCCCATTCAACAATGCATACAACGAGGACTTTATTGTCACACCACTGGGGTTGCGCGCCGGATACAATAATCCGCTGGGAGTGTATTACAGTGAGATCGACTACAGTACCCCAAGTGTCGTAACTAGCAGTATACCTTTGCAGTTCAGTTACAACGACAATAGCTGGCTGGGTGCAGTGCTTTTTGACGGATCCAGCAATGTAGATACAGTATACTCACCGCTAGTATTCGTTTCCGAGCGATCCACTAGTGGGATCACTGTTTCTGATTCTAGTATTGTGGCAACCGCCTTTACCGTTTCCGGAGAAACACAGTCAGTCGTAGAGTCTTGCCAGGAATTACCCACAAATTACTCCCATAAACATTGCCATAACAAGCGGAGCGCTGCGTCGATGGTTCGTGCGAATGGAGAGGCAGTACTTGCTTACATCAGTGGAGTATCAATTGTGAATGGGTATGCTGCACTGAAACTGGCATCCCAGACTGTGAATGGATGGGAAATTGAAGTAGTTGATCCTTACATATTCCCTGACTTGTTCAGCTTGGGCAATGGTGAGTTGGCTATTACCGAACGCAATGGACAAATTTGTATCCTGTACTCAAATGAAGTCAATCAGAACATGAGAATGTTCACGGCATTTGAACAGTAGGGTAAATGAATCCGAGTTCATGTGAACCAGACGACTTGGCTGTGAAGAGGTACGACAAATGCCGCTCATCTCTCGGAATGGGTGGTGCTCTCATTTGAAACTTGCACGGCCGCTGGTGAGCTCAGTAACTGCACGCCTGAAGGCCGCCAGATTTTCAGCGGGCAGTTGCAGGATGTAGCGCACCCTGTCAGTGAATTGCTCGGATTCCGTGACTGCCTCATGCGGGGTCAGCAGCAGGCGGAACTGGTCAAGGATCGGGTAGTCGATTGTCACTGCCAGCTGGCACCAGTCGATCCGTTCAGTTGTCGGCAGGCTTTCCAGGGCCAGCTTCACACTACCGCTGTAAGCCCTGGCCAAGCCACCGGTGCCAAGCTTGGTTCCACCGAAGTAGCGCGTGACGACTGCAGCAATCTCCCCTATGCCGCAGTGAGTCAGGATGGTGAGCATTGGCCGGCCGGCCGTGCCATGTGGTTCGCCGTCATCACTCATGCCGATATGCTGCTGGCTGCCGGGAGCTCCAAGCTGGAAGGCCCAGCAGTTATGTGTGGCATCCGGGAATTCCTGTCGTATTGCACGCAGGAAGGATTCCGCTTCCTCACGTGTCGAGCAGTGGGCGATGGTGGCAATGAAGCGGCTGCGCTGGATCTCCTGTTCAACGCGATGCGTTTCAGCCGGGATCAGATACCGTTCCTTGGAATCAGCCACCACTTGATTCTAGCCCCAGTGGGTTCAGCGTTTTATGGATCGATAACGGAGACTCATTCCAATCTTCAGGAATTCACCCGGAATGTTTGAATAAGCAGGTTTTAGCGCTCGTCCTGCAGGGTATCGGATATGGTCCGGTAAGGGATCAAAAACCAGTTCAAGACAAAAGCCTCCGTGTGGGACGGGGGCTTTGTTTTTTTCTCAGTTGAGTCAAGCGTTGAAACTGAAAAACTGCCAGCGTCGTCCTCCCCACTATTCCGAGTTCTTCCAAAGCCTGGAGAAAGATAGAAGCAGATGGACCGGAATGCTGCCTGATCCATACATGCAAGACCGGATCGGCACAGGAGTGGACATGAGCAGTCTGAGCGCAAACAGGGCTGGATTCTCCATGGGGAGATTCCTTGACAAGTCCATACTGGGCATCAGCATCACCATCCTCTTGGTGCTTGCAGCCAATTTCATAGACCTTTTGCCAAGACTTCTGGCAGCCGTCGGGATAGCCTTCCCCGCCGGCGTTAATCCTGAGCTGCTTGCATTTATTGCCATTCCGCTGGCAATGCTCGTGATCCTCGCCCTATGGTTGCTGAAAGGTGGCAAGCCGGCTGAACTGGGACTGGCAAGACCGGACAGCTGGCCCCGCACCATCCTGCTGGCGATTGCAGTAGTGGCAGTCATCAAGCTTATGGCAGTCCTGCTGGGGGCCATCTTTGTCGCGACCGGTCTGCAGGAACCCGACCTGAGCAGGCACCAGACTGCATACCAGGACCTGAACAGGTTGTTCCTGATGCTGGCCGTTTCCTGGACCACTGCCGGATTCGGGGAGGAACTGATCTGGCGTGGATTCCTGATCGGCAGGATTTCGAAGCTGTTCAACGAATCACGTACAGGCTGGATTGTCGGCCTGCTCATCAGTTCATTCCTGTTTGCCCTGATCCACGCCTACCAGAACCTGCCTGGCATGATCAGCACAGGCCTGGTCGGACTGATACTCGGTTCGGCCTATCTCCTGTCCAAGCGGAACCTGTGGGTCAGCATCATTGCGCATGGGCTGACCAATTCAATATCATTCATTCTGCTTTACTTCGGAATCAGTTACTAGACTTCTTCTGCACACTGCACCACTTACAGGTCGCTTTCCATCACAAACCGGGCGCACCTTGCCTGATACTTTTCAATCATGCAGTTATTGCAGGCAGTTGCTCTACAATTAGATATTTCGAATTTTAGACAGTTTACTGTTTATCGTCCTGAACCAGCGGGTAACAAGAATGGTTCAGGCAATCAGGAAGCCTCAACCAAATAAACGAATGAGGTGAACGACATGAACATTCTGGATTACATCAGGAAACTGATTGAGATTCCCGACAGTGCCGAGATCCGTCCTGCTACGGATGATGCGGCGAAGATCGATGCCCAGGAAGCATACGACTTCAACTACGCCGCAGCCCTCAGTGACCTTGGCTGGCCCTTGATGTTCTGATCAAGCGACAGTCCATTCCAACCGATATCAATCCAAAGAGGTGAACATCATGAATTTCGACGCATTTGAACAGGGTTTCGTACAACTCGGAGTAAGCATCGGCAATGCCATCGGCGGCGCCATCGCAGCCGTTATCGGCTTCATCGGCCAGGTCGGTCATTACATCCATGACGCTACACTGGCCCTCATTAACATGTTCTGAACCACGGCCATCCAGCCGGCCGCAAACAGATCAGAGTCCCCGCCTGGTTCGGGGACTCTGCGTTTTCTGCGCATGCATCGGAGAGGTTGAAAAGAAAAGGCCCCCATGCATGATGGGGGCCTGGATGTCCCGGGAATCTGGAGGTAAGGGGATTCGAACCCCTGGCCTCATCGATGCGAACGATGCGCTCTACCAGCTGAGCTATACCCCCGAGGATTCGGGCTAACTAATATAACACAGCACTACACCAAAATCATGCCGGATCACCTGCATCGGGTGCTGTACCGGGGCCGATTGCATCGCTGAAGCTACCACCTTCCGCACTTTCAAAATGGCTGCCTTTATGCGCCGGATCCATGTCCACCATCCGGCGTCCCTGGTGGATGCCCGGGCCGAGGCTACCAAAGGACACGTAGATGCGGGTCATTTCCTCGACCGTCATGTCAATGTCTACGACGTCATCGCAGGGGATGATGTAGCTGAAACCCGTGGCTGGCATCGGTGTGTTCGGGAAGTAGATGTAGTAGTACTTCTCACCGCGGATCTCGATCGGCTTGGCGCTGGCCAGCATGCCGAGAATCCACATGTTGGCATACTTGGCAAGCACCACGTTGCTCATCGCCTTGGCGGCATCCTCCTCCTTCTTCTGGAAGAGATCGACCACCTGTTCGGCACTTGTGTAGACGGTGTTGATGAATGGCACTTTCTTGATCATGCCCGTCACGTGCCCGGCAAAGTAATTGCCGATCACATTGCGTACACTGCCGTAGCGGCTGCCGGCCGCCCCGCGGGTGAACAGTCCCGCAATGAAGATCAGGAGAAGGATCACCAGCAGGGTGGCGACATACAGCAACACGGCCTCAAACTGCTTGTCAGCGTGGCGGCTGACGAACTGGCCAAAGGCGCTGGCCGGGCCGAGCCAGCCGTAGATCATGTTGAACAGGTAGGTCAGCACAGCTAGCGTGATCACCATCGGCAGGATGGCAAACAGCCCGGCGCCCATGATCGATCCGATCTTCTTCAGCATGGTTCACTCCTGGTATCGAAACTCATCAGTGTTGTCATTCCATGAAGCCGTTGACAAGCGGGATCTTGCGGCCGCTGCCAAATGCCTTGCGGGTGACGCGCAGGATCGGGGCCGCCTGCCAGCGCTTGTATTCATTTAGCCTGATCAGGCGGAAGGCTTCGTCAATCTCATCCGCAGGGTAACCCAGCCCCAGCAGTTCATGGCGGCTGCGCTGGCTGACGATTATCTCGTCAACAAGCGGGCCGGTCCGCTCGTATTCAAAGGGATCCACCTGGTCTGCACGCAGTTCGGCGGATGGTTCGCGATCAATGCTGCGCTGCGGGATCACTTCCCTGCCCTTCCACTGGTTGTACCAGCGGGACAGCTGGTAGACCTGCGGCTTGGAAAGGTCCCCGATCGGTGCAAGGGCACCGCACATGTCGCCATAGAGTGTGCTGTAACCCAGTGCATACTCAGTCTTGTTGCCGGTTGCCAGCACAAGTGAGCCGCGGTCGTTGGATATCTCCATCAGGATCTTGCCGCGTTCGCGTGACTGCAGGTTCTCGCGGGTGAGCCCGCTGTGGTACTGTCCCATGTTCTCAACGAAGCGCCGCTCGGCGAGTGAAACGCTTTCCTCAATCGGAAAGACGTGGAATGGCATCCCGAGGTTTCGAGCGAGCAGTTCCGCGTCACTGTTGCTGATGTCAGCTGTGAACTGCGATGGCATGGCAACGCCGGTGACATTCTGCGGTCCGAGCGCTTCCGCCGCCAGGCAGGCTACCAGTGCGCTGTCGATCCCGCCGCTCACCCCAAGCACCGCCTTTTCAAACCCGGTCTTAGTGAAGTAGTCACTGATACCGAGGCAGAGCGCGCGGAAAATCTCCGCGCTGCCGTCATGCTCGCGGGTGTCCTCCAGCTCAGGATTGTCAGCGAATGGATCAACCATCAGCATGTCCTCACCGAAGGACTCACCGGTGGCAATCAGCCGCCCGCGTCCGTCGACCACAATGCTGCTGCCATCAAAGATCAGCTCATCCTGTCCGCCCACCATGTTGCAGTAAAGCAGTGGCAGGCCGGTTTCGCGTGCATGCTTGCTGCACAGCTCTATGCGGCGGCGCTGCTTGCCCTGGCGGTATGGCGAACTGCTCAGGTTGACAATTATGTCCGCCCCGGCGGAAGCAAGCTGGCGCACGACCTTTATCTCATACTCGTCGTCCCAGATGTCCTCGCAGATCGTCACCGCCACACGGTGGCCGTCAATCTCGAGCGGTTCGCGGTTCACCCCGGGCTTGAAGTAACGCCACTCATCGAACACGTCGTATGTGGGCAGCAGGCTCTTGCGCACGATGTGCTGAACCCTGCCTTCCGCGATGTGGGCAGCGGAGTTGTAGAGGTGGCCATCCCCATCGTTGTCAATGAATCCCACGAGGGCCGGCATAGCCAGTTCATTGCAAAGGCGGCCAAACACCAGTTCGCGCTGTGCGGATATGAAGTGCCGTTTGAGCACCAGGTCCTGCGGCAGGTATCCCGTCACCATCAGCTCGGGGGTAACCAGCAGGCGCGCACCACGGGACTGCGCCGCCCTCGCCGCATGGATGATCTTCTCGGTATTGCCCTCCAGCGCCCCCACGGTGGCATTGAGCTGGCTCAGTGCAATCAGCATGCGCAGATTATAGGTTGCAGCAGCATCAGTGCCTTCTCATCTTGCTCGCCGCGATGTCACGGTACATTCCCAGCCGCGCGGCAAATCCGGCGAGGCAGCCGCGCTTCTCTTCCTTCATCACCTGTGCGGCTCCCGGCCATTCCACCACCAGCTGTGCAACCCCCAGTGACTCAAGGTGCTCATTGAGGGAGGTCTCAACACCGAATCGGCTATCCCAGTCCTCGAAGCTGTCCAGCAGCTGGCGTTGCAGGCAGCGCTGTCCACTGATCAGGGGAGATATCTTCTGCGCCAGGCTCGTCAGGGTCCGTCCCCCGGTGAACATCGCGAGGCTGGCCTGGTTGTGCCCGTACTGCACGGGTTCGATCAGCGCTCGCAGGTGCCCCGCGTTCACATGCAGCAGGTCGGCATCGAGGAAGCAGATCACGGGAGCGCTGCTGGCCAGGAAACCGCTGTGCATCGCCTGGCTCTTGCCGCGGTTGCGCTCGTGTTTCACCAGCTCAAGCCCCGGTTCAGCCTCCACCCTTGCAGCGGTGTCATCGCGGCTGCCATCATCAACCACGATCACGCGCGCGAACAGTTCACTCTCGAGCGCCACCCTGGCAACGGCCAGCACGCGCGGGCCCTCATCAAATGCGGGGATGATAGCGTCGACCTGCTGTCGCACACCGGGAACGGCTGTGCTGCCTGCACTCACGCTCCGAGCTTCTCCGTGATCCAGGCCGGCGGCGTAAACCGCCATGCACTCAGTTCCTCGAACTGCGAACAGATCCTCAGCAGCAGGCTGTCGTGGAATCCGGGGCAAACGAACTGGATGGATGTCGGCAAGCTGCTGCCGTCAGAATCGGCAAAGCCGTTGGGCATGCTCACTCCGCACAGCCCGGCCAGGTTGACAAACACCGTGAACAGGTCGGACATGTACATTGCCACCGGGTCGTCAGCCTTTTCCCCTATGCCAAACGCCACATTCGGGCTGGTCGGGCAGACGATCACGTCCACCTTGCGGAACATCTCGGACATCGTGCGGGCTATCTCGCCGCGCATCGCCCGGGCCCGGTTGTAGTAGGCATCGAAGTACCCGCTGCTGAGAACGTATGTCCCAAGCAGAATGCGGCGTTTGACTTCCTCGCCAAAGCCGCGGGACCTGACATCCAGGTAACGCTCCAGCAAATCATCACCCTGTGGCTCGTCGCCGAAGCGCACGCCGTCATAGCGCGCGAGGTTACTGCTGCACTCAGCCGCGGTGATCACGTAGTAAGCCGGTATGCAGTACTGTGCGATGCTGAAGTCCAGTTCGATTATCTCAGCACCTGCTTCCCGCAGGATATCAATGGAGCGCTGGCAGTTGGCAAGCACTGCATTGTCAACTCGCTCCGGATCCATGAACTGGCTGATCACGCCCACGCGCAGCTTGTTCCAGTGGATCGGCTTCCGGGCATCGGCGTAGTAGTCAATCCGCTCCGTGACCCGGCAGGTGCTGTCCAGTGGGTCAGGATGGCTCATCGTGTTCATTGCCAGCGCCGCATCCAGCGTGCAGCGCGTGAAGGTGCCAGCCTGGTCACAGCTGCTGCTGTAGGCCACCATGCCATAGCGGCTGAGCAGGCCGTAGGTCGGTCGGTAGCCGACCACCCCACAGAAGCTTGCCGGGATGCGGATGCTGCCCCCGGTATCGGTGCCAAGCGCCATGAAGCTCTGGCAGGCAGCCACCGCGCTCGCGCTGCCGGAACTGCTGCCGCCGGCCACACGAGCCAGGTCCCATGGATTTCGGCTCGGGCCATAGGCCGAGTTCTCGCCCGAGCTCCCCATCGCGAACTCGTCCATGTTGGTCTTGCCCATCAGGTGGTTCTTTTCCTGGCGCAGGTGGGCCACGATGCTGGCATCGAAGCTTGGCTCATACCCCTTGAGGATGTTGCTGCCTGACGTAGTGCTAAGTCCCTTCGTGGCAAACAGGTCCTTGGCGGCAAAAGGCATGTGGCTGAAGGTCTGCATCCTGTCCGGGCTCAGGTCGAGGTCCCAGCCCTGGCTTTCCACCACTTCATCCCAGGCCGTGAAGTTATTCAGTTCACCATCAATTTCACGCGCAAACGCGTACTGGGCTTCCTGCAGTTCATTATGGTCAATCTCGCCGCTGCTGACATCAGCCAGCAGTTCATGCGCCGTGCGCGCAAGCAGCTCACGCATCAGCCATCACCCTCGAAGTCGATGATGGTTGGAACGCGGTAATCGTGCACCGTGCCCTCCGGCCACACATATTCGACAACCTTGTCAGGACGAAGCTGCAGGCCGCCATCGATGCCGGCCAGCTTGCTATCCTGCGGTTCCCACTGGTTCAGGCTGTCCACCATCTTTAGCATGCTGTTGAACTTGCGCTCGAAGTCAGCTGCCTCGCGCTCATCAAGGCGCAGCCTGGCCAGCCCACAGAGATGCAGGAAGAGGTCGTGGTCCATGCAGAAATGATAGCAAAGCCCACAGGACGGCACTGGAAATCATTCTGCGGCTGGAGGGTCCTGCCAGAGCTGCTGCCAGGCCTGGTCCAGCAGCGCATCTGCCAGTGAACCCGGCAGGTCAGCGAAGAATCCATGGGCCGGCCAGCCACTGACCTTGTCGTTTGCGCCATCCTTTGAGTTGTAGCTGTCATTGCCGCCACCGGCATCGATGAACAGTGAAAGCGAAGTGCCTCCATGGTAATCATTGCCACCGGCCCGGGCCTGGCCGGCGGGATAGTCATAGACGTCGTCGCCATTCATGTCCCACATCAGGCAGACCGCGTTGTGCGCACTGGCTCCCTGGGAGAACCCGCCGCCGCCTTCATAGCGGTCGTTGCCGAGGTAGTCGATGAACACCGTGCTGCATTCATCCCAGGCCAGTCCCTGTGACACACTCTGGCGGGTCTGATACCAGTCGTTGCCACCTTCCTCGAGGAACACGCCGACCGCCTGGTGGGCGCAGAAGCCCTGGTTGTAGCGGCTGCCGATGTAGTGGTCATCCTGCTGGCCGACATCGTGGAAGAAGCCATAGCCAAAGTAGTAGCCGCCGCCCTGGCTGAAGTTGCCGGCCTCGTTGTAGTCCTCACCCTCAAGATCGACAATGCCCGCGATTCCACCGGAGGCCCGGTTACGGAATCCCTGCGCGCAGCCCTGGCTCCAGGAGTCGAAAATGCCGGCGTCGCCATAGCCTGTCGGGTACTTGCCCTTGGCATAGCGGTAGTCGTGTCCTTCCGCGTCAAGCAGCAGGCCAATCCCATGCGCCCCGCCGAAGGCCTGGCTTTTCTGCTGTGCCTCAAAGCGGTCATTGCCGGATATGTCGAAGATGATGCCGCTGCCGAATATCGCCGCCGCCTGGCAGAGCTCCTCGCCGCGGTAGATGTCATTCCCGCTGTAGTCTACGAGTGCACCGCAGCCGAGGAAGGCGCAGCCCTGGGCCCACTGCAGGCCAATGTACTGGTCGTTCCCCGACATGTCGATCAGAAGGCCACAGCCCATTGAACCACTGCCCTGGCAGTGCTGCGTAGTGGATTCATATGCATCGTTGCCTCCGAATTCAATCAGCACGCCGACGGGATGGGAGATGCCTGTGGCACTGCCCGCCGCATTGGTGTAGAAGTCGTCGCCACCGAGGTCGATACGCAGTACTGCATCATCCTTGCGCTGCCAGCTGCGGCCCGTGCCATTGACAACGATGTCACCTGCGGCAGTCTCCATCCGCAGCAGCTCATCGTCGGCAAGATTGCCAGCATAGGAGGCCAGCAGCTCCTGCTCCAGGCGCTTGAGGAAGTTGATCTGCGCCAGGCTGCTCAGTTTCAGTTGGGCCTGCTGCAGGCTGGCATAGTCTATGCGCTTTGCAAGTTCGATCAGGCGCAGGTTGTCAGCCACCCGCCGGGCATTGCTGTCCTCACTGTCGATGTAATGCCACTGGCGGAAGGCCTCTGTCAGCTCAGCGCGCTGGCGGTCCAGGAATGTCAGTTCTTCCTCACTGAATCCGGCAAAGGCCCTGCGGACCAGCGCATCACTGTCCTCCAGCGTCTGCTTCAGCAGCTGCAGGTCATCGTCAAGCGTGCCATCCTTGTTGTCAGCCAGCTGCGGGAAGTCCTGATCGTAGAGATCCATCAGTTCCGCGCTGGTGTACTGGATCTGGCTGTAGCCACTGATGCCGGCCACCATGCTTTCGGTCAGCTTGCCCGTGATGGCCCGGGTGACGGGTTCACCCTTGAAACCGTCGCGCAGCAGGTAGACGGTGCGCTGGAAGCGGTATCCGTCATCAGGAGTTGCGCGCCGGTCCAGCCGCATCGCCAGGTCCTCACAGTCCGCAGCGATGCCAGCCCTGGCAATCAATTCATCCCTGAATTGCTTGATTCCCGGACGCAGGTCGTCGACCCTGCACGGAAGTTCATCATTTGCCGGGAAAGGCTCGCCTAGCGTGTCCGGCCGGGGTCCGAGCACAACACTGATCTCAAGCTCCTCCGGAATCCTGCTGGCTTCAAGCCTGAGGCTCTGCCCGTCCTGCAGGCCGTCAATGCGTGGCCGCAGTTCGTCTAGCGGGAAATCATTGACCGCGTCACCAGCTGCATCATGCAACACAACGGACGGAATGCTGCGGTGGATGCTGAACAACAGGCTGTCGCCAAGTTCCCTGCCGACCAGTGCCTCGCGCAAGACGGCATCGTACTTGCCATCCGGCGCATCCGCCATCTGGTGGCCATCGACGGCCGTGATCACGTCACCACTCCTCAGCCCCGCCCTGTCAGCCGGACTGCCCGGCACGACATTGATCAGCAACCCTGGCGGGTCGGAACTTGGCTCGTGCCCGACGCCGAGGTAGGGATCACCCGCGGCGTTACCGGCCGTTGCACAGATGAGCAACAGCAGCAATGCCAGCAGCGGCTTGCAGATGCGCATGTTCAGTTTCCTGGCAATGGGATGCCACTACTGTAGCACCCCCGCCAGGCCCTAGCGTGCGGTGGCGATCTCGCGGGTCTCGCGGATCACCGTCACCTTCACCGTGCCCGGATACTCCATCTCTTCCTCGATCCGCTTGGCAATCTGGCGGCTGAGGTCGTAGGTCAGGATGTCATCCATCATGTCGGGCTTGACCATCACACGCAACTCACGGCCGGCCGAGATGGCGAACACCTTCTCCACGCCAGCGAAGCTCATCGCCATGTCCTCAAGCTGGCGCAGGCGCTGGATGTAGCTGGTCAGGGCTTCACCACGGGCACCCGGACGGACGGCGGAAATCGCGTCAGCGACCTGCACAACGCAGGCTTCGATGGTCATTTCCACGTCACCGTGGTGACCCTCGATGCAGTTGATCACAACCGAGTTCTCACCGTACTTGCGGCCCATGATGCCACCGACCTCGGTGTGGCTGCCCTCCATCTCAGGGCCGGCGCCCTTGCCGATGTCGTGGAACAGGCCACCGCGCTTGGCGTTCTTGACCGGAATGCCGAGTTCGGCAGCGATCACGCCGGACATGATGGCAACCTCGATGGAGTGCGCCAGCACATTCTGGCCATAGGAGGTACGGTACTTCAGCTTGCCAAGGCCCTTGATCATCTCCGGGTTGACGCCGGTCACACCGACCTTGAAGGTGGCCTCCTGGCCGGCGCGCCAGATCTCCTCGTCAACCGCCTTCTGGGCATCACTGACGACTTCCTCAATCTTGGCTGGATGGATGCGGCCATCCTGGATCAAGCGCTCCACGGCCTGGCGGGCCACCTCGCGGCGCACGCCGTCGAAGCTGGAAAGCATGATCACGTTCGGAGTGTCATCGATGATCACGTCGACGCCGGTGGCTGCCTCAATCGCGCGGATGTTGCGGCCTTCACGTCCAATGATGCGGCCCTTCATTTCGTCGTTCTTGATTTCGACCGTGGTGATCAGGCTGTCGCTGTAGTGGTCAACTGCGCAGCGGAACACGGCCTTGAGGATCAGCTTGCGGGCAATCTCATTCGCCTCATTGCGCGCCTCATCCTCCATCTCCTTGCGGATCTTGGCGGATTCGTAGCGGGCTTCATCCTCAATTCGGGCCAGCACCTCGCGGCGGGCCTGGTCCTGGTCCATGTTGGCGATGCGCTCGGTCTCGATGCGCATCAGGTCCTCATGCTCCTCGATCTTCTGCTCACGCTTGTCGAGGTTTGAGGAGCGGCGGTCCAGTTCGGTGCGGCGCTTGTCCACCTTGTCGAGCTGCTCGGCGAGGGTCTGTTCTGCCTTGATATGCAGTTCCTCGCGCTTCTCGAACTCCTTCACGCGGCGCCTGAGCTCTTGGTCGCCTTCCTTGGCGCGCTGGATGCTCTCGCTGGCCCGATCATTGGCCTTCTTGGTGATCAGTTCAGCATCCTTGCGGGCTTCCGCCAGCAGGTCTGATGCGCGCTTGTCCGCGCGGTCCTGTGTGTCCTTTAGCAGTGCCTCGGCCTTCTTCTCAGCGAGCTCGCCGCGCTGTGCCATCGCGCGTGCGCTGATGAAGTAGCCGATCGCGGCTCCAACGAGGCCGCCGACCACAATGACAATGGCTGCCAGAATGGGGTTCATCGTCTTCTCCAGCTTTTATTTACGCTTCGGAGCTACGATGCTTCCTCAGCCGCGGGAACTTCCTTCGCGGCATCGCCCTGTCCCAGCTGGGGCAGGCCGTGGATCTTTCGCAGCTCGTTCTCAAGCGAGTTCTGGAGTGCGGGATTTTCCTCAAGGTACTGCTTGGCGTTCTCACGTCCCTGGCCGAGCTTCTCATCTCCCATGGTGTACCAGCTGCCGCTCTTGGCGACCAGCTTGTTTTCCACGGCGAGATCGAGAATGTCGCCTGACTTTGATATGCCCCTGCCGAAGATGATATCGAAGGTGGCTTTCTTGAAGGGAGGTGCCAGCTTGTTCTTGACGACCTTGGCCGTCACCTGGTTGCCGACGATATCAGTTCCCATCTTGATGCTGTCCGAGCGCCGCACTTCTATCCGCATGCTGCTGTAGAACTTGAGCGCCCGTCCACCCGTGGTGGTCTCGGGGTTGCCGAACACCACTCCGATCTTCTCTCGTACCTGGTTGATGAAGATCAACGCGGTCTTGCTACGCGAAGTGATTCCTGTAAGCTTCCTGAGGGCCTGGCTCATCAGCCGGGCCTGCAGTCCCATGTGGCTGTCTCCCATTTCCCCGTCAATCTCCGCCCGGGGAACCAGGGCCGCCACACTGTCGATTACGATGATGTCCAGGGCACCGCTGCGGACGAGCATCTCGGCGATTTCCAGCGCCTGCTCACCCGTATCGGGCTGGCTGATCAGCAGTTCATTCACATCAAGGCCAAGCCTGGCCGCATATTCAGGATCCATGGCGTGCTCTGCGTCGATGATCGCCACGCGACCACCCAGACGCTGGGCCTCCACCATCATGTGCATAGCAAGTGTCGTCTTTCCGGAAGATTCAGGTCCATAGACCTCAACGATCCTCCCTCTGGCAATGCCTCCGATACCCAGCGCAATGTCGAGGGACAGGCTTCCCGAAGGAATCACACCATCCTCGATACGTATCGCACGGTCCCCCAGCTTCATGATCGAACCCTTGCCGAACTGCTTTTCGATCTGGTCCGTAGCCATCTGGAGAGCTTTCAAGCGATCATCTGTTTGCTGTCTCGACATCACCAGCTCCAAACTCGTTGATAATTATAGAATAGATTGTCCCGAGGACCTCCCCCGCTATGGGCAGGTAATCAACAGGCAATACTTGGATGTTAGCACTAAACTAAACGCCTGTAAAGGTTTTGCGGCAAATTCCGTCAAATTTATTGACCAGAGCCTGGCAAGCATGCGTCAGGAGAGGCATAGGAGATGCTGGCAAACCAGTCCTGATCCGCCACGTGGTGGTGCTAGAATCTCCTCACTCCAGGGCGAGGAAGACTGAATGGACCCGATTGCATTTGCAATAACCGACAACCTGCAGATCCGCTGGTACGGCATCATGATGGCGATCTCGATGCTATTGGGCAGCTACATCGGTGCCCAGCTGCTCAAGAAGATCGGCAGGCCCGGCGACCTGATATGGGACGGACTAGTCTGGATCATCCTGGCCGGCATAAGCGGTGCTCGCCTCGTCTATGTACTGACGAACATCAGTGACTTCGTGGCCCATCCCGAGGAGATCCTGCGCGTTGACCACGGTGGCCTCTCCTTCCATGGTGGAATCATTGCGGGTGTGATTGCAGCCTATTTCTACTTCAGGCGGCACAAGATCAACTTCATCGAGGTGATGGACAGCTTCGCTCCAGGAGTTGCCATCGGCGTGATCCTGGTCCGCATCGGCAACTTCATGAACGGCGACATCCTCGGCTTCAAGTGGGATGGGCCCTGGGCAATGAACTTTCCTTACGACGAATACCACCGCATGCCCGGCGCCAGCCAGGAGGACATCATCCTGCGCCACCCGACGGAGCTGTACGGGCTGCTGGTCGGCGTGATCACATTCTTCGTCTGCTACGTTGTCTGGCGCAAGATATACATTGACAAGGTCCTTCCCCGCGGTGCCAACTACATCACCTTCGTGTTCTGCTACAGCCTGCTGCGGACCACCATCGAGGATCCGTTCCGCCATGTGTCTGAGCAGCACAGGATCCCCTTGTTTGGCAGCATCACGTTGACATATTCACAGATCGTTGACATTGTCCTCATACTCGTGTGCATCTGGGCCTACACACAGCTGCGCAAATGGGATGCGGCGCGGCGCGAAGTTGAGAATCGCGGCAGCGGATTTGGTGGAGCGGAATCCCGCCAGGAACGCCGGGCAAGGCAGCGCGCCGAAAAGTCAAAACCCTGATTTTCCATCAGGAAAATAAAGGCAGATTATCCCCATAGTGTTGACCTTTTGGGGATAAATGTTGAAATTCGCGGGTTTGTCGGACGGGTTTTGCTCAATTTTTTCAAATAAAATGAATTTTGTAACGATTTGTGATAATATTAACTCAGGCTGAGTCAGTTTGACCTGCCTTAAAAGTTATCCGATCACCTCAAGTTTCAATGGTGATTACATTTTTAGGAGTTTCGTATGCCCAAGATCACAAGCAACGAGGGCAAACCTTATGCAGAGATCGGTACTCTGCTGAGGAACCTGCGCCTTCGTCGTGGCATGAGTCAGTTTGATCTGGCGGATGCCTCAGGAATAAACAACAGTTACCTCTCACGTATTGAGAATGGTGAGCGACGTCCGAGCCCCAAGATCCTCAAGCGCTTCAGTGAGATCCTGCAGTTCCCCTATGACGAACTGGTGGTGACAAGCGGCATCCTCAGTGAGGATTTCGTCAAGTCCACTCCCAGCGAGCCCAGCAGCAACGATCCCACCACCCATGCGCTGCAGCAGCTGATCTCGGGTATTCAGGGCAAGCCTGCCGGCAGCAATGGCTCCTCAGCCGTAGCCACAGCCCGCCGCGCGATGCCCGTCTATGACACCGTACCCGCCGGCCTGCTGAAGGATGCGAACGTGGTCGAGGCGCATGCCGACGTTGAGAAGCTGGTGCTCTCTGAAGAAGAAATGATGTTTGACCCGAACAGCTTCGGCCTGATTGTGCAGGGTGACAGCATGCTGGAGGCTGGTATCCTTGACGGGGACACCCTGATCGTCAGTCCGGCCAGCCAGGTTAACAACGGTGATATCGCCGTCGTGCAGGTTAACCGTCGCCAGACCACGGTAAAGAAGGTGTACTTCGAGAATGACTCGGTTATCCTGCAGCCGGCGAACCACAACTACCGTCCGCAGGTCCTCAAGTACCCGGATGAGGTGGAGATCCTCGGCAGGGTCATCCTCGTCAGACGTAAGCTTATCTAGGGAGCCGTGACAACAGGCATGAGCAAGGTGAACGACCAGCATCTGGACGAAATCGCTGCGGCGCGTGCGCAGACCGACTACAACCGTGCAGTGGAGCCCTGCGGGCCGAGCTGTGGCTGTGCCGGCCCCCTGCGAGGTGCCGAGGAGGATTTTGAAACCCGCCTCAAGGCCGCCCTGGAAAAGGTCCGCCCCTTCCTGCAGATGGATGGCGGCGACCTGGAACTGGTTGCAATCGAGGACAACAATGCACTGATCAGGCTGATGGGGGCCTGCCAGAGTTGTTCCATCTCCACCGTGCACATGAAGATGGGTGTGGAAACGGCAATCAAGAAGGAAATCCCCGAGTTCGGTGAGCTGATCACCATCGACTGAGGCAGGCAGCCAATTGGCTTCTGAAACCATCCTCGCAGCAGCCCAGCCATGGCACCTGATGGTGCGGCCCGTATTGACATGGCAACAGCTTGCTGACAGGCGATCGCTGCTGTTTGCACTGCTCTGGCAATGGCTGCTGCTCAGCCTGGCGGAGATCGTGGGTAGCCCTGTCATGCTGCAGGTGGCGGGCAATCCGCGCGAAGGCAGTGCAGCCTGGCTGGTGCCGCTCGGAGTATTAATCGGTTTCATCCCCCTCACCCTGCTGATGAACGCCGCCTTTGCCGGGCTGTGCTGGCTGTTCTTCCGGCTGCTCGGCATCCCGCGCTCCTACAGCGACTTCCTGCACTGGACAGCCTACGGAATGCTGCCTTTCGTACTTGGTACATTCCTTGGCCGGCTCTGCCTTGAACTGCTGCACCCCGCAATGATTCCGCAGGTGCTGGAAGCACCGCTGCAGTTCCGCGGACTCAGCATCGGGCCGGTCAGCTGGATCGCCAGCAACTGGCATCCGCTTGAATTCAACTGGGTTGCCGCCAGCTACCTGGACATCTTTGGCATCTGGAGCCTGGTCCTGCTGGCACTGGGCCTGAGGCACTTCCTCAAGGCGGAACGCAGCCAGGGCATCATTGCCAGCGTTGCGATGCTCTTGCTGTGCATGCTGGTCATCACCGGCATCTGGCAGTTGTTCCAGCGACTTGGCAACCTGAGCTGATCGCCTAGCTCCTGGATTGCTGGATTACCTAGCTAACTTATCCCTGGAGCTGACCCTGCATTGCAAGACAAGTTGCCCTTCAACGCACGCGCCTTCTATTTGTTAATTTGACGTCATCCTGCCGGAAGGCGGTGGCTGCCCAGCATCACCAGTGAGATTGAAATTCATTTGGAAACCGCAGCAACCGGTGACGGAATCACTCACTGACTACAGGACCAGTCTGATAATATTGTGCTGCAACCGGCAGTCCAGCTGCCGGTCAATCGGCTTATCGAAGCTGAAACCACTTCACAGGGGCATGCGTCCAACGCCCTACCGCAAGAGCGGGGGATAAGTGGGTATGGAGGAAGATCATGTGGCGCAGGGTTGGAATCATTGTGCTCGTCCTTTTGCTGCTGGGCGTCGCGGCCGCGATCGTCATCAAGCAGAAGGATGGCAAGGGCTTCATCAGCAGCGGTGAAAAGAAGGACTCAGAGGAATCCACCGAATACTTCGAGCAGGCCCGGCGTGGTGACCTGAAGATCATCGTCGAGGCCACCGGTACCACAGAGCCCGTCACCGACATCGAAGTCAAGAGTGAGGCCACCGGCCGCATCGAGGAGTTCTTCGTCGAGGAAGGTGACATGATCCAGGCCGGTGACGTGATCTGCCGGCTCGACCAGCGCAACCAGCAACTCGTCGTTGACCAGCAGCAGATCGTGCTCAAGCAGGCGCAGCTGCGCTATGACGAGGCCCGCAACGCCAACAGCGAGACCACCCGGGCCAGCCTCGAGACCCAGCTCACCAATGCCCGCAACAGCCTGGACAACGCCAAAAGCAACCTCCAGACACAGATAGACAGCTTTGAGCGAATTCGCTCGCTCTACGAGAAGGACTGGGCCACCCAGCAGGAATATGACAACGCCAGCAACCAGCTGATCAGCATGCGCACGGCTGTTGCCAATGGCGAGGCTTCCCTGTCCCTCGCTGAGGAGAACCTGCGCGCCTTCGATGAGGGAAGCAACAGCAACAACATCAGCCTCGCCAAGCTGAGCTATGACGCCGCCGGCGTCCAGCTGGCGGAAGCACGCAAGCAGCTCGGGGACAGCGAAATCGCCTCCCCGATCAGCGGCATCGTGCTGGAGAAGCTGCTGGACATCGGTGACAGCGTGATCAGCATCAACTCCTCATTCAGCGGAGGCAACACGATCATCAAGGTCGCCGACCTGAGCCGCATCAAGGTGCGCACATACGTGGACGAGATCGACATCGGCAAGATCAAGGTCGGCCAGACTGCCACCGTGCAGGTCGACGCCTTCCGCGAGCAGGAGTTCAGCGGCAAGGTGACGAACATCTACCCGCAGGGTGTGCAGGCAGGCAGCGGTCTGATCAACTTCGTGGTGATCATCGAGGTTGACAACAATGAGGGCCTGCTGCTCGGCAACATGACCGCCAGTGTGAAGATCGAGGCCGACGTGAAGAAGGATGTCCTGCTGATCCCGCTCGGCGCCACGCGCGCGGGTGAGAAGCCGGACACGAACATGGTCTTCCGCCTGAAGGAGGGCGAGGACATCACGAGCGAGAAGGCCGCAACCGAGGAGGTTGAGGTCAAGCTCGGCGACACTGACTACTACGACATCATCGTGCTTGAGGGCCTTGAGGAAGGAGACTACGTCAAGGTCCGGGGCTTCGAGACATCCATCAAGTTCGACTAGGAAGGCAACTGACTGATGCGGACGATCTGGCTCAGCCTGGTGATCGGCTACAGGATGCTGATGCGCAACAAGCTGCGCAGCCTGCTGACACTGCTGGGCATCATCCTCGGAGTCGGCGCGGTGATCGCCATCGTCAGCCTTGGTGAGGGCCTGCGGCACCAGTTCACTGCCAACATCACATCGATGGGTGGTGACGTGTTCTTCATGACACCTGTCGCGCCTAAGCGGCCGGGACAGGCGCGCCAGCCGATGAAGATGTTCACGATGGACGACATGCGCGCCGTCGAGGAACAGACCACCCTCGTGCGCGACGTGATACCGGCGATAGACGTGGGAGTCACCGCCAAGCATGGCAACAACACGACGAACGGGCATGTGCTCGGAGTAGCGGCTGACTACATGGATGACATCCCGGAGAAGATCGAACAGGGCCGCTTCTTCACCCAGGCCGAAGTGAATGGCGCGTCCCGCGTCGTCGTCATCGGCCACGACATAATGGACGACCTGTTCGAGGACTATGAAAATGCCGTTGGCAGCCAGGTCCGCCTGAACGGAACAAATTACGAGATCATCGGCCTGATCGAGAAGCGCAAGAACATCTTTGACGGAGCGCCGAACCCTGACACGGGCTTCCTCAGCCCGGTCAGCACTGTGCAGAAGCGCATCATCGGCAATGATGACGTGTTCTGGGTCAGCCTATACCTTGCAGATGGCGCGGACGTGAAGGAAGCGAAGGAGGAGGTTGCCACAATCATGCGGCAGCGCCGCAGGATCCGCAACGCTTCCGATGACGACTTCCAGTTCATCAGCCCTGACCAGTTCCTCGAGATCGGCAACCAGTTCCTCAACGTGCTGATCTCGATCTTCGGCGGCGTTGCCTTCATCTCGCTTCTGGTCGGTGGCGTCGGCATCATGAACATCATGCTTGTCAGCGTGACCGAACGCACGAAGGAGATCGGCCTCAGGCTTGCCCTGGGGGCACCCCGCCCCGCCGTGCTGACCCAGTTCATCATCGAATCCATCATGCTGACCCTGACCGGCGGCATGTTCGGCGTGCTGAGCGGATACGGACTCGCAAAGCTGGCTGCCATCATGCTCGAGAAGACGATTGACGGGACATGGATTGCCGTGATCCCGATGCAATGGCTGGTCTACAGCGTTCTCGTGTCGATCTTCATCGGGCTGGTGTTCGGCGTCTACCCAGCCTGGAAGGCCAGCAAGCTCGATCCTGTGGAGGCGATGCGCTTTGACTAGTTCATTCCTCTTCTCAGTGTTCCGGCTTGCACTGCGCCAGGTGATGAAGCACAAGGTGCGCAGCTTCCTGACGATCCTCGGCATCCTGATCGGCGTTGGCGGCGTTGTCACCATCGTTTCGCTCGGTGAGGGACTTCGCGAGGTGTTCAAGGGCAACATGGCCAGCATGGCGACCGGCGACGTGGTGTTCGTGATGCCGGATGCGCCGATGGAACCGGGTCGCGTGCCAACCGGTATAAAGCTGTTCAAGATGCGCGACATGGATGCGATCCGAGAGTCCGAGTATGTTTCCGGGGTGATCGGCGGCAATATCAAGAACAGCGCGCTGGTGAAGCATGGCTGGCGCAGTGCCAACCTGATGGTCTACGGATCACCGTACAACTACTTCCCGATTGACAACCTCGAGATTGACTACGGCAGGCTGTATACACGCGGCGAGGAAATGGGCCGCGCAATGGTCTGCGTCGTCGGCGCTGACATCAAGAAGGAGCTGTACGACCCGCAGGAACAGATCATCGACAGTTACCTCACGGTGGAGGGAGCGCGCTACAGGGTGGTCGGCGTGCTCAAGAGCAAGAGCGCGATGACCGGCGGCGGCCAGTTCAACAAGAGCATCCACATCCCGATGCAGACAGCGGCCTCCCGCGTGTTCGGCAGCGACGACATCTACTGGATGTCTGTCAAGCTGTTTGACAGCGAAAACCTCCAGCAGGCCAAGGAGGACATTTCATCGCGCCTCCGCGCCAGCCGCCGCATCAAGAGCGGCAAGGATGACGACTTCTCCATCACCACGCCGGATGACTGGGCCGAGTTCGCCAACACATTCGTCAATTCCCTGATCATGGTGTTTGGCGTGATCGCACTGATCGCACTGGTTGTCGGCGGCATCGGGGTGATGAACATCATGCTCGTCAGCGTGCAGGAACGGACACGCGAGATCGGCCTGCGCAAGGCACTGGGGGCCACCGCCGGTACGATCGCAATCCAGTTCCTGGTGGAAAGCGTCACGCTGACCCTGGTCGGCGGCATGCTCGGCATCGCAATCGGCTACGCACAGGGCGGCGTGGTCTCGATCATCATGAAGAACGCACTTGATGTCTCCTGGCAGCCGAGCGTGCCACTGCAGTGGGTTGTAATCGTCGGAATCGCCATGCTGGCGATGGGCCTGGGCTTCGGTGTCTATCCCGCCTGGCGGGCCGGACAGCTGGATCCGATCATCGCCCTGCGATATGAATAGCCGCGGCGGGTAGAATTCATAGCCGTGAGCGCCGCCCATCAATATGCCAGCCTGGAGTTCGACCGCCTGCTCGACCGGATTGCCGGATTCGCAGGCAGCGAGCTGACGCGCGCACTGATCCGCGGCATTGATGTCGTATTCCACCCCTCGCGAATCGAGCAGAACCTCGACCAGACTGAGGAATACATCCGCTTCGTGGACAGCAACCCAAGCATCGACCGGCCGGACTTTGGCCGCCTGGAGGACCTGAACGGACTGTGGGCCGCAATGGCCAGCGGCGCCCAGATCGACCAGTCCGAGGCCCGCCAGCTGATCCGCTTTTTTGCGCTGACGCAACAATTCGAGAACTGGCGCCGGCATTTCAGCCTTGAGCGCTACCCACGGCTCAGTGAGATCTGGGCTGCCTGGCAGGGCCTCGATGACCTGGTCTCGCTCACCTCCCGCGTCTTCAACGAGGATGGCGAGGTACGGGACAGTGCCAGTCCGGAGCTTGACCGCATCCGCCAGAAGCTGCGCCGCTTCGAAAGCGAGGTGTCAAACAGCCTGCGCGATGTGCTGTCCAGTGTGGAAAAGGGCAGCGGCGAGAAGCCGATGGTCACCATCCGCAGCAACCGCTTCGTGGTGGTGATGCCACGTGGAATGGCCAGCTCATTCAAGGGCAGCATCGTTGACGTGTCAGGCAGTGGCCAGAGCATCTATTTCGAACCGGCCCAGGTCTCGCATCTTAATGCGGAACGGCAACACCTGTTCGTGGCAGAGGCCCAGGAAGTCGGCCGCATCCTGCGCGACTATGCAATGCAGGTTTCGCAGCGCAGGCAGGTGCTTGCCAGTAACCTGTCGATCCTCGCGCAGGTTGATTTCGTGATTGCCCGCGCACGCTTCAGCCGCAGCATCGGTGGCAACCGGCCGCGGATCAACAGTGGTGGCGGCTACCGGCTTGAACGGGCGGTGCATCCCCTGCTCCACCAGGACTTCATCCCGGAGGACCTGTACTTCGAATCAGAGAAAGCGCTTGTTGTCAGCGGCGTGAATGCCGGCGGCAAGACGGTGCTGCTGAAGCTGCTGGGAATCTACAGCCTGATGTCCGCACTGGGCTGCCTGGTTCCGGGTCAGGCCGAGTTACCGGTGATCAGCGGGATCATGGCCGACATCGGCGACGACCAGAGCACGATTGCCAACCTGTCCACTTTCACGGGGCACCTGCACTTCATCAGCGAGCTGTGGAATCGACTCGCTGAGATGAGCAGCCGGGACTACCCGCTGCTGGTACTGATTGACGAGATCGGCACTGGCACCGAGCCCTCCGAGGGCAGTGCCTTTGCCTATGGCCTGATCCGTGCGCTGCTTGACAAGCCCGTGCTTGTGGCGGTGACAACGCACTACGACCTGCTGAAGACGCTTGGCTTTGAGCGCAGTGACGTCAAGAACGTCAGCCTCGAGTTCGACCAGCAGAAGTTGACAGCAACCTACCGCGTCCTGGATGGCCAGCCCGGCAGTTCCTATGCGCTGAAGATCGCACGCAACTGGGGCATCGACGAGAGCGTGCTGCAGATCGCCGAATCCGCCATCAGCGAGGAGGCCGGCAAGATGTCGGGTGCGATCGGTGAGATCGAGCTGCTGCGCCGCGATGCTGATGAGCAACGCAGCGAGGCTCGTACGCAGGCAGCCGAACTTGCCAAGCTGCGCGATGAGAATGCTGCACTGAATGCGGACCTATTGGAGGCCCGCCGCAAGGTCAGCAAGCAGGCCGAGCAGCTCAAGCAGAAGCTCGAGGAGCGGATGGATGAGCTGCTGCGCAGCACGAACAAGAAGCTGCGCGAGCGGACCCGCAAGAGCGTCAAGAAGCAGGATGACTATGTCAAGGCCGCCAGCAAGACAGCGCGAATTGCCAACCTGCGCAAGGAGGAATTTCAGCAGGAATTCCAGGACATCCTGGCCGAGCACGGCCTGCCCGTGGAGAACGTGGCGGTGCCGGACCGCGAACTGCAGCTCGGTGACCAGGTGATGATCGAGGGCTCAGCCCTGCGCGGCGAGCTGCTGGAGTTCACAAAGAACGGCCGCGAATGCATTATCAACGTGGCCGGCAAGAAGCTGACGATCAAGGTATCAAAGCTCAGCCTGGCCCCCGGCCAGAACAAGGAAACGAAGAAGGCCGGAGCGCTGGAGTACCTCGACCGGGCCCGCTCACGGACTGAGCGCAACTTCCGCGAAGGCACCGCTGAAAGCAGCGACACCATCGACCTGCACGGACATACCGTTGAGGAAGCCACTGCGGAACTGGATGTGTTCATCAGCCAGGCGCTGCTGGGAAACATCGGCACGATCCGAGTGATGCACGGTGTCGGCACAGGCCGGCTGCGCGCCTTCGTGCAGGCCTACCTGAAGAAGCATGGCAATGTGCGCAATGTGCGCTTCGCGGAAATGAATGAAGGCGGCGTCGGCGTATCAGTTGCTGAACTTCACTGAATCATCGCGCACACGGTAGATCGTGATGTCCACTCCGGGCAGTTCATCGCCTTCCTTCTTCTCGATTTCGAATGCCGTGTCATACCACTCATTCGCGTAGTTGAAGGCGTAGCCATTGGGGATGGAGATGTACTGGGTCTGGCGGAAACCCGCCTCCTGCAGCCTGTCCTTGTAGAACTGCTGGATATCCTTCAGCTCCGCATCCACCGTGCCCTTCACATGCCACTTGTCCATCGCTTCACCGAGGGAAGATGTGGCCTCCTCACGGCTGGTTTCGCTGATCTGCATCCCTTCGTATATTGGGAACAGCCAGCTGGGGTACTCCGGGTCAAGCCCAAGCACTTCATTTGCTTCCTTAGCCTGCTTTCGCTTGTCTGCTTCGTCCTTGACGAATTCCTCGTGCAGCTTGCGCAGGTCCTGCTTCTGTTGCACCTGCTGCTTGACTTCCGCGAGCTGCTCCCGCTCCGTGGAACTGAATCCCATGAACTGCCAGATCGCGATTGCAAGGATCACCGCCCCCAGCAGCAGGAAGGGCAACAGGCCACCGAAACTCGGCCTTGGCTCCTGCTGCCGTGCTCCTTTATTCCCCTTGTTGTCTTTGCTTGACATGTGTCGCTTTGCGTTATGGTGAAATGTTTGTGATCACTATTGACCATTCCGATTATATGACATCCTGCCGGTTTCGGCCGCCTGTATGTGCGTCCGGCCCCGGCCAGTGAAGGGCTGTGGGTTTATCAAGTGTTCCGCTGTCCCTCCCGGATGGAATGCATATGGAAAGAATGAAACGAATCTTGCTGCTAAGCCTGGTGCTGTTCATGGCGGTGCTGTCACAGGGCAAACCTGCGTCAGCACAGTCCGAGACACACAATCTCTCGATCCTCTACACGGGAGATACCCAGGGCCACCTGTCGAGCTTCTACTACGACTCAAAGAAGCCGGTCGGCGGCGTTGCCAAGCGGGCAATCTACTTCCAGGACAAGCGCCGCCACTCCGACATGGTCTGGCTCACACTGGACAGTGGCGACGCCATTTCCGGTACGCCGCTGAGCAACGCCTTTGAGGGCTGGCTGGACATCGTGGCGATGAACCGCCTGAAGTACGACGCGATGTGCCTAGGCGTGCATGAGTTCGACTACGGCGTTGACCGCCTGCGGGCCCTGATGGGTGAGGCGGAATTCCCGATACTCTCGGCCAACATCGTCAATGCCAGCGACGGTGAGCCATTCGCCAAGCCCTACGTGATCATTGAGCGTGGGGGACTGCGCATCGCCATCCTCGGCCTGACAAGCGCTGATATTGACGACCAGCTGCCGCCGGAGAAGTTCCGCGGCCTGCAGGTGATGGACCCGATCGCCATGGCCGAGCAGCTCGTGCCCCAGCTGGCGGCGCAGTCCGACATCATCGTTGCCCTGACGCATCTCGGGATTGATGAGGACATCCGCCTCTCCAGCAAGCTGCAGGAGATCGACGTGATCGTGGGCGGCATGAGCCACTCCGAACTGCAGGTGCCGATGAAGGTCGGGCGCACGCTGATCGTGCACGACGGCGAATACGGCAAGAACGTCGGCCTGCTCAAGTTGTCCTTCCAGCGCACCGGCGCGGACTGGGAAAACAAGTACTTCGATTCGCTGCTGGAGCCGATGAGCGGCAAGTGGGTCGAAAACTCCGACTATGTGGACTGGCTGGCCAAGTACCAGGCCCAGCTCGGCGAACGCCTGTCCCGTATCGCCGGCACCAGCAAGCAGCGCTTTAGCAACCTGAAGGTGTTCAGCAGCGAGACGGAACTTGGCAACTATGTCTGCGACGTGCTGAAGGCACGCAGCAGTGCTGATGTGTCACTGCTGCCAGCCGCCTTCTTCCGTGGCGACATTCCGCAGGGGGACATCACCCTCAGCGAACTTTACAGTGCCCTGCCCTATGACCATTACGGAATGGTGCTGACCCTGACCGGGGCGGAACTGGTGCAGGTGCTGTCTGAAGGTGCCGGCAACATCGGCAAGCCCGGATTCCCGCAGGTCAGCGGACTGAGCTTCGGCATCGCCAATTCACGGGCCTATGACGTGATGGTCAACGGCCAGCCTGTCGACATGTTCGCCACCTACCGCCTGGCAACATCGGACTACCTTGCCAACGGCAACCTTGGCTATTCCACGCTGGGCACGATCGAGACGCGGCGCAACACCGGATACCTGATCCGCGACATGGTGCAGGACACCCTGCAGAGCGGCCAGCCTGCCAGTGCGATCCTCAGCAACCGCATCAACTTCGTGGTGCGTGATGACGAGCCGCAGTACATGGCAAGCAACCAGCAGCCCGGCTATGACAACTCCTCAGCCAGCGCCCAGCCGGTACAGGACAATGCTCCGCTGGATGACGAGGTCAACCAGCGTCCGGTGACGGATGACATCCCGGGCGGCAGCAGCAATGACTACGAGCCGGCCACCAGCACGCCTCCGCCTGTTTCCGGCAACAATGACCTGACACGTTACGACCGCAACGGCAACCCGATCATTGATGACAACGAAGACCCGGTGCAACTGGACGACACCCGGCTGGATGACGTCAGCAACGATGTCAGTGAGCAGGTTGACGAGGTCCGCAATGACGCCGCCAGCACGATTGACGAGGCCACCAGCCGCGTCGAGGATATGATAGAGGACGTTCGCCCGGTCAGCAGCGGCAGCCTGCCGGAGGTGATGGGCAGTGAGACCGTCAACCGCGACGGCCTGGTCTACAACTTCACCGTGCTGCCCGGCCGCGACATCGGCACATACCGCTTCAAGCTGGATGTGCTGAACACCGGCACCCAACGAGCCCAACTCAGCTATCCGACATCTGAGTTCTGCAACTTCCTCGTGATGGACGGTGACAACCTCGTCTGGAACTTCAATTCCAACCGCTTCTTCGTGCAGACGGAGGAGAAGCAGACGATCAACCCCGGCGAGACACTGAACTTCGAGGCGCTTTGGGACCCGCGCAAGACTGATCCGACATTTGTGCCGCGGGCCTTGCGCGTCATTGCCGAGCACAAGATCCAGCCAGATCCGGTGCGGGTCGAATTCACACTGAACGTCAGCTGAGTTGTTCCCTGAAGCCATAATCGACCCGATGATCACGGCAGGGGCCCTGCTGTGCATCATGAGCATCGTTGACACCCTGGCCTACAGCGTGCGCACAGCCGGTGTGTACGCCGGGCGGCTGGCAACCAGCCTGTCCCTGTTCAATGCGGTTGTGATCATCAGCCGCCTGAGCAACATGTTCCAGGCCCCGATCATCGGCAACTTCGCCGACAGCGTCTACCAGGGTGACTACACGGCGCACGACGTGCTGAATGCACTGCGTATCGACCTGCTGTTCATCGTGCTCGGAGTGCTGGTCGGGGCATCACTGTCGCCGTCCTTCATTGCCATCTTCAAGCGTGGCATCGTCGTGATGGGAGAAAGAGGCACTCTGCCACGTACGGTGACCTACGGACTCCTCAGGATCAGCCGCCTGCCCGGATACCTCAGGCGGCCCAACATGGCGAGCATCACCCGTAACATCAGCCCCGGCAGCATCCCGAAGTCGATCCTGTTCTGGAACGTGTTCATCACCTGCTTCTACAGCATCGGCGTGATGGCAACCGCGCTGGCCGGCAGCTTCAACCACAACCTGGCGGCCACCTGCGCCAACCTGTCAGGCATCGTCAACGGCATCGCCACGATGCTGCTGTTCATCCTCGTGGACCCGCCGGCCTCACTGATCATCGATGACTGCATCTCCGGCAAGCGTCCCAAGGAGGATGCCGTCAGGCTGAACCTGCACATGATCATCTCACGGCTTGCCGGCTGCCTGCTGGGCATCCTGATGCTTCCGATCATGGCCCGCTACGTACTGTACGCCGCCACCATCGTTGACAAGCTGTTCTGATGCTGATTCAGCGCTTCAGGGAATTCTTCAGCGCCCTGCATACCAGCCCGGAAGACAGCCCCAGCGAGGAGACCGAAACTGTACAGCTCCACCGCCTGGACCCCCTGCTATTCCTCAACCTGTTTGAGGCCCTCACACGTTATGACTCGGAACTTGCCAACCACCTTGCGGACCGGCTCGGCGTCAGCCAGGAGGGCCTGCTTGAGCTGGCCAGTGAATCGGTGATGCTCGGCCCGGGCCAGCTCGGCGAAGTGCTCAACGCACTGGACCACCACCCGCGCTACGGCGACATCATGAACCTCGCCGGTCGCAACTGCTACAGCATGCAGTGCGTGCGCGACGGCGAACTCCGCCGCCAGCCCCTGTCCCTGCTGGCACGCCGCATCGGCCAGCGCCTGCTGCCCCTGCTGGGGGATGCCAGCCTCGAAATCGACATCAAGGGCCGCGTGCTGATGCTGCGCATCACCAACAGCATCTTCGCTGAGGGGCGGTTCTCGCTCAACTGCCTGTGCGGCTTCTACGTCGGCTGGCTGCAGCAGCTCGGGCATGAAACAGGCATGCGCGGCCTAGATGCAAAGGAATCAAGCTGTGCCTGCCAGGACGAGGATGAGCGCAGCTGCCTGATCCAGGTCGCAACCTGAAGCGCGGCGCTGTCTATAATCTGCGCATGTCCTTAACCGACGAGCAGCTGCAGCAGATGGCGCGCGATGTACTGGCCAGTGAGAGCAGCGCCCTGCTGCTCCAGCGCGACCTGATCGATGAGCAGTTCTGCCGTGCCTGCCGGCTGATCTATGACTGCCGGGGCCGCGTGATCATCTCCGGCATGGGCAAGAGCGGCCATATCGCCCAGAAGATCGCCGCCAGCCTGACAAGCACGGGCATCGCCACACATTTCATGCATCCGGCTGAGGGCGTGCACGGCGACCTTGGCGTGGTGCACAAGCATGACCTGCTGCTGGCGATCAGCAACAGTGGGGAAACCGCAGAGATCACTAGCCTGCTCGGACCGGTGGGCAGCGTTGGCGTCCCCGTGATTGCCATCACCCGCAATGCCGAAAGCACGCTGGCACGCCACAGTGATGCCCTGCTGCTGCTGGCGGACGCCCCGGAGGCTGACCCACACAACCTGGTTCCGACCACATCCACGACGCTCACGCTGGCCCTGGGGGATGCGCTCACCATCACACTGATGCAGATGCGTGGATTCACGCCCGAGGAGTTTGCCGTATTTCATCCCAGCGGGATGCTTGGCAAGCGCCTGACTCTGCGGGTGGCCGACCTGCTGCGCGGCGATGAAACCAATCCCGTGATCAGCCATGACAGCATCTTCAGCCATGCGCTGGAGGTGATCACCAGCCATGCCCTGGGAGGCACGAGCATCGTCGGAGCTGACGGTCGGCTGGCGGGGATCCTTACAGATGGCGATGTGCGCCGGGTATTCCGCCGCCCCAGCTCAGGCGAAAGCACGGTGGCGGAGGTGATGCAGACCCCCGTGTCGGAGCTGATGACGCGGGAACCAAGCTCGATCCGGGGTGATGACCTGGCCTATGACGCGCTGCAGCTGATGGAAAACCACAAGCCGCGCCCGATCATGGTGCTGCCGGTGCTTGATGGGGAAGACCGGCCGCTGGGAATGATCAACATCCACACCCTGCTGCAGGCAGGTTTCAAGGCCGGAAAGCAGCAATAGAATTACCGCTATTGTAGGGATTTTCTGATATATGTTTGGAAACATCAATAACAATTCCGGCCTATGTGACCGGAATTGTTATTGATCAGATCGCTAATCCTGGCTGACCCGCTGCATGCTGTTCCTGATCACGCGCATGCCAAGCTGCAGGTTGCTCCTGAGGATCTCCGAGTTGCGTGTGACCTTGTAGTGCATCATCGAACCCTCGACAAGGCTGAACAGGTAGCTGGCAAGTTCGCGGGCATCACTGCCCGGCTCGAGCCGGCCGGCCTGGCGCAGCTTGTCAAACTGGTCGGCGAACACGTCGATCACTGCATTGACAACACCGTCAATCTCACGGCGGAAGTCATCGGAAACACCTGACAGCTCAAGGGCCAGGTTGCTGACCGGATTGCCATGTCCCTTGATTACCTCCGGGGACTGGGTGATCTGCATGACGAGCTCGGTGATGTTCTCCCAGGGGTCCGCATCATCCGTGACGACGGACTCCAGCCATTCCAGCACCTTGCTGCGTCCGAACTCGCGGATCACCGCAAGCCCGAGATCATCCTTGCTCTCGAAGTAGTAATAGAAGTTACCCTTCTGGACGTTTGCCGCAAGCAGAACCTGCTCCAGTTTCGTGCGTGTGTAGCCCTGGCTGAAAATCAGGTTGGCTGCGTTCTCGACAATCCTTCGTCTAGTAGCAATCGCCTTTTTTGTGTATGGCATAAGAGTATCCCTACAGAAATGACTAGTAGGATTCTAACTTGGAGGAAAATTGCGTGGTTAACTTGTTGGCAAAAAGCAAACAAGCGGAGAATGAATAATGATTAAGGTAGATTAAGTGGCTAAAGTATAGAATTTCCCTACCGATATTCAGTATTTTCTGTACCATATTGCCAGAATTCAATGGCGACATGCTGTGTCTTTGCAGCGTTTTGAACCTGCATTCAGTTTCCTGGCTGGGCGATATAATCCTGTAATGCCCCAGCAACAGCCAGTCGCGCTCAGTGTCGCAGGCAGCGACAGCGGTGCGGGTGCCGGGATCCAGGCCGACCTGAAGACCTTCAGTGCACTTGGTGTATACGGTCTGACCGTCCTGACGGTGGTCACCGCCCAGAGCACCAGCAGCGTGGATATCGTGGAGACGGTGCCCAACGAACTCGTGCGTGGACAGCTCAGCACAGTGGAGTCCGACTTCGTGATCGGGGCGATGAAGAGCGGGGCCCTCGGTAATGAGGACATCATCCACATCGTTGCGGAATTCCTGCAAAGGCACCCGGAACTGCCCTTCGTGCTTGATCCCGTGATGATCAGCAAGCACGGCTATCGCCTGATTGCGGATGAAGCACTGAAGACCCTGCGCGACCACCTGATCCCCTGCGCAACGGTTGTCACCCCCAACCTGCATGAGGCCGCCGAACTGGCTGGCATGCATGAAATCAGCAGCGAAAAGCAGATGTACAGCGCTGCCCAGGCGATCCTTGCCCTGGGCTGCCGCAATGTGATCATCAAGGGCGGGCACAGCGCCGATAACCCGGCTGACCTGCTGCTTGGTGAAGCCGGCGAGCTGATGCTCAGCAACGAGCGGATCGACTCCGTGCATACCCACGGCACCGGCTGTACCTTCAGTGCAGCCATCACGGCGCGGCTGGTGATCGGTGACCGTCTGGAAGATGCGTTCCGCTTTGCCAAGGAGTACATCACCGGTGCGATTGCCAATGCCCAGGTATTCGGCGCCGGCATCAACCCGGTCAACCACTTCTGGAGGCAGTATCCCCAGTTCGGCCGCGTCTTCAGGGATATTGATCCCTCCGGCGGCGAAGGACGGGAGGACTAGGACATGGTCATTCCAATTCCAATCTATGTAGTCGTATTCGTCTTCGGGCTGGTGTTTGGCAGCTTCTTCAATGTCTGCATCCATCGCTGGCCCCAGGAGGAAAAGACGGACCATGAGTGGATCAAGACCCCGAGCAACTGCCCCAAGTGCCGCGCCCCGATCCGCTGGTATGACAACATACCATTGATCGGCTGGCTCAGGCTGGGGGGTAAGTGCCGCGACTGCAAGGCCCCGATCCACTGGCGATATCCCGCCGTGGAGCTTGGCAACGCACTGCTCTGGACCGGCAGCCTGTACCTCGTGACCACCTACGGCCTTTCCAACGTGGCACCTGAGAACATCGGCATCGCGCACATCATCTTCGTCATATTCCTGGCCAGCATCTGGCTGATCGGAATGGTGACGGACTTCGAGCACACCCTGATCCCAGATGAGGTCTGGCTGCCGAACCTGATCGCCGCAGTCGTGTTCATGTTCGCCGCGGCTCCCTACACCATCAGCCAGGGCTGGCTGTCCAGCCTGTATGGCCTGCTGATGTTTGCGGGCTTCATCGCAATGTTCTGGTTCTTCGGCGGGATGGGCTTCGGCGATGTGCTCGTCGCTCTCGGCTTCGGCATCATCTTCGGATGGCCACTGAGCAATGTCGCCCTGTTCCTCGGCATCCTCAGCGGAGGTATCGTTGCCATTCCACTCTTGATCTACGTCAGGCTGGTCCAGAAGAAGAAAGGTCGCGCTGAGATGCCATTCGGGCCCTGGCTGTTCCTTGGCTGCTATGTCAGCCTGTTCTTCGGCACGGCCATCAAGGACTGGTACCTCTCCACCTTCCTGCCCAGTGGGACAGGCGCAGGCGCAGTTCCAGCAGCAATCCTGCACCAGCTGCTGGACCTCTACCTGGCGGCCGTCGGTCTCATCAGCTAGGCTGCCAGTCACTGCCGCGCCAGCGGGCGGATCACCTCGATGTCCTCATCCACCTGCTGCGCCTGCTTCTGGTTGCCAAAGCGCAGCACGCTGATCGTGATGTCATCGGCAAACACCGGCTTGTTGCCAAAGCTGGAGCATTCCGAGAACAGGCTGGAAATCAGCTTGGCCGGGGCCTGCTCACGGTTGCGGCGGAACACATTGACCACGCCCGGCAGGCCGAACATCTCGTTGCTGCCGTTGGTGTGCTCAGTGATCCCATCTGTCAGGAGCAGGGCCATGTCACCGGCCTTCGGCTGCAGCACCACCTCACTGTACTTCTCCTCCGCGAAGAATCCCAGCGGCGCGCTGCTGCTCTCAATCTGCTTGATCTTGCCGGTCTCATGCTCCATGAACAGCATCGGCACATGCCCGCAGTTGACGACGGACATCCGTCCACTTGATGGCTCATAGCGGATGAAGATCGCAGTGAAGTAGTAGTTCTCCGTCAGGAAGCGGGTGCTGAGCTGGTTGATGCGCTCCATCACCTGCGGCGGGCTCAGGTCACGCTCCTGTGCCATCGACACGAACAGCACCTTCAGCTGGCTGGCAATCAGGGCGGATGCGATTCCGTGCCCAGACACGTCGGCAATGATCAGGCTGAAACGGCCGAACTCATCCTCGATGAAGTCGATGAAGTCGCTGCCCAGGTCCTCGCTTGAGCGATGCTCGAAGTTCACGCTCAGGTTGCGGAACACCTTGTCACCGGGCGGCAGGATCGCGCGCTGCACGCCGCGGGCCATGGTCAGCTCCCGCTCGATGCGCGAGATGTGCTGCTCCAGCATGTGGTTCTGGCTGCGCAGGTGCTCATTGGCGACCTTGACCTCCTTGCGCAGCCGGCAGAGTTGCAGCTGCAGATCCACCCGCGCCATCAGCTCACCGTTGTCAATCGGCTTCGGCATGTAGTCATTCGCGCCGATCTTGAAGAACTCGACCCGGTCCTTGTACTCCGTCATCGAACTGATGATGATGATCGGGATGTCCTTCGTGCTCGGATTGCGCCTGAGGATCTTCGTCACCTCGACGCCGTTGAGCGCCGGCATGATCACGTCCAGCAGCACGAGGTCGATGCCGCGCTGGTCCACGATCTGCAGTGCATCACGCCCGTTCTTGGCGACGATCACCTCATAACCGCGGTTTTCCAGGCAGCTGCGCGTATGTTCGAAGAACGTCGGTTCGTCGTCGACAACGAGAATCCTGGGGTTGTAATCCTCTATGGTCTGCTCCTTGCCGAAGAATGTAACAGCGCCGCAGGGACTGTTGGCACTCTTAATCGATATCTAGGAGCAGTTTTACCGTGTACGAAAAGTCAGCCGGCGCGGCAGTGCAGTTTAGTGTACGAAGTCTATGTTTGCCTGCAGTGAATACTTGCTCTCATCCCAGTAAAGCGTGATTGCCACTTCGCCGGCATCTACCAGCTGATCAGCCAGCGCACTGAATGCCTCGGCACTCAGGCCCCGGCCACGCCTGAACAGCAGGTTGACTGCGGGTTCCCCGAGGAAGTCGGATGCTTCCGAGCTGACGGCAAAGCTGTCTATGTTGTTGTTCAGCAGCTGGTTGTCACTGCTGAGCTTGACCCTGGTCCAGTCCATCTTCTCGCTGCCGGGACCGCGCGGCTGGATGATCAGGGTGAATCCCTCGCCGTCCATCACCACCGGCCGCTTGGGCATCGAGACACTGATCTCTTCGACTACCGCTTCCGCCTGCGTCACCGGGTAAAGGATGCTCTGGCCGTTGCGCCAGTCGAACTTCACTCCGGCATCCAGCCTCAGTTGCAGGCCTGCGCCGAACACCGTCGCGGCGTCCCACTGGCCGGTCGGTGCACTGATCCTGACAATGCTGCCCTCCAGGCTGTTCTGCGGCAGGGACTGCACCACAACCGGGGCCGGCACAAGGCTGGCTCTGATCAACTCCGCCGAATTCGGGATGAATGGTGCGAAGTCCACAGAGCAGGCCAGGTTCGGCCTGTCCAGCACGTAGCTGGCCGGGTCAAGGTTCAGGCCTTCCACCTCCCCGGCCTCCAGCATGGCAACCGGCAGCGGGAACTCGAAGCGGATATCGGTATCCAGCACCGGATCCATCAGGTTGTTGATGCTCAGTTCAATCGTGCCGGGCACGAACAGGCCGGTAAATTCGGCGAGGTAGGAATCCCCTTCCCTGCTGATGCTCAGTGGGCCGTTGTAGCTGATGTTTGAAAAGGCAACGGAATAGTTGGGATCATCCGGGATGAAGGTGAAGTCGCCATTAAGCAGCGCCACCTCCGGTTTGTCATCCGCAGTGCACTGCAAGTGAACCTTGCAGCTTGTGCCCTGTGGTCCCTGTTCATGGTTAGTCAGCACCACGGACCAGTCCGAATTGAGGATGCGGTTCTCCGCAGATCCCGGTGTAGCCGGCCGTGATGCCAGTTCACGTGTGCCACTGATCCCGAGTTCCAGCTCCGTACTGAATGGCACCATGCTGTTGGCGGCATCCACTACGCGCAGCTCCAGCCGCTCGCCGGCATGCCAGTCCTCCCCCTCAGGCCCGAAGATGCAGGTGATGCCGCTGTTGGTGAACCCGCTGAACAGCAGCTCTGAGCCGCCGATCTGGCGCTGCAGGCTATAGCTCAGGTTGTCAGCATCAAGCTCCGACAGCCGGATACCCTGCAAGGTGAAGCGCGCCGGGTCAGCCCCGGGCAGCATCTCACTCGAAACCAGGCTCAGGCTGATCAGGTCACCTGCGTCCGTACCCTGCCAGTTGCCACTGGGCTGCCAGGGTGTATAGGTGTTGCCATTATCCACCGGTGGAGCTTCCGTCAGGTTGCTGCCATTGCTGGAAACACCATTTTCCGTCGGCTGGGTGATCAGGCCGGCGGCCTTGACCGTCAGGTCCTCCAGCAGCAACGTCTCCTCACCCTGCCTGACAACCAGCGTATAACGCCCGGGCTGCAGTTCACTGTCAAAGGAAATTGTGATGCTGTTGCTGTCAATCACTCGCTTGGCAGTCGGCACGATCGGCTGGTCCTCATGCAAAAGCTGGATCGTCAGCCCCTCCAGGAAGCTGTGGTTGAAGCCACTGCCGATCAGCTTGATCTCCTGCCCGGCAACCGGTTCCAGCTCCGCCGGACTGAAGCCGAGCACATACGCACCGGTGCTGTTGCGGATCGTCAGCTCGATCAGGTAGATCGGCATGCTGTCAAACATCAGCTTGCCGCGAATGCTGCCCTCCGGCAGGGCACCGCTGACCGCAGCCACGATCTGCTCGGGGCCCGCATATGTGAACACGGTGTTCAGCCGGCGCAGCTCCAGGTTGCTCTTGGTCCATTCAATGTTCAGGTGGCTGACTGCGGCCTCGGAGATGGCGTCACAGGTCAGCAGCAGCGCGAAGCCGTTGTCAGCCTCGGCGATCACCTTCGGGTCGTAGTCCTTGATCACCGGTACCACCAGGTCGCTGTCAACACTGAACATCTTCTCGCCGAAGGCTTCCTCGCCGAGATGGTTGTAGATCAGAACGTTGTATGAACCGGCCGGTGCCAGTTGCGGAATACGGACCTGTGCCACGATCTCCTCGGCACTGCTGGAAAGGATCTTCAGCAACTGGATGCGCTGCGGGAAGAAGTCCAGCGACACCCCGCCCTGCGGCAGGTTATTGCCGCTGATGGTAAGCATCACGGTCTGTCCCTGCTTTGCATTGGGAGGATCAATTTTCGTGATGTCACCATCGACCGCGTGCGCGCGGCCATGTGCCAAGGCAATGGCTAGCAGCGTGTGCAGCAGTATGACGGCCAGGCGCTTCATCACTTGGTTACTTGTGCAGTATCTCTGACAGGTCGAGGCCTTCGTTGCCGCTGATCACGTCAAGCGCCATCCCCGCTTCCAGTCCCTCCGGAAACACTATCCGAACTCCCTGCTGATCCTGCACGATGCTGAGCAGGTCGCTCTTCAGCAGGGCCATGTCGGCGGACAGGTCTATCCCACCACTCAACAGGAACTGCGACCCGTATCCGGGGTCAATTGTTCCCGAAATCGTATCAGCGCTGAAACTGAGGTCCTGCTTTGGCTGGCGCAGTGAACCCCTCACCGGAGACCCGGTGGCCAGCAGGTCGATCATCGTGCCATCGTGTCCATTGTCCAGGAACTTCGCATTCACGCTGCCGGCGCTGAAATTAAGCTGTTCACCCTTGATTTCAGTGGCCAGCGCATGCAGGCTGGAAAGCTGGTTGCGCTCATCCAGCTGCCCGGTCATCGAGGCACCGTTCAGCACGAGGTCACTCATCATTACCGGAGTGGCCGACGGTCCGCTGCGGGCATCATCGGCAACCGGCAGCAGCAGGCTGAAGGGCTGCGGAACATTGACCAGCCCGCTATCGGTGTCCATCGTCACGATGCTCGTCGTGAACTGGTAGCCCTCGCGACTGAACACCTGCACCTTGTCGCGCAGCTCGATTCGATATGTACTTTGCTCATCACCGGGCTGGCCCGTCAGCTTCACCGTACCGGACTCAGCATTGAATGCCAGTCCCTGCTCGCTGAGCATGCCGCTGATTTCACCTGGGCAGCGCAGCAGGTTCTCATCGATGTAGATCTCGACACGCTGCGTATCCAGCCGGCTGCCGGTCTGTTCAAGGTGCACGTTGCCAGTTGCCTCAGCGAAGCTGTCGGCCTGGCTGTAGCGCAGGCTGTCGGCACTGAGGCGATAGTCCTGGTATTCGAACTGCACTCCACCGGTGTAGACGGCTACCTGGTTGCCCTCATGGATCTCGATGCGGGTCCGTCCGTTGCTGCGGATGCGCAGCACGTCGTCATCCCCCGCTTCATGCTGTGCGACCGAAACTGCAGGCTGCATCACGAGCAGCGCAAGCAGTCCGGCTGGCAACAGCAGTCTATTCATAAAGGAGTACGTCTGCGTCCAATGGAATGAATTCCGAGGCGGTCAGCCTCAGTTCCTCGCTGGTCGATCCGGTGAATCCGTACACTTCCACGCGCACGCCGTGTGCCTTCAGGTGCCGCACGAGGTCGCAGAAGTCACCGTCGCCACTGACAAGCGCCACCACGTCCACTCGGTCCATCAGGCTGATCGAGTCAATCGCGATCCCCATGTCCCAGTCGCCCTTGGCGCTGCCATCCGGCCGCTTCTTGAGCTCCTTGCTCTTCACCTCGTATCCCACCTGGTGCAGGAAGTTGATGAAGCTGCTCTGGTCAATCTCGGGGGTCTGAACGATGTAGGCCAGCGCACGGATCATGCGGCGGCCCATTGTCACCTTCTCGGCCAGCTGCTGGAAGTTCAGCTTGCGCTGGTATAGGGCGCGGGCGGAGTAGAACATGTTCTGGACATCAACGAATACAGCCAGCCGCTGGCTGACGTGTATCGGGCGTCGGCGTTCCATATTTTCAGATCCTGAGTTTATGTATTCCGCGGCCGGAACCCACCATCCGACTGCGGGCTGATTCTACATCATTGCTGGCCAAATCCAGCGTATCAGTTGGTTTCGCTCTCGCTGCCGGGTTCCGGTCCGGGAGTACTGTCCAGCGCATCGGCGGTGAGGTGGCCTTCCATGTCCTCCTCCGGCTCGAGCTTCGGCTCATCCGGCACCTCCTGCCCACTGGCCAGCTGCTTGGCCACGTCCTCACCCTTCTTGAGCATCGCGTCATTTGCACGCAGGTAGCGGGTCAGCTCCGTGCGCAGCTCCTGGATTTCCTTGCTCTTCTCGATGATCTTCTCGTCGAGCTCCTTCAGGTAGGGATCGTCCTTGAGCTGGTTGTTCACGTCGTACCAGATCTGCGGCGCAATGCCTTCCTTATGGATCTCGGTATGCGAGGGGGTGTAGTACTTGCCGATCACGACTGCCAGTGCGCTGTGCTCATCGCCGTTCTCGTCGTAGTCCATCGGGATCACGGCCTGCACCACTCCCTTGCCGAAGCTCTGCTCGCCGACCACCTTGGCCTTGCCGTAGTCCAGCAGGGCCTGGGTCAGCACCTCACTGGCGCTGGCGGTGCCGTCATTGATCAGCACCACGACAGGTACATCAAACTTCTCGGTGTTCGGGTCAGCACTGAGCTGCGCACTCTCGGAGGAGTTGCGGGTCTGCACCTCGACGATCATGCCGTCCTTCACGAAGCAGTCCGCAACGTCGCGGGCCGCAGTCAGCACACCGCCTGTGTTGTCACGCAGGTCGATGATCACGGACTTCATGCCCTGGGCCTGCAGTTCCTCCATGTTGCGGCGGAAGTCAGGCCCAGTCTCCTCGGCGAAGTTGGAGATCTTGATGTAGCCAACGCCACCGTCATACATCTCAGCAACTGCAACTGAGCTGTACTCAACGTTGCGCCGCTCAATCTCGAAGTCCAGGAAATCCGGCTCGCCAGCGCGGAAGATCTTCACCTTGACCTTGGTGCCGATCGGGCCCTTGATCTTGGCCGCCACTTCGGGCAGGATCATGTTGAAGGTGTCATCACCCTCGATCTCGGCGATCACGTCATCCTTGTGCAGGCCCGACTCCTCAGCCGGGGTATTGGGGAACACGGTCACGATCTCGGGATAATGCCCGTCAGCGCTGAGGCCCATCAGGATGCCGACGCCGGCATACTCACCGGTGGTCTGGGCATTCAGGTCCTTATACAGCTCCGGGTTGTAGAAGTGTGTGAAGTCGTCGTTGTATGGGTCATCCCGCAGCACGGACAGCATGCCGGTCACAGCTGCATACTCCATCTTCTGCTTGGTCTGCTCATCCAGCTCAGTGTAGTAATCACGGTCCAGCAGGTCGAATGCCTTCTTGACCAGGTTCGGGTTCTGCATGCTGCGGATCTTGCCCAGCAGGTCGGTGGTGCCGAGGCTGCCGTCGCTGGACCGGGCCAGTTTCATGCCGAGGAACAGTGAGGCGACCGCCACGAGAAGCAGCACGCTGAAACGTACCAGGAAGTTGGTCATGCGATTGTTCTCCAAGAAAACCCTCCGGGTCGGATGTGGCATAGGACTGCCCGCACCCCTAAAGATGTTCGGAAGTGGCTAAAGTGTAACGCAGGCTCCGGAGATACTACCGCTACCTTTACTTCATTGACTTGGTCGGATCGACCGGTTCGCCCTTGATGCGGACTTCGAAGTGGCAGTGGTTGCCGGTGCTGATGCCGGTGCTGCCGACCTCGCCGATCTTGTCGCCCTGCTTCACTTCCTGGCCTTCCTTGCAGCTGAACTTGCTCATGTGGCCATACAGGGTCGTGCGGCTGTTGCCGTGGTCAATGATCACGGTGTTGCCGTAGCCGCCGTAGTACTTGGCGACGATCACCTTGCCATCACCACTGGCACGGATCGGTGTGCCCTTCGGGGCACCGATGTCCACACCGGTATGCATCCGGCGCTTCTTGTAGACGGGATGGACGCGGGGACCAAACGGGCTCGTGATCGTGCCGCTGCAGGGCTTGGCGAAGCTGCCCTTCCATTCACCCTTGTAGGAGCGATCCTTGTCTGCGGCGATTGCAGCCAGTTCCTTGATGATGCGCTTGTTGGTTTCCTCAAGCTCACGGATTTCCTTGAGGTAGACGTCAATGTCCTGTTCGATGGCCAGGTTGGTGTTGCGCTGCTCGCTGCTCAGGCGCTCGAGGGACTTCTTCTCCTCCTCGAGGCTGACCTTGATCTTGTCGATTTCCTCAATCTGCAGGGCGATCGCGGACACCTTCTGTTCCAGCTCCTGCTGCGAGGCCTTGGTGTCAGTCACGATCTGCTGGTCCTGCTCCAGGATCGTCTGTACAAAGAACATGCGGTCCACGAGCTCGCCGAAGTCCGCCACGTTGAACATCACGTCCACGTAGGACAACTCACCCTGCATGTAGAGCGTGCGAGCCCGCTCCGAGAGGCGCAGCTTGTGCTCGCTGACCTTCTTCTCCAGCGCGATCTTCTCATCCTCGCTGGCCTTGCGCTTCTTCTCGGCTTCCGCAAGCTGGGACTCGATGCCCGCGATCTGGCGGTTCTTGGCGTTGATCTGCTGGTCGATCACCTCGATGGCATTCTGCACCACCACGCCCTGCTGCTTGAGCTTCTTGATCTCACCCCAGAGCTGGTCGGCCTTCTTGCTGTTCTGCTTCTGCTGCTTCTCCAGCTTGGCGCTCTGGCCCCACGAAGTGCCGCCGAGCACGAACAGGCTCAGCAGGCTCACGATGCAGATTCTGGCAATGTTCCCTTTCATGCTTGTCCCTCTCTCACTTGAGCTGCTTCATGACCTTGATGCTCTCAAGCTGCAGCTCCAGCTCCCTCCGCAGGAAGTTGTTCACGGTTCTGAGCGAGCCGAAGAATCCGACGACGATTCCCAGTCCCACGAGCAGGCTGGCCAGTGCCATGAACAGGTAGCTTTCGTCGACCCCGAGACTCGGCATGGCCTGGGCCAGGTCGGTCAGGGCCAGCGCCTGCTTCATGCTGACCAGCAACCCGAAAATTATGATGTACGCAATGCCCGCCCCGAGGAAACCGAAGAAGATTCCCTCGAAGATGAACGGCCAGCGGATGAACCACCAGGTCGCTCCCACGAGCTGCATGATGCGGATCTCCGTGCGCCGTGCATAGACGGACAGGGCGATGATGTTGTTGATGCTTGAGTAGGTGAACAGCACCAGCAGGCTGATCGTGATCAGGCAGACGATCACGAGGATCATCAGGATCTTCAGGTACTTCTCCACCACCTGTGAGCCGTAGCGCGTGGCCAGCGTCCCGGTCAGCTTTTCGCACTGGGCCACAACGTCCTCGATATGCTCCGGATCGCTGGCCTGGATCACGAAGCTGGCCGGCAGCGGGTTGTTCTCCAGCAGGTCATTCAGTTCCAGCGTGCTGCTGCGGGCGGAGAAGATCGCCAGTGCCTCGTCCTTCGAGCGGAACTTCACCGCCTTGACGAACTCCATGTTGGTGATGTCCTGCTCCATCGCATTTATCTGCTTGGCACTCAGGTCATCCTTCAGGAACACGTGGATCTCAAGCTGGTCACCGAGCTTCTTCCAGGCGATCGCGCCGCCGACGAGGATCACGAAGAAGATGCCGAGCACCAGCAGGCTGATCGTCACCTGCGCGCCATAGGTCAGGTGCAGGAAGCGGCTGTGGCGCAGGCTTTCCACGAACTCACGGAACAGGAAGAAGAAGCTACGCATGGGTGCCCTCCCCCGGTCCCTCGTGGTAACCGCCCTCGCGCCGGTCGGCATACAGCTCACCATTGCGCACGACAAGTGTGCGCCTGCGGAAGCGGTTGACGATGCTCGCATCATGCGTGGCGACAAGCACTGTGGTGCCGCGCTCGTTGATGCGGGTGATCAGTTCCATGATCTCAAGGCTGGTATCAGGGTCAAGGTTGCCCGTCGGCTCGTCCGCCAGCAGGATGTCCGGCTTGTTGACAATTGCCCTGGCAATGCACAGGCGCTGCTGTTCACCACCGGACATCTCAGTCGGGTAGCTCTTCAGCTTGCGCGACAGCCCGATCCAGTCCAGCACCTCAGGCACCAGCGTGCTGATCTGGCGCTGGGTAGCGCCACGGATGTGCAGCGCATAGGCCACGTTGTCAAACGCGGTCTTCTGCGGCAGCAGCAGGAAGTCCTGGAAGATCACCCCCACCCTGCGCCGGTAATAAGGGATCTCGCGCATGCGCAGAGATGAGATGTCCTTGTTGAACACGATCACCTTGCCCTCAGTGGCAACGGTGTCCCGGTAGATGAGTTTCAGCAGGCTGCTCTTGCCGCCACCCGTCGGGCCGACGATGAACGCGAACTCCTGCTTCTCGATGTGCAGGTCGACTCCCGTCAGGCCAACGGCCATGTTCGGATAGGTCAGACCCGCGTTAACAAACTTGATCATTAAGCTTCCCGACGTATTCCCTCATCACCAGGTTTACGAAGCGCGGCAGGCTGCCGATCCGGCCAAGCCTGCTGCCATCCTGGGTCAGGCGATGCAGCCATTCCATCCCAGTGCTGCGCACCCACTGGGGGGCGCGCTGCTTTACTCCGGCATACACCTCAAGGGAACCACCTACTCCCACCATCAGTTTCGCACCGCAGCCCAGACGTGCGGAATCAATGAACTGTTCCTGCCGCGGGCTGCCCATCCCGACGATCAGGATATCCGTACCGGCATCCCTGATCATCGAAAGCATCTCAACATCCTTCCCTGCCGCGAAGTAACCATCGTGGCATCCAGCTATGTTAACCTGCGGCATCCGACCTTCTATCCAGAGGGCAGCGGCGTCCGCCACCCCCGGCCTCGAACCGAGCAGGAACACCCGCTTGCCGGGCAGGCGCTCCAGCAGGTCCAGTGCCAGCTCGACACCCGGATATCGCTGCACATCGCGCTTACCGAGCAGCCTGGCCGCCAGCTGGATCCCGACTCCATCCGCCACCACCGCCTCGGCCCGGGACATCAGATCCGCCACCGCGGGGTCGGTTCTCATCGCGAGCACCATCTCCGGGTTGATGGTCAGCACCTGGGTAGCCAGGCCTGCCAGCACCCGGCTGCAGATCAGATCCAGCACCGCTTCACGGCCACCGGTGATCACCGGCAGGCCAAGCAGTTCCACTGTGTCCTCGCGAATGGGCATATTAGAAATCAGGTAGTAGATATTCGGCAGGCTCAAGTGCCCTGATTAACAGTCGATAGGTTAAGCATGAATTCAGTGAATGCAGCGCTGGTCAGGCCACTGGATGCGGGCATTCCGCAGGCTGGCCGCAGTATGAAGCTGCCAGCGGAGGATACGAGCGCTCCGGTCCAGCCCCCATTTGCTGCAATGCTGCAAAATGCCCTGCTCGAGACGCAGATGGCCATGGGTATCGCCCTGCATGAAACCCCGCAGCAGCAGGCTCCCCCGCCCCACACGGCTGAGCGCATCGATAAGGCCTCATCAGACATGGAGGCCCTGTTCGTCAGCCACCTGCTGAAGGAGATGTGGCGCACGATTCCTGAATCAACCTACGGCATGAAGGGAACCGCCGGCGAGATCTACCGTGACATGTTCATTGATAACATTGCAGAGGTCGTAAGCGAAGGACAGGGCATCGGGCTGAAGGATGTGATCCGCCGCGAGCTGCTGCAGTCCGAAGCCGGAATCATGCCAAAGCCTCCCAAAATATCGTGACATAATTCACGTTATACTATTAGAAATCTATCAACAGCGTGCAGGATTAATCGGATAAATATTGTCCTGCTTAAGCTATTTTCCTCCCCCTCTTCTGGCAGCGTGCTCCCACATTGATTTCAGTATAATCAATATCCATGCGGGGAAATCGAAAAGTGGGACAGAATAAATCCTGATTTAGCGTGGTATACTCCAACTGTTGCCAGCAGGCAAATTTCCCAGGAATATTGCAGTTGGAAAGTATGCTTAAAATCACGAATTTAACAGCCCGCGTCGGAGAACAGGACATCCTCAAGGGAGTGAACCTGGAGGTCTCCGCCGGTGAAGTGCACGCCATCATGGGCCCGAACGGCAGCGGTAAGAGCACGCTCGCCAAGGTGCTCGCCGGCGATGAAGCCTACGAGGTCACCGGCGGTTCCGTCAGCTACCTCGGGGAGGACCTGCTGGAGCAGGAAACCCACGAGCGCAGCCGCAACGGCCTGTTCCTCGCATTCCAGTACCCCGTCGAGATCAGCGGTGTGACCATCGCGAACTTCCTGCGCACGGCGCTCAACGCCCGCCGGGAGAACCCGATGAGCGCGATGGAGTTCTACGGCCTGCTGCAGGACCGCCTGAAGGAGCTGAAGCTCGATGACAGCTGGTCCCAGCGCTACCTGAACGACGGCTTCAGCGGCGGCGAGAAGAAGAAGAACGAGATCCTGCAGATGATGCTGCTGGAGCCGAAGCTCTGTGTTCTGGATGAGACGGACAGCGGGCTCGACGTGGATGCGCTGAAGATCGTCAGCGAGGGCGTCAACCGCATGCGCAGCCCCGAACGAAGCATCGTGATCGTGACGCACTACCAGCGCCTGCTGGAGTACATCAACCCGGACTACTGCCACGTGATGCTGGACGGCCGCATCGTGCGCAGCGCACCGGGCATCGAGCTGGCCCGCAATATCGATGAGCAGGGCTACGAGCTCATCCGTGAGCAGGCGAGCGTCTGAGGGAGGGCCATATGAGCGATTCACAACAGAGCACTCCGGACATCATCAACATCGGTTCCTACCAGGCCGGCTGGCATGACGCGGATGCGCGTTACAGCTACAAGGCCGAACCGGGGCTGAATGAGAACGTTGTCAGGCAGATGAGCGAGATGAAGAATGAGCCGAAGTGGATGCTCGACTTCCGCCTGCGTTCGCTGAAGCACTACGAGGAGCGTCCGATTCCATGGTGGGGTGGGAAGATCGACGTCGACTTCGATTCGATCTACTACTACCTCAAGCCGGACAGTGGCAACAACCGTACATGGGAGGAAGTGCCGGAGGAGATGAAGCGCACCTTCGAACGCCTCGGCATCCCGGAGGCGGAGCGCAAGAGCCTCGCCGGTGTCGGTGCCCAGTACGACAGCGAGAGTGTCTACCACAACCTGAAGAAGGAATGGGAGGAGGCCGGCGTGGTCTTCCTCGACATGGACACCGGCCTGCGTGAGCATGAGGATGTCGTGCGTGAGCATTTCGGCACGGTAATCCCGCCGGAGGACAACAAGTTCAGCGCGCTCAACAGCGCTGTCTGGTCCGGTGGTTCCTTCGTCTACGTGCCGAAGGGCGTCAAGATCGACATCCCGCTGCAGGCCTACTTCCGCATCAACGCAGACAAGGCCGGCCAGTTTGAGCGCACGTTGATCATTGCCGATGAAGGTGCCTTCGTGCACTACATCGAGGGCTGCACCGCCCCGACCTGGACCGCCGACTCACTGCACAGCGCGGTGGTGGAAATCATTGCCAAGCCCGGTTCCCGCATCCGCTACAGCACGGTGCAGAACTGGAGTAACAGTGTCTACAACCTTGTCACCAAGCGCGCCGTCGCCATGGAGCATGCCACCGTGGAGTGGCTGGATGGCAACATCGGCAGCCAGCTGACGATGAAGTACCCGAGCGTGATGCTCGTCGGTGAGGGTGCCCGCGGCGAGGTGATGTCCATCGCCTATGCGCAGGACGGCCAGCACCAGGACACCGGTGCCAAGATGATCCACGTGGCGCCCGGCACCACCAGCCGGATCATTGCCAAGTCGATCAGCAAGGGCCTCGGGCGCAGCACCTACCGCGGCCTGGTGCGCATCCACAGCGGAGCGCGCGGTGCCAAGAGCAGCGTGGACTGCGATGCCCTGCTGCTGGACCGCAACAGCCGCACGGACACCTATCCCTACATCGAAGTGGACGAGGACAGTGCCAGCGTCGGCCACGAGGCCCGCGTGAGCAAGGTCAGCGAGCAGCAGATGTTCTACCTGATGCAGCGAGGCATTGAGGAGAGCGAAGCACTGGCCCTGATTGTCAATGGCTTCATCGAACCGATCACCAAGCAGCTCCCGCTGGAATACGCGGTCGAGCTCAACCGCCTGATCGAACTTGAGATGGAGGGAAGCGTAGGCTGATGTCCGGTTCAAGTGAAACACAGAGTGGACACCGCGGGAACGCAGCCCATGAGGCTGGCCTGCCCGGCCTGCGCCAGCGCTATGCCGAATTGGCAGCCGCCCTGCCCCTGCCCGACCTGCGCACCGAAAGCTGGCACTATGGCCGGCCGGACAAGTTCCTGCCCGAGCAGCTTACGCAGGGCATCAGCCCCCAGGCGAGCAATCGTTCGCTGCATGTGGCGGACATGCTCCAGCATGCCGGACCGGCGATCGTGCTGCGCCTTGGCATTGAGGGGCTGGAATGCCTGCAGGGATCAATGGAGGACTTCGGCGGCAGCATCAGCCTGCTGGACGAGCATGCCGGATTCAGTGAGCATCCCGCACTGCAGGGCTGGCTGGAATCCCTGAACCAGCGTGAAAGCGACAAGCTTGAGGCTGAGCAGCTCAGCCGCCTGCAGCGTGTGATGCTGCTGGACATGTCGGCCAATTCCGAAGGCGGCCTGCCCCTGCACCTGATCGTTGACATGCCGGGTGCCGGTCTCTATCGCTCAGAGCAGATCGTGGTCAACGCACAGTCCGGTTCAGCCTGCAGCCTGCACCTGCACATCACTGGTGACGACATCGAGGAACAGTCCCTGCTGCACCTCGGCCTGCACCTGGAACTGGCTGACAACTCCTCCCTGAAGCTGCTGCGCTACCAGAACACCGGAACGCATTGCGACGTGCGTGGCATCGAAACCCAGCACCTCGGACGGGATGCACGCTGCACCAGCGTCAGCCTGTTCGTCGGGGGCCGCCACCTGCGCCATGACGCCATCACCAGCCTGGCCGGTCCCGGCAGTGAAAGCGTGCTGCGCGGCCTCTACCACATGGGTGGCCGGCAGACCGCGTCCATCTTCAGCCACCAGGACCACCGAGTTGCCAATGCCCACAGTGACCTGCTGTTCAAGGGCACGATGCTGGACCGCAGCGCGGCCAGCTACCTCGGGCAGATCACAGTCGCCCCGGATGCACAGGGAACGGATGCCTACCAGAGCAACCGCTCGCTGCTGCTGTCGCCGAAGGCCCGCTCATCGAGCTCTCCGCAGCTTGAGATTGAAGCCAATGACGTGCGCTGCAGCCACGGTGCCAGCGTCGCCAATGTCAGCAGCGAGGAGCTGTTCTACCTCGAAAGCCGCGGCATCGATCCCGAGACCGGCCGCCAGCTGCTGGTCAGCGGCTTCCTCGCCGAAGTGGCAGACCTCGTGCCGGAGGGCCGCCTGCGGGAGTATGTCTATGGCGACATGCTCGGGCGGCGCGTCTGATGGCGGAGCACAGGGTTGCCAGCCTGTCGAAGATCCCGGAGGGCAAGGCCTGGCCGATCACGGTGGATGACTACGACATCATGCTGGTGCGCTTTGGCGACATGGTGTACGCGATCGAGGATTGCTGCAGCCACCAGGAATTCCCGCTCAGCCAGGGTGAGATCGATTCTCAGCAGTGCACCGTGCGTTGCCGCGCCCATGGTGCAACCTTCGACCTGCGCACCGGAAAGGCCATGAAGGCCCCCGCATTTGCCCCCGTCCCGGTCTACAATGTACGCGTCGAAGGCGATGATGTCTTCGTCGAGATTGAAGACTGACAAGACACGCAATGGAAGTGCAATGATGAACAGTGAAAGCCCCGCAGGAGCGGAGGTCGGCACGGCGCTGGACGTCAACCGCCTGAGGAAGGACTTCCCCGCCCTGCGCCGGATGGTCAATGGCCACCCGCTGGTCTACTTTGACAACACGGCCGCCACCCTCAAGCCGCAGTCCGTGATTGACAGCATCTCCCGCGTCTATTCCGATTACCCCGCCAACGTGCACCGCGGCATCCACATGCTCAGTGAGGAGGCCACGAACGCATATGAGGAAGCCCGCGTGAAGGTGGCCCGCTTCCTGAATGCACGCGAGCCGGACGAGATCGTCTACACCCTGAACACGACTGACTCCATCAACCACATCGCCGGCAGCTGGGGCGAGGCCAACATCGGCCCCGGCGACGAGGTGCTGGTAACCGACATGGAACACCATGCCAACTTTGTGCCATGGCAGCAGCTCTGCATGCGCAAGGGTGCGAAGTTCCAGGTGGCGCATGTGCTGTCCAGCGGCCAGCTGGATCGCGAGGATTTTGACAGCAAGCTCAATGAGCGCACGAAGCTCGTGGCATGTGCTCACGTCAGCAATGTCAGCGCCGTCGTCAACCCGATCAGGGAACTGGCGGAGCAGGCCCACCGCGTCGGTGCGATCTTCGTTGCCGACTGTGCCCAGAGCGTGCCGCACATGCCGGTGGACTTGCAGGCACTCGGTGCCGACTTCATCGCCTGCAGCGCATACAAGTTCCTCGCGCCCTTCGGCGTCGGCATTCTCTGGGGCCGACGGGAGCTGCTGGACTCGATGCCGCCCTATCGCACCGGTGGCAACATGATCGCCGAGGTCAGCCGCGAACATACGCGTTTCAACGTCGCACCGCACAAGTTCGAGGCCGGCACTCCGAGCATCGCCGACGTGATCGGCATGGGTGCCGCGATTGACTATCTCGAGCAGTGGGGCATGCAGGCGATTTATGAGCATGAGGTCGAACTGTCACGCTACATGCACGAGCGCCTCGCTGACATGCCGGGCGTGCGCGTGATCGGCGACTGGTTCCCCGGCAAGCCGGCGATTGCCAGTTTCCACCTGGATTATGCCCATCCGCACGATGTCGCCCAGTTCCTCAACGAGGAAGGCGTCGCCGTGCGCAGCGGCCTGCACTGTGCCGAACCGCTGCACTGCGCGCTTGGCCTGAGCAGCAGCACGCGTGCATCCCTCTACCTCTACAACACCCATGATGAGATTGACAGGATGATCGCGGCCATCAAGACCGTGGAGGAGATATTCGCCTGATGGACCTGAAAGCACTCTACCGCGAAGTGATCCTCGATCACTACAAGGCGCCCCGCAACACCACACCACTCGTCCAGCCGGACCGCCAGGCGGACTGCCGCAACCCCAGCTGCGGGGACAAGATCAAGCTGCAGCTGAAGTTTGACAACGACCGCGTGAGCGAGGTGGCAATGCTCGGCAATGGCTGTGCGATCTCGCAGGCCAGTGCCTCGATGATGACGGAGGCCCTCAAGGGCAAGACCTTCGCAGAGATTGACCGCGTGGTGGAGGAGTTCCGCGCGATGATCGTCAACGGCAGCACGGAGTTTGACCGCCAGGTGCTCGGCGACCTCGTGATCCTCGAGGGGGTTGCCAAGCTGCATGCCCGCGTCAAATGCGCGATGTGCGGCTGGAGCGCGCTTGATGCGGCACTCCATGGGGACGGCTCCGATGTCAACCTCGACGAGGACCGGGAGATGCCGGCCTCAAGCCGCGGCTGAGCTCAGGCTTCGTTGCGCATGCTGCTGCGGTACCAGTTGAAGGCAGTGAGCAGTCCAAGGACGACCGGCAGGATGAACACCTGCAAACTCGCCTCCCGGTTCAGCTCGTAGTGGAAATAGGGCGCGTGCCAGTCCAGCCAGGCGATCGGGAATCCCTGGGAAATGCCGGTGAACAGGTAAGCGGCGTACAGCGCGAGGAGCACTCCTGCCAGCAGGGCATTGAACATTCCTGAATATTAGCAGGTTACGGCTAAAATCTAGGCATGCTCAGACTGTTCAAGGGGATCGACTTCCCCGGCTCCCCCGATGAAGCAAAGCAGCGCCAGCCTGCCGGCTACGACTTCAGCGTGCGCTCCATCGCCCGCTTCAACGGGCCGGCCACCCTCGACTTCACGAATGAGAAGCGTCAGCTGCCCGAGCTGGAGGAACTGGACTGGCCTGCCGACGGCTCCACGATTGAACTGGCACCCGGCGGATACCTCGTCACATACAACGAGACCGTCAGCGTGCCTGAGCATTCCGCCGGCATCCTGCTGCCTCGTTCAAGCCTGATGCGCTGTGGAGCAACCCTGCATTCAGCACTGTGGGATCCCGGCTACGTTGGCAAGGGCCAGGGCCTGATGACGGTCTACAACACCCTCAAGCTGCATCGCGACGCGCGCATCGCGCAGTTCATCCTGATCGGGATCGAGGGCCAGGTGGAGTCACTGTACAGCGGGCAGTACCAGGGCGAGAACCTCTGATTCAGTAGTACAGCTCAGCCGGGGTGGCATGGTCTGCCTCATCCGGCAGGGTCCAGCGGATGCTCGTCGGCCGCACGGCATCCCCTTCCCGCAGCTGCAGCGAGCCATCCAGCACGAGGCACAGGCAGCGGTCCTCCCGCAGTTCAAGCACCCTCAACGTTGCCAGTTTCAGCGGCTCATCCCAGACGCCACGCCCACTCATGTCGGTGATGCTCTCGATGCGCAGGACACTCAGCTCGTCGCCGACCTGCACGAGCTGGCTGCCACCCAGGCTGACAACGGCGGTGTCACCGCTCAGCGCAAGCACACGCCCCTGGAACGGGATGCGCTGGTACAGGTCATACAGGAAGGCACCGATCGCCTTGTAGGTCGCCAGACCGAGGTTGCTTTCATGGAAGTCCGCGCCGAGGTAGTCCATCTGTCTCAGGACCGGCCAGCTCAGGTGATTGAGCCGCACACCGCGCCGGCTTTCACGCCCGCTGTAGTCCCCTTCGACGATCACCGCCCCGCTGGCGGCATTGCTCATGCGGATGTGCAGCCTGCATTCCGCCAGGCTGTCACTGCCTCCGAACATCCGGGAGAGGTCGTTGAAGTCGTCGCCGAGGTCGATCGTGTTGTCCCGTATTCCGACATCGAAGTAAAGCACATCAAGCTCAACGATGTAACGCTGCGCAATCTGCTCACTGAGCAGCCTGCTGGAGGCACTCCGCCTTGCCGCCTTGACCGGAAAATCCTCCAGGGCTTCAGCTGGAATCGCCAGGCTCGCGTCGAACAGTCCACTGGCTTCCAGCTGTGCGCAGAGGATCGCACTCAGCCCCTCGCCCAGCTGCCAGACAGGATGGTTCGCACGCTGCACCAGAACCTGTTCGGCAGCCTGCACAGGCCCCGCTGGGGCGAGCAGCACAAGCAGCACGAAAATCGCAGTAAAGCGGCTAAACGGTGTTGACGCTGGCATCAAGGCTCCGTATAATCCTTGTTCCTGCCGGCGTAGCTCAGTGGTAGAGCAACTGATTCGTAATCAGTAGGTCATCGGTTCAAATCCGTTCGTCGGCTCCATTCCCCTTTCAGGCAACGGGCTGCGCGACGGCCTCATGCTCTTCCGTGATGCTGCGCATGATGCTGTGCTCCTCATCGCTGAGCACGTTCTCAACGTCCAGGATGATCATCAGGCGCTTATCAAGCTTGCCTACACCGGCAATGAAATCACTTCTTATATCGGACGCCATGGCCGGGGGTTTACTGAGCTGTCCGCCGCTCAGGGTCAGGACCTCATTCACGTCATTGACCTGCATTCCAACGGTGACGTCACCAACCTCAACGATCACGACCTTGGTATCGTCCAGCGGGTCATTGCCCATCTGGAACTTGGTGTGCAGCGAGATGATCGGGATGATCTCCCCGCGCAGGTTGATCACACCAAGGATGAACCCGGGCGTATTCGGCAGGTGTGTGATGTCAGGCCTGCGTATGATCTCCTTGATGAACTGGATCGGCACGCCGAATTCCTCGTCCTCAAGGCGGAAGACCACCATCTGCAGGCTGTCTGATTCCATGAAAGTGGCGCTCATGCACTCCCTCCACGCGGTTTGCCGCGCACATATCTACGCAGACATTAACCGCGAGGATTCGACGTGCAGTACACAATCAGGCCATTTAGGGTGGAATTCACCCTGCTAGAGCCGGCCCGCCACCACCCTGCGGCCGCCATAGACGGCGGCACTGCCCAGCTCGTCCTCGATGCGCAGCAGCTCGTTGTACTTGGCGACGCGGTCTGTCCGGCAAGGCGCGCCGGTCTTGATCATGCCGGAGTTCGTGGCAACCGCCAGGTGGGCAATCGTGGTGTCCTCCGTCTCACCGGAGCGGTGGCTGGTGATCGAAGTGAATGATGCATTGTGCGCCATGCTGATGCAGTCCAGCGTCTCCGTCAGGCTGCCGATCTGGTTAAGCTTGATCAGGATGCTGTTGCAGGCCTTGTTGTCGATGGCCTGGCGCAGCCGGAGCGGGTTGGTCACCAGCAGGTCGTCCCCGACGATCTGCAGGGCAGCCCCCTGCTCCGCCGTGAAGGCCTGCCAGCCCTCCCAGTCATCCTCATGCAGCGGGTCCTCGATGCTGAAGATCGGGTACTTCTTCCTCAGGTCGACATAGAACTGGCGCATCCCCGCGCTGTCCAGGCTCATCCCGCTGCCCTTCAGCAGGTACTTGCCGTCCATGAAGAATTCGCTGGCAGCGCAGTCCAGCGCAAAGCAGACCTGTTCGCCCAGTTTGTAGCCGGCCTTCTCCACAGCCTCGCTGATCAATTGCAGCGCTTCCTCGTCGCTCTTGAGCGCCGGTGCAAAGCCACCCTCATCACCGACGTTGGTGACATAGCCGCGGGACTTGGTCACGCCCTTGAGCGTCTGGTAGATCTCGCAGCCGCAGCGCAGTGCCTCACTGAAGCTGTCAAAACCGAAGGGCACGATCATGAACTCCTGGATGTCCACGTCGTTGTCACCGTGCGCCCCACCGTTGATCACATTCATCAGCGGCACCGGCAGGGTGCAGCCGTTGGTTCCGCCGATGTAGCGGTAGAGCGGCATCTGGCAGGACTCCGCTGCCGCATGGGCCGTTGCCAGGCTGACTGCGAGGATCGCGTTGGCACCGAGCCGGGACTTGTCCGGCGTACCATCCAGTTCCAGCAGCATGTGGTCAATGATGCGCTGGTCGCTTGCATCCGCCTGCAGCAGTTCGGCTGCAATCTCCGAGTTGATGTTCTCCACGGCCTGGCTGGTGCCCTTGCCGAGGAAGCGTGACTTGTCGCCATCACGCAGCTCCAGCGCTTCATGGGTACCGGTGCTGGCACCGCTCGGCACCATTGCCCGCCCATAGCTGCCGTCCATCAGCAACACTTCCGCCTCAACCGTCGGGTTGCCACGGGAATCAATGACCTGCCGGCCACGGATCGCATTGATCAGACTCATTGTTTCCTCCACTGCCGGTGCTGCAGCACCGGCCCTATTCCCTCACGCAGCCCCGCCCGGCGAGGCTGTCAACGAACCTTGTCAGCGTTTCGTCATCAGCGGCATGCAGGGCCGCTGCCTGCTCAATCAGTTCCATATCTAACTGCCCGGAAAACCAGACCCTGAAGTCCGCACCGGTCCTGACGCGGTAGCGCAGCTCGGAGAAGAGATGGGCCATCGCTTCCTTCAGCATCTCGGAACTGCTGCCAGAGAAGCGGCGGTCCGCCCTGTCAAAGGACCGGCTGGACTGCATGCCACCGCTGTGATAACGCAGTTCCACACGAATCAGCGAGGACAGTTCCTCGCCGTCGCGGCGCACTGCGATATACAGGTCGTCCTTGTCCTTGTCAGCACTACCAGTTTCCATCTCGCTTCGCCGTCCCGTTGAACGGATCGTCGTTTGCTAGGCTCCCGCGCTGCCGGTCTTCGCCCGCGAGGCGATGCTCGCCTGTGCGGCCGCCAGCCTTGCAACGGGCACCCGGAACGGGCTGCAGGAAACGTAGTCCAGCCCGACCGAGTCAAAGAAGTGGATGCTCGACGGGTCACCGCCATGCTCTCCACAGATGCCGAGCTTGATCTTCGGGCGGGCCTTGCGGCCAAGCTCACAGGCGATGCTCACGAGCTTGCCGATACCACCCTGGTCAAGGCTGTTGAACGGGTCCTTCTCATAGATCTTCATGTCGACATAGCGGCCGAGGAACTTCTGCGCATCATCACGGCTGACACCCATGCCCATCTGGGTCAGGTCGTTGGTGCCGAAGCTGAAGAACTCCGCACTGGCGGCCACTTCGTCAGCGGTCACTGCAGCACGCGGGATCTCGATCATCGTGCCGAACATGTAGTCAATCTGCTCGCCGTATTCCTCCATCGTCTTTGAGGCTACGGCACGCAGCACCTTCTCCACCAGCTGCAGTTCCTTCACGTGGCCGATCAGCGGCACCATGATCTCCGGCAGCGCGGTCTTGCCGCTGCGCTTGACCTCGATTGCCGCGCTGATGATGGCGCGCACCTGCATCTCATTGATCTCGGGGTGGATCAGGCCGAGCCGGCAGCCACGGAAGCCGAGCATCGGGTTGCTCTCGCGCATGCCGTGGATTCGGTTGACAATCTCCTCACGACGCTCCGCGCTGACCTCGCCGAACACGGCCTGGATCATGCGGTCGATGTCCTCGACATCGTGCGGCAGGAATTCATGCAGCGGCGGGTCCAGCAGGCGGATCGTGACCGGCTTGCCGTCCATCGCCTCGAAGATGCCGATGAAGTCCTGCTTCTGGAATCCGAAGATCTTCTCGAGGTGGCCGCGACGCTCCTCCTCCGTGTTGGAGAGGATCATCGACTGCACGTGCGGCAGGCGCTCCGCCTCGAAGAACATGTGCTCAGTGCGGGTCAGGCCGATGCCCTCTGCGCCGAACTCAACGGCCTGCTGGGCATCGTGCGGGGTATCTGCATTTGTGCGCACCTTCAGGCGGCGCTCCTCGTCAGCCCAGCCAAGCAGGCGGGCCACGTTGCCACCGAACTCAGCGGGCTTGAGCGGCAGCTCTCCGGCGTAGACACATCCCGTGCTGCCGTCGATGGTGATCCAGTCACCCTCGGAGAACTGCTGGCCGCCGATCGTGACCTTCTTTTCTTCCTCATTGATGACAAGGCTCGGGCAACTGGCGATGCATGGCGTGCCCATGCCGCGGGCTACCACGGCCGCGTGGCTGGTCATGCCGCCGCGCGCGGTGACGATGCCCTGGCTGACAACCATGCCGTCAATGTCGTCCGGCGCTGTCTCCTCACGCACGAGGATCAGCCTGGCCTTCTCGCCGCTGTCCTTGAAGATGCGGTCAGCATCATGGCTCTCCAGCACGATCATGCCGACGGCGGCACCCGGGCTGGCCGGCAGGCCCTTGCTGTCAAGCGGCTCCTCGGCATGTCCGTGCATGTCGATCTGCGGGTGCAGCAGCTGCTCGATATGCTCCGGGCTGACACGGGTCACAGCCTCGGTCGTGCTGATCAGTCCCTCGTCCACCAGGTCGACGGCGATGTTGACAGCGGCCGGTCCGGTGCGCTTGCCGTTACGGGTCTGCAGGATGTAGAGCTTGCCTTCCTCGACGGTGAACTCGATGTCCTGCATGTCGCGGAAGTGCTTCTCAAGGTTGGCAATGATGTCATAGAGCTGCTTGCCGACATCAGGCATCACGGCGGTCAGCTCGTCAATGTGCTGCGGGGTACGGATGCCGGCCACGACGTCCTCACCCTGCGCATTGATGAGGAACTCGCCGAACACGCCATGCTCGCCGGTGCTCGGGTTGCGGCTGAAGCAGACGCCGGTGCCGCTGGTCTCACCCTTGTTGCCGAACACCATCGACTGCACGTTGACAGCGGTGCCCAGGTTGTCAGGGATGCCTTCCTGGCGGCGGTAGGTCTTCGCGCGGTTGTTCATCCAGCTCTTGAACACGGCCTCGACGGCGATGCGCAGCTGCTCGAACACGTCCTGCGGGAACTCGATGCCGGCCTTCTCACGGAAGACCTGCTTGTAGGTCGCGATCACGCCGTCCAGTTCATCGGCGCTCAGTTCATAGTCCTGGCGGTCACCGCGCACCTTGAAGAACTCCACCTCAAAGTTCTTCAGGCCGATGTCCAGCGCCACGTTGCCAAAGGTCTGGATCAGGCGACGGTAGCTGTCCTTGGCGAAGCGCGGGTTACCGGTCTTCGCGGCCAGGCCGTCGCAGGTCTCGTCATTCAGGCCGATGTTGAGGATGGTGTCCATCATGCCCGGCATCGAAAACTTCGCACCGGAGCGCACTGAGAACAGCAGCGGGTCACTGGCGCCACCGAACTGCTTGCCGCCAAGCTTCTCGAGCTCAGCAACCGCAGCATGGATGTCGTTCTCCAGTCCGTCGGGGAACGCACCATGCTCGCTGTAATGGTTGCAGGCCTCGGTGGTGATGGTGAATCCCGGCGGGACCGGCAGGCCCAGCTGGGTCATTGATGCCAGGTTGGCACCCTTGCCACCGAGCAGTCCCTTGTTTGTCTTGTCCGCCTTGTCAAAGGCGTACAGCCACTTCGAAGTCATTTCTACTCCCATGTTCCGGCCGGACATCCGGCCTTGATCATGAAAATGGAGGGCCCGTCATGGTCCCTCCATCCTTGAATCAACGCTTGCGGATCCCTGCCTGGTTACTGCCTGGCAGTACCGGGCATTGCACCCTGCTCACCACGCTCTTCCTGGGCCGCACGGGCCTGGTTGATGGTCAGGTCCTCGTAGAGCTGGCGCTTCTCGGCATCGTCAATGAAGGGGAACTCGATCGTGGTCTGCTCCACGATCTCCTTACGCACATCCACAAGCGCAGCCTGCTTGCGGACGTTGCGGGCACGGTCCTCGCAGATGGACTCGACCTTCTCGTATTCAACGCTGGAACGCTCAGACTCAGGCAGGTGGTTCTCGGCCAGGTACTGGTCGATGATGCTGGCCTGCTGGGTGTCCCACAGCTCGAGCTTGTCATCCTCGGAAACGACCACGCGGGAATCAACGAGGCGTTCGAACATGATCGAGTACTTCGCATTCAGCCAGTACTCCTCTTCCGTCACATACTGGCTCTCGAGGTAATGCTCCCAGGTGGTGTTGCGCTGGTCGACAACCTTCTTGGTCTCCTCGATCTTCGCGTTCACCTCGTCATCCGTGACCTCGATCTTGGCCTCGCGGGCCTTCTTGAGCATGGTCATCGAATAGCAGTACTCGCGCAGCGCGGTACGCATGAGCGGTGAGGTCAGCACGTCACCGGCCGGATGTGTCTCACCACTGACAATAAGGTTGACACTGCCGCCTGCAGCATTGCTGACCTGGCCCTTGCCGCCACCGGAATTCTCGGTGCAGCTGTAAATCGCGGCCGCCATGATGATCAGTCCACAGACGATCAGTACCTTGGCAGCCTGAACAAACGCCTTCATAGCTAACTCCTGTGTCGCTGTATCGAAGCGTGTAATGTTATCTTCAGCAGCATCAATTGTAAATGCAGCAATGGCCCAGACTGTGCTATCCTCGATTTCCTTCAATCTATTTAGCGGCGCTGCCGTGCGCCCCAAGCAGTCACTGCGGAGTATCACAAATGGACATCAAGGTAGTCAGCAAGGCAACCAGCAGGTCAGGCGCGGACCTCACCTGCCACTTCCTCAGGAACGGCAAGGGCTTCCACGCCGCTGCCTCATCCGTTGACAAGGCCGCCATTGCAAGCGGCAAGGGCATGTTCGTCGGTGCCAGTGATGGCGGCGTGGTGCTCTGCCCGGTGGTCAATGTGCTCGGTGCCAGCCTCTATCCCGATGAAGCCCTGCGCACGGCCGGAGGCCGGACGGTGCTGCATGCAGTGCAGAACGGTGGCAGCCACCTCATCTGGGAGCTCGATGGTGAGCTGGAGGAGAACGACTTCCGCCTGCTGATTGAAGGCGCGATGTTCGCTGACTATGAATTCACCAGCTATCGCAGCAACAGCAAGCCCACCAACCTGAAGATCACGGTGGTGGCAGGCAACCGCATGGCAGCCTTCAAGAAGGTGCTCGAGCGCTGCAGGGGCGTATTCAATGGGGTCAACCTGGCCCGCAATGTGGTCAATACCCCCGCCAGCGACATGGTGCCGCTCCAGCTCGCTGAGGTGGCCAAGGGTGTCTGCAAGCGCCACGGCTTGAAATTCGCCTCGCTTTCCAAGGCCCAGCTCACCAAGGGTGGCTACACCGGCATCACCGCCGTCGGCCAGGGCAGCGTGAATGACTGCGTGCTGTTCAGCATGAGCTACATCCCGAAGAAGAAGGCCCGTGGCAGCAAGCCGCTGTGCCTTGTCGGCAAGGGGGTGACCTTCGATACCGGCGGTATCTCGATAAAGCCCTGGGACGGCATGTGGGACATGAAGGGCGACATGGGCGGCAGTGCAGCGGTGATCGGCGCGATGGAGGCGATTGCCAGCCTGCAGCTCCCGATTGAGGTGCATGCAGTGGTCGGTGCCGCCGAGAACATGCCAGACGGCAACTCTTACCGTCCCGGCGATGTGATCCGCTACAAGAACGGCCGCACCGTTGAAGTGCACAGCACTGATGCTGAGGGCCGGCTTGTGCTCGCGGATGCGCTGATCTACGCCCAGCAGACTCTCAAGCAGACCCGCATTATTGAATTCTCAACCCTCACCGGCGCCTGTGTCAGGGCGCTGGGCAACCAGTACATCGGCATGATGTCCCAGAACGAGGAATTCAAGTACGAGATCCGCAAGGCCTCGGCGACCAGCGGCGAATGCGTCTGGGAACTGCCCCTGCACCCTGAATACCGCCTGCTGCTCAAGAGCGACACTGCCGACATGAAGAACGTTGGAGGTCCGCTGGCAGGTGCGCAGACAGCCGGTTGGTTCCTGCATGAGTTCATCAACCCTGGTACGACTTACGCCCACATGGACATCGCGGGTGTGTTCCTGGCCCGCAAGGAGAAGTACTGGAGGGGTACGGGAGCCAGCGGTGCCGGCGTCAGGCTGGCGGTTGAGCTGGCCTCGCTCTAGTCACAAACCAGGCGGATGGATTGTTAACGCGCCTGGTACATGTAGCTCAGGTCGATGCCGAGCTTCTCGAGCGCTTCGACCATGTCCGGCGTCAGGTCTCCGTGTGAATCCGCATCCAGCTTGATGTAATAACTGTGGCTGCAGCTAGGGCAGCGTACCTTGACCCGCTCGGCATGTTCGACACTGCGCAGTTCCTCTTCCTTCTCCCAGGACAGGACTTGCTTGTATTCCTCAATTTCGGACGCGATTTCCATCCGGTTGTGGTCGCACTGGTCGCAACGGCGGTCAAACAGGGTACCGACATGCAGGTGGTCTCGGGGGATATAGGCGAAGGCATCCCAGTGGCCAACGCCATTGCAGGTACGGCAGACCTCGCGCTCATTGCCGATCAGGCCCTGGCCATCACAATGTTTGCAGCTGGGTGCCTGGAAGGTGGATCCTGCTCCAGCGCACATTTCGCATGAGAGGGGAACCTGTTTGCGGATCAGTCCGAACAGTGAGCTGGTCTCGACCATCCGGACACCTGTCCCGTTGCAGTACCTGCACTGCCGGGTTACGAACATCTCTTCCTTTCCCATACACAACCACCTGCAAAGCTGGATGCGCAGCGTGTCCTCACTGCTTATAGAATTTTACAGAATTAAATGGCTCACCGCAATTGAAGTTTGATTGATTAATTTTTGACATCAAATCAGCGAAATGCCCAGTCTGTACCAACTGTGTTACACTCTCGCAGGAAAAATTCCGGGGTGGAGGATCCTGATTGAACAGCCCTGCGCGAACCAAGAAAGTCAGTCCTGGCAAGGCAATCCGCGAACTGTGCCTGCGTATTGCAGCCATTGATCCCGGCCTGCTGGCTGACCCCGATGCCGAGCTGCTCGAACTGATCTCGCAGGCGCTTGACTGCCCCCGCGTCAGCCTGCTCCAGCTGGACAAGGCCGGTGCCGTGATCCGCATGAGCACCCATGGATTCACCCTGAAGGAAACCCCCGGACTGCGTGACGCCCCTATCGTCAGCCGCAGCCTGCAGAACCAGGATTCGATCCTCGTGGCGGATGTCGCTGCCGAGACCTTCATGGTTGAGGAAACCCAGGCCCGCTACCGCACCGGCTGCTTTGCCGTTTATCCGATAGTCGCGCATGGCTTCACCGCCGCGGTGCTGTGCCTCAGTGACATGATGCCCACCGCGCATGAGAACCTCAGCCGCAGCAGCACGGATATCAACCTGTTGCTTGCGATGCTGGGCCAGTACGCCATCGGTGCCCGCCGGGGTGCCGGGCCGGAACCTTCCGGCGCAAGCCTCAGCGATGACGAGCTTGGCACGCTGCTGCGCCTCGTAGAGAAACTCGACCACAGCCTGGATACACGCAATATCTTCGCAAGCTTCTGCGAGATCACCTCGGCACTCCTGCCGATGGATGCGATGCTCGTGATCCACGACTCACTGGATGATGACCAGCGTGGAAACATCGTCGTGCAGCGCCCGTTGCATTACGACGAGATCAAGCGCGAATACGGCAATCTCTGCAACCAGTGGGAACGGCGCCACAGCCGCAGCATATCAATCGAGAATGAAACCACTTCCCTCGTGGGCAAGGAACTGCTCAAGTACGACGGCGACTGCCCGGATGAGTTACGCTGCGGTTCCTGCGAGACTTTCCCGGTATTCATTGATAACGACCTGTTCGCCCTGGTCAGCATCAGCGCGCCGGAAGAGACGATCACAGACCGCAGACGCCTGAAGCTGTTCTCGATCCTCGCCCACCACCTGATGCTGCACATCAAGAAGGGCCTGCTGATGATGCAGAACCAGGAGATGCAGACGGTGGACAGCCTGACCGGGCTGTACAACGAACGGCAGTTCTACAAGATGATGGAGCGCGAATTTGACCGCGCCTGCCGCTATAACGTCCCGCTCTGCCTGCTGATCGTGGACGTGGACCACTTCCGCGACGTGAACGAGACCTACGGCTTCGAGACCGGGGACATGCTGCTGAAGGAAATCAGCGCGATCATCATGGAGAATGTGCGCAGCACAGACTTCGTCTCCCGCTACAGCGGGGAACGTTTCGTGGTCGTGCTGCCCGAGACCCACAACAAGAACGCTGAGATCCTGGCCAACCGCCTCCGGCGCTTCGTCGAGAACAACAGTTTCTTCATCAGCAATACAAACGTTTTCATCAAGGTGACCGTCTCTATCGGCGTGTCGAGCTACCTGGATCACAAGCCCGCGAACCTCGCCCAGTTCATCGAGTTCGCGGACACGGCCCTGTTCTTCTCAAAGCGCAATGGCCGCAACCAGGTCGTGGGGTACAGTTACGTTATTAACCTCATGATGCGCGACACCGATAATGAAAGCTGAGGTTGAGGCTTTGATGAGATTCCTTTCCCGAGCACTGCTGCCGTTCATGCTGCTCATTCTTGCGAGCACGGTCGTGCCTGCGCAGGATGACCAGGCTGGCGAACCTGACCCGCCGAAGATCCCCTCCCTGGAGGAGGTCCAGTCCGGCAAGGCTGCGATCGCGCAGTACATCCCGATGGACTACAGCTTCCAGATCGGCGTGATCGGTACCTTCGTGAAGGAGATCTCGACCGAGACCGGCAGCGTCAGCCAGGTCAAGTCGCCGCTGATCCTGATCAACCCCGCCAACGGCGGCATCGGAGTCTATGCCAAGAACTTCCCGGCCCGCATCGTTGCCAATTCACTGAATGGTGACTGGGTGGTCGGCATCGCTCCCTCCAGCGCTGTGCCCGGTTCCAGTGGCTCCAGCTCCCGCGAGGCCGCCGTCAGCCTGAACATGAAGGCGGGTGACCTGAACCTGATCTCCGAGTTCCCGCTGCACTCGAACTTCCAGGCCGTGTTTGACAACAACGATGAGAACGTCGTCTACTACTGCGTGAACGAACCGGCCCAGGTCAACCAGATCATCGGCCTCAACCTGAAGAAGGATGAGCAGGGCAAGATCCCGGCTGAAGGCAACCGCTTCAACCTGTACGGCCTGCGCCCGGAGAAGGACCCGCAGATGTGGATCAACGATCAGCAGGCAACCGTCAGCTACCCGGTGCTGACCCTGCTGGACATGAAGGCCGGCACCACCAGCAACACCGTCGAGTTCCCCGGTGCGGACAAGGTGCTGGTCAGCCCGAACGGCGAGCATGTGCTGGTAGTCGTCAGCAACCGGGCGGAGTCCTCCGTCGGTTACTATACCTTCGCTGACAACAGTTTCCACCAGGTTCCGGGCCTCGTGCTCGTCAAGCCGGAGTTCAAGTGGCTGGACCTGGAGACCAACGAAAAGGAACCGGGACAGGGCCTGCAGGTGATTGCCCGTGAAAGCACCACCACTGAGGACCGCTTCCGCCTGATCAACCTGGCAACCGGCCAGAGCCGCGTGCTGTTCAGTGCCCGTTTCAAGGTCGCCTTCTGGGATGTCTCACCCAACAATGATGCGCTTGTGTTCGTCACCGAGTCCAACAACGACCCGGTGCTGTTCGTGGTGCCGCTGGACCCGATGGAGAAGACGATCAACCGCATCCAGCTCAGTGGCGTGACCGACATCACCTGGCTCGGTTGCCTGAACACTCCGCCGAAGAAGACCGGTGGCGGCTGGCTCGACAATCTGCTGCCCTTCTGAGTATCTTCACAGGGCGGATGCTATAGTGCGGCCTGTGCCCGGTCTGAACCTCCACACCCTGACTTCCTCCGTGACGCGCGTCGCTGCTGACGCAGGACGACTGCTGGAGGGTTACTTCAACCGGCTGGACGACGTGGAGATCCGTACCAAGACCAGTGCCGCCGACATGGTCAGCGAGGCTGACACCAGGGCCGAGGACCTGATCCGCGAACGGCTGGCTGCCCTGCTGCCGGAAGCCGGCTTCATCGGCGAGGAAAGCTACGACCCGCAGGCCCCGCGCCAGGAACTCAACTGGGTGGTCGATCCACTGGACGGCACATCGAACTTCCTCAGTGGCCTGCAGATCTGGGCAGTCTCCATCGCCCTGACCGACGAACACCTGCAGCCCCTGATCGGCGTGGTGCATAGCCCGGAGCTGCGCAATACCTGGTCCGCCGCCCGCGGCATGGGCACGACCTGCAACGGTGTCGGCGTGACAGTGCGCGACCATCCGCCCGGTGGCAACCTTGTCAACGCAATGCTGGCAACGGGCTTCCCCTACGACATCAAGGGCCCGGACGGCCAGAAGAACATCCACAACTTCGTGCGCATGCAGACCAACTTCCACAAGATCCGCCGGCTTGGCAGTGCGGCGGTTGACCTCGCGCTCGTTGCCGACGGCACCTTCGACGGCATGTGGGAGCTCAAGCTGCGCAGCTGGGACAGTGCCGCGGGCATCCTGCTGGTCACCGAGGCCGGCGGGATCTGCGAGCAGATCAGTGGCGAAGCCTATACACCAGGTGACGACGACCTGCTCGTTGCCAGCCGCCGCGACCTGCTGGAGCTGATGCGCAGCATCCTCCGGCCCACCGAATAGCGCAGCGTTCAATCGCGGTAAACATTCGGTTTCATCCCGTTCCACGGCCTTGCGCGCTGTTATGATCCATCATCAAACCACTACTGGAAAAACGGGATGATTCTGGTCTTCAGTAACAATGATGATGTTGTCAACGGCGTGCATGCCGCCTGTGAGAGTGGTGGGCTCGAATTCGAGTGGGGCCATGACCTGACCCGCGGTGCGATGGAGCAGGTGCTCTCACGACTGCAGGTACTCGTGATCGACCTGACCTGCGCCACCATGAGCTGCGAACGTGTGCTCGGCGTGCTGGACGGGATGGACTCCGCGGATATCCCGCCGGTGCTCTACCTGCTGTCCAGTCCCAGCGACCTGGACCACATCACGGAAGATGGCTCGATCGTCAATGTTGACTACGCCTTCCTGCCGGTTGATCCGGCCCAGATCGCACCACGCCTGCAGGTGCTGTACACGCTTGGCCAGCGCCGCCGGCGCAGCATGGAGACGGCGATCACCGACCGCCTGACCGGGCTCTACAACCGCAAGTACTTCCTGCGCCGCCTCGATGAGGAGATGTACCGCACCACCCGCTACAACAATGATGTGGGCGTGCTGCTGGTTGACATCGATTTCGAGATACCCGGCGGACAGCTGACGGAGAATACTGCCAGCGACCTGCTGCCGCAGATCGCGGAATTCTTCCAGGACCGCCTGCGCCGCTCCGACATCGTGGCCCGCTACAAGTGGTCACAGGTCGCCCTGCTGCTGCCTGAGATTGGCGCGCAGGACTGTGAGGCACTGGCAATGGACATCCACCAGAAGCTGCATTCGCACCACTGGGGTTCCGGCAACCAGGAAATCATCGTGCAGCCCACGGTGTCGTGGCTGCTGTTCCCGGTTGAGAACCTGGGCAGCAGCATCGAGGTGATGAGCGCCCTCGAGGACAGCGTGATGCATGGCCGCAGCCGCCAGCGAGGTGTGATCAGCTATGTCGAGGATGCCGGGGTGATGCTGCGCAGCATCTGAGTGAAACCTCCGCCTGTCCCTTGCTGTATTCTTCAGGTATGCAGTGAACCCTGGCGCTGGCATCCAGCGACCGGAAGACAAGCGGAGGAAACATGCTGCGACTGAGTCATTTCGTCTACACCCTGCTTCTGCTCATTGTGATGAGCAGTGCCGCATTCGCCGGACATCAGGCCGACTACACGATGAAGGTCACGATGGACCCTGCTGGCCTGGCCGGCCTTGCCAGCCAGTTCATGCCGCCCGGCGAGGAGGCACCGGACATGCCGGATGGCGCAGAGCTGCCGGAGGACATGGTGGTGGCCCATGGCAAGGTGTACTGGGACCTCGGGCACAGCCGCATTGACATGTTCTACGACCCTGAGATGGCCCAGGCCGGTTCCACGGAAGGGCTGAAGGCCGGTGACCTCGTGGAGAGCTTCATCATGTTCCACGAGTCAAACACCGCCTACCAGCTGCTGCATGGCGAAAAGCGTGCCGTGATGTTCGAGAACGGCATGGGTAGCGATACCCTTAACGGTGACGGCCCGATCGGCGACATGTCACCGGACCGCATGATCCGCGATTACAACCAGATGATCAAGCAGCTGCGTGAAACCGAGGGCATGCAGGTCATTGAGCTGCCGGGGAAGGTGATCAACGGAATCCCGGTCAAGGGCATTTCCTTCATCATGGACACCCAGGCCCTGCTGGGCAGCATGGATGGCATGGCCGGCATGCCGGACCTCAGCGGCCTGATGGAAATGGGTGGCGCCAATGGTGACGGTGCCGCCGCCGGTGACATGGAGGGCATGGAAGGCATGGAGGAGCTGGGCGGCCTGCTGACCGGCATCCTTTCCATGCTTGGCAACATCGAGGGTGAGATGTGGTATTCCGACGAAGTGGATATCATGATGGCGATGGACATGAGCGTGATGGGCATCACCACCAGCATGGAGCTCGACAGCCTGTTCAACTGGGAGGATAACGGCAGCACCTTCGTGGTGCCGGATGACTACGAACTGATCACCGAAGAGCAGTACATGCAGGAACAGACCGAGAAGATCAATGAAATGATGAAGGACCTTCCCGGCATGGACGAAGCAGTGGAGGACTACTACGACCCGCGCAAGGATGGAGCGAAGATCAGCAAGAAGGGCTGATCAGTCATCCAACACAATATTGCCCGGCTCCATCAAGTGAAGCATGGCGTTGCCTTCTTCAAGCACGGCCAGCCTTGATCCGTCAAAGTTGAAGCGGAACAGCGCGCTGGCAATTCCACTGTCATAGGCAGTGCTGGCGTCAGCATCCTGCAGCAGCAGGCCTTTCCCGGACATGCCGGCCAACCAGCTGCCATCGCGACTCACCTGGCAATCCCATGCTGGCAGGCCTTTGCCTTCCAGGAGCTGCAGTGAGTCATCACCTGCGTGCATCATCCATGTGGAGGACCTGCCTGCCTCAGTGCGCAGCAGCAGGTCCCCATTGTCAAGCAGCTGCAGCCGGCCCTGCGATGCATCGGCATGCACGACCCTCGTCCGGTTGCCAGCGGGATTGACCAGCACGAGCATCGGATTGCGCGGGTATGCTCCCTCGTAGGCACTGCACAGCACCGCCAGCTCACCACTGCCGGGCAGGAAGGCCAGCTGCTCCACCAGGTCAAGCTTCTCACGCTCCAGCAGGGCCACGAAGGATGAATCAGCCATGCGGAACATCCCAAGGCTGCTCTTCTGCTTCGTCTGCAGGTAGGGCCGCATTGACATGAACAGGTTGTTGCCGGCCTCATCCCAGCACAATTTGTCCGGCCAGAATTCCATCGGCATCCGGTAGGTGGAAACGGCGCTTATCTCTTCCCGGCTGATGCGGTAAGCGGACAGGCGACTGGCACTCAGCAAGCTGGCATTGCGCTCCACCACTGCCAGCGAATTGCCGAGCGGCGACAGGGCCAGCCTGAACAGCTCAGGGTCTCCCCCCGCCCGTTCGAGGCTGCGGGGCAGCTCCATTTCCATCAGTTCCGCACCGCCTGCATCGACCAGTGAGATTTGCAGTTCACCAGCTTCCCGCTCCACCAGCACAAGCGTGTCGCGGTCCAGCCAGCGCATGTCCACAACTTCCCTGCCCTGCGGCAGCGCAATGACGGCCTGAGCGGCATGCGCAGGTGCAGCAGCCAGCAGCCAGCATGCAAGACCGAGCAGGATCAGCCGATGAATCATAGGTAGCAGATCAAATCACAGTAAAGCGCTTGCGTCAACTTGACACTCAATGCTGCGACTGTGCTGCCGATGTACATATGTAAACCACTGTCAGGAAAGAATGGATGTCCTTCTTTGATAAGAACCTCGCAATGCTGCGCACGGCCAGTGAAGTGCTGGCGGACAAGCTGCAGGCACACTATGATGAACACGGCGACCAGACCCAGGTCGACAGCGTCTATGTGGAGCCAAGCCGCAGTGGACCGCCGACCCTGCGCTACAGCGACGGCGAACGCGACTTCTTCCTGCACAGCCCCTATGACCCGCTGCGCGAGGCCGCCCAGTGGGCCGAGTCCGCCATCGAGAAGAGCAGCGATGGCAACTTCACTGTGATCTTCGGCATGGGGCTTGGCTACGGCGTGCTGGAGATCCTGCGCCGCATCCCGCAGGATGAGCGCGTGCTGATCTACGAACCGAACTGGCAACTGTTCTACCTGGCGATGTGCCACACTGACCTCTCGGAAATCATGACCCGCAGCAACACCACCGTCAGCTGTGACCACAACATCCAGAACGCGATGTTCAACTACATGAACCTGTTCGAGCTGGCGGCGTTCAAGGGCGTGCGGATGATCTCCAACCCGGCTTTCGACAAGCTGCCCGACTCCTACCTGTTCGACCGCCTCGCTGACAAGATCCGTTACGAGATGACGGCAGTCGGTGGCAACGTGCAGACGCTCATGGTGATGGGCGAGATGCAGCAGATGAACATCATGCTGAACTTCCCGCAACTGCTGGACAACCCACCCTTCCGCCACCTGATCGACCGCTTCAAGGGCAAGCCGGTGGTGATCGTCTCCGCCGGCCCGAGCCTTGAGAAGAACATGCACCTGCTCAACCAGATGCAGGACCGCGCCGTGATCATCGCCGTTGACACGGCGGTGAAGATCCTGATGGCAAATAAGATAACACCACACATCGTTGTCACCGGTGACCCGCAGGAAGCGAATGCCAAGCACCTGCGCAACGTGGACCTGCCGGGCACATTCCTGATCGCCGAGCCCCAGAGCCCGATCAGCTCTGTGCGCGACTGGACCGGCCCGCGCTTCATGTGTTCCTTCCATGACAACATCATGCGCTGGGTGGACCGCGTGATTGGTGACCGCGGCCGCGTGCTGGTGTGGGGATCGGTGGCCGTGATGGCCTATGACATCGCCGTCAAGATCGGGGGCGACCCGATAATCTTCATCGGCCAGGACCTGTCCTTCCCCGAAGGCCGCACCTACGCCCGGGGTACCTACTTCGAGACCGAGCAGAAGAAGGACATGACGGTCGCGCAGCTGCAGCGTGAGGGCACGCTGCTGATCGACATGGTTGACATCTTTGGCCAGCCGATCAAGACCAACCGCCAGATGTACTCATACTACAACTTCCTGCTGAATCGCTTCAAGGCGCCGGAGGTGCGCGAGCGCACCCTGATCAACGCCACTGAAGGCGGCATCCTGCAGTCGGATGAGATCCGCCCGATGCCGCTGGCGGAGGTGATGGAGCAGTACATGACGGAGCACTTCGACGTGCTGGCGATGCTGCATGAGGCCCACGCCTCCGGCAATGACATTGACTACGGCACCCTGATGCACGAGCTGGACGGACTGCTGGCGCACTTCCGCCTCGCGATCGAGAACTGCCGCAAGGGTGTGACCGCCGTGGAGCGCACGCTGAAGGCGCTGGAGAAGGATGACGACAGCGTGAGCGCCAAGAAGGAGGTCGTCGAGCAGTACAACCGCCTGGTGGCCCTGCGCAAGGAGGTGTTCATCCATCCGGAAATGAGCAAGATGGTGGAGATGTCCAACCAGGCCGGGATCTACGCCTTCGCCCAGGGTGTGCGCAGCACGCCGCTGCCGGAGGAAGGCGTCACGAACGAATACATCAAGAGTGCCTGCTACCACTACCACACTCTCTACCAGACCACAAAGGAGGCCGCTGCCAACCTGCTGCCGCTGTTTGAGGCGGCGCGAGATGCCGCCCGTGACCGCATGCTGGCAACGAGTAGCCGGGCCCTGGAACTGGTGGCGAACTAGGAGGCCAGTCTGACAGCCTGGCGAGGACATCGGATCTCGGTTGTGTCGTGTAGCATTCGAGGAATTCGGATTTAGGTTGTAGGGTGTAGCAATCAGGGAACTCAGTTCTGGGACATAGGATGTAGCGGAAAGAGCCTTAGGCAGATGGAATGTATTAATCGTTGGTCTCATTCATGGACAAGGACCGGCGTCGCCCGGCGACGCATGGTTGGCAATCTTACATGTCAGTTCGATGTTTGCCGGATAGAAGATCTTCAGCCAGTCTTCTTCCTTCAATCTGCTCATTAAGCTTCTGCGGATTGTTCATGATGTAATCCCTGATCCTGTTCAGAGCCTGATCGTTGTTAACGATCTTCTCATGAAATCCGTGTTGCCAGACATTGAATGAGCTGTCGCTCGTTGCACTGCGGATCTCCTTTGTCACGCAGCCCTTGAATGACCTGACAATAGTCGACAGACTAGGGACAGGAATTGAAGAATTTCCAGGTTTGATTAACTGCACCAACGCATGAAAATGATCTGGCATTAAGCAGAATTCATCGTTTCGGAAATGCGGATACACAAGGTCATTTCTAAGCCATATCTCTTCCGCAATCCATCCTAAGCGGCTCAAGACTATCCTGTTTCCAACCCCGGTCCGGCCGAAGATTGGACGGTTACGAGCAGTACTAATGGTAACGAAGTAGTAACCGGGAGAAGAGTAATCAAATCCTTTGAGTCGATTGGAGTTTCGTAGAGGCACCAACATATGACAAGTATAACGCACGTTATGTCAATCTTCTACAAAATTGAACCTGCTTCTCCCAAGCGTCGCCGGGCGACGCCGGTCCTTGTTTACAGTGTGAAATCCACGAACTCTGGTTGTAGCTTTATACTCTCCAGATGAGTTTTTTCAAAGAAGCGCCACCCGCCCCTGCCATCCAGCCCACCGCCGACTTCCCGGCCTTCCTCGAGCGCTACCGTGCCAGCCAGCCGAGCATCCAAAACTTCCTGTACCTGAACCACGCCTCGGTCGGCCCGCTCTCGGACTGGGTGATCGCCGCTGTCAACGAGCAGCTGGCCCAGCAGCAGATGGCGGACAGTGTCGACCAGGACCCCTGGTTCGACGGCTGGCGCCTGTCCCGCCAGCGCGTGGCGGAGTTCATCGGCGCCACGGACCGCTCTGAAGTCTGCCTGCTGTCCAGCACGCATACCGCACTGCTGCGCGCCTTCCAGGCCATCCCGGTTGAAGCCGGTGACGAGGTGATCTGCCCGGCGGACGACTTCCCCAGCCTGTACACCGCGATGTCGGAGCTGACTTCCCGCGGGGCCGTGCTGCGCGCTGTCCCCAGTGGCAAGGGCGACGGCATAGTCAGGACCGCTGACATGCTGGCGGCGATCACACCGAAGACGAAAGTGGTGGCCCTGAGCTGGGTGAACTTCTTCCACGGTTACACGATGGACCTTGCCGCCATCGGCCGCGCTGCCCGTGCCAACGGCAGCTGGTATGCCGTGGACTGCATGCAGGGACTCGGTGCACTGACAATCGACGTGAAGGCCACCGGTGCGCACTTCATCGCCGGGCATGGCGCAAAGTGGCTGTGTGCCCCGCTGGCCAGCGGCTTTCTCTGGGTGGACCCACAGCTTGATCCGGAACAGGTCACGCCGCGCACCGACGGCTGGTTCGCGCTCGAACTGAACCACCTGAGCTATACAGACCGCTCGGTCAGGCCCAAGCACAATGCCAACCGCTTCAGCCTAGGCACTGTCCCCTTCCCCTCCGCCTTCGGTCTGCGCCGCGCCTGCGAGATCTTCCTCGAAGCCGGCCCGCAACGCGTTGAGGAGCGCGCCATCGGCTACGCCGACCGCATTGCCTACTGCGTGCGCGATTGCGGGCTGGACCTGTACTACGACCGCAGCGAGCACCGCAGCGCGATCCTCTCCTTCACCTTGCCGGCAGGCAGCCTGCTGAGCGATGTGCTGAAGGGCCAGAAGGTGATCCACTCCGTGCGTGAGGGCAAGCTGCGCTTAAGCCCGCACTGGTACCACTCCGATGCGGAGATCGAGCGCGTCTGCGAGATCATCCGGGAAAGCGCGAGGGTGCAGGTCTGAGTTGCCGCATTCTTGCAACTTCCCCAGCGGGCGAGTACTCTCATAGGGGTGAATCACCACAGCGCAGAGGACGTGTATGGCGCTCAATACTGAACGCGGCAAGGTAGCGCACCTGCTCAGGCGGGCCGGTTTCGGCGCCAGCCTGTCGGAAATCGACTACCATGCAAAGCAGGGCCTGGATGCCACGCTCGAGCAGCTGCTCAATTACGGGCAGGTCGAGGAAGTGGAGCAGATCGATGTCTTCCAGCTGACCAACAACAAGGGCAACCTGCCGGCGCCGATCGTCTCCGCCTGGTGGCTGTACCGCATGATGACCACCCGCCGCCCGCTGCAGGCCAAGCTCGCGCTGTTCTGGCACGACCACTTCGGCTGCTCAGCGGAAAAGGTGCAGAACGGCTACCTGATGGTGCAGCACATCAACCTGCTCAATGAGCTGGCCTCGAGCGATTTCCGCAACATCCTCGTCAGCGTGGCGCAGGACCCGACGATGCTGCGCTTCCTTGACAACAACACCAACGTCAAGGGCAAGCCCAACGAGAACTTCGCCCGTGAACTGATGGAGCTGTTCACGATGGGCATCGGCAATTATACCGAGAAGGACGTGCAGGAAGCCGCCCGTGCCTTCACCGGCTGGACCTTCCAGCGCCCGAACCGCATCCAGGCGGCAGTCAAGAACGCTGTGGAGCCGCAGTTCATCTTCCGCCAGGGCCAGCATGACGCTGAGATCAAGACCGTGCTCGGCGTGAGCGGCAACCTGAATGGCGACGACGTGATCGACATCCTGTTGGACCAGCCAATCACGGCCCGCTACATCGCAGGCAAGCTGTGGAGCTGGTTCGTCTACGAAGACCCCGAGGAGCACATTGTCGACAGGATCGCCGCGGTGTTCCGTGACAACAACTACAGCGTCAAGGCCCTGCTGAGGCATATGTTCACCAGCGAGGAGTTCTTTTCCGCCAAGGCCGAGCGTGCACTGTACAAGTCGCCGGCGGACTTCACCGTCGGGATCAGCCGCGCGGTCGACCTGCCGGGCATTCTCGACCTCGTGAGCATCTTCCAGGAAAGTGACAAGGAGAAGCGCCGCCTGCTGCGTGGAGCGGTCGGCGGCGTGATGGGCAGCATGAGCAATATGGGCCAGCAGCTGCTCTACCCGCCCACCGTGGCGGGCTGGGACGGCGGGGCGGCCTGGGTCAATTCGGCCACGATGCTGGAACGAATCAAGTTCGCCGACATGATGTTTGAGAAGAAGAATGGAGCGATCAACTGGAACTACCTCGTCGGCAACCGGCGCTTTGAATCGGTCGGCGATGTGGTGGACCGGCTGTGCGAGGTGTTTGATGCCGGCCTGCCGGCGGAGAAACGGCAGATCGTGGCGAGCCATGTCGAGGGCCTGCTGGACAGGACCCGCGGCGAGGAGAAGTACCGCCAGGAAATGCTGCACCAGGCCTGCCGGCTGATCTTCGGCAGCCCGGAATTCCAGTTCTGCTGACGGAGGCCAAGCTGTAAGCTTGGCAATGCCAGGCAGACTGCCTGGCCTCCATTTCAAAGGCGAAGTCGGAGCTGCGCTGAATATTGATGAAAGAAGTGAGATTTTAAGGTTGTCAGACTTTCGTCTGACCGCCGGGAGAACAAATGGCTGACAAGCATTCGAGAAGGGACTTCCTGGTACGCAGCGGCAGTGTGCTGGCCATCGGCCTGCTCACACCGGCCTGGCTGCGCGGCGTGGCGCTTGCCCAGAAGACGGAGCGCCTGAACGGCGTCACCGCCCGCAATGACAATGTGCTCGTGGTCTGCCAGCTCAGTGGTGGAAATGACGGCCTGAACACCGTGATCCCCTACAGCGTGAAGGACTACTACCGCCTGCGCCCCGGCATCGGTATCGCCGAGAAGGAGCAGATCCCGATCTCCGACACGCTTGCCCTGCACCCGGCACTCAAGCCGCTCAAGGGCCTGTGGGACGAGGGCAGCCTCGCAATCATCAACGGTGCAGGCTACCCGGAGCACAACCGCAGCCACTTCCGTTCGATGAAGATCTGGCAGACCGCCAGCCCGGATGCACAGGCCACCACCGGCTGGCTGGGGAACTACCTCGACCAGCTGCAGAACCCGGTCAGCCCCGTCGCAGGGCTCTGCCTCGACACCTCAGCCAGCCCGGCAATGACCGCCGGGCGTGTCAGCGTTCCGACGATTGCCAGCCTGGACGACATCTCCGAGCTGGCCGGCACGCAGGACGCCGAAGAAGCGATGCGGGCGATCCAGCAGATGGGTGGCAATGGCGGCTTCGCCCATGTCAGCCAGAGCACCAACAGCGCACTGGACGCCGTGCATGAACTGAACAGCATGCTTGGTAAATATGAGAATGTGATCGAGTACAAGGATGACAAGTTCAGCTCCGGCTTTCGCCAGCTGGCGAAACTGATCGCGGTCTCGCCGCTGACCCGCGTGGCCTACCTGAGCGTCGGCGGCTTCGACACCCATGCCGGCCAGGCTGACAAGCACGCCGAGCTGCTTGGCAACTTCGCTGCAGGGCTCTCCAGCTTCATGGAGGAAATGGCGCAGATCGGGATGCGTGACAAGGTCACAGTGCTGGCATTCTCGGAGTTCGGCCGGCGCGTGAAGGAAAATGGCTCCGGCGGTACGGACCATGGCCAGGCCGGCCCGATCTTCATTGCCGGCGGCGCAGTGAAGGGCGGCCTGCATGGCGAGTACCCGAGCCTGTCCGACCTTGACGACGGCGACCTGCGCTACAGCACGGACTTCCGCAAGGTGTATGCCACGGTGCTGGACCGCTGGCTGGCAGCCGATAGTGAGAAATTGCTGGGCGGCCGCTTTGACAACCTGCCGCTGTTCGCCTAGGAGGTCTGGCGTCAGGCCTCCTAGCCGTCGGCGTCGCGCAGCTTGATGGTCTTCCACTTGCCGGTCTGGAAGCGCCAGAACACCAGCGCGGCCTCAACGTAGACTGACAGCGCCATGCCCCACCACAAGCCGGACAGGCCCCAGCCCAGTCCGATACCAGTTCCAAACAGGTTGTCAAAAGCGAGGTAACCCATCAGCGGCAGGCGCACCACCCACATCGCGGTGAAGGCGATCCATGCAGTGATCGCGGTGTCGCCACTGCCGCGCAGTGCGCCGTTGAGCGTCATGCCGACACCCAGTCCCGGCAGGCACAGGGCCATGATCTTCAGGAAGTCGGCCGCCGGCGCCACCACTTCGGGGGCCGCCTTGCCGATGAACAGCACGATGAACTGCGGCGCGAAGGAATAGAACAGGATGCCCATCGTCCACATGATCACCTGGCTGCCGGCCACGCAGTACAGCGCACTTACCCTCGCCTGCTCGACCTGCCGCGCCCCGAGGTTCTGGCCCACGAGCGTGGCCGCTGCGATGCTGAAGGCGAAGGCCGGCATGAAGGCCAGGCTCTCCGCCTGCAGACCGACATGCAGGGCGCTCTGGCCGACGACTGAACCCGGCAGCTGTGTGATGATCTTGATGATCGCCAGCATCGCCATCGCGCGCATCCCGACCTGCAGGATCACAGGGAAGCCGAGGGAGAACATTTCCCAGGCCTTGCGCAAGGGCCGGACGATTTCGCGCCAGGTGTTGTCAATGTCTCCCTGCTCGCGCAGCATGAAGAATGCCACCGCCGCCGCGATCAGGGTCGTGAGTGTCGTGCTCCATGCAGCTCCAGCCACCTGGTAGCGTGAGATCAGGAACCAGTTGCCGGCGAAGTTCGCAATGTTCGATACCACCAGCAGCCAGAGCGGGAACATCGTCTTGCCGACGCTGTTGAAAACACTCACGCAGGCCATCTGGAAACCGACCGCGCCGACACCAAGGAGCAGGATCTGGAAGTACTGCCATGCGTACTGGCGGGTCAGTTCAATGCTGACTGAGTCGCTCATCGCCTGGTCGCTGGTCACCATCCACTGCACCGGCTTGGGTCCGACCAGCAGTCCGATTGCACCGAGCACCGCGCCGATGATCAGGCCGGCCATGATGCCGACCATCGCATAGTGGCGCGCTTTCTGCGGCTCACCCATCCCGATCAGCCGGGCCACATAGGCCGTGATGCCCGTCCCCAGTCCCATGAAGACGCTCATCAGCATCCACATGCTGGTCCGTCCGACGGCCAGGCTGGACAGTGCCTCCGCCCCGAGCGGGCTGACCATCCGGGTGTCCACGAAACCGATCAGGGTCTGCAGCGCATTGGTCAGCGTGACCGGCAGCGCGAGGATCAGGATCATGCGCGCGAGCTCGGCCGGCGAGTTCCAGCTGATCAGGGAGTGCTTGCGGGGAGCAGCAATGGCCTTGGACACGATCCTAATAATAACGATCAAAGTGTCAAAATAGTCTCAGTATTTTCGGAATATCTATTTTATCCTGACAGCCCGTTGCATGGAGGATATAGATGGCTGAAGTGATCGTTTACAGCGCTGACTGGTGCGGGGACTGTGTGCGCGCCAAGAACTTCCTCAGGGAGCACAACATCCCCTTTGAGGAGCGCAACATCATGATGGACGCGAAGCTGGCTGAGGAAGTGGTGCAGTACAACATCGAGGCCGGGCTCGGGCCTAAGCGCCGTATTCCGATCATCCTGCACCAGGGCAACATCCTCAGCGAGCCCAGCAACGATGAGCTCGCCGAGGAATTCGGGATCCGTCTCTAATCCGCTCAGCTGCCCCAGCTGAGGCTAACCCTGCCGTTGGTGATGGCCTGTGTGGAACTCTCAGACCCATCCGGCCAGCTTACGAAAATTCCTGCCAGGGTCTCACCTGCCGGGATCACCAGCTGCTGCGATCCGCTGTAACTGCTCAGGTATGAGCTGCGAACGGTCACATGGTGCCGCAGCAACTGGCCGCTGGACAGCTCAACTGAAATCACACTTCCGATAGCATCCGGATTGGCTGCCGGGCCAGTGAGGCTGACCTCCAGCAGGCTGCCCGCGCAGGCATCGTTGTCCAGTATCCTGGCCTCTGAATTGCAGCAGCACAGCAGCAGGTCCGGTTTCGAATCATTGTTGAAGTCAGTGCAGACGAGGCCACGGCCATCCTGCTGGATCAGGATGCCGCTATCCGCCGGATCGACTGCCTCAAAGCCGAACTGCCCGTCACCGAGCAGAAGCGTCTGGGTGCCGATGTTCCAGCGCCCTGTCTCCGGCTGGGTCCAGCGGAAGTTGTTGGCCAGGAACAGGTCCATGTTGCCATCCCCATTGAAGTCCTGTGCAATCATCCCATAAATGGGAGCCAGCTGCGCCATCACCGGCAGGTGCTGTTCGCTGAAACCGCCGCTGCCGTCATTCACGAAGATGCAGTTGGCAATGTTCGTCACTTCAAAGTATTCAGTGTTGAAGATCTGCTTGCCGTAGACATCCTCCAGGCTGGCCTCAGAGAAGCTTTTCCAGGTCGGGAAGTTCTGCGGGATGCTCTCGATCGCATATCCGCTGCAGGAGCGTCCGCGACCCGGGATCAGTTCACCGTTACCCCGGTAGCCGACCTCGATCAGGTCACGCGTTCCATTGCCATCCATGTCACCGGCATACATCGCGGCCGGCTTGCCTTCAGACGGATGGTACTTCGTGTTCTCACCGATGTTGCCGGCGATGATCTCCAGTGCGCCATCGGCATTCATGTCCGCCAGGCAGATGCTGTTCCACCAGCCATTCCCGCCCAGTTCCTGGGAAAGGACCAGCTTTCCATCAATGTTGCCAAATACCATCACAGGGCCCCAGCTCACGCTGGCCACCAGTTCCGGCAGCCGATCGCCATCCAGGTCCTGCAGTGCAGCGTCAGTGATCAGGCGCTGCTGCATCAGCTGCGGGCAGATCGTTGCGGTTGCATCGCTGAAGCTGCCCGAACCATCATTGGTAAGGATCCACGAACGGGTGCCAGTGCCCAGGCTGCGCCCGGCGATATGCCCGCAGATCAGCAGGTCCACATCACCATCGCCGTCAATGTCAGCTGCATCAGCAGCAGCCGTGGAGACATTCGCATCCATTCCGAGCGGCACGACCCGCAGGCCCTTGCCTTCGTTGTTGATCATCAGCCGGTCACGGTAATCGCGATCATCCTTGCCTTCCATGCCGCCGGCGGTGACCAGCACATCCGTCCAGCCGTCGGCGTTGGCATCAAAGCACAGCACCGCCATTTCCTCAACGGAGGCATCATTGCGCGGCATGAAGTCCTCGGCCTCCGTGAAGCTGCCGTCCGGGTTTCCAAGCAGCATCGAGCCACGCTGCCCGGCTGCACCTGCAACGTACACATCAGTGTATCCATCGCCATTCAGGTCCGCGGCACCGATACCGCCGCCGCTGTATCCCTGCATGAATGGCAGCAGCGGCTCATCGTCAAACTCGAGCCTGTCAGTGTCCGCCTCAATCCGGCCCCAGTCGAGCTTCTCTTCCGTGAACATCGGCGGCTGCCCTACTGGCTGCCATTGTGGCAGGCCAGGCTGGTAGAGGATCATATGGTGCATTCCTGCCGCAAGCTTGTCCACGGTCTGCAGGCTGCCATCCGGCCAGCGGATTTCCAGCTTGTCAATCTGGCTGGCATCTCCGAGCCCGAAGCAGGCCACAGCCGGCTCTCCGGTGGCGTATCCACGGTTGGCGATCAGGTCACGCGTCAGCACCATGTCGCCGACATTCGCCCACAGCCGAGCCCCCCAGGCCTGTGGATTCGCTCCACCCTGCTCCAGGCTGACCACCACCCGATTCCCGGCCGGGCTGTCATTGCGGTACAGGTCCGCCCTGTCCATCACGTTGTTGCTCAGCATGTCCAGGTCGCCGTCGTTGTCAAAGTCGACCAGTGCAATGCTTGGCGTGAAGGTCTCATTTGTTATGCCCCAGTTGCCGTCCACCATAGCGAACTGCAGGCTGCCGGGGGCCTTGCGCTGGAACACATAGTTCGTCGACTTCAGGATCGGCTGCGCCAGCGTGATGCCTTCGATCTCCTCCGCCGGTGCGTGCAGGGCAGCCATGCGCCGCACGGTGTTCATTTCGTCCACGTCGGCAGCATCCCGGATGAAACCGTTGGCAACCACCAGGTCCTCCCAGCCGTCGCAGTCCAGGTCGGCAAAGCGGCTGGACCAGGTCCATTCGGCCGCCTTCACACCGGCATACTCCGCCATCTCGGTGAAGTGCCCGCCGCCGCGGTTCAGCCACAGCATGTTGCGCATCACAGGCTGGGTCTCTTCCTTGACCAGCAGGGTGCGGAACTCCTTCATGTCGCCACTCTGGCGCTTGGCCCGGCCCTTTTCGCGGCTGAGCATGTCGCCGGCATAGAGGTCCGGCAATCCGTCATTGTTTATGTCACCCATGTCCGCGCCCATCGAGAAGTACGGGCTCTTCAGCAGCAGTTCCGCACTGCGGTCCGTGAAGGTCCCGTCCTGGTTGTTGATGAACAGGGAATCCGGCGTCTCAAGGTCGCTGGTCAGGTAGAGGTCCGTCCAGCCATCATTATTTATGTCAACGGCCAGCGGCTGCATGCTCCAGCTGATCACATCCATCCCGGATGCCTCGGTGGCATCCATGAAGTGCCCGCTGCCGTCATTGAGCAGGAACTGGTCCGGATCCGGCTTCATCATCGTGTCGCCGTACTTCGTTTTGTAGAACTTGTCCCTGTGCTCAGGTGAAATGATGATGTCGTCATTGCGGTCACCGGTGCCGTACAGCCCGCGCAGGATTCCCCTGTCGTGCGGGAAATCCAGGTGGCTGGCGATGTACATGTCCAGGTCGCCGTCGTTGTCAGCATCAAACACCGCTGCACTTGCGGTGGCGAACTCGTTCGCCACCCCGCGTTCCTGTGCCTCATCCCGCACGAACTGCCCGCCCTCATTGATGAACAGGGAATTGGCGCGGTTCTTGTAGCCGACGTAGAGGTCCAGGTCACCATCTGGTTCCACATCGAAGAACAATGCACTGGCACCGAGCCCGCCGTTGTTGCTGATGTCGCAGGGCATCTCAGCAGTTACATCGGTAAATATCATCAAGCCATCGTTGCGAAACAGCCTGCTTGCTTCCTCGACCCCGACCAGGAACACATCTATGTCCCCGTCATCGTCAAAGTCTGCACTGGCCACGCCACTGACGGTGGAAAATGTACTGAGGATGACCAGCCGGTCGGTGATCACGTTGCTGAAGTCGATGCCACTCTGCTGTGGATCAAGCAGGGTGAATCCCGCTGCACTGCCTGTTGCGGAAGCAAGAGGTGTACTTTCAACCGGTTCAATCAAACCGGCCGGCGGAACCTGAGCGGTCCTGCCGTTGTTGTTCTGCTGCACACTGTCGCGCATACAGCCCGTTACCACCGTGCATGCCAGCACAGTGGCCAAAAAGCGCGTGTCCAATTTTTACTCCTGGTCCAGAATTGCCGTACTTCTGACGGCCCGTCTCCGCCTCCAGCCGGGTCCAAGGGCTTAAGGCGATCAGCCAACAATTCCAGTCAATCAGATGCCCTGCATCACCTCCAGCTTGGTTTCACCTGCGGGTACGGCCACGTCCTGGCTGGAGCCGTCCGCCCAGTTGACTGTCAGGTTGGCGGCCGTGCGTCCCTCGGGGATGCCGAAGTGCACCGGCGCCGTGCTGCTTGCCAGGTAGCTGGCACTGTCACCGACAGTGCGCGAAAGGACTGTTCCATCGTCAAGTGTGAGCAGCACGCGTGCGCCAAGCGCATCGGGATTGCCGATGCTACCCATCAGCTGCACGTTCAGGCCGCTGCCCTTGCTGTATGTACCGCGGTTCATCGCCACCCGCGGGTGGCCGTTGCTGATCGCAATCAGCAGGTCTGCATTGCCATCCCGGTCGAGGTCGGCGGATGCGCTGCCGCGCTGGTCGTTGTAGACCCGCACACCGCATTCGGGCACGCCGATGCTTTCGAATGTGCCATCGCCGTTGCCAAGCAGCATCGCCCCGTAACCGCTGTCCCACTGCCCGGCCTCAGGCTGGGCCTGCTCCAGGTTGCCGGCGATGAAGGCGTCGAGCTTGCCGTCATTGTTGTAGTCGGCCACAGCCGCGCTGAAGGCCACGGTCCACTGCGCCATGCCGGGCAGCGGCGTGGGTGTCCAGTCGCCGTTGCCACTGAGCAGGACCACGCTGTCAACCGTGTCGCAGTAGAAGGCCTCGGACTGGTCAAGGTCATCGCCGTAGACATCTCGCAGCGAGGCCTCGGAGAACTGCGTCCAGGTCGGGAAGCGGCGCGGGATGCTGCGGATCGCGTATCCGCTGCAGGAGCGGCCACGGCCCGGCAGCTGGGTGCCGTCGGAGTTGTAGGTCGCCTCCACCACGTCGCGGCTGCCGTTGCCATCGAAGTCGAAGCAGTAGGTGACCTGCGGCTTCTCAGCGCTCGGGTGGTACTTCGTGTTCTCGCCGAAGTTGCAGGCGATCACGTCAGGCACACCGTCACTGTTGAAGTCACCGGTTGCCAGCCCGCGCCACCATCCGCGCTCCGTCAGGTCCTCGGCATACACCAGCTCACCATCGACGTTGAGCCAGAGCTCCACCGGGCCCCAGAAGCGGGCGATCACGAGGTCCTGCCAGCCGTCACCGTCCATGTCCTCGAACACTGCATCAGTGATGTTGCTGCGGTTACTCAGCGCCGGGGCCTTCTCGGGGGAATCCGTGAAGTTGCCGGTACCGTCGTTGACAAGCAGGTAGTTGCGGTCAGTGCGGCCGAACTGGTAGGGGCGCACGTGGCCGCAAAGCAGCAGGTCCACGTCGCCATCCCGGTCAAAGTCCGCGGCGGCAACCTGGCCGACGCTCGTGTTGTCAGTCGGCAGGCGCTTCGGGCGCAGGCCGGTCTCGAGGTTCATCAACAGGTAGTTGCGGAAGCTGCCATCCAGCTCATTGCCCTCGATCCCGCCGGTTGCCAGCAGGATGTCGCGGCGGCCATCGCCGTCAAGGTCAAGCACACGGATGCCGGTCACCTCAGCCTCCGTGCCGACCAGGTCCTTCAGGTTGTTCTGCACATCGGTCCACTTGCCGCTGGCGTCGCGCTCCAGCCAGACACCGTCCTGGCCGGCCGCACCGCCCAGGATCAGTTCCTCGAGGCCGTCGCCATCCGTGTCAGCCAGCGCCATGCCGGTGCCAAGCGTGCTCATCTGCCAGGGCAGCAGCGGCTCCTTGTCATATTCAAGTGCCGCAGTATTGATTTCCTGCTGCTCCCAGGCAATCTCACTCGTCTCGAACAGGGCATCAACCTCCGCCGGCTTCCAGTCCGTCAGGTCGGAACTACGGTGGATCGTGTAGTGGTTGCCGGCATCCAGCCCATCCACCACCTGCAGCTTGTTGTCAGGCCAGCGGATCTCCAGCTTGTCGATCTTAGTTGCCGAACCCAGCCCGAAGTGCAGGCGGGTCGATTCACCGGAGGCGAAGCCGCGGCCGATGATCACGTCACGGCTCATCAGCTGGTCGCCGACATGCGCCCAGACGCGGGCACCGACGGCGCGCGGGTTGCTGCCTTCCTGCACCAGGTCGATCGTCAGGCGCTTGCTTGTCGAGATGTCATTGCGGAACACGCCGGCCGGATCAAAGGTGTAGTTGATGATCAGGTCCGGGTCGCCATCGCCGTCATAATCTGACAGGCTGGCTCCCGCACTGTAGGTTTCAATGTTGAGGCCCCAGTTGTCATCCGGGGTCTTGAAGCCGAGCTGGCCGTTGTTGCGGAAGGTGTAGTCCTCCACGCGGTAGACCGGCTGGCCTGCGATGAAGTCCTGGATCGCACCGGCATCCTCACCGCTGGCAACGAAGGACTGGATCTGGTTCGTGGTGTCCACGTCCATCGCGTCACGGGTGAAGCCGGTAGCGGTGTAGAGGTCCTCAAAGCCGTCGCAGTCCATGTCGGCGAAGCGCGCGGCCCAGGTCCAGTCCGAGCTCTTCACCCCGGCCAGGCTGGCCAGTTCGCTCATCCAGCCGCCGCCGGTGTTGACGAACAGCATGTTGCGCATCTGCGGCTGCGGGTCCTGATTCATGAACTCCCAGCGCCACTCATACATGTCGCCGCTCTGGCGCTTCGAGCGCTGCTTGCCGCGGGCGCTCATGTCGGCCACGAACAGGTCCGGCAGGCCGTCATTGTTGACGTCGCCGCTGTCGGCACCCATGCCGTACAGCGCGGTCTTGCGGAACATCTCCGCCGTGACCAGGGAGAAGTTGCCCTTGCCATCATTCAGGAAGGCCCGGTCCGGGGTCTCGAAGTCACTGGTGACATACAGGTCATCGTCACCGTCGTTGTCAAAGTCAACTGCCTGGGCCTGGAAGCTGAAGCTGACGAAGTCCAGCCCGCGCTGCTCGGTCACATCAGTGAACCTGCCGCTGCCGTCATTGAGCAGGAAGGTGTCGCGGTCAGGGCGATGGCGCGGCCAGCCCTTCTCATCGACATACAGTTCCTCCTGCAGGTGCGAGGGGATCACGGCCTTCTGGCCATCCTCCGGGATCAGTGACTGCAGCACACTCGGCGCCGTCGTATTCATTGCGTAGTTGCAGATGAAGATGTCGAGGTCGCCGTCCTCGTCTGCATCGAACAGGGCGGTTGAGGTAGCGGCACGCGCGTCATCCGCTCCGTGGCCGGCGGGGGCTTCAGTGAACTTGCCCGTGCCGTCACCGAAGAACAGCTCGTTCCCGGCATCGGAGTTGCCGACGTACAGGTCGAGCTTGCCATCGCCGTTCAGGTCGGCGAAGGCGGCACAGGCGCCGAGCCTGTCCCCGCCGCTGATGTCAGCGCCGGCATCCGCCGTGATGTCAGTGAACTTCATTGCCCCGTCATTGCGGTACAGCCTGTTCTTGCTGTTCACGCCTGCAAAGAACAGGTCCAGGTCACCATCGCCGTCGATGTCTCCACTGGCCACACCGCTGTGGGTGGCGACCTGCGAGACGATCAGCTCACGCTGGGTCACGTCATTGACGAAGTCGATGCCAGTTTCAGCAGCCTCCAGCTTGACGAAGCTGCCGCCGGATCCCGCGCTGGCCAGCGGGGTGCTCTCCACCGCCGTGGCTGCCGTGTGGCTGCTCTTGCGCGGACTGCCGCTGCCGGTGGTCGACTTCTGCGTACCACCGCCGCAGGCGGCAAGAAGCAGCATGACTGCCATGCTGGCGCAGATGATAAGGAGTCGGGAATATGCGAGCGCGCGGTGGTTCGGGATATGCGCGACGACATTGCGTGTCATGGCAGTAGTCCTTTGCTTCAAGGTAGCCCTTCCTTCAACCAATCAGAATCCAACCGGTAAAGACCTCTGGCCATCCCTCGCTGTGTGCAATCAGCCAGGTCCGGCATGCCCGGGAAACCCCTTCCCGCGCCAAGGTGATTATAACGATAAAACTTTGATTAATACAATGGAAGGCAGGCGGCATGCAGTCTCAATTCGGGGTTATCCTGCACCAGGGAGTGCAGCGGCAGGCTGCCAAATGGGAGCCCAGCTCAATGGGGCTTGCTATAATTAACGGTCTCCGGGCGGGTTCCCGGATCAATGTTCTGTTACAAGCCAAGGAGTAGTAATGTCCGCTACACCACAGTCTGCCATGGCTAAGGCAGCACCTGATCTCAGTGTTCACGGATTCAGGAATCTCGGTGAGGTTTATTACAACCTCAGCAGGGCCGCACTCTACGAGCATACGCTCAACCGCGGCGAGGGTTTCCTCTCCAGCCACGGCGCACTCATGTGCGACACCGGCAAGACGACGGGGCGTATGCCCAAGGACCGCTTCATCGTTGACCAGCCGGCGATCCACGACAACATCGACTGGAACGCCATCAACCAGGCCACGGATGAGGCCACCTGGGAAAAGCGCTACAAGCAGGTCCAGGATTACCTCGACGGCAAGGATGTCTTCGTACAGGATGTCTTCGCCGGCGCCGAGAAGCAGTATCGCCTCGGCGTGCGTGTGATCAGCGAGAAGCCCTTCCAGGCGCTGTTCACCCAGAACCAGTTCATCAGCCTCGACCAGGCCAAGGACCCGCAGGAGCACAAGGCTGACTGGGTCGTTGTCTGCGTGCCGTTCTGCAAGGCGGAGGACCGCGACACCGGCGTGCATGTGCTGCTCAACTTCGAGAAGCAGATGATCCTCGTGCTCGGCTCCGACTACGCGGGTGAAATCAAGAAGGGCATCTTCACGGTGCTCAACTACCTCAACCCGATGCGCGGCGTGATGAGCATGCACTGCAGCGCCAACACCGGTTCCAACGGACGCAGCGCCGTGTTCTTTGGCCTGTCCGGCACCGGCAAGACCAGCCTCAGTGCCGACCCGCACCGCACCCTGATCGGCGATGACGAGCACGGCTGGCACGACGGCGGCGTCTTCAACTACGAGGGCGGCTGTTATGCCAAGACCATCAACCTGAGCAAGGCCGGCGAACCCGAGATCTGGGATGCCTGCCACCGCTTCGGCACCGTGATCGAGAACGTCGGCTTCGACCCGGCGACCCGCATCATCGACTTCGACGACAAGAGCAAGACCGAGAACACGCGCTGCGGCTATGACTTGCGCATCATCTCCAACAGCTCCAAGACCCTCTCCGGGCCGACCCCCAGCGACATCGTGTTCCTGACCTGCGACGCCTACGGCGTGCTGCCCCCGCTCAGCAAGCTGACCGCTGAACAGGCACAGGTCTGGTTCCTGCTGGGTTACACCGCCAAGGTGGCCGGCACTGAAGTTGGAGTGACCGAACCCTCCCCGACTTTCAGTACCTGTTTCGGCGCGGCCTTCATGCCTCTGCGCCCCAGCGTCTACGGCAATATGCTTTCAGAGCGCATCGAGAAGCACAACTGCCGCGTCTGGCTGCTCAACACTGGCTGGAGCGGTGGCGGTTACGGCGTTGGCCGACGCATCAGCATCACCTACAGCCGTGCCATGCTGCATGCCGCGCTGGACGGCAAGCTGGACAATGTGGAAACCTGGAACGACTCCAACTTCCACCTCAGCGTTCCCGAGAGCTGCCCCGGCGTGCCCAATGAGCTGCTGAAGCCGCGTGACACCTGGGCGGACAAGGACGCCTACGATGCCACGGCGAAGAAGCTGGCTGGCATGTTCGGTGAGGCCTTCAAGAAGTACGCTGACAGCGTTTCCGAGGGCGTGCGCAACGCAGCACCCGGCCTGTAGGAGCTGCGGCAAAGCTGCACCATCCAGTAACTGATTCTGAAAGCTGTGAAGTCCGCTTCGCAGCCCTTACAAGGGGAGGCTCCGGCCTCCCCTTTTTTTGAACCCGCGACCCTCGACAACTGTCCAGTCAGAAGTCAGCATATTGCTGTCGGGAGGACACCATGGGAACTGGATTACTGCGCGCTAGCCTGGCAGCGTTACTCATTGGCTTCAGTGGACTGCACTGCGGTACGGGAGTTAGCCAGCCCGCTGCCAACATCCAGGCTGGCAATCCTGCGGCGGATGGGCCCGCCGCGGAGCTGCTGGCCCGCGGCAATCCGGCTGACTGGAATGTCATGCCGGCTATCCAGGAATTCGACAGCCTTGATTCGCTGCTCAACAGCAGCAGGCAGAAGCACATCGTGGAAATCCCCGAGCTGCCGGAGATATCAGGCTGGTACACCCACCTCGGTACAGAGGGCCATGCCAGCAGGGTGTTCACCGGAGAGCAGATCATACTGATCACTGAAACGGACAGCCTGCGAGCATTCAACCGCCGGACCGGCGACTACCTGTGGACCTACGATGGCAACGGTGCAGACTGGTTCGATGGCGCATACGTCATCGGTGAGCACTACATTGGCTGCTTCAGGGATGCAGACTTCAGCAACATCGTGGATGCGACTGACGGATCCGACCTGCAGGATATCCGCAAGCGCAGGCTTATCTCAATCGGTCCCGAAGGAGCGGTCTGGCTGGCCGAAGCAGTGCAGACGGAAGCCTGGGAACCCACCAGCTTTGACCTGGTCCAGCTGGTGAATCCTGCCAGCGGGGAGGTACTGGAACAGCATGCGCTGCCCGGGGTGTTCGGAGGTTGCGGGCAACCGAGCTTTGGCAACGACTACATTGCACTGCTCACCAATGACTCGCTCTATTCATATAAGCCTGGTGCCGCGCCACGCCGCATTGCGGATTCGCGGCTCAACTGCGCGCATGAAATGCAGATGGACGGGCCGTACCTGGCCCAGCTCAGTTTCGAATCCCTGTTCGAGGATCCGACTGCCACTGACACCGGTGGTTACCGTCGCGAGGGTGAACCGCTGCTGCGCGTGTTTGACCTGTCCAGTGGCGATGAACTCTGGCAACAGGAAATGCCTGGCCTATACAATTCTTACGGCGAGCAGATGAAGGTGAACCAGCAGCTGCTTGCCATCAACCGCGATCCGGGCATGAACCTGTTCGACATCCGCACCGGCCGGCAGCTGCATCCATACCAGGCAAGGGACTACACCGGCGGAGGCCAGTGGATCAGCCTCGCCGGGGAACATGTCTACTGGGATGGCGAGGAGAACCAGCAGGGACGCGTGGAACTGCTTGATGCCGCAACTGGCACCGTCACGGTACTGGATGCCCTGTCCGGGCTGGATGTGCAGAACATCACGGTGGATGGCAACGAGATGTTCGTGCTGTTCGAAACCGTTCCCAGCGGCCACGATTTCTACGATGCCAACTCGCACCTGCTAAAACTGGACCTAGGGCCGGATGGCCTGCCGCTGCCCGGCAAGCTTGTCGTCAACGGCGAACTGCCGGACTACTCGCAGCAGGTTGCGAGCTTCATGGAAGCTGCGGATCCCAGCAGCGAATCAGGCCTGATGGGACAGTTCGTGGACGGGGACATCAACGCCTTCAAGCTGCTGCTGCCGCTGATGCCGGAGATGCAGCCAGCGCAGCTGGACAGCCTGGCCCTGCTGGCCATCCGCATCAGTCCGGAAGACAACTCTGAATGGGGACCGCGGGACTACCAGGCGATTGATGCACTGGTAGACCAGCTGATGAAGCAACCGGATGAGCATTACGTGGACACATTGCTGCGCTGGTATGCTGCGCCACCAACCGCACGCATGCAGGAATCGATCCCGGGACTGCTGGCATCCTGCGGTGGCTCACAAGCAAAGGCCTGGCTGGACTCGTACTACGGGGTCCTGCTCACACCCGCATATCAGGCCAAGCAGCCTCCCTACTCCTTCGGAACCGAAGACCGGCGAATTGACAGCTACTGGGATGCTGAAGGCCAGGCGGAGCCGGTCTGGCAGGCCACAGCCGCAGGTCCAGGTGGAACCAGCTACACCGCCTTCGTTGGCGACGGGCCACTGTGCAGCCGGGAGATCCTGCTCGGCATTGATGAGGATGCGGACGGCGCTTTCGAGGAAGTACTGGCAACCGGGCTGCTGCACAACTACTTCCGCCTGATGCACCCCGGCGGACCCTTGCGCAGGGATCCCGGATATGACCGTGATGCTCCCAGCCCGCCACGTGCCCTGACATTGGAGCTTTCCGGGTCCCCGGGCCAGCTGACAATCGGGCACTACAAGGCCGTCAACAAGCGCGTTGACTATGACAACACTGAAGAAGGTGGAGACAAGGGCCACTACATGGTGATGGAAGCCGCCGAGTGGCAGGAGGATACGCTTGACCTGGCTGCCCTGCGGATGGACTCAGATGGCGACGGCCTGACGGATGTAGCTGAGCAACTGATGCAGACTGACCCAGCTAATCCTGACAGTGACGGCGATGGCGCAGGCGATGCAGAAGATGCTCATCCACTCGCGGACCCGTCAGCCAGCGGTGTAATGGAGCGCGCCGTGCTGCGCGGGATGGCATTCTTCTATACGGTGGATGGCAATGACGGCTGGTGGCGCGACCTGGAACCGGCCAGTCCCTGGCATGTGATGTTCATCGAAAGCACTGAAGGCCTGGGGCCGCTGGCCTATTCCACTGCCAACAGCCAGAGCATCAGCCTGTCCAGCGAGGAGCAGGTCCAGCGCTACAGGGACTTACTGGACGGCGCAGGCAGCTACAGCTCCATTGAAGTAAGCATCAACCCCGATCCGGTCAGCCATGATCCGGCGGTCAACCCCTGGGCGGAGGAGCTGCCGGCATCGGCCAGACTGACAATGCACATCAACATGCCCCTCAGCGGCCACATGATTACACTTGCGGAAATCGATGGCGAATACTACCCGATCAGCGAGGAGATGACCTGGGTCAGCTGATTCCGGCCAGTCACGGAGGCCTGATGTAAGTCAGGCAAATGTAGGACAGATCTAGGACAGGCCATTGCTGGTGCGCAATTTGTCAGTTACAGGAGCTCATCTGGAAGTGTCTTGTTGACTAGGTATGTAGCAACGTAGATCCACAACACGCAACTCATTCTCATGGACAAACGCGAGATAGCCATTATTGAAATCCACGGGATCATGTGAATCTGAAATTCGCACGTAGTCCAGCCTGTCCATATTCAGTTGCCGCGGCAGAAAGTCCGGTGCATCCATAACAAGGACAGATCCCTTGTTTGACAATATTACAAAGCGTTCATCCCAGCTCCAGACATGCCTGATTGAATCAAAAGGCAGCTCAATCAAGCTGCAATCAAGCTGCTCCCCATCAGTACCAGTGCCATGTCGAATGCTCAGCAAAAGATCATGCAGGAGCAGTGTGCCGGAAATGGAACGTGATACCTCATGGCTGTCTAAATAGCCAAAGTAGCTGTCACATTCAAGACTGCCTGCACCAAGCTGTCTGAACCCATCCTTGCTGAAGTCCATATTGCAAATTGCGTATTGTCCTTCGCTGTCAACCATTAACAACCTGCCATCCAGTGCCAGCAGTTGATATGACCAGTATGGATGTGGCTTGCCATCCCAGCTGATTGCCGGAAGCACGCGAGATGCAGGCTCAAATGCAGGCAGGGAATACTCTCCATATCCCGCCTCCATGGGCAGGGTCCCCAATTTCTCACGCGTGTCCGCAACAATCAGCTCATTGTCATTATTGAGGAAGCAGAACTGGTGCGTCTCCGGCAGAAGTAAAAATTTACTAGAGTGGTCCCCCTCATATCTGAAATAGGACAGCCAGGGTTTGCCGTCCTTGACTTCAAAGCTAATGAATCCAGATTCAGTGAAAACACACAACATACCGTCCTGTTCAACGCTGAGGAGCCCTTTGATATCCTGCAAACAGGCCGAGGCCAGCGCTCGCCTGTCCTCCTGCATGTCATGCACAAGCAACAGTTCACTGCTGGAGTAAACCAGATAGCGTCCTATCAGTCTGGGAATGATCCGTCGTTCACCGGGAGCCGGCAAATCTGTTATTCCCTCAGCTGAGCAGATCTGCAGAACCTCTTCCTGCTGGAGTACTACGCTCCCATCCTCGCTGATGCTAAACCACCAGAAGCCGGAGTTGTTTCCTTGCTGACAACTGATAACAAAGCCGTCCTCAGTGGCAACGGTCTTCTCGGCAATTCCAGCCGGTGTATCTTTGGGCTGACGCAAAATGGATTCCTCAGCTAAAGCCGTGTGCAAAATCACCCTCAATACCAACAGGATTGACACAATTGTTTTCCTGATCAAAGTGCCCATCTGGCTCTGTCCCACTTGATTCATTATGCTTTACTTCTAACCCGGGTTGCTAGCTAGACACCTCACAGCCTACAGAGGTTTGTTTGTTAGTTGGCTGTCTGTCCATCACCACATTGACCCAATCTGGGTACGCACTTCCAATCAATCCTGCTTCTGCTTCTGCCTCCTGCCTTTTGCCTTGTTTATACTTTAACAATGATATGACTTGATAGAATTCAGAATTATGGTAATTTTTGTGTAGTAAACCGTGGGGCAGACCTGTATCGTTATGCGCCCCACCGGGGAGAGGACAATATGTATCTTTGCGAAAAACTGCATGAGGATCCCAGCATCCGCACCCTGCTATGGTGCCTTATCGGTTCAGGGGAGCTGGACCAGGCGACGCTTAAGGCTTGCGGCTTCTCTGATGTCGAAGCGCATGCAATCCTGAAGGATGAGTCCCGCAAGCTGCGTGAACTAAAGCGCCGCCATGCCATGGCCATGCGCCTGACCGTGGCCGACCTGGCAGCCCTGCTGCGCAACCGCCTCAGCGAGCACATCGAATCCGCGAAGAAGTCCAGCGAGCTTTCGACCCTGCTGCGCTGCCTGAAGGGCCTGCCCAACTGGATCTTCCCCGAGTGGGAGCAGGAGGAGCTGGCCAAGCTCGCGGATGGTAAGTCTCTCGAACTGGCGCCTGGCGTGGTCCAGCAGGTGTAGGAGAGAAACAAAAAAGCCGGCCCCCTCAGGGACCGGCCGATCAGTTCGAATTTGTGCGGATCAGCGATCCGCGGGCATCCGACTAGTAAAGCTCGATGGCGTCGTAGTCGCCGTTCAGGTCTGCATACAGGCAGTCCTTCCACAGCTTGTACCACTTGCCGCCGCAGCAGTTGTTCCACTGGCCGGCGCTGAGGCGCATCCAGGAGATGTACAGGTCATCGTCGCCGGGCTTGGTGATGCGCACGCGAGCGATGTCGCAGGGCATGACCGGGTTGTCCAGCTGGCCGGTGAACTGGTTGCAGCCGCCGCAGGGGTCGCACCACGGGCCGGCGATCTCGGCGGTGCCGAGCACGTTGCCGTCATGGCCGATGAAGGAAATCATCAGCGGATCGTGGCTGCCACCACCGGACTCACAGACGCAGTAGCAGTCGATGTCGATGGACACACAGGTGAGCTCGCAGGCACAGGGGATATCCAGGCCACAGAGCTCAAGGGTGCGACCCATCTCCATATCGGCTGCCATCAGGAACGGCAGTGCGGCAATTACCAGGATGATCAACGCTTTACGCATCTCATTACCTCTAACTTGGACCATACAGGTTTTGACTCGGCAGATTATATCAGATGTGTCAAGTTTCTTGGGATAAGTCGTGGATAGATATAGCATTAATGATGGAACCGGAGGTAAACAGCATGTCTTTGCAGATTGGCGGGAATGTACCGCAATTCAGTCTCCCGGCCACCACCGGCGAGTCTCTCAGCACTGAACAGATCAGGGGTGAGCAGGCCACGGTGGTGATGTTCTGGTGCAACCACTGCCCCTATGTGATCCCCAACCAGCAGCGCGTGATCGACATGCAGCGGGAATATGGGAGCAAGGGTGTCCGTTTTGCCGCTATCTGCTCAAACAATTCAGAAAGCCACCCGGCGGACAGCTTCGAGAATATGCAACATCGAGCCACTGAAATGGGCTACAACTTTCCCTATCTGCACGATCAGGACCAGTCAGTGGCCCGGGAATTCGGTGCTGAGCGCACGCCGCACGTCTTCCTGTTCGACGGTGCAGGCAAGCTGGCCTACATCGGACGGATCGACGACAGTCCGCAGGACCCATCGAAGGTGAACAGCCCGGACCTCAGGAATGCAATCGAGGCCGTGCTGGCCGGCAGGCACCCGGACCCGGACATCACCGGGCCGATGGGCTGCAGCATCAAGTGGAAGTAGACTCGGCTTCCGGTCCATCCGGATTGTCTTTGCAGCGCTGAAGCGCATCCGCCAGCATCAGGCGCCACAGCTCATTGAACTTCACCGTGGGCTCCCAGCCCAGTTCAGTCCAGGCCCGGGCCGGATTGCCGACCTGTTCGCGCGGATCCCCCTGGCGCAGCAGGTCCTCGCTGTGGCGCAGGTGCTTTGTGCGGTCCAGCTTCAGCTCGTCGAACACGCTGTCCACCAGCTCCTGCACGCTGTGCAGCTCACCGGTGGCCAGCACCAGCTCCAGCGGTTTTTCGACCTCCAGCATCCAGGCGAAGGCCTTCACGAATTCCGGTGCGTAGCCCCAGTCACGGCGCGCATTGAGCGCGCCCAGCTCGAGCCTGTCCTGCTGTCCGAGGCTGATGCGGGCGGCACTGTTCACGATCTTGGCGAACACGAAATCCTCGCTGCGGCGCGGGCTTTCATGGTTGAACGGGATGGCGCAGGACACGAACATCCCCTGTTCGCGCGCAGACTTCGCCAGCTTTGAGACCTCCAGCTTCTGCCTGCCGTATTCATTGATCGGCCGGCGCTCGGTTGCCTCATCCTGCGGCTCAGTCAGCGGATCGCCGAAGATGGCGGAACTGCTCAGCAGCAGCACGCGGCACTGCGGCTTCTCGCGATGCACCCAGTCGAGGATCACTTCAGCACTGGATACGTTTATCGTGCGGCTCTCGATCGGGTCAGCCTCGCACATTGCCGGTCGTGATGCCGCGGCGAGGTGCACGATGCGGTCGGGTTGGGTGTTGCGCAGCATCGTGCGCAGTCCCGCCAGGTTGAGCATGTCGATGCTCGTCAATTCACAGTTGCGGTTGGACTCAAGCGCCAGGGTCTCAGCAGGCAGTGCCAGGCCTGGCCTGACGGTGCCGATCACCCGTTCACCCTGCTCCAGCAGCAGCTCAGCGAGGTACCCGCCGTCCTGGCCTTCGATTCCCGTGATGAGCGTACTCACGCCGAGATTGTAGGATACGTCGCCATTTCCGTGGCCGGGATTTATGCTACACTCCTGTTTGTATAAACGCAGAGGAAGGCCAAAGCATGACTGGTGTCAACAAAGTGATCCTGCTGGGCAATGTCGGGCGCGACCCGGAGGTCCGCTACACGCAGAACGGGACTGCCGTTGCCAACTTCAGCATCGCGACCTCCGAGGTGTTCGGCGGCCGTGACGGCGGAGAGCGCAAGGAGCAGACCGAGTGGCACAACATCGTCTGCTGGGGCCGCCAGGCCGAGATCGCCGGCCAGTACGTCAAGAAGGGTCGCCAGCTTTACGTTGAGGGCCGGCTGCAGACCCGCGACTGGGTGGACCCCCAGGGCGTGAAGCACTACAAGACCGAAATCATCTGCCGTACATTCCAGCTGCTTGGCCGCCGTGACGATGAGGGTGGCGGTGGCGGTGGTGGCTACGGCGGCGGTGGCGGTGGCGGAAGCTACGGCGGCGGCGGAGGCGGCGGCAGCTACGGTGGCGGCGGTGGCGGAAGCTACGGCGGCGGTGGTGGTGGCGGCAGCTACGGCGGTGGTGGCGGTTCCAACGACATCGATGACTACGACATCGGGGACCTCGGCCCGCCGCTGGATATGGATGACAGCCCGCTCAGCCCCGGCGACTGATAAGCTTTTTGTAATGCCAGCTGGCACGAGGGAGTGGTAATGAAGGCCTTCTTGATAACGGTCGTGATTGCACTGCTGCTTGTGGCTGTGGGTTTCTGGTATGCCCAGCAGCATCCCGAAGCCCTGCCTGAGGACATGCGCAACACGCTTGAGGTCGGCCAGGACACCAGCCCGCCGGCCCGTGGCCCGCAGGACTACCACATCCTCGCCGACCAGGGCGGCATCCCGCGTGCCGAAGCTGAGCGCGCCGGGCTGCAGACCGCCAACTGGGCCTACATGGCCGCGATGCAGCCGCTGGAGGACCTGTCCGAAACCGGCGTGGAACAGGTGCAGTCAGCCCGGGTGAACAGCAAGCTGTATGACTTCGCTTTCCAATTCACTTCGACCCCGGCTGAAAGCCAGGTGCTGGAGTACAACATCGGCGGTGAATGGGACGTGCTGACCTTTGGCTTCGGCTTTGCCGATGACGAGGCTTCAGACCCGACTGGCCGCTTCGCGATCGAGTTCAGCGTGCAGGGTGACGGCACTGAACTGTTCGGGCCGGTCTCACTGACCCCCAATGACCTGCCCGTCTTCAAGGACATCGATGTGAAGGGATTGCGGCGCGTGACCTTCATCTCAAAGCGTGTCGGCAAGCCCAATCAATTCGCACCGCTATTGCTGGACCCCTTCGTCAAGAAGGCCGCCCCCGCAGCAGCTGAATAACTGAAACAAATCCGCAGGCAAGGCGTCAATAATCAAGTGAGAACATTCATCCCCCTTGCAGCCCTCGTGCTGCTTTCGCTCGTCCCGCTGCGTGCCATCGCCGCGGAGTCGAACCTCAGCGCGGAATTCAGCGCTTCAGTTGAATTCAACAGCGAGGAGGCCAACACACCGAAGAAGATCCCGGTGATCAACTTCGACGGCAGCATCCTCGTGGCCGGCAAGCAGCTGCGGGTGGAAGTTGTCAACAGCATCACCCAGGAACCGACCGTCGCAATCCTGGACATCGACAAGGGCACAGCCGCCCTGCTCTACCCTGACAACCTGAATGGCGAACGGATGCCGCTCGGTGACGACTTCCGCACCAGTTACCTTTCGCTGTTCACAAGCTTTGCAAAACGTGAGAAGCTCGGCGAGGTCAAGGGCTGGAAACTGGCAACGGAGAAGCTCGACGGTGGTGGCAGCCGTTATGTCTACAGTGGCCAGAGCAGCCGCAGCGTCAGCTTCGAGATCGCCGACAAGGGCCAGCCACACCAGCTCGTGATCAAGTCCCCCAAGGTGACAGTCACAATCCGCCTCAGCAATGTCGACACAGCCGCCAAGCCGGGCGCCGAGCAGTTCAGCATCCCCGCTGACTTCAGCATGCGCGACTCCGATACGAAGCTCGCGGACATCCTGCCCTCGCTATAATCAAGCCGATGACACACCCCCTACCCGACGACGCCACCACCAAGCAGTGGTACATGGAGCATGTCAACTCCGGCCTGCTCAGCCTGCTGGGCTTCATGGGCCTGGACAGCGCCGAGCTGGAGGCCGAAGGCTGGCATGTGCGCACCGGTGACGGCCGCGAATTCATCGACTGCGTTGCCGCCTACGGCAGCTACAACTTCGGCCACCGCAACCCGGCCGTGGTCAGCGCCGTCAAGCAGCAGCTGGACCGCATGCCGATGTCCAGCAAGCTGCTGCTGAACCCGGTACAGGCCCGCCTGGCTCACCGCCTGGCGGAGATCACGCCGGGGGAGCTGAAGTACAGCTTCATCAGCAACAGCGGCACGGAAGCCGTCGAGGCCGCCATCAAGCTGGCGCGCCTGCGCACCGGCAAGCCGGACATAATCAGTGCCAAGAATGCCTACCACGGCAAGACACTGGGCAGCCTGTCCAGCACCCACCGCGAACACTTCCAGTCACCGTTTCGCCCGCTGATTGCCAACTTCGGCGTGGTGCCCTTCGGCGACCTCGAGGCCCTTGATGCCGCGATCTCCGAGACGACGGCGGCAGTGATGCTTGAGCCCGTGCAGGGTGAAGGCGGCATCCGTGTGCCTCCCGCGGGCTACCTGACGGGCGTACGTGAGATCACGAAGAAGCATGGAGTGCTGTTGATCCTTGATGAGGTGCAGACCGGCATGGGGCGCACCGGGCGCAACTTCGCCTGCGAGCGAGAAGGCGTCGTGCCGGACATCCTGGTGCTGGCCAAGTCGCTCGGCGGCGGCGTGATGCCGATCGGCGCCACCATCGGCACCGAGTACGTCTGGGAGCTGTTCCAGGAGAACCCGCTCGTGCACACCAGCACCTTCGGTGGCAATGAGCTGGCCTGCGCCGCGGCCTGTGCCGCACTCGACCTGCTGGAGCAGGGTGGCTACGCCGAGCAGGCGGAGAAGAACGGCGCTTACTTTCTCGAAGCATTGAAGAAGCTGCAGGCGGACTTCCCCGATGTACTGGCGGAAGTGCGCGGCCAGGGCATGATGATCGGCATCGACTGCGTCAGCAAGGACATCTGCGAGCTGATGATCGCCAGCGTGATCGAGGAGAAGGTGTTCATCGCCTTCGCCCTCAACAACCCGGAGGTGCTGCGCATCGAACCGCCGCTGCACATGCCCCCCGAAGTGATAGATGTCGTGATCACAAGGCTGCACAAGGCCTGTGAAAGCACCCGTATGATCCTCGAACAGTTCAGCCAGAGCCAGGGATGACCCGCCATGTTTGAAATCCGCAAGACGATGCACATTCCGCTGCCGCCGCAGGCAGTGTTCAACGCTGCCCGCCAGGTCGAGAAGTTCCCCGAGGTGCTGCCCAACCTGGACAGTGCACGCGTGGTGTCCGACGAGGGCAATGGCCGCCTGATCACGGAATGGACGGCTACGCTCAAGGTCGGCCCGATGAGCAAGAAGGTCACCTGGACCGAGCGCGACAGCTGGAACGAAGCTGACCTGAGCTGCCGCTTCGAGCTAGTGAAGGGCGACATGAAGATCTACAACGGCGACTGGAAGTTCGAGGCGCAGGACGGCGGCACACTGGTGCACCTCAATGTGGACTTCGAGCTCGGCATCCCGATGCTAGGCCCGATGGTCAATAACATCGCAAACCAGGTGATGGACCAGAACTGCGATGAGCTGCTGCAGGGCCTGAACGCGATTGCCGCAGCGCAGGCGGGCAGCGCGGGTTAGCAGCGAACCCGGAAAAACCCTATAATTGAGCATCTGTTCTTCACTGGTGCTCCTATGCGGCAACTGAAATCCTTGCTTACCTGCCTGACGCTGCTGACACTGCTCGGCTGCGGCGGAGGCGGTGCTGATCGCAGCGGCAACGCCGATCTCTCACCTGGCAACAATGCGCCCTCCCCCGATTCGCTGGATGATCGCAATGTCAGCCTGCTGCTGGAAGCGACCCCGATCCAGGGTGACGAATGGTCACTGATGCTCAGTGCCGAGGATGCCACGGACATCTACCAGCTGGCTGGCAGCGTGCTGTTCGATCCCACGATGTATGAGATCACCTCGGTGGAGGCCGGTGGCGGACTGGGCGGCCCTGAGGAAGCATACTTCGTCAACTCCAGCGCCGCCGAGGGCAAGCTGGACTTTGGCTACACCAGCCGCTGGTTTGGCCGCATCAACTCCGGTGACCTGAACCTGCTGCGACTGCGGGTGCGTGCACTCGGTGACTTCTCCGTCGGCGACTTCAGCCTGCCGCTGGAGCCGGACAGCCTGCGCGTGCGCGATTCACAGAAGCACGAACTCGAGCCCAGCCTCAGGAGGGCCGGATCATGATCCGCATCGCCTTCCTGACCAGCCTGTTCGTGATCCTGCTGTGGGCAGTTGCCAATGCGACCGTGCGTCCTCCGCAGGAGTGGTTCGACGGCCCGGAGAAGGACAAGCTCTGGGAGGAGATGTACCCGATCCTGAACGACTGGGAATTCAACCCCCAGCCGCCGATGTCGGGCAGTGCACTTGAGCAGTACGACGGCATCCGCAAGTACCTCGGCTACACACGTGATCGCTTTGCCGATGAAGAGGGACTGGAAAGCGGCAGCGCCGCCAGCCAGCGCTTCGACCTGAACCTGGACGGCGTGATCGACCACTTCGACCTGCTGGAACTGGGCTATGAGGTCGCCCCTGACAACAAGGGCGCGAGCATTGCCCCGCCGGAGGGCACGAACCAGTGGTACGTGCTGCGCGCGGACTTCCAGGACCAGAATGCCAACTACGGCACCTACGACGTCGACTACTTCAACGAGCGCTTCTTCTCGCTGGGCACGGCACCCAAGCCGAGCATCAACGACTACTACCAGGAAACCAGCTACGGCAAGCTGGCGATCAACGGCACGGTGGATACCTCCGGCACCGGCGGCGACGGCTGGTACAAGGGCGAGCACACCAAGCAGTGGTACATTGACAACGGTGGCCGCTGGCTGGTGAAGGAGGCGGTGCTGAACGCCGACCCCTTCGTGGACTTCAGCGACTTCGACGTGGACGGTGACGGCTACGTTGACACCGTGCTCTGCTACTACCCGAACACGGTGTTCCAGGGCGGCCTGTGGCCGCACCGCTCGAGCGGGCTGAATATCCATGTGGACGGCGTGATCGTCGACAGCTACTTCATCTCGGGCTACAACACCGGCAACGACAGCCACACGATGGTGATCGCGGCCCATGAGTACGGCCACATCCTCGGCCTGCCCGACCTCTATGACGTGAACGGCGGCAGCGCCGGAATGGGCTACTGGTCGCTGATGGCCTACAACTATGACAACGGCCAGAAGCCTCCTTCGCTAGACCCCTGGTGCAAGTGCCAGCTCGGATGGGTTACGGCCAAGAACATCACCGAGAACCAGGTGGGATATAACCTGCCCTATTACCAGAACAGCCCGGAAGTGCTGCGGGTCTGGACCAATGGCCAGATCGAGGACCAGTACTTCCTGATGGCGAACTACCGCAAGCTCGGCACCGATGCCAACCGGCCTGGCGAAGGCCTGCTGGTGCTGCACATCGATGAGACACGGGCCGGCGGCAACGGTGACAATGCCAATGAGGACCGCAAGCATGTTGATGTCGAGAGTGCGCGCGGCTACGAGGACCCGAACCTCACAAACCCGAAGGACCCGCTGGACAATGGTAACCTCGGGCATGGCAACGACCTGTTCTTTGACGGCAACACAGACGGGGACTACACCGGCATCTTCGATGACACTTCCAACCCGTTCAGCCGGAACTATCCGAACCCGGGTGCAAACACCTTCATCAGCCTGAGCAACATCTCAGCGCCCGGTGACACCATGACGCTGGACATCGTGGTGGAGACCGCCACTGCCCCAACCGTTGCCATCACCAGCCACAATGACGGCGATGCCGTGAGCGGCACCATCAACGTCACAGCAACGGCCACAGCAACAGCTGGACGCACGATCGACCACGTGGACTTCTACCTCAACGGAGCCTGGTACGGCGCTGACAGCACTGACCCCTATGAAATGGCAATTGACACGCGCGGCGTATATGACGGCAATGCCGCCGGCAGCAATGCAAGGTTGCTGACTGCAGTGGCAACCGATGACCAAGGCGAGATAGACACGGATGGCAAGTCACTGGATGTCTCCAACACCGCTGAGACATTCCCGTTGTCGGAAGGCTTTGAATCCGGCATCGGCTCCTGGGCCAGCTACAACACCAATGGCGACCGCTACTGGGAAAGCAAGAACACGGGATCCTCAGGCAGCAAGAGCGCCGGCATCGGCAGCGAAAGCAGCGGCTATGACTACAACGAGCATGATGCGCTGGTCAGCCCGAAGATCGACCTGACCGGCACCACGCACCCGATGGCGCGCTACCAGCACCGCCACAATGTCAGCGCCGGCGAGAACACCTGCAAGGTGTTCGTTACGAAGGATGAGGGCGTGACCCTCACCCCGCTGGTGAGCTACACCGGCAGCTCCCTGAGCTGGCATCCCGGTGCCGTTGACCTGCTGGCCTATGTCGGTGAGGAGATCCGGCTGGTCCTGAAGTTCGACGGCAGTGGCCTGAACAAGCAGGGCGGCACCGCCGGCTGGTGGGTGGACGAGCTGGAGCTGAAGGAACTGAGCGCGGCGCCGAACATCATCAGCATCACTCCGCCGGATGGAGCGATCCTGACCGGCCTCGAAACCATCACCGTGGAAGCGACGGATGACGAGGCCGTGCTGCAGGTGGACTTCTACATCAACGGCACCGACCTGATCTTCCAGGACTTCAGCGCACCGTTCACGACGGACTGGAACAGTGACTGGCTGTTCGACGGGGCTGCCACCTTCACGGCAGTTGTGTATGACGGCGACCTGCAGGCCACCAGCCAGACGGTCAACTGGACCACCAGCAACCCCGGCCTGCCGATTCCATGGAGTGAGGGCTTTGCCAGCGACCCGGAACCGGCCTGGCGCGTGATTGACGTCAACGGTGAGGGCTACTGGCACCGCCTGGCCAGCGGCGGCTACAACAGCGGCCCCGGCATGTTCTACGGCAAGGACGTGGGTGACCACGGCGACAACCAGTACGACTGGTTCATCTCGCCGACCTTCGACTTCCAGGGCATTGTGGACCCCGGCCTGGGCTACCTGCACCACTATGACATCGAGCTGAACTATGACTACGGCCGCTGCTACGTGACCACCGACCTCAACACCTGGAACCAGCTGCATGTGTTCACCGGGCTGAACCAGAATGCCTGGCGCGAAGCCGGGGCACGGCTGGACAGCTACCTCGGGCAGAAGGTCAAGCTTGCCTGGTTCTTCGAGGCCGATGGCGGCGTGGATGAGAAGGGCTGGTACGTGGATGAGATGGAGCTGATCTCGGCTCCGCAGATCACGAACGTCACGCCTGCCAGCGTGGTGAACGGCGACAGCATCACCATCAGCGGCTCCGGCTTCGGCAGCAATCCGCCGGAGGACTTCGGCAAGGTGACCGTTTCCGGCATCCAGGCCAGCATCACGAGCTGGAATGACACGGAAATCGTGTGCACGGTGCCCGCTGCCTCACCCAGTGGAAGTGTGGTGATTCTGCGAAGAGGCATTGCATCCGACGGGTATTCAATTACAATTAAACTACCGCCGCCGAACCTCACAGGACTAGACCAGAAGTAGGCTGCGGGTCAGTTTCGGGGATTTGCCGGGACGCTGTCCCGCCCCTTACGGGCCAGGAGAATCTTTCTCACAGGTGGGTGCAATGCGTGCATTGAAGGCTGTTGCTGTGGTGTTTGCCGCAGTGTTATTCCTTTTCGCGTGCGGTGGTGGTGGTGGCCAGCAGGGCCAGCACTCACCGGCGCAGCAGGTCCAGGGGTCTGACGATGCCCTGCGCCAGACGCTTGACCTGCAGCTGAGCAGTGAATCCTACGACGACGGCAGCTACCGCGTGCTGCTGCATGGCAAGCATGCGCGTGACCTGTACCAGATCGCCGGCAGCCTGCGCTATGACTCCGCCCTGTACGAAGTGATCGTGGTGGAAGCCGGTGGCGGGCTGGGCCAGCCGGACAACAGCTACTTCATCGACAACATCGCCGAACCCGGCAAGCTGGACTTCGCCTATACCCGCCGCTGGCATGGCGACGGGGTTAACGGCGACCCGCTGCTGATGGCGGTGAAGGTCCGCCCGCTTGGAGCATTTGACCTCAAGGACTTCCGCCTTGAGCCGCAGACGGACCGCTTCATGCTGCGTGATTCCGACAAGCAGGAAATCGACTTCCTCGTGGATGGCAGGGAGGCCGGTAATGAATAGGTTCCTGCTCGCCATCCTGATCTTGATCGCCTGCACCAGCCAGGCATTTGCCACCGTCAAACCACCGAAGGAATGGTTTGACCAGCCCGGCAACCTCGAGAAGTGGCAGGAGATCTGGCCACAGCTCAATGAGATGGAATTCGGTGAGACCGATCCCCTGCCCGGCCCCGGTGTCACGACAAGCAACGATATCCGCCAGAAGCTCGGCCGCCAGGTCAGCGGCACTGACCCGCTGGGCGAGGAAGGCCGCAGCCTTGACCTGAACCTCGATGGCATGATCGACCACTTCGACCTGCTCGAGCTCGGATATGAGGTGCCGCGCGTCACCAAGACCACGAGCATCGCCCCCTCCGAGGGCACAGCCCAGTGGTGCGTGCTACGCGCCGACTTCAGTGACCAGGCAGCCGACTACGACACCTACGACGTGGACTACTTTGACGACAAGTTCTTCAACACCGGCGTCACTCCCCCGAGTGCCAATGACTACTACCAGCAGGTGTCCTACGGCAAGCTGGAGATTGACGGTGCTGTGGCGACCGGCGGTGAGGGTGGCGACGGCTGGTACCGCGCTGCCGGCACCAAGGACTTCTACAACGCCAGCTCCAACAATGCCCGCAACCTGATCTATGAAATGGTGATGGCCAGCGACGACGACGTCGACTACAGCCAGTTCGACACGGACAAGGACGGCTACGTGGACACCCTGATCGTGTTCTACGCCGGCCCGGTCTGGTTCGGCGGCGGCCTGCACCCGCACCGCTGGAGTGGTGTCAACGCGCATGTGGATGGCGTGATCGTGGACAGCTACTTCCTGACCGGCTACCACGACAATGACAGCTGGTCGATGACGATCACCTGCCATGAATACGGCCATATCCTCGGCCTGCCGGACCTGTATGACACGGACTATTCCTCGAACGGGGTGGCGCGCTGGAGCCTGATGGCTGACAACTATGACAACAACCAGCTGGTACCGAGCCCGGACCCCTGGTGCAAGGTGCAGCTCGGCTGGGTCACGCCGACGGTGATCACTGACAATGTGCAGGACTACCCGATAAACGCCTACCAGACAAACCCGGAAGTGCTGAAGGTCTGGACCAACGGGCAGCAGGGCGACCAGTACTTCCTCGTCTGCAACATGCGGAAGATCCTGACGGATGCCACCCGGCCCGGTGAGGGACTGCTGGTGCTGCACTGTGATGACTCACAGAGCAACAACCGCGATGAGTACCGCAAGTGGGTCGACGTGGAAAGCGCGCGCGGTGTGAATGACACGAATGCCGCCGAGCAGCGCGACCCGATTGACGATGGCAGCAGCGGGCATGCGAACGACCTGTGGTTCGACGGCAACAGTGACGGCAACTACACCGGGCAGTTCAGCAACATCTCCAACCCGCGCAGCAGCAATTACCCGAACCCCGGCAACCAGACCTTCGTGCGGCTGGATGACATCTCCGCCCCCGGCGCAACGATGACGCTCGACATCTACGTGGAGAGTGTCAACGCCCCCGGCGTGACGATCACCAGCCATGCCGACAATGACAACATCACCGGCGAGATCACGGTGACGGCTGATGCCACACCGGACGGCGGGCGTACGATCGACCGCGTCGAGTTCTACCTGAACGACGCCTACTTCGGCTCGGATGACACCGCCCCGTACCAGAAGACCTTCCACACACAGGGAGTCTACGACGGCAGCCGTGCCCTCAAGGTGGTGGCTGTTGACAGCGCGGGTGAGATCGACACAGACAGCGTGACTGTCAACCTCAGCAACAGCGTGCAGAGCTTCCCCTGGGGTGACGACTTCGAGACCGGCATCGACTGGTGGGCCTCCTACAACATGGGCGGCAGCAACCGCTGGGAATCGAAGAACACCGCCGCCAGCGGCAGCTCCAGTGCCGGAGTTGGCACCGAGGGCAGCGGTTACGATCGCAATGAGCATGACCTGCTGGTCAGCCCGGCGATTGACATGACGGGCAGCGTGGCACCGATCGTGCGCTGGTTCCAGCGCTACCGCGTCAGTACCGGAGAGAACACCTGCAAGCTGCTGGTGTCAACGGATGACGGCGCCAACTGGGACACGATCGCCAGCTACACAGGCACCAACACCAGCTGGCATGTTGTCAATGAAGACCTCAGTGACTACGTCGGGGACACCATCCGGCTCGGCTTCCGGCTGGACAGTTCATCGCTGAACCGGATCGGTAACGGCACCGGCGGTTTCTGGGTTGACAACGTGGCACTGAAGGAGCCGGGTGGCCCGCCGCAGGTTGTAAGCATCACCCCCGGTGACGGCTCCGTACTGACCGGCGTTGAGACGATTACGGTTGACGCCACGGATGATGACGGCGTGTTCAGCGTCAACTTCATCCTCAATGGCAGCAGCATCCTGCTGGACAAGGCCGCTCCCTACACCACCACATGGAATAGTGACATCGTGTTCGACCAGGGCATCCCGTTCAGTGCAGTGGTGACTGATGTCGACGGCATGGAAACGACTGTCAACATCAACTGGACGACCTCCAACCCCGGCCTGCCCCTGCCCTGGGGCGAGGACTGGCAGGGGGCTGTGGCGCCCTACTGGCAGATCACGAACAACAACGGTGCCGGCAACTGGCATACCCGCGGGGGGCTCGGCTTCTCCGGTGACACGGTGATGTTCTTCGGCCGCAATACGAACAACTACGGCAACAACCAGAGTGACAGCCTGATCAGCCCGACGATCCTGGTTGACAACGTCTCGCAGCCCGGCCTCGGCATGGTCCACCACTACGACATCGAGACCGGCTACGATTACTGCATCGTCTATGCCACCACTGACCTCGATACCTGGAGTGAGCTGGCAGCCTTCACCGGTGACGGCCAGGATGACTGGCGCGCGGATGGTGTGCGGCTGGACAGCTGGCTCGGTGAGAAGATCAAGCTCAACTGGTTCTTCTACAGTGATGGCAACCAGAACCGCTCAGGCTACTACGTAGATGACATCGTGGCCCGGCTGGCGCCGCAGATCAGTTCGGTGACACCTGTCGTGCTGTACGAGGGCGACCCGTTCACCGTCAGCGGTTCCGTATTCGGCCCGGATGACGCCGTTGAGTTCCCAACCGTACTCGTCGGCGGCGTACCTGCTGGCATCGTCAGCTGGAGCGACACGGAGATTCAGGCCACGGTGCCGGTCGGTGCCGGCAATGGCGACATCGTCGTCGTCAGCCGCGGCATCCCGAGCGACGCCTACAGGGTGACGGTACGGCTGCCCGCGCCAACTCTGACCGACATCGGCACAGCCACTAACTAGGAATCACTGACAACGGGCCGGGCCCGGCTTCAGCAGTACTCGTAGGTACCGCGGATGGAGTCGAGGTCCGGCTCGTCCTGTTCAGTGAGGTAGCGCTCCAGTCCCTGCTGCACCTCGATTGGCAGCTTCGGGTTCATGAACAGGCCGGTACCGAGCTGGATTGCGGTCGCCCCGGCGAGGATGTGCTGGATCGCGCTGTCCGCATCCCAGATCCCGCCGCAGCCGACGATCGGGTAGTCCTTCATCGCCTTGTGCACGCGCCAGATGTGGTACAGCACCGCCGGCAGGATCGCCGCCCCTGACAAGCCTGCGCTCGGCCGGCCGAGGTTGCTTTTCCGCGTGCGGATGTCGATGCTGATGCCGTTGAGCGTATTGCTGATCGTGATGCTGTCAGCTCCACTCTCCCGTGAGGCTTCGGCATAGGGCAGCATGTCCGTCACGTTCGGCGTCATCTTGCTGATGATCAGCTGCTCCGTCTCGGCCCGGCAGGCGGCTGTCACGGCGCGCAGCACGTCGAGGTCGGTGGCGAAGGTGGTGCCGCTGTCAACGTTCGGGCAGCTCAGGTCCAGCTCGAAGCCGATCATCCCGCCCTGCCCCTGCTCGTCGCAATGCCGCTGCACGCGGCTCACGAGCTCCGCGAACTCCTCCACGGTATGCCCGACCACGTTGACGATGTAGCTGTAGTCCAGCTGGTTGATGCGCGGCAGCACCTCATCGAGCAGCACATCCACCCCAGGATTCTGCAGGCCAATGCAGTTGAGCAGGCCGGCCGGCGTCTCCCGCAGGCGCGGGGCCTCGTTGCCAAGCCGGGGCGTGACGCTGACGGCCTTCGTGATCACGCCGCCGTAGGTCGAGGGATGCACGATCGGGAGGTATTCCTCGCCGTAGCCGCAGCAGCCGCTGGCCAGCAGGATCGGGTCCTTCAGGATGGTGCCGCGCGGTAGTGTCGTCGTGAGTGAGGGGCTCATGCGCGGATTATGTTAGCAGCTAAACGGGCCTGCCGCCCTCAGCTGATCTCGTTGCGCAGGATCGCCAGCCCGCCGCAGACCCCCATGTACTTGCCGATGTAGGCCAGCCGGGTGGACTTGATCAGGGACTGGTACTCATCGTGCCCCTGCCAGACCTGGAAGGTCAGCACGCCGCGGCTGATGTCCCGCAGCCACATCCGCACCTGCTCATTGTTCTCCACCGCATCTCGCACGCGCTGGCTGAGCCAGTCCAGCTGGCTCGCCACATCGGCGCGCACGATGAGGCTCTCCTCGAGGTTGCGCAGCGACTGCCAGACACGCTCCTGCCCCTCATCGAGGTCGAGGTCGATCACGATCATGCCGGCCTCGTCGTAACTCAGCTCACCGGCGAGGTAGCGCTCCAGCACCTCCTCGAACTGGTGGCTGCTGCCGGGCGCGATGTGCTCGCGCTCGTCTCGCAGGCCCTCGAGGCGGTTGCGCAGTTCGCTGTCCCGCGTGCGCGGGCTGTTGTCCATGAAATCGTCTTCCGTGAATGGTGTCATTGCCATCCTCCTTGGCCAGTCAGCTCCATGAGCTTCTGGCGGGCTCGTCTCAGGTGTGTGCGTACTGTGTTCAGAGGGATGTCCTGGATCTGGGCGATCTCCTCATATGAATGTTCCTGGATGTAGTAAAGGTTGAGCACGGCGCGGTAGTGCTCCGGCAGCTGGGAGAGGATCTGGTCCAGGCTGCGGCGCATGTCCATCCGCTCGTACTCCTCGGCTGGCTCAGAGCCGCCGGCGATGCGCTGGCTGATCGGCGTGCTGTCATCGCTGTCATCATCGATGCTCGTGCTCTTGAGCTTGGCGGCCTTGCTGCGCAGGTAGCTGATCGCATGGTTGCGCGCCAGGCGGAAGATCCAAGAGGAGAAGCTGCTCTTGAACTGGTAGGTGTCCATCTTGCGGTAGGCCCGGATGAAGGACTCCTGCACCAGGTCGGGAATCAGGCTCTTGTTGTCGATCACCACATCAATCGCCGCCCAGACGATGCGCCGGTGGCGCTCCACCAGCCGGTCGTAATCCGACCAGTCGCCGGCCTGGCAGCGGCGGATGATCGCGTCATCGGAGTAGCGATCCTCCTGGGCCTCGGCCTGCGCAGACTGTGTGGCGAATTCGTTCATCGCGGTTTCCACTGGTTCAGGCGCAAGTATAACGGCAGCGCTGCTTCCTTGCGTCGGGTCCAGGGACATGATCATATGTACGCAGTTGCGTGCCCGCCTGTTTCAGGTGAAGGCGGTTAACTAATGGCAATATCGCAGCAAAACCGGGCTTGCAGCAGGCATGGCAGCAGCGGTGGGCTTAGAATCTCAGCAGGTACAATGAAGCCCGGACTGACTTGCAGTCCAATTCCGGCCAAGGATTTTTTCAGATGAGCACTCCCCGCCCGATGCAGTCCCTGCCCTGTGACGTGAAGGACCTGGCGCTTGCCGCTGAGGGACGCAGGCGCACCGAATGGGCCGCTTCCGAAATGCCCGTGATCGAGCAGATCCGCGCCCGCTTTGCCAAGAGCAAGCCGCTCAAGGGGCACCGCATCGCGGCCTGCCTGCATGTCACGTCGGAGACCGCGAACCTGGCGATCACCCTCAAGGCCGGCGGAGCTGACCTGCGGCTCTGCGCCAGCAACCCGCTGTCCACCCAGGATGACGTGGCGGCACACCTCGTGAAGGACCACGGCATCAGCGTATTCGCGGTGCACGGGGCGGACAACAAGCAGTACTACAGGCATATCAATTCCACGCTCGATTTCGGGCCGACCATGACCCAGGATGACGGCTGCGACCTGGTCAACACCCTGCATTCCAAGCGCCGTGACCTGATCCCGGACATCGTCGGCGGCACGGAGGAGACCACCACCGGCGTGATCCGCCTGCGGGCGATGGAGAAGGACGGCAAGCTGGCCTTCCCGGTGATCGCGGTCAACGATGCCGATACCAAGCACCTGTTCGACAACCGCTACGGCACCGGCCAGAGCACGATCGACGGCATCATCCGCGCCACCAACCTGCTGCTCTGCGGCCGCACTATGGTGGTGGCCGGCTACGGCTGGTGCGGACGTGGCGTGGCGATGCGCGCCCGCGGGCATGGAGCACACGTGATCGTGACCGAGATCGACCCCACAAAGGCGATCGAGGCCGTGATGGATGGCTTCCAGGTGATGACCATGGAAAAAGCCGCTCCGCTGGGCGACATCTTCGTAACGCTGACCGGCAATATCAATGTCTTGGATACCGTGCACTTCAGGAAGATGAAGGATGGTGCGGTGGTCTGCAACAGCGGTCACTTCGATGTTGAGATAAACATCAAGGCCCTGCGCAAGCTGGCCCGCAAGAGCCGTACGGTCCGTCCTGAAGTGGTTGAACATGAGCTCAGCCCGACCCGCCGGATCCGCGTGATCAGCGAGGGACGCCTCGTGAACCTCAGTGCCGCCGAGGGACACCCGGCTGCGGTGATGGACATGAGCTTCGCAAACCAGGCACTGGCCGCTGAATACATCGCTAAGCACAGCTCCAAACTGGAGAACCGCGTTTATGTGATGCCCCGAGATCTCGATGAAAAGGTAGCAAAGCTCAAGCTTCGCACCATGGGCTTCTCGATCGACAAGCTGAGCGAGGAGCAGGAGAAGTACCTGAGCAGCTATGACATGGGAACCTGATTGAAGGGAATAATCAGATTGAACTGTAGATCCGGTAAGCAGTCATAATGTATAGCTGTATGGCAGCCCGCGCGGCTGCATGTCGGTAATGACCGAGCGAGAGGTGTAATAGTGAAGAAAGTACTCCTACTGGTGGCCCTCAGCGTGTTCGCACTGATGGGCCGTGCAATTGCAGGAGACAATACGCTCGACGTACCCGTGTTTGACCTGAAGGACCTCAAGCCGGGACTGAAGGGCACCGCCCGGACCGTGATCCGCGGGACCACGATCGAGGAATTCGACGTTGAGGTGATCGAGCTGATCCCCGACGGTGGATTCGACGGCGGACCACTGATCCTCGCCCACTTCACCGGACCGGTGGTTGACCACTCAAACGGCATCGCCGGCGGTTATTCCGGCAGCCCGGTCTACATCGACGGCAAGCTGCTCGGTGCTGTCAGCGCGGCGATCCCCTTCACCGACACCCATGTCGGAGGCGTGACCCCGATCAGCTCCATGATGGCAGCGCTGCCGGACATCGATGAGCCGGACTACCTGGACAACACCGTGTTGCCCGAAACCGAGAACAGCGGCATCCCGATCGACGAGGATGGCAACGTGATCAGCTACGTGGACAGCCTGCAGGACGCGATCGCCTTCAATGAAGCTGCCAGACGCGACGGACGCCACGAGTACGAGGCCGTGCTGGCAACCACCCCGGTCTATGTCAGCGGCATCAACCACAAGGTGTTCAGCCTCTATGAGGACCAGATGCGCACCATGCTGGGCAGCAACCTCGAGCTGATCGAGAAGCCCGGCGGCAGCGGCGCCGGCGATGGCCTGTTCCTGCGCCAGGACAGCGATGGCAACGGCCTGCTGCTGGATGAGGACCGCCCGGGACCGCCACTGGTCGGTGGCGACGCGGTTGCCGCATCGCTGGTCACCGGCGACATCGAGATGCAGGCGATCGGCACAGTGACCTACAGTGACGACAAGGGCCGCTTCCTGATGTTCGGCCACCCCTTCTTCCAGGCCGGCCCGACCAACATGCCGATCAGCAAGGCCTACATCACCTGGACCTACGGCAGCATCGAGCGCGCCTTCAAGGACGGTGTGCGCCTCGAGCCGACGCTTGGCACGATGACCAAGGACCACGGTGCTGCCTGCGGCGGCACCTTCAAGGTGATGCCGGACATGATCCCGGTCAAGGTCAAGATCAAGGACATCGACACCGGCAAGGACCAGAGCTTCGAGTTCGAGGTGATGAAGCACCCGGACTGGACGCCGATCCTGCTTGCGATGTCCGTCAACCAGGCGGCCGCCGAGGTGCTGGACCGCCAGCCCAAGGGCACGATGAAGCTCAGCTACCACGTGGAGGGCACCGGCCTGCGTGAGCCGCTGCGCCGCGTGAACTACTACAGCAATGACATGGACGTGATCGGCGACGGCGCCTTCGACATCATGCCGCTTGCCAACCTGCTGCAGAACAACATCTACCGCGACATCGACATCACCCGCCTGAACGTGATGATGGAGATCACCCGCAACCGCATCAACGCCTCGATTGACAACGCCGAAATCATCTCGGAGGACGGCGAGGCGGAGGCTGAGGCCGGCGAGGAAGCCGCGGCGGCGTCCGACAGCAGCGTCGAGGATACGCTGGAGGCGCTCAATGGCAACTTTGAGCCCAGCCAGCAGCCCGGCGAGGAGGAGAACCCGCAGGGTGAGGAAGGCATGCCCGGCGGCATCATGTTCGAGAGCGGCCATCCGATGGACCAGGTGCCGAAGTTCGCCCCGGGCGAGACCATCCGCGTGAAGGTCAAGCTGCAGCCCTACCGCACCGACCCGGTGTGGCGCGAGTTCAGCCTGACCGTGCCGGAGGACTTCCCGAGTGGCAACACCACCCTGATCGTGCATGGCGGCGGTGACCTCGTCAGCATGGCACCGCTCGGCGGAAAGGGCCGCAGCCTGTTCGGCATGGGCCCGATCATCGACATCACCAAGCAGGACTTTGACGACATCCTCGACCAGATCATGGAGTGGCCGACCAACAACGAGCTGCTCGTGACGCTGGTGCGCCCCTACGACCCGAATGCGGTTGCTGCCAGCCTCAGCGGTGAGGACATGCCGGACGAGAAGTTCGATGAGAAGTACCAGATGGAATGGGTGATCTACAACGGCTTCCAGCTTCCGGTGATCATCGCCAGCGAGGAGGAGCAGGCGCAGATGGAACAGCAGCAGGCGCCCGCCGAGGATGGCGATGAAGCTGCCGGTGACGAAGGCGCTGGATCCTCTGACGACATGATCGAGCGCAAGCGCAGGAACCTCGAGAAGAACGCCTTCGAGGAGTAGGACTCAAGCATCGAGTTAACAGAAAGGGAGTGCCAGTGGCGCTCCCTTTTTTTTAGGAGGTGTGCAGCTTGCCTGCACACAATGCCCAGTCTTGAACAGGAAGGATACCGCATCGAGGTACGGTTAAGCAATGCGAATTGAGACGCTGCCATGTTTCATGTAGGCAAATGCAGGGTGTCATTGTGCGCAAACGAGTTGCGCACCTCCAATTGCCAAGCCAACGGCCTGGCCTCCGCTACTTCTCCTGGCCGCGCTTCTGGGCGGAGCGGAAGCCGATGCCGCTCTTCTGCATGCTCTGCTTGGCGAACTCCTCGTACCTGACGACGAGCTTCTCCCATTCGGCGAGGTCCGGCCCGATCGTCTTCAGGCTTTCCTGCAGGTCCACCATTGACAGCGGACGCGGTTCGGCACCGTTGATGGCCTCGCGCCAGGGGATCGCCGCCGCGTTCTCCACCAGCTGGCGGATGCTGTCAGCGCTGTACTTCTCGGTAAGCCGTGCCAGTTCCGGCACGTCGATGTCGTCACTGACAAAGGGCTTCTTGCTGAGGTAGAGCCGGAAGATCTCCTCACGGCTCGTGAGGTCCGGCGGCGGGATGAACAACAGGTTGCCAAGCCGGCCCGGGCGCCTGAGCGCGAAGTCCACGTCCCAGGGCGCATTGGTGGCGCCGAGCACCATCACGTTCTCATTGCGGCTGGCAATGCCGTCAAGCTCCGTCAGCAGCTGGCTGATCAGCTTCTTCTCCCAGCCGGCCTGGAAGCTGGCGCGGCTGCCGCCGATGCTGTCCATCTCGTCGAGGAAGATGATGCTCGGGGCATGCTTGCGGGCGGCGGAGAAGATCATGCTGATCGCCTTCTCCGAGTTACCGACCCACTTGTCGAGCACGCTGGCCAGGCTGACGTTGATGAAGGTCACACCGCATTCGCCGGCAGCAGCCCTGGCCAGCAGGGTCTTGCCGCAGCCCGGGGGGCCGAAGAACATCAGGCCGCCGCCGGCCACCTTGCCGTACTTCTTGCTGATCTCGGGGAACTTCAGCGGGTATTCAATCGTTTCGCGGATCTTCTGCTTGGCAACGGACAATCCGCCGATGTCTGTGAAGCGGGCCTCGGGGATCTTGATGTCGCCAATGAAGCTGGAGTCGTCACCTCGCAGGAACAGCGAGTAGAGGTCATCCTCGATGCCGTAGCCCTGCTTGCGGATCTGCATGCTGCGCAGCAGCTGTCGGGCCTCCATGTTGGTCGGCTCTGCCTCCAGCACCTTCTCGAGGTCAGCGTTGGCATCCTCAAAGAAGTCGAGCTGCTCATACACGCGGATGCGGGACAGGCGGATCTCGGTGTTCTCGGGGTCACGCTTCAGCAGGTCGTCATATTCAGTCAGTGCTTCCGTGTTGCGGCCCAGCTGGTACAGGCCGTCCGCCCGGCGGGCAAGCATCTCGGTGTCCAGCTCGAAGCGCTTGCTGAACTCCTCAATGGCATCCAGCGCGGCGTCGTAGTCATCCTGGCGGGTCATCACGTCGATGCGATCCCCGTGGAATCCGGCATCGTCCGGGAAGAGCTCACACAGCACATCCAGGTCGTGGCGGGCCAGGCCGTAGCTGCCGTTGAGGATGTTGCCGTTGTAGCGGCGGCTGAGGATCTCGCGGTCGAACGGATGCAGCATCAGGCCTAGCGTGGCGAGGTTGATGACGGCGGTGGTGCGGTCATCCTCCTCCAGCCGGTTGAGGGCCTCGATGATCGTCACCCGGGTGGCAATCACGTGGCTGTCACGGCCCAGTACGCGGTTGAGCACCACTTCCAGCGGAACCGGCAGGGCCGGGATCAGCCTGTCGGCGGGACAGAATGCCTGGATCTTGGTCAGCAGCTCGAGCACCCTGTCAGTCAGGGTGTCAGATTCGGCCTGCTCAACAATGGCGCTGAGCACCTTGTCTAGGCCGCTGATCACCTCGGACTTGTCACTCAGCAGATAGCGGTCCGCGAACAGCAGCAGCTGCCTGCGGTTCAGCAGGGTCAGTCCGGGGGTGCGTGAGAGTTCAAGGAACAGGCGGATCCTTTCCTGGTCACCTGAGATCCTGATTTTCAGCAGGGCATCGTCGAAATCGATCCTGCCATCCTGGGAAGACGGAAGCAGATTGCGTTCCAGATCGTCCCGCTGCGGCTTCCTGCCGCCTTCGGAGTGCTTGGTCATGTCAGTGAGCCATTATACCCCTGTCACAACGCAATAAGTCTGGCCAGCGTATTGCAACCAGTCTCAGGGGTGATATGAAAATTGAAATCTTTCACAAACACACAATTCATTTAATTTATGTATAATCTGACTAATCGTGACAGGGGACGAGGAAAACAAGCAACAAGACCAGCAGGTAAGTGACGCGCGACTACTGCGCAGCATGGCCTATGACGCACTCGGCAGAGGGGACATAGACCGAGTGCTGGAACTGACAAATGACCTGCTGGACCGCTGGCCACGCGAGCGCATCCAGGATTCCAGCGGCTGGTACCTCCTGGCACTGCTGTCCCAGGTCGGCTTCGATACCCGGCGTTTCGGGATCGCTGCCAAGGAAATCAGCCGCAAGGTGGCGCTCACCGCCCGGCTGAGCTACTACCGCACCAGCTGCATGGAGGACGTGATCTGCCGCACTGTTGCGCTGTCTGCCTTTGAGGAGCTCGTTGAGGAACAGGTGATGCGCTGCCTCGCTGTGGACGGCCACTGGGGCCATTATTCCGCGTCACGCCTCGGCCTGGCGGCCTTCAGGCAGAAGAAGCTGGACATCCTCAAGTTATGCCTGGCGCGCTCGCGCAACTTCGACTGCAATTCCACTTCGGTCGTCAATGTCGATCTGGAGGTCATCCAGCTCGAGAACTTCGTGGACATCCTGGAAGGTCGCCCGCCCAATTTCGAGCGCATGCTGCAGCTGCTGCGGGATAGCGAACAGCATATCCAGGTCCGCTACTACCATACCCTGAGCCAGCTGCTGGACCCGGAGGACTTCGAGGAGTTCATTTCCGAAGGCCGCCTCGGCACCCGGCACGCCATGCTTGTTGACTAGCACCCAGACGCTCATCAGCCAAGCCGAAACCGCACTTGGACTTTGTGTTTTCCGTGGTAGAATTCTTTTCCCTTCGGGCGGTGGCTCAGTCAGGCAGAGCGCTACGTTCGGGACGTAGAGGTCGCGAGTTCGAATCTCGCCCGCCCGATATTCCTCCCTTCCCTAGCGGGATTACGCCAGTGATGGCGACGCATCCATGAAGACAATCATCGTATTCGGCAGTTTCGTGGGGAACACTGAGACCATGGCGGGCTACATCCGCGACGGACTCAGCCAGTCCGGCATAGAGGCGGATATGCGCGACGTGATGGATGTCACTGCAGAGATCTTGGACGAATACGACCTGCTAATCATCGGCAGCCCGACCTACGAGCCAAAGATGATCCAGGAGGACATGCTGCCCTTCTACGACCAGCTTGAGTCAATGAAGCTCAGTGGCAAGCTGGCAGCGGCCTTCGGTCCCGGGGACAGCGCCTGGCCGGATTTCTGCACGGCCGTCGAGATGCTCGAGGAGCGCCTGCGCCACTGCGGGGCCGAGCTCGTGATCGAGAACCACATGGTGGACGGCATCGTCGAGGAGCATGAGGACGAGACCCTCGACTGGACGAAGCGCCTGGCCCAGGCTGCCAAGCAGAAGAGTGCCGGCTAGCGCAGCCAGTCCGGGACGCTGTCCAGGCTGAGCAGGTCCTCGACCGTCTCCCGCCGCGCCAGCAAGCCTTCCCTGTCCTTTCCGAGCAATAGCACCGCAGGCCTGGCCACGCGGTTGTAGTTGCTCGCCATTGACCAGGTGTAAGCTCCCGTGCTGAAGAATGCCAGCAGGTCACCGGCATGCAGCTCACACATCTCCACATCGTGGATCAGCATGTCACCTGTCTCACAGCACTTGCCGGAGACACTCCAGAGCTGGTCCGGCCGGTCCAGCATGCGCATGGCCGGCGCAACCGGATGGCGGGCCTCATACAGCGCAAAACGCGGGTTGTCAGTCATGCCGCCGTCCACACTGGCATAGTTGCGTACTTCCTCGATGCGCTTGGTGGACTGCACGGTGTAGAGGGTCACACCGGTCTCGCCGATGATGCTGCGGCCCGGCTCATCGCAGATCAGCGGGCAGTCGATGCCGTGCTCGCCGCACCACTTGGCAACGAACTCGTACAGCCGCGCCATGTGGCTCGCAGCATCCATCTGCGCATCGCTGTCCTTGTAGCGGATGCCGATTCCGCCGCCGAGGTTGAGTTCGTCCAGCGGTGCACCGAGCTCCTGCTGCACATGGGCATAGAACTCGAGCATCCGTCCGGCGGCGGCGACGAAGGGTTCAGTCTCAAGCACCTGGCTGCCGATGTGGCAATGCAGGCCGACCAGCTCAAGCTCGGGATGGCGCAAGACCTGCAGCACCGCCTGCTCGGCCAGCCCGCCTTCGAGGTTGAAGCCGAACTTGCTGTCCTGCTGCCCGGTCTGCACGTAGCGGTGCGTGCTGGGGCGGATGCCGGGGGTGACGCGCACGAACACCTTCTGGCGGATGCCGGCAGCCTGCACCACTTCGGCAAGGCGGCCGATCTCCTCCAGGTTGTCAATCACGATCCGCCCGACCCGTTGCTCCACGGCGTATTCCAGCTCGGCGCGGTCCTTGGCGTTGCCATGCATCAGCACCATCTCCGGCGGTACGCCACCGGCCAGCGCGGTTGCCATTTCGCCCATCGAGACCACGTCAATGCCGAGCCCCTCCTGGTGCATCAGCGCCGCCACTCCCGTCGTCAGCAGGGCCTTTGAGGCGTAGTACATGCGGAAGCGGATGCCGTTGGCAGCGGGGTGCATCCAGGCCTGGCAGTTGCGCCGCAGTGCATCCTCGAGGATGACGACCAGCGGCGAGCCATGGCGCTCCATGAGCGAATGTGCGGGATGCCCCGCGAGCATGAGCTCGCCATCAGGGTTTACCGAGATCTCCGGCAGTCTCGGGAAGAAATAAGGTGACTGTTCCATCTATCCGTGCCTTTGAGGATCACTATCTGTAAGTGAAGGGACAGGTATTGTCCCACATGCAGGCCAGGCTAAAGCAGGGCCCGGATCGCCTGCTGGATGCGCTCGGCATCCGCGGCCTGCAGCTGTTCACCAGGCTTGTAAAGGCTGACGTGGTCGCTCTTGCTGCGCGGGATGATGTGCCAGTGCAGGTAGGGCACGGTCTGGCCGGCCTCAGCACCGATGTTGGTCAGCACGGTGGCACCTCCAGCATTTACGCCGTCACGCACAGCCGGCAGCAGGCGACGCACCGTGGCCAGGCAGGCGCCTACCTCCGCATCCGTGGCTTCGCCGAGGTGCAGGGAATAACTGCGCGGGATCACAAGCGTGTGACCCATCGACTGCGGGAAGATGTCCAGGAAGGCGTAGGTATGCGCGTCGCTGTAGATCTCCCAGCTGGGGATTTCCCCCCTGAGGATCTTGCCGAAGATGTTGTCCGATGGTGCTTCGCGCATCCCGTGCTCCTTTGCCGTTGGTCAACCGGGGCTGATTTTAGACGATATACTCAGAATCCATGTCCCACAGCGTCACGCGCTCCGCGGCACCGGGAGTCAATGCCCAGACCCAGGCGATGGCCTTCCGTGAGCTGTCAGCCATGCTGCATGCCGGGATGCCGCTTGACGGCGCACTCGACATGGCGGGCAAGACCGGGCCCTTCCACTTCCGCAATGCGATGCATGACATCGCGGCGATGGTCAGCAACGGCCAGCCGGCCAGTGACGGCTTCCGCGAGTACAAGACGATGTTCCACAGCGTGGTGCCCGCCGTGGTGGGCAGTGCGGAGCAGACCGGCAACCTGGAGTACGCCTTCGCCCTGCTGGCGGAGTTCTTCGAGGACGAGGCAGACCTCAAGCGCACGCTGCAGAACGCCATGATCTACCCCGGCTGCGTGACGGCGACTGCGATCGGTGCGGTGTTCGTGCTGGCCTTCCTCGGCTTCATGCAGAACACGATCGGCGTGATCCTGCTGAAGGTGGTGGCCGGCATCTTCCTGTTCTGGCTGGCGCTGCGCTTCCGCTTCTTCCAGAACATGGTGCGCTACGTGGCGATGATCGTGCCCTTCTTCGGCGGGATCATGCACCAGCTGGCGGTGGCGCGCTTCTGCCAGACCTTCGGCATGATGACGCGTGCGGGCGTGCCTTACCTTGAGGGCCTGGAAGCCACGATGCCGGTGGTGCAGCACCCGCTGGTGGACCGCGCCGTGCAGAACCTGTACTACGGCATCAAGAACGGCAGCACGATTGAGCAGTGCATCCGCAGCCAGCCGGCTTTCCCGGCGATCATGACGAACCTCGTCGGCGCGGGGGAAGCCAGCGGCTCGATAGACGACATGCTGCTGAAGTCCGCCAAGTACCTGAAGGAAGACGCCAAGTACAAGATCGCCAACTCGGCGAAGATGGCCGGACCGGCGATGACGATCATCTTGGGTATAATCGTTGCGCTGATCCTCGTGAGCTTCCTGCAGGGCTATTTCAAGATGCTCTTCAGCCTGCTCAACGACTAGGGGACGGCGCGGAGGCCAGCATTAGCAAGGATGACAAGCCACAGGTGAAGGGATCGCTCCTGAGCGACCTCGAGCGCCTGATCGTCCTGCAGCTGAAGAACCGCTTCCTGTGGATGCTCATCGGCATTTCGGCCCTGCTGATCCTGCAGCTGACGATGTTGAAGATCAACGGCGAGAAGGGCCTGAGCCCCTACGGCCCCGGGCTGAGCACCTTCGACCTGCTGGCCACGCTGATGTTCATCATCGAAGGCGCGACCGTCGGTGTGATGCTGCTCACACTGCTGGCCGAACCGGCATTGAAGGAAGCCTGGGAAAAGCGCTGGCCGGACAGGCCCTTCAACCGGCTGGCGGCCGGGCTGAGCAGCACACCGACGCAGTTCATCGCCGCGCTTGCGCTGCTGATCCCGATGATCTACCTGCATCGCTACCCGGAACTGAGCGCCGCCCAGGGCATCAGCATCCCGCTGACGCTGCTGCAGCGCTGGCTGCTGGCCTTCCTCACGATCCAGGTGGCAACGAACCTGACGCTGGTCCTGCGCTGGTTCACCCCCCTGCCCCGCTGGCTGTGCGCGCTGGGGGCGATGTGCCTGTACTGGGGCTTCGGCTACTGGCTGACCCTGCAGAGCTTCGTTGACGACCGCTTCATGCGGCTCAATGACGTGTTCTTCTACAACCAGCTCAGCCGCCACATCAGCGGCTTCCCGGAGCTGATGCGTGGCAGTGTGACGCTGGACATCCATAAGGACTTCCAGGGCTGGTTCCTCGGACTGCTCGGGGTAGCGGTATTGACGAACCTGCTGTGGATCCCGCGCGCGGCACTGGCCGACGACAGCGCAGGTCGGCGCAGCAAGAAGCCTAGTGAGGCTGAGCCCGGCGGATCTGTTGGCGAGGATGCAGCGGTGGAGAGCGATGCCGGCCGGGGCTGAATACAGGCTGCCGGGGCTGAGCCTGCGCCTGTCGCAGACAGGTGACGCAAGCGGAATCGATGCGGAAACAACTCTGGCAACGCTGCTGGATCGCCAGCAGGCGGATCTTGGCGATGCGGCCCTGATGGGCTGGCGCAAGCTCCCTTCCGAAATACAGGCAATCGAGCAGATACAGCAGTCCGCACGACTGCTGGCAGCTGGAGCATCCGAGCTGCTGCTGATCGGCATGGGTGGCAGCATCAACGGAGCCCGGGCGGTCTACCGTGCGCTGGAGCTGGACAGCCGGCTCATGCGCGCCGTGGAATTCATGGACAACCCGGACCCGGCCACGATGATCACGGTACTGGAAAGCGTCGACCCGGCCAGCTGCAGCGTGCTGGCGGTCTCCCGCAGTGGCAACACGCTGGAGACGGTGGCCATGCTGGCAGCCTCGCTGCAGTTCCTTGATGCCGGTGACACCGGTGGACCGCAGGTGGCGGTCTGCTGCCAGGAGAATGACAATCCGCTGGGAACCCTGGCCGATCGCCATGGTTGGAAACGCATCGCCCTGCCTGAGCATACCGGCGGGCGCTTCAGCATGTTCACGGCAGCCGGCCTGCTGCCATTGGCCTTCGCAGGCCTGGATATCACCGCGCTGTCAAAGGCCGCAGCTGAAACCGCTACCCTGCTGGAAGAATCTACGCTGGCTGACAATCCGGCCTGGCAGCTCAGCGGACTGCTCCTCGCGGACGGGATTGCCAACGCAGTGCTGTACTGCTACGGCGACCTCTTGCTGGGCTTTGGAGACTGGTGGCGCCAGCTGCTTGCGGAATCCACCGGTCGTACGCTGCCGGGTGGCAAGCACATCGGCATCAACCCGCTGCTGGCGCGCGGCGCTTCCGACCAGCATAGCCTTAACCAGCTGTTCCTGGACGGCCCGGCAAATAATGCATATTGCTTCCTGGGTTGCAGTGAGCCCCAGTTCGACATATCAGTCAATCGGGGCAGTGAGCGGCTGCCGGAGGGCTTTGCCCAGCTTGGCGGACAGTCACTGCATGGCCTGCTTGATGCCAGCCGGCGCGGGACAATGGCAACGCTGCAGTCAGCCGGGCATCCGGTTGCGGAACTGGTGCTCAACAGGCTGGATGAGCAGGCACTGGGCAGCCTGCTGCAGCTCTGGATGCACACCACAGCCTGCCTCGGGATCCGGTTCGGGATCAACCCCTATGACCAGCCCGGCGTGGAGCGCAGCAAGCAGGTGACGGACAGGCTCCTGCGCGACGGGCAGTAGAATGCTGCCATCACGCTGTGAGGGATGAGCCGCGATGAAACTGATCGTCAGCCTGCCACGCAATGACATCGAAATGGCGAAGGCCGCAGCCGCCAGTGGCGCGGATGCGATCAAGCTGCACATGAACGTGGAACACCGTGCCAGCGGCACGCGCTTCGGAAGCTTCAGCGAGGAACGGGATACCGTGCGCGCGATCTGCCAGGCAGTGGACTGCGAGGTCGGGCTGATGCCGGGGGCGGACATAGCAAACCTGCCGACACGTGCGGAGATGGACGCGCTGTTCGAAATAGGAATCAGCTTCGTTGACATCTATACGCAGCACATGCCGCTGTGGTTCCTGGAGCTGAAGCAGAAGCTGATCGTGGCCTTTGACAGTTTTGACGGCTTCGTGGAACCGGCCTTCTTCATGTCACACGTTTACTGGCCGCGTGGTGCCAACCGCAACCGGATCTTCATGGTGGAAGCCAGCATCACGAAACCGGAGGACTACGGCAAGCCCTTCAGCTACCACGATGCACGTCGCCTGCGCATCCTGCAGGAGTATGTCGATGCACCGCTGCTGGTGCCGACCCAGAAGCACATCAGCACTGATGACACGAAGTGGCTAGTACGCGTCGGCACGGGCGGGCTGATGATCGGCGCGATCGTGGCGGGCAGCACCGCGGAGAGTATCGGGGAAGCGACTGCGAAGTACCGAAAAGCGATTGACGACGAGCTGGCGGCGCTAGGACAGTAGACCCTAGCTGGCAGGAGCCGGTGCGGGTGGCGCGACCGTCAGCTCAAGTGAGCTTGTCAGTGCCTTGACAGATTCTTCCGTGAAGGGCTTGGAGCCCTCCACCTGCACGGCGATGAAGGCCCCGCGATGGATGGTGACGTACATCACCGCGTAGTGCGTCTTGCTGCCAATGCTGCGGCTCCATGCGAAGTACGGCACAGAGCGGCTGCTGCCATCGGAGAGCCTGATCGTGGCCTGTCCGCTGACCTCGCGGTCATGCGTTGCCATGATCTTGGAGAACTGGGCATCCCAGGCGGCGGGCGTGGCAAAGGCGGAGCTCTTGAGGAACTGCTCCTCGGCAGGCGTGATGCCGCTGTCACGGGCCTCCGCGAGGGACACGAGGTACTCATCCTTGCCGTAGACCAGCACGCGGTAGAGCGGCTCATCCGTAGTGGATGCACCCTTGGGGAAGCGGATGCCGGTGGCACCATTGCTGCCTGCGCTGTAGGTCACCACGCAGCCCGGCTCGAAGGTGAAGGCAAAGTGGTAGCTGTCCACCTTGAGGCGCTCCGGCTTGTCGGACTGCGCGAAGGCGGTAGCGGCAAGCAGGAACAGGAAGAGGATGGTTGTTAGCGAATAACGCACAGGCGGATTATACGGTGTGGGGATGGTTCCAATATCGTTTGGACATTTGTGAGACGTAGGGATGGGGTAACACCCCATCCCGGTGACGGTATTGCCGCAACCCTACTCATGGGATTGCGCCGCTACGGTTCATTGTTGAGTCCCCACTCCGCATTTTGCTTTCAGCTTTCAGCCCCCGGCTTCCTGCTTTCAGCTATCTGCTATCAGCTTTCTGCTTTCAGCTATCTGCCAGCTCTCACAACAGCACATCCCGCAACTCGCTGATGTCGTCAACCACATGGTCGGCATCTGACAACTCACTGTCCTCGCCATAGCCATAACGGCAACCGATGAAGGGCAGCCCGGCATGCTGCGCCGCCTCCCAGTCACTGCGGCGGTCACCGATCATCACGGCCGCTCCCCCACCCCAGTCCTCATGCGCCAGCTTCAGGCGCTCACCCTTGGTGCCGTAGTCCGGCGGGCCGTAGGGGTACATCTGCGAGAACCACTCGCCATAACCTGCGGCATCCCAGATATGCTTCAGGTAGCGCGGGCTGCCATTACTGACCAGCAACAGGATGCGCCCGGCGTCCTTCAGGGCTGACAGCAGCTCAACCGCACCTTCGTAGAGATGAGGCCGGGTATCGATGGCGCCCTTCTCATGGTGCAGGCAGTAGTCCTCGAAGTCATCCACCACGCTGCGCGGCTGGCCCGGCATCATCAGCGAGTAGAACTCCTTCGCATCTGCCCCGATATGCTTCTGCACCCAGCGGATGTCCGGCGTCTCCAACCCCAGGCCATGCTCACGGACGTAGACGCGATGGGCCTCCAGCACGCTCATGCAGACCTCCGCGCCGGCCGGATAGAGCGTGCCGTCGTTGTCGAAGGCGATGATGCGTGCGCCGCTGAATTTCACGGCTGCATGGTAGCATATCGGCATGGGAAACACCTTCCGGGGCAAGTGCGTGGCTGACGGCATCAGGGTTGCCGTGGTGGCCGCCAGCTTCAATGAGCTTGTGGTCAACCAGCTGGTCGAGGGCGCTGAGGATGCGCTTGAGCGCTTCAGCATGTCCGAGTGCGACATGGACACCTACTGGGTGCCCGGCTGCTTCGAGATCCCGCAGACCGTTTCCTGGCTGCTTGAGCAGGGCGGCTATGACGGCGTGCTGGCACTCGGTTGCCTGATCCGGGGCGAGACTGACCATTACGACTACCTCGCAACAGAGGTGACGCGTGGGCTTGGAAGCCTGTCCACCGTGTCCGAGATCCCGGTCTGCTACGGCATCCTGACCTGCGATAACCTGGAGCAGGCGTTGCACCGGGCCGGTTCCAAGAGTGGCAACAAGGGCGCGGAAAGCATGCAGGCGCTGATCGAGATGATCAACCTGACTGCGGTGATCGGCGGAGAGGTGGAGGACGTCGTCGAGGACGGCGAGGAATCCTAGGCCTAGTCGGCGACACCGATCACGACCAGGCGCTGGTATACCAGGTCGAAGATCCCCACATGGTCCGCGTTGAGCGGCACTACAAACCCCTCATTGATGATGGACGGATCCTGCTGCGCGCCTTCACGGCGCAGGCGCTGGGCCTCACTGCCACCCAGCAGGTCACCGGGACCGGGCACGCGGCGGCGGCCTTCCGGGGTCTCACCGGAGGCGTCATGCACCTCGATGTAGTCCTCGCGGTCCTCGCTGCCAACCACTGCCCAGTGTGATCCGTCGCGGGTCTGCAGCACGGCGATCTCACCGGCGCAGGCGAAACTGACGGGAGCATCCTGATCAGTACCGGCCGCGTTGACAATCGCAGCGGCCAGGTCCAGCCCATCCGGGTCAGGCAGCATACGCCCCTGCACCTCGTCGAAGGCCAGCAGCTCGAGGCCTGCATTGACGGCGAGGAACTGCACACCTTCATCGAGCATGCGGTAACCGGTGGCAACCACAGCTGGCAGCTTCTGCACTTCCTCCAGACGGTTGTGCCCCTGCCAGAGCACCAGCTCGTTGGCACGCTGGCCAGTGGCGTGGATGCACAGGCCGTGCTTGCCGGTCCAGGCGACCAGCGGCAGGGCAGCGCTGCCATCCCAGAGCGGGCCGAGGTTGGCGGGAGTGACATCCAGCTCGGCCCCCGTGTCAGTGTCAACCACCAGCACACGCGGCTGTTCCCCACCGGCGGCGGACTGGCTGAGCATCACGCGGTTGTCAGGGAAGAACATGCAGACCCGGAGCGTACCCGACAGCTTGTGCGGGATGTTCAAAACGGGGTCAAGTCCGCGTGGCCGGAACTGCACCAGGCTGGCCTGGCCGGGATCGGCACTGACATCATTGCCGGCAAAGGCATTAGGCTGGCTGGCCAGCACCCGGCCTTCGCCAAGCAGCTGGCCCTCCGGCAGCGGGAATGCCTCCAGCTGGAAGGGGCTGCTCGCCACATGGCGCGGCTGGCTGCCGGCGGTGGAGACAGTGCCACGATTGGCAGCGTCAGTTTCATGGTCTGCGGCCGGACAGCCGGCCAGCAGCAGGCAGCAGCCAAGCAGAAGGAAGAGAATGCGTCTCCGCCTGGCAGCCATTACCAGCCGCGGGTGGCCATGCGGTCCTGCTCGTCCATGCTGGCAACGTCCAGCCCGCTCATCGCCTCACCCAATCCAGCGCTGACCTCGGCCAGCTTCTTCGGGTTGTCATAATGCAGCACTGCCTGCACGATCGCCTCGGCACGCGGCTGCGGGTCGTCACTCTTGAAGATGCCACTGCCGACGAACACCGTCTCTGCGCCGAGCTGCATCATCAGCGCGGCATCAGCCGGGGTGGCAACACCGCCGGCGGCGAAGTTCGGCACGGGCAGGCGGCCCTTGCTGGCCACCCAGCACACGAGGTCATAGGGGGCCTGCAGCTCCTTGGCTGCGGTCATCAGCTCCTCCTTCGGGAGCACGGTGAGCGCCTTGATCTCACCCTGCACGCTGCGCATGTGGCGCACGGCCTCGACGATGTTGCCGGTACCGGGCTCACCCTTGGTGCGGATCATCGCAGCACCCTCGCCGATGCGGCGCAGGGCCTCGCCGAGGTCCTTGGCACCGCAGACGAAGGGTGCCTTGAAGGCATGCTTGTCAACGTGGAAGGCCTCATCAGCCGGGGTCAGCACCTCGCTCTCGTCGATGAAGTCGACACCGAGGGCTTCGAGGATCTGGGCCTCAACGAAGTGGCCGATGCGGCACTTGGCCATCACCGGGATCGAGACGGATGCCATGATCTCGCGGATCATGGACACGCTGCTCATGCGGGCGATGCCACCGGCACGGCGGATATCAGCCGGGACGCGCTCAAGCGCCATCACGGCCACGGCACCGGCACGCTCGGCAATCACGGCCTGCTCGGCATTCGTGACATCCATGATCACGCCACCCTTGAGCATTTCGGCCAGGCCGACCTTCGTGCTGTAACCGCCCTTCTTCGAGCCGTTACTGCTGTTGCTGCTGCCATTCTTCTTGGACATCTGTCTGTTACTCCTGTTTGGGTCCGCCTCCCCGTTCGGGCGGTTGTCAATCTCTGCGGGGCCAGACCGCGGCTGCTATCCAGGCCAGCTGGGCTTCCAGCAGGGCCCTGAGCTTCTGCGGGTCTCCGGCGGGCGAAAGTGTAGCAAATGCAGCGACCGCCTCGGCATATCGCTGCCCTTCCATACCATCGAATGCCTCAGGTAATTGCATCCTGGCCCGTTCGGCTGACTGCGAAATCAGTGCACTTGAGCGGGACTGGCCACTGTCCGGCAGGCCCAGCTCCTCGCGCAGCAGAGCCAGGTCAGCCCGCTGGCTGCGGAAGTACTCCTGCCAGAAGCGCCCGCGATCGGCTCCCAGCAGATTGTACAGTGCCGGGTCCATGTCGCTGAGCTGGCGCAGGCGGCGCTCTGAACTGCGCGCGTAGTCGGACAGGCTGGCCTGGCTGTCACCCTGCAGGCGTACGGTGCCACCGGCCACCAGTTTGTCACCGAGCAAGAGCAGCTCGCTGAGCAGGGACAGGCGCTCCGGCCCGGACAGTGCTTCCTCCACGCCGAGCCGGCGGGCGGCTTCAAGCAGGGTGCCGAGGGCCTCCGGCGCGTCATCACTGCGGGACTGGGCGCGGTTCACGAACAGGCGGCAGCGGTTGGACAGGCTGCGCAGCTGGCCCATGTCCTCACGGCCACTGCTGATCCACTGGTGCAGCTCGCGGGCTTCTCGCATTATTCCGCCCAGCTCCAGCAGGTCGGGCAGCTCCAGCAGCTCATCCGGTGCCGGGGATGGCAGGGGCCGGCTGCCCGGTGGCTCGATCGCCGTACAGATGTAGCTGTTGGTGGCCTGCGGATAGTTCACGTAGTTGCTGACACCGCGCAGGCTGTGCAGCATCGCCTGGTTCTCGTCATGCTGCAGGCGCCCCAGCAGGGCCAGCGCATTCGCATAGGCCAGGGAATCCTGGCTGAGCCTTTCCCGGCCTGACAGCAGCAGGCCTGCGCTGGAAGTATGGAAGTACAGGGACTCTGAGCGCAGGCTGATGATGTCCCCGCCACCCTCATCGACCTGGGCAATCACCGCCCATGAGTAGACGTGGTCCGGCAGCAGGCTGGCCGGGATGTGGTAGCTGCCATCCACCGCCGGGACGGATGCCCAGAACTCGCCACCCCGTTGAGAGTCGTAGTCCGTGGTGCGGCCATGGTCGCGCAGTTCCACGCTGTAGGCCGCATTGAGCAGGTTCAGGCGGCGTTCGATGTAGTCGTCGTACTCCGTCCCCGCCAGGTCATCGCTGATCGCCAGGTCGAAGTAGAAGTTACCCTCGGCATACAGCTTCAGCGGCAGGGGCTGGTCCGCCAGTCCACCGGGACTGCGCGGGATCAGGCGCAGCATCCCCAGCAGCTGCTGGTCCGCGGCAGAGGCATTGAACGGGAGCAGGAGGCCCAGCAGGCAGAGCAGCAGGGCCGGAACTGAACGGGAAACCGACAAGATGATACGATTATAAATGTGCCGGAGGGCGGACAGCATTTTTCGCTCGATGAGCGCTCAGCGGACTGGGAACGCCTGCGCCTGATCCTTGACCGCATCCAGTCCAGCGGCCTGCAGGGCCTCAGTGAGGAGCAGCTTTCGGCCCTCCCCGCCCTCTACCGCAAGACCCTTTCCGACCTCTCCCTCTTCCGTACTCGTGGTGACAACCCGATGCTCGTCGAGCAGCTCAGCGGGCTGTGCAACCGCGCACATGGTGTGATCTACGGCCGCAAGCTCGGGGAACGGCGGCTCGGCTTTCTGGAGTATGTGCTGGAGGAGATCCCGCGCGCCGTCCGTCGCTGCCACAGGCTGGTGCTGGCCAGTGCCGCCGTGATGACGGTCTGTGCCCTGCTCGGTTGGATACACTGCCAGGTCGATGCCGACATGGCGCGCGCCGTGCTTGGACCTGAGATGATCAACCAGTACCAGACGAGCCTGCGGGCCGCGCATGAGGATGCTGACCTCGGGCTGGCGGCCCAGATCCCGAAGGACCAGCGCAGCGGGATGTGGGTCATGATCACCAGCAACAACATCCGCGTCGGCTTCAACTCATTCCTGCTGGGGATCATCGGCGGAGTGCCGGCACTGTTGATGATGGCCTTCAACGGCTACATGCTGGGGGCGATCGCCTTCCTGTACTTCACCACCCCGCCCGGACTGGACGTCAACCTGCCACTTTACTTCATCGCCGGAGTGGCGGCGCATGGCGCAATCGAGCTACCGGCGATCTGCCTGGCGGGAGCGGCCGGGATGAAGATCGGCTTCGCCTGGGTGTTCCCCGGCCTGCGGCCACGCGGTGAGGCGATGCGAGAAGCGGTCGGTGATGCCGGCAAGCTGGTGCTGGCGACCACGCTGACACTGGTGGTGGCGGGGATCATCGAGGCCTTCGTCACTCCGCTGACACCGGAGGAAGGCCTGCCGCTGAACGTGCTCTACACGCTCAAGATCGCAGTCGGGGTCGTGGTATTCAGCCTGTGGCTGGCCTGGCTGTACTTCGGCGGGCGCGAACGCCAGCCCGCCTAGCCGTTACTTGTAGCGGTAAACGATGCGACCCTTGTTCAGGTCATAGGGGGACAGGGCAACAAGCACCCGGTCGCCGTTCAGCACGCGGATGCGGAACTTGCGGATCTTTCCTGACAGGTAGCCGAGGATCACGTTGCCGTTCTCCAGCTCAATGCGGAACATGCCGTTTCGCAGAGCCTCGATTACGCGACCCTCTACCTCAATTCCTTCTTCTTTCGACAAGTGCAGACTCTCTCTACAAGATACGTGAATACCCGGCAGGCGCGGATGCAGCCAGTCCGGGGACGCAGTATTTTATCACCATGACGCCCTGTACCTATCTACTTCCCGCGCGCCTATAATTCCTCACATGCCCGGCGAACTGTTCCTCATAGGCTCCCCCATCGGTAACCTCGGCGATGTATCGCGCCGCCAGCTGCGCATCCTGGGCACGCTGGATGTGCTGTACTGCGAGGATACCCGGGTGACACACAAGCTGCTCAGCCACTTCGGCATCAGCCGCGTCAACCTGCGCTCGCTGCCGGATGACAGCAAGCCGAGTGCCTGGAAAAAGGCGATCCATGAGGTGGATGCGGGGCGCAAGGTGGGCTTCATCACAGATGCGGGCATGCCAGGAGTGAGCGACCCGGGGCGCAAGCTGGTGCGCCAGGCCTTCGAAAGCGGGATCATCCCGCAGGTGATCCCGGGCTGCTCGGCGCTCGGCACCCTGCTCGCGGCCTGCCCCTTCGTGGACAACAACTTCGCCTTCCACGGCTTCATCCCGAAGACCGGTGGCAAGCGCACGGATGCCCTGAAGGCGATCGCCGACAGCACGATGCCGGTGCTGTACTTCGACTCCCCGCACCGCGTCCGGGAAAACATGCTGGAACTGTGCGAGCTGCTGGAGGAGGAGCGCGAGGTGCTGATCGGGCGTGAGATGACGAAGATGCATGAGGAGTTCGTGCTGTTCAGGCCGGCGGAAGTGGAGACTGTGTTCAAGAAGATCAAGATCGCCGGCGAGTTCAGCATCGCCGTCAGCGGGCGGCATGTGAATGAAGATGAAGAGCATGACGACGCAATGCTCAAGGAGCGACTGGATCTGCTGCAGGAGAACGGCTTCTCCAGCAAGGATGCGGTGAAGGCCCTGAGCCTGGCGCTGGATGTGAAGCCGAACAGGTTGAAGAAGCTGGGGTTCGGGGGATCGTAGATAAGAGGTTGGAGTGGGGAGTGGGGAGGTAGGAGTGGGGAGTGAAGCGTGAACGGTCTCAGGTATTTGCTAGAAATGAAAAAGCCGGCAGTTCTTATCTGCACGTTGATCGTTATTCTGGCAATGTCGTTTCTTGTATTAAGAATCATCCTTGCAAAAGGCATTCAACGTAGTGAGCAAGTGCAACAGGCTAATGGTGAGTTCCTGAAGACATTACTTGAAGTTGATCCCAACTACATCATCACGGAGACTATCCAAAGTCCGGGCGGAAGTACCGGTTACGTGCTTAATAGCAGCAACCTCGATGATTGGAAAGGAATGACAGACCAACTCATCAATAAACTGGATGGCCTTGGCTACTACTTTGATCCGGAAATGAAAAGGCTTAGTGACGAGTCAGATGGTGCAGTATTCAGGATGGAGTCTCCAGACGGCAAATGGTTCGTGCACTTCTTCTATGCAGGAATTGGTGACGTATGGACAATCGGCATCTACAGCATCAGCGGACAGGAGGAAAATTTTGGCAGGTAAAAGAGGAATCGCACTCGGCGTGTTGGCATGCCTTGGCATACTGCTGGTTGCCGGCTTGAAGATTTCCCGAATTTCTCATCGTGTTGTTCATGAGCTCAAGTGGGAAGATAGGGGGGCTGAGAACAGCAATCATGAACTTGTCGCCAGCCTGCTTGAGCATCCGGAGCAGGCAAAGGACATGATGCTGACCGGGTCACAGGGCCGGGTGATGTACAAGGTTCCGCTCGGAAATAGCGACTGGGCCAAGATGAGTGCTGATGTTGTCAAGCGCGCTGAGGCACAGGGATACAGCCTGGACGGCAATAATCCAACGGAACCTGACAATGATGGAGTGATCCGCATCCGCTTGCTGGCTCCTGAGAAGGGCTGGTATGTTGAACTGTCCCACCAGACAGGGTCAGCACACAAGCCTGAGTTTGATTACTTCTTCCTGAGCGTGATGAAGGAGATGGATTGATTGATGGCCAGGCTGACTGTCAGGCCACCATTGCCGGAACTACAAAAAACTCTGCTACCGCTAAAGCGGGTAGCTCCCCTGTACGACTTGCGCCGCAACTCCGATGGCACAGCTTCGCAGTGCCTCCGTTGTCAGCTTTACAGCTGACCTCCTAGCCCACTGTCTTCCTGAAGCGGACCGTGGCGATTGCCAGCAGCAGCAGGCCCATGCAGGTCAGGATCAGCGCTTCGTCCCACAGTGCTTCCATCCCAGCGCTGCGCAGGATCACACCGCGCAGGATCTCCACGAAGTAGGTCACCGGCAGCAACGCGCTGATCCAGTAGATCGGCAGCGGCATACTCTCCCGCGGGAAGATGAAGCCCGAGAGCAGGATCGAAGGCAGCAGGATCATGAAGCTCATCAGCATCGCCTGCAACTGCGTTTTGGCAATCGTGGAGATGATCAGGCCCAGCCCGAGTGATGAGAACACGAACACCAGGGCCAGCAGTTCCAGGAGCGGCAGGCTGCCGGCGATTTCCACCTTGAAGATGAACTGCGCGAAGAACAGCACGACATTCATCTGGATCATCCCAAGCAGCAGGTATGGAAGGATCTTGCCGAGCATCAGGCCGCCGCGGCTGACCGGCGAGACGGCCAGCTGCTCCATTGTGCCGAGCTCCTTTTCGCTGACAATCGCGAAACTGGTCAGCAGCATGGTGACAAGGAACAGGATCACTCCGACAAGGCCCGGCACGAAGAAGTTGGCGGAGCGCAGCGCCGGGTTGAACAGGAAGCGCGGACGGACATCAATGAGCAGCGACCGCTCGGGGCTGCTACCGGACAGCTGCTCGATGGACATGCGGATGCCAAGTGTCTGCGCGGTTGACATCGTCTGGCTGGCAATCGTGTTGTTGCTGCCGTCAATCAGCACGAGGATCTCTGCGGGCCGTTTACCGGACAATTCACGGCCGTAACCGGATGGGATCTGGATGCCGACGCTGGCCTGCCCGCTGACGATCGCGGACTCAAGCTCGGATGCACTGGCAACGTAGCCGCGGATGTCATACAGTCCGGTGGCCCTGAAGCGGTTGAGGAATTCGCGGCTCTGGGGCGTGTTGTCAAGATCCAGCACTTGGGTGCGCACATTGCGCACTTCGGTGTCGATGGCGTAGCCGAAAATGATCAGCTGGATGATCGGGATCAGGAGCGTGATCACGAGCGTCGCCGGGTTGCGCGTGATCTGGATGAACTCCTTGTAGATGATCCCGCCGAGGCCGCGCATCATGGCTGCCTCCGCTGCTGCTCCGCCAGGCGGGTGAGGCGCACAAACACATCCTCAAGAGTGGGGGCACCTTCGCGGAACTCCAGTCCGCCGGCCAGTTCCGTAAGCTGCGGCTGGCTTACCCGGCTGTCCGCCAGCAGGTGCAATGTGTTGCCAAACACGGTCACATCGCTGATGCCTTCCTGTTTGCCCAGTTTCTCCAGCGGCGGCTCAACTCCATCCAGTCCGGCTTCGTACCAGCGAGCGCTGTCCGGGGTGACACGCGGGTCGGCCTTCAGCTCATCCGGCGTACCCAACAACAGCATGCGGCTGAGGTAGATGTAGCCCAGCCGGTTGCAGCGCTCGGCCTCATCCATGTAGTGCGTGGTGACGAACAGGGTCACGCCGCGTCCGGCCAGCTCATAGAGGAAGTCCCACAGTTCACGGCGAGCCACCGGGTCGATGCCGGCGGTTGGTTCATCGAGGAACATCACGCGCGGTTCGTGCAGCAGGGCGCAGGCCAGCGCAAGGCGCTGCTTCCAGCCGCCGCTCAGGGCCCCGGCTCGCCGCTGCACATAGGGCGCGAGGTGCAGCTGCTTGACAACGGCATCCATCCGCTCATGCAGTCGCCTGCCCAGGCCGTAGATGCGGCCGTAGAACGAAAGGTTCTCGTGCACGGTCAGGTCTGGATAGAGCGAGAACTTCTGGCTCATGTAACCGATGCTGCGCTTGACGGACTCCGCCTCTCGGCTGCTGTCCATCCCAAGAATATGGCCGCTGCCCTCACTGGGCCTCAGCAGGCCGCAGAGCATTCGGATCACGGTTGACTTGCCGCTGCCATTCGGCCCGAGGAAGCCGAAGATTTCACCGGGGGAGACATCGAAGGACACGTCCTGCACCGCGGTGAAGCTGCCAAAACGCATCGTCAGCGCGGCTGCGCTGATCGCCGGCCCGTCAGCCGTCCGAGCCATCACCGTCCTCCGGGGCCGGGATGCGCACATCGCAGATCAGTCCCGGCCGCAGCACGCTGCCGGATGCTGGCTGCAGCTTGACGCGGTAGACCTGCTCGACGCGCTTCTGCGTGGTCTGCAGGTTACGCGGGGTGAACTCCGCTTCAGGAGAGATGAAGCTGACCGTTGCCAGTTCGCTGCCGGAGACGCCATCGGTGAAGTATTCAAGCTGGCTGCCAAGGCTGATCCAGGCCAGCCGGTCCTCCGGGATGAAGGTCTGGATGTAGATGCTGTCAGGCAGCAGCAGTTCGGCGACGGTCTGGCCCGGTTGCAGCATGTCGCCAATGTTGACAGGCAGGTTGATGATCTCGCCATCGGCAGGTGAACTTACGTTCGTTTCATCAAGGCGCACCTGCAGGGCGTCGCGTCCGGCGTATAAACCGGCGATGCTAGATTCGGCGGCGGTGATTTCCTGCTCGCGCGCACCAAGCTTCAGGCGCTCGTAATCACTGCGGGCCGCTTCGGCCTGCTGGCGGGCCTGCTCGATTTCCTCTTCACGCGGACCGTTCCTGAGAAGCTCAACGCGAGTTTTGGCTGAAGAGAGGGCATCCTCCAGCTGGCTGACCTGGGCCCGGGCGGCGACCACCTTGCGCTCCTCGACAACAGCACTCTTGAACAGCAGCTCCAGCCGGCCCAGCTCATCGCGGGCATCGTTGAGCCGCGTCTGCGCCTGGGCGACGGCGGCTTCAGCAGCGGCTATGTCCTCAGTGCGGCTGCCCTGCTGGATGTTCTCGTATGCACTCTGTGCAGCCTCAGCACGATGCAGGGCGGCAGCCAGTTCCTCACGCGTCGGGCCTTCCCGCAGCAGGTCCAGGTTGGCCTGCGCTGTCTCGATGGCACGGCTGGCCTGTTCCAGCTGCATCGGCAGGTCCAGCGGGTCGGTGCGCACGATCAGCTGGCCCTGCTTGACATCCATCCCTTCCTCAACCGGAAGTTCGGTGATGCGGCCGCCGAGCTGGCTGGCAATGCGGGTGTAGCGGGCTTCAACCGTGCCGCTGACAAGCAGCAGCTGTTCATCGGCCTGCTTCGTGCGCCGCCAGTTAATGACGGAAAGGAAGATCAGCGTGAGCATCAGCAATAGAACGATGACGGGCACCACCGCCCTGCCCCGCCTGTCAAGCTGAATGCGCATGCCAGTATTCTAGCGGGCAGCGTTGTACTATTGGGATATGCGACTGCTGCTGCCCGCAATCCTGTGCCTGCTCTGCCTGGGCGGCTGTCCGGCGCGCAACAAGCTGCCGCAGATGGAGGGCCTGGTCGGCGAGAACCTCGGGATCGGGCTCAGGCTTCTGATGAGCCCATCTGAGGTGGATGCACTGGTTGACCCGGCCGGGATGGAGATCAAGCTGATCAGCTCCGACCAGAAGAATGAGATCCACGGCTACGACATTGAGAGTGACAAGGATGAAGTTGTTGCCATCTATTACGAGGCGGACCCGGGTGGCGACCCTGACCCGCTCGGCGGAAAGATCAGTGATATCCGCTGCTTCATCAACACGGGAGTCACCAGCAGCATCCGCCTGCTGGGAGAGCCGATTGCCACAATGGGGGCCGACGAAGTTCAGGCAAAGCTCGGTGAGCCACTGGACCGCAGCGAAACCGGCGACGGGCAGATCCACTTAAGCTACCTGTTCGACCCGGGCCTGGATGACAAGGACCTGCAGCTGAGGCTGATCACCAGCCACCACATGGACAAGTCATGCTATGCGGTGCGACTTGCGCTGGAACATAGGTAGGAGGTGCGCAACTTGTTTGCGCACAATTGCTGTTCGGAATCACCAAGTTGATTTGCCATTTTCCATTGCGTGCAAATGAATTGCGCGCCTCCATGCCCGGCTTGCGCCGGACCTCCGTGCCGAGCTTGCGCTCCACCTACCACTCGCCATACATCCAGAAAACGGACCGGCCCCGTTTCCGGGGCCGGTAGCGCTGGGTAGATGAAGTGAATTCCTTGTTGGGCCTTCACTGGCCTGGTCAGCCTTACTTAGTTCAGGCGCAGGCCGAGGGCATTGCCGAAGTCGACCGCATTCTCGTCTCCATCGGAGAAGTAGGTGCGATGGATGCCGGCGTCGTCATAGACCATGAACTCGAGGCTCAGCGGCTCGCCGCTCGTGCTCTCCAGCTTGAAGTTCACGATGTCGCCGTAGAGGTCCGGGGAAGCCGGGCTGCGGCGGGTCAGGCTGGTGACGTTGAAGTCCATTGCGCGCTTGCCGTTGCCAAGTTCCTCCACCTTGTGGAAGGCGTCCGGCGGGAACAGCAGGCTGTCAGCGAAACCCTTCCAGATGCCGTCCGGGTCCCAGGGGTTGCCACCCGGCTTGCCGGCGTTGGCACTGCCCGGCACGTAGTCGTAGCTGGCCGGGAAGACCACGCGGATCGCGTTGGCGTGGGCAATGTTGCCGGACATGTTCTGGCCGAACACTGTGACCAGTGCCTTCTGTCCGGCGGCGTAGGCAACCGGAGCCATGCGGCGTCCGAACTCGCTGATCGCCTCGGAGGGGGAACCGAACTGCAGTTCCTTGTCCAGCGGAACCACACGGTACCAGCCACCGACAACATACTGCGCGCCGAACTCATAGGCGAAGCGCTTGGTCTCGCCGGGCTCCAGCTCCTCCTCCTCGTCGACAAGCAGCTGGCCGACCACGATGAAGCCGTCGTCACCGTTCTCGCTCATCTCGATGTTGTAGGCGAAGATCCGCGCACCGTAGTTCTGGCCCATCGGGGTGATGTCGCCAAGGTTGATCTCGCCGTTGCTGTCAGCGTCAATGTGGCGCTTCTTGTCATTCCAGCTGTTGGCAACCTTCTGGCCGAAGTGCACGCCGATCGGGGTGATGTCAGTGATGCTGACCTCGCCGTCCTGGTTGTAGTCACCGGGGTTGGTGTAGTCCCACTCCAGCACCCAGTTACCCCCGTCGTTCTTGTGGAACTCGAGGTTCTTGGCGCGGCTCAGGGATGGGTTGCGTCCAGCGGAACTGACGTACTTGCCGAGGTCCGCCTCGCCGGGCTTGAGCTTGAAGCTCATCAGGGTGTCACCCGGGCTGGCCGCACTGCCGCCCGGGGCCGTGCTGACCGCTCCGAAGTCGATGCTGCCAGGCTGGGACTCGATCGCCAGACTGACGACATTCTCACCCTGGGCGGAGACCACGGACTGCACTTCCTCGGCATGTGCGGTGCTCGGGTTGAAGCCGACATTGAAGAACAGCTGCTCGCCTGCCTCAAAGCCGTTGGCAGCAACAAGGCTGACGGTCACTCCGTCACCCTCAGGGGTGGTGACGACATCAATACCCTGAACACCGTGGGCGCTGGTCGGGTTGATTGCGGAAACGGTGATTTCCGGCATTTCGTCAGCAAAACCCTGGATCGAGCCGTCAGTATTGCCCTTGGTACAGGATGCGGCTGCGATCAGCAGCCCGCCAAGCAGAAGTCCCCTGCCTATGTTTGCAGTTTTCCAATCAGTCCGGTGTGCCATAAGTAACCTCCAAGGGCATCCGTTTGGATTCCGTTATTGATACACCAATAGGGTAACGGCGCAGGAGATTGCTGCTTAAAGGCCAGCTAAACCAGAGGTGAAATTGCCGTTAGGCATCTTTCAATCAGATTGTGTCGTACTGCAAGTCAGAAACGAAGCACCGCCGGTTGCCATGATGAACCCCCTTGACTTAAAACTACGGCTCAACAGTATTGGGTAACCAATAGTGTTATTGAGCTGCAGCAGCATGCGCAGACGTTAAGATCAAAGCCGCAGTGGCCTGTCATGGACGATTACCAGAACAACCCGTATGAGGAGCAGCAGCACAAGCCGCGGATCCGACGCGAGGAGATCCCGCCGACACCTGTCACTTGGGGGATCCTGGCGCTGTGCGTTGCCGTGTTCATGTACGCCAATGTGCTGCGGGCGGATGAGCTTTACCAACTGGAACTGGCATTTGACCCGGCACATGGCAAGACCGTCCCCGGGCTGTTCATCCACATGTTCGTGCATGATAACTTCCTGCACCTACTGTCCAACGGGATCGGCCTGTACATCGTGGGCCGCTGGATGGAGATCCGCTACGGCTCATTCCGATTCTTCCTGCTGTTCTACCTGAGCGCACTGGTGGCTGGCATGGCCCAGGCCGTGCATGCACCGGGCTATGCGCTGGTGGGAGCCAGCGGCGGGCTGTTCGCGCTGTTCGCGGCCTTCGTCAGGCACTACCCGAATGTGCGCTTCTACATCATCTTCCCGCCGATCCCCTGGCCGTTGCCGGCCTGGCTGCTGGTCGGGCTGATGGCGATGTACAACGCAGTGCTGTGGGTCGGCGCGGACATGCAGATCAGCTGGCTGCAGAACAACCTGGCCTACATGGCGCACCTGGTTGGCCTGCTGAGTGGATTCATCCTCAGCCTGATCATGATCCCGCCGGGCAAGGAAGTGGAACAGAGGAGAGTGAACACCGGAATTGACTTCACGGAGCCAGACCGCTAGCCAAAGCCCGGCACCTGCTTTAAAATGCTCAGGTGTCCATGCGAATTGAGTATATGGACAACTGAGCCTGGTTATTGTTGTTGTCACTGTGGAGTGCTTAGGAAGCTGATCAATGAATGACTCTGACAGCCTGCGCTGGCTTGAGATATTCGGCTACGGATTCATGATCTGGATCGTGGAGATCCTCGCCCGGGTCGGCCTGTACGGTGTGCAGGGCTACTCTGACCGCGCCGTGGTCGTGATCCTGCTGATCGGCCTGGCCGTGGCCTGCCTGTCCACGATCCTCTACCTGCCGAAATGCTCCGGTAACCGGCGGCTCGAGGGTGTGGTGATGGGTGTGTCCTGGGTGGTGATCTGCATCGGCCTGGACATGCTGGTCTTCTCCAGCGGAATGGGCCGCATTTTCGGCTATGAGAACTTCACGCCGGAGCGCTACATGGCCCGCGACGGCTGGATCTACCTCTTCCTGCTGATTGTCGGAGTGGCGGGTGGATTCCTCAGCCATGCCTCCGATTCGGTGCAGCGCCGCGCAGAGGGGACCAAGGCAGTGATGGATAACCTGCACTGAGAAGTAAGCAGAGAGCAGAGAGCTGGAAGCAGAAACAGAAGCAGAAGCAGAATGAGAAAGTAGAAAGCCGGCCCGCGGGCCGGCTTTTTAGTAATCAGTGATTGTCAGCTTATGAAGCTGTCAGGTGGCAGGGTTCAGTGGGAGCCGCATTTGCTGCAGCCGCAGCTCTTCTTCTCACAGCCGCAGGATGACTTTTCCTTGCAGCCGCACTTCTGCTTTTCACAGCCACATTTGGGCTTTTCGCAGCCGCACTTAGGCTTCTCACAACCGCACTTCGGTTTCTCGCAGCCGCACTTGTGCTCACATTTGTTGCAGCTGCCGCACTTCTGCTTGCCGCACTTGTCGTTGCACAGGAGCTCCATCTCACCGGAACAGCAGACCAGGGTGTAGCACTCGGTGCAGTTGTCCAGCAGGCAGAACTTCTCAGAGGGGCAGCACTTGGCATCCAGCGAGCCGCTCTTCACATCCACCATGGTGAAGGCCAGGCCGCCGGTGCTCTGCATTGAATCGGCACCGGCAAGGGAGAACGCCAGGCCGTCGCCATACATGATCTCGTTGCTGATGCAGCCGCAGTCCTGCTTCTCACAACCTCAGCTCTGCTTCTCACAACCGCAGCTCTGCTTCTCGCAACCGCACTTCTGCTCCTTGCAGCCACACTTGGGCTTCTCACAGCCGCATTTCGGCTTTTCACAGCCACATTTCTTCTCTGTCTTGCAGCCGCATTTCTGTTCCGTCTTGCAGCCGCACTGCTTTTCCTTGCAACCGCACTTGGGCTTCTCGCAACCGCACTTGCTGTCGTTGCACTTGCCGCAGTCGGAGCAGGAATTGATGGACGCAGTGTCAGCCAGAGTGTCACTGGCCTGCGCGGATGAAATGCCGCCGAGCAGCAGCATGAAAGCGGCGAGGAACAGAATCTGCCTCATGATATTCCCTTTTCTCAACCCTGAGATGCGTTGATGCTAACATATCGGGCCTTAACTGTCCACAATTAATCAACACAAGCGCAAATCGATCAACAATCCATCAAAGCAACCATAGGGCTGAAGCCAATACTGATGCGGGCTGAGTGGCAATCCTGAGAATTCGTCAGTGATAGAATTAAAGGGATGACGGGGTCGGCGAAACTCGCCTGGATCATCACGGTCCTGAGCCTGGGGATCTGCACAGCAGTCCCTGCGCGCGCTGCCGCCCCACGGGACGCGATCCGCAAGCTGCCCTCGATCGTGAGCACCACCCGCATCATCACCCAGAACGACAACAATGAGCAGTTCAGCTCGACCTGGGACGTGAACTGGAACACGGGTGAGATCAAGCTCAACCGGATGACAGCGCAGCTCAACTTCAAGTACCAGCTCAACCTGCAGGACAACCAGGAGGTTGAGCAGGACTTCACCCGCAACATCCGCCAGGATGTCTACGAATTCCGCATGGACCTGAAGACCGGTGGCTATGCCAATGGCAGCTACGTGTTCAACCATGTCGAGAATTCCAGCGATGTGAACCCCTCGCAGCGCCAGCGCAACCAGTTCCTGAACGACTTCAAGAATGTCAACATCGAAGTCAACCCACCTCAGGGCTTCCGCTTCTCGATGACGGCCTCGGAACGCAACAACGTCAGCTATGACGGCTATTCCCAGAGCCGCGGCAGTGATGAGCTCTACTGGAAGGGCTTCACGGAGCTGCGTGGCAACACCCCGCGCGGCAACTACAACGTGCAGGTGCACAACGAGAACCGCCTGAGCCGCGACCTGTTCGGCACTGACCGGGTGGAAACCAGCAGCAACAAGTTCGTGGTGATCGGACACCGGGACATGGAGATCGGCAACATGGGCCGGCTCAACATGGACATGAACTACGAAGTGAACACCAGCCAGAACAACCGGCAGGATGAGGCCGGTGGCAACACGGCACTGTGGTACCAGCTGGCCTTCGGCGGCAAGCTGCCGAACTACCCGATGAACTACAACTACCGCTTCGTATCACGCCACTGGGGCAACCTGAGCACTGCCGGCAACCGCAGTATGGAACGTGAAGTGACGCTGCGCTACAATCCGCCCGTACCGGAGGGGCGTGAGCTGGTACTGGTGTATGTCAACAACCTACAGGATTTTGACAACGGAAACAACAGCTCAGGCACGACCCGCCAGAACCTGACGATGAGCTTCCGCCCTAACAAGCGCACCCAGGTGCAGGTGCTGTATAACCTGCAAAACGACTTCAACAACATAACCCGTGAGATCACTCGTGATGAGGCGACACTGGAGAGCAACCTGAACTACAACGCCCCAGGCGGCCGCAACAGCTACCAGTTCGGCTACCAGCAGAAGCAGTTCGTCGGACCGAACCGGCGGGACCGCACCGAATACTCGAAGTACAGCTACCGGGCCGGCAGCCGGCTGGGTGAGAACGCCAACCTGAGCATGGAGATGTCCCAGAGCTACAACGACTCCTACAATGCGCAGAACCTGGTCAACACTCCGACGGAAAACCTGCAGACCCGCGTTGTGTATGACTTCACCAGCGGCCAGATGCAGGGCGGCGCCGGGGGCAACTTCCGCCTGAATGCGCAATGGGAGCGCAACCTGCTGCGGCGGGCCACGAGTTTCCAGAAGAATGACCAGCACGGCCTGAACATCAACATGGCCTACAACACGAATGCCAACTGGACCTACCAGCTGATCCTGCAGAGCAACTCGGGCTGGAGCTACACCGGTGCCAGCGGCAACAACTTTGATTTCACGGAACGCTACACGAATTCCGACCGCATAGAAGCTATAGTTACCCACAGGTTCTGATGAAGAGACTGATACAGACAACAATGCTGCTCGGCCTGCTGGCAATCCTGCCGGCCGGCTGCACGAGCAGCTACAGCGCTCCACTGGAGATCGAGGACGTGCGCTCGGTGCTGGAGCACAACATCCGCCTGATCGAGGCCGGCATCAACGGCGAGGACGTGTTCCTGGCCAGCCAGCCTATCAGCGAGCAGTTCACGATGGACAACAATGTTGCGGTGCGCTACTCCAGCGAATGGACCGGCGAAGGAGTCGGCTCCTTCCGCAACTTCTGGGCCAAGGTGTTCGAGGACAATGCCAACATCCAGTTCGAGCTGGTGATGGTCGGCCTGGAACTGGACGGCGACATCGCCACGGCGCACTGCACCAGTGACTACACCTCGCAGATGCCTGACATCGTGCCGCCTGAGGTACGGGTGGCGACTGACAACGATTACCTGCAGTTCGAGCGCCAGAACGGTGAATGGCTGCTGCGCCGCTGGGAATTCCGCCCCGATCCGGAGCCGGATGACGGGCATGACGAAGGCGAAGGCGGGACGGTCTAGTCTCCGGACTCGTCGTCAAACAGCGGAGCTGCCGGCAGGTCCTTCGGCACTACCAGCCCGAGGTACTCGTAGGCCCGCGCAGTTGCCACCCTTCCCCGCGGAGTGCGGGCCAGCAGCCCGAGCTTTAGCATGTAGGGCTCATGCACCTCGGCCAGCACATCCTTCTCCTCATGGAACACCGCTGACAGCGTCTCGAGCCCGACCGGCCCGCCGCTGAAGCGCTGGATGATGGCAACCAGGATCTCGCGGTCCATCCTGTCGAGGCCGAGCGCGCCGATGCCGATGCGCTCCAGGGCGTCACGGGCACTCTGCTCAGTGATGCGCACCTCGCCGCTGACCTGCACGAAGTCGCGCACACGGCGCAGCAGGCGCAGGGCGATGCGCGGCGTGCCACGGCTGTGGGCCGCGAGGAACAGCCGGGCCTTGTCGTCAATCTCGAGCTCCATCCCGGCGGTGGCTCGGCTGATGATGGTTGCCAGTTCCTCCGGAGTGTAGAACTCTAGGTGGAACTGGCCGCCGAAACGGTCGCGCAGCGGGGCACTCAGCATGCCGGAGCGCGTGGTGGCACCGACCAGCGTGAAGCGCTCCAGCGGCAGGGTGATCGTCCGTGCCCCCGGGCCGCTGCCGGTCACGATGTCCACCTTGAAGTCCTCCATCGCGCTGTAGAGCGTCTCCTCCACGGTGCGCGGCAGGCGGTGGATCTCATCGAGGAAGAACACCTGTCCGGTGGACAGGCTGGAGAGGATCGCCACCAGGTCGCCCGGCTTGTCCATCAGCGGGCCACTGCTGGCAACGAGCGTGGTCTGCATCTCGTTGGCGATCAGGTGTGCAAGGGTTGTCTTGCCGAGCCCCGGCGGTCCGCTGAACAGGATGTGCTCAACAGGCTCCTGGCGGATGCGGGCGGCGTCGATCATCACTGACAGGTTGTCAACAACCTGCTTCTGGCCGGCGAAGTCCGCAAAGCGCTGGGGACGCAGCGAATTGAACTCGCTGTCCCCGCGCAGGGCGGAGAGGTTCATCATGCGCGGGCCGTCATCGGGCATCAGATCTGCCCTGCCCCGTCTTCCTGTTCCTCATCATCCTCATCGGTGTCCTCATGCATGCCGTTGATAGCACGGTCACTGATCAGGATGCCGTTCAGGTGGTCCACCTCGTGCTGCAGCACGCGGGCGAAAAAGCCCTGGAACTCGGCCTCATGCTGCCTGAACTCGAGGTCCTGGAAGCGCATGATGATGCCGAGGTGGCGCGAGATGTCACCGCGCAGGCCAGGGATAGAGAGGCAGCCCTCGCTGAGCACTTCCTCCTCCTCGCTGACGGCGACGATCTCCGGATTGACGAAGGGATGAGTCTCGCCGGTCTCGACATCATGGGCCACCAGGAAGCGGATACCCTTGTCAATCTGCGGCGCAGCCAGGCCGACCCCGTGGGCCTCCTGCATCGTTTCGGACATGTCATGCCACAGCGCGAGCAGGTCCATGCCGTCGGCAGCAGTAATGCGCTTGCACTGGCGGCGCAGGATCTTGGCGGGCACCTTCACGATTTCATAGATCACCTGCCAATTATAACCGTCAGGTGTGGGGTGGAATGCGGCGGGAGCCCGCCGGGCTGGATGCTATCATGCGCTCATGTCTAGGCACATCCTGCTCATCGACGGCACGGGGCTGATATTCCGCGCCTATTTCAGCATCAAGGGCGACATGACGACGCCCGAGGGCGTCCCGGTCAACGCCGTGTTCGGCGTGCTGCGCCTGCTGCTGAAGATCTTCAAGGACAACAAGGTGTCTGACTGCGCGATCGTGTTTGATGCAGGGTCCAAGACATTCCGCAATGACATGTACGGGCTTTACAAGGCCAACCGGCCTGAGCCGCCGGATGACCTGCGTCCGCAGTTCGGGCTGACGATCGAGATGGCACAACTGACCGGGGCACCGGTGTATTCGATGAAGGGATTCGAGGCGGATGACATCATTGCTACGATTGCAGCGGAAGCGCAGCAGGCCGGCAACCGGGTCAGTGTGCTGACCAGTGACAAGGACCTGCTGCAGCTGCTGGATGGCAACACCCAGCTGCTGATGCCGGGCAAGATGGGGGCAGTCAACGAGATGGACCTCGCGGCGTTCGAGGGAAAATACGGCTTCCCGGTTGAGCGTTTCGTGGACTTCAAGGCGCTGATGGGCGACCCCTCGGACAACATCCCTGGAGTGCCCGGCGTCGGCGAGAAAACGGCCGCCAAGCTGGTGGCCCAGCACGGCAAACTGGAGGCGATCTACAGCAACATCGACTTCATCAAGCCGGACGGACTGCGCAAGAAGCTGGAGCCGGCAAAGGATGAGGTCTTCCTGTTCCGGGATCTGGTGACCGTGAAACGGGATGTGCCGGTCGATTACGACTATGCCGGCCGCACGATGCCGGACTTCGGTTCAGAAGCCTTCATTGAAAACCTGGCCAGGCTGGGCTTCAATCGAGTGCGTGATGACAGCAAGGCCCTGGGCGACATGCAGCAGGCTGGCGGATAAGTTTTCACACATATCCCCTTTTGAGTAACCCATTAGAGTGTTAGTCATGGTTTTATGTCAGGGATTTGACATATCCATGGTTCTGGTCTCTGCCCTTGTCCACTTACACACAAGTTACCCACACAGCACATTGAACTGCCCGATAATTTATTAATAAATGCTAACTATTGGCAAGTTTAACCTTTCTTTTCTGATTTTATCCCCAACTCTCCACATGATATACACACCAAATATCAACAAAATTGTATAATTGACCTGTACTACAAAACGACTGTCAGTACATTATCAACACCTTTATGGAGGAATCAAATGAACCGTCTTTTCTGTTTTTTCGCCTGCTTCGTAATGGCCATTTCAATCTTCGGCTGCAGCTCCAGCAGCAGCCTTGACCAGTCTGAGCGTGTCGTGAGCACGGCTCCGAGCGGGGCCCAGATTGCCGCCGCCTGGGACATGTTTGCCGCCAGCTACAGCTTCGACAACGTGACCACCACGCTCAGCTTCGGGGAAATGTACAACGGCAGCGATTTTGCCACTGACATGTACCGCCTTGGAATGGATATCAATGATGAGCTGGACTATGACACCGGCATCCAGAGCCAGGCTCCGGGAGTGCTTTTCTGTGAGTTCACCGGTGACGGCATGGACGACGACAAGAAGTAACAGCCTGACAGCGAATCATACTGGGACGGTGGCAGCAATGCCGCCGTCTCAGATGAAGCTCTCGAAGGGCACCACCGCCAGGATATTGGCAACATCCCGCACCCCACCCCCGGCCGGTGCATTGACAATCTCATCCCCGAGGAACATTGTGGATGAGCCCCCTCCATCAAAGCCCATCGCCTGGTTGCATCCAAGCAGGTCGCGGCAGATGCCCGTCAACTCCTCCCAGGTCGCACCCTGGCTGCCGCCCGCGCGGTCCACGACGATGATGTAGCTCTCCCCTTCCAGGGTACGCGCCACCGCGGTGCGGGCATTCGGGCGGCTGAAGTAGTTGCCGAACTTCTCAGCCTTCGGATCCAGCACGTCCTTGCCATCCTTGAGCAGCAACGGACCGCCACCCAGCAGGTAGGGATAGCTCTCCCAGCCTGCCGGCACATTGCTCTTGAGCTGCATCTCCATGCCGGGATAGACCTGCTTCAGCCACTCAAGCTGCTCCAGCGCGGGGCGGTGGATTGAAAGCACCACGCCGTCCGGCGGGATCGCCGTGTCCTGGTGGTTGACACCAGTGATGATGTAGCGGTCGGGTTCCAGCAGGATGAATGGCTTGTCCACGCGGTCCGGGCTGATGCGGTGCAGCACGATCTCCACACCCCATTCATTGGTGCGCGTGGTCTTGCCGAACTCCGGCGTGTAGACGATCAGCTCATTCTCCTTGCGCTTGCGGTTGTAGCCATGGATCTGCTGGGAGAAGTCGATCGCAGGGATGTAGACGTAACTGTGCAGGTTGAAGCGGTCCATGTCCAGCTGGCCATGCTCATCGATGCCAAGCACAGCACGGTTGAGGAACTGCTCGAACACGATGCGGCGCTTGATCTTGACCAGGCCGACAGGCAGGCGGGTCTTGCCGGTATCGAAGAAGCCGCCGTTGATGGCGGCCACGGCGTCCACGCCCTCTGCCAGCTTCTTCACCGGGGCCACGGAATTCAGCTTGTCATTGGCAATCACCGGCATCAGCGCATAGCTGGCCAGCGGGTCGATCGCCACGGTGTGGATGAACATGCTGCCACGGTTCGTGTCGAGCTTGTAGTGGTGGTAGGTCACGCCTTCCGCCACCTGGCGGGTGTCATCGGAGGCGACCTTGTACTCGAAGGCAAGGGCCGGGCTGCAGTGCAGCAGGGCGGCGAATAAGGCTAGTGCAAGCCTGAGCTGAGTGGACATCGCAGGTATTGTAGCTGAGCAGAGGGCGGGAATCTGGTTTCAGGTTGCAGGTTTCGGATGTAGGGCAGCACCTGCGCGTGCTGCCAGTATCGGCAGGGCATGGAAGCCCTGCCCTACGTCCCATCCTGGCATGGTTCTAAAATAATCAAATGCGCACATTTCTCACGACCGTCGCCATCATGCTGCTTTGCCTTTCCACCGCAGTGGCGGCCGAGCAGCCGCAGAGCTTCGTGGGCCAGCCAGACACCCGGTACCGCGAACTGAGCACCAAGGTCTACTACTACCATGCGGTGATCAATGACTTCCCGGATGAGGATGGCAATCCCGCCATGCCGGATGGCTTTGACTGGATGGCGGACCTGAAGGCGCAGGGCGAACTGTTCGCGGAGCACGGCATCTGGGAGATGTCTGATGCCGTCGACCAGATGGATGAGGGCCGGCTGTTCTACTGGCGCAACTCCCGCTTCAACTGCATCATCAACTACGACTGGGAATTCATAAACGAGCCAGTGCTGCGCTCGACGATTGCCAATGAGGAAGCGCCCTACCATTCGCCGGTGGACCATCCGGCCTATGGTGACGACCGCTACAACTACGACGGACTGTTTCAGATCTACCGACTGTTCCAGTACAACCCGGAGACCAGGCACATGGAGCGCGTGGCGGGCGGTGGCGGATTCACCTGGGGTGCGGATGCCGAGACCGGCCAGTGTGGCTGGTCCTGGTATGCCGCTCCTCCCCGCGGACACTACTGCGGCAGCGACTGGCTGATGGTGCATGAGTTCGGCCACCAGCTGGACAGCCTGTTCGAGCAGAGCGGGCATCCTGAGCTGTGGTTCAACCACCTGGCTCCCGAGTTGTCAAACACTGCGCGCTTCGGCGAGCACTTTGATGCCAACTCATTCATCCTGCGCCGCATCCGCGAATCCGACTGGGAGGACCTTAACTGGGGCCAGATGAAGGAGTTCACCGACGATGACGGCGACTTCATCCCGCTGGAGACGCCGTTCTTCCACAATACTGAGATGCCGTTTGACTACTTCTTCGAGCCGTACACCGACCCGGATGACTCAAATGCGGACACGGATGGTGATGGTGTCGACGACCGCACTGAACTGCTGGCATCCAATGGCAACCGTGAGGGACATGGTGAAGTGCTGAGTGGGCACATGAAGATGCAGGACCCTGAGGATCCGGACACCGACGGTGATGGCCTGCTGGATGGGGAGGACCCCTACCCCTGCGTCGCTGATTTCGACAGCATCCCTTCCGCGGAATCAGGCAGCACCGGGGTCATTGACTGTGGACCAGCCGGTGCGGATGACGCGTTCTCCGTTGAACTGCAATACACACTGGAGCAGAAGCTTGAGATCTGGCTGTCCACCTCCGCGCTTGAGTGGGAAGCCGGCAGGCGCTTCAAGCTGATGCTGGACCTTGACAACAATGGCTGGTTCGTCGGCAATGACAATTACCGTTTCGTGATCAACAAGGAAGGCATCGAGCAGGCTGCACGCAACATCTGCCCGGAGAGCATTGAGCATCCGTCAGAGGACCGTGCTTTCCTCGATGCTGCGCCCTTCAAGGGGGTCGAGTTGCTGGAAAGCTGGCTCGACGGCGACAGCGGCCGCGTTACCGTGAAGCTGACGCTGGACTGCGAACTGTTCAATGAGCTGGGAGCCGTGCCGGGTGAGATGATCGGCATCAATGCCGGGATCGCGCCGGAGGGCGCCAAGCGTTTTGAGATGTTCACCGAGCCCAATACGCTACTTCCCGTTGAACTGCGCCGCTAGTTGCTACAATTACGGGCGGACAACGCTGGATAAATGATGTTACTCGCACTGCTGCAAAACAATATCCTCTATGAAGGGGCCGGAGTCCTCTTCTGGCTGGTGATCTACGGACTGACCGTGTCGGTCGTGCTGATCTGGACGCTTGTGCGCTTCGGCCGCAACATCCGCACCGGGCGGCACCTGACCTGGGACATGCACACGAGCTACATCGACATCTCCGAGTTCAGCAACCGCAACATCCCGCTCAAGGTCAGCTACAAGGGCCACGAGCCGGCTCACATGTGGGCCACCTACCTAGTGATCAAGAACACCGGCAAGCTGGACATTTCCAGTTCGGATGCACCGGAGAAGCGCCAGCTGGTGGTCGGCGCGGAAGGTTGCCGCTACATCGGCTTCAACAAGCTGATAAGCGAGAAGGCCAAGGTGGTGCTCAACCCGCAATTCCGCGAGAATGACGTGTGGTGCACCATCGAGTTCGACAGGCTCGGCCCCGGCGACGAGATCCTCTGCTCACTGCTGTTCATCGCCGAGGAACAGAAGCGGGTGGAGATGGACGGTGCGCTGTTCGGTGAGTACAGCGAGATCCATAGCGGATACCGCGAGCGGATCAGCTCATGGCGCATGCTGTGGTGGCTATTGATCTGGATCATCATCATCGGCGTGATCGGCGGCTGGGTGATGATCGCCCGCAGTGTGGCCGGCATCCAGCCCAGCGAGTACAACCTGTTGCTGCTGCTGTTCCTGTACGTGGTGGCGCTGTCAGCGGCATCGCTGCTGCTGAGGCCGATCCGCTTCTGGCAGCAGATCCCGCAGAAGTTCAGCGAGACCAAGGTGGAGCGCAAGGGCCGCACGCGCCGCTCGATCGCCTACCTGTTCGGCATGATTGACGAGATCTAGCTGCGCTGCAGGCCGTTGAACCAGGCCAGCAGTTCAGCATCATCCATGAACTGCCATCCCCGTCCGCGGCAGTATGTGCGCTGCCGCTTGGCATACTGCCGGGTGCGGATGATGGCCTGCTCCACTGCCACTTCATAGGAGAGTTCCCCGTCCAGCAGCTGGCCGGCCTCCCGGTAGGCGATCCCGTTGGCAACTTCATCCACATCGCCATATCCGGCGTCCCTGATGACCTGCACTTCCTCAGGCAGTCCCTGCTCGAACATCCGGCGCACGCGCAATGAGATCCGGCTGAGCAATTCGGCATGGCCGGGATCCAGCACCGCCAGGCCCGCGCATTGCCAATGGTCCAGCACCTGCATTGCGGCGAGGAAACGTTCCTGCTCAACGGCATTGCCGGCGTCGTCTACTACGGGATCCAGCCCGAGCTGCGCGTAGATCCGCTGCATTGCCAGGTGATCCACGCAGGCCGCTTCTGCGGCGCGCACCACGCGCACGGGGTTATGCGGGTCAGCCGGGCTGAGATGCAGGGCTTCGCTCCAGTAATGGGCTGAGCGCTCGCTGATAGCGGCAGACAGTGCCAGCCGCAGCTGCTGGCGCGGCGGAGCCCCGAGCGTCATTCGTTCCAGCAGCGCGTGGATGTAGAGACCGGTTCCGCCGCAGATCCAGACCTGTCGCGGGTCATCGGCAAGCTCCGCCAGCCAGCCGGCAAGGCAGATCAAGAATTGGTACACACTGAATTTTGTACCCAGTTCCAGAACGTCGAGGCCATAATGTGGAAGCAGGTCCAGTTCGTCGCGAGTTGGCTTGCCGGTGCCGATGTCCATCAGGCGAAACACCTGCCGGGAGTCGGCTGAGACCACCACTGCGCTGCCCGCAGGCAGGTGCCCAAGCAGGAAGCCTGTCTTGCCGGCGGCAGTCGGACCGGTGAGCACGTGGAACTGGCGCTGCATCTGGTGGCTGATTTTAGCAATACACCGGTGGTTGTATGGACAAGGTTACCGATGTCCTGAACATCGAGCAGCAGATCGAGGAACTGTCCCGCTATGAGGGCAAGGCGCTGGCGCTCGACATCTACATCGGCAGCCAGGCCGTTGCCACCTCCGGCAGCACGATCAGTGAGGCCCTGATCAGCAAGCTGCGGCGCACTGACCCTGAGCGGGTGCGCTTCAGCAAGGGCGGCGGGCAGCTCTGCCTGCCTGATAAGGACATCGAGCAGGCCATCCGTGCGAACATCATCCCCTTCCGCGCTGAGCTGGCGCTGGAAGCCGGGGTGCAGGAGGACCTGTCCCAGGAAGTGCGCGGGATGGCGACGCGCAAGGTCAGGCAGCTCTTCGAAAGCAGTCGCTTCCTGTCCAAGGTCGACCTGAATGCCGCCGCGGATGTCGCCAGCGACTTGATCCGCCGCGCGCAGTCACTGGAAAGCACGGCCTTCAAGCTGCACGACCTGCGCAGCTATGACGACTACACCTACTTCCATAGCGTTAACGTCTGCGTGCTGGGCATCGCGCTGTTCCGTAACTACACAGACAGTGAACAGCAGCTGCTGGACCTCGGCATCTCGCTCCTGCTGCATGACATCGGCAAGAGCCGGGTGCCGCTGGAGATCCTCAACAAGCCGGGGCCGCTCTCAGAGCAGGAATTCGACCAGATGCGCAAGCATGTGCGCTACGGTGTGGAACTGCTGGATGGCTCGCTTGATGTGCCAAAGCTGTGCCTGGAGGTGGTGCTGAACCACCACGAGCGCGTGAACGGCACTGGCTACTTGCGCCAGCTGCGTGAGAACGAGCTGAGCCTGTTCGACATGCTGGCCAGCATCTGCGACGTGTTTGATGCGGTGACGACGGACCGCTGCTACCGGTCGAAGATGGACTTCCACCGGGCGGTCTCGATCCTGATCCGAGGCAGCGGCACGCACTTCAACAACAAGCTCGTGAACCACTTCCTGCAGGGCATCGGCCGCTTCCCGGTGGGCACCTTCGTCTTGCTGAGCAACCGCGAGATCGGCGTGGTCAGCCGGGTGAACAGCGAAGCGCTCAGCCTGCCGGAGATCAGTGTGATCTTTGACGGCTGGGGCAACCGGCTGGAGCAGCCGCGCCGGCTGGACCTGCATGCGGACGCAAGCGGGATCTACATCGACCGCCCGCTGGACACCAGCCCGCTGATCGGAATCTCGGCGAAGAATGAGACTGACCTGAAGCACTGAGCTGTATGCCTGCGCATGCAGGCAGCGGCCTGGCGTGGTAACATAATCCCCCCATGGCCGCGTAGCTCAGGGGATAGAGCGACAGCCTCCGGAGCTGTAGGTCGCAGGTTCGAATCCTGCCGCGGTCGATTTCACAGGGAGCAGGGACCGGAGGGATGTGGGATGAGGGATGGGGGATGCGCGGAGGTAACAGAGACGCGAGTCGCACAATGTGAGCTACACGTTTCAGCGGTTGCGAGACAAGGGCACAGGGGAAGACTAACCACAGAGCACACAGAGAGCACGAAGATTTTCTGGTCAATCGGAATCTACTTCCCAGCCGCTTCCCCGGCATCCATCTTGATTGGCAGGGTATAGCCGTTCTTCCTTAATACGGTTTCGAGTGAATCCCTCCAATAGTGATTACCATCCATCCTACGCACGCTGGTGACCAGCAAATCGCCGTCTAGAAAAATGATAGTTCTTCGCAATGCTTCCTCAATCGATGGTTCATCCCATTCCTGACCTGCTACATGCCGTGGATGCAGATTGAAGCCAAGCGCGGGATCTCCGTAGCCAATCAGCCATGTGGCATCATTCCGTTCCACAATGTTTCCACTGTCATCCCTGGCTCCCGATTCTCCAAACACAATGCTCAAGTTTCCGGCATTGGGCATATCCCCGACTCTGATCAATTCCGTAGGTTGGCCAGTAAATGGATTAACAGGAATGCTGCTCAAGTAATGTTCGTCTACCAGCTCTTCCAGACTACGCGAGTAAACCCAGTCATGATCCCTCGCATAATCATACATGGCCTGCAGAATAAGCTGTGCGTTGTCAACAACAATGTCATTTTCAGTGCGCTGTTCAAGCAACATGGCGGCCTGCTGTGAATCATGCCTATTTAGCATCAACCGGTTGTTATACCAGCGAAGCCCGTAGTATCCGAGCAGTGCAGCGCTGGCAAACAGCAGCAGGCCAGTCAGCGCGGACTTCAATTTCTTGCTCACTGGTCATCACCGGGAAAAGCTTCCTTCTCCATCTGGATTGGCAGGGTATAGCCGTTGGCAGTGTAGATTTCTTCATCGCTGTCACGGTACCAGTAAGCTCCCCCACCCATGGTCTTGCCGCCGACCGCCAGGCCCCCGGTGATCCAGACCAGCTTGCTTGCCAACTCATCCGACCAGAGTTCATTTCCTTCAGGAAAGAATCGCCAGTCCGCGTACTTAATGAATCCCTCCTCGCGATTCCCATAGGCGATGATCAATAAGTCATCATTCCGATTTAGCTCAGAAGTGGAGACATTTCCGATGTAGGAGCTCCCCTTCATGAATGTCAGCTCGCCCTCGCATTTCCTTTCCCCCATCCGCACCAGCCTGACTGGCTGAGCGGTGTAGGGATTCGTTGGCATTTTCCTCAGGTAACGAGTTCCCAGGATCTTGTCCAGACTGGGTGGTCCGTTGCCAGCGTGGTCCACTTTGTATCTCGTAAGTGCATGCATAATCTCGTATGTGTTGTCAATCACGATGTCATTTCGAGTGCGGTTGGCATCGATGATCGCCTTGCGGCGCAAGTCCATCGCCTTCGCGCCAATCAGGTAGAAGCAGTACAGCAGGACGACAGCCCAGGCTATGCCGAAGAGCACAAGGTAGTCCCGCTTCGTGAATGCAAATCTGGACATTAGCTGGATTGACCGGAATCGTTGACAATAGCCTTGATGGGAAGTTCATAGCCCTCGTTCAACATCGCTTCTTCAATGGACTGGCTCCTGTAATACCATTCCTCGTTCAGTTTGCAGGGACCAATTCCTCCAAGTTCGCCCTCAATGTAAACAACATAGCAATCCCATTCATCAGGCAACCTCACATCATTTCCTCGCAGGGACTCGTTCCATGTCATGTGCCTTCCGGATGCATACTTGTAGTATTCGCCATCCGGGTCGCCATAGCCAACAATAACAAAAATCCGCTCTGGATTGACTTCCTTTCCATCCCTCCGACCATACTCAGCGGAACCAGTGATGTAGCAGATGTCGCCGGGAACCGGCTTTTCATCAAGCCTCATCCGCTTCACGGGTTTGCCGCTGAATGGGTTGAGGGGCACCGAGCGCAAATTTCCACTGGCAACGAGCTCATCAAGTGTTTCGGGAAGCTGGTTAGGATTTTCATGTTCGTATGTCAGCAGTGCGCCCCAGATCCTGTTTGTGTTGTCAACCGCGAGATCATTGGGAGTCCTTGCAGCTTCGATGGCATAGTACTTTCTGACCTCGACAAGGAAGATGCCGACCTGAATCACTCCGTAGGCAAGGATCAGGGCAGCAAATGTCCCGAGGATCACGGCAAAGTCCCGCCCAGTAAATGTGAACCGTCCCACAGAGAAAGGATTAACAGGGGGGCAAGGATGTTACAGGGGGTCAGAAGCTGCTGGTGCGGGGGCGATCAGCGGGCGTTGTAGGCAATGGTCCATTCAATCAGGATGTATATGCAGTAGACCGAGACCAGTCCCCAGGCGATGGCGAAGCCGATCATGATCTTGCGGGTCAGGCCGCAGGGCAGATGCATGGGGAAGATGATAGTGGATGAGGGTGGAGTTTGGAGTTTGGAGGTTGGAGGTGGGAGTTTGGAGGTTGGAGGTTGGAGGTGGGAGTTTGGAGGTTGGAGGTGGGAGTTTGGAAAGGACGCAGGGCGCTGGCCGGGGGCCTAGTCGTCGCAAAATTGTTGGACCTGGATTGGCAAACTGTATCCATCCCGCAGCAGCACTTCCTCTATTGAATCAAACTCAACTTGATACGGGCCAACATATCCATAGCAGGGATAGCTGATTCCACCCCAGGCCATTCGCAGGGAACTGTTGATTTCCGCTGGCAGCTGCAAAGCAAACTCCGGTCCTGCAATCATCTGATTCCAGTTCATGCGGAGCATGCCCTTTCTCTTGCTGTACTGCGAGTCGACATAGCCCAGCAGGAACATCTCTGATTGTGTGGATTGCACATTGCCGGCGGAATCGAGGAAACGAGTCCTGCCAAGCAACAGTGACAATTCACCTGCGTTTGGCAACTCCCCGATCCTAACCTGCCTGACGGGCTTGCCGGTATAGGGATTTACAGGCATTTCCTGCAGGTAGCCACAGTCCACAAGTTGACAAAGTGAGTGTGGATAGTTACTCCCATGCTCGTTGTAGTATTTGTACATTGCCGTGACTACAACAGAGAAATTCTTCTTAGCGATCATTGCTCTTGCGTCCGCATCCAGACCAGCCGCTTCGCCGTCCTGCGCATGGGCAAGCATTGGTGAGCAGCTAAGCATGGACGCCAGAATCAACACTGGGATAAGCTGCATCAGAAAGCAATGCGTGGAAGTCACGAAACAATGTTACAGCAGGCAGTAGTGGAGTTATGGGAATTTCAGGGCATGGCCCTGAGCACCTGCCAGACCATGGATCTGGCCTCCGATTGGTGTACCAAGCAGCCGGTAGAAACGCAGCGTGCCGCTTTTCCAAACTCCAAACTCCAAACTACAACCTTGTTTGCCAAGCTTACAGCTTGGCCTCCTCAGGATTCGTGATCAGGCGCGCACTGCGGTTCCAGGTCAGGTAGTACCAGCACCACTGGAAGAGCACCAGCACGCGGTTGTCATATTCCACGATGTACATCAGGTGGATGAACAGCCAGGCAAGCCAGCCCGGCATGCCGGTCAGTTTCATGCTGCCAAGGTCGGCCACCGCACTGGCGCGTCCGATGGTTGCCATGCTGCCACGGTCACGGTAACTGAACTTCCTGCCATTCGTTGCTCGGCCCTTCACGCGATCGACGACCAGCCGGCCGGCGAAGGCTGCCTGCTGCATCGCCACCTGCGCCACGCCGGGCAGCGGCCTGCCCTGTGCGTCATCGAGGCTGGCCATGTCGCCAACCACGAAGATGTTCGGATGGCCCGCGATGCTGCAGTCCGGCAGCACCTTAACCCGCCCTGCCCGGTCCAGTTCACAGCCGGTGGCATCACGCAGCGCGGCTCCAAGCGGGGATGCCTTCACGCCCGTGGCCCAGAGGATGTTGGCGGATTCCACGAACTGCTCCTCGCCCGCTTCATTTCGGATCAGTGCCCCACGCTCGCTGACATCCACGGCCTTGTGCTTCAGCAGGATCTCCACGCCGAGCTTCTCCAGCGAACGCTGGGCATTCGCTGACAATTCCTCCGGGTATCCCTGCAGCAGGCGCTCCCCGCCCTGCACCAGCAGGATGCGGGAATCGGCGGGTGTGATCGTACGGAACTCATGGGTCAGGGTGTGGCGTGCGATTTCGGCAATCGCCCCGGCCAGCTCGACACCAGTTGGCCCGCCGCCAGCAACGACGAAGGTCAGCAGTCGGCGGATGCGGTCCGGCACCTGCTCCAGCTCAGCCTGTTCGAAGGCGGCAAGGATGCGGGCCCGGATGCGGGTGGCATCCTCAACGGTCTTCAGCCCGGGGGCGATCTCAGCCCAGCCGTCGTTGCCAAAGTAGCTGGTCTCACTGCCCGGCGCGAGGATCAGGCTGTCAAACTCGATCGCCCCTTCCTTAAGGTTCAGGCGGCTGCGCTCTATGTCAACGCCGGTCACCTCACCAAGCAGCGTGCGCGTGTTGCGGTTGCGCTTGAGGATGGCACGCACCGGGGCGGCGATGTTGGCGGGTGACAGCACGCCGGTGGCGACCTGGTACAGCAGGGGCTGGAACAGGTGGAAGTTGCGCCGGTCGACGATCGTCAGGTCGATGTCCGCATGACGCAGCGCCTTGGCGGCGTACAGCCCGCCGAAGCCGGCCCCGACGATCACTACCCTGTGCTTACCGTTCTGCATGACGCGCTACTATATCGTGATTTTATTCACGTTATTTCAATTGAGAGCCATTTTCATTTGATTTCCGGAATGCGCGGCCGCAGGCAGAACAAGGTGCTGTCCGTCTCGATGAAGACCTGCCCCAGCCCGTCAGTGCTCGGAGCACTGTTGAGCAGGCCGAGCCCGTCCTCGACCCAGACCAGCCGGCCGATTGCATCATAGGCATTCAGGCTGCCACCGCGCACTGAGCCGAACACGTTGCCATGTTCATCACTGCAGATCAGCTGCGCCGTGCCCGTCGGCTGGCTGCGCCACAGCAGCTTGCCCGCCGAGTCGTAGGCGCTGATGGCGCCATCGGGATGGGCCACTGCACAGCCGTTGCCCGGCAGGGCATCGAACATGCGGTCAACATTGAACTGGCTCACCATGTCCCCACCGGTCAGCCCCTTGGCATCCGGGCGATAGTCGTCAAAGTCCGCGCGCCACAGCAGTTCACCCTGCTGGTTGTAGTAGCGCAGCACCAGCGGGTAGTCGTACAGGGCCAGCGAACCGTCCTCCAGCTCCAGCGTGGAGGAGAAGTAACCCATCGGATGATCCGACTTCCAGACCAGTTCGCCCTCCATGTCGGCGACGGATAGGTAGCCATCCTTGTCAATGTAGACGAGCTGGCGGCTGACGAAGGCCGCGAAACCTGTCAGCCGTTCAGCATGCAGGTCGCGGAACCAGAGCATCTCACCCTGGCGGGATACAGCCATCACGTTGCCACTGTCGAGGATCAGGAAGATGCGGTCGGCGGCGATGGCGGTGGAGCTGAGGTAGTCCCCGGGCGGCATGTTTACCTCCCACTGCAGCTTGCCGGCGGAGTCGCGGCAGTTCAGCACTTCCGGTGGAGGACCGCCACCGGGGGTATAGCTGCTGTAGCCGGTTCGCAACATGTAGTAGACCTGCCCGTCCGGCGAAGCGAACCACATCAGTCCGTTGTTGTACATATTGGGGTCGCTGACGGAATAACGTGCGCTGCCGGTGCGTACATCCACCCAGTCGAGCGATGAAGTGGATGAGGCGATCAGGATGTTGTCACCGATGTAGTCGGCGGTCAGGTCGCGTGAGCTGCCGAGGTGGTAGGACCAGAGCACGTCCGGCCCCTGCCCGTAACCCCCGGTGGTGCCGCGCTGGCAGCCCGTGCCTGCAATCAGCAGGAGGCAGAGCGCAATCAAGGGGGTCAGCCGGTCCACCTATCCATCTTACAGGCAAATCAGAACTCAAGCAGGGTTGCGTTCACCTTCAGCCAGTCGCGCTGGCGGCGCCAGGACGGGCAGTGCTTTTCCACCAGTTGCCAGAAGCGCTTGCCGTGGTTCAGGTGGCGCAGGTGGCAGAGCTCATGCACGATCACATAGTCGACCACCTCCGGGCGGCAGAGCATCAGGCGGCGGTTGAGGGTGATCGTGCCGGTGTTGCTGCAGGAACCCCAGCGCGAGCGGTAGTCCTTCAGCACGAGCGTGGTGCCCTGCAGGCCGGTGCGCTCCGACAGCTCCCGCAGGCGGGCGCCGATGAAGGGCATCGCCTCGCGATCGATCAGACGGTCGATGCCGAGCCGGATGCAGTGCTGCTGCATCTCGGGCGAAGCATTGGTGGGGGCCGGCAGCAACATGACGCTGTCCTCAGTGACCATCGGTTCGATGCCGGGCTGCAGCTCGACTGTGCAGTCGCGGCCGAGCCAGGGCATACTGCCGCCCTGCTCCATGTGTACCGGCAAGCGGCCATGCTCGCGGGAGAGCATTTCGTTCTGGCTGCGCAGCACCCAGTCCACTCGGCTGGCGAGGAAGCGCTGGCCCTCCTCGTCGGAGATGTGGCTGGGCAGGCGCAGGATCACCCGGCGGTCGTGGCGTACCTCAAGCGAGATGCGCCGGCGGCGGGCGCTGCGGACGATTTCGTGCTCCGGCAGTTCGATGAGCAATTCTAGCCTGCTGGGATAATTGATCCGATGGAATGCTGGGGAATCGGCCCGTTCGAGAATGAGCATGCGCTGCACTGGACTGCGGCGCTGGCCGCCGGCAGCGCGCATCCGGATGCGGTGGTGCAGCAGGTGCTGGCCCGCGAGGGCCGCCTGCCGCTGGAGCTGTCAATTGAGGCGGTCTGCAGTGCAACGATGGCTGCCAACACCACGGTGCGCGTGAAGAAGATCAGCATGCCGCGTGAGGCCTGGCAGTGGATGGACCGCGAAAGATTCGACTGCACTGCGGTGCCACGCAATGACTACCGCCGCGCGCTGCTCAGGGTGGCAACGGACAGTGAACTGGAGCTGCGCTGGCAGGATAACCCAGAGTATGCGGACTGGCGGCGGATGCTGGTGCGCATTGAGCAGCGTTTCACGCCGACGCCGCACCTGAAGTTCGTGCTGCCGGACTACGCCAATGAGCGCGAGCCGTTCTGGTACTGGAGGATCCGCCAGCCGGCGATCTACCGACAGTTGCAGGCGGGCACATTCGGGGTGGACCGGCGGGCCCATGAGCGCTTCACGATCGAGTTGCAGTGCAGCGAGGTTGAATTCAGCGAGGCGGCGATCCATGCAGCGGCGCAGATTGGCAACCGCCAGCTGCAGCTCAACGGGCTCGGACGGCTGGACAGTGCCGACGGCCCGCGGGGCTCAGTGTTCTTCCGCACGCACCGGGGACTGCAGCGGGATGCACTGCGGCTGCTGACGGCCAGCCTGCGGCGCTGCGGCCTGCCCCGCGAGGCGGTGTTCTTCTACGCCAACCGGGAGCGCACCGGCCCGTTCAACATCGCCCGGCGGCTGTACCCGCAGCGGCTCAGGCGGCGTGAGGGCGTGGCCGGCACGGCGATGACGAAGCTCGTTGCCAGCCTGCGCTTCCAGAAGCCGGGGGCGATCTTCTGCTACCAGGCGGTGCCGGGCTTCTGGCATTACGGGCGGGTGATGTCAATCTCGAGCGATGTCGGCGTAGGGCCGGACTGCATGCTTTTGCACTTCTACCGGGAGAGCAGCGTACACATGACATCGCTGCCGGACTTCAAGCTTGACACCCTGCTCTGCCAGCCGGTTGTGACTGACCGCAGTGCCTGGGCGATGGGGATGTTCCAGACGGTTGACAAGATCCCGCTCAGTGCGGCGGAGCAGCAGGCAGTGGGCGGCGTGGCAGCACCATTGCGGATCGAGGAGCTGGGCCGGCATGGGCAGGCGCAGGGTGATGCAGCAGCCGAGCCACAGCTGACAGCGCACAGCTTCAGCCGCTACATCGAGATTGACGAGCTGCTCTGCCAGGCGCTTGACATCCCGCTCTCGCCGCTTGAGCTGGAGGAATAGTTGTCAGTAGGCAGTGGGCAGTTGGCAGAAGGCATGAGGCAGAAGCAGAAACAGAAACAGAAACAGAAACAGAATGAGAAGTACGGACTGTAGCGGCGGCACTTTGCCGCCGCACGATGGAGCAAAACCATCTGGAATGTAACAAATCATCCTTCCCGGTAATCTCAGCTATATGAAGTACTGGACACCCATGCAGAGGATCAGCTGGCTGGCAACGATCTGCTGGGGTGTGTTCATCCTTGCTTCACCGCTGTGGTTCTGGTTGTGGCTGCATTATTCTCCTTGGGGCCAGCAATATCTCGGCGGCATACACGACTTCGGGTTTGACTACGGCATGCTGCTCTTGTTCAACTTCACCGGGTTGGTACTGCTGCTGCTCAACCTGATCGCAGGCTATCTCAGCGACCCGAGGTGGGTACTCAACAGAGTCAGCATCATAGTGCTGCACCTTCTCAATTGCTTCAACTACATCATGTTTCCCTATCATGGAGCAGGAGACGCTATGCTGTTGTGGCTGTTCGCCAGCTTACTTCTCTGGCTGACAACTTTCGCATTCTGGGGGGCATACACAGTACCGGCAAAGTCGATTCTAAGAACGAGACTGTTCTGATGGGAAAGCAATTGCTGGAATTCTCAATGCAGCGGGTGGCCTTTGGCAGCATCCTCGGCTGGGCGATTGCCCTGCCCTTGCTGCCACGGCTTGCGGAGCTGTATGCCACCAGCACCTACAGCCACTTTGACTACGGGCCATGGAACGTAAGGGTGGACAGCAATCCGGCAGAACTGGTGCTTGCCAACTTCCCGCTGTACATCCTGCTTGCCGTACTGCTATGGCGGCAACTGGTCAGTCCCGGAATGCTGGTCAGCCAGGTACTCCAGGTTTCAGTTGTGATCTACTACGGCTTCATACTGTTTACGGGCGGTTTCCCCACTACGCCGGGACTTTCCATGACCATGCTGAACGGTCTAATTCTGTCACTTATCGTAGTGCTGGCATTCTGGGATAGGGATCAAGTAAACGCATACGAAGCTGTGTAAGAAACTGAGTGTAGCTCTTAGAGCTACATGGCCCTGTTGGTCTAAGACCAACACTCCGTACCTGTTACCTAATACACTTTGCATTGTCAGCATTGTCATGAAGCACTGGAGCAGCTTTCAGCGCAGCGTATGGCTGTCCTGTCTGGTCGTCAGCCTGTTATGTGCAGCGATGCCGCTCGTCTGCTGGCTGCTGCTGGTGCTTTCCGATCCGTACTTCATCCATGTGACCCGCGCATACCTTGGCAGCGGAGTGATGAACGGCATTGAATTCCAGCTGCTGCCACTGGCAATCACGCTCTTGCTGCCAAAGCTCCCGCTGGCGCAATCCGGCTGGCAGTCCCGCCTGCTGCGAGTGGCGATGCTTGGACTCCTGTTCGGGCAGATTGCGCTGCTGAAGTGCTGCATCACAGCAGTGTCACTGGAGTACGCAGGGACGGCGGAAGTATCGCTGGTGGTGCTGACGGCGCTGGTGCTGGCATTCTGGGATGGACCGGTGCTTGCAGTGGGCGAGACATTGCGCGAAGGTCGGATTGGCGGAGTGTAGCTCCAAGAGCTACAGGGCCTTGTAGGTCCAAGACCTACACTCCGGATTCCCCTTCCGCCTCATGCAAGCACTCGGCGGTCCAGGGTGTTCGCATTCCACTAACTGCCTTCTGACTTCTGCCTTACCTACATCAGGTCTCCTGCCCCGGCTAAAGCCGGAGCTCCATTGTGCGACTCGCGCCGCACCTCCAGCGCCAGACCTCCGCGCCTGCTTGCGCCAGACCTCCGAATACAATAATCCCCATGGAACTGCTGTCCACGAGGGTCAACACCAACTCTGAGGAATTCAGGGCCAACCGCGAGGCCCAGCTTGCGCTCGAGCGCAAGCTCGATGAGCGCATCGCGCAGGTCAAGGAAGGCGGCGGCGAGAAGTACCGCCAGCGCCATGAAAGCCAGGGCAAGCTGTTCGTACGCGAACGCCTGGCGCTGCTGCTGGACCCCGGCACGGCATGGATGGAGCTGTCCACGTTGGCCGGCTGGGAGATGTACGACACCTGGCTGCCGAGCGCCGGGATCGTGACCGGCATCGGCGTCATCTCCGGCGTGACCTGCGTGGTGGTTGCCAACGATGCCACGGTCAAGGGCGGGACCTACCACCCGATGACGGTGAAGAAACACCTGCGCGCGCAGCAGGTGGCGCTCGAGAACCACCTGCCCTGCGTCTACCTCGTCGACAGCGGCGGGGCCTTCCTGCCCCTGCAGAGCGAGGTCTTCCCGGACGTGGACGACTTCGGGCGTATCTTCTACAACCAGGCGCAGCTCAGCGCGCGCAACATCCCGCAGATCAGCGCGGTGCTCGGCTCATGCACGGCGGGCGGGGCCTACGTCCCGGCGATGTCGGACGAGGCGGTGATCACGAAGAACGGCACGATCTTCCTCGCCGGGCCGCCGCTCGTGAAGGCCGCCACCGGGGAGGAGATTTCCGCACTCGAGCTTGGCGGTGGCGAGGTGCATACCCGCATCAGTGGCGTGGCTGACCGGCTGGCTGAGGATGACCCGCAGGCGATCCGCATCCTGCGTGATATCGTTGCCAACCTCAACCGGCCTGACCCGCAGCCTCTGTCGCGCATCGCCGCAGAGGAGCCGCGCCATGACCCGGAGGAGCTGTACGGCATCGTGCCGGTGGACCTGAAGAAGCCGTATGATGTGAAGGAAGTGCTGGCGCGCATCGTGGACGGCAGCCGCTTCCACGAATTCAAGCGCGAATATGGCGACACGCTGATCACGGGCTTTGCCCGCATCGAGGGCTACAACGTCGGCATCCTTGCCAACCAGGGCATCCTGTTCTCGGAAAGCGCGCTGAAGGCCACGCACTTCATCGAGATGTGCTGCATGCGGCGTGTCCCCCTCATCTTTCTGCAGAACATCACCGGCTACATGGTGGGCCGCGCCGCCGAGCATGGCGGGATCGCGCGCGACGGCGCGAAGATGGTGCATGCCGTTGCCAATGCGCAGGTGCCGAAGTTCACGGTGGTGATCGGCGGCAGCTACGGCGCAGGCAACTACGGCATGTGCGGACGGGCCTACGGGCCGCGCATGCTGTGGATGTGGCCGAATAGCCGCATCTCGGTAATGGGTGGGGAGCAGGCCGCCGGCGTGCTGGCCCAGGTCAAGCAGGAACAGAATGAACGCAGCGGCCAGCCGCTGATGTCTGCCGAGGAGGAAGCCACCTTCAAGCAGCCGGTGCTGGACACCTATGAGCGCGAGGGCAACCCCTACTACTCCACTGCTCGGCTCTGGGACGACGGCATCATCAGGCTGCGCGATACAAGGAAGATGCTGGCGCTGGGCATCGCGGCGAGCTTGCACGCTCCGATTGGGGATATGAAGTTCGGGGTTGTGAGGATGTAGGGTCAGGGACCTGGTATCGGGGACCGGGGATCAGGGGATGAACATTGAAGATGTGGAAACATGCATATCTACAGTTTCGTCGATGGCTTCAATCAGTGGCAACTCAATTGAAGACGCCAGCGCAACGAAAGTTTGATTGGCTGGCTGAGTCGATTGGCAAGGGAAACCTAGAATTTCTGCGACTTTATCTTTCCAAGGGTGGAGATCCAAACCTTGGCTCAATGGATCAATATCCGCTCATATCCGTTGCAGTTAATTATCACAATGTTGAAGCGGTCAAGGAATTGCTCGGCTGTGGGGCAGTAGCTGCCTGCCATGATGAAAACGGCTGGGGAAAGTGGAACGAGCTTGCCAATTCGGCATTCAACGGCTACGCAGATATCGTTTCAATTCTTCTACAGCATGGAGTTCCAGTCGATACAAACTGGATGTCAAGCACAACAGCACTCCATGAAGCCTGCATGATGAGATGCGGAGCTGATTGCCCGGCATGGGATTATGACGACGAGGTAGGGTCGCCGGCCGAAACTGCCAGATTTGTTGAGACAGCACGCATCCTGGTTCAAGCCGGTGCAGATGTGAATGCCGTCTGCGAAGATTGGCCTGGTCCCGACGTTGAATACACGCCTCTACATTTTGCCGTTGAAGCAGAATGTCTGGAACTAGTAACGCTCCTCATAGCAAATGATGCTGACACGGGAGCGACAAGCAGTGAAGGCAGGACAGCTCTCGATCTGGCAAGAGAACGAAATGCAAGCAACATTATTGAGTTTCTTGAAGCACTCGATGCAAACTTGTAGCAGGTGCCAGATAAATCAATGCCGCCGGACATTCCGGGTAGGGATTGAGCCGCAGGCGAAATCCACGGGCGGGAATGGCGAACAGGCCGGTGGCTATTGAGGATGCAGGATCTGGGTTGTAGGGGGTAGCGGAATCAAGAAGTATCTGCCTCGCGAAACGCCATGCTCTGTTGCCACTGCTCGCGTGCTGGCGTCGCCGGGCGACGCCGGTCCTGCACTTCCTAAAAATCTCTGTGGCTCTGTGTTTCGAATCCAAGAGTGGGATTGTCAATTCAGCAGCTGGAGAGAAACCCGAAACCGGACACCCGAAACCCGTTGTGCGGCTTGCGCCACCGTACCGCGCCTGGCTCGCGCCAGACCTCCGCTTGCGCGCAAGCAAGTTGCGCACCTCCCCTGCTCCCCTGCTCTCTGCTGTCTGCTATCTTCTTCCCCATGTACACACCAGAAGCGCTGCTGGACATCATGGAGCGGGTCCAGCATGGCAACAAGAACATCCTCGAGCACTGCCGCCGGTTCAGCCATGACGAGCTGCACCGCCGCCTGCCCGGCTTCGGCTTTCCCTCGGTGCAGGGCCAGCTGTTCCACATGATCAATGCCGAGCAGTACTGGCTGATGGTGCTGACCGGGCGCTTCGCCGACGGCGAGACATTCACCGAGCAGGAGAAGTACGACTGGACGATTGCCAACTTCTCCGACATCGACGCGCTGGAGGACTACCGCCAGCGGGTGTATGCCGTGACGGTGGACTACATCAGTGGGATGACGCCGGAGGAGCTGGTCCGGCCGCGCGAAGTGTTCTGCGACCCTGGCGTGAAGGAGGTCCAGATCCCGGTGCATGTGCTGATGCGGGTGGCAACGCATTACTTCCACCACCGGGGCACGCTGGCCGCGATGTGCCGCACGCTGGAGCATCCGGTGCCGGAGGCCTACGCCTTCCTGGACTACCCGCTGCATGAGCAGCCGCCGTTCACAGAGCATCAGGAGCAATGAGCAATGAAGAGTGAAGAGTGAGCAATGAGTCTGACCTGAACCGAGGTTACCACGAAGAGACTCAGGCTCATTGCTCATCACTCAGCCCTCATTGCTGTTAGTGTGACTTAAGTCGCACCACCCGTGCTATACTAAACGCATGTTTACATCAATTGATCTGCTGCGCTATCACGAAATGGCGCATGAGGGCCTGAGGCGGATGATGGAGCATGTGCTCACGCTGCCGCAGGAGAAGTTCCGCCAGCCGCTGGAAGGTTTCGCTGCGCCATCGGTGCGGGCCCAGCTCTGCCACATGCTGGATGTGGAGGCCTTCTGGGTCAAGGCGATCCAGGGCGGTGGTGCGGACCATGACTGGGAACACGCCGAGGACCTGCAGAGCCCGCCTGAGCTGGAGGCCTACAGGATGGAGGTGGCGGCCGCCACCCGGCGCTGGCTGGAAAGCGAAAGTGATGAAGCATTGAACAGCGAGCGCGAGGTGAATGACAACGGCTGGTTCAACACCGGGATCCCCGCTGAGATGCTGCTGCACCTGATGACGCATGCCTACCACCACAAGGGCCAGATCGTTGCCATGTGCCGCCAGCTGGGACATCCGGCGCCGATGACGGACATGGTCTGGATCGGGCTACAGCTTGGTGAGGGGGAAGAGAGGCAGTAGGCAGAAGGCAGCAATGAGCATGAAGAGTGAGCAATGAGTGCTGATGTCACCGAGATAACCTCAATCAGAGTCAGGCTCATTGCTCAGAACTCATTGCTCGTTGCCAGACTTTCGTCTGGCCTCCAATTGCCAGGCTGACAGCCTGGCCTCCCGCGCGTTCATGTCCCAGCATGTCCCTGTTGCACGGCCGAAAATGGGTTACAGCTGGAGCCAAGCGGTGTATTATCCCCGTGAGAAACATTCTCAAGGAGCTCTACGATGTACGTAGTACGAAACACTTTCATTGCAAAGCCCGGCCATGGCTCGAAGCTGGCCGACCTGATGAGCCGCGTGTTCGCCGGCAAGGACAACTACCGTGTGATGACGGACTTCGTGTCTGACTTCAACACTGTCGTGATGGAGAGCACGCATGCCAGCCTTGCGGATTACGAGCAGACCATGGCCGATTATGCCAGCGGCAAGCTGGAGATCTCTGACGAGCTGAAGGCGGAGATGAAGGCCTACACCAGCCTGTGGAAGACCGGCAAGCGTGAGGTCTTCAAGGTCGTCAAGGGCTGAACCAGAAGCAGTTGGCAGAAACAGAATCAGTAAGGGAGCAGAATCAGGAAGAGAATCAGAAGCAGTAATCGGATTGATTATGCAAGCAGATTCCTCCATTCTGAACAACACCTGCTTCTCTTTCTGATTCTGTTTCTGATTCTGCTCTCTGCTATCTTTGGGAGCATGGTTTCACCGGCTGATTTCATCGACTTCCACCAACGAACCCACACTGGCCTGGTCACCTACCTCGAGCACTGCCGGGCATTGGCAACGGAGCAGTTCCTGCAGCCGCTCGAAGGTTTCGGCATCCCGAGCCTGCAGCAGCAGTTCAACCATGTGATCGGGGCCGAGCAGTACTGGTCCAGCGTGATCCGTGGTGAATACCGCCACGAGGAATTCGATGCCAGTGAGGATGAACGGGACCAAACCACGATCGACGGTCTGCTGGGCTGGCGGGCGGAAGTGGCAGAGAAGACTGTGACGATGCTGCAGAATGCTGACGATCAATGGCTGGCAACTCCTGCGATGTTCATGGCCTGGCCCGGCAAGCAGCGTGAGCTGCAGCCGCGCCATGTGATGATGCGGATCATCACGCACAACTTCCAGCACCGCGGGCAGATCGCCGCGATGTGCCGCCTGCATGGCCACCCGGTTCCGCAGGGGCTGGACTTTCCACTTGATTAGTGGCAGTAGGCATCTGGGGAGATGCGTTGCGCAGGCAAAGCCGCAGCTGCGCAATCTCTGTGCATCGATCACCAAAGCCAGCGAAGCTGCGCTTCGCGGCTCCAACCTGCACCCTGTAACCAGTAACCTCAGTACGGGTCCTTCTGGATCGTAACATGCCAGTGCTGGGGCTGGGCGGCGTTGCCATACTGCCCCGGTGGCTTGCTCCAGTAGCGCAGCATCAGCCTGTAGTCACCGCTGGGATCCTCCCAGCTGTTGTCCAGCAGGCCGGTCATCGCGAAGTGTTCCATTGTCCTGCCGCCACGGGCCTTCCAGCCGGCGGCCGTCAACTGCTGGTCCGTCACCTGCAGCAGCTGTTCCGGCGGATCCGGGTGGTTGAAGTGGATCTGCCAGAGCGTTTCCTCGTGACGTCCGCCGGTCTTGCTGGTATGTTCACCGACCTTCAGAACCGCGCCCTTGATGCTGCGGATATCAGGATCGAAATGGATGTCAGTGGCTGAACTGTCCACCACATAGCCGAGCTTTGGCCAGTTGGGCGGGACAGTCGTTTCACCGGCGGCGGTCTTCATGCCGATCCGGCTGAACATCGCGATCAGGAATGCCACTGCGAACAGTAGCAGGGCCGTCAGGCCAAACCACTTGAACCAGTCCCCACGGTGGTAGCCGATGTGGCTGTAGTCATCCATACCCGCAGTTTATACCCACTCCAGCAAATGGCAAGCAGCCAGCGGCTAGCTATGGTTGCTTGTCCCCGCTGAAGTAATTCTCCCTGTCCCGCGCCACCACAAGTTTGCGCAGCATCTTCTGCTCCATGCTTTCATCCCAGAGGAAACGCTCGCGGACACCGGGCAGGATGTCCTCACGAAACTCCATGATCTGAGGCACGAGTTCCAGGCTGTCAACATACATGGAGACATCCAGCCGGTTTGCGGTTCCCCGCAGCAGCTTGAGCATCAGGTTGACCCGCCGCCATGTCTCCTGGTGCATGCCAAAGTCACGATGCACGGTCAGGTATTCGTAGGCCTTCTCCAGCGGTTCAACGTAGCCGTTGACAAAGGCCCAGCGGCAGACTGCAAACCACAGCTCCCTGCCGAGTTCAAGCAGTTGCGGGTCATTGATTATGCGGTTGAATTCCTGCACTGAAAGTGGGCAGTCGCAGTCATCTCCGGCATTGGCCCTGAGCTGGATAAGGGTCAGCAGGCGCTCGTGGTTCCCGAAAGCGGTGCCCAGGGGCAGCTCCAGTTCAGCACTCAGGCTGCGCACCGCTCGGCAATCCCACTGGCCGTCACGCTCGTACTTCATGAACAGCAGCAGGAAGCGCAGGTAGCAGCGCAGCATTTCCAGCTTTTCAACCGGCTGTTCCTGCTGATCCGGAGAGTAGAGCAGTTCCTCAACTGCAGTGCATGCCCCGCTGAAGTCTCCGCGCGCGTAATGGTCAAACACGTGCAGGGTTTCCGCCCTGATCTCCTGTGTGATCCTGTGGTAGCGCTTGTCCAGCATGATGACTACTCACCGGCATTCATTCCCGCCGGCATGCTTCATTATGTCACCAAGATTCAAAATCGTAGAGACTTTCCCTTCAGCTGCGGATTTTCCTCGTGCTGCGCTCCCTGCGGAATTCCTTGACACCCAGTTTCGCAACAGCGTCGCTGAGCAAGCCTTCCAGCTCCTTGTCCCATAGTCCGGCCAGCTCAAGGCGGGGAACAAGATCCTCCCTGAATTCCTCCAGCTGCGGCACCATGTTGATCAGCTTCAGGTACTCAAGCACGTCAAGCCTCGTCACCTTGCCCCTGGTTATCTGGTGCATCAGGTTGATCCGCTGCCAGATCTCGCGCTGCATGTATGGCCCGGGAAGCACGGTCACCTCACCGAGTGCCTCCTCGAGGATATCCGCATAGCCTTGCAGGAATACCCAGCGGCTGATCGCCAGCCAGTACTCGTGGTTACGCTCCAGCAGGTCGCCACTGCGCGTGATCTGGAAGTAACGCTCCTCATCAAAGTTGATGCCGCAGTCATCACCGGCATTTGCCAGCAGCTGCAGCAGGCACAGGCTGCGCTCATGGTTGCCAAGTTCGGATTTGGCCGGCTGCAGCAGCAATTCATGCAATGCATTGACGGCATTGCAATCCCATGCCTCACGTAATTCGAAGTCCATGAACAGGCGCACGAAACTAAGGTAGAAGAATCGCACTTCTGATGTCTCGGAGCGGTCGGAATCGAGATCAAGTCCCGCCAGCAGGCCTGATATCAGAGAGAAGGCTTCAGCATATTCCGCATTGGCATATGCGTTGAAGGCCTGGCGGGTTTCCTCAGATAGCCCCTCCGTAATCTGCCTGTATTTGGCCTCCCCTTCGGGAGACCCTGTCCATCCGCTTGCTGATGAGTGTTGCATGGGTTCTTCCGGCTAGTCAGCGATTCAGTTCCTGATCCGTCCGGTCCTTCTCTGCAGGCGAATCTGAAACTCACCTGAACTGGCCTGACTGTGCATCAGGCATAGCTGCTTATCCAGCTCCTCATCCCATATGCCGGCGTCATTGATCGCCGGCAGCATCTCCCGCCTGAACTCTTCGACCTGTGGAACCATTCTCATCAGGCGGATGTACTCCTCAACATCCCGTCGTGTAACACGGCCCATGGACAGCTGCAGCAGCAGGTTCAATCGCTGCCATGATTCCTGCGGCATCACCTTGCCAGGTGCGATGGTCACATTCTCGAATGCGGTCTCCAGCAGGTCCTGGAATCCGTTCCTGAATGCATACATTCCGATCGAATCCCAGAGGTTCGGGCTCAGGTTTAGTATGTGCGGGTGCCTGAACAGCTGGTCGAACTCCTCGCGCCTGAGGCTCAAACCGCATTCCCCATCGGTGAATACGCGCAACTGCAGCAGGGAACTGATCCGCTGGTGATTCCCCAGCACGGTTTCCAGTTCCACGCCAAGCCTTTCTATCGTCGATGAAACGGAATCGCAATCCCAGGCCTGTTCGTCATACTGACGCATTGCAACACGCATCAGCAGCAGGTAACAGAGCTGCACTTCCCGCACTTCAACAGGCAGGTCAGCCAGCCTGTCCGAAGAAAGCAGGGCATCCACCACCTCCAGGGCATCGCGGTATTCACCCCTGCTGTAGTGGAAGTACAGTGGTCTTGATAACTCTCGTAAATCGTCAATAATCAGCCTGTGTCTCTCGCTGATCACGGAAATATATAAACATCCCAGACGCCTATTTCATAGTGGTTTGCCGAATTTTTAACATTAATATTGGACTACAAAATGCAGCATGTAAGCTGGAAACATTCCTGATCCATGACTAGGACTGGAGTTGCGGGTATCAGATTGAGGATGGATACCTGATCCGGCGGCAAAACCGGATATTGGTATCTCCATAGACTGGAGGAACCATGAATACGCTGTCTAGTTTCGTAGTGGCCATGATGGCAATCCTGCTTTTTTCCTGTTCCTCCGGCACGGGCCAGCAAGCGCTGAGCGGACCAGAGGATCAGACCAGGACCTTAGTGGACAATGGAATTCCCTTCCCGGCCGGAGCGACAACAGGCCCGAGGGCCGCTAACCTCGCCACTGCCGGAGACTACTCCCTGCTGCTGGACCAGATCCTGGATGGCAGCAGCGCCAGCCATGACAGCCAGGGCCTGCATCTCAATAACAGCGGCACTCCGGCCTGGGCAATGTACATGGTTTCGGGATTTGACGGGGACATGTTCCCGGTTTCGGCCCATGTCGAAGTTGCCAGCGGCAGCAGCAGCTACCTTGTAGGTTTCACTGATTACGACAACCAGCGCTGGACCTGGGCCGGCCCCTTCAGCGGCAGCGCGGAGATAGATGTGCCGCTGAATGAGGGAGTGAACCACGGGCACCGCCTTGTCTCGGATTATGGCAACAGCTTCCTTGCCGTGGTGGCTGACGAGCCAGGTGAACTTGTCATATCAGACATGTTCCTGGAGGTGTTCGGCGGTGGCAATGCGCCGCTGCCCCCGACCCAGATCGGGTATGTTGACGATACGGACAGCATCATACTCAGCTGGTTCCCGAGCCCGGACGAGGGCCGGCCTGACTTCCGCGGCTACCTGCTGGAGCGTGCCCCGTTCAACTCCAGCAGCTACAGTGAGATTGCCAGGACTGCACCGGGAGAATGCAGCTACAGCGACAGCACCGTGGTTCCGTTTGCAATCTACCGCTACCGCTTGCGGGCCTATGACAGCGCCGAAAACATGAGCCTTGCAAGCTACGAATTCAACGCCAGCTGCGGCAATGGCTCCAATGAAGTGGTGGCTGTGCTGGATATGACAGCCGGCCCCCTGCTCGGCCCGGCGGATGTGGACATCGACCTGTCCGGCAGCTATGTGATTGGTGGCGGCTCAATAGACAACTATGAGGTCTTCATCAAGGGCTACCCGGACCTGACCGGCCCATCAAGCAAGTACTCGATCAACCTGCAGCCAGGTTGCTACCAGGTTGTTTGCGTCGTGCACAGCGGGGCGTTGAGCGACCTGGCTGTCGGTTACCTGCGGATCCTGCCCCAGTGGCAGGCGCAGTCTGTGCTCGTCGATGACATGCAGGGCAACATGGGGACAATACTGTACTCCCGCAGTGGCCGCCTGCCGGATGGCAGCCTGGTGCACGCCGGCTACGACAGTGCACTGGGCGTCGTGGCCGTCTGGACGGAGAGCCCGGCAGGGCTGCGCTATCACGCATTCTTCGCGGGTGATGTCCCGGTGGACTACAGCTGTGAACCGGTGCTGGTCAACGGCGTGCTGCACTTCGGGTTTGCCAGTTCCGGTGCCGTGCAGATCATCTCCGTGGACCATGGAGGCAGCAGCAGGCTGCTGCAGAACATCGGTGCGATTGACAACCAGTTCTGCCTGGTGGCGGATGCGAGTGACCGCCTCGGGATCTTCCGCCAGATCGACAATGGTGGCAACTTCGACCTGGTCTATTCGCTGGTGGAGTCCATATCCAACTATGACACCGTTCTGGCCAGCGTTGCCGGTGGAGTAAAGGGCGTTGATGCGGTCTGGAACCCCAGCATTGCAGCATTCGACATCTGCTATGGCAACAATATCGCCCTGCAGTTCGAGCAGTGGGAACCAATCGCCGGGCACATCGCGGGCGGTGGCCTGTACAACTTCAAGGTGCTCGGCGTGGACCTGGAGCTTGATCCGACCAGCCAGCGCAGTGTGATGCTGACAACTCTCGATGTGGCACCGTTTGAGGCCTGGTACCTGTACCAGAACGAAAGCGGCTTCTGGTCACTGCCCGAGAAGCCGGATGAGGGGCTGAAGGCCACGCCGGACGGCGACCTGGCGGTGACCGGGGATGACGTTTACGTGCTGCTGCAGCTGAAGGACGGCGTGGATGACTACCGCAGATATTACAGGCGTGATGATGGCAACTGGCCCGTGCTGAGTGAGGAGATGATATCCACTTCAGTGGAAAGTGAGCTTAGCCTGCTGCCCACTTCCGGTGGAAACAGCATTGCCGCACTGCCACTGAAGGACGGCACCTGCACTGTGATGGAATTCCCGGCGAGCGGCAGTCCTGTTGTCGACTACGTGGTAGGCAAGTCCGCAGATGGTTTCCGCGGCGAGATGCATGCGGCCAGCGGTGTGGATGGCCTGCAGGTCGTCTGGCTGAATGAAGCCTACGACGAACTGGAACACTACGGCAGCCCAGATGGCAATGACTGGGCGGACAGCGTACCCGGTATCGGGAAAGTCACCGACATCGACCTCGCCAGCACCTCAGGCGGCGAGGTCTACCTGTCATACATTGATGTCAACAGCACGGAACTTGCCTACTGGAATGGAACGGCCTGGGTGCTGCAGAAGAACTACCCCGGCATTGCCGGTTACCGTCCCAGCCTGATGAGCCAGCCCACAAACGAACTGATGTACTGGTATGTGCACCTGCAGCCCGCCAACGCATTGCGCTTCGTGGAGGGCAACCAGTCCAACCCGTTCACCTTCGTCTCATTCAACCCGTCCGAGAACACCTACATGGGCACCGTGATAGACGGAGGCTTCAGCTTCGTTGGAATCAAACCGCGCTGGATCTGCCTCGTTGGTACCAGCCTTGTCAATTCAGACCTGGCCTTCTACGACTACAACATCATGACGCCAACTGAGCTTAGTATCCACCAGAACAGCAACAGCCAGTTCAAGGTCTATGGCCGCACGATTGACAGCTGCCTGTTTGACAGTTCCGACGGTGAGCGGCAGTGTGCCTGGCTGACGAATGCCTCCGGACTGATGGACAGCATACGGATGGCTCCCCCGCCACTGGGCAACGGGCTGTCCCCAAATGTGGTGCCGATTGCCGATCCCTTCGAGGCCCTGATCCAGACCGGCATCCGCCTGCGCTCCGTCAATATGTCGGAGGCGAAGGGGCGGACCGCCCTTGCGCTGGACTGCGGGCTACTGGGTTATGACAACAAGCTGTTCTGGAGCGACTTCGGCTCATTCACGGAACTGCCGCTGCCGGCACAACTCAGCTCATCACATGGAGCATGGGTGATGTCTCCGGAGATCGTGGTTGGCACAGATGGCCGCTGGCACATTGTGTATGTGGATCTTCGCAGCGGGGAAGTTCGTTCGATCAGCACCGTTTAGCCTGTCTGCCGATCACTAGCCTGTTCGATCCTGGTCCGCACTTCCGCCAGCCTGCGCTCGATTGCCGGTGTCCAGCTACCGCGATCCTCTAGCCTCGGCTGGAAGACATTGATGAATTCCACGAGCTGGCCCAGCAGCGTGAGGAGACTGAGGTAATGCAGGATCTCATGCTCCTGCAGTTCACCGCTGACCGAGCGATGCATCAGGTTGATTCGTTGCCAGATTGCTTCGGTGTACTTATCGGTTGGATTCTGCAGCGCAAACTCGAGTGCCATGGATAGGGGTTGTCGGTAAGCATTGCAGAAGGCCCAGACACTGATGTCATGCCAGAAGCGAATCGTACGTGCATCATGTGGCACCTGTCCATACATTTCGAAGAACTCGCTTTCGCTGACCGCTTCTCCGCCCAGCCCCTCAGCAATCGTCAGGCTGCGCAGCAACATGGATTCGCGCTCGGCTTCACCCAGGGCAGTTTCCGCAGGTTGCCGCAGGAGACCGATGAAGTGCATGTGATGCGGTAGATACCTCTCACCGGAATATTCGAGATCAGAGAACTGGAAGGTGCCGCGGGAGAACAACAGCTGGTATCGGACCACCTCGCGCCTGGCGGGATCAATCTCCATTGCTTCCAGCCGGACCAGAGCATCATCAACGGAGGACAGAGCAGCCCCGAAATCTCCGGCATTGGCAAGCTGCTGAGCTTCGGCGATCAGCTCGATCATCAAGTCCCTGACTAGGTCATCAGTAAATGGCATGTGCTTTTCCAGGCAGGGCCCGCGTCTGCCAGACCAAGCATATGTTATCCCAGTCAAGCCGGACCCGCATCAGCTAAACTCTGGGCCTGCGTTCGATCACCGAAAAACTTCCCGGACTGGCTGCCGCCGGCCTGATCGGCTGGCTGGCCATCATTGCGAGCCGCCTGCTCGAGCAGTCCACCGGCCTGCTGGTGGAGGCAATGGTGATCGGGATCATGCTCGGCATCATCATTGGCAACACAGCGGGCGTGCACGATCTGCTGAAACCGGGCGTGGCCTTCGGCGGCAAGCAGTTCCTCGAGGCCGCAGTGGTGATTGTCGGCTTTCGCATGAACTTCATGGACCTTGCCGGGATCGGCCTGCCGGTGCTGCTGGCGGTGCTGCTGACCGTCCCGGGCACCCTGATGCTGGCCATCATGCTCGGGAGGATCTTCGGCCTGAAGAACAACCTGCCCCTGCTGCTTGGCGTTGGCACCGCGATCTGCGGCAGCAGTGCGATCGCAGCCGTCAGCCCTGTCATCAAGGCCAGCCGAGAGGAAAGTGCGGTCAGTATCTCCGCCATCAACATCCTCAGTGCGATCGGAGTGCTCGTGTTCACCTGGCTGAGCTACATCGTGCCGCTTGGTGACACGGCCTATGGCGTCTGGAGCGGCCTGTCCATGCAGGCCGTGCCAACGGCGATCGCCGCTGCAGGCGCACGCGGGGCGGAAGCGCTCGAAACCGGCACCCTGGTGAAGATGGCACGCGTGGCAATGCTTGTCCCGGTCAGCATCGTGATCAGCATGCTGGCCAGCCGGGCAGCTGGAGCAGCGAGTGAAAAGGCCAGGAAGGTCAGCATGCCGCTGTTCATCGTGCTGTTCCTCGTGGCGGGCATCATCCGCTCACTGGGGCTCGTACCGGAAACCGGTCTGTTCATGCTCAGCTGGCTGTCATCAACGATGCTCGTGATTGCAATGACCGCGATCGGCATGAGCGTGAATTTTGCCGCATTGCGGAAAAGCGCTGGAACGGCAATGGGAAAAGGCGCATTTCTTTTCCTTATCCTGTCTGTGGTTTCCTATTTCTGGTGCCTGTTCTTCCTCGGACACTGATTCCACCGATTTCTTCCATCCACAACTTATCCACAGGGCTTCCCTTTGCGACAATAGTTAAGCATGGCTGAGGGCGGAAAGCATGTGGTGTTCGGAGCGAACGGGCCAGTCGGTTCGGAGCTCGTGCGCATCCTCGCGGAAAAGGGCCATAACGTTGTCGCCGCCTCTCGGCGCGGTGGCTTCAAGGTGCCGGCCGGGGCCAAGGCAGTCGTCGGCGATGCATCCCGCACGGAAGACACATACCGGCTCTGCATGGGCAGCGAGGTTGTGTACTGTTGTGTCGGCATCGACTACACGAAGTGGAGTGACAGCTGGCCGGGGATCGTCAGCGGCCTGATAGAGGGTGTCAGTAATGCCGGCAGCAGGCTGGTGTTCGCGGACAACCTGTACAGCTACGGCCCGGTCACGGAGCCGATGCAGGAAGACCTACCCCTCACTTCCTATGGTGAGAAACCGGCCCTGCGCGCCAAGCTTGTCCGCAACCTGCTCAGGGCCCATGAAAGCGGCCGCTGCCCGACCGTGATCGTCAAGGCATCAGACTTCTATGGCCCGGGTGTTCGCAATGCGATGCTCGGCGAGCGCGTGTTCCCCAATGCGCTGGCCGGCAAGCCCGCCCAGATGCTCGGTGACATCAGCAAGCGCCATACCTACACCTATGCCCCGGATTTCGCGCGGGCACTGGCAACGGTCTCCAGCGAACGCAGCGCATTCGGGAAGATCTGGAACTGCCCGAGCGCCCCAGCACTGTCAACCGAGGAAGTGCTGGCGCTGGTCTATCGCGAGGCCGGCACGGAACTGCGTATCCAGACGATGCCGCGCCTGATGCTGAACATCATGGCCAACTTCAACCCGCTGCTCAAGTCGGTGCGGGAAATGATGTACCAGTTTGACCACGACTTCCTGGTTGACGACAGCCGCTTCCGCGAGAAGTTCCAGCTTGAGCCGACTCCTCTGCTGGAGGGAATCCGGGCCACGCTCGACTGGTACCGGCACCAGGCTGATGGCAACGGAAATGGCAATGGCAGCGGAAAGGCAGCTGATACGGTCAGCGAGGAAACACCGAAGCAGGCCTGATCCCCGCCAGGCAACCTAACCCTTCCAGAGCAGTAATGCTGCCCCGATCACCAGCAACAGGCTCGGCAGCCAGCGTGTACGGGTCTGCTCACCGAACCACAGCCCGCCCATGCCAACTGCGATGAACACGCTGAGCTGGGTAACCGGTTCCACCACACTGGGCTTCAGGTCGCGCAGGGCCAATAACAGCATCACATAGGCACCCATGCCGGAGACGGCACCGACCCAGGCGATCTTGGTGCGTTCGCGGTGCAGGCTCATCACATCTGACAGGCGGCCGCGGAACAGCAGGATCGCAGCACCGATCAGCACAGCCGGCAGGTTGTCAAGGAAGGCATAGGCCACGGGCGGTGCGATGTTGGCCACACTCTTGTCGATCAGGCGCCCGGTTGCGAGGCCGAAGGCGTAGACCAGCATGCCCCAGGCACCGGGCTGGCGCACGACCAGCAGCGGGTTGAGTGATTTGTGCCAGTCCGCTCCCGGCTTCAGGTTGAGCAGCACCACCCCGAGCATCACCACAAGGATGCCGCCAAGTGGGACAAGACCGAAGGTGGCGGTGCCGAACACGATGTCCAGCAGGTAGAGAAACAGGAAGGCCGTGGCGTAGAGCGGTGTCAAATAGCTGACCTCGCCGACGCTCATGGCATAGACGTAGGTGTGGAAGGACAGCGCGTAGATCAGGCCGCTGGCGACGCAGGGCAGGATCCAGATATGGATGTCAGCGAAGTACAACGGATTGGTGCTGGCCTGCCAGATGATGACAGGCAGCAGCAGCAGGATGCCGATGCCGAAGTAGAGCGTGGTGGCAGCAATGCTGGAGCGTCCCTGCCCGAGCGCCTTGACCAGCGGCCGCTCGAAGCCGAGGCCGATGATGCGCAGCACGAGGGCAATGATGGAGAAGGACACGCGCTATGTTAGCGTGAGAAAGCAGAAAGCAGAGAGCGGAAAGCAGACCACTCCCTTGCAATCTATTTAGTCTGCTTACTGCTATCAGCTTTCTGCTCGCCAGGAATCAGCTCTGCTGATTCTCCCACCATCTCAATTCCGCTTCGATCCACTTCCTGCACAGCATGTACTTCCGTTCCAGATCAGCTGAATCCGCCACGAAGTACAGCGGTTCTAGTCTGGCATGCACATCCGCCGGCAGGTGGTGGTGCAGGTAGCGCGAGCCCCAGTCATAGCGCGCCGGGTCGTAACGGATGCGCAGCAGGCGCATCAGCGTTGCCAGCACCATCTGGTTGTAGAAATTCAGCGCATCTATCGGGTTGCCGCGCTGCAGCTCCTTATCCGGCAGGTGGCGGTACAGGCGGAAATGCTCCGCAACATATGGCACGCGGGCCCGGGCCTTTGCGACCTGTTCATCCATGTTGATATGGACCGGGTTGACACAACCGGTCTTGTCAAACAGGATCACAGGGTTTCCATGGATCTCGATTTCATTGAATTGTGGCCCTTCCCGGTTGCCACGCCTGCGGAAGCAGAGGTCAATCATCAGGTGCTCCGGGGCATCCGCCAGCTGGTAGAAACACTGGCTCATGCCATGCCAGGCCGGTTCCGCCATCCGGTTGCGTGCGCTGATTGGCGACACTTCGGAGAGCACCTGCTCCACAAGCGCAAAACCCTGCTCGATCCAGTCAGCCTCAACCTCGAACTGCACGTCGAGGTCACTCAGTTCGTCATCGCGGCCAAAGGCCTTGCTGCCCCCAAGCCACATCGCATCAACCTGCTCCAGCTGCTCGAATGCCGCGCGCAACCTGTCGGTCAGCATTTCGGCTGTAATCTTCGTTGTCATTGACAGTCCCCCTATCCAATCACCTGCAGCTCTGTCGGCAGGCTGTTGAAGTTCTCGCAGCCGCTGTCTGTCAGCAGCATCATATCCTCGATGCGCACCCCACCCTGCCCCGGCAGGTAGATGCCCGGTTCGTTGGACACCACATTGCCCGATTCAAGGACGCCTTCGTAGGTCCACAGCAGTCGCGGATCCTCGTGGATGGCAATCCCGACCCCATGCCCGAGCCCATGCCCGAATTTGTCGCCGTGTCCAGCCTCGGTAATGAAGTCGCGCGCGACCTTGTCCACATCGCAGCCGCGCAGGCCAGGACGTAAGCTGGCTGCAGCCAGCTCCTTGGCTTCACGGACTGTGTTGTAAACAGCGCGCCAATGCTGCGGGCAGTCACCGATGAACACAGTGCGGGTCATATCGCTGCAGTAGTTGTGCAGTCGCACACCCATGTCAATTGTCAGCGGGGCTCCGGCTACAAGTGTCCTGTCGGTGTACCCTGCATGCGGACGGGATGCATGGTCGCCACTGGCCACTATCGGCGGGAAGCTCATGCCTTCCGCACCGAGCCTGCGTGCCTGGAATTCGATTTCCAGCGCAATGTCACGTTCCGCCGTTTCCCTGCCAATCACTGAAATGGCATGGCTGAACACCGCTTCACCCATCGCGACAGCTTCACGGATCAGGGCGATCTCCGAAGCATCCTTGCGCATGCGCATGGTCTCTATCAACTTGACCGTTGGCACCGGCTCGATATTGGCGGTTGCGGCCAGCTGGCTGAAGCCCAGGAAGGACATGTAGCCGGCCTCGATGCCAACGCGGCTGCGGCTGCCGTCCGGCAGCAGGCTGCTGACAACATCCTGCAGCGGTCGAAGCTGGGAGTCCGTAAGCTCCAGCGGCAGGCCGGCGATGTTCGCGGACGCGCGCTCGTGGTAGCGGAAATCGGTGATGAAGCGTCCCGGCAACCCGGGACTGAGGAGGATGGCAGCGCTGCTGCCGGTGAAGCCGCTGAGGTAGAAGATGTTGTCGGGATGCGTGACCAGCAGTTGGTCCAGCGTAAGCTGCCCGAGCTTCTCCCTCAGCGCATTGATACGCTGGGTGTACATGTTCATTTCCTTCGATCACGGTAAAGACGCACCGGCACCCTGCGGGACCGGGGTTGACGAATGGGGCAGAGGCCAGATGTCAGTCTGGCAAGTTCGGCGACTTACATCGTCGCTCCGTCCCATGGACGATACGGCTGCCTGTTGCTTCAGTTATACCGCAGGAGTATGACTACGTTTGGCACAGGAAGTTTCCCTGAGCAGGTAACTCCCTATAATCAATCCATGTGGCCATTTGCAAAGAAGCATCCACCGCTGGAAGAGCGGGAAAGTGCGGGGGATTACTACAGCGTGATCCAGGGGCAGTTTGATGGGCAGCCGGTCTTCATCCGCAGCCGGCAGCTGGCTAAGGGCTGGGTCCGCCATCCTGAACTGCCAATCAAGCTGGCTTTCGCGATTCCCTACAACAATCCCCGTGATGACCAGATCCCGGAGGAGGAGGAATGGCAGCAGTTCACTGATATAGAGGACCGTCTGGTTGAATATGTCGAAGGCAACATTCCATGCCTATACGTCATGACAATCACCAATTTCCAGATGAACGAATTCGTTTTCTACTCGGTACAGGAGCTTGATTTCGCCGGACTTCACAAACAAGCGAAATCGCTCATTCCCAGCCATGAGGTGCAGTGCATCGCCGAGCTGGAAAAGCGCTGGGAGAGTTACCAGTTCTTCAACAGCAGTAGGCGGTAGAGGTGATTAACTCTGCGGGTCAGGGCAGCGCAATGCGGATCAGCTTTCTGTCGCCATCGATGTAGTAACACCATTCGTCGACGAACTGGCAGAACGATCCCTTCCATTCCAGTGACTGGTACTCGCGGTCAATGCTCACCGGCAGCTTGTAGTATCTCGTCTCTCGCCTGTCAGTATCAAGTACGCAGTAGCGCGGTTCCATCCAGCTGGACTCCATGAAGAGCCTGTTGCCACGCTTGGTGAACCGGTCAATGCCGATGGTGTCCTCGTAGCCGGCGGTGTACAGCTCATTGCCCTGCATGTCAAAGGCATGCACTTTCTTGTCCTCACCGAAGCTGATCACCTGGCCATTGATGGCCACCGGCCGGCCCCAGTCCGTCTCATACATCGCCTGCCACTTCAGTTCCAGCTCCGGACCAAACACCATGATGCCCTTGGTGACTGAATTGCAGAGCAGGTCCTCCCCGGCGAAACGCAGGAATGTTATGTGGAACACATCCTCCGACTGGTATTCGTACTCCCTGTCGTTGGCATAGTCGTGCAGCCGGACACGGGGAATGTCCGCCTCATCCGTGAATGAGGTGGAAACGTATGCGACCTCAGCGCGGCCCGTGTCAACCTCAAACGAGGCAGTATTGGCAACCGGGTACAGATGGTCCATCTCAATCTTCCCCTCTTCATCGAGTACCACCAGCCTGACCCGTGAGCTGCGGTAGCCGGTTGCCATGTCGAACTCGCCAATCGCGGCACATAGCAGCTCCCGATCATCGGCGGACAGGAAGTAGCGGCATTCGCGCTGGTCCCAGTCGCAGTCGTGGAACAGGCGGACGCCGCTGGCTTCGCGCAGGTCCACCATGTACAGGTCTTCTGAGTCCTTATCCAGGAAGTAGATGCGCTGGCTGGAGGCAATCAATTCCTGCGCCTTATGGCCTGAGTCCTGTATGGCAAGGCTGTCCAGAGACCCATCTCCGATGGTTCCGGTATGCAGGCGACCCTCCTCGCCAGCCACAATGGCAAGGCAACCATCCGCGGCAATTGCGAATTGGTATGAATCAGCCAGCGGCAGCTTGTTGGGATCAGCAGCCGTGGCCTGCTGGCAGCCAAGCATAAGCGGCATGGCAAGCAGGCCAGCCAGGCAGCAGGCAAAATACGCGCGGCGAACTCCAGCCATTTCAGGTCCCCGTGGAAGTATCCGGCTTGAGCATAGCACTGAAGCAGCGGATCAGCTGTATTGCAGCGAGACTGGCGTCAGGAAGCAGATGGACGCCGGACGATGTAGTGGTTGCTGACAATCCCGTTGGCGTAGGCTGTCGATGATTTCAGCTCAAGGCTGCCGGCCGGCACATCTTCACCGAAGAGTGGGATGCCCCGACCCAGCAGGACCGGGACGATGGAGATTGTCATTTCATCCACCAGGCCGGCTGCGAGAAACTGGCGGATCACATCCCCGCCATCGATGTAGAGATTTCCGAATCCCCTGCCGGCCAGTTCCATGACGACCTCCCGCGGAGTGCCACTGGCAAGGCTGGCCCGGTCGGCATACTCCGCCGGGATCACCCGCATTGAGCGGCTGAGTACAACCACCGGCTTCTGGTAATGCCACTGGCCGAAGCCCAGCACGGTCTCGAAGCTCTTGCGGCCCATCAGGATGGCGTCAATCCGGGCGATGTGCTCCGCCCAGCCGTAGTCGCTGCCGTCGTCAGGATCGGGAATTGCCGTCAGCCAGTCAACCCCGCCCTGTTCGTCGGCGATGAATCCATCCAGGCTGGTTGCAATGAATACGTAGTTGGCCATGGTGGGATGACGATATCAGGTGGAGTAAAACGACGGGAAGCTTGGCCAGCTGCTCAGCATCCCATGTCCACATCAAGGTGCATGCCATTGATGCTGCGCGAACTCTGGATGTAGTACAGCACGCCATCGTGGATGACTGGCTCGACATACCAGTCGAACATCGGTGCAAGCTGCATCGGGTAGCCAATTACAATTGTGTTGTCATTGCCGATTCGTTCCAGCTGCAGCACTGTCTGGCCTTTACTGTCTGTGGTTTTTTCAAGTAAAAACCCGCTGTAATCATCTTCAAGCACTTGCTGTAACTGAGCTATGGGGTACTGCAGGAGCACCTTCTCTCCATCACGCGTCAGCTTATGAAATCTGCCTGACTTGTCAATACATCCGATCCACTTCTGCATCAGTTTCGGTTTGCCAAGTTGCAGGTCCAGCTCCCTGTGCCATTTCAGGTTCAGGTCGTAGTCCAGTGACAGCAGACCCTTTGAACCTGAATTGCAGACCAGCCTGCCACTGAGCAGGCCCAGCCGGGACATGGCGTTGACACGTTGATCTTTGAATTCATAAGTCTTCCGGGTGCCGAGGTCCAGAGCGCGCAGGCTGTGCAGGGCATCCTTGCCGGAATAGTCCGGGGCCAGCCAGAACAGCCGCCCCGGCCTGCAGGTCAGCGAGCACTTCATCGCAGGCAAACATGTCCGGCAGGATCTCATCAACACTGAGCTGCCCTTTGCTGTCAATCACCCGCACGCGCTTGGCGGCCGGAACACCATCCTCGTAAATGGGGCTGCTTATCAGCATGGGCAGTTGCCTGTCGTCAGAACTGAAGCGGATAACTGTGTTGAAACCGAAGATCCTGTCAGTCTGGATGAATGCTCCATCATTGCGGTACAGCTGCCTGTAACCGAGTTTGGATTCTTCATCTATCACGTAAAGCTCAGGATGGTCCAGGCGGATGAAGTAGATGTCCTCACCATTGCCAATCAGTTTCACATCGCGCATGCCGAGAGGATGAATATTCGGCAGGAGAGGCAGGTTGATTTCCTTTTCCCGGGCAAGGTACAGCCAGCGATCGGTTCCGCTGACAACAGCCAGGCTGCCCCGGTCATTGAATGAAAAATCCCAAACGGCATAGGGATCGAAATCAGGTTGAGGTGGATTGTCAATCCGCCACAGAAGTACCGCTACGGCCAGTAGAACGGTTATCCCGGTTGCAGCAAGGATCCGTGCTTTCATGGTCTGTCCCAACAGGAGAGTAGCACAAACATGCAGATAACTGGAATTACTCACTCATTGCGATTGATCGAAGTTTACCTCCGATATCACTTATGAACATTCGGCCTCCGGATATCAGCGCACCACTGTACAGATACCGGACATAGTCCTGCCGAAGATCGCTGACAGTCACAAGCCTGCGGTTCACTGCATCCACCCTGAAGTACCGTCTGCGTGAATCGTCCCCGCGAACGCAGATGTAGAGCGATCCACCGGAGATGATGTAATCCTCAATCGTCCCAGCAAGTGGTTCATTCATCACTTGATTGCCATTGATGTCCAGCCCGACAATGGCCTTGACGTTTTCAATCACCAGAAATGCACCCTGGTCCTCGAATGGTGGGAACCAGGAACAATTCAGTCTTGACTCCATCAACAAGTTCAGCTCAAGGTCAAAGACCATCACTCCCCTTGCCATTTTCGTCACGGCAATTCGGCCTTCATTGACGGTAATAAATGCATCTCCTCCGTCATCAAGGATCTCTACAGAGCGGGTTTGCCTATTATCCAGATCAAGTACATTCAGGCTGCGGGAAGTATCAGCCCTGTACTCAGACTCTGTCAGGAAAACGAAGTGCTGGCCATCAGCAGACAGCGCATACTGATTCTTCATAAATGATGAAGGTTCAGATATTTCATATTGCCTGATATTCCCCGAAAAATCGATCACCTCCAGATTTGCCTTTCTGAAGTATGTCGAAGCGTCGCCAACGTAGTAATCCTGCAGTCTTGCAACCATCGGTGAATCAGACTCTGAAGCGCAGAATGATTCTGACATCGCTGCGGATGGAAACTCACCGATTTCCTTGTAGCCTGCCCCGTATTTTGTATCTAGCAGGTATACCTTTCTTGGGCTGTTGCCCAGCAAAACGACGGGACCTGTTCTTGAAATGAAACGATCAGGATTTGAGATCGCAAGTTCCCGCCTACCTCCGCCGAGGATGCTGCCTGCCTGCGAAGCTTTCATCCAATAGAGCTTTCCGCTCTCAATGATATACAGATTGCCGGATTCATCTGCTGCGTAATCAGTCAGATTGCCATTGCTTACGACCCTGCCTCGGTAATCCCTGATGTAAAGCCAGAGTACCAGAGCCAGTGCTGCCAGCCCTAGAAATACCAGAAAGTTCCTGAATGACCTGCTCATTGCCGCCAGTTCCGTTGCCAAACTTTCAGCTTGGACTCGGGTTTGCAACTCACGCCTCAGCTGAATCACCTCTGAATCGCGTAGCTCCGTTGCCAGACTCTTGTCTCGCTTCAGTTGTGCGACTTGCGCCGCAGCTCCGCTACTGCTGAAGCATGTAGCTCCTACCCCAGCATGTACTTGAAGCGGTCCAGATCCTCAAGCACCTTCATCGTGCCGAGCACGACGGCGCTCAGCGGATCGTCGGCAACCTTGGTGACGATGCCCGTGTCGCGGCTGATCAGGATGTCGAGGTCGCGCAGGAGCGCGCCACCACCGGCCAGCACGATGCCCTTGTCAATGATGTCGGCGGCCAGCTCCGGCGGGCATTCCTCGAGCGTGTAGCGCACGCAGCGCAAGATCTCGTCAATCTTCTCGCCCATCGCCTCGCGGATGTCCTCGGTGGTGATCTCCACCACCTTAGGAAGTCCGGTGACCTGGTCCATTCCGCGCATTTCCGTTGTCAGGTTCTCACTCTGGCTGTGGGCCGCGCCGATCGAGATCTTGATGCGCTCAGCGGTGCGCTCACCGATCTGCATGTTGAAACGGCGGCGTGCGTAGACGATGATCGACTTGTCGAGCGCGTCCCCGGCGGTGCGGATCGAGTTGCTGACCACCACGCCACCGAGCGAGATCACCGCGACTTCAGTGGTACCACCGCCGATGTCCACGATCATGTTGCCGCCTGGTTCGTCAATCGGCATGTTGCAGCCGATCGCGGCCGCCATCGGCTCATCGATCAAGCCTTCCCAGCGTGCCCCGGTGCGGATCGCGGCGTCACGCACGGCCTTGCGTTCGACCGCCGTGATACCGGATGGGATGCCGATCACCACGCGGTGCGGCAGCTGGACCATGCCGAAGTCGCTCTTGGCCTTCTCGATGAAGGCGCGCAGCATCTGCTCCGTCTTCTCCCAGTCAGCAATCACGCCGTCGCGCAGCGGTCGCATCGCGATCACGCGCGAGGGGGTCTTGCCGATCATGGACTTCGCTTCCTCACCGACCGCCAGCACCTCATCAGTACTGAGATCGATGGCCACCACACTGGGTTCGCGCAGCACAATGCCCCGCCCCTTGACGAACACGAGGGTGTTCGCCGTACCGAGGTCGATGCCGATATCGGCCGAAAGATGGCCGAACATGCCGAATAGCCAGTCGTAGAAGCCCATGGCGCGTGGATATCTTACTCCCTATTCGGATCAATTCACAGGTTGTTAACGCGGGGCAAGGCCTGTATTGGAGTAATCGTTCACCTAATCCGTCCCATGCGCGCACGAAACAGCGCTAAACACTGTGTGGGGAACATGTGGGTGAAAAAGTTGGAACGGGAACCTTCCATCCATTCGGTTTTGCACAGGATATAGGTAATTCAGCCGGACGTTGGGAACCCGTTCCCTGTATGATTTGTAACACATTTGCAGTCGAATATCAATACTCGCTTCTATTGAGCGGAGGACAACACTTGGCTCCAGCCCTGCCTTGACCGGCGTTTTCCCCAGCCTCAGCCCTGCGCGGCGTATAATCCCAGCGATGCCGATGCGCCCTGAATCCAGCCACAATCCCGCCCGCTACCACTGGGCAGCCCTGGCGCATCCGGCACATGTGACCGGGGCCGTGATCGGCTGGCTGTCCACGGCCGGCCTGGGAGTTGCTTCCATGGGCAGCACACTCAGCCCGGAGCTAGCTGGCTGGACAGCGCTGGCCAGCATTGCCTGGAGCGGGGTCTGGCTGCTGGTGATGCCGGGCAATCCGCGCTTCCGGCGGGTGACGGATGCGCGGCTGGCGGAGATCCATGAGAACGACTTCGACTACCAGCAGGATGCCCTGCGCGGGCGGATCTCCGGGGAACTGAAGGGCAGCATGGCTGACATCGCCCGGCTGCGTGACAAGGCACGCGAGATCCTGCAGGACAAGTTCGGCTCGCATGACCCGTTTGCCAGGGACAACCTGCAGAAGCTCGACACCCTTGCGATCAGCTACCTTCAGCTGCTGGTGGTGCTCACTGAATATGACAACTACCTGAACCTCGTGGATCCCGGCAGCCTGGAGCGTGAGCTGGCGGAAGCCAGGCAGCGACTGGACGAGGCCACGGACAGCGCGGTGCGCGATGCGCGGGCCAGCCAGCTGAAGCTGCTGGAGAACCGGCTGGAGAAGTACCACGGCACGGAGAGCCGGCTGGAACTGGTGCGCCAGCAGTGCCGCAATGTTGAGACCACCATGAAGCTGCTGGTGGACCAGGCAATGACCGCGGTTGATGCCAAGCGCGTCAGCCGCGACATTGAGCAGGTGCTGGAGAACATCCGCCAGAGTGAGACGCTTGGCGAGGAACTGGCGGTGTATGACGACCTAGAGCGGGAACTGGACAAGCTCGACCGGCGCGAACTGGAGTGATCACCCCGGTCTAGCGGGACAGGTCCTCTTCCATCCAGCGCGTCTGCAGCCCATCCCCGTTGATGCAGACTACCTCTGGCACATGTCCGGTGAGCTTGCTGATCTTCTCCACCGCTTCCACAGCCGACTGGCGATCCCCGTACGCTCCACAGAACAGGCGGTATCCACCGGCCGGCCGGTTCAGCATGCCGCATTCGCCGATGGCTGCCTTGATCTCATCCCTAAGCTCCAGCGCGTCGTTCACGCCGCTGACATTGTCTATGTAGACCAGCCGCATGGCAACGGCATAGCGTCGAGCCAGGTCGCGCTCCGTGAGCCAGCCAAGTGGTTCCTTGCCATTGCACTGGGTCGTATCCATGGACGATGCCAGTTCACTGAGCATCGCCTGCTGTCCGGCGGAATGCCTGTAGCCATAGCTGCCACGGGCCCGGGCCACGAAGGCCCCCTCGAGCCCCTGGCGTCGCAGGCCACGGCAGTACTCCTCGGCTTCTGCCCTGGTTGATGCGGAACTGACCCAGATCAGCGCTGCCTTGCGGTCGAGCTTGAGCAGCAGCCGCGGGTACTTGCGGTTGCCAAGGAAGGTGTAATCAATCTGGGGATCCTCGCCCGGGAAGTAGAACTGGGCGTAGATGTTGTACTGCCAGGCCTGCTTGATCGATTCAACGCCGGACTCGCCATAAGCCAGGATTGCATCAAACGGCCCCTCGGTAACACCCAAGGGCAGCAGGCGTCCCTCTTTATCCAATGCGACCAGCAGGCCCTCGTCACTCTCCTGCGGGGCAGCCAGCGCTGCGGTGAAGCCGAGCATTGCAACAACACACAGTGCCGCAAGTGCCAGCAAGGCGGCGGAAATCACCCTGTGCTGCCTGATTGTCTGCCTCCGCTGCTCCCTGCGCATGCCTGACCAAGTTAGCACACCGCCCTTCCCTGCGCTGCCGGATGGCATCGCCGTTTTGGATACTTGTACTAAACTGATGGCGTGATGAATTCACGAAGCTGGAGTCGCGACATGCGCCTTTCCCGTCTCGCTGCGCTGCTTGCAATGCTTGCCCTGCTGCTTGCCGGCAGCTCATGCAACCTGTTGGACCGCTCCGGCGACAAGCGTGCGCAGCAGCGGCTGTCAGACATCAGCCGCCAGCATGTGCACCTCGTGCGGCACCAGCTTGAAAAGTGGGCCGAAGCACATAACGGGATGTACCCCGACCGCATCGAACAGTTGATCGAGGACGGCAACTTCGAGACCTTCCCGGACAATCCGGCCACGCGCAGCCCGATGAGTGATGTGGACTATGAGGCGAATGACCGATCGGGCAACTTCACCTACTATCCCGTCTATGGCAAGGATGCCGTGATCGGCTTCTACCTGCTGGGATATGGATACGGCGAGGACGCCGGTGAGGATGTGACGGGCGATGATGTCGGCGACAAGGTGCAGCTGGTACTGGCCTCCAAGAAGGGACGCCTGCCTGCAGTGAGTGAGGTCGTTTCCGGCAAGTACACCACCCCGCCGCTCCTGTTCACGAGGCTTGACAGCCTGAATGCCGAGATCGGCAGCTGGGGTTCGGAACATGGCGACGGCAGCGGGAAAATCTTTCCCGGCAGCCTGGACCCGAAGAACAGCCCCGTGATGCTGCCGCAGAACCCATTCACAGACGTCCAGATGAAACCTTCCGGCATCCAGGCTGCCGACCGCTTCGGCAACTTCGCCTACGTGCCATTCAGGCTGAACGGCACCGTGCGTGGCTACTACCTGCTCGGCTTCGGCACCGGCGAGACCCCGGGCTATGACGTCGACAAGGACGGAACGCCTGACAACGTTGTCAAGATCCTGCGCAACGGCCCGGACAGCATGCCTGAACTGCATGTGCTGATCGGGCAGAACAGCGGCAGCTGATCAATCCTGCCCTGAAGACAGGTACCTGACAGATGCCGCTTGCCGCCCTGACGCTCGTGCTCTGCTCCGCGCTGATCCACAGCAGCTGGAATGCACTGGCCAAGCAGTCGCGCGACAAGTTCTCCTTCATCTGGCTGGCATTCCTGATCAACGGATTCTGGCAGCTGCCATACGTAGCCTACTGCTTCTGGACCGGCGAGCTCAGCTGGTCAGCCTGGCCATGGATGCTGGCAACTACGATTGCGCATAGCGGCTACATCTACCTGCTCAGTGAAAGCTACCGGCTGGGGGATTATTCGCTGGCATATCCGATCAGCCGCGGACTGGGAGTGGCACTCGTGCCGATTGCCGGACTGCTGCTGTTGAAGGAGGAGCTCAGTGCTGGAGGAGCGGCGGGTGTCGGCCTGGTGATCGCCGGTATCCTGTTCACCGGCCTGTCGAGCACCGTAGGTCGGCAGAAGGCTTCACTGGCAGCGGTGCTGGCGGCCAGCGGGACGGGGCTGTTCGTGGCCTCTTACAACCTGGTTGACAAGCAGGCCATGCTGGCAACGGGCATCCATCCCCTGCCCTGGATCTCGCTGATGATGGTCAGCCAGACCCTGGCACTGCTGCCGCTGGCGCTTGGCCGCAGGGATTCAGTGCGCACCGAGCTGAAGCAGAACCTGCGCTCAGTGCTGTTCTGCGCCGCCGGGACCTTCGGCGGCTACCTGCTTGTGCTGTTCGCCTTCAGGCTGGCTCCAACGGCATACGTGGTTGCCAGCCGGGAGAGCAGCATTGTGTTCTCTGTGCTGATCGGCTACCTGCTGCTTGGCGAGCGCCAGTTCAAGCGCCGGCTGAGTGGAGCGCTGGCGATCATTGCCGGCGTGGCCCTGATTGCCCTACTCGGCTGAGGGATGATTCAACTGCCGCCAGGCTTCGTAGAGTGCCACGCTGACTGCGTTGGCAAGGTTCAGTGAACGCACATGCGTCGTAGCCATCGGGATCCGCAGCAACCGGTCGGGATTGGCTTCCAGCAGCTGGCCGGGCAGGCCACGTGACTCCGGGCCGAACACCAGCCAGTCGGATTCAGCAAAGTCGACCTCATACAGGTTGCGTCCAGCTTTGGTGGTGAACAACCAGAACCGTTCTGGGTCTGGTACTGCGCTGATGAACCCGTCCAGCGAATCATGCATGACGGGTTGAACGTGTTGCCAGTAGTCCAGGCCGCTGCGCCTCACCTGTTCATCGCTGAGCCTGAAGCCCATCGGATGGACAAGGTGCAACTGTGCCCCCAATGCCAGGCAACTGCGCCCCACAGCGCCTGTGTTGTGCGGTATCTCCGGTTCGACAAGGGCCACCTTGAGGTGGTGCTGTGCAACGGCCATCCAGCCGATTATCGCATTACCTGCCTAGTAGGTCATTCCGGCAACCGCTGCATAGACGATGCCGGCCAGGGTCAGGACCAGGGAACAGACGGAACAGATCGTAAGGAACTTCATCGGAAACTCCTGATTGTCAGATGCTGGATTTTACCGATCCTGAACTGAATGAAAATACAGTTAGATTGGACTTCCGGTACGCTTTCCCCGGATGTGCGCTGAAGCCAGACTGGCACTATACTGCTCAAGTGGACCAGAAGGAATATACACAGGACCTGCAGGCCCTTGGCAGCCATACGGACTACCCGACCAGGCCGGATATCTCCATCCTCGAATGCTTCCCGAATCCCAGTCCCGGCAGCGATTACAGCATCCGCTTTGACTGCCCGGAATTCACGAGCATGTGCCCGGTGACCGGCCAGCCGGATTATGGCCGCTTCGAGTTCGAGTACGAACCGGACGAACTCTGCCTGGAAAGCAAGTCGTTGAAGCTGTATCTATTCAGCTTCCGCAATGAGGCCGCCTTCTGGGAGGAACTCTCCAACAGGATTGCCGACGACCTATTCACACTGCTCAAGCCCCATTCGTTGAGGCTGACGGGATACATGAACCCACGCGGAGCCATTTCGATCACAACCACCGTCAGGCGTGGACGCTCAGCAAGCGAAAGGTAATCATTCCAGAAGAGGACGCAAGACATGTACACCAGCAAGCTGCTCTACTACACCCTGCTGCAGGAAGACGACGCCTTCAACCGCCTGCTGGACCACCTCGAAAGCATGCCGACTGAGCACTTCGAGACGGAGCTGGAAGACCATGCATTCGCTTCCATCCGCAGCCACCTGGTGCACCTGCTGCTGTCTGGAAGTCGCATCATGTACATGCTTGGAGACCGCGAGGAGCCGCAGCATGACATCGCAGAACTGCGTGGCATCCTCGAATTCCGCAGCGCCTGGAACGCCTGGAAGCGGCGGGCCAGCGGCTGGCTGATGGGCAAGAGCGAGAAGGAACTGGATCACTTCGAGAACTTCAGCTGGCCCAGCGGCCGAGAGACACGGATGCCACACGGCACGATGTTCATGCGCATGTTGTTCCACATTGCCCACCACAAGGGGCAGATTGCTGCTCAGTGCCGCCTGCTGGGCTTCCCGCCGCCCAACACTGAGATCCTCTGGATCATGCCGGACAGCGGCAGCTCGTCAACACCGGCGGAAGTCAGCCAGCCAGCCCCGCAATCGGAAGAGGAATAGTCTCAGGCAGCAGCCCGCTGCTCAGCCGTCTGGCCGGTTCGTGCCAGCAGCAGGTAGCCAGCCACTCCGGCGACCAGTGAAGCACAGAGGATGCCCATCTTGGCGGTCGCCAGCAGCGCTTCATCCTTGAAGGCCAGGTTGGCAATGAACAGGCTCATGGTGAAGCCGACACCGCACAGCATCGCCACTCCGCCGATCTGCTTCCAGCCGACATTCTGCGGCAGTTCCGCCACGCCGAGCCTGACAGCCAGCCAGGTGAAGCTGGCGACACCGATCAGCTTGCCGACCAGCAGCCCGCCGCCGATGCCGATGGCAACCGTGTGGCCAAGCGAGGACAGTGCATCACCGCTGAGCACTACGCCGGCATTGGCCAGCGCGAACAGCGGCATGATCAGGTAGGCGATCCAGGGCTGCAGGGCATGCTCCATCCGCAGCAGCGGGGGCTCAACATCAGTGCAGGCATTCTCGATGCTGACAACGTAGTCATTGCCGTGGTGCGAGTCATGTGGTGTGTCCTGCTCCATGCGCGTCAGCAGGCGCCGGCAGCGTTCAATGAACTCATTGAGCCGCATGCTGCTGCCTGCCGGGATCGCCATCGCCACCAGCACACCGGCAATCGTGGCATGGATGCCTGATTCGTGCACGAAGTACCACACCACGAGGCCGACAATCGCGTATGGCAAGGGGCGCTTGACTCCGGCCGCATTGAAGATGAAGGCAAGCGCCAGCCCGCCTGCGGCTGCCAGCAGCATGTTGACGGCAAGGTTTCCACTGTAGAAGAAGGCGATCACCAGTACCGCCCCAAGGTCGTCCACAATTGCCACTGCGGTGAGGAACACCTTCAGTGCCAATGGTACCCGCTTGCCCAGCATTGCCATTATCGCAAGTGCGAAGGCGATGTCGGTGGCCATCGGGATGCCCCAGCCGTCCATGAATTCCGTCCCGCGGTTGGCAAATGCATAGATCAGCGCCGGCAGCAGCATCCCGCCGACGGCCGCGAAGATCGGCAGCATCGCCTTGCGCACGGTGTTCAGTTCGCCAACCAGCACCTCACGCTTGATTTCGAGGCCGACGAGGAAGAAGAACAGTGCCATCAGGCCGTCATTGATCCAGTGGTAGAGCGGATGCGACATTTCAAACGTGCCGAACTTGAAGGCCAGCTTGGTCTTCCAGAGGTGGTAGTAGGTGTCACCCCAGGGGCTGTTGGCCCAGATCAGCGCGATGATCGCGCAGCCCAGCAGCACGATGCCGCCGCTGCTCTCGAGGCGCACAAAGCTCTGGAACTGGGTCTCGACCCGCTCGCGGATCTTCTCCAGCTGGCCCTTGTGCCTGTCGATTCTGCTGTCCAGGTCGTTCATGGTGCTTACCCCCGGGCATGTGCCGATCAGTCCGGCTCGTTGTCATTTCCATTCCCTGGTCCTGCAATGGTTTCGAACCAGCGGATGTACATCATCCTAAGGAAGTCTGGATCATCCACCGGCAATCCGCCTGCACTGAACAGCACGCTGTCAATGCCACAATGTGGACAGAGGGCGGTTACGCCCTCTCCTTCCCCTTCATCAGGACGGTCACACCATTTGGTGATCTGCTGGGGGAAGAAGTTCCTCAGGCAATAGAAGCAGCCGCAGACCAGGCTCCGCTGTGCAAGGTGCCTGTGATAACTGGACTGCCTGTGAACTTCATCAAGATACGTCCCTGAAAAATCGTACACTCACCAAGCGGCTGAAACGATCAGCCGTCTACTTCAATGAGCACCGCATCGCCCTGGCCGCTGCCGGAGCAGATGCAGGCAACACCGAGGCCACCGCCGCGACGACGCAGCTCATAGGCCAGGGTCATGATGATGCGGGCGCCGCTCATGCCGATCGGATGTCCGAAGGCCACGGCACCACCGTTGACATTCACCTTATCGGCATCCCACTCGAGGATCTGCCCACAGGCCAGCGCCACGGCGGCGAAGGCCTCATTGCATTCAATCAGCTTGATGTCGCTCAGGCTGCGGCCCTGCTCCACCAGCAGCTTCTGCACCGCAAAGGCCGGGGCCACCGGGAACTGGTAGGGCTTCATCGCGACATGCGCCTCACCGAGGATGCGCGCCAGCGGCTTCTTGCCCATTTCCTTCGCACGCTGCTCGCTGGCAACGATCAGTGCGGCACCGCCATCGTTGACGCTGGGGGCGTTGCCTGCGGTGATCAGCTCAGTGCCAAGCACCGGACGCAGCTTGGCCAGCACTTCAGCGGTGGTGCCGGGACGCGGCTGCTCATCGCGGTCAAACACGACCGGGTCGCCTTTGCGCTGCGGGATCTCAACCGCTGTGATCTCTTCAGCGAGGCGGCCGCTGTCCATCGCGTCCTGGGCCAGGGCCTGGCTCTTCGCGCTGAAATCGTCGCAGGCCTCGCGGCTGATTTCGTATTCCTTGCTGATGGTGTTGCCATGCATCGCCATGTGCACGCCCTCAAAGGCGCACCACAGGCCGTCATGGATCATCAGGTCCACCATCTTCCCATCACCCATCCGGCCACCCCAGCGGTGCTGGAAGTCGGCATAAGGAGCATTGCTCATGCTTTCAAATCCGCCGGCCATGAACAGGTTGCCCTGCCCGGCCTTGATCAGCGCATCACACAGCGTCACACTGCGCATGCCGGAGGCGCAGACCTTGTTGATGGTGATGCTCGGAGTGCTTTCCGCCAGTCCGCCACGGATCAGTGCCTGGCGGCTGGGGATCTGGCCGACGCCTGCGCCCAGCACATGGCCCATGATCACGTCATCAAAGGCGTCCGCCGCGATCCCGTTGCGCTCCACGAGCGCACGGATGCAGTGGGCGCCGAGGTCCGGGGCGCTGATGTCCTTCAGCGTGCCGCCGAATGCGCCGATTGCGGTGCGGGTTGCGTCGATGATTACGGAAGCCATTGCGGATCTCCTTGGTTTGCGGGGTTTGGTCGCGATGATTATACCTAGCGCTCCGCCGGCTTATTGCCCAGCGGCAAACGCCCCGCGATATGGCATCATTAGCGGGATGACAGACGCCAACTTCCGCTTCATGGCCCGCCAGCTGCTGCTGACGGAGCTCGGTGGCCAGCTCGCCGGTGAGGAGAGCGGCCTGCTGCTCGGGCATGGCCCGGACATCTGGGTCGGGATAAGCGACATTGATGCCGTCGGTGACGCTGAGGAAATGGTGGAGGCCTGCCGGGGCTATGCCGCGGACACCGATGGCAGGCTGGCCGGCATGATCCTGCCCTACGAGCCATCGGAAGGCAAGAGCCAGAAGATAGCTGACCTCGACGAGATGATGTTCCTGCTGGACCTGCCGCGCCGCGAGCAGGGCGTGCCTGACAATGTGCAGACGATGTTCTCGGCCGGCAAGCACGCGGCACCATCAGGCCTGGAACTGCGCCAGGCGGACTGGCAGGACGCCGAGGTGCGGGCGATGATGGCAAACGCGGCGGATGCGCAGGAGCAGCTCGCCGGACCGGCGCTGGCAACGCATCCCGGCTGGCCGAGCCTGCTGGAGTGCCATACCCTGAGCCGTGAAGGCAAGGTGGTGGCCGTGGCCGGTACGATCGCCACTGAACTGTCTGAGCGGCTGTGCTATATCGTGGTTGATCCCGGCCTCAGGCGCCAGGGCATCGGCCGCGCGCTGGTGAACAAGTTGACCCAGGCGGCACATGACCAGGGGCGGATGCTGATGAACTGCTGGACACAGCGCTCAGGCAAGCTGCGTTACTTCACGAGCAAGTCCGGCTTTGAGGACAAATTGAGCATGCGCTGGTACATGCCGCCGAAGTGATCAGATCCCGGCGGTGACCGGACCGTCGAAGGTGATCTCCCCCGTGGCGACGTCGAAGTCCATCCGGTCCGCCGTCACATCCACGAAGGGTCCGATGTAGCGCACCGTCTCCGTGCGGACTGAATTGCTGTCCTGCATCCACACCAGCCTGCGGGCCTCAAAGAACTGGTCCGTGCCGTAGATCTGCCCCGTTATTGAGCCCTCGACCCGCACGCTGCCTTCCTCACTGGCGAACAGGCCATCGGTGACGTTCAGGAGCAGCGTGCTCTTGTTCTTCATCTCCAGCTCGAGTGTCCCCTTCTCCAGCTTGAACTCACTGCCGTCACGCGTGCCCTTGCGCACCCAGAGTTTCATCACGGTCAGTCCGTCCGGCCCGGTGATCGCGAAGTCGGCATCATCAACCACGATCTCCTTCGGGGCTGCATCCGCGAAGTTATCCGGCTTGGGCAGTTCCGGCTCCTGCTGCTGTTCCTCTTCGGTGGGCAGTCGCTTGATCTGTGCCGGGTCAAATTCCTCCGCCAGCCTGCGCGCCCCGGTAGAACGCATCGTGAACCACCAGATCAGCAGGCCGAAGCCCAGGATCAGGGCGACCCAGAGAAGGCGGTACGAATTGACTATTCCTCGTCTCATCACTTTGTGCACAGGCAGCTGTGATAGTATTGCACCCGTGCGAATTGAGGCCATGAAACTGGAGGGCGAGGATCAGGTCCTGCTTTCCCAGCTTCAGGTGGCCGAGGTGGCACAGCTGGTCAATTCCGAGGTGTTCACCTGGATTGACATAAGCATCAGCAAGACGGATGCCGAGCCATTCAAGCAGCTGATGATCGAGGACCTGGACTTCCACCCGAAGACCGTCGAGGACTGCCTTGAGCCGACCACCCACCTCCAGGCAAAGATGGACGAGGAGCAGGAGTACAAGTTCATCTCATTCCTCTACTTCGAGGGCAACCCCCGTGAGAACCTGATCGTGCGCGAGCTGAACATCTACTTTTCGCGTACCTACGTGATCACGGTTCACACCCACGACATCGAGGACTTCTCCAAGCTGTTCCGCAAACCGCCGCGCCACATCGTGGAGTACCGCGAACGGGCGATCCTGTTCCTGCACCACATCATCGACATGGTGACGGACAGCTTCACGGCCACCCTGCGCCAGATCCAGAACTACACCGATGAGCTGGAGTTCGAGGTGTTTGACGCCAAGCGGCCGCGCCTGCGGGCCAACCCCTTCAGCCGCCGCCGCGACAGCACCGCCGACATGAAGTTCATCCTGCGCAGCCGCCAGTCACTGGTGATGATGCGCCGCACACTAAGCAGTGAAAGCTCGCTTCTGAACCAGATCATCCGTGAGTACAACTACGACGGAGCGCCGGAGTCCGCCGAGGAGATCGCGATCTACTTCTCGGACATCCGTGACCACGTACTCAACTACCTGGAGATCATCGAGAGTGAGGACCGCTCGCTCAACCACGTGATGGAAGTGCACAGCCTGGTGACCGGCTACCAAACGAACGAGAAGCTGTACATCCTAACGATCATGTCCACGCTGATGCTGCCACTGACGCTGATCACCGGGTTCTGGGGGATGAACTTCGACAACCTGTGGTGGAACCATACGCCAAATGGCATCTACATGGTGGTGGCAGTGATGATGATGGTGACGATCTCGCTGATTGCCTTCTTCCGCAGCCGCAACTGGATCTGATCAGCCGTTGCGCTTCTTGAGCATCGGCTTGCGCCGGCTGCTCGAACTACCCTGTTTGCGCGCAGCACGCGGCTCATCCGCCTCGCCATTCACATTGCGCTTGTACTCGCGGATCCACATCTCGCGGGCATTGTCTTCCTGCATGCGGTTGAGCACGTCGCCATGTGTGGCGGGCACACCGGCACTGCGGGCCAGGTTGACGAGCTCCGTCGGGTTGTCACTGGGCACCAGGTCCAGCACACGCTCGAAGCAGCGCAGGAAGTTCGTGACCGTGATCAGGCTCTCGCCGGTGGTGCCGTTATCACCGACCGGGGTGGCATTGACCAGCAGGTCCCAGCGCTTCACACTGTCCCCGCCCCCGTTCTCGCGGCGCTTGGCCTTCTTGTAGCTGGGCGGCGGCAGCGGGTTGCGGTCAGTGAAGAAGTCCACTTCGTTGATCCAGCTGAAGAAGTTCTTCATGTCCTCGAGCTGGAAGAAGCTGATCTGGCGGCGGATGTCCTTGAACTGGCTGGCGATCTCCGCCGGCCGGCGCGGATGGCCGAAGCCGACCATGTAGCGTGCGCAGTTCATGTTGCGCAGTCCAGCCAATGCGACGCGGGCTGCTCCACCGGCACCGAGCACGAGTGCTGTACGCACGCGGTCAATGCCCTGGCTGCGCAGGTAGTCCACGAAGGCATGCACGTCCGTGTTCTCTCCGTAGACCAGGCCACTTGGCCGGCGCACGATCGTATTCACCGCGCCGAGGCCGCGAGCGGAGGGCGTGATCTCCTGGCAGTAGGCCAGGCTGGGCTGCTTATAGGGCTCGAGGATCTTCGCGCCAAGGAATTCCGGCTCACTGAGCATGCTGGAGATTCGTTCGTGGAAGTGGGCCGGATCAATGTCCAGCGTTTCGACCTCGATCGGCAGGTCAGAACCTTCCAGCGCCTTGCGGTGCAGAACCGCAGCGGCTTGCGCCTCGGGCTGGGGGCCGATCAGGTACACTTTACGCTTCATCATTGACCGAGCGCATATTATAGACTGGCGATTCCAGATGACACATGTTGATAATGATCAGGGTGGCGTTACCGGCCCGCAGAGCCTCAGCCTCGAATTCGAGGGAAAGCAGTACACGCGCATTCCGATTCGTACACATATTTTAACGGAAAAGGACGACCCGGCCGCGGTCCTTGACCAGTATGTAAAACCACACTGGCAGGCAGGCGATGTGGTGTTCCTTGCCGAGACCGGGGTCAGCATCATGCAGGGCCGGGCCCGGGACTACCGCAAGATCCACCCCACGCCCATCGCGCGCAAACTGTCCACGCTGGTCACCAAGTCTCCATACGGCGTCGGACTGAGAAGCCCCTACGCGATGCAATACGCCATCGAGCTGTCCGGCCTGCACCGCATCATCGCCGGCTGCGTCTGGCATGTGTTCGGCCGGCTGTTCGGCAAGACCGGCTGGTTCTATGCCGCTGCCGGCATCCAGGCCAAGATGATGGACGCCGAGCACACGATGGGCATCCCCGAGTTCTACGAGTGCGTGATCCCCGGACCGGCTGACCCGCGCGGCACCTGCCAGAAGCTGAAGCAGCAGACCGGTATGGATTGCGCAATCGTGGACGTGAATGACATCTTCCACCCCTGGTGCATCGGCAGCACCCTGTCCCGCAATGACGAGAAGCTGCTGGAGAACTGCCTGACTGACAACCCGCTGGGCCAGGGCAATGAATGCACACCGATGGGAATCTGGCGACGGGGATAGTTGGCAGCTGGCAGAGTGCTGAAAGCAGACTCTGCGGCCTCTTGCCGTCGAAGATGCGACCACGCTACTGGGTGGTTGTCGCACAACGAAAGCATTAGCTACTCTGCGTCTGAGTTCTCTATCGAAGCTTTATTCGGCTTCTCTTCCAAGAACAACATGAGAATTGTGCTCTTGACTGAGTTCTGTTCAGCGGTGAAAAGGTGAATCTGATTTCTGGAAACATTGCTATGCCAGATTGCCTGTTCAAATCCGTCCTTACCAGGATTCATTCCGGAGGGATAGGTCATTTCGGAAACTTCCATGCTGCTTGTGGCAAGCTTCACCTCTTCATAAATTTCCAGAAATGACTTTGACGACGCAAATGATATTGCACAGATGCGCACTTTCTCAGATGGGGCAGCATTCGGATCTTCACTATCACTGACAATGTCAATCAGTGACCCATTACTATTCGGATCAAAGTCCTTAAGATAATCATTAGATACCAATCTTGCATCCGAAGGTGGCTTGATGCTCGGGTATGGCCAGTTTGCTGGCAATGTTATTCTCTGATTGCCTGATTGTTCATCTGATTCTGACTGTGAAGTTGTGGAATTGCTATTTGCTGTGGAAACTTCGCTAACTCTTGCACCGGATCCAGTATTGTCAGAATCTTGTTTACAGGAAACAATATTCAAACTGAAAATAAGCAACGCAAATGTTGCTACACAAAGCATGTTGAGAATCTTGAGTTTCTTAACTGTCATTGCTTCTCCCCAGAGGGCATTCTATCATTTTCACCTCCTCAAGCATGTCTGATCTATAAATTAACATTGCTATTCCTTGACACTTTACGCCTGATAAGGATAATAGGAATGCTTAAGCAATTGCATCGATGCCAGCGGAGTGGATCACCTTTCCCACATACCACTTCGCAATTCAGGGACGGTGTCCCAAGGGTAGTGTGGCGGACTGGCCCGCCTCTGGACGAACTGGGCTGAAACATGCCCATGTGACAGGCAAACTGTCCAGCGCCACATCCCCGCAAGCGCGGGGGAACTGCCGGCAGTTTCTACTGCCCGATGACAATCCCGGTGGAACCGGGCAAACGGGAAAACCGGTGTAGACCGGCAGGGACCGTCAGAAGTGATTCTGACAACATCCTGGAGAACCCAGCAGGACTCCAGGTTCTGGAGGAAGAAAGGCGAAACGGAAAAACGGGGACGGCCTGGGCGAAGTTCGTTCAACATTTGCGCGCATTGGAATTCCGATTCAGTGTGTACTTCCAACCAAGCCTTGTTTTCAGTATTTTGTGCGACAAGCACGTGGCAGCGCGCTCGCAGCTCCATACCTGCTACCTGCTTTCTGCTACCTGGTCCCTGAGAAAGCAGACAGCCCCGGCGATACCGGGGCCATCCTTCCATTCCTGGAACGTACCCAGACAAGATACGAACCGATACAACGCAGTGTCACAGACAGCGTCGGGGCTCCCCCCATTGCGGGAGCGGGTTGCCGTCGCCATTGGCAACGGCCAGTTGTGCGTCGTCCGGCCAGGGCAGGAGGAACCGGCTCGGCCCTGCCCTGGGGCGGGCTTGCCAGAACCTGCTGCGCTGACAACATCAGGATACCCGTGCCGAGGGGGTCTAAACTCCGAATGCAGTGAAGCAGGCGTCAAGCATCGGTCAAACAATATCGGCGGTTTAAACAGGCGGTGCGAATTAGAGTAATCAGTAAGGGAGCAATGAGCAATGAAGAATGAGTGATGAGCAATGAGCCAATGAGATATCGAAGTGAACTCCCGGCCATGAAACAATCATTGCTCACTCTTCATTACTCATTGCTTGAAAAAAAACCGGGCCACCCGTGGGCAGCCCGGTCCTGCAATCTGCAGTCGTGTCCATAAAAAGGACAGGCAATTCGCCTAACCGATTTCCGCGTAGGTTGCACGGAGAACATCCGCGCTCTTCTTCACTCCCTCGAGCTCCTCATCGGACAGCTTCACATCGAGGTAGCCCTCGATGCCGTTGCGGCCGATGATGGTCGGCAGGGAAAGGGCCACGTTGCCTTCAATGCCGTAAGAACCGTCGGGCACGCTGCTCACGCAGAGCACGCGCTTCTCGTCCAGGATGATGCTGCGCACCACTTCGGTGCAGCTCACACCGACGGCCCAGCCCGCGCCGCCCTTCAGGCGGATTACCTCGGCGCCGGCCTTGCGGGTTTCCGCGTAGCAGGCTTCGAGGGTCTCACGGTCGGTGCAGTTGATGTCGTCAAGCAGCATGCCGGCGTAGTTGGCCTGGCTCCAGACCGGCACCATACTGTCGCCGTGCTCGCCGAGCAGGTAGGCGTTCATCTGGCGCGGGTCCCAGCCGTACTTCTCAGCGATGATGCTGCGGAAGCGGACGGTGTCCATCACGTTGCCGAGGCCGAACACCTTCTGGCGGTTCTTGGAACCCATCAGGTAGGCGCGGTAGGTCAGCACGTCCACAGGGTTGACGACGATGAGCACGATGGCGTCGGGATTGACCTCGTTGAGGGTCTGCATCCACTTGTCAACGATGCTGAAGTTGGTGCGGACCAGGTCCAGGCGGGACTGGTCTGCCTTGCGGCGCGCACCGGCCGGAATCACCACGATGTCCGCGCCGGCAAGCAGCTTGGGGTCTGTGCCCGCGATGATGCGGGTGTTGCTCAGGCATGATGTGGAATGCATCAGGTCAAGCCGTTCGCCCTGGACCGGATCCTCGAGGATATCGATCAGGACAAGTTCGTGGCAGATGCCTTCCTTGAGCAGGTCAAAGGCAAAGCTCACGCCCACGCGTCCGGCTCCACCCACGATTGCTACACGACTCATTTCTTTCACCTCTAACGGATGTTTGAAGGGACTAAATCTTAGCACCGTCCCGCGCGGATTCAGGTGGCTGGGCTGCTAGGCTATACTTTTTGCGAGGAGGAAGGCCCGCGGGCCGCCCTGAGATGAGCAGATTCCTGACAATCAGCAGCTTCGCAATCGCACTCCTGCTCCTGCTGGCTTCCTGCAAGAAGGAAGCCGAGGAGTCCAGTGAGTACCTTGACCTGATGGCCAGCAACTGGGGCATTGGCATCGTGCTGGATTCCAGCAGGGAAAACGTTGAGGCCACTCTTGGAACCGCCAACTTTGAAATTGCGGCTCGCAACAAGCTGTCCACCGACCTGATCTGGACCCCCGAGGCGACTGACGCCCACGCACTGGGCGACAGCCAGCTGCGCCTGACCTTCACCGATGACAAGCTGACCCGCATCCTGTGCATCCGCCGGGTGCCGGAATCAAAGGACGAAGTGGTCTACGACCCGCCCTTCATGGTGAAACCGGCGGCCGGCTGCAGCATCGGCTCCCTCAAGTCGGACTTCGTGCAGAAGCTCGGGCCTGCTGATACGGAGCGGACTGACACCCTGATCTGGGAGGAGCAGTCGCTGGATGGCATGCGCCTGCGCATCACGGCAGTTTTCAACCTTGACGAGGAAAGCGGAGTGTCCATCTGCAATTCCATCGCTGTCCAGACGGGCAAGGCATTAGGTGAATCCGTAGCGGAGCAGAAGAAGGAAGCCCCGCCGATCTAGGCTGCATCAACCCAGCAGATCGTTGACTGCCCTTGCGGCCGTGCCCAACGGGTCAGGCTTGCAGACCAGTTCCCGCAGCGCATCAAACTCCCTGAGCATCGTTTCGCGCTCGCCCGGCTCGAACAGCAGGCTGCTGGCAAGCTCCACGATCTTCCTGTGGTTGCAGTCCTCCTGGATCAGCTCAGGCACGACAGCCCGGTTGGCAAGCAGGTTCGGGAAGCCGTAGAACGGCATCGAGAACTTCATCAGGTGGCGTCCGATCCAGGCCAGTGCAGGATGCACGCGGTAGCACATCACTGCCGGGATACCGAGGATCATGCATTCATGCAGCCCGGTGCCGCTCTTGACGATCATCAGCGCGCTGCGGGTCATCATGTCGTAGCGGTACTCGCTGTCAACGAGCGTCAGCTCCTCCAGCCCGCCCTTGCGCGCGGCATCAAGCATCGCCTGGCGCAGCTCGGGATGGGCCACGGGAGCCAGCGCGATGATGCGTGGCAGGTCCGGGGCCTCACGGCAGGCCTCCTGCAGCAGGGCCACCGCTCGGAATACCTCCGGTGCAATGTCGGCAATCTCCCCGCGGCGGCTGCCGGGCATCACCCCGACGATCAGGGAATTGGCCAGGCTCTCAGTGTCTTCCCCGATCAGCTGCTGGAAGGATGCATCGTCCAGCACCGGGCGGGCCAGCTGGCAGATCGGATGGCCGGGATAGACATGCGGGATGCCGAGTTGCAGGTAGGCATCGAGGCTGACTGGGTAGATCGGGATCGCCAGGTCGCAGTACTGCCGGATCATCGCGAAGCGCGGGTTCTGCAGGCTGCGCTGCAGCTCCGCCGGGTCATAGCAGCTTTCCCAGCGCACCGGTGATACGTAATAAACGATCTTCCCGCTGAAGCCACGCTGCCGTAGCAGCCTGGCTAGGTTCAGGTTCAGGAAGCGGTTGTCAACCAGCACAACCATGTCGAAACCGCCGGCCAGGATGTGCTGCAAGGTGCGCTGCACCACCTGCGAGAAGAAAGCCGCCTTGAACAGATTGCGGATGATGCCGAGTTCGCTCCAGGTGGCTACATCGTTCACGATCGATGCCCCTGCCGCCCGCAGTTTTGCGGACCCGTTAGCCTCCGCAATCACCGGGGGCAGGCCCGCTGCCTGCCGGACCTGCTGGATATGCAGCAGCAGGTGCGCGGCATGCATCTCCCCGGACAGTTCTCCGGTGGAGAAGAAGATGCGCGGCTGGCTGCTGGAAGTGGGATCCGGCACGCAGCGATTATATGGCAGAGCCGCATGGGCCAGCCGCCGGGTGCTGCCAGCCTGCCCGGCCGCTGCAGCCTGAGCCTGTGCACCGTATAATATCGGCCTTATGCTGTCCAACGAGATACGCGAAAGCTTCCTTGAGTTCTACCGCCAGAAGGGCCACACGGAACTGCCCAGTGCCTCCGTCGTGCCCGTGGCCGACCCCACGCTGCTGCTGATCAACGCAGGCATGGCTCCGCTGAAGCGCTACTTCATGGGCCAGGAGAAGCCGCCCGCCAGTACGGCGACCAATGCGCAGAAGTGCATCCGCACCATCGACATCGAGCAGGTGGGCAAGACCAACCGCCATAACACCTTCTTTGAGATGCTCGGTAAGTTCAGCTTCGGTGCCTACTTCAAGGCCGATGCGATGCGCTACACAATCGAATGGATGACCAGCAGGGACTGGCTGAACCTCGACACTTCGCGGCTGTACATCACGCACCACGAGAAGGATGAGGAAACGCGCAGGCTGTGGCTAGATGAGATGGGCTGGCCGGCGGAACGCCTGTTCGGGCTCGGAGATGCTGACAACCGCTGGGCAGCCGGTGACACCGGGCCCTGGGGCTACGACACGGAGTATTTCTGGGACTTCGCACCTGACGGCCAGCCGGTGGACCGCGAGCGCTTCATTGAACTGAGCAACTCCGGCCGGATTGTAGAGATCGGCAACGACGTGTTCATGCAGTTCCAGCGCGCTGAAGGCGGCTCAGACAGTGAGCTGCCGAGCAAGAACGTGGACTACGGCGGCGGGCTGGAGCGCTTCAGCATGGTCAAGCAGGATGTGCGTACGGTCTACCGGACGGATTGCATGGACTACCTGATCCGCGGCTTCGCGGAGGTTGTCAACAAGGCCACGAAGCGGACACCGGGCGACGATGAGCTGTTCGAGCTGGGCAGCCGTGGTTTCAACCCCTACTGGCTGGCGGCGGACCATATCCGCACGGCAACGATCATGCTCGGCGACGGCGTCAACCCCGGCAACAACGGGCGCAACTACGTGCTGCGCAAGCTGATCCGCCGCATCATTTCCCGCGCCTTCATCCTCGGCGTGCGTGACCCCTTCATCATGCACCTCAGCGACCTGGTGATTGACAAGCTGGGCGGCCACTACGGTGACCTGCGGCGCAACCGCGAGCGCCTGATCCTGCCCTGGATCACCAAGGAGGAGGAGCAGTTCTTCGCCGTGATGAACCGCAGCTTTGACGACGTGATGGAGCAGATCCGCTCGACGAAGGACAGCGGCGGCAGCCTGAGCGGCAGCTTTGCCTTTGAGATGTATGACACCTATGGCTTCCCCTTCGAAGTCACGCGTGACCTCTGCGAACTGGAGGGGGTGGAGCTCGACGAAGCCGCCTTCAATGAGGAGATGGAGGCGCAGCGTGAACGCGCCCGCGCTGCCGGCAAGTTCGAGGGCGACATGGGACGCCAGGAGGAGAAGGCGCTTGACGTGCGCTTCCTCGGCTACACCGACACCAGCGCCGAAGTGACCGTGCGCAGCGTGGAAGCGCTGGCGGACATCCGTGGCATCGCCCCGCTGATCGCACCGGAGGACCCGAAGACAGGGCCCCCGGTGGAGGGCGTGCGGATGGTGACCGACTCCACCCCGTTCTACAGTAATTCCGGCGGACAGCCTGATGACAGTGGCTGGATGCCACTTGATGGCCAGAACTACCCGGTGCAGTCCGGCAACACGCGTGGCGTGCACATCGTGCGCGGTGAGCCGGGCGTGGAGGAAGGCAGCCGGGTGATCCTCGCTGTCAACACAGTGCGCCGTGACGCCCTGCGCCGCCCGCATACGACGAACCACCTGATGCTGGAAGCGCTCAAGGAAGTGCTCGGCGGGCATGTCACCCAGGCCGGCTCCCAGCTCAGCGAGGACGAGATCCGCTTCGACTTCAGCCACTTCCAGGCCACCTCCCGCGAGGAGATCCAGCGCATCGAGGAGATTGTCAACCGCTGGATCATCGAGGACCATCCCGTGCGCCAGGACAGCATGCCGCTGACCCAGGCCAAGGAGATGGGCGTCACCGCCGTGTTCGATGAGAAGTATGGCAACGAGGTGCGGGTGATCAGCATCGGCGAGGGCGAGGATGACAGCGTGGACGGCTGGGTCAGCCGTGAACTGTGCGGCGGCACCCACCTTGATCACACTTCGCAGGCCTGCCGCTTCGTGATCGTCAAGGAGGAAAGCGTGCAGTCCGGCATCCGCCGCATCTACGCGCTGACCGGCTTCAAGGCGCTGGCCTTTGCCAACGCGACCCGCGATGCGGCTGACGGACTTGCGCTGCACTTCAAGGTACCGCTGCCGATCCCAACCGGCACAAGTGACCTCGATGCCTATGCGTCCAGGACCGGCGAATGGAGGGACGACCTGCTGGGCCGGATCGCCGAAACCGAGCAGTCCGCCCGTGAGGCCCGCCAGGCTGCCGTTGAGGCACGCCGCGAGCTGGAGGTGGGCGGCATGGTGGAGGGACTGGCAGCCCAGGCACAGGAGATCAAGGGCCTGCGCGTGCTTGTCCGTCCGGTTGAGCTCGGCCAGCGCGAGGACGTGAAGTACCTCGTGGAGAAGCTTGGCGGCCAGGTCTGGAAGGACAACTACCTGGTGTTCCTCGCCGGCAATGTGGATGGCAAGGCCGTGCTGGTCGGCAAGCTCTCGAAGGAAGCACTGGAGATGGGCCTCAAGGCTGCGGACCTGGTGCGTGAGGCAGCGAAGATCTGCCAGGGCGGCGGTGGCGGCCGGCCGGACTTCGCTGAAGCAGGCGGCAAGGATGGCAGCATGAACAGTGCCGCCGCCGAGAAGGTCATGGAGCTGGTCAACGCTGCACTTGGGAGCTGAACAGGATGATCGCCAGACTGACAATCACCGCACTGGCAATGCTGCTGCTGTGCTGCATGCCGGCAGTTGCGGCCGCCCCCAAGGGGGCACAGGCTGCCACGCTCACGAGCTCGGATGGGCACAGCATCGCCGCCTGGTACTGGAAGCCACAGAAGAGCAGTGCCCCGGCGGTGATCATGCTGCACATGCTTGGCAGCGACAAGTCAGCCTATACAGAAATGGCCGGCAAGCTGGTGGCGGAAGGCTACGCCGCAATTGCCATCGACCTGCGCGGGCATGGTGAATCGAAGTTCCCCGATGGCGGCAATCCGGACTACAAGGCCCTGACTGAGTCAGACTTCACCGGCATGCTGAATGACATCCGTGCCGCGCATGACTTTCTCGCGGACCAGCCGGAAGTAGACGCGGACCGTGTGGCGATCATCGGTGCCAGCATCGGTGCCAACCTGGCAATCATCTATGGCAGTGGCGACCTGCGGGTGCGCACCGTGGTCGCATTGTCAGCGGGACAGGACTACCGCGGCCTGAAGCCCGCCGCCTACCTTGAGCGCTATGGCCGCCGGCCGCTGTACCTTGTCTGCTCGAAGGCCGACAAGTATTCATGGGAGAGCAGCGTGGCGCTGGAAAAACTGGCAACGGCCGCCGACCCCGTCAGCCTGCGGGTGTTTGAAGGCAAGGCACACGGCACCAACTTGCTTACCGAACATGAGGGTCTGGATGACACGATCGTGTCGGGCTGGCTGCTGAATTACCTGCCGCCAAAGCGCTGATGAAGGGATGGACTGACTGTGCGCGCCGTATCCACACCCTGGGGTTGCGTGGCTGAAGCGCAACCCGATATGTTTGACTAGGCTGTCCCGGCCAGCTGGTTGATCGGATCGACGCGGATGCAGACGACTGCATCAAACGGGACGTGGTAGCTGCCCTCGCAGTCCTGCGCCTTGACGATGAACATCCTGCGGCCACTGTTCACTTCCAGCAGGCGACCGCAGACGTCACTGCCGAAACTGGTACGAATCCGCACCTCACTATCATTGCCTACAAGGTCTTCAAACATCCATTTATCACCCTTGAGAATTCACCCGTATCATCGGGATGCTGGATTGTACCGGGCCTCAGAATCCGGGGGGTTACAGGCCAATTAAATCTGTGGATAACAATGAAACATACTATACATATGTCTAAATGATATTGCGGTTTCACGATTGATATCCATGCTTATCCACATGAAACCTGTGAATCATTGAATACTGTGAAACGGATTCCCTGGCAGCCGGACTACTCTGACAACCACTGGACCAGCAGGTCGCTCATCAGCTTGCTCGCCTGCTTCACATTGGGCACGAAGCCCTGGGCGAAATCCTCAATTGAGCTGTCGGAAACGATGTTGCTCACGAACTTCATTGACCACAGGGGCAGCTCGTGCAGCTGGCAGAGTGCAGCCAGGCTGTACAGCTCCATGTCCTCGAGATCGGCGGGAGGAAAACCTGGCCGGCGGCGGTTCATCTCCCGGCTGAAGCTGCAGCCGCTGTTGCAATCATGCAATGGCAGCTCTTCCGATCCGGCGGGCCCGGCAGACAGCTCCTTCTGGGTGAAGAACTGCTCGAAATCCTCGATGTCCAGGAACAGGTCCCATTTCGCCACCCGGCGCACCATGCAGCAGTCTCCCACTTCGAGGCCGGATTCAAGGTAGGCCCCGGCTGAACCGAAGTTGGCAACTTCACGGATGCCCGGATTCTCCAGCAGCAGTTTCGATGTCATTGCCGCCATGTTGTGGCCCCCGACCCCGCTCACACCGATCAGCAGGTTTCCGCAGCAGCTGGTCCAGCGCAGGCTGTCAACGCGCTGCAATGCTTCTCCACCGAGGATTGCTGGGATATGCGCGGCCTCGGGGGCCATCGCGATCATCAGCAGCCTGTTTACTTCGGGGGTGGACATGGTCTAAGCTCGCGCCAGTATAGAAGCCGCAGACGGCGAGGGGCAACGGGTCTTGTTCGGTTTCCTGAAGGAAAGGGTCTATTTACAGGTACTGCTGCTGTTCAGCACGGGCATCGCGCTCGGCGGAAATTTCCGCATGCCGCATGGCCTGCCGGCCGACGTGATGATACCGGGCCTCGTATTGCTCTGCAGCCTGCTCATGCTGCATTTCATCTGGAGGGACAGTGACATTGCATGGGCCCGCCTGCCAGCCGCGATTGCGATCGGAATGTGCGGGTACCTCTACTGCAACATCGCCATCCAGCAGGTGACACTGGCACCCCTGCTGAACCATGCAAATTCTGATTCCCGTGATGCGGAAGCCGTCGTGCGCAGCCTGCCGAAGTACCAGCGCGGGCACCTGCGCTTCATAGCAGAAGTCTACTCCGTCGGTGAGGTCCGGCGGGAGGCTGGACTGGGACGTTGCCAGTTCTACCTGCAGTGTGAACCGGACCTGCTGCTCAGCCCAGGTGATCACTTCGAATTCACCGGTGAACTGGAAGAGGTCGCCAATCCGCGTAACCGTGGGCAGTTCAATTACCGCGCCTACCTGCTGCAGCGCGGGACCGTGATGACCTGCTACCTGCCCTCCCCCGGCTTCATGGAAGTGCTGGATGACTCTGGCAGCCGCCGGCTGGCCTGGCTGACGCGCCTGCGCGGCCGTCTGACGGAAAGCCTGACACGTAGTCTGCCGGCCGGGCTGCAGGACCTCGCCGTCAGTGTGGTTTACGGCGACAAGATCACGGATCTCGACGATGGCTTGCAGGAACGTTTCCGCCGGGCCGGGTTGACGCACATCCTCGTTGCCAGCGGCACGCAGGTCAGCCTGCTGATCGTGCTGATGGCGATGATACTGTGGCGCAGCCCGCGCAGCTTTGACACGAGGGGCACGCTTGTCAGCCTGGCACAGTTCCTCGTGACGATCGGCGTTGTGGCGGTCTATGCCGGCATCACCGGCTACGAAACAAGCATCGTGCGTGCACTCTGCATGGGCATCCTGCTCTGTGCCGGCCGGCTGTTCCTGCGCCGTGTGGACGGCTTGTCAACGCTGTCCCAGGCCGGACTGATCCTGCTCCTGGGCCAGCCGCTGCAGCTGTTCACCCCCGGCTTCCAGCTCAGCTTCCTCGCGACATTCGGCCTGATCTACATGATGGGCACGCTCAATCCGCTGGTGACGCACCTTGGCGGCTGGCGGCGCTTCCTGCTGGATGGCCTGTTGACAACGGGAGGTGCGCAGCTGTTCGTCACTCCGGTGCTCGCGGCCAGCTTCAACCAGTTCTCGCTGGTCGGCCTGTTCAGTAACCTGCTGGCCGTGCCATTGTCACTGGCACTGCTGGTCTGCGGGGCCCTGAGCAGCTTCGGGCTGAGTGCCTTGCCCGGGGTCGGCACAGTGCTGAGCTGGATCGTGACAATCCTCTGCCGCCTGTTGGATGGACTTGCGACCTTCTTCGCCGGCCTGCCCTTCTCCAGCATTGCCGTGCCAAGTCCGCCAGCCTGGGCGATAGTTACGTTCTATGCCCTCGTGCTGCTGGCAGGAGAGTGGTATCGCAACAGGGAGGAGCTGTCCGTACGCCAGCTGATGCTCCTCCAGCCAGCCTGCCTGCTGCTTGGATGGATTGTCATCGGCTGGATCGCGATGCGCAGCATCCTGCCGCATCCCCAGCTGGCCGTGCTGCGGATGGACCGCAGCTTTGCGGTCTACTACGACAATCCTGCATCCGGCCGGACATTGCTCGTTGATCCATACTGGCTGTCACGGCGGCACAACGCAGACAACCTAGTCAGTTCGCTCAAAGCGCGCGGGATCAGCTCGCTGGACCGGGTGCTGTGGCTGGCAGATGTACCGGAGGAGAATCCCCTGCTGGAACTGTCGCCGGTGCAACAGGAACTGGCCAAGGCAGATGACCTGCCCTTTGAGCTGGTCGGTGGTGGGAAGTCAGCTCCAACCGGGATGCTTTGCGGTCTGGGTCGTGGGACGGTATCGCTTAGCTGGGACCCTTCTGCCCAACCTGCTGTGCTAGCAGATTTGCATGTTCTTGTAATCCCGCGGGACATGCCATACGAACCCGAAAGCTGGTCCAATAACAGTTATTTGTGGGTTTCGGTGGATTCACTGCCGCAGCCGGGAGGCAGCGATCAAGGGGTATTGCGCATCAGCGACGCAGAAATAAGCATAAAGCCTGCCCCGCAGGACAGGCTTTCTTCATTCACCCTGAAGCGACGCTAGGGGACTAGGCCTTGTTGTCGCTGAACTGCTTGTTGAATGCGAGCATCAGGCGGCTGACCTTGCGGGAAGCGGTCTGCTTCTTGATCAGGCGCTTAGTGGCACTCTTGTATATACGCTTCACGGCGGCGTCAAGCGCGGTCTTGGCGGCATCCTTGTCCTCGCCGGCGATCGCGGTGCGCGCCTTCTTGATGCTGGTCTTCAGCATCGTCTTGAAATGCGTGTTGCGTTCCTGGTTCCGGCGGGAGACCAGGATCTGCTTCTTTGCTGTCTTCGTATTCGCCACGTAATTTCTCCGCTCAAAAGTGGAACGATGATTATAGCCACAGATAGTACCGTGTCAAGCGCGATAACGCAATTTAAGCTCTGTGTTCCGCTAGAATTTACCCGTGAAAACACTGATTAGCTGCCTGATGACCTGCCTGTTGCTGCTTGCAGCCGGATGCCCGCAGTCCAATGAGGGCAATAAGCAAGCGGATGGTGTGGATACTGGAATGCCTGCTGCCGAAACATCAGGGGATACAACGGACCAGGCCGCCGGGACAGCCAGCGATGCTGCCCCGCCTGATTCCAACTCGGAGTCCGGCGCGCTGAACCTGATCAGCCGGGAGCTCAAGCTCGGCCAGCGCATGCAGTTCAGCATTCCTGAGGAGCGTCCGGCGGGCGGCTACATGCTGCGGATCCAGAAGCTGGGCCAATCCGCTGATGGCAAGTTCAGCCAGTCCGATGTTGATTCCTTCGAACCGGTCAGCGGCGGTGACAGCTCCAACGGCTGGCTGCCGCAGTCCACAGGCAAGTTCGTGGCCATCCTCGAGGACGGCACGGGCAATGAGATCGACCGCGAGAAGTTCACAGTGGCAGCCTGGCCTGAGGGCGACCCGGTCCAGCAGCTTGAACCTTACGTGAGCATCAATGTCGGCGAGGTGACCGAGGACATGGTCCTGAAGGTCGGCCTGCCGATCGTGGCCTACTGGAAGGTGCCGGACGACTTCCCGCACGATTCCTGGATCGGCCTGTTCAAGGTTGACGGCAACTTCGAGGGTTCCGCCAGCGCGGACGATGCGGCGGAATCAGCGCTGCTGAACGGCAACAAGGGACAATTCACCTTCTTCCCGAAGGAACCGGGACGCTATGTTGTGCGCCTGTTCAGCTCATATGAGATTGCTGCCAGCCATGCGGGCGACAGCCAGGAGATCACGGTCGTCGAGGAATACGACGAACAGTGATCAGGCCTGGCGGTAGCGCCGGAGCAATTCGTCCACCACTTCGCTGATCTTGATGCGGTCCTGCACGAGGGTGTCACGGTCACGCACCGTGACGGCACCGTCCTCTTCGCTGTCGAAGTCATAGGTCAGGCACCAGGGCGTGCCGATTTCGTCATGTCGGCGGTAGCGCTTGCCGATGCTGCCTGCATCGTCAAACTCGACACTCAGGCCGGCATCCAGCAGTTCGCGATACAGCGCATAGGACTTGCTGTCCGCTCCGCTGAGCTTCTTGGAAAGCGGCAGCACCGCGACAGTAATCGGTGAGATGCGCGGATGCAGGCGCAGCACGATGCGGATGTCGGTCTCCTTGCCCTCGTGCTTGGTGTCCTGCTCATCCTCGTGGTAGGCAGCGGTCAGCGCGGCGAGGAACATGCGTCCCAGTCCGACCGAGGTCTCGATGCAGACCGGCAGGTAGGTTGCCATTTCCTTGGCTTCTGCCTTGTCCATCCCGGCTCCGGTCAGGAGTGCCATGGCCTCGTCGTCAAAATATTCAAAGCTCTTGCCGCTGTGCTTCTGGTGCTGGCCGAGGTCAAAGGCACCGCGGTGGTGCACGCCCTCCAGCTCGCCCCAGCCGAAGGGGAACTCGAACTCGAAGTCCAGTGCGGCGCGGGCGTAGTGTGCCAGCTTCTCCGCGGGGTGGTCATGCACGCGCACCATCTCATCCGGCAGGCCAAGCTTCGTATAGAACTCGCGGCGCTGGGCACGCCAGTAGTCGTACCAGTCCATCGTCTGGGCCGTGCCGTCCGGCTGGCCGGGTACGGAGCTGTCCTCGGAGATGCCCAGCTCACGCAGCTTCGCGGTCAGTTCATCCGGGCGTACGAAGAATTCAAGCTCCATCTGTTCGAACTCGCGGGCACGGAACAGGAAGTTGCGCGGGTTGATTTCGTTGCGGAAGGCCTTGCCAACCTGGCAGATGCCGAAGGGCACCTTCTGGCGCGAGGTCACACGCACGTTGTCAAAGTCCACGAAGATTGGCTGGCAGGTCTCGGCGCGCAGGTAACCGACCTGGCCGCCCTCCCCAGTCGCCCCGATCTGCTGGCGAAACATCAGGTTGAACTGGCGCGGCACCGTGAAGCGGCTGGCCTTGCCGGTGTTCGGGTTCATCGGGTAGTAGCCGATGTGCTCCTTCAGGCCGTCCCAGAATGCGGTCTCGTCGCCATTACTGCCGGCATTGAGCCAGTTGAGCGCATACAGCTCGGCCTTCTCGGCATCTTCCTCGCTTTCGTACTGCAGCTGGTCGATGCGGAAGCGTTCCTTGCTGTTCTTGTCGTCAATCAGGGCATCGTTGAAGGCACCGACATGCCCACTGGCGGTCCAGACGGACTCCGGGCCGATGCAGGCGGAGTCGAGGCCGACGACGTTGTCGCGGCTGCGCACCATGTAGTCCCACCAGAAGCGCTCGAGGTTCTTCTTCATCTCGACGCCAAGCGGGCCGTAGTCCCAGAAGCCGGAGAGACCGGTGTAGACCTCGCTGTTGGCGAACACGAAGCCGCGGCGCTTGCATAGCGTGACGATCTTGTCCATCAGCTCCATCGAGCTGACCTGCTGTCCGTGGGTACTCATGGTACGGATACTCCTTTGCCGCGCGACTGGCTGCCGCACTGGCGCGTGGAAGTATAGCTTCAACCGATCCTTCGGACAGCGTTAAGTGTTGATGCAAGGGTATTGAGGAATAGGCATTACCGGTCCGGCGCGGTACACTCGATCCGGAATCCAAATCAGGGAGAATCCCATGATCAGCTTAAGGATCAGTTCGTTACTGCTGGCGATTGCTGCCAGCCTCTTCTTCATCATTAGCCCCTGCGCAGCCCAGAGCATGAGTGAGCAGGAGAAACAGGAAAAGATGGACAACTTCCAGGCCGAGATGATGCAGCGCTTCGTGGACGAGCTGCACCTGTCGGAGGAGAAGATGCTCGCCGCTGAAGCAGTGCTCAAGTCCAAGCCGGCTGGGCAGTGGAGCGATGAGGAGCAGGAATCTTACCTGCAATGGGCAATGTTCACCATCTATGACGGATTCCTGATCTACAAGGACATCCATCGCCAGCTTCCGCAGGGCAGCAATGTGCTGATGAGGATGGACATCATCAGCCACTGGCCCGGCAATCCCTACAACAACTGGGAACCGATCCGCTGGGAGGGAGAAGGCTTCCGGCCAGGCAACATCGTTGTGCAGGAATGCCCGCCTGAACTGTACTCCGGGCTATGGAACCCGAAGCCGATGACATTCATCATGAGCATCAATGGCCCAAGCGCGGATTACGTACCCCTGCAGGAAATCACTTATCCCCTTGAGTACTGGGCTGTGCGGCCTGCCGGCAGCGTCTGGCTGACGGGCGCGACATCCTCACCGCATTCCGAGGCATATCGCCAGTACAAGGAACAGCAGCGATTCAAGGCGGAACAAGCCAGGAATGCGCAGGATTCAAGCCAGGAAGATCCTGAGACCGAACAGGGATAACGGAACCAATAGACAGAAAATGATAAAGGCGCCCCGAGGGGCGCCTTTTCATATATTGCGAGCCTGTACCGGACTAGCTGGCGACGGTGCTTTCCACTGAGGGCTGGAAGCGGTAGCCGAAGCCGCGCACGGTCTGGATGAACTGCGGGTTGGACGGGTCGCTCTCGATCTTGTCACGCAGGGTGTGGATGGTGACGTCGACGGTCTTCTCACCGCTCGGGCTGTCATCGCCCCAGATGCTCTTGAACAGCTCGTGGCGGCTGATGGCCACGCCCGGGTTCTCGGCAAGGGTAACGAGGATCTGGTACTCCTTCAGGCGCAGCTTGACCTCATCATCCTCCTTGTAAACGATGCGGGCTGAGCAGTCGATGCGCACATCGCCGAATTCGATCTCGGTCGGGCGCTCCTTCTCGTAGCGGCGGATCACCGCCTTGATGCGCGCCTGGAACTCCGGAATGGAGAAGGGCTTGACCACGTAGTCATCAGCACCGAGCTCAAAGGCCTGCAGCTTCTCGTCCTCGGCACTGCTGGCGGTCAGCAGGATCACAGGGGTCTTGTCGCGCTTGGTGCGGCGCATCCAGCGCAGCAGGTCAAATCCGTTCTCGCTGCCGTTCATGTTGATGTCGAGCACAACGATGTCGAAGGCTTCGCTGTCAAGCTCGTTGCGGCCCTCAGGTACGTTGCGGGCAGCGCGGACCTGGTAACCGGCCTGCGAGAGGGCATCGCCCAGCATGTCCCTCAGCTGCTGCTCATCATCTACGATCAGAATTGACTGTGCCATGGTTGTTCTTCCTTCACCCTGTAATCGATTAACACGTTCTTATCCGCTTATCGGATGATTTTGCCTTTCCTTCAGTTAGTTAAACTGACCGAAAGGGTCATTTAACCTAACATGTCGGATTATACAACGGATATCTGATTCGTCCATATGAAAAATTAAACTTTACCAAGTCTTAAGTTTACGACTTTCTTTTCCCCACAAGCGATAATATATCCTGGAATGGATAAACGCCAAATCCTCACATTAATCCTGATTGTAATATTCATTTCAGGCAGCAGCTGGCTGGCTGTGCGCACGCTGCAGATCCAGCGCGCCGGTGAAGCCGGTATCCCGATGGGCAACATGCCGGACCTGCAGCTCCAGGAAGCGGTTGAAAACCTGGCCAACACGCCCGAGCTGGCAAGCGCTACTCAACTTCTGCCACGCGTCAGGGTCGCCTATCAGAAACGGGATGGAGAGTTTGAGCGGACCCTACTAACGATAGTCCTTTATTACTGTGCAAACCTGGACAGGGAGAACTATCACACATACATCAGGGAAGCCCTGCCCCTGATCATGGACAACTACAGCTCGGGCAGTGTCTCCCAGGCAGGATCCGGTGACCTGCTTCTCAATTTCCTTGCGATGTCCATGCAGGAGGACGAATTCATCAGCTGGAAGCGGGACCTGCTAAGCCGCGAGCCCTACATGGCTGACGAGCTGGACCTGCTGGCCCTGACCCTGTGGCTGGAAACCGACCGCAAGGACGAGCTGCACGCCTTCCTGAACCGGTACATTTCCACTGATCTGCAATCAGAATCCAGCAGGGCAATGGCTTTCAAAATTCACTGTATGTTAAATCAGTATGATCAGGCCAGCAAGTTTGAATCTGCAGTGATTGACAACAGTCCAGAATCCAATTCACCCAAGAATGAAAACAATGATCCTGATAAGCTACCTGTAATTGATAGATGGACCTATCTGACAACAGTAAGTTATCTGCTCAGGAATGCACGATTTGAAGAGGCCGAAGTATATATTGACACCCATCGTAACGAGTTGCTTGATCCGGCATATATCCACCTGCAGAAGGCTATCATCCTCGCTGCAGATGGCATGTTCGCTGACCCACAATTCCAGCAACATATCCAGCAGGTCGTGCAATCACCATATTCAGACATGGGTTCAGCAGAGGCTGAAACCAGCGTCTATGCTGAGTTGACGAGGATCATGAGGTCAGACAGCTGGCTATTGCCTGCGTCATTCCTCTATACGGGAAATGAAACAAACTCCGGATATCTTGCCCAGCTATCCTATCTGCTGCTTTATTCAGGGCATGGTGAAGTTACCGTGAAGGATATTAACGGATCCCTGCATAAATACTCCGCAGTCCAGTTGGCAATGCAGGCCATGCAATCCGCCAGTACTTTTGAAGAGCGGCAGCGCAGCTTGATGATGCTGGCGATTGTTGCAGCAGCGGAACCGGATTCCAGATGGAACAGGCAGCTGCAGGAATTGTCGAGTGGATATCTGCGCAAGGCACTGTTGAGTGATACGGAGGATAGTGTCGAGGGATTCCCACTCAGCATGCGCGTGGACCTCGCAATCATTACTGACAATGAGTACATTCAGGCCCTGCGTAGTGCCAGTCCGGCCTATGACAAGGACGTGCACCAGGTCATCCGGGATTACGTGATGGCACTGGACAAGAGCTATGGGGATGACCCGCTTGGCCTGGCGGACTAGGCCCCGCATTCACGTGTACTTCACATATGTGAACTTACAGCGTTGAGAAATTTTTGATACTGTTTCCCACGAGGGTTGAATTATCATGGGGCAACATATCAGGGCTATCCGTAGACTATCCATCCTGCTGCTGGTCTGGACAGCGGCGGCATTCATGTGCGCCAAGGCATATGCCTCCTACCAGGAGAAGCATGAGATGCAGCGGCAGGTCGACATGAACCAGGCGGCATATGACTCCAAGCTGTCGGAACTGACCCGCCTGCTGGAGACACAGGAACGGATCAAGTCGGACACCGATACGCAGATCGACCTGCTCAAGCAGAAGCTTGGCTACTGTGAGCCGGGGGAAATTCCGATCATCATTGTGGACAGAACCACCAGCACGAACTGACAGTCCATATACTGTTAGTACGATGCGACCACTCACAGCTGCACTGATCCTCATCTTTGCGTGCCTGCTCGGCTGCAATGCCTCCAACAGCGCCAAGGCCCAGGAAAGCGGGCGCAACCAGGACTCCCAGCAGGGCATTGATGATCCCTCGCTGTACCTTGCCACCCGCCACTTCGACGAGCGCAAGGCCTGGACACACATGGAGAAGCAGGTGAACTTCGGCTTCCGCGTGCCTGGCAGCTCAGCGCACAAGGCCTGCAAGGAGTACATTGAGGCCGAACTACAGAAGCAGTGCGACGCCGTCGAGGTACAGGAATTCCGCATGAAGCTCGGCGGCGAGGATACCCGGATGTGGAACATCGTTGGCCGCTTCAACGTGACAGCTAAGCGCCGGGTGATGCTGGCGGCGCACTGGGATACCCGCCCGACTGCCGACATGAACACCAAGGCCAGCAAGAAGCTGCCGATCCAGGGTGCCAATGATGGCGCAAGTGGTGTATCGGTGCTGCTTGAGCTGGCGCGTGTGTTCAATGAGCACCGGCCGGAGGTTGGCCTGGACCTGGTTTTCTTCGATGGCGAGGACTATGGCCCCGGGCTCGACATGATGTTCCTCGGCAGCAAGTACTACTGCAACAGCATGCCGGACAGCGAGATAGCCACCTATAACTATGGTGTGCTGCTGGACATGGTCGGGGACACGGACCTGGTGATACGCCCGGAGAACCATTCATCCAACTCAGTCGAAGTCTTCTTGGCGGCCAAGGCCCTCAGCGATGCGATGGGCTACAAGGTGTTCCGTGACTCCGGGGCGCTGACGATCTACGACGACCACCTGAGCTTCATCGACCGCGGGATGCATTTCTACGACTTCATCGACTTCGAGTATGGGCCGGACAACCGTTACTGGCATACCACGGATGACACGATCGACAACTGCAGCAAGGAAAGCCTGAAGGCGATCGGTGAGATCGTGGAGAACCTGGTGTTCAAGTTCCCCGACCTCTACGCACCGGGCAGTTAGCCTGACTCAGTGGGCGTCTGAACCGGTAGCTTGATCAGCTTCCCCGGCGCCTGCAGCCTCTGCATCCGTGTGCATTTCGTGCCCCGGTGGTTCCGCCGTGATGTCAATCCCCAGCAGCACGGCCGCCTTCTCAGCATTGCTCATGTCGCCACCATGGAAGATCCGGTTCACGTACTGTGGCCAGTGCTGCCTGAACGGCGTGCTGTTGAACTCATCGTGGCACTTCACGCAGAAGTCATATGAGTAAGAGGTGACCGGCGGATCCGGACGCGGCACGTTGTCAGGATCGTCCATCGCATCGTACACGTGCATGTCGGTGATGTTCGTGTGGCAGCTGATGCAGTTGATCGGCCGCAGTTCATTCTCACCCGGGTCGTACACGATGTGGCACTTGATGCAGTCGAGGTTGTACAGCTGGTTGTCATTCTCGAGCGTGATGCGCGCACGGCTGTGCCCGCTGTTGATGTAGCTGTCGTACTCATCCTGGTGGCAGGGCATGCAGTACTCCGGCGGCATGTAGATCGCGTCCTTGTCAAAGGGCATGATCTCGGAGAACACATCCTTCAGCCCGCCCTTGAACTCCTCGAGGATCGCCAGCACGGCTTCGTTATCAGCAATGTCCTCCTCCAGTGGCAGGTTGATGCCACTGGCAATGTAGCCTCCCTGCTCAAGCGGGTCCATGCTGATGAAGCCGAGGTAGCGACCGAGCTTCCAGTTGTTCAGCACAGGCGGCGTGTTGCCGAACTCCAGGCTGGCGGCCACATCGTCGCGGTCGCCCGTGAGGAACAGGTCGGCCCGACCAGCGTACTGCTTGAGCATTGACTGAACCCAGAGGTTGTCACCCTCCAGGCAGACGATGCGGCAGTCGGCCTTAGCCACCTTCTTCAGGGCTGCGTCCAGCGCTGCATCAGGATCGGAGACTGACATTCCTTCAGGCAGCTCGAAGCTGGCGAACTCCGGCTGGCTGACAGCGGTGACAACCACCTGGTTGCCGGCGATGCTGAATGTCTCCAGCTCCGATGCATACAGCTTCCCTTCGCTCATTACATTGGCACTGATGAAGGGTATGTCCGTCAGCTCGCGCAGGCTGTCCAGCTCGCTCGCGCCCTGCTGGGCCTCACGCACGCCGATCACGATCGCGTCATAGTCCATCCGGTCGAGGGCCTCTATGATGGACTTGCCCTTCATCATCTGGAAGGTGCCGGCCTCCTCGAAGAAGTGCGCACCCTCGATCTTCAGCACCGGTCCGGCGGACTCCAGCGCTTCAAGCTTGCTCGCGCGCCGCGGCAGGCCACCGAGCTGGTGCGCGCTGCAGCCGCAGACCTCGAGGTAGCCGCTGGTGTCGTAGTTCCAGGCCACGGAGAAGCCTTCACGCGGAGTGTTGCTTCCCGGGCAGGAAATCAGGAACACGGCAAGTGCTGCCAGCAGCAGCAGTTTGGTTTTCATACTCAGTTCAGGCATCGGATCTGACCGCTATCGTGAAGTCGATTTCAACGGGCACGTTCAACGGAAGTGAGACACTTCCGACGGCCGCCCTGGTATGCCTGCCGGCATCACCGAATATCTCGACGAGCAGATCGCTTGCTCCGTTTACCACCTGGGGCTGCTGTCCGAATCCTGGAGGACAGGCCACAAAGCCGCGGATGCGGATGAAACTGTCCACACGGCTCAGGCTGCCGAGCGCCTGGCGGACCCAGCCGAGGCCGTTGATGACGCACTGCCGGGCGCATTCCTGGCCCTGCTCAACGCTCAGCTCGTCCCCCACCCTGCCTGTGTACAATGGCTTTCCATCCGCCACCGGGATCATGCCTGAAAGATAGAGAATGTTGCCATGCAGGCGGTACGGCAGGTAGTTGGCCACGGGCATGGCGGGCGAACCCGGATCGATGCCCAAATCCGACAGTTTCTTGTCAAAATCCATGAGCGATTCTATCACGGCAGGGTGTATCAATTCAGGCGCGTGGCGCTTGCTGAAGCTGGCTGCGGGTCTCAACTGGAGCTGCCTACGTTGTAAAATAAGGCGGACGACCGAGGGAGGAAATCATGGAGTTCGGTTACACCGAAGAACAGGGCATGGTACGTGAGACGGTGCGTGACTTCGCCGAGAGCGAGCTGGCACCGGAGGCGCTCAGGCGTGACAAGGAGAAGCAGTTCGCTCGCCCCCAGTGGGATAAGTACTGCGAGCTTGGATTCGCCGGGATGACCGTGCCCGAGGAATATGGCGGCACGGAGCTGGACAGCGTGAGCGAGGCGATCGTGATCGAGGAGCTCAGCCGCGTGGATGCCAGCTTCGGCGTGCTGGTGGCCGTACACTCCGGCCTGACTGGCAAGACCCTCAACAACTGGGCCACCCCAGAGCAGAAGGCCAAGGTGCTGCCGAAGATGGCCAGCGGCGAATGGATCGCGGCCTACAGCCTCAGTGAGGCCGGCAGCGGCAGTGACGCAATGGCAATGTCCTGCCAGGCGCGGCTTGACGGTGACGACTGGGTGCTCAATGGCACGAAGCTGTGGGTCACCAACGGCAGCGTAGCCAGCGTTTTCATCATCTTCGCGGTCAGCCATCCGGATGCCCCGCGCTCCAGCCAGCGGATCACGGCATTCATCGTGCCGCGTGACGCAGAAGGATTCAGTGTCAGTAAGACCGAGGACAAGCTCGGCATCCGCGCCAGCGATACAGCTGAGATCGTGCTGAAGGACGTGCGCGTGCCCCGTGACATGGTGCTCGGGCCGGAAGGCCAGGGCGCCACGGTGGCCTACAACGCGCTGGATGTCAGCCGCATCGGCATCGCCAGCCAGGCACTGGGCATCGCGCAGGGTGCCTTCGAATTCTCCCTGCAGTACGCCCAGGAGCGCGAGACCTTCGGCAAGCCGATCATCGAGCACCAGACCATCGGCAACTACCTGGCTGATATGGCAACGCGGATTGAGGCTGCGCGCCTGCTGGTTTACCGCGCCGCCTGGATGAGCAGCCAGGGACTGGTTCATACCAAGGAAAGCAGCATGGCCAAGCTGTACGCCGGCGACACCGCAGTCTGGGTAACCGACAAGGCAGTGCAGATCCTCGGCGGCTACGGCTACACCACCGACTTCCCGGTGGAACGCTTCTTCCGCGACGCGAAGATCACACAGATTTACGAAGGCACGAATGAGATCCAGCGCCTCGTGATCGCGCGTGCACTGAAGGGTGTGGTGAAGGGAGTGGCAAAGGGCAGTTAAGCCCCCTGCCCTTCCTGTCCAGACTGCTGTGGTGCTACGATGGAGCAATGGGACATTGCCTGCTTCGTGCACTCGCCATCGCGCTTGCCCTCTTGATCGCCACCGGCTGCAGCAAGCTGCGCAACAAGCATATGGATGGGGTGGACAGCCGGCTTGAGTTGCTGCTGGGCTTTGATGACTACGACTTCGCCAAGCCGATGCTGCATCCGGACGGCGGTTACCTCGTCAGCAAGGACGGCAAGGGCAAACCCAGCCACATCCTCAGGCTGGACGAGGATGGCAAGGAGATCTGGAACAGCCAGATCATGGGCACTGACGACGTTGACATATTTGCCGTTGGCGATGATGGCCGAATCTACATCACGAGCATTGACCGCATGTTCGAGGTGCTGGACGGGGATGGCAATCCGCTGTGGCGACGCGAGAAGGTGTTCGGCGAGATGAATGATGCCAGTGTGGGCACCAACGGGCACCCGCACCTCGTGACCCGCAATGAAGGGGTGATCCTGCTGGACGACACTGGTGGGGAGATCTGGCAGAACCTGCTGGAGACTGATGGGCCATGGACGGGATATGCGTACCGTTCTGACGATGGGAGCATGCAGCTGGTGATGGGCTGGCACCGGCTTGACAACTCCGTCGCTTCCGGTAAATGTGAGTACACATACCGGGAATACGATGAACAGGGAAAGGAACTGTGGAATTACCACTATCCCGGACCCGGGTCCGGCCCGGGAGAGAATCCTGTCTACCGTGACCACAGCAGCCACTACCCGGACAAGGTGCGCGTGATGCCGGACGGACGGGTCCTTCTCAGGAGCGGCGGTAAGGTCTATGAGTTTGACCGCAAGGGCGGCATCATGGAGCTCAGCTATGACGGAATCCTTGTAGACCTGATGTTTGACAATGACGTGGAGGCGGAACTGACCGGGGATGGCAATTACCTGTTCACACATGCCAATGATCCGCATATGCAGACGCTCGTGATGTTTGAAATGACCCCGGATCTCGAGCTCATACATGACCACCGCTGGAACGCAGGGCTGGTGAGGGAGAAAACGGGCCGGGACCTTCCTTCTGACAACAGTCGCCTTGTTGGCTATTACGATGCAGGCAAACAGCAGGCATACGTGTTCTGCGAGGATGACTACGCCACCAGCCAGGGCGCGATCTACGTATTCAGCCTGCAGGGTGATCTGCTCGATGAGTACCGCTTCGGCAAGCGCACGCTGGAAGAGTTCATACCCCGCGAGGATGGTCGGATGCTGGCTCACCGGCGCGGTGGCGACCTGTTCCTGCTGCCGGTTATCGCAACCGCGGACTGAGTCTGCTAAAAAAAGGGCCGCCCCGCAGGGCGGCCCAATCTCGTCAACTCAAATCAGAGCTTACGGAGCGGGGACGTAGATCGCCAGCTTCAGTGAAGCATTGGTCTCGTCGTAATAGGCAATCACCGGCTTGCCATCCAGCAGTGCCATGGAGGCATACTTGCCGACATCGCCGGTCGAATCAACGATGATGGTAGTCCAGCTGGTACCTGTGGCATCAGTGGCTTCCGCGAACTTCAGGTCGCCATTGGTGGCGTCGTAGTAGGAGATCACCGGGACACCACCGAACACCAGCAGGGTGGTCCACTGGCCCATACCCACGCCGCTGTCAACGGTCACCGGAGTACCCCAGCTGCCGCCGGTCGCATCCGTCGCGCGGCAGTAGCGCAGCTCGTTGATCGCATGGGCCTCGTAGCTGGCTGCCGGGTTGGAGCTGACGGTCGCAAGGCTCGGGTAGCGGCCACCGGCAACGGGAGCGTCAACAGTCACGGAGCTGCCGAACGTGGTACCTGCGGCATCCGTGGCACGCACGTATTTCAGGCCGGAGTTGGTTCCGACATAGTTGAACAGGATGCCGGGGTTGCCGGAGATCACGCTCAGTGACGTGAATTCCATCTCCTCACTGCCGACGGACGGATCAACATCAATCGGGGTATTCCAGCTGGTACCGGCGCTGCTTGTGGCAGTCACGAAGCGCAGCTTGTCCTGGCCGCTCTTGATGCCGGAGGCGGCGGGCTTGCCGTCCACCATCGCAAGCGAGGTGAACGCGCCGGCACCACCTCCACCGTCAATCTCGATGGAGCTGGCCCACCAGGTGCTGCCGTCAGTGGCAGTCGCCTGGATGTAATCAAGCTTGCTCTGGGCACGCTTGAAGGTGATGCCGGGATAGCCGTCGATGTTCGCCAGGGTGCAGTCGTTGCCGACCTGGCCGGAAGTCTGCACCGCAACCGGGCTGCCCCAGTTGTAACCGGTGTTGTCGGTGGTGCGGATGAACTTCAGGTCTGTGCCGTTCGTGTCCTTGTAGGCCAGGCCAAGGCGGGCAGCGGTACCGGTGTCGAAGCTCGCCACGGAGACCTTGCTGTCAAGGGTCACGTTGAGGATCGTGGTGCCGATGCTCCAGCCGCTGTTGACGGTGACGTCAGCACTGGCGGTATCGGTCAGGCCGTCGTTGTCCGTCACTCGTACGGAGATGGTGTGAACGCCGGGGTTCACGTAGTTGCCATTGGCAGTCGGCGATGTGCCGGTATTGGTCTCATAGCTACCGTTGTAGTCGAGGTCCCACTCATAGAGGACGATCGTTCCATCCGGATCGGTACTGCCGGACGCGTCAAAGGAGACTGCCAGCGGAGCCGGACCGGTGTTTGGGGTGGCAATGATGGCAGCCGTCGGTGCTTCCTGCACCTCGATGCCCGTGCCGCCGCCGTCGGACAGGGAAGCGATGTCAGTCGCCCCGTCATCGTCCGTCACACGCACCTTGGCATCGAAGGTGCCAGCGGTGGTGTACTCGATCGAAGTTGTAGCGGTCGTGCCGGTGTCCTCATCCCAGATGCCGTCGCCATCGTAGTCCCATTCGTACTTGGTGATGGTGCCGTCACTGTCGCTGGACAGGCTGGCGTCAAAGTTGACTGTCAGGGGCAGCGGACCACTCAGCGGGCTGCCGGTGATGTCCGCCACGGGAGGATTGTTCACGTCAATACCACTGCCAGCCCCACTCTCGGAGAGGCTTTCGGTATCAGTGGCCCCGTCATTGTCAGTCACGCGCACTACCGGATCAAACGAACCGGCGGTGGTGTACTCAAAGCTCGTGGTGGCGGTGGTGCCGGTATCTGAATCCCAGGTACCGTCGCCATCGAAGTCCCATTCGTACTTGACGATCGTGCCGTCACTGTCACTGGACAGGCTGGCATCGAAGTTGACAGTCAACGGCAGGGTGCCGGACAGCGGGGAGGCCTGGATGTCGGCCACCGGCGGGTTATTGGTGTCGATCGAAGCACCGGTGTCGCTCAGGCTGGCGATGTCAGTGGCACCATCATCATCAGTCACGCGCACCTTCGCATCGAAGTTGCCGGAGGTGGTGTATTCAAAACTGGTTGTCGCCGCAGTACCGGTATCGGAATCCCAGGTGCCGTCACCATCGAAGTCCCATTCGTACTTCGTGATGGTGCCGTCACTGTCAGTGGAGGCACTGGCGTCGAAGTTGACGGTCAGCGGCAGGCTGCCGGACAGCGGGGAACCGCTGATGGCGGCCACCGGCGGGGCGTTGACGGTGATCGTGCCGCCACCGTTGCCGGAGATGGTGGCCACGGCGGAAGCACCGTCGTTGTCGGTCACGCGGACCGCCGGGTCGAAGTCACCGGCGGTGGTGTACTCGAAGCTGGTGGTGGCGGTGGTGCCGGTATCGGAATCCCAGGTACCGTCACCGTCGAAGTCCCACTCGTACTGCACGATCGTGCCGTCGCTGTCAGCTGAACCGCTGGCATCGAAGTTGACCATCAGCGGCAGGGTGCCGCTCAGCGGGCTGCCGATGATCGCGGCGGTCGGAGCGGCGTTGACACTGAGGGTGCCGCCGCCGGTCTCGCTGAGGCTGGCGGTATCGGTGGCGCCCTTGTCGTCGGTCACACGCACGGTCGGGTCATAGGTGCCGCCGGTCGTGTAGGTGAAGCTGGCAGCCGCGACATTGCCGGTATCAGAGTCGTAGGTGCCATCACCTTCGAAGTCCCACTCGTACTTGACGATGCTGCCGTCACTGTCGGATGAACCGCTGGCGTCGAAGTTGACCGTCAGCGGCAGGTTGCCACTGAGGGTATCAGCGGCGATGTCAGCCACCGGCGCGCGGTTGATGCTCAGGGTGCCGCCACCTGACTCACTGAGGCTGGCGGTGTCGCTCGCTCCGTCGTCATCGGTGACTCGCACAACGGGGTCAAACAGGCCGCTGTCGTTGTAGACGAAGCCCGCGCTCGGGCTGGCACCGGTGTTGGTGTCATAGGTGCCGTCGCCGTCGAAGTCCCACTCATACAGCACGATGCTGCCGTCGGTGTCGAATGACGCACTGGCGTCGAAGTCCACGGCAAGCGGCAGCACGCCACCGCCGACACTGGCACTGATGGAGGCCGAGGGGGCCACGTTCGGGGTTTCGGTCGGGGTGATCATCACGCTAGCGCTGCCCTTCAGGTTGAAGCTGTTGGTGATGCGCACGCTGGCGTTGAAGTTGCCGGTTGAGTTGTAGGTGAACTGGGCGGTGTCGCTGCCCTGTGCCAGGTCCTCGCCGTTGTCAGTCTCGTTGAATGTGCCGTCGCCGTCGAAGTCCCATTCGTAGTCCGTGATCGTGCTCAGCTCGGCGGTGGAGGCGGAAGCGTCAAAGTTGACTACCAGCGGGATCTCTCCGGTGGTCACGTCAGCCTGCAGGTCAGCGGCCGGCAGCGGGATGCCGACGGCGCCGTATGCGGCGATGTTGGACGGGGTGCCCTCAAGGAACAGGTCGGTCGGGCGCACCCAGTAATAGGCATCAGGGTCGGTGGTGCCGACGTCGAAGCTGAAGCGCAGGCGCTCGGTGAAGCGGCTGCCCGTGCCCTCCTCATAGAGGACCTGGCCGACCTTCTCGATCGTGCTCGGGGCACCGTTGGCAACCGGGTAGTCGTTCTGGTCGAGAGTCTTGTAGACGTTGTAGGCCATCACGCGATTGCGGAAGTTCACGCCGATCGGGGTGATGTCGGAGATGTTGATCTCGTCGTTGCCATCGCCGTCAACCACGTCGTCAATGCTGAAGTAGCTGAACGGGCCGCTCTTGAGCAGGCGGGTGGCGATCGGGGTCAGGTCGGCGACGTTGGTCTCGAGGTTCTGGTCGTAGTCACCGACGGAGGCGTAACCCCAGGTCAGCTGGTTGTTCTCCTCATCGGTGAGCAGGACGGCCGCACTGCCGGCGGTGGTCGGTGCGGTACGGGTTCCACGCAGCAGGTCGCTGGGCTTCTTCAGGAAGCGCAGCTCAGCCAGGGTGGCACTGCCGCTGAAACCGGACTGGTTCAGCGGATCAATCAACACCTGGCCATGCTGCACGATGCCACGCTTCTGCAGGAAGGTGGCGGTCAGCATCTCAGCCGGGGCACCGAATTCGTCAGCCACCTCGACACCGATCGGTGTGTACTTGGTGGCATCGTAAAGCACCTGGAAATAAAGTGCGCGCAGTTTGCTCGCATCCTGCGCCTGAACCTTGACGGTCACGGTAGCGCTGCCTTCCTGGACATCCATAGCCAGGTCAGCCTTGTCATCTTCTGTCAGGAAGCTCTCGGGAAGAACGGAGAATTCGAAGTCAGAGACCTCTCGCTCCTGCTCTCCTACGGGCTGTACGCTGACGTGGTTTGTCTCGATTACCGGAGCCGCAGTGTTATTAACCGGGGCAAGGGAATCGTTCACACCACCGCCACCACCACAGCCTGCCGCAACCGAAATAATCAGCGCGGCACAGAGTGCACGTGTCAGTGAATCCAATCTCATAACAGTCCTCTAACCAGTGATTAACGTCGGCCGAATTGAAATATTTGAAACAAAAATATAAAAATCCAGCCAAGCAAATCGTCTTCCAGGTACGACGATTAGCAATAATTTTCCATTACGAAACTGCCTTCAAACCACGCTTTAACTCATGTTTAATAATTTAAAGAGAATATCGGCAGTTTAATAATTAAAGTCACTTCAGGGGACGAAGTGGAGATTTAACAGTTACAGAACAAATGAGTGTATTGTCAGCCCAACGCTGTTCCAATCATGCCTGAATGTATAATTCAGGCGCCATGGACGTCAGATTAGCCATTGTAATACTGGCCGCCGGCAAGTCCACCCGCTTCCATTCGAAGAAGAGCAAGCTGCTGCATACCCTGTGTGGCCAGACCGTCATCGAATGGGTGCTGGATGCCGTCCTGCCCCTTGAACCACAGCAGATCGTGCTGGTGCACGGTCCGCATAACGAAGCGGAGCTGCGCGAAGCACTGGGTGACAGCTACTCGGATGGTGAGCAGCAGGTCGGACTGACCTATGCCCTGCAGCACCCGGCTCTCGGTACTGCGCACGCCCTGCTGCAGGCCGAACCCGTCCTCGAGAAGGGCATCACGGACATCATCGTGCTGCCGGGCGACGCACCGCTGATTGACGATGAGACCCTCAGCATGCTATTCGAGGCACGTGATGAGTCTGGAGCGGAACATAGCGTGCTGACTGCCCTGGCGGAAGATCCGACGGGATACGGCCGCGTGATCCACTCCGGCGACCCCGGCAGCGGAATCATTGATGCCATCGTCGAAGAGGCCGATGCTTCTGAAGAGCAGAAATATATAAATGAGATCAACAGCGGGATGTACCTGTTCAGTGCCAATGTGTTCGACCAGCTGCGCCAGGCTGCCGAGACCATCGGCAAGAGTGATGTGAAGGGCGAATACTATCTGCCGGACATCGTGAAGATGGCACCCACCGCAGCCTGCCTGACCGATGACTTCGTCAGCATCAGCGGCATCAATGACCGTGAACAGCTGGCCTGGGCAGAAGGTGAGATCCTTGATGCGCTGCGCCGCTCCTGGATGCAGGCCGGGGTGACCTTCCGCCTGCCGGAAACGGTCTACATGCATGCGGACGTCAAGCTGGACGAGGATGTGGAGATCGGCCCGAACTGCGTGCTGGTCAATGGCACAGAGGTCGGCCGCAACACGGTGATCGGCCCCGGCTGCGTGCTGGACAATGCCAACATCGGCGAGAACTGCACCCTGCTGCACGTGCGCGCACTGGACTGCGACGTTGACAACAACGTCACGGTCGGGCCCTACGCCAACCTGCGACCCGGCACCCACCTACAGGACAACGTGAAGGTCGGCAACTTCGTGGAAACCAAGAACGCCGTGATCGGCCAGGGCAGCAAGCTGCCGCACCTGCAGTACGTCGGCGACGCCGACCTCGGTGAGAATGTCAACATCGGGGCTGGCACGATCTTCTGCAACTACGACGGAATAAACAAGCACCGCACGAGCATCGGCAACAACGTATTCGTCGGCAGCAACTCAAGCCTGCAGGCCCCCGTCAACATCGGCGAGGGAGCCTATGTGGCGATGGCCAGCGCGATCACGAAGGATGTGCCGGCCAACGCACTGGCAGTCGGGCGTTCCCGCCAGGAAAACAAGGAAGGCTATGCCACAAGGCTGCGTGAGAAGGCCCAGCGCCTGAAGGAGCAGCGCGCCGCGGAGAAACAGGAAGGGGCCGGTCAGGCCGGAGGAAAGCAATGAGCGTCACGCAGAGGCCGCTGCGCCTGATTGCCGGAAACTCGAACCCTGAGCTGTGGCAGGAAATCAGCGACCTGCTCGGCGTGCCGCTGACAGCGGCGACGGTGGAGAAGTTCAGCGACGGTGAGCTGAAGATCAAGGTCGAGGAAAGCATCCGAGAGGCACACTGCTTCATCCTGCAGAGCACCTGCGCACCTGTCAATGACAACATCATGGAGCTGCTGCTGCTGATTGACGCGCTGAAGCGCGCATCGGCATACCGCATCGGTGTCGTCACCCCCTACTACGGCTATGCCCGCCAGGACAAGAAGCTGCAGCCGCGTGAGCCGATCAGCGCCCGCGTCGTCGCCAACCTGATCGAAGGCACCGGTGCCAGCCGCGTGCTGGCGATGGATCTGCACTCCAACAGCATCCAGGGCTTCTTCAACTGCCCGGTGGACCACCTGAATGCGGCCAATGTGCTGTGTGACTTCATCCGCAATGACGGCTGGGACGAGAACGACGTCGTGATCGTCAGCCCTGACGTGGGCGGTGTTGAGCGCGCCAAGTTCGTGGCCGACCGCCTTGGCCTGCCGATCGCGATCATCGCCAAGCGCCGCCCGGAGGCCAATGTGGCCGAAGTGGTGGACGTGGTCGGTGATGTGAAGGGCAAGCGCGCGATCCTGTTTGACGACATCATCGACACCGCCGGCAGCATCACCGCCGGTGCGCACCGCCTGATGGAGGACGGGGCCAGCGCTGTACGGGTGTTCGCCACGCACGGCATCTTCTCCGGCTCCGCCGTGGAGCGCATCCTGGAGAGCCCGATCGACCTGGTGACGGTCTGCAACACGATCCCGCGCCGGGACTCGACCAATGTGCCGAAGATCCGCTACATCTCCGTGGCCCAGGTACTGGCTGAGGCGATCCGCCGCAACCATATCGGCATGAGCATCTCCAGCCTGTTCAGCTAAGCCTAACTGCGCTCGCGTTCTATCTCAGGCTCAGACTGCGAAAGCTCATAGAGCTGGTCAGCCAGCTGCAGCATGTATTCAACAGATAGCGCTGCCGGCCAGTTGCCATCCGCCAGCCCGCTGTAGCCGAGATGTGCGCCGATCAGGGCTGATGCCAGGGGCAACAGCACATCCGCATCCCCCTCCCCCATGTCGATCACACGCTGCAGTTCACGGTAGCTGTCGCAGTAGTATGCGAACCACAGTGCCGCCTGTGCAGTGTCCAGCGCCCGGCCGCTGAGCCGCAGTTCCGCGGGATTGATGGCCTCGATTGAAGTGATCTGCTTGCCAAACTCAGGCATGCGCGGAGCGACGAACTCACTGATCTCCTCGATCAGGCCGTCGGTGCCGACCATCAGCAGGTGGGCCAGCGCCAGGTTGATGGCAACGCTGGCCATCTTGCACTCCTCATCCGCATGGGTCAGGCCACAGATCAGCCGTGCCTCGCCAATCAGGTGGATGTCATCGTGGTAACGCACGAGTCCCGCCGGCAGGGTGCGCAGCAGCGCACGGTCATTGGTGCGGAAGCGCTCCGGCACAGCCATGCGCGCATCCGCCGCGGCACGCTCAAAGGTGTAGCCCCGGCCCAGCAGCTGCATGCTCTCACGGGTCATGGCATCCGGCTGCTCACCACTGGCGCGGAACCAGCCCAGCATGCGCTCCGTCAGGTCCTCCGCGCTGAAGCCACGGTAGTCGCGGTAGCTGCGGGCCACGCAGTTGAGCTGCCCGAGCCCGCGCGCATCTGCCAACGCCGCTCCGGCAAGCACTCCCCTGAACTGTTCCAGCAGCTCCACCGTTCCAATTTAACACAGCGGTTGGCCCCTTCCCGCCACTTTCCGCAAGGAAGAAATATATACACACGTTTAGATAAAAGCGCTAAAGCCAGCGGTACAATATCGCGGTGTTCACCGGACTGATCCGCAGCACGGGACTGCTCAGGGAGCGGGAAGGCAAGCATATCTGGATAGAATGCGCCGCCGCTTCCATGCAGCTGTCCATCGGAGACAGCGTGGCCGTGAACGGGGTCTGCCTGACGGTGTCCCGCCTCACCGATGAGGGATGGGGGGCGGACCTGCTGGATGAGACGCTTTCAATCACCAGCCTTGGCAAGTTGCCCATCGGCTGCAGGCTCAACCTGGAACCGGCGATGCGCCTCGGGGACAGCCTCGGCGGGCATATGCTGAGCGGCCATGTGGAATGTCACGGCAGCGTGGTTTCCAAAGTCTGGAGAAATGGTGGAGACTGTGCGCTAACTGTGGCAATACCCGCAACATTGAACACTTACATGATGCATAAGGGTAGTATTGCCATCGACGGGGTCAGCCTGACGATCCAGGAAGTGGATGGAAACAATGTGAGGGTCGAGCTGATACCGGAAACGCTGGCAGCGACAAACCTCGCTGCCATCAACGAAGGAGATCCCGTCAATATTGAGCCGGACATGCTGATGAAGAGTGTCCACCACAGCGTGGAGATGATCCTCGCAGCACGGGAAAAGAGGACTGAACAGGAATGAAAGAGAATATTGGCAACATGAATACTGAGGACATGCGTCCGGACTGGATGCAGAGGGTTGAGAAGGCGGTGGAGGCGATGGCAAACGGCCAGATGGTCATCCTTGCCGATGACCCGGACCGCGAGAATGAAGGCGACATCGTGATCGGTTGCCAGTTCTGTGAGGCCGAGCACATCAACTTCCTGCGGGAGCATGCCCGCGGCATGATCTGCGCCCCGCTCACCGCCAAGCGGCTGGAGGAGCTGCAGATCCCGATGATGGTGGAGGACAACACCTCCACGCTCGGCACTGCGATGGCTGTCAGCGTGGACGCCCTGCAGGGCACAAGCACCGGCATCAGCGCTTCCGACATGGCGCGCACGATCCGCCTGCTGGCTGACCCCGCCACCCGGCCGCAGGACCTGCAGCGCCCGGGACATGTTGTTCCGCTGCGGGCCCAGGATGGTGGCGTGCTCGTGCGCCTCGGCCAGACTGAAGGCAGCATCGACCTTGCCCGCATCGCCGGGATCTACCCTGCCACCGTTGTCTGCGAGATCTGCAATGCGGATGGCACGATGGCCCGCCAGCCAGAGCTTGAGGAGCTGAGTGAGCGCTTCGACCTGCCGCTGGTGCACGTGCGTGACGTGCTGCGCTACCGCGAGGCGACTGAAACAGGCAACGAGAAGCAGGACGACGGCCGCCTGCGCCGGATTGAGCGCATCGAGGATGCCAGCCTGCCGACCCGCTACGGCGAGTTCCGCATCGTCGGCTACGAAATCCCCGGCACAGATGAGCACCACGTCGCCCTCGTGATGGGCGAAGTGACTGACGCCGAGAACGTGCTGTGCCGCATGCACAGTGAGTGCCTGACCGGCGACGTGTTCCACAGCGCCCGCTGCGACTGTGGTGACCAGCTGGAGCAGGCGCTGCAGATGATCGCTGAAGAGGGTCGCGGTGTGCTGCTGTACCTCCGCCAGGAGGGCCGCGGGATCGGCCTGATAAACAAGATCCGCGCCTACAACCTGCAGGACCAAGGCATGGATACCTACGATGCCAACATCGCGCTCGGCCTGCCGGCTGACATGCGCGAGTACTGGATGGGCAATGCGATGCTCGAGGACCTCGGTGTGAAGAGCATCCGCCTGATGACAAACAACCCGGCGAAGATCATCGGCCTCGAAAGCTTCCGCGTACGCATCACCAGCCGTGTACCGGTCCCGATCAAGGGTGCTGTCGGCCCCGAGCTGGCACGCTACCTGCGTACCAAGGTTGAGCGGATGGACCACCGCCTGGACCTGGATGCCATCGAGGAAACCAGCCAGAAGCCCGAGTAGCGGTTACAATTCCGGCTGATGCAGCCAAACAATTCCGATACAGTCAGGCAAGCCTATGGAGAGATTGCCAGCCAGCAGCAGGACGAATGCTGCGGCAGTGGTGGCTGCGGCCATTGCGGCGATGCCCCTGCCATGCAAGCAGCTCCCGGTGCTGGCGCCATATCCTTTCCAGCATCCACTGCCGGACTGTCCTGTGGCAATCCAGTGGAGCTTGCCAGGCTGCAGCCCGGTGAAACGGTGTTGGACCTTGGCAGCGGAGCCGGACGTGATGTGATCAGTGCCGCTCGGATGGTTGGCAAGACCGGCAAGGTGTACGGCGTTGACTTCTCTCGTGAGATGCTGGCACTGTCGCGCGATGCTGAGCAACAGCTGCGCGACAACGAGTCCCTGTTCAACACTGAGTTTCGCGAAGGTGACATCCAGGACCTGCCTTTCTTCAATGGCAGTATTGATGTGGTGCTGTCAAACTGCGTGCTGAATCTCGCGCCGGACCGCGCACGTGCCTTCAGCGAAGCCCATCGCGTGCTCCGACCGGGTGGACGCCTGGTTGTCAGCGACCTGGTGGTTGAGGACTGCGAAGGAAAGGCAGGGCTGGCCGGACGCGAGGATGCATCCGCCGCTTACGCCTCGGCGCTTTCCTGCGAGAGTTACATCCAGTTGCTGCAGGATGCCGGTTTCACGGGTGTGCAAGTGCTGCGCCTCAACAGGTATGCAGCCGGCCAATGTGAGGGTGACCCGGTCACGACCCCGATCCAGGACCTGCTGCTGGCCCATGCCGCCAGCATTACCCTCATGGCATTCAGTTCCCGGTGAATCTCCCGATCCTGAATTCAGAGATGTCATGACTGCTGCCACCGTCTGCAATCATCTGGGCTGCAATCTCCCCGACCACCGGGCCGAACTTGTAGCCGTGCCCGCTGCAACAGCTCAATAGCAGTACACGCCGCGAAGCCAGGTGCCAGTCGATGATGAACTGCTCATCCGGCGTATTCGTATAGAGGCAGGTCCACTTGCCAGTGACTTCCCCACAGGCCTGTGGCAGCCACTCACTGGCAACTTCCCGCAGCCTGTTGACTTCCATCTCAGTAACCACGCGTCCATCCCGGTCGGGGATGCCGCTGCGCCCGCCGTGGTGGAAGGCCAGCTTGACTCCGTTGCCAAAGTCCGGGATGCCGTAGGTCATCAGCTCATCGCCACGGTCGATCGCGATGGCCGGGAAATCCGATGCTGAATACAGGCCATGCTGCTTCGGCATGAACACAACCTGGTACTGGCGCTCTACCTGCAGCGGCAGGTCAAGCCTGCAGGTTTCCACCAGATTCGCGCCGGTTGCCAGCACCAGCCAGCCGGCCTCGATCAGCGGATCCTTCTGTTCATGCCGCACCTTCACTCCGTCCGGGCAAGCCTCCCAGCGCACCAGGCCGCAGCCCTCCATGAATTTCGCCCCCATGCTGCCGGCCATCAGCTTCAGGCGATGCAGCACCTGTTCCACCTGCAACACACCACCCTCCGGCTCAAAGATGGCAACGTGGTCCTGAGGGATGTGCAGCCCGGACCAGCGCAGCATTGCTTCGTCCGGGGACATCACATCCACCGGGATGCCATGCTCACGGGCGGAGGCCAGCGAACCGGATGCCAGCCGGCCGTCATCCGGCCCGATCACCAGCACACCGGTACGGCTCAGTACGGGCAACTCCCACTCATCAGTGAGCTGCTGCCAGATTTCGTCCGCGCGCTTCAGCAACGGCACATAAAACGGGGCTTCGAAGTAGGCACGGCGGTGCACCCTCGTCATTCCGTGGGATGATCCGAGATCGTGCCCGACCATTTCGGGTTCCAGCGCGACCACCTTCAGTCCGCGCCGGGCAAGCATGTATGTCGTCATCAGGCCATGGATGCCCATGCCCGCGACGATCACGTCATAGTGCATGCCCCATATTATGACCTAGAGTCAGTGCTGGCCCTTGAGCTGGCGGTAGTGCTTCATGCTGTGGAACATCGGTACCACCACGATGCAGACCGTGATCACCACGAAGCTGGCCACGAAGGAAACCAGCGGCGGGGCGAAGGCCAGCGGGATGATCAGCAGTCCCGTCAGCAGCAGCATCCTGCCGCCGAGCTTGTTTGTGCTCTGCCAGACACGCATGTCACTCAGCGTATAGCTGTTGCGAAAGCCGCCCCAGCGGTTCTGTGGCATCATCGGCACGATGAAGCCCAGCGCCAGGAACAGGCCGGCCATGCTCAGCATCACGAATCGGCCTACATCCACGCCGACGCCGAGGGAGTTGATGCCGATCACGTACTGGATGGCGATCATGAACAGGCCGGTGATCCAGGCACAGGCCAGCATCAGGCGGCCGGCCCGGGTCCGAGACAGGAAGGCGAACATGATGGTCAGCAGGGTGAGGATGATCGGCACTGCAAAGGCCCCCTCAAAGCGGCTGCCGAAGCGGTCCGGCTGGCCGTTGAGACCCCAGTGCACCGGCACCTCCGCCGGCATCTGAGAGTAGAACCAGCCGCCGATGGCCCAGCTGGCAATGAAGCACAGCACCGGCAGGATGTAGTCGGTCAGTTTGACGGGCCCGTTCAGATTCAGCTTTCCCATTGCGATCTCCTGTCCGCAGCAGTTACTTCCCTGATTATTCTGACGCAGGAACCTGCACGGAGGTGCTCAGAATGCTGCTACAAATTGCTTATCGGCCCGGGAGTCCCTCGCTTCAGCCCTGTGAGGCAGACTGGTCCTGCTCGTGCAGGCCGGCGGCGTAGAAGATCAGGTCGTTCCACTGCGGCGGGGCGATGTTGTTCGCGCGCAGCAGGTGCACGACCCCACCGAGGTGCCAGTAGCAATGCGTCAGGGCATGCACCAGTGCTTCCTCGGGAGTGATGGTCCACTCGCCGGCACTGCGGGTCTGGTACTTGGTCTCAGCCCTGGCCTGCTCAGTCGTGAATGTCGCTGAGGCACTGGCGTGGATCGCGAGGCATTCACGGCCGAAGGCTGCCAGCTCAGCGAAGCTGTCCGCCTGCAGGGCCTTGTCGTCAAAGGGCTCATTGCCGAGGATGCGCTCCGCATAGCGACGGACCGGGGCGAAGGCATGGACCAGCAGGCGGTCTGCGGTCGGCCAGTGGCTGTTGCCGGTCTCGATCCTGAGCCAGGAGTCGTCTGACTGCTCCTTGTCCCATTCCTCCCACTTGTCCAGCTGCCAGCTGATCCAGCTGCGCATCGTGTCCAGTGAGATCCCGAGCTGTGGTCCGTCGTTGAATGCCTTGTCCATGATTCTGCTCCATATAGATGTTCTTCTTGTACCACCAAAGCAGTAGGAGGCTTTCAGTCCAGCCGCATGTACATCAGCCAATGTGGCCCGATGTTCGGGATATCAAATTCCTCACCAATGCGCTGCATGCCGAACTTGATGTAGTAGCCAGCCGCACTGACCCGTGCGTTGCACCACAGCATGTCGCAGCTCTGCATGCGGAGGCGTGAGACTGCCTCATCGAGCAGCTTGAAGCCATATCCCCTGCCCTGCTGTGATTGCAGCGTTGCCATCCCGCGCAGGCGGAACTGGCTGGTTCCATCAAGCTCAGGATGCGGGTCCGGGTAGAAACTGCCGATGGTGACGAGATCTTCGCCATTGAACACACCCAGGTGGAAGGAGCCGGGCATGCTGTCGATGTCATAGTCGCAGGATGACAATGGCTGCCCGGGGCGCAGTACGGCATGCCGTACGGGCCATGTTTCCCGTGCACTGATTTCGCGGACACGGCTAGCCGGCAGCGGTAGTGAATCGTCCAATCAGTTCTCCTTACGCGATGTCTCCAGGCAATCTATACCCACCAGCCGGCACCAGGCCAGGCTCAGGCGGTTGAGCGCCCCGCCACTGCCCCGCACCTGCCCGCTGAGCATCGCCAGCATTTCCTTGTCAGCATTGCCACGGCTGCGCCATTCCTGCCGCATGCGCAGGATCTGCAGTGGATGCGTTGCCAGCCAGCAATGTGCCGCCACTTCACCGAGCCAGTCGGCCGGTTTCGTGAACAATGACCTCAGTCCGGCCAGCAGGCCGACAAGCCAGTACATGGGCAGCATGCACCAGATAACCGAGGCCGGCAGCCAGCACAGCAGGTTCATGATGCGGTTGCGCTCCTGGTAGAAGCGCAGGCGCGGTCTTCCGAGGCTGCGGGTGCTGCTTGATGCGAGGTGCACCGCCGCTGCCGCCGGGGCCTTGGCAATCCTGCCAGCGGCATGGCGCAGCGCAAAGCCCTGCCAGACATCCTCCTGGTAGGCGAAGTACTGCTGCGGGAAGAACTGCGGCAGCCACAGGCTCACACTGCTACGCTTCAGCAGGCACAGTCCGCCACTGGGATAGAAGCAGGTGTCCTGACCTGCAAAGCTGTCGCGCACGATGTAGCCGTAGATTGACAGGCCGTGGTTGCGGCGGGATTCCTCTAGTGCATCCATTGAAGCTTGCAGCAGGTCCCAGACGACATCATCCTCCTGCTCAATCGCCAGCGCATTCAGCAGCGGCACCACCTGGTTACGCTCCGTGATGTCAACCAGCCGCCCGCTGACGGCATCTGCCCCCGTGCGCCGCTGGGCGTACATCAGGTTGGCGATGCAGTCCGGGTCCATCACACTGTCATTGTTGACGAGGGCAATGTAGTCCCCCTTGCTGAGGGAGACCGCCCAGTTCACCCCGCCACTGAAGCCAAGGTTGTGCTCGAGGCGGTGGATGCGCAGCTGCGGGAAGTCCATTGCCAGCAGGCTGGCCTCATCCGCTTCGCTGCCGTTGTCAATCACGATGATTTCGCAGTTCTCATATGTCTGCAGCAGGGCTGATTCGAGGCAGGCCCGTGTCAGGGACAAGCCATTGAAGTTGATGATAAGGATGCTTACCAATGGATAGCGCTCCTCATCCTGTTCTGGACTGCCACCAGCCAGCTTGCCGCTTGCGGCGACGGTCGGGGGCAGCATGCTGCCGCGCTGGATGAACTGCGCAGCGACGCGACCCTGCGGAATGCGCCTGTGCCGGCGGGACCAGCTGCGGTAATGTAGCGCGCGGGGCAGGCAGGCCAGGAATGACAGCAGGCTGGGCCAGACCCAGGGCCGCAGCAGCGTCATGAGAAAGTGCCATGTTTCGTAGATTGCCAGCGGGATCCACATCGGCAATTGGCTGGCAATCGTGTCATTGCGGACGAGCATCAGGTAGCGGTTCTTCTCGGCGATGCGCTGAATGCGGGTGCCCGCGCGGCCACCGCTGCCATGCCCGCGGTGGATCGCCCGGCAGGCCGGCTCGTACCAGGCTTCCCAGCCAGCCAGCTGGGCGCGCCAGTCCAGGTCGACATCCTCGAAGTAGGCGAAGAAGTCCCGGCTGAACACCTCTACGTCCATGCTGACCTGCTCCAGCATCTCACGGCGGTAGGCAATCGCCGCCGCCGTACCACCAAACACCGGGCCAGGCATGTCATACAGGCCATTGTCAGGCTCACCAGCACCGCGGTTCAGCGGGGTGCGGTCCTCGCGCATCAGGTGTCCGGTACTGTCCAGCGTGCCACTCATGTCGTCACGCAGGATCTTCGGTACCACCGTGCCGCAGCGCGGACGGGTCTCCAGCACTTCCACCGCACGTTTCGTGAATCCAGGCTCCAGCGCTGCATCACAGTTCAGCAGCACGACAACGTCACCACGGCTCTCGCGGATGCCGATGTTGTTGCCCTCGGCGAAGCCCCTGTTGCCACCGGCCTGCACCACCTTCATGTCATAAGCGGACAGGTCCAGCTCGCTGAACCCGGGGCTGTCATTGTTGACGAGGATCACTTCCCTGAGCGGGAAGTCCTGGGCGGCGATCGAGTCCAGTGCGCGGGGCAGCAGTTCCTCCGTGTTCCAGTTCACGAGGATGTAGGAAACAAGGGGGAGCTGGCCGGGCACCGCTCAATTATACGAACTTCCCTGCAATGCACACTGCCCCGCATTCTGCTATGCTCTGGCTGAGGTGGGACCATGCTGAAACCGACCACACTTTTCAGCCTCGCAGCACTGGCCATGCTTTGTCTCATGGCTGTTACATCAACATCTTCCGACATGGCCAGCGAGCGGCAGTCGCTTAGTATGGCCCTGAATGCCGGGCAACTTACCACAATACAGGCCTTGAAAAGCGACCTGAAATATCGGAAGCTTCCCGTCGTGGACCAGATGGAACAGATCCAGCGGGATTTCATCGAGCAGATCATGCAGCAGGCGGAGCAGGACATGGAAGCTGATTCCGAGGATCTGTCAGGTGAAAGGCAGTGGATGGAGAATCGTGAGTACTTCTCCGCTCCGGTTGTCACATACGGAGACTCACTCAATCCTGAGCATTACGAGTTCGGGAGTCTGTTGCTGGATTACTCACTGCTGATCGATGGCAAGCGATGGCAGCTCCGTGTCAATTCTGATGGTGAAGTTGATATCCAGGAATCCGGATTGAGTGATTTGAACCGGGAAACCATCTGCAATGCCATCGAGGAACAGCTGGCGGAGAATGAAGTCTGGAGTGCATTCCTTGCCAGCCTGGAAGGCAAGTGCCTGGACTGGAGTGATATGGACGGCACGCCGATCATCCCGCCGGGCTCAACAGACGATCCATCTCAATTGCAGAACGCATTCCCGCACAAGCTGTTGCAGGATAGTGGTGCACTCTTACTGAGACAGTATGTGCGCGATCTTGTCTGCGACTCACTCGAGGCAAGAGGCTACATGTTTTCAGACAGGAACGTCACTCCGTCGACTGCGATCTGAGAACATTCCCCAGCACACCCTGACACAATCCAATCCCGGCCCGCGTCATGTTGATCAGCTAACCCGGAGGTTGGAAAATGAGACGTCTGACTTTGCTGCCCGTGGCAGTGATCATCGCAGTGCTGGCGGTGTTCGTGGTGAATGCCGCCGCGCGATCCGAAAACAATGATTCCTCTTCGACCGTGCGCACATCCTCTTCCGCGCCTGAGCTTACGCTGGCCGCTACCGTGGCGGACCGGCTGGCTGAAGACGGGGATGAGGACGCCCCCGCCGACGACGACCACAGGGTGATCAACCTGTTTGACGGCGCCGGTGTGCCGGGCAGCTTCGTCTGGAACGGCGATGACAAGATGAGCGAACTGATCGACGAGCTCGTCAAGAGCGGTGACCTGAGCGCTGCCGGTGCGGACAAGCTGCGTGAGGCAATGAAGCACCACAACATCTTCACCATTGGCGAGCCCGGAGAAGGACTGTTCGGCAATGTAGAAGGCAACAGGGGCCTCAACCTCTTCTTCAGCCCCGATGGCGACATGGCACAGCATGAGTTCCGTGTGCTGGGTGCTGAGGACGGCAAGCAGCTGAAGATCCAGATCGAGGATGATGGCAGCGTCACAGTTGAGGGTGAAGGCTACACCGATGAGGAACTGGACGAGATCCGCAGGCAGGTGGAGCAGGACCACAAGGATGGCAAGCCGATCTCCATCATCGGTGTACCCGGAGCACCGCTGGGAATGAAATGGCACGGCATGACCGGTGACGACTCATTTGCATTGGCCGTTCCGGACTTCGGCGGCACTTGGACGGATGAGAATGGTGAGTTCAGGTTCAGGGAGTTCAACGAGGCCTTCCCGGCTCCGCACAGCTTCAGCTGGGAATCCGAGGATGGCAGCGTTGCACCGCACATGTTCATGTTCCGCAAGGATGACGCTGAACTGCGTGAGCAGATCGAGCAGATGGTGCGCGAGATCCTCGAGGAAATGGGTATCGACCCGGACACCAGGACAAAGGTAAGCAGCACGAGCGCCTGAAAAGGGGGGCTTGTATCGTTTGTTGTGCATATGGGCCCGCTTCGGCGGGCTTTTTGCTCTTCTGGCAACTGCAGCTTCTGATACTGCTAGAATCCTGCGGTGGAAAGCTTCTGGCAGTGGGTGGAAGGGCTCAACCCGGTGGTGGCGATCATCGTGCTCACCTACACGCCGATCTTCGAGCTGCGCGCCAGCGTGCCATACGGCATCTTCCTCACTGACCTGCCACTGTGGCAGGTGCTCTCCATTGCGATCCTCTCCAACTGGGCCGTCGCGCCTGTGGTCTACCTGTTCCTCAAGTACCTGATGCGATTCATCCTGCACTGGAAGTGGTTCGCTCGCCTCTGGGAGAAGTACACCGTGCGCTTCCAGCAGCGTATCCACAGAGCCGTCGAGGGTAAGGGTGCCTGGGGCCTGGCGCTGTTCATTGGCGTGCCCCTGCCGGGCAGCGGAGTGTATGCCGGGGCGCTGGCCGCCTACCTGCTTGGGATGGGTTTCCGCCGCTTCATGCTGATGTCACTGTGCGGCGTGATCATGGCAGCGAGTATCGTGGCGGCAATTGCACTCAGTGGCGGTGGGCTGGCCGACCTGCTGTTGAAGACCCCTGCAGCCCATAACTGAACCGCTAAACCCACGAAAATCCCGCATTCTTTGGCATTTTGCTTGACCTTGCCCCGATCCATCACTATCATTCCTGCGGGTGTTTAGCTCAGTTGGTAGAGCAGCTGACTCTTAATCAGCGGGTCACGGGTTCGAATCCTGTAACACCCACCATTAACCCCCTCCCTGAGGTACAGCGAGACGATGACTGACATCAGATAGCCAGCGGATCCCACGAAGGAATCCCGCGCGTCCGGAAACTCCCGGAATGGCTACTGGTATGTCTCGCAGTTCCCCTGCCCCGGCATCCTTCCTTTGAACCGATGTGTTCGCGCGCGGCCACCCGTTGCGGCCCCTGCGGCCGGGGAGGTCAGGCATGGCATTACTTGCCCTGCAAGGAGTATCGCTGCATTTCGGTGCAGCGGATGTACTGGAAGATGTGAACCTGGTGCTTGAGCCAGGCATGAAGTCCGCACTTGTCGGTGAGAACGGCAGCGGCAAGTCCAGCCTGCTGGCATTGCTCGCCGGAACACTTGATCCCTCTGCAGGCTCGATTGAGCGGCAGCGTGGATTGCGCATCGCCCGGCTGGAGCAGCTGCCTGATTACGATGCAGGAAGCACGGCGCTGGATGTGGTGTTTGATGCGCGGCCTGAGCTTGCACAGCTGAGGCGCAACATTGCAGCATTGGACGAAGCGGAGATGAATGACGACACTGCTCTGCTGTATGCGGAGCTGGTGGCGGAGTTCCAGGCAGGCGGCGGGTATGAATTCGAAGCCAGGTGCCGGCAGGCACTGGCCGGACTGGGGCTGGCTGAGGAAGCAGCCGAAAGACCGCTGGCGACGCTGTCTGGCGGCGAGCTGGCGCGCTGTGGCCTGGCCCGCGCTCTGCTCACGGACTGCGATCTGCTGCTGCTGGATGAACCTGACAATCACCTGGACATTGACGGCATCCGCTGGCTGGAGCAGGCTCTTGTGGACTACCCCGGCAGCCTGCTCGTTGCCAGCCACGACCGTGAGCTGCTGGACAGTATTGCCAACTGCGTGGTCGATCTAGAGGATGGCACTGCCAGACTTGAGCGCGGCTCACTGGAAGCCTACTTCGAGCGCAAGCGCGAACGCATCGAGCGCCAGAAGCTGGAGTATCTGGAGCAGCAGAGGCGCGTGGAAAAGCTGCGTGCATCAATCCGCGGCGCGGAGCAGCAGGCCAGAGGGATTGAGCATGGCACAATCCATTTCCACTATCGCAAGATCGCCAAGAAGATCGCCCGTACGGCGGTCGTACGCAAGCGCAGGCTGGAGCGGGAACTGGCGAGCGAGTCTTCAGTGGAGGAGCCGGTGGAACGCAGTGTTGCCAGACTGGATATCGGCAGTGCATCCCATGGCACATCAGGTCTATTGTGGCTGGATGGCATCAGTGCGGGATATGGCGAGCAAGCGCTGGTGAGCAATGCCAGCCTGACACTCAAACGCGGCCAGCGGCTTGCCATCACCGGTCGCAATGGCAGCGGCAAATCCACGCTGCTGAAATGCATCACTGGCGAACTGGAACCAATGACTGGCGAGGCATGGATCGCCGGCAGCGCATCAGTGTTCTACTGCGACCAGCAGCAAGCCGGGCTGGACCATGAGCTCAGCCTGTATGAGCAGCTGGAGCTGAGCAGCCCGCTGACTGCCAACCAGATCCACTACCTGCTGGCGCGAATCGGTCTGAAGGGACGCAGTGAGCAGCTTGTCGGCACATTGAGCGGCGGCGAACGCACGCGGCTGCTGCTGTCCGTGCTGATGAACACACACGCGGACCTGCTGATCCTGGATGAACCGAGCAACCACCTGGACCTGCCGAGCATTGAAGTGCTGCAGGCAGCGCTGGTCGGCTTCAGCGGTGGCGTGCTGCTGGTCAGCCATGACCGGCACCTGGTGCAACATGTGGCAACGTATGTGTTTGAGTTGAAAGATGGGAGGCTGTCGCCAGTACAATGAGTTGATGCCATTCCCGCCGCGCTTCAGCCTGGACTCCGTGCTGTTCGGCATGATGATGCTATTTCTCTGGGCCGCGATCTTCGCCTTCCGCTACTGGCAGTACCTCTGCGCCGGCAGGCATGAAGACCCGCAGGACGTGCGCAAATGGGGCTGGATCTCGTTTGGCCTGTTCGCTGCCTGCCTTTCCAGCGGGGCCATATTCCTGCTGCGGATCTTTCTGCGGCCCTGATTTGTCCGTATAATCGCAAAGCAGGTTGAAATGATTGCAGGAGTTCTCAAAACCGCCTGGCTGAAACTGCGAAGCCGGCTGCTGGCCGTGCAGCGCACCCGTGGTCCGGCTGGCACGCTGTTGTCGTTGGCGATGGCCGCGCTTGTTGCCTACTCCATCTACTTCACCCTGTTCCTTGCCGTGATCTACCCGAACTACTGGCCGCTGCGCACATTGCACGTTCCACTGTCTTCCGTCCGCAGCAGCTGGCCGCCGGACCCCAACCTGAACCAGGCCATACCAGGCTACTGCCCTGTTGGATACATCCCTTACAATGGTAATCCAAACGGCACTGGCAGTTACGGCCATCTTTACTATTCCAACCACATGAGCTGGCAGGAAAACCTGGACTACATCGACAGGCAATTGGCGCACCGCTCCTGGAAACCTTTCAAGTCAAGCCTCAGGCACCGCAGCCAGAGCGCATACTGGATTCAGCGTGATGGCAAGACAAGGGTTTACCTCAGCGGTATCACCAGTGGAAACCGGCAGGTATGCTGCCTTGAAGTGGTAGGCAATCCGTAACGCTGAAATGCAATTCCACAAACTCTCCACACCTGCCCGCATGTCCCCCGCTATACTTTTATTTGACGTGGTCCGTGGTAGTTCGGGGGTGATTGCTGCCCCGGACCAAGACCAGCGAACAGAAGGGGTGGCGGCCCCCCCGCTGCCACTGATTGAGGAAGGCCAGACTGCTGACTTACTCGCGCATGCGCCTCCCCATCAGTAACTGCACCGCAGTCCCCTGGGCAGTAACGTAATGTCCGGCACAGCCGGGAGGATTATTCATGTCAGACGCAGCAGTACAGCAGACACAGGGCCTCGTGTGGGACCTGAACAGCTACTTCACAGAATTCAATGGCCCGGCAATGCTGGCCTTCAAGGACACCCTGCGCACGGAGATTGCGCAGTTGCAGAAGGAGGCGGCGGCCCTCGGCAACCTGAGCGCTGATACCGCCGATGCCTGGGCAGGACTGCTCGTGCGCAGCGAGAACTGGGGTTCGCGCTACTACCACATCAGTTCATACGTCGGATGCCTCAGTGCGGCGGATGCCAAGAATTCCGCCTACCCAGCCGAGCAGGCGGTGCTCGGGCTAATCGGTGCCGACAGCGCCAAGTTCGGCGTGGACGTGCTGCGGGCCTTCAAGGGCGTTGACGACGCAGTGTTCAATGCCTTCGCCGCCCGCCCGGAGCTGGAGGGCATGGGGCATTACCTCGCCCGCATCCGTGAGCAGGCCGAATACCGCATGGAGCCTGAGCTGGAGAAGCTGCAGGCTGACCTGAGTGTTGACGGCTTCGCCACCTGGGGCCGGCTGTATGACACCGTTTCCGGCAAGCTTGAGTTCGAGCTCGAAGTGGACGGCCAGAAGAAGATGGTGCCGATCTCCCAGTGGCGCTCGATGATGAGCGACGTTGACCGCGAGAAAGGACGCAAGGCCTACGAAGCTGGCAACGTGGCCTGGGAGAAGGTCACTGACGTCTGCGCCGCCTGCCTGAATGCCATCGCCGGCACCCGCCTGACGCTCAACAAGCGCCGCGGCATCCCGCACTTCCTTGAGCCGGCCCTGTTCCAGGCCAAGATGAGCCGGGCTTCGCTGGATGCGATGTACAAGGCGATCCATGACAACATTGACGTGGCCCGCGATGTGTTCAACGCCAAGGCGGAGTTCCTCGGCCAGGACGGCATCTGCTGGTACGAGAAGGAAGCGCCCCTGCCGCTTGAGGATGACTCCACCTACAGCTGGCAGAAGGGCAGCGACATGGTGAGCGAGGCCTTCCACAAGGTCTATCCGGCGCTTGGCGAATATTACGACAGCTTCATTGAGCAGCGCTGGATGGAGAGCGAGGTCCGTCCGGGCAAGCGTCCCGGCGCGTTCTGCACCGGCTCACCCTACACCGGTGAGCAGCGCGTGTACATGACCTTCAACGGTTCACTGGGCGATGTGACAACACTGGCACATGAGATGGGCCACGCCTGGCACGGGCACCTGCTGAAGGAGCTGCGCCCCTTCGCCCGGCAGTACCCGATGACCCTGGCAGAGACCGCCTCGATCTTCGCCGAGCATATCCTGGCCGACGGCATCTACGCCGACGACTCGATCAGCGACAGTGCCAAGCTGCAGATGCTGGATGCCGACCTGAACGGCGCGGCGGTCCTGCTGCTGGACATCACCACCCGCTACGAATTCGAGAAGGCCTTCCATGAGGAGCGCGAGAAGGGCACCGTCAGCGTCGAGCGCTTCAAGCAGCTGATGAGCGCGACCCAGAAGAAGGTGATGGGCGATGCGATGCCGGAGGGCGGCGAGGACCCGCTGTTCTGGGCCAGCAAGCTGCACTTCTACATCACGGGCGTGAGCTTCTACAACTACCCGTACACCGTCGGCTTCCTGCTGGCACGCAACCTTGCCAACCGGCTGCATGCCGAGGGCAGCAGCTTCCTGCCGAAGTACGAGGCCTTCCTGATGATGACCGGCAGCGCGACCGTCGAGGAGTGCGTTGCCAAGTGCCTCGATGATGATGCGACAAAGCCTGAGTTCTGGGCCCAGAGCATCAACAGCCTCAAGCCGGAGCTTGCGAAGTACCGTGAACTGCTGAAGGCCCGCAAGGCCTGACGCCTGATTGACAACTGAAATAATGAGGGGACCGGTCAACCGGTCCCCTCTGTCTTTTCTGTAAGTGTTCAGGCGATAGGTCATCGCCGGAATGCCTAGCGCCGGGAAGGTGCCGCTACGGATTGATCTCCTGCTCCTGCTTCTCGCGGTTGAGCTGGTTGACCGTCTTCGTCAGTTCCTCCACCTGGCGCTGCAGTTCAGCAAGCTTCGCATCAAGGTCCTCCAGCTTGACCTTCTCCTCGCGGAAGCTGTCTATCTCATCCGCAGTCCGGTTGGCATAGTCTGCAATCCACTGCACCTCCTCCAGCTGGGCCATGATGCGCAGCGGTTCGATGCTGTCACGCGTGTTCAGCCGGCCGATTGTGCCGATCACGCTCTGGCGCGTGCGCGACCAGGAGTCATCCAGCATCGTGGCGATGTACTGCGCGCCTTCCTGCTTGCGGCTGCCGTTGTCAATCCGCTCCATCATGTTGGCATATGTGCCGATCGCGGTATGGCGGTAGTCCCGGCTGTTGCCCGGCGCGGCCAGTTCCCTGACCATGTCCACCTTGTCGTCAGCACGCAGCCGGTCCAGCGCATTCAGCCCGCTGCGCACCATGTTGTGCTTGTCGCCACTGAGGCTGATCACATACAGGCATTCCTCGATGCACTTCTCCTTCTCATAGTCGATGGAAACCAGCGAGTCCAGCGCCCTGCCCTTCACATCCCAGGCCGGGTCATCGTGGATCAATCCGACCAGCAGCTCAGCCAGTCCCTCGCGGCCCTTGAAGTTGCGCAGCATGCCGGCGCTGTCGCGACGCAGGCGTCCTTCCTTGTCAGCGCTCAGTCCGACCAGGAATTCGTAGGTGCGGTCGTCCCGCAAGTCCGTCATGGAATCCAGCGCCTCGGTGCGCAGGTAGCGGTGCTCCTTCGTGTCGTTGACGCGCGCGGCCAGGGCGGTGAACACATCATCATTTCCGGCCCACTGCTTCAGTGCGCGGGTCGCATGCAGGCGGTCGATGCCCTCGCCATGCGCAAGCATGAACAGCCACTGCTCACGGCTGCGCTCCATCTCGAGTTCCTTCGGGATCCAGTCGCCCTTGTCAACAATCACCATCAGCGGCTCGCCGTCCACCGGGAAATTGAAGTCCTCACTGGCCTTGTCCACCTGGATCTGGTAAAGCCGCGCGCCGCTTGCCGTTGTCACTTCCACCTGCATCGGCAGGCGGAACAGGGGCACGAGGTCCTTCACCTCCTGCGTCTGCTCAATTGACAGCGTCAGGTTGCCACGCTCGCGGTCCCACTTCTGCGCGACCTTGAGCTTCGGGTGGCCCGCCATGTAGACCCACTGCTCGAAGAACCAGTCCAGGTTCTGCCCGGTCACTTCCTTGACGCTGGTCTGCAGGTCCGGGGTCTCGGCGAAGTCGAAGCGGTGCTTGTTGCCATAGTGCTTCAGCACGGCGAAGAACAGCTCATCGCCGATGATGCTGCGCAGCATGTGCAGCACGCTGGCACCCTTGTCGTAGATGTTGTTGTTGTTGCGGTCGTCAATCCGGTTGTAGAACTCCGTCACCAGCGGCCGTGCATTGCGGTTGTCATTGCGGATCACCGAGCGGTGCGCCCCGTCCATGCTGACGTGTACGGCATCCTCACCGAGGTCCCAGCCGCGGTAGATCTCCTCCGAGTACTTGGCAAAGCCCTCATTGAGCCACATGTGGTTCCACTCGCGCATGGTGACCATGTCGCCCCACCACTGGTGCCCCAGCTCATGCGAGATGGTGTCGGTGTCGTCATAGGTCAGCGCCTGGAACTCGTCATACAGCAGTCGGTCGTTCATCACTGTGGCGGTGGTGTTCTCCATCCCGCCGAAGATGAAGTTCTGCACGACAACCTGTGAGTATTTCTCAAACGGGTACTTGATCCCGAATCGGTCCTCGAAGCAGTCCATCATGTCCGGTGTCTTGCCGAAGCACTGCAGGGCCTTCGCCCGGCTGGTGCCCGGCGGGCAGACGTACTGGTAGAGCACACCGTTGTGCTCCTGCTCATGCACCTCATAGGGGGCGGCGGCGAGCATTATCAGGTAGCTGACCTGCGGCTGCTCCAGTGACCAGTGGAATTCGGTCTTCCCGTTCTTGTCCTCCCGGCTGAGCAGGTTGCCATTTGACAATGCGTAGAAACCCTCAGGCACACGGAAGATACCCTCATAGCTGGCCTTGTCATTCGGGTAGTCAAAACAGGGGATCCAGTAGCGGTTGGCCTCACCCTCACCCTGGCTCCAGACCTCGGGGTAGGTCCCCTCATCCTTCATCTGGAAGTACAGGCCGGTCTGCGGGGAGCAGTCATAGTCAATCCGCAGGTTGACCACCTGGTCAAGTGCGAGCGGTGCTGACAGCTTGATGTACAGCGTCTCCTTGGAGTCGTCAGCGTCATCAATCAACATCCAGCTGGTGAGCTGGCCGCTGTCCACCGGGTACTCGAAGTCGACACCCCTGCCGTCAACCGTCACCTTGTGGACATTGATGCCTGAGCAGTTGAGCTGGATCACATCCAGCCCCGGCTTCATCGAGCGCAGGCTCTGCTGCACATTGCCACTGACCGAAGCGTTGTCAAAGTCGATGTCCAGGTCCAGGCGGATATGTTCAGTGTTGAACATCCGGCTCGGGGCCACCAGGTGCTGCGGATCCGGCCCGTACTGTGCCAGTCCGGTTCCTGTGCCCTGTTCAAGGGCATAGTGCTCCATCAGGTAGTTACAGGCCTGGGCGGAGGAACGGGGCAAGAGCAGCAGGACAGCCGCGCAGGCGAGAGGCAGGAAACGACGCATAGCAACTCCGGTGGCATGCCCGGCCCAACTTCCGGCCATGCGGGATGTTCCATCTTAGTGGATGCAGGCCCCGGCTGCCATACCCAATCTTGCCTGCTCAGTCCCCGGTCTCGTCCCCTGCCCGCCTGCGGGTTGCCAGCCGCAGGCACCACCAGGTGCAGGCGATGGACAGTGCCATCCAGAGCACGCCCCAGACGACGGACGGGATCAGGGTAAGCTGCTGCAGGGCGACGGCATCAGAGTGCAGGTGTGGGCGGTCGAGGATGTCACTCTTGATGTCGAGTACGGCATACAGGCAGCTCGTGATGCCGATAAGCTTCAGCAGGAAGTTATGCCAGCCGTCCTCTGCCCGTGAGGCGAGGAACAGCATCAGGAAGCCGACGACCAGGCAGAAGATGAAGCCGAAGCCGAAGATTGGCCGCATGAACAGCAGGCCCGCGCCGAGCAGTACCAGTCCCAGCAGGAAGGTCACCACCTGCCTGCGTTTGACGAATCGGGCAGCGAGGATCAGCATTGCTCCCCAGAGCATGCTACCGAGGTAGCCGGCGGATGCGATCAGGAAGAAGTTACCGCCGGAGTGGTAGGTCAGTCCACCCTCGCGGATGTTGAGCTCCATCCCATGCACTTTTCCTCCTGTGATGATGGCCGCAATGGCATGGGACAGCTCGTGGAAGAACACCACCAGCAGCTTGAGTGGAGCGATGAACACCGTGTTCCACAGCAGCAGCACGATCACGAACACAATCAGCAGTCCCCAGACCTGGTTGCCGTCATGGCGTGATCGGGCCTTGCCGTGCTCCAGCTGTTGCCTGGCTGTGGACATATTAATAATGTGTGTTACGCAAAGGCTGGCCCTGCGGTTGCAGGAGCCGCTGCCAACTCTGTTATTATGCTCCAGTGCAGCCCAGTTCCTCCAATCCCCACAGCATTCGCCAGATGTTCGCGACCCTGGCCCCGAGTTATGACCTCAGCAACAACCTGATCAGCTTCGGGCAGCACATGCGCTGGAAACGCCTGCTGGTGCAGCTTAGTGGAGCCCAACCGGGGATGCGCGTGCTGGACTGCGCAAGCGGCACAGGAGATATCGCCTTTTCCTTTGCGAGGGTGACCGGCGCGAGCGGCAGCGTGATCGCCTCCGACATCACAACTGAAATGATGGAGCGCGGCATGCAGCGGCCGATGAAGGGTCGCGAACTGGTCAGCTTCGAGCATGCTGACGTGATGAACCTGCCCTATTCGGATGATTCCTTCAATGTGGCGAGCATCGGATTCGGCCTGCGCAATGTGCCGGACCCCGTACGGGCGATGCGCGAGATGGCCCGCGTGGTCAAGCCGGGGGGTTGCGTGATGGTGCTGGAGACCGGCCAACCGGACGGCGCCTTCATGAAACCTGCTTATTACGTTTACAGCCGCTTCGTTATTCCATTGGTCGGTGGACTGGTGTCCGGCAGTATGCAGGCTTATAACTACCTGCATAAGAGTGCGGCAAATTTCCCGAGTGGGGACCAGTTCGTGGCGAAAATGCGCTCCTCAGGCAGATTCGGCCATATCGAGAAGCACAGGCTGTGCTGGGGAACCGCCTACATATACAAAGGTGTAGTGCTTTAGTTTGCAATTCCTGGCCCTATCGAGACAGCCGGAATTTTGGCTCAATTTCACCCCAAAAACCCGCATGGGATTAATGATTGAGCAGGCTGGACCGATTTATTCCTGAGCGCCAGAGTAATACGGTGTCCCTGTGACATTTGAGTGGAAATTTTATGTTTTCAACTCGAAATACTGTGTTACAATGGCGAATCCCGAAGTGGGATCTGCGTGAAGGATTTCTGAGGTTATAGATGCCGGTTATCCAGAGTGAAGATCTCGCGAAGGGAGCAAGTCGGGATGGCGCGCTGTCTTCCCGCATGTATTTCAACCCACTATCAATAGGAGTTGGAAGTGAGATATCTTATTTCTTCACTGCTGGCTCTGGTGATCATGTGTGGTACGGCATTCGCGCAGAGCGCGTATGACGATGTCAGCACTGATCACTGGGCGTACAACGCTCTGGATTACCTTACGCACCGTGGTGTGCTCGAAGGTTATCCGGATGGATTCTTCAAGGGAGACCGCACCCTGACCCGCTACGAGTTCGCTCAGGCAATTGCTCGTCTGCTGGACACGGTTGGTGAGGGCTCTCCTGAAGACATCAACATCATGGCCGAAACCCTTCGCGCGGAATTCTCTGATCAGCTTGCCAGCCTCGGCGGGAAAGTTGATGCCCTGGGTAACCAGGTGAACGATATGCATTCCACCATGACGGACCTTGAGGGTAGTGTCGCGGACAACACTAACCGTATTGGCTCCCTCGAGGACAAGGTCTCCGGTCTCAAGCCGGGTCCGGAGTGGAAGGGCGAGCTGCGCTACCGTTGGCAGTTTGAGGACTGGGCCAACAACGAGCGTTTCCGTCAGCGTATTCGTTTCCGTCTTGGTTACAACAAGCAGATCAACGACTGCGTGATGGTTGGCTTCCGTCTGGAGACCAACACCGGTAACGATGCCACCAGCGGCAACTGGACCCTTGGTAACAACGGTCGTACCGCTGACATCTTCCTCGATCAGGCTTACTTCAAGTACAGCCCGAGCTGGTTCGGTTATTACCAGGACTGCCCCGAGAAGGATTGCTGCGACAAGTGCAGCAGCTGCAACGGTAACAGTTGCGGCGGTAGCTGCGGCCAGTGCAACAGCGGTTGCAACAGCTGCGGCAAGAAGGAAGGTTGCACCTGCCATGCCAAGCTTGACATCTACGGTGGTATCTTCCCGAACATCCTGACCGACCCGAACGAGATGATCCTCGACGATGACGTGAACCTTCAGGGTCTCGGCATCATGTACCACTTCAACGAGGACTTCCAGCTGACCAGCGTCGCCTCCGTGGCGGTTGAGGTCAACGGCAGCGACTACTTCGATGATGACACCTACTTCTTCGCCACCGAGCTGCGTCACGACAACTTCCTCGTCGATAACCTCGACGTGTGGGTCGGCAGCTACGGCTGGAAGGAAGAGAACAACCTGCCCGCCAGCTACTTCACCGGCAACGGTTTTACCCTGGCTGACGGCAGCATCTTCGACTTCAACGGCGACGGCGTCATCAACGGCCTCGATCGCTTCAACAGCAACTTCAGCGTCACCAAGGCTGGCCTCCAGTACACCTGGCCCTGCACCTGGGACAAGCCGCTGAGCATCTACGGTGAGTACATGTTCACCTGCGATAGCGACGCTGACACCAACATCGCCATCGTGAACGGCGGCCTTGCCTCCGGCTTCATCTACGAGGACACCGATGATACCGGTTTCGTCGTGGGCGGCCAGTACGGCACCAAGCCTGCTCACTGCGGTGACTGGTACACCTATGCCCGTTACAAGGAGATCGGTGCCAACACCGTGATCCACGGCCTTGCTGACAGCGACACCGGTGGTGCCAACCGTAACTCCTTCGAGTGGGGCTGGCAGTACATGTGGAGCCCGAACGCGACCGTCGGCGTGACCTACATCCTTTCCAAGATGCACAACGCCTACGGCTTCCTGATCCCGAACAACCTGGATGATCATCAGACCATCCAGCTGGACTGGATCTTCAAGTTCTAATTCCAGAACTGAACTGGGCGACCCTCCGGGGTCGCCCTTTTTTTTTGCTTACTGATTTACGGGATGGGGCTACTCCCCTACACTACTTGCATGCCCATCACCCAGCAGCTGCGCAGTTCGATGGATGGACTGCGTGATACATTTGCTTCCTCATTGGGGGACAACCTGGAAAGCCTTGTGTTGTACGGCAGCTCCGTCCGCAATGACTTCAGTCGCGGCAGCTCTGACATCAACCTGCTCATTGTGCTGAAGCAGAACACGGCGGCAGCCCAGCGCAGCATTTCCCAGACAATCAGGGACAGTGGACTGAACATCAGTCCGCTTGTACTGTCCAGCAAGGGCCTGGATCGAAGCATGCAGGCCTTCGCGCTTAAGTTCTCCGATATCGCCCGCCGGGATGAACTACTGTATGGGACTGACCCATTCAGTGGTTTCGAAGTCTCTATCCCTCGCCGGCAGTTCCTGCTGGAGCAGGGCCTGCGAAACAGCTGGATGCGGCTCGGCAATGCCTACATCCAGAACACGGACCAGCCGGAGCGATACCTGCGGATACTGCGTGGTGCGGTACCGCGTATCTTCGCCGACCTGGCTGAACTGCTGCGCCTGGAAGGCAGCGAGGTTCCAGATGAGCGCCGGCTGCAGGCGCCCCTGCTGGCGCGGGAGCTCGGAATAGAACAGGCCCTGCTCGACACACTGATCGGACTGCGCGAAGGTAGTGATCGATCAGCGGACATCCATGAGCTGCACAGGCAGCTGCTGGACGTCCTGCAGGGAGCATTGGATTACATGGCTGGCAGGTGGGAGCTGTGAGCCGGGAGCAGGACCAGTTCCTGCGCTGCCCGAGCTGCCTGCGGCGTTTTGAGCTTCCCAGCAAGCATTTCCCCGGCATGCTGCAGCAGTGCAGCAACTGTGGAGCCACATTCCGCCTGCATGAAGCACTTCCATGGCACGAGGAACATTCCTATGAACCTCAGGCATCGCCAGGCATAGTCCAGTTGCAGTCATCACCATCCGTGGCACTGAACCAGAGCTTGCCACCGCTGGAAACAACGAGCTCAGCTGCAGAGTTTGATTCCGGCAGGGCCAGTGCCGTTTTCGGATCGATGGCACTGGTCGGACTGGCTACAGGAGTGGTCAGTTACCTGATGTTCCCATTCCTCAAGGGTCCGGAATTCCTCGTTTATTACGCCATCATCGGAGTCCTGATGGTGGCCGCCGTACATATCCTGCGGCAGATGATCGGCAAGCATGACGGGCTGAATTTCATCGGCCTGGGCTTCTTCCTGCTGATCGGTGCGGAGCGCTACCTCTACGGTATCCAGCATGGCATGCACAAGTGGACCTACATGGTCATCCTGATGGGAATCGGCAGCATGGCATTCCTGTCGAGCGTGACAAGCATGAATGACGGCCGCGGTGGCTATGGGGTGGCTGGCTGCACATCCTGCAGCAGCTGCGGCGGAGGTTGTGGCGGAGGCTGCGGAGGCGGTTGCGGGGGTTGCGGATGATCGGCATCGGCTGGCGGCGCAACCTCGCAGGTATGATCAGCATTGGAGATGACAGGATCCAGTGCCTGGAGATAGTGCCTGACCACTTCCTTGATTCCGGCAGGCAGCAGCTGGCTGAATTGTCCGGACGCTACCCAGTGTTCGTGCATGGCCTGAGCTGTTCACTGGGAACCCCCGGGCCGATGGATGAGGAATACCTGCGGGGCTTCAAGCAGGTCTGCGATGCCTGCCAGCCACATTGGATCAGCGAGCACGTAGCCTTCACCCGCGCCGGGGGAATCGACCTCGGGCACCTCAACCCACTGTCCCCGACACGCGCCAACCTGCAGACCATCGCGAGCAATGCACAGGAGCTGCAGGAACGGCTTGAACGCCCGCTGCTGCTGGAAAACATCACCAGCAGCATCAGGCTGCAAGGTGACATGCCGGAAAACGAGTTCCTGGTGGAATTGTGCAGGCGGGCAGACTGCAGGCTGCTGCTTGATGTCACGAACCTGTTCATCAATGCGCGCAACCATGGCTTTGATCCCCAGCGCTGGCTAGAGCTGGTCCCCGCGGAGCTGGTTGTGCAGCTGCATGTGGTCGGTTACCAGCTGGATGGCAATGGCCGCTACCATGATTCCCACGACCAGCCCCTGCAGGCGGACCTGCTGGAACTGATCGGCCTGGTCATGGAATCGCACCAGCCGGAAGCGGTGATCCTTGAGCGAGATGACAGCCAGGCCCGGCCGGCGGAGATCATAGCTGAACTGGAGGCCCTGCATGCGGCAGCCTGAACTGGCAACTGAGCAGGTGCTGCTGGCGCGGCTGCTGTCAGACGGCGGCAGGCTTGGCAGCTTCATCTCCGACCGGGCAGGATGGCTGGATGACAACGCTGCGGATCCGGCAGCCCGGTCTGCCCTGCTGGCGATTCCCGCGGAGGACCTGCTTGCCCAGCGCGGGACCCTTGTTGCCAAACGCTGGCGCGCTGTACTGGAACTGCTGCCGGAGAGCAGTTTTGGCAACCCCGGATTCTGCCGGGCCATCTTCGAGGATTACGCTGACCGGTACTGGCCTGAAGGCCACATGCGCCACGAGCGCGACGCCCTCGCCTTCCTGCAATTCTGCCAGTCCAAGGGAATTGCCGTCAGCCGGGTGGAGATTGCCAGGCTGGAACTGCGGCTCGGCCTGCGCCGCTTCCATATCCTGCCAGTCAGGCTCAGCCGCAGGGGCCGGTTGCGGCCCGCGCTGCTGCTGATGCATCGTACAGGTCCGCGGTCCTGCCGGGAACACCTGATTGCCAGCCTCTGAAACGCTGCGTCAGGCTAGAAGTACTCTGCGTAGGGATCTTCCTCTTCCGAGGAACTGGTCTGGACATTGCTGTTGAGCAGGTCCCAGGCGATTCCGCCTAGCGCCGGCAGGACGGTGATCAGCAGGGCCAGCAGCAGTCCGGCAAACTGCGGCTCCTCTGGCGTGAACCGTACCGCCAGCAGCACCGCCAGGCAGCATGCCATCAGCAGCATGGTCTGCAGCACATCCATGTAGGCGTAGAAGTGGGCGTTAACAACCAGGCCAGCAAGGAGCGGCATGGCAACGAAGAGTGTGGACTGGGAAAGATCCAGGTCACGCCTGACCAATGACACCACAAAAAAGGCACCCAATCCGGCGCAGAGGATGCCAGTTGTCTGGCTGACCGTTGCGGTCCTGCCCAGCAACGCCATGATTGCCAGGCAACTGAAGAAACCGGTCAGCAGGAGCGGAGGCAGCACTCCCTGCCGCTTTGCAAGCACGGACTCCCAGATTGACCACGCGGCAAACAGCACTAGCGCAAGACCGATTATCCACAGCCAGGCTGCCTTCTGCCAGGTATGGGTCTGCAGGCTCTGGGTAGTGGCCCAGATGGTGACAACACTAACCAGCATCCGTAGCATGGCTACTGTTGGACCGGGCAGGCGCTGGTGAGCAACCAGCCATCCGAGCACCGCCCCGCCGACGGCCAGCCATGGCAGCCATGCAGCGGACTCACGAACTGGCCAATCAGGCCAGCCCCGGGTCAGGATCCAGCCGGTCAGGAAAGTCACGGCCAGGACAACCCCACCCATCCAGTGTGGCAGGCGGCCCGGCTTCCTTCCCGGTTTCCTTGCCGGCCAGAAGAAGAGTGCCAGAGCCAGGGCAACGATGCCAGGGATGACGACCCCTGTCAGAAGCATCTGGATTATCATGCGTGATCTCCGGCTGAATGGTCTTCCGTAATGTGCCTGGCCCTCAGGAACATGCCAGGATGCTAATGCTCCTCACCTGCATCCCGATCACCTGCTCCTGCCTGTCCGGCTTCAGCCTCAGAGCTGCCATCATCGGCAATAAACTGGAGCGAAGCTGAGTTGATGCAATAACGCAGGCCGGTCGGCTCCGGACCATCGTCAAACACATGTCCCAGATGTGAACCGCAGTTGCTGCAGAGCACTTCTACCCGGCGCATGCCAAGGGAAAGGTCCTCCTCCAGCTTGAGGTTGCTCTTTTCTACCACATCGTAGAAGGAAGGCCAGCCACTGCCACTGTCGTACTTGGTGTCAGAGCTGAACAGGTTCTGCCCGCAGACGGTGCACTCGTAGTGCCCCTTCTCGTGGTGGTCCCAGTACTTGCCTGTGAAAGGCGGCTCAGTACCTGCACCAAAGCAGACATTCATCTCGTTGGCACTGAGCTTGTCCTTGACCTTATCCTTCCATTCCTCAGAACTGCGTGCCATCTCTCGCTTCCTTTTCTTGAATTCCAGGGCTTCTTCCTGGGTGACGGCCGGAACCGGAACCCAGTTGTCTGACTCTGAGACCCTAATGCCGCTAAGCCAGATGCTTGCTCCGGTTATTGCGGCAGCAGCCACGGCTGCAGTTGCCACCAGGGCGCTTACGGTGTTCATGTCTAGTACCTACCTTCAGCAGCACTTGCTTAATCTTACCAACTGAAACCAGTAGACTGGGTTTATTGATAATCTGTTCGCAGTTATGCCGGCAGATTGAAGACACTGCCTTCAGCAACGCGGCCATAGCCCTGCCCAAGTACCTTCCGGGAAGGATCACTGTCCGGATCCAGCAGTGGATTGGTATGGTTGAAGTGGAAGAAATTCACCCTGGCACGCAGTTTTTTCGGTAGAGCCGACAGGCGTTCCAAGCTGTCCAGCACGGTAGGATGAGGAATTTCGGCCATGTCACGGCCCGGTAGTTCATCATCTGAATAGAATGTGGCATCCAGTAACAGGTAGTCATTTTGCCTGACGAGTTCCTCAAGCGAAGGTTCCAGGCCTTCCCAGCGGTCAATGTCAGGCAGGAACAGCAGGCTGGATTGCTTTGTGCAGACACGGTACGCCACTGTTTCGCTGTACTCAGCCCGGTGCAGCACCGGCATCGGTTCAATCCACAGCCCATCTGCCAGTTCAATCCGGCTGCCAGCGGATATCTCAACCAATTCTATGTTGCCAATTTCCACCAGCTGGCTCCAGGGGCCGTTGGCGCGCAGGAAATGGGCCATTCGGGGCATCACATGCACCGGCAGGGCACGGCTGCCGATGGCTTCCCTGCCCAGGTACATCAGACCGGTGTAGTGGCCGATATGCGCATGGCTCAGGAAGATTCCCTCCAGCGCCTGCTGGCCCGCTACCCTCGGCAGGACCTTGTCCAGCAATGCAAGCTGCTGCGGGAAGGACGGTGTGCAGTCAATCAGCCAGCGCATTCCAGCGCCATCCTCTATCGCGAGGCTGGCCGGGTAATGGGTGGGCCGCCCGTCCAGCCAGGCATTCCGGCAGCATTCACGCTGGCAACCCGGGCTGGGGAATCCGGCATCCTGGGCAATTCCCAGCACGACGACCTGGCAACCTGTTCTGCTCATATGCCAAGTTTAGCAGTGCCGGCTACTCCTCAGTGGCTGTTCCCCGGACCAGCGCTTCCTGCCTGCCACTCTCCAGCAGCTGCCTGATCGCATTTCGCAGGTCGTTGGCAAGGTATGGCTTCTGCACGAAGCTGACACCCGGCTGGTTGCTGACCTCATGGCTGACCTCCATCTCGTCATAGCCGCTGCACAGCAGGATCTTCAGGTCGGGCCTGATCTTGCGCAGCTCCCGCAGGGCCTCGTCCCCACCCAGGTTTGGCATGGTCAGGTCAAGCATCGCCAGCACGAAGTCATCACTTCGCCGGCGAAACTCCTCCAGCGCCAGCAGGCCGTCGGTGGCAGTGACCACTTCGAAGCCGAAGTTGCCAAGCATGCGCTTGCCAACTGTCAGTACAAGTTCATCATCATCGGCAAGCAGCACAAGCCCGCTTCCGACCCATGAACCGTTCGCCGTGATCCTGCTGTCATTCTGCCCAACCCTGCTGCTGCGGCATTCCGGCAACAGCACCCTGATAGCCGTCCCTTCCCCAGGTGCGGTGCGGATGTGGATCGCACCACTGTGCCCCCTGACGATTCCCAGCACGGCGGCCAGTCCCAGGCCACGCCCTGTGAACTTCGTGGTGAAGAAGGGGTCGAATATCCTGGCAACCGTCTCATCATCCATCCCGCATCCACTGTCCCTGACCTCGAAGAAGGCATAGCAGCCGGGAGTGACACCGTCCACTCCGTGCAGTGAGCTCCCGGCCTCCTCCAGCAGTTCCGCTGAGGATGTGATATCGAGGGTACCGGTTCGCAGCTGGATGAATCCACTGCGGTTCTCCAGAGCTTCCGATGCGTTTGTGATCAGGTTCATGATCACCTGCCGGATCTGGGTCGGATCCGCCATCACCAGTGGAATCTCCGCGCTGAGCTGGTACTCCATGACGGCCTTCTTGTTGATTGACACCTCAAGCAGGTTCGCCATTTCCTCAATGAACTCATTGATGTTGACCTGCTCGATCACGAATCGGCCCTTGCCGGAGTACGCGAGCATCTGGCGGGAAAGTGAAGCCGCTCGCTGGGCGGCCAGCTGGATCTCCTCGATGCTCTCGCGTGCCCCTGGATTGTCGCCCACCTCATCCACTGCAAGTTCCGCGTTACCAAGGATGGAAGTCAGCAGGTTGTTGAAGTCGTGCGCGATTCCACCAGACAGCACACCAAGGCTCTCGAGCTTCTGCGCATGCAGCACCTGCTGCTGCAGGTGCAGGCGTTCCTGCTCCGCGCTGACTCGTTCTGTGATGTCCTGGAACGCGCCCCACAGGCGCACCGGCTTGCCATCCACGTAATCGGTCTGGCCAACGGCGCGGACACGGATCCGCCTGCCCTTGGCAGTGATCAGGTCCAGCTCCAGGTCCCAGGGTTCCCCGGTCTCAATGCCATGCTGGACTGCATCGCTGATCAACTGACGGTGTTCCGGGGCATAGAAGTTGATGGCACTTTCCAGCCTGGGCTCGAATTCATCAGTCACTTCATGGATCCGCTTGGTCTGTGGACTCCAGACGAGGCTCTGCGTAATGAGGTCCAGTTCCCAGCCACCCACGTTGGCAATCTCTCCCGCCTTGAACTGCATCTCCCTGGCCCTGCGGAGTTCAGCCTCGGCCAGTTGCTCCTCGGTCACGTCACGGTTCAGTCCGATCATGCGGTAGGGACGGCCGGTTGCGTCACGCAGGATCCTTGCAATCGAGTAGATGTAGCGGATGGACTGGTCAGGCAGTACGATCCTGAAGCTCATCTCCGCATTGTCATCCGTCATCAGGGCCTGGTCCACCTTGATCTTGGATGCCTCAAGGTCGTCCGGATGCAGGCAGTCCGCCCATGCTTCAAAACTGCCTTCAAACTTATCGGGGGGCACCTGGTAAAGCTCGTGCATTCTCTGGTCCCAGATCAGCCGATTGGCCAGCAGGTCGAAGTCCCAGATGCCGAGGCGTGCACTGTCAGCGGCCAGCCTGAAGCGGAATGCCAGTTCCTGCTCGCGGTACCGGCTTTCAGCAAGCTCCTTTTCCGCCGCCTTGCGCTCCGTGATGTCGAGCAGGCTGCCCCGCAACAGGGGCTTGTCCTGGCCGGGGATCTGGACCAGGCGGACCTCACAGGTGATTTCCCTTCCGGTGCTGTCAAGGTGGATCCACTCAAATTCCTGCGGACTGCCGTGCATCGCGGCAATCACATACTCCCTGCCCTTCTCAAGTGATGGCCGGCCATCCGGCTGGAACTCCGGACTAAGTTCAAGCGGGCCCACCTGCATCAACTTGTCCCGGTTCAGGCGGAACAGTTGCTCTGCCTTGTGGTTGGCGTGCGCGAACCTGAAGGTTTCCGTGTCCAGGATCACAAGTGCCTCGACGGCGAATTCCACGATGGTCCTGTAACGCTGCTCGCTTTGCACCAGCTTCTGCTGGGCGGCCTTCTGCTCCGTGATGTCCAGCAGGATGCCCCTCAGCTTGACAGCCTTGCCGTCCTTCATGACTACGACTACATTGTCCTTGATCCAGATTACTGCTCCATCAGCCCGAAGAATGCGGTAGTCAAAGATGTGGTCGCGACCCATGCTGGTCTGCTGCCTGCAGAATTCAGCGGCACGTTCCCTGTCATCCGGATGGATGCGCTCCTTCCAGAAATCGAAGCCCGTCCACAGTTCCGGGGCAAATCCCGTCATCTTCTCAATCTGTGGACCCATGTAAGTGAACTGCAGGCTGGCAAGATCCAGTTCCCAGGTCACACCGTGCAGGCTCTCGATCAGGTCGCGGAACTGCATCTCGTTCTCGCGCAGCTGGTCAGCCTGGAGCTTCAGTTCCTTACCTAGCCGGCTGTACTTGATGTCCTCCAGGCTGAACAGACCGAACAACGGGAGCTGGCCTTCCTCGTGACGTCCGCTGATCCTGCGGTCCAGCTGCAGTGACACGTAAACGAACGGGGAGCTTACGAGCGTCAGCAGCAGCCTGCTTGCTGCCATACCGATCAGCATCATCAGCAGGTCCGGTTCGCCGAAGTCCGCGATCAGCAGGAACAGGCTGCCATCCAGCACCTGCACCAGCCCAAGCACGGCGAGGATCCGCAGGTACAGCGGGGATCCGCTGCCGGAACGCTGCAGCAGGCCATAGGTGATTGTCAGGATTGAGAAGTCGATGAACAGCACGAAGATGCTGCCCAGCAGGTTCACAAGGGAAACGTCGTAGGTCGCTGCTAGCTGCTCCGCCATCGGGCCCGGCAGGTAGGAGATCCCCATTGCTATGAAGCCGTTGACAAGTACGGAGCTTCCGAGGATCATGCTCAGCATCATCCGTCCGGCTCCAGGCCCCTCCTGCACATAGGCAACCATCAGGATCACCAGCAGGGCACTGAAGAACACGGCTGATGAGTAGTAGATGGAAAGGTCGCCGATGTGGACCACACCACCCCTCACGGAGCTGAGCCACATTGCTGCAGTGGTCAGGGAGACGGTGACATAGAGTGGAATGTCGCTGATCCTTGCGCGCAGAAGAAACAGGCCCAGCAAGAAAGTTATGCAGGCCAGGAATTCCAGCAGCACGACAAGATATTCAGGAATGGAAGACTCCTGAGTCCAGTGTTTCCCAAATGCCGGCGCTTTATTGCGAACCGGCAGAAACATACTATTGTTTGTCCATGCAGCCTGCGGTTACTTAACCAGAATTTAGCACTGGGCGCTGTAATTGAGATTAATCGTCAACCTGACTGAGATCAGAATTTCATTCGCTGCCGAACCTGTCAAGCATCAACGCATGTCGGTAGCTGAACATCCGATCCAGGCGCTGGCGTACCATTCGCCCTGCAACAAACTCGCCAAGCCATCCCAGTGGCAGTCGGTACTCGATCTGGTCATGCAGGGTACAGCCCCCGGTTTTATTGTCAACGAAGCTGTGGCGATGGCGCCAGAATAAGAACGGGCCGTGTTTCTGTACATCCGTGAATCCAGCCGGACGGGACAGTTCGCTGATCAGGCTGTCCCAGCGCAGGGCCAACGGCCCGACACGGATGCGGATGCGCACGAGCTGTCCTTCATGCAGCGGTTCCGGGCTGCCAAGCTGCTCCACCCTCTCCCATGGCGGCTGCAGTTCAATGAAGGCCTCCGGCCGGGAATGCCAGTCATACAGCTGCTCAGCCGAGCAGGCCAGGCGGGTGCGCTTGCTGTATTTGTGCAGATGCATGCGAGGGGAGTCTAGCCCCAGGCCTGAATACCTTTGTCGGGAAAGTCTGGTCTTTCGGCGAGCTAAGTGCCAATCCCAAGCAGGCTGCCCAGCAGGAACACGGAAGCCGTTACCAGCAGGGCCGCAAACAGGTTGATAAGCAGTCCGGCCCGTGCCATCTCCGCCATGCTGATGCGGCCGCTGCCGAAGATGATCGCATTGGGTGGTGTTGCCACGGGCAGCATGAATGCACAGGATGCGCTGATCGTGGCCGGCACCATCAGCAGCAGTGGGTCCACATTGATGGCAACTGCCGTGGCAGCGAGCACAGGCAGGATCATTTCCGTGGTTGCGGTATTGCTGGTCAGTTCCGTCAGGAAGGTGATCAGCAGGCAGATTGCCAGCACCATCACCACCGGATGCACACCGGACAGTGCCGAAAGCTGGCCACCGCACCATTCGGACAGGCCGCTCTCCTTGAAACCGCTGGCCAATGCGAAGCCACCGCCGAACAGCAGCACGATGCCCCAGGGCAGCTGCAGTGTATCCTCCCAGCCCATCAACCTGCCATTATCCGACCGCTTTGACGGAATGATGAACAGCAGCAGCGCCATCAGGATGGCGACGGTGCCATCATCCACCATGCCATCCAGGCCCAGCGGGCTTGCCCAGCCCCGCAACTGCAACGTACCGACGGTGATATCCGAGCGGGTCAGCCACAAAAGAGCAGTGCCGACGAAGACGGAAAGCACGCCCCACTCCTCCCGGCTGACCTGCCCCAGCTGCCTGCGCTCAGCTTCGAATACCCCAGCATCGATCGCCTGCTGCCTTTGACCGTATAACCTGAAGAGGAACAGCCAGACCGCTGCCAGCAGCACGATGCACATCGGGGCCGCGAACAGCAGCCACTGGGTAAAGGAAATCTCAGGTGCATCGGGAAAGCTGATGGCGTGGATCCGCAAGAAGCTAAGGTTGGGCGGCGTACCCACCAACGTGGAAATGCCACCGATGCTGGCGGCATACGCTATTCCCAGCAGCAGGCCGGTCGGGAAGCTGCGGCCGCTGGCCACCTGCCTGCCTTCATCGATGCGCAGGATAACTGCCATCGCGATCGGCACCATCATCATAGTGGTCGCGGTGTTGCTGATCCACATGGACAGGAAGGCCGTTGCCAGCATGAAGCCTAGCAGCAGCCTTGCCGGGCTCTGGCCGACGAGCCCGATGATCCCAAGTGCGATGCGCCTGTGCAGGTTCCAGCGCTGCATCGCCAGCGCAATGATGAAACCGCCGATGAACAGGAAGATCACGTTGTTGAAGTACTGGGTTGCAACCTGCTTGCCGGACATGATAGACAGGAGCGGGAAGACTGCCACTGGCAGCAGGGCGGTCACCGCCAGCGGTACCGCTTCACTGATCCACCAGATCGCCATCCACAGGGCCACAGCAGCCATGCGCGTCACGGCGGGCTGCCCAGGCTGCAGGTCGGCGAACAGGACCAGCAGCAGGGCGAGCAGCGGACCGGCGGCGATTGCCAGCCAGTGCCCCCTGCGTCCGGTGCTGTCCAGGTTTGCCATGTGCTTACGCTACACCTGTCCGCCCGGCTGGTCAATCTCCGGGCCAGTTGAATCCTGGGACCGATTCGCAAGCTGGCGGATCTGCCTGACGATCACATCCATGATGCCATCGTCAAGCAGCTCCCCCTCCTCACTGATGTTGCCAAGGCAGCCGGAATGGTTGTCACCACGCTCTTCCTTAACCTGCCCGCTCGCATCATACTCCAGCAGCTCATCCGATACGTCTATCGAGCGGTAGTTGGCCGGGGCATCGGCTGGATGCTCGATGTCAGATTCACCGAGTGCACGGTCAGCTTCCTTAAGCGGAAAGAACATGCCCAGCGCATTGTCCTCCGCGCTGTAGTAGTTGACAAGGAAACCGCAGTGCCGTTCTATGGCCCTGCCGTAGCGCTCCCGCAGCTCGACCTCCTCATTGTCAACGGCGGCACCGACCAGGTGTACGCTGTCCACCTGCAGGGCCGCCTGCGGGAACTGCTCTCCATCCTCCATCGCCACAAGTGCTTCAAGCGCCAGCCGGGCGCCCATTGAGTAGCCAACGAGGTGGATGCGGGTCCCGGGCAGGCGTTCCCGACAGTCCGCCACGAAGCTCGCGAGCCGTGCCCCATTGGCAACAGCATTTCGCCGGCCCTCGTGGTAGCCGGTGGTGCCGAAGGGGTCCTTCTGGGTGTCGGCATCCCAGCTGTAGCCCACTATTTCTCCCTCGAAGCCGCAGGAGCGTAATGACATCTCAGCAGTATGGAACTTGACGCTGGCCTTGGCGGCTGAATTGTTGAAGCCATGGATGATGACAATGATGTCCGCCGGCTGCTCCTGCCAGAAGTCAGCCATCCCCTCCGGCAGATCCATGCTGTAAGGACCCGAGTTTCCAACCTCAAGTGCCTGTCCGTCATGGAACCTGCCACGCGTGGAAATGATCGGGATACCAGCCTCGACTTCCTGCCAGCTGTCCTGGCGATGCAGTACACCGCTCGAGAATATGAGCAGCAGGAGCAGGGCGATTGCCAATAGGCTTGCCAACAGGATTCGCAGCTTCCTGTCCATCCGGGTATCCCCTCAGCGCGTTGGCTGGTCCACCCCCGCTCGGAATCGAACCAAGATCTGCCACTTAGGAGGCGGCCGTACTATCCATTGTACTACGGGGGCGTGGAGAAGAATTATAACGGCTGAAGTGTCTTGCTGATCCAGGTCGTGCGTGCAGCTGCCTGTCAATGCAGACCGTTCAGCCTGTCCAGCGCGCTGTGCGCCTCACCGGCATGTGCCAGGAGTTCGTCCTCATCAAAAGCCAGGTACTGCTCATAGCAAGCAAGCGCTTCCTCCGGCCTGTCCAGCCGCTCCAGCAGGCGGGCATAGCGGTAGTACAATTCACCGTCCACCACGGGACGCAGTACTGCCTGCTGGTACTGCTGCAGTGCATTCTGGAGATCACCAGTTCGTTCGTGCAATTCAGCCAACAGCATGCGCAGTTCAGTGTTGTCATGATGGAAAGACAGCGCGTGGTTGATCATGTCGATTGCCTTCCCATCCACGCCCTGCTGCATGTACATCCGTCCAAGGTCGTCATAGGCCGGGGCAAACATCTCGTCCATTTCAAGTGACAGGCTGAATTCCCGTTCGGCATCAGCCCGCCTTCCCTGCCATGCATATAACCTAGCGAGGCAATGGTGCGGATAAGGATCCCCTGGCTTTGCCTCAATCCGCTCAAGAAGTCGCGACTCAGCATCATCTGAGAGATCGTCATACCGGTCGGTGCGAATGAGCTGCATCACATGATAGGGACCGGTTGGGTCAGCTGGTTTTTCCTTTGTTGAAGCACCGTGATTCAGCTCCATCTCGCTGAACAGCACATACAGCGAATTCAGGAATGCGCGGTCATCCGGGTCATCGCGAAGCTCCAATGCAGTCAGCATCTGCTCGCGGGCCGCATCAAACTCCTTGAGATCATGCAGCAGATAGCTCATATTCGAATGCGGCACAGGCCGTCTAGGCCCTAGCTCAATCGCCTTCTCATAGCAGCGCCGACTGTCGTCAAACCGATCCATCCACTTGTACATCAGCGCCAGGTTGTTATAGGCCACACTGTTGCGGGGATTGATCTCGATCGCGCGCAGGTACTCGCTTTCCGCCAGGTCATCCTGTTCCCAGTAATCATGCACGCGCCCCAGGTTGACATGTGCACCGGACAGGCGGTCATCGAGGCGGATGGCACGCCTGGCCCAGTCAAGCGCTTCCTCATATTCGGATTCGTCATAGCAGATCCGTGACATCAGGCTGCATGCCTCAGCATTGTCAGGGTCTATCTCCAGCGCCGACAGGGCATAGCTGCGTGCCTTGCGAGACCTGTCCTGATCGATGTACATGCCAGCGAGGAAAACCATCGGGCCTGGATTGTCAGGATCCAGCTGTCCGGCTCGCAGGGCCAGCTGCTCCGCCTGCACATGGTCATCGTTCCGCTGATATGCAATGGACGCACGCAGCTGGCACAGTGGAGCACAGTCCGGCAGTTCCTCAGCCAGGCGATTGGCAATACTGGCAGCCTCCTGGCCATCCTCATCATTTCCGTCCAGCGAGCGCTGCCAGCAGGCCAGCGCCAGCAGGTAACTTCCCATAGTTGAGGGCTGAGTTTCCTCCAACTCGCGCAACTCTCTGAAAATGCCAGTCCACTCTTCCTCCCGCAGCTTGTGGAAGGAAATCGCCTGCAGGTCGCGGTCAATCATGCGTGCGGCGATCCGTTCGATTACCTCTCCGTCACCTTCCAGGCCGGACTCACGCAAGGTTGCCAGCAGTACCGCCGGATCTGGAGGGGAAGCAGGCTTTCCCTTGCTGCAACCGGCTGGGAGCACCAGCAACAGGCAAGCTAGTAGATGGATCCGGAAAAACTTTGTAACGGATTGGAACCCCAGACTGGACATGCCGTATCAATTTACAGCATTGAAAAGCTCATGAAATAGTCTGGCAGTGTTACGGTTCCAGGAGGGGAATACAAGGAATCTGCGGAAGGGGGGATTCGAACCCCCACGAGCTTGCGCTCACTAGGTCCTGAACCTAGCGTGTCTGCCATTCCACCACTTCCGCAGGCAGGGCAGTATTTATACCAACTGCACAGGCAATTTGCAATATATGTGAAGGCTGTATTTTCTGACTGTGCGCCTTATTTCAACCGGATTTGCGTAGCTCTACACCCTGGCTTAACCGCATCTCACTACAATACTGGATATGACTGAGAGCGGATTCTACCTTGATGTTGCGTCCCAGGCGATCTACTCCGTTTACATGCTCGCCCTGCCTGTGCTACTGATATCACTCGCCGTCGGCTTCCTCGTGAGCATCTTCCAGGCAGTCACCAGCATTCAGGAACAGACCCTGAGCTTCGTGCCGAAGATCGTGATCACAGGTCTGGCACTGATCTACTTCGGGCCCATGATGAATGAGAAAATCAGCAGCTTCGCATCAGGCATCTTCACGAACCTGCACCACTACATCCGCTGAGTCCTAGAAGAACGGCGAGTTCAGCGCACCATCCTGCATCAGTCCACTTGATGAGTTGTCAGCGATGCTGATGTTCACACTCACGCTTGTCACACCCTCCACCCCGCCAGCAACCTCCTTGGCCGCCTCGATCTGCCCCTCATTGTCAACTTCTCCGGTAACCAGCACCTTCCCTTCCCCCTCATAGCTAACCTCGAAGTCAAATTCGCCGGTGCGCGAATCATCATGCAGGGCCTTCACCACGGCCTTCTCTATGTTCGAGGCCTGCAGCAGGTCGCAGGAAACCTGCAGCAGCAGGACGGACAGAAGCGCAGTGAGCAGGATGTAACGCATGGCCTGATTATATAAGCGGCGGCGGCACGTTGTGGAAGTCATCTTCCGCCAGCCGGTCCGCCGGATGCACCAGCGGGTTGGTGCTGAACAGGGTCAGGCCGTAGACCGCATCCGCCCCTCGGCGCCGGAGAGCTCGGGCACAGGCCGCCAGCGTGCTGCCGGTGGTCATCAGGTCATCCACCACGATGAAGCGTTGACCGGTCAGCCGACGCTGCCAGCGCGGGCTGACATCGAACGCCCCGCTGACATTGCTGCGGCGTTGGGCCTGGGTCAGGCCGACCTGGGTCTCGGTCTCGCGGGAACGCACCAGCAGGTCAGTGCGCATCGGCAGGCGCATGTGGTCCGCCAGCATGCGGGACAGCAATTCGCTCTGGTTGAAGCGGCGCTCCCGGCGGCGGCGCGGGTGCAGCGGCACCGGCAGGATCGCATCCAGCACCAGGCCCGGCTCATCGAACAGGCGTGGCGCTCGTGTCGGGATCCGTGCCAGTACGCGCTCCGCCAGTTCCTGGCCAACCGCCAGGTTGCCGTTGAACTTGAAGTCCGCCAGCAGGGTACGGCCCAGTTCGTTGTATATGTAGCCGCTGCGGCTACGCGCCACGCCAATGTCCAGGCCGTGGCATTCTGCGCAGTCCGGGCTGCTGTACTCGGTGCTGCGCCGCCGGCCGCATTTCATGCAGTAGCGCGGGATCACCAGCTCAAGCTCTCGGCTGCACTGTTCGCAGATCGCATCCGGGCCGGTGCGCTGGCAGGCGCTGCAGCGGGCGGGAAGCAGCAGCTGGACGAACCTCCTCAGCAGCTGCTTCATGGCTTGCTCCTATTTCCGGATGCGGCGGATGATATCGCTCGTGCTGTGCCCGGGCACAAGGGGCACGAGCTCCACCCTTCCCCCGCGGGCTTCCACGATGTCGCGCCCGACCACATCCTCCACGCGGTAATCCGCGCCCTTCACCAGCACATCAGGCAGGATCAGCTGCAGCAGTTCGTAGGGCGTGTCCTCCGCAAAAGGTGCCACGGCATCCACCATGCGCAGGGCTTCAAGCATGGTGATGCGGTCCTCCAGCGGGAGGATCGGCCGTTCGACTTCTCCCTTTCCCAGGCGGCGCACGCTTTCATCGGTGTTGATGCCGACGATCAGCACGTCACCGAAGGATCGGGCCTGGCGCAGCTGCTCAATATGCCCCGGATGCAGCAGGTCGAACACACCGTTGGTGAACACAATGCTCAGGCCGCGTGCACGCCAGTCATCAATCTGAGCCATCAGCAACTGGTCCAGTTCAGCCAAGGAACTCCTCCAGCTCTTTCATCATTTCCTCAAGGCGCACGGCCGTCACACCGAGGTGGCCGACGGCGATGCTGCCCGCCAGGTTGCCGATGCGCGCAGCCACGAACAGGTCAGCCCCGCCCGCCAGCGCCATCGCGATCGCAGCAAGGGTGGAGTCACCTGCACCGGCCACATCGAATACCTCACGCGGCATGCCCGGCAGGTGGCGGTAGCTGCCCTCCCCGTCCAGCACATGCATCCCTTCCTGCCCCGCGGTGACGATCACCTGGCGGCAACCGGCCATTTCCTGCACATGCCGGCAGACGCTTTCCATGTCGCGCAGGTTGCCGGCGGCATCATGCCCGAACAGGGCCATCGCCTCAGACAGGTTGGGCTTGACGAGGTCCGCGCCCTGGTAGCGCGTGATGTTGCCAGGCTTGGGGTCCACCACTACCGGAACTCCGGCCTCATGAGCGGCTGCCATCAGGCTGGCGGCCAGCTCCTCGGTCAGCACACCCTTGGCGTAGTCACTGAGCAGCAGGATATCCAGCTGCGGCAGGGCATGCCGCACACTGGCCAGCAGGCAGTCCCGCGTCGGCTGGTCAATGTCTGCGGTGGTCTCCTCGTCGTAGCGCACCACCTGCTGGTTCTGCGCCACCACGCGGGTCTTGACCGTACTGGGCCGGCCGCCGACGCTGACAACGCCATCCATCCTGGCTCCGCGCTCCTCCAGCAGGCCGCGGATCTCGCCGCCGGCCTCATCGTCGCCGAGCACGCCGAACAGGGACAATGTGCCGCCCATGCTCAGCACGTTGTTGCCAACATTGGCCGCGCCACCGGGCTGGGTCGTGCGGTGCGTGATGTGCACCACCGGCACCGGGGCCTCAGGGCTGATGCGGCTTGCCTTGCCGTAGATGAAGCGGTCGGCCATCAGGTCGCCAAGCACGCCGATGCGCGCCTGCGGGAATGCCCCAAGGGCCTGCCGGATCTGGGTCTGTTCGTCCACGCGAAGATTGTATCAGGCCTGCCGCGTACTAGCGGTTACCCTCAACCACGTTGGGGCTGCCGCTGGTGCCGAAGGCCCCGGATGCAGGATTGATCCCTGTATCACCGGCCCCCTGCGTGGTCTCGCCGGTTGCCTGGGCGAGATCGTCACTGACGAAGCTGCCCTGAACGAGTCCTACGAATGTGAATACGTCATTGGCAGTGTCAACGTAGACCTGGGCGGCATACACGCTGCTGTCCGGGTCCGGCTTGACGAGCACGTTGTCACGCAAAAGGAAGAACTTGGCGGTCTCGTCCTGGATTAGCTCCCCGGCCTGCAGCAGCTTCTCGCCGCTCGTCACCTTAACCCCGCCGTGCATCTCAATGCGCTTGCGCTCGAAGTTGTATTCCAGCGTGAGGGACTCGGCCTCCATCGCCTGCTGCATCGTCTCGGCGAGGTCGTCACTGACCTCCTCCTTTTCAATCAGCCCGCCGGCGAACAGCCACTCACCTTCCGTCTGGTTGTACTTCACGTTCTGCCCGATGCTGCCCTCGGCATAGAAGTCCTTCGTGTCGTCATTGATCTCGATGTAGGCAGCCTTCACTCCGCGCTTGGGCTGGTCGAAGTTGACCTGCTTGCCGGGGCTGCTGAAGAAGCGCGCCACGCCGCTGGCCTCGTCATAGGCCAGCCGGTCGCAGGTGATGGTGGTCTTGCCGTCCGTCAGGGCACGCAGCTTCTTCTCATCCTCGGGGGCCGCCAGCTCGTTGTCGAAGATCCAGTCGTACTTGTCAACCTCGAGCTTGATACCGCCGCTCATCAGGTATTCCTTGTCCGTGTCGTTGTAGTCAATGCGGTACATCGTGCCGCGGAACACCGGGTGACCCATGCGCACGTTCTCAATGGCAATCATCTCGCGCGTGTCCCAGTTGTAGAACAGCTTGCCGCAGCTCAGCTCAAACTCGCGGGCGGCGAAGTACTCCCGCAGGCGGTCCTTCGGGGCCAGTGACATGTCAGGCTCGGTCTTGCCGCTGTCAGCCAGCTTCTTGAAGCTGACGAAGCCGTTGGCCTGGAATTTCTTTTCGTTGAAAAGGATACGCAGCTCGTCGGTCTTGAGCGTGTACTTGGGATCGATGATGTTGACATCGCCCTTCAGCACGGCAATCTCATTCTTCTCGTCGATGTCTGCACTTTCACCACTGATCGTGATCTCGTCAAAGTAGATGATCACGCCGCCAGTCATCTGGAACTGCTTTGTTTCGGTGCTGCCCCTGACGGTTCCTGTCGGCACACTCAGCCAGGCGTAGTTGTCCATCAGGCCGATGCCGGGCCTAGCCTGCTGGCGGCTGATGATGTCAGGCACATCGCCTTCCGGGAGCTTCGTGCCGGGGATCAGCGACTCGAACTCGAGGTCCTTCTCATAGCGTTCGAGGAACTGCTCCGGTGTCATGTCCATGTTCAGGCCGGAGTTGTCAATCCCGAACTCAGAGAGGTCGAACAGGTCATCCAGTTCCTTCATGTCATCCGGAACCGTGCCTTCCTCATCAGCAATGAAGCCGGGAGTCTCAGCAGGGCGGACCTCAGCATCGCCACCCATACCATCGCGCGGGGACTGTTCCGGTCCCATCTGCTGCATGCGCTGGTCCAGGGTCTCGACACCTGCCAGCTCACGCATGTTGCCATCATCGGCAGTGCCACCCTCCGCCACATTGGTGCTGCCAGTGCCGGCGGGCTGGCCTCCCTGCTGCTCGGTCGGCGAGCTCAGCAATCCGCTGCTCTGGTCCTCGGGACGGGCCAGCGGCTTCGTGGCCTCATCCACTGGCTTGACCGTGCTGTCACCGGAGCGCACGACTGTCCCATCCGCCGGAGCGGGCCTGGCTGCCGTATCACCCGTTGTCGTGTCATCTGCGCTGTTGGCCGGCGGCGTGCCACCCTGGGCCTTGTCGCGCTCGCTGGCGGTACCTTCAGCGGGCTTTTCGGCTTCGGCCTTGCCCTTCTCCGGCAGCTTGACCTCGACTGCCTTGCCCTTCTCGCTGCCTTCCGCTTCCTGTTTTTCCTTCTCGCCTTCAGGCTGCTCCTGCTTCGGCTCCTCACCGGCGGGCTTTTCAGCCGGCTTCTCGGAACCGCTGGATTGCGCATGCACGCCCGTGGCACAGGCCAGGCAGAGCATCATTGTGAGCAGCAATCTCAGCAGGCGGGCATGCATCAGCCTTCACCTCCGCTGGACTGTCCACCTGAAGTGCCATTGCCTTCGCCGCCTGATTCCGCCACATTGGCCGAACCATCCTCGGCATGCGGAGCTGGCCTCGAACTGCTGTTGCCATTTGGCACCGGCAGGGCCGGCACGTCGTCCGGAGTGTCGGCATCAGCCTTGGGTACATCCAGCGGACGTACGTTGCTGGCAAGCACTGAGCCGGAGTTCGGGTTGTGCGTAGGCACTTCCTCAGAGACCGGCGGGTCGGTCACCTCGGCGGGAACTTCCTTCTCGCGAGTCTCGGCCAGCGCCTTGTTGATGTCATTGGCGAACTTGGCGGGGATGCGCAGTGTGGCGCTCATTCCGCCCTGGATCTCGATGAAGTCGCTGTTCTTGTGGAACACCAGTGAGTTGCACAGCAGGGTCTGGCTGTCCTTGTCCACGAACTTGACATTGCCATCCGCCGTGATGCGCTTGTCCTCATCCTGGTACACCAGCGTATCGGCATGCGTCTCGCGCTCATCCTGCTTCATGTACACGTCACCGGAGGCGATGAAGTCGTTGTTGTTCAGGTAGACAACGGCGCGGTCCATCGTAAGTTCCATGTAGGCCCTGACCGCACGTTCCATGTCGTGGTTGTCAACGCTGATCAGGTCCTCCTCGACCAGCCAGCTGCCGTCACCCTGCACCATCGTGACCGCGCCGTTCAGCAGCACCATCTTCTGGTCGCCCCAGTAAGTGATGCGGTCGGCCATTGCCAGGCGGTCCTCCTGTTCAACGCGGGTGCGGCTGTGGGTCAGGATGTAGTCCCGGCCCCAGAAGTACTCGATCTCGTTGGAGGCGATGCGGGTCTCGTAGCGCTTGACCACCCGCAGGGCGTTGTCATCATCCGGCTTCGGTTCGCTCGGCGGCACCAGCATCTCGATCTCACCGACACAGGAAAGCCATTTCTTGCCGATGTGGGCCTCCAGGTGGTGGCAGGTGATCGTGATCTCCTCCTTCGTGAAGGTCAGCGGCGTCGGCGGCAGGGGCTCACCGTTCTGGTCCTTCTGGAAGTCCTCGATGCGCACGTCGCGGCCGTCCATGTCGCGCACGTTGAAGCGGCGGTCGTACAGGCGTGTGCTGGCCACGATCACCTGGTTGTTCATGTCGTAGATCACTTCCTCGGCCTTGAAACCGAGGGTCTTGATGTCCTCGAGGTTCAGCTCGCCGACGTCCGTCAGCTCACGCTCCTCGATGAACTGGGTATCGGACAGCTCGCTGACGCTGCCCTCCACCTTGCCGACGAATTCCATATAGCGCAGTTCCTTGTCGGCCTGCATGTAGTTGGCACGGATGCTGTTGCCATCCTGCTTGTTCTCGACATACACACCCTGCGGGAAACGGAAGGACGGCACCTTCGCCGCATTGGGTTTGGTGACAAGCCGCGCATCCTTCACACGGCGCCACTCCACGAACGGGGCTTCGATGTGCATGCCATCGCTGGTCTCAATGTTGAGTGTGTCCAGCACGAAGTCCTCGGACTGAGTGTCGTAGGTCAGCTTGCCGGCATGCATCGCGATGCTGAGCTTGCCATCCTCGAAGTACTCCGCATCGGCATTCTCGAACTCGGCGGTCTTCTGGTCGGTGGTCAGTTTCACGGAGTCGCCGGTGATCTTCATCGAGAGCTGGCCGCTGTCGTCGACCACGCTCATGCTGACGCGCTCCCCTTCCTTGTCGACGATCATGTACCAGGGGCTGTCCTCGCGTTCCTTGACGGCCGCGACTTCCTCGGTGCTCTTCTCGAATACGTACTGGACCAGGTAGTAGCTGGCAACAATCGCCGCAATCGTGAAGACCTGTCTAATCCAGTAGAAGATCGTTTCACGGATGCGCCGCCGTCGATCAGCGATCCTTCGTTTTTCCGCCTTATTCATGCCTTCCCGGGAAGATTGATTCTAGCACCGCAGTCAGCCATGACGGCTGTCCGACCTTATATGTTCTTTAAGTCAGCCGCGGCTGCGTGCTTCCCTGAGCAGATCATCGACCACCTTCTCGGTGCCCTTGCCCCCCTCGACACCGACCATCCGAGCCAGTTCTATGCGCCGGCCGGCACAGTCCAGCGCACTGATCTGCACACTGGTGCGGTCCTTCGTGGCATGCTTCTCCACCAACAGGTGCTCATCGGCGCGGGCCGCGACTGCCGGCAGGTGCGAAATGGCCATCAGCTGGCGTCCCCGGGCAATCTCCTGCAGCACGTCCGCCACACTGCGCGCCGCACTGCCTCCCAGCCCGGCCTCGATCTCATCCATCAGCAGGATGCGCTGGCCATGCCGGTCGGCCAGCGTGGCCTTCAGGCCCAGCAGCAAGCGCGATGACTCACCGCCGGATACCACCTGTGCCATCGGGCGGGCGGGCTCGCCGGGGTTGAGCGTGATAAGGAATTCCACGCTGTCCATGCCATCCGGTCCCGGTTCCTTGATCTTCGCCAGCTCGATGCGCAGCTCTGTGTGCAGGAAGTCCAGGCGCGTGAAGTAGGCCGCGCTGTCCTTCTCGATCTGCTTGGCAGCAGCGCGGCGCAGTTTGCTGAGTGCTTCAGCTTTATCCAGCAGGCTGGCGCGGCTCATCTCCAGCTTCCGCTCAACGATCTCGGGAGAACTGGATACATCCGTCAGCAGGTTGAGCAGCTTCTGTTTCTCCACGAGCAGCGGCTCGAGTTCGTCGGCGCTGCAGCCGTACTTACGCTCCAGCTCATGTATGCGGTCCAGCCGGCCATGCAGGAACTCCAGGCGCTGCGGATCGTAACTGACGTCATCCGCCAGCTCACTGAGCTGGATCGACAGATCGCGCAGGCCCTCCAGCAGGCCGGTGCAGCGGTCGAGCGCTTCCTCCATCGCCTGCCCGGTCTCCGATTCCCCCAGCAGGCGCGTGATGGTGGAGATTTCCTGCTCAGCCTTCGCCAGTTCGTCGTAGGCGCCGGAGTATTCGTCATCTCCGCTGAGGTGGCGCGCGGCAGCCTGGGCCGCCGAGATGATCGCCTCGGCATTCTCCTGCAGGCGCATCTCCGCTTCCACTTCAGCCATTTGCCCCGGCAGCACTTCCGCTTCCTCAAGCTCCTTCACCTGGTATGTAAGGAAGTCGATTTCCTGCTCACGGCGGGTGCTGGATTCACGCAGGGCCCGGAGCTGGCTGGCCAGCTCACGATACTCCTCATAGTTTGCAATGTAGGCATCCAACGCGGCGGCCAGCTTCTCTCCACCGAATGTATCGAGGATGCCCAGGTGTGATTCCGGGTTGAACAGCATGGTGCTTTCAAACTGGCCGACGATCTCGATCAGGCTGCCCAATGCATCCCGCAGTTCCTGGGCGCTGGTGTTGCTTCCGTTAAGGCTCAGGCGGCTGCGTCCGTTGTCACTGTAGCGGCGCCGGATCTGGTTGCCACCTTCGCGGAAGCCTTCAGGCATGCGCTTCGCCTCAGCGGCACTGAGGGACAGTTCCAGCTCCACTTCGCAGCTCGTGGCTCCGGCAGCCAGCAGGCTGCGGTGCGTCCGTCCGCCCAGCACGAATCCGATCGCATCAAACAGCAGGGACTTGCCGGCGCCGGATTCGCCGCTGATCACGGTGAAGCCGTCTGTGAAGTCGAGGTCGAGGCTGCGGATGAGGGAGAAGTCCCTAATGCTGATCTTTTTCAGCATCCTCGCCTCCGTAGAGATAGCCGTGCTGGAACTTCTCGCGCAGGACTTCATAGAAGTCCTCGTCATGTGGCTTGTAGACGAGCAGGCGCTGGCTGTAGCTGACAACACTGATCGAGTCACCGCTGTTGAGCTTGACCCGGTGCCCGCCGTCAAAGCTGACCATCAGCGGATAGCTGCCGCGCGCTCCGCGGATCGTCACCCGGTTGTCCGGCGGCAGAACCAGCGGCTTGGTGAACAGGGAATGCGCGCAGATCGGGGAAAGCACGATCGCATCCAGCTGGGGGTGCAGCAGCGGTCCGCCGGCTGCAAGAGTGTATGCGGTTGAACCGGTCGAACTGGAAATGATGATGCCGTCACCACGGTAGCGGGCAACCAGCTTGTCGTTGTCAGTGGCCACGAACTCACGGATGCGGTGGGAGCCCGTACGGTAGACCACCACGTCATTCACGGCGAGGTGGGTCTCATCCTCCTCACCACTGGAATGCACGGTTCCTTCGAGGATCGAGCGCGTCTCGACCGGGACCTTGCCTTCGGCGATGCGCTTGACGACATCCGGGAATTCCTCGATGGACACATTGCACAGGAAGCCCAGCCGGCCTGTCATCACTCCGACCACCGGCACGCCGTACTGTACGGCGACCTTTGCTCCTGACAGGAAGGTGCCGTCGCCGCCGATCACGATCAGGAAGTCGGTGCCCTTTTCCAGCTCAACGTCGCCATCATGGCGCTTTGGCAACAGGTAGTGCTTGACCCCGTTTGCCAGCAATGCGGGATAGACCAACTCCTCAAGGTAGCGGCGCGTCACCTTGGAAGGGTGCAGTTGCAGTGCAGCCTTCATCAGCGCTCACTTCCCGTGGCCATACGGGCCATCTCCAGATACTCCTCCGCAGTGCACATCGATATTCCGTTCTCCAGCAGCACGAAGTACTCCTGGTTTCCCTTCTGTCCCTTCAGCGCAGATGGTATCACCGCGCGCGGGCAGAGAGACACATTATGCCAAGTGTCCCACAGCAGCTCAAGCGCACGCAGGCGCAGCTCAGCGCTGGCAACGATCCCGTCCTGCAGCCCATTGTCCATCCGGCGGGCCGCCAGCTCGAACTGCGGCTTGACCAGCAGGAGCAGTTTCGCATCCTGCGCCAGCAGCGGCTTGATCGCCGGCAACACAGCTGACCAGCCGATGAAGCTCAGGTCCCCGACCACGATGTCCACTGGTTCCGGCACATGTTCTGGACTGAGCTCCCGCGCATTGGTACGTTCCAGCAGAACCACGCGACTGTCATTGCGCACACTGTCCGCCACCACGCCGTATGCCACATCAACTGCATACAGCCGTGCCACCCCGCGGTCCAGCAGGTACTGGCTGAAGCCTCCGGTTGATACCCCGAGGTCCATCGCCAGTTTCCCTTCCATCTCAAGTGAGAGGCCGTCGGCCACCGGGCCCAGCTTGTCATATCCGCGGGACACCGGCTGGTCCACCCGGCCCCGGATCCGCACAATGCAGTCCTCAGGTAGGGGGAAAGCTGGCGAGGTCTGCGGCCGCTCATCAACAAGCACATCGCCGCGCATGATCAGGCCCCGGGCGGTCCGTTCGTCGGGGGCCAGGCTGTTGTCCAGCAGGTAGTCGATCAGCCTGTGGGCGCGCTGTCTCACTACGGGTAGATGTTGAGGAAGTACAGTGTCAGCACCGCGATCAGCACACCGAGCACGCCGCCGACGAATACCTCGATCGGGTTGTGGCCGAGCAGCTCACGCAGCACCTTGTAGTCGAACTTTTCCTTGATGATCTTGCCCTGCAGCAGGTCGGGCACGATGCGGTTGAGCCACTGCGCGTGGTAGCCGGCGGAGCGGCGCAGGTTGGTGGCGTCGTAGACCACGATCACACTGAAGCACAGTGCCACGGCGAACATGGTCGAGTGGAATCCTTCAATGATGCCGATGGAAGTGGTCACGCTGGAGACGAATGATGTGTGGCTGGAAGGCATCCCGCCGGTGTCCACCAGCCGGCGGAAGTCCATCCTGCCGGAGCTGACGAGCGACACGATCAGCTTGATGATCTGGGCAATGAACAGGCCGAAGAATCCGACCGTGATCACGGGGTTGTAGCTCAAGATGTGCCCCATAGAGCGCAAGGCAGATTATATCCGACGCGGGGCGATGCGGTTGTGCTAAACTGGCGCTGCCCCTTGAGGGAAGGCGGTGAGAATCCGCCACGGTACCAGCCACTGTATGGTGGAGGAAGGGCCATCTGCCACTCGCATGTGCGGGGAAGGCGGCCCGGACTGCGAAGCCGAGTCAGGATACCTCAGGCGAAATCCAAGCATGCCTTCTGGAGTTAAGCATGGAATGCAGCAATGCATCCGACTCCGGCCCGGTCCGGAGTCCAAATGCCTGATCAACTTGTACTGCGCGACTGCAGCGCATCCCTCGACGGGCAGCCGATCATCCAGCCACTCAGCCTGGAGCTGCCCTCCCCCGGCCTGCACTGCCTGATCGGATCGAACGGCGCAGGTAAGACCACACTTTTGCGCCTGCTTTGCGGCCTGCTGGATCGGACCAGTGGATCGGTGGAATTCGGCGGTCGCGACCTGCTGCGAATGAACGGCCGGGACCGCGCCAAGTACCTCGGATACGTGCCGCAGATTGCCGATGCCGGCATTCCGCTCAATGTTCGCGACTCGCTTGAGGTTGCACGATTGTCCAATTCCCGCTCCCGGGCAGACATTGATTCATTGCTCGCGCGGCTCAACCTTTCAGCCCTTGCCGACCGGCCACTGTCACGCCTCTCGGGAGGTGAACTGAAGCGGGCAATGATTGCCCAGGCCCTGGCCCAGGACACGCAACTCCTTCTGCTGGACGAACCGACGGCGCACCTCGACCCGCCGGCGCGCCGCGAGGTGATGCAGCTGATGCGGGACATCGCCAGGCAGGACGGACGGCTGGTGCTGTGCAGCCTGCACTACCCGGAGCTGGCGGCGGAGTTTGCCAACAGCGTTGTGCTGCTGCGCGATGGCGCGCTGCTGGGCCACGGCGACCCCCAGGAAATGACAACTGACGCAATGCTTGCGGAACTGTACGCCGGAAGCAGCGACCGCGTGGAGGCGGCAACATGAGAATCCTGATCATCCTCGCGGCCTGGCTGTTATTGCTGGCAGGCAAGGCATTTGCCGCGGACACATTCACAGATGGCACTGGCAAACAGGTCGCCTACGGCCAGGACTGCCAGCGAATCGTCAGCCTGATGCCCAACCTGACCGAGATGGTCGCCTTTCTCGGATACGCAGACAGGCTGGTCGGCAAGAGCAGCTTCTGCAACTACCCGGACAGCATCGTCTCCGTTGACGACATCGGCGGACAGGTGGACGCCAGCCTGGAGAAGATCGTGGCCCTGCAGCCGGACATCGTGCTGGCCTACCAGGGCAACAGCCTGGAACTCGTCGACCAGCTCCGGCAGCTCGGTATCCAGGTATGTGCGCTGAAGGAGGCGACGACTGTCCGCGAGATCGGTGAACAGATGTGGACCCTTGAAGGAATACTCGGCACATCTTTCTCATGGGACAAAGCTCTGCCTGTTGAGTTTGCCAAGTGGATCGAGAAGGAAACCGCTGGTCGTGAATACCTTGCACTGCCGGGCGAACCGAGCTGCTTCTTCGGATACCCGGGAGAGCTGGTCTATACCTGCGGCAGCAGCTCGTTCATCAACGATGTCATGCTTCGCTGCGGACTGGCTAATGCGGTGAGTCTGGATTACCGCTGGCCGGCTGTCAGCGCTGAGTTCATCATGGCCTCGGATCCGGACTGGATCCTGACAACCACCAGCTGCACCGAGGAAGAGGACCCCGCTGACGCCCGGTCGGAGATGCTGGCTGAACTGCGCAAGGACCCGGTGTTTCGGGAGTTGCGCGCGGTGAAGCAGGGTCAGCTGGTCGTCGTCAATTCTGACCACCTGCTGCGCCCCGGACCACGCATCCTGCTGGCAATTGATGAAATCAAGGAGCAGCTCAATGCGCCTGTTACCGGCAGCGTAAGCAACAACGGGGCCAGCGCCGCACGCTGATGAAACGCCTGCTCCTGCCAGCCCTGCTGCTGCTGGTCCTGCTGGCAGCACTAGTCTCCCTGTCCGTCGGTCCCAGCGGGCTCGGGCCTGCGCAGATGCTGGACGGGCTGACTGAGCTGGAGTCGAAGATCCTCTGGAGCCTGCGCCTGCCGCGCGTGCTGATGGCGATCCTCGCCGGGGCTGCTCTGGCAACAAGCGGTGTTTTGATGCAGCTGTTCTTCCGCAACCCGTTGGCCGAACCGTACATCACTGGAGTCAGTGCGGGTGCGGCGCTCGGGGCGGTAGTGGCAACCGCCCTTGGTATGAGCAGTGCGCTCTTGATCGGCTTCCCGGCACTGCTCGGTGCACTGCTGATCACACTCGCGCTGTATGCCACATTCCTGTCCGGCCGGCGTGACAGCGCCAGTATCCTGCTGATGGGCATCGCGCTTGGCACCCTGTGCGGGGCTGTGGTCTGGCTGCTGCTGGTAAGTGGCAGCAGTGGTGGCACGGAGCAGGTGATCAGTTGGCTGCTGGGCCGGGTCAGTACCGTCGGGATGGCCGAGGTGCTGGTGATGCTGCCAGTCGTGTGCATCTCATGCTGGCTGGCAATCTCCTGGCGCCGCGAACTGGACGCCATGCTGCTTGGCGATGACAAGGCCCACAGCCTCGGGATCAACATCCGCTCCCTGCGTCTGCGCCTGCTGGCGGTCAGTTCCCTGCTGGCCGGCATCAGTGTGGCATTCTGCGGGGTGATCGCCTTCGTCGGACTGATGGTGCCGCATGTGGCCCGCCTGTACGGCTCGGCCCGGCATGCCGTGCTAATCCCGTTGTCAATGGTCGGTGGTGCATTGCTGCTGCTCTTCGTTGACATAGTCAGCCGTACGGCAGCCCCGCCAAGGGAGATCCCACTCACCATCATCACAAGCCTGATCGGTGCGCCCTTCTTCATCTGGATCCTGCTGCGCCAGCGCGAGGTGCGTCTCTGATGCGCTGCCTGCTGCTGATCCTGCTTCTCCTGGCCTGCCTGCCTGTTCTGCCCTGTCGAGCGGAAGATGGCGATGCAGTTGAGATCGACCTCGACCACCTGTACGATGACTACGATCCGGCCTTTGACATCAGCATTGATGACTCGGATGACGACCTCACTGTTGACCTCGGCAGCAGCCTTGTCAGCGACAACCGCAGCCTGGCGATGAGACTTGGCGACTGGTCAGCGCTCAGCATAATTGACCGAAATCGTTTTACAGCCCATGCCAGCCTGGCAGACATCCTCGAAAGCATTGCCGGGGCTGATGTCAGGCGGCTCGGTGGCAATGGCCAACTCAGCACACTCAGCCTGCGCGGGGCGTCCGCCGGTCAGGTACTGGTCCTGCTGGATGGCCAGCCAGTCAGTCCACTGCAGGCGACTGACCTCTCATCTCTGGGCACGACATCCCTCGATCGCATCGAGGTGCTGCGTGGACCACAGGCCCTGCAGTTCGGACCCGGAGCGCTTGGTGGTGTCGTCAACCTCGTCAGCATTTCCGAAGATAGGCAGGAAAGTTTTCCGGCTTATGCCGAGAGCGGGTTGCCATTCAAGGAATACTTTGCCGATCTGGCTGATTTTGAATTCCGCGAGCGTACTGAAAATCCGCCTGTCACCCGGTATGCCGTGCTGGCTGGCAGCAATGATTACTACGAAATGGAAATCAGCCGCAGCGATGCCAGCCTGAGCTGGTCCTACGGCATGCTCAGCGCAGAGAATGACTACTCCTACAAGCGGGCTGATGGCACGACAGCCCGCCGAGCCAATGCAGATGTGCTGCGCCACGAACTGCTGGGTAGCTGGCAGGTTGATGAAACGGATTGGCGATTCGGGTTCAGCGACATGTCGCGGGGCATTCCCGGCAGTGCTGAGTTCCCGACCCTCAGTGCACGGATGGACAGGCAATCCCTCTGGCTACAGGCGACGCGTGCTGATTACAGGACGGCCCTGTCAGCCCAGTTCAGCCAAGTGCGGGACCCGCATCCCTACCTGAACCGCGGGGAGATAGACAATCGGGACCTGCTGCTGCATCTGGAACACGAACATCGGAACAGCGACAGCCTGCTGCGTCCGAGACTGGACTTCGCTGATGGCGACTCCGCAGCCCGCAAACTTCACGCCGGAATTGACTACAGCGCATGGCAGGAGAAAGATCAAGGCAACTGGAAATTCCAGTACAGCTGGGGCCTGACAGCATCCTCGGATGTGGGTATCGACCCGATGGCCGGCATCGCCCTCCGCCGTGACTATGGCAACAGTGCCAGCCTGCGGGCCAGCATGACACGGGCAGTACGCCATCCTTCCTTTGATGAGCTGTACCTGGGTGACAGCGGCAGCGTGCGAGGCAACCCGGACCTGAAACCCGAAACGGTCGACAATATAGAGATCGGCTACGGGCGGCGTTACGGCTCGGCGCGTCTCGACTGCGCTGCCTTCTACAGCCTGTACCGCGATTCAATCATCTTTGCCCCGGTCAGCGCTTACCTAGTCGAGGCCCGCAATACCGGTCAGGCCAGCATTGCCGGGATGGAAGGCAGCCTCGACTGGAGGCTGGCCAGTGACCTGTGGTGGACAAGCAGTGCCACATGGCTGCCGGTTGCCGAGTACCGCAATGGCACGCCTCTCACCGGCCGCAGCAGCCTGCACGCAGGCAGTGGCCTGCAGTACCGGCAGGACAGCTTCAGTGCCGCGGCATCCCTCGATTACACATCCTCCATCCCTGCCGACCTGTTCGGCAACCTGCGCACATCCCCGCGCAGCATCGTCAACCTTGAGTTTTCCATCGGCCCCGATCCCGCCGGCTGGCAGCTTGGCATCAGCAACCTGTTCAACGGCAGTGCGCGAGACGCCTGGAACTATCCCCTGCCCGGCAGGGAAATATCCGTAAGCTGGAGTGAATCCCTATGAAGAGTCTTCTTGCCAACTGCATGATTGCCGTTCTCAGCTGCCTGCTGGCAGCAGCCTGCGGTGGCGGCGGCTCCGGCAACGGCCAGCCGCAACCAACTCCGAGCAGCATCAACGCGCTGGCAGCGAAGTCAGGCAACGTCCGAATAAGTGCTCCTGCCGGCAGTTCCGACCCGGGCAGCAGTGTCAGCATAGCCAGCGGTGGCAGCGGAAATGGCCAGTCTGGAGCTGATGGCTCCTTCGCCTTCGACGCACAGGCCACTGGCAACAGCATGACAGTGCAGTACAGCAAGAATGGCAGCGTGCTGATGACGACTATCGCGGTGAAGCAGCAGGCTGAGCTGGTCTCCCTCAACCACTTCGCAGCCGGCAGTGGGCCAAATGACATGCTGTTCAACGCCGGCAACCTGTACGTCGCCAACAGCCTCGACAACAGCGTGGTGAAATACTCCCTCAGCGGAATCGAACTGGCCAGTGTGCTGTTCCCGGAATTCTCCTCGCCAAGCCACCTTGCAGCGGACCTTGACCACCTCTACTGTGTCAGCAACGGCAGCAACCAGCTGACGCGGATGTCGCTTGCCGACCTCAGTTTCAACCAGATCCAGGACGTGTTCCAGCTCGAGGACAGCAATGCCGTGTTCATCGGCCCTGCGGCCGCAGCCGTGCATGAGGACCGGATGTACGTCCCACGCAGCCAGGTGATGGCCTTCCCGGAGTTCGGCAGCGGCGACCCGACCACCTATGGAACCGGCCTGTTCAGTGTTGTCGATTACCGCAGTGCCGCCCCCACCTCTAGCGACATTGAATGCAGCGGACAGAACCCGCAGTTCATCGCCGTCAACAAGTCGCGCAATGAGCTGGTTGTGGTCTGTGGCGGCGAACTCAACTTCGATTCTGACTTCACTCCTAACGTCTCGACCGAATCAGTAGTGGAGTTCTACAGCCTCGGCAGCGATCCCGAGCGCCTGGGCAGCATCAACATGGGAGAAGTCGGCGCAGGAGCAATTGCCATTTCCTCCGATGGAGCTACTGCCTACCTTGGTAACTCGATCAACGGCAATCTGTACAAGCTGGACCTGGCTAACCGCAGCATCCTGCGCGGGCAGTCCAATCCGATCGTGCTGACGACTGAGTTCACTTACATTGGCGACGTGGAATTCAGCCGTGACGGTAAGCTGATCCTCGCCAGCAGCTTCAATACGGATGAGCTGTTCATCGTCGAAGTGGCAACAGACACACCGGGCAGCGGGCGTTACCCGGACCCAATCGACCTCTCCCAGGGTGCCGACCTGCTGGCCGGAGCAGCTGCCGTTGAGATTGGCGACGAAGGCAACGCCTGGGTGCTCAACGGGCTGGCCAACAGCGTGAACCGCGTACAGCTGCTGCCCTAGCCGTCAGAGCGCGGGATCACTTCAGACGGCTCACTGCGCTGGGCCTGCATGTCCTCAGGCACGATCGTCGGGATCGATGCCATCGGGATGTCACGGCCGAGCCGCGCATCAAACACCGTCAGCACCTCGTTGACCTGGGCTGCCGGCTTGACCAGCAGGCTGGTGCAGCCCAGCATGTCCAGCGGGGATGGCCCCAGCACGTAGACCGGCACCTGGCAGAATGCGAGGATGTCCTGCGGCGGTTCCGTGCCTGACAGCGCTTCGCTGCAGCCGGACTCAGCGGCCGCGCAGATGATCAGGTCGTCAGCCTCCGCCGGCATCTCCTCGATTGCTTCGGACAGTGCCTGCCAGTCAGTGAAAGGCGGCAACACATGCAGCGTGCTGCCTTCCCCGAGCAGGTCCTCGGCATCCGTGAAGTCCACCATCCGCCGCATGCCTTCCGGGCTGTCGTCCGTGATGATGCAGTGGAACAGCGCTTCCTTGTTGTCACGCCAGATCCGTCCCATCGTGCCGGATACGCTGTGGCGGCGGTAGAAGCCGGCAGCCGCATCCTCGCCTTCGTAATACAGCGAGCTGTCATGCGTCAGGCCGCTGAACACGACCGGGAATTCGTTGTCAAGCAAAATCCGGCCCGCACTGTACTGCAGCTGGTCGCCATCCAGCCAGACCAGGTCGGCACTGAATTCCTGAACCTGCTCCAGCAGGTGCTGCGCCGCCGCCTGCTGCCGCTCCAGCCCCGCCACGTTGTCCATCCCAGTCAGCACGATCCGCAGGTCCAGCGGCAGGTTGCCACTGGTCACATCGAAGGGGCCGTAGTAGTCGAAGTAGTCATCCGCGTCGGCCTGCGACCAGGCATCGAAATGCAGCTGGCTGCCCAGTGCACCGAGCATGTCCGCGGTCCAGGGGTCCGTCTCCGAGCCGCTGAATGCCGCCAGTACCCGCCTGCGGGGCAGGAGCTTGACCGGCTCAGCTGGCTGTTCATCTACAACATCAGCGTCGGTATCAGACGCAGTGACCGGGTCGTTGTCAGTTCCGGAATCGGTGGACTTGTTGCAGCCTGCCAGCAGCAGGCCTGCAAGCAGCAGAATGAAGAGCCTATGCACCTGCGAATTCTAGCACCGGCTCAGCCGCCAGCCAGAGCGCGCAACTCTGCCGTCGCCACAGAACGGGGCCGCACGATCGGGGATCCGATGCCGCGACTGACCACATTCTGTGCCAGGATGCCGATGGACAGTGAAACACCGAAGAGCACCGTATAGAACTCAAGCTGTTCAATGCCGGCAAGTTGCAGCACGACGCCCGTGATCGCGTCCACATTCGGGTAGGGGTTCTTCACCCTGGGATGGGCCTTCAGCAGTTCCGTCCCGACGCTGTATACACGGCTGGCCAGCCTGAACAACGGATTGTCCTGGTAGCGCTCGTCGGCAATCGCATACAGGATCTCAAAGCGCGGGTCCGCCTGGCGCAGCACGGCGTGGCCAAATCCCGGCAGCACGCGGCCACTGTCCAGCCGCTGCTGCATCGCCTGCCTGATGCTTTCCTCGGCGGGCTCACTGCCCAGCTCATCCTGCAGGCTGTGCAGAAAGCGGATGAAGTCCTGTGCCGCCAGTCCGTGGATATGCCCGGCCAGTCCGTTGAGGCCGGCACTGACCGCGTAGTAGAGGTCGGCATGCGCACTGCCCGTCACGTGGGCTGCCAGCGCACAGACATTGCCATTTTCGTGGTCGCTCTGCACCACGATATAACGACGCAGCAGGCTTTCGAAGTCGCTGTCCTCCCTGCCCAGCAGGCCGGATGCCAGCTGGCTGATGTAATCTGCATCCGCAGATCCAGGCTTGTCCACCAGCCCGTAGCGCTGGCGGTAGACCCTGACTGCCAGCAGAGGCATGGTCGCAAACAGGTCCAGCGCATCCTCCAGCGCCGGCTGCCACAGCTCGCTCTTCGGTGTTGAGTGGTAGGCCCTCGCGAAATGGGACTGCCCCTGCATGGCCAGCACCGCGGCATTGAACATGCTCATCGGGTGGCTGCCAGCCGGCATCGCGGCGAGGAACCCGTCCATCCAGTCCGGCAGGCGGCGACGTAACTGCAGGTCCTGGCGGAATGAAAACAGCTCTTCGTATTCCGGCAACTCACCTGTCAGCAGCAGCCAGAACACCTCTTCCGGGCTGCATGCCCCCAGTTCCTTTACTCCCCTGCCCCTGATGACAAGGCCGGCGATCGGGTCCACCGTGCTTGTGTCACAGACCAGGCCGTGGATGCCGCGCATGCCCCCAAACACCTGCGACAGGTGGACGGAATCGATTACAAATTCGCCGTTTTCACGCAGCAACTCGCCGATCGATTCACGGGAATCACTGAACTGACTGGCTAGCCTGCTTCTGAGTATGTCCATCGGGTGTACGGCCGCCGAGTACCCATCCCGTACCGGCAAGCTGATTATACTGGACAGTCCAAAACCGCAGCTTTATCCGCAGGTCTCGATTGCTTGACGGCAATCCGCTTTGTACTTTCATTACCGTACGGATATGTTCTTCACTTTTACATTAGTGGCATTGGAATGACTAAAAGGCCATTTATTGACTTTCAGACCTATACATGACTGTCCAATTACGCTAGGATTTAACGTGATGGGTTGGAAGTTTGCACAGTTGAGCGACTGCCATCTTGGCCGCAGACTGACAGATGTAGACAAGTCTTTGGCGGACGCGATTGGCATAGCAGTCAGGAATTCCCTTGAGGCCGGCTTCAGGCTGGCCCACGAAAGTGGCTGTCAGGCATTGCTGATTCCCGGCAATGTGTTTGACGTCAAGGGCCATAACCCGGATGACCAGCTCCAGTTCTTCTACCAGCTGGTCAAGTCCTACCCCGCGATGGACGTGGTGGTGACACCGGGAAACTCGGATGCCTATGGCGGGAATAATCCTTATTGCTTCTCCCGCCTGCCGGTTAACCTGCATCTTTTCACGAAGAAGCAGTGGGAGGTGATTGAACTCAAGGGAGTATCAATCACAGGCCGGGCCTTCCTGATGGGGGAAGGTATCCCGCGCATGAGCTGGCCGGAAGTTCCACGCCCACCGCGCGACCGTCCCAGCATCCTGATGCTGCACGGCACCCTTGAGGGCGTGGACGACGGCCTGGACCACCAGCGCGCGATCAACCCGATCCTGCAGGAAGACCTCTACAAGAGTGAATACAGCTACATCGCCCTGGGCCACATGATGGTGCAGGCCGAACTGAAGCACCTTAACAGCGACAAGGCGCTGGCAGCGTACAGCGGCCCGCCCCAGTGCTTCGACTGGGCTGAAGGTGGGCCAGGCGGCATGCTGATCGGAGAAATGGACCGCTATGGCGCTGACCTCGAATTCCACAAGCTGGCTGAGATCAACTGGATCAGCCGCGCCGTCAGTTTCCCCGAGCCCTACGTCGACGGTTACGATGCCCATCTGCGCCGCGCGATGGACGCACTTGACATCAAGCTGCAGCCGCAGGACATGCTGCGCCTGAAGCTGCGTGGTGAGATTCCCGTCAGCATGAAGCCCCAGCTTGAGAACCGGCTGGACGCGATCAAGAACAGTGTCGAGCGGCTGGTGGAACCGGATGTCAGCGAGCTGGCGTTCTTCAGCGGGATCGACCCGCTCAACCTGCCCAAGGACTCCCTGCTCTTCGCCTTCCTCGACCGCTGCACCGACCTCGAGCGCAATGGACGCAAGGATGCGGATGTCGTCAGGCTGGTCAGGCGCCTTGGCTGGCAACTCTTCACCGGGCAGGGAATGCCACTGGAGATTGCGGAATGAAGATACTCCAGATCGACTCAGCTCGCTTCGGCAGCCTTTCAATCGACACCCCGGTGATCCTCGAGGAGGGACTAAACCTCTGGATCGCGGAGAACCAGTCCGGCAAGACCACACTGCTGACCTTCCTCGAGTGGATGCTGTTCGGCCCCGCCTCCAAGCGCGGCGCCAAGGATCCGCAGGCCATCAAGCGCTGGACGCCCTGGATCGGCGGGACGCCATCGGGACGCCTCGTGATCAAGCCTGAGCTGGATGGCTGGCCGGAGAAGATCCTGGTCACCGCCCGCTTCAGTGATTATTTCGTACAGGTCAGTGAATACAGCACACAGCGCAGCCTGACGGACAAGGTGACCGTCAGCAAGCATGGCGAATGGGACCTTGGCCGGCGCCTGCTGAACCTCAGCCGCCAGTCCTTCCGCCACTCCCTGTCCGCCACGCAGGCTAACGTGATCGAGACCCTCGACCGCAGCAACCTGCGCCAGATCCTCACCTCCGACCTCGGCGAGCTCGTCGAGAATCCGGATGTGACCACCGTTGACAGGATCATTGAAGCATTGGAGAATCCGCGCTTCACACTTGGTGACAGCCCGCCGCGCAACATGCGCGAGCACCGCATGCACCTCGCCAAGGAGCTGGACTACCTCAAGCTTGAGCAGGGCCAGCTCAGCCAGCAGCTGAATGAGTACCATGAGCTGCAGAAGGAACGCGACAGCGTGCTCAGCCAGCTGGAGCAGCAGGACCGCGTGATCCTCGGCCTTGAGAAGCAGCGCGACCAGCTTGAACTGGCCCGCAACCATTACCTGCACAAGGTTGCCAGCGGAGAGCTGCAGCCTGCAGTAAGCACCGAACCAGAGCCGTCGGCTGCGATCACCGCGGACCTCGCGCACGAGGTGGACGTGCTCTACGGCAAGCTGGAAGCACTTGAGCAGCAGATCAGCCGTGTCGAGCAGGAGATCAGCGCACTCAACATCAGTTATGAATCAGCTCAGAAGCTGAACAGCGACCAGCCTGATGAGCGCCAGGGTGGCGATACCCGCCAGCTGCTGCAACAGGTCAGTGCGGCCGTGGAGACGGCGCACCGCGAATACACTGTTGCCGCCGACCGCGCAAAGCGCCTTGAGGACCAGATTCCCGAGGCGGAGAAGAACCGCTACCAGAGCCTCGACAAGATGTTCGCCCCGCACCGTGAGCACCTCAGTTCCATCCTCGAATGGGAGGAGGAGCACAGTAAGGTGACGACTGAGCTTGAGAAGCTGCGCGAACGCAAGGTCGAACTCGAGATTGTCAACCGCGATGAGCTGCCATGGTGGTCATACCTCGGCTTTGTCTGTGTGTTCATGGCCTTCCTGAGCATCATCGCGCACTACAGCTTCATGCCGCATATGGTCCGTGAGATCCTGCCCTTCGCAGGCTGGATCATCGCCGCGGTGTTCCTGGTGGTGGCCGGCTTCCTGCTGTTCCCCTACCTGCGCCGCGCACGCACCACCGGCCCGGCCTATACGGAACTGCAGAACAGCGTGCTGCCGGCGATGGAGGAGCAGACCCAGAAAATGGACCAGCTCAACCGGCGCCGTATGCGCTTCATAGAGCTTTACAAGATTGACCGCCAGAACTGGGACCGACTCGTGGAGAACATCAAGGACTACATCAGCCTCGATGTGCGCTTCCGTGAGTACAGTTCGGCAATCCGTGACCGCGACACCATCCGCCGCCGGATGGAGGCCGCCTGGACCGAGGTCGGCCAGATCGAGCCCCTGGCTCCGCTGGTGCCGGACATGGACTGGCTGCGCAACATGATCCGCAAGCTGGCGGAAGCCCCGAGCGTGATCAGTGGCAACAAGTTCGACATCCGCGAACTCGAAACCCAGATCAGCGTGCAGAACCGTGAGCTGGGACGCCTGGCACAGGAGCGCGACCAGATCTCCCGCGCATTGGAGGCAAAGCTGCAGCCGATCGGTTTTGCCAGCAAGCTGCGCGAGGGACCGCGCGCCGCAATGGAGGCCTTCCGCAACCTGGCCACCAACGTGCGCAGCGGCCACCGTGAGGCTCCGGTCCCGCAGGCCGACCCGCTGCTGCTCGGCAAGCCGAGCATGAAGGTCGCTGAGTTCAACGAGCGCTGGGCCGCCCTCTCCCCGACGGAGCAGAACCGCCTGGCCCTGCTCTGCCGCGACAAGGTGAGCCACGACTCCGTCTGCAACCGGCTGAGCGAACTGGACAAGAAGATCCACGAAGCGCGTGATTCGCGAGAGTCGATCCGCCGCGCGCTGGACCATATCCGCGACGGCATGCACCGCTTCGGCAACATTGACAAGGTTGCCCGCGAGATGAAGCAGCGCAGCGAACATGCCGGCCGGCTGGACAAGCTTGTGCACAACTGGGATGAGGCGCTGGCAACAACCCGCGAGATCGTGCAGTCGCTTGTGAACCGTGCCAGCAGTGACACGGCCCCCGAAATCGACCGCGCGATGAAGAGCATCCTTGCCAATGCGCCGATCAAGGGCATCGAGGACGCCTCGCTGGACAGCAACCTGAGCCTCAGGCTGCGCGTGACCGGCGCCCCGGCGGACATCCCGAGCCACGAATTGTGGACCTATATGTCAACCGGTGCCCAGCAGCAGCTGGCCCTCGCCCTGCGCCTGGCAATGGCCCGCACCGCGAGCGGCCGCACTGACCTGCCGCTGATGCTGGACGAGCCGCTGGCTGACCTCGATGATGAGCGCGCCGAGCTTGTGTTCAACTACATCACGGACCTGTCTGACACGACGCAGATCATTGTCACCACCTGCCACCAGCAGCTCTATGACTGGCTGCGCGAGCGCAGGCAGGAGCGAGTGAACCTGATGTCGATGCCGGTCGGCTAGCCCGCCGGGGAGAAGTCCACCAGCAGGTCACCGGGCATCACGCGTGAGCCCTCCGGGTGCGGGTAGCCGTTGACGGTGCCATCCACCGGGGCCTCGATGGTGTGCTCCATCTTCATCGCCTCGAGGATCACGAGTGCCGCGCCGGCCTTCACGTCAGCACCCGCCGCAACCAGTGTGCGCAGTACCGTTCCCGGCATCCGGCTGCTCAGGGCCGCGCCATCCTGGCGGCCCTCGTCCTCACTGCCTTCCTCGATGCGGCTGAAGCTGTAGTAGGCTGTTCCGCGCTTAAGCTGGATCCGCTCATGTTCCACAGCTGCATCAAAGGTGTACTGCCTGCCTTCCAGCGTGAAGCTGATCCGGCTTCCGCTGACTACGAGAGCGCTGACGCTGTACTCAGTCCCATCGATGCGCACGCTGGCAATGCCGGCGGATCCGGGAATGGCAACCACCTCAAAGCGCTCATCGCCGTGGCCGAACTGCTCCCTCATGCATTGCTCCAGTTGCCATAGCTGCGGAATGGGTCGGCATGCCCACTGTCATTGGTGGTTCCACGCTGCACAGCGCTGCCCTTCATGCTGGCAGCCAGCGCTGCAGCGATCCGTTCCGGCAGGCCGGGTTCGGGGTCCTTATAGCCGGAGAAGTGCCTGGCAATGAAGCCCGTGTCGGTCTCTCCCCCCGCGAAGGCCGGATGCGCGATGATCTCGGCAAGGATGCCGAGGTTGCTCGTCACCCCCAGCAGGCACATGTCGCTCAGTGCCTGCTGCATGCGGCGGATTGCGGCCTCGCGGTCCTCGGCGTGCACGATCAGCTTGGCCAGCATCGGGTCGTAGTCCGCGCCGATCGCCAGCCCGTCCTTCAGCATGCTGTCCAGCCGCACGCCCGGGCCCTGCGGTTCACGCAGCACCTGCACGCTGCCAACCTGCGGCAGGAATCCGCTGGCGGCATCCTCAGCGCAGATCCGGCATTCGATGCTGTGCCCGCGCGGCGTGATCTGTTCCTGCGAGAATGGCAGCGCCTCACCGGTGGCGATCCGGATCTGCCACTGCACGATGTCCAGCCCGTAGACGAACTCCGTCACCGGATGCTCCACCTGCAGGCGTGTGTTCATCTCTAGGAAGTAGTAGCCACCGGCGGGGTCCATGATGAACTCGACGGTTCCCGCCCCTTCATAGCCGACGGCGCGGGCGATGGCAACGGCATCCGCCCCCATCTTCGCCCGCAGCTCATTGTCAACCGCAGTGCTTGGCGTCTCCTCCACGATCTTCTGGTGGCGGCGCTGCACGCTGCACTCGCGCTCGCCGAGGTGCAGGGTGTTGCCGGCCCGGTCGGCCAGGACCTGGATCTCGATGTGCCGCGGGTTCTGGATGTATTTTTCGAGGAACACCGTCGGGTCACCGAATGCCTTGGCGGCCTCACGGCGTGCACCGTCCAGCGCGGACTGCAGTTCAGCCTCGCTGTCCACGATGCGCATGCCCTTGCCGCCACCACCCATGCTGGCCTTGACCATCACCGGGTAGCCGATCTGTGCCGCTGCCGCGATGTATTCATCGTCCGTGGCACCTTCGCGGTCGAAGCCCGGAACCACCGGGGCCGTTGCCAGCAGCGCTGTCTCGCGCGCCGGGATCTTGGCCCCCATGCGGTCCATGCTTTCCGGCGTGGGCCCGATGAAGTGGATGCCGCTTTCCGTCACCAGCCTTGCGAAGCCGGCATTCTCCGCGAGGAATCCGTATCCGGGGTGCAGCGCGTCGCAACCGGTATCACGTGCGGCCTGCAGCACCTTCTGCTGGTCAAGGTAGGACTGTGAAGCTTCCGCAGGCCCGAGGCAGACAGCCTCATCTGCCAGCGTGACATGCACTGCGTCCGCATCCGCCTCACTGTACACCGCCACGGAGGCGATGCCCAGCTCACGGCAGGCGCGGATGATGCGCACAGCCACCTCGCTGCGATTGGCTATCAGGATCTTCTTGAACACGGCACTGATTATAGAAGGAGTGCCGGATCAGCGCAGGCTGGTTGCCGCACCGAGTGAACGCCAGATCCCGCCGAATCCCTCATCATCGGTGGCATAGCAGAGTGTTGAACCCTCCATCACGCTGCCGCAGAGCGCTTCAACCTTCAGGCCGGAGATGAACCACGAGGTGTTGTCATAGATTGAGCGTGACATCCCATAGCCTCTCTCGATATCGTACTGGCCGTAGCGGTAGATGCGGGAGTTGAACGGTCCGTTGTCACCAAGGTCGCTGCAGCTGACGATCCACAGGATGCCGACCCTGTCCAGGTATACATCACTGCAGCCGCGCTGGAAGGGGTCTGACTGCGGCGGAACACTGATATCAATTCCCTGTCCATTGCGCAGCTCACGCAGCTCGTGGTTCTTCAGGTCAATCACATTCTCATGGAAACTGGCCGGTTCATATGCCTCATCTCCACCCCTGGTACAAAGGATGAGATAGGCCAGGTCACGCCCGGGGAGGTCTGATGGCTGAGGCTGCCTGACCCCTGGGGCACCCCAATCCAGTGCAGCCTCATCCGCGCCGGCTTCTTCCAGTCCTGCCGCAGCCATTGCTTCCTGCACCAGCGCATCGCGTGCCACATCCACGTCCCCGAACAGGTCGCGGTCGAACTGGATGTCCTCGGGATTGAAAACGGGCAGCAGGAACATCCCCTCGATTTCATGCAGGTGTTCCGGGATCGGGATCGTGCCCAGCAGTTCGAAGTCCCAGCTCTCGGCTGCCGCGGTCAGGCGGATGTGGAAGATGCGCCCGATGTGGTATTCGTGCGTGGTCCAATTCTCGTAGGCCCCGCTTTCGCAGAGCAGCAGTTCACCGGGCCGGTCCCGCAGCGCGAATGCACTCTCCAGGTCATGCGGCAGCTCTCCCTCCCAGTCCGGCTCGAGCGGCAGGTAGTCATAACCGCCTTTCTCGGTGTCAACGGTCAGGATGCCGATCCGGCTGCCTGGCCGGTCGGCCTTGGTGTCCTGCACGCAGAGGTAGGCGTTGTCAGAAATCTGTGCCATGCCGGATGCACCGGCGAAGGGCTCGGCGTGCGCGGTGTTGCAAATGAGAATAAAGAGAATCAAAGGGCATACAAAACAGGAATTAGACGTGCGCAAACTCTCTAATTTATTGAACATCAACAATACGACCTTCCATTTGATTAAGTTTGTTCTGCAACCAATCACCAACTTTTCTCATACGAGCAATTACCAAATCAGAAAAGTCAAATTCGTGATCTGTGGCATATAATAACTCAAAAGACCTAGCAATTTTTGTTTTGATACTCATGTTACCTTCAATTCCTATTACTTCAATTGATTTGTGTACATCCTCTTTTATTAAATCTTCTAATGTATAACTATTAAATGTTTCACAAACATCCGCCAATGTGTAAACAAAAGGCTCGGCTACAAGTCCTAATTTCCTTAGAAGTTTCTCCTTTGCACTTGTGCCTCCATGATCACTATCTAAAAGCACAATAAAATCCCGATTCCATCCCAAATACATAGATACAGCAAAATGACTACTAGTCGATCCAGTACTTGGATATATTCTGAAATCAAACTCACCAATGAATTGCTTTGTAAAGAAATATGAATAGCAATAGAAATCCCCCTTTCCCTCCACAACAATTAGCTTAGGAACTAGCTCTAGTCTACTTGGCCTATATTCCAGACAATCCAATATCGGCTTAAAATAACTTTCCTGATCTAAACTCTCTGCCACAAAGTTTCTATATGGCGTTGTTCTAACATTTGTAGGTGAATCTTCTGAACTCAATCCGTCTGAAGGCTTTATTGCATCATTAATAACAATATGTACTCCTTCTAACCATTTTGGATGAATCATATGTGGACTATGTGTACTGTAGATTAATGAATTATTTTCAGACATGTTTACTAGAATTTGCAGAGCCTGCTCTTGTGCTCTACTGTGCAGATTGGAAGCAGGCTCATCTAACAAAAATAGCCTTCTCCCATAATCCGTTTTTCTCTTTGATCTGAATTCAGTAAACAGAACAAACGCAAAGAACCATCTGAAACCTAGGCTTCTTTGATCTGGAAAGTACTCCTCTGGATCTTTATATATTTTTATCTCAATCACCTTCTTCCCACTAATAATCCTGTCTTTAAACCTCACTAGCAACTCTGTTGAAAAGAAGGGAGAATCTTGATTTCTAAAAACAGCGTTAGTTATAGCTTTGCCCATTTCATTTAATACTATGTTAAGACTATCTTCTTGATCAGGCACACCGATTCTATCTACTATATGAGTTTGAAGTTCATATCCTTTTTCCAGACTATCAAGTATGTCGGTTAGGACTTCCGTAAAATATGAATTTTTCAGTGTACCTTCAATTGGTGTTAAATCCTCCTCTACATAGATTGCCCTTGGAAAAGTCTCAGAAAAGTTTGGATAATAAATTACGGGAGGTAATAAGTTATCATAAATAAACCAAAAGAAATCTTCTACGACTGCTTCCAATGAACTAAAATCTACCGTCTTATTTGATTTTCCCTTACGAACTTTGAATTCACCGACAAATTCGCCTCCTAATTTATGCATTGAGTATTTTGAATCCCTGTAATAGACTCTTACTCTAATCTCGATATTCATGGGTAATGAGGTATATTTCAGTTTATGTTCATGCAAAAACTCATCAATTAAATCCGTATCTTCCTTCGTAATCTCGCATACGAATGCGATTTCAACTGTGTCATTAAAATTACCTTTTCTAGATTTTGGAATAATATCTAAGTTTTTTTCAAATCTATTTAGCTTGTAGAAGTCATTAATTGCTTCCAAAATGGTAGTTTTACCACTCTCATTCAATCCAACAAGTGTAACAACGTTAGATCGAAATCCGTTGTCAAACTCAAGGCGAAGACTCTCAATGCCTTTGTAGTTCTTTATTTTAATTTCATTAATCTTCATTAATAAACATAGTACAAAGGTCTAATGGTTATGTCAATAGGTTATCCCCGCGGGAAGTAGATGCGCACATGCGTCATGGTTTCCAGCGCATCGTAGTCCAGGTAGACGGACTCGCGCAGCAGCTCATACTGCGTCGGGTCCTCGCTGTCGCGGTAGCGGGCCCGCACCGTGAATCGGTCGAGGAACACCGCCGCTCCCTGCACATCCTCATTCACGCTGCCGTCCGCATTGAAGGCCGGCGTGAAGGCCGGGTAGAGGTAGTCCGTAAACAGCGGCGGCAGGCCTTCCCAGGAGGGGTCCAGCGCCCACAGCGGGCCAACCACCATCCACTGCGTCTTCAGGCGGGCGAACTTCATCTCGCTGGACATCGCATGGTCACGCGGGATGATCTGGAAGCCGCCGATTACGTCATATGGCGAGGTGGAGATATCAATTACGCCCGGGTGTGCGGCACGGATCCGGCCCCGCTCGGCGTACTGTGTGCCGAGGAAGCGCCCCACGCCGGCCACGGGCTTCAGCACCTGGCCGATCGGGTACGGGTCCATCCCCAGCTCCTTGATCCAGATCAGGCCGCCGAAGCCGTTCTCGAACTCGATCCACTCGGGATTGTACTTGCGGCGGCTGACGGTGATGCGCATCTGGTCGCCGACTGCCGGCACATAGCTCTCGTCCACGCGTTGCCAGTCCGCCTCGCCGCGCTGGAAGGTCAGCGGGCTGTTGACCAGCGGTGCCCACTGGCCGCCGAAGATCTCGCTGCCGGCGGTGATGTCAGTGAACAACGTGCTGCTCTGGTTGAAGTAGCTTTTGTAGGACTTCGGGTCGAAGGTGGTGAACTCGATCGGCACCAGCGAGAAGATCGTCGCGCGGCCGGTCTCATAGTTATGTTTCACCTTGAGGTGGATCGCGTTCACGGCACTGGCGGTGCATGTGCCGTTCTCAGCCCAACCGGAGGCGGTGAAACCCTCCTTGTTGTAGTTGGAGACGGGAGCCAGTACATGCCCAACCACCCCGTTGAAGCCGTCGGACACGATGCGGATCTCGCCGTCCACCACATTGTCAATCTCGATGAAATAGGTCGTGCGTTCCTGCGAATGCGCCGCCTGCGGGTAGACACCGGAGATGTCCGGCATCGATGGCCAGTGGCGCAGGGCCTCGTCCTTGAATTCGGAATGGCGGTCGATGCCGTTGTCAGGCTCGGCATCCGCTTCATCAGCCAGCACACTGCCGCCCAGCGCGAGCATGGTGGCGAAGCCCAGCAAGAGCACGATGCTGCCGGAGCGCAGTCGCTCACGGATCCATTCACCGGTGGCCACCACGGGCTGGCCGTGGATCTCGCGCAGGCGGCGGCGGAAAGCCAATGCACGCCTGGTCTCACGCCGGGCCGCGGCCTCTGCACGCTTCTGCCTGATGATGTTTAGCATGGCCACTGCCAGCAGCACGATGCCCGGCAGCCAGACCATGCTGGCCTCATAGTCCAGTCCGGCCACGAAGCTCAGCTCACGCAGGTCAATGCTGCGATGCTGGAACACGGACAGGGCGTACAGCCCGATCCAGTACCAGCCGAAGCCACGCCACAGCTTCGCATTGCCACCGGACAGCGCGAGCGCATAGCCCGGCACGGTCAGCAGCATGGCGAGGCCGGTCTTCAGCCAGTAGTGGTTGGCGAAGTACCAGTGGGTGTACAGCGACACGATGAAGCCCGCCAGCGCGAAGCCGGTTGCGAGCACGAACAGCAAGCTGGCCAGTCTGCTTTTCATAAGGTTCCCGCAGCGGCACGCAGGGCCGCTGTGCCCATCATTATCGCATCATGGAATCCGGCTGGCACTGACGGATCAGGCCCTGCGGTGTTCACGCTTGAGCTGGATGCGCTCGCTGACTTCCTGCACCAGGCTGAGGATCGTCGGCACCACGAACAGGGTGAAGATCGTGGACACCAGCATGCCGCCGACCACGATCACGCCGAGGCCGCGGTACAGCTCGGATCCACTGCCCTGCCCCATTGCCAGCGGCAGCATGCCGAACACGGATGTAAGCACGGACATGAAGATCGGGCGCAGTCGGGTGCGGCTGCTCTCCTTGAGCGCCTCCAGCGGACCCATGCCCTCCTCCTGGTTGTTGAGCATCTGGTGCACGATCAGGATCGCGTTGTTCACCACGATGCCAGACAGGATGATCAGGCCGAGCATGCCGAGCACATCGAACTGCACCACGCCGCCGCTGAGTGAATGCGCGAACCACATCGCGATGAAGCTTCCGCTCCAGGCCAGCGGCACGGTCACGAGGATGATGATCGGGTATGTGAATGAGCGGAACAGCGCCACCATCAGCAGGTAGATGATCACGATCGCAAGCGCGCCCTGCACCACCAAAGAGCTGAGCGTGTTGCGCAGCTTGTCCGCCGCATCGCCGAAGCGGATGCGGTAGCCCGGCGCCAGCGTGGCGGACATCGGGTCGATCACTTCCTGCTGGGTGATGTCCAGCGCGGTCTGCGTCGGGAAGGCCGGGTTGGTGTTCACCGTCAGCTGGATTGAACGGTCGCGGTTGTAGTGCCGGATCGAGGTCGGGCCGGTGTTGTCATTGATGCTGGCAACCTCGTCCAGCCTGACGAACTCACCGTTGCTGGCCAGCACGGTCAGCGCCTCCAGCTCATCACGGGTCGTGTAGTGTTCCTTGTCGCCACGCACCACGAGGTCGTACTCGCGCCCCCGGTCGGTGTACTTGCTGGTCTGCAGGCCGGCGATCATCGTCTCCACCACATTGGCAACATCGCTCAGGTTGAGGCCCATCTCCGCTGCCTTGTAGCGGTCGACATGGATCGACAGCTCGGGCACTCCCTCGCTGAATCCGCTGCGCACCGGCACCGGGCCGGGCTGCAGGTAGGGACCGACCTTGGAGCGGATCTCACCCTGCACCCGCTCGGAGATCTTGCGGATCTCTTCCAGGTCAGGGCCGGTGATCTCGAGCGTAAATTCCTTGTCCGGCACGCGGAAGATCGAGGTGCGGCTGGCGAAGAAGAACTGGAAGCCGGGCTGCATGAATCCGACCTCCATCAGCTTGCCGGCCATCTGGTCCATCATCCGGTCGTTGGCGAACTCGTCCTTGACGCGCACACCCATGCCGGTGAAGAACGGGGCGCTGGCCACTGTGAAGTATGTCTTGACCTTGGGTGAGAAATCCGGGTCGTTGCCGACGAACTGCTCGATCGCCGTGTAGGCCTCGCTCGTCACTTCATTACTCTGGCCCACCACGGAGGGGGTGAAGCAGAAGATGAAGGGCTGGGTGCCCGTCGGCAGGTAGTTGGCACCAGGCAGCAGCAGCGTGCTGAAGTACCAGCCGACCGCAACCAGACCGAGCAGCAGCAGCCTGCCGGGCGTGGTGCCCTTGCCGACTCCGGCACAGGCCCAGTTGAGGAAGCGCAGGTAGAACTTCTCCACCGCGGTACCGACCCACTGCAGGGTGATCAGGTCCAGCGTCCGGGCCATCGCCGGGTTGCTGTCGTCAATCCTGTCACGCCAGTTACGCGAGCGCAGGATCACCGCGCTGAAGCCGGGCACCACCGTGTAGGCACACAGCAGCGAAATGATGATGCTGCTCACGATCGCAATCGCGATGTCCTTGAACAGCAGTCCGGCCTCGGTGGTGTTGAGTATGATCGGGATGAACACGGCGATCGTCGTCAGCGTGGATGCGAGGATCGCGCCGGCGATCTCCGTAATCGCATCATAGGCCGCCTGCAGGACCGGCTTGCCCAGTTCCTTCATGTGCCGGTCGATGTTCTCCAGCACCACGATCGCGTTGTCAACCACCATGCCGACCGAGAATGCGAGGCCGGCCAGCGAAATGATGTTGATCGTGCGGCCGAGTGCCAGCAGGATGATGAACACGGTGATCAGCGAGACCGGGATGGTCACCAGCACGATCAGGATCGGGCGTGCACCGCGCAGGAACAGCGACAGCACGACGGCTGCCAGCAGCGCACCGAACAGCAGGTTGTTGCGCACGAGCGCAATCGCCTCCTGGATGTAGCTCAGCTCACTGTAGGCCTCGCGGATCTCGATCTCGATGCCGCGGTCCGCGAAGTCCTTGTTGTATTCGGCCACGACGCCCATCACTCCCTTGATGGTGTCAACCGTGTTGGCACCGCTCTGGCGCGAGACGCCGATGGCAACCGTCGGGTGGCCATCCGCCTTCACGTAGCCCTGCTGGCGCTCGCGGCCATCCACCACGGTGCAGATATCGCCCACGGTGATCGTGCCCCGCGCATCATGGCGCACCACTGTGTTGCGGATGTCATCCAGCGACTCGTACTTGCCCATCGTGCGCACGATCAGCTGGGTTTCACCCTCGTCCAGGTAGCCACCTCGCACGTTGCGGTTCTCACTGCGGATACGGCCCATCAGTTCCTGCACGCCGATGCCGTGCAGGGTCATCTTCTTCAGGTCAGGCTCGACGACGATCTGGCGCTTGCGTCCTCCGGCCACCAATAGGGAACCGACTCCCTGCAGGCGCAGCAGGCGCGGCTCGATCACGTCCTTCACCATGTCGTACTTGTCGTCAACGCTGGCATCGCCACCGAGCGAGATCCACATGATCTGCTCGTTCTGGGCTGCACTGACGAGCGCGATCACCGGGCCGACGATCTGCGTCTTGTCCGGCAGGTCGGTGACCAGGTTGACGGCCTGCTGCACGTCCAGCAGCGCGCGGTTCTTGTCAACGTTCTCGACGAACTCGAGGTTGATCGAGCTGTAGCCGTCATTGGAGGACGATGTGATGCGCCGCAGGTCGTTGATTGTGTTCAGCTGTTCCTCGAGCTTGTTGGTGATCTGGTCCTCGATCTCGATCGGGCTGGCACCGAAGTAGAAGGTCTGCACGCTGACCTCGGGCGGCTCGATCGCCGGCTTGAGCTGGATCGGGATCTGCCCCATCGAGATCGCGCCGAAGATCAGCAGGATGATCACGCCGACCAGCGTGGCGTAGGGGTTGCTGATGGCAGCCTTGATCATCCGTTGCTCTCCTGGCCACAGGGGTTCTCCTGTCCGCCGGCAGCATCATCACCGCCGGCCTGCTGGCCAGCCTCACCATCTCCGGCATTCTGGCCTCCTGCCGCCGCATCACCGGCTGACTGGCCGCCTTCGGACACATCGTCACCGGCGGGAGCACCGGCCCCAGGCGGCATGCCACCACCCTCCGCCCCGGCGGGTGGTCCGCCCTCGCCTCCGCCGCCCATGTTCATCAGGTTGACCGGGATCAGCATCGCGGTCGGGTAGACCTGCTGCTTGCCACGGGTGACAACCATCATTCCCGGCTGCAGCTCATCGCTCATCACGACTACCATGTTGTCAACGCGGGCGCCGGTCTCGATGATCACCTGGCGCGCGCTGGTCTTCTGCGGGTCGTTCGGGTCCGGGTCCATCACCCAGCAGACGGTGCCGAGCGGGGCCTGGATCACGGAGTCCATGTTGATCATCTTCGTCGGCACGGGCTCGCTGCGCAGGATCCGGCCCTCCACCGTCATGCCGGGCAGGATCCGTTCATCGCGGATCTCCACGCGAAGCGGGAACTGGCGGGTCTGCTCATTGGCGGCCGGTGAAATGCTGATCACCGCGCCGTGGAACACCTCGTCCGGGAAGGCGGTAAAGCGCATCTCCACGTCGTCGCCAGGTGACACGTTGCCAAGCTCCTCCTCCGGCAGGTTGAACCAGGCCTCGGTGGAGCCGGCGCTGACAACTTCCACAAGCGGGGTGCCGGGACCGACGTACTGCCCGACCTCCACCATCAGGTTGCTGACAATGGCATCAAACTCCGGGCCGACCGTCGTGCGTCCCAGCGAAACGCGGCTGTTCTTCAGGTTTGATTCAGCCTGGCTGACCGCGGCCTTTGCAGCAGCGATGTCCTCTTCACGGGTGCCGGCCTGCATCGCCGCCAGTACCTGCCTGGCTGCTTCATGGGCATTCTTTGCGGTTTCATACTCCGTTCGTGCGGTGACCAGCGCTGTCTCGGCGATCACGCCGCCGGCGGCCAGTGCCTCCATCCGCTTCAGGTTGTCCTCCGCCTGCGACACACGTGCCTTGGCGGCTTCAACCTGGGCTTCCTGGGCGCGCACGTCCTCGCTGCGCGGACCGTTCTGGGCCTTGCGCAGGTTCTCGCGGGCCATGTCCACCGCTGCCTGTGCCGATCCGACGCCAGCTTGGTAGGTGGCGGGATCGATGCTGACCAGCCAGCCGTCAGACACGTTGTGGCGCTCACCCACGCGATGGCGGATGCCGGTCACACTGCCGGCCACTTCGGCGGCCAGGGTGGCGCGCTGCTCAGCCTTGGTTTCGCCGATCAGCTTGATTGCCGGCGAATAGGGGACCATCTGGACGGGCTCAACGAACACCGCCACCGGCGGCGGTCCATCTCCCATTCCTCCCATCCCGCCAGCAGCGCCTTGCTGGCCTCCTCTGTTGCAGCTGCAAAGCAGCGTCAGCAGTATCAAAATGCCTGTGATTCTTCCCATGTGTATATTCCTGACCCGGGTCTGCAGCCCCACGGACTGCGCAAACAGATGTTTACTACCCGGTGAACAGACGCTTATCCTTATTAGGAATCGAATTCCCAGAGGAATTTTAAGACACGGTTAAGTGTGTGGCGATTATTCGCCGGAATGGACTATTCCAATCCGGCGTCCATTCCGTAGCGTGCCTGCTGCTGCTTCCTCCACTCTGCATGACTGGCATTGAAGTCATCCCGCAGCAGGCCCATGAACAGCACGTCGTGGTAGCTGCCCTGCTTGTAGATGTGCTGCTGCATGCTGCCTTCGTGCCTGAAGCCGATCTTCTCATAGCTCTTCGTGCCACGCGGATTGAATGCCGCAACGGACAGGTGCAGGCGGTGCAGGTTCAGCGAGTTGAAGGCGTAGTCACAGGCCAGCATCCCGGCGGCGGTGCCAATCCCCTTAGACCAGCGTTCCTTATCCCCGAGCATGATGCCGTACATCGCGTTGCTATCAGTACGGTTGATCAGGTGGATGCCGACCGTCCCGACCAGTGCTCCGTCTGACAGGTCAACAATGCCAAGCACCACGTCCCGCTGGCTGCCGCGCATCGCCGCGATCCATTCCAGCTCCTGTCCATCGGTCAGGCGGCCGGGGATGCCGAGGTAGAGCAGTACCGCCTGGTCATTCACCCAGTCGCACAGCAGTGCGGCATCAGAGTCCTCAAGCGGACGCAGGGCCACCTTGTCGTCATACAGGAAGTATTGCCTTGGCATCCGGGAATTATCTCACAGCTAGCTGCCATCTGGGTCCGTCCAGTGGTAGGCGACGGCGGCAAGGTCCAGCTCAGTCACCACGCCATCCTGGTCTGCATCCATCCAGGGCAACCAGCCCTGGTCGGCAGCAGTCAGTCCAATGGACTGGCGCAGCAGCTGCTCATCATTGCCATCGACCAGCCAGTCCGCATTCACGTCCCCCGGCCGGTTGAACAGGTACAGTGGCAGCAGCCTGCTCTGCCCGGCCTTGCCATCGGCGTCATAGGCCGTGGCCCGCAGCCAGAAGCGCTGGTTCGGGCGCGTAAGCGAATTGACCTGGATGTTCACGCCGGTAAGGTTCGTCGAATTGACCAGCTGGTCCTCGCCGCGGTCTGCACCGAGCGGGATGTAGTCAATTTCGTATCGCATGCTGGCGACGCCCTGCAGTCCTTCCAGCAGCAGGGAAATCCCTGTCTGGCCATTCACCGCGCCATAGACGGAATCCGCCTGCGGCGTCGACAGGCTGAACAACGCGCTGCCGGCACTGGCTTCACCGACGTATATGTCATCCAGCCACCAGCCCTCCGGTTGCCCGGCCTGTTCGCCCGCCAGCAGGCTGTCAGACTGGAATGAGAAGCAGATGTGCATCGTCTGGCCGATGTAGGCATCAAGCGGGATCTCAACCAGCTCCCAGTCCGCCAGGTAGCCACTGAACCAGCCGGGATGCCCCTCACCCGACAGCAGCGTCCATGTCTCTCCGTTGTCAGTGCTGGCCAGCAAGCTGGCCCGGTCATAGCCGAACTCATCATCCTGGATGTTGTAATGCTGGCTGAAGCGCAGCACCGGCTCGACAGCACCACTGAGGTCAAGCCGGGAAGTCACCAGGCAGTCGAACTCATCCCGGTCATATTCCTGCTTCGCCAGTTCGCCAAAGTACCAGCTGTGGCTGCCGCTGGCACTGTCGCCTTCAATGCGTTGCCACTGGCCCTTGCCATACAGCTTCACCGACTGCTCCGTCCAGTCCGGCAGGAACTGGTTCTCCAGTGCAATGCGCACCTGCTGCTGGGCCTGGCCGGCATCGAAGGAAGCCAGGTTGCCAAAGCCTGCCTCGGCATCCTCACCGAGAGGATATGTGCCTTCCGTGTTGTCAACCAGCACCCATGCTTCGTCGCTGTACTGGCCAGCACCGAACTGGCTTAGCAGCTGGACTGCTGCTGCGGATAACAGCGCGGCCTCCGTATCAAGCTGGAACGACCAGGGAGCAGCTGTCCGCTCATCGCTGAGCTGGCCGGCGACGAAAAGCTGGGCGGAGTCCGGGGCCAGCAGCTCACCGGCGGAGATGTGGTTTTTCCCACGGAGGATCATTCCCGGCAGCTCCGGCAGGCGCAGCCCGGGTTGAAGGTTGAGCAGAGCTCCGGCATCCACTACGGGCACATTGCCTTCAAATCCAGTCGACGACCGCCCGCTCAGGGCCAGCAACTCACGAACCCGGCCGGCATCCAGCTCAGGCTGTGCACTCCACAGCAGGGCTGCCGCGGCGGCAACCAGCGGCGTTGCCAGGCTGGTGCCCTGCTCCATCCCGTAGGCCAGCGCACCGCTGTTGAACTGGTGGCCGCAGATGCGGATGTCCCGCCCGGGTGCTGCCACTTCCACACTGGCAGCGAGATTGCTGAAACTGCTGCGGGAATCGCCGATGTCAACGGCCCCGACACTGAGCACCTCCGGCCATGCCGCCGGCCAGTTGTCAGCACTGTCAGCATCATTCCCGGCAGCCGCCACAAGCAGCATCCCGTCCTCGCTCAGGTCCTGGACCATGCCGTGCACGGTGCTGTCATTGCCGTAGATCGTGAAGCTCTGCACGAGGATGTCCACCCCGAGCTGCTGCGCCAGGTACCCGGCCTCAATGTAGTTGCCGATCGTAAAGTCCAGCCAGTCATTCGTGGCCTTGATCGGCAGGACAGAGACTCCCGGTGCCGCCCCGGCGATGGTGCGCCCATTGTCCGTCGCCGCACAGATCAGGCCACAGACCGCCGTACCATGGCCGTAGCTGTCCTCGATCGAGGCGTTGCCATTCACGATGTCGGCTTCTATCTCCGGGAACTGCGTGGCGGGGTCCAGCACCTGCCCGGCCAGCTCCTCATGCTGCATGTTGCAGCCGCTGTCAATCACAGCCACCAGCACCGCGGGATCACCGAGGCTGACATCCCAGGCCTCGTCAAACTCCATTGCGTGCAGGTACCACTGCGGCCCGCCGGACTTGCCGCTGTTGTTGTAATCCGGATCATCAGGCGTGAATGCCGGAATTGCCAGGGTTGACTGACTCACCGACAGGATGAACCCGGCGAAAGCCTCACGAATCTGCTGCAGTGTTTCCTGCATGTCCTGGCCATCGCTTAGCCTGAATTCGGCGATCCGCGTACGACCGGTATAGACTTGGTTGTCAAGCTGCAGGCAGAAGCGCGTGGCGATCTCCGCCGCAAGCAGCTCGCAGTTGCTGTCAGTGCGGAGCACTGCATTACGTCTCGCTGGAATTGGCTGGCTGGCATCTATCCCGGCGGCTTCCAGCTTCGACCTGTCGATGTCAGCGCGGAACTCAACAAGCAGTTCATTTGGGGAATATTCTTCGAAGGGCTGTGGCTCTACAGTGCCCTTGGCCAGACCTGCCTGTCTGCTTTCAGTCTCCAGAGTTCCCATGTCCCGCACCCGGCCACATGCCACCAGCACTGCCCCAAGCAGCACTGCAATTGCAAGCGGGATGTATCTGTTCACGGGGTCTGGGCCGCGCAGCCGGTACATACAGTTAATATGCCAGATTCCGGGAAATCACGCAGGGAGCTCATTGGCGGAGGAGGAGGGATTCGAACCCCCGTGACGTTGCCGCCAAACAGTTTTCAAGACTGCCGCCTTAAACCACTCGGCCACTCCTCCGCAGGGGCATGATTATACCGAAGCCCCTGTCAGATTTCAGACTTCAGAGTTCAGACGTCAGAAGGTAGCAGCGAGCAGAAAGCAGGAAGCAGACATCCCGGATTGGGATACTGAAGTCTGAGGTCTGTCGTCTTGGGATTGAGGCCTGCACGTCAGGCAAAGCCATTCTTGCGGCTGATATTCTCTTCCCGCCATGCTGGAACGACTGAACGAACTGTGCGCCATCGCCGCTGAGCACGCGCTGGACATGCACGTCGCCGAGCAGGAGGATGCGCAGTTCGTCGAACACATCTCCTATGAGGGCATGCAGGGAGTCGACTCCGAGGGCGAGATGTACCTGCGCCTGCACTGGAAGATCCACCTCGGGATGGATTACAGCGAGGACGCATACATGGTGATGACCCCCGAGCACATCGAGGATGAGGAAGCACTCGTGCTCAGCATGGCGGCGATCCTGCTTGAACGCATCAACGCACTGCTGCGCCTGGAGCAGGACGAGGAGGAGTAATCGCCCCTACTCCGTCCAGCTTTCGCGCCAGCGCTTCTCGTAGGTCGTGAAGATCCCTTCGTAGTCAGCCTTCTTGCGTGGCCACCACTGCTCCGCATACTCGTAATGCGCACCGAGCCTGTCGTACTGCTCCAGCTCGGCATAGCGGTCCTCGCTGTAGCGCTTGTAGATCTCCCCGAAGCAGTACATGTGGTCTTCCAGCGCCAGTGCGCGGAACTTCTCCACCGCCTCGTTCAGGCTGTCGCATTCCGTTTCCGGCAGGGAGCTTGCATACTGCTCGAACTCGCTATTCAGGCCCTCGATCTTCGTGGCGTAGTCATCCAGCAGCACCACCAGCTTGACTGCCGCCGGGTTCAGCCGCCCGCGGTTGCTGCCGACCTCACCGAGGCTGCGGATCACCTTGTCCACCTCGGCATGGAGCGTTGCCAGCGTGGAGTACCAGGCCTCGGTTTCCTCGATCTCCAGCGCGTACTGCACATCAAGCTCAGTCTGGCGGCGCTGCTCACGCACCTGCTGCCACTGCTCGCTGAAGCTGGAGGCATCGATCTGGCCAAAGCGCCCGAACTCCTGCGGGATGCTGTCAACGAACAGGAAGGCCGTGTGCTGCGGGTCATCCAGCCCGAGGTAACCAAGCTGCATGATCCCCATCAGCTCACTGGCGCGCGCCGCGTACTGCTCGCGCAGCATGCCGATCGTGTCGACATCCAGCTTACGCATCTTCGGCACAGTCGCATCCTCAAACCCGGCATAGTCTTCCAGCCAGCGCTTGCTGACGGCCTCGGCACGGTCAAGCTGCTCGCGGATGCCGTCCTGCGAGGGCATCGGCGTCATGTCATCCAGGATGCGCGCATAGGCCGCCTGGCAGTCATACAGCAGTTGCGCATGGCCCTGGAAGGCACGCGCGGTGCGTGAACGGTCTGCCAGCAGGCTGCTGAGCGCATCATTCTTCGGGTACGCAGGCTGGCTTTCATAGCCGAGCGCCTGGTAGTCCAGCGCGTTCTGCGGCACGGTCTGCGGCAGGCTGATCAGGCCGCGGCTCCAGGCTACATAGCCGACAGCCACCAGGCCGATCAGGCAGATGGCAATGATGATCACCGAAGCCAGCTCACTGCGCTTGCCACGTTTCTCTTCCGGAACCTCGGCGTTGCCACTGGCGACTTCCCGCACCAGCAGCTTGTCAACCTCATCCTGCATGCCTTGCATGCGTGGCATTGATCCTGAGATGCCCGATGAAGTTCCCGGCGTCAAAGCGGACATCACTGCCGTGTTATCCAGCTCAGCAGACTTCCCTGCCCCCTGCCCTTCTGAGGCACCTGATCCTGATTCTGCTCCTGCTTCTGCTTCTGCTTCTGTTCCTGATCCTGTTTCTGCTTCTGATCCTGCCTTCTTCCCGGCCAGGATGCTGCGCTCCAGCGCACTCAGCTCGACGGGTGGCTCCGGGGGCTGGCTGGCCCGCTCCTCCGCTTCACGCTGGGCCCGCAGTGCATGCTCCGCCTCGCTGGTCACGCGGTCCACGCCGCAGCGCAGGCAGCGCTCGTCCCAGTCGTCATTGACGTACTCGCAGGAGCTGCATTGCCACATGCCTATATAGACCGCCTGGTGCCGGATCGGTTCACCCGCGCATTATATAGGCCAGCTGGCCCAGCGCTACTGGATCAGCTGCAGCACCGCCTGCGGCAGCTGGTTGGCCTGGGCCAGGGCTGCCACGCCGGACTGCAGCAGGATCTGGTTGCGGGTGCTCGTCAGCGTTTCCAGTGCCACGTCCACATCACGGATCCGGCTCTCGGATGCGGTCAGGTTCTCACTGGCCACGTCCAGGTTGCGGATCGTGCTTTCGAGGCGGTTCTGGATCGCACCGAGCCGGCTACGCTGGTCACTGACGCGGTTTATCGCCACGTCGATAAGCGAGATCGCTTCCTGCGCCAGTCCGCCGTCCACCACCAGCAGGCCCTCGATCCCGAGTGCCGTGGCCGAAGTGTCAGCGACGAAGCTGTCGATGGTCTGGCCCTGGTTGGCACCGATCTGCAGCTGGAAACCGCGCGGGGCGACGTGGATGAAGAAGCTGTCCACCTCACCGCTGAAGGACAGCACCGGGGACTCATAGGCCAGCGGGAAGGCGAAGCTGTTCATCCCGTTCACGCCGCCATTCAGGTTTGTCGGGGGCTGCGGGTCCAGCTTCAGTCCGAGCGTGTTGTCAAAGATGATCCGCAGGCCGGGCAGCAGCCCGTTGATCTCGTTGGAATCCGTCAGGATGCTGCCGACGCTGGCATTCTCCTCCAGGTTGAAGGCGCTCACGCTGTAGACCGGGCTCTTGCCCTTTGCCACCTCAACGAGTGACAGGGTCTTCAGCAGGCTCTCATCCGCGGCCAGCACGATCTGCGAACCGGGCACGGGGGTGGTGATGCTGATCGTGCCCTTGGCGTTGCCAAGCGTGTTGACATGCACGAGGTCCGGCGGGTTGTCGGGGTTGATCACCGCACTCTGCACCACTCCGCTGCCGTCCGGGTTCCAGATCGCCAGGCTGATCTTTCCGGCGAGGTCCTCCAGGGTGTCATTGCTGCCGACGTTGATCGTGGTGCGGTTGGCCGTGCCACGCAGGTAGATGTCCAGCTGCACGTTGCTGCGGCCGTTGAACACCTCGAACTCCTGGAAGCGGGCGATGCTGGCCAGCGTGTTCTGCTGGTCGGCGGTCAGCACATTGCCGGTGCCGACGTTGAATGTCGCGGTCTCACCGGCCTGCAGGATGCCGTCGAATGTGATCCGCAGGTTGGCGATCGTGGTGCCTGTGCCGTCGAAGGTGGCACCGATCGAGGTGTTGGCCCCGACCTGCGCCCCGCGCGCCGCGGCGATCGCATCGCCCTGGTCCCAGCCCGTGGCCACGAGGTCAGTGTACTTCTGGTTGTCAAAGCTGAATACGGCGTAGGTGCGGGAATCCACCGCACTGACGAGGAAGGTGCCATTGGCGGGCATCGGCCCGTCCTGCCAGACCCTGCCGTAATCCTGCAGTGAGTTCTTGCCGGAGATCTTGCTCCAGCTGATTTCGTCGGTGCGTGTCACGCCGGCAATGCTGACCGTGCTCCAGTCGTAGCGCGTGTCAAAGCGCAGGTGCAGCGTGCCGGTTGTGCCATCCCCGACACTGAAACGCGCCCCGCTGTCACCGGCCGGGCGGGTCAGCGTGCTGCTCCAGGCATTCGTGTTGTTGAAGAACGACAGGTCAAATGCGCTGAACATGCGGTTGCTCTGTCCGTTGGCTGAGAAGCTCAGGTGGAACTGCGAGCCGCTGCCGTCGTAGTCAATGAACTGCGTGTTCAGGATCGTCACTCCGGCGGCCAGCGCGACGCTGAAGTTGTTGTTGTTGGCCGCGCCGTCAAAGGCCACGCCCGTCGTCAGTCCGCCCAGCGCAGCACTGATCTGGCTGGCCAGTACGCCGTTCGTGGTGTTGAGGGACAGAATCGTGATCGAGACCGTCTGTACACCGCCAACCGTGTCGAGCGTCATCATCACCTTGTCACCGATGCTGAGCTCCTCGGCCTGCATGTTCTGTCCGAGGGTCGCACCACCGCCGGCACCAATCGCATTGCCGATGCGCACGCTGCCATCCAGCACGCTGGATACCGCCACGCTGCCGAAGGCGGTGGCCGGCACCTCTAGCTGGTACAGTCCGGTGTTGCCCGCCCCGCTCGCATTGGCGGTCTTCAGGCTGGCATCGGCGCGCCATGTGTTGAGGTAGTTCAGCCTGCCGACGCTGTCCCCGTCATGCTTGACGGCAAACACGTCGCTCTTCTGCTTCTGCAGCACTCCGGCGGTCTTGGCAACAGCCCGCATCACGAAGTTGCCACCCAACCCGACGCTGCCGGTGACGACGCCCTTGATGCGGCTGAAGTCATCGGTCGAGATCAGCGCCCCGAGGGTGCCGTCCAGCAGGCGCTTGGAGTTGAATTCAGTGGTGCGCGAGATGCGGTTGATTTCATCCGTCAGTTCGCTGATCTCGAGCTGCAGGGCCTGGCGGTCATTGGCGGTGTACACGCCGTTGGCAGCCTGCACGGCCAGCTCACGCATGCGCTGCAGGATATTGTGCACCTCGTTGAGCGCACCTTCCGCGGTCTGGATCAGCGAGATGCCGTCCAGCGAGTTGGCGGAAGCGCGGTTCAGGCCCTTGATCTGGGCCCGCAGCTTCTCGGAGATGGACAGGCCGGCGGCGTCATCGGCAGCGCGGTTGATGCGCAGGCCGGAGCTCAGCTTCTCCAGCGAGCGGCTGATCGCCATGCCCGTCACCTTCAGGTTGCGGTTGGCATTGATCGCAACCGGGTTCTGGTTGATCCTCAGTATCGACATCCACTATTCCTCCATGAATACGGGGGAGAAATGGAATGGATCACTGGTCCAGCCGCGCAGGCCTCCGCATCCTTCCACTTTTCTCCCTGGGACCGCCTGGGCATCCTTGCCACATGGTCCATCAGGCTGTGTATCGGCATGAAAGGCGTGGGGCTTTAGCCAGCGAGAAGGAAGCTGAGAGCTGAGAGCAGGAGATCACAACTCTGTGGATACAACCCAGTCTGCTTTCTGCTCCCTGCTTTCTGCTTCCTATCCCATCCGGGATAATGTCCCCGGAGGCAGACATGAAGATCTACACACGCGGCGGTGACAAGGGAAAGACCAGCCTGTTCAGCGGGGAACGCGTCAGCAAGGCCAGCCCGCTGGTGGAGGCCTACGGCACGGTGGACGAGCTGAACAGTGTGCTCGGCGTGGCCCGCGCGCTGCATGAGCACAACGACAAGCTGGCCGCGATCATGCACCAGCTGCAGTGTGAGCTGTTTGAATGCAGTGCCACATTGGCCGCCGGCAAGCCGGACGACCCGCGCGTCAGCGATGACGATGTTGCCAACATGGAACAGTGGATCGATGAGCTGACCGCCGAGATGCCGCCGCTCACTAACTTCATCCTGCCCGCCGGGCACCCGGTCTCCGCTGCGCTGCACCATGCCCGCACCGTCTCGCGCCGTGCCGAACGGCTGGCGGTGTCAGCTTTCGAGAGTGAGGAGGGGCGCTTCGACGCCGTCGCGCTGCGCTACCTGAACCGCCTCGCGGACCTGCTGTTCGTGCTGGCGCGTTATGCCAACCACGTGCATGGCGCACCCGAGGAAGCCTGGCAGAGCCGTCAGCAGCGCTCCTGAAGCACGGCGACCATTCTTGCCAGCTGCTCCATCAAGGTATGCGGCAGACGTGTGGCAAGGCTCCGGCCTTCCTTGCCAGATGCTTGCGTGGCACTTTGCTGTGAAGAGCCTGGCATACTGATCCTCCGCATCCGCTCCGGCAGCGAATCATCCCCGGCAAGCATCGAGACCTGCAGCGTGCTGCCTGTGTCAACCAGCTGGATGCGCGATGGCGGTCGCTGCGCTGCTTGCAGCGACAGCATGGCACTGAAGCACTGCCTGTAGTTGCGCCGGCCCAGTGCAGTGTATTCAATCTCGATGTCAAAGTCCCCGCCAGCAGCCGTACAGGGTAGCCGGAACCTGAGTTTCGGCTTTTCCAGTTCAGCCAGTGTGGCAAGCAGGGCCAGCAGTCCAGCCAGTGAGTCGCAGCAGGACTCAGGACCAGCGGCCCCATCATTTGAAGTGACTAACGAAGGACTGCCGTACAGACTGTGGAGAATCCCACGGATGGCAGCCGGGCTATGTACGATGCCATCAGCCCCGGCAAGCAGCCTGCCCGCCAGTTGCGGACAGCTACAGCGGATCAGCCCGGCCAGGCTGCCGCCACCCTGTCGCCATTTGCCATATGCGGCAAGGCCTGGTTGATCAATGTCGAGCCCAGCTGCCTGCAGGCGCATGATCACTGCCGCCAGCTCCCCATCCAGTTGGCAATCGCTGCGCTGCAATTCCATCCGGAGTGCTACAGTCCCGGGCCGAACCGGCAAGCCCAGCCTGAGCAGCTCAGCCACTGCCTCGACTGAGGCCTTGTCGCTGGAAACGCCGCTCGCCCGGGCCAGGGCTGCCAGGCTCTCCCGTGCCTGCCCACCCTCCGGCATCACCAGTTCGAAACGCAGCCGCCCATCCTGCCGGCCCATGCAGCGCAGGCTGAGCCAGTCCCCCTGGCGGAACCTGTAGACGGAGTCGGCCAGCAGGCAACTGTCTCCGATTGCCAGTTCCAGCTGCCCCGCATGCACGCGGCTGACCCGGGCCTGGTAGACCTGCCCTGCCAGCAGTGATTCGGAAGGTCCGCTGACAAGGGACAAGGCAGAGTGCTGCTGGCTGGATTGTGCTGGCATGCCTCAGGGATATCGGCCTGGGAGGTGACTGCTTGAAGGATCGCGGCTCAAGGAGTCACGAAGTCAATGAGTCAGGAAGTCAATCGAGTGAGGAAGGAGCTGGTTGTACACGACTGAAGCGGCCAGTGGAGCATGCAGTACTTTGATCTCGCCTTCTACCTTTAGCCTTCTTCCTTCCTTCTTCTGCCTACTGCCTATTGCCGTTTGCCTTCAGCTTCTGATCCTGATTCTGCTTCTGCTTCTGATTCTGCTCCCAGCAACCAGCAACCAGCACCCTGGTTGTCAGGTTTTCACCTGACCTCCCTTATACCAGTCCACGAACCTGCCAATCCCCTCTGCGAGGCTGACTGTCGGCGCATAGCCCAGCTGCTCCTTCGCCAGCGAAATGTCCGCACAGGTATGCGGCGGGTCGCCGGGCTGCTCCGGCAGCTGCTTGATCCTCGCCGCCACGCCGCAGGCCTGCTCAATCAACTTGATCACGGAGCTCAGGCTATGTCGTTCACTGTCGCCGATGTTGAACACACCGTAGCCGATCCCGCTGTCCAGTGCGGCGAGGATCCCGTTGACAACATCCGCGATGTAGGTGTAGTCGCGGCTTGTACTGCCATCGCCATACATCGTCAGTTCCTCGCCATTGAGGATCATGCGGGTGAAGCGATGGATTGCCATGTCCGGCCGCTGGCGCTCGCCATGAGCCGTGAAGAAGCGCAGTGAAACTAGCGGCAGGCCATGCACCTGGTGGTAGATATGGCCGTACTTCTCGCAGGCGATCTTCGTCGCGCCGTAAACACTGACAGGACTGAGCAGCGGGTCATCCTCGCGGTAGGGAATTGCCTCGGACAGGCCGTAGGCGGACGAGGTGGATGCCAGGATGAAGCGCGGGCAACCATGCCGCCGCGCTGCCTCCAGCAGGTTGATCGTGCCGCCGAGGTTGACATCATTGAAACGCTGCGGCTCATCGAGGCTCAGGCGCACACCGGCCAGGGCCGCGAGGTGCACCACCGCATCGAACTGCCCGCGGGAGAACAGGTCGAGCATCGCCGCCGGGTTGCAGATGTCGCCCTCCACCACCCCGCAGCCGTGCTGGTCCTCGCACCATTCGATGTTGCGCCACTTGATCGCCGGGTCGTAGAAGTCGTCGAAGTTGTCGAGGATGGTGACGAGCTCTCCGCGCTGCAGCAGGGCCTCGCAGAGATGGCTGCCGATGAAGCCGGCACCGCCGGTGACAAGCACACGCATGCGGGAAGTTTACTAGAGAGCAGAGAGCTGAAAGCGGAAAGCAGACCACAGAGTTCACATGCCGAGTCTGCTTTCTGCTCTCAGCTTTCTCCGCGCTGCTGCCGCAGGCAGCCGCGCACTAAGATACTCCTGTGGACTCCCTCTTCACCGACCCGAACGAGCAGAAGCGCCTCACCCCGCTGGCGGAGCGCATGCGTCCGCGCTCGCTCGATGAAGTGGTCGGCCAGCCGGAGCTGGTGAAGACATTGAAGGGTCTGCAGCAGCAGGCCGCGCTCCCGAGCATCATCCTCTGGGGTCCGCCGGGCTGCGGCAAGACCACCATTGCGCGCTTGCTGGCCGCCGAGAAGTACGAGTTCCTGCCCTTCAGCGCAGTGGTGGTCGGCGTGAAGGAGATCCGCGAGCAGGTGGAGCACGCGCTCAGGCGCCGCCGGCTGGAGAACCGTGGCACCCTGCTCTTCCTAGATGAGATCCACCGTTTCAACAAGGCGCAGCAGGATGTGCTGCTGCCGCATGTGGAGGCCGGCACCCTCGTGCTGGTCGGTGCCACCACGGAAAACCCGAGCTTCGAGGTCAATTCCGCCCTGCTGTCCCGCGCCCGCGTATTGACCCTGCGCGGGCTGGAGCCTGACGAGTTGCGGGAACTGCTGCTGCGTGCGCTGACTGATGGCGAACGCGGGCTGGCCCGTGATGCTGCCGACATTGACGACGCCGTGCTGGACGGCATTTCACAGTTCGCCGCCGGGGATGCACGCTTCGCACTCAACTCGCTGGAGATCTGTGACAACCTCAGCCGCCGGGGCGAAGGCGATGAGCAACGCAGCGAAGCCCTGCGCATTGATATGGCAATCCTCGAGGAGGCCGTCGCCGGCCGCGCCCTGCATTACGACAAGGGCGGCGAAGAGCATTACAACATCATCTCCGCGCTGCATAAGGCGGTGCGCGGTTCCGACCCGGATGCCGCGCTGTACTGGACCGCCCGCATGCTGGAAAGCGGCGAGGACCCGAAGTACGTCGTCCGGCGGATGGTACGCATGGCCAGCGAGGACATCGGGCTGGCAGACCCCTGGGCACTGGTGCATGCCGTGGCGGTCAAGGATGCCGTCGAGTTCCTCGGCATGCCGGAATGCAACAATGCCGTGGCCCAGCTGGCAATCTACCTCGCCGCCGCCCCGAAGAGCAACGGTGTCTACATGAGCTACAACGCGGCGCGCGAGGCCGTCAACCTGCATGGCGCTCTGCCGGTGCCGCTACACATCCGCAACGCACCGACGAAACTGATGCAGGAACTTGACTACGGCAAGGGTTACAAGTACGCCCAGGAGTACAAGGGAGGCTTCGTGCCTGACAACTACTGGCCGGAACGCCTTTCCGAATCCCCGCCGCAGCTGCTGAAGCTCAAGGGCCGCGGCATGGAGAAGGGCATCCTCGAGCGCCTGAAGCACTGGTGGGGCGAGCGCTTCGGCGCTGAGCGCGGAGCCTACGAGGACGAGCAGCAGTCATAAGTCCGGCGTGACACACTGCCCCGCCCGGCCTACAATGGCGGCGGATGGACCCTGTGATCGATGCCAACTGGATCGGCCTGGCACTGAGCATGCTCATAAGCCTCGTGCTGTTGCCCGTCGGACTGCTGCTGTGGAAGATATACGAGCACTTCCACATGCCGCTGCGTGGCAACAAGCTGATTGGCCAGAGCGCGGGCTGCTCCTGCATGCTGCAGGTCGTGGCCTTCATCATCTCCATCATCGCCATCGGCGGTGAACTGCATGCCCTGGCCGGCACGATGTACGCCGCACTGTGCAGCCTGGCGTCCTACTTCATCATGCTGGCAATCTGCAAGATGCCTGAGAAGGATGCCCGCTGGGCCGCTATCTGGATCGCGATCGTCAGTGTCCCAGCCCAGACATATGCCTTCGGCTGGGCTTTCCCTGGTTGAGGGAAAGCAGAGCACAGACATCAGACAACAGACTTCAGATCCCATGTTGCCACATCAAAGCCTAATACAGGATCTGTAGTCTGTAGTCTGAAGTCTGTTGTCTGTTCAGCCCGCCTGGTCCTCCAGCAGCGCATCCACAACGCTGACAACGCGCCGGATGTCCAGCCCGCTGGCTGAGCTGTATTCCCAGTCCTCGGCTTCGATGCACAGCCCACTGCGCACCGGGTCGGAGTGGATGAAGTCAATCGCGGCGAACATATGCTCCTCATCGCGGATCACCTGCTCACGGTACTGCCGGCTCCAGATGCGGCCCTCGATCCCGAGCTGCTCCTCAAGCTTCTCCTCAGTCCAGCCCATCAGGGCCAGCAGCACCTGCTCCATCCGGTAGCCGCAGTTGGCCCCGGCAAGGATGTGGATGTGGCTTGGCATCAGCACCCAGCTGACCAGCTCAAACTGCCGGCCGTTGAAGCTCTGCAGCGCACTGTCCACCAGCTCCGCCACATCCGGCCTCGCCAGCAGGCAGCTGCCGTAGCCACTGTCCAGCAGGTGGTGCAGCCGGCGCTGGCGCTCGCGCTGTTCATCCTGCGGCAGGCAGTCCACGATGCTCGCCAGCTTGTCCTCCGGCAAGGCATCGCCAAGCATCAGGGTCATCAGCTTCAAAGCCCCCGGCCCAGTGCGGACACTGATCGGTGCTTCAGAAAAGATTTCATCGTGTTGGAAGCGGTTCATAAGCGCTCCTTTACTGTTGTTGTCACTATTCTAACCTGAAGCAAACATTTGTCAAGCGTTATTTGCGCATTAGAGTGTATTTAATATATATTCATGTCTGGTATACCTTAATTATATTGACAAGCCCGTGATACCTGCAGCACCCATCCTGCACAGCTGATATCGTGGATGCACGCTGGAGGAACACCGATGGATACTTCCGATCGAGTCCGCACTGCTGCACTGAAGCGCTGCATTGGCATTGCCGCAGCACTGCTTGCAAGCTGCCTTATGGGCACAGCCGGGATCGCTGCAGAACCTGCCGGGACTTACACCTCGCAGGAACTGGAGGCGCTGGCAACGGCGATGCAGGCTGGCAACATGACGCTTGAGGACCTGCAGTTCGACAAGGACTACGCCCAGGGCTACGAGTGCTACGAGTCAGTGCGCCACATGATGCGCGAACCACTATACATCGGCAACTACATGGATGCGCTGGCCGGCTACGGCGACTTCCACTTCCTGGACTGCCTGTCCCTGATGATCAGCGCTGACGCACTGTCCCGCGAACAGCAGTACGGCACTTTCGTGGACATGTCCAGCCGCCCGACCCCCCAGAATGAGGAAGAGCTGCTGTCCCTGTTTGCGATTGCCACCGCTACCCTCCCCGACCCCGATCTCACTGCCGAAGAGCATGCTCAGCTGCGCAGCCAGATCGTCAAGGCGATGGCCTGGCACGATGTGGAGCGCCCACTGGTGGCTGACGCGGATGCCCCGCCTGAGCTTGACTCCAATGCCTTGTACGAACTGATGAAGCAGGCTGCGGCCCGGCCTGACAGCTCCTACCAGGAGGCATTCAACCTGGCTGGCAGCCTGCTGGCGATGGCCCCGCTCGGCTACATGTTCCCGCGCGACGAAGTGCGTGTGATCCAGACCGAGTATGGACAGATGGCACTTGGCACCTTCGGTGACGACACCTATTCCGGCGACTTCGCGATCGTGATTGACCCCGGTGGCAACGACACCTACCGCAACTGCCGCATCGGTGCGGCCTATGGCAGGCGCAGCTTCGGCCCGCGCCTGGCGGACGGTCTCGAGGCGACCGGCATGTCGGCCGACTTCTCCCCGCTGGGGGACGGCAGCTTCGGCTTCTTCCTCGACCTGGGCGGCGACGACCTCTACGATTGCGCCGACGTGGACATCACGCTCGGGGCCGCCGTGCTCGGCACCGGCCTGTTCTACGACCTCGGCGGCGGTGACGACCGCTACTACGCAGGCAGCGTCAGCCTCGGGGCCGCAATGTGCGGCGTGGCCTGCTTCTATGACGACGGCGGGTCCGACAGCTATAACGGCAAGGCCTACTGCCAGGGTGCTGCCGGCTTCGGCACTGCGCTTATGTACGACGGCGCGCAGGACTCCACCCCGCAGTTCGACATCGCCGAAGGCAACGAAGGTGAGATTGACGCCTTTGAGCGTGACCCCAATGCCAACCCGGACATCCTCTCGGCGGTTGACAATGACAGCTACTCCGCCTGGAGCGAGGCCCAGGCCTTCGCGCGCACGAGCGGCATCGCGCTGTGCATCAACCGGCGCGGCAATGAGGTCTACGAAGCCGGCGGGGTCTACCTGCATGCCCCGCTGTTCGGCGACCGCTACCAGTCATTCAGCCAGGGCTTCGCCATCGGAGAGCGCGACATTGACTACGCCGGCGGGATCGCAATGCTGATCGACTACGAGGGCAACGACCGCTACCTCGGCGACATCTACAACCAGGGCGTCGGCTACTGGTACTCCGGCGGCTTCCTGTGGGACGGCGCTGGCAACGACCTCTACGAAATGACGCAGTACGGCCAGGGCAGCGGCATCCACCTCGCGGTCGGCGGGCTCATAGACGTGGCCGGTTCCGACACCTACGTGATGCACAGCGGGCTCGGCCAGGGCGGCAGCCACGACTTCGCGGCTTCCATCCTGCATGACCGCGGAGGCGACGACCGCTACTTCGGCAACACGAGCTGCAACGGCACCGGCCTGACGAACAGCGTCGGCATCCACATTGACCGCAGCGGCAATGACACCTACGCTTCGCGAAAGGATGGCGGGCTGAACGCCGGCCGCCCCGCGCGCGATACGGCCAGCATCGGCGTGCTGCTGGATCTCGCAGGCACCGACAGCTACCTTGCGGATGGCAACCAGGCGGACAGCTCGATGTGGAGCAACTCACGCTACGGCATGGGCTGGGACGTCGCTCCGCCGCCTGATGCGGAGGAGACGGCCAGCACCAGTGGCCCAAACCAGCCGCCCGGTGATGACGTGGAGATGCCGGAAGTGGTCTCCTACGAAGGCGAATTGACACAGGAGGTGTTTGACGAGCTGTGGGAGATCGCCATCCGCTGGGAAGTCGGCGAGAACGTGGCGATTGTGCCTAAAGCCCGCGAGCGCATCATCGCCTTCGGCATGCCTGTGCTGCCATTTGTCATCGCTGAAATGGATGACGACTACTCGCTGGCCGTGCGCGCCTTCAATGACATCTATCCGAAGCTGATGGAGCTGGACCGAGAAGCAGTACTGGACGCCCTGCGCAGCGCTGCAGACACGGATGTTTACACCCAGCGCAACTGCGTGCTGAGAGTGATCGGGGACCTGAAGATCACCGAGCTTGGCGACGTGGTGATCAACTACTTCGGCGACCCGAAACTCCGGCGCCGCGCGATCGGCGTGATGGGCATGATCGGCAGCCATGCCGCGGACGAGGAACTGCTGGCAATGCTCTCAGATCCCGCCACTGACGAGAAGGACCTGCAGTCCGCCATCGTCAGTGCCGCCACTCTTGGGCTGGACTGCGCGGTGCAGTACCTCGCCCTGCTGGACCACCCGCATATCACCGTACGCGACTGCGTCAGCGGCCAGCTGCGTGCACACTGGGATCAGTACGGCGGAGCTTGCCTGGCAATGCTCAACCAGCAGGCACAGTTGCGCAGTGGCAGCATCCCGCCAGACCGCAGGCAGATGGCCAGCGTGACCCAGGTCCGTTGCCTGCTGCGCACATTGCAGACACTGGAGGAGCTGCCCTCGGTTGACACCATCCAGAGCGTGACCCTGCTGCTCGGTGACAAGGACTGGGGCATCCGTGGTGATTCCACCGCGCTGCACAACAAGTGGCAGGCCCAGGAGAATCCCGATGCAGCGGATGCACTGGCCCTGATGAAGCGCAACCTGGATATGATGATTGGCAACGAGAACAATCCATATGTGCGCAATGTCTGGCAGCAGGGAAAATGAGCAATGGATTCCAGCCACGATAACTGGCAGGCCGCGCAGCACTACCAGCGCTACATGGGGCGCTGGAGCGAGCGCATGGCAGGGTTGTTCCTCGACTGGCTGGACTGCCCGGCGGGACTGGCCTGGCTCGACATCGGCTGCGGCACCGGAGCACTGTCCGCTGCCATCCTGCGTTCATGCAATCCGGCTTCGCTGCTGGGCGTTGATCTTGCGGAGGACTTACTCGCTGGAGCTCGAGCTGCCTTGCCTGACCCGCGCGCATCATTTGCCAGGGCCGGGGCGGGAGAACTGCCAGTCAGTGACAACAGTATTGACGTGGCGGCAAGTGCGCTTGCCTACAACTTCTTCCCGGACCGGCCGGCTGCGCTTGCGGAAGCCAGGCGTGTGCTCAAGCCGACAGGCCAGCTGGCAATCTATGTCTGGGACTACGCCGGCGGCGGGCTGGGCTTCATTGACGCATTCTGGCAGGCGGCGCGGCATGTCAGCGAACGAGCAGCAAACCGCGACGAGCGAACGCGCTTCAGCTTCTGCACACAGGAGGGGTTGCGGGACGAGGTAATGGCGGCCGGCTTCACTGATGTGCAGGTCGAGGCACTCGAAATGGAAACTGGGTTCAGCGACTTCAATGACTTCTGGCAACCCTTCACTCTTGGCAGCGGCCCGGCACCGGGGTTCCTGGCACAACTTGAGCCAGAGGGGAGAAGCGCGCTGGAGGAGCTGCTGCGCAATCGACTTGGCACGTCCGGCCCGCTCAGCTTCCCGGCCCGCGTCTGGGCCATCCGGGGATCGGCACATGCCTGAGCAGCACTGGCCGGATGAGGGTATGGATGAGGCAGCGGTGCTGGCGCGTGTGCGCGAGGCGCTCGACGGCATCATCGACCATCGCCACAGCGGCTACCCGCTGATCCTCTCCTTCCCGATGACGCGGCCACTGGACATTGCCATTTCGGCCTTTGCAGAGGCGATGCCGCGCCAGCCCAACAACATCATCACCACCACCAACTGCGATGGCGAGCCGGAATGGGCGGGAACCCGTGCGCTCGAGCGCGAAGCGGTGTTCATGGCGGCAGAACTGCTTGGAATGGCTGATCCTGCGGCCAACGCCGACGGATACATCTGCCCGGGCGGCACGGAAGCCAACCTGCAGGGGATGTGGCTCGGACGCAACCGCCTGCGCGAGCAGGGCTGCCGGCGGATCGGCATCATCGCCAGCTGCGAGGCCCATTATTCCGTGATGAAAGGCTCTGACTTACTCGGTATCGGCCTGGAAAACGCAAAGGCTGAACCGCTGCCCCGTGGCTGGCTGCGCATCCGCCGCGAGCGTGGCCACAGCGGACTGGCGCTGTGCAGCGTGCGGCCCGACGGCGGGATCGACCTGGCCTCAATGCGCATGGAGCTCGATGCCATGCTGCGTGAGGGCTTTGACGGCATCATCCTCGTCGCCAACGCCGGCAGCTCACACATCGGTGCTGTGGATGACGTAAATGGCATGCTCGGCCTGCTGCGCGAATACCGCCAACGCTACCCGGCCCTTGCCTGGCATGTGCATGTGGATGCGGCCTTCGGCGGCCTGGCCCTGCCCTTCAGCGAACACAACCCCGGCGGCTGGGACTTTGCCAACCCGGCCGTTGACAGCATCACCATCGACCCGCACAAGTTCGGCCGCACGCCGGCTCCGGCCGGGATGTTCATCTGCCGTAAGGGCCAGCTGGACAGCGTCTGCCGGATGGTCAGCTACCTGCACGAGGGCCGCGATGACACCATCAGCGGTTCACGCAGCGGGGCGGCCGCCGTGGCCTGCTGGGCAGCATTCAGGGCGATGGGCCGCAGTGGCTACCGCCGGCAGTTCGAGGAAATGATGCAGCTCAAGCAGCAGCTGCTCCACGGCCTGGCCGGCTTCCCGCAGCTCAAGGTGATAGACAGCCCACAGAACACCTTCGGCTTCCATATCGGGGATGACGTGGATGACGACACTCGCGGCAGGCTCACGGACCTGTTCAATGACCATTCACGCTATGTGCTGCGCTGGAGCCATGTGTTCGCTTTCGCCCGCGAGGGCTGGCAGTACTGCCGCCCGGTCTACAAGGTGCTGGTGATGCCGCACCTGGACGAGTCGAAGGTGGAGAGGTTCCTCTCGGACATCAGCGAAGTAATCGAGACACGATCCTAGAAGATCTGCGAGCCGAACTTGAGCAGGATCGCCACCTGCAGGCCTAGCAGGATCAGCATCCAGACCACGATGCCCAGCAGGCGGTGCTCGATGGTGTTGATGCGCTGGGTGTTGTCAACCAGCTGCTCCGTCATCAGTTCGGCGAGCTCCAGCTCCTGGATCTTCTGGATCTGCGCCAGCTGGTCCTCGTATTCCTCGGTGACGGCATACAGCCCCTCGGTATGCCAGCGCCTGAGCCGCAGCTCCTCATGCCAGTTCATCAACTGGCGTACCTTGAACTGCCTGATCTCGGACCAGAATTCGTCCTCGGTGAGGACCGTGACCTTCCCGTGCTGCCGAACCTGAAGCTGGCTGCTCATTTCCTCATACTCCTGCCGGTTGATCTCCCGGCGCATGATCCTGTCCCCAATACTGCCCCGCGCAGGGGCATACCACTAGCTCCATTGTACCGTGAATCGGGCCGATATTGATGTAAGATGGAACTGTATGTCAGTTGAATACATACTCGGCAGCCAGGCCGCCTGGCGCTACGTGAAACGGCCGGATTCGTAATCACGCCGGCCCCTTCCGCACGCATTCACGTACCTAACCGAGGAGACATACATGGACCGGAAACCCTTTTACGACCAGATGCACGGCGACGGCAGCCTGGATTATGAGAAGTACCTGAACACCCAGCAGCTGCTGCATTGCCAGAAGGACTTCTCCGAGTTCGTCAACGAGGACGAACTGATGTTCCAGATCGTGCACCAGAGCGAGGAGCTCTGGATGAAGCTGATCGGCTACACCCTGCTTGGCATCATCGACTGGATGGAACAGCGCAACACGCACCGCGTGGTCACGCTCTTCAAGCGGGTGCACACCATCCAGCTGCTGATGATCGACCACCTGCCGGTGCTGGAGACGATGAGCCCGCATGAGTACCAGCCGATCCGCCTCAACCTTGGCAACGGCAGCGGGCAGGAATCGCCCGGCTTCAACAACCTGCTGGGCCTGGTCAACCCGCTGTGGGACGCCTATAAGGCGAACTACCTCGACCACTACGACAAGACCATCGAGCAGGTCTACAACTCCCAGTACACCCATGACGACTGCTACATGGTGGCGGAATGTCTGGCGGACTACGACGAGCTTTTCCAGAAGTTCCGCTACCACCACATCCAGCTGATCCACCGCTCAATCGGGCTCGGGGCCAAGAGCCTGAAGGGCCGCAGCGTGGAACTGCTGAACCGTGGCATGGCGCAGAAGCTGTTCCCCGAGCTGTGGGAGATCCGCAACCAGATGACCGACGCCTGGGGCGGCACCTACGGAGTGGTTCGCGACAGCATCCACTAGGAGGCCAGGCGCAAGCCAGGCGCGGAGGTCAGTCCCGCGAAGCAGGACTGACCAGGGGTGCTGCATCCCGCCGCAGGCAGGATGCAGGCATTCCGGAAACTGACAACGATCCATTGAAGTAGGGAGGCGGTAATACCGCCTCCCGGGACGGGGTATTACCCCGTCCCTACGTCAAATATCCGATATCTCTAAGATGTAATATCCGGAGTAGTAAATGACAAATGACAACGCATGGGACTACCTGCAACCCGAACCCTTCTACGTCAAGAGCGTCGTGCCGATTCGCCAGATCAGCGCGCAGGAACGCCGTCGCCGCCTGGAGACGGCGAAGTACAACCTGTTCAACCTGGCCAGTGACGACGTGTTCATCGACCTGCTGACCGACAGCGGCACCGGCGCGATGAGCCACAACCAATGGGCCGCGCTGATGCGCGGCGACGAGGCCTACGCCGGCAGCCTGAGCTTCAGGCGCCTGCGCAATTCCATCGAGGAGATCTTCGGCTTCGAGCATGTGCTGCCAACACACCAGGGCCGCTCAGCCGAGCTCGTGCTGATGACGCACTTCCTCAAGCCCGGCGACCATGTCCCAAACAACATCCATTTTGACACCACCGCCGCGCACGTGCAGTACCAGCAGGCGATTGATGTCAACCTGGTGCACGACAGGATCTACGACCTGCAGTCCGACCATCCCTTCAAGGGCAACATGGACACCGCCAAACTGGAAAGCTACCTGCGCGAGCATGGCGACAAGATCCCGCTGGTGTGCATGACCCTGACCTGCAACAGCGGCGGCGGCCAGCCTGCCAGCCTGGAGAATGTACGGCGCGTCGGAGAGATCTGCCGGCAGTTCGAAAAGCCCTTCCTGATTGACAGCGCGCGCGTGATCGAGAACGCCTGGTTCATCCAGCAGCGTGAGCAGGGCTTCTCCAACTGGAGCATCGGCGCGATCCTGCGCGAGATCATGGCCCAGGCTGACGGCATGTGGATGAGCGCCAAGAAGGACGGGCTTGTCAACATGGGTGGCTTCATCGCGGTGCGCAGCCACGAGCTATATGAGCAACTGCGCATGTACGAGATCCTGTTCGACGGCTTCTCCACCTACGGCGGCATGAGCGGGCGCGACATGGACGCGCTGGCCCAGGGCCTGCAGGAATGCTGCAGCCCGGACTACCTCGCCTACCGCACCGGCCAGGTGGCGCACCTCTCGGTGCTGCTGCGCGAGGCCGGCATCAGCGTGACCTGGCCTCCCGGCGGGCATGCGGTGTATGTGGACGCGGCACAGTTCTGCCCGCATCTGCCGCGCGAGCAGTTCCCGGCCCAGGCCCTCAGCCTCGCGCTGTACCTCGAAGGCGGTGTGCGCTCGGTTGAGATCGGCAGCGTGCTGCGCGGACGCGATGCGGTGACGAAACAGGACCGCTTCGAAGGACTGGACCTCGTGCGCCTCGCCATACCGCACCGCACCTACAGCTACACCCAGCTTGAGTTCGTTGCCAATACGCTGATCCGTATGAAGGCTGACCACGAAAGTATCCGCGGCGTGCGCTTCGTGAAGGAGACCCCGGTGCTGCGCCACTTCACCAGCGAGTTCGAGCTGATATAGGAGGCGCGGCGCAAGTCGCACAACAGGTTTCAGGTTGCGGGTTTCCGGTTTCGGCAGTCGGAGGCACTGCGAAGCTGTTCAGTCGGAGGCCAAGCTGTAAGCTTGGCGTCTGCCAGGCAAACTGCCTGGCCTCCATCGGACCTATGGTGCTAGCCGGGCGGAGTGTTGCTCTGAGAGCAACAGGGCCCTGTAGCTCTTGGAGCTACACACCGTATAATCGCCCTGTGAACGATCCAGCGACCCAGTCCCCGGCCACGCACAAGCGCCATGTTGGCAACGAAGTGTTCGACGTGCCGGCCGGTACCTACCTGCTGAACCACGCCGTGGGTTGCCTCTCCGAGCGGGCGCGCCGCGCCAGCCGCCTGTTCATCGGGCACTGGGCCGAAGGCGGCTGCAATTCCTGGCCGCTGTGGCTGCGTGAGATCGAGGGCTTCCACAAGGCGCTCAGCGGCCTGCTCGGTGGCAATGCCGCCAGTTACTGCATGCAGGCCAACCTGTCGAGCGGGCTATGCAAGCTGATGCCGGCCCTGCCCGGCAATGGGCGCAGCTTGGTGCTGCTCAGTGAAATGGACTTCCCCTCGATGAGCTATGCCGCCCAGCAGGTGGCCCATCATCTCGGCTGGCAGCCGCGCTTCCTCGCTGACGAGGATGGCGTGACCAGCCTCGAGCGCTGGGATGCCGCACTCACGAGCGACGTGAAACTGGCGCTGATCATGCACTCCTGCAGCAACAACAGCTACCTGAACCCCGTTGCCGAAATCTGCCGGGTCTGCCGCGAGCGCGGGATCATTTCCGTCGTTGACATCGCGCAGTCAGTCGGTGTGGTGCCGATTGACATCCCCGCCTGGGATGCTGACTTCGTGCTCGGCTGCAGCGTCAAGTGGCTCTGCGGCGGCCAGGGGGCGAGCTTCCTCTGGGCCTCGGAGGAGATGCTCCAGCAGTGCCAGCCCGTGGACGTCGGCTGGTGGAGCCATGAGAACCCCTTTGAAATGGATATCCACGACTTTCGCTACAGCGCAAACGCCTGGCGCTTCATGGGCGGCACACCTGTCCCGCAGCCGGCGATGATCGCCAGTGCCGCAATCCGCTGCACACAGGCAATCGGGATGGAAACGATCCGCAGCCACAACCTTGCCCTGAAGGGCATGCTGCGTGAGGCGGCACTCGCCAATGGGCATGTTGTCAACACGCCGCAGGGCGCGGATGTGGAAGGCGGCACGATTGCAATCGGCCTGCGAAATCACGAGGCAATGTCAGCGAAGCTGCAGCAGGCCGCTGTGCACCACGACAACCGTCCGCGCTTCGGCATGCGCCTCTCGCCGCATATCTACAACACTGAGGAAGAAATCCAGCGGGTCTGCGAACTGCTCGCGGACGGCTGAGTCCCCTACTCCTTGCCCTTGCTGTGGTCGTACTCTTCAACCACCGTGGCTTTCTGCGCCCCGTTGGAAAGCAGGTCGCCCTTGTTGACACGGAACAGGTGCTCGAAGGCCAGGCAGAGGATCAGGAAGATGCAGATGCAGGCAGCGTTGAAGGCCTTGCGCCGTACTTCGTCGTCAATTTTGGGCTTGAGCGCCTTCATGCCGAAGCCGATGTATGCCACCAATAGCACGATCTTAGCCAGCAGCCAGTGCTCACTCAGCAGGTCGAAGGGCCCCATGATGATCAGCCCGACCGCACTGCCCAAAAGCACGGTGTCAATGATGTGCGGCAGCACCTTCGTGGTGAACTTGGCCTTCAGGTCCACGCGGTGCTTGAGCAGCACGAAGCGGTAGATGAAGCCGCTGATGCTTATGAGCGCGCAGGTGACATGCAGCAGTTTGACGGCGGAATAGGCTTCCATGACTGACTCCGGGAGATCAGCCTGAAGCTTATCACGCGCGTGTATGCGAAATGCCTATCACTCTCATTTGTGGAGATTCGATGTGGAATGCCATGCCCGCCGGAATTTTTGCGGGAAATGAGGTATCTATAGTTATAAAGGGTTTAAAATCAGAGTGTCCCACCGGCGAATAAGTTAGTGTAGGTTAGCGAGATATGAAAACGACAGGGTGGAAGACAGCAGGAATTGCAGCAGTCATCATGCTGGTCATGGTGGCGCCGGCTTCTGCTCTTTTCGATCTGGCCCTGATCGGCAATATCTTCTTCCCGAACCACGAGCAGGTTGAGGGCACCGCGATCCTCACCCACGCCTATCCCGAAGCACTCCCCAACGACGGCCGCAGCGAAAGCGAGATCCAGGTGATGCTGGTCAATGACGGCAAGCCGCTGGCCGGTGAGACTGTTGAAGCCCGTGTGACCGACGGCGGTGGCTTCCTCGCCTCCACCACGGCTGTCACAGATGAAGCCGGACTGGCCAGCTTCGACTACCGCAGCGGTATGCTGCCGACCTCAGCCAGGATCAGCTTCCATGTCGCCCAGCGCGAGCTGAGCAGCGAGATCGAGATCCCGATCGCTCCCGTGACCTACCTGAACCTGCAGCTCGTCACGCCTGAGGAGTACCAGCTCTACCTGGACCGCCAGTCCAGCGCGGCGAACTACTACCGCCTGCAGATGAACGCCTTCCCCGACCAGCTGGCCGCGGACGGCAGCAGCATCTCCACCCTCAGCGCGCGCCTGACCCATGCGGATGGCAGCCCGGCACCGGGCGTGCCCCTGCTGCCCGTGATCCAGGCCGGCGAGGGCCAGCTGATCATTGAGCAGAAGGCCACAGATGCGCAGGGCAACTTCAGCGTGGACGTGATGAGCGGCCGCCAGCCCGGTGTGCTGAGCGTGGCCCTGATCGAGCCCAGCACGGGCCTGACCGAGAGCTTCAACTTCACCCTGGTCAAGAGCACCGGGGCGCACATCGAGCTGTTCTACAACAACCAGTTCAGCGCCGGCCTGGCCCGCAAGGGTGCCGTGGTCCCGGCGGATGGCGTGTCCGAGCTGAACCTGGTGGCCGAGGTCACCGACCTCTACGGCCTGCCGCTCAGCGGCGTTGAGATCCGCGTGGAGTTCCTCGATGAGCAGAACGGCCAGATCCAGGTGATCGACCCGGTCACGGACGCCAGCGGCCAGGTGCAGCTGAGCTACTACGCCGGCACCTTCACCGGCCCGGTCAAGATCCGTGCCTATGTCTCCAGTGGCCTGGACAAGGCCGGCAGCCTGCTCGGCCTGTAATCAAGCCCATCCGACCTCACTCAGTTCCCATTTTGTAGATGCGAATTTGCGCGCACATGCGTAGGCGTGCAGTCACGGAGAATTGGATGAGTCAGACCTAGAAGCCCAGCGAGGAGTTGAGCGCCTTACGGTAGAAGTCGGCGGCCTGCTTAACCATGCTCGCGAAATCACCGCTGCCACCCTGGTCCTCAGCAAAGGGGCCGTGCAGCTGCGGGTAGATCACGCTGCGGCTGAAGTTGAACACCGCGCCGTTGCCATTCTCATCAGTGAAGGCCCGCGCGTCATCCACCTTGCCGCCCTGGGTGCCGATACCCGGCACGAGGAACAGCGCATGCGGCGCAGCATTGCGGATCGCCTCACCGTCGTAGGGATGCGTCGCCCCGGCCACCAGCCCCATTGAGCTGAAACCGCACTCGCCGATGAACTCCTCGCCCCACAGCTCAATCTGCTCTGCGACGATCAGGTACAGCGAGCGGTCATCCACCAGCCGGTCCTGGAAGTCCAGTGCACTGGGGTTGGAGGTCTTGCAGAGGATGAACATCCCGCGGTCCTCGGCGAGGTACGGGAAGTACGGCAGCACGCTGTCCAGCCCGAGGTAGGGGTTATGCGTCACCGCAGCACAGGACATTGGGGCAGCCGGCTCACCGGGCAGCTCGAAGTATGCCTTTGTATAGGCTTCGACTGTGGAGCCGATGTCGCCGCGCTTGCAGTCCATGATGAAGATGCTGTCGGGGTTGGCCCTCAGCAGTTCCTCCAGCACGGCGATGCCGGCGCTGCCGAACTGCTCGAAGAAGGCAATCTGCGGCTTGAAGGCGCAGGCCACGGACTGGCTGGCACGGATTACGGTATCGCAGAATTCACGTACCACTTCAGCGCGGGCTGCCCTGTCCGATGCCTGCTCCCAGGCCTGCTTCAGTTCGACGGGGAACTTGGCCGGATTGGGATCAAGGCCCACCACCACGCGTGAGTTGTTCGCGCGGATCCGCTCACTCAGTCTGTCAGCGAAGTTGAGAGCAGCCATGTGTTAATTCTACTGCCCGCCGCGATGTGGTGAATCGGTGTGCAATCAGAGGTAATCGCGCAGGTAAACCGGCTCGGCATAGCCGTCTTCGCAGGGCTCGGCGGTGGCGATCATGGCCTTAGGTGCCGTGCGCTCCAGCCAGCCCAGCCGACCCGTGCAGAAGGCCAGCAGGTCCTGCATATGTGCCAGCGAACGATCGGCATGCAGCTCGGGCGGTACGGCATCACTGACGATGTACGTAGTTTCCGCCACGATGGCAACGAGCTGTTCCTCATCGATGATGCGGCTCTCCCCGCCATCATTCACGTAGAACTGCCCGCGGCGCGCATCACGCACGGAAATCGCGCTCGGATCTCCGACGGTCAGGCGCAGGGCCGCCAGGCTGTCAAACGAGGCCACCGGCAATCCGCCGGCTGCGGCCAGGCCATTGGCAAAACTGAGGGCCACGCGGGTGCCGATGAAGGTGCCCGGCCCCTGCCCGGCCACGATCCGCTTGATGGCTGTGCCATCCTGCATCCCGGCCGCGTCCAGCACCTGGGCAAACATCGCGCTCATGTCCCGTGACAGCTCAGAGCGCGGTGCGGCGAGCACCGTTGCCAGTTCATGCCCGTCCGGTTCAGCGATGCTGAACTGCACCCCGATGCCGGAACTGTCAACGCACAGGATCATCCGAGCATCCCCCCGATCACGGTCTCAACCTCTTTCTCCCAGCTCAGCAGCAGGGTGCGGCGGTCGGCATCGCCATTGCCCTGCCGGAATTCGATGCGCAGCCAGGGCATGCCCATCTGCTGCGGTAGCTCCGTCTTCGGCCATTCCACCGCGAGGATGCCCTCGCCCGTCTCCTCGATCAGGCCGAGCTCCTCGATGTCAGCCTGGCTGCCGGTACGGTACAGGTCGGCATGCACCAGTGGCAGGCGGCCGCCCTCATACTTCTTCATGATGTTGTAGCTCGGGCTGCGCACCACGCCCTCGAAACCGAGCCCGCGGGCCAGGCCCTGCACGAAGGTGGTCTTGCCGGTGCCGTAGTCGCCGACGAGCAGGATCAGCAGCGGCCCGGCCACCAGCTCACCGATGCGGCCGGCCAGGCGCTGTGTCGCTTCCGCGCTGCCTGTATCCAGCTCAAGCATCAGTGGTGAAACACCACCTTCGAGAGGTCGAACACCGGGCCCTTCTTGCAGACGGTCTCGTTGGCACGCTTGTCGGCGTTGTCAATATGCGTGGCGCAACCGAGGCAGGCACCGACACCGCAGGCCATGTATTCCTCAAGGCTGGCCCAGCAGGGCACGCTGCCATCCAGCCGCGCCTTGAGCGCATTCATCATCGGGTTCGGGCCGCAGGTGTAGATCGCATCGTGGCTGCGGCCGCTGTCAAAGTAGCAGTCCACGCAGTTGCCACGGTAGCCATGGCTGCCGTCGTCAGTGGACAGGATCATGTTGCAGTTGTAGGGTTCGAGCATGCGCAGCACGAGGTCCGGTTTCGAGGCTCCGCCGAAGTAGGCATCGATTTCCATCCCGCTATCCTCGAGCTGCTTCGCGAGGAACAGCAGCGGGGCCAGGCCGACACCACCGCCGATCAGGGCGATGCGCCGGTGCGACATGTCAACCGGGAAGCGGCCGCCGAGCGGGAACAGCACGTTGAGTGCTTCTCCGGCTTGCACGCTGGACAGCGCGCGGCTCATGCGGCCGAGGTGCTTGTAGTAGACCAGCATCGTGTTGGCAGCGAGGTCCACGCCGAGGATTGACAGGGGGCGCAGCAGCGACCAGCTGTCCTCCGGGTCGCACTGCAGGTTGAGGAATTCACCGGCCTGGATGCCGGACAGGTCCTGCCCGGAGCGCAGTGAGATGACCCAGTGTCCCGGGCCGTATTCCTCGTTGGCGGTTACCGTGCAGCGCTCGAAGTGCATATGTCTATTATCGGTGATCAGGCCATGCTGCTGCGCTCGACATTGCGCACCGTGGTGCAGATGCCATGCCCCTGCACCACCTCGACCAGCCGGCCGGGGGTTGTCACGTCGGCGACGACGATCGGCAGGTTGTTGTCACGGCACATCACGAAGGCCGGGCCGTCGAGCACCTTGAGGTTCTTCTCGATCGCTTCCTGGAAGCTCAGTTCGCTGTAACGCCGGGCCGTCGGGTCCAGCTCCGGATCGGCGGTGTAGATGCCGTCCACGCGGGTGCCCTTGATGAACACGTCCGCCCCGATCTCACAGGCGCGCAGGGCGGCGGCGGTATCGGTGGAGAAGTAGGGGTTGCCGGTGCCGGCCGCGAAAATCACGACGCGGCCCTTCTCAAGGTGGCGGATTGCGCGGCGGCGGATGTAGGGCTCGGCCACCGCCTCCATGTGGATGGCTGACATCACGCGGGTGTAGACCCCGCTCTGCTCCAGCACATCCTGCAGAGCCATCGCGTTGATCACTGTGCCCAGCATGCCCATGTAGTCAGCGTTGGCGCGGTCCATGCCCTTCTCAGCAATCTCCGCGCCGCGGATGATGTTGCCACCGCCGATCACGAGCGCGACCTGGGCGCCGGTCTCCAGCACCTTGCGCACTTCGGCGGCGTAATGGGTCAGCTCACCTGGCGCGATGCCGGAATCAAGGTTGCCCTTGAGAGCTTCACCCGACATCTTGAGGATGATCCTGCGGTACAGCATGCCGGAATAATAGCACTGGTGGAAAGTCGGTCGGGGGAGGGGGAAATCCGGGGATGGGGGATGGGGGATGGGGGATGAGCAGAGTTGCCCGCTGGCGCGGGGGGACAGTGGTCCGTAGTCAGTGGGCAGTGGGCAGTTAGCAATGAGTGATGAAGAGTGAGCTATGAGTTCATGCTGCAATTCGGATCTCATTCAGTGTTTGCACTGCTCAGATAGCTTGTGTTTTTCCTTCTCGTCACCCCCGAGGATCATTGCTGATTGCTCAATCCTCATTGCCTGATTGCCAGGCTTGCAGCCTGGATTACGTGCCTGACTCGCGTCAGACTTCCGAGCCGAGCTTGCGCTAGACCCCCGCGCCTGGCTTGCCGCCAGACCTCCAAAGGATCCGGAGTGTGGCCCGAAGGCCACATGGCCACGCCGGATAAACCGGCACTCCGTCGAGCAATGAGTTTTGTTGAGTGAGCAATGAAAATTCTGGCGGTCGAGGTCATCTCCGATCCTTGTCAGGCTCATTGCTCATTCGTCATTGCTCATCGCCTTCCAGCCAAGCTAACAGCTTGGCCTCGGTTGTGCGGCTTGCGCCGCAGCTCCAATGGCACAGCTTCGCAGTGCCTCCGGGACTGGGAATCCCCGGCCGGGCGTCGTAGTCCATCCGGCCTGCCATGCTGGTTGCCCGGCACAGCACCAATCAAGCGCTTGATGTTAGGTATTATCCTTTGTAGGGAAAATCAGTCAAATAAATTAACATGGGAGTAATGAAGAATGAGTAGGGAGCAATGAGTCAAACTCAGGCGGAGCTCATCTCGCTGCCTTTCACGCTCATTGCTCCGTCTTCATTGCTCATTGCTTTCTTCTGGCCACTGGGAGCTGGGCACAGGCGTATAAGGCCGCAGGGCTCTGGGCGCAGGCCTTTGTTCGGTGCCATTGAGATTGAGACAGAACTTGAGTAGGCCCCAGGCCTGTGGCCAGAGCCCGGCTCGCGCCGGACCTCCTACCACCACACGGTCGGGTCGTTGTCATCCTTCCGTGGCTGGTGCTTCGGTTCATCCTTCGGCTTGTCACTGCCCTGCCCTTCGGATTCAATCTTCTGCAGCAGCTCGGTGTAGTCCGCCGGCGGGATATAGCCCGGCAGCAGCTGGGCCACCTGCAGGCGCCAGTGGATGAACTGGCTGGTGGCGGCATCCTCGTTCGGGTTCGAGTAAGTGCCCTCGTCACTGAGGAAGCCGCGCATGCCGAACAGGTCCAGCTTGGCAACGCGCTCACCATCCCCTGCCCTATCGCTATCCCGGCGCTGCTCATGGTTCATCGAATCACGCAGGTAGCGCCCGCCGTTCACCTCATGCTCCACCCCGTCGCGGATGAACTCATCACCACTGCCGAAGTAGCCGCCCATCAGGTCACCGTCGCGCAGCATGCTCAGCTCACCGGTGCGCTCGAACTGCTGGATGTCGTCGGCATCGAAATCGCCATCGCCATCACGATCGGCATGCTTGGCCAGGTACTCATGCAGGGCCCGGCGCTGCTCTGGTGTCAGTTCATCGTTGCGCTGGTTGCGCTCGGCCTGCTGCTGCTCATCCGCCACTTCGTAGGGATCCGGCCACCAGCCGTCGTAGTCAGCCGCGGCATGCGCCATGACAGTGCAGGCAAGCATCACAAGCAGGCAGATTGCTGGCAGTCGGTGCATCGCTCCTCCCCGTCCCGCCGCAGCGGGACCTGAGCCGATTGTAACAGAGCGGGAGCGCCGCTTCAGCTTTCCAGCAGGTAGCGCGCGGCGGCCTGCATCTTGGCAACGAACACCTTCTTGTCGAAGCGCTGGGCATGCTCGCGGATGCGCGCGCTGTCGAAGCTGCCGCGCTCGAGTGCGTCAATTGCGCCGTCCAGCGCCTGCGGGGTCTGCTCCGGGAACAGCACACCGGTCACGCCGTCCACCACGGTCTCCGCCGTGCCACCCTTGCCAAGCGCCACCACCGGGCGGCCGCAGGCCTGGGCCTCCACCGGGATGATGCCGAAGTCCTCCTCGGCGGGGAACACAAGTGCGCGGCAGTTCTGGTACAGCACACGCAGTTCCTCGTCACTGACCGCGCCGATGAACTCGACATTGCGCTTCGCCATCCTGCGCATGCGGCCTCCGAGCGGGCCGTCGCCAACCACCAGCAGCTTCTCCTGGCGGTTGTTGAATGTCTCGATCACGAGGTCCAGGCGCTTGTAGGGCACGAAGCGGCTGACCGCGAGGTAATAGTCGCGCTGGCCGTGCATGTCCGGCACGAAGTAGTCGGTGTCAACAGGCGGGAACACCACCGGGGCCTCGCGGCCGTAGATGCGGCGGATGCGCTGCTGGATCGTGCCGGAGATCGCGATGAACTTGTCAACGCGCTGCGCACTCTGCAGGTCCCACATCCGCAGGTAGTGCGCGCTCCAGCGGAAGGCCTTGCCCGCCAGCGGGCTGAGCCGGGTATGCTCGAGATAGGTCTGGTAGAGGTCCCAGACGTAGCGCATCGGGGTGTAGCAGTAGCACAGGTGGCGCTGGCCGCTGTGGGTCAGCACACCCTTGGCAACGGCATGGCTGGATGAGATCACGAGGTCGTAGCCGCGCAGGTCCAGCTGCTCGATGCTGTATGGCATCAGGGGCAGGTAGCGCTGCCAGTTGCGCGTGGCACCGGGCAGGCGCTGCAGCGGCGAGGTGATGATGGTGGCATTGTCCAGCTCCGGCGGGGAGGTGGAGCGGTCATGCACCAGTGTGAAGATCGGGGCTTCCGGGAACATCTGGTGCAGCAGGATCAGGCAGCGTTCGGCTCCGCCGAAGGTCGTGACCCAGTCATGCACCAGCGCAATGCGGGGCCTAGCGGCCATTTTCATTCACCTCGAACTGCAGGACGGACGGAATCGAGCTCAATGGAAGGAACTGCATCCTCAGGAAATTACGCGCTCCCTCATCTTCCACCGGGGCCGTCCCCACATCAAGCAACTGGTAGCGCAGGTTGGGTTCCAGCACTCGCGGCTTGATGGTCAGCGACAGCTTGCGGGCGAACACTGCATCGGAGCTGATCCAATATATCAGGCGGTACTGCTGTTCCTCCGGCATGTAGAACCAGAAGCCGAACAGGTCGCGCGGGTCCGGATAGACGCGGAAGGACTGGATCGGGTTGATGTCCAGCTCGCTGGAGAATTCCTGCGACATCAGCACGTCATAGGCCTCGGGCTGCTCGAAGATCTGCACGCTGTAGCGGAAGTCCGGCAGCACCTGGTAGCCATTCTGGATGGTCTGGTTCAATGTGCGCAGCGCGAAGTAGCTGGCCTTGTAGTTGCCCATGCCGTCAATCAGGCCGCAGCACTGTGCCGGGCGCAGCATGCTGGCATCGCTGTCCTGGATGGCTGCGATGATGATGCGCTCCACCCCGAGCCAGCCAAGGAACAGCACGGCTCGCGCGTAGGCGCTGGCCTGCTGCACCTGGTCGACGCCGATGTCGGTGATGTCGTAGCTGGTGCTGAAGCCGAGCGAGGTGACCCAGACCGGCTTGCCGCGCGCGTGGCACCACTCCATGATCTCCTGCATGTAGAGCAGTGAATGCTGCGAGCGGGTGCGGCGCGAGATGTGCTCGATGCCATCCGCCGGCGGGAACAGGTTGAAGGCCAGCACGTCGATGCTGTCCATCCCGCCCCCGTCCTCCAGCATCTGCAGGAAGGTCAGGTCGGAGCCGCGGATGCCGGCGCAGACGATGCGTGCATCCGGGTCGACCGTGCGGATCGCCTCGCGGCTGTACTTCAGCAGCTCGATGTAGTCCTTGCTCTGGATGCCGATCTTGAAGTTGATGTCGTCAAGGATCTGGTAGTTGTCAAAGGTCGCGCCATAGCGCTCGGCAATCTGGCGGCAGAAGTCGGTGTAGAAGTCCCGGCTGGCACTGACTGCTGTCAGCACCGGCAGCACCTCGAAGCCGTCGCGGCTGAGCCGGCTGACAACCTGGTCGAGCATCGCCCAGTCCTCGTCAGCCTCGCCCTGGAAGGCCTCCATCGGGATGCTGAGGCGCACCAGCCGGCAGCCGGTCTCGCGTGCCACCTCCACCTGCTGGCGCGTCAGCTCATAGTTGTCAAGGTGGATGCCGAGCGGATGGTGTCCCGGCTCAGCCCATGAGGTGTTGACAGGATCCGGGTTGAGCACGGCCATGCGCTCATTGCGCGGTATATCGGGTATTGTGTCCGGCAAGCGGATCCAGTCCGCCTCCTGCGCGAACGAAGCACGCCCGCCAAGCAGGCAGGCCAGGCCGAGCAGCACTGCAAGCAGGCGCCGGCTCATGTATCGAGCTTGCGGATCTTGTTGTACATGTCCAGGTGGCTGGAGGCCACATTGGTGAAGCTGAAGCGCCTGGCGAAGTCCCGCTGGCGCGCAATCACCTCATTCCACTCCTTTTCAAGCCTGCCCGACAGCAGGTCGATCAGCATGACGGCCAGCGAGGTCGGATTGTTCTCATCCGGGGCATAGTAGGGATGCTCCTCCGTGCTGCCGTGGCCGACCACGAGCGGCAGCTCGAGGTGCGAAATGCTGGCGACACTGGAGCGCTTGGATGAGAAGCCCTCGGCGAAGGGGAACACGCCGACCATGCAGCGGGTGGCGAACTGCGCCAGCTTGTCCTGCGGGATATGCCCGACGCGCACCACGGCGTCCGTCAGTTCGAACTCAGTGATCAGCCCGAGCACGTGCTCACGCAGGCTACTGCCCTCCGGGAACTCACCGCCGAGGTAGAGGATCGGCTTCTTGCCGGCCTCGCGCATCACATGCATAGCTTCCAGCATCTTCTTGAAGCCCTTGCCCTTTGCGGGCAGGCCGTAGTGGAAGATGCTCCATGGTTCACGAGTGGCGGGCCCCTGCACTTCAGGCCAGCCAATCAGCGGCTTGCCCTCGGCCTCGTTCCAGACATCGGCCAGCTCCCGCTGGCTGTCCAGCACGTTGCCAACCGGGATGGCGATGATCGTGCGGTCCTTCGTGCGTTTCGAGACCGCCATCATCTCCGCCTCATTGGTGACGAAGAACAGGTCGGTGCGCGGGATCATCTGGTCGATCACCAGCTTGCGCAGCGGATGGCTGGTGGACCACTCATGCAGGGTGACGGCGATTCGTGAACGCGAATTCATGCCGGCCAAGTTCTCCGGCAGGTAGCCTGGCAGCAGCGACTTGCCAAAGCCCTTGGAAGGGTACTGGATGTGCACGATGTCGTACTGCCCGTTCACCAGCTCCTTCTTGATGGCCGGCAGGCTGAGCATGCTGAAACCGTCCAGCGGATGCAGGAACAGCGAATGCAGCTTCTCATAGGGCTTTTTGACCGGGCCATGGTCCCTGGAGAAGTAAAGGTGCACCTCGGCATCCAGGGCCAGGTGCTGGGCCAGTTCGTAGGTATAGTCCCCGACACCGCAATGCGTGTCCCCCGCGCTGCCGGTCACAAGAGCAATCTTCACGCGCTAATTCTAGCCTATTTGCAGCGGCCGCGGGCGGCGAGGCAGGGCTGCTGCTATACTCGCCTCGGAGGGTCCGAATGCAGTATCTATCACGCGCGGAACTGATCGAGGAGATGAAGAAAATCGCTCTTCTGGAGGGCGAATTCACTCTGCGCAGCGGCCAGAAGAGCCGCTGGTACTTCGACAAGTACCGCTTCGAGGGACAGCCTGCCATCATGCACAGCGTGGCGCACCACATGTCACGGCTGGTCCCGGCTGACACCCACCGCCTGGCCGGCGTCGAGCTCGGCGGCATCCCGATGGTGACGGCCCTCTCCATGCATACGGACATTCCCTGCGTGTTCATCCGCAAGGCCGCCAAGGAATACGGTACCGCAGCCCAGGTTGAAGGCAGCTTCGAGAAGACTGACCGCCTGCTGATCATCGAGGACGTGGTGACCACCGGTGGTCAGGTGATCGAGATGCTGACCAGCATGCGCGAGGAAGGCTTCAACATCATCGGCTGCATGGCGGTGCTGAACCGCAAACAGGGCGCTGACGAGGCCTTCGAGAAGGAGCAGATCCCGTTCTGGAGCCTGTTCTCGCGGGACGACTTCGGCTTCTAGCCAAATCAGAACATTCCATGCCTGCACAGCCTATAATCTCCGCGATCCAAAGCGGAGGGCTATGTGACTGATTCCGCAGGCAACGCGAAATTCCCCTGGCGCATCTTCTCAGTGGTGCTGATCGGCACCTTCCTCGGGCCACTCGGCGGTCTGATGGTGGGGGTGGCACTGCCCACCCTGTCCCGCGTCTACCACGTCGACCTCAACAGCACCGTCTGGGTACTGCTCAGCTACCTGGTGACGACAACCTTTATGCTGCCGATCGTAGGCAGGCTCGGAACGCAGTACGGCTTGAAGCGCATCTATGTGAGCGGCTTCCTGATTGACCTCGTGGGCACGATCCTGTGCGCAATGGCGCCGACCACGAGCATCGCCTACCTCGTCGGCTACCGCGTGATCCAGGCGCTGGGCAGCGTGATGGTGTTCGCCCTGTTCAGTGCGATCATCACGCGCTACGTCCCCGGCGAGAAACGCGGCATGGCGTTTGGCATGACCGGCGGCATGGTGGCGATCAGCATGCTGATCGGCTTCCCGCTGGCGGGTGCCCTGTGCGCCCATGCGAGCTGGCAGTGGATCTTCTGGGTGCAGGTGCCGATCCAGCTGCTCGGGCTGTTCATCGGCCTCAAGGCGCTGCCTGACGACGTGCTTGGCGAGCGCCAGGCATTCAACCCGCTGTCGGTGATCAGCTGGCTCGGGATGATGGCCGGATTCGCCGTGATCGCGGAATGCTTCAAGGGCAACCTGGCCAGCAGCCTGCTGATCTGGCTGAGCCCGGCCTGGCTGGCCTGCATTGCCGTGTTCATCGCCGCAGAGCGCGGCTCGACTCCCCTGTTCGAATACTCCATCTTCCGGCGACGGCCGTTCTGGGTCTGCGCGCTGGGCCTGATGCTCAACAATTTCGTGGTGCAGGTCTGGCTGATCTTCACGACTTACTACCTCGAGGACTACCTCGGGCTGAACCAGCTTCAAAGTGGCCGCCTGCTGGGCCTGTCGCTGCTGGCAACCTTCTTCAGCGCACCGCTGGCCGGCCGCCTGGTGGACCGCATCGGCCTGCGCAAGCCGCTGCTGGCAGGGCTGATCAGCAACATGCTGGCAATGGTGTTCATGGCATACGGGCTGAAGCTCGGCAGCATGCCGCTCCTGTCAACCGGCATCGTGCTGCTGGGACTGGGTGGCGGCCTGTTCAATGCTCCGGCGATGTCCACCATGATGAGCACCGTGCCAGACGAGCAGCAGGCCAAGGCCTCCAGCGTCAACTCACTGACACGCAACGTGGGCTTCCTGATGGGGGCCAGCGGCGGTGCGCTGGTGTTTTCCGCCTTCCTCGTGAACAGCGGCACCGATGGGCATGCCTACCTGCAGGCCTTCCAGTCAGCGCTGCTCAATCCTGAGAATGTGCCGATTGAGGCCTTCCGCTTCTCGTTTGCCGGCCTGCTGTTCATCTGTGCTGCACTGATGCTCGTGGCGACCGTGCTGTCATGGACCCTGCCCGACCGCATCGAGCGCCTGAAGCCCTCATAGGCCAGTCCAGTCTGGCAACCACCAGTCTCCCCGGGCCAGATCCGCAGCCAGCAGCAGTACCCCACCCATCCATGGTGTCCTGCTTCAGCTGGTGCGGACCAACGCCAACTCAGCAGTGATTCGTTACTGCTGCCTCCAGATCGACTCGAAGGTTCACCTCTGTATATCGGCGAACGGTTCTGCATACGTGTGGACAGAAACAAAAAAGGCCACCCCGCAGGGTGGCCTTTCATTTCGGAATTGGAGTTCCGGCCTAGAAGTACTCAGTCATGCGGGCCAGGTCGGAACGGGTCAGGTCGGACGATGCATCCGGCAGGTAGGCGGTCGCGGCCGGGTGCTGGCCAATGGTGACCTCCACGTCGAACATGTTGCCATTGCGCAGCACACCGAAGATGAAGATGTCGCCACGCTCGGCGGTGGACACCAGCACCTCAAGCTGCTGGACGGTCTTGATCAGCTGGTAGGGAGTCTTGACCGTGTCCTCGCCCGTGTTGGCATCCTGGTTGACAACGGTGACCGTCATCAGCCAGTCCATGCGTCGCAGGCCGTACTCAGCCGCCGGGCCCTCACGCCAGACGTCATTGAGCAGGATACCGACATCCCAGTACTGGTCGGGCATGCCGAAGAACATCTTCAGGTCATCGGACTGCGCACGCAGGCCGGAGGCACCCTGGGAACCGGCGTAGGGCTGGATGCCCAGCCAGGGGTGCCAGACCACATCCTCACTGTTGGCGGGACGCTCGCTTTCATGGTTGGCGATGATCTCGTCAGCGACGCGCTTGATGATCCATGCCGGTGAGAAGAAGCTGATGCGCTGCAGGCCACCGCCACCACCCTGGATGTCATGGAATGCAATCACTTCACCCTTGTCGTTGAACAGCGGGCAGCCCTCGTTGCCGACGTTGATCGGGCAGTCTGCCTGGATCATGTTCGGGATGAGGATCTTGCGGCTGTTGCGGAAGGTACGGATCGCGGAGATGATGCCGCTCGTTACGGTGCCGCCGTAGCCGCCGGAATAACCGATGGCCAGCACGGGCTCACCCTGCTCATAGGGCAGGGAGCCGATGTCGGAGTTGTACAGCTCACCGCGCATCTTGATCGGCTTGAGGTCATGGTCCGGGTCGGGATCAATCTTGATAACGCCGACGCCGTACTGCAGGTCGGCACCGATGAACTCACCCTCATACTCGTGGCCGTCCTCGAAGCGCACGTTGATGTAGATACCGTCGTCGATGGAGTTGCTGTCCGTGAGGATGTAGCCGTTCTCCGTGTAGACAACGCCGGTGATCTGCCTGGTGAGCAGGCTCTGGGTGGACATGTCGAGGGTGGCATAGTTCACCGCCAGCGAGTTGATGTCGATTGACACCACGCTGTTGCGAACCTCATCCACTACGTCAATTGCACCGTAGTCCTGCGCGAGGGCCTGCCCCGCGAGGAGCGCCGCAAAGATTACTGCCAAGCTAAAAGCCCGCATGCCATATCTCCTAAACCCTACCTGATTAGACCGAAAACTCGGAGTCATAAGTCCTTTTAACGCCCACTTCCACGAAGATGGGCTCCTTCATTATCTTGTTGTCGCGCTTGACCACAAGCTCCAGCTCATTGCCGATGTCCTGCGAGAACACATAGAGCCTGAGCTTCTCAGGATCCGTGAACTGCTGGCCGTCGACACTGACGATGATATCACCCTTCCTCAGGCCGGCACGGCTGGCCGGACTGTCCCGCCGGATATTGAAGATTTCAATATAGTCGGGGCGGTACTTCTCAGTGAATTCAGTGTATTCGTCCACGCTGACCCAGCTCGGGAAGATGATGTCCATCCCGGTCCAGGGCTTCTCGAAACGACCTTTCTCCAGCACCTGGAAGACAAAGTCCTTGGCAAGGTTGATCGGGATCGCATGGTTCGAGTTCTGCGCCATCTGGAACGAACCGCCCCAGAAGTTGATGCCAATCACTTCACCGCTGTTGTTGAAAAGCGGACCACCCGAGTTGCCGGGGTTGATCGGAGTGGACACCTTGAATGCGTAGTCGAAGTTCGTGCCGTACTGGCGGCCGAGATCGGACTGGGCCTGGCGGTTGATGCCAAGCAGGAACTCGATCGGCCAGTCACGTCCGCTCACTTCGCCCGTGGTGACGGTCTGCATCAGCATGCCGGCATCGTAAGGATTGGAACGGTCAATGTTGATGGCGTCGTTGAAATCTCCGGGTGCTCCCATTGCCATGCCCAGTGCTCCGATAGGGACAGTGTCACTGTCACCGAGCACCACCGGGATAATGGTCTTCTCGCTGTCCGGCAGGTCACTCTCATCGGGAAGGTCGTAGACCTCGAGCAGGGCAATGTCAATGCCCGGCTCCGTGGCGACAAGGCGGGCCTTGTAGGCCGCGCCATCCCAGAACGTCACTGCCGAAATGGAGGACGAACCGCTTACATGGTGGTTCGTGATCGCGTAACCGAGGCCGGTGTCGTAGTCAATCTCGAACAGGAAACCACTGCCGCCGCCCCAGCCTGCGCTGGTTGGACCGCCGATATCGATGCCCTGCACCTTGACAACACCCTTCTTCACGGTGTTGACGATGTCCTCGACACTGAGCGCGCTGTCCTGCTGGGCCAGGGCCTGGCCTGCCAGCATTACAACCACACATACTGTGAAAAGAACTGTCCTCATCAGATGACCTCAGCAGTTGACTAGACGGAGAACTCCGCGTCGTAGGTGCGCTTGGGACTGACTTCCACGAAAACCGGCTCCTTCATGATCTTGCCATTGCGCTTGATGGTGATCTCGAGCTCGTTGCCGATCTCCTGGCTGAAGATATACAGGCGCAGCTTCTCAGGGTCAGCGAAGGTCTGGCCATCAACTGACATGATGACGTCACCCTGCTTCAGGCCGGCTCGCGCAGCCGGGCTGTCACGACGCACGCCATAGACCTCAATGTAATCAGGGCGATACTTCTCGGCGAATTCGGTGTACTCATCCGGGCCGATCCAGCTCGGGAAGAGGATATCCATGCCAGTCCAGGGCTTCTCGAACTTGCCCTTTTCGAGGATCTGGAACACGAAGTCCTTCGCAAGGTTGATCGGGATGGCATGGTTCTGGTTCTGGCCAAGCGCCCATGAACCACCGTAGAAGTTGATGCCGATCACTTCACCCTGCTGGTTGAAGAGCGGGCCGCCGGAGTTACCACCGTTGATGGCAGTCGCCATGCGGAATGCATAGTCAAAGTTGGTACCGTACTGGTTGCCCAGGGAACCACGGTTCTGCCTGTGGATACCAAGCAGGAACTCCACCGGCCAGTCACGGCCGGTGACAACACCCTGGGTGGCGGTGGTCAGCAGCAGGAAGGTCTCGTAAGGGTTGGAGCGGTCAATATTGACTGCATCCTGGCCATCGCCGGGGTTACCCATTGCAAGGCCGAGCTCACCGATGCGAACCGCATCACTGTCACCGAGCACCACGGGAACGATCGTCTTCTCGTCTTCCGGCAGGTCACGCTCATCCGGAATGTCATAGATCTCAAGCAGGCAGACATCGATGCCGGGCTCAGTGGCTACGTGGCGTGCCTTGTAAGTGGCACCATCCCAGAAAGTCACGGCCGAAGCGGCGGCATTGCCACTCACGTGGTGATTGGTGATGGCATAGGCCGTGTGCGTGTCGTAGTCGACCTCGAACACGAATCCTGAGCCACCGCCCCAGTTGCCGATCGTCGGTGCTCCGAGCTCTATGCCCTGCACACGGATGACGCCCTTCTTCACCTTGCTGATGACGTCCTCGATGCTCATCGAGGGTTCATCCTGGGCCCAGGCGGCAGCCATGCAGGCCATTACCGCGATGACAGTCATTGCAATCAGTTTCTTCATCATGCCCTACTCCAAATCAGGTTCAGGTGATCAGTGCCGGCCAACCGGGGCTGCCGGCGGACTTGCTTAACCGTGGGGGTTGCCGGAAGGACCGCTGTCGCCGCCCTCTTCATCATCCTCGTCACTCGTGTCTTCCACGATCTGCACCTGTGCAACCTTCTTCTCCCACTCGCCGGTCATGTCGTTCTTGCGGAGGAAGCGCACGATCACGAGCTGGCCGGGGATGAACTCACGGCGGGCACGGGTGTAGTTGTAGTGGAACTCAAGCGTGGTCTCATCAATCTGGTAGATGATGTCACCAGCACGCAGGCCACCGATCTCGGCCGGGGAGTTGGCATCCACGAAGGAAACCCACTCGCCGATCTCAAGCGGCTCAGCGGTGCCGTTACCGTCAAGGTCGAACTCCCAGGGCACGTAGCCAGCCTTCTGCAGGCCAGGGCTGACGAACTGGGATTCAACACCCCACAGTGTGTCAACGGCCTCGCCGTTGATGATGCGGTCGGCCATGAACACGATCTCGTTGATCGGCACACCGAGGTTGAGGCCGTGTGCCGTGACACTGCGATCGACCATGCCGATCACCTTGCCGTCCACGTCAACGATCGGAGCGCCGTAGAAGGTGTGCTCCCAGGCCGCATCGAACTGGATGAACTCATTGGTGGGCTGGTCACCCTCAGCGCTCGGGATCTCCTTGCGGATGGCGCTGATGATGCCGGAGGTGGCGAAGGTGTCGTGGTTGTTGTTGGACTTCCCGACAATCGCCATCGGCTGGCCGAGCTTCATCTTCTCACTGTCGCCGACCTGGACGCCCAGCGGATTGTAGTCCGGACCCCATTCGACCTTCAGCACGGCAAGCTTGTACGCATCACTCTCACCGACGATTTCCGCCTTGAATGAGCGGCCGTCGTTGAGGATCACGCGCACGAACTCAGCATCCTGTGTGATGAAGGTGTTCGTGATCACGTACTCGGGATCCTTGTAGATGAAACCGGAACCGAACAGGCCGTAGAGCGGACGGGCCCCACGGGTGTACGACCAGTAGGCGTACTCGCTGTCAAGGGTGGGTTCCTTAAAACGCGTTTCCACGGCGACAACCGAGGGAGTGACGATCGCTGTCGCGGCGTGCACCTTGTCCTCGTAGCGGTAACCGTCAGTGGACTGAGCAGAAGCCATGATCGGAAGACAGACCATGGCAGCCGCCAAGAGACCTCCGACCAACCCATTGCAGTAGACTTTCATCTACCAACCTCCTTAACACTGTTCACTAGTATGAACTGGCGAAATACGCCATATATTGCGCAACATCCCCCGAAAACAGGCATTTTACACCATTATCGGGTTTTTGCGGCGCCATAACTCTCGTTGTGGCGCTGGTTTCTTCCTTCACGCGGGCCTCAGTCGAGGCCTTGCCGTCCCACGGCGCAAGGACGAAACCGCGACCGCTTGAAATCACATCCTTGAATTCGTCGTAGGATGCGACCTCGATGATGCGCGACTCCACCTCGCTCCTGCTGCGTTCATACAGCTGAGCCTGGAACTCATCCAGTTCCTTAGCTATAGACACGCCGCCAATGGAACCCGTTTCATAATTGACGTCCACTTTGCGTTTTTCTCCGCTGATGCGGTCAACGAGGATCGCGACGTTCTCCTCGATGTCACGCGGGCCGACCTCCATGCGGAAGGGCACTCCGCGCAGCTCCCAGTGCGCGAACTTGTAGCCGGGACGGAAGCCGTCTCGGTCGTCCACCTTCACGCTGATCGCCTCGCCGTTGTAGCTTTCCCGGCGCAGACCGGCAGCCAGTTTCTGGCAGGCCGCCACGACTTCGTCAGTGTTGTCACCGCGGGTGATGGGCACGATCGCAATGTGGATCGGCGCTACCTTGGGCGGCAGGATCAGTCCCTTGTCATCTCCATGCACCATCAGCATGCCGCCCATGATGCGGTGGCTGACGCCCCAGCTGGTGGTCCAGGCGAACTGCTCGGTATTGTCCTCCGCAAGGAACTTCACATCGTAGGCCTTCGCGAAGTTCTGGCCGAGGAAGTGGCTGGTGCCGCTCTGCAGGGCCTTGCCGTCGGGCATCATCGCTTCAATGCCCCAGGTCTCAACGGCGCCGGCGAACTTCTCGCTGTCGCTCTTGATGCCATTCAGCACATGCAGGGACAGGTCCTCGCAGGCGAACTGGCTGTACTGCTCCAGCATGCGCGCGGTTTCCTCCCGGGCCTCCTGCTCGTAGGCATGCGCGGTATGGCCCTCCTGCCAGAGGAATTCCAGTGTGCGCAGGAAGGGACGAGTGGCCTTCTCCCAGCGCACGACATTGGCCCACTGGTTATGCAGGTAAGGCAGGTCGCGATAGCTCTGCAGCCACTTGGCCCACATCACGCCGATGATCACCTCACTGGTCGGGCGGATTGCGAGCGGCTCATCGAGGTCCTTGCCGCCGCCCTTGGTGACCCAGGCCACCTCGGGGGCAAAGCCCTCCACGTGCTCGGCCTCACGGTCCAGCAGGCTCTTGGGGATGAACATCGGGTAATAGGTGTTCTCATGCCCCGTGGCGATGATGCGGTCGTTGAGGAGCTTCTTGAGCTTCTCCCAGATGGCGAAGCCGTACGGTCGGTACACCTGGCAGCCGCGGACCGGTGAATAGTCCGCGAGCTCAGCCTGCAGAATCACGTCCGTATACCACTGTGACGGATTCTCGCTCTTGGGTGTAATGAACCGTTTGTCGTCGTTCTTCGCCAACGCTTTTCCTTTATTGATCCCGTCTGAGGGAAGTTTGCCGCCGGGATTATAGCTCAGCGCATGCAAAGGCGCAGCTTTGGCGTGACAGACTCAACCCTCGACCCGGCCGCAGACAGTTATCAACAAACTATCAACGGAGACAATAAATATCCCGTCTGCGCCTGAAAGTGTCAAGCGCTACTGGCGGCAAATCCAGCCAGGGCTTCAGCGATGCTGGACAGGCAGTAGTCCACTTCAGCTTCCGAAGTGAAGTAGCCGACACTGAGGCGGACGGTCCCGCCGGAGTCCAAGGTCCCGTAGTGCCTGTGAGCTGATGGTGCGCAGTGCAGTCCGGGGCGGGTGCTTATGCCGAAGTGGCTGGAAAGCACCTCGCTGAATGCGATCGGGTCTATTCCGTCCACAGTGAAGCTGATCACCGAGCCACGTGGATGCTGCGGCGAGGGACCAATCAGCGAGATTCCATCAATGGCTGACAGGCCATCCCACAGGCAGCTGGTGATGGCCTTACTGTGTGTGCTGATGTTCTCGATGCCTGTCTGCTCGAACCAGTCCATCGCCGCATCCAGTCCGACAATACCGGCCACATTCGGAGTGCCTGACTCATAGCGGTGGGGCCTTTCCTCCGGCTGGAAGAGCAGCTCGCTGCGGTGGCCGGTGCCACCGATACGCCATGGTTCGATCTCGCGGTCCCGCCGAAGGTAGAGGATGCCGGTACCGGGGATGGACATCATCGACTTGTGCCCGGGCATGGTCATCGCCGTGCACGCCAGCTGCTGCACATCAATTGGATGTGAACCGCCGGCCTGGCTGGCATCAAGCAGGAAGTCGATACCGAGTTCGCTGGCAATCCTGCCGATCTCTGCTGCAGGTTGCATCACGCCGCTGACATTGCTGACCCAGTTGATGATGATGCAGCGGGTTTCGGGCCTGAGCAAGCTCCGAATGGAATCGATGTCGACATACCCCAGGCTGTCAGCCGGCAGGACGTCGAACTCCACCCGGCCTGCCCGCCTGCGGTGGTGCAGCGGACGCATTACGGAATGGTGCTCCAGCGGACTGACCAGCACATGTGATCCATCCGGTACCAGGCCGTTGATGGCGATGTTCAGGCTGTCAGTCGCGCTGAATGTGTAGATGATCTCTTCCGCTGCGGAGCCCCCGAAGTAGCTGGAAAGCCGGGACCGGCAGCGGCGCAATACGTCATCGGCGCGGAAGGGGGCACGGTGCGTGCTGCGGGCGACGGTCAGCGACTGGTCGAGGCAGTCGCGGATGGCAGCCACTACCCCTGGAGGCTTGGGGTAACTGGTGGCGGCGTTGTCAAAGTAGGCCGACTGCACGCTGGAGGACTGCACTCCCTCCGGTTGTTCTGGTTTGGCCATCAGTTCCTAGTATCCCATTACCCGCGCACTTATCCCACGAGAAAGCACAGCGCCGCAGGACACAGCGGTCCCTGCGGCGCAGTTGAAGTCGAATTGCTCCTAGCCGGCGGCCAGGGAAACCTGCTGGCGGGCAGCCAGGTTGAGCTCGGAGTCGTCCTCCAGCAGCTTGAAGACATCCTTCAGTTCGATGCTGTTGCCACTGTAGAGCTTGTCATAGATCGCGGAGAGCACCTTGTAGTCCTCCTCCGTGTCCAGGGTCAGGCGGTAGTTCGCATTGGCCAGGTGTGACGGGGGATCCAGGCGGCGCATCACGAACGGACCGGGGTTGCGGCGCAGGTACAGCGTCACGTGCTCACGGTGGTCGGGATGCTTGGCGAGGAAGTCCAGCTTCTCAAGGGTCTTGAGGGTGAACGTCTCAGTGGTCAGGCCGACGGACATACCCTCGGTGATCACGTAGTCGAGTTCCGGCTCACCGGCAAGCATGGAAACCTGCTGGTCGATCACTTCAGTGGCCACGAGCGGGTTGTCCCCGGTGGCGCGCACCACGATGTCGGCCTTGGTTTCATAAGCGGCCTGGATATATCGGGCCAGCACATCCGAGGCATGGCCACGCACCACGGTGACGTCCATGGCTGCGAGGGCCTCGGCCAGCTTGTCCTCCTTGTGCTCGGAGGGGATGGCCACGCAGACCTCATCAAGCTCACTGGAAGCCTTGAGGCGGTCAATGATGTGCGCGATCACGGGCCTTCCCTTGAGATCAGCGAGAACCTTGCCAGGGAACCGTGAACTGTCCAGACGAGCCTGCAGAATTGCAACTTTCTTCATGTGCAGAATGCCTCCAAGGGGATGGAATTTGTTCGTGAAAGTGAGGGAGAAGTTGGAATGTCAGAAGCACGGGAAGAAGTGTCCCGTGCCAATAATTCGATTTGTGTATCACCAACCAACATCCAGAGTATACAGGTTTTGGGGGCGAATCTCAAACCCCCGGATCAAAACACTGCGGATATCCGTGAAAAGTGCGTGAGGAATACAGAAAGGTATAATCGCCACGCGGCCGATGGAGTGCTTCGACCGCGTGGCTATCCCAGCCTAAGAGGTTGAAGAAGGCAATGAGAAGACTTACCCTGCTGCCCCTGATCGCCTGCCTGCTGGCACTGGCAGTCCAGTCCTGCTCCGGCGGCTCCGCGGGCAATCCCCCTGTTGGCAACGATGGCGGCAACCCGCCGCAGGCCCCCGCCACTGATGACTTCCTGGACGCGCTGCTGCTGCGTGATGCCAGCGGCAAGCTGTCCGGCATCCAGGTGAGCTGGGACCCGGTCGCTGACAACGCGGCCGAGGCCGTCACCGGCTACCACATTTACCAGTCATCAGCAAGCATCCCGGATGCTTCCCGTGGCGACAGTGCGCTGTGGCTGGAGGATGCCGGCTTCCTCGCCGATGGCGGCGGGAACAACACGATCTTCCCCCATTCAGTCCCGGGCGGCGGGGCCAAGCTGAGCTACACGAAGCTGGCTGACATGGACTTCACGCTCAACATCGGTGAGTCCTGGTACTACCGCATCAGCGCGGTCAATGAAAGCGGTGATGAAAGCGCACTCAGCCCCGAGGTCAAGGTGGACGTGGCGATGCATTCGATCACGGATGTGACTCCGGCCACTGCTGGCATCGGCGACCAGGTGGTGATCGAGGGCCTCAACTTCGGGACATATGACGACACCATTGACGAAGTGATCATTGTCGGCAACCAGTGGAACGACACCACGCATGAATTCGACCAGATCGACATCAACGCGACGATCATCGACTGGCAGCCGACGGAGATCACCTTCGAGGTGCCGGCCAACACGACCAAGGGCCGTGTCAAGGTGCGCATTGACGGGCTGACGGCCCAGTCCTTCGACCTGTTTGAGAATTCAGACCCGTACATCACGGCGATCACTCCCTATGAGCGCTTCCTCGACCAGAACCTGCAGATCCAAGGTGCCAACTTCGGCACCGAGCAGAGCGGCACGAACTTCGTGGTCGCCAATGACCAGGACCAGGATGCAGCGGCCAACTACAGCATCTACACATTCGCCAGCATCACGCTGAAGCTGAAGCAGGGCACCGCCTTCGGCGAGGTGGAGATCCAGGTCGAGTCCAACGGCGTACGCAGCAACTCGGGCTACATGTTCCTGAAGGACCGCCTGCCCGTCGCCTCGTTCAGCATGAACAAGACGAGCGGCAAGGTGCCGGTGCAGATCAACTTCAATGCCAACGGTTCAAGCGACGTTGAGGGCCCGATCGCCAAGTACACGATGGACTTCGGCGACGGCAGCCCGCCAGCCGTCAAGTTGCAGGGCGAGGATGCGACCTTCTCGCACATCTACAGCGCAGCCGGCAGCTATGACGTGGTGCTGGTCGTGGAGGACGGCAGCGGCCAGGAGGACAGCGAGCAGAAGACGGTCAACGCCCTGGCGGCTGCTGAGGTGATGCTGATCGAGGACATTGACAACGGACAGGGCGTGGGCAACAACTACGTTCCCAACGTGCAGGCGCTGCGCGATGACGTCGTGGCGCTGGACCTGGACTACATCTCCGGCGGTTACTCCGTCGGCATCGGCCAGGTCGCGATTGACAACGGCGTCAAGGTCGTGATCTGGATGCGTGGCGGCCCCGGCCCCGGCGACCCGATCCAGGACTGGCCGCGCAACTGGAGCGAGGACGAGAAGACGGACCTGCGAACCGTCCTCGACGCGGGGATCGACTTGCTGCTGATCAGCCAGAACCACCAGTACAGTGGCGATGACACCAGCGGCAACGACTGGTCCGCGCTGTATGGCCTGACCAAGCAGACTGACCGCATCCAGGAACCCGGCGGCAGCCGCCCGTTCACCTGGATGTTCGGTGCGCCGACTGACATCACCTATTCAGATGCGGCGGACAGCATCCCCAGCTCGCCGATCTGCCTGAAGGGCGCATCCTTCCCGGGCGGCGTGTTCCTGAGCACGACGGCCGCGGAGCAGTACAACGGGCCGGGCAGCTCCGGCAACGTCCCGACCGCGATCAACATAGCCAACAACCGGATCCAGATGGGCCTCGCGGTGGACACATCGCTGATCGGTACGGACATCAATGCAAACTTCATCCCCGGCCTGGTGGCCAATGATGCACATCCCTTCGAGCTGTGTTACAGCCACGGGCTGACCACCGCGCCGGACAGCAACATCGGCTTCAGTGGCGGAGGTTACAGCCATACGAACGGTACGGCGCGGCTGTGGGTGATCGGCTGGAGCTACAGCGAGATCTCACCGACGGGAGCCAGCCGGCTGAACATCCTGCAGAACGTGCTGGCCTGGCTGGACAGCAGCCTGACCCTGCCTTAGGGTCTGGGACATTCGATAACCACAGGGCGGGGGAGCTATCCCCTGCCCTTTTTAATTTCAATTAATTAAAGGTAATATAGAAGATGTGGCCTGAGGTTGATTACCGGGTCGACTGAGGATGCATCATGACTGCTAGATACCTGAAGCTGATATCACTGGCATGCCTGCTGGCGCTGTCCTATTCCTGCGGGCCTGGATCGCAACCGCAGCCTGATGCAGGCAAGGGCCAGCCCCAGATCGGACCAGAGCAGCAAGGCAGTGCATCTGGCGAGGTCCAGCGAGATGCCAGCGGCCTGCCGAGCGGCATCCTCTTGAGCTGGGATCCGGTACCGGATGGAGCCGACGAGGACATCACCGGCTACCACATCTACCGCTCCAATGAGCCTATCCTGGATTCCATGCGTGGTGACAGCTCCCTGTGGCTGGTATCCGAGGAATTCGGCGATGATGGCGAGGGCAATGCGACGGTCTATCCGGCCACGATCATCCCCTTCGGGCAGCAGTACAGCCACATCGATCCAAAGGGCGCCGGTTTTGATCTCAACTTCGGCGAAACCTGGTACTACCGGTTCAGCGCCATCAACGACAGTGGCGATGAGGGAGTGCTGTCCGAGGAAGTGACCGTCAACATCAGCCAGCACCAGGTGAACAGCCTCAGCGCCTTCCAGGGCTTTGTTGGCGACCAGATCATTGTCGAGGGCGTGCGCTTCGGGATCTTCGATGCAAGCATTGACAGCGTGACCTTCGTCGGCACCGAGTGGAACCCGGACCAGACAACACCTTCGATGGAAATCGTCGACATTGAAGCGAACATCCTGAGCTGGAGCAACACGCAGATCCTGGTGGAAGTGCCCTTCGGAGCCACGGTCGGGCGAGTAAAGGTGTGGATCAACGGCGTGCCGGCCTTCCCCCTGCAGCAGTTCACCTGCCAGAGCCCGTACATAACTGAAATCAATCCTTACTCGCGCTACAGCGAGCAGGCCTTTGAGATTTCCGGTGCCAACTTCGGGGATGCCCAGGGACCTAACAACATCATCGTGATGGACGGCAAGGACGTTGCCAGCTCCGAGGCCTACATCATCTACACAGACCCGCTGATCCGCTTCAGCGTGCCCTCCGGAACCAGCTTCGGAGAGCACCAGATCGAGGTCCGCAGCGGTACGGAGAAGACCCAGGTCGGCTTCATCAACATCCTGAACCACCCGCCCGTTGCCCAGTTCAGCATGAATGTGACGAGTGGTGCAGTCCCCCTGCAGGTCAATTTCAACGCCGGGCCCTCGACGGATGCGGATGACGGGATCGCGGAATGGATGTTTGACTTTGGCGACGGCACAACCGCCACCAGCACCGATCCGGGCAAGCTGATCTTCCCGCACATCTTCGAATCAGTCGGGCTCAAGGCAATCACGCTGACGGTGACAGACAATGCCGGGGCCACTGATTCCATCACGAAGTTCGTCACCGTGAATCCGGCAGCCGACATCCTGCTGGTGTCCGACCAGTGGAATGGCGCTGGGCCGGGCAATGAATTCACTGCCAACTTCATCGCACTGACGGACGACCTGGACACGCTTGGTGCCAGCTATGTCGTCGGTGGTTACAGTGTCGGCATCAGCCAGGTGGCTGTCGACCAGGGCTTCAGCGTCGTGATCTGGAACCATGGTGGTCCCGGTCCCGGAGATCCGATCCAGAACTGGCCGCGCAACTGGACCGACGATGAGAAGGTGGACTTCCTCGGCATCCTCGATGCAGGCATCCCGACCCTGCTGCTCAGCCAGAACCATCAATTTACTGGCGACTTCAGCAGCCAGCCCGGATTCAGTTCCAAGTACAACATGGACCTGCAGAACGACACCATCGTGGAAGGTGGATCCAGCCGCCCGTTCTCCTGGGCATTCGGCACCGCAACTGATGAGGAACTGATTGATGCCGGCGGAATGAGTTTCCCGATCAGCCCCGTATGCCTGCTGAACCAGAGTGCGACCCCTTCACTGATCCGGATTGACCCGACGGCTGCCGAGCAGTACAGCGGAGCGGGCTCCTCAGGCCTTCAGCCCTCGACCTGCCGCATCGGGCAGCGTATCCAGGGTGCGATCATCTATGACACGATCAACTCGAACGGTGCGACCCACCCGGACTTCATCCCGGGCATGGCCTACCCGGATGCTGATCCGCCATTCTGGCTGTGCTTCAGCTACGGCATGGAAACCGCACCGGATTCCAATATCGGCTTTGGCGGGACCTACAGCCACAACAACGGGCCGGCCAAGCTGTGGGTGATCGGCTGGAGCTACAGCGAGGCGCAGTTCACTCCGGACCCGATCCAGCGGCATAATGTGCTGCAAAACGTGCTGGCCTGGCTGGACAGCAGCCTGTTCTGAAAGAAGCGTAACTGATCAAGGAAGGCCGCCGTGCAGTCTGCGGGAGTGCAGGCCGGTAACGGCTAAGATGGTGGGTGATGAGGAAGTTATTCACGCTGATGCTTGCCGTGCTGCTGGTGGGCACGGCCCGGGCCCAGGCACCTGAGGACCTCAGGCCGCTGGCTGCCCGTACATTCACGCGCAGTTTCACTGACAGCAATGTCAGCCTGGAGTACACGCTCAGGGCCGGACCGCTGATGGAGCCGGGCAAGCGCCGTTTCATCGAGATCGACATCGATACACTGATGCACGCTGAGGCCCAGCAGGCCGGCGAATATGCCGTGCCACTCAACGGCTTCATAGCAGTCGCCCTGCCTCGTGGCATCGAGCCGGATGGCGAGCTGCGCATGAAGTGGTACAACGATGCCAACGGCCGCTATGACTTCATGTACAGCGCGGCCTACCCGCCGGAAGTGCTGGTGGGCCAGATGGCCGGCAGCGCTGAGGACGCGGTGAGCAATGATGCGCAGCGCATCCTCGCCGGGATGCGCGGGCTGTCCAGCGGGCTGGATGCAAACATCAACTTCAGCGGACCGCAGGATCCGCGCCTGATGGGTGGCAACCCGGATTACGCAATCACCGGCACATCCTGGCTGATCCCCTGCGACTCATTGTTCCAGCAGCTGGTTGACCCGTTCAAGCCATCCCGCAGCAGCCAGTTCAACCCACGGCTGAAGGCCACCCTGCCGGTGCGCATCAGCGAGAGCGTTGCCAATCCGCGCATCGTGGTCTATGTCGGCTCCCTGAGCACGGCGGTCACCGAGACCACGGTGATGTCGGACTCTATCCCCGCGAATGTCAGGCTGCTGGAAGCGCCGCCTGCCACGCCGGAGGCTGCACAGCCTGCAAACGAAGACGCTGCTGCAGCGGAAGCTGGCAACGCAGATGCAGCCCCGGAAGTCAGTGCCGACGGTGCCGTGCCTGCTGCGGAAGCGCAGCCAGCCGTACCGCTGCGGGCCTTGCTCTATTCGTTTGGCTGGGCCGCCTGGGAAAGCGAGGTGGACCTGTCCCCGATGATCATCCCGACGGCGCTGCTGCCGGACTACCAGCCGATGGAAACGGAGCAACCGCTGGGTCCGGTGAACATGGACCCGCCCGGTGGCAGCAGGCCTGCCGGCCCGATCACGATCAGTGCCGCGGACCAGTCCGAACGCCGGGAGCTTGGCGGCGAGGATACTGAAATCGGCAGCGAGGAAATGCCGGCTGAAGTCGCCGAGGAAGCCAATGAGCAGATCGAGGACGGCATTGGCAGCGATGAAGAGGAACTGGTGCCGGATGATGATTCCGCCGCTGCAGCAGAGCAGGATCAGCCGGATGAGTCCGGAGTGGAGGAAACTGAATCAACTGATGGTGCAGATGCGCAGGAGCAGCCTGATCAGGAGATCGATGATCCCGTTGCCGGTAATGCGGCCAGCGAGGAACCTGCCGAGTCCGCAGACCAGCAGTCCGCTGCGAACGCGGACGATGTGGCACCGGGTAGCCTGGCCGAGCTGAAGGAGCGCGTCGAGGAGCGCAAGGAACGCGAAAGTGGCAACAGCGTGAACATCGAGCTGCCCTCAGACGCACGTGAGACCACTCCGGCCACTGAGGCCCAGCAGGCGGCGGAGACTGTCAACGAGGCACAGGATGCTGAAGTGCAGGAACTGGGAGCTGATGCGGGAGAGCCGGCGGCAGCTGAGGACAGCGCTGAGGAGCTGCCGGAACGGGATGACATCCCGGCCTTCGCCTTCCCTGAGGAGATCAGGGCTGCAGAACAGGATGATGCAACGATTGAGGACGATGCTGCGGAAACAGTGCATGAGACGACGAGCGGGGAAGCGGAGCAAGTGCGCGAGGTTGCACCAGGCACCCTGCCCGGCCCGGAGAACCAGTACAGCGTACCGCTCAAGCAGATCACCGGCCGTGATGGGCGCAAGCCCGGCGGTGGCAGCTCCGGCAGTACGGCACCGGACTACACGCAGCTCTACATCGGCGGTGGGCCAGGTGGCAACTCCGGCGCTGGTACCACCCCGGCTGACCTGGGCGACATGGTGTTCATACCCGGCGGGAAGTTCCTGATGGGCACCGACGAGCTGGCCAGTGCCGGCGATGAGGATGAACGGCCGCTGCATGAAGTCGAGGTGGCGGACTTCTACATTGACAAGTACCCGGTCACCAACCGGCAGTACTACCAGTTCGTGCTCAGCGACGGCTACAAGCCGCAGGGCAACTGGCAGAAGTACTTCGAGCCGGGCACGGCGGACATGCCGGTGCGTGGCGTGACCTGGGAGGATGCCAACCAGTACTGCCGCTGGGCCGGCAAGCGCCTGCCGACGGAGGCCGAGTGGGAGAAGGCCGCACGTGGGACGGACGGCCAGCTCTACCCCTGGGGCAATGACTGGTCAAGCGACATCCTGCCGCGCGGTTCCCTGAACTACCGGCTGGTGCTGAACCAGAAGGCTGAATCACCCTACGGAGTGCTGGCAATGGTTGGTGTGCTGTGGCAATGGACGTCAAGCTCGCATGCGGCATATCCGTATGACCCGAATGCCAGTGGCGAACTGAAGGTGCTGCGAGGCGGCGCGTTCAGCAACGGACGCAACATCATCCGCTGCGCCAACCGCTACCCGGAGGATCCCTCGGTGAGCTTCAACACCTTCACCTTCCGCTGTGCCAGGGACAAGAACTAAGCGGTACCGGGAAGCTTCAGCAGGAGATCCCGCCGCCAGCTGAGTGCGTCGTAATCCTCGTCGGGCAGGGCATCGATGCACTGCGCGATGCTTCCCGCTTCGAGCTGGAAATCCGCTGCCAGTTCCTCCAGCGGCATCAGCACGAAGGACCGCAGGTGCGCCTGCGGATGCGGCACTGTAAGCTGGCTGCCCTCGCCTTCCCAGCCTTCCAGCCAGATCAGGTCAATGTCAATCACGCGGTCACGGTAGGTTTCTGCTGAGCCGCTGCGATCGCGGCCCAGTTCCGTCTCGCTCTGCTCAATGATCCCATCGAGATCGGCGTCAACCCGCGTGGTGCTGAAGCGCAGCACGGCATTGAGGTAGCTGTTGGCGGACTCGTAGCCCCAGGCCGGGGTCTCGACGATGTGGCTGGCGGCCTCGATCGTGATCGCCTTGACGGCAGCCAGGCTGTCAACAGCCTGCTGCAGCGTGGCGGCCCTATCCCCGAGGTTGCTTCCGATTGCTAGGTATCCGATCCGGTGCACGCGCGATGATAGCACCTACTGGCGGGTATCATTGCTGCGTGAACATCCTGCTGGTCAAGCGCTGGCTGAAGGAGGAGGGCCCGCGCCTGATCGGGGCCCGCCTGCGTCGTGCGCGCCAGCTGGACGAACGCTCGATCGTGCTGGAGCTTGACAGCGATTACGGCGAGCAGCGCCTGCTCCTGAGCATGCTGGAGGAATTCCCCGTGATCGCGCAACTGGATGCCGAGGCCGAGGCGGAGATGCAGGCTGACGGGAACTTTGTCAAGGCGCTGAACTTCCACCTGCAGGGCTACCGCATCGTGAGCATCGCGCAGCAGGGCTACGACCGCAGCATCGTGTTCACCCTGAAGCACAAGGACATCTACGGCGCGGAGACCACGAAGGAGCTGCGCCAGGAACTGGCCGGGCGCAGTGCCAACGCCTTCCTGATCAGCGAGCGCGGGATGCTCGTGAGCATCTTCAAGAAGCTGCGCTTTGACCCGCAGCGCACGCGCAACATCGCCACCGGGCAACCGCTGCCGGATCCCCCGCCGCTGGGCAAGTACGTTGCCAGCGAAGGCGGGCTGGCCGGGCTGGCGGATGAACTGGCAGAGATTGCCGCAAAGGAAGGCGTGGAAGGCGAGCGCGCGATGGAAAAGCTGTTCACCAACCGCGTGGCCTGCAGTGACAACCGCATCTGGCCGGTGCTGGAGCCGCTGCTGCCGGTGGACTACAGTCTCGAGAGCCTGCTGGAGTTCATTGAGCAGCTGCAGAAGGGCGAATTGACGGGCCAGCTGTTCGGGCTGGTGGAGCCGGGCGATGCCAATACCGTGACGCTTGAGCTGTGGCAGCGTGCGCGTGGCAGGCGGGGCAAGCAGGCACCGCGCAGCAACCAGCAGCTTGAGCAGGCCCAGCGCCTGCTTGACAACCTGCGCGAGCAGTCGAAGCAGAGCAGCCGGGCCGATGAGTTCGAGCTGGTGGCACTGGAGCTGCTGCGGGTGAGTGCTGATTACGAGGACCCGGAGCAGGCGGCGGCCTTCCTGCGCCAGTGGAAGGAGGACAACCCGGAACTGGCAGGGCAGATCACGATCGGCAGGAGCGTCTATGACAACGCCCAGGAGCTGGTGCACTGGTGCCAGCGCCTGCGCCGCGCCGGGGCACGGCTGGAGGAGCGGATCGCCAGTGCGGAAAGTGAGTTGGCCGAAGCCCAGCAGCTACCTCAGCAGAAGCAGCCGGCGAAGCCCAAGGCGATCAAGAGCACACTGGAGACGAGCGCCGGCAAGCTGGAGAAGCATGGCGTGAAGTACCTGCGCTTCCTCTCCAGTGATGGGATGGACATCCTCTGCGGGCTGAGTGACAACAGCAATGACGGCCTGCTGCGGGTGTTTGGCAACGGGCGGCACATGTGGTTCCACGTGCGGGACTGGCCAGGCAGCCATGTGATCGTGCTGTCGAATGGCAAGGAGCTGCCCTGGACCACGCTGGAGGAGGCCGCGCTGGTGGCGGGCTACCACAGCAAGGCGCGCAATGAGCTGGAGGCGGACGTGAGCTACCTGCCGATGAACCAGCTCAGCCGGCCGAAGAACGCGAGACCCGGACAGGTGCTGAAGAAGAGCGAAAGCGTTGTGAGCATCAGGCCTGACAGGTTCAGGGGGATCAGGGAGCATCTGCTGAGGTGGCAGAAAGGTTAGGGAGCAGAGAGCAGAGAGCAGAGAGCGGAAAGCAGACTCGGCTGATGTAACATTACAATATTATTGAATATTTTGCTATTTTGTGTTATTAATTACTTATCATATGGAGAGGTGAATTGATGCCTTCAGAAGTGATAAGGAAGCTGAAGACCTGGCAGAAAGGCATGGCGCTGGCTAAGTCGATTTACTCGCTGACTAGTCAATTCCCGAAAAGCGAACAATATGGAATGACTTCACAGATGCGCCGGGCAGCTGTTTCCATCCCAGCCAACCTTGCCGAAGGAAACGGCCGCAGCAGCAGGAGGGACTACGCAAGGTTCGTGGCAATTGCATTTGGGTCCGCGAGAGAACTGGATACGCTGCTTGAACTCTCCATTGAGTTGGGGTTGGCAAATCGTGAAGAAGCGCAGTCAAGCGCTGCATTGCTGGACGAAATCTGCAGGATGCTCTACAGGCTGCACCACAACCTGACTAAGGAAGCCGCAAGTTAAAAGTGATTGCGATGTTGATTATGGCAACACCGCTGTTTGTATGCTGAGCAATGCATGCGAGCTAGTTTGCTCTCTGCTTTCTGCTTTCTGCTATCTGCTATCTGCTATCTGCTTGCCAGCGATTCCATCGCTGTCCACGCCGCCTCCGCCTCAGTCCTGATCAGGTCGGCCTTGCGGTCGCGACGGATCTTTTCCGGCAGCCACTTGAGCATGCCGTACTGGAAGGCCGTCGGGCGGTATTCCTTGTGGCCGGGGTTGACCATGAACTGCATCATCGCCCCGAGGCAGCTCTTCTCCGGCGGGACCTGCGGATCGTTGCCACTGAGCAGGCGAGAGGCATTTATGCCGGCCAGCAGGCCGGTGCTGATCGCCGACATGTAGCCCTCCAGCCCGGTGAGCTGGCCGGTGATGATCAGGTTCGGGTGCTCGCGCACCTGCAAAGTTGGCAACATCACCTTCGGTGCTTCCACGTAGCTGTTGCGGTGCATGCGGCCGTAGCGCATGATCTTCACCTGCTCCAGCCCCGGAATCATGGCGAACACGCGGTCCTGCTCACCGAAGCGCAGGCGGGTCTGGAAGCCGACGAGGGACATCGCATTCTGGAAGGCGTCTTCCCAGCGCAACTGCACTGCGGCATAGGGCATGCGCCCGGTGCGCGGGTCAACGAGGCCCTTGGGCTTCAGGCAGCCGTGGCGCATCGTGCCCTCGCCACGGTTGGCAAGTTCCTCGATCGGCAGGCAGCCCTCGAACAGCAGGTACTTGTCGGCGGCGTTGATCGGGTAGACCTCGGCAGCCAGCAGGGCAGCGCGGAAGGCCTCGTACTCATCCTTCTCGAAGGGGCAGTTGAGGTAGTCATCCCCCCCACCCTTGTCATAGCGGCTTTGGGAAAACACCACGTCGTGGTTGATGCCCTTGGTGCTGATTACGGGAGAGGTGGCGTCATAGAAGTAGCAGCCGCCGTCGCCGAGCAGCTCGCTGAGCTGCTGCCACAAGCCGTCGCTGGTGAGCGGACCGGTTGCCATGATCACCAGCCTGCCGGTTGCCAGCTGGGCCTGCAATTCCTCGAAGCGCTCACGCCGGAGCGTGACCAGCGGATCAGCCTCAATCGTTTCGGTGACCTTCGCCGAGAACTGCTCGCGGTCCAGCACGAGAGCTGCCCCTCCAGGCAGGCGGCATTCGCGGGCGATCTGCAAAAGCTTGCAGCCGAGGCTGTCCAGCTCCAGCTTGAGCAGGCCCTGAGCGCGCACCGGGTCCTCGCTCTTGAAGGAGTTCGAGCAGACCAGCTCGGCCAGGCCTTCGGAGACATGCGCCTCGGTCATCACCGTCGGGCGCATCTCCCACAGCTCGCTGGCAATCCCACGCGCGGAAAGCTGCAGCGCGGCCTCGCAGCCGGACAGGCCGCCACCGATGATCAGGGGCGGAAGACTGGCGTCGAGCGGGATCGCCTGCTTGCTGTTGTGTACTTCATCCACGGGGCATATATGTTAACCGCAATCAGGGCCTGCGCTGTCAGGCGGAGCGGGCTTCCCTGCTAAACTAGAGCCGATGCAGGATTCCGGAAAATACGAGGGTCCCGATCCGCTCGGGGGCAGTGACGACACCCATCCGGCCGGCCGGCCGGACCCGCGCAACCCCTTTGGTGCGATGCAATCGGACGACCCGCGCTCGCCGCAGCATGATGCTGCCAGCGGGGCATTCGGGGCGGCTGCCAACCCGCTGAACCTGGGCAGCGCGGCTCCTTCGGGCAAGCCGGTGCATACCCAGCGGGCGGCGGAGTCACTCTGCCGGGAAATCGCCAAGGCGGTGGTCGGCCAGGACGAGGTGATCGAGCTGATGCTGACCACCGTGTTCGCCGGCGGGCACCTGCTGTTTGAAGGTGTGCCGGGCCTGGCGAAGACGCTCCTGGTGAAGTCCCTGGCGCGCGCACTGGGTGGCGAATTCAGCCGCATCCAGTTCACCCCGGACCTGCTGCCCAGTGACATCACGGGCACCAGCATCTACGACATGAATGAGCGGCAGTTCTCCTTCCGCAAGGGGCCGATATTCGGCGACTTCGTGCTGGCTGACGAGGTGAACCGCACACCACCCAAGACCCAGGCGGCGCTGCTGGAGGCGATGGAGGAGCGCGTGGTGACCGTGGACGGCACGAATTACGGCCTGCCGCGCCACTTCACGGTGTTCGCCACGCAGAACCCGGTGGAGTACGAGGGCACCTACCCGCTGCCGGAGGCGCAGCTGGACCGCTTCCTGCTGATGGTCAGCATCGACTACCCGCCCGAGGAGCATGAGCGCAACATCCTGCGCCGCTACGATCAGGGCTTCAACCCGCATGACATCGAGGCCGCCGGCATCCGCCAGGTGGTGGGCGAGGATGAGCGTGCGCAGATCGAGCGGGAGATCAACGGGATCCGCGTGGAGGATGGCGTGCTGAATTACATCATCAGCATCGTGCGGGCCTCTCGCCGCCACCGCAGCATCGCGCTCGGGGCCAGCCCGCGCGCCGGGATCGCGCTGCTGAAGGGTGCCAAGGCGCTCAGCGCACTGCGGGGCAAGAGCTACATCACACCGGATGAGGTGCTCAGCCTGGCTGCCCCTGTGCTCAGGCACAGGATCCTGCTGACGCCCGAAAGCGAGATCGAGGGGAACATGATCGACGGGGTCGTGGAGAACCTGATCGGCGGCATTCCGGTGCCGCGCTAGGCTCAGGACTGGACCGGGACTTCCTCGGGGATGTTGAGGCGCTGGCGCACTTCGTCCATCGTGCGCTCGTAGAGCAGGTTCGGCTTCTTGCGGCGTGAACGGCGGATGATGCAGCCGCGGATCTCAAAGGCATCGTTGGCGATGTCCACCAGTCCCTCATTCGAGAGATTCATCACTGCGCGGTTCATCTTGTCAAGCTTCTCGACCTTGAACTCGGCTTCCTTCACGCTCTGGGGCGGCTCGTTGACCTTGATCACGATCGGGCGGTGGCCGCTGTTGACCGCCTCACCCACCATGCTGAAGCTGTCGCAGGTCACGACCACGCCGTCCGCCAGCACGAAGAAACCGGGCAGCGGGTTGAGGTCGGATGTGCTGGCATCCAGGAAATAGGACACAGCGGGGTTTCCCACGTAGTTGGCTATCAGCCAGTTGCGGCACCAGTCCGGCGTGCGGCGACTGGTGCTGACGAGCAGCTTCTGCTCATGCACCTCAGCCGTCTTCAGCACTTCCTTCAGGCCTTCGATCACCGTCTCCTCACGCCAGGGGGCGGAGTTGCTCGGCCCGCCGATTGCAAGTGCGATGTACTCGAAATCAGGGTCAAGGTTGTTGTCGCGGGCCAGCTGGTTGGCCATGTCGAAGGCCTTGATCTCATCGTGGTAGCTCAGCGCTGCCGGGGTGACGATGATGTTCTCCGGCAGGTGCTCGCGGTCCTTCACGTCGTGCGGTGGCACCAGGTTGAGGCGGAAATGCTTGCGGGGCAGGAGCGAGGGGGTCATGCAGACGATCGGATCAGCCTGCAGCATGCGGGCCAGCACCAGGTTTGCGGTGGCCACCGATGTGCCGGTGGACACTGTGAAGATGCGCAGGTCCTGGTCCTGGGGCAGCTTGCCGTTACCGAGGGTGGTGAGCCCGATCGGCAGCTCCTCGAACATCTTGCGCTCAACGAGCCCGCGGGCACCGGAACGGGTGACGGCACCGCGTCCCATGGAGGCAAAGCGCAGGCGCAGGGGCAGCTCGTTGAAGTCCTTACGCAGGTTCACAACCATCGGGTTCTCATCGCCGAGCATGCGCGCAGCCACGAGGCTCTGGTTGAAGTGCCCCTTCTTGCCATCTGATGCGATTACGACTCTTACAGCCAATGCTTACCCCGAAAAATGCTCCAGCACGCGGCCGAGCAGCTTCTCCGCCTTATCCATGTCCCCATACGCAATGAATATCGAAATATCCGTCAATCCGGTAATAACTTCGAGGACATTAATTCTCGCGTTCGCCAGCACTCCCGTGACCTCGGCCAGCACACCGGGTTCATCAATAAAGCGGGAACTGCGCAAACGAAGTTCACCTACATTACCCCTGAGGCTAATGTTTGTCAACTCGGGGAACTCTTTAGTCAACTTGGCGTGCAGGCTGGAGTAGGCCTTGTCGGCGATGCCGCTGGGCAGGTAGTAGCAGATGAAACGGCGGGAAGTTGAGGCTGCGGCGGGGCTCAGGTGGTTCTCGTCCATCCACTGCACTAGCGCGCTGAGCAAGCCGACACGGTCCGTCAGGTCACCCACGAGTGTAAGCATGCTCAGCTCATCTGGGTTGCGGTATAGCGTGGTTTCGCTGGCGCCAAGCACGGATGTACCGGAACTGTCCAGCCGGTCCAGCTCGCGGTAGTCGATCAGGCGGGCGCGCAGGCCGGGATTGCGGTACTTCAGTGCGCGTGGGTGGATCACCTGGGTGCCAGCGGAACTGATCACCTCCAGGTCGCTCAAAGTGAGTTCCTCCAGCAGGCGCGGGTTCTCAGCCAGGCGCGGGTCGGCGCTCAGCACACCCTGCACATCGGTCACGATCACGACCTCATCAGCGCTGATATGGGTGGCTACGATGAATGCGGTCACATCGGAGCCACCGCGTCCCATCGCCAGCACCTTGCCGCTGCTGCTTTGCACGAAGAAGCCGCTGATCACGGGCACGCTGCCCACCCGCAGCTGGGGCAGGATGAAGCGGCGGAAGCGGCCGACGGTGTGCTGGGTGCGCAGGGTGATGGCGCGTTCCTCATTGGCCTTGGCCTTGCTCAGCGGGATGCTTTCATCCACGTCGGCGATGATCGGCCAGCGGTCGCTGTGGCGCGGCAGGAAGGGCTGGGTGCTGATGTCGAAGCTGCGCAGGGCGGCGCACATCAGCTGTACGCTCTGCTCCTCGCCGAGTGATGCGAACTCGCTGACGGAGGCGAAGTCCGTGCTGCCGGCACTGGCGGCATCGTATGCCTTCAGCAGCTCGCTGGTTGCATTGCCGGGGGCCGAGCACACGACGGCGATCTGCTCACCGTACTGCACCAGGCGCGCGACATGTTCCGCAGCGTTGCGGATCAGCTCCGGCGTGGCGAGGGATGTCCCCCCGAACTTGATGACTCTGCGCACGGCACAATTCTAGCCGAACACGGGAGAGGGACGGGATTGCCAGCAATGGCCCTGCAACGGATAAAATACTGCGGTGAAAGCAATCCGCCTCCTCCCCACCCTCCTGCTGGCCTGCGCCTGCCTGCTGTGCAGCGCATCCTCCGACCTGGCGATGCGCATCAATTCGCTGTGGCGCAGCGGTCAGAGCAGCGAAGCGATCAACCTGATTGACGCGGAACTGGCAGCCGGCAACACTGAGCTGTCATTCATCTCCTCCGCGGCGGAGGCGATGCTGGCTGAGCACCGCTACCAGAAGGCGGCCGATCTGTATGCGCAGCTGGCCGGAAAATACATTGATGACGACGACCGGTTCCTTGATGCCAAGCTGCATGAATGGCGTGCGAGCTACCTGGCCAACGGCGAGAACTCGCGCGCTGACTGGATCGCTGAGGAACGCCGCAGGATCGGCAACAGCCGGGACGGCGCTGCCAATGGGATCTTCGACGAAGCCAAGGCAGGCGGCGTGAAGAACCGCTCGCAGCTAATCCTCGAACTGGCCTACTGCCTGGATGAGGAAAGTGGCAACCGGCCGGGACGCCCGACCGAGCTGCTGGAGCGCTACCCTGACAGCCATGTCGTGCTGCGGCTGGCGGCGGCGGATGCCGCCGAGCTGGGTTCGATCAATAATGACGAGGAACGGATCAAGGCCGTCAGCCAGTTCCTCGCGGGCTGGCCGCGCAGTTACTGGCGGCATGTGGCCTTCCGCTACTGGCTGTACTCCGCCTGGCGGATGCATGACCGTGAGGAATTCAGCAAGGCATCGGCTGCCTACCTGGGCGAGTTTGGCGGCAGCGCCGAGGCGCACGGAGCAGTCAGCCGTTACATGCTTGACCTGGACATGCCGGTCGATGAGGGCCTTGTGCATGCGAAGCGCAGCATGGAGCTGTTCGAGCTTGAACTGGGAATCACGGGCGACCTGACCAGCATGAGCACGATCAACAACGCCACGAAGTACCTGCCGCGCCAGCTGCCCTACCTGCCGCCGGCGGAGCGCCAGACCTTCATCCTCTACTTGTACAGCCGCCACAACATGGCGCGCTACATGAACCGCACGGGGAAGTATGACAAGGCGCTGGACCTCGTCACCCCGGTGATCGGCGTAGAGCCGTTCACGCTGAATGAAGAGGAGTCGCTGGCACCCTTCCTGCTGGAGGCGGGCAACGCGCATATCGGGCTGGGCAATTCCGAATCTGCCTACCGTTTCCTGCTGCGCGCGGCCTTCGTGGGCGACAGCGCTGACCGCTACAGCGGACAGGCGGACGAGAAGCTCAAGAAGCTGGAGGGCAAGCTGGACCCGGAGACAGTGAAGTACGAGACCAGCCGCCTGCTGCCAAATGGCAGCGAGGTGTCAACCATTCCCGTGTTCAGCGACCTGTCCATCAGCACGGAGATCTACAAGCAGCGCGCGGCGCGGGTCTGCTGGGTGGATGTCGATGGGGACGGTTCCGCCGACCTGCTGCTGGATGGCAACGTGCTGCTGATGAACGAGCTGGGACGCTTCCGCGACCGCACGGATGAATCCGGCCTGCAGGGGGATGCTGCGGGTGCGGTGGCGGGCGACCTGGACAATGACGGCGACAACGACCTGTACTGCTTTGGCAATGGACGCGAAGCAGACCGTGTCTATATCAACAATTCCGGCCGCTTCAGCATGGTAAGCGGCTTCAGCGGTGACAGCCGCGCCACTGAAGCGGCTGCACTGGTTGACCTTGACAATGACGGCCTGCTGGACATCTACGCCGTCAACTTCGAATCCCCGACCGGCATCCGCATGGAGGAGGACAGCGTGCTGCGCAATGAGGGCGCTACCGGTTTCAATGTGCGCAACGCTGAGCAGCAGGGCATGCTGCCGCCGCTCGGTGAATCCCAGGCGGGACGTGGTGTCAGCGTCGGCGACATGGACAACGATGGCAACCCTGACCTGTACATCAGCAACTACCGACTGGGGGAGAACATGCTGTTCAGCTCGATGGGGAACGGCAGCTACCGCCAGCTGGCACGGCGCTGGGGCATCGCCGGGTTCTGGAAGGACGGCAACTGGGGCAACAGCATCGGTTCCGCGATGGGTGACGTCGACAATGACGGCGACCTCGACCTGTTCGTCGCCAACCTGAGCAACCCGCGCTTCGAGCATGTATCCGATGGCAGCATGCTGCTGATCAACCACCTGCGCGAAGGCGGCACCTTCGAGGACCGCACCCAGGATGCGCATATCGCCTACAACTCCACCAATGCCTGCCCGGTGATCTTCGATGCCAACAATGACGGCTGGCAGGACATCTTCATCACGAGCATCTATCCCGGCCGCAGCAGCCACCTGTACGTTAATGATGGACGTGGGCACTTCGTCGACCTGAGCTACATCTCCAACACCCGCGTGCAGGATGCCTACGGCGCTGCCGTGGCGGACTACGACAACGACGGCGACCTTGACCTGGCGATCGCCTCCCCCAGCGGCTGCCACCTGCTGCGCAATGACAGCCCGACCCGCAACTGGATCAGCTTCACGCTCAGCGGGGGCAAGGGCACCGGAGCGATCGCGCCGGCCGGCATGCAGTTCAGCAACCGCAGTGCAATCGGTGCGCGACTGACAATCAAGGCGGATGGGATGGAGTTGATCCGCGAGATCCAGAGTGGCAACGGCAGCGGTTGCGGCAATGAGCTGCGGGCCTGCTTCGGGCTTGGTGACATCCGTGGACCGTTTGACGTGGAGATCACCTACCCCGGCGGGATCCGCCAGAGCATCTTCATCCGCCGGCCGAACAAGCACTTTGTGATCAGCGAGACGAACCAGGGTGAAATGGGTGATGAACGCGAGCCTGAGCCGGTTGAGGAGGAAGCTCCCAGCCCGGTGGAAACCGGTGTAAACCGCGAAGGGATGATCCCGGACTAGGCGCTTAACCCGCAGTTAATGGCCAGTTAACCAGCGTTATCGGCAAGCTCAATAAAGTATGGGTATTCTCTGTGTGAATGAAGCCAACTGGAAATGCAGTATGTTCACCATGGCAGTACCGAAAGACAGTATCCAGAGCAGCCTGATCTGCATCATTGACAGGATGGAGCAGCTTGCCCGCGGCCAGCGGCGACTGACGGAATTCGGCAGGATCGCGCTGGCCAATGTCTTCATGCAGCTGCGCAAGGAGGCGATGAAGGGCATGCCGGATGACAACCTTGTACGGGAGTCCCTGCAGACCTGGATGGCGATCACCGGAGAGGAATTCCTCGCCAGCCGGCTGCAGCGTGAATTCGAGAAGCTCGGCAGGGAGGACTGAAGCTCAGTAGCGGCGCCAGAATCCCGGCAGAACCAGCACTGAGATGGCCAGCACCTCCAGGCGGCCGACAAGCATGAGCAGCGTCATCCAGACCTTGGCAATGGGATGCAGAAGCGCCCAGTTCTCCGTCGGACCGACCATCCCAAGAGCTGGGCCGACATTGGCGGCTGCAGAAATTGAGGCAGTGATTGAAGTGATCATGTCGTGGTTGCAGGCCAGCATCAAAAGCACACCGGACAGGATCCAGAGCATGAACAGCAGCATGTAGCCAATCACGCTTTCCTCGATCTCGCGGTCGATGGTCTGCCCGCTGACACGCAGTGGCAGGACGGCCTTTGGCCTGAATGACTTCTCGATCTGCTTCCAGACCCAGCGCATCGTGATCAGCACACGCACGACCTTCATGCCTCCGCCGGTGGACCCGGCGCAGCCACCGACGAACATCAGCGCCACGATCGCACCCTGGGCCAGCAGGGTCCACTGCTCGAAGTCGACCGTACCGAAGCCGGTGGTGGTGATTATCGTGACCGTCGTGAAGATGCTGTCGCGCAGTACGATGCCGAAGTTGGAAAGGTCCCAGCTCTGCTGGTGCAGCAGGTTCGTGGAGAAGGCAACGAATGCCACGGTGATGATAAGCAGGTAAAGCCGGAATTCACTGTCCTTCCAGAACATGAAGCGCTTGCGCCAGGCCTGGTAATAGAGCGAGAAGTTGACACCGGCGACGAACATGAAGAAGGTCAGGATCAGCTGGATGTGCGTCCCGTAAGCGGCGATGCTGTTGTTCTTTGTGGAGAAGCCACCGGTTGCCATCGTGCCGAAGGCATGGCAGACCGCATCGAAAAAGGTCATCCCGGCGGCCCAGAGCACGAGGATCTCGATCACGGTGATGCCCATGTAGATCAGCCAGAGGGTGCGGGCGGTGTCAACGGCCTTGGGATGGATGCCGGAAACACTGGGCCCGGTGGCCTCGATCTTGTAGAGGAACTTGCCGCCGACGCCGAGCGCTGGCAGGATGGCAACGAACAGCACGATGATTCCCATGCCGCCCAGCAGGTGCGTCATGCTGCGCCACAAAAGGATGCTCCGCGGCAGGATCTCGATCTCGGTGATCACGGAAGCACCTGTGGTGGTGAAGCCACTGACCGACTCGAACACGGCGTCGATCCAGGATGGCAACACCCCGGCCACTACATAGGGGATCGCGCTGAGGATACCGGCAACAATCCAGCCCACGGCGACGATGAACATACCTTCCTTGCGGTGCAGCTGTTCACTGTCGTCGGAGCCAGCAGCCCATATCCGGGCGAACAGCAGCAGGGCTGCACCGATCGCGGTTGTCACCCCGAGAGCCACGAAGAATGCCAGCCTAGTCGGATATTCCGACTGGTCCTCATAGAGGCTGAGCAGCAACGGCACCAGCAGGCTGCCTACGAGCACCAGCAGGAACATGCCGATCGGCTTCAGCGTCCCGCGGTAGTTCACGTGGCGGGCTCCGCATCAAGGGGCTCGGCCAGCTCGACCACGTCCTCGAACTTCAGCAGGCTCTCAACGTAGGGGATCCGCTCATGCAGCGCAAGCATCACGACGGAGTCTCCGGGGCTGATCATGTCCTGTCCACCGGGGATCAGGGCGCGGTTGCCGTTGATGATGGCGCCGATCAGGATGCCGCGGGGCAGCTTGAGGTTCATCAGCGGGGTGTTGATCAGCTTGCTGTGCTGCCCGGCCACGAACTCAATCACCTCGGCCTGGCCCTCATGGATCAGGGAGACGCTATTGACATTGCCGCCGCGTGTGAATCGCAGCACCTGGGAAGCCGCGAGGATGCGCGGGGCCAGGGTGGCGGTCAGGCCGAGCTTTGGGCCGATCTCAGCGAACTGCGGCTTGTCAACGATGGCAATGTTGCGCTCAACGCCATTCTCCTTGGCCATCAGCGCGGTCATGATGTTCTTCTCGTCACTGCCGGTACAGGCCACGAATGCGTCCGTTGCATCGAGGTACTCTTCGCGCAGCACGTCGATGTCACCACCGTCGCTGTCAATCACCTTGACGTGCATCAGCTCCTCGGTGAGTTCCCAGGCCCTGCTGCGGTTGTCCTCGAACAGCTTGACCCTGTAGCGTGGCACGTCGAAGTAGTGCGCTATCGCAGCCCCGATCTTGCCGCCGCCGACGATCACGATGTGCTTGATGGCATCGCTGTGCTCACCGACGCCCTTCTGCACATAGGGAATCGCCTCACGCTTGCAGATCACGAAGATCCGGTCATGCGCCTGGATGACGTCCTCGCCGCTGGGGATCATCACTTCACCGTCGCGGATCAGGGCGGCTACCAGTGCACCGGGCATCCGCAGGTCCTTGATCGGTTTGCGCGTGAACGGGCTGCCCGATTCAACTTCAAATGGACGGAGGTAGAGCCGGCCATAGCCGAACTCCGCGATGCCGCTGCCAGCGCCGGGGGTGATCAGGGCTGTGGCCTCGGAAGCGGTGAGCATCGGCGGATTGATGATCATGTCGATGCCGAGGTGCTCACGGTAGAACAGCGGGTGGCCGGTGATCACGTCCGGGTTGTCGATGCGGGCCACGGCGCTCCTGACGCCCATTTTCCTGCCGAACAGGCAGGCCAGCATGTTGACCTCATCGTTGTTGCTGATCGCCAGCAGCAGGTCAGCACTCCCGACTTCGACCTTCTGCAGGTCGTCCACGCTGGTACCGCTGCCGAGCAGGGTCTCGATGTCGAGGTGGTCGTTGATGTGCTGGACGCGCTCGGCGTTGTTGTCGATCAGCGAGATGTCGTGGTTCTCGGTGACCAGGTACCTGGCCAGATAGGCTCCGACTTCACCGGCGCCGATGATCACGATTCGCATTGACGTATTCTACCCGGGCGGCAATTCCGCAAAAAAAAGGATCCGGGAAATCCCGGATCCTGCTGGTGTGGCTGAGTTGATCAGGCCTTGGCGACGTTCACGATCTCGCTGAAGGCCTGGGGGTCACGCGCGGCGATCTCGGCAAGTACCTTGCGGTTGATCTGCACGTTGTTCTTCTTCAGACCGCTCATCAGGCGGCTGTAGGTCACGCCATTGGCACGGCTGGCGGCGTTGATGCGGGCGATCCACAGGGCGCGGAACTCACGCTTGCGAGTACGGCGGTGGATGTAGGCATAACGCAGGGCGTGCCAGACGGCCTGCTTGGCGGCACGGTAAAGGCGTCTGCGGGTTCCGCGGAAGCCTGATGCCATCTTCAAAATGCGCTTGCGTCTGCGACGGCTGGCGACTGCTGTCTTTGCCCTTGTCATCAGATCTTACCTCCCGGGGAGATAAGCTTCTTGAAACGGGGGGTGTCACAGGCAGCCACCGGCTTCAGGATCGCAAGCTTGCGCTTGCGCTTCTTGCTCTTCTTGGAAAGGATGTGGCCGATACCGGACTGCTTATGCATAAGCTTTCCGGAGCCACTAACCTTCAGGCGCTTTACAGTCGCCTTGTGTGTCTTCATCTTCGGCATCTAATTACTCCAAATCGAGGCTGACAGCGTTGCACCTATTGCGCGACTTTCTTGAGCGGGGACAGGATCGCATACAACCTGTTGCCGATCATGCCCTTGCTCTTCTGTTCGACCACGCAGATATCGGCGATCCTGGAGGTCAGCTTGTCAAGCTGCTCCAGTCCCTTCGTATCTGCATAGGCCCTCTCCCTGCCCCTGAGGATCAGGTTGAAGCGCAGTTTGTGCCCCTTCTCGACCAGCTGCCTGGCCTTCTTCATTTTCGTCTCGATGTCGTGGTCCGAGATTTTCATAGAGAAGGAGATTTCCTTGAGTTCGGTCTTCCCCTTCGCAGCGACCTGCTTCTTCTTCTTGGACTGATAGGAAAGCTTCCCGTAGTCCAGGACCTTGCACACCGGAGGATTCGCATTGCCGGCCACTTCAACCAGATCGAGACCAGCTTCCTGCGCGACTGTCAGGGCTTCCTGGATAGGAACTACGCCCCTCTTTTCGCCATTCTGGTCAATCAGCAGGACCTCGCGGGCCCTGATCTGCCGGTTTACCCTATGCTCAGCTATGTAGAATTCTCCTCGGTGTGATTATCGAGCCTAAGAATATATCAGAACAATCCGGGCATGTCAATGAATTTTCGCCGATAAACATCCGTCTCAGCCCGCATTCAGACTGAGCTGCGCGGATGAATGATAAAATCCCGTCCGTGCAGGCTTCCAGCGCAAGCATTCGTGTGATCGTGGCCAAGCCCGGCCTTGACGGGCATGACCGTGGAGCGCGCGTGATCGCACGTGCGCTGCGGGATGCCGGGATCGAGGTGATCTACACCGGCCTGCACCAGACCCCGGAGAAGATCATCGCCGCCTGCCGCCAGGAGGACCCGGACGTTTTGTGCCTGTCCATCCTGAGCGGGGCGCATATGACGCTGATCCCGCGCATCCTCGAGGGTATGCGGGAGCAGCAGCTGGATGACATTCCGGTGCTGGCCGGCGGGATCATCCCGGATGCGGATGCCGCAAACCTGCGTGAGCAGGGGGTCACTGAGGTGCTCGGGCCAGGTACCAGTACAGAGGAGATCATCGCGCTGGTGCGCAGTCTGGCCGAGTCACGCCAGCGGGACCTGGAGGAAGGATGAGCAGGATTGAGATCCGTGTGCCCGACATGGGCGGAATGAAGAGTGAGAAGATCAGGTTCGCCGCCTGGCTGAAGTCGGTCGGCGAGAGCGTCACGCTCGATGAGGACCTGTTTGAGGTCGAGCTGGACAAGGCGAATGTGGTCTGCGAGGCCCAGGCCGAGGGCAAGCTGGCTGAAATCACCGTCTCGGATGGCGAGGTCCATACCGGAGACGTCATAGGTTACCTGGATGCATGACAGAAAGTACCTGAGGGAATGCCCGGAGATCGCCCGGCAGAGCCTTGCCACGCGTGGCGAGGAGTTCGCGCGCAAGATCGACCGCTTCCTCGAGATTGACGTGGAGCGCCGCCGGCAGCAGACCGAGCTTGATGAGCTGCGCAGCGAACGCAACAGTGCGAGCAAGGAGATCGGCCAGCTGATGAAGGAAGGCCGCAAGGCCGAGGCCGAGGACCGCAAGAGCTATACGCGCACGGTCAACGCGCGCATCGAGCAGCTGGAGGCCCAGCACGGGATGCTGGCTGACGAGGAGGAGGAGATCCTGCTCGGGCTGCCGAACTTCCCCGACCCGTCCATCCCGGTCGGACCCGAGGGCAACCAGGTTGAGATCAAGCTGGTCGGTGAGCCGAAGCAGTTCAGTTATCCGGCCCGCGACCACATGGAGCTGTGCCAGAACCTGCACCTCGCCAACTTCGAGGCCGGGTCACGGATCACGGGCAGCGGCTTCCCGGTGATGCATGGCAACGGTGCCGTGCTGCAGCGTGCGCTGATCATGCTGATGAGTGACATCCACGTGCTGCGCCATGGCTACACGGAACTGCGTGTGCCCTTCATGGTGCACCCGCGCAGCCCGCTGGGCACAGGCCAGCTGCCGAAGTTCGGCAGCGAGATGTACCACGTCTACGTCGACAAGAAGCTGAATGAGGAAGATGGGGAAGGCGGGCCGCACTACTACCTGATCCCGACCGCCGAGGTGCCGGTTGTCAACTACTACCGCGAGCAGATCCTCGAGCAGCCGAGCTTCCCGATCAAGTTCATGGCCTACAGCCCCTGCTGGCGCGTGGAGGCCGGCAGCTACGGCAAGGATGCCAAGGGCCTGACGAGGCTGCACCAGTTCGAGAAGGTGGAGCTGGTGCGCATCTGCGACCCGGAGGATGGGCTGAAGCAGCTGGAGGAGATCACCGCGGATGCGGAGCACATCCTCGAGGTGCTGGGCCTGGCCTACCGCCGCATCGTGCTGCCCTCGGGCGACATGGCATTCGGCAGCGCGAAGACATATGACCTTGAGGTGTGGTGCCCCGGTGAGCAGGCCTGGCGAGAGGTCAGTTCGGCCAGCCTGACAACCGACTGGCAGTCCCGCCGGGCCAACATCCGCTACCGCAGTGAGCCGGGCGGCAAGCCGCTGTTCCCGCACATGCTGAACGCCAGCGGGCTGGCGCTGCCGCGCCTGATGATCGCGGTGCTGGAGACCTACCAGAATGAGGTTGGCAACGTGGTGCTGCCGGAAGTGCTGCACAAGTACATGCCGCATGCCTCGATCCTGACTCCCCCGGAGGCCGGTGCTCCGCCGATGATCTGATGGCAGGGCGCCCGTCCTACCCCACCAGCCGGCTGGAGTATGCACTCCCGCCGGAACTGATCGCGCAACATCCCGCCACTGAGCGCCGGGCCTCCCGCCTGCTGCACGTGGACGTTGCCAATGGCAGCTTCAGCGACCGCTCATTTGCAGACCTCCCGGGCCTGTTGCCTGAGGGCAGCCTGATCGTGATGAACAACAGCCGGGTCATACCGGCAAGGACATACGGCAGGCGTCAAAGCGGTGGCAGGGTTGAAGTGCTGTACCACGGACGTGAACGGCAGCATGTCTACCGGGTGTTGATGAAGAGCCGCGCCCCCCTGCCCGCCGGTGAAATGCTGGTGCTGCCGGAGGGCTGGCAATGTGAACTGCTGGAACCGAAGCAGCTGGATGGCAGCCTGGTGCGGATCATGAACGCTGCTGGTGCCGTGGTTGACACTGCGGAGCTGCACGCCTGGCTGGACCGCAACGGCATCATGCCGCTGCCGCCATACATCCACAGGGACACGAGCAATCCGGATGAGGAATCCGGCGATGACCGCGAGCGCTACCAGACCGTATATGCACAGGACCGCGGGTCAGTCGCCGCGCCGACCGCAGGCCTGCATTTTGACGATGCGATGCTCGCTGAACTGCGCGGCAATGGGCATGCAATCCGCTTCGTGACCCTGCATGTCGGGATGGGCACATTCGCGCCCCTGCGGGTGGATGACCTGGCACAGCACAGCATGCACGGCGAGGACTTCTCCGTCGAACTGCCTGTCGTGCTGGAACACCTCAGTGCGCTGAAGGCCGGCCGGCCGGTGATGGCGGTCGGCACGACGAGCCTGCGGGTGCTGCACACCATTGTCAGCGAAGGGCGCATGCCGCAGCCGGATGCGGTGACGCTACATGGCAGCACGCATACATTCATCTACCCCGGCCAGCCAACCGTCGCTGCTGACCTGCTGCTGACGAATTTCCACCTGCCGAAGTCGACACTGCTGGCGCTCGTCTATGCCTTTGGCGGCGAAGAGCTGATGCAACGGGTCTATAATCATGCCGTCGAGCAGCGCTACCGCTTCTTCAGTTACGGGGACTGCATGCTGATCGACCGGAGGAACAGCGCCACATGAAAGCACTGCTGCTGATCGGAGGGCAGGCTACGCGCCTCAGCCCGCTCAACAAACACATTGCCAAGTCACTGATGCCGCTTGTCGACCGCGAGGTGCTCAACTACCAGGTCGGCCAGCTGGCGCGCGCCGGGGTGACGCAGATCATCCTCGCCGCCGGGCACCTTGTGGACCAGCTGGCGGAGTATGTGGACGGCTACAGCGGCGGGCTGGAGTTCGCAATCAGCCTCGAGGATGAGCCGCTCGGCACTGCCGGGGCAATCGGCAACGCCGCGGAACTCGTGGACAATGACAGGCTGGTGGTGCTCAATGCGGACATCATCAGCGATGTTGACATCACGGAAGTGATCGCGGCGCATGAGGCCGGCGGCCGTCCGGCCACGCTGGTGGGATACAGCGTGAAGGACCCTTCACGCTACGGCCTGCTGCAGGTGGAAGGCAACGCCATCACCGGGTTCACCGAGAAACCGGAGGGCCAGCTGGATGACGAGGGCAAGCACTTCATCAATGCCGGCATCTACGTGCTTGAGCCATCCGTCGTCAATTCGATCCCGACGGACCGCAAGGTCAGCATTGAGCGCGAGACATTCCCGCAACTGATCGACCTGCACGGAGCGCTGACGCACTTCCCGCACGAACGGATGTGGGAGGACATCGGCACCTTCGAGAGTTACTTCCGGGCCAATTTCGCACTGGTGGCCGGCCGCTACACATATGGTGACAATGCACTATGGGCCGGCCGGGAGGACTTCGCACTGTTCAAGGACATGGTCTACATGCACGACAGCGTGGAGCTTGGCAAGGGTGTCGACCTGTTCCACCGCGTGATCGCAATGGCCCGCAGCCGGATCGGCAGCGAGAGCCGCCTGCAGAACACGATCCTCTTGCCGGGAGCTGAAGTCGGAGAGCGTTGCCAGTTGACCGACTGCATCATCGGGCCTGGTGTAAGCGTTGCCGATGGCACGCGCATCAACAAGATGGTGATGGTCGAAGGCGAGCAGAACACTGCGTTCTATCCCGATGCCTACGACATGGGGATCAGCTAGAAGCTGATCGGCGGGATGCCGCTGTCAATCCCGTCAGCCATGCCGCCGAGGCGTGATTCCAGCTGAACGAGCCCACGGCCCAGCCCCTCGGTTGACACTTCCTGCAGTTCGCTGAACAGTACGGGAGCGGTGTCCTCGCGGGCGAAGTACTGGCGGAAGAACAGCAACCGCTGCCCAGCGACGTCAGCCAGGTTGATGTAGATGGAGTCATCAGATGTGAACAGCATGCGCTTGTTCAGGCCTGACACGTCCGTGGCCCAGATCTCCCAGCGCACGCTTTCCTCGCCATCTGTCGGGCAGCAGTAGAACAGCACGCCATCCTGTTCGAGGATGGTCAGCTTCGGAGGGATGTCCTCATGCAGGATGTTGACCGTGCCACTGTCCGGGTCAAGCGTGGCAAGCCGGAAGATGCCGTTGTAGTTGGCACGTTGCGAAGGCCCGCGTGCATCCGGCTGGAACAACAGCGTTGCCAGCCTGCCTCCCGGCAAGCGGAACAGTGGCGGCAGCCAGCTCTCGGAGGAATAGGACATGTGGTAGGGGAAGTTCCATTCCACATCTTCTGGCAGTGCGTTGCCAGCGATATCAACGTAGTAGCTGACCATGCTGCGCGCCGGGCTGACCGGATCCGCACTGACCTTCATCCAGGATGGGGGAGCAGTGGCTTCTGATCCATCCAGGTTGATCCAGCTTGCGCCATCGCCAAGCTTGCGGGTGCTGTGCAGCAGGCCGCGGTCCAGCTGCAGGGCATTGACGGTCCAGCACTCAAGCGAGCCTGAATCCGTGAACTGCGCCGGGTAGAGCGAATCAGCACCGGAGATCGGAGATGACTCTCCCTGTGCATCCAGCAGCAGCAGATGTGTGTTCTGGTCGGAGACCCGCCCATCAGCATCCGGTATGGCGGTCTGCAGCAGCACCTGCTGGTGGTCGGGCGTCGGCAGCATGCGCACGGGCACCTGCCCATCCGGCAGCTCGACATCCTCCGCTACCTTGTCAAACACTTCAGCCTGCACCAGCCACTGGTTGTCAGGGGAGTCCGGCACTCGCGCATCATAGTTGCGAAGCTGCAAAACCAGTTGCAGGTCCTCCCCGCTGATCTGGTAGGCCGCAGCGCGGATGTCCACGCCATCCGGACTGACCGCACGGCGCTCGGTGTAGAGGCGACCGGAGGTATCCAGCCAGCTGGATTCAGCCTGCGGATAGCCGTAGACACGCTTGGCCTCAGGCGGGGCCTGTTCCTGCTGGTTGCAGGAAGCTATCAGGAATACGACGAACAGCACTGGTGCAATGCGCATGGGGAATCAGACTAGCATGCAGCGCAGCGGTTGCCGCTAACCGGATCGCTATAATCGGGGCGTGAAACTGGGCATCGGAGCACTGGCGGCGGGGAACCCCACGGGGCTTGGCCGCCTGTGCCGCAATGCCGTGATCGGGCTGGCCGAAGCCGGGGATGGCCATGAGATCCATGTCTTCCTGCGCAGCGCGGCGGACCACAGACTGATCGAAGAGGAGGCCACCCCTCCCCTGCGCTCAGCCCTGGACAGCCTGCACTGGCATTACGGTACAGTGCCGCGAATGCCCGTGATCCAGCGCTACCTGCTGGAGCAGCGCTGGATTCCTGCGCAGGCTGCCCAGCTCGGACTGGACGCATACCTGGGTTGCGACTTCAGCCTGCCGCATGGGCTGCGCATCCGCAGGCGGATGGTGATCCTGCCGGACATGCTGCCCTTCACACACCCGGGCACCGTGTCCTTCTCGGCAGGCATCCTGTACCGCCAGGCGATCAGGCATGCAGTGAGCTCGGGAGCAGCCCTGCTGTGTATCTCGGATGCAACGCGCAGGCTGCTGCTGGAGAGGTTCCCGCAGGCGGCGGACCAGGCTGAGACACTGCTGCCTCCCATGTCGCCGATGCTGTGGACCTATGCGGACCGCAATGGCAGCATTGACCTCGGGATGCAGGTGCAGGGTTCGCTGCATATGTACAAGTCACAGCGGCCGTACATCCTGGCTGTAGGAGTGCGCGGCCTGCGCAAGAACACGGACCTGCTGGTGCGGATCTACCGGGAGCTTGTGCTGAGCGGCGACTACAAGGGCTCGCTGGTGCTGGCCGGTGGGACGGGTGAATACCATTCCGCGAACAGCAGCCCGAAACTGGCCGTCGTGGCGCTTGGGCAGCAGCAGGGCATCCCGGCGGATGACTCACCTGCCGTGCATGACATCGGCCGTGTGAATGACTTTGACTTAAGCCGGCTCTACCGATCGGCTGACCTGCTGGTCAACCTGAGTGTCGAGGAGGGTTTCGGCTATCCCGTGCTCGAGGCCCTCGCACATGGCACGCCTGCGCTGGTCAGCCGTGGTTCAGCGATGCGCGAGATAGCTGCAGGCGGGATCGCGGAATGCGACCTGGAGCCGGCGGAGGCCCGGGTTAAACTCTTAGCGACCCTCAACGCACTGCCGCTTTTACGGCGTGAAGCGGCTGATTTTGAGCTGGAAGACTTCTCCGTCGGCAATTACGGCAGGCGGATACTGGAACTGTTTGAATCGATGGAGAGCTGAGGAATGAGGAATTTCTGTGGAATCCTGCTGGGCTGCCTGCTGCTGTTGCTGCTGTGCGGTTGCCCGCCGCGCACCGGTGGCAGCAATGCCGGCAATGGCAACAAGCAGCCTGTCAGCAATGCCAGCATCGGCGGCACAGTGCGCCTGCCACTGGAGATTGCCCCGGATGACCCGGACTTCGCCGCGATGGACCTCTCCCAGCAGCGCCTGTATGCCCTGGCACGCGCAGTCGGGGTGAACCTGACTGCACCGGTGACCGGCAAGGATGAAGTGAAGAACTCCCTGGCGACTGGCGTGGAAGTGAACGTGGACGGCAGCATGTGGCTGTTCAAGCTGCCGGAGCAGGATGACCCGCTGCTGCTGCCCGGCCAGGTGCGCAGCAGGATCACGGCGATTGCCAACGGCCCGCGCAGCATGCTGCATGCGCAGGTGCTGGACCTGATTGAAGGGGCCAGGGACGTGGAAAGCGGCAAGGCGCTGGACATCAGCGGCATCCTGGTTACCGACAACTCGATCGGCTTCAAGCTGACCCGGCCATACATGCAGTTTGACAGCTGGCTGAGCCAGCCCGGCCTGAGTGTCGTGGACATCGCGGTGACAATGGATGCGGATGATCCAGCGCTGGTGGCGGATGCCAGTTCCAACGGATATGGCCCCTGGAAGATTGACAGGATGGAGCAGGACGAGGCTGGCGTGAGCGAGTTGGTGCTTGTTCCCAACCCGGATTCACTGCTCGGCCAGCCGGTCGCCACAGAGCTGCGCTTCGTACTTGAGCCGGACCGGGAGAAGCAGGTCCAGCTGTTCAGGGATGGCAGGCTGGATGCAGCCAATATACCGACCACGATGGTCGGGCAGCTTGGCAACGACCCTGAGCTTGGCAGCATGCTGTCCTCCCATGAAACTGCGGTCTCCCTGTTGGCACTGTTTGACCACGGCCAGGACCCCTGGGGCGACCAGCTGATGCAGGACAAGGTCGGGTTGCGCCGCTCGCTGGCGCTGAGCATTGACAGGGAGACACTGGAAGAGGAAAACAACGGCCAGGTGCAGGGCTGGAGCCACTTCCTGCCACGCCACTTCAACGCTGCGATCCCGATGGAACTGATGAACAACCCGAGCTTCCCGCAGACCGCGATGCTGGAGGAAGCGCGCAAGGCACAGAAGGACAGCGACCACGAACAGGGCACGCACCTGCCTGTCAACATGGACATCGCCTTCCTGAACTATGACAACCTGGAGTCGCTGGACCGCGACCTGCTGCAGTTCTGGAGCGACATCTCGATCAGGCTGCAGCCCTTCCCGCTGAGCAATGTGGACCTGCTGCGCCGCATCGACCTGAACAGCCATGAAGTGATCGTGTTCTGGAACTATCCGGCCTGGCCGGATGCCGGGGCCTGCATCTACCCGCAGCTGTACAGCCCGCTGATCGGCAACGGTGCGAACTATTCGCGCATCAGCATCCCGGAGGTTGATGAGGCGATCCTTGAGGCGCAGGCGACTGACAACGAGCAGCTGCGCAACCTCTACCTCGGCAACATCAGCCGCATCATCGAGGAGAAAGGACTGTTCGTTCCCGCTGCATATGCCAGCCCGAGCCTGCTGCTGAACCCGAAACTCGCTGCCAGTCCGGGACCCTACGACTTCAATGCATCGCTGCAGGGCCAGGACTTTGCCGCGATCGGCATTTCACTGGACTGATCAGCCCCGCAGGCGAATGCGCAACTGAGATGGGTCGGGCCGTTCGGACTTCCAGCGTCCGTAGTCATCAAGCACTCCGACAACCTGGCGGATCGCCATCAGGTTCAGTCCGCCGGCCTGCGGGATCAGGCCTGGATCAACGCGGAAGCCACTGAGGGAGCCGTCGCTGAAGCGAGGCCACCAGCCGCTCTGCTCAACCATTAGAGTCAGCTTGTCAGCCAGCGGGGCCAGTAGGGGGACACCACTGACCTTCTGGCGGATCATCTCCCCCATGCCTTCATTCATCCACTCACGGCTGGCGTACTGCAGGTTGCGCACGGATGGCAATACGCTGAGCGGCCGGCTCTCCACGCTGCAGATGCCGTCCTCGATGTGCAACAGGCGCCAGGCATGCGGGTAGCTGACGGCAGCACTGGTGACGAGGTTGACAAAGCCGTCCTGCACGTTGACACTCTGTGCGTGGATATGCCCGCTGAGTACCAGCTTGACCCCATAGCTGCTGAACAGCTCACGCAGCCGGGCAGCCTGGTGCACCTGCCAGTAACGGAAGATGCGCGAGAGGATGTGGTTCGATTCCTCGGCGGGCGACTGGTCCATCACGGTATGGTGGATGGCAACGATCGGCACATGCCCGCTGTCGCGGCAATGCGACAGCACCTGCTCCAGCCAGGCCAGCTGGTCCGGCAGCACGAAGCCGTCATCCTGGGAAGACTCGTCGAAGCCTTCAGTCTTCAGTTCATTGAGGGTGAGGTTGCTGTCCATCACGATCAGTGTGTGGTCGCCGGGCAGCGGGACGACGTAGCGCGTGGTGGCGCCGGGCAGGCCGTTGCCACGGTAGAAGTCACAGAAATCGTTTCTGTCCAGCACTTCGACGCCCGGGTAGCGGGAAGTTTCAGGGCGCTTGCGGGCCATGTCATGGTTGCCGGCCACGATGTGGAACGGCACATTGAGCTGCCTGACCAGTTTAGCTGCCACCTCATGGTTGAACAGCTCACTGTCGCGGGTCATGTCGCCGAGGATGATCGCAGCGTCAATGTCCTGCTCGGCATTGATGGCTGCGATGGTGGCCTCGCACAAGTCTACTGACAGGCCATGCAGCTTGCGGCCCGGGTCGATCTCCAGCCGTTCATCGTTCTCGCCATGGGCGACCGCGACGTGCAGGTCACCGATGATTGCCAGCCTCAGTTGGTTCGACATCCGCGCTCAGCCCCCCAGCAGCTCGCTTGCAGCATCGTAGACTGCTGTGCTCGTGATGCCGAACTTCTCATACAGCACTTCCGCCGGGGCGGAGGCACCGAAGCCGTCCATCCCGATCACCCTGCCCTGCGGGCCGGCATAGCGTTCCCAGCCAAGCCGGATACCGGCTTCGACCACCACACGCCGCTGGCAGGCAGCCGGCAGGACATTCTCCCTGTAACTTGCAGACTGCTGTTCGAAGAGCTCCCAGCTCATCATGCTGACAACACGCACCCGGCGTCCCTCGGCAGCCAGCCTATCGGCCGCCTGCATGGCAAGGAGCACCTCGCTGCCAGTGCCAATCAGGATCACTTCCGGCTCGCCTTCACATTCCCTTGCGATGTAGGCTCCCTTGCGGGCACAGCTGGCCAGCCCGGGATTGTCAGGCCGCAGGGTTGGCAGGTCCTGGCGTGTGAGGATCAGGCAGCTCGGTCGGTCCCGCTGCTCGATGGCAATCTGCCAGGCGACTGCGGTCTCATGGCTGTCAGCCGGGCGCATCACCAGCATGTTCGGCATCACGCGCAGGCTCATCAGGTGCTCAATCGGCTGGTGTGTCGGGCCGTCCTCGCCGAGTCCGATGGAATCGTGGGTGAATACGAAGATCGATGGCAGCTTCATCAGGGCGGCCAGGCGCATCGCGGGCCGCATGTAGTCCGCGAACTGCAGGAAGGTGGCGGTGTAGCCACGCAGCCCGCCGTGCAGGGTCATGCCGTTGGCAATCGCGCCCATGCCATGCTCACGCACTCCGAAGCGGATGTTGTTTCCGCCATGCTCAGCAGCTGCCTGCATCGGGCTGTGCTTCTGCCAGCTCTTGTTGCTCGGTTCAAGGTCGGCACTGCCGCCAACCAGGTTGCCAAGCCGCTCTCCCAGCACGTTGAGCACCTTGCCACTGCTGGCGCGGCTGGCGGCGGAGTCATCGGCGGGGAACAGGTTATCCAGCCCATCGTTCCAGCCAGCCGGCAGATCACCCTTGATCCAGCGGCTGAGCCGGGCTGCCTCTTCCGGCTGCTCCTGCGCGTAGGCATCCATGCCCTGCTGCCAGGCCTGTTGCCATTCCTGGCCGCGCTGCCTGAATCCATCGGCAAGCGATGCAACCGCCTCCGGCACGAGGAAGCTCTCCTCCGGCCAGCCAAAGGCCTCGCGCGTGGCGGCGACGGCATCCTTGCCGAGTGGTGAACCATGGGAAGATGCGCTGTCCTGCTTGGGACTGCCATAGCCGATGTTGGTGCGGACCTCGATCAGGCTCGGGCGCTCGCGGTCCGCCTGGGCATCCCGGATGGCATGGTCAATTGCAGTGACATCGTTGCCATCCTCCACCAGCAGCACCTGCCAGCCGTATGAACGATAGCGGGCTGCCACGTCCTCGGTGAAGGCGAGATCCGTGCTGCCCTCGATCGAGATGCTGTTGCTGTCATAGAGGCAGATCAGCTTGCCGAGCTTGAGGTGCCCGGCCAGCGAGCAGGCTTCTGAGGAGACGCCCTCCATCAGGTCGCCATCGCTGCAGAATACGTAGGTGTAATGGTTGATTACTTCGTGGCCGTCGCGATTGCACTGAGCTGCCAGCCAGCGCTCAGCCAACGCGAAACCGACTGCATGCGAGATCCCCTGCCCAAGCGGGCCGGTTGTCACTTCCACGCCGGGACAGTCATGCACCTCGGGATGCCCGGCGGTCGGGCTGTGCCACTGGCGGAAATTCTTCAGGTCCTCAAGTCCCAGCTCGTAGCCTCCGATGTGTAGCATCGCATACTGCAGCATCGAGGCATGGCCGTTGGAGAGGATGAAGCGGTCGCGGTTGAACCAGCCCGGGTCTGCCGGGTTGAAGCGCAGGTGCCGGCTCCACAGGGTCCAGGCCATCGGGGCCATGCCCATCGGCGCGCCAGGATGGCCGGAATTGGCCTTCTCCACGGCATCAATGGACAGGAAGCGGATCGTGCTGATCGCCAGGTAATCGAGCTCGTCCTGGTTCGCGGGCTGCAGGTTCACTTTGCGGTAATCCATCGCGCCATTATCCCAGAGGAATACAAGTAGCCAGCGATACTACACTTCGCTTGTGCATCGGTCGCATTGAGCGGAACAAATGCTTCCCGCGCAGGCGGGCAATGTTAGTAACTAAGACACTGGGCGAGTGGTACTACTTAACGCTCGGCAGGCTGGTCAGGACCTCATCAATCAGGCCGTAATCCTTCGCTTCTCCAGGCTGCATGAAGTTGTCGCGGTCAGTGTCCTTCTCGATCTGCTCCAGGCTCTTGCCCGTATGCTTGACGTAGATCTCGTTGAGGATGCGCTTGCACTTGAGCATCTCCTCTGCCTGGATCTCCACGTCACTGACCTTACCCTGCATCCCGCCCCAGGGCTGGTGGATCATCACGCGGGCATTGGGCAGGGCGTAGCGCTTGCCCTTGGCACCACCAGTGAGGATCAGGGAGCCGGCGGAGGCCGCCATGCCGATGCAGCAGGTACGCACATCGGGCTTGACCGCCTGCATTGCATCATAGATCGCCAGGCCGCCATACAGGTCGCCGCCCGGGCTGTTCACGATCATCAGGATGTCCCGGCTGGGATCCTCGCTTTCGAGGTACATCAGCTGGGCCAGGATAGAGTTGGCCAGCGACATCGTCACCTCTTCGCCGACAAACACCGCGCGGTCGCGCAGCAGGCGGCTGTAGAGATCAAACGGGTGCTCGATCTGCTGGCCGGGATCAATGATGGACGGAACTCTGGTCATGTATGCCCTCCGGCGTGAATGCTAGCACATGGCTACCCCGCGCCCCGGCGGTTTGATCTGGATTTCGGCAGGCCAAACCGCGATATGAAAAACCCCCGGGCGAACCCGGGGGTGCATATGCGAAGTCTGGCGCGTCGTAGCCTACTTCATGTTGCGAATGGAACCCATGGCAGCGTCGTGGCTGGCCCTGGATACGTTGGATAGGGTCTGGAACCTGCGGGATTCCATCTGTGTATCGCTGGAAATGAGCACTGCCAGCTCCAGCGTGTCAGGATCAATCGCTGCACATAGATAGACCGCGCCGCCGTCATCAGCGCTTCGGCTGCCATCCAGCACGAAACTGCAACCGACACTCATCTTACCGCCGGTAAGCGGGATCGAACCCTTGGGGGCATCCTCGGCATACAGCCTGCCAATAACGATAGGCTGGTCGGGATCACCTTCCTGGAAAGCGACTGTGACCTCGTCATCCACTTCAGGCATGAAGAACCAGGTACCTTCGTGACCCATGCTGCTGTTATCAACCGGGAAGCGGAGCATGTAACGGCCGAAATCTTCCCCTGACACTTCCAGGCTGATTTCAGCAGTGATGATCACACCGTCTACCCAGACATCATCCGTCGAGCTCGATGAGGAAGATCCGTCTCCAACGGAAAGAAGGTCGATCCAGTTCTTGTGGCCGGTTTCCATTGCGGAACCACTCGGCAATCCAAGCAGGTTGTCAATGCCACTACCATTGCTGTCAACGAAGTAGGCATCTGCACCCATCAGCAGGATGTTGCGCGCTGCGATGTCGCGGTGGACGATACCTGTGGCACGGCGGTTGCTTGAACCTTCCGCAGCGGCACCGTCACCACCAGCCTGCCGACCCTCGTAAAGCGGGTTCTCACCCGTGCCGTTGTCGCCTTCGTAAAGAGGATTGTTCTGCAGCGCTTCCATCTGCTCATCGATCAGTGAATCCCACTCCTGCATCAGCAGGTCAGGACGCTTGCGGATCCTGATGATGATCGCCTGGGCCAGCTCATCATCCTCCGGCTGGGGGACGAAGAAGGTCGTGACACCGTTGACATCACCGACAGCCACATTAACGCCGCCCTTGTAGGGGCCTTCAAGCTGCTTCCAGCTGAAGTCAGAGATCATGCCGGTATCCTGCGAGCCACCCGGATCCCGGGAGCTGAGCACACCGCCGGTTGCCATCGGGTTGGAGGTCATGCCGCCTTCCTCACCGGACCTGACATTCGTATTGTCCAGGTCATTGCCGAAACCTTCGTCCTCCTCACGGATGGCATCGTCGACATCGGCTTCTCCCTGCTCCACCTCGCCCTGCTTCATGCGACCTACATTGTCATTGTCATCATCATCATCTCCGCCGTCAGGGGAGATGTTGCTGCTGGTCTTGTTGGAACGGGAGGAGTTGTGGTCGGTGGCTTTGCCATCATCCGCATTGCCGTCGCCGCCCTGCCCCGAACCATTACCAGCCACATTGCTTGAAGGGCTGTAATCCGCGGCTTCCCAGCGGGTCGGGTAGTTTTCGTCGCTTGCCAGCATCTGTGCAGTCTCGCCGGGCAGGAAGTTCTGCAGGATGTGCTTGCCCTTCAGCACCATGTCACCTGAGGGAGCGGAACCTCCGCCCTGCAGGCTGAATGATCCACCGGAGACAAAGAGCTCCGGTTCAGGGCAGCTGCCGTCAACAATGGAGGAAACAAGGCTCCAGAGTTCGGGACTGTTCATCAATCCGCGCTTGAGAGTCACATTGCCATAGCGCACACGGCCCGGGCGCTTGCGCAGCACGAGGTCGTTGCCATCCTGGTACTCGATCACATCCTGCGACTGGTCAGCCGTGAACTCCAGTCCGGTGAAGGAGATGCCACCAAGTTCTGCCTGGAATGCGGCAGCAGGAGCGGAGCTGAGCGAGAGTGAAGGAGGATCAATCTGTGTCATGCCGTCGGAAGTTGTCCGCACGGGGTAGCCGAGATCCATCCAGATCTCGTTCTCCATGCTGATCACGATCCCGCTTTCATCCTCACGCAGGGTGATCACGCAGGCCATCTCCCCAGTGTCGTCAACATCGACAATCGGTGACCCGCCATTAGCTGCGAGTTCCGCTTCACGCTCGGCAAGCTCTGCTTCACTGAACTTGCGCTTATTGTAGATTCTTGCAGTTTCGTCACTATCGTCTGTGGGGATGCCGTCTCCGTCGTCATCCGGGTCGCGAAAGTCCGGGGTATGTGTCTTGTTGCTGCGGCTGGAGTTGTAGTCTGCGCCTTCGGCACCGGGATTGGAATCGCCATCTTCCCCGCCATCGCCTTCGCCTGAAGAAAGTGTCTTGACAAGGTCCCTTAGACCCTTCTCGATCGGTGCACGTTTCTGTTCGGAATCGCCTCCGCCGCCGGGAGTGGAGTCATCGCCACCATCCCCGCCGTCGCCACCATTTCCGCCGTCATCGCCACCGGCCAGGCCGTGCGTCTTGTTGCTGCGACTGGAGTTGTAGTCAGCGCCTTCGGCACCGGGATTTGAATCATCGCTACCGTCTCCGCCATCACCACTGGATGATCCTCCGCCGCTGCCACTGTCTGCCATACCATTAATGTTGTTTGAACGGCTTGAGTTGTAATCACCGTCTGCACTGCTGCTTCCACGCCAGGGCACCGACTTGTCCACCGAGACTTCCTTCGGGTTGAACATCGGGGTATAGCCCGGAACGGAGCCGTCCAGGCTGACCAAAACCACAGGGCTGCCGTCTGAACCCATTCCGAGCTGGAACATCAGGTCTGCGGCAGCACCGGTATCAAGTACGGCCAGCGGGCCACTGACCCCGGCAAGCAGGCTAGCAATGTCCGAGTCAGTCATCTCTTCATATACGCCGCTTCCCTGGATTGCACTGCGTCCGGAACTTTCCGTCTCATGTATGCGCAGGCCGCCGCCGCTCACCGTACGCCAGCCTCCTTCGCCATCCGTCCGCCAGACCCCGCCGTTCGTTCCACCAATTGCAGTGGAGGAATCCATGGGATCAAACAGCACATGCACGGTTGAGAGGCCGGTGTTGTCAACCACACTGAGTTCGAACTCATACAGTCCGGCTGACTGCGGGACCACGGCAATCAGCTCACCAGAAACGCCATCGTCGTCACTGTCGGCATCATTGGGGTCAGTCCTGCCATCGAGGATGCCATCATTGTCACTGTCATCATCGATGTAGTCAGGCACGCCGTCGCCATTGCTGTCAGCCATGAACAGCAGTTCCAGCGGGCAGCTGATGACGGTGCCGTCAGTCAACCTGACGAACAGCTCACCGGATGAGCTGCCCTTGCCGACCATGTCCTTGTACCACTGCATCATCGCCTTGCGCCCTCCAGTCAACGATCCGCGCAGGGTCAGGGTGTCGACGTACTTGTGACCGGGGGTCGTGGTATGGAACTGGTCGGAACCGGTGCTGCTATCGGATATCTCAATGCTCAGGGATCCTCCAGAGCAGGTCTCCCATGCACTATCGACATCCGTGCCCTCACCTGCACCCGTGATCTCTATCGTGAAGGAAACTCCCTCACCGCCACCATTTCCACCCGCAATACTCGGATAGGGAATCGGGACCGGGCCCGCGGGAGCGGGAGTCCTGGTTGGGTCCACAGGCGGCCATATAACCATCCTCGGACCACCGCCCCAGCCCTGGTCAGATCCATCACCGCTGTTTCCACCGGATACGCTGCTGTCCCGAGCGCTGTCCTTCATCTTGTTATTGACCCACCAGCGTGCCGTCTCAGCATCAATCGGGATCTCAAGCTCAGTGCTGACCTGGCTGCCATCCTGCAGCAGGCCGATCAGCACGGCGATGATCGCACTTTCGCTGCCACTGCTGCGACCACCGGTGGCACCTGAAGCAATAGCACCTCCACCGGAAGCCGTTCCGAACTTGATCCGGCCGGGTCTCTTCCGCAGGATGGGATCATCCCCGTCCTGGTATTCAACCTTGCCAGGACTAGTTGAACCGTCGGCAAACACCAGTTGGTAAGCCACTTCTCCTTCACCATTGGTGCTGGGGGACTTCCAGTTCTCTTCCACGTCAATCACTAGATCACTGAAGACCAGCACAGGAGGTGCACCGTCCACGAGCTTCGGTGATACTGAACGGTACTCCACATGGCTCGTGTTGATGGTGATGCCACGCTCCTTCTCCTCAGATGCGTTGTCAATCGAGGAGAACTTGCCTGCACCACCGTCCTTCGTGATTTCCTTGATCGTCAGCGTACGCTTCCAGCCCTTTCCCTGGACAACTTCTGTGATCCAGCCGCGGGTCTGTTCGTCATTGCCATCGTAGTCAAGCTGGAAGTCCACCACTGAAATCAGGGTGCCATCATCTATGAAACCACGCTTGAGCGTGATGTTGGAGTACTTGGTGCGGCCCGGGCGCTTGCGCAGGATCAGGTCATTTCCGTCCTGGTACTCAATCACGCCGGGTACCGAGCTGCCATCCGGAAGCGTCAGGCTGCTGCTGAAGCGGAAGGCACCGTCCAGCGGTACACCCGTACTGTTGTCAATCTCGAAGTCGACGACCAGGTCGCATACCCCATCATCGTCATCATCATTGTCACGCCAGTTCTCCAGACGGGCGTCCAGCAGCTTGATCTCAATGTCGCCATCCTGGTCATTAATGTCACCACCCGGCCCGGCAATACCGTCGGTATTTGAACGGGAGGAATTGTAATCCTGGGCGCGTGTGCCACCTTCGCCATCGCCCATAAGCTCCCGGCTCAGGTCAGCGTCATGCCACAGCGGCTCCATCGCCAATTCAATTCCATAGTATGGACCATTGCTGCCGTCCTGCAAGTACATCGTGTTCGCGGAGACCACGGTCCGAAGGGTGCTGATCGCGGAACTCTCGTTCGCACCCCTGCGGGCAGCGAGCTGCTGCTTCATTGCTTCCGTGTTGACTGTCCAGTTCAGGACCAGTGTCAGCTGGGCCATCTGCGGCGGGCTGACCTTGACATCGGACACCACGCACTCAGGGTTGGAAATGCCCCAGTCCTCCGGATTGTCAACGACTGAACCGTCGGCACCGGAAGCAGCCCACTGCACGTTGCGGCTGAGCATATCGGCAAGCAACAGGGCGTCGGCTTCATCAAACAGGCCATCGCCGTTCATGTCAGCCAGCGTGAGCTCAACCTCAATCGCGCCGCTGGTGAAGGACGGCGAAGACTGGCGCAGGTCACAGTCGAAATGGTTCGTGAAGCACTTCTTGCGCTCCTCGATCATCCCGACGGGTTCACCGCCGCCACCGCCACTTCCGTCGCCACCGCCGGAAACCATCGCATCCATGGTGCTCAGGCTGTCCATTGAACTGTCGTCACTGCTGTCGCCAACTCCACCGCTACTTGCTACAGCCTTCGGCTCCAGCCGGATCGGCTTGATATCAATCTCTCCTGCTAGATTACCGGTGCCGGCTGCAGATAAGGACGGGAACACATATCTCAGGGATCCCCGGAACTCAACACTGGAGGAATCACCCGCTGAACTGCCGCTGCTCTGGTAGCTTGTGACCATCACCTTTGTCATCTTGATGTTCAGATAGACAGTGTTCTTCTCCCTGTCGGTAAGGATCTCGTAGTCCGATGATTCGATATCTGATCCACCATCCGCACTGCGTACCGCAGGCACACCAGATCGCAGGACGAAGCGTCCATCTTCGAACTGGGCAACGAAGTCCTCAAAGCTCATGCCGGAGTTCTGGTCGTGAACGGCACCCATTGAAATGTCAAACTCGACCTCATGTTCGTCGCCGGCGCTGTGATCTTCACCCGGAACCACATAATGGACTTCGATGTTCTCAAGGCTGGTCTGGCTGATGCCACTTCCAGGTTGGATGGCACCGTCATTGCCGAAGTCGTATCGGTTGGCATCCGGGTCACCCTGCTTGCGGGTGCCATCACCGGAGAGGTCAAGCACCAGCGGATCCCAGCTTGAGCTGCTGCGGCCCATTGACTCAGGAGCCATCCAGCGGATCTCAACCTGCAGAGATTCACTGCGGGCAGCTGCGTCACGCACCTTCTGCACCGCGGGAAGCAGCAGGCCAATCAGGATCTGGGAAGACCCACCATTGTCCCTGATGTCTTCTATGGTCGCGGGCACATCCGTACCATCATCAAGCCTTGCCTGGATGGATGCACCGGATCCATAGATGATCCGGCCATAGGGATATTCGTTCCCCTCACCACTGAAGCTGGCCCAGCAGGAAACGTAGATTGCTCCGCCGTTGCCATCCATGCGCATGGAGTCAGTTTCGCCGTAGGTGACCTTGATCTCTTCGAAGTTGAGGGAGAAGTCCTCGGTCGGCGGCGGGTCAGCAGAACCGCCACCACCGGGGGCGTTGATCGCCAGTTCGAGCCGGATCGGCTTGACTGTCACTTCCTCATAGAGGTTGCCCGTACCACCGGAGCTGCGGAGGGATCCGCCACTGACGGTCAGTGAACCACCAAGCATCAGCTTCGTGGTGGACATGTCGAGATCCCTGGAAACAACGATATCCTCGAGTTTCACGTCCCCACGACGGCGTGACTGCCCAGTGGCGCCTCCGGATCCTTCAGAACTGAGGTTCTCGAGCTTGCCACTGCAGCTGGCGAATCCAGGGCTGTCGCTGCTGAATTCGATCACCGCACCTTCCAGCATCTCATCAGTCCAGCCTTCGCCATCGAAGACAAGGCTGACCATCAGCTTGAGCTGGGCCCAGTCGTCAATTGAAACCGTGCCGCCACCATCAGAACCCGCGACCGTGCGGGGGGTCTCCCAGTCATCCTCGGCTGTCGTACTGCCGTCCGGCCAGATCCAGCTGAGCTTCTCCACAGCGAAGTCATAGCGGTTGGCATTGGGGTCGCCTTGGCGTCCCTGCATCTTGAGTCCTTCATGAGCAATTTCGACGGCCTCAAAGACGAGTGTCAGCTCCTCCATGGCGACATCATTGCCATTTCCTCCGGTAGCAGGCAGGATCCACTCACTCGGCCAAGCACCGAAATAGTTGCCGCCACCGGAGCTGCGCTCATTGCGTGTGCCCTGCTGCTGCCCGAACTCCTGCTTGAAGTTGATCTTGTCAACTTCCACAGAAGCAGTGCCTGACCATTCAGTATCAGTCTGGCTGCTGAATGCCAGCACGCATTCATAGACCACGCCGGTATTCGGGTCAGTCAGGACCATCCTGCCACCGGGCATGGACTTGTCCAGTTCCTTGCCGACGATGCTGAAGTCAAAAGTGACTACGCACATTCCGTCATTGCCTGTGTCCGCGAGCTTGAGTACCGTCACGTGTCCATTTGACAGTCGGGCAGCCTCAAACAGCAAGGGCGTGGACTTGTCAATCCGCTTGCGGATCACGATCGGTTCGTAGGTACGGCGGCCGGTGGCCATGCCACTGGCGGCATCACGCCTGCCGGTTGCCATTCCACTTGCGGCGTCGCGCGGAGCCTTGACCTCGCCGAAGCTCCAGGCCAGGATGTCGATCTCGCTGCCGAACAGGTTGTCCGTCAGGCGCAGGCCCTTGTCCATCGCGACCGGAACGATCAGCTTCTCCATGCCGGGGCTGAAGTCTCCCTCACCCATCATCAGCAGGCCACCGGGCAGCTCCATCTCCACAATGAAGTGAACACTGCCATCGCCCATCAGCACGTTCACACCACCGGAGTGCTGCGAACCGAAAGCTTCCTCAGTTCCGTCATCGAAGATGATGATCGGGTCGGAAAGCACGGCATTCCCGGACAGCGTGCCATCAGTGATGCTGGCATCCTCGAATTCAATGCTGGCAAAGCGGATGCCCACGGCGACCTTATTGCCGGAACTTGAACCGACGGAGGAGATGATGATGGTGAAGACCTCGGGCTGCTCAACCACTGAAGTGCCGCCGTCCTGGTCCTCAACCACACAGCGAAGCTTCCATACGTAGACATCCTCCTTCGAACGGCTGCGAGCCGCAGCTTCACGGACCTTCTGCACTGCGGGCAGCAGCAGGCCGATCTGGACGGTGGCCTCACCGGAGGAAATCTGGTCAATCTGGGTGTCCATCTCCGTCTCGCTGCCATCAGTCGGATCGATGAGGAAGACGCGCAGCCTGCCAACCTCGAGGTTTTCCCCGCTCAGCGCAAGGCTTGCTCCGAAGCGCAGGTTCTCGTCATCGGTCTGGGAAACATTCTCGTTGTTGACAAGCACGTTGTAGAGCAGCGGACTTGACTTGTCGAGCTCCTTCGTGATCACCATCGGCTTGTGCTGGCGCTTGCCGGTCGGCAGGCCGCTGGCGGCGTCACGGCGACCAGTGGGCCGCCCACTGGCGGAATCGCGACGGCCAGTCGGCAGGCCGCTTGCTTCGTCCCTCGGCGACACAACACAATACTGGATCAGGAAGCACTCCAGGAATCCACCATCAGCCGTGCTGCGCGGCACCTTGACATTTGTCAGTGCATCCGCCAGCGGGTTCTGGCTGACTTCGAAGTTGAAGCTCTGTCCGCCGATCTCCAGGTCATAACCCCATGTTGCGTTCTCGCCCCCAAAGCGGGCCAGCAGCTGTTCACGACTGACCTCCGAGGCAGGCACGACGGAACCGTCGCCCATCACGCACATGGCATTGGAGCAGACGATAGCCATGTCCAGGATGCCATCGTTGTCGTCATCCGGATCGAGGGCGTCAATCTGGACATCCTCGTAGAAGAAGTAGTCCACTTCGTCAGCCGTGTCTATCGTGTCATTGTCGGAGTCCTCGTCGATGTAGTCAGCAAGGAGGACGGAGGCCACATCATCAAACACCGTCTCGCTGCTGCTGCCATCCGCGCCGGTGACAACGCAGCGCAGCTTCCAGACATAGACATCTTCACGTGATTTGCTGCGGGCGGCGGCTTCGCGCACCTTCTGCACAGCAGGCAGCAGCAGGCCGATCAGCACGCTGGTCTCACCGGAGGAGACATCAAGCAGGCTGGCCTCCATCTGGTGCTCCTCACCATCGGGATCAATGAGGTGGACGGACAGCTCACCACTGTCGAGGTCCAGGCGCTGGTTGACGATGATCCGACCGCGGAAATCCCAGTTTTCATTGTTGCCGTTGTCGAGCGAGAATTCATCAAGAGACACGCTGGCGGACTGGCCGCTTGAGCCGTCCATGCCATCGATCGTTCCGTCCCGTATGTCTCGGACCAGCGCAGCCTCCGCCTCGAATGGGACGCTGCTGTTGAGCGACTTGCCCCTGACTCCATCAGCACTTACTAGTTCCATGCTGAAACTGAAGCTCGGCAGCTCGCCGTCATCCTCCATAAGCGAAGCAATGGCAGCAACCTGTTCCTGCGTCAGCAGCTTGCTGACGACGTAGGTGCCACCACTGGAACGCATGTCATCCACGGTCCCGTCACAGTCGTCATCAATGCCGTCATACTGGATGCGGCAGACCGGGGTGCCAAGCTCACAGTTCTCACCTTCGAACTTGACATCGAAGGACAGCAGCAGCAGGTCGCCCTGCACGGTCAGTGAACCACCGCCACTCGGAGCGATGCTCAGCAGCAGCGGAGTTGCCTTGTCGATCGGCTTAGTAACGCTGATCGGCTTGTGCTGGCGCTTGCCGGTCGGCAGGCCGCTGGCCGCATCACGCGGAGCGATGATGCTGTACTGGGTCAGGAAGCACTCGAGGAAGCCGGTTTCGCGCAGGCGCGACTCCATCGATGAGTCGGACGGGCAGGTGAAGGTCTTGACGAAGCGCTGGCGCAGGGGCACCTGCTCCTCACCGGTGAAAGTGCTGTCAAGCACCTGGCCATCGACGCCGAAGGTGAATGTACCGTCCGGGCAGGCTGCATCAAGCAGGTCCTGCGGGACTTCATCAACCGGGACTTCATCACCGCCGGGCAGCACGCACATCTGGTTGTCAAACTCAATCGTCAGCAGCAGGCCGTTCGGGCTGAACTCCACGGACTGCAGGACAGGCTCGGAGAAGAAGAAGGACATCTGGTCCAGGCCGCTGTTGCCATCCACATCTCCACCGACCTCAACAAAGTCGATCTCAGCAGTGGAGCTGGAGGCGGTCGAACCATCCTCCATCACCATGGACATTTCAAGCGTCAGCCTGACGGCTCCACCATTGCGGCGGGCGGCCTCACGCACCTTCTGCACGGCCGGCAGCAGCAGGCCGATCTGGACGCTACCACCACCCCATGCCAGGTCATCAATCGGTCCGTCACAGTCATTATCAACACCGTTGCCATAGATCCGGCAGACCGGGCTTGCCATGTCAAGGTTCTCACCACTGACTTCGACGGAGAACTCAACCCGCTCGCCTTCGATCTCGACAGCATCACCCGTGTTCACCACACCCATCAGCAGCGGGGTGGCCTTGTCAATCGGTTTGGACACACGGATCGGCTTGTGCTGGCGCTTGCCGGTCGGCAGGCCGCTGGCCGCATCGCGCGGGGAGACCACACAGTACTGCGTCAGATCGCCCTCGAAGTTGCCTGCGGCGCGGATCTTCTTGGAGATCTGCGTGGCATCATTGCCATCATGTGGGAAGCTCAGCACACAGCGATACGGCTGGTTGACCGGGCATCCGTTAACTTCATGGCTGAAGGTTTCGCCAAACAAGACGATGTCAAAGCCCCAGGTCGGACCGGCATCGCCGAAGCGCATTGCCAGTGCATCCGTGCTCACATCACCAACCGGCATGACGGAACCATCGCCCATCACGCACATGCCGTTTGAGCACAGCACCTCAACTTCAAGGCCCTGGGCATTGGAACTGACCTCTCCGACGATGACGTCATCGAAGTAGAAGTAGTCCACGCCGGAGGAGGAGGAATCACCTCCGCCGGCTACCTCCACGAAGTTGATCTCGCAGGTTCCTGTAGATGCCACAGTGCCATCGGGCCAGACCATCGAGACGTTCAGCGTTCCAGAAGTGCTGCCACCGTTGCGGCGGGCCGCCTCGCGGGCTGCCTGCACGGCCGGCAGCAGCAGTCCGACCTGGACCGTGCCACCGTCGATGCGCAGTTCGTCGATTACATCATCACAGTCGTTGTCCTCACCATCAATATTGAGACGGCAGACTGGAGTTGCCAGGTCAAGGTTCTCTCCCCCGAGGGTCAGGGAGAACACACACTCCTCGTCAAGGATCTCCGCATCGGATGCATCACATGTCATCAGCAGAGGTGTTGACTTGTCAATCGGCTTAGTGAAGGAAACAGGCTTGTGCTGGCGCTTGCCGCTGGCCATGCCGCTGGCGGCATCGCGGGGTGAACGAGTCTCCTCCACCTGGATTACGACCTCGACCTCTCCACCACTCCAGCCGGCCTCTGACATCTGGCGTACGACGTCCTTGACCTTGCTGCCAACTACAACGATCTCGCGGGGCTTGCTGCGGGCCTCTTCGCCAGACAGTTCTCCCTGAAGTTCGAAGCCACCGGGCAGAACGCAGAGCACCACGATGCCCTGCAGATCATCCACCACTGCTTCCTCAAACCATTCGATCACGACGACACCCTGCAGGCTGCCGTCCGCCATGCGGCTCATGTCGAAGTCCGAGACATTAATCAAGTCTGTGACCGCAATTTCCGACTGGAAGCTGCTGGTCCCAAACTCGAATTCCTGCTCAGCGAGCAGCTCACCGCTGCTGCTGGAGAGGGCCTGCAGGTTGCCACGGGCATCGCCAGTGCTCGGCGAACCGGACCAGCTCGGGTTGCTGATCGTGGTATGTCCCACGATGCTGCTGGCACTCTGCTGGTCGATTTCCGTTGCCAGATCCTCAATCTCCATGCCATCAATCGCGGCATCGAACTGCAGTTCGTCACGCTCCAGCTTGTCGAGGTTTTCACCGGCAAGCTCAAAGCTGACAACGATATCAGGACGGCCATCACCCGTGAGATCCCCGACAGCCACCTTGACACCGCCCCTGAACCCGGACACCGAAGGCTCCTGGCCGGCCAGCACTTCACTCAGGTCCATGTCGAACGGGGACTCGATGCTGGACTCCGGATCCTGGGAGAGGCTCAGGTTGAGGATGCCGCCGCCACGACCGCCACTCATGCGAGACGCTGCGGCTTTTATCTCCTGCGGTTCGAATACGAAGACACTCAGGTCAAACGCGGTGGCAGACACCGGGCTGACTTCCGTTTCATCAACCTCGACCTCAGAGCCACCGAGGAAGAGCTGGATATCCAGGTCGTCAGCAGTGATTTCGCCAAGGCCCTGGCCACTGACGCGGCATGTTAGGACGATGTCCAGCAGGCCATCGCCGTTGAAGTCACTGACCTTGCCAAGCGCGACGGATTCGCTGAGCTTGGGTGTTGACCTGTCAATCATCTCCTCCGCTTCAGCAGACAGCTCCAGCGGGCACTCAACGTCGAACGGTCCGCCCGGACAGTCAATCAGGGCCTCAAACAGTATTGGAGTACTCTTGCCCAGGCGCTTGCCCGGTCCACTGGCCCGGCACGTCATTGTCATTTCAGCGCTGCTGCCATCGTCAGAGATGCGCAGGTCAGTCACTTCACAGCTGCCGTCCATTGGCTCTTCAAAGCCCTGCAGCACGCCCGAGCACATCCCGGAGGACATGTAGACTGCACCACCATTGTCCAGCCACTGGTCGCCACTGCGGCGCAGTACATCGAGGTTCTCACCGGAGAGCTTCAGGGTCAGTTCGGTTGTCCAGTCTGCGGAAAGCGGAGTCGCACTGCTGAATTCGATGCCGCTGATGACTGGTGGAATCGCGGGGAGCAGAACTGCGCACTCGGCTTCAGCCTCCGATGAACCACCATCAGCAGCAATCATCTTGCAACGGAGCTTGATCTTCAATTCTCCGTTATCACCGCCGTTGCCACTGTCGTTACGCTCAAAGGTAATGTTGCCGTACTGTGGCTGGCCGGGCTGGTAGGTCCGGTAACTAACTTCGAAATCACCCAGACGATAGTCGTCGTCATCACAATCCGGATACCATTCAATTGAGTTGTAGAGTTCATCGCTGAATCCCTCAACTTCCATTTCGAAGTCAATGGACAGAATGCCGTCCTCGCTGATCTGCACTGGCTGTGAACTAGACACTGCCAGGCTGATGATGGCCGGTACCACTTCCTCCGGCCATTCAATCGGCACCGTGCACTGGAGGTCCTGGCTGTCACCGTTCGCATCAACCAGCACGCAGCTAACCCTGAACTCGGACTTGCGCTCGCCGCCGCAGGTCTCAAGCCACCAGTCCGTGGTGTCGCCACCACCGCCTGCCGCGATCTTCAGCACGGTCACATGGCCAGTGAAGCCGTCGGCACCGGAGCTGAGGCGGTAATCCCAGTCAGCACCGGTGGTCATTTCGCGTTCGTCGATGACGAGGTCCTCAACAGTGATGCCACCCATGAACTGCTCAGTGAGGTTCTCACCGCTGAACTGGATGGTCAGCCCGAACTCCGTCGTATCGGCAGCACGGACCTTCTGCACGGCCGGCAGCAGCAGGCCGATCAGGATTGCCTCAGGTTCGCCGACTGAAATCTTCAGGTCATGCCGGCAGCTGACGGTACTGTCACCAAGGCTCACTTCAACCGTGAACGGCAGCACCTGCTCGGAACCCCAGTTGGAGGAGTCATTAATAATCGACTCGACATTTGACGAAGAGACAGGGCAGCCTTCAATATCAACCTTGAACTTGCCGGCGCCGTTCTCAAGGATTTCGTATGAGCTCTCGTTGACTCCGCAGACCTCGCCGTCAACAGTGACTTCAAGGTCACCCGCCAACTTCTCGTCAAGGTTCTCACCACTCACTTCAATGCTGAAAGAGCAGGCGGACAGCAGGTCCTCAATATCAGGAGAACCGGGTGCGATCGCCACGCTCGGGGGATCGTTGACAGGAACCACCCGGGTCAGGACCGGGGCAAGCTCCACCTTGCCGAGTGTGAAGGGGACCTCCAGCGGGATACGGGCCTCGGCGTCACCGATGCCAACCACAACAATTATCGGAATTGTGCGGAAGCCGGAGTTGCGGCCGTCGCCGGCATCCACCGGCGGGAAGGTACAACGGATCGGGGACAGGAGCTGACGCTTGTCCAGCTCGACATCACCGGCTTCCACGTCAAGCTCCATGCCGCTGAACATTGAATCCTTCAGCTCCGGAGAAACCATCGCCTCAACTGAAACCTCGGCACCTTCAACGGCGAACTCCCGGCCGATCAACACATCAAACTCGACCGTGTCATTGTCCCACTCAAATCCGTCCTCGCCAACTTCGCCATTGACACCGTCCTTGAGCGGGTTGACAACTGCCTTGAGCTGCTTCTTCTTGGATTCTACTAGCTCGAGCGGGCAGTCAATGGATGAACTGAGGCGCTTTCCGTCATACTCGCATTGCAGGCTGAGCTCGATCTCATCACCAAGCTCATCAGCACTCTTTACATTCTTCTTCTCGGTCGGGTCCCAGCCACGCACTACAACCCTGACGGTAGCCGACTCCTGGTCGGCGATATCCAGGTCGCCGCTGGCAACAGGGACATTGTTCCCGAAGGCATCCACAACTCGCACCTGTGCCAGACCGGAGGCCGCTCCACCGGCAAACATGCCGCGCAGCTCGCCGATAAGCACAATTTCCCCCTGGTCGGGGGCTGGCTTTCCATTGGGCAGAACCTTCAGGCTGCCTTCAACATCCGTCAGTTCAAATTCGTATTCACCAGGCTTGCCCAGCTGACTGGAATCAAGCTTCACTGTCCCGATGAACTGTACGATATTGGGATGGTTGACGGCAATCTGCAGGGCTGTCGCACCTGTCCAGCCATTGGATGGGGGATTCACGGAGAAGCTGAGGCTGTCGTCATCGCAGTCCTCGTCGACAACATCACAATCATTGTCAATTCCGTTTCCGGTGACCCTTGCCATGATGTTTGCCTCGTTGACGAATTCCGCAAGGCCCTTGCCGTCTATCACGATGCGCAGCGGCTCATCCGGCGAATCCACCCTGATGCTTGAGTCACGCAGCCCGGTCAGCTCCGGATTGCCGCGGATGGAGAGCACAAAGGTCGTGGTGGTTTCATCTTCACCTCCGTCAGCCAGCAGATGGGTACACATGCATGTAAGTTCCGTGTCCCCTGCTGCGGCATCTGGCGAAAGCACCACTTCCACCCGGAGGTTGTCCCGCCCCTGTTCGAAGCTGCGCACCTCCAGGATGTCCGGCTCGAAGCTCAACTCCTGGACTTCACCGAGATCTTCGGTACCGAAGACCAGGGTGAAACCGGAACCCGGAGCCTGTGCGCCCTGCGACTCGCCGTCGATACCTTCATATTTGAGGTATCCAGCGGCAATTGCGCTTTGCCCCAGAAAAGCGAAAAGCATCACTGCCATGAGCGATGCAATGCGTGCGTGTCCAAGGAATTCCCTGGATGTTCGGAAAAAGGCAGAAAACCCAGCCATTGACCTTCTCCTCTGTATCCCAATAAATTGCGGCTCACCGAAATTTAGCAAACCACTCGTTATCCCCTTGAATTTTCAATAGTAAACATCAATTCAGGGAATTTATAGCGATGGGACTAATCCAGCATAGACACTCACCAGTCAACCGTCAATGAGATGGAGTTTCAAAGAGGTCCATTTTCATGTCAGTCCAGGGGTGCTGACGGTAAGCTTTTGTCCAGCTATGTGGAGCATAACACGCAAATCGCTTTTCGCAATGATATCTGGGCTTGCGCTGGTCCTGACTGCCAGGCCGGCAGCGTGCCAGGAGACTGAACAGGGCACAGCTGAAGTCAGGCGCAATGTGGTCTTCAGTTCTGCGGATGGAGTGGATGTCGCAATGGATATCTACCTACCTGCAGGGGAATCCGAGGGTCCTCGTCCGGTGTGCCTGTATATCCACGGAGGCGGCTGGCAGGGCGGGGACAAGGCGGAAGGTGAGATCTTCCTGCGCGGCCCCGTTCAGGCAGGCTGGGTCGGGATCAGCACTAACTACCGGCTGTCCGGCCAGGCAAAGTGGCCGGCACAGATAGAAGATGTGCACGCCTGCCTCGAATGGATCGGCAGGCACGCTGATGAAATCGGTGCTGATCCGGAAAGGATCGTCGTGGCCGGCGGCAGTGCCGGGGGGCACCTGTCCCTGATGGCAGGGCTCGACCAGCACAGCTGGCGCAACTACAGCATCATCGGGACATTCTCGCTGTACGGCCCCACTGACCTGCTGGCCGAGGAATGGCACTTCCACCAGATCCGCTACATGCTGGTCAACCTGCTTGGTGGAGATCCGCTGGAGGATCCGTCACAGGCACGTGATGCCAGCCCTCTCAACTACGCGGACAAACGCGACGTGCCGGTATTCATGGTGCACGGTGATGCAGACGACATCGTGCCGTATTCCCAGAGCGTTGCCATGCAGGAGCTGCTCTCTGGACTTGGGGTGGACAACCGGCTGCTGCGTGTGCCGGGTGGCAACCATGGAAACTTTGATGAGACGGACCCGGACTGGACGGAAATCGCCCGAGAGTTCCTGCAATGGAGCAACCAGCTGGCCGGAATAGAGGAGATTGTTGAAGCGGAAGAAGCCGCAACTGTCGAAAACTGAGCCCTGCGCACTGTATTCTCTTGCCATGCCTCGCTTCAGACACCTGATCGCCAGTTCGTTTGCCTTGCTGCTCCTGTCCATGCAGGCTGCATCTGCCTGGCAGGCCGACGGGGAAGTGGCAGACGGACCGGCCACGATCAACATCCGGCCCTTCGGGATCGTCTCCCAGGCCACCGAGATGCAGGGCTGGAGCGGAACCGGCTGGAATGCACTGCACCTTGCCGTGATCAAGGGGGATATGTCAATCGCCGGAGCCTACACACCAGGCATGGTGAATGCCGGTGACACTGCTGGCCTGACACCCCTGCACTATGCAATCGCAGTTGGCAATCTCGCAGTCGTCAATTCCCTGCTGCAGCAGGGCGCGGACGTGAATGCCAGTGGCTGGGGTGGGTTCTCGCCGTTGCATGCCGCCTGCCAGTTCGGGGACCTCCAGATGGTCCAGCGCCTGCTGGACGGCGGGGCCGATGTGCGTCGCCTGTACAGGGGAGACTGGCAATGGCTGAGTGACGGCGTGCTGGCGGACAACCCGGCGGAGCTGCGAAGCGGCATGGAGATGATGCTTGCATCCTCCGGCTGGGATGCCGGGATCAGCTGCCTGCACCTCGCAGCCGCCAGTGGCAACGCACCGCTGGTCAGCCTGCTGCTGCAGAATGGACTTGATCCTTCGCTGCCAACCCTGATGAATTCGGTGACCCCGCTGCACCTCTGCGTGGACTCCCAGGAATGCACCGCGCTATTGCTGGACGCCGGAGCTGAGGTGGATCCGGTCGAGGACTTCAGCGGGCAGACACCCTTGCTTGGCGGTACCTATGAGGTGTGCGCCACCCTGCTGGAGTATGGCGCCGACCCGGACCGGCTGAACAGCTGGGGCTACGGCAGGCTGCATACGGTTGAATCAACAGCCATGGCAAACCTGATGCTGGACCATGGCGCTGACATCGAGCTTCGCGGGGCCTACGGCGAGACACCGCTGATCAGTGCCGCTGATCGCAACCTCGTGCAGGTGGCCCAGCTGCTGCTGGAACGCGGTGCAGATGTGAACGCCTGTGACTACATGGCACGCACCGCCCTGGACCGGGCCGTGGATGGCGGACATGCGGAGCTGGCAAAGCTACTGAGCGAGGCCGGTGGCGAGGGTGGATTTGACCTGCATCCCTTCCACTTCACGGCAGCGCAGGGCAGTGATTCAATCATTGAGCTTGCATTGGATGCCGGTGAGGATGTCAACGGCACGGACGGCTGCGGCTGGACTGCACTGCACTACGCCTCCATGGCCGGCCAGGCAAGCACGGTTGAACTGCTGCTCAGCCGCGGTGCGGACGTCAACGCAAGGGGGGTCGGAGGAGCAACCGCATTGTCATGTGGAGCGCTGTCACCGACGGAACTCGTGAAGGACCTGCTGGATGCCGGGGCAGCGGCTGATGCATTCGACCCCTGGTTCGGCACTCCACTGCTGCGGGCCTGCAGCCGCGGTGACAACGAAGTGGCAGCACTGCTGCTGAGGGCCGGCGCAGATCCGGACACCACTGATGCGCAGGGGAACAGTGCCCTGATGTTGGCGGCGGATACCGGGATCGCTGTGATCATCAGCCAGCTGATCGAGAAGGGAGCATCGCTTGACAAGCGTGACAGCCAGGGACGCACTGCACTGATGCACGCACTGGCGGCAAGCAACTACTACGGGGAATCCTGCGCCAGGCAGCTGATCGAGGCCGGTGCGGATGTCAACGCGGTTGACAGCATGCAGTGGGGATCATTGCACCACCTGGCCCTGCGTGGTTCCGTTCCGCTGGCCAGCAAGCTGATCGAAACCGGTGCGCAGCCGGATGCGGTTGATGGCAGGGGCTACACCCCCGCACGACTGGCGCGGCTTGCCGGAAATGAGATTCTTGCAGGCTGGCTCGAGACCGCGAGATAAAAAAGGGCGCCCCCGTAGGGACGCCCTGCATGCATGCTCCGGTCAGAGGATCAGATCACGTTGCCGATCACGATCCAGACCTTGCGGACCTCCAGCCCACCTTCGGTCGGCCAGCCAGCGGAGATCCAGAATCCTCCGGTGAATTCGTTGTTGACGCGGAAGTCATTCCACTGCGGACGGAACTCACCGGCATTCTCCGGGTTCCAGCCCCAGACGACGTTCTCGTTGTCAGTGATGTCACCCAGTTCGGGGTGCAGGAACTTCAGGCCGATCTCGATCGGGTTCTGCGGATAAACATAGGGGTTGGCCTCGGTACCCTCACCCTGCTCCGGCGGATTGGTGACGATCAGCACCAGCTCACTGGGCAGCTCGCAGTCAACCTGCTTGAACCACAGGGTCTTGATGAGGGTCTGCTGCTCCGTGATGTACTTGCAGGTCACGTTGAAGACACCGAGATAGCCTGCATCAACGACGAAGTCTGAGAAGTCCGGACGGAACTCGCCGGCAGCGGCGGGCTCAGTGAACCAGTGGAGGTGCTCGTCAAAGGTGATCTCGCCAAGCTCACTGTGGAAAACCTGGAAGAAGATCTCGCCGACGCTGCCCTGGCAGAACTTGTAGGGCAGCTCCTGCGTCCCCTCGCCGCCGAGCCCCTCGAGGTCCGTCACCAGGCTGAGGTAGGGTTCCTCAGTGTTGCACTCGATCACGTTGAAGTACTTGGTGTCGGTCAGCACGACACCCTCGGCTTCCCACACCAGCTTGATGTGGAAGGGACCAAGCCAGCCCTGTGACAGGTTGAACTGGTGCCATTCGGGGTGCATGATGCCGGCATTCGGTGAATCCACGATCCAGGTGGTGTGCTCGTTCTGGGTGATGTCCTCCAGCACGCTGTGCCAGCCCTTCACGCCCAGTTCCCAGGTGTCGTTGCAGATGATGTACGGGTTGTCAGGTCCACCGTTGCCATCCACGTAGCCACTGGTGACCTTGATCTCGACATAATTCTCGGTACCACCGCACTCCAGCGCCTTGAAGTACTTGGTGTCTTCCCAGGCCTGGCCCTGGCGGTGGTGCACGGCGTGGATGCTGAACGGGCCGGTGAATCCCTCCGCCATGTTGAACTGGTGCCACTCGGGATGGACCGCTCCGGCATTCTCCGGGCTCCAGCTCCAGGTGGTGTCACCATGCTCCGTCACGTCGCCATATTCCTCGTGCCAGGCCTTCAGGTAGAACTCCCACACCTCGTCGATGCAGACCTGGTAGGGGTCCTCCTGTGTGCCGGTGCCGCCGGAGATGCCCTCGCCGACCTTGATCTCAAAGACCTTGCCGCCGGTCTCGCATTGCTGCACCTTGAAGTACTTCTTGGCAACCAAGCGCTGGTTCTCGGTCTCCCACACGATCTCGATGTAGAAGTTGCCGAGGAAGCCCTCCGCCACGTTGAACTGGTGCCACTCCGGATGGACTATGCCGGCCGTTTCCGGGTTGACATGCCAGATCAGGTGCTCGTTCTGGGTGACGTCGCCAAGCTCGCTGTGCCAGGCCTTCAGGCCGAATTCATGAGTGGTGTCGCAGATGATGTAGGGGTTCTCGGCGGTGCCTGCACCGTCCTCGAAGCCATCCAGCACCTTGAGCGCGAGCTCTGCCTCGCTGCCGCCGCCGCTCGGGTCCACGATGAAGTAGAGGTGGTCCGAGGCGACTGCGCCTTCATGCTCCCAGGCAACCTCGATCACCCACAGCCCGGTGAACTGCTCGAAGAATGTGAAGCCCTTGATGTCCCAGTTGAATTCGCCAGCGTTCTCCGGCTGCCAGCCCCAGCTCAGGTTCTCACTGTCGCTGATGTCGCCGAAGTCGCAATGCCAGACACTGAAATCCAGGCTGGCACCGGCCGTATCCACGATATAGGGGTTCCAGATGGAACCGTTGCCATCCAGCTCGGGGGCATCCAGTCGCAGCTCAAGGCAGCCATCAATCTGGAAGAAGGCACCATCGCCATTACCCGTGCCGAGGCCGCTGGAGGTCTTGGTCGTCGCCAGCAGCTGGACGTCCTCGCCCTGGTAGCTGCCGCGCATCACGAAGTTGCCGTTGTAGCTGTCGGAAACGTTCAGCATGCCGCCGGACAGGGTTCCTGCGACAGTCGGCTCAAGCCACATGGATAGGCCTGCGCTCCCGGTGATGTCGCCATCCTCGGGGTCATAGACCACGAAGGGCATAACCTCGCCACTGTTGACAACGAAGGGGTTGCCGGAGGTACCGTCGCCACCCTCGGTCTTGTTGCCGAAGCTGGCGGTCGGTCCGCTGATCACGATATCGGAGAAGATGGAGTCTCCACTCAGGCCGGCCATGCCAGCGCCGTCAACCGGCTGCACCCAGGCGTAGGCATTGCGGCTGCCGCTGGGGAGCATGTAGCTGAAGCGCAGGCGCTCTGCAGCGGGGTCACCGACGGCGTTTGCGAAAGCTACGTTGCCGACCGGGCTGCCCTGGGCGCCTTCGATGTCGGAGGAGTAGACATTGAATCCGCCGAAAGCATCATTATTCCAGTTTGCACCCAGTACGCTGACGTCACTGATGTTGACCTCTCCGTCCGCGTTGGCATCCGCCACGCTCTGGCGAGAGGAGATGCCAAAGGGCCCAGCGGCCATGTAGTCGCGGGCGATCGGCACCAGGTCAGCGAGGTTTACCAGGCCATCCTGGTTGGTGTCACCGGGGTTGGCATAGAACCAGCTGATCTGGCCGCTCAGGTTGTTGTATTCAATTTCGGCTGCCGCATTTCCCAGGGCAGGCGGTGAACTCAGCGTGCGGGCGGGATCCAGCGGCTGGTTGTCGAACTTCAGGCTGGCCAGAAGGCCGCTGCCGTTGAAGCCTGCTCCGGTGGTGCTGACCACACCGTAGTGCAGTACACCAGGCTCGCTGTCAACAGCAAGCGTGAGCAGCTCGTCATCCTCGCCAAGCAGCCCAGAGGCTGACTGGCTGGAGGGTGTGTAGCGGCTGGCATCATAGTTGAGGTGCAGCAGCAGCTGGGTGAGGTCGCGGGCATTGCCAGCGCTGACCTGCACTTCCGTGCTGTCCGCCTGCTCAAGCACATTGATAGAGAAATGTGCGGATCCGCCGTCGGCAGTCTGGTCAGTTGCCAGGCTGAATCCCCTGTCGTTGTCGGCGGACAGGAAATCCTGTGAACCGCCTCCCCCGCAGGCGCTGGTGAACAGCAGTACCAGTACTGCAGTGATCAAATACCATCGCGTGTTCGTCATGCTCATCAACTTCTCCTTCCCGATTACATATGTATACATCGGAATTCCCGCAGAGCAAATCACTGATGTGAGAAGTGTACAGACTGTATGCCATGCATACCGATACACTTCTATACAATTTTCGCCATACACCTGCATATCCCTACTACAGGGATTGGCTTTGGGTCCAAAGCCTGTTAAGATCTGAACTGAGCTGAGGGGCACCCGGAAGTGAATGTACAGCCCTGGACACTGTATGGCAAAACTTAACCCGGGTGTAAGATTCATCAATACAGTGCAACTGAAAATTGATAAAGACAGCAGTACACCTGTCTATCAGCAGATTCACGAGCAGATCGTGAGGCTGGTGGAAGACGGATTACTGGAAGCGGGCAGCAAGCTGCCCAGCGTCCGCTCGCTGTCACGCCAGCTCGGGGTCTCCCTGGCCACTGTGCAAACCGCATACGAGGAACTGGAGGCGATCAACTTCATCGAGTCCAGGCACGGCAGCGGGACCTTCGTGACCGGCATGCCGCGCCGGGCCACTGGCACAAACCTCGGAACCCGGGCGGAGATGTTCGGGGAACTTGATCAACTGCCGGAAATGCGCTGGGAGCCATATCAATTCCGCACCGACTTCTTCCTTGTGCCGCCGCCACCTAAGCGTGAATCCATGATCCGCTTCTCCATCGGGAACCCTGACCCCGCCCTGTTCCCCTTCAACCGCATCAAGCAGGTCACAAGCAACATGCTCTGGAGTCCGAAGGAGCATTTCTTCGACCTCGGGCACCCACAGGGCTTCCTGCCGCTGGTTGAGCACCTCGAGAAGGAAATGGCGCTGGCCGGCGTGCCGATGGCTGAGAATGAGAATGACATCATCCTGACCGGCGGTTTCCAGCGTGGCATGAGCCTGATCCTGCGCCTGCTTTTGAACCCCGGCCAGAAGGTTGCTGTCGAATCTCCCTGCTATACGGGAATCCTCAACTTCCTGCTGGCTGAACGGATAGAGATTGAACCGATCCCGGTCGACGAGAACGGAATGGACACGGACTACCTGGCAACGGTGCTGAACCGTGGCGAGGTCAAGGCAGTGATCACGATCCCGACCTTCCACAACCCAACCGGGGTCACCATGTCACTTGAGCGCAGGGAGCACCTGATCAAGCTGGCGGCCCGGCACCGCGTCCCGATAATCGAGGATGACTGGGGCAGGCAGCTGCGTTACGGCGGTGAATCCCCACCCCTGCTGAAGGCAATGGACCCCGGTGGCTACGTGATCCACATCGGCACCTACAGCAAGAGCCTGCTGCCAGGCCTGCGCATCGGCTGGATCACCTGCCCGGCTGGGCTGAGCGTGCCACTGGTCTGCGCCAAGCTCGGCAGTGACAACGCTGACAGCTACTTCCTGCAGGCCCTGCTGCATGAGTTCATCAGCAAGGGCTACTACAACAAGCACATCCGCAAGACCACACGTGAATACAGGAAGCGTTGGCATGCGATGATTGCCAGCCTGGATGCCAACCTGCCGGAGGGCTGCAGCTACTTAAAGCCGGATGGCGGCTTCAGCATCTGGCTCAACCTGCCGCAAAATATAATGAGCGTACCGCTGCTGAAGCTGGCGCACGAAGCGGGAGTTGATTTCCTGCCAGCCAGCTACTGCACACCGGGCAAGAAGGACAGCAATGCCCTGCGGCTGTCATTCTCTCGTTGTCCGGTTGAGGAGATACAACAGGGTATCCCGATCCTGTGTGACCTGATCAAGCGGGTCAGCGGGGATCCATCACTGCTGGAGCCAGGAAGATCATGATACTGAAAGAAAAAATCAGCACTGCGGCAATCCTGGCTGCATTGGCAATCTGTGTCTCGCTTTCCAGTTGCAGGTCGAATGCGGCTCCACAACCAGAAGAGACCCTGCCAGACATGGAACCACGCGTGATTCGCCATGCTGACGGATATGAAGTCAGATTCCCGCTGGTAGATGAGGCCGGCAGCTTCACTCACATTCCCCTGGACGAAGGACTTGGTATCGCCACGGAGAACTGGTCCGGTGACGATGGCCTGATACACCTGAGCGTGGTGCATGAGGGCGAGCTGCATGTCGGAGCCTGTGCCTGCCCCGGCTCCGTCCGCCGCGATGTCAGGCTGGATATCTCTATTGCGCCAGCGCGTTCCAGGCGGACAAGCGATGCACCCAGTGGAGACATCAACAAGCTGATCGACCTGCAGGCCACCGGCCTTGGCAACGGTGAGTATGCTTTGCACTGGAGCGAGGTCAACCGCGGGGATTACGACTTCAATGGTGAAGCGAACATTTCAGACATCGTCGGCATTGCCCGCAGCCTTGAACAGAGTTATGACCAGGCTGACCCAGAAGCGCCCCTGCTCACGGAGTTCTGGGTGGATGGCAACCAGGACGGGACGGTGACAGTTGCCGACATCAGCGTGATCGGTCAGAACTACGGCAGCCAGGTGGCAGGCTATGCGATCAGTATCAATGACACCTTGCTGGACCCTGATGCCGACGGGCTGACCCTAACACGCGGGGAAAGTAATCCCCGCATCGGTTTGCCTAACACCTATTCAATCGAATACACAGGTACGATCAATGACAACGTGACCGTTGTGCCCCGCAATGTCGAGCTGGTGGACGGCGTCTCCACCAATCCGGTTGTCAGCTCGCAGTACAACCTGCACATGAACATAGACATGCAGCTGCCGGAAACGGAGTTCTATGACCTGGACGGCTCCGGCAATTCGGGACCTTTCGGAGAGGGTCGCTATGCAGTGTCTATGCTGGACATAGACCAGCTGGAGCCCCTGCGACGGATCCTGCCGGGTGAGATACCGAGCTCCGCCGAAATCGGCAACACATTGCTGACCGGCAATGGTGCGGAAGTGTATGACCTGCCACTGAACAGGCCTGTGGCGGTTGCGCTGGCCTTCCTGCCAACACGAGACCTGGCGTCGGAAACCCTGATTGACCCGCCCGATGGCTCGCCGATCGACAGTTTCTGGGACCTGGAGCCGGTCGTGAATGTATACATGCTGCCGGATGGAGCCCAGCTGGAACAGCAGTCATTCTCCTTCAACCTGCAGGTCAGCAAGGTGAATGAGTTCAAAGTGATCGGACTGACAACCTTCACTGGAATTGACGGACTGCTCGGCCATCCGCTTGTGCAGGAATATGACGACGGCTTCCTCAGCCGCAACACTGAGGACTTTTCGACTGATTTCCCGGGAGCCTTCGAGGATGACGTACGCCTGCAGGATGGCAAGCCTGACCAGGAACCATGGGGGATCAGCTCCAACCTGCTGCGCCGCCGCTACCTTGAAACACGCAGCCTGGCATTCAACAAGGCCAATTACCAGATGATGGCCAAGATTGACATCCTGGACAGCATTAATACCGAGGAAGGTTACGTGGTGGCGCGTGTCCAGTCATTGAGCCTCGACGGCGTGCCGGTACCTGAACTGGAGCTACCGGTTGATTCGGTGTTCCTCAAGTTCACTGAGCTCAGTGAATTCAGGAAGGCCACACTCAACCCGGAACAGTTCATCCAGATCTCTCCATCACAGCTTGTGCAGGAACAGATCATCTTCGTGCAGGGCCGCCTGCATCGTGAAGGCAGCATTGAGGGCTTTGACATCTACTGGATTGATGAGCTGACTGTCCCGCTGATCTAGCTGCCATCACCTTCCGGCGGGGTTTCCCTTCCATCAGTGCTGGAGCGTGCAGCTTCCTCTTCAGCTTCGGTTGCTTCGGGCGGGCCAACTTCGGACTCAAGCTCGGGAGCCTTCAGTTCATCTTCTGGAATCTCCTCATATTCGACCGGACGCAGCGGGCCGTTGAAGCTGCTGACCCTGCCTGTTTCGTCAACGCTAAGCGTTCGCTCACCATTTGACATCGAAAAGCGGAACTGCGAAGGGGATGCCCAGATCGCGTCCTGTACAAGCCATTCGCGGAAGTTGTCAACATCTGGCAGCGGATAGTCCGCATACCAGCGCTCGACCTTACGGCCAGAATACTCACCATGCTCATCATGGTAATCACGCTGCCAGTAGTACATGCACATCAGGGCCTGCCGTGCATATTCCTCGCTGTTTAGCTCAGGCTTGCCGGGCACGACGATGCCGCCGGCGAACTCGACCACACCCCACATCTCCGGACAGTGCATCGCCACGACCCCCTGCGGGCTCCAGACCCAGTTCTCCGGGTCAAGCGGCTGGCCATTGCCATCCTGGTCCCGCAGGTATTCACCGTTGTCAACGGTGACGTGGTACTGCACACGCGAGAAATTGATTTTCCAGCGGTCACCGGTTTCAGGTGGTGAGGCACCACCGGTCAGCTCCGCCAGAGCATCCCAGGGAATGGCGAGCTCCACGCTCCAGCCCTGGTCAACATCACTGGCATCGTTGACAGTACCGTCCAGGCTGACGGCGAGCTCGAGCCCCTTGATGTCCCAGCCATCGATTCCCTCACCGCCATCACGGTAGGGACGGTCCAGCAGCAGATCCCAGACGGTCCCCAGAGCATTGACTTCCAGCTCGGCATACAGGTGATTGTCAGCATCAGGGTCGATGAACAGCTCGAAGTCGTTGTCGTGGTAGATCACGCTGTCGCGGTCCGTCAGACTACCCTGGATATTGGGTTCCGCGATCTCCGCGTACAGATAGAGGGCGCGGTCATCCCAGAGCATCTTGAACCTCGTCGGCAGGTAAGGTTCAAGTTCTTCATCGCCGGTGATATCCACAAAGTATTCACTCCAGCCGGCGTTCTTCCACGCTACGTCCTCATTGAGGCCGTCAATCACTGGGCTTGCGTAGGCCTTGACGCACTGGTAGGTACGCGGGGCAAACTCGATGTCCGGGCGGGTAACCGCCATGGCCTGCTGCAGGGTGGCCAGGACGAGGCTGGCGCAGCAGACCGCAGTGGCGATGATCTGTCGGGGGATATTCACCTGAAAATATTACAATCTGACATCAAATGGCGAAACAGGTCAGCAAGTCAGATAAGTCCAAACAGGCGCTTCATGGCCAGATTGCGTTCCACAGATAGGTCGATCTCTTCCTCAGACAGTTCACCATCGTTCACCGCCTGGATGATCCGCTCTACTGTCGCCGTCTGGTCAGCCGGACTGGAGCAGATGAGCAGCAGGCTGATACCTGCCTGAAGCGCCTGCAGGCAGGCGTCAGGCACCGGTGTCTCATTCATCACCGCCCCCATCATCATGTCATCGGTAAGCACCATCCCCCGGTGCCGCATGGAATCCAGCAACAGGTCCTTAACGAACACCTTTGACATGGTGGCTGGCTGGCTGTCAAAGCGGCTGAATACGATGTGTGCAGTCATTACTGCTGCAACACCTTCATCGATCAGTCGTTTGAATGGTGGCAGCTGCACCTGTTCCAGTTCCTCCAGTCCCGTATCAACGACCGGGAGGTGCAAGTGTGAATCAACCACCGTTCCTCCATGCCCCGGGAAATGCTTGGCGCAGGCTGCCACTCCTGATTTCTGCAACTGGGCTGCATAGGCACTGGCCAGGCGGCTCACGGTCTCGGTATCAGATGAGTAGCAGCGCGAAGCCAGCACTTCGCTTTCCTTGGCTTTAAGTACGTCGCAGACAGGGGCGAGGTTCATGTTCAGGTGCAGGTCCAGCATCACCCGGGCAGTCAGGCTAGCCTGTTCCTCAACTGCCCTGATCGCTGCGGAGGGATCTGATTCGAACAGCTCGCCATGAACCTCGTTTGCCGGGAGTGCGGGGCATAGATCACCACGGAGGCGGGCCACCCGGCCACCTTCCTGGTCAATCGCTATGTAGGGCCGGATACCGCAGGCAAACTCCACGCGTTCAGAGATCGAGTCATTAAGTGCCCTCAGCTGCTGGGCATCCTTGATGTCCCTGCTGAACAGCACAGCACCACCGGCGCGCAGCTGGGCCAGTTGTTCAACGAAGCCTGTTGGATCCTCTCGATCACTGCCAAGCATCAGGAGCTGGCCGATCTTCTCTCGCAGTTTCATCCGGAAATGTTAGCCGAGGATCAGAGCCGGCGGTAATGCTCGGTGGGCAGACCGTCCACGCAGCGCAGGTCGGCGCCAATATCCCTGAAGTACTGGTTCGCCCGGGCGGCAAGTTCAATAGCACCTTCCTCATCGCCGCGCGCAAGTTGCAATCGCGCCCGCTCCATCGTTCCGCTTGCCAACTCAAAGCCGAACTGCTGCTCTGCATCCACTTCGATGTTCAGGCACTCTTCAGCGCGGTCCAGCAATCCCGCACGACGCATCGGCCGCGCAGCTGTCTCCAGTGTTATGTAGGAGACGCGCGGGGTATCTGGCAACAATGCAAGTCCCCGTTCGACGGCATCAACCGCGTCATCATGCCTGCCTTCCAGACTCAGCAGGTCCGCCCGCATCAGCTGCATCAGGTTGACGATGCGCTGGTAGCGCACTTCTTCGGCAATGCGGATGCACTCGTCAATCGAGGATCGGGCCTCGGAAGCCATGCTCAGTTCGATGTGGATCTGTGCACGGAGGTACCAGGCGGTCGCATGGCTCATGTTCGATCCCACTTTGGACCACGCCTTCAGGGCCTGGCTGGAGTAGTCAAGAGACTTTCTGAATTCCCCAAGCTGGTGATAGGCACTGCTGAGGTTGGAGAGACTGGCTGCCAGCGCCTTTGCGGTGAACAGTTCAGGGGTAAGCAGGCACTGCTCGTAGTTGGCGGCAGCCTGCTTCAGGTCTGCCACCATCAGAAGCGAAGTTGACAGGCAGAGGCGGCCCTGCAGTTCCATGTACTCGTCCGATGCCTGCTGGGCGTATCTGATGGCAATCTCGGAGCAGCGCTTGAAATCCTCCGCCCGGCGCATGTAGTGATAAACACGCGCGAGCATGTGGTAAAGCTTGGACAGCAGGCCGGCAGGCATGTCAGGATCGATAGTGGATTTGACCAGGCTTTCCGCAAGCTCCCAGTTATTGCTTGGACCGACGATCTCTACCAGGTCCTCATCACTGAGCTTTCTTGCTGCTTCCCAGCGGTCTTCACGTGTCCCCAGCGCTTCCAACCTGTCCATCACGCAGATCGCGGATTCGCCTATCTCCAGGATGTCACATAGCTTGGTCAGGTTTTCCTTGCTTATGCGCTGTGTCCGTCCAGAAAGCCAGCGGCTGATGGTCTTGCGGTCTATCCCCATCCGGCGGGCCAGCAGCCACTGCTTGACCTCGCGCTCGGCGATGATGCGGGAAAGCGCTTCATTGTTGAGCAGGACCGTCTGACGCTGCATGCCATTTGATTCTATCAGGCTGGTCTCAATACCGTGTTCAAATAAACTGGCTTAGAATGAGCAAAGTCGCTCAGCTAAGCTGGTACTGCTTGTAATACTCAACGGGCAATTCATGCAGGATGCGCAGCGGAGCACCGAACTCAAGGAAAACGGCATTGGAAAGTTCGATTTCCTGCCAAGCCTCCGCTTCACGCCCCAGCGCCACCAGGGTGCGAGCCTTTTCCTGGCGGTACCTGGCATAGTGGAACTGGTCCTCATGCTTGCTGTCTATCAACCTGTTGATCTCCTCCAGCGCCTGCTCAACACGACCCGCCCTGCGCCAGACCCTGGCAATGCTTTCCAGAGAAGCAGGATTGACCGTCGGAGTATCCCTGAAGACCCGGTTTGCTTCATCAGCAAGTTCAAGTGCCTTTACATGCTCACCCGCAATGCTGGCCAGTTCAGCCCTGATGGCCACACACGTGTTGGAACACTTCGCGTAGTTAATCTGCTGCGAAACTGCCTCACAACGTACTATGTCAGACAGGCACTCGTCAACCATGGAAAGTTCTACGTAGAGCTTGGCGCGTAGCCACCATGCAGTCGTTGTGCTCACTACCGGATCATTCCGTTCCCAGAGCGGCATCGCTTCATCGAAGGCGGCCTTTGCCCTGGCGAATTCAGCGATGGACCATAGTGCCAGCCCGAAATTGCAGAGTATTGAAGCAAGTCTGGTTTCGCTGTCGAAATGCTCCCGTCCCTTAAGCACTTCGGTATAGCGACTGATGACTTCACCCATGTTGCCGACCATCAGGTAATAGGTACCCAGCAGTTGCTTGGCATACAGGATGAGGGATTCATCACCTGCATCCGTTGCACGGCTTAGCGCAATCTCCGCGCTGCTCTTTACCAGTTCAGGTTTATGGGAATACATTCCGCAGCGAGCCAGTTTTATATAAAGCGAGGCCTGCAGGTCGGCTGGCATTTCCACATCAATCGTGCTGCGGATCAGGGATTCGGCGAGGTCCCAGTTATAGCTGGACCCGACCATGTTCACCAGGTCATTGTCACGAAGCTGCCGCGCTGCAGCCCAGCGATCCTCCCTGGTCCCCAGGGCCTCCAGGGTGTCCTTCACCGTCAGTGCCTCGATACTGCACTCCAGCACTTCAGCGAGGCGGGTGATGTTGTCGCGACTGATGCGTTGGGTCTTTCCGGTGATCCAGCGCGTGATGGTCTTGCGGTCAACGCCAATGCGCCGGGCAAGCAGCCACTGCTTGACCTCCCGCTCAGCAATAATGCGGGAAAGTGCTTCATTGTTGAGCAATACCGTCTGGCGCTGCATGCTGGAAGATTTTATCAGTGACGTTTATCCAGTTGGATCAACTGGACTGGTTCTGCAGGCTGTGGAAGTCTATGTAACTCTCGCCTGGCAGTTCCTTCATAACCCTTTTCGGTGCACCGATATCGGTGTACAGCTCATTGGCCTTTTCCACACAGTCCCATGCTGCCCCCTCATTTCCATCCAGCATCAGGTGGCGGGCCATCTCAACATAAAGACGTGCGATGGAATACCGGTCATCGATGTTCCTCGCCATCAGTTCCTCAAGGCTCGCGCGGGACTCCTCTACATGTCCTGCCCTGCGGAGCACCCGGATCAGGCATTCATTGGATTCGGGGCTGACATTGGGAGTCTCTTCAAATGCAACCTGCGCTTCCCGCACCATGGCCACAGCTTCCTCATGTCTGTCCTGCATGCTGCTGAGATCAGCACTGATCGCGATGCACATGTTTGCACTCTTGCGGAAGGAAATCTGCCTGCAGACTTCCCGGCAGTGCTCAATGGCCTCATAGGCCTCATCCAGCATCATCAATTCCGAATGCAGGCGCGCCTTGAGGAACCATGCCGTAGTCATGCTGATCACCGGTTCGGCCTCCTGCCAGACCGACACCGCCTCATCAAACATGGCAAGCGCTTCAAGGTAATCCCCGCGCATGTGCAGGGCCATGGCGTAATTACTCAGGGTACCTGCCAGCTTGGATGGCTTGGCAAACTTGTCCCGGCTCTGGATTGCCTTGTCATAGAAGCCGACTGCCCTTGTCAGTTCGCCAATCATCAGTGCTTCGTTTCCAAGCATGGTCTCCGCCCGCAGGGCCAGCGTTTCGTCGCCGTACTCCGTGGCCTTGCGCAGGGCGATCTCTGCAGTGCTGCGCACCATTTCATGTTTGTGCATGTAGATGCCGCATACCGCCAGCTGCATGTACAGAGCGGCCTGCAGGTCCAGTGGCATTTCCGGATCGATTGTGCTGCGGATCAATGATTCAGCAAGCTCCCAGCTGTAGCTCGGGCCGACCATTTCTGTCAGGTTGCTGTCCTGCAGGCGGCGGGCGGCGTTCCAGCGGTCCTCACGTGAACCAAGTGCTTCCAGTGAGTCATGCACGGTCAGCTGCTCGATGCTGCAATCCAGTTCAGCGGCCAATGACTTGATGTTGTCTTCACTGATCCGCTGCGTCTGGCCGTTGACCCAGCGCGTGATCGACTTGCGGTCGACCCCGATCCTGCGCGCGAGCCACCACTGCTTGATTTCCTTCTCATCAAGCACCTTGCGCAGGGCCTCAGCATTGACCAGTACTGTCTTCTTGCGGGCGATAGCTTGAGTATACAGTGCTGCGGGGACAGGCTTAATGTCCCCACATGTCCCGCATGCAGCGCTGAAAATGCGGGACAAAGCCGGATTTTCTGGATATTATTCCGGCGTCGGGCAGGGAATTGCCAAATCCGCAGTTGCCAGGATAGCCCGGTAAAGCTCTACGAGGTGATTGAAATGTCTGTTATGCAGAAGCAGTTTGACGCGTCGCGTGCCGAGGCCTTCGGCGGTCGCATGGTCGGAATTGTCAACGATGCCAGCCTGGCCCTGATGATTTCCCTGGGCCACCGTACCGGTGCTCTTGAGACCCTGACCCAGCTTGACTGGGCCACCACCCACGAGATCGCCGAGCAGGGCGGGCTCAATGAGCGTTACGTCCGTGAGTGGCTTGGCGCGATGGTGACCGGCGGCGTTGTCGAATTCGACCGGGATACCAACCGTTACCACCTGCCGGCTGAGCATGCAGCCGTGATCACCAGCAAGGCTGGTGCCCACAATGTGGCGACTGTGATGCAGTTCATCCCTGTGATGGGCGGCGTCGAGACCCCGCTGGTGGATGCCTTCCGTAACGGTGGCGGCGTGCCCTACAGCGAGTTCGAGCGCTTCCATCCCGTGATGGCGGACTTCAGCGACCAGACCGTGCTGGCTGGCTTGAAGGACAGCATCATTCCCGCTGTTGAGGGCCTGCATGAGCGCCTCAGTGCCGGCATCAACTGCGTTGACATCGGTTGCGGCAGCGGCCACGCTGCCATCCGCATGGCTGAGATGTACCCGAACAGCACCTTCGCCGGTTATGACTTCGAGGCTCCCGCTGTCGAGGCCGCGATCGAGCTTGCCAGGAGCAAGGGCCTGACGAACATCAACTTCAAGGTGCAGGATATCGCAGCCTGGGATGAGCTTGCCAAGTTCGACCTCGTCACCGCCTTCGACGTGATCCATGACCAGGCTGATCCGGCCCGGGTTCTCAAGAACGTGCGCCGTGCACTGAAGGATGGTGGTGTGTACCTGATGCAGGACATCAAGGCCTGCAGCCACCTGCATGACAACAAGGACCACTTCGTCGGCACCTTCCTGTACACGGTCTCCACCACGCACTGCATGACGGTATCACTCGCCAACGGCGGCGCTGGCCTCGGTACCTGCTGGGGCCGTGAGCTCGCGGAGCGGATGGTCGGCGAGGCCGGGTTCAGCACGCTAGAGACCAAGGAACTGGCCCACGACCCGTTCAACTACTACTACATCATGAATGTCTGATGCTCCGGGGCGGGCCGGCTGGTTCCGGCCCGCCACCACCCATGGATACAGCTATGCCTACCACTATGACCCAATCGGAGGCTGACGTGCGCAGCCTGTTGTTCCAGGACCGCATGCACAGCATGCTCAGTGAGGCCGCCACTGCGGTGCTGGTCTCAATCGGGCACCGGCGCGGCCTGTTTGCCCTGCTGGCGGAAATGGGCAGTGCCACCGCCGAGGACCTTTCGACCAGCTGCGGACTGGGAGAGAGGCAACTGACAAGCTGGCTGGACTGCATGAGCAGCGCCGGGATTGTCAGCCGCGACGGCGAGAGTGGCCGTTATTCAATTCCCGGATACGGGATTGATGCCCTGCTTGGCAGCGCTACGGGGAGCAGTGCCGCGGCGCTGTCACAGTACATCGGCCTGTTTGGCAATGTAGAGGGCCTCGTGAGTGATTCAATGGCCCACCGCTGCGGAGTCCATCCACGCGAATACCAGCGCCAGCTGGAGATCGAGGATGGCATAGAACAGGAAGCTGCCTGCGTAGCACTGGAAGAGGTCCTTTCCCTCGCGCCCGGAATGAAGCGGAAACTGGAGATTGGAGCAATGGTGCTGCAGCCGGACTGTGGCAGCGGCCAGCTGCTGGCACATCTGGCCCGGCGTTATCCGCGCAGCCGCTTCATCGGCTATGACCGTAATCCCGCGGCGATCCGCATGGCTCGCAAGCTGCAGCTGCGCAATAACGCTCACAACCTCAGCTTCGATGAAACCGGCAATCCGCCGGAGGGAAGCGGAAACCGCTTCGACCTCGTGATTGTCAATTGCGGCCTGCGCAATCAGGCAGATGCCGGAACTTACCTCGGCCAGCTGCATGCACTGCTCACAAGTGACGGTGTGTTGCTGCTGCGCGAACTGCGCCGTCCAGCCGAAGGACAGCAGGACAGGCTCGCGGCCTTCATGCATGCATATGAAAGCATGGTCGGCATTCCCCAGGCAATCGCCACAGGGCAGCCGGAGGCCAATGCGCAGCCGCACCTGGACGGCATGGGTATCCAGCTGATAAGAGCCGGCTTCACGCCAGGCAGCCTGAGTGGATCCGATTCTGATGTGCTGGCGGACTGGCTGTTCACGAGCAAGGTGAACATGGCTCCGCGCCTGATTGACCCCGATCGCTATGAATTCGGGGCCTTCATCGGCCGCCTGTCCAATTAGGCCTGTGCCTGACGGCGCTCCAGTGAGAACATCCACAACAAACTGATGACAATGGGAAGCAACATGGCCCCGGCGAAGACTGCATACATCTTCGTCGGGCCAGATGCTGCAATCAGGCTTGCACTGAGCGGCAGGACTGACAATGGCAGCAACCTGCTTGCAGCATTGAGGATGCTCAGCACGGTGGCCCGGTTGGCCGATCCGGTCAGCCTGTTCGCTTCCTCGCTGATCAGTGGAGCCGCCAGTCCCGTCATCAGGTCGATCAGCGCGCGGCCCACGATGAAGACGGCCAAACCGGCCCAGGACCGCGTTCCCAGCAACAGCAGGCCAGCCAGCATTGCAATGCTGCTGCCAGCGAGAACCATCAGCGGTCGACGGAAACTGACATGACCAGCCAGCCAGTTGCCAAGTCCCTGCAGCAGTTCGAAGCCTGCGTACATGAAGCCGAGCTGCTCAGGCGTCAGGCCGATCGCCTGTTCGAGTTCTGCAGGGAAGTGAAAATGCGAAAGCTCAGGTGCAAGCTCGATGCTCGCTGCAAAAATGAACAGCGGTAGCAGGCGCAGCAGAGAGGGTAACAGGCTGACGCGGCTACCGGGCCCTTCTTCATCATCCACATCATCAGTGTGCGGTGCTTCCAGCATGGAAAGCACAACCAGGAACCCTGCCGTGCTGACGGCCAATTCACACCAGAACGGCAGGGTCCAGCTTATGCGGGTTGCCATCATTCCACCGAGTATCTGCCCTGCTACCATCGCTACGGTGGCAATCGCCATTGAGCGGGACAGCAGCCGGCGGTAGTCAGGCACCCGGTTTAGCCCACGGCAACTGTCATACAACAAGGCCTCATCAGCCCCGCTGCGAAATGTGTCTCCCAGTCCGCAGACGGCCATTGCCAGCCAGAATGTCCAGAAGTCATTTCCGAAGATGAACAGCACTGCACTGAGTGCCTGAAGGATGATGCCAAGCAGGATGCTGCGGCGGCGACCGATACGGTCAGCAATCCAGCCCGTCGGCACTTCTGAAATGACCGTCACCCCATCACCGAGCAATACGAGCCAGGCCATTTCCCCGAGGCTCAAGCCCTTGAAGCTGAACAGGTAGAGGTACCAGACTGCGTTGCTGAGCCCTTCCCAAGTAAGTGACAGGTACCAGGGATAGAGCTTCAGGTTGCGTGCGAGGGACAGTCCCACAGGGAATATGTTAATGCAGATGAAACTGCCAGCCGCTGAAAGTGATCGAACAGACTGAACAGGAGCTGGAGAGGGAACATGAAGACAACCATCACGATCGTGCTGCTGACAGCCAGCCTGGTCCTCGCGCTTGCCGTGGCCAGCCTGGCCAAGCCCGGTGAGGACGAACTGGAGATCAACCGCGGCATCAGTTACAAGGAAGCCGCAGGGAGCGCTGCAAAGCTGACGCAGCTTGATATCTATGCACCAAAGGACGCCAAGGGATTGCCCGTTGTGATGATGGTGCATGGCGGCGGCTGGGCTATCGGTGACAAGGGCAACCCAGGCATCGGAACCGTCAAGCCGGCTTTCTTCTGCAGGGAAGGGTTCGTGTATGTCACGGTAAACTACCGCCTGTCACCGGCGGTTGAGCATCCAGCCCATATCGAGGATGTGGCTGCAGCCTTCGCCTGGCTGGTTGACAACGTTGAGCACTACGGCGGCGACCCGCAGCGGATCAACATCATGGGACACAGCGCCGGCGCGCACCTGGTTGCACTGCTTGGCACGGACAAGGCCAGGCTGGCCCCCTATGGCCTGGCACCAACGAATATCGAATCGGTGACCTGCCTGGACGGCGCCGGATATGACATCCCGACAAGGCTGTCCGGGATTGTCGGCAGGCAGCTGCGGGAGATGATGACAACGGCGTTTGGTGAGGATGGCAGCAAGTGGGCTGATGCCTCCCCTACTCTGCATGTCAGGGCTGATGGCGAGTACCCGCCCTTCCTGATCCTGCACACGGACCGGCCGGGCGGGGCATCACAGAGCATGGGTCTGGGGGATGCGTTACGTAAAGCAGGCGGCTACGCATTCAACCGGGAAGCGGGTGACAAGTCCCACCGGACAGTGAATGCGGATGTCGGCAGGGATGGCGACTGGCTGACCGAGCTGGTGCTGGATTTCCTCGACGACCAGCAGGTCGGCGACTGAACTGGAACAAAGCTGGGCCTGGGATTGTCTACCCGCTATCGGGAGGACAGCCATGCAGACAGGAAAAGAACCTGTCGGTGCCGAGCGCGCCGATGCTTCGAAGGATAGGAGGAATCACGGGATCTCATGGGGACGGGTGACAGTGGCAATCCTGCTCTTTGCCATGCCAGCCGCTGCCTGGCTTGCCGGCAGGGAAAGTGCCGCAGCGGCGGTTCCGCCGGCGCAGCTTGCAGATACGACAAAACTGCCAATCCACAGCCGCCAGTTGCGGATTGCCATCCTGCCCCTGCATGCGCCAGGCAATACTGATGCGGCCAGAACTGACTGGTTCAGCCAGGCTGAGCTTGACCAGCTGCCTGAATCCCTCGCCTCCGTATTCCCATTTGAATTTGAGGTGCTGGGTCCGTTGGCAATCCCGGAAGACTGCTATGACAGCAAGCGTGGGCAATACCTGACGGATCGCATGCTGGACTGGCTGCGCGAAGATCATGACCGGCGCTACTTCCGCGTGATCGGCATCAGTCCTCATGACCTGACGGATGCAGACCACAACTGGCTGTTCGGCCAGGCCCAGATCGGCGGACCGGCCTGTGTTGCCAGCAATTACCGCATCCTGCGCGGTGTGAAGTACACAAGGGAGCGCCAGCGTGAACTGTGGCACCAGATCATCCAGCATGAGCTCGGACACACACTTGGATTGCCACACATCGAGGACAGGCGCAGCCTGATGTGCTATGCGGACTCACTTGCCGAACACAATGAAACGGGCAACATCATCCTGCCCAGCGAATGGCGTTACCTGGAAAGCATCCACAACTTCATCTGGGACCGGGAAGAATGAGAATCTACAGCAGCGAGTCGAGCTGCTTCATAAAATTAGCCGACAGCTCTGCATTGCCAGACGCCAGCACAGTGATCTCGCTACCGATGGTTTCCACATCAATCTGCCAGTCATCCGGAATTTGCCAGCTGGCTGCATCTACTGAGAATCCTGTTTTGCCACCCACGACTTCGATGCCAACCTGCTTGTATGCATCCCTGAAGGCGAGACCATCCTGCCGAACTCTGCGATAAGCCTCCTCGGTGGCGAACAGCTCAGACGTGCAGGCTGAAAGCATCCGCTCCCGGTGGAACTCCAGCCCAGGCAGGATGTGGCGGCAGATTGCCAGCAGCTCCAGGATGCCGGAAACGCTGGCAAACAGGGCCGGCTTCAGCAGCTGGTAGTCACGGTGGTAGCTGGAAGGCAGTCCACTGTGCACCTGTTCCAGTTCATTACGCCAGGCACGCAACTGGGCGATCCGGCCGCGCATCAGTTCCAGCACATCCGGATTGCGCTTCTGGGGCATGATGGATGATCCGGTTGTGAATTGATCCGGCAGGTTGACGAAGCCGTACTCCTCGGTACTGTAAAGACTCAGGTCCCAGACGAATTTCTCCAGCTGGTTGCCGATGGAACAGATCCAGCCCGCCAGCGCAATCTCATGGCGTCCGCGGGAGTTGGCGCAGTCAATCTCGCTGAGCTGCACCCGGCTGAAACCAAGCAGCTCGGCTGTGTACTGCCGGTCCAGCGGCAGTGGCAGGCCGAAGCCAGCGCCGCTCCCCAGCGGACAGCTGTCAATCCGCTGCAGCAGTCCTGATTCGGCATGCTGCTCCTCCAGCAGTCCGGCACTGAAAGCCAGCAGCCAGCGGCCGACCGTACTCGGCATCGCACGGCGCAGGTGCGTGTAGCCCGGCATCAGCATCTCCATATGGGAAGCTGCCTGCGAATTGAACTCACTTGCCAGTGCGCCGAGATCCTGGTTGATGCTGAACACGGCATGCTTCATATACAGCCGCAGTGCAGTCAGCACCTGGTCATTGCGGGACCGGCCGAGGTGCACATTGCCAGCCGCTGCCGGACAGATCCCACGTAGCGCCTGCTCAATTGCAGTATGGCAATCCTCCTGTTCGGCAGTGATCACGAATTCACCGGCATCAACCTGCTGCATGATCTGCCTGAGGCCGGCGATGATGCTGTCAGCGTCAGCAGCGGGAATCAGTCCCTGCCGGCCCAGCATCCTGGCATGCGCTGCAGTACCGTACAGGTCCCAGCCCACCAGCTGCAGGTCCAGCAGGTGGTCGTTGCCGACGGTGAAGCGATGCACCAGCCGGTCCAGCGGCAGCTGCTTGCTCCATAGTTGTCCATCACTCATTGCCAGCCTCCTCGAAGAAACGCAAAACAGTTTCCCGGTAGATCTCCACGCCAGCGAGCAGTTCCGACTCGAGGATGTATTCCTCGGGACGGTGGCTGCGCGGGCTTTCACCCGGTCCAAGCTTGACTGTCGGGATGCCGCCGTACAGCGACCAGTCGCTGCATGTGTCGCTGAAGTATGTCTCCCTGCCGCTGGCCGCGACTGCCGCCCTGACAACGGGATGGCTGCGCGATGTACTGACCGGCAGGTAGCGAGCCGAGCGGCAGCGCACATCGCATGAGAGCTGGCTGCGGATCCATGCCAGGGTCTCGTCATGGTCAAGGTTCGGTGTGGTGCGGATGTCCACCTGGAACTCACATAGGTCCGGCACCTGGTTGTGGCTCAGCCCGCCCTTGACAACCGTGACCTGTGGCCGGGTTACGTAGACCTCTTCATATGGTTCAAACTGCATTTCACTCAGGCAGCTGATGTCGCGGGCTGCGGCATGCACAGCATTTTCAAGACCCAGCTTGTGTGCATGTGCCGCATGCCCGGAATTGCCATGGCTGCTGCATTCCAGCAGCAGCATGCCACGCTGCGCATTGCAGGGAGCCAGCCCTGTCGGTTCACCGTTGATGGCGGCATCCATCGGCGCCAGCTGCGACAGGGCGAGCTGGATGCCATTCTCACCGCCGATCTCCTCTTCAGCGCTGATCAGTACTACAAGCGTGCCTGGTCCGTCCCAGCCTTGTTCGGCCAGCTCTCGGGCAGCCAGCAGCATCGCCGTCACGCAGCCCTTGGCATCGTTGGCACCAAGCCCCGTCAGCCTTCCACCCTCAATTCGCGGGGTCCAGGGGTCGGCTAGCCAGCCGCTGCACTGCGGTACAGTGTCGATGTGCGAATTCAGCATCAGGCGCGGCCCACCACTGCCAAGCACAAACACGATGTTGTTGGCAATCCGCTGGGGGCTGAACCCGGCATCCCTGGCCCAGCCCTCGACGAAGTCCGCGCAGGCATGTTCCTCACGCGACAGGCTGCGGATGGAAACGAGCTGTGCCAGCAGATCAAGCATCCGGCACCACCATCGTGCCGCTGCCTTCATTGGTGAAGATCTCACGCAGCAGAGCATCCTCAGCCAGGCCGCTGACGAAGTGCACGCGCTCCACCCCGCCAGCAATGGCGCTGTGCGTGGCAGCCGACTTCGGCAGCATGCCGCCACTGATTGATCCATCTGACTCAAGTGCCTTCAGTTCCGCAAGGCTGAGTTCCGGGATCAGGCTGCCCGGGTCATCAGCATTGGCGAGGATTCCGGCTGGTCTCATCATGAAGATCAGCTTGGCAGCACCGCAGGCAACCGCCAGACCGGCGGCAACTGTATCTGCATTGATATTCAGCAGCTGCCCGGCTCCGTCACTGGCCAGCGGGGCCACCACCGGCAAGAAGCCGTTGTCACTGAGTGTAGCGATCAGCGAAGCGTCAATGTCGGTGATGTCGCCGACCTCCCCAAAGTCCACCATGTTGCCACTGCCGTCATCCACCGGCGGACGGCGACTGGCAACCACGAGGCCGGCATCAGCTCCGCTGACACCGACACTCCGTACTCCGAGGGCCGTTAGCTCGGCACAGATGTGCGACTGCATGCTGCCGCACAGTGACATGGAAACCGCCTCCAGCACCTGCTTATCCGTGATGCGGCGGCCGGCGTGCATCTGCACGGGCAATCCAAGCCGCCCACAGAGGCTGGCGATCTGCGGCGCACCGCCATGCACGAGCATCATGTTTATGCCGAGGTGCTGCAGCATCGCCACCTGCTCAAGGATCTGGCTGGCAATGCGCGGGTCGTCCAGCATCTCGCCGCCAAGCTTGACAACGAACAGCCGGCCTCGGTTGGCGCGCACATAGGGCGTCGCTGTCCGCAGGAATTCATAGTATCCGTGCATCAGTTTCCTCCGTTGAACACTTCATGCAGCAGGCTGCGCTGCACATGCAGGCGGTTGTGCGCCTGCGGTGCCACCAGGCTCAGCTCCGAGTCCAGCGCGTCGTCACTGAGCACCACGTTGCGCCTGACCGGCAGGCAGTGCATCAGTTTGCTGCGCACATTGCCTGCTTCAAGCAGGCTGCGCGTGACCTGCCAACCGCTATGCTGCCTTGCAAGCTCGGCGAAATCCAGATCCGTTGCTCCACCCCAGCTCTTGGCATATAACACTTCCGCATCAGCACAGGCTGCCTGCTGGTCATTGCGAAAGCTGATCCGTGCACCGCTTTCCTGCGCAAGCTGCTGTGCTTCACTCAGCACCTCATCCTGCAGCTCAAGCCCGGGCGGATGGGCAACCGTTATCTCACAGCCCGCTGCTGCGGCACTCAGCAGGAAGCTGTTCGGCACGGCCTGCGGCAGCGGCTTGATGTGTGGCGCCCAGCTCAGTGTCACTTTCCTGCCTGCCAGTTCGCCACAGTGTTCGCGGATTGTCAGCATGTCAGCCAGGCCCTGGCAGGGATGCTCCCGTGCCGACTCCATGCTGACGACGGGCACAAGGCTGTGGGCCCGGATGCTGTGCATCAGCTGGTCCTGCACGTCCACTGCCGGATTGCCGTCGGCAAAGCAGCGCACTGCCAGCGCGTCCACGTAGCCGCCGAGTACGGGGATGGCTTCACGGATATGCTCCGGCCTGTCGCCATCCATCACTGCTCCATCCGCGGTTTCAAGCTTCCAGCTGCCGGAGTTCACGTCGATGACTATCGCATGGCCGCCCTGCCGCAGCATGGCAGCCTCAAAGGAGGCCCTTGTGCGCAGTGAGGGGTTGAAGAACAGCATGCCAAGGATCCGGCCGCTGAAGATAGCGCCAGGTGCAGTGGTCTTCCAGCCCAGTGCCCGGTCCAGCACGCGGCTGACTCCATCTACTCCAAGATCCCTGATGTGTGTGATGTGTCGCATTGCCATCTCCTAGGGGTAGACCGCCGCTGACTGCAGCCCGCTGGTTTCATCAAGCCCGAGTGCGATGTTCATGTTCTGGATTGCCTGCCCAGCCATGCCCTTGCCAAGGTTGTCAATCGCACACATCACGAGCAGGCTGCGATCCTCACTGCTGACCGTGACCTGTGCCATGTTGCTGCCGGCAACCACAGCCACACGTGGCGAGGCGGTAGTGTAATGCACGAATGGCTCGCCCTCATAGCTGCTGGCAACCAGTCCAGCCAGCTCACGCGCTTCGGCGGCACTGTCACAGTCAATCATCACCGTTGCAAAGATCCCGCGCACCAGCGGGGCACTGTGGGGCACGAAGGAGATCCGCACATCCTTGTTGCCACGGGCTGCCAGCATCATCTCCAGTTCAGCCTGGTGCCGGTGGCGCAGCATCTGGTAAGCGCGCAGGTCATGCGCCCTGAATGGATGGTGCGTGCCTTCTGATGGACGATTGCCGGAGCCGCTGCTGCCGGTCATGGCAGCGATGGCTACATGCTTGCTGCTTATTCTGCCGGCAAGTGGCAGCAGGCAGAGGTTGATCGCGGTGGCAAAGCAGCCTGGACTGGCAATCCGGTCTGAGATGGCGATTGCGTCCCGGGCATGTTCCGGCAGGCCGTAGACGAAATCATCCAGGTACTGCGGGCAGGGATGCGCCTCACAATAGTATTTGAGCCATGCTGTAGGGTCACTCAGCCTGAAGTCAGCGGAGATGTCGATCACGACTACCCTCCTGTGCTTCCTGAGCAACTCCAGCTGGTCGCGCAGCGCTGGCCAGGACTGGGCAAACTCGCCATGTCCCATCGCGCAGAAGATGACAAGCGGGTCGCTGGATTCGCCTGAGGGCAGTCCCAGACTGGCCTCAAAGCGCATCTGTGCATAGGCTCCGAGATGCGGATGGACTGACGCGACGGACTCCCCTGCCCGGCTGCGGCTGACAAGCTGAATGGGATTGGCAAGTGGATGCTGCATGAGGTAGCGCAACAGCTCACCGCCTCCCATGCCGCTGGCTCCGATGATGATCACGTCAATCTGTCGCATCGCCGCCTCCAGCAGGACCGTAGCCCAGCGCCTGTAATGCCAGCCCACCGAGTGCCGCCGCATCCATTCTTGCATTTATTGCAGGCAATCCGAGCTCCTCCTCGATATAGCGTCGTCCGACCTGGTTGTCGGTCACAGGACCACTGACCACATCAAGCGCCAGCCCGTGCCGCTCCTGCAGCTGGCGGGCCCCACCGAAGGCTCCGGCCGGGTCATTCGCACAGTACACCAGCACCTTGATGCAGCCGGCGATGCTGCTGTCGTCAAGGATCTGCTGCACACCATAGGTGCCAAAGATCCCGTCTCCCATTTCCACGACAATCACCTGCGGCTTGAACTGCGACAGTCCATTGACCACGCGGCGGGCAGCCATCACGGCATTGCTGGGTACCGTGCTCGGGAATCCGGCATCGGTGAAATCCATCACGTTGGCAGCGCCGTAGTCCTTCATGGAGAGCACATCACGCAGCAGGGATACGCCAGTCAGCTTTGCGCCAGCAACCAGCAGGCCGGCCCGGCACAGTTCACTGACGATCGCACTGGCGGCCACGGTCTTGCCGCTGTTCATGCAGCTGCCGCAGATCAGAACGATCGGCGGGATATTACTGAGCTCAGGCAAGCCTGCATCAGGCTGGCTGATCTCCGCTGCCACCGGACGCCGCGACTGGAAGCCGGGATAGCTCTGGACCTGGCCCAGCAGTTCCAGTTCAAAGGGTGGACCGACTTCAGGATTGGCTGAGGTGCAGACTCCGATCACCCCGCCAAGGTTCAGCAGCTGCAACCTGTCGCCGACTGCCAGCGATTCAGGCACGTGGCCCTCATAGCCATGCAGGGCCTGCCGGTTGCCAAGCACACCGACGATCACGTCTCCGCGCTTGACTGAGGTCATTCGGCCGTGGATGTCCTCCAGCTGCCGGTAGGTGGACTTGTCGTTGAGCACGCGACATGCGACGACACTTCCCTCCCGGCAGAGTATCTCACTGCCCAGTGAGAGCTGGCTGTCCAGCGACAGCCCACGCGTCACACTGGCGATCTTGTCAGCCCTGATCCTCATTGCGCAGCCTCCGCCTGCTGCTGCTGGGCCCAGCACAGCTTCTGCTGCATTGCATGCAGCTTATTGTAGGCAGCGACCTCATCCCCGCTCCAGCCAGTGGACTGCTCGCCATATGCAGCGGGCTGCAGCGCCATCAGCGAATGCGGCGAACGGCTGCCCAGCACCTGCATGTAACCATCCTGCAGCCTGACGCGGACCTCACCGCTGACCATGCGCTGGCTGGATTCGAGCATAGCCTCCAGGTCGCGGCAGAGCGGATCAAGCGCCTGGCCCTCATGCACCATCCGGCCGTAGAGGTTGCCAAGCGTCTCCTTCCAGAACTGCTGGCTGGCACTCAGTGTAAGTTTCTCCAGTTCACGGTGGCTTTCAATCAGGATGTGGGCAGCCGGGGCACTGAAGGCCACGCGGCCCTTGATGCCAAGCACGGTGTCTCCGAGGTGCATGCCGCGGCCGATTGCGAATTGCCCGCCGACTGTATTGAGCATCTCGATCAGTTCCACGGGCGGCATGGACGTGCCATCGACTGATATGGGAATGCCCTGCTCAAAACCGATGATGATTTCCCGGACAGCAACCTGCGAAGAGGCCGCATCTGGCCATGCTTCAGCAGGCAGGCTTTCCCAGCTGCCATGGGTTTCCCTGCCTCCGATGGTCATACCCCACATTCCGGCGTTCACGCTGTAGGATCCCGTGCTGGCATCCACTTCCACGCCATGCCCTGCCAGGTAGGCCACCTCCTGTTCGCGACTGAGGGCCAGATCACGGATCGGTGTGAGTAGCCTGATGCCGGGAGCCATCACCCCGAACACTGTGTCAAAGCGCAGCTGGTCATTGCCGGCACCGGTACTGCCATGCACGATCGCATCAGCCTTATTCTCCACAGCATACTTAGCTGCGTGCCGCGCCTGGCAGAGCCGCTCCGAAGAGACACACAACGGATATCCCGCACCGCGCCGCGCGTTGGCAAACAGCAGGTAGCGCAGGTGCGACTGGAACAAGTCGGCCCGGGCGTCAATGCTGGCATGCTGCTGGGCACCGCACTGCAATGCCCGCTGCTCGATGGCAGCGAGGCCGGCGGCATCAAAGCCACCGGTGTTCACATGCACAGTATGGACACGATAGCCCTGCTCAATGAGCCATACAACACAAAAAGATGTATCAAGACCACCGGAGAAGGCCAGTACCGCCAGTGGTTTGCCTGCATAGTCGTTCATCAGTTGCTCCTGCCTGGGTGTTATGAGGGAATGATCCGGGGCTGATTGACGCTAGAAAACAGAAAGGCCCGCCATTACAGCGGGCCTTGAATGTCGTGGGGGATACAGCTATCCACGCGCGCCATCAGCCCGCCCTCGTCGGCGGCTGCTGCGGCGTCGGCGCTCAATGCTGTTGATGATCTGGGTCATCGGTTCGCGAATGATACCAGAGTGGCTGGGTGAAGTCAATCAGATTGACTGCCGCAGAAAGCAAAAAGGCCCCCCGCCGGGGCGGGGGGCCGGGAATCCACTCAAAAGGGGATCCTAGGTGTTCGGGTTGGTACCGATCACGGTCAGCAGGTCAGCAGCGCCGGTGCCGAAGCTGTCGCCGCCGGGGCTGAGGACACGGTCATTGACCGAAACCTCGTACTTGTGGCCCGGAGCAAGGATGCCCCAGGTCTGGCTCGGCGGAGCGCCGAACTTGACGAAGTCGCGGTTGGTGATCGTGTGGATTGCAAGGAAGGTTCCGGTCGGGGTCACACCCACAAGGCGCAGGCCAACCTCCATGATGCGGACATCAGCAGGCTGGTCAACGTCCTTGACCTGGACATAGATGTTGTCCAGCGAGCCGTTGAGCTTCCAGACCTTCTCCTCGTTCTGCTCCCAGTCGTAGACGTTACCGCCGTTGAACTCGATCCACAGCACGAAGGGCTGGACCGGGTCGTTCACGAAGGAACCGTTGAGGATGTGGTTGCTGTAATCACCGTTATCAAGGTCGCGCTCCTCGCGGTCGAAGGCGTCGATACCCCAGTTGATCGCGTTCGGGGCCACGGTGCCATCCACCGGGGACATGGTGAAGGTGCCTTCACCAACCTCAAGGTAATCCACACCCTGCGGGCTGAACAGGCCGAAACCGTAGTTGATCGGGCCGAATTCACCGTCATCGGTGGGAAGACCGGCGATGTCCACCACAACTCGGCCAAGACCGTGCTGGGCGACGATGATCGCGCTGGCGCCCGAGGCTGACCAGTAGATCGGGCCACTCGGGGTGGCAAGCGGGATGTCAGCACTGGTGACATCGCTGGCGCCGGTGGCGGTGAAGTTCTTGATCAGGACCTGGGGCCAGATCGAGAAGCCCTGCGGGCTGTCGATCGGGGTCACGAAGATCGCGAACTCATCACCGTTGGTGCGCAGAATGTCATTGAAGGCCAGGGTCTTGTCAACCTGGACGCCGTCGTTGTCGAGGCCCTTTTCAACGTCGACTGACTCAGTCTCGGGGTTCGGGAACACGTCGCTCCAGCGGCGGATCTTCGGGTTCGGGTAGAGGATCTGCAGGAAGTCGACCTTCGCGCTGCCCTTGTAGCCGCCCGCGTTCGGGATGCTGGTCAGGTCAGCGGCAGCCGGGGCAGGACCGGACGGGATGGTCTTGTTCTCGGGCATGTTGATGGAGGACCATTCAACGCCGTTGAACCAGCGCACCACGTACTGGCTGCTACCCTGCAGGTTTGCACCGTTGACGACGTACTCAAACACGTACTCGCCGGGGTTCTCAGTGTTCTCACGAATGCCGAACTCACCGGTACCGGGGGTACCTTCGGTGAAGGTGAAGTCGTTGACACGGGAGCAGTTGCCCGGGCCGGTGCCCTCGACCTTCCAGATCTCCATCTCGATGCTGTCGAAGTTGGCGGGAACGCCAAGATCGCCCCAATCGGCGGTGAAGAAGAAGGAACGGGTACCGATGACAAGCGCGTACTCATCCTGCGGGTCGAAGCCCTGCTTCAGGATCGGGCCAAAGGTGGCCTGCTGCGGGTCGCGGAGGACATCCACGGTCCAGTTGTAATCACGCTCGGAAAGCACGACGACCTTGTAGTTCTTGCTGGCCACGGTGCCGGTCGCCAGGGAGGCTGCGGCAGCGAGGTTCACATTCAGGGTACCCTCGGGGCTGAACTCGTCAGACTCGGGGTCGTAATCCGGGAAGACCACACCGGCGCCGGGGTCGCCCACGCCTCCAAGGTCATTACCCGCACCGTCAGTCACCCAGGCGGAGGTACTGCGGAAGCCGGCAGCTCCGGCAGTGCCGAAGGTCCAGTTCGCATTGTCTCGCACAGCAGTCAGGGTATTGGCGTAGTGAGCAGCGTCCATGCCCTCTGGCAGGGTGGTGGCATCGAAGTCAAGGCCGTTGAAGGTACCCTCGATTGCGTTCACCTGGAAGCTCACGTCAGCGTTGGCAGTGACGTCACCGCCGCTGATGCCGCTGTCGAAGATGTTGCTGTCATCACCGCTGCCGCCGCCGACACCCACCATCTGGATGTCGAAGTTGGTGACAACGATTTCATCATCCTGACCAACAACTGTGCCACCCCAGGGCACGAATGCCAGGGTGCCGGTGCCATTGGCAGAGTTGGTGTTGGTCGGAATCACGCAGATCTCGACACCGTTGGTGCCATTAACGTTGGCAGCCGCGATTTCACCAGGGGTGAAAAGGGATGCCACGTTGTAATGACGGAAGATCGTGCGCAGATCAGCCACCGCCGGAGTGCCGGATGCGGCAATCGCGTCCGCGCTGGGATCAACGGTCTTCTCTGCAGACAGCGTGGTGCCGGTATCACCGTCATCACGCAGGCCAACACGATAACTTGCCACACCCTCATTGAGGTGTACGCCCAGCGGGGTCAGCTCGGAAATCGTAACCTGGCCGTTGTTGTCATAGTCCGCACGGGTCGCGAGCGGGTTGGTCTCACAGCTCTGGTTCAGGTAGATGCCGATCGGGGTGATGTCGGCAATCGTGCACTGGCCGTTCTGGTCACCGTCAGCCATCATCCAGCCATTGGTGAACCAGGCCTCATTCTCGGTTTCCTCGTCAGCCACGAAGCTGGCGTTGTCACCGCAACGGTTGACGGCAACACCGGTGCTGCTCTTGTAGACATCACCGGGAATTGCACTCGCCGTACGGCTCGCGCCGGGGGCGAAGTACACAGTGGCGAAGCGGCCACTGATGCTGCCCGGATCGTAGTCACGGATGGCCGTCTGGCCAAGCTGGACACTTTCAGTCAGGCCGAAACTGGCACCCAGCACATCGTCATCATTGCCAAGCAGACCGTGGAACTCGGTGCGCTCGTAATGCATGTTGACGCCGTCGAAGTCGATGTTGAGCGCAATCGTGCGATCCACATCCGGCTCATCAACGCTGATGACCAATGCAGTCTCGGATCCCACCTGCTCAATGTAAGCATCGATGCTCTGGTTGAGGCTTGCATCCTCGAAACCAGCCGCGTTGTAGCGGGTGATCTCAAAGGAATCGACGCTGACACCGGTGGTGTTCCGCTGGTCATCCGGCTGGGACAGTCCAACATTCTTGCTGTTGGAGCAGCTCGCGCTGATCAGCAGGATGAGAATGCAGAGCACGCCGGTAAACATCTTACGTAAAGTCATGCTTCTCTCCTTCTCGGGGCCGGCCGCCTCAGGGCAGCTAGCAGCCCACAGAATTGAACAGGGAGTCCAATAACATTAATTGTACCGGATTCCTGTTTTTCCGGACAATGGGCCTGCATCATCCGGGGGGTGGTAACGGCAGGCCCGGCCGGACGCGGATTACTCCACATCCGAACCGGGCCTGGTTCCTGTTACCTGTGTTCGAGCTAATTACTAGTTCACGGTAATGGTGTTGTAGTCGTGGGTGTTGTTGATGTCGCCCCAGAAGAAGTCCGTCGCAGCAGTGCTGTCCTGGTAGTAGGTGCGGCTCACAACGTTCACGGCCTCAAAACCAAGGGTGTAGGTGCCAGCGCTGGCGAAGGTGTACTCGAAGTTGAAGAGCAGACCGTTCGCAGTGATGTCACTACCACCCAGCGGGGTGACGTTGAAGTCGGTACGGCTGGTGCCGTCGCCGAGATCGGTGCCGGTGATGAAGTTATCCGGAGCCAGCAGGAAGCTGGTGGCGCCCATGTCGCCCCACACGCCGTCGATCGGGTTGGCGGAGCCAACGTCCGGAGTGTCATCCGGGGTACCGACGTCGAAGGAGGTGGCGGCATAGGAAGCGCCGTTCTCGCAGACCACGCCGCAGCCGTTCAGGTACTGGAAGCTGTTGGCGGTGTCACCGGTGGCGATCACGATGCGGACGTTACCGCCAGCGCTGGCGCTGGAAGCGGTAGCGATTGCATACAGGGTGTCATCAGCCAGCGGGAAGGCGTCGAAGCTGCCGCTGACGGAATCGGAGGCGGTGCCGCCCTTGCCGTCATCAGCCGTCACGGTCACGGTGAAGTTACCGCCGGCAAGGATGTCGTTGGGGCTCACGCCGAAGCTGGCGCTGGTCGCGTTGGCACCATTCGGGCCACTCACGGTCACATCGCCGCTGTCAAGGGAAGCGCTGAAGGTCAGGCTGTCGCCATCCGGATCAGAACCGGTGACGGAGATCGTGCCGCCCGCGAAGGTCAGGCTGTCGATGCTCGGGCTCTGGTTCTGGGTAGCGCCCACGTTGAAGGTCACGGAATCAGACTGGCTCACGCCGGCGCCGTCGGTGACGGTCGCGGTGGCGGTGAAGTCAGTGGCAGCAGCGAGGTCAACGAAGGTCACGCTGACGGTGCTGGTGCCGGCCACGGCCAGGGTGCTGGTCGTGTTGGTGGCGGCGCCGCCGAAGTTCCAAGAGATGTTGAACGGTCCGTTCACACCAATAATGGCAGCGGAAAACGTAGCAGTCTCAGAACCGAACAGGCCCGGTGCGTTAGCACCGGTTGCCACCGGAGCGCTCAGCTCGATGGACAGCCTCTGCGGCTGGCCACTGCCGATGTTAAGAGTATCGCAGCTTGACACAAGAGCGAGAAGCCCAAGTGCCACCAGGACGATAAAGTTTTTCACAACATTCCTCCTTAACCACATACACAGGTGTGTCGGAACGGTACAGGTTTAAGTCTGGCAATTATATCCGATACTCAGTTAAACCGCAACAGAAACTGTCACAAAAGTAAATTCCGTGACGAACGGATAATACAGCCGATTCATACCTTATTAATATAGTCACACCTGAACAATAAATACTACCATGATTTCACCATCGGGTCGCGGTAGTTCGCCCGAACCTGGACACCAGGTGTCCGACACCCGGGTCATCCACGAACTGTCCAGGATTCCCCTGACCCAGCGGTGAACATCCTAGATGGTACATAATTTCCCCTGTACTGTGAAGTACCGGGCAGAAATTGCAGGCTACATCCCGGTCAAACTCCGCAATTCCCCTCTCTATCGGCGCCAATCCTGTCCTCCTTAGTAAGTAATCCTGAATTCCGGTCCAAACTGCGGCATTGGGTTGCCTTGCACTTCCGGCCAGCCACCCCTACTCCACCACGATCGTGTTGTAGGCATGGTTGTTGCTGATGTCGGACCAGAAGTAGTCTTCTGCTGCCGTACTGTCCTGGTAGTAGGTACGGGAAACCACACTTTCCGGGTTATCCAAGATACCGATGGTATAGGTGCCTGGTTCCGCGAACTCCATCTGGAAGTTGAACAGCAGGCCGTTGGCTGTGATGTCCGAGCCGCCCAGCGGGGTGACGTAGAAGCCGGTCCCGAGAAGACCGTTTCCGATCGGCATGGTTTCGATTGGGAATAAATTCAGCAGGAAGCTCGTCGCCCCCATGTCACCCCAGACTCCGTCTATCGGCACTGCCTGTTCCGGCACATCATCCGGCGCGCCGATGTCGAAGGACTGGCCCACATAGCTGCCTCCCACCTGCCAGGTGAGGATGCAGGAATTGAGGTACTGGAACGACGACGCCGTGTCGCCCGTGGCAACCACGATGCGCACCGGCTCGCCGACAGCGGCCTGGGTCTGGGTGGCAATCGCATACAGAGTGTCATCCGCCAGCGGAAAGGCATCGAAGGAGCCGAAGACATCTGTTGTGTCGGTGCCCCATCCTGGAAGTTCAACGCAACTGGCCGTTACAGAAACCACAAAGTTACCCCCTTCAAGGATGTCGTTTACCTTGACATGGAACTCTGCAGAGACCGCAGTTTCATTAAAGGGACCTTCAACAGTCACGTTGCCACTGGCCAGCTCTGCGACAAAGTAGAGAGAATTCCCGCTCGGATCACTACCGTGCACAGAGATGATGCCATCCTCGTATCTCGCCGAATCTATGGACGGCCAGCACAAATCGGTCCCTACCATAACAGTGAATGTGACGGAATCAACATCGCTGTTGCCAATGGCATCCACCACCGTAACTGTGGCTGTAAATGTCGCAGGTGCATCCAGGTTATAAAAGATCACGTCGGCCTCCACAATGCCAGCCTCAGTGACTTCGGCAGCCTGGTTATCAGCACATCCACCAAACTGCCAGTCAAGCTCATACGGTGCCGTGCCACCACTGACCAGGGCGGAGAATCTACCAGGTTGCTGAGCGAGTGGATTGCTGCTGAAACTGCCGGTTCCTATAGGTTGCATGAGTTCAACAGACAATTCCACCGTACCGGATTTTCCGTTGCCACAAGCTGCTGTCAGGCATATTGCCATCAGGAAAACAGCGAAACCTAATTTAGAGCTTAGTCTGCTCATAGCTCCACCACAATCGTGTTGTAGGCATGGTTGTTGCTGATGTCGGACCAGAAGTGGTCCGGACCAGTGCTGAACTCTCTATAGAAGGTGGACGGAAAATCAGTTGGAATAGTCTCATTTTCCAAAATTGACAGTCTATAGGTGCCAGGCTCATGGAACACGTACTGATAGTTGAAGAGGATTCCAACTGAGGCAACAGGTAGTCCTTCATGAATACGTAGCCTGAATGGGTAATGTGGTCCATCACCAAAATCGAAGACAGGCATGAAACCGCCTCGTGAAGGTTGATCAAACACCACCTGACCAGCTTCCAACTCAGCCCAGATCCCATCATATGGCTGATCCGGCAGCCCATCTTCGTCTGGGATGCCAATATCACCAGATCCCCAGACGATCTCAGCTCCAGATTCACACGAAATCGTAACGTTGACCAATTCAAACGGACTAACAGTCTTTCCGCTTGCTACAACAACCAGCAAAGGCTCTCCAACTTTCACCCGGTTCGTCGTGGCAATGGCGTACAGATTGTCATCCGCCAATGGGAATGCATCGAAGGAGCCGGAGACTGAGTCTGAGGCATTCTCGAAACCTAACTCGCAAGTGGCACTGACCGTAACGGTGAAGTTTCCGCCTTCCAGCACATCAATGGGCTTAACAACGAACTCCGCTGATGTCGCAGTTTCATTGAACGGGCCAGTGATGATGACTTCACCGGAATCCAGTTGCGCGGCAAATGTCAGCGCGCCACCATCGGCATCACTGCCGCTAACGCGGATCAGTCCATCGCTGTATGTGAGGCTGTCAATGGATATGAGGCAGACATCCTGAGCTTGGCCAACCGTGATCTCTACACCTGACTGGCTTACGTTGCCAGCTGCGTCACTGACCTGCAGTTGCAGATTATAGAAAGTTGCCTGAGTCAAGTATGGCCACTGGACTGAGATCATGGCAGTACCTGCGGCATCAAGGTCAGTGAACTGGTCCTCTTCAGCTCCTCCCATGAACCAGGTCAGACTGTAAGGTGCAACACCTCCGCTGATGTCAGCAGTGATATTTGCAGTTTGATAACCATAAAGTCCCGGGAAGTCAGACCCGGTACTGACAGGATGATGTAAGGTAACGGCCAGTGGATCGACACTTCCCTGCTTCTCGCCGCCCGAGCCGCAGGCCGGCAGCATTAGCAGGCAACACAGCACAGGCAGCAGGAAAACTGTTCTGGCAACAAGATGCATACTCCTACTCCACCACGATCGTGTTGTAGTCGTGGTTGTTACTGATGTCTGACCAGAAGTGGTCCGGGCCATCCAGAGAATCCGAGTAGTAGGTCCGGCTAATGACATTGTGCTCCAGGAAGCCAAGATGGTAGGTCCCCGGTTTGCGGAATTCCAGTTCAAAACTGAAGAGCAAGCCATTTGCAGTGATTGGTGTCCCGTTGAAGGGCGTTACGTGGAAGGGAATGTAATAAGTGCCATCACCGAGGTCAGTTCCCTCCAGGAAACCACCGAAACCGGCATCCACGAAGATACTGCTTGCCGCAACGTCAGCCCAGACACCATCCATCGGCGTGTCCGCAGCGCCATCATCATCAAACGAGCCGCCATCAAGTGAGTTTGGTACCAGCCTGGCATCATTCTCGACAACAACGGCGCAACTATTGAGATACAGGAATGGCTGGGCTGTATCACCGGTTGCCACGAATATCCTGACGCGATTTCCAACTTTTGCGGACCTTCGACTGGCAATCGCATAGAGTGTGTCATCCTCCAACGGGAAGGCCTCGAAGTTTCCTCCGAGCTGCTCGCTTTCAGTGCTGGCACCATGCTCATCCGTAACCGTGGCGATGAAGCCGCCGAAGCTGAGATTGCCATTGGCGAGGATGTCATTCGGGCTCGGGGCCAGCTCATCGCTCAGGTCCCAGACTGCTACGTTGCCATCCACGCTGTCCGGCGGACCGAGGTCCTTGTCATCTATCCCCCTGCGCAGGCTGAAGCTCAGTTCGTCGCCATCTTCGTCAGAAGCTGTCACAGTCAGGAGGTTGCTGCTGCTCAGGGTCAGGTCCTCGATCAGCGGTGCGGAATTGTTCCAACCCAGCAGCTGGTAGTTAATGGCTGAGGTCTGGCTGACTCCTGCAGCGTCGGTCACCGTCGCTGTTGCTGTGTAGTCCTGCTGGCCGCTGATCACCTTCATCGGCACGTCCACCGTGCTTGTACCGGCCACTGCGAGACTACTGGTCGTATTGTCTGCGCCCCCGCCGAAGTTCCAGGAGATGTTGAAAGGGCCGTTCACCCCTGTGACAACGGCTGAAAAGCGGGCCTGCTGTCCACCGGCCAGCAGCGGCGCATCCTTGCCGAGCCCGACGGGGTCAGTGAGGGTGATTTGCAGCTTGTGGTTGAAGGGTTGCGACTTGCTTCCCCCGCCACCATTGCAGGAACACAGCACTGACAGCAGCATTATCGCGATTGACAATCTGAACATGGTTTTTCCCTCCCTTCAAGCAACTATTCTGCGTTCAGGATTTCGCCGGTGCCAATGACGAAGAAGTCATTGCTAGAACTGTGGATTTCCTCGTCGTTGTAGATCACGTACATGGTGCATCTCACGTTGTAACCATCCTCACTCGCGGGAAGCAGAACCTCCGTCTCCACCAGACTGTCCTGTGCGTAATCCGTGACGATGGGATCAATTGCTGCATCGAATTCCCAGCGGATCTTGATTGGTCGCGCCATTGTGAGAACGAAAGCCCTGAGAGTCGCCTGTTTCCCGGCTACTGGAATCGAACCGCTCTCACTGTCAGTGGCAAGGAACCTCTGGATGCTGACCCAGCCCTGCCAGACATTTCCACTCGTTGCCTTGCCTGAAGAACAGGAGACGATCATCAGGGTCGTCAGAATAATGCAAATACAAATTATGTGCTTCATTCTTCACTCCACAACAATTACATTGTACTGATGATCATTCGAGATGTCAGACCAGAAGAAGTCCTCGGATTGGCTGGCATCGGTGTAGTAGGTCCGGCTGACGATGTTCACCGCTTCAAAGCCCAGGTGATATGTGCCTGCCGAGGCGAAGGTGTATTCGAAGCTGAACAGGATGCCATTGGCGGTGATGTCACTGCCACCGAGCGGCGTCACATTGAAATCGGTGCGGCTCATGCCATTGCCGAGGTCGGTGCCGGTGATGAAGTTGTCGGGGGCCAGCAGGAAGCTCGTGGCCCCCATGTCGCCCCAGACGCCGTCAATCGGATTGGCAGAACCGACATCCGGTGTGTCATCCGGATTGCCGACGTCAAAGGTCTGGCTGGCGTAGGAAGCACCGTTCTCGCACACAACCCCGCAGCCGTTGACATACTGGAAGGGATTGGCGGTGTCCCCGGTAGCAACCACCACCCTGACATTGCCGCCCGCGGAAGTCCTGTCCGAAGTGGCAATGGCGTAGAGGGTGTCGGGTTCAAGATGAAATGGTTCAAAAGCACCTGAAATTTTGCCCGAATCGCTTGCACCGGTTCCGTCACCAACAAAAACTTGAATCTCCCAACCTGATCCTACAAACTTGTCACTTAGTTCTACCTTCCACTGTGCACTAACTTCAGTTGTGTTGAATGGTTTACCTAACAGGATTTGTCCTGACAGGACATATGCGTCGAAGTACAGGGAGTCGCCGTCATTATCTGAGCCAATAGCTGTGAGAATTCCATTGTCAATACTCAGTGATTCCAGTACAGGAAAGAAGTTTTCCCCCGCAGATACGTAGAAATTCACTCTGTCGCTTGCCTGCCTACCGTCTCCGGTTGTCATTGTCACTGTTGCAGTGAAGTCTGACGGCGCTGCAAGATCAACAAAGGTAACTCCTACAGAGGTTGTTCCAGCAGAGTCCAATCTGGAAGTTGTATTCGCTGCAGCTCCGCCAAAGTTCCAGTCAAACTCGAAAGGTCCGCTGAACTCAGTTGTCGTAGCGGAAAACGTTGCGGATTCGCCACTCCAAAGTCCAGGAGCATTTGGCCCAGTGCCAACAGGTGCACTGAGAGTGATCTGCAGAGTATGAGGGTTGTCGGTACCTACATTCAGGGTCTCACAGCCAACTACTGATCCACATCCGAATAGAATTAACATCATTAAAGTCAGATGCTTCATGCCTACTCCACTACAATCGTGTTGTACTGATGATCATTCGAGATGTCAGACCAGAAGAAGTCCTCGGACTGGCTGGCATCGGTGTAGTAGGTGCGGCTGACTATGTTCACGGCTTCAAAGCCTAAATGGTATGTACCCGCAGACGCGAAGGTGTACTCAAAGCTGAACAGGATGCCATTGGCGGTGATGTCACTGCCACCGAGCGGCGTCACATTGAAGTCGGTGCGGCTGCTGCCGTTACCGAGATCCTTGCCAGTGATGAAGTTGTCAGGCGCCAGAAGGAAGCTCGTGGCCCCCATGTCGCCCCAGACGCCGTCAATCGGATTGGCTGAACCGACATCCGGTGTGTCATCCGGGTTGCCGACGTCGAATGTTGTGGAAGCATAGCTGGCCCCATTCTCACAGACTACACCGCAGCCGTTGACATACTGGAAGGGATTGGCGGTGTCCCCGGTGGCAACCACCACCCTGACATTGCCGCCTGCGGAAGTCCTGTCCGAAGTGGCAATGGCGTAGAGGGTGTCGGGTTCAAGCGGGAAGGCCTTGAATTCCTGGTTGAAGGTATCGCTGTCCTCCCCTCCCCTGCCGTCCTGTACGGTGACCTGGACTGAGAAGTTACCTCCCGCAAGGATGTCCTCGCTTACCAGACTGAAGCTGGCACTGGTGGCAGTGGTGTTATATGGCCCGCTGACGCGCACCACCCCAGACAGCACCTTCGCAGAAAACTCCAGGTAGTCGTTGTCAGGATCTGAGGCAGTAGCTGTGAGGATTCCATCGGAGAATGTCAGAGAATCAATCGTAGGTGGGATGTTCTGGGTTGGTCCGACAGTGAATGTAACTGAGTCAGAATAAGCAATTCCCGCACTGTCTGTGAGAGTAGCAGTAGCGGTAAAGGTAGTCTCTTCATCCAGATCAATCAGGAGCACCTCAACTGTACTCGTACCTGAGTTAAAGAGAACGCTTGTTGTGTCCTCGGCAGCCCCTCCGAATCTCCACGAGATATTGAACGGTCCATTCACACCGATGATATCAGCAGAGAATTCAGCTGTCTCATTGCCAAACAGACTTGGCGCATTGGGTCCGGTAGCAACTGGACTCCTAATGTCGATTGTTGCTCCATGACCTCTACCATGACCTACATTTAAAGTATCGCGAACGAGCGAATCGCACGACGTTGCCAGTGCAAGCACCAGCACTGCCAGTATCAGTCCCATCTGCTTCATGCAGACCTCCCCAGTTACGCCGCCTGTCGCGGCTTGCGGCCCAGTCAGATCCCTGTTCGGTATATCCCGGTAATCCCTAGTTCACGGTGATGATGTTCGGCACCGTGCTGTTCGTCACATCTCCCCAGAAGAATTCGTTTGAGGCACTGTCATCCTGGTAATAGGTACGGCTGATTGTGTCAACGGGCTGGAAACCGATGCGGTACTCGCCCGGCTCGCTGAATGCGATCTCGAAACTGAACAGCACGCCATAAGCACCAGTTATCTCAAGGGCGCCCTGCGGGATGATGCTGAAGTCCAGCGCCCCGCGGCTGCCGGGCAGGTCACGGCGGTGGATGCCGCCGATCTGGTCATCAGCGCTGTACTGCAGGTCGTCAGCCTCAAGCAGTTGCCAGATCCCGTCAATCCCCGTCAGGCCATTTGCATCGGTGCTGCCGTCAGGCGCTCCGGCATCAAAGCTGCCGAGCACGTAGTCCGAGCCATCCTCGCAGGTCACGGCGACAGACGCCATCCGCTGGAAGGGCTGCTTGGTCGGGCCGGTGAATACCACCACCCGCACGGACTGCCCATCACTGGCCTGCTGCGGGTCTCGCACAGATGGCGCCGTGCCGGACATGGCAACCGCATACAGCGTGTCATCAGCAATGCTGATCGGCTTCGGTGCATAAGTGGCGGTAGTGCTTGTAGCGTCCTGGCCGTCGCTGGCCGTGATCTCCAGGCTGACCTCCGCCTGCCAGAATGCGACCCACTGGTCGATCTCGAACTGGGTTTCCGTCCCTTCCTGCGAAGGATATTCGTTGCCGAACTCGTCGACCACGCTGACGGTGATATCGTCGCCATCCTTGTCGGAACAGGACACCTGCAGCACACCGTTATTGACGCTGAAGCTGTCTATCACCGGTGCGCGGTTGCCGGGGGTCGGGTCGACAGGCGGCTTGACCGGCGGGTCAACCGGGTCGGGCTCATCACCCGGCGGGTCAACCCGGTAGCGGAAGGTGCTGGTATCAGTCTCACCGACCTTGTCGGTCACGCTGACGGTGACGGTGTATTCCTTCACCGCTTCAGTGCCGTTCACCATGCCAACCTGCAGCAGGTTCGGGCTGAGTTCATTGCTGAAGTCATGCTCATTGACAACCGCCCCGCCGCCGAAGTCCCAGTGGATCGTGAAGGGGCCGTTGTAACCGTTGACGTTGACTCGCCAGACAGCCTGGCTGCCACCGCGCATCTCAAACGGGGCGACAATGATCGCCTCAACCGGAGGTGCGCCCTGCTGCGGGGGCGGGCTGGATGCACCGCAGGAGGCAAGCGCAGCCATCAGCAGGCAGGATCCGAGGCAGAATAATGTTGTCAGGATGCGCATGTCTGGCCCCCGGGGCGTATCAAGCTACTGGTCGCCGGCTGGCGGAGTGTTCGGGTCAGGCTGCACCGTATAACGCAGCACGCCTGTGCCTTCCTTGCCTTCGTCACTGCGAACGTCGACGTTGAGCAGATATTGCACCGGTTCGGTGGTGTCATTGATGAGCAGCACCGTGACGGAATTCTCGGACTTGTCCGCGCTCTGCTCCACAATGAGGTTCGGCAGCGCACCGCCGCCGAAGTCCCAGCTGACGTACAGCGGGTTGTCATAGCGGTCGCCATACAGCCTGAAGGTGACCTCCTGCCCCGCCACCAGCTCGGATGGCGCGAGGATGGACACGCTGTGCTGCTCGTTGTGGTACTGCGGTTCACCGATTCCATGCGTATTGCACCCAACTGCCAACCCTCCCGCCAGGATCACGGCCAGACCCTGAATCGGAGCTATCCTGCAAATCATTGCGGTATCCCTGATAACAGTCTAGCGGAAAAGCCGGGAACAGCAAGGAACACTAGCGCAGCACCCCTTGGTGAACACTTGGGCCTACTCAACTGCGCCGTCCTGCCCTTCCGTGGCTGGCATTGCAGCGGCAAGCTCATCGGCCCCTTCTGTTTCGTGGTCATGGCTGCAATGCTCGCAGGGCGAGTAGGAGTTCTCCAGGTAGAGCCAGGCCGCGCGCCGGAATTCGTCGTAGTGCTCGCTGACGTAGGCAGGGCGCAAGCGCTCCCGCAGCTGGTCGAGGTCCCAGCCAGGCAGCGGCACACTGCCCCAGGGGTCGCTGTCCGTGCGGTACTGGAAGCCGTAGTAGTCAGCCCAGCCGAGCCGTGACCTGCCGTGGCGGCCCTGGTCGTACAGCGGGATCGGCAGGAAGATGCGGAATCCGCCGGCCGGGCTGGACATGTTGGTGTCGTAGGCGAAGAAGCTGATCTGGGTCGGGCCGAAGTAGCGGGTGCTCGTGATGCGGAAACCGTCGTCACCCTCGAGGAACTCGCCGCCCTGCAGGCTGATGTTGAAGTCCAGGGAAGGCTCAAACACCGCCAGCTCGCCGAGGATCATGGAGTCCTCGGGATCGCCGTTGTCATCCGTCTCAATGTAGGCGCCGCTGACGCCGAGCTTGAAGCGGTCGTTGTCAAAGTACTTGCCCGCTTCAGCCACTCCACCATAGTTGCCGCGGCTGATCATGCCAGCCTGGGCCTGCAGGAAGAAGTCCTCATCCCAGCTGTCATTCCAGTTGATGAAGGCGTTCGTCATCACCGGTTCGGTCTTCTCGGTGATGTCGTCAGTCACGGGAATATTCTGGCGGGCAATCAGCTTGGTGCCCCGTGCCAGAGACAGTTCCTCAGTCAGTCCGAGCCCGAAGGCTGTGCGCCAGCTGGGCTGGAATGGAGATGCGATCACAAAGCTGTTTGTCGGTCGCACGGACACGTCGAGTGCGCCTGGCCGCTTGTTGCCCTCACTGGCAAACACGGTGTCCGCCGGGCACATGTTGTAGCGGTACGGCACACTGAGGAAGTTCTGGCAACTGCCTGCCGGGTCCTCAAGGAAGGTGAGCAGCTCATCCATGTCCGCGATGAAGCTCATCTGCGGCACGTCCTCAAGCTTCGGAGAGATCACCACGCGCGTGATGCCTGTGCCACTGTGGGTCGCCGCCGTCAATGCCGCCACCGCCAGGCCGTCCACCTGTTCGCGGAAGCGGCGGTTCTCGTATTCGATCACCAGCGTGTCGCCATCGGTGCCGACGAGCACGTTCTCAAATGACTCAGCCACCAGTGCATCACGCACCTGGGCGGCGATGTCACATGGTTCCGTGGCAAGGCATTCACAGCGCTCGATGGCGACCGGGCAGCAGATCAGTTCCTGGCCGCGCGGGTCCAGCGGGAAGGAGTAGCTGCCCTGGTAGGCGTCGTCCTCATTGATGCGCCCGGCCTTCAGCGTCAGGCCCTTCAGCGGCCGGACCTCGAGGCCGTAGTTGAACTGGTCGTTGACAAATTCACCGACCAGGCTGGCCTGGTCGAAGGGGCTCCAGCGCGCACCGCCGAAGAAGCCGTCCAGCTTGTCAGTGCCGTAGCCTGCGCTCAGTTCCAGGTCCTCAATGCCGTTGTAGCCCAGCACGCCGTACATCGCCTCATTGGTCTGGCTGTCGCCGGCGAGATCGATCGCACCGACGGCACCCTGCCAGCCGTCCTCATTGAACAGCTGCAGCTTGGCACTGATGCTGCGGTCCTGGAAGTTCGTGGAGTTGTTGCTGTCCGGCAGGTCGGGGAAGTCGGCGAAGCGCATGCCGACTTCGACATTCGGCAGGTAGCCGAGCGTCATCGCATAGCTGCGCTCAAAGAACTCCCCGTTGGTGCGGATCGTGGTGTTGAGGTGGCGGCTCCAGGTGAAGACCGCACGACCTTCATTGACCACTTCGGCAGTCGGAGTGAACAGCAGTCCGCTCACGCCATCGACCTGGGTATCCTCACTGGCTGCGGCAGGAACCAGTGCGGCTATTGCCAGCAGGGCTGAGATGAGGACTGGAGCGACCCGGCGCATCAGACTATTCTAGTATGCGCCGCTGCCTAGAGGGAGCTGCCGCCACCCTGGTCGTGGGACACGACCACACAGTACTCGCCATAACGTGAAATGTCAAAGGTCACGGTGTTATCACCGTTGTTGGTGACGGGGACATTCACGAACTCCCAGACGCCGACATCGGTTCCGATGTCTGAGCTGGGAGCCTTGTAGTTGCCGTTCCAGCGGAACAGGGCGTAATCTGCAGTTGAGAATGCAGTGGTGCTGTTGATCGGGATCGTGACCTGGGAGGCCACACTCACATTCGTGTCATAGGGCTCGATCAGGATCGCGCCGCCCTTGAAGAAGTTGTTCGCATTGAGGCTCACATTGTTATCGAGGCTCGCCGCTGCCTGTGCGCTGACCGCGCGCACGCTGATGTTAATGTAGTCCATGATGCCATTGCCGTCGGTGTCGTAGATCTGCTCGACACCGCTGAAGAAGGTGTTGTCGCGGATCACGATCGTGACGGGTGTGGAGGTCGCGGTGAGGGACAGGTCATTACCGTCACCGAGGAACTTGCCCTCGTCCGGGAAGGTGGTGATCCCGCCGCTTTCCACGCCTGTATTGAACAGGTCAATGGTCGGCCAGTCGACTTCGGGGATCAGGGGGATGTCATGCCCGCCGCCCGGGCCGTCACCGACCGTATCGATGCGGTTTCCCGAGCCGCAGCCCGCCACAAGCAGCATCCATGCAAGGAGCAGCAGCACCGTAACTTTAGATGTCATCCCGTTTTCACGCCTTCCTCAAAGAGTTCCGTTGAGAGTGCAATTCTATTTTGCACCCGCCCCTGCGTCAAGCACCGGAGGGCTGCATGATGTCACTCAGCAGCAGGCCGTAGCGCAGTCCGCGGTCGGTCAGGATGAAGGATTCCACCCCGTAATGCCTGAGCAGCCCGCGAATGATGCTCACCCCGGCAAAGACGACCGTGGCCCGGTCCGGGTTCATGTTCTTCATGCTGCGCACCGCTTCCAGGTCCATGCGGGCCATCCGCTCCAGCAGGAGCGCCAGCTGGGCTGAGGTCACTACCTTGAGGTGCGGATCACTCTTCTCCTCGCTGCGCAGGCCCTGCATCAGCCAGACTATCAGGCTGGCTGTGCCGCCCAGTCCTGCCAGGGTCACAGCACCTGCCACCAGTTCACCACCACGGTGCGGGCCGACGGCGTTATCCGGCAGCTTGGAAAGTACATAGTTGCTGATCCGCTCGCGCATACCATCGCCGACCGGATGAGTAATCTCCAGCTCATCTGTTAGGTAGCGGGCGCCGAGAGCAATCGAGCTGTCGCCTTCCAGGCGGCCGTCATGGAACCAGCTCAGTTCCGTGCTTCCGCCACCGGTATCGAAAAGCACAACATGCTCATGCTCACCGGGGATCTCGCGCATCGCGACTTCACTCGCAATCGCAGCCTCGCGCTCGCCACTGATGATGCGGATGTCAAGCCCGGTGGACTGGTTCATTTCCATGATGAACTGCTTGCCGTTGCCGGCCCGGCGCATTGCGGCCGTACCGGCGCCGACGATTTCCTCGGCACCCAGGTCGCGAGCCCTTGCGGCGAACTGGCGCACAACATCAATCGAGTTGGCACATGACTCTGCATCCAGCGCTGAACCGGGGGTCAGGTTGCGGCCAAGTCCGGTGACGACCGACTCATCTGTTATCACCTTGTAGCTGCGGTCCTCGGCGACATCAAGCACCAGCAGCTTGATGGAGTTGCTGCCGACATCCAGGGCTGCCCTGATTGCCATTATGAATCCTCCGGACGGGGTTGTTCCCCGCTTTCGGTCCGCTCAGGCCGGGACGACGCATCAGCCACGTCACGGGCCAGCTTCTGCTGGAACCCTTCATCCTCCAGCCCCTGCCAGAATATCAGAAGTTGCTGGTAGAGCTCGCGACGGCGCTGTGTGAGTTCAGTGAGCATCCGCAGCAGGCCGCTGACCGGTCCCTCGCGGTACTGCTCGTCCATCCGGCGGGCACTCTCACTCAGGCCCTGGCTGGCACCGACGTGCTGGTCCAGCTCGCGCCGCAGGGTGCCTAGCTCCTGCATTGCCAGTTTCAGCTCGCTACGCAGGTAGTCCACCCAGACATCGCAGTCATGGATCTCCCCGAGCAGGTCCTGCAATTGCTTGAACTGCTTCAGGTGCGCCTTGAAATCAGGGCCGAACAGGGGCTCGAAGAATTCAAAGCAGTAGCGCAGGCGCTTGGCCGCAATCCGCATGTCATGCAGCTCATGCACCCTGTCCTCAAAGCGCATGTGGCGGATGAGGTCCCACAGCTCGTTCATGCGGATCACGAAGATGTCCGGCAGCTGGGAACGCAGCGGCTGGCCGGCAAGCAGGCTGTCTATCTGTTTCGCCTTCACTGGCTGACCTCCCCACCCTTAAGGTCGAATGGCTTGCTGGAGAAGTAGTCAACAAAGTCGTGGGCGTAGCGGTCAGTCTCGAACTGACGTAACACTTCCTCCAGTTCCGGCTGCTGCTCAAGCCGCAGCCTGCGCTTGCGCTCCAGCATCCACATCAGCGCGGCACGCCGTTCACGGTGCGCACCGTGCAGCTGCCCCTCGAGGTAGATGATCATCACATCCAGGTCGCGGGCGATGCCGAAGGTGTCGGCAAAGTCCGCCAGGTAGCGTGTGTGGCGCTTGACAACGGAAGGCTCCCAAAATGCACTGAATGTCTGCAGGGCTGTGCGCAGGCGGCGGGCGGCGACCCGGATCTGGTGCACCCCTTCCTTCTGCTCATTGCGCCAGACCACTTCGCGCTGGGCCAGCAGGTCCTGCATGTAGCGCAAGAGGATGTACTGGCACCAGGGTCCGAGCTGGCCGTCAGGATCAGGCGGGGAATCAAGCACGGCAGGAAACACCGGAACACTGAAGTCCGGTATTCCCGCCGTATTGCTGTCGTTGCTGTCAGACATCGACGCTAATTCTATCCATGCAATGTGAAGATGCCGGGAATGCCTATTTCCCCTTCAGCTGCGGGAAGGCAATCACTTCGCGGATCGCGGGAGTGCCACTGAGCACCATGATCAGGCGGTCAATGCCGATGCCCAGACCACCGGTCGGCGGCATGGCGTATTCCAGTGCATTGAGGAAGTCCTCATCAAGCTCAGCCGAGGCATACTCATCTGAGCGCTCGAAGGCCGCCAGCAGCTCTTTGCGGCCCGGCATGTCGTAATCCGCGGCGATGCGGCGCAGCATGCGCGCTCCGGTCGTGACGGACTGCAGGCGCGGATGGCGCAGGCCGACCAGTGCAAGGGCCTCGCTGAACTCAATCAGCCAGGGCACGAGCCCGCTCTCCGGCATGTCGTCAAATCCGGCCTTCTTGTTGCCTTCATTGCCGGACAGCCAATTGACCAGCTGCTCGAACTGCTCCAGCGCCTGCTGCGCCTTGTCACCAAGCAGCACCTTGCCCTCAGCCTGTCCCTGCTCGTACTGCTGCTTCTCCGCCAGGCAGTCCGCCAGCAGCTCATCCGGCACACGGTCGCGGATCTGGTCCTCGAAGCGCTCGCGCTGCTCCAGCGGGTCGTTCAGCTCGCTGAAGGAGTTGGCCATTTCCATCGTGGCAATGAACAGCTCGAAGCGGTATGTCAGTTCCGGGATGTCAGGATGGCTCTTGGCCAGCGGAGACAGTCCCTTCGGATAGTCATAGATGAATGTCGGCTGGATCAGGTTTGGCTCAACCTTCTCCTTGAAGATCTCATCCAGGCAGGCCTCGAATCCGCGGTCCTCGGGCAGCTTGATGCCGAGGCGCTTGGCCTCGCGCTTGACATCCTCAAGCGTGCGCAGCTTGTCCAGCCCGACACCGGCCCACTTCTCCATCGCCTCGTTGAAGGTGATCTTGGCAAAGGGCTTACTGAAGTCCAGCAAGTACTCGCCGTACTGCACTTCCTTGACCTTGAACACGGCATCCGCCAGGCGGCGCACGAGTTCCTCGGTCAGCTTCATGATGTCCGTGTAGTCGACATAGGCCTCATAGAGCTCAAGCATCGTGAACTCTGGGTTGTGCCTGGTTGACAGTCCCTCGTTGCGGAACACGCGGCCGATCTCATAGACCCGCTCGAAGCCGCCCACGATCAGTCGCTTGAGGTGCAGCTCCAGCGCGATGCGCAGGTGGTAATCAGCCTTCAGCACGTTCCAGTGCGTCTTGAACGTCTCAGCGGTGGCACCGCCCGCGGTTGCATGCAGCACCGGGGTCTCCACCTCGAGGAAACCCTTGCCGTCAAGGAAGCGGCGGATCTCGCTGATTGCCTTGCTGCGGTTGCGCAGGCGGGTTAGCACCTCACGGTTGACGATCAGGTCAACGTAACGCTGGCGGTAGCGCTGGTCCACATCCGTCAGGCCGTGGAACTTCTCCGGCAGGGTCTGCAGGATCTTTGACAGCAGCGTGAACTCATGGACCTCGATCGAGATCTGCTCCGTGCGCGTGCGGAACACCTTGCCCTTGACACCGATTATGTCGCCAAGGTCCAGCAGCTTGTACAGCTCGAAGGCTTCCTCGCCGATCACGTCCTTCTTGAAGTAGAGCTGGATCCGGCCGCTTTCATCCTGCAGGTCAGCAAAGCCTGCCTTGCCATGGATTCGTTTCGCGACCAGGCGGCCGGACAGGTTGACGTCCCGGCCCTCGAACTGAGTGAACATCAACAGCACTGCGCTGCTGCATTCCTTGCGGTCGTAGCGCACATGCCTGAACGGGTCATTGCCCGCCGCCTGCAGCTCCCTGAGCTTTTGCAGCTTGATCTCGCGGTAATCGCCCTCGTGTTCCTGCTGCTGCTCGCTGCCGTTCAACTGGTTCTCATCCACTGTTCTACCTCGCGCAGGCCCAGTGGGATTGGTTGTGGGGGCTGCGCAAGAGTATTATCCATGATGAATCACGGACTGCCACGGACGGGAACAATGCGGGTCGGGATTATTCGCGGTCGGACCTGCCGTAGAAATAGGTCTTGAGCGAAATCAGGCCGGCTTCCTCAGTGTTAGGGATCCGCTCGCTGCCGCCGATCATCAGCACACCGTGCCTCGCGAGTGCCTTGGAGAATCTGATGAACAGTTCCCGCTTGGCCTGGTCGCGGAAATAGATCACCACATTGCGGCACAGGATGATGTCCATGTTGGACGGAAAGCGGTCCTCCAGCAGGTTGTGCTGCTCAAAGCGGACGCGGTTACGGACAAACTGCTTGACCTGGTAATTTCCGTCCGGCAGCTTGTCAAAGTACTTCTCAACGACTCCCTTGGGGGATTCCTTGAGCCGTTCCGCCGGATAGATTCCTTCACGGGCCTTGGCAAGAGCATTCTTGTCGAAATCCCAGCCCAGCACCTTGAAGCCGCTCGGGGCATTGTTCTCCTCAAGCATGATCGCAAGGGTATAGGGTTCATCACCGGTGCTGCAGCCGGCACTCCAGAGCGTGGCCTCCCGGCGGGTCTTGATCAGCGGCTTCAGGTAATCGCGCTCAAGGATGTCGAACTTCTCAGCGTTGCGGAAGAAGTTGCTCACGTTGATTGTGATGCGGTCGATGAAGCTTCTGTACTCCTCTTCATCCTTGCGGATCTGGGTGAGGTATTCCACATAGGTCTTGCAGGGAGTCTTGCGCACGATGTGGTTCAGCCTGCGGCGCAGCTGGTTCTGCTTGTACAGGCTCAGGTCTATCCCTTCCACGCTGTAAAGCGTGTCGAGGAACTTGATGTAGTCATCCTTGCTGTGGATGTAGTCAGCCTCGGCCGAGAGGTTGCTTTCAGAATCGAGATCAGTGTACTTGACCATTTCTTCCTACCTGATAAGTCATATAGGGATTATCCTGACAACGCGTCGGACTTGCAGTGCTGCTGTAGACTGTTAACCAATAATTGACTCAAGTATGGGCGTCCACCTCCGAAATATTGGCCGGAGATAAGTAACGAGCGATGCTCAGAAGTATTTACACATCAACAGCCGCAATGCTCACCAACATGGAACAGACCGCCACCACGGCCAACAACCTGGCCAACGTGGATACGGTCGGATTCCGCCGCGACCTGCTGTTGTTCGACAGCCGCCCGGGACGGGAGATCTGGCGCACTGATGACCCGACCTACCTGGACATCAATGGCCGCCAGCTTCCCAAGTACATGGGCAAGCTTTCCACCGGTGTGACGGACACGGAGATCCACCGCGACACGAAGAAGGGCAATGCCCAGACCACTGGCAATCCGCTGGACATCCTGCTCGAAGGAAAGGGATTCCTGCGTGTGCTCACTCCGGATGGCGAGCGCTATACACGGGCTGGCAACCTCACAGTGAATGAGGCGGGGCTGCTATGTGACCATGACAGCAATCCCGTGCTTGGGCTCGGTGGACCGATCAGCCTCCCGCAAGGCCCCGTGCAGATCAGCCGCGAAGGCAATGTGCAGGTGGATGGCGTGGCCGTCGGCGCGTTGTCACTGGCGCACTTCGATGATGTGGCAATGCTTGAGAAGGAAGGCAGCAACCTCTGGCGCAATACCGGATCAGCAGAGGAGCCCGGGATCACCCGGGTCTATGCCGGAGTGCTGGAAGGCAGCAATGTGGAAGTCAGCCGTGAGATGGTGGACCTGATCACCCAGTCACGGCACTTTGAATTTGCAAGCAAGTCCCTGCAGACTGGCGACGAGATCCTCAATGTGATCGTCAACCAGCTTGCAAGGATGCCGCAGTAGGCACTGCGGCCTGACCCGCGGTAGCGGGAACCGGATTATCCGGAGGTGGAAGACCAAGGCCGGACCGACACCCATGAGGTGAAGGAAGCCAGGCGCGGGCCCGAAGTGCCCCGCCGATCGATCCGCCTCCGACTGGAGGAATGAACGACATGATGCGTTCACTGTTCACGGGTGCCAGTGGCATGGCAGCCCAGCAGTTGAGGATCGACGTGACCTCGAACAACCTGGCGAACGCCAACACCGTTGGCTTCCGCAGCGGCCGCGCCGAGTTCAAGGACCTGATCTACCAGAACCTGCGCGTGCCGGGCGGTACAAGTGCCAATGGCACCCCCTGGCCAGACGGCCTGCAGATCGGCCTTGGCGTCAGCACCGGAGCAGTCACAAAGAATTTCGAAACAGGCAGCCCGCTTCCCACTGGTGACCCTCTTGACATGATGATTATGGGAGACGGCTTTTTCCAGGTGCAGCTGGCTGACGGCTCAACTGGATACACGCGAGCTGGCAACTTCATGAAGGACTCGGAAGGCAATGTCGTCATGAGGGGCTCGGGTAACTATCTGGTCCCAAACATCACAATCCCGAATGATTCAACAGGAATTGTTGTAGGAAAGGATGGGACCATTTCCGCCATTGATACTAATGGCCAGACGAATGATGTTGGCCAGGTGACCATCGTGCGTTTCGTCAATCCAGGCGGCCTGTCAGCGGAAGGAGACAACCTGTTCCGTGCCACCGCCGCCTCTGGCGACCCGATCGAGGACATCCCCGGCCAGAACGGCTTCGGATCCATCATGTCTGGCTACACAGAGAATTCCAACGTTTCCGTGGTTGACGAACTTGTCAACCTGATCATCAGCCAGCGTGCCTTCGAGGCCAGCTCGAAGTCCGTCAGCACCAGTGATGAAATGCTGCAGACCGCAGTCAACCTGAAGAGGTAAGTGATGCCTGAGCGCCTGATCATCATTGCAGCAGTATTCATCGCCACCGGCCTCTGCCTGTCCGGCAAGGCCATGGCGGCGGAGCTGCTGCGGCTTGAGATTGCGGAGACCGTCGAGCTTGATGGCAACGCCTATACGGTGTCCGATGTGGTGCTGTCGCACAGTGGCCGCGAGGACTTCTGGAATGCGATCAGCGGTGAGCAGCTCGGCAAATTGCGCGGCAACGGCCAGGCGATCCTCAGCACCCAGACCCTGCTGGCAACGCTCGCCTCCCGCGGTTATGACTGGCGCCTGATCGGCATCGAAGGTGCAGTGGCGGTGCGCATCTCGCGGCTGGGAGACACGATTTCCGCAGCCCGGATGAGCGACTTCATAGAATCGCAGAGCAGTGCGGACCTTGGCGTTCCCGTGGAACTGATCAATCTGCCTGATGTGGAGCTTGCCGACCTGAAGCTCTCCCAGACTGGCTGCACCCTCGAGCTGCGCTATCCGCAGAACAAGACCCGTAGCTTACCGGAAGCCCTGCAGGTCAGGCATGATGGCAACGTGGTCGAGACAATCGTCCTTACCCGTTACTTCAGGTTCAGGCTTCCAGTTGTGCGAAGCATTGCCCAGATCGCAAGGGATGCATTGATTGACGACAGCCTGCTGGCAAGCGAAATGGAGGAAGTGCGTCCGGGAGTCGCCGTCGTGACTGACCCGGCTGATGTTGCAGGCCTTGAAAGCACACGCAGCATCGCAGCCGGCAGCCTGATGGACATGGACATGCTGCGTGAGCCCTGGCATGTGCATAAGCGCGAGGCCATCACGATCCTGATGAATGCAGGCGGCCTTTCCTGCAGCGCGGCAGGCGAGGCAATGGCTGACGGCCGCATCGGTGAGGTGATCACCGTCAAGAGACTGGAAGATGGGGAGAAGTTCCTCGGCACCATCATTGCCGCGGGAAAGGTGGAAATCAGATGAGATACATGGCAATCACGATCCTGCTTGTACTGGCCTTGACCGGCCATGCCCTGGCGGACAGCCTGTTCAGCCAGCCTGAGGACCAGCGCCCGGGAAGGAGTGGTGCCACCGGCCGGCCGCCGGTCAGCGTGGATGTTGGCGACATCATCAAGGTCAAGGTCCGGGAGAAGACCGATGCCAACATCGACCTTGGACTGGAGATCGCGGATGAATCCAGCTCCAGCGGCGCCAATGCCGTGACAGACAAGCTGCTCAAGAAGGCGATCGGCCCGCTATTCGACGTGATCGGAGTCGGCGACATCGCCTACGACAGCAGCACGGACTACAAGGGAGACGGCAAGACCGACCGCAAGGTGCGCGTGGACAGCATGCTCAGCGTGCGCGTTGTCGACAAGGAAGACAACGGCCTGCTGACCATCGCCGGCGTGAAGTACGTGACCGTCAACAACGAGAAACAGTACATGCTGATCCGCGGCACGGTGGACCCGCGTGACCTCAACACGGAACTGGTCGTGGAAAGCGACCTGGTGGCAGACCTCGAGATCGAATACATCGGCGAGGGACAGCTGTCAAAGAAGAGCAAGCCTGGCATCGTCACGCGCTTCTTTGACATGATCTTCTGATCAGGGCAAAGGGAATGGGAAACACAATGAGCAACTTCAAGTATCTGACAATCATCGCAATCGCAACGGCCTGTCTGCTTGCTGGTGGCCAGCCTGCCCAGGCGGCGGCCATCAAGGACCTGGCCCAGCTGCGCGGTGTACGCGACAACCAGCTGATCGGCATGGGCCTCGTCAGCGGCCTGGCTGGCACTGGCGACGATGTGAAGAGCACGCCGCAGGCCGGCGAGGCGCTGAGCAACCTGCTCTCGCGCTTCGGCTTCCAGGTGGACCCCGCGCTGCTCAAGTCGAAGAACTTCGCCGCCGTGATGGTGACCGCCAACATGCCGGCCTACCTCAAGCAGGGAGACCGCCTCGACGTGCAGGTCAGCGCCATTGGCAACGCCAAGTCCCTTGAAGGTGGGATGCTGCTGATGACCGAACTGCGTGGTGCTGACACCTTCTACGGCAACGAGGATGGCAACGCCCCGATCTATGCACTGGCACAGGGAAACATCAGCTTCGGCAGCGTGATCGGCAGCAAGGCAAAGGTGGCGACTCGTGGCGGCATCACCGGTGGGGCGATCATCGAGCGCGAGATCCAGAGCACGATCACCAACGAGCGCGACCGGCTGGAGTACAACCTGCGCGATCCTGACTTCACGACCGCCTCTCGGATCGCGGAGGCCATCAACGAGGACTTCAATGGCAACGGCTTCGGCAGCAATGCCCGCATTGCCAGCGCACTGGATGCCGGCACAGTCGAGGTGCTGGTGCCGATCGAAAGCCGCCTGACACTCGTGGACTTCATTTCACGCATTGAGCAGCTGGAGGTCCGTCCGGACAGTCAGGCCAAGGTGGTGATTGACCAGGCCACGGGAACGATAGCCATGGGTGGCAACGTGCGGATCCGTCCGGTGCATGTCAGCCAGGGCAACATGAGCTTCAGCTTCGGGAACGGCCTCGTCGAGTCCGGCTCGGAAGCACCCAACAACGTGGTCGTGCCGGATACATCCGATGCTGACATGGCGCTGCCGCTTGGTCCGGTGGACCAGTACACGGAGGATACGACGGCTGCAGAGGTCGCAGCCGGATTGAACAAGCTTCGCCTCAGCGCGGAGGACATTGTCGAGATCTTCATCCAGATCCATAAGGTCGGCGCGATGGATGCCGAACTGATCGTGATCTGATGCAGGAGAACAACACCAAGAGTACCCAACCTACAAAGTGGCTGGGGCGCGCCACGGAGGGCTAGCCCACTTTTTCCAAACAAGCTACCACCACACCCACTTCCAAGCGGGACCGCCCTGGCGCAAGGGGCGGTCTCTTTATTTTCTCCGCTTCCGCTTCACCACCTGCCCCGGCTTGCCCTTGCTGACGTGCGGATTACCATCCAGGAAGAATCGCCAGTCAAGGTCATCCTCAAAGGAAAATCCGATCCGGCGCGAGCTGACGATCCTCTCGTCCGCGCCTGGCTGGCCACGTACCAGCCTGACAGAGGAAGCTGGGTTGAGCAGGTCCAGTCCATCGTGGCTGCGGTTCAGGCCCATTGCCTTGCACAGCAGCCCCGGGCCCTGGGTGCGCAGCCCGCTGCCCGCCGGCGGCTCTAGCGCCCGGACAAGTACGGCAGCAGCGACGTCCTGCGAGCCACAGACGATGTTCGCGCAGTGGTACATCCCGTAGATCAGGTAGACATACAGCAGCCCCGCCCGTCCGAACATGGTTTCGTTGCGTTCAGTCCTGCCCTTGAAGGCATGGCAACCAGGCTCACGCTGGTGATATGCTTCAGTTTCGACGATCCTCCCGGACAGCACAGATCCGTCTGGCTGGCGGTGCGTAAGCGTGCAGCCGAGCAGCCCCCTGGCGGCTTGCACCACGTCGCCTGAGAGCAGTGGGCCGAGTTCCGGGTGGGATCGCATGCCGGCGATTATAGTTCAATGGGGAATGAGGATGAATCGACTGCTGATTGCCATTCTGGCCCTGCTGCTGCTCGGGCTGGCGGCCTGCCGCGACAATAAGCCCTCCAGCGGCTCCGATACACAGGCCACTGACACACCAGCTGCTGGCGAAGTTTCCAGCGTGGTCAACGAGTCTGAGCTGGACATGATGCCCTACGGTCCACGCGGCCTGAGCGCGATAGATTTCAAGGGGCTCTACAAACGTGCCCCGCTGGCGCTGGATGTCGGGCGTGCCGGACAGTTCGCCTTCTACAAGCTGCTTCTCGAGGACGGAGAACATGCCATCTACAGCGCATCGCTGGCAGGCAGCGGAAAGCCTGAACCCCGGGAGCTGGCCCACGGCAGCAAGTACAACATCGCTTACATCGCCGCCCACCCAAGCCAGCAGGAATGCCTGGTGACAACGAATTACATGGCGGAGGACGGGCATGTCCACAACAAGGTCTGGCGGGTCGGCCCCGACATGCTCATGGAAGTGCCTTACGAGTCCTGCCCTGGTGTTCCCGCCCAGCATAACGAAAGCAAGCTGCAGGACCTGCGGCCATTCTATTCATGGGATGGGAAGCAGGTCATCGTGCCCCTCAGTGACCTCGGTGTGGTGGATGCGGATATCGAAAGCGGAAACATGGAATTCGTCGCCCTGCCCGATCCGAAGATCCTTGTGGCAGCCTGGCAGTATGGCCCCCTACCCCCCTCCGGACTTGGCAACCTGCTTTACTGCAGCGTCTGGGAAACAGGCACGCGTGACGAGAAGTGCCGGCTGTTCACCCTTGACCTGGAGAAGCTGGATACTTTCCAGCTACAGCTTGATGTGACCTGGATCGTCTACCGCTTCACCAGCCCGGACCTCGAGTTCGAGCCCTGGGTATTGCATGGGTCTCGCCTGCCAGACTACCTGGAAGCCAAGCGCCAGCCCCGCATGAGCCTGTATGACCGTGACAGTGGCAATGTCGAGGACATTGAGCTTGGAGGTGACGCTGAATTCAATATCCGGCTCAACCCGCTGGGCACAAAGGTCGCATTCATGGATCGCAACCGGCAGGCCCTGGTGCTGCTGGACCTTGGAACCGAGGATAGCTCAGCTGATGATCGCTGGTTCAGTCCAGAGGCTGAGCTGTTTGTAACAGACGAAGATAGCTGCTATCTATGGCACCGGGACATCTTCATGAAGTGCTTCGAGTGACGCGAGTTTCCACAATCCCTCAACACTCTGGAAGATATTCTGGTTAAGGGCTAGAATGTTTGCCAGCTTGTGAAGTACATTCTGGCCTGGCGGCATACAGGCGGGAAATGCAATCAGCGTTGATGCAAGAGAGTAAGTCGGTTCTAGTAGCGGAGGATTCCGGGGAATCTGTAGCTGCGTTCGCAGAACTGTTTGATGAGATAGATATCATGGTCGTGCATTGCCGGGATGCGGAAAGCGCCCTGCAAATGGCCGGTGAAAGTTCATTCAGTGCATTCATCGTGGTGGATGACATCACGGATTCAACGGGGCTGGAACTTGTCCGCAAGTTCAGTTCAAAGAATTCAGATTGCCCGATTGTCCTGATTGCCGACCTCAACAAGCGGCGCATTCCACTTGAGGAAGTCAGCATCGGCTGGAACGGCTGCTACATCCTGCGGGACAAGCAGACCAACTACATCAGCTCCGCATTCTCCTGGATAAACCATGCCCTGCAGCTTGCCGAGAAGGAAAAGGGCGGCCGCAGTTCCGCTGCCAGCGACGAGAACCGCGAACTGCTGCGCAGCCAGCGGCTGGAGAGCGTCGGCATGCTGGCGAGCGGGATCGCGCATGACTTCAACAACATCCTGATGGCGATCCTTGGCAACACAAGCATCGCCAGGGACAAGATCGGCAAGGAGCATGAGGCACAGCGTTTCCTGAACATCATTGAGCAGTGCGCCGAACGGGCATCCGCCCTGAGCACCAGCCTGATGCGCTATGCACGCGGCGAGAAGTCCGACTGGATCCCGATCCACCTGCCTGACCATGTGGACGAACTGCTGAACATCATCAGTACCGGCCTGCCGGGGCATGTGATGATCGAGAAGGAATTCGAGAAGGTCCCGCCGATCGAGGGCGACAGCACCAAGCTGCAGCAGGTGATCATGAACCTATGCCTGAATGCCGGCGATGCCATGAACGAGCGCAAGGTGCGCAGTGGTGGCCAGTCATACATGGGAATCCTGTCAATCAGTATCCACCCCGCCCTGCTCAGCGAGGAACAGATCAGGCAGTATATGATCCTTGAGCCGGCCCTGGCACGCGGCTTCATCCGGATGGATATCGGTGACAACGGCGTCGGCATGAGCAGCTCAACCCTGCAGACGATCTTCCGCCCGTTCTTCACGACGAAGAAGTCGGGCCGCGGCCTCGGGCTGAGCAGTGTGCAGGGCATCGTCGAGGAACTCGGCGGTTTCATCGAGGTTGCCAGCGAACAGGATGTCGGCACAACATTCAGCGTTTACCTGCCCTGCAGTGAACCGCTGGAGGATGACGCCCACAACCTGCCGGACATGCTGGCGGAATCAGCGGTGCTTGTCATCGAACATGACGAGGAAATGCGCCGGCTGCTGGCGCTGAACCTGCAGAACATGGACTACCAGGTGCTGCTGGTGGAGAACCTGGACGAAGCGCTGGCTGTCTTCCTCGAGCACCAGGAGCGCATCTCGCTGATCCTCTGCGGCATTGCCAGATCACTGCAGCAGGCGATGCGAGACATGGAAAGCCTGCACCGCGTGAATGCCCGAACCCCGATCGTGATCATGTCTGAAGAAGAACAGGCGGATCTCAAGCCGCTGTTTGATGAGGGCCTGGTGACCGGTTATGTCCAGAAGCCGATCAAGCCCGATGTGCTGATCCGTGTGATCCGCGAAGGCATACGAAAATCAGAGATTGGCTGATTATCCCTGGCTGTTGCCAGCACTTTCCTGCAGTTCCTCAAAGGCCTTGAAAGCCCGACGGATATGCGGGATGGTGATCGAGCCTCCCACGATCAGCCCGATGCTGAGTGTTTCCTCGATCTCCTCCATGCTCGCTCCCTTCTGGAAGCTCTCGTTGATGTGGTAGTAGATGCAGTCGTCACACCTGAGCACGAGCGAAGCCACCAGTCCAAGCAGCTCCTTGGTCTTCTCCGGCAGCGCGCCTTCACGGTAAACCGCCCCGTCAAGGTTCCAGAAGCGCTTCATGCTCTGCCCGGCATGGCGCATCACGACCTCGTTCAGTTCGGCACGCTTCTCGTTGTACTCATGGATATCGCGGTAAGACATTCCCAGCTCCTTGCAAAAAAAATGGCGGACATCCATCCGCCTTGTTTCAGTTCGTTGTCAATTGCCCTCAGGCCCGGGCCGCCGAAGCCTGCTCAAACACCTTGAGGTTGGCATCCTTGGCGGAGGATGGACTGATCTCCAGCAGCTGCTCACGGATGATGTCTCCGGTCAGGCCTTCCACCAGCTCGAAACTTGCAATCCGGCCGAGCACCGCCGTGTTCTGCATGCGCACGTCCGGCAGGTCCTCGATGAACACCCGCTCCACCTTGCCATGCCTTTCGGCTACCGCTTTCTCAAGTTCCTCATGGCTGGGATACTGGCTCAGGCCCATGCGCACATGGATCGGCTGCTGTTCTGCGTCATAGTAGATGCAGGTGCCGCCATCCCGCATATAGTTGACGATCCCGCGGTAGGCCTCAAGGCGCTCCAGGCCGACGATCAGGTCCGCTTCACCCGGCGTGATGCGCGGGGTGAACAGCTTGTCCTTGTTGCCGATGCGCAGGTGCGACACCACGATGCCGCCACGCTGGGCCAGGCCATGGGTGTCAACCCCCAGCACGGCATAGCCGGCCGCCAGGCAGGACTGGATCAGGACCTCGGCCAGCAGGCCGATACCCTGTCCACCTACTCCGCTGATGAATATGTTGTAGCTCTTCATTACTTGCTCGGCACCTCCCGGGCAGGACGCTTGATTGCGTTCTTCGGGCAGACCTGGATGCAGGATCCGTTGCCATTGCACAGATCAGTGATGATGTACGCCAGGCCGTCGGGCTTGCGTCCGATTGCCGGGCAGGCAAATTTCTCATAGCAGGTGCCGCATTTCTCACAGGCACTCTCATCGACATAGACAGGGGGCATCAGTCCCATATGAGCATCTCCTCCTAGCGGTTCACGCTTTCGGCCCGCTTGGTGGCCTCGGCGCGCTTGCGCTTGTCCCTGATGAACTTCAGCATGCAGGGGTGCTTGGCAATCACGACGCCAAAGCCTTTATGGTTCATTGAATCGCGGATGTGGTCCTTGAGCTTGTCCTGCATGTATGCATCAACACTGCGCAGGAACTTCACACCGAGCGCTTCGAGCACCTCGGGGATCTTGATCTTGTCACCGATTTCACCCGAGGCGGCATGCGGCTGGTGCCCGGTCATTGCCGTGGTGTAGTTCTCCAGCACGACGAGCGTCACGTTGCGGTCATACAGCACGTTGTTGATGATCCCAGGCAGGCCGGCGTGGAAGAAGGTGGAGTCGCCGATGAAGCAGACCACCTTGCGCTTGTCATTGCCGATCGCCAGTCCGCCCGCGGTGCCGTTGCTGTGGCCCATGCACAGCAGCACTGTACCCATTTCGTAGGGCTTCATGCTGCCAAGCGAGTGGCAACCGATGTCCGCCACGGTGATCGCATCTGGGAACTCCTCGTCGATCAGCTCGCGGATGGCGAAGAATGCACTGCGGTGTCCGCAGCCGGGGCACATCTGGGCCAGGCGCGGGCTGACTTCCTCAGCGGCTTCGGCGCGCTGCGGCTTCGGTGCGAAGCAGTCCGGCCAGAACCCGCTCAGCAGGTCCCAGACGCGGGCCGGGACGAACTCATGCATCAGGTGCTCGATGTCTGGACGGACGAGGATCTTCGTCTTCACATGGTTGTCAAATGCGATTGCCTTGATCTCATGTTCCAGGATCCGGTCAAGCTCCTCCAGGATGAACACCTCATCATGCTCGTTGAGGAAACTGACAATCTGCTCCGGGTTGAGCGGGAAGGTTATGCCAAGCTTCAGAACGTCAATCGAAGAACCCGACTCGTCCATGCATTCGAGCACGCTATATGCCGGAATTGAATGCGTGATCACACCGAGCCGCTTCCCGTTCTCCGGCTCACTGCCATTGGGCGAGAGCACCTTGTTGGAGGGCGAACTGAGCGCATGCTTCTCCACCGCTGAAAGCTTGGCGAATGCCTTGCGCTTTAGCGGGAACACGGCGGTAGTGATCGGCCAGTATTCCAGGCCCTCTGCGTGGAAGCGCGGGGTCCAGTCGTAATCAAAATCAGGGATCGCGCCGAACTCGATCAGCTCGCGTGCGTGGCAGACATGGGTGGTCATGCGGAACAGCACGGGCATCTTGAGCTTCTTTGACAGCTCCGCGGCCTCGAGGAACATGCTGTAGGTCTCGGAGGGGCTGCCTGGCTCGAAGATCGGCATCATCATCAGGCGGCCGACATGGCGGTTGTCCTGCTCATTCTGGCTGGAGTTGGCACCGGGGTCATCCCCGATCACCACCACCATGCCACCGATGCAGTCCAGCATGCTGAGCTGCACCGCTGTGTCGAGGGCGACATTGAGGCCGACGGACTTGAAGAACACGACGCTCAGGTGGCCATTGATGGACGCGCCGAAGGCGGTCTCCGTGGCGACCTTCTCATTCGTGGCCCATTCGAAGTGGATCGGGCGCTGTTCCTCGGGAATGATCTCGATGGCAGCCGCGATCTCCGGGGTCGGGGAGCCGGGATATGCGGAACAGACCATCACGCCGGACTCAAGCATGGCCCTAACAAGGGCATGGTTTCCCATCATCAGGCCGGTCCAGGCATCTTTGCGGATCATGTTGTCGGCAAATTTGCTCATGAAGTCTCCTTTCCTCGTTCGATGCTGGCTTTGATCAGCGGGAGCAGGCCCGCCAGCCGCCAAGCAGGGTTGGCGCGGCTACATTATAGGGCATCATCCATCCCGAAACGTCATCGCTGGCATGCCGGACACCAGAAGGTTGATCGCTGTGCCTGCACCGCCCGCAGTATCTCAGTACCACAGTGGCGGCAGCCTTCACCTGAATGCTGGTACACACGCAGGTACTTCTGGTAGCCGCCTACTTCGCCATTTGCGTTCTGGAAGTCACTGAACGTGGTGCCGCAGTGCTTGATCGCCTTGCGCAGGATCTTCTTCGTGGATGCGGCCAGCAGTCCCAGCTCAGCATCATTAAGGGATGAAGCCGGCCGGAAGGGGTCAATCCCACAGTCGTGCAGGATCTCACTGGCGTAGATGTTCCCGATTCCACAGATCCGGTCCTGGCGCAGCAGCCAGACCTTGATCTCCATTGAGCTTCCCCTGATCAGTTCGCCGATGCTTGCGGCATTGAATCCTCGGTCCAGCGGTTCAGCACCGGCCGGTTGTGCTTCCGCCTCCGACTCATACAGCTTCATCGTGCCGAAGCGGCGCATGTCGTGGAATCTGACTTTCCCCTGCTCAAGCTCCAGCACTGCACGGAGATATTTGTCGCCCCGGTCACTGCCATCGGTTTCTCCCTGGTAGATCAGACGTCCGGTCATCCTCAGGTGGACGGCCAGCAGCAGCTCAGCTGCCTTTCCTTTGGGATCTTCTAGCTGGAACACCACTTCCTTGCCGATACGCCTGACCCTGCTGATCCGGCGTCCGCGGAGCCTCTCTTCCTCACTGAAACCCAGCAGGGGATCCAGTATCTCTACTCCCCGGATGAGCTGCCTGCCCGCCAGTGGATCCAGCTGGCGCGCAACGGTTTCTACTTCAGGCAGCTCAGGCAATTCTCAATCAGTCCCCGTCGTAAGGTGTGAAGTCGTCCTTGGTGACGCCACAGACCGGGCAGTACCAGTCATCGGGGATGTCCTCAAATGCAGTTCCCGGCGGGATGCCACCATCCGGATCTCCCTCCTCCGGATCGTAGACGTAACCACACGGCTCGCATATGTACTTCTGCATTCATTCTCTCCTTGCTGCCCGGATGCACAATCCGGTTGCGCATATTTTAGCGAAGGGCGCAGCCTGTATACCCGGCTCGTTTCAGTTCTATCTGAGCCTAGTCAGGGAAGGAGATCTTGCCGCCGTAATAGCCCAGGACGAGCACGACGGGGGTCATCAGGTACACGCAGGCGGAGTACCACCAGAAGGCCTGTCCTCCGGTGGTTGATGCACGCAGCGGAGCCATGAACCATATTGCCATGGCCCCGATGGATATCACGACAAGGACCGCGGAAAGCACGTTCTTCTGCAGGTAGGGTTGCGCCCAGCTCTTGTTGTAGTCGTACCACCATGCGCACAGGCCGGTCACCACGGCCGGAATGGTGAAGATGGTCGCGATCGCCATGTTGATGAATGCAGCGAAGCGCAACTGCTCACCGGTGGACGGGTCAGTGAACATTGATGCAGCCTGCAGCAGGCTGGCAACCATTCCCAGTGCGATCGGGTAATGCACCGTCACCGGATGCAGGTGCCGGCGATTGCTGTAGTCCCACAACCAGGGAACACGCTGCTCATCCTGTGCCTGTTCTTCAACCAGCCTCCCGACCACCTCGAAGCTGTCCATCACGTCATCCTCATGGGGCGCCGGCCCCATTTCGGTGGTCAGGTCATTCCCAGCGTGGTGCTTGCGGACATGCACGCCGTTGCGCCACAGCTTGCTGTCGGTCACATCGTAAACGAGCCCTTTGTAGGCGACGTATGAACGCCGGCCCTCCTTGCCATCAAAGGCACTGAGCTCTTCTGCAGTGAATGTCTTCGCGGGTTCCGTCATGCGGCGCTCATATTCTAGCGAGTGCCACAGTCAACGTGGACGAGGTTCATGAAGTCAGTTGAGCTGCCGGCATCAGGGGGCGAATCCACCGTCGATCCAGTCCTGGAACATTTGCCTCCATGCCGGAAGCCACTTCGTTCCATTCTTAGGCATGAATCCAAAGGAACCTTCCATGCGGTTAATCCTGTCCACGACCTTGTCAGAGCGGTCCACGACATCCGCATAGACGGTCATATTGAGTCCTTCTTCCGGCTCACTGCCGGAATGGCATTCGATGCAGGCATACTCAGATCCAAAGTCGCCCTGGATAATCGGCAACAGGTCTTCGGAAAAGCTGATGACAACTGCATCCTCAGTGCCAGTGAAGTCCTGGTCGGTCACATTACTGCTGACAACGATCACGGTCCGGCTAGTCGGGTCAAAGCTCCAGCCGTTGAGCTCCGGGGAAAGGTCATACGGGCCGGGACTGACATCATTGATCTGGAAGAAACCTGAACCGTTGGTGATGGCCTGCTTGCCACCCGGTATCAGGGTCAGGGTAACTCCACTGAGCGGGGCCGCGAGTTCATCAAGGACTGTCCCGCTGATGCTGAAGCTGGTTATCTCAGTACCCGTGAAGTCCTGGCCGGTCACATCCGCTGTCGACACATTGACATTGCGGTTTGTCGGGTTGAAGCTGAAACTCGTCTTTGATGGAGTAAGCGTATAGCCGCCGACTTCCACTGCGGGGAAGATGTACTCTCCCTGGGCATCAGTGGATGTCGTCATCCCGCCGGGATTGAGCGTCATCAGCACACCGGAGATGGGGGCCATGCCCGCATCCTGCACCGTGCCACTGACTGCATGTGTGATGATCGGGATCTCCGTTCCCGTGAAGTCAATGCCACTGACCGCAGCATCAACAACATCGAACGTCGAGCTGACCGGATCGAATTCCCAGCCGTTGAGGGTCGGTGTGATTGTCCAGTTGCCCGCCGGCACCGCCAGGAAGCTGTAGTTGCCATTGGTGTCAGTCTGCAGGCTGCCGCCACCGGGGCTTAGGGTGATGGTCACGCCATCCAGCGGCAGCTCATTCTCATCGAGCACCGTACCGGACACCGGGAATGTCGGCACCGGGGGAACGTCCGCCAGCAGCCTGATGTTGTTGACGATCATCGTCTGGTTGCCCTGTCCAAGCAGCAGGAAGTACAGCTTGCCTTTGGGGGAGATCCAGCCCGTCTCGCTCAGCGTATTGATTGAAACATTTGCGGGCGATGATGTGTAGGGTCCCATGAATTCCCAGCGACCGCTGCTGTAGTTGGCAATCCCAACCACCAGCTTCTGTCCCGCCGCCGTGCCGAAGTCGACAAACAGGTTGAGGAATTCCATGTCTGCCTTGTCAATCGAATAGAGCGCCCAGGCCGCTTCAGCCTGTGTGCTGGTGAACAGCACGCTCTCATTCTGGTTGGCGACATTGCCACTTGTGGCGATGTAGAACTGGGTGCCTAGTTCCACCTGCTGGATCTCCGCTGCGCCTCGCATTGAATCAAGCGAGGCAATTGGCGGCAACCCAGGCTGCTTACCAGAGCCCACAGCGGCTTCGTTCCCTATCCCCTGCCGGCTGCCACCGCAAGCAGTGGACGCAAGCACAATCAGGGCAAGCATCGCCATCAATACAATCCTGTTAGTCATCTTCCCGATCCTGTACAATCCAAATATTGAAACAGGTGGACCGGCAAGTTCTGGGCCTGCTGGTCCACCTGGCTTAGTTCCTCGCTTCGCTACTGCTCAGTCTTGCCGGTGTCAATCCAGAGCTGGAACAGGTCCAGATGCTCCTGGCTCCACTTGTCATTGTCCTTTGGCATCCAATCCGACGAGGCATTCACTGCGTCATTGATCTTGCTGGCGTTGTCCTTGACGGCGGTATAGGTGGAAAGGTCCAAATCCCCATCAGGGAATTTACCGGAGTGGCAGTCAAGGCAGGACTTCTCAGTACCACCGGCACCATCAATCAGCGAGGCGATGTCTGCAACATAGGTCGGCACCTGCGGGATCGGTTCCGCGATGAAATCCTGGCCGACCAGGTTGCTGTCAACCACGTTCAGATTGATCGTCGGGGGCGTGTAGTTCATTTCGCTCACCAGCGGGGTGAGGGTATATGCACCGGGCAGCACTCCAGTGAAGCTGTAGTTGCCGCTGGCATCAGTGGTGGCCTGATCCGTGCCAGGGGTCAGGCCGATCAGGATGCCCTGGAGCGGACCGAAGTTCGGGTCAGTCACCTTGCCGCTGATGTCAAAGGTCTGCTGCGGCAGGTCAGCTACCATCAGCAGGTCCGTGATCACCACGTCACGGTCATCCGCACTCATCACCACGAAGAACATATTGCCCTTCGGTGACACATAGTTTCGGTTGGCATTCGTGCTGAGCTGGTATGTGACCTGGGTCAGCTGGGCCTTGGGCTGCCAGTCCCAGCGTCCGGTCTGGTAGTTGGCAAGTGCCACCCATGCTCCTGGTCCGTTGGGATAGGTAAAAGTCAGCCTGAGCGAGATCAGCGGGTCAGTGCCGGCCTGGTAGCCATACATCGCCCAGCTGGCAGTACCGGGTGCGCTGTTAAGCAGCAGGTCCTGGCCCTGGTTGCTGACCTGGCCACCGGTTGTGCTTGTCTGCTGGGGGTCGATCGCAACCTGGGTTGCGACGCTGGACTGGCGCATGGAGTCAAGACTGTCAAGCGTCGGCAGGTCGCTCTCGTGTATCGGGAGATTAATTAGCTGTAGCTCCGAACTGGTGCTGCCGGACTGGCCGGAGCAGGCACCAAGAAGCATGAGGAATGCGGCAGTGAATGCCACGAAGAGGATGCGGGAGCAGATTCCCATCTTGAAACCTCGTGTTAGTTTGATTCAGCCGGCCCGGAAATCCAGTTTCCCCACTGGTGAGGGGCAACCGGCTTCCCTTGCCGATTGCATATCCCATAAACATCCGTTACTTGAGACTACCATATCAACTAGTTGTTCCGCAACTGAAATTTAATTTTGTCCGGATAAAGAACAGGGCCTGCGACTGCAGGCCCTGAACAGAAATCGGTAAGCTATGCGGGGGGAATTACGACTCAGGTTTCCCGGCGTCAATCCAGGCCTGGAACAGGTCCTGGTTGGCCTGGCTCCACTGGGAGCCATTGGGAGGCATCCATCCGGATGATTGCTTCACGGAAGCCATCACTGCGTTCGCGTTGTTCTTCACAGCTGTATAGGTTTCAAGGTTAGGGCTGATTCCGCCGTGGCAGCCGGTGCAGGACTTCTCTCCGGTGCTGCCGTTGAGCAGCGGCGCGATATCAGCGATGTAGGTTGGCGCGGCCACCTGTACGTCATGGTCTATCTGCAGGTCTGAGACCGTTACATCATTGTCATCATAGGCCAGCACGATGAAGTACAGCCGGCCCAGCGGTGACTGGAATTCATTTGCACTCTGGATAAGTGAGCGGCTGTGGGGCCCTGCCCCACTGAGCTTTTGCCACTGCCAGCGGCCGCTGTCGAAGTTGCCGACACCGACCCAGCACTCCTCGGCTGCACTGAAGCCAAGCTGCAGGCGCAGGGCCTGCATGTCACGGTCCTGGATCTCGAAGGAATACATCGCCCAGCTGCAGCTGCCGACCGCACAATCCAGCTGGACAGCATTGCCCTGGTCCGTCACGGTGCCGCCGGTATCAATATAGTCAATCGGGTTCACACCGACTGATTCCAGTGCCGCCACTGCGCGCGGTTCCTCTGTGTTTCCTGTACCGGGAAGCTGGACCACGCCAGCCAGCGCTGTGTCATCCGCAGGGGTGAAGTCGATGTAGCCGTTCCCGCTCGGGGCAGTACACGCTGCCACTGCCAGCGCTATTGCGCATGCCATTATCAGATGCCTTAACTTACCGACCATTGCCACACTTCCTTGTTGATGCCATGAGGCAGATTCGGCTTGTGGTCATTGCAGCCTGGGCTGCGTGATGATCCAAGTCACAATTGCATTACGGAATGAGAATACCACTTATCAGACATTATTACTCTTTAATGTCCCCTCATTAGTAAAAATGAGAGCGATTTTCAGTCAGCACTTGCACCGGGCACGGTTCGAAAGTAGACTTTCGCTCCGTGAACGAGGAGTAAGTGATGTCTGGAGAACGGAATCAGAAGGTGAAGGCGCGACTGCTCAAGGGCATGCAGGACAGCTGGCCCGAGCTGGCGCGCGCGCGCAGGGAAATGCTCAGTGAGATCGAAGCCGTCTGCCGGACTTTCGGCTTCCTGCCGCTGGACACCCCAGTGATGGAGGCCCGTGAAGCCCTGCTCGGAGCAGAGCCCTCGGCGGAGCAGCTTGCCAACATCTTCCATTTTGAGAACCAGGACAAGGAGCAGGTCGGCCTGCGCTATGACCTGACAGTACCCCTGTCCCGCCTGTTCTGCCAGAACTTCCAGGATATCCCGCGTCCCTTCCGCCGCTACCAGACCGGCAGCGTGTTCCGCTGGGACAAGCCCGAGCCGGGCCGCTTCCGCGAGTTCCAGCAGTTCGACATCGACACGGTTGGCAGCGCCAGCCTGGCGGCTGATGCGGAGATCCTGGCGGTGGTGGATGCGATCTTCCGCCGCCTGCAGGTGCGCAACTACGTGATCCGCTTCAGCAACCGCAAGATCCTCAATGCGCTTGGGGAGTACTGCGGAGCGAATGTGCAGCAGGGCCGCGACATCTACCGGGTGATTGACAAGCTCGACAAGTTCGACCGCGAGCGCATCCGGCTGGAGCTGGGCCCCGGCCTGAAGGACGAGAGCGGGGCGCTGATCCCCGGCCTCGGACTTGATGTCGACCAGATCACGAAGATTGACGCCTTCCTGGACCTGCCCAATTCCGGCGATGCCAATGAGTCACTGTCCGCCGCACGCAGCCTGTTCACCGGAAACCAGCTTGGCAACGAAGGCCTGGACGAGATCGAGGAGCTGATCAGCATGCTGGATGCCTTTGGCATGCGCGGTTCCAACTGGATCTTCGACCTGCACCTCGCCCGCGGGCTGGGTTACTACACTGGCCCTGTGTTCGAAGTGACACTGACTGACCTTCCTAGCTATGGTTCGGTGTTCGGCGGGGGACGCTATGACGATCTCGTTGAGCGCTTCCTTGGCGAGGGCCAGGGTGTGCCGGCTGTCGGAGCCAGTGTCGGCGTTGACAGGTTGCTGGCGGCCCTGACTGAGCTTGGCCGCATCGACCAGCGCCGGGCCACAAGCGAAGTGCTGGTGACCGTGATGGACAAGTCACGCACGGCTGACTACATTGAGATCACAAGTGAGCTGCGCAATGCCGGCATCCCGGCCGAGATGTTCCTCGGCGGCGGCAACCTGCAGAAGCAGCTCAAGTACGCAGACCGGCTGGGCATCCCCTATGCAGTGATCGCCGGAAGTGATGAGTTCGAGAAGTCAGAGCTGAGCATCAAGGACCTCGAACTTGGACGGCGGATCGCCGAGCAGGTGGAGGACCGTGACGAGTGGAAGGAGCAGAAGCAGCAGTTCACCATCAGCCGCAGTGAACTGGTGGCAACCATCCGCGAACGGCTCGAAGCGAGTCGCTGATCAACCGCCGTTCAATTCACGCCCTGTATCCCCGGCCAGCCCGGCAAGGAATTCGCGTGCATCCTGTGGGCTGCTGATCCAGCCTTCTGCCGTCGCTTCCAGCATGGCGCGCTTGTAGCGTCCGACTGCCGGGCCGGGGCGCAGGGACAGGAGGCGCATGATCTCCTCACCGTTGAGCAGAACCGGTGGCCGTGCCACATGGCTGTCATTGACGTAGTTGTCAGCGACCTGCCTCGCGGCGCTGATGTGCCGCTGTATGCTTTCCTCACTGTCGCTGCCAAGCGCGGCAGCGCAGTCCGCCAGGCTGTGCAGCAGTTGAGGCAGGGTCGCATTGCCGAGCGTCCGGATGAAGCGGTAGATCAACTTGGCAGGCAGCGGGTCGTTGTCACTGTAGAAACCGAGCCGCAGGTGTTCATGGATCATCCTGTGCAGGAAGTCCTGCTCCGCCGAGGAGAAGCGCAGCCTGCGGAAATCCTCCTCAACAAGTTCGACTCCGACCTTCTGGTGGCCGATGAAGCTGACATAGCCATTTGCCTCATCCCTGCGGGTGGCCGGTTTGCCGACATCATGCAGCAGCAGGGACAGGCGTGTCAGTGCCAGGACACTCGCACCACCATCGAGCTGCATTGCCATCGCCTGCGAGAACGCGCCGGTGAATTCCACAAGCGGTCCGGGCAACTGTTCCAGCAGTCCGTCAAGCTGCCTCAGGGCAAGCAGTGTGTGGTCCCACACATCCAGGTGGTGGTAGTGGTTCTGGGTGCAGCCCACACTGTCGCTGAGTGCCGGGAAAAGCTGCCACAGCACTCCAGCATCCGCGCAGATCTGCAGCAGCCCCGTATCGAGCTGCCCCAGCGAGAACCAGCGAACCAGTTCCTCACGCTGGCGTTCGCCGGAGGTCTTGCGCAGGTCAGCAGCATGTACCCGCCAGGCCTCCCGGCAGGCGTTGTCAGGCTCCATCTGCAGCTGGGCCGCCAGCCGGAAACCCCGCAGCACGCGCAATGGGTCATCAGTCAGGGCAGCCGCGCTGACGAGCCTCAGCCGCCCGGCCTCCAGGTCATCCAGCGCGTTTGGATCGGCAATCACATCACGCGGCTGGGCATTGCCTGACAGCACCACTGACAGTGGTACAGCCAGTGCGTTGATGCAGTAGTCCCTGCGCCGGAGGTCGGCCTCGATGCTGTCACCGTTCAACGGAGTGACGTCTATCTCATAATCGTTGGCAACGATCCGGGCGGAAGCGAACTTCTGGTTCACTGTGTGGGCGTTGTGGCCGGTATGGCGTTCAAGCAGCTCGACCACAGGGGAAATCGGATCTGGCACTGCAAGGTCGATGTCATGCACGGGACGTCCGAGCCAGGCGTCACGCAGGGCCCCGCCGACCACCCAGCATTCCCCGCCGGGGTCTGGCAGGCCCGCGAGCAGCACCTTGAGCTCCTGCATTCCCTCTAACAGCCGCCGCAATCCCACGGCTCATTATGGCACGCGCTAAGCTGTGGCTGTGCCAGTCATCACCCAGCTCAGGCTCCGGCGCAGCGAGAAGTGGATGGAGGTGGTTCCCAATGAGGGGGAGCCGATCCTGCTGCCTGCCGGCACGGTGCCGCACTGGTGGGAGGCCGGCTTTGAGGTCCCATTGGAAGAATGGCAACGCACTGAGCGCATGTCCCGCTTCCACCTGATGTACGACCGCGCCTGCCGCCTGCTGGCGCGCCGTGAGCACTTCGCCCGTGAGCTGGAACGCAAGCTGGCGCAGCGCAGCCGGGAGATGGACCTTGTCGATGAAGTGATCCGGCTCTGCCGTGAGCGCGGATTCCTCGATGATGAGCGCGCCGCCCAGACCATTACCGAACAGCTGATGGCCCGGGGCTCGATCGGCGCTCCGAAGCTGCAGCAGGAACTGCTGCGGCGGGGCTGCGACAGGCAGCTGGCCCAACGGATGGTCAGCGAGCACTGTTCCGGAGTGGATAGCTTCAGCGCGGCGATGGAATTGCTGGAAGGCAAGCGCCGCACCTACGAGGGCAAGCTGGATCAATACAGGCGCAGGATTGGCGATTCCGCCGACCGCCGTATTGAAATGGAAATCAGGGGCAAGCTTTCCGCATCAATGATGGGCTTCCTGGCAGGTCGTGGATTCGGCGACTCGGAGGCCAGGCAGGCGGTCCGAGAGTTCTGCAGCAGGCTGATGGGCAGCGAAGCGGACTGACTCAGGCCCCAAGCGCCGTAATGTCTGCCTCGAGCTGGCTGCCAACCTCGGCGACAGCGGCGGGATCATCTCCGTGTACCTTAATCTCCGTATACCACTCTCCTTCCATCTTCGGGTAGCTGCCGAAATCCAGCTCCGGGAACCGCAGCTGGTAATCCCGTAACACGGCGGCGAAGCGGGACTCGGGCATCCGCACCTGGAAACTGGCAACATGCTGCACAGTGCCGCTGAATTCATCCGCGATCGCGGACCACATCTCCTTCATCACTGATGGTACCCCGGCCAGCACGTAGACATTGCCGATTGCAAAGCCTGGCGCAGGTGTGGTCCGGGTCCTGATCAGCCTTGATCCCTCAGGCAGGGTGCACATCGCCAGCTGACCTTCATTCAGCTCAGTTCCCCGGCGAGCCCGCCACTCTTCCACGGCATCCTCATACAGCACGAGCCCGACACCGAATGCCATGGCAACTGCATCGCGGGTCAGGTCGTCAGGGGTGGGTCCGATGCCACCGCTAGTGATCACCTTGTCATACTGTCCCGCCAGCGTACGCAGTTCGCTTGCTATCAGCTCCAGTTCATCGGGGATGGTCAGGATCCGGCGCAGGCGCGCACCACGTTTCGCCAGCTGTCCCGCCAGGAAGTTGCTGTTGCTGTCCAGGGTGTCCCCCCGCAGGATCTCGTTACCGATCACCAGCAGGGCCACTTCCATGTGACTGCGATCCATATTGGTTACAATATCACCAAGTTGGCATTCAAGGTATTCATCATGCTGATCTGGCTCAGCGTGCCACTGGCCGCTTACCACTTTGCCAGCCAGAGTTACCACGATTACCAGCAGACGGAGATCTCCCAGCAGAAGGTGCTGGATGCCTGGGAAGCCTACCTGCGCGTCCATACAAGTTCCCTGACCGTCCAGAGCCGCAGCGTAACCAGGGTGCTGGTCCCGGGCGAGCGGGAGGAGTGGGAACAGGAATGGCAGCAACTGGTGGATGCACGCGATGCGGAACGGGCCAGGCTGCCGAAGCTGTCCACCAGCCACTACCCGAACACACAGGCGAAGCTCGAGGACCTTGATTCCCGGCTGGACAAGCTTACGAAGGACATTGAGCGTGCCGAGCAGTACTGGTTCGACACGATCCGCCTGCGCTCCAGCATCGAGCAGCTCGTCAGCCAGATTGATGCAGCCCGCGCCAATGCCCGCTACTACGAACGGATCCGCGCATTCGGGATCCACGCCATGCTGCTGGAGGACATCAGCCTGATGGAGGACGCCCTGCGCCAGCGCTGGAATGACCTGCGCCGCGCCGAGCAGCAGGCCTCCGCACGGCTGACTGATGCCCGCATGGACTCCCAGGAGATGTTTGCAGAGCTGGACGGCCTGCATGAACTGCGTCGGCAGGATGGGGAGGAGTCCTACGAAGCTGACCTGCGGCAGCGCCTGCAGGAGTTCAACCTGCCCGACGAACTCAGAAAACTGGCAGCCGGGGACGACGAGGACGCCGCCCCCGGCCATGCCGGAATAGTCTGATTGGTTCCTAGCTGACCAGTCCGCTGAACTCAGGCGTGGAGAGGATCTCCGCCTTGAGGTTCGGGTTGCGGGTGATCGCCGTGTTGAGGCACTTGCGTGCATCGTCGATGTTGCGCTTCATCACGTAGGCCAGCGCGCTGTCAACGAGGAAGCGCGGCTTGTCATCAAAGCGCTCAAGTGCTGCCTCAAACACCTCAAGGGCCTTGTCATACTCCTTCTGCTTGATGATGGAGATGCCCTTGAAGTGGTAGGCCTGCCACTTGTCGGGGCGCAGGCGAATGGCGTTGTCAAAGTGGTCAACAGCCTTGGCGAACTGCTCCAGCTCAGCGAGCAGCAGGCCTCGGCGGTAGTAGCTGTCGGCATGGTTCTCATTGAGCTTGAGCGCCTGGGCGAAGGTGTCGGCGGCGGACAGCTGGTCACCCAGCCCGTCCTCGGCGATGCCCTTCTGGTAATAGACCTCAGCGTTCTTCTTGTCGTAGCGCAGCAGGTAATTGATGCACTCAAGTGACTCATCATAACGGTGCAGCCTGTTGAGGGAGACTGTCTTGTTGAGCCAGGTCTCGAGGTGGGTACGGTCGCACTCCAGTGCCTTGTCATAAGCCTGCACAGCTGCGGTGTAGTAGCGCACCACTTCCTCACGGGACTCGGCAGCCTCACCGAGCTTGCGGTTCGCCTCACCGAGTTCGAACCAGCCTCGCAGGTCCTGTGAGTTGCGGTTCAGGAACTTCGTGAGGAATTCGATCTGGCCGCCGTACTGGCCGATGTTGCCAAGCAGCAGCGCCTTGCGGTACCAGACCATGTCGTTGTCATTATTCAGCTCAAGGGACTTGTCAAAGGCCTGCATGGACTTCTCACGGTCACCGAGCTGCTCGAGCACAAGGCCGCGGTTGTACCAGATGCGCGCATCTTCGGGATAGCGGTCAAGGTACTTGTCCGTATACTCCAGCGCTTCGTCGTAATGCTCTGTGCCGAAGTATGACAGTCCGAGGTTCGCCCAGGCCTCCGGATCGCCCGGCTGCGTGTGGGTGTACTCCTCGAAGCTCTCCTGGGCCTTGTCATACTTGGAGATCATCAGCTCGGCCGTGCCGCGCTGCTTGAAGGACATGTCATCGTCTTCATTGAGCTCGATGCAGTGCTCGAACTCAGCGATCGACTGGCCGTCCTGGCCCATCTTGCCAAGCAGGATGCCGCAGTTGTAGCGCGCATTGAAGAACTTGGCGTTGATGTCGCGAGCCCGCTTGAAGCAGTTGAGCGAAGTGAGGATGTTGCCCTGCTCGTAGTAGCACAGGCCGAGGTTGTACCAGGCCTTGTAGTAACCGCCATTGACGGCGACTGCGCTCTCGTAGGACTCGATCTCCGCATTGCGGTCACCGAGCTTGTGGGCGGCAAGGCCGCGGTTGTACCAGATGTAGTCAATGTTGCCCTTCAGCTCGAGCACCTTGTCGTAGTTCGCCATCTCCTCGCCGTACTGGCCGAGGTCGTGCTGGCACATCGCACGCGCAATGTAGGTGCCCCAGCTCTTGGGATCCAGAGCCAGCGAGCGGTCGAAGAACTCAAGCGCTTCGCGGTAGCGGCCCATGCAGTAGTTGGCCCAGCCGAGACCCCAGTAGACATGCGGGTTCTCGGGGAAGTGCTTGGCAACGTCGGTCAGCTTCACTTCCGCATCAGCGAACTGCTGGTGCTTGAGGTCGTTGAAGCAGTGGTTGATCAGCTTGCGCTCCGCGTCACGGGCGGCACGTTCCTTCTCTTCCTTCTTCTTGAACATGCCGCTGGTCTCGGACTTCCAGACCTCGTGGATCAGGTTGTAGTCGCGGACAAGGAAGCCCTCGTCAAGCAGGTCACGGTGCACGAGGTCAGTCAGGTTGGCAACCACCCTGCCCTCACGCTCACGCAGCTCGCCGTAGGTCATCTTGTTGAAGCGGAAGAAGGCGACGTCCAGCTCGCTCTCGATGCTGGAGAAGCCGAGCTTGGTGGCAACCTTCTCGAAGAGGAAGTCCGCGTCGTCAGTTTCGAAGATGCGGAAGTCCTTGCCCTTGTCCAGTCCGATCGCCATCAGGTCGGTGATCGACTCGGGCACATGCTTCATGTTGCCCTGGTAGCCCCAGTAGAGACCGCCGGACAGCACGTCCGGATGGTCATGCACGATTTCCATCAGCATGTTCATCACGGAGTACTCACTGCCGCTGTATCCCATGATCACAAGGCCGACATTGCTCATGGACTTCACGAGGAAGTCACGTAGGTCGTCATTGTGCTTGGCCATGCCCTCACGCAGGTATCGGACATCGTAGCGGTCAAGGTCACCGTGCATCTTGATGACGTAGCGGTGCTCCTCGTCCTTGACTTCCACAAGCTGGTCGGGACCCTTGATCGTGGTGCAGTTGGTGCCACGCAGCCAGTAGAAGGCATCCTCAGTCAGCGTGTCCCAGTTGGTGGTGTACACACGGTTGTTGAGCTTGCCTTCCTTGACGCCAATGGCGAAGTTGAGCTGCGCCGGGCTGGGGAAGCGGCCTTCCATGTAGCGGCGGAACAGGTCAGTGCGCAGGTAGGCTGAGGGGTATTCCTTTTCAAGCGCTGAGATGTAGGCGTAGTTCGGGTTGAACCACTTCTCGCGGCTGACCCAGTCGGACAGTTCGTCCGCTGACAACTGGCCGCGCTTGGCCGGGTTTGACTTCTCGAAGACCTTGACGATGATCTCGTCAATGATGTCCTTGGACAGGGGTATGCCCGCGCTGACTGACATGCCCGCACCGAAGAAGAACTGGAACTTGCTGGGCCGTGAGAAGAACTTCTCGAGGAACTCATCCTGGGAGATGATCGCCTCGTTCAGCACGTCCTTGCGGTCACGCTGCTCCACCTTGATGCGACGACGGATTGACATAGGAAACTACCCCTTGCAATGTAATACGGTGAGACTTCAGATTATAGCAAAGTAAGGGTTAAACAAAGAGTGCCCGGGAGCCAGCACTATAATCCCCGGATGCGGATCACCTCCGGCGAACTGAAGGGGCGGGAAATCAGGCTGGCGAAGAACAGCCGGGCCCGGCCGGCCACGGGATTCGTCCGTGAACTGGTAATGAACCTGTTCACTCCTGATCGGCTGCAGTCCGGGGCCTTCCTCGATATCTGCGCCGGCAGCGGGATCGTCGGCCTTGAGGCCATTTCCCGAGGCGCACCGCTGTTGTTCAGTGTTGAAGTGGACCGCCGCACCTGTGATGACCTGCGCGCCTCGGCCCGTGATTTCGGGATTGAGGAGCGGGTACGGGTGCTGAAGGTTGATGGACGCAGGTGTACGGGGGTTGTAGCCAAGCAACTGCCCGAAGGTATGAAGGTCTCGTGCTGTTTCCTCGACCCGCCTTACATCACCGACATGGCCCGCTCTCTGCTGCCGGGGCTGGCTCAGGCACCGGACATCTGGTCAGCGGATGCGCTTATAATCATGCGAACACCGGATACCCTTCCTGAGTCAAATGCAGGTCTTGAGCTGCTGGAACGGCGAAAGGCCGGGAATGCCTCGCTCTGGGTATTCAGGCCCAAGACTGGCAGCGAAAGCTGAAGGCTCATAAATGAGAGACCTTACTGTTCCCGAGCAAAAGGAAATCTGGGACCGGCGCAACGCCAATGAGGCTCTTCGCAGCCTGCCGCCTGATCCGCGGGTACTGAGCTACATCGGGGACCTGCCCCAGCAGTCGCGTCGCGCGCTGGATATCGGATGCGGAAACGGACGGCACCTGAAGCAGCTGGCTGAGATCGGCTGGCGGGCCACCGGCATCGACTGGTCCAATGAAGCTCTGGTCCAGTCCCGTGAAACCCTGGCGGGGTTCGAGCAGACGGTCAATATCCTCAGTGCGGACTACCGCAAGCTAAATTACGGTGGAAATTACTTCCACGTGATCCTTGCAATAGACGTGATCCACCACGGCAAGAAACGCGACCTGGAACGGGCTATTGCCGAGATCAAGCGCATCAAGGCCATCAGCGGCACCGCTCTCATCAGCCTGCCGGGCATCCGCAATGCTCCAGCTGAACACCAGGCTGACTTCATTGATGAGCAGACAGTAGTCCTGCGCAGTGGCCTGGAAGTCGGCATCCCACATCACTTCATCAAGGAAAGCGATATCGGCACCCTGTTCCGGGCCTTCAAGAACATCAGTGCGGACAAGGTAGTGCTTCCAATGCCGGCGGGCATGGAGCCATTGCACAGCATGCATGAAAACGAGTGGTACTGGATCAAGGTCAGCGGCTGAGGGACGGAGGAAATCCAAAACGGAGAGGGAGGGATTCGAACCCTCGGTACGTATTACCGTACACCCGCTTTCCAGGCGAGCACCTTAAACCACTCGGTCACCTCTCCTGAGGGCTGCTAATTATAGCGCCAGAGACGTCGAAAGTCTTTTGCTGATCAGTCAATAAGCTGTAGTTGGATCGGGTGAATCAGTGCCGGATATTGCTGCGCGTCTTGTGGATGGTGGCATCCGCATGGCGCTTTTCGATCAGCTCGATCACCTTGCCGGCAATGTCAATACCGGTGGCCCCCTCGCTGCCTTCCAGCCCGGGACTGCTGTTCACTTCCATCACGACCGGGCCATGGTTGCTGCGCAGCATGTCCACACCGGCAAAGCCGAGACCGAGCTTCTTTGCGCTGCGCACGGCGGTCATCCTTTCCTCTGGAGTCAGCTTGACCTTGCTGGCGCTGCCACCGCGGTGCAGGTTTGAGCGAAACTCACCAGCCTGCGCAGTACGCTTCATCGCGCTGACCACCTTGTCACCGATCACAATTGCACGGATGTCGGAGCCACCCGCTTCCTTGATGAATTCCTGCACGAGGATGTTTGCACTCAGGCCACGGAAGGCCTCGATCACGGAACCGGCCGCCTGGTTGGTTTCAGCCAGCACCACACCGATGCCCTGGGTTCCCTCAATCAGCTTGACAACCAGCGGAGCTCCGCCGACCAGCTTTAGCAGGCCATCGACATCCTTCGTGCTGTGTGCAAAACCTGTAACCGGCAGGCCAATTCCTTCCCTGGCAAGGATCTGCAGGCTGCGCAGCTTGTCACGCGAACGTGAGATCGCCTGGCTTTCATTGACGCTGAATGTATTCATCATTTCAAACTGGCGCACCACCGCAGTTCCGTAGAACGTGTAGCTCGCACCGATTCGCGGAATCACTGCATCTCCTGTCAGCGGATGGCCCTGGTACATCACCTTGGGACGATGCGAGGTGATATCCATGTAGCAGCGCAGGTAATCAACCACGCGCACCTCGTGTCCCCGGGCCTCACCGGCTTCCTTCAGCCTGCGCGTCGAGTAGAGCGACGGCTTGCGTGACAGGATCAGAATTTTCATCAGGATTCCTCCCCGATAGTGGTAATGCTTTGTTCCCTTGCTGCAGGGCTCCGGCGAGGCAATCTACCGGATAGGTAGGATTCACCTGTGTTGACCAGGAACCGGCCCCGCAAAGCCTGCCGTCCGATCAACATCCTGAACTTCATGCTGTGCCGACCGACAAGCGTCAGCTCAATCGGCAGGCGCTGCCCCAGAATTTCAAGGGTTGTCAGTATAACCGGACGGAATGTGGTTTTACCGTGGCTGCTGCGAACATGGCGGTGATCTATCACTGGTGCCGAAATGGTGATCGCCTTTTCCTCATTTCGTTGCCTTGGATGGATGGTGAAGCGCACCATCTCCACGCCATTTTCGGTGTAGATCCGCAAGTCATGGGCATGCAGGGCAGAAGTGCGTGCTCCGGTATCAACCTTGGCCTTGATGTAGGGGCGGCACAGATCCGGCAGGCGCACCCATTCACGCCAGCCTACGACTGGCAGTTCACCTGCATCCAGTTCAACGCCCGCTTGCCGCTTCCTGCCTGTCATGCAGCGCCCCGCATTCCAGCCATCCGAAATCCGCTATTTGCCATATGGCCTGATTGTACGTTATGGGCTGAATTGTCACCCGATTAGCAGACCAGATCCTGCTTGCATGGTCTAGTCGCAACCCTATGCGGATTACCGGTCTTGCTGAACTATCTCGAGTGCCCGGCTGCCGGCCATTGTGCGGAAGATCATCGGTACCACGATCAGGGTCAATCCCGTGCCGACAACCAGTCCGCCAATGATCACCCAGGCCATCGGTGCCCACATACTGCCGCCCCACAGTCCCAGTGGCAACAGGCCACCGATGGTAGTTGCAGTGGTAAGGATGATCGGGCGCAGGCGCCTTTCACCTGCCTTTACTATCGCTTCCTCCATATCCTGTCCCTGTCGCAGCCGTTCCATGATGAAGTCCATCAGCACGATGCTGTTGTTGACAACGATGCCGGCCAGCGAAATCAGGCCGAGGCCGGCTGTGAAGCCGAATGGCCAGCCACTGACATACAGGCCGAGGATCGCCCCGATCAGGGACAGGGGTATTGCAATGAATACCACCATGGCGATGCGGATGCTGCGGAACTGGGCTACCAGCACGAGGATGATCAGCAACAGTGCCACCACACTGCCGCTGCCCAGCCCGGCGAAGGCCTCACCGCTTTCCTCGGCCTCACCGCTGATCACAATCCTGTAACCAGGGGCCATCTCAAGCGCATCAAGTCTGGGCTTGATGTCCTTCAGGGCATCACTGGCCAGCCTGCTGTTGGCGAGGTTCGCGCTGACTGTCAGTTCCCGTTCACGGTCCGTGCGGCTGATCTCGCTGATCACATGGCGGGATTCGTAATGTGCCACGGAACTGAGTGGAACGGGCTGGAATCCCGGGCCGGCATGCAGGTAGAAGGTGTTGAGGTCGGTGGCGGAATCGCGCCGCTCTCCCTTGACCCTCATCACGACCGGGATCGTGCGGCTCGGTGCTCGGTATTCAGTGACCTCCAGGCCGCTGGTGTTGATCAGCGTCACCCGGTTGATGTCGCGCCTGGTCATGCCGATCGCCCGCAGCTGGCTTTCATCAACCACCAGCTCAAGGTGCCGGCTGGCAACGCCGAAGCTGTCACGGATGTCGATCACATCCCGGGTGTCCGCCAGGATATCCTGGATCTCGTTGCCGATCCCGCGCAGCTCCTCCAGGTTCTCGCCGCGGACCTTGATCTGGATCGGGGAACCTACCGGCGGGCCCTGCTCCAGCGCACGGATGATCACATTTGCACCCGGCACACGCTGCTGGGCCTCACGGCGCAGCTCCGGCACCAGGCTGCGGGTCTCGGCGCGGTCAACGGTGTTGACAAGGAACTCGCCGTACCATGACGCCAGTGAGCCGGGCACACGGTTGTAGTAGTACATCGGCCCACCGCGGCCAATGGATGCCATGTAGGTCGTCACACCGGGGTGCTGGTCAAGCACACGCTCCATTGCCTTCACGGCCTGTTCGGTTTCGCTGATCGGCGTGCCTTCCGGCATGTACAGGTCAATGCTGAACTGGTTGCGGTCAGCGGAGGGGAAGAACTGCACTCCGAGCAGCGGGAACATTGCCAGGCTGCCGATGAAGGTCACGGTCACGATTGCCCCGGTGACGATCCTGTTACGCTGCGTCCAGGCCAGCACGGGGCGGTAGACCGCCTCAAGCCAGTTCATCAGTGGACCGAGCGGCCGGCTGTTCATCACTCCGCCACCCGGACGGATCAGCATGCTGCACAGTGCAGGCGTGACAGTCAACGCGATGAAGTAGCTCATCAGGATGGCAATGCTCACCGTCACCGGGATGTCCCGCACGAACTCGCCAGATTCCGCGCGCATCGCAGCCAGCGGCAGGAAGGCGAACAGGGTCGTCAATGTGCTGCTGAGCATCGGCATTGCCAGCTCGGAAGTGGCCTGGATGGCGGCCTCGCGCCGCTCGATGCCCTGTTCCATGTAGCGCATCACGTTGTCGCTGACGACGATGGCATTGTCCACCAGCATGCCGATCGCAATGATCAGTCCGGCGATGCTCATCTGCTGGAGCGTGGTGCCAATCAGGCTCATCACCGCAAAGCATGAAACGAGCACCAGCGGGATCGCCAGGCCGACCGGGATGGTCGTGCGCAGTCCCATGAACAGGAACACGATAACGACCACCAACAGGATCCCCGAGAACAGGTTCGAGAGGAAGTTGCCGATCTGGATCTCGACCTGCTCTGGCTGGTCGTGCACAACGGTCAGTTCAAGGTCGCCCGGGATACTGTCCCGGATCGCATCCAGCTCGGCATTGATCTGCTCTCCGAGCTGCATCACATTGCGGCCGCTCTTCATGACCACGCTGACAAGTACGGCAGGCTTGCCATCAACGCGGATGATGTGGTCGGTAGGATCCTCGTAGCCGTAGTAGACATCCCCGAGGTCGCCGATGCGCAGCTGGCCGGCCCCCCCGGCACCCGTCACAGGCAGGCGCCGGATATCCTCCAGCGATCTGAATTCTCCGCTTGAGTCAATCGTCCAACGGCTGCCTTCACTCTCAATTTCCCCGCCGGGCATCAGCACATTCGTGCCCTGCACGCTGTTCAGCAGACTGTCGAGGTTGATGTTGTAACGCGCCATGCGCAGCTGGTCGAACTCCAGCCAGATGCGTTCCTCCTGTTCTCCGAAGATCTGCACCCGGCCCGCTGCGGGCAGCAGGCTGATGCGTTTGCGGATGCGCTCCGCATATGCGGCCAGTTCACGTGGCGTGTAGTCCTCTCCGCTGACGGCGATGATATGGCTGGCGGTTTCAAAGAATTCGTCGTCAACCACCGGTTCCGTTGAGCCGTCCGGGAGGGTGCCCCGGATCGCTGATATCTTCGTTCGCAGGCGGTCCCAGATCTGGGCCACATCCTCGACCGGCGTATCACTGTCAAGTTCGACAATCACCAGTGAAAGCGAGAACCGTGAGATTGACTCAATGTTGCTCACCTCTGACAGTTCAGCGGCAACATCCTCGATCGGCTTGGTTATGTATTGCTCAATGTCCTCCGGCATGGCCCCCGGGAAGTAAGTGATCACGCGGGCTGTGCGGATCGTGATCTCCGGGTCCTCGCGCCGGCTCATCGTGAAGAAGTATCCGAGCCCCCAGATCACCAGCAGCGCAACGGCGATGAAGGTCAGTGTCGGGAAACGGACGGCGATCCTTGTTATCAGCATGCTCAGTTGCCTTCGCTGTCCAGACCTGTGATTTCCGAGATGCCCAGGGCATCAACCACCTGCACCACATCACCATCAGCCACCCTGTGCTGCCCGTTGACAATCACCTGGTCAGCTGACGTGACTCCGCTGACAAACACCAGTCCACCACGGTCTCCCAGAACCTGCACAGGCGTCTTAACCGCCCTGCCCTCTTGCACCACGAATACGTGGCCATCAACAATTGCATTCTCACGTACCACCACCCCGCCCGGTTTCTCGTTGAATGACAATGACACCAGTGCCACCATCCCGGTTACGATGCCCTCCGGAACCTGTTCGATTGCCAGGGTAACTGGAAAGGCCCGGGTCAGCATGCTGGCCTTCGGGGCAATTGTTGTGATGGTGGCAAGTGCTTCCAGCCCCGGACGCGCCGGAAAGCTGACCCTTGCCTGGTCGCCGATGGCAGCACTGAGCAGGTCGCCCTCAGGGATCTCCGTGATGATCTCAAGCACCTCCAGGTTGGCGATCTCCATCACGGGACTGCCGGCCATCACGGTCTGCCCCTGCTCCAGCTGCCTGGCAACGAGCGTACCTGCCATCGGCGCCCTGAGTAGAGTGTATTCAAGCTGTACTGATGCTAGGTCAACTGAGCCACTGCCGGCTGTGACGGCGGCACGGGCCTGGTCTATCTGCTCCGCACGGGGGCCCTGTCGCGCGATTGCCAGCTGCTGGCTTGCCGCATCGACCGACTCGGAAGCCTGCTTCCAGCTCATCTCAACGGCGTCGAGGTCAGCCCTGCTGACAACACCCTGACTGAACAGCAGCTGGATCCGATCACGGTCCTTTCCGGTCCTTTCCAGCACCGCCTTTGCACTGTCCAGGGAAGCCTGGGCTGCGGCTATCTCCTCAGGCCGGTTGCCATTTTCGAGCATTTCCAGCTGGGCCGCTGCCTGCTGCGTGGCTCCCAGGGCCTGCTTGCGTTGGGCCTGGTAGACGCGGTCATCCAGTCGAGCCAGCACCTGGCCTTTCCGCACGTGGTCGCCTTCCTCCACCAGCACTTCAGTGACCTTCCCGCTGAGCTGGAAGGCCAGCTGGACCTGGCCATTGCTGCTGACTGTCCCGGACAGTGGGGCGCGGAAATCAACTTCCGTTGATTCACGTGGATTCTCCACCCGGACCGCGAACGCAGCAGGTGCAGTATCCATTTCCTCTGCCTTCTGGTAGCGCGGTCCATTGCATGCGACTGTGAATCCCACCAGCAACATGGGCAGGACGGCTGCAAACCCGCTTCTATGTCCAATCATCCTGATATCAACTCCCGTCCCAAGCGTATCTGATTCACTTAATTACCTTTATAGATCAGCTTTATTTTCGATACGCTGTTATTTTATTGCACCAATCCAGCGAAGGAATCATACTGTCCCGCCAAATGGTGGATCTGGCCTGAATGCTAAAATCAGCACTCCCAGCTGGGATCCGGGATCGGATGAACCAATGCCACATCGCTTTCAATCTACCGAAGTGGAACTGTTTGAGTTCCTGCTCGAGGACGAGTTCGAATTCAACGTTCCCGCGTCCGCCGTCTGGCGGGCACTGACCACAGAAATCGGCCAGTGGTGGAAAGCACCCTACACCCTGCTGAGCGACACCACCGAAGTCAGGCTTGAGCCTACCGTGGGCGGCAGGTTCATGGAATCCTGTGGCGGTGAGGACGGCGCACTGCTCGGACTGGTAACGGAGGTTGTCACGGAGAGGTTGATCCGGATCAGGATCCTGCGGCCACGCGCCGGTGTGTTCCCGCACGAGGTGTGCTTTACGATTGACCGTCCGAGCGAGGATAGCAGCATGCTTAAGCTGCGCCATGAATCCTGGTTGAAGCGCGGTGAGCATGCAGAGATAAGCAAGCATTCCATCCTCACCACCTGGCAGAGCGTGCTGGACGACAGGCTGCGCAAGTTCCTGAACCAGTCTGCCTGATTCCGGGCACTCTTTGAATAGAAAGCAAAAAGGCCACCCGCGGGTGGCCTTTTCTCTTCAGCTTGGACCAGGATCAGTCTGCCGCATACCCTTCATCAATATTGGATGCCGGGCTGTTCACATAGCCGGTCTTCCTGGATACGGCATAGTAGAAGTATCCCTGGTTTCCATTGACAGCGGAATCGACATAGACAGTGTCCACCGTTGTACCGATTGAAACATAAGTTCCATCAATCGTGTCCGCGCGGAAGATCTCATAGTCATCCGGGTCCGGACCAATCGTGGGAGGCAGCCAGGTAACTGTCACCTGGAAAATCTCGTCGTCCGAGGCGTTGAGTGACTGAGGTGCACTGAGACCGACATAGCCACCATCCGGATCACTCAGGGCTGACTCATCCCAGCCGGCCTTGTAGGCACTGACCTTGTAGAAGTACTCCGCCCCGTCCGTGGCAGCGACGTCATCCCAGGTCTCCTCATAGCCAACCGTGCCGACCTTGATATAGGAACCGTCAACGGCATTCGCCTTGTAGATGTTGTAACCCGCCGGGACCTGGGAACCACCGCTATGGGTCCAGGTCACGGTGACGATGGTCGGGCTGGCATCATCGCTGGCCGCCACATTTGTCGGGGTCTGGAGCTGCGAGACGAATCCGGTCGCCGGCTCGCTGAAGTCACTGTTGCTGAAATTGGTGCGGCGGCTCTGGATGTAGTAGTAATAGGTCTTGCCGTCGGGAACCGAGTCGTCCTGGTAGAAGTTGACGAAGTCAACCCCGGCAACGAAGACCTTGAGGCCGCCTTCGGTCTGGCTGCGGAAGATGTCGTAACCTTCCGGTGTCGCGCCATCAACGGGATGCGTCCAACTGATGCTGATCTTGTCAGGCAGCAGTCCCTGCCCGCAGATCAGGTCGGTGGGCGGGTTGAGGATTCCCATGAAGCCGTCATCGGAGTCGCTCGGGACGCTGTTGCCGGCGGTGTCATGCAGGGAGCGGACGTAGTACCAGTAGACGGTCTGGTCGGAGACGGTATCGTCATCAAAGGACTTGAAGGCGAAGCTGACCGCACCGATGGAGGTATAGCTCCCGTTTTCAGTATCGGCACGGAAGATCTCATAGCCCTTAGGGTTGATGCCGCTGCTGGGGTCATCCCAGCTGATGTGCACGATGCCACCATAGGTGCCATCGCTTGCCTGGACATTCTCCGGGGGGTTCGGGGGAAGCACACCGGTGACGTTGATGGTGCGGAAGTTCGTGCCCTCCATCCCGTCATTGTCAACCGCATGCACTCGTGTGATGTAAGTGCCCGGCACCTCAAACACATGCTCGAGGGTCGGCTCGGTCGTCGTCTCATCGATCACGCCGTTGTTATCAAAATCCCACTGGTACTCCGCGAAGTAGCCATCGGTATCAACAAAGTTGGCTGTGAAGTTGACGGTCAGCGGATAGGGGCCGATGGTCACATCCGCCAGCAGGGATCCCGAGGGTGGGAAGCCTGTACCGATCCGGACGAAATCCACATTGCCGGTCTCAATGCCGGTCATAGCCACGGTGAAGAAGATGTGGCCGGCGGGGCTGATGTAGTTCGTGTACTCAGTCAGGGACAGCGTGCGGCTGCCGTCACTCTGTCGCCATTCCCAGCGGCCAGTGGCATAGTTGGCGATGCCGAAGTAGAGGTCCTCCTCCGTCGCCGGTGGATCGGACACGCCAAACACAAGCTGGATCTCCTGATCGTAATCACCCAGGTTGAACACGTAGACGCAGTATGCGGGATTCAACAGGGACGGATCAAGGTCAGGGGCGAATTCAGGAGCGAACTCAGCTGAAGTGCCACTGGCAACCACACGCGAGTTGGGCAATGCCGTGGCGAAATCCGAGCCGGGAATCAGGCGATCGGCATCGGTGTAGTTGACCTGCCGGTCAAGTCCGTCGATTCCGCCGATATTGAACAGCGGGGTTGACTGGGTGGATTCCGCAAGGGAAATGTCTGTGGTTTCGGGCTGGCTTGCAATCTGGCCCTCAAGCTGTCCCTGGCCTGATCCGCAGCTGTTGATGCCCAGTAGCAGCAGGCTTGTGATGATCAGAAAAGTGATGTGTCCGAATGCGAGCTTACGCAGCACGATTTTCTCCGGTCTTTACAAGATGAAGTCAGAGTTAATATACCATCTAAGGTAACTGACTGTAAGAAACAATCAGGCTCCAACCCATGAACGCAGCGTCTGAACCCAGTGTCAGACTGTAAGCAGGTAGCGTCCTGCGAGTGACGATATGCTAAACATCGGTTCCAATCGGTCAAGTCAGCCTGAATGCAACCACCGCGTCGTGCTTGCTTTGTTTGCCCTGTCCTGCCTACTGCTGTTTCCACTGTCTGCCATGGCGCAGGAAGATGAAACACCGAGCGGTCCAGTCGTGGAGATTGCCCAGGGGAAGCTGCAGGGAACAAGCAATGAAATCAGCCAACTGTTTCTCGGTGTTCCCTATGCCGCGGCACCAATTGGAGATTTACGCTGGAAGGCTCCACAGGCCGCTCCTGGCTGGGACGACATCCGCCCAGCAGTGGAGTTCGGCCCGTCCTGCCCCCAGCCTTTCAACCTGCTGTTTGCCGATGTGGGGGAGCAGTCGGAGGACTGCCTCTACCTGAATGTCTGGACTCCGGATGTGGAACAGCGGGACCTGCCGGTAATCGTGTTCATACATGGCGGGGCATTCCGCTACGGCAGCGCCAGCCAGTCCGTTTATGACGGCAGCGCCTTCGCGGCCAAGGGCAATGTGGTGGTTACCTTTAATTACAGGCTCGGTGTGCTCGGCTTCCTCGCGCATCCGGAGCTAAGCGATGAATCTGACACAGGCAGCAGCGGAAACTATGGCCTGCTGGACCAGATAGCAGCGCTTAAGTGGGTGGAAGAGAACATCCGGCAATTTGGTGGTAATCCGGGGAACGTAACCCTGATGGGTGAGTCCGCCGGGGCAGTCAGCATCTGTGTACTGATGAGCAGTCCCCTGGCGGAGGGCCTGTTCGACAAGGCGATCGTGATGAGTGGAGGAGCCCCGGACAGGCTGCGATTACTGGACAGTCCGCGTAACGGCCTGCAGAGCATGCAGGAGATTGGGGAGAACTGGGTCAGTCGCAACCTGGATCGTCTTGGACTGGAAGGTTTTCCAGCACTGCGCAGTGTCGACTGGAAAGAGATCCAGGGCTCTGGCAACGTGTCTCCCATGCGAACGGACTTTGACATTGTGAACATGATGTCGATGGACGACAGTATCTGCATTGACGGCTATGTGCTGCAGGAAAGTCCGGCCGAAGTATTTGCTGCGGGCAGGCAGGCCAGGATTCCCGTCATGGCGGGCTCGCTGCGTAACGAAGGGGGAATGTTCACCCTCGGTCTTCGCTTCCGCAGCCTCAACCAGTATGAAAACATGATGGCCGGCATCTTTGGCATCCATGCGTCGCTTGCCGTCAATCTTTACCCCGCGACTGATACGGAGCTGGCATTGTCACAACTGACAAGCTTCATCAGTGACGGATTTGGCGCAGGGGCTCGGGAGATCGTGGGCAGCATGCAGGCAATCGGTGCTGAAAGCTGGCTGTACCGCTTTGACTATGAAAGCCCGGCGGCCCGCCTGACCGGTGTCGGCACGTTCCATGGCTCAGAACTGCCCTACTTCTTCGGCACATTCCCGATCAAGCTTGCGTATGGACGGGGCAGCGAACTGCTTTCCGAGCGGATCGGGGATTACCTCTGCAACTTCGCCAGGTCCGGCAACCCGAACGCGGATGGCCTGCTGGACTGGCCGCAGTTCGACGACGAAACGGAAGCGCTGATGCAGATCAACCTGCCGATGTCCGCAGGCACGGTCGAGCGCAGCGCCCAGTACGACCTGATCGAGCAGAGCGGCCTGTGGTGAGCTCTGTTAGTCGCTGCTGAGGATGTTGCCGAAGTTGTAACCGACCAGGCTGAGGTCAGCCTCGGTCACCGTACCATCCTCATCCGTGTCCCACCAAGGCATGATCTCCAGCGGAGGCAGCGGGTTCACGATCAGTGGCAGCAGGGCATCCCGATCCAGTTCATCCACGCTGCCGTCCGCGTTTACGTCGCCAACCAGCGAGTAGAGCAGGATGCCGATCGGATCGCTCGTGACGGAAATGCTGCGACGTGTGGCACGCAGTTCCACGTCATAGGCACCATTGATGTAGTCAGCGATCACAAGGGTCATGCCCTCGAAAGGTGCGGTATCCGAGCTGGCTACCACATTGCCGCCGAGCAGCAGCTCGACGAGTTCAGCATCATCAGCCGTTGTCACCCCGGCCACCGGGTCATCACCAGGACGATAGACCTGGCCAGCCGTGAATCCATCCAGTGACACGCTGAGCGGCTCACCGATGTTGTAGTCAAACGTATTGCTTGTGCCATTGGCATCTGACGTGAGGATGATGCCGTGGGCACCGGCGCTTCCGGCAAGCAACAGGGTGACTTCCGTGTCGGTCCAGCTGCTGATGGTCAGTACAGTTGCATCATCAAGGGCGGCGGTTCCCTCAACGGCCCCGAAATGGCGGCCTGTCAGGGTGATTTCCTCACCTTCCTGGAATCCATCGTTGTCAACACTGAGAATCTCCGCGCGGGGAATAAACTGCAGCTCATTGCTGTTGGCTGCATTCTTGACCACCTGCACGCTCGAGGCAACTGCATCTTCAGGAATCACGATCTCAATTGCGCTGTCAGACCAGCTGCTGATCGTACCTGTGAAGCTGGCACCACCGAACAGCAGGTCGTCACCAACATCCTGGCTGGCCCCGAAGCCGACGCCATTGATCGTGACAGCCTGGCCGACAAAACCCGGATTCGGATCGAGATCCCCTATGACGGGATTAAGAATGGTCAGGCTGTTGTCAGTGAAGGAAACCACACCATCGATCAGCACGCCCAGAGGACCGCTGACCGCCGGCTCCGGCACAGTGACAGTGATCGCGGTGTCCTGCCAGTCCACGATTGCGCCCTCAATGGTGCCACCATCGTATGTCGGGAACACGACGAAGTCAGTGGCCGCGTTGTAGCTGAGGAAGTTCGTCCCGTCCACCACTACGTCATTACCCCAGTACGCACTGTCTGGTGTCACATTGCCAGCGGTATGCAGGCTGATGGTCCAGCTCAGCTCATTGCTGGGATAGCTTTCATCGCCATCAAGGTTGACGACCGTCAGGCGGTAGAAGTAGGTCTCACCCACCACGACGGAGAAGATGTCATTGAATGTCACCGTGGCACCGCTGTCAGGGTTGGCGATCAGTCCGCCACCATTGACGCGCAGGCCCGGGTCGATCACACCGTCCACCGGCGGATCCGGAATGGATGCCGTGTCACGGTAAAGGTAGTAACCCGTCACGCGCGGGTCGTCCACGCGGTTCCAGGTCACAAAGATTCCCGCAGGCGCCCCGGAGACGGCACGGTCTCCCGTACCGACTCCGAGGAGCTGCGGTGACTGCAGGGATTCCCCTGTCGCCAGTTCACTGGCGGCAGGGCTGCCGCCGCAGGAACTGAGGGATGCGGCCAGGATCAGGCCCATCGCCATAGTTGTCAGCTTCAAGAGAATCCCATTCATGTCAGAGTTCCTGTCTAGTCCAAGTTACAGATCAGAGCTGGCCGACGCCAGTCAGGTTCGGAGCGGCAAGGATCACAGTGATGTTCGAGCCGCTGGTCGCGTCATCAATGTCACTTCCGACGGAGGCGTCATTGATGTGGACGGTAATGGTACCAGTCGATGCACCGGCCGGAACCTCGCAGACGATCGTCGTCGGGCCCCAGCTGATGATGTTCGTGGCCACCACTCCACCACCACCGTTGAAGGTCACGGTGCTGCCGTTCTGGGTCGCACCGAAGCCTGAGCCGGTGATGGTCACCTGCTCACCCTCGACACGACGGTTGGGCGAGACGTTGGTGATGGCCGGAATGACGTCAAATCCGGAGAGGGATGAAGCCTGGGTGTCGTCACGGGTGAGGAGCACGGCGCCATCCACTGCCGCAGCCGGGACGGTGACGTTGACCGTGCCGTTTGCCCAGCTGTTGACGGAGCAGTTCACGCCCGCGAGGGTGACGCTACCGGTTCCCTGTACGCTGCCAAAGTTCGTTCCCGAGACATCAAAGGTCACGCCTGTGTTGCCACTGGTCGGGCTGATCGAGTCGATGTGCGGCAGGAGCAGGAAGCTCGTGCCATTGCTGACGTTGCCAGCAACATCCACAGTCAGCGAGACGGTCAGTCCCGTTGCAGCCGCAGGCACCTTGCACTGGATCTCGGTGTCAGACCAGCTGACGATGTCCGTCAGCAGGATCGGAGTGGTGCCGAACAGCACGTCTGTGCTGGTACCTGCACCGTTCGGATCCGGGCCGAAGTCCACACCGTCAATCACGATGGTCAGGTTCTGCACCCAGTCCTGGGTCGGGGCCACATTGGTGACGCTCGGTTCGTTGTAGTCGATTTCCTGTCCGGTCGGGGCAAGTACAAGCACGCCGTTGATCTGGACACCGACAAGGCCGTCAGCTGCTCCGTACGGGATGTCGCAGATGATCTGGCTCGGGGTCCAGCTGGTCACATTGGCTTCAACGTTCGTAGTACCGCTGGAGTTCGTGAAGTAGACGAAGTCCGTTGCTTCCTGACTGCTGCCGAAGTTGGAACCGTTGATCGTCACGCTGTCACCGATGCTGCCGCCGCCCTGGGTGACAGTCGTGATCGTGTGCTGTGCGATCGTGATCGACAGTTCGTTGGACATGTCGCTCTCATCACTCGTGGAGTTGACGACCGTCATGCGATAGAAGAACTGGTCATTGATAGACGGCGGGGGAGCCATGATGTCATCAAAGGTCAGGGTCTGCGTGCCTGTGCCACTCTGGCCGATGATGCTGCCACCATTGATGCGTTTTGATTCCTGTCCGGCCGGGTTCCCACCCGGGAGGGACGCGGTATCTCGATAGATGTAGTATCCCATCACACCGGCGACGTCCACACGGGTCCATTGGATCTGCACGCCGATCGGTACACCGCTGGCATCCTTGATCACACCGAGCACCAGGTTTCCGTCCGTGCTCTGCTGGTTGATTATCTGAAGCCCCTGCTCCTGCGCCGGCACCTGCACGATCTCGGTGCCGGACGTACCGCCGCCTCCACCGCAGCCGGCGAGAACCAGCAGGGTCAGCACCGCCAAGACTAGTTTCCTCATAGCAACCACCTACCTACTTTACTTACCTGGGCCACTCCTGCCTGCCTCCCTGCCGGCGGGTCCAGCCCCATCCTATCCACTCCTGTCCACCCCTTGACGGCAGCACGCTGCCATCAGCGTATCCGCCTAAATCTGGTCCAATCCCTGGAGATTCGGCGCTGCAAGGATGACCGTGAAGGCCAGCTTGCTGGTCTCTGTGAAGTTCTGGTAGACCCAGACTCCGTTCGCATCTGATTTTGCACCACCTGGCACCGTGCAGACGATCTGCGTATTGGTCCAGGAGGTGATACTGGCAACCACGTGGCCACCGGCTCCGTCGCTGAAGCGAACCTCTCCGCTGCCCTGCGTATCACCGAAACCTGCGCCGGTGAGGGTGACGCTGTCACCAACCTTGGCCCGGTCAGGGCTGACGCTGCTCAGGCTAAGCGGAAGCGGTGTGCCGGTCACCTGGATCTCATCCACGGCAAAGCCGACGTTGTAGGTCCGGCCACCGATGAACAGCAACCGGAAGTAGACATCCTTGTTGATGTAGGACGGGTCGATGTTGACGGTCCGGTCCGCCCAGAAGTCCTGGGTGCCGCCGTCGTTTCGCCACCAGCCCGTGTACCACTGGGTGTTGCTGTCCTGCCACCAGTTGAAGGACTGAAGGTCGTCCCAGGTAGCGCCATCATCGTCCGACACCTGCAGCACGAGCATCGCTTCGCCCCAGGCTCCGTCAATCCGGAATGCGGTTGACATCTTGAACTTGACATCAGTGTAACCAAACAGTCCAATGCGTGGTGTCATCAGCCAGTCGTCATCCTGGCCCTGGTACACCCCGGCATTCGGGTCCTGCGTGCTGCCGTTGTTCGGTGTCGGGAAACTGGTCTGGGCGAATGCCAGTGCCTTGCCGGTGTCGTTGTAGGCCGGGTCAGTGCGCAGCTGGAACTCCATGCCCATGTTGTCATCGTGCAGGTTCCAGAGGTTCAGCAGGGTGCTGTCAGTCACACTGGAATAGCCGTTGAAATTCTCAGTGAATATCATTGACTCGCCGCCCTGCTGGCCGTTGCTGACAGTCACTGTGCGGGTCAGGCTGCGCACGGGGTCGTTGCCACTGCTGTTGTATGCGACAGCACGAAGCTCCACCGATGTATCAAGTGCGCTGCGTGTGTTCCAGCTGAATCCTGAGTACGGGCCGGGACCATTCTCCACATGCTTGAGGCAGCCATCCACGAAATACTCCACACGGTTGGCTGCGTTGCTCGTGACGTCAAAGGTGACATCCCCGCTGACGGTTGCGCCGTTTGCCGGAGAATCAAAGGACAGGGTCGGGATGGTTGCCCCGTTGTTGTTGCGGATGTCGAGCGTCATCGTGGCGGCACCGCGGCCACTGGTCGGCTCTAGTCTTACCTCGGTGGTATCGCCGTCGTTGTCGTGAGCATTCGGAGTAGTGTTGTCAGCAAAGTAATCAAAGGCATCCGCGCCGTTGAAGCCGTCGTACCAGCATGCGTCGTTCTGCATCGGATCCTGGCTGGAGCCGGCACATTCAAGGTGCACACGCTGCGGATCAAATGCGTTGTCTCGGTTGATCGCGGATGTCAGTGTTTCATCGATATGCCAGTAGCACAGGCCACCGTTGCCAAACAGGCTTGAGTCCCATGAGTGGGTGCCGTCCCGGTATTCGACAAGGAAGTACTCCGGTCCCGGTGCACCGTTACGCCACACTCTAAGCAATGTGTCACCCGGATTGTCCTGCGTGACCCTGCTCAGCGTGTATCCCGTCAACGAAGTTGTTGTTGGAATGTCGACCGGGTCAACAAAACGCAGCTTGAGCCGCGACCAGCCTGTCATGAACTGCGGATGTGTACCCTGACCCGTGTACCAGCCCGCCATCAGGCCATATTGGCCGACACCGTCCACGGCGGGTGATCCGCCGGTGTCATAGAGATCAGGCAGCCCGAGCTCATGTCCGAATTCATGGCACCAGATGCGGACCTGGGCCTGCTCGCCCGTGAAGATTCCGGAGTTTATCGTTACGCCATCGGCGGTCATGTAGATGGCAACGAAGCGGAAGTGCCAGAAGATGGTTGAGCTGTTGCTGGCCCCGGCATAGATCACCGTCAGGCCGTCAATGAAGCCGTCATTGTTCGAGTCGTAATTGCTGTAATCGATATGCGGATCCGCCTGCTGCAGGGCATTCTCGATCGCGTTGTACACCTGTGTCGAGTTCGTGATGCTGGCCCGGGTCACATTGCAGGTGATCCAGCCATCTGCGTCACACACTGCTCCGTTGTTGAACACATCGCCATCCAGTGTGAGCCGGCCACCGCTGTTGGCGTCGTAGTAATTGGAAACGCTGCAGTCCTCGATCGTCGGAGGGGCAGCCTGGTCGTACCACTTGTTGTCAGCCCAGGCCGCATCGTGGTTGACATCATTGACAAGCGTACCGCTGCTGTTGAATGTCTTGTCGGTCGGTGCCTGGTCCGTGAACTTGAGCAGGATCGTCAGGCCCTTCGGTGATCCGTGCGGCACGGTGGTGGAGGCGTTCTTGTCAGTGAAGTCGAATCCCATCCCGAGGATGTCGCGCTCGTCTATCACTTCGTTGCTGTCAAAGTTGACACGCATCGAACCAGCCGCCTGTCCCGGGCTGAAGATCTGCGTCGGCAGTCCGTAACCCTCATCAATCAGCTGCAGCTTCTCGGCAATGCTCAGTTGCGGGACTGTGCTGACCTCATCGCTAAGCTCTCGCATCCACTGCCTGGTTGATTCAGCCTTTCCCTGCCGCTCAAGTTCTGCCCACTCCTCATTGCTGGGAGTAGTGAAGGCAAAGGCGACGGAATGCACCACAGCCATGGCTGCCATCAGCAGGATCAGGGAAACGGAGGTGCGCAAATGGATCAACGCTGCACCTCGACGGAGAGTTCAATGTCAGATGCACTATTGTCGCGCGCAATCAGGTACTGCGGGTCCGTGACCAGGGCAAAACGCGGATCGAGCCCCGCGTCCAGCACCTCGAATTCAACTGAATAAAGGATGCCGGATTGCTGGCCGACTGCGGCTGCCTTGGTGTTGGTGAAAGCCACCGGGATGTATCCGGACTGCCGGTCATTGCTGTAGAAGATTGCATCCTGTGCCGGAAGGTTGCCCGGAACAGCCGGCCCAAGCGGCCGGACAGCTGCGCTGTCGAAGCTTAGCCTCGATGACAGCTGATAGAGCCTTGCGGCATTTGTTGCACTGAGTTCAACATGGATGGTGCCATCCGGCTGGCTGACGGGGTTCAGGCTGAGCTCAAGAACAGTTCGCTGCTCCTGGGCCTGAGATCCGCCTTCGGATTTGCCACCACCGCCGCACGAAGCACAAAGCTGCAGTGCCAGCACTGCCAGAATAAGGGCAAGGACGCGTGTCCAGCCGCCTTCCGCGGTTCTCCTCATGCTGCTCCTCAAGCCAGATTGTTACCCAACCGCCGATCCCTGGCCAGCCGCGGCAGATCGCCGCGCAAATTACCAGGGGAATCGGAAGCCGATCCTGCAAAAGTGGTGCCTTACCACTCAGGACCATCCCCTGTGTGTGAGACAGGGGTTCAATTAGTTGATACTAGTAATGTACAACGAATCGCGGTCTAATGCAAAGTACTACTTTTAGAAAATTTTATTTGTATTTTAATATTCTAATTATATTATTGATAATTTCCATTAAATCAAGTGAGATCAATGACACTTACTAATGTCTGAATCGGATCGTTAAACTCATATGTAACTATTAATATAGCGTCGGAGTTTATAAGGGTCATAGATTTACAAAATGCAGCATTAACAGCTGATGTATGCAGCTCGTTTGACTGACACCACCTAGATTCAGATGTTGTAACGTCCTTTCCGATGATTAATCTATTTCTGAATGTTGGAGTTAACTCATTTGTCCGTGTAATCAAACTAGTTATCTGATAATTATCCAATTCAGTCCATTTACTTAACCATTGTGAAAACTCGTAAGGTGATTGAGTTGGTGCAGGATAGATCACTTCGTGAAACCAGGAACTGCTATTAATCTGGTCGAATCCAATGGCTATCTCCATTAGCGCGGTAGGATTCTCATTCAGTAAGCTCACCTGCCCACTTGAACATACAGCGTTGCCATTAATGTTTGCGATACTAAATGTATTGTTAATTTCTTTCATTACAGGACCTTTCACAATTTCCCACTCTGTCTGATCCTGTGGATTCTGATTTGCACCACGCAGATAGCTAAATCTCCAATCACCATTAGCATCTAATCCGGTTACTACGGCAGCCGGCTTATCTAGTGCAGTAACCAGTAAATCCTCCATGTTAAATGGGAGGCGAACTCTGGTAAATTCTTCCGTCAAGTCGAATAAAGACCAATCTTCTTCATTTTGAGGATAATATACATTAGAAATGGCATATCTAACTACATCAACTGCTTCATAACTTGGCGTGATTTCATAATACATGATTTGCGGAACTCCACAACAAAAAGTGATACTTGGATACAATTGGTTTTTAAGCGACGATTCCTCAAATTCATCACTAATGTCCACCGCAGTAAATTCCCAGTCTTCGACAGATAGAGGATTGTCGTTGATTGATCTGCCATAATATAATTCGAACTTGTTAAGATTGGGCAATGGAGGTTCCTGGACCATTGTGTATGTTTTTACGGCACATATGTGATATATTCCATTGTCATCAATTTGAAAATTGAAAGGTTCTATTCTGTTTTCCCCTTGCGAATTAGGAATAATCGGTATCTCAATCCAATCCTCAGCACTTATTGGTATTGTTGTGGTCGATTTGTAAATACTGTAATTATCACTTTGCACAAGGATTGCAAAACTCCCATCAGGGTGAACCCTATAAGAGAGTGGCCACAAACTATTGTTCGTACTTAAGTTATAGTTGCTCAAATTAACTGCAATTCCTATGGCAGAGATATCCAAAGCTGATTCGCTCCACTCATTTTTGGACTTCACCCAGTATTCGTGCGGAATATTTCCGCACTGTTCATCCACATATGAATCCACATCACCTACTACAGCGTAAGGTTGCCCAATAGTATCACGAAAAATTTCGTATGATGTAGCGTCGGATGACTTTTCCCAAGTTAGTGTTATCTGATGTGGGTTTCCACTAGGTGTAGCGATAAGATTGTGAGGCTGTAGAAGGGGAATCTGTTCACTAATAATTCCGCTTGAATTATAACCACCAATATTAAAGAAGCCAAGGAAGTATTCGTAAGTTCGCCCGGCTGTGCCTTCAAAAGGCTGTGCATTATCCGCAAAATCAATATATTGCTCACTAATTGGTCCCAGTTTAGCATCTCCTATCGGCTGCCACACTGAATCGCCGACAAGCCGGCGATTTACCCTTACCGTAGTTGCTTCATTCTCCGGTGCAAGAGGATCTGGAATAAAATTCCACGTGAGAGTAATGTAATGTTCTTTTGATAGAGAAGAAGCAGACTTGTCGCCCAATGTATTGCTGGCTTGTGCTTGCATCTTAATTGGACGTGTAGTTTGATACCCTGTCGACTTAAATCCCTGCTTCAGTTCCACTTCCAGAGAATCAATCTGCAGGGCAGTGCCGGCCTCGGAACTGCTCAGGATCACGGCATGCATCTGTGGAACGTCGATTCCACTGACATAGCGCTCCCTGTTAGCGTCGGAATTGAGCACTATCTCCGTTGAAGCATCGAAGGGACCAAACCACTGCCAGCGGTAAGTGCTGTAGTTGCTTACACCGACGTAGTAGGAAACAGGCTGTTCTTCGCCCCCGGGTAAAATGGCTGCAGGAGCCACGTTGACGTTCAGGTTCACTGGTCTGTCAATCGAAAGACCCCCAAGGGTGTACCAGGCCCAGGCCGTCTGCTGCTCAGCATCAGCTGCTAGCACATAGCTGCTACCTGAAACACGATTATTGGAGCCCGCAGCGTTTACCCGCGCTTTGCCATCAAGGGTTATAGTGCTGGCACTGCTTCGCTTGGAGCTTGACTGCTCAGTCTGACCAGCTGGTATCCCGGGCAACTCAAGCTTATCAACAGGACTCAGAGGTTCTTGATCTGCATTATCAGGAAACTGTGTTTCATCAAGCTGCTCTGTCGCTGGCTGTTCCTGGGTAGAAAGTACCGGGACACGATTCACGCAGGAACCGATTACACCTGCAATCAAAAGGATGATTAAAGCTGAGAGCAGCCTGCTATTTTTAGTCATTTCACACCTGATTCAGGGGGCAGATTCAAGTCGATTGTACACAAATGTAAGTAGATGGTGAATTCTCATTTCCAATCCTGAGAAAGTTCATCTAGATTTTACATACGTATTCAATTCGTAACTTACTCACAGCTCTGGCAACTGCTCCCGCCGCATATCGCTTTCAGCGTCACCTGTGTTCACGGTGCTGACAGGCTCAACCAGCAGGATCAGGCACTCCTCTTCAGACACCGGACGGTGCTCCAGGCCACGCGGCACGATGATCATCTGTCCCGCCTCCAGCTCCCGTACCCCATTGCGGAACTCCAGTCGCATCCGCCCCTTGACGACGAGGAACAGCTCATCCTCCTCGGCGTGCGAATGCCAGACAAACTCCCCGTGGATACGCGCCAGCTTGATTGCAGTGTCATTCACCTGTCCAAGCAGGGCCGGATACCAGTCGCCCTGCAGGTACTGCTGCTTTTCAAGGGGATCAATCACGGGAGGCAGATCGCTCATGGGCGAATCATACCTCCCGTGTATCTGATCCAAGGTCAGGCCTTCTTCAGGTAACGGTCGAACCAGCCGCTGATGCGCTCCAGGCGCTCTATACGACGATCCGTGCGTCCACCGCGGCTCAGCCCATGGCTTTCCTCGGGGAAGCGCACGAACTCAGTTTCCACACCCTGCAGCTTGAGCTGCACATATACCTGCTCACCCTGCTCGATCGGGCAGCGCAGGTCGTTTTCGCTGTGGACCACAAGCGTCGGTGTTGTCGCCTTCGGGATGTAGGTCATCGGGCTCATCGCCAGGAAGCGCTCCTTGTCCTCCCAGGGTGTCTTGGCATCCTTACCGAACACATGGTGGAACAGGAAGCCGACATCGCTGGAGCCGTGGAAGCTGAGGAAGTTGGAAACACAACGCTGGGTCACGGCGGCCTTGAATCGCTTGGTATGGCCGATGATCCAGTTGGTCATGTAGCCGCCGTAACTGCCGCCGGTCACTCCGACACGTTCCTTGTCGATGTTGGTGAACTTGCGGAGCACGGCATCGGTGAACTTCATGCAGTCGCTGTAGTCGTTGTCACCCCAGGCACGCGAGATCGCACTGACATGCGCCTCACCGTAGCCATGGCTGCCGCGCGGGTTGCAGAAGAACACCACGTAGCCAAGGCCGCTGAGGTAATGGAACTCATGCATGATGCTGCGCCCGAAGGCCACATGCGGACCACCGTGGATGTAGAGGATCGCCGGATACTTCTTGCGGCCGTCGTAGTCCGGCGGGGTCAGCACCCAGCCATGCACCCTGTTGCCATCGCGGCCCTTGACCCACATCTCGGTAATCTCGCCGATGTCGCGGCGGTTCAGCCAGGCGGAGTTCACGCTGCTCAGGCTCTTCATGTTGCCACCGCCGAGGTTGGCACTGATCAGGTCCCCGGGGTTGACGATCTCACTGAAGGCGGCATAGAGCTTGCCCCGGCTGAAGTCGATGTCGAAGTCCAGCACGACACCGGGCTCACTGAACACCGGGGCGGCCGTTCCGTCGGCAATGTCGAAGCGGTAGACCTCCGTGTTGGCATCGGTGGTCACCACGTTGTAGATCGCAGTGCCATCCGGAGACCACAGCGGCTTGCGCGAACCCATCAGGCCCCAGGTGTCGTTGATGGACAGGTTGTCAACCGGCCGGTCCAGGCCCTCGCCCAGTTCGCGGATCTTGCCGCCCTTGAAGGGCACCAGGAACATACGGATGTTGCCTTCGCTCCAGGACTTGCTGCAGTCCGGCCAGCCACGGAATGCGATCCACTTGCCGTCGGGGCTGACACTCGGGTTGTCAGCGGGGCCGCTGTAGGTCTCGATGCGGCGCAGCTTGCCCTTGCCGTCGGCGCGCAGCACCCAGATGTCCGAGCGGTCCGTCTCGATCTCGGGGTTGGCACTCTTGTTCGAGGAGAACACGATGTGCTGGCCATCCGGGCTCCAGCTCGGATTCAGGTTGTGGTACTCGTCTGAGAAGATTTTCCTGGTGCTGCCGCTGGCAACGGTCACCACGTGGATCTCGGTCTTGCCCTTGGGCAGCCAGCCAGCGCCGTCCAGCCGGTAGAAGAAGTTCGTGATGTGGCGGAACTTCGGCGCGCCGGGCCTGCCACCCGGGCCGGCCTTCTCCTCCAGTTCGATCTGCTCCTGGTCTGTCGGGCTGAAGCTGAACAGGATCTGCTTCGAATCCGGCGACCATTCAAATGAGCCGATGCTGCCCTTGAGCTCCGTCAGCTGCCAGGCTTCACCGCCGTCCACCGGGATCAGCCACAGGCCGGGACGGCCCTTGCGGCTGGAGAGGAATGCAATCAGCTTGCCATCCGGTGAGAACTGCGGGTTATAGTCATTCTGATCACCGCGGGTGAACTGCTTCAGGCTGCCGTTGCCACTGGGGCGCACAAACAGGTGCCGGTACTTCTTGTTGGTCTTCGCATCAATGGAATCGACGCTGCTGACCAGCGTGCTGCCATCGGGTGACAGGCGGCATTCGTAGAGCTGCCTGAGTTTGTAGAGGTCCTGCTTGCCGATTGGCCGGGTCTTGGCTGCCATGTTTTGCTCCGTCACAGTCCACGCCAGGCGTGGTGGAATGGGGCTATTCTAGCAGCGGCGATCCTGCATCAAGCCTGCTCTGCACAGGCACGGCTGAGGGATTCGGAGAATGCGGGCAGCTCATCAACTGACAGGTAGAGCACACTTGCCCGGCGCCGGATGCCGTAACTGCCCTCCACATTCACCGCGTCGCCCAGCCTGAGCAGGCAGTTGCCCTTTCCATTGAGCAGCATCCGCAGTGTCCCTGCAGGTAGTTCAGCCTGCTCCGGATCGAAGAACTCTATCCCTGCAATCTGCTGCCAGGGGACTTCGACCGTCCAGCGCAGGCCACAACGTAGCAGCAGTCCTTCCTCGCGCACTTCAATCGGCCGGCGGATGCTGGCAACGCTGTCCGCCCGCAGCCAGAGGAAGCCGTAGAAGCTCAGTCCGGTGATGATCCAGGCTGGCCAGGCTCCCCAGAAGTGGTGCACGAGCAGGTGCACGCCCACCATTTCAAACAGCATCAGGATCGAAATGCTCAGTACCAGGCTCTGGTAGTCATTGAGCCGGTTGTAGCTGAACCGCCCATCCCCAAGCACGAGATCCTCATCCTTCAGGGTGGGCGAGAATGCGTAATACAGCATTGCCAGTTCACTGGCGAGGATGCGGGAGACCACACTGCGACCTGCCACCGCTTCCATGCTTTGATGGAATGCCATCAGCATATCGAGACGCCTGGCATCCCCTTCCCTTCCCGATCTCAAGGCCTTAAGGAACCCGCGTACAGAATTGAGCGCCGCCCAAACGAGGGCCAGCTCCGCCGGTACTGCCAGCAATGAGATCCAGCCCAGCACTCCCCGGCCCTCTGCCGGCAACAGGGATTCCGCCACAAGCACTGTGGCAACGAAGAATACAAGTGTGTTGACAAGGGGCAGGCGCATCGGCCGGGCCACCATCAGGAACCAGGCCAGGCTGAGCGTCAAGGTGATGTCAACAGCCACTGCACTCGCCAGCAGCTGAGGATCAGGCATGCTATCCAGCATCAGGATGATCGCCAGGCAGAAGCCAAGCAGCAGCAGTGCAATGAACGGGAACAGCCTCGCCGAAAGCGGGACTGTTCCCAAACGTCCTGATTCAGTCATCCTGCCGGCCTAGCCTTCCTTGCTTTCGTACTTGCCCTTGAGCATCTCAACCACCGCGGGATCGGCCAGCGTCATCGTGTCACCGATGGCATGGCCCTCCGCGATGTCACGCAGAAGGCGGCGCATGATCTTGCCGCTGCGCGTCTTCGGCAGGTCCGCCGTGAAGATGATCTCCTCAGGTTTGGCAATCGCACCGATCTTCGTACCGACATGATTGCGCAGTTCCTTGTTGAGCTCATCCGTGCCTTCGACGCCCTTCATCAGGGTCACGAATGCCACCAGCGCCTGGCCCTTCAGCTCATGCGGCTTGCCTACGACGGCACTTTCCGCCACGGCGGGATGGTCCACCAGTGCGCTTTCCACCTCCATCGTGCCGATGCGGTGGCCACTGACGTTCAGCACGTCGTCAATCCGGCCGAGCACCATGAACATCCCGTCATTGGTCAGCTTGGCGCCGTCACCGGGGAAATAGAGATCGCGACGCGGATTGCCATCCGCGTCATGCCACTTGTCGAAGTAGGTGCTGACATAGCGCTCGTCGTCGCCCCAGATCGTGCGCAGCATGCTCGGCCAGGGCTGCGTCAGGGCCAGCAGCCCGCTGGCGGCATGGTCGGCAGTCGGCTCGATCACATTGCCATGCACATCAAGGATTGCCGCACTGTAGCCAGGCAGCGGTTTGCCTGCGAATCCGGGCCTTGTGGCATCCACGCCCGGAAGGGTCGTGATCACGATGCCTCCGGTCTCGGTTTGCCACCACGTATCCACGATCGGGCAGTTCTCCCGGCCGATATGCTCGTAGTACCAGATCCAGGCCTCGGGGTTGATCGGTTCGCCGACGCTGCCCAGCAGGCGCAGGCTCGAAAGGTCATACTTCGCCGGCAGGTCGCTGCCCCACTGCATGAAGGCGCGGATCGCCGTCGGTGCGGTGTAGAACACGTTGACACGGTGCCGTTCAACGATGTCCCAGAAGCGGTCCTGCTCGGGCCAGTTCGGTGCTCCTTCGTACATCAGCACGGTGGCACCAGCCTGCAGCGGGCCGTAGACGATGTAGCTGTGGCCGGTGATCCAGCCGATGTCGGCAGTGCACCAGTAGATGTCCTCATCGTGGATGTCGAACACGTACTTGGTCGTGTAGTTGGTGACGACGCTGTAGCCACCAGTTGTGTGCACGATGCCCTTGGGCTTGCCGGTTGTACCGCTGGTGTACAGAATGAACAGCTGGTCCTCGCTGACCATCACTTCGGCAGGACAGTCCGCGGAAGCGTTGCGCATGATCTCGTGGTACCAGACATCGCGGCCAGGTTTCATGTCGCAGGAGAACGGGTCTCCCTGCGGCCGCTTGACAACCACGATGTGCTCGATGCTCGGGCAGTTCTCCACGGCCTTGTCGGAGTCCTCCTTCAGGCTCAGCACCTTGCCGCGGCGGTAGCCGCCATCGGAGGTGATCAGCATCCTGCACTGGCTGTCATTGATGCGGTCAGCCAGGCTCTCCGGCGAGAAGCCGCCGAATACTACGCTGTGGATCGCACCGATGCGGGCACAGGCCAGCATCGCCACAGCCGCTTCAACCATCATCGGCATGAAGATGGCGACACGGTCTCCCTTGCTGACGCCCAGCTCCTTCAGGGCGTTGGCAAACTTGCAGACCTCGCGGTGCAGCTGTTCGTAGGTCAGGGTGCGCTGTTCGAAGTTCTCCCCTTCCCAGATGATGGCGGCCTTGTTGCGCCGCCAGGTGTTCAGGTGCCTGTCCAGGCAGTTGTGTGTGATGTTGAGCTTGCCGCCCGTGAACCACTGGCAACGGGGCGGCTCCCAGTTGAGCACCTTGTCAAACGGGCGGAACCATTCAAGTTCCTCAGCCTGGCCCTTCCAGAAGGCCTGCATGTCGGCAGCAGCTGCCCTGTACATCGTGTCATCGCTTGCATTTGCCCTGCTGCGGAAATCGTCTGAGGGCGGGAACTGCCGGTCCTCGCGCAGCAGATCCTCGAAGTTCTGATCCGCTTGCATCTGTGACTTGTCACTCATGGATTCTCTCCTCCTGAGGAAGTCCCTTTATTGTATCCCTTTCTGCGCATCATGGCTGTCGGATGCACACTTCCGCGCAGGCGGCATGGGGTGTCAGTAGCCCACTTGATACTTCTTCTCAAGACGCGTTGCCAGTACCGGATCCAGGTCGCGCAGCTTGCGCAGGTCATCCGCCGCCCGGCTGCCAAGGTCCATCTCCATGAACAGCTCGAAGCGCTCCAGCCTCAGTGCAATCAGGATGCCGGCCGTGCGGTCCACCGTCTTGCGCAGCGCTGCAGTCAGCACGTCCTTGGCACCGTCCAGTTCACCGATCCGGCGCAGGGCCCGCGCCCGCATCAGCATCACGCCTGCATGAATGTATGTATCGTTGTCAACCCATTCCGTCAGGGTAACTATCTCGTTGCAGGCCACGGCATCCGAAGCATCGTTATCCAGCAGGTACTCGCAGAGAGAAAGCAGCACCACTATGTCACGCGGCAGGCGCTGCTGCAGCTTGCGCAGCACATACATCGCGTCGTTGTGGTGCCTGAGGCGCTGTTTGGCTTCCACCAGCGCGAGGTAGACACCATTCAGCGTCGGGCCGACATGCGCAATCGCCGTCGGAGTGATCGGCAGGTCGAACATCACCGCCACGGAATGCCGGGCAAATGTGTCACCGAGGTCCTCCGGGCGTTCCATTGCCAGGCTGAGCAGTTCGGCGGCACGTGCCTCCATGTTCAGCTTGAGTGCCAGCATGCCCGCCAGGAATTCAGCATCGGCATTCTTCTTCAGTTGCACGAGTTCATCGAAGGCCTTGCGCGGCTTGCCCTGCAGCAGCATGTTGCAGGCGGAGACGAAGCCCCGGTCCGCACCAGGCATCATCATCCGCTCCAGCAGGTTCGGGCTCAGGTCGCGCGGATCCGCGATGATCCCGTAACGGGCCTGCTTGCCGCGGATCAGCCGGCTCTGCACCCGGCGCTTGCTGCTGCCGGTGTTCCAGTAGACCAGCTCGCGCAGGATGCGGGCATCATTGTCATTCACGAAGGGGGCGGACAGGGAATAGGAAATCTCATCACTGAACAGGCGGCCTGAGCCGCGTCTCGGGCTCTTGGGTTGCTCCAGCCCGGTGATATGCACGATCACCGGCCCGTTGTTGCGCCGACGCTTGCTCACTGGGTGTTGTCCCCCGCAGATTTGTAGGTAACCAGTTGGTCAGGACCTGCCTGCATGCCGCACTAGTCTAGCAGCGACAGCGTTTCAATGTCCTCAGGTGAGATGTTGGACGGATACTGGTCCATGATCGCAAAGGACTCAATCCGCAGGTCCGGATCCGCCGCCAGGTTGTGCTCGCGCTGCAGGCCGAGCAGCTCATGGCCGTTGGCACTGTGGGTGATCAGCACCCGCGGCCTGGTCGGGGCCTTGATCGGCACATCGAGCGGGACCGCAATCTCACCTGTGGACAACCTGAACCGTGAGCCTCGCGGATAGAGCAGCACATGCTTGAGGAAGGCCACGAAGATCCGCGGGCTGACTGCAGTCTTGGTCTGGGCCAGCAGCATTTCATAGGCCTGGTAGGGCTGGAAGCGGTCGCGGTGGAAGCGCGTTGTCATCAGGGCGGCGAACTTGTCTGTCAGTCCGACGATCTGCGAGAACTCATGGATCGAGTCACCGCGCTTGTTCTTCGGGTAACCGCCACCGTAGTAATGCTCATGGTGCTCGAAGGAGACCAGCGGCATGCTGAAGCCGAAGTCGCTGACTGCCTCCAGCAGGCGCCGCCCGAAGTAGACATGCTTCTTGATCTCTGCGAACTCGAGCTCGGTCAGGCGACCCGGCTTTGAGAGGATGTCCTGCGGCACCTTCAGCATCCCGATGTCGTAGAACAGGGCTGACAGGCTGAGGTCGAGCAGTGTCGGCAGGCTGTAACCCAGTCCGGCACCGACGCACAGGGAGTACATCCAGGTCACGGGGCAATGCTTGAGTGGCTCCAGCTGGAACATGCGGGACAGGCGAAGGAGCTCGAACAGGCGCCGCGAACTGAAGATCACTTCGAAGGTGTGCTCGATCGTCGTGTTGACGAGCTTGATCACCTTCTCATCCCGTGCACAGTTGGCGGGACGCGCCCAGGCAGGCACCAGCTCAAGGAAAGTGTCGCGGATGGTGCATTGCAGGTGGTGGTAATCCGGTGGCTTGTCCTGGCAGCACAGCAGGCCCTTGTAGATGTCCAGGTCCTCATCGCCGAAGACCACGTGCACATAATCAACACCGAACTTGCCGAGCTTGCCGATCCGCTCAGGGTCAAGCACTGCTCCATGGCGCAGCAGCAACCTGCCATTCATCTCGAGGTTACGTCCGAGTGTCATGCCGGGCGTCACCTTTGCAAGTGGTACGCGGAAATCAGGCTGTCTTATGTATGACACCGTTCTATTCATATCGACAGCTCCGCAATCCAGCTGCAGCCAAGGTGTGTCATGGCACTGTGCATATGCCAAATTATGCTGTGGCGCAGGCGGTAGGTCAGTTAGAGGCAGGCGAAATCGGAATCAAATCGCGCTGGAAGTCAGCCCTCGCTGTCGCTGTCGGACGAGGAAGGGGCTGTCGGCTTGCTGCTGCCGTTCGTGCTCGGCTTGGAGTCAGTCACGTAGAAGCCGCTGCCCTTGAAGGATATGCCCGCGCTGGAGAAGACCTTGACGGTCTTCTTCGAGCCGCACTTGGGGCAGGTCTCGGTGCTGGTGTCAGTCATCGACCGCTCCACCTCAAAGACCTTGCCGCAAGCCTCACACTGGAAGTCGTAAAGTGGCATCAGTTCCTCCGGGATGGATATTTTACCAAATCTGGCTCTGGCTTGTGTTCCTACCAAATCCGGGTATGCGATATCGCATCATCAGAAGCATGATTCCAGGCCTGACCTGCTCAGTCCCGCTGCACGATGGCACGCAACTGTGCTGCCTTCTCCACAGCGCGCTGCTGGTCCAGTTTCCAGGAATTGAGTGTGTTGATCCAGCTTTGCTGGTTGCGCACGTATGCCGCTTGCGGCTCATCGGACTTGCCAAATTCCAGCTCACCGTCGCCTTCCAGCTGCATGCCATACATCGCCGGCAGCTCACCTGCATCCACCAGCCTGTACCGCCCGCGCACTTCCTCCAACCACTGCCTGTCCCGCTCTGCCCAGCCAGTACCCAGATCCTGCTCATTAAGCAGCCTGCTGATCGACACACTCGGCCGCCAGAGCTGGACCAGTCCGTTACCCTGCATCTCCACCAGCCGAAGCTGCATTTCGAGGTAGGACCGAACCGTTGCCACGTCCATTTCAGCCGCAGGGATCAGCTCAGTTGGATCAGTCGGGCTGCGCATTGCACCTTCGCGCTGGCTGCGGGCAATCTGCGCAAGCACACCCTGCACCGCCAGGCTGTCAGCATCCTTCGGCAGGCGTGGATTCCCTGCCAGTTCACTGAGTGGCCAGGGCAACGGCCGCTGGTTGCGAACTGCTGCGTTGCCTGCTTCCATGGCCAGCCGGAATCCAGCCAGGTCGGCAGTCTCCAGCGCCTGCTCCGCTGCGGCATAGTGCCAGAAGGAATTGTCAGCCCACTGGCTGCGGCCGCTGTCAACGAATGAGCTGCCTTCCTCGCTATCAGACTGCATCATCAGCAGGAAGCACATCCCCTCATCGCGAACGCCGCGTTGCCAGGCATCGGACAGGAGCGGGCAGGTATAGCGGTCCTGCGCCAGGTAGGCAGCCTCGCCACCGTGGGCCCGGGTCAGCCAGCAAAGCTGCCAGTAGCGCGGGTCCTCACTGTAGTGCCCGGCGAGTGCGGCAATCCCCTGCTGGTTGATGCCGACCAGTCCCTTGCTGAGCTGCATGCCACTGGACAGCACGTAATCATCCGGCACAAGCAGGTTGTAGGAACTCTCCTGCAGGTCGTGGTCGATCTGGGTCGCCAGCCTGTCATACAGCGCGATACCGCTGGCCGGAAGCTGTGATGCGGAGATGCCTGAGGGGCGGATAGCAAGCAGGCCAAGGACAAATGCAATAACCGCCAGGATAAGCGGCAGTATGGATCGGAATGCGCGTCCTTCCACTTTCTTCACAGCCAGTACAGATTATATGTACACAGGGCGGCCAGCGCAAGCCGGCTTCCGGCATCCCTGAGAATCCGCGGTACCGGTATCCCGCGAGCACTCCGATTCCGGGGATCATGACAACGTGGTTGGCAGGTCAATCCAACAGGCCTGCCAGGCTGCACTACGGACCGTGGTACCGCTGCCCTGCCCCGGCAGCATGCCAGGCCGTGTCCGGCGGGGGACTGCATTCAGTTTCGTCCCTGTAATTGGTCCTCCTCCGGACACGGCGGTTTATTTCCTTACCGCCTGAAACTATCCCCCGCGCCCGTTCACTCCGATGTGCTGTCCATGAGGTTTGGGAAAACCTAAGCAGGAGGCCCTGGATGGGAATCTTGAAGCATATCGGAACTTTGATTGTCTGCTGCGCGGTGGTAATGGCCACCGCCTGCGGTGGATCCCAGCTGGCGGAGGATTCGGCGGTTGGGGATCTGCTGGCGGCAGACACTGGCAACTCACTATCGGCAATCGACCTGTCCACATATGAACCGGACAGTGACACGACCGGCCTGCCGGTGATCCCCGAGGAGGAGACGGGCGAGCGCAGCACATCAGCCTGGGACATCTCCCTGACGGAAGTGCTGGGCAGTGAATACATCCTGCAGGAGGGCTCGCTGGTGGACGGCACAGACCTGCTGGTCGGAGCCGGTGAAGGCAGTGTGCAGTCCGACCAGGGCAACTATGCCTACGGCATGTACCAGCTGAGCTGCGAGCCCGGCACGAGGCCGCTGTCCCTCAACATCGAGTGCACTCCATCCGCATTGAATGAACCGTACTTCGTGGCAGTCGCCAATTACACGGACCTGCGCTGGCAGTGGTTCGGGCCGGTCAACATGCCGGAATTCCAGCTGGATCTGGCCGGGCCGAACAAGCAGTTCAGCACACGGCTTGGCAACCTGTACTTCCTGATCCTCGCGCCTGAGGGCAGCATCGCCGACCATGCGAAGACCACCATGATCTGCGGTGCCCCGGAGGGCGATGAGCAGCCGGGCTGCCCGAACCACCTTGTCGCCAGCGATGGCCAGGTGCCGGATGCCGTCAAGCTGGACTGGCTGGCTGGCAATGACAATGCGGGCTTCCAGGTGTTCCGCCGGGACACCAACCCCGAGGCCGAATGGAAGCTGATCGGCGAGACCCAGCAGACACATTTCCTCGATACCCATGCCCCGGACTTCAAGCTGTTCTTCTACCGCGTCCGTTCCGTCAATCCCAACGGCGAGAGTTGCTTCAGCAATGTTGACAGCGGCTTCGCCGGCGGCGGTGCGGAGCCCGGCATCATAACGGGACAGATCACCGGCATCAATGGTGAGCCGATTCCGGGGATTGCCGTCGGCCTGCTCGGCTTTGGTGAACAGATGATCCGCCCGACCAACCAGGAAGGCAAGTTCCTCTACCGCGACCTGCCTCCCGGCAAGTACCTCGTGGTGCCGCTCAACGAGGAACTGAAGTTCTTCCCGCCGGCCCGCCTGGCCGACCTGACTGAGCAGGTGCATGTGGACATGCACTTCAATGCGGCCCCGGAAGCGATCTTCCACCGCGTGCACGGATTTGCCGTGGCACTTAACCCGCCGGAGTCCGAACTGCCTCCCGTCATCCCGCTGGAAGGCGTGACAATCCGCGTCAACCCACTCGGTGATCCTGACAACGCCATCACCACCACCACGGATGCACTGGGACATTACAACTTCGAGGACCTGCCGGAGGGCACCTACATGCTGCGCGCCTTCCTGCAGGGCATGGAGTTTGTGCCCGACGTCCATGAAGTCGTGATCAACGGCTTCAATCCTCCGGACCGCCGTGACTTCTTCGGCCATCCCGCTGATGGCAACGCTGGCGGCGGAGCCTGATCCTGCCATTCCACATGGACGGTCGGAACCTCGGTTCCGGCCCTAGAAACAAACAAGGCCCCCGGGATTCCCGGGGGCCTTTCGCATGCATCGATCTTGCTATCTACGGATCAATGATGTAGATCGTGAAGAACTCCAGGTAGCACAGCGGTGCCACGTTGATGGAGAAGTTGAAGCTCGGCTGTCCCGCCGGCAGGGCCGGGTCCGGGATCACCTCGAACGGGAATGCCTCACCCGGCACGTATGGCACCGGCGGGAATGCCGCACCACCCAGGGGCAGGAACGGGTCCGGTTCGAAGTAGTTGATGAAGCCCGGGATCTCGCTCGGCACGAAGAACCCGGCCTGGCTGATCTCAAAGCTGTTGCCAAGCACGTTGACAGGCAGTGAACTGTCCAGAGAAAGCTGGGTCAGCTCTATCTCAATCCACATCTCGCTGTCCGGCATGTCGTTGTTGTGCATCTGGATCTGCGGACGCGGTGAAGTCGGCACATCGTTGTTGGTGCTCAGGAAGATGCCGGAACCAGGTGCATTTGTGCTGTCATGCACCGTGAACGGCACAGTGCCGATCTTCTGCATGTTGCTGCTGTCAAGCAGGTCCACCGTACCGGTGGTGCCATCAGGCAGCGGCACGGCCGGGTCACCGGGGCCGGGGAAGGTACCGGGATCGGGCAGGAAGGTCGGAATGTCGATGCACCAGATCCACAGGCCTCCTGTCGGCCACTCAATGCCATTCGCACCATCAAGGCCGTCCAGCTCATTGGCAGTATCACCTGTGGCAGTCGCCACTCCACCGATGCCGCCGGCACCGACCGGGAAGCCATCGCCACCATTACCACCGTCGCCGCCGATGGCATCTCCGTCGCCATCCTTGCCGGCCGTTGCCAGGCCGGTGACGTCGCCCTTCAGGCCGCCGTCAGCGGATGCGTCACCGCCGTCGCCGCCATTGCCGGCCTGCGCCTTGAAGCAGTCCGCACCGTCACCACCATTGCCGCCGGTGGCAAATGCATCACCACCGGTGCCGGACTCCGCACCATTGTTGGTGCCGGTGAAGCCGGAGCCGGCCGTGTAGTTGGCCAGCCCGCCCTTGCCACCGGTTGCAGTGGCATCGCCACCGTCCCCTGCGGTCATGCAGCAGGTGTCATTGCCACCGTCACCTCCGGTGGCATCACCGACACCACCGTCACCACCAAAGGCCTTGCCCAGCACGATGCTGGCACCGCCGAACACGTTGCCGCGCACGCGCATGCCCCACAGCGGGACGTCGCCGCCCTTGCCGCCTGTTGCAACGGCATCGCAGCCGTCGGTTGCCGGACAGCCGTCAATTCCGTTTCCGCCAGTGGCGGTGGCAGTACCACCATTGCCGCCCCAGCCGGGGTTCATCGTGAAGTTGTTCTGGATAACGATGTTGTTCCCTGCCGTGATGCGGTACTTGTTGTTGGGCTTGCCTCCGTTGCCACCTGTGGCGGTGGCCGTCGGGCAGCAGCCCAGCGCATTGGCATCACCACCGTCTCCGCCGCTGCCCATCGTGATGGTCGCGTTATTGAAGGTGATTGCCTTGCTGGCATGCATGCGCAGGGAGAATCGGTTGTCCTCACCATCCTCTCCAACTGCGGTGTCACACTGGGTTACCGCTCCGCCATCGCGGCCATCTGGTCCCGAGATGTTCCAGTCGGTGGCCTTGATCTGACCGCGTCGCTGGTATACGGTCAGGACGACGCGCTTGACATGGTGCGGCTGGACCGGGATCTTCTTCCAGTCCTTCTTCATGTGCCAGGTCCATTTCGGGCCGTAGTACACGATGTGGTTGCTGGCGCCGCGGTTCACGCTGCTCACGCCGTTCGCCTGCTGCTCTTCCTCCAGGGGCATGAAGGTGAAGTCAAACTCATCGAAGGCACCATTGACGATGTCGTCCTCTGCCTGCTCAGGGGTAAGCAGGTCATCCTCGTCACTGACGATCATCAGGTTGCCGTTCACATCAAACGGATCACCGTCAAAGTCCGCATTGCCTTCAGCCACGATCTTGACTGACTTGGCATCGTCAGCGGGAACCGCCGGCTCATCAGGCAGCTGCTGCACGATCTCACCCGTGACAACGAGGTCTCCCTTCACGATGATGCAGATGTCAGTATCGCCGCCCTGCAGTGTGCCGGCGATGGTCAGGTCGCCGTTCACTGTGAGCACGGCATCGTTGCTGAAGTCAACGGTGTTGCCAAGCCCGATGGTCGCCGGCCCGTCGATTGTCAGGTCGCTGTCGATGGTGGACGGCAGTTCCTGGCTGGCGTGCGGGGTCGCACTGAGCATCACGCTGTTGTCTTCCTGGTTAGCCGGGTCAGCGGCATCGCTGGCACGGACCGCGAAGGCATACTCCGTATCATTCGTCAGGCCTGGGATGATGGCGGTCTGCTCACTGCCGGCCTCCTCATCGTCCTTGGCCAGCCCGGCGACCTCCATCGTGGAGGCAGTGCCGAAGTCGACCGTGCTGCCCTCGTTCCAGTAGACGGTGTAGGTTCCGGGCCAGTTGAGCGTGTCGTCAGCTTCATACCAGTTGACACGTACATTGCCATCCCCGGGAACCACGCTCATCACACCGGCATCCTCAGGCGCACCACCGACCCAGAACGGCGGATCGGTATCAACACCGCCTTCGCCGTTGAGGTTCGAGCTGATGCCCTCGGTAGACTCGCTGACCGGGCGCAGCCAGAAGCTGACGGCGCCGCTGCCGACGATGTCCGACATGTTGACTTCGTAACGGCTGCGGAACTGCGCCTTGCTCGCTCCGGTGTCATCGGCGAAGGCCACCGTGCCGAGCGCGGAAGCCTCACCGTTGCCAGATGCGGCATCCGCCGGATAGTCATCCGCCACACCACCGTAAAGCGTCCAGCTCTCGATCTGGTTGCCGAAGTTGACACCGATCGGGGTGATGTCCGCCAGGGTGATCAGGCCGTTGGAGTCGCCGTCCACGATGGACAGCGCGCTTTCAAACGGGTACTTGTCACCATCGGCGGGGTCCGCGTTGAAGTTGACTCCCAGTGGCGTGATGTCAGCAATGCCAACGACGCTGTTCTGGTCGTAGTCTCCGACGTTGTTGTAGCTGAAGCTCACATCGCCGTTTCCGGCATTGACGCTCAGGTCAGGAATCCGGCTGCCGCTGCCCGCAGGCACGGCGGAGATCCGCCGCTCACCCAGTGACCCACCGGCGGCAAAGCTGACACTGGCAACACTGAAGCGGCCATTCGCACCGGGATTGCTCTGCGGGTGGACGATTGTGCTGCCCATGTAGACGCTGCCCGGCACGTCGGACACGACCAGGCTGAGCTGGTTGTCATTATTGAATTCCGGCCAGCTGTCCATGCTGGCATCGACGGGATGCAGTGCATTGCTGTCATAGTCCAGCTGCATGTGCAAGCCGCGCAGGTCAGTGGCATCCGTTGCCACGGTGACGGTGCTGAGACCGTCCGTTTCGCTGACCGACAGGCTGAACTGCGCCCGGTCCCCGAACAGGAAACTGCTGTCCAGGACCTTCAGCGTGAAGCCGTCGCTGCTGACCAGGCTGTAGCTTGCCTGGCTGTTGTCATCCGTCGGTCCGGCCGGTCCGGGGACGGAAGAATTCCCGCCACATGCGGCTACGGAAACTAGTATTGCCGCAATTAGCAGAAAGGTGGAAAAGTGTTTCATGACACTCTCCTCTAACCAGAAGATTATGGAAGGCAATCTCTGGGCCTTCCACATACGGCAGGGAATGTTGCCTCCCGTATGTGGAGAAACTGCCGGTTGGCTGAGGCGTCACTGCATACACACCAGTGATGGCACATCAACCAAGAACATTACCCTTTGTCGGGAACATACTAACACCTGTCCAGATCTGGCCAGTCCGATATAATCTGGCAGTGATTGAGTTCAATGCGGTCAGCCTCGGCAGGGGGGAGGACGAACTTCTCAGGGAATTCTCGTGGCAGATGCCTGACCCGGGCATCTACCTGCTGCTCGGAGGCAATGGCACCGGCAAGACACTGCTTTCCTCCATCCTGACCGGCCGGATCCGCACAAGCGCCGGGGAGACGACGATCATGGGGGAGCCGGTTAACCGTGCCGGTGGACAGGTCTGGTATGCGGATGCAGCCGTTGCCATCCGTGACGAAGAGTCCGTGGAGGAATACGTCGAATATGAGCTGAGCTGCAGTGGGTCCGCGGCAAATGCGGCGGACGAATGCCTGGCGATGATCTCCAGCCACCACGCTGACATCGCTGACCAGCCGCTCAGCCGCCTGCCCCACCATGAGCTGCTGATCGTGCAGATCGCCATGGCGGTCCATATGGCGGGACCGCTGCGGATCCTTGATGGGCACCTGACATACCTTGACGACCATTTCTGCCGGCTGGCATCCAGGATGCTCCAGTCATTTGCGGTGCACCAGCAGGACTTCCTGCTGCTCACCGCCGGCCGGACTGCGGCGGAATTGCCGGACCTGCGGGACATTGCCTTGCTGGAACGAGGCCGCCCGATAAGGATCAGACACATTGAAAGCCAGGATGGGATTTCTACGGGGATGCAGAAGCTGAGCAGCAGCACTGCCATCAGCGTTTACTACCGCAACAGGGACCTCAGCCCGAATGAGTTGGTATCCGGCGAAACCTACCGGGTGCTGAGCAGGCTTGAAGGTGGTCTGAACCTTGAGCTTTCCGGCACGCTGGATGAGTGCCTAACGGAACTGGCGTCCCGCGGAATAGAAATCAGGCGGATTGACCTACAGCAACCCTAGATAGCTGCCGGGATGTCAAGCTCCTTCATGTAGGCCATCGCTTCATCGCAGGACTCATAGATGTTCACGTACTTGTCGATGCGGATCGTGGACAGTAGTCGCTTGACGAGGTTGTTGGGTGCACAGAACACAATCGCACCCTTGTTGTTCTTGACCTGCTTGATCAACACAACCAGGTAGCCCAGTCCTGAACTGTCAAAGAAGCTCACTTTCTCGAGGTCGATGATGATCTTGTCATACTGGTCTATCTTGTAGGATTCGACCTTATTGCGGGTATCGGTGAGCGAGTTGATGTTGATCTCCCCCGCGAGCTGAAGTACGAAGATACCCTCTGACATGTAGTAACTAACCATTCAGTGTTGCCGCCTCTTAATTGACTGAGCCTCCATATTATCCAATAAATGCCCCACGGACAAGCTGATTTTACCTTGTCTTAAATCAAATCCAAGCTAAATCAACTGGCCTGCAATCCCAGCTGCATAGCCTCATCGACGCTTTCATATATGCCGATGTAGCGCTCGATCTTGAGCGTTGAAAGCAGCTTCTTGACGAGGCTGTTCGGGTTGCTCAGTGCGACGAGTCCCTTGTTCATCCTGATCTGCTTGATAAGCACGATCAGGTAGCCCAGGCCGGAACTGTCAAAGAAACTCACCTTCTCCAGGTCGATGACTATGCGGTGGTAATCCTCAATCCCAAGCTGTTCCACACAGGTGCGCGTGTCAGTAAGGGAATTAATGTTGATTTCCCCTGCAAGTTGTACAACCAATACATCATCTAGCAATAGCTGACTGACCATGTGAATGATCCTGTAATTCCGTAGTGTTCAGATGATACCTGTCATCGAAAGCCCACGAATGGCGGTTCATGAGAATTTGACGCTTGGCAGCGCGTGGAACGGCACCCTTCTATAATCCACACGCCATGTTCTTCAAGCGGCAGCCGAAGGGAGTTGACTACCTGCTGTTCGGGCTCGGAAACCCGGGCCCGCGCTATGCCGGCACGCGCCATAACGTCGGCTGGTGGCTGCTGGACCTGCTGGCGGAAGAGCACAATGCTTCGGGCAGGCAGAGCCGCCATCGCAGCATCGCTGAATTCTGCGAGATCTGCGGCCGGCAGGTGGCGCTGATCAAGCCCACCACATTCATGAACCTCAGCGGTGAATCTGTCCGCGCTTGGACCCGCGAGTACCCTGATACCCCGTTTTGTGTTGCCTATGATGACACGGCGCTGGATGTGGGCAAGGTGCGAATCCGCGAGAAGGGCAGCGCCGGCGGTCACAACGGTATGAAGAGCATCATCCAGTGCCTTGGTTCTGATGAATTCGTTCGAATCCGGATCGGTGTCGGTGATTCCGGGGACGAGGACATCTCGGATTACGTACTTGCTGATCCGCCGGAAGCCGACATGCCGGGCCTGCACAATGCCCTCAGGCTGGCAGCCCGCTGTGCCGGTGAACTGGTGGATGGCAGCATCGGCCGGGCCCAGCACCTCGCCAGCGGCCAGGAACTGCAACCCAAGAAGGAACGCAAGCCACGCGTGCCGAAAGGACCTACCCGGCTGACGATGGCCGACCTGATCGCAGGCAAGCTGGGCGGGGGTACCGGGCCGTCCGAACTCGGCAGGCCTGCAGAGGATGATGCAGACAAGCCCGCGGGAGACTGATTCGACTACTGCACCAGACTGAAACTGACCTGCAGATTTTCCTTCTGGTCCGGGAAGATGAATTCCCCGCTGATGCTGGTTGCGCCGTCCACACCAAGCACCGTTCCCTCGAAGTAGTAGTCGTAGGCCTCGCCGCGGTCAAAGTGCATCACCATGTGGTTATCCGCGAGGGTGCCGATACCGTCCGCTGAACCGAACTGCTCCGGGTCCTCACCCATGATCCGCGCGGCGTAGACCCTGCTCTCCTCTACACGCGCCAGATCCAGCTGGATCCGGCCCAGTGCCCCGACGATGCTGTCGCTGCGGTAGCGCCCGCTGATTTCGCGGCTGGGCAGCACGCGCGGGTCGGTGAAATCACTGGTTCCACTACAGCCGAACAGCAGCAGTATGACCAGGATTGCCAGGGTGGACAGGCATCCTTTGTTCGGGGACATGGCCTGATTATACGGTGCCGGCCTGCTGCGGTGAATGGTGCGCACCACGATTGGCATCTGCCTTATAATCGCAGCATGTCAGAGCTGCTTGAAGTCCACACCACATTCGCGAAGATCATCGACGCCACGGAAATCTGCCGCAAGCTCGTTGATGAGAAGCTGGCCGCCTGTGCGCAGATGATCCCGGGAGTGACGAGTATCTACTACTGGGACGGGCGCACCCGCCGGGACAGTGAGCTGCTTGTGCTGATCAAGACCACCAAGCAGGCCTGGCCAGCCCTGCGTGACAGGTTGAAGGAGCTGCATCCGTTCGATGAGCCGGAGATCATCGCAGTCCCGGTTGAGGATGCCAGCCAGAGCTATGCGGACTGGGTAAGCGGCTACATCAGTGGCCGGGCAAGTGCTCCGGAATCTCCGTCGGAAGCCGCTGAGCGTAAGGACGAAGAGGGTTTCTGGTAAGGCAGCGGGATCCTACTCGCTGAATTCGTATTTCTCCGGAGCCTCCGGCAGGGCCGGCAGCTGTTCCTCCGGCCAGAGCACCATCCGCCAGCATATCGGGCTGTCATGCTTGGTCGCTCCAAGCCCCAGCACCATTTCCTCGCTGGCGGTATTACCCTGGATCACGTGGCAGCAGGCGAATTGCTCTGTCCTGAGCATGTGGTCGATCTGGAATGCCGCCAGGCTCTTCGCATAGCCCCTGCGCCTATGTTCCTCCGGGGTGTAGATCATCCCCATCGTTCCGTTCAGGTGGGTGCAGGACCAGCAGACTGGCTGACCATCCACTTCACAAACGAAGCTGGGCCCGTTCTCCAGGCACATCTTGGTGTAATGCCCCTCCTCGTCGTAACTGATGCCCCTGCGCATCAGTTCGTGCAGCTCCAGTCCCTCCCCCAGCCTGCAGGAGTGGCGCACAAGTTCAGCAAAGCGCGGTTCACCCTTGAACCAGTAGAGGAATGCGGGTGTTGAACCATCTTCGATTTCCGGAACCCTGAATCCAGCGCTGATTGCCGCTTCGTGGGCTTCCAGAGGCACGGCATTAAGGAACAGGCTGCACTTTTTTTCGTGCCTCAATTGCCATGCAAGGGACTTCGCGAGGTGGCTTGCGGACCAGTCACCGATCGCTTCCACCCTGCCCGCCAGTAGATCTTCAAACATCGGCTCAAATGCTTCAGATGCCCCAACAATGCAGGCCATTGAACCAAGCATGAGGAACATTGCAGTCGGATTTTCAGGCTGATTCAGCAGCGAACTTGCCTCAGTTTTCTGTTTTTCACACCTGAGAGCAGTTCTCAATACTGAGAATGATTTCACGAAATCCGGCTCCACAGAGCGGACGCACTCCGAATGTGCCGCACTTTCATACAACATAGGTTAAAGGTATCAAATATGTCTCAATTGTTGAAGTATGCATTAGTCAAGAGTGCATGAAGGCTCATTATGAGATCGATTTCTCGTAAAAACATTCTCAAATTTTTCGGTTGTATGGTAAATTTACAGCCAGCTCGCGGTACCTCGTTCACCCGAACGCAGTACCGGTAATCGACCATACGCGCACATGAACGGTAAGCAACCACTATTCCCCAAATGGGTGGATGACGTTACGAGGCTGATCGCGATCCTGTTCGCGGGCGGCCTCCTGTATCTGGTTACCCTGACCTTATACGCGACTTCACCCCGTAATACTGCAGTTGGCTACATGCCCGGGCAGCCCATTCCGTACAGCCACAAGCTGCACGTAAATGAGCTGGGGCTTGACTGCCGCTACTGCCATACAGGTGTCGAGACCGGCGCTAAGGCGAATATCCCGCCGACGCAGACCTGTATGAACTGCCACAACACCATCCACAACCAGAGTCCGAAGCTCGAACCACTGTTCGAAAGCTACCGCACTGGCAAGGCTGTGGAATGGATCCGTGTGCATGACCTGCCGGACTTCGTCTTCTTTGACCACAGCATCCACGTGAACAAGGGTGTCGGCTGCGTCGAGTGCCACGGTCGCGTTGACAAGATGGAGACCGTCTACCAGTCACAGCCCCTCAACATGGGCTGGTGCCTCGAATGCCATCGGAACCCGACCCCGCGCCTGCGCCCGAAGGACAAGGTCACCGACCTCCGTCCGATCGAGGAAGTGCTCGGCATCAAGACCGAGTCCGGCATCATGGATGCCTGCAGCGAACTTGCGAAAGAGTATCAAGTTAATCCCAAGGTGAACTGCTCCACATGTCATCGATAAAGAACAGCAGTGTCATTTCCCGTAAGCAGATCAAGGGCAGCGGCCGCACCTACTGGCGCAGCCTGAATGAATTTGCCGGATCCGCTGAGTACGAGGAGATGATGAAGCGGGAGTTCTCCGCGGTGGCAACGGAAGCCGTCAACGACACTACCCGCCGTGACTTCCTGCGCGTGATGGGTGCCTCGCTGGCCCTGGCCGGCATTGGCATCACGGGCTGCACCTGGCCGCGCGAGAAGATCGCCCCGTTTGCCAACCGGCCCGAGGGTCTGACCCCCGGCACCCCGGTGCAGTTCGCGACCACCATGGAACTGTTCGGCTACGGCACTGGCCTTTTGGCAACCAGCTATGACGGTCGCCCGATCAAGGTCGATGGCAACCCGCGCCATCCTGCCAGCCTGGGAGGCGCGAGCTCCCTGCACCAGGCCAGTGTGCTGAACGTCTATGACATCGATCGCCTGAAGTCCTACGTGGACCGCAGCGCCGGTGCTGAGACGCAGCGTGACCGCAGTGCGTTCGTCAACTGGGTCGAGAACAACCGGGTGTTCGCCGGTGACTTCGCCGTGCTCACCGAGTCCAGCAGCTCCCCCACCGTACAGGCCCTGCGCAACCGCCTGGGCAGCCGGATCAAGTGGTTCGAGTATGAGCCCGTCTCACGAGACAACGAGCGTGAGGCGATGCAGCTGCTGTTTGGCCGCGCCTGTCATCCCGTGATGGACATGAGCAACGCCAGCGTGGTTGCCAGCTTTGACGATGACTTCCTGTTCAGCCATCCGGCATCCGTGATGTACAGCAAGCAGTTCGCCGCCGCGCGCGATCTCAAGCGTGGTGCACCCCTGCGACTGTACAGCTTCGAGTCAGCCATGAGCGTGACCGGCGCTAATGCCGACCACCGTCGGCCGCTGCGCAGTGCCCATATCGGTGCAGCGCTTGCCGCACTGGCTGCCGAGATATTTGTGAACAAGCGCCATCCGCTTCCGCCGAACGCTCAGAACCTCTCCGGAGTCCTGCAGCAGTTCAGCTCCGTCAGCCTTGATGCCTCGACGATGGAAGGCATCAAGCTGCTGGCCTCAGACCTGATCTCCCTCAAGGGCAAGGCCGTCGTCACCGTCGGTGCCCGCCAGCCCGCCCCCGTGCACATCCTCGCCGCCATGATCAATGAGGCGATGCAGAACACCGGCTACACGGTGAACTACGTTGAGGACCCGGTGCAGGAACGCTACAGCCACTCGCTGGCCTTCAGCGAACTGAAGAGCGCCGTCAGTGGCGGCGTCAGGAACCTGCTGATCATCGGCGGCGACCCCGTATTCAACGCCCCGGCTGATTCCGGCCTTGTCGAGCTCCTCGGGCAGCTTGACAACGTGGTGCACCTGACCAGCCATGCCAATGTCACCAGCGGCCATGCCGGCTGGGTCGTCCCCCGCGCCGAGTACCTCGAGAGCTGGGGCGATGCCTACAGCTGGGACGGCAGCTACAGCATCATGCAGCCGCTGATCGAGCCGCTGTACGATGGCATGAGCGCAATCGAACTGCTTGCGCTGTGCGCCGGTGATGAACGCCGGGCACACGACATCGTGATGGACACCTTCACGTCCCTCAGTGGCAGCATGGATGCCGAGGCCGACTGGCGCCGCGTGCTGCACGACGGTGTCAGCGCCGTGCGGATGGCCTCCCATACCGAGGAAGGCAACTTCTCTCTCGGCATGGGCCCGATCAGCTCGCTGGGCGAGCTTCCCGCGGCCCAGGGGCTTGAGCTGTCCTTCTACCCTGACAACTGCATCCTCGATGGCCGCTTTGCCAACAATGGCTGGCTGCAGGAGGCACCGGACCCGGTGACCAAGCTCACCTGGGACAACGCCGCGGTCGTCAGCTTCAAGGATGCCGGTGAACTGGGCGTGAAGGACGGAGACGTCGTCAACGTGGCCATCGGCAACGTCAAGACGCAGCTGCCGATCGTGATCCTGCCCGGGCAGGCGGAGGGTTCCGTCAGCCTGGCGATGGGTTATGGCCAGAACCGCATCGGCCGCATTGCCGACGGTGTCGGTTCAGACATCTTCATGCTGCGTGACAATGCAAACCCGAACTACCTGCAGGGCGGTGCGCTTAGCAAGGCCGGCCGCAGCATGGTGCTTGCCTCCGTGCAGGACCACCATGCGATCGACGAGCTCGGTGCCAAGGAGCGCGAGCGCCGTATCCCGACCTTGATCCGCGAGGCTGACTTCCGCTACTACAAGGAGCAGCCTGATTTCGCACAGCATATGGTGCATGAGCCGGCGGATACCCAGCTGTTCGTGTCCCCGCAGTACACCGGTCACCGCTGGGGCATGTCGATCGACCTCAATGCCTGCACCGGCTGTGGTGCCTGCATCGTGGCCTGCGTGGCCGAGAACAACATCCCGGTCGTCGGCAAGCAGCGTGTGATCGAGGGCCGTGAGCTGCACTGGATCCGCGTTGACCGCTACTTCTCCGGAGACGTCGCCAACCCGCAGTCCGTGCACATGCCCGTCGCCTGCCAGCAGTGCGAGAATGCCCCCTGCGAGCAGGTCTGCCCCGTCGCCGCCACCGTGCACAGCGACGAGGGCCTGAATGACATGGTCTACAACCGTTGCGTCGGAACCCGTTACTGCAGCAACAACTGCCCGTACAAGGTCCGCCGCTTCAACTACTTCAACTACCAGAAGAACATCAGCGATACCGAGCGCCTCGTGAAGAACCCCGATGTCACGGTGCGCAGCCGAGGCGTGATGGAGAAGTGCACCTACTGCGTGCAGCGCATCCAGCATGCCAAGATCAAGGCGAAGGTCCAGGGCCGCGACCTTAAGGATGGCGAGATCCGCACGGCCTGCCAGCAGACCTGCCCGACTGATGCAATTGTGTTCGGCGACCTCAGCATGCCAGAGAGCGAAGTCTCCAAGCGCCATGCGGACGGCCGTACTTACGAGATCCTTGCCGAGCTGAGCAACCGCACCCGCACCCGCTACATGGCACGCGTCCGCAACTTCGCGGATGGCAGTCCTGAGCTGGCAGCGGACCAGGCGCGGCATGCAGGCGGCCACGGCGGCGGCCATGGTGAGAGCCATGACGAAGGCCACGGCGAGCAGGCAACATCCCACGAGGCAGAGCACTAGGAATCCATATGGCGAAGACTTTAACCAAACCGCTCAGCCAGCTGAGCACTGAACTGGATAACACCAGGGACCAGATCAGCCAGCCGCCCCTCGTAACCGGGGGCAAGACCTTTGGCAACATCACGGAGATCGTTGCGCGCGTGGCGGAGCACCCCTCCGCCCCGAAGGCCTGGTATGTGGCCTTCGCCGGCGCCGTGATGCTCTTCGGCCTGCTGTTCGCCATGCTGGCATACCTGATCTCAACCGGTGTCGGTGTCTGGGGTGTCAACACTCCGGTCGCCTGGGGTTTCGCAATCGTGAACTTCGTGTTCTGGATCGGTATCGGCCACGCCGGCACCCTGATCTCAGCGATCCTCTACCTGTTCCGCCAGAAGTGGAGGACAGGCATCAACCGCTTCGCCGAGGCGATGACGATCTTCGCCGTGTTCGCCGCCGGTATCTTCCCGCTGGTGCACGTCGGACGTGTCTGGGTGGTCTACTGGATCTTCCCGATTCCCAACCAGCAGCAGCTCTGGCCGCAGTTCCGCAGCCCGCTTTTGTGGGACGTGTTCGCGATCACGACCTACCTGCTGACCTCCCTGTTGTTCTGGTACATGGGCATGGTGCCTGATCTGGCAACCTTCCGCGACCGTGCCAAGACCAAGGTCCGTAAGATCGTCTATGGCCTGTTCGCTCTGGGCTGGCGAGGTTCCAACCGCCAGTGGATCCATTATGAAAAGGCCTATCTGCTGCTGGCCGCGCTGGCAACTCCGCTGGTGCTTTCCGTGCACTCAGTGGTGTCCTTCGACTTCGCCACCTCCCAGCTGCCTGGTTGGCACACCACGATCTTCCCGCCCTACTTCGTGGCGGGCGCCATCTTCGGCGGATTCGCGATGGTGGTGTTCCTCGCGGTGCCGGCACGTGAGCTCTTCGGCCTGAAGAACCTGATCACGCTGCAGCACTTCGACCACATGAACAAGATCATCATGGCAACCGGCATGATCGTCGGTTACGCCTACGCGATGGAGTTCTTCATCGCATGGTACGGCGGCAACCCGCTCGAGACCTTCACCTTCGAGAACCGCGCCACCGGCCCCTACGCCTGGGCGTACTGGATCATGGTCACCTGCAACGTGTTCATCCCGCAGGTCTTCTGGTTCAAGAAGGCCCGCACGAACCTCTGGGTGATGTGGATCGTGTCGGTGTTTGTGAACATCGGCATGTGGTTCGAGCGCTTCGTGATCGTCGTCTCATCCCTGAGCCGCGACTTCCTGCCCTCGAGCTGGGATTACTACACGCCGACCTGGGTGGACCTGTGCACCCTGGCTGGCAGCTTCGGACTGTTCTTCTTCTTCTTCCTGCTGTTCTGCCGCTACATGCCGATCGTGGCAATCGCCGAGGTGAAGGGCGTCCTGCCTGAGGCTCACCCCGGCCATGGCGCACATGCAGCTGCGGAGGCCAAGGCATGAGCCAGACAGAGGCAAAGACAATGACGATTGAGGAACCGACGGAGGGGCGCAAGCTGCTTGGCTACCTCCTTGAGTTCGACAACGTTGACGACCTGACGCATGGCGCTGAGAAGGTGCGTGATGCGGGCTACAGCAACTGGGACTGCCACACGCCGTTCCCGGTGCATGGCCTGGACCACGCGATGGGCGCGAAGCCCTCGCACGTGCAGTGGATCGTGCTGGCCTGCGGATTCACCGGCCTGCTGACCGGCCTGTTCATCCAGTGGTGGATGAACGCGGTGGTGCACCAGGGCAATGTGGTGACCGGCTACCAGTACTTCATCTCCGGCAAGCCCTTCTGGAGCGTCCCGGCTAACATCCCCGTGATGTTCGAGCTGACGATCCTGTTCTCCGCCTTCGCTTCCTTCTTCGGGATGCTCGGTGTCAACAGGCTGCCGCAGTACAACCACTTCACGATGTACAGCGAGCGCTTCGGGCAGGTGACTGATGACAAGTTCTTCATCAGCATCAGCTCCGAGGATCCGAAGTTCGATGTCGGCAAGACCCGCGACATGCTCTCGGGGCTGAAGGGAACCTATCTCGAGGTGCTGGAGGACTGACATGGCAGACAAGAAGCACCAGGCCCCCAAGGTCGAACCATTCATCAACTGGTCCCGCGTCCCGCGCAATTACATCTGGGCGGCGATCATCCTGGCGAACTTCTCGCTGGTTCCGCTGAGCGTCGTCTACGCCCACCGCAACCTGCACTGGCGCCAGCCCCGCCCGTCCATCATTCCGGACATGGACAACCAGTACCGCTGGAATCCCCAGCAGTACAACCCGGACTTCGCGGACGGCCGCGTGATGCGCAGCTGGCCGGATGGGACCATTCCCGTCGGGATGCTGCGTGAGGATGACCACTACTACCGCGGAACCGTCGGTGACAAGTTCGTCACCAGCTTCCCGGATGAGATCCAGATCAGCGAGGCGCTGATCGACCGTGGCCAGGACCGCTACAACATCTACTGCTCAGTCTGCCACGGCGAAGCCGGCTATGGCGACGGCATGGTTGAGAAGCGGGCATCCGAGCTGATGCTCAGCGGCAACCATCGCGGTATGTCATGGGTCACGCCGCTCTCTTACCACAGTGATGAGCTGCGCAACCGCCCGGTCGGCCACATCTTCAACACGATCACTAACGGCATCCGCACGATGCCTTCCTACAAGTCACAGATTCCGGTGGAGGACCGCTGGGCCATCGTGGCGTACATTCGTACGCTGCAGGCCAGCCAGTGGACCCCGGTGACGGACGTGGACCAGGAGCATCGCGATAACCTCATCAAGCAGATTGAGGCCAACCGCAGCGCTGCTCCGCCGGTAGAGCAGGCTGCACCTGACACCGCAGCTGACGGTGGCGATGCTGCCGAAGGAACTGCGGCTGAGGGTGATGCACCTGCAGGCGATGCACAGCCGGATACGGCAAATCAGGCAGAAGCAGATGGAGGCAACGGTTAGCGCCATGGCTCATTCACATGGAATAACTCCCGAGCAGCTCAGGAAGGACAACCCCTTCATGGGTGAGCTTGCCAAGATCGGCCCGATCGCGCTTGTGGTCGCCGTCGTGCTGTTTGCCATCGGATACCTGATGAGCGGTGCTGACGAACACCAGCGCTTCTTCTTCTCGTATATCCACAACTACGTGTTCTTCACGAGCATCAGCATCGGCGCCCTGCTGTTCACCCTGGTGAACCATGTGGCCCGTGCCTCCTGGAGCGTGGTGATCCGCCGCATCCCCGAGTTCTTCGCGGGATCGCTGTGGATGATGGGCATTGCGGGCCTGCCGATCCTGATCATGGTCCTCACCGGAAAGGTTGAGGTCTATGAATGGGTCAACATCGGCAGCTGGATCCACGGTGCAGAGCAGCAGATCGTGCAGAACAAGGAGGCGTACCTCAACACGACCTTCTTCGCGATCCGCTACTTCATCTACTTCGCCGCGTTCTTCCTGTTCGGCCGCGCGATCCTGCTCAATGGCTCGCTCAAGCAGGACAACCAGCCGGACGGAGATGAGAAGGACCGTGGCACCATGCGCATGTGGCAGCTCAGCGCTCCCGGCCTGGTGTTCAGCTTCCTGCTGATGACCTTCTTCGCGATCGACATGATCATGTCGCTCGACCCGATCTGGTTCAGCACGATGTTCGGCGTGTACTACTTCGCTGGCGCCATGATCGGCTTCTTCTCGACCATGATCCTGATGTTCAAGTGGCTGCAGAGCACCGGCCGCCTGAAGGAAGCCGTGACGGTTGAGCACTACCATGACTTCGGCAAGTTCCTGTTCGCGTTCGTGTTCTTCTGGGGTTACATCGCATTCAGCCAGTACATGCTGATCTGGTATGCGAGCATCCCGGAGGAGACCCGCTGGTTCCATATCCGGCAGAATGCTGACTGGACCCCGCTGTCCTGGCTGATGCTGTTCGGGCACTTCGCACTGCCCTTCGCATTCTTCATCAGCCGTTACATCAAGCGCCACAACGGGCTTCTTGCCGTTGGCGCCGTCTGGATGCTCGTGCTGCACTGGCTGGACCACTTCTACCAGGTGGTGCCGGAGTACCAGCGCATTACCGGTGTACAGCCCGGAGGCGGCCTTGGTGCGGCCTTCGACATCTCTGAGATCATCTGTCTGCTGGCAATCGGCTGCTTCTGGTTCGGGGCCTTCATGGTCACCGCCGGCAAGAACCCGATCGCCCCGCTTGGCGACCCGCAGATCGCCAAGTCACTGAAGTTTGACAACGTGAAGGTCTAGGTCGAAAGCAATGAGTGATTACAAGGTTAAGCACGACGGGCACGATCACGACGATGTGGAGAACCACGACATCGGTGAAGACCTCGGCATGCCCACCATCTGGGGAGTGTCGATCGCATTCTTCTTCTTCTGCATCGCGATCTCTGCCTGGCTCGTTGGCATCTTCGGCAAGACCGCCAGCCACGAGAACGACATCAAGATCTACCATTCCGAGGCCGCGACGCTGAATGCGACGCGTGAGGCCCAGCGTGCCCGCCTCAATGAGTTCACTGTGATTGACGCTGACCAGGGCCGCGTGAGCGTGACAATCGACGAAGCGAAGAAGCTGGCCCTGCGCGAGCTGATCAACCTGCAGCGCAATCCGCCGCAGCCCGCGATGCTGATCAACGGCAATCCGGCCACGGCGGCCAATCCCTGTGCCGCCGCTGAAGGTGAGAATCCCTGCGCAAACGATGAAGCCGCCAACCCCTGCGCACCTGCCGAAGGTGAGCCGGAAGGTGTGGCGCTTGCGGAACCTGGCACGGCCAGGGGAGCTGAATCCGGGCAGCACTAGGGTATTGATACCTATGTTTATTGAGAATAGCTACAGACGGGCAGGCCAGGCGGTGATCCTGGCAATGGCAGCCGGCCTTGCGCTGGCCGCGCCTGTGCGTGCTCAGATCAATGACAAGGTGCCCGACGAAGTGCAGAACATTGAAATCGTTGAGCACCTGGATGAGCACATCCCGCTTGACCTGAAGTTCAGGGACGAGAACGGGAAGGAAGTCATGCTGGCCGACTACTTCAATGAAGAGAAGCCGGTGCTGGTCAACATGGTCTACCTGAACTGCCCGATGCTTTGCACCCTCGTGGTGAACGGCACGTTCGACGCCCTGTCACAGGCTGAGATGGGTGAGAACCAGTACAACATGCTGACCATCAGCTTCGTTGATGGTGAGACGCCGGATATGGCCCGCGCCAAGATGGACAACTACATCGGCCGCTACGGCATGCCTGCCGGAGCCGCCGAATGGCACATCCTGACGGGGGATGACGAGTCGATCACCCCGCTGTGCCAGGCCATCGGATTTGGATACGAGTACATCGAGGAGCGCAATGAGTACAGCCACCAGGCTGCGGCATTTGTGCTGACCCCGGATGGGCGGATGGCACGCTACCTATACGGCGTCGCCTTCAAGCCGGCCACCCTCAAGTATTCGATCATTGAGGCTTCAGAGGGCCGGATCGGAACCACCGTAGACAAGGTTTTCCTTTACTGCTTCCATTACGACGCGGAAGCAGGTTCCTACGCCGCACAGGCGTGGAACATCAGCCGCGTTTTCCTGACACTTTTCGCCATGGCCTTCCTGGTCTTCCTTGGAGGGTACTGGGCGGCCGAGCGCATCAAGCGCAAACCTAGGAACAATGGTCCTGTTGAGGGGACCTCGTAGACGAGGAAAATTCAATGAACTTTGCAACCGCAACAGCTAGCAGCCTGCACCTAGCCCTCCAGGAGGGCCGGGGCCAGACCTTCTGGCTGCCGGAACAGGCATCAACTGCAGCTGGTGGTGTGGACCTTTCGTTCTACATCATCTACTGGATCATGGTGTTCTTCTTCGTGCTGCTGATGGGACTGACCTTCTGGTTCGTCGTGAAGTACCACAAGGGCATCCATCCCAAGGCCGAGCACACACCGCATCACAACCTCCCGATGGAGTTGTCCTGGATCCTGATTCCCCTCGCACTTGTCATCGTCATATTCTGGTACGGGTTCAAGGGCTACATGCACCTGACCTCCCCGCCTGCCAACGCATACCAGATCCGCGTTGAGGCGCAGCAGTGGACGTGGAGCTTCGTCTACCCGAATGGCGGCCGCAGTGGCGGAAAGATGGTCGATGACCAGGGTCAGGCCGTTCCCGAGGCTTACCTGCATGTGCCGGAGAACACTGACGTCGTCCTGATCATGGAATCAAAGGATGTGCTGCACAGCTTCTACATTCCTCAGTTCCGCGTTAAGCAGGACGTGGTGCCCGGCCGTTACACCAAGGTCTGGTTCAAGGCCACCAAGGCCGGCACGTATGACATCTTCTGCACCGAGTACTGCGGCAAGGACCACTCGAGCATGCTCAACAAGGTGGTCGTACAGAGCCAGCCTGAATTCGAGGCATACCTCACCAAGCTGAAGGACCGCTCACCCTATTCACCTGCGGAGAACGGTGAGTATTACTACAACATCTTCGGCTGTGTCCAGTGCCATGACACCAAGGACAAGGTGACCATCACCGGACCGACCTTCGTCGATGCCTTCGGCAGCAAGGTCAACGTTGACGGTGGTGCCACTGTGGACATGGACGAGAACTACATCCGCGAGTCGATCCTTGACCCGATGGCCAAGATCCACTCCGGTTTCCAGGGCGTGATGCCCACGTTCAAGGGCAAGATCAAGGATGATCAGATCAATGACATCATTGCCTTCATCAAGACCCTGAGCAGCAACGTTCCGGAAGACGTCAAGGAGGCACTTCGCCAGACGCCCGAACCCGGTGGGGAAGCGTCCGGTGAAGCCATGAACGTTGATGACGGCAACTCTGCAGAGAGTGCCGCCGCAGGCGACGCGGCCAGTGATGCCGCTAGCGGCAACCAGGAGTAGGTTAGAAATGTCGAGTACCGGACAGACCGTCAAGAGCATCCTGACCAGCCCAGTGCACCCTGAGGTGAATTACCTCAATGCCACCAAGGGCTTCGCTTCGTGGTTCTTCACGCTGGACCACAAGCGCATCGGGATCATGTACATGTGCAGCATCCTGACCGCCTTCTTCCTCGGGGGCGTGTTCGCTATGCTGATCCGCACAGAGCTGTTCACCCCCGGCCAGCTGATGTTCACCAGCGACCAGTACAACCGCGTGTTCACGCTGCATGGCGCGATCATGGTGTTCCTGGTGCTGATCCCCGGCATTCCGGCAGCACTTGGCAACTTCGTGCTGCCGCTGATGCTCGGGGCCAAGGATGTGGCCTTCCCGCGCCTGAACCTGCTGAGTTACCACCTGTACGTGATCGGCCTGGTGATGGCCCTGCTCGTGCTTGGCCTCGGTGGTATCGATACCGGCTGGACCTTCTACACACCGTACTCGATCCAGACCCAGACCCCGGTTGTGCTGATCACATCCGCGGCCTTCATCCTCGGCTTCAGCTCGATCTTCACCGGCCTGAATTTCATCGTGACGATCCACAAGATGCGTCCGCCCAGCATGACCTGGTTCAAGATGCCGCTCCTGCTGTGGGCGCTGTATTCAACCGCGCTGATCCAGATCGTGGCCACCCCGGTGCTTGGCATCACCCTGCTGCTGCTGATCGTGGAGCGCGTGATGCACATCGGCATCTTCAACCCGGCGCTCGGTGGTGACCCGGTTCTGTTCCAGCACTTCTTCTGGTTCTACAGCCACCCCGCCGTCTACATCATGATCCTTCCCGCGATGGGCGTGATCTCCGAGCTCGTCTCGACCTTCAGCCGCAAGCACATCTTCGGCTACCGCTTCATCGCCTACAGTTCGATCGCGATCGCCATCTTCAGCTTCATCGTGTGGGGTCACCACATGTTCACCAGTGGCCAGTCCAACCTGATGAACATGGTGTTCAGCGCGCTGACCTTCAGCGTGTCGATCCCCTCCGCGGTGAAGATGTTCAACTGGCTGACCACGATGTACAAGGGCTCGATCAACCTGGCAACGCCGATGATCTACACCCTGTCCTTCATGTTCATCTTCGCGATCGCCGGCCTGACTGGCCTGCCGCTGGCAACGCTTGCCACTGACATCCACCTGCACGACACCTACTTCGTGGTCGCCCACTTCCACTACACGATGATGGGCTCCACCCTGTTCGCCTTCGTCGCCGGCATCCACTACTGGTGGCCGAAGATGACTGGCCGCATGTACAACCAGAAGGTTGCACGCTTCGCCGCCTGGCTGGTGTCCATCGGCTTCAACGTGACCTTCTTCAGCCAGTTCCCGCTGGGATCGCTGGGCATGCCGCGCCGTTACCACCTTTACGAGGCGATGCCGGACTGGCAGATCTACCACCAGATCTCAACGATTGGCGCCTACATGCAGATGATCGGCTTCCTGCTCGCTGCATATGCGCTGATCTCATCCCTCAGCAAGGGCAAGCTCGCCCCGCGCAACCCCTGGGGTGGCGCAACACTGGAGTGGGAAACCTCCACTCCGCCGATCACGTTCAACTTCGAGGATACCCCCGACGCCGGTGACCCCTACGATGTGGAGTCCTGGCAGTGGAGTGACGAGGAAGGCGGTTACGTTAAGGTGCGCCCGTCAGTCGTTGACGAGGACCACGCCGAGTAACACAGGAGTTATTGACGATGTCGCATCACGATCATCCTTCACACGTGCACCATCACTTCGAGAACGAGGTTCAGCAGTTCGACTCGGACAAGATGGGCATGTGGCTGTTCCTCGTCACGGAGATCATGATCTTCGCGGGGCTGTTCTGCGCGTACATCATCTATCGTACGCATAACCCCGAGATCTTCCATTACGGGCACCAGTTCCTTGACAAGCAGCTCGGAGCACTGAACACGCTGATCCTGCTGACCTCAAGCCTCACGATGGCATGGGGCGTGCGCGCCGCACAGCTCAGCCAGAAGAAGACCCTGCTGACGATGCTTGCGCTGACGATGCTCTGCGCATTCGGCTTCCTCATCATCAAGTACTTCGAGTACAGCGCCAAGATCCACCACGGCACGCTTTATGGCGACCGTTATGTCTGGCAGACCGATGAGCATGGCGGAGAGCACGGAGCTTCCGGAGATGAAGCCCACAGCATGGCTGAAGCGGTCGCCGATGCACAGGCTGTCAGCGAGGATGCCATGGCGGCTGAGGCGGCAGGCGGTACATCCACCATGAATGCCTCAATGGCCGTCCCGAGCTCGCAGTTTGCGCTGGCCCCGGAAGGACCATCAGGTTTTGACCTGAATGCACCGGAGGAACAGAAGGAAGCGGCAGCGCATTCCTTCCCGCAGCCGGCCAAGGCGCACCTGTTCTTCAGCATCTACTTCATCATGACCGGACTGCACGGTATCCACGTCGTGATCGGCATCATCTGCATCTTCACGATCTTCGTGTTCTCCGCGCGTGGTGCATACAACTCGACCTATTACACACCGGTTGACCTGGTCGGCCTGTACTGGCACCTTGTCGACCTGATCTGGATTTACCTGTTCCCGCTGCTGTACCTTGTGGACTAGCGGCAAGCACTGGAGACACCTGATATGAGCAACAAGAGTCATCATCATGAGCCGGGACATCCGACAGTCGGGCACGTCAGCCCGCTGCCGCAGCTGTTCATGGTCTTTGGTGCACTAGTCGCCCTCACGATCCTGACCGTGGCCCTTTCCGGAAAGCTGCCCGGAGCCAGCGGCATGATGATCGCGATGGGCATTGCCACCGTCAAGGCGCTGCTCGTTGCGCTGTACTTCATGCACCTGCGCTATGACCGCCCATTCAACGGCTACATATTCCTGGCTGGCATCCTGTTTGTTGCCGTGTTCTTCGGCTTTGCCTCTCTTGATACGGCCACCTACCGTCGCGACATCCTCCCCTACGAGGCTGACAAGCTTGGCGCAGCGGGCGGCAGCGAGGAGGCGATGTACGAGGAACCGCGCAAGGCCTACCAGAATGCGCACCAGGGCAAGAGCCTGCACACCAGCGAGGCAGGCGAAGAACAACCGGCAGCGGAGAGTGAGGATGCCGGAGCCGCGGCCCATTGAGCCTGCTCCATACTGAGCTGAACATGGACGACAGCCGGCCCAGCAGATTGCCGATGACCGCTGCGACCATGGGCATGTACCTCGGTGTCATTTCCGGTACGATGGGGTTCCTGTCCGTGATTGTCGGCTACCTCGTGATCCGGCACATGCATTCGCAGGAATGGCTTCCACCCAATTCCGCCCCCTTCCCTTCCGCACTTTACATGAGCACACTCGTCATCCTCGTGAGCTCAGGCACGATGCAGTACGCGCTCAACAGCATCCGCCGTGCCAGTGTTGGCAACCTGAAGAATGGCCTGCTGGGCACCTTCGTGCTGTCCGTGCTGTTCTACATCCTGCAGGTGTACAGCTACCTCGTGATCACTTCAGGCATGGAGTTCAAGGCTGCCCATACCCTGTTCAGCGGCACCTTCTTCATGCTGACGGCCCTGCATGCCGCCCACCTGCTCGGTGGCGTGATCCCGCTTGTGGTGCTCTACCTCGCCGCCAGGCGCGACTGCTACTCCGAGGAAAGCCACCAGGCCGTGACCAGCACGACCATCTACTGGCACTTCCTTACGGTGATGTGGGTCGGGCTGTTCGTCGTGATGCTCAGCGCCCGTTTCCTGAACTGATCAGTCTCCCAGGCTGCTGATTACGCTGTCCGGGTGCATTGCATACCACGCGAACCAGAAAGTGCTGATGGAATCCAGATAGTTGCCAGCATCATCTGTTACTACTACTCCCGGAGGATCAAGCGTGTTGCTGTAGGGAATGTAGCTGAACTGCATGCCCTGCCAGCCAAACGCGCCGCTCTCACCGGCCTTTTCCTTTACGTTGTCAAACGAATACACATTCCAGCCGTCCCCTGAACGGATGGCAATCACCCGGTCCATCAATGCCATGCCACCAGCGGGCGGCAAGGGCTCCACCGGGAATCGCAGCTCACCCATTTCGAAGTAACGCAGGTAGGGGTTCGTGTTGTAGTCACGGGGCTCGCCGGTTTCGCGTGCCATCAGTGTCGTCTGCGGATGCGCCGCAACCCAGTCCCCCCAGTGTGTCAGCGCACTTGGAACCAGCTGCAGATCCGTACCGGCCTTTGGCCCGGCCACGGACCGCAACTGGAGCTGGCTCCACAGGCTGCTCTGGCTGGGGCTGTCCTGCCGGTCATACATCACGATGTTCGAGTTGATCAGCAGGCCGCTGCTGCCGAACTCAAGTGTGTTGCCACTCACATCGCGGCGGAACACGGTCGCGGCATCGCACAGCGGGCTGTAGACAATCGCGATCGGCACACCGCCCAGTTCGTCGTTGACGATCTCATGGTAATTGAGGATGTTGATCTGGTAGGCCCGTTCCTCGCCATTGAGGCTGACACCGACCACCCTGTCGCCGCTGACGATGAACTTGCGATGGTACAAGCGCCGCTCCTGCTTGTTGATGGCGGGCACTTCACTGCCTGCCACCACCGGTGGTGCACTCAGGGCGCGGATCTGGTCCCGCTTCAGCCCGGATGGGGTCAGCACCCCGCTGCCAGGCAGCTGGTTTGCAGTGTCGTAACCATAGTCGTCCAGGCTCAGCACCTGAGCGGGGTCGCTGCCAAGGCCCTGCTGGGCGACAGGCAGAAGGATCCGGATAAGCATCGCCAGCATTGCCACGATGACCAGCAGCCACAGCCACCACAGGCCGCCGACCTCAAGCGTCCTGCCCTGTTCGGGTGAAGTGCCGGAGTTGTCCTGTTCAGTGCTCATGCGTCCATCCCTGACGCCCAATTATCCCACCGGATGCAGGCCCGGCCTCATTCCAGCACGGGGAAGATCTCGCTCTCAGGATGCATCGCATACCAGGCGAACCACAGCGAATAGGCGATGCGCACATCCGCCCCATCCGCCGGCACTACGCGCACGGCTGCCGGAATCTGCTCCGCAGGCCCGCACAGGGAGAAAACGGCGCCATTCATCTCCTGCCAGCTGCCGCTGCCGAGTTCCCGTTCAAGCTGGCGCAGCGGGTACACCGTCCAGCTGTCGTCGTTGCCAACAGCGACCACACGCTCAAAGGCATGCAGCGGGCTGCTGCCAGGCAGCTGGGGCCAGGCCGGGTAGCGCAGCTTGGCTTCAAGGTAGTATGCGTCGAAATCAACTTCCAGCGGGCCCTGCTTGGCATCGCGCTCCACTGCCACCCCAGTGTCCGGGTGGATTGCCAGCCAGCCGGCCCAGTTGAGCAGTTCCGCCGGCAGCATGCTGAGCGTCGCGCCAGCCACGGCCTGCGGCCCGCTGACCGCCCGGCCCTGCAGCTGGCACCACAGGCTTTCCTGCCCGCGGCGCTCCGTGCGGTCATACATCAGCATGTTCGAGCTGTACAGCAGTCCACTGGCGGCAAACATCAGGGCGTCCTCCCCGACCCGGCGGTCGAATACCAGCACGGCATCGCACCATGGGCAGTAGCTGACCAGTAGCGGGACACCACCCAGCTCGTCATTGACAACCTGGTGGATGGCAAGCAGTGAAACGGGGTAGGCCCGGCTCTCACCGTTGAGCTCAAGCCCGACTATGCGGTCCGGGCCATCGAGGAATTCAGAGTGCCCGGCTGCCTGCCGGTCGAAGTTAAATTCCGCCAGGCCCTCGGCATCCACGACCTCAGGCATGTCCAGCGGTACGATTTCGTCCCGCGTCAATTCCTGGGACTGGATATGCTCACGAGGCACCAGCAGATCAGCCAGTGAAAAGCCGTTCATGCGGCTTGCCTGGCTTAGCTTGAAGGAGACGGGTTCCGGCAGGCGCATTGACAGCAGGAGTAGGAGAAGGATGGCAATTGCCGTGAAGCCCGCCAGGCGCACGGCCAGCTGCCTGCTTCCGTTATCTGCCCTTCGCTTGCTCATCCCTTGGGTTACCTGCCCGTTGCGTTGTCAGCTCCGGCTCAGTACTGATCAGTCGCCGGGCTGCTACCTGCTTCCCCACTTATGCTAGCAGTGTCCGGCGGGAAATTGCCGGACTGGCCATGGGGCTGGATGTCCAGCACCATCAGCAGCAGCATAAGCGGCAGGTAGATCACCGTGGCGAAGAACAAGCGGCGCGCGTCCATGTACTGCTTGCCGCGCACCAGCTTGTATCCGAGGTAGACCAGAGCAGCTCCCAGCAGAAGCGAGCCATATCCGTACCACCAGCCGCTGTAGCCGAAGACAGTAAGGCTTAGGCCGATCGGCAGAAGGATCAGGCTGTAGTAGAGCATGATCGGGAAAGTGAAGCGTGCCGTCGGATCCTGGGCCGGGAGCATCTGGTAGCCGCCGTGCTTGTAATCCTCGCGGTACATCCAGCTCAGGGCGAGGAAGTGCGGGATCTGCCAGACGAACAGAAATGCCGCCAGCAGCCAGGCTCCGAGCGGCAGGTAGCCGTAGACTGCACTGAATCCCATCATCGGCGGGATCGCCCCGCAGATGCCGCCCACCAACGTGTTCAGCGGGTTGCGGATCTTCATCGGGGTGTACCACAGCAGGTAGATCAGCTGGGTCAGCAGCGCGAGGAAGGCGGTCAGCCAGTTGACCATGATCGCCAGCATCACCACTCCGCTCAGCCCCGTCAGCAGTCCGATCGCGAGTGCAGCCTCCGGACTGAACAGGCCACTGGGGATCGGGCGCTTGCGGGTGCGCACCATCTTCGCGTCGCGGTGGCGCTCCATGTACTGGTTCAGCGCTGCGCTACCGCAGGCCGCCAGCAGCGTGCCGCCCACGGTCCACCAGAGCAGCGGGTATTGCACCATCCCGCGGCAGGCGATCAGGAAGCCGACCAGCGTCGTGATGACCACAAGCAGGTTAAGGTTGAACTTAACCAGCTTGAACAGCCCCTTGATGGATTCTCGTGGCATTGATCAGACTTCCGGGTGCTCCAGCCCTGCAGGCTGAAGCTTGCACTGATGCGGCCTGAGCGGACTTCCGGGCAGGCCTGTGGCCGGGCTATTTTACCGCACAATACTGCGGCCGCCGCATGCTGGCCAGTGCTGCGGTCCGGTGGGATAATGCTTGCTGTCCAGATTGGAGGAAAGCATGGCAGAAGTGAAACGGAGTTCGCAGGGCCGTTCAGACATCCTGGCAATCGGCTTTGCAATGGTGGTGGCGATGTGGGCCAGCGGCTACATCTCCCGCCTGCTGCCCGGCATACATTCCGCCGTCGTGTTCTTCATCATGATCGGCATCCTGCTGGCCGGCGGCTGGGCCAGTGGCCGCTACAGCGGTCGCGGGGCCGCCGGTGGCCTGATGAGCGGCCTGCTGGCGGGCATCGTGAACCTGCTGGTCCTCGGCAGCGTGGTCGGTAATGAGCACGTGGAAGGCGTGCCCAGCATTGCGGTCTGGGGGCCGCTTTCGATCATCGCGCACGGCCTGATCTGCATGCTGGGAGCGCTGGCCGGCAAGGCGGGATACAGCAGCAGCCGTACTCCCTGCAACTGGACAGGCATCTTCGCCATTACTGCGGCCACGGCCACCTACATCCTGCTGTTCGCCGGCGGCATCCTCACCTCGGAGCGCGCCGGGATGGCAGTGCCGGACTGGCCAAACTCCTTCGGCACGAACATGTTCCTCTTCCCGCTGGAGCGCATGACCGGCGGGATCTACTACGAGCATGCCCACCGCCTGCTCGGTACTCTCGTCGGACTGATCTCGATCTTCCTCGCGGTCCACCTGGCGCTCGTGGACAAACGCCGCGTGGTCAAGGTGCTGGGATTCACCGTGCTCCTGATGGTGATCGTGCAGGGCATCTTCGGCGGCAAGCGCGTGGAGCTCAATGACCTGACCCTGGCCTTCGTGCACGGTTCCTTCGCCCAGGCGGTGCTTGCCACCTTCGTGGCCATCGCCGCACTGGTCAGCACGACATGGAAATCCGCGGTTGAACCGATCGCGGCTCGCGGTGCAGCCTCAGACAAGCTGTTGACACGCATCCTCGTCGGAGCACTGCTGGTGCAGATCACGCTTGGCTCACTTATCCGCCACATCGACATGCAGACCCACCTGCACATCACCCTGGCCGTGCTGATCGTGGGCTATGCCTTCTTCCTCGGCATCCGCATCGCCAACCGCTATGAGGGGCAGCCCCTGCTGGCACTGCTTGGCAACGGCCTCGTCGGCATCGTTGTGCTGCAGCTGCTGCTGGGCTTCTGGGCGCTTGTCGGTCGCGGAGTGGCGGCCAAGGCCGGCCAGCTCTACAGCGCGACCCATACAGAAATCGCAGCGGACCCGCCGACCATCTACGTGCTGAGTGCCAGCATCCACCAGATCGTCGGGGCCAGCCTGCTGGCCTGGGCGGTGCTGACCGCACTGTGGTGCAACCGCCTGCTCAGGCAGGACAGCTCAGCCCCGCCTGACGAGCAGCCGGTTGCTCAGTGAACCCAGCCGCTGCTGATCTGCTTCAGCATCTCCTGCGGGTCGCTTGTCGGCGCATTGCATGATCCCTTCTTGCAGACGAAGGCCGTCGGCTTGTCACCGGCCTGCTGCTTGCCCTGCAGCACGGGCTGGCGAGACAGGGTGTTGGCATCGGGGCCAGCGGCCGGAACCTGCATCGGCAGCACGTAGTTGCGGCCACCGCTGCGGGCGATCGCCAGCATCTCCTGCGTAGCCGGGTCCGCCGGGTCACCTGCGACAACCAGCTCGTAGTACGGCCCGTTGGACAACAGCGCGGCATCCAGCCAGTTGGCCATCTCGAGCCCGTTGGAGAAGCGCATGCCGCTGTTCGGGTCCTCAACGAAGTTGGCAATCTGCAGGTGGTAGGCCGCCAGGTCGGCGCTGACGGTCTCGAAGTACTCCGCCTCACCGGTGAGCGATGCCACCTTCAGCAGGGCCTTCAGCATCTGGCTGATGCCGCAGGGCTCAACGGTGTCATACACCTCGATGCGGCGTCCGAGCGGCTGCTCAACGTAGTCGGCTGTCATGTACCAGACGGCGTCCTCCGCGCGGAAGTGCTCGTTGGCGAAGGTCACGGCCTCGACACCGATCGCCAGCGCATCGGCGTCACCAGTCGCCTGGTACAGGTCGAAGCAGCCGTTGGCAAAGTTTGCGTAGTCATCCAGCATCGCATCGCCGACCGGGTCATGCTCGGTGCTGGCGCGGTACAGGGCTCCGGTCGGATTGCCCTTCATGTGCGTTGAACTGATGTACTGTCGGATTCCCTCAGCAGCTTCCCTGTACTTGTCATCACCGTAGGCCGAGTAGGCCGCACTGAAGGCACTGAGGGTCAGACCGTTCCATGAAGTGACAACCTTTTTATCAAGTGTCGGCGGGATGCGCTTGGCACGGTAGTCGCGGATCTGCTGGCGGTACTTGTCAAACAGCCCATCCACTTCCTCGCTGCTCAGGCCGCTGGCCTCCATCACCTTCTCCGGCTTGGCCCGGCGGCTGAGCACGGTCACGTTGGCAATCTTGCCGTGGTAGTCCGCGAAGTTGCCCTCCGGCGTGATACCGAACAGCGCGTTGAGCGCGGCACCATCCTTCTCCCCGGCGATCGTGACCATCTCATCGGGCGTGAAGCAGTAGAAGCTGCCCTCGATCCCGTCACTGTCGGCATCAAAGCTCGAGTAGAAGCCACCCTGCGGGTCCTGCATCTCGCGCAACATGAAGTCCAGGGTGTCCTTTGCCACGAAGCGGTAGCGCTCGTCGTCAAACAGCTCGCCGGCTTCAATGTAGAGGCTGGCCAGCTGCGCATTGTCATACAGCAGCTTCTCGAAGTGCGGCACGGTCCAGCTCTCATCCACGGTGTAGCGGTGGAAGCCGCCGCCGATGTGGTCGTACAGTCCGCCGCGCATCATCTCGTCCAGCGTCTTGACCAGCATCTGCTTGGCCTTCTCATCGCCGGTCTTGCGGAAGTAGTGCATGATGAACTGCCAGCGCACCGGCGTGGGGAACTTCTGCTGCTGCATGAAGCCGCCCCAGGTCTCATCGAAGATCGGCCCGGCGGCGGCCACGATCTCATCCAGCAGAGCCTGGTCGATGTCCGCTGCTTCACCGGTCTCGGGCAGCATCGCCACGAATGAGGCCACCTGGTCACTCTGGTCCAGCAGATCCTCGCGGTTCTCCTCCCAGACCTGCGTCACGCGCTCGGCCAGCGCCATGAACTCCTGGCTGGTGCGGTAGGTGCAGCCCGTCACCGGCTTCTTCGCCGGGGTGAGGAAGATGTTCAGCGGCCAGCCGCTTTCGCCCGCCAGGCCAGCCAGTGCGGGCTGGTAGGTGGCATCAATGTCCGGGCGTTCCTCGCGGTCCACCTTGATGCAGATGTAGTGCTCATTGAGGTAGTCGGCCACGGCCTGGTCCTCGAACACATCCTCCTCCATCACATGGCACCAGTGGCAGGAGCTGTAACCCACTGACAGGAAGATCAGCTTGTTCTCCTCAACCGCACGGTCGAGCGCTTCATCATTCCAGGGGTACCAGTCCACCGGGTTGAACATGTGCTGCTGCAGGTAGAGCGAATTCTCACCTGCTAGGTGGTTGGCCTTGCGTCCTTCAGCGTCCACTGATCCTGCTCCTTCCTGCTTTCCGCCGCCGTCAATCGTGACCGCAGTGTTGCCGCCGGCTCCTTCCGTCTTGGTTCCGTCGTTGCAGGACGCAAGCATCGCGCAGATGAGCAGTCCGACAAGCAGACGGCAAAGCGTGGAAGGGGAAGCAATCCTGATAGTCATGATGATCCTGCAGCCCGGTAGGGAAGTACACAGATGGGTCCGGAGCCTGTCCGGACGGCCAGTCTATCATGTGACCCCTGCCACACCTTATATGTTCACAGCTGGCCTGCCGCAGGACATCGCTGTCCTGGCTCGCCTGCATGGATTGAGGTTCTGCCTGCACTCATCAGATGCCACCTCCCGCAACGAACTTCACCGTGCGCGGGTCATGCTGCACCACCCGGCTGCCTGGCTCCACGGAGCGGGTCAGCCAGACGTTGCCGCCGATCACACTGCCGCTGCCGATCTCCACCGGGCCGAGGATGGACGCGCCACTGTAGATGGTCACGTCGTCCCCCAGTTGCGGATGCCTGCGCAGGCCGCGCACCGCCCGGCCCTGCTCATCCAGCGGGATGCTGCGCGCGCCAAGCGTCACGCCCTGGTAGATGCGCGCATTGCGGCCGACCACTGCGGTTTCGCCGATCACCACTCCAGTGCCGTGGTCGATGAAGCAGCCCTCACCGATGCTTGCCGCCGGGTGGATGTCGATTCCCGTGGCCCGCTGGGCCAGGCTGGCAATCATGCGCGGCAGCAGTGGCACGCCCTGACCTTCAAGCTGGTGTGCGATCCTGTGGTGCAGCATCGCAAGCAGGCCGGGGCTGCTGAGCAGTACTTCCAGCCTGCTGCGGCTGGATGGATCGCCATCGTGGATCGCCTGTGCATCAGTTGCCAGCAGCCTGCGCAATTCAGGCAGGGCCTCGGTGAACTGCTCAAGCTGGCGGGTGACCTCACCCTCTAGCTCGCGCGGATCGTCATAGTCGCGGCTGCTTTCCAGCGCATGGCGCAGTTCCAGGCCAAGCTGGCTGAGGCTCAGGCGCAGCTGCTGTGCAAGCTTCTGCTGTGGGCTGCCGCCGGAATGCAGTTCCGGGAACAGCACAACCGCAAGTCCGGACACGATGCTTTCCAGGGTCTCCGCTGATGGCGTGCGCACATTGCCCCGTCCGCTGGCTGTGTTGCCATCGAGGATCCGTCCCACGCTGGAGTTGATCAGCGAACTGAGCCGCTGCCCGGTGCCGATATCAATGCTGAACTGCGCCAACTGTCTCTGCATTCAGTCCCTCCTGTTGTTCCACCTGGTCATACAGCCAGGTGCTCAGGTAACGTTCCCCGTAACTGGGAATGACAACCACGATACGCTTGCTGGCATTCTCCGGCCGGCCGGCGATACGGACCGCCGCAGCCACTGCGGCACCTGATGAGATGCCAACGAGGATGCCCTCCTCACGTGCCATCCGCCGGGCGAATTCACCGGCCTCCGCTGTAGAAACCTGCTCGATGCCGTCAATGATGCCGGCGTTCAGCACATTCGGCACGAAGCCGGCACCGATGCCCTGCAGTTTGTGCGGGCCGGGTTTTCCTCCACTGAGCACTGGGCTGTCCACCGGCTCGACGGCGATGGTTGCCATTCCCGGTATGCGCTTCTTCAGCACCTCGCTGACTCCGGTGATCGTGCCACCTGTGCCGACGCCGGCCACGAAGTAGTCCAGCCTGCCGGCGGTATCCACCCAGATCTCCTCGGCGGTACTGCGCCGGTGGACCTCCGGGTTGGCCGGGTTGTCAAACTGCCGCATCAGCAGCAAGCGGCTGTCGGTGGCAGCCAGTTCCTCAGCGCGGGCAATCGCACCGGGCATGCCCTTTTCACCCGGTGTCAGAATCAGCTGGGCACCGAAAGCCTGCAGCAGGCGCCGGCGCTCGATGCTCATCGTTTCGGGCATTGTCAGCACGAGCTTCAGCCCGCGCGAGGCGGCCACCATCGCCAGGGCGATGCCGGTGTTGCCACTGGTTGCCTCCAGCAGCACCGTGTCCTTCCGTACCAGGCCCTGGCGCTCCGCCGCGTCAATCATTGCCAGCCCGATGCGGTCCTTCACGCTCGAGCCGGGGTTCTGGAACTCCAGCTTGGCGAGGATCTCCGCTCCCCCGTCGGGGACGATGCGGTTCAGCCTGACAAGCGGGGTATGTCCGATAAGTTGCGTCACGTCGTTGTAGATGCGTTCCATGTATTGCTCCTTGGGATCGCATGCGCGCACGCGCATGCAGGTGGTGGTTGGTCTGATGTTTGATTGCTGCCTGTCCCGCCTTCAGCGGGATTCAAAGTGAATTGTCAGGAGCAGTGTCGACATCGCCCGGAGCAATGACAGCACAGCGGCGCGTGTTTGGGCGTGGCCCAGGGCCGGTGTTGGAATCTGGCTGTCTGCGGGAATGCCATAGCGATCAATACCGAGTATACCCCGGGATTAATCTGTGGCAATCAGCGGAAACGTGAAAAGCGGAAAATCAGTCCCTGTCCCAGTTCTTCAGCATGCGCAGGGCATCGTCAATCAGTTCAGGATTGCCAAGCGCGCGCGGGTTCTTCAGCACGGACACCAGCAGGCGGATGGAATCGCGCAGGGCGTACTGCTGCTTCTCGATGCGGGCCAGGTCCAGGTGGATGTTGGCAGGATTGTCGGTGCACTTGCCCCAGTAGCTGACCAGGTCCTCAAGCGGCGGGTTCGGGCTGAAGCTCTTTTCCAGCACTTCCACGGCGGCCTTGTCGCGCGCGGCAACCATCTGCATCTGGTACTTGTTGCCTCCCGTACTCGCTGCAAGGTCCTCATCGCTGACCGGTTTCACGGCGCGACACTTGTTGCAGACGGGGGCTGCATCCACATTGGAATAGTTGCACTTAGCACACTGCCACATATATTCACCTGTCGGGCAGGCCTGCTGCCCCGCTTGATACCTAATGAGGATACAAAAATCCGGGATTCCTTTCCATACCGGAAGTACATTTTCTCGCGATTTGACTTAATGGCAAAATCAGGGCAGGTCAGTCGCGCTTGATCGTGAGGATATCGTCATCATCGATCTCAATACGCACACTGTCTGCGACTCGGGTAACCCGCGCCAATCCAGCCGCACCCGTCGGCACCAGTCCCGGTTCATCCCCACGGATGAAGGACTCGAAGCGGGACCTGGTAGCACTGTCCATGTGCTTGAACATCTCATTTATCAGGGACAGCAGGCCGTCCTGGCGGGTACGCATCCGCAGGATGATCTCCACTCCGGCCAGGTTGACGCCCATGTCGCGGGTCAGGGAGCTGATCGCCTGAAGGCGGGTTACGTCATTCTCTGAAAATCGTCGCGTACCACCCGCACTGCGCTTCGGCGTGACCAGGCCCAGCTTCTCATACTGGCGAATCGTCTGGTCGTGCAGGCCGGTCATCTGCGAGACAATGCCGATTGAGTAAACGCCGCGCTCTCTTGGATCCATCACCATCCCCTAGTTCCAGCGCCCGAGCCGCGGGTTCTGCTGCGTCAGGTTTGAGAATTCGCGCAGCAGGTCACGGCCGCGCATACCGATGTCCTTCGGAACCTCGATCTCGATCCGCACGATCTGGTCACCGCGGCCCGTGCCCCGCAGGTGCGGAAATCCCTTACCGCGCAGGCGCAGTTCGCTGCCACCCTGTGAACCCGCGGGGATCGTCATCTGCACCTTGCCGGTCATCGTCGGCACTTCGACCTTGGCACCGAGCGCTGCCTCCTCAAAGGTCACCGGCACGTCAAGGTAGATGTTGTCACCGCGCCGCTCAAAGTACGGGTGGGGCTGGATGCGCACGTTGACATGCAGGTCTCCCGGCGGGCCCCCGTTGACACCCTGTTCCCCCTTGCCATGCAGCTTGACCTTGCCGCCGTCCTCGATCCCGCCCGGGATCGTGACCTCCAGCTCCTTGCCCTCCGCATCGCGCAGGCGTACCTTCTTGCCGAGGTAGGCATCGCTGAAGCTTATGGACAGCTCGCTTTGCATGTCACGGCCACGCCGGCTGTACTGTTCACGGTGCTGGCCGCCGAAGGGGCTGCCGCTCCAGCTGCGGTCCGTGCCGAAGCCCTGGCGGAACATCTGCTCGAACACATCCTGCATGTTGCCACCGCCGCCGCTTGTGTATGTGTACGTGCGACCGCCCGGCCCACCACCACGGAAGATGTCCTCGTAGTCCATTTCACCGCCGGCCGGGCCACCGCCACGCACGCCGCGCTCGTAGTTGTCGTGTCCGACCTGGTCGTAGATCTCGCGCTGTTCCGTGTCAGTCAGCACGCCGTAGGCCCGCTGGATTTCCTTGAAGCGCTCCTCCGCACTCTTGTCGCCGGGATTCACGTCCGGGTGGTACTTGCGGGCGAGCTTGCGGTAGGCCTTCTTGATCTCGGCCTCGTCCGCGCCTCGCTTCACGCCCAGCACGCTGTAAAAATCCCTGCTCATCTGTTGTCTGTCCGTCCTCTGGGCCGCCATGCCCATACCATCCTTATAGATTACATTACTGTCCCTCGCTCAGGTTACTCAGCCGGCTTCAGCACCTGCACCATCGCAGGCTTCAGCACGGTATCACCCAGGCGGTAGCCTTCCACGAAGACCTGGCCGACCATTTCCTCACTCACCTCGGCACTGTCCAGCACGGCCAGCGGCTGGTGCAGTTCACTGTCGAACGGCACACCGCTCTCACTTATCTTCACGATCCCATGGCGCTGGAATGCGTTGTCAATGATCCTGAGCGTGCTGCGCATGCCATCCAGAAGGGAATTCTCCCCGTCCGGGCTGTCCTTGAACTCAGCGCTGGCCTGGGCCAGCCCATCAAGCGCCGGGAACAGGTCGCTCAGCAACGCTTCCACCGCATTGCGGCGGGCGTTGTCAAGGTCCTTCACATGCCGCTTGCGCATGTTCTGCAGATCGGCTTCCCTGCGCAGCAGCATGTCCTGCAGCTCGGCAGCCTTCTGCGCCCATACCAGCTCAGGGTCCTGCTCCTTCTCGGAGAACTGTTCCATCACCTCATCGAGCACTTCCTGGCTGGCCTCTTCACCGTGGGGGGTATTGTCAACATCCTCCGCCGCATGGGCACGGCGGTCTATCACCACCGGCTCCTGGGCTTCCTGCTGCTCTCCATGTTCCTTCTTGCTCACTGCTTGCTCCTGTTATGCGGCGGGGAGGGTGCCACGGCGCCCTCCCCGCAACCTGTCAATGCTTCTGTTGTCAGCCGCTTGCCGCTCAGCTGATCTCAACCTTGCGCGGCCTGGCCTCCTCGGCCTTCGGGATGCTGATGCTCAGCATGCCGTCGGTGTAGCTGGCCTTCACAGCCTCGCTGTCAACGTTCTTCGGCAGGCGGAAACTGCGGGAGAAGCTGCCGTAGCTGCGCTCCACGAAATGCCAGTTCTCGCCTTCCTTCTTCTCCTCCATGCGGCGCTCGCCGGAGATGAAGAGCACGTTGTTCTCGACCTGCACCTCGATCTCCGAGGACTTCAGGCCGGGCAGCTCAACCAGCACGGTGAACTGCTGCTCGTCTTCCTTGACGTCGACACTCGGCGACCAGACGCTGCCACTGGGGCGCGTCTCCGCCGGCATCATCTCGCCGAAGAAGCGCTCGAACATGCGGTCAATCTCATTTCCGGTCCAGTTGCCGGACGGACGACGGGTAACGATCTTGGTAGTCATACACTGCCTCCTTCTTGCGACTTGTACTTACCGGCCCATCCCGGGCCATTTCCCGACGTGTCGGGCCTATTTGTTGTCGTTGTCACTGACCTCGGTGAACTCGGCGTCGACGACATTGCTGTCATCAGCGCCCTGCGCTCCCTCGGCCCCGGCTGCCTGGGCGTCTCCGCCGGCATCCTTGTACATGTACTCCGCGAGCTTGTAGCTGGCCTGGGTCAGCACCTCGGTGCGCTCCTTCACGAGGCTCGTGTCGGTGCCCTCCAGTGCGGTCTTCAGCTCAGCCAGCGCACTCTCCACCGCCTGCTTGTCAGCCTCGGGCAGCTTGTCGCCATGCTCCTTGAGCATCTTCTCGGTCTGGTAGACCATCGAATCCGCGTTGTTGCGCACGTCCACTTCCTCGCGGCGCTTCTTGTCCTCATCGGCATAGCGCTCGGCGTCCTCGACCATCTTGTCGATCTCGTTGTTGTCCAGGTTGGACGAACCGGTGATCGTGATGTTCTGCTGCTTGCCGGTCGCGGTGTCCTTCGCGGTCACGTTGACAATGCCGTTCGCATCGATGTCGAAGGTGACCTCGATCTTCGGCACGCCGCGCGGCGCGCTCGGGATGCCCTGCAGGTGGAACTTGCCGAGGCTCTTGTTGTAGCTTGCCATCTCACGCTCGCCCTGCAGCACGTGCACCTCCACCTCGGTCTGGTTGTCAGCCGCGGTGGTGTAGGTGTCCGTCTTCTTGGTGGGGATCGTGGTGTTGCGGTTGATCATCTTGGTGAACACGCCGCCCTGGGTCTCGATGCCGAGGCTCAGCGGGGTGACGTCGAGCAGCAGGATGTCCTTCACCTCGCCGCCCAGCACGCCGGCCTGGATCGCCGCACCGATGGCAACAACCTCATCCGGGTTGACGCTACGGTTGGGCTCCTTGCCGGTGATCTTCTTCACGAGCTCCTGCACGGCCGGGATGCGGGTCGAACCACCGACAAGGATCACCTGGTCGATGTCGTCGCTGGTCACGCCGGCATCCGCCATCGCCTGGCGGGTCGGCTTGACGGTCAGCTCAACCAGGTCATGCGTCAGCTCGTCGAACTTGCTGCGGCTCAGCGAGAGGTCGAGGTGCTTCGGGCCCTCGGCATCCGCGGTGATGAACGGCAGGTTGATCTCGGTGGAAGTCGTGGTGGACAGCTCGATCTTGGCCTTCTCAGCAGCTTCCTTCAGACGGGACAGGGCGCGTACGTCCTTCTTGAGGTCGATGCCGCTGTCCTTCCTGAACTCGTCAACGATCCAGTCCACGATCTTCTCATCGAAGTCGTCACCACCGAGCTTGTTGTTGCCGCTCGTGGCCTTGACTTCGAACACGCCATCGCCAAGCTCCAGCAGGGACACGTCGAAGGTGCCGCCGCCGAGGTCGTAGACGAGGATCGTCTGGTCCTTGTCGGTCTTGTCGAGGCCATAGGCCAGTGCTGCCGCGGTCGGCTCGTTGATGATGCGCAGCACCTCAAGGCCGGCGATCTTGCCGGCGTCCTTGGTGGCCTGGCGCTGGCTGTCCTCGAAGTAGGCGGGCACGGTGATCACGGCCTGGGTGACCTTCTCACCGAGGTAGGCCTCGGCATCGTGCTTCAGCTTCTGCAGGGTCATCGCGGAGATTTCCTGTGGGCTGTAGTCCTTGCCGTCGATCGTGACCTTATAGTCCATGCCCATGTGGCGCTTGATGGATGCCACTGTGCGTTCGGGAGCGGTCACCAGCTGGCGCTTTGCGGCGGCACCGACAACACGCTCACCATCCTTCTTGATATGTACAACGCTGGGAGTTGTGCGTGCGCCTTCCTTGTTGACGATTACAACCGGCTCGCCGCCCTCCAGCACTGAGATACAACTGTTGGTTGTTCCCAGGTCGATTCCAATGACCTTTCCCATTGTGTTACTCCTCGTTTGTTGTTACTACCGGGCCATGCCCAACTGAGCTGGCCCAGTCCTCCTGAGTCTCAACTCTCCAGGCCCGCTAACGAGCCTGCTTTTACTTCTAATACCTGAACTGTAACGCTAATATTTTGCTTTGTCAAGTCAATCTTAGCGCTTAACACTCAGGTAATAGTAGTTTATACACTCATATATCGCCTGTTTAGACGGCTTATCGCATCCCCCTGTTTCAATTTGGCAGGAATTTCGCCTGATTTCTGGTCGCTTGTCAGGCTGGGACGTGGAGCATTTAGGTGTAACAGGAGACTGATATGCGACTGTTTTGCGCCCTGCTGCTGGGCCTGATCTGCTTGAACACAACTGCCCTCGCGTCAACCAAGTGTGACTACAGCGGGGAGGACTGGGACAGCTGCTCCACAAGGGTGAGCATCGTGCTTGACGTGGATGGACATCCGGCCACCCTGCACTTCAACAGCCTGTACTACATGTTCCGTTTCATCAACGAGGCGGAAGCTGCCGGCACTCACCTTGGCAAGGTGGAAAGCTTCAACATGCTTGACTTCGGAACAATCGGGGCAACGGCCGAGGGATATGTGAAGGGCACCGGCGATACAAGGCCACAGGGCTGGTTCCTGTGGACAAACCACGTGCTGCCCGGCAGCTCATATCCCTACATCGCGGCCTATTCCGACCAGCAGAAGGCGAAGGAAGCGATGAATTCCTGGGGTGGCGAGATCATGGACGCCGAGGAAATGGTGCTGGAGCTGTTCACATTCTTCTCTGGTCGCCACGGCCTGGATGAGCATGCCTCGCCAGTACCGGCATCCGCTCCCGCGCATGATTCCCATGCTGCTCACGGCGCCCACTGAGCCGGCTGATTCTGGCAACAGCTGAGTAATCCACACACGGCGCTCCCGTTCGCACGCTATACTGGCAGCAGTCCAGACAACGGGAGCGAACCATGCTTAGCGCATCACTCGAACAGGCACTCAACGACCAGCTGCACCTTGAATTCGAATCCTCATACGTGTACCTCTCAATGTCCGCCTGGTTCGAATGGAAGAACATGCTCGGTTTCGCGAAGTGGATGAATATCCAGCGCGATGAGGAGCAGTTCCACGCTTCCAAGTTCTACCACTTCATCCTCGACCGTGGTGGCCAGGTCAAGCTCAAGAGCCTGGCCCAGCCGAAGTGGGAGTGGGGCAATCCGATCGAGGTGTTTGAAGCCGCCCTGGAGCATGAGATGCTCGTCACCCGCAGCATCCATGCACTTGTCGACCAGGCGATGGCCGAGAAGGACCATCCCGGCTTCACCTTCCTGCAGTGGTTCGTCAGCGAACAGGTCGAGGAGGAAGCCACCATCACGGCGATCATCGACCAGCTGAAGCTCGTGAAGGACAGCCAAAGCGGCATGTTCCTGATGGACAAGGAACTCGGGGCGCGCACCGTGGCCCACCCGATGCCCTGAGCGGCACACAGGATCAGTTGACAAGCGTGGTGGATTCCTCAGGCACCGCACCGGTGATAACTGAGTTCCCGTACTGGCGGATCATCGCCTCCAGCAGGTCCGGCTTGATCGGCTTGCTCAGGTAGTCATCCATGCCTGCGGCGATACACTGCTCACGATCTCCTTCCATGGCATTCGCCGTCATTGCCACGATCGGGATGCGTGACTTAGCGCCACCCAGTTCCCGGATCCGCCTCGTGGCCTCGAAGCCGTCCATCACCGGCATCTGGCAATCCATCAGTACCATGTCGTAGCTGCCGTCAAGGAGCATGTCGATGGCCTCAACCCCGTTCTCGGCAATCTCTACATGGTAGCCATTGCGTGTGATGAACTTCGTTGCCACCTTCTGGTTGACCTTGTTGTCCTCCACGAGCAGGATCCGCACGTTGCGGCGCTCGTGGTCCTTGATGCTGTGCTGCGTCACCAGCCTGTGCGAAGCGCCCTCGCCGACCCGCGTTGACAGTCCGCGCACCATCAGCATCGCCTTTTCGAGCATGCCTGTCTTGACCGGCTTGATCAAGTAGCCATCCACTCCGATCGCCTGCATCTTGCGCGCATCGCCGCGACGTCCGGCCGAGGTCAGCAGGATGATCCCCAGGTCCTTGTGGTCCACCAGCTCGCGGACCTGCCTGGCAACCGTGTCCCCCTCCATGTCCGGCATGTGGTGGTCAAGGAACAGGAGGTGGAACGGGTCACCGAGCTCGCGTGCTTCCCGGATGAGCGCTTCCACCTCTGAGCCATGCTCACACAGCACCGCGCGCAGGCCCATGTGCGTCAGCTGCTGTTCGAGGATCGTCAGGTTGGTGCGGTTGTCATCGATGACAAGCGCACGGAGGTTCCTGAGCTCGGCAAGGTCAGCCGTGGCAACAGGTGCCGCTTCCAGGTCGATGTGCAGCCGGCAATAGAACCAGAACGTGGATCCCTTGCCCGGTTCACTCTCGACGCCGATCTCGCCACCCATCATTTCAGACAGCTGGCGGCTGATTGCAAGTCCCAGTCCGGTGCCGCCGAAGCGCCGCGTGGTGGAGCTGTCAGCCTGTGTGAACGACTGGAACAGCTTGTCCTGGGCTTCCGGGGAGATGCCGATGCCGGTGTCACTGACCTCGAACCGCACCACGACCTCGTCGCCTTCACGCTGCATCTCCCGCACCATCACCGTCACCTCGCCCTCCGTTGTGAACTTGATGGCGTTGCCAATCAGGTTCAGCAGGATCTGGCGCAGCCGGCCGGGGTCCCCGACAAGCAGCACGGGCATCTCCGGGTCGATGTGCTGTACCAGTTCGAGCTGCTTGTCCTGGCACTTGGCTGCAAGCAGGTCCGTCGAACCCTCGACGACGTCCCGCAGGTCAAATGGGATCTCCTCTAGCTCCAGCTTGCCGGAATCGATCTTTGAGAAGTCGAGGATGTCGTTGATGATCGTCAGCAGGGATTCGGCTGAGCCGCTGGCTGTGTTGGCAAAGTCCAGCTGCTCATCATTCAGGTCCGTGGACTTGAGCAGGTCCAGCATGCCCACGACACCGTTCATCGGTGTACGGATCTCATGGCTCATGTTGGCAAGGAACTCACTGCGTGCGCGGGTGGAGGATTCAGCCTCTAGCCTGGCCTTCTCCAGTTCAAGGTTCTTGAACTCCATCTCACTGGCGAATTCCGACACGCGTTCCATCGAGGCCTGCAGGAGTTCCATCGCCTGTTCCTTTTCCTTCTCCGCCTCAATCCGGGCAGTCACGTCAATGAACACACCGAGGAATCCGGTGATCGTTCCGGCATTGTCCAGGATCGCCGTGGCTGTGAGCTGCCCGATGCGCCTCTCGCCATCCTTGCGGATGAAAGTCCAGTTCCTCGTCTCATGGCCTTCAAGCAGCGGCTTCTCGATGAACACTCCGAAGCCCGCCACTTCCCTGCCTAGTTCCTCAGTCAGCTCCACGCCACGGGCCACCACTTCGTCCATGTCATGCCAGATGGCGGGCGAGGTCTTGCCAACGATTTCCTCAGCGGTGTAGCCGAGCATCTGCTCTGCCCCGGTGCTGAACAGTGTGACAAGTCCGTCAGTGTCGGTGGATACGATCGCCGTTTCCCGTGCAGCCTGCAGTACTCGCTGCATCTGCCGCTGGTTGTTCTCCAGTTCGATCTGGACCTTCTTCAGGTGGTTGATCCCAAGGTGGGTGCCACTCATTCGCAGGGGCTCGCCCGCTGCGTCACGTTCCACGACCCTGCCCTTGTCCAGCACCCAGAACCATTCGCCACTGGCAGTCAGCATCCTTACCTCAACTTCAAAGGATGCTGTCTTCCCTTCAAGGTGGGCCTGCAGCGCTGTCATCACCCTGTCCTTGTCGTCAGGATGCAGCAGGCTTTCCCACATGCTGACATCCGGTTCGAGCTGGTCCACCGTGTATCCCAGCATGCCGGCCCAGCGCTTGCCAACGATCACTTCACCGCTTTCTATGTTCCAGTGCCAGGTCCCGAGCTCCGCACCCTCGAGTGCTCGCTCCAGTTTCTCCGCCATCTCCTCAACCAGCAACTGGCTGGCCTTGGAGCTGGTGATGTCAAGGTGCGTACCACTCATGCGCAGCGGCTTGCCTTCCTTGTCAAAGTCTGTCACCTTACCCTTGTCCAGGATCCAGCACCAGCTTCCGTCCTTCCTGAGCAGTCGCTGCTCCGTTTCGTAATGAGGGGACAGGCCGGCGAAATGCTGCTGCAGGGCCAGGGTTACATGCTCCACATCATCAGGGTGCAGCAGTTTTTCCCAAGCCTTGACATTGGGCTCTATCTCCGACGGGTGATAGCCGAGCATGGTTGCCCAGCGTTCGTTGAAAGTTACTTCACCGGTCTGCACATTCCAGTTCCAGGTCCCCAGGTCACTGCCCTTCAGTGCCTGTTCAAGCTGCTGTGCCAGGTCCTCATGCTGCATGTAGGTCTGGTTTCGCCTGATCGTGGCAATGGCAACGGACCAGATTGCAAGCAGGGCCAGCCCGCGGTTGGCAAGCACCATCCAGTGGATGCCGCCGTCCGGTGACATGTAGTATCCGGCGATGGTCAGCAGGCTGCAGATGATACCGGCCATGAAGGTGCAGCGTGAGCTGAGCAGGCTGCCGCTCAGCAGGATTGCCAGTACGTATGGCACACCCGCAGCCACGCCGAGTGGGATGGACAGGTCCAGCAGGAACAATCCAAGAATCAGGGCAGCAATGCACAACCTCAACCGGATGATACGCCGGTTTCCCTCAGCCGGATTCGCGGGATGCCTGGAACAGGATTGCAACATTTCAAACAATCTAACGCTTTTTCGGTTTTTGAATGCAACAACCAATATTAATTGAGATTGTATTTTCATTAACTCGGCCGGGCAGTCACGAATGGTGCTTAAGCCTCATCAATACTGGGGAGATTGCTTACCTGAGATATCCAATATGCTCAGGGCAAGTGGTGAGCTCGATTAACAATTGCTATATTCAGCGTGTGAAAACCGTGCAATCCATTCAGGTTGAAGCCCAGTCTGGAAGGAATCTCGAAGTGGCGCGACAGTACTTCGGCGGGAACGCCGCCCGGCTGTGGATTCTTGCCCTGTCAATCACCGCTCTCTCACTGCTGCTGGCAATCCCCGCCAGCCGGATCATCCTGCCGGCGCTGGACCTTGATGGAGCGGGCAGCTTCTTCCCCTCGGTTGCAGACATCTACTGGCGCAACCCCGTGGCCTCCCCGCTCTACCTGCTGGCCATCCTGATTCCCCTGGTACCGCTGCCTGTCCCTCCAGCGGCAGCAGTTGATGCACCTGCGGGCCAAGCACCTGCCTTGGCCCCCCGCTTGGCAGCAATGCTGTTGTCACTCCCCCCCATCGTTGTGTACTGCATCTGCGAGGCCTACGTGCTGGCAACGCCGATGTACACATCGGTCCACACCGAATACAGGCTGCGCACTGAACTGATCCCCTGGGCGATCTTCTACCTGGCCTGCGCCATCTTCCTGCTGCAGCGATTCTGGCAACCGGGCAGGAGGCCCACTGCAAGCTGGATCGCTGCCTACGCCAGCTGGGCAGTTTCCTTCCTGCTGCTGAAGAACTGCACATGGGACATCCACTACGACGTGTTCCAGCGCCTCTACTTTCCCCACCGGGACTACCTGGTCTTCCTCGTGGGCTTCCTGCCACTGCTGGCAATCCGTTACGCCGGGCGGCTGGCACTGCCCGTGTACATCTTCTTCTGCCTGAACCCGCTGTTCTTCGCATTCGTGTATGGCCACTTCAGCTCCACAGGGCAGGCATCCCGCTTCGCAATCATGTGGGAGCGCCTGGGCTGGATCGTGCTCGGCACTGAGGGGACTTCCATCGGCCATTTCGTGGACCTGATCCAATGAAGGGGCCTATACTCAGGGCAATGCTAAAGTCCTTCTTTCTGCGCATGACCGACGTCCCCTGGGATGAGTTCTGCGTGGCCTGGCGGCTGTACAATGCACAACATGGCGCCAGGATTCGCTTCCTGTTTCTGCTGATTGTCGGTGGGTCGCTGTTTTACGGATTGCTGACAATGTACATTGTCTTCCCTGCGATTGACCTGGATGGAGCAGGCTCATTCTTTGTTTCCGAGAGAAGTTACCTGCTGAGACCCTACGCGATGCCAAGCTCGCCCTTTTACCTGCTGGCAATTGCAATCCCCTTTGCCATGTTGCGGTTTCCAGCCAGGCTGGATGAAACGATTCAAGGTATTCAAGGCACCGTCAACCTGTGTGCGAGGATTACCGGCTTGTCTGTTTCCTACACCGTCGTCCTCATATTCTGCCTGCTAGAGCCTTTTGTTCTTAGAAGTCCACAGATTGCCAGCCTTAACTCACGAACTGATCTTCTTTCATCGTCTGAGCATCTCCTGTTCACAGTCATTGCAAGCATCTACCTGGCTGTTCCGATCTTCCTGCTGCAGCGATTCCTGAACGAGGGGTTATCGCCCACGCGTCGCTGGTATGCAATGTACATATGCTGGGCGCTCACATTCCTTGCCATAAAGAACTGCAGCTGGGACTGGTATTCCACAGGTTTTCAAGATACAGCCTGGACCTGGCTCCAGGCCAGCGAGAATCCGCTGACCCTTCTGCTTATCCATTTGCCAGTCTTTCTCATGTTGCGCAGTAAATTGGCAACGCTAATACTCATGCCTGCCTGCTGCCTGAATGTCCTCTTCTTCGCATTTGTTTATAGGCACTTCACCGATTATGCCAGTGGTGCCTTTTTCACTGGCATCAGCCAGGAATCGATCCTCGCACCCGTGATGCAGTCCATCGGCTGGCCGCTCGTCGGTACATACCAGGTCGTAATGCCCCGGATCGTGGACCTGATCCAATGAACGAGTTATCTGCCATCTTGCTGACGACTGTCCTCTGACTACTGACCACTGTTCGCGGCTATAATACGGCGCGATGACTAAGGTAGGACTGTTTGGCTATCCCGGCGGGGGCAAGAGCACCGTCTTCCAGGCCCTGACGGCGCAAGCTGTCTCGCCGCAGTTCCTCGGCTATGACCTGAAGCCCAACCAGGCCGTGGTCAAGATCCCGGATGAGCGGCTGGACTTCCTCTCGGAGCATTACAACACGAAGAGCAAGGTACATGCCACGCTTGAGGTGTTTGACATCCCCGGCTTTGACCCGGCCTCCACCGAGAAGAAGCTCAAGAACGCAGTGCTCGAGCTCTACCGCAAGATGGACACCCTTGCGCTGGTCGTCGGCCTGTTCGATGAGATGGCCGAGGAGGCCGCCAGGCAGATCCGCGGCATGGTCGAGGAGCTGGTGCTGCTGGACTACGTGATCTTCGAACGCGCTGTCACCAGCCTCGAGAAGACCACCCGCGTCAAGCCGGACAAGGAAATGAAGGCCAAGCTGGAACTCTGCCAGCGCATCATGGGCCGCCTCGAGGAAGGTGAACCGCTCAGCCGCATGGAACTGTCCGCTGATGAGCTGAAGAGCCTCAGCGACCTGGCCCCGATGAGCATCAAGCCCGTGATTGCGGTGCTCAACATAGCGGACTCCGACATCAGCAGTTATCCCGCCTCGATCACCGGCATGCCGCAGGCGATCGCCGCCTGCGAGGAACTGGGCCTGCCGCACGTCGTGATGAGCGCTGCCCTCGAAGCGGAGCTGAGCGGCATGACGGATGAGGATGCCGCCGAGTACATGTCCGAGTTCGGCATCAGCGAGCGCGCCCTGCCCCGCTTCATCCGCACCGCCTACTCCACCCTGAGCCTGATCACCTTCCTCACCGCCAGCGAGAAGGAATGCCGCAGCTGGTCCGTGCGCCGCGGCAGCAATGCCCAGCAGACTGCCGGCACGATCCACTCCGACCTGGCCCGCGGCTTCATCCGCGCCGAGACCATCGCCTTTGAGGACTTCAAGGCGCTTGGCGGGGAGAAGGAAGCGAAGGCCGCCGGCAAGTACCGGCTGGAGGGCAAGGAGTACGTCACGCAGGACGGGGACATCATGAACATCCGCTTCAATGTCTGAGAGCCGCTTTGCCTAAGGGCGCGAATGCGTCGAATAGAATAAAAGGTCTACATTTACTGTCCAGGAACCATGCATGCGGATTTTGCTCGCAACTCTGATCGCCCTGCTGCCAGCGCTCGCCGCGGCGCAGGACAAGCCCGACTACAGGGAGATGCACCGGGAAGCCGCCCGGAAGTACTTCAACTCCTTTGAGCAGGGCCTGCTGCTGAGCGGCAGGATTGAGCAGAACGGCAGTGAAGGTGATTTCCGCGCCGTGTTCCATGACGATGTCTGGATCGTGAAGTACAACTACGGCGACCTTCAGTCCATCAGCTACTACGGCGAAAAGGGCAACTGGGCCGGCAGCAACTACACCCTGCCCTACCAGATCGAGGAGAAGGACAGCCCCTCCAACGCGGTGATGAACATCCTGGCCAGCGGCGACTACCTCAATGACCCGTGGTGGGATGACATGCACTACATCGATGAGGATGCAGGTGGCTACAACTTCGTGTTCAGCCCGGAGGGCCTGCCACCGGTCAAGCTGGTGATGTTCTCTGACAAGGACGACCCGGAGTACATGCAGGTCATGACCAGCGAGGTGCGCTTCGCCCCGGATGACCCGGAAAGCATCACCTACCGCACCTTCTACTACTACACGACAGATGAGGAAGGACGGCTGATCACGGAGAAGGAAACTTCCTCCGAGCTGGACCAGAACGGCAACCGCATCAACTTCACCGAGTACATTGTTGACCACACCGAGATGGTCGATGACATCCCGGCTGAGTTCAACTTCGACTTCGAGCGCCATCCCGTCGGCAACCCGCAGCAGCTGGCGCCTGAGGGTGTGGACGTGGACATCGTAGTCAAGAACGGCTACATGTTCGTGCCGCTCAGCTTCGAGGGCAGTGACAACACGCATTACTTCCTGCTGGACACCGGTGCCAGCGCTTCGCTGTTCAGCCCGGCTGCGGCGGCGGATGCCAACTTCGAGACATCGCTCAACACGAAGGCCCATGGCCACGGCAGCAGCGCGGACTTCTCGATCGGCCTCTGCGAGAGCGCTTACCTCGGCACTGCAGACGGCGACCACGTCAAGCTGTCGGGCTTCCCGGCCACGGTGATCGACCCAAGCAGCAGCCAGGTCCTGATTGACACGCTCGGCAGCTACGGCGCCAGCGGCCTGATGGGGATCAGCCTGTTCCACCAGTACGTCACCCGCTTCGACCTGCCGAACAACCGCCTCACACTCTACAACGCTGACAACTTCGACCCGGACACGGCGCTCAGCCGTCCCTACGCCTTCCTCGAGCTGGACGTGGAGGACCTGGTCTATGCACTGGGCCGCCTGAACTACTCCGTGCTCGGCGAGGTGGTGATTGACACCGGCCTGCAGCTGGACCTGGCGCTGCTCAGCGAGACGCTCGACCACTACGGCGTCGAGCTGGAGAAGCAGTACTCCGGTGAGAGCACCGTCGTCGGCGGCGTGCGCAAGTTTGACTTTGTCAACGTGCCGGCCTTTGACATCGGCCCGCTGCACCTGGAGAACAAGATCGCATCAATCACCAGTGACGACCGCGGCACCATGAGCGGACGCCTGCTGCTGGGCTACGTCGGCGTGTTCTTCTTCCAGCAGCAGCGGGTCACACTCGACCTGTTCAACCAGAAGATGTACATCGAGCCCGATGCGGAAGTCCAGCAGCAGATGCGTGAGAACTTCGAGGCGCAGCAGCAGGCTGCCGCAGAAGGCCCGGATGCCGCTGGCGCAGATTCCGCCGCGGATGAAATGGCAGCGGGCCAGGAAGAAGGCAACGGGGGCTGATCGACAACCTTGCGTGCGAGACTGCCAGTTGTCCTGCTGCTTGCCATGATGGCATGCCAGATCCCCTCATACGCCCCTGCCCAGCAGGAGGCCGTCACTGACCGCAGCCGTGCGCTGTTCAGCCGTGTCAGTGAACTGCCAGCACTGTTTCCATTCGATGACAGCATGCCGGCTGAGGAAGTGCTGCAGCATCACCTGGATGTGATGCAGTCCACGATTGACTACTTCAGGACTGATCCGGTGAAGCTCGAGTTCCGTGACGGCGATCCCGAGGAGGAGAAGGGAATCGGCGTCTGGGTGCAGGGCAAGCGGTTCCGCCAGGAACATTACTGGCTGGGCTTCACCGAAGTGTTCGGCTTCGATGGCAACCAGCACTGGTACGGCAGTGACATGGTGCTGCCCTATGAAGTGGATGGCGAGGGCGGCACTGACGTCAGCCAGCAGTACATCCAGTACATGCACTACCTCAGTGATGAGCAGCAGCAGTACATCAGCGCTGCTGACAACATCCCGCTGCAGTTCCGCACCGGCTACCATGTGCTGAAGTACAGCCCGCCGGGCATGAGCCAGCTGCTGCTGCTGATCGAGCCGGGCACATGGCTGCTGCGCGGCATGCTGCAGGGCAATGAGCGCAACATGGACTCCAGCCAGATCTTCCGCTACCTGGCATTTGACGACTGGCAGGACAATGGCGAGGGCTGCCTGTACCCGCAGCAGATCCTGCTGCGCAAGTTCGGTTCAGAGGGGCTGATCGCCCGCGACCGCAATTTCTACACGACAAGTGTGGCGCATGCGGACAAGCAGCCTGCCGGCTTCTTTGAGCAGCGTGAATCCCCGGCGGTGGCAATGCCGGAACTGCCCAGCGTTCCCTACCAGTTGCCATTCAGCTACACCGATGACAGCATCCTCGTGTCGGCGACTGGGCCGGATGGCCAGCGCCTGCGATTCAAGCTGGACACCGGCGCCAATGTCGGCCTGCTGCGTCGTGATGTGGCTCGTGAGCTCGGCTGCCGCCTGCTGGGGGATGAGGAAGTGACCGGGCATGGCGGCAAGGCTGATGTGCAATATACGAGGGTCAGCGGACTGAAACTGAACGGCCGGATCCCGATCCCGGATTTTCCGGCAGCCGTGCTGACCGACGGCGGCAAGCTGGAGGAGAGCATGGAGAATGGCAATGTCTCCGGCCTGCTCGGCAGCCTGATCCTGAACAACTACATCGTGCGCCTCGACATGAAACGCAAGCGGATGTACCTCTACCCGCCGGAGCAGTTCGACCCGGACCTGCATCTCGGCAGCAACTACAACGAGGTCAGCTTCCACCGTGACAGCCTGCCCTGGGTGGACATCGTGGTGGACGGGGCGATCAATGGCGGTGCCTTCATCAACACCGGGGCCCAGCCGCTGTTCACCCTCTACGCCTGGGCGATCGACCGTGCCGGAATCAACTACGAGATCGAGAACATTGGCAGCGGTGTCACGATCCACGGGCGCACCGCCTTCTACATCATCCGCCCGGATGAAGTGAAGGTCGGCACGACGAGTATCCGCCAGCCACTGACCTTCGTGGAGAACCTGGCACCGGGCGAGGAGCCCAAGCAGTCCCGCATCGGCTCATTTGGCAATTCAATGTTCCTCGAGCGCATCGTGACCTTCGACCTGCACCACCAGAAGCTGTACCTCGAGGAAGACGGCGGCAGTTAGCTGCCTGCGTCAGGGAACAGCTCACTGAAACGCTGCTCAACTTCCTGCAGGTCATTGGCATCCGTGATGTCCCTGCGGGCACTCTCCAGCACAAGCGAAGCCTGGTCATTGAGGCAACGCCGGCGGCTCCGGCGGCTGGTCACGGAATGCACCATCGCCAGTGTTTCCAGCATATGCAGCGTTACGCGCTGTCCCCCGCGTAGGTTGCCGCGGATCTCATCGAATGCCAGGCTGACGAATTCAGCATAGCCGATCGCCGGGATCACCAGCCGCAGCTCGTCGTCAACATGGTACAGCCGCTCGCGCGGCAGGCTGCGGTCCTCCAGCCGGCACAGTGCCCCGCCCAGCCTGTCCAGGCAGAACACCGCCGTGAACGGTTCATTGACACCGGGGGACAGCGCCCGCAGGGCCACTTCGACAAGCTGGCGGATGCCGAATTCCACATCCTGCGAGGATGTGGGCTGGTAACCGAGCGAGACGGCGGAATGTACTCCCCGTGACAGTACCTCAACAGCATCCTGCTCACATTCCAGAGATGCCAGCCGGGCACCGCGCGCCAGGAACTGGCCCGGGCGCAGGGCCAGCCGGATGCGGGCCTTGTTGTCGGCCGCCAGCTGCTTCAGACTGTCAACATCCACGTACTGCAGGTAGCCATCCGCATTGCAGCTCACATGGTGAGAGTACTCGTCAGGCCTGGGGTCAGCGTCGTCATCACCGTTGGCGGCCTCATCATCCGCATGCTCATCCGGTACCAGCCGCTCCACCGCCAGGTTCAGCTCCCGTCCGATGCGCGCGATGATGGTGTCGCCCTGCACTGACAATGCCACATGGTGGATGAAGTGGATCAGCACGCCGACGTCAATGATCGCCAGCAGCACGCCGAGTGTAACGGACAGGTGCGGTACGAAGGGGTCATCCGGTTCGTGGCGGATGGTGCGCAGGATCAGCAGGCAGTACAGGAAGGTGGCAATGAAGGTGCCGAGCACGACCTGGTTGGAGCGGTCGCCCATGTAGTTGCGCAGCAGGCGCGGGCCGAACTGGGAGGAGGCCAGTGTCAGGGCCACCAGCGTCATGGAGAACACCACGCCGGCGATCGTGATCATCGAGGAAGCGATCGTCGTCAGGACGGAGCTTGCCCCCTCCGCGCTGCCACTGTACAGCCAGTGGCCGACGATGCCGAGCATGTACTCGTCCAGCAGCTTGGTGTCGGCATAGATTGCCCCAACGGATAACAGGATGCTGCCAAGTGCCATCAGGCCCGGAGTGAACCAGAAGCTGAAGCGGACCCTGTCCCAGATGCTGACCAGCAGTGACTTGATGTGCTTACCTCTCAATGCCGCAATTCGCCAGCCAGGCGGCACGGCGCTGCCAACAAGTTAGCAGCAGGCGGCTTAAGTCAGGCAACCTGGCAAAAAAAAACGCCCCTCCCGTGGGAGGGGCGCCCGTACTTCTGATTAGGAAGTAACCGTAACCGGCTTAGCGGTCGCCGTCGTAGTCTTCACCAGCGGTGAGGACCAGGATGATGGCATCACGCACGCCGTTCGGCTTGCCGTACTGCAGCTGGTCGTTGGAATCGCCGACGCTGGCCGGACCGAAGGAAGAACCCTCGTACTCGTCCGGGCTGGTCTGGGAGCGGGTCCAGGGCCAGATGCGAAGCTCGGTCTTGCCGGTGTTGCCACCCGCGCCGACATCACCAGGACCGCCGCCGGGGCCGCCCTGAAGCGGACCGGTGGTACCGAAGCTGGGCTCGGTAGCGTCAGCCAGCCAGTTGCTGCTGCCCGCATCGGAACGCTGGAAGTACACGATCTGCTCTTCGGGGCCGAGGATGTCCTTACCCTTGGTACGGATGGAACCGTAACCGCCGAGCATGTACTGATCGGACTGGGTGGGAAGGATGGGCTCGGAAGCAGCGTCCTCGTTACCGACCGCAATGATCGGGCCGACGGACTTGTAGAAGAACATGCCGGGAAGGTACGGGAACGGCTTGTTGCCCTCCCACATATCCCAGAAGTTGTACTCGATGTTCGCGTAGGTGTTTTCGACATTACGGGTACCACCGTCGATATCGAAGTAGACCCACTGGGTGTAGCGGGGATCCGCCAGAACGACACCCATGCTGGTGCAGTAAGGACCGAAGCGGGTACCGTAGTCCTCGCCCGGGTTGCCCTGGCCGTTACGCAGCGGATCGCTGGAGTTCACGGCGCTGGTGGGCAGGGTCTCCTGCACGCGGTGGATCGCAACACCGTTCGTGGTGAACGGGTTCTTCGGATAAGCATCGATGTAGCCGCGACGAAGCAGCGGATCGCTGGCACGCTCGGTCGGGTCGATCTCAGTGATCTGGTTGAAGGCGCCCGCGGAAGCGGACTCAATCACCTGAGCGGCGTACTTGGGCTCACCACCGATAAGGTAGTTCGGGTACGGACCCTCACTGTCCACAGCCCAACGCTCGACAGAGAGCTGGATGTTGTGGAGGTTAGCCTTGACCTCAGCTTCCTTCGCTTTGTCCTTAACCTTGATGTAGTTAGGCAGGGCGATAGCGGCAAGAATACCAATAATGACGATGACGACCAGGAGCTCAATAAGAGTAAAGCCCTTGGCATTAGTTCTGTTGATCACTATCAGCCTCCTTCTGGTAAATTTGACAGTACTGTCGTTTTCCCCACCCACCGTATGGGATCGGTTGGATCGGGTCTACAACCAAATTTGTAATGTACTCCGCCGAAAAACTTCGGCGATGACCGGGGGAACCCAATGGGAGAATCGCTCCAATTGCCTTCCTCTCGGTCCAGGCACCTGCGGGACATGCCCGCCGGCTTCTTTATTAACTCTCTTACTGGATGATGTTCACGAGGTTGAAGATCGGGAGGTACAGGGACACCACGATCACACCCACGATTCCACCGATCACCACGATCATGAGCGGCTCAATCAGGGAGGCCAGCGCACGGATCGTAGCGTCAATCTCAGCATCGTAGTAGTCGGAGATCTTGAAGAGGATTTCCTCAAGGTTACCGGCTTCCTCGCCGACGCTGATCAGGTTGGTCACAAGCGGAGGGAACACCTTGGTGCGCTTCATCGGTCCGTGGATGGTCTCACCTTCACGGATGCGCTCACGGGTGTATTCGATGGCCCGCTTGATGACGTTGTTGCTTGCTGTGTTCTTGGAGACCTCAAGGGCCTCAAGGATCGGCACGCCGGACTGGGTCAGGGTACCGAAGGTACGGGTGAAGCGGGTGATGGCGACCTTGCGGGCCAGGGGTCCGAAGATCGGGATGCGCAGCACGATCGGATCCAGCAGGATGTGGCCCCACTTGGAGTTCCTGAACTTGACGAACAGGATGATCGCGACGGGGATCAGCAGCAGCCACGGCCAGTGCTCAAGCAGCCAGTCGGACAGCTCCATCATCTTGCGGGTCAGCGCCGGCAGGCGGGCTGAACCACCGGAGAAGTCGGAGTAGAATGCCGCGAACTGCGGCACGATGTACATCAGCATGAAGAGGCTGATGCCAAGGGCGAACACTGTGACCGTGATCGGGTACACCATCGCGCTCTTGACCTTGTTCTTCAGCTCAAGCTCGTTCTCGTAGAACTGGGCAACGCGCTCAAGTATGGAGTCCAGGGCACCACCGATCTCACCGGCATGCACCATGCTCACGAAGAACAGGGAGAATGCACGGGGCTGCTTCTGCATGGAAGAAGCGAGGGTTGTACCGGACTGGATGTCCAGCTTCACGCGGTGCAGGATCTCCCGGAAACTGTTGTTCTGGGTCTGTTCCTCGATGGTGTCAATCGCCTCTGACAGGGTCAGGCCTGCATTCAGCAGCAGGGCGAACTGACGGGAGAAGATGGTGAGCTCCTTGAGGCCCACCTTGAACAGGCGCTCGATGAAGACGAACGGGTTGAAGGCGCGGCGCTTTTCCACGATCCGGGTAACGAAGAATCCCTCCTGGCGGAGTGCTTCGACCACGGACTTCGGATTGTCGGCTTCCACCTGGGAGTGGATAACCTTTCCTGCGCTGTCCTTTGCCGTATAAACGAATGTCTTCATATCTTGTCCCGGTCTCCGGTAGCTGGGTTGGGGGCACTCTATATTTAATACAGTGCGACCAGCATTTTACCAGATTAATTAGTTATTGGAAATGTTACAGGCGCCTGTGGAAATTCCTGAAAATGCCTTGTTGTAGTTCCCACCTTCTGTTCTACCCGCAGCACATTCCAATCAAACCAGTCTGGATGCACTGCTGCACTGTTCTGAAGGGGTCCATCGGCACGACGCATTCCAATCACCACAGAACAAGACGGACGCATCCTGCTTCGGTTACAAGACCGCCTGTTATTCCTGCTCTTCCGCCCCGGGCCGCTTCAGGAACGGCGAGGTGATCACAGCCGTTTCCGGGACTTCCAGCGAGATCCTGCCGAAGCGCCCCATGCGGAAGTCCTTCATCAGCCGCCGGGCGGCCTTGTCCACCAGGTCGTCGTTCTTGAGCGTGTATCCGCCGTAACGCCCGACGATCTCCAGCATCTCAAACCAGTCCTGTGGAGCGGGAATCTCATCCGGCATCTTGTAGTAGCGCCTGAGCTTCAGCCAGGCCTGTTTGTTGAGCGTATTACGCAGCAGGTCCACGGTCTCTTCCCGGAGCTTGAAGTCGTAGGGCATCAGGTTCAGGAGCATCCAGTAGGGCTTGCGCCGGTTGATCTGTTCCGGGTCGCGCAGTACTCCCGCCGTGTCCAGTACCTCAACGTCATCGAACAGCCGCACCCACTGGCGGCCACGGGTGATCCCCGGAATGTCGCCGGTCTTCAGGCGCTTCTGCCCGATCAGCCGGTTGAGGAAGGTGCTCTTGCCCACATTCGGTACGCCGAGGGCCACCACCCGCAGGGTGGCGTTGTTGATGCCGAGCTTCTTCGCAACCTTCAGCTTGCGCTGCAGCAGCTTTGCGAGGTAGTCCAGCACTTCTTCCAGCCCGTCGCCGCTGATGGAGTCGATCGCGATCGTGTGGTAGCCGCAGTCCTCGAAGAATGCCTTCCAACGCCGCGTTACCTGTCCGTCTGACTGCTTCGAACGGGTCAGCAGGATCAGCTCCTTGCCCTTCAGCAGCGGGTCGAGATACAGGGTGGCTGCAGCCGCACGCGAGTCGACGAGGTATGCTCCGACGTCGATGTAGGGGGCAATTTCCGGCGGAAAGACCGGCTTCCTTGATGCCTGCTGGGCCACGGCGTAATTGTAGCTTCAATCAGAGCGGTCGCTGCCAGGCCTGCATCCGCATTGCGTCGCAGCTCAGGGAAGCCCGCATCAGGGCCAGCTTCGACGGCGGGAAGGTCCCGCCGAGCAGGAATTCCTCGAGCGTGCCGTCAATCTTCCAGCCCTTCGGCATGTTGCTGCGGGACCAGTCGAGCAGCTCCCTGTCAGAAGGCAGCACCTGGAAGTCGTGGGACCGCACCAGCTCGTGCTTCAGGCCGTCGACGATGTGGCGCAGGCTGCCACGGATGAAGCCCGCGCGCTGGAACAGGCTGGCCTGCCCGAGCACCATCTCCGCCGCCTGGCGCCGGGGCGGGGCCTTCTGCGACTGGATGCGCGCCGGCAGCACGGCCAGCCCGAGGTACATCACGACGATGCAGGCCACAGCCAGCAGTGTCAGCCGCCCGCCGGTGCTGCTGGTCAGCAGGCTGCCGGCCGTCATGCGCTCAGTGTTGTAGCCGTGGATATGCTCGTCGAACACGATCGGCGCTCCGGCAGCCGTCCCCTCGATCAGGGCCAGTGCCAGGCGATGGTTGTCAGCGCGTTCAATCCAGCTGTTCGTGATGATCTCCGGCCGGTTGACGAGGATGATGTCGCCATTCCCGTAGCGCGCATAGGACACCAGCGGCGCGAAGCCGCGCTTGCCGAATGTCTCCTCCAGCGACAGCACTGGCCTGAAGGCAAGCAGGGCCTGGCTCCAGCCGTATGCGGTCTCGATCCTGCCGACATCCTGCAGCAGCGGGGGCCGGCTGTCGGCCAGTTCGTAGCCCTGCCCCGCCATCCCGCCGCGCCAGTTGCCGTTGCCACCCGGCAGGCCGGCCTTGCCACGCCTGGCAACAGCCGGCGATTCGGCATCCCCGACCTCACCGTTGCCATCCTCACCGGCCAGCAGGCTGTCCAGCTCGTCGACCATTGCCAGGTCGGAATCGCTGAACACCACCAGGCTGCCGCCATCCTGCAGGTGCAGTTCCAGCGCCATCACATCCAGCGGGTTGACCACCATCTTGAACGGGTTCAGTGCCGACTCCTCGGCGATCACCACGCAGCTGCCCTTCGGGTACTCATGCTCGGTCAGGGTGTGGCGCGAAACATCGTTGCCACGATCCTCCAGCAGTTCGTACAGCGCGCGGATGCCCGCCGCATTGCTGGAGAACGTGCTGTAGGGCGGCTCGTAGGGAGCCTGCGTGCTGCTTTCACGCAGCACCAGCCAGACAGCGATCGCCAGGAAGCCCCCGATCGCCAGCAGGGCGAAGCGTCCGTCGTTGCCCGTACGCTGCGCTGCCATCACTTGCGCTCCTCATCGCGGATGCGGATCCGCTGGTCCAGCAGGCCTGCCAGGCTGGCTGCCGCGCTGTAATGCGGCCTGTCGCAGTCGAGCGAGCCGTACCAGGCATCCTCGAACAAGCGCACGAGCTCACTGAACTCAGCCTGAAGTGAAGGGTGCTCACGGCGCACCTGGCGTACGAGCATGGAATTCGTTGTCAACGCGGATGCCGGCATGTCCAGGCTGCGCAGCACGGCCAGGAAGCGGTAGCGCGTCGCCAGCCGGAAGTCCCCATCGCGGGCGTGCTGTTCAGCCAGCCGCACGAGGTCCACTTCGGGGTCCAGCTCCGGATCCAGCTCATTGCGCTTCCTGCCACGGTCGGAACGGGGGCCGGCATTCATGATCAACTGCCGGATCAGCATTGCCACCAGCGCCAGTGCCAGCACGACCAGCACATAGGTGACAACGCCGCCGCCGGCGAAGTTCAGGCCCAGGCTGCGGCTCATGCGCTTGAGTGTGTTGTCCAGCCAGTTGAAGACCTTCTGCATCACCCCATCCGCCTGCGTTTCCGGGGCTTCACTCTGCAGGAAGTCCTCCGAGCTGAGGATGCTGCGCAGCAGCTGGGAGCTGTCCTCGCCAGCCGCAGGTCGCGGCTGCCTGTCCACCAGCCCGCGCAGGTCCTGCTGGATGTACTCAGGATCATAGGCGTGGGTCTCGAACACCTGTTCAGCCAGGTCCCCCTGCGCCTGCTCGACCGCATCCTCAGTAAGCTCCTCGCCCCGGTCAATCCAGCCTGCACCATCGTCCTGCGCATGCACGGACGTACCGCCGAGCAGCACTAGCAGGCCGAGGATGCACAACAGGCGCATGCCCTGATTATATCGAGTTCAGTGCCAGGGTCCACGGACGGGCTGGATGGACAGGGTACCGCCACGTTCGAACAGCCGCCAGCGCAACTGCTGTAGGGCATCCGGTTCCAGCTCATCATTGACAAAATAGCCACTCAGGCGCACTGAGCCTGACAGGGCAACCGGCCTTCCCAGCCGCAGCACGCTGGTGCCATCCATGCCCTTCAGCTCGTCGCCAAGCTCCTTCCTGAGCTGCTGGGCCGTGGTGAAGTCCCGCGCAAACAGGCGAAAGCGGTAGACCAGCCCGAAGGGTGGCAGCAGGGCCAGCCGGCGCAGGCCGATCTCCTGCGCATAACGCTTTGCCACATCACCTGGTTCCAGCCGCTCTCCCAGCAGTTCCGGCAGGCGTTCGCTGACTATCCAGGCCGGATCATTCCCGTCCGGCTCATACAGCGAAACCAGCCGGGCCAGCATGTCCAGTTCGTGCGGCCAGTGCTCGATGTAGCCCACCGGGTTGTCAGACTGCACATGCACCACCTGCTCCGGCCGGAAGCCCACCGGCGGCTCCAGCAGCTGGGATGTGCCGATGATGCAGTTGGTACCCTCGCCGATCACCGGAAGCGGCTGGCTGCCCTGCACGATCAGGTCGCCTTCCCGGCGCTGCACCGCTTCGAGGCCGGGCAGCTGGGAGGACAGGGTTGCCAGACCGCATTTCTGGCAACGCAGCCGCGGGTCGCTGAAGCCGCAGTCCGGGCAGCTGTAGGCCTTCTGCTGCTGGCTGAAGTGGATGCGCCGGGAACCGCAGTTCGGGCAGTCCGCCAGGCTGCCGCAGTCCACGCAGCGCAGGCCACGGCTACTGCCCAGACGGTTGAAATGCACCAGCCGGCGCACTCCGGGCTGGCGCAGGTGCAGTGGCAGGGGGTCGGTGTCGATGCTGCCGTCATGCCGCTCGGCAGCCTGCTCCACGGGACGGGGTCCTTCGATCCTGACAGGCTTGTCCAGTCCAGTCCCGTCCATGATCGACAGTCCCATCTCCAGCAGGCTTAAGCTCGTGTTGCGTCCGGCCAGCGTTGCCAGTAGTGCCTCACGGTAGTCAAGGTGAGGTTCGCGCTCTGCGCCAAACTGCGGATGCGTCGGGTCAACCAGGATCACTTCATCAAGGTTTCCCCAGGCTGCCAGCTTCCAGGATGACGGCCCGCCGAACACCACCTGCCCGCCCTCATCAAGCTTCGTGAGGATGTGGCTGGCAACGCTGATCCCGCTGTCCGAACCATACCAGTGCATACGTGGAGCGAGTGTGGCGAGATGCGGCCAGATGCGCTGCTGGAGCCAGAGCTGTGGCAGCACCACCAGTAGCCGACGTCCCGCTGAGATTGCGGACAGGCTTGCGGAGTAGAGCGCATCTGCCAGTCCCGACAGTACTATGTGGCAATGCTGGAGCTTCACCTCGCCAAGACCGGGGATGTCCTGCAGCAGTCGCCAGCCCTCCGGCCACAGCCCAGCTTGCCAGTCCGGTGCTGCCCCGGTTTCGGGATACTGCCAGCGTTCCTGCTTCTGTTCGCGGTGCAGCCAGCCCTGCGGATCGAAGGCCTCGCCCAGGCCATGCAGGTAGCAACCCGGCAGGTAGCCATCCTCCGCTGCACTCGCCAGCGGATGTTCCGCCCTGTACCAACGTCGCAGGCGCGGGTCCGTCCTGGTAACCCCCGGGGTACCGGCGAACTGTATTGTCAGCGAGATCCCGCCCGCATTTGCCAGCTCACACAGCCGCTTCCAGCCATGCTCCTTCATCAGGGTCTTGGCCCGTCCAGTGCCAAGCTTGCCGCACAGCCTGCCGATGGACTGCCTTTCGGCATCCGAGAGTTCCGCCGCATCAGCAATTGCCAGTTCAAGGCGCAGAGAGGCCGTGACGCTGTCCAGCAGCAGGTGCCCGACCACTTCATGCACGCCGGCCGCAGCCAGGTGCGACAGCCGGATCAGCAGCGGACCGAGCCGCTTCCAGTTATGCCTGAGCTCCAGCAGCGGCAGCAGCTTCGCCTGCTCCGGTGGCGCCGGATCCTCCGCCAGCACCAGCCCCGGTTCCAGCTTGCCGCGCAGGGAAACCGCCACCAGCGTGCCCGGTTGCAGGCCGGGCCGGCCGCGGTATGTGAATCCGAGCGAGGCCGTGCCGCGGGCCAGGGTGGCGACGATGTATGCCTGCTCAGTCACGCCGCCATTATCGCAGCCAGCCGCGCCGGTGAAATAATAGGGGCGTGGACTCCATCGGCAGGGAATGGCTTGGCTTCGACTATGAGGGCACCAAGGGTGAGCGCGCGGACATCGCCGTGACCGTCTGGCTGCGCCAGATGCCGGAGTTCGCCGAGGTCTCCCGCGCCCGGGTACAGGCCCTGATCGAGGACGGCGGTGTGCTGTGCGATGGCAAGCACATCCCGCGCGGCCAGCGCAACCTGCAGCCCGGCATGCACATCAACGTGCACGTGGCGGCCCTTCGCGAGTTGCTGAACCCACCGGCCCCCGAGCACATCGAACCGCTCGACATCCCGCTGCAGTTCCTGCACACAGACGAGCACATCGCCGTCGTCGTCAAGCCGGCGGGCCTGACCGTGCATCCCGCCCCGACTGAAACCGGTCCGACCCTGACCGCGGCCCTGGTGCACCACCTCGGCCAGCTGTCCGATGCCGGAGGCAGCGACCGGCCCGGCATCGTGCACCGACTCGACAAGGAAACCAGCGGCGTAATGGTAGTAGCGCGCAGTAACACGGCGCATGTCTCGCTGTCCCGCCAGTTCGCTGACCGCATCACGGAGAAGGAATACCAGGCGCTGGTGATCGACCCCCCGCCCCAGCCCGGCGGGATCATCGACCTGCCGATTGAGCGCCATCCACGCAGCCGGCAGAAGATGTGGACCGGCGGCAAGCGCGGCCGCAGTGCGCATACCGAGTTCCGCACCACGGAGCACTGGGGGCCGCTGACCCTGCTGGACGTGGTGATCCATACCGGGCGCACACACCAGATCAGGGTCCACCTGCAGTCCATCGGCTGCGCGATTGTCAACGACGAGAAGTACGGCGCGGGACGCGTCGGCTCCTTCCTGCGCTTCCTCGAGACCGGCATCGAACGCGGCAGCATGCGCGCCTGGACGCATGCCTGGCCGGAGCAGGAGCAGCGCCGTGAGCTGCATGCCCTGCTGTCAGCCTACCCCGGCTTCTTCCTGCATGCGCGCCGCCTGAGCTTCATCCACCCCTCCAGCGGCCAGCGGATGCAGTTCGAGGCTGAGCTGCCCGCGGAATGGCAACAGCTGAAGGAACTCTGCCCTAGGGATTGACGACCAGTTCCGCCATCATCCCAAGTTCTGCATGACGCAGGATGTGGCAGTGGTACAGCCAGTTGCCGGGGTTGTCCTCAAATGGAATCAGTATGTCCAGAAGGTGGTCACCTAGCTCGCTTCCGTGCACATTGACGGTGTCCTTCCATCCGCGATAGGCCGGACCGCCATCTGTGCCCGATTCAACCAGGAAGCGGTAGCCGTGCAGGTGGAAGGGATGGTCCATCACCGTGTGGTTGTTCAGCGTCCAGCGCTCCGTGGTGCCAAGCTGCGAAACGTGTTCCGCCGCATCCGGCCAGGGCCGGCCGTTGATCGCGAAGCTGGCGAAGTTGATCGGCGCATCCTCGTCCACCGTGCCGGCGATGATGTCCATCGGCTGCGGGTCAAGCGCGGCGCTGAACTGCAGGCTGAACTCACCGGCATCCACCACCGGTTCCGTGATCGTTGCCAGCTGCGCGGGAATGCTGCGGTCCAGCCCGTTCACACTGCCGCTGTAACGCAGCTGCATCAGCGGATGGTCCGGATCCGGCATGAAGCCGGCGGCATGCATGATCGAATACGATGCATTGATGAGCACCGTGCTGTCGCCATCGCTGCCATCCGTTGCAACAAGCAGGTCGGCCCGTTCCCCCGGGGCCAGCAGGAACTCGGAATACTCCACCGGGGACTCGATCAGCCCGCCATCCGTGCCGACCATCGTCAGCACATGGCCCGGCAGGGCCAGGTTGTAGTAACGCGAGCCGCTGGCATTCACCACCCGCCAGCGCTCCAGCCCGCCGCTGCGAACCTTCAGCTCCGGCATCAGCTGGCCGTTGACAAGCTGCGTGTTGCCAAGGTAGCCCATCGCATTCTCCATCTGCTGCACGCCGTCCGCCCAGGGCAGTACCAGCTGCCCGCCGGAAAGCTCCAAGTCGCTCAGCACCAGCACCCGCTCATCCGCAGCAGGCAGTGGGTCGTCGCCATGCACCAGCAGCGGACCGTACAGCCCGCGGTAGACCTGCTCAGCGGAATTGGCATGCGGGTGGTACCAGAACAGCGACGCATCCGGCACCGTGAAGTCGTAGGTGAAGCTGCCACCGGGCGGCACCGGGTCCTGCGTGACGGGCGTGCCGTCATTGGCATTGCTCAGGCGCACCCCGTGCCAGTGGATCGTCGTCGGCTCCGGCAGGTTATTCACCAGGTCGACTATGATGCGGTCGTCCTGCTTCGCCTCGATCAGCGGACCGGGGAAAACTCCGTTGTAGGCCCAGAGCTCGGTCGGTACACCAGGCTCGAATTCAACCACCAGCGGAGCGGCGCTCAGCTGCACATGCACAACATCCGGATCTGGGTCGATATCCTCCGCCAGCATGGGCTGGCGCAACTCACTGCCTGCACTGCGGTCCAGTTCCGTCGGACCGGAACCGCCGCATGAACCCTGCGCCAGTGCCAGCAGGATGATGCTTGAAATGAAGGGGAAACGGCATCGCATCACCCGATTATACGAACCCGCACTGCTTGCGCAAGCCCGTTGATGCAAAGGCCGCGATATAATCACAACCCACCGCAGGGGAATGGTGTAACGGTAGCACTACTGGTTTTGGTCCAGTCAGTTCGGGTTCGAATCCTGGTTCCCCTGCTCTTTCCGGTCCGCCGCTGACTTATCCCCCCGATATGCACTATCATCTACAGGTAAGCATGGAGGTTGCAGCCCGGGCACGCCTGCGCCGATATGCATGACAGGTGGATAGGAAAAAGAAGTGACACAGCAGACACTTGAACTGAACAACCAGCCGGTCTGGCAGCAGCTGATCCGCATCGGCGGCAACCTCAAGCTCGGCTACCTGCGCGGGGACAACCGCTACCAGCAGTGGGTGCTCAAGCTGCCTGGTAAGGTCGGCCGGATGTACAACATGTACATCCTCGGCCGTCCCGAGGAAGTCGCCGCCTCGATTCCGAGTGGCTGGACCGACTGGCGTCCCTTCGGCCGCCTGCTGCGTGTGCTGCCCGCCATCGCCGAAGCACCGCGCAAGTACGGCCTCGGTGCCCTTGATATCGCCCAGACCCTCAATGAGGACCGCATCAAGCCCTTCCTGCTGAGCCTGCCCAGCAGCTACAAGGTCGGCGGCCGCATTGTGCGCATCACACGTGAGGAGCTGGCCGAGATCGCCGAAGGCCTCGACCACTGGCTGATCGGCAAGCGCATCGTGCAGGAGCTTCTGCTTCGCAATGAGCAGAGCCGTCAGCTGACGGTCACCCTGCCGGCGGAGCTGTGCAACAGCCTGGCTGATGAGGCCCAGCAGCGCATGAAGAGCGTCGGCCAGCTCGTGGTGGAAATCCTCAACGAGCGTTACGAGGGCAGCGAACAGGCCTGAACGGCCTTCGTCCATTCCCCGACCGGTTTGCCTGCCAAGGGCTGATCCAAGGATCTATCTGGACTCGATCCAGTCCAGTGCTGCGTGCAGCTCCCGCCTGAATTCATCCGGATGCGTGAACCAGGGCATGTGCGCAGCTCCTGCAATCTCAACATAGCGCGACACCTGCAGCAGCGCTGACAGCTGCCGCGTCGGCCAGTTCGGCCGGATGTCCTCCGCACCATTGATGAATGCCACCGGTAGTTCCAGTGCCGCAATGTCGCGCAGCACGCTCTCAGAGCGGCAGTACTCCCGCCAGGTGGCGTTGCCAAGTTTGTTGACCTGCTCATCGGCATGGAACTCCAGGCCCTGCAGGTCGCCACCGGTCTCGTCCCAGCGGCGGTGGAACTCCTCGCTCCAGCTGCGGTCGTCAATCACTTTGCCCCCGGCTATGCCGATGATCGCGCGGACCTGCTGCGGATAACTGATCGCATGCACCAGTGCATGGTTCGGCCCCTGGCTGTGCCCCAGCAGCACGCAATTATCCATTTCGTAGTGGCAACGGACCGCTTCTGCATCGGCGATGGTCGTTGCCAGGTCGTAGTTCCCGTCCCAGTCCGAGCGGCCGCAGCCCCGGCTCTCGAAGCGCACCACGCGGCAGCGCTCAACGATCAGTTCGGCAACAGGTGAAAGGTAGTCGCTGCAACCCGGTCCGCCGTTGAACATGAGCACGGGGATGCCATCCGCTGCACCGCTGGCGCATGTCCAGATGCGCGCGCCGCCGCTGCCAATGAATTGCACCGCAGTTTCCACTGCCAGATCTTACTCGCTGCTGCGCCGGCTGAACCAGCCCCGGATCTGCTGCCAGACATTGCGCTGGTCCGGCCCGCCGGCACTGAGCCGCTGCTGCTCTGACGCCTCACGCCGCCGGCCCAGCCTGCGGTAGGCATGTGCCAGCGCACTGTGCAGCATCTGCCCGCTGAAGCCGAGCTCCGCCGCTGATTCCAGTTCGCGGGCCGCATGGTCGTACTGTTCACCGAGCAGCAGGATCTGCCCCAGCAGCATGCGGTGCCGCGCGCTGTCAGGCATTTCGTCAACGATGTTGCGCGCCAGCGCGGTGGCCTCACCGATCAGGTCAGCATCGCACAGCGCGACCGCCAGCCGCGTCTCCACTGCGGTGTTGGCCGGCAGCAATTCGAGGCATTCCTGCAGGGCATCCCGTGCCGGCTTCATGTTGCCAAGCTCAATCTGCACCTGTGCCAGCTCGAGGTAGGACTCGCAGTCCGGCTCCATCTGCTCCAGCGCAAGGCTGATGTGCTCAAGCGCCTCCGGCTGGCGGCCCAGCCGCCGAAGAACCACGCCCATGTGCAGCAGCAGTTCCGGCGAGGGGCTCAGCTCGCCCAGTGCACTGAGCGACTGCAGCAGCTCCTGGTCGCGCTGCTGGTCCAGCATCTTCCTGACAACGGGGATGATGCTGCGGGAGTCCGGCACGCCGAGCGCGCGGCAGCCAGCCACCGCGCTGCGGATCTCCTCATGGTCGCACTGTTCCATGGCGGCCGCGGCGAAATAGCGCCAGGCCCAGACCCGCTCACTGTTCTGCCGGACCTGGATCCGGCACAGCTCGCTGACTTCGGCGAAGCGAGCCTGCAGGTACAGGCAGCGGGCCAGTCCCTCGAGGCAGGCCTCGTCACCGGGTGCCACGGCCAGCGCACGGCGCATCCACTGCTCCGCGCTGGCGGGCTTGCCCGCATCCAGCTCCAGCAGGCCACTGTTGTAGTACGGTACAGGGAAGTCACTGCGGACCTCGATTGCCCGGGCATAGCACTGGCGAGCGGCCTCACGCTGCCCGAGGCAGGCGTGCACGGCACCGAGCGTCACCAGGCAGTCCGGGTCATCCGGCCGAAGCTCCAGCGAAAGCAGCAGCTGTTCCCGTGCCGGCTTGTACTGCCCGAGGTTGTAAAGCATGTTGCCAAAATGATTGCGCAGCGAGGCATCCTCCGGATGCAGCTCAATCGCGTGGCGGTAGGTCTGCAGGGCCTCATTCGTGCGCCCGAGCCGTTCCAGCACGATTGCGTTGTCATGCAGGCCCGGCAGGTTCTGCGGGTCCAGTTCCAGCAGGCGCTCGAACCAGAACGCGGCAGCCGGGTAGTCACCGGCCTCCGCATGCAGCAGGCCGGCGTTGTAGAGGATCGTGCTGTTCTGCGGTTCACGCTCGACGGCCAGTTCGACCGCCGCCATCGCTTCCTCATCCCGTCCCAGTTCGCGCAGCGCCGTTGCCATGTCGCACAAGAGCTCCGCATCCTCCAGTCCGAGCGTGCGGGCCTCGGTGAAGCTGGTCAGTGCTGCCTCCGGATCCTCCAGGTGCAGCTGCACCCGGCCCAGCAACTGGCGTGCCGCCGTCTCCTGCGGGTTGCGGCGGATCACCTCAATCAGCAGTGCTGCCGCACTCTCATACTCCTCCGCCGCCCACCAGGCGCGTGCGAGGTTGCGCAGCAGGCCGAGGTTGTCAGGTTCCATCCCGCGCGCCTGCTCGAGCACCTCCGCCGCTTCGCGGTGGCGGTTGAGCGCGGCGTAACCGGCGGCGAGGCCGAACAGCATGCGCACATCACCCGGAGCGAGGCTGGCGGCCTGCCGGTATTCAACAAGCGCTTCATCCCGCCGCTTGAGCTGGGCCAGGGCGGTTGCCAGTCCGAGGTGCAGGCTGGCCCGGCCGTCCACGCAGTCCAGCGCTTCGCTGTAGCAGGCCAGCGCTTCGTCGTATTCACCGAGCCTGATCAGCAGGCTGCCCAGCATCTCGAGGATCGCCGGGTCACCCGGCCGCAACTGGTTGGCCTGTCGCAGTTCGCTGACGGCCTCCACCGGGCGGTCCAGCTTCTCGAGCAGGGCGGCGATCCGGCAGTGCAGCGCCGGATCCTGAGGGGCCTCGCGGACCTGCCGTTCCAGTTCGAGGAGCTTCCTGCGCAGTTCGTCAGGAGTTTGCATCTCAACCAGCCTAACACCTGAAAACGCTGCTCAGCGCATTCCGGCCTGAGCAGTCTGAAGTTCAGTCTCCGTCTTCCACCAGCAGTCGATCGGGCTGTGCCTGGATGGACTGCGCCAGCCGACTGGCTACGCCGGCCACACGTCCATGCAGCTCTGCCTGGCTGGGCAGCTGCCAGTCGTACCGTTCACCGGGCCCGCGGCACTCTTCTGTCATCGGCACATGGATGAACACGCACTTCGTGGGCAGGCCATGCTCCGCTATGTGCTGCAGTGCGGCGTAGTAGACGTGGTTGCAGACGAAATTGCCGGCATGGTTGGAAATCGACAATGGCAGGCCCTGCCCTGCCCCTTCATCTGCCCCGTCCTGCTCCACCACACCGGCCAGGTCCAGCACGCTCTGGATTGCCAGTGCGGCACCGGGCACGATCTCACGCCCTTTCGCCAGTTCCCCGTCGTTGTCAGCCAGGCTGCAGTCATCCATGTTTACGGCGATGCGCTCCAGGCAGACCGCCCGGCGGTTCTGGGCCACGCCGAGGCAGACGCAGAGGTCGGGGCGGATCTCATCCAGCAGCTCGCGGATGAGTGTCTCGCTGCCACGGTAGCTGGTGGGCAGGCGCACGCTGTGCAGTTCAGCACCCTCCGCGAAGTCAGCCGCACTGAGCTGGCCAAGCAGGCGCTGGCTGGGGTTGTCAACCAGCTTGCCGAAGGGTTCAAAGCCTGTCACGAGGATGCGCACCTGTCCAGCATAGCAGGCTTGCCCCGCCCTGCATTAGAATCCCGCTGTGCATACCCCCGACAGGATCAGCCGCATCGAGGCCGTGGTCGCCCAGCGTCAGCAGGGTGCCGTCGTGCTCGAGAACATCTACGACCGCCACAATGCGCAGGCCGTGATGCGCAGCTGCGATGCCTTCGGCATCCAGCGCGTCTGCCTCGTGTTCTCCCGCGAGCGGCGCTTCGACCCGCGCGTGTTCGGCCAGCGCAGCAGCTCCAGCGCGCACAAGTGGCTGCACTACTCCTTCCACGAGTCCATCGAGGAATGCTACGGACTGCTGCATGAGGAGGGCTTCCGCATCCTTGCCACTGACATCGGGCCGGACTGTGTCGAGCTGCAGGACGCCGATCTGCTGGAACCGAAGACGGCGCTTGTGTTCGGCAATGAGCACCGCGGCCTGACCCGCAGCGCGCGCAGCCTGGCGGACGGGCTGATCACGGTGCCGATGCGCGGCATGGTGCAGAGCCTGAACCTTTCAGTCACCGCTGCGATGTGCCTCTACGAGCTGACCCGCCAGCGCAGTGCGGCCGGGATGGAACGCTATGCCCTGGATAGCGGCCAGCAGGGCCAGTTGCGTGAGGAGTTCCAGCTCTGGTAGCCGCTTCTGGACTGCCCACTAAGTTATTCATGTGGACAAAGCGGGTATAGAAGATGGTTCGGGAGTTTCCCCGGACCGCAAGGAATGTGTGGTTGGACTTATTAATCCACCGGGACAGGTACTGGACCTGCCCCGTACCCCCACGAACCCGCATTCCTGAAAACAATAGGTTTCCAGTTAATTCACCTCATTTGAATTGACAGGGGCGGAGTTCCTGATCCGCCCCTGTCGTTTTTTCTACTCCTGTTCTGCCCTCAGCCGCTTTGTGAATCTTTCGTGCGTTTTCCGTGAAGACTGCTTGCTAGAATATGGCCACCGGATATCCCAGTGTGGGATACGGGCCGGTACCTGTTGGAGTTGGGAATGTCCATACTGAGACTGTTTGCCAGCAGTCCGTTCGAATCGCTGCAGGAACTGCTGGAGAAGATCGACGTCTGCGTCAGCCACATCAAGCCGATGGTGACCGCCAATATCGAAGCCGACTTCGATGAGGTCAAGAACCACTTCCGCCTGATCACCAAGGCTGAGCACGAGGCGGATGTGGTCAAGGGCCAGATCCGCGGCAAGCTGCCCCGCACGCTGTTCCTGCCGATCGACCGCTGGCACTTCCTCGAGATCATCGCCAGCGCGGACAAGATCGCGGATGCGGCCGAGGACCTCGGCTACCTGCTGACCGTGCGCCATACGCATATCCCTGAAACCCTCACACCGGAGTTTGTCAACCTGATGGAGAAGAGCCTCGCCAGCTATGCACTGGTCAAGGAGGTCGTTGACGGCTTTGGCATGCTGGTGGATGCAGGCTTCGCCGGGCCGATCGCCGAGGAGTTCGTCCAGAAGACGGTGCGCATCGACCACCTGGAGTGGGAAACCGACAAGCAGATGTACAAGCTGACCCAGCACCTGTTCGAGCTGGAGAACCAGATCAGCGTGATTGACATCATCATGCTGCGGGACATCGCCCGCGAGATCGCCCGCCTGGCTGATGCCAGCGAATCGCTCGGCAAGAAGATCCGCCGCGTCCTGGCAAACTAGGCGGAACAGCAATGGAACACATCCAGATAATCTTCATCCTGTCAATCATCTTCGGCGCGTACATGGCCTGGAACATCGGTGCCAATGACGTTGCCAACGCCTTCGGCACCTCTGTCGGCAGCAAGGCGCTCACGATCGGCGCCGCGGTCGGCCTGGCCGCGATCTTCGAATTCGCCGGCGCTTTCTTCGTTGGCGGGCACGTCACCGAGACGATCCGCAAGGGCATGGTGGACCACGACGTCGTCGCCGCCGAGCCGGTGCTGTTCGCAATCGGTATGACGGCCGCCCTGCTGGCCGCCGCCATCTGGCTGAACCTCGCCAGCAAGTGGGGCTGGCCGGTTTCCACCACGCACAGCATTGTCGGGGCGGTGATCGGCTTCGGACTCGTGCTTGCCGGCACGGCAGCCATCAACTGGCCCAAGGTCTGGCAGGTGGTGATGTCCTGGGTCGTCAGCCCGCTCGTCGGCGGACTGCTGAGCGTACTTGTCTACATCAGCTTCGTGCTGCCGATCTACCGCAGCCGCGAGCCCGGCAAGCTGCTGCGCCGTCTGGTGCCTGTCGCCACCGGACTCGTGTTCTTCCTGCTGACCCTCTCGATGGTCTACAAGGGCCTGAAGAACCTCAACATGAACCTCAGCTTCGGCGGGGCCTGCCTGTGGGGCGTCGCCATCGGAGTGCTGGCCGCCTTCGTCACTTACCTGATCATCAAGCGCATCCCGCTCAAGGAGGAGACCGACCCGGTCAAGAAATTCAAGCAGACCGAGCCGATCTTCGCCGTGCTGCAGATCATCACCGCCAGCTATACCGCCTTCGCGCATGGCGCCAATGACGTTGCCAACGCAGTCGGACCGCTTGCCGCCGTTCACTCGGTCTGGAAGGCCCACGGCGAGGAGCTTGTGGCCAAGGCCCCGGTGCCGAACTGGATCCTGCTGCTGGGCGGCGTGTTCATCGTGATCGGTCTCGCCACCTTCGGCTATCGCGTGATGCAGACCATCGGCAAGAAGATCACCGCGATCACGCCCAGCCGCGGCTTCGCCGCCGAGTTCGGGGCTGCGACGACAGTGCTGATCTGCTCCCGGCTCAGCCTGCCGGTGTCAACCACCCATACGCTTGTCGGTGCCGTGATCGGCGTCGGCCTGGCGCGCGGCATGCGTTCACTGGACATGAAGGTGGTGCGTGACATCGGCGCTTCCTGGCTCTACACCATCCCCTTCACCGCAGTGCTGACAATCCTGCTGTTCCTCGGCATGCGTGCCATCTTCGGAGCCTGAGCCTAACCAGGCAACCGGGTGGCCAGGATCATCAGGATCCCGTTGGCAAGGTAGAACAGACGCACCACCTTGCCCCGGCCGTGCACGTCCTGCCAGTCCGGCGTCGACCTGAGCAGGCCTGCGATCCGTCTGAGGATCGGCAGTGTCAGCAGGCTGCCTATGGCGATCCACGAGAGCTCCCGCAGCGCCACCAGGGCCACGATTGTGGCGACGGCAGCGATACCGAAGACGAAGATCCCCGTAATCGCACTGTCCCGTCCCAGCCGGGTGGCGATCGTGCGCTTGCCGGCCCGCCTGTCCGTTTCAATGTCCGGCAGGGACTGGAAATAGAGGATCATCGCCACCATGATCCCGGTCGGCAGCGAGATGAGCAGCGCGTCCCAGTCCAGGTAGCCGGTCTGCACGCAATACGCGCCGGTCACCATCACCGGCCCCATGTTGACGAACACGGTCAGCTCGCCGAGCCCGTGGTAGCCGAGCCTCAGCGGTGGTGCGGTGTAGAACAGGCTGGAGCAGAATGCCAACAGCATGTAGACAGCCAGCCACCACTCCCGCGTTGCCAGCAGCAGGTACAGGCCACCCAGCGCCGCCGTGCCGTACAGCAGCACCAGTGCCGTCACCAGGTGGCGCGTCGTGAGCAGACCCTGCTGCAGCACCCGGCTGCCGCCGATGCTCTCCCCGTCGTCTGTGCCCGCCAGGTGGTCGAACAGGTCGTTGGCAAGGTTGGTGCCGAGGTGCACGAGGAAGGAACTGAGCACGACCACAAGGAACAGCACCCAGTTGACTGCCACTTCACGCGAGGCCAGTACGGTGCCCAGCGTCAGCGGGATCAGGGTTGCCACGAAGAACTGCGGGCGGCTGGCCTGGTACCATGTCGCCAGCCAGCCTGGTCTCTGCACGGTGTCCATCAGCGGTACCCCGTCCAGCGGCACAGCCGCCGCTCCAGCAGGTCAAACAGCTCATACAGCAGGATCCCGATCAGGGACAGCACGATGATGCCGACTGCCATGCCGGTGATGTTCGTCTGTGACCAGGCGTTGTAGATGTAGGCTCCGATGCCCTTCGTTGTGGCAATCGTCTCCACGAAGAACAGCACTGCCACCACGGTCCCGGTGGCGATGCGCAGGCTGGTGAACAGCGCCGGAAGGGTGGCCGGCCAGTATACGTGCACGAACAGTTGCCATGGTCCGCCGCCGAGGCTGCGCAGTGATGTGACCGCACTGGGCGGCACCGCCCGCGCGGCGTCACGCGTGGTTGCCAGCAGGTGGAAGAACAGGATGATCGCGATCAGCGCGATCTTGCTTCCGTTGCCAATCCCCATCAGCATCAGCAGCAGCGGCAGGAAGACGATCTTCGGCAGGGGGTATGTCAGGTACAGCACAGGCTTCAGCCAGCGGTCCAGCCGGGGACTGCTGCCGGCCGCCAGACCGAGCGGCACCGCGGCGGCCAGTGCCACCAGCATCCCGGCGAGGATGCGCCACAGCGAAGCCGTGATGTGCGCGCGGAACTTCTGCTCACCCAGTTCTTCCCACAGCAAGGTGAAGGTCGCACGCGGCTCGGCGATGATCTGCTCCCCGAGCCAGAGGTACAGTAGCCACCACATGACCAGCAGCCCGCCGACTGCGGTGATGTATTCCCAGCGCAGCTTCATGCCGCGGCCCCGATCGCCAGGCGCAGTTTTGCAAGCGTTGCGATGTATGCGTCGCTATCCCGGTAGCCCGCCTCACCTGCCCCAATGTTGTCAACTTCCGCAATGATGCGCCCCGGGGCACCATCCATCACAAGGATGCGCGCGCCAAGCATCGCCGCCTCCTGCAGGCTGTGGGTCACCGTCAGCATCGCGAATCCCTCCCGTCGCCACAGTGCCAGCAGCAGTTCCTGCAGGCGCTCCCGCGTCAGGCTGTCCAATGCACCAAACGGCTCATCCAGCAGCATCAGCTCCGGCTTAAGCAGCAGTGCCCGTGCCAGTGCAACCCTCTGCTGCTGGCCACCGCTGAGCTGCCCCGGGTAGCTGTCGAGCTTGCCCTCGATGCCGAGCTCGCTGAGCATCGCCTCCAGTTCACCGGGACCGGCTCGCCGGCCACGCAGCTGCAGGCCAAGCAGTACGTTGGCATGCACTGTCTTCCAGGGGAACAGCCCATAGGCCTGCTGCACGAGTGCGATGCGGGGGTCAGGAGACAACAGCGGCTGGCCATCCAGGCTTGCGCTGCCTGCACCCGGCTGCAGCAGCCCGGCGGCGATCATCAGCAATGTGCTCTTGCCGCAACCGGATGGCCCTAGCAGCGCCAGGCTCTCGCCACGCCGGAGACTGAGGCCCGCTCCAGCCAGCACCACTTCACTGCCGGGCCGGCCATAGCTGTGGCATATGCCCTCAAGGCGCAGCAGTTCAGGGGAGGTAGTCTCCATTGACGAGCCCAGTATATGTGAGGTCCTTTTTCACGATGCCCTCGGCCTTAAGCCAGGCCAATACTTCAGCAATCGTCGTGCTGGAGGGCACATCCATCTTCGTCGGGAACACCGGCACCGGGAATACCTGCTGCAGCGGCTCCGGCAGGCGGGTGTGCTTGATCATCATTTCTCGGGCCTCCGCCGGGTGCTCGCTGATCCACTTGTTGGCCTCGTCCACGGCGGCGAGGAAGCCCTTCACTGCCCCGGCGTTGCCATCCAGGTAATCCTGGCGGAAGACCAGCACGGTCTGGCTCACCAGCATGCCGGTGTCATCCGCCAGCACCACCGCCCCGCCTTTCTCGGCCGCCGTCACCAGCGGTTCCGGCAGTGTTGCTGCATCCAGCTCGCCACTCATCAGCATCTGCATGCGCAGGCCGATGTTCTTCATGTCCAGCAGTTCAACGTCCGCCGGATCGCCGCCCTTGCCGAGCAGCTGCTGCGTCACGTAATCGATCACGGAAGCGGTGCTGATCCCGACATCATGTCCCTTCAGGCCCGCCACATCCGTGATGCCGCTTTGCTTGCTGGCCAGCACGGCGAACATGCGCGTGTCAGCACCCGTGCGGTAATTCGTGGCCACGATCGCAATGTCCAGCCCGTTGCCCTCCACCACCAGCGGGGTGAAGAGGTCACCGAAATAGCCGTCGATCGCCCCGGCCTTGAGCGCGATGTCCTTTTCAGCGGCACTCTGGAAGGGCACCACCTCGAGCTCCAGACCGGCCTGCTCGAAGAATCCCTGCTCGGCGGCCACGAAGATCGGCAGGGCCTGCAGCACCGGCAGCACGCCGAACTGCATTTCCTCAGCGGCAGCGGCACGGTGGCTGCCCATCAGCAGCGCGCATGCCAGCGCGATGATTGTCGTCTTGATTGCTTTCATGGTATGGGTCCTGTCGGCCGCTGCTGCGGCATCAATGGAATTCTATCACTTCAATTCCATTGTTTAATTCAACAACAACAGTTCGTTGTGCAATGCAGCACTGCCGTGATTTTTTCTGTCTAAAGTATAATGGCCTGACCCATTGGGAGTGACATGACCAATCTACTGCGCAAGTTCGCGGAAATGTTCGTCGAGTTCGACGACGACGGCAAGCCAGCTGATTCCAGTGCCAAGCCGAGCGCAGGCAAGCCTCCCAGCTCCGGCGAGGATGTGCTGGCCGCCATCGAGAAGATCCGCAGTGACCTCGAAAATGAGGGCCATACCGACTTCGACGAAGCGGAGGACGTGCTCGATCCCGGACTGCTGGCCAGCCACAAACAGGCCGGTAAGCCGGCTGAGCCTGCAGCTGGCCTGAAGATCAACATCGGCAACCCGCCTCCCGCAGGCGAACCCGCCGCCCCTTCCGCTGAGCCCAAATCCAGTGCCCCGATCAGCGGAGGCAGTGACGCCATCAACGTGCCGAAATTGCTGAGTGTGCCCGAGGTCTATGCCCGGGCGCAGATCAGCAATGACGGACCGGGCCATGTGGACCGCATCTCCGAGATGCTGGATGACCCGGAGATGGAAGGCCTGCCGATGGACATCCGCGCCCGCAGCGTGAAGATGGCGCTCAAGGCCACCGGTGTCGGGCTGGAGAGCATCCTCGAGGATGCCGGCCGCCGCGACCAGGCGCTGGAGGACTACTACTTCTACCTCGACAAGAAGCATGAGCAGATCAAGGGCCAGGTCGAGGCCGACAACCAGCGCCTGCAGCAGGAGATCGATGAGTTCATGAAGCAGAAGCAGGAGCTGATGGAGCGCAACCGCACGAGCCTCGCCGAGGCCGGCCGGATCCGCGATGAATTCCGCAAGCTGAAGCAGGCCGAGGAAAAGCGCCTGTATGACATCGTCACACCCTTTGTCTCGCCGGGGGAGAACCCGGTAGAGCTGACCTGAGGGAACAGTAAACACGGGAGAAGCAACAGATGAGACTCAAACCAGGTGCAAAGGTATTCCTGACGATCGTGATCCTGATCCTGATCGGTGTCGGCGCGTACAAGGCCGGGCTGCTGAACGGGGTGATCAACACGGTCGCGCCTGAGCGCAGGGCCGGCGGCGGCAGCGTTGACAAGGACGACTTCAACTTTGGCAACCAGGATGTGAACGTCAAGCAGGAAGACAGCCGCAAGGCAGAGCTGCCCCCGAAGGGCGGCGGCAAGCTGGACCGGCCTATCCGCGTGGCGATCGTGCTGTGGGGCGGCTACGCCGGCGGCTTCTGCGCCAACAACGGCATGCTGCCCAACAAGGACAGCAAGTTCTGGAAGGATCACGGCATCGAGGTCGAACTGATCCAGATTGACGACTTCGTTGCCAGCCGCGACGCCTTCCGCGCCGGTGGTGACAAGGGCGGAGTGGACATCATGTGGGCCACGGTCGACAGCTTCGCGCTGGAGTACCCCGGCCTGAAGGACCTCAACCCGCGCTGCATCCTGCAGTACGACTGGTCCCGCGGTGGCGACGCGATCGCCGTCAGCCGTGACATCCGCACAGCCTCCGACCTGAAGGGCAAGAAGATCTCCGTGGCGGAGGGTACGCCGAGCCACTTCTTCCTGCTCTACATGCTGGCCCAGGCCGGCCTGAACGCCAGCGACGTGACGCCGGTGTTCACCAATGACGCGATCGAGGCCGCCGACCTGTTCAAGGCCGAGAAGGTGGACGCCTGCGTGTCCTGGAGCCCGAACGTCTACATGGTCGCCGACGAGCGCCCCGGGGCCCAGATCCTCGCCAGCACCCGTGAGGCCACCAGCCTGATCGCCGACATCTTCGTGGCCCGCGGTGACTTCATCGAGCAGTATCCCGACGCGGTCAGCGCATTCTGCGAGGGCTGGCTTGAGGGTGTCGAGATTGCCAACAGCAACCCTGACCTGGCCGCCCAGCTGATGTACGATGGCTTCGACGGCCTGAGCTCGATTGACGACTCGATCGGCATGCTCGGAGACGTGAAGCTGCCGAACGCCGCCGAGAACCGCGCCTTCTTCGAGCTTGACAACTCAACCCTGATCGGCTATGAGCAGCTCTACGATGCCGCGCAGAACATCTGGGGCAAGGTCGGCCTGCTGGAGGAGAAGACCCGCCCCGGCCTGACCGTCAACACCTCCTTCCTGAACCTGGCAACGACCAACACGACCACCGTGGCGGCCGCGCCGGAGGAGGAGTTCAAGGAATTCAAGGAGCCGGAGAAGAACGCCGCGCCCATCGTCACCAAGCGCATCAGCGTGTACTTCGACACCGGCAGTTCCACGCTGGACCCGAATGCGCAGAAGATCCTCGAGGAGGGCGCAGAACTGGCCCAGACCTTCGGCAGTGCCAAGGTGCGCGTGATCGGCAACACCGACAATGTCGGCAGCCGCGAAAGCAATGTCGAGCTGAGCCGCAAGCGTGCCCAGGCCGTGGTTGACTTCCTCGTGACGAAGTACGGCTTCCCGCGTGACAAGTTCGAGGTCGTCGGCAACGGGCCGGACAAGCCAGTCGCTGACAACGGCAGCGAAGCCGGCCGCGCGCAGAACCGCCGCACCGACTTCGAGGTCTTTGGCCAGTAGGAGACTGCCCTGTTGAGGATCCGCCAGCAGCTTGAACCCGGCAGACAGCGCCTGCTGATGATGGCCAGCATCGCCACCAGCCTCGTGCTGTGGTTCATCCTGTCCACACCGATGCTGCCGCCCAAGGCCGGTGACGGCCAGGACCTGCCGCACCGTTATGAGGCGACGCTGGACCAGGGTGACGTGGCCGCCAACGGCAATGGCAACGGAGAGGAACAGGCTGAGGAAGTCGCGCCTTCAAAGCGTCCGATCGTGCCGGCCTACATCCTGCCCAGTCCGGTCGCCGTCGTCAAGGCGCTTGGCTACCTGCACACCGAGCAGGCGCTCGTGCGCAGCGCCTTCTTCAGCCTCAAGCGCATCACGCTCGGCTTCCTGGCCGCGGCACTCGTAGCCATCCCGCTCGGCATCATCATGGGCACCTACCCGCCACTCAAGACCTGGATCGAGCCACTAAGCGGCCCGCTGCGCTTCCTGCCGATCACGGCCATCACCCCGCTGTTCGTGCTGTGGTTCGGCATCGATGAAACGATGAAGATAGCCTTCCTGTTCCTCGGCACGGTTGTCTACCTGCTGCCGATCGTGGTTGAGCAGGTGGAGAAGGTTGACGAGGTCTACCTCGAGACCGCATACACCCTCGGTGCCAGCCAGTGGCAGGCAATCAGCCGTGTGCTGATCCCGGCTTCCGCACCCGGTATCTGGGAGGCCTGCCGCGTGATCTACGGCATCGGCTGGACCTATGTGATCCTCGCCGAGCTGATCAACGCCCGCTACGGGCTTGGCTACCTGATCACCCTGTCCGCCAAGCGCGGGCACATCGACTGGATCTACGCACTGGTGTTCGTGATCCTGCTGCTTGGCATCGGCACGAACAAGCTGTTCCTCCTCGGGGCACAGCAACTCTTCGGCGGGAGGGAGGCATGATGGACGACATGGGCCAGCAGGGCCATGAGACAAGCCCCGCCGTGTCTGAGACTCCGATCATCGAGCTGCGCGGAGTGACAAAGATCTACGGAAGCCCCGGTGCGGCTGACAGTGTGACTGCCGTGGAGGACATCAACTTCACGATCCGCGACCTGCCCGGCAGCGGCCAGTGCCGTGTGTTCCTCGGCCCGAGCGGCTGCGGCAAGTCCACCATCCTGCGCATCATTGCCGGCCTGATCCCGGCCAGCAGCGGCGAGGTGCTGGTCAACGGCCAGCCCGTCACCGGGCCGAGTGCCGACCGTGGGATGGTGTTCCAGAGCTACAGTTCCTTCCCCTGGCTGAACGTGCTTGACAACGTGCGCTTCGGGATGGACCTCGCGCATGTGCCGCGCAGCGAGGCCGATGACCGGGCCGCCGAGCTTATCCGCCGCGTCGGGCTGGAGGGCACGGAGAAGATGCTGCCGGCCAACCTGAGCGGCGGGATGCGGCAGCGTGTCGCCATCGCCCGCTCGCTGGCCTGCCGGCCGCGCATCATCCTGATGGACGAGCCCTTCGGCGCGCTGGACCCGCGCACGCGGCGCGACATGCAGGACCTGGTGGCGGGCCTGCTGGCTGACAACGACCTGAACCAGACCTTCGTGTTCGTCACGCATGACATTGACGAGGCGATCTTCCTTGCTGACCGGATCCACGTGCTCAGTGCGCGGCCGGGGCGGATGGTCGGCGAGCTGGAAGCCCCACGGGCCACGGAATACACCCGCAATGCGATGTCACGCGGCGAGTACCAGGAACTGTCGAACCGGATCATCGCGATGATCTATGGCGACAGCGGGCATTCACATGTTCTTGCAGACCACCTGCTGCTGGAGGAATGAGCTGATGCGCAACCCCTTCGGCACCTACCTGAAGCATGCCTTTGGCAACCAGTACAACTACATCGCGATGGCGCTGTTCGGCGGGCTCGGCGTGCTGCTTGACCCCGGCTGGCTGATGATCGGCGGCGGGCTTGAGCTGCTCTACCTCTGGATGATGGCCAGCAACCCGCGCTTCATGCGCCACGTTGACAGCCTGATCGAGGACGAGAAGGCACTCAACTACGAGGCCTTGCGCGACAAGCTGTGGGCACAGATCGAACTGGAGCAGCGTGACAACTACCGTGCGCTGGAGCAGCAGGCCGTGCGCATCAGCGCTGACGAGCTGCCGCGCAACCTGCAGGACGACCCCTTCTTCCAGGAGAACCGCCGCAAGGTGGCGACCCTGCTTGCCAACTACCTGCGCATGGCCGTCGCCGTCACGCGCTACAACCGCTACCTCGACAGCGCCGACCCGCAGAAGATCACCGAGAACATCGAGCGCCTGCAGTCGGAGCTCGGCGAGGCCAGCGAGCGCGTCGTCGGCATCAAGAAGAAGAACATCGAGGTCCTGCAGAAGCGGCTGGACAAGCTCGAGAAGGCGAAGAGCAACCTCGAGTACCTCAAGGCGCAGATGGAGACGATCGAGGACACGATGCACCTCGCCGTGGACCAGATCACTACCCAGTCCGACCCGAAGGGCTCCAGCATGCAGATTGACAACCTGCTCTTCAACCTGCAGGAGACTGAATTGATCGCCCAGGAGATGGAAAGCGTGCTTGAACTCGAGGACGGGCTCGACGAAAGCTTCAACCTGCCGCGCGAGCGCGAATAGCCCCTACTGCTCCACCAGCAGGCCCTGCTCCTGCAGCAGCTGCTCCAGTTCCACCAGGTTGCCACCGAGCAGCTCTACCAGTCCCGGTGCATCCCCCAGCTCACCGCTGCGCCCGAGCATCTCCAGCTCGTAGGCCGTGCTGCGGATGCGTTCAGCCATCATCTCCGCGCTGCTGCCCTTGAGCGTATGCGCCTCGCGCTGCAGGCGCACGCTGTCGCCCTCGTTCACCGCCTCCCGGATCTCCTCCAGCCGGCGCTGGGTCTCGCTCAGGAACAGGCTGATCATCTGCTGCCAGAAATCACGGTCACCTGTGCGCTCGATCGAACTTTCGATGTCGAGGATCTCACTGGCAGCCGTTTCATCCACCGCACCACCGGCTCCGGCTGAAGGAGGATCCGCCGGCAGCACCGCTGTGCCAGCCACCTTATCTGCCTCGGCGGCCTGCTCGGCAGGCTTGAGGATCATCTGGTGCGGCAGGCTGGCCGGCTCCTCACGCTTCTCATTGGCATCCGTCAGCCTGATTGACAGGAACTTCTCCAGCACCCTGCGCAGGATGTTCACGTCGATCGGCTTCGGGATGTAGTCGTCCATCCCGGCATCGATGTAGCGCTCGCGGTCACCCTTCAGGGCGTTGGCGGTCATCGCCACTATTGGCACCCGGCCACGTGCGCTGTTGAGCTGGCGGATCTGCCGGGTTGCCTCCATGCCGTCCATCTTCGGCATCTGGATGTCCATCAGCACCAGGTCGTAATCCTTGCCGGCAACCATCCCGACGGCTTCCTCGCCGTTCACCGCAACCTCAACCGGCAGGTCCCAGCGCGACAACAGGTTGATCGCCACCTTCTGGTTGATGACGTTATCCTCCACGAGCAGCAGGCGGATGTCCGTCATGTTCTCCATCACGGTGTGGCGCGTCACCAGCTGGTCCTCATGTTCAACATGCGCATGGCCGCGGCCGAGCAGGATGCGCAGTACCCCCGCAAGTTGATCCTGGCGGAAGGGCTTCGGCAGGTAGGCATTGACACCGGCCTGCTGCATGCGCTTGGCATCACCGCGGCGCGCACTGGAAGTCAGCATCACGACCGGCAGGTCCTGCAGCTCCTCAATGGAGCGCAGCTGTACCGTGAGCTGCTCGCCATCCATTCCCGGCATGTTGTAGTCGGTCAGCAGCAGGTCGAATGGCTGGCCTTCCACGCTGGCAAGCAGCTTCATGAAGGCCTCGTCGCCATCACGGGCCTCCTCCACGATGCAGCCCCAGCTGCCCAGCATCCCCTTTAGGATGCGCACGTTGGTCGCCTGGTCGTCAACCACCAGCACGTGGCGGCCGCTCAGTTCCTCGATCGATGGTTCAACATGCCAGGGGCTTTCCCGGTCCTTCCGGAACTGAAGGCGTACGAAGAAGCTCGTGCCGTGCCCGGGCTGGCTGGACATCGTGATCCTGCCACCCATCGCCTGGGCCAGCTGCTGGCAGATCGCCAGCCCGAGCCCGGTCCCGCCGTACTTGCGCGTCGTGGAACTGTCGGCCTGGCGGAAAGGTTCGAACAGGTGCTTCTGCATTTCCGGTTCGATGCCGATACCGGTGTCGCTGATTTCCACCTCGAGCACCACGCTTTCCTCGTCCTCCGCGACCGGATGCACATTCAACGTGATGCTGCCCTCCTCAGTGAACTTCACGGAGTTGTTCACGAGGTTGTTGATGATCTGCTTGAAGCGGCCCGGATCACCAACGAGCTGCAGCGGCACGTTCTGCTCGATGTGCAGCAGCATCTCCACCTGACGCTCGGCGGCCTTGACCGCGAACATCTGCACCGTGGTCTCCAGCAGCTTGCGCAGGTTGAAGTGGATCTCCTCCAGCTCCACCTTGCCGGCCTCAATCTTGGAGAAGTCCAGGATGTCGTTGACAACGGACAGCAGCGAGCCGGCCGCCTCCTCGGCGGTCTCCACGAACTCAGTCTGCTCACCGCTCAGCTCGGTATGGCGCAGCAGGCTGAGCATGCCGATCACACCGTTGAGCGGCGTACGGATCTCATGGCTCATCGTCGCCAGGAATTCGCTCTTGGCCGCAGTGGCGGATTCGGCCTGTACAACCATTACCTGCAGCTCCGAGCTCCGTACCTCAAGCTGCTCGAGCATCAGGTTGATCTCCGCCGCCAGCCGCTGGATCTCATCATTGCCGCCGATCACAAGACGCTTGTCTATCCGGCCACTTTCCTTGATGCTGCGGAAGAAACGCTCGATCTTCTCCACCCGGGCCACCACGCTGCGCTCGATCACGAACCAGATCAGCAGCATGCTCAGCAGGCCGAGCAGCAGCAGGTTAGTACGTGAATAGCCGAGGATCGTACGCGTCTGCTGCAGCAGCTCACGCGGGATAGAGGTGGACATCTCAATCGTCGGCGCTCCGGACAGGTCCGTCGCCACCATGCTGACAATCAGGTTTTCACCTGCCGGACTGATGCTGTAGCTCTGCTGTGGCAGTCCGGTGAACCCGGCATCCACCGGGCCGCCGGGCCAGTGCTCAACGTCCAGGCCATCGTCATCCAGGGGCGCAGTCATTGCGAGCGCATAACCAAGGCGGCTCTCCAGCGCATCCACCAGCCGCTCATCCACCATCCTGCCGAACACCAGCACACCGGCCGCCGGACCGGAACCGTCATTGAACCTGACCTGGTTTGCGCAGACCATCATCAGCCCGAGCGGGGTCTGCCTCAGGCCCAGCACGGGGATCTCACCACTCGGTTCACTCAGCAGCGCGCCGTAGTCAATCAGCGGATCCTCACCCAGCTCACCGAAGTCATGCCACAGTCCGTCTCCCTGCCAGGTGCTCAGCGCTGTCTTCAGCACCCCCCTGTCATCCAGGAACGCCAGCAGGTCGAGATTCAGCGTTGTAAGGATGTCATCCGAGAGGTTGTCATCCTCATAGTCATGGCGCTCATTCTTGATGTAGTCATAAGTGGCGTCCCAGTTGGACCAGTCACGGTTCTGGCGGTTCAGGAACACGAGCTGCGTCTGCAGCTCGGCTGCCACCCCCTGCATGCGCTCAAGTGCCTGCTTCTTCTCATATTCATTGAACTTCGGCAGGATCAGGGTGGTGTGGAGGCTGTAGTCTATGCCGATGAAGCATGCCACGAGCAGCAGCAGCATCAGGCCGATCCTGCTGCGCAGCGACAATCCCTCTAACAGCTTGGCAATACCACTCAAGGCGCTTTTCCCTCTGCCTGAGATCATATCGGTTAGCCACTGTCCGACTGTCTCAAATTGGCAAACTCCGGATTAAATCCACGGTTATGCCATCGCGGCGGCGCGCACTAGAATACTCAGCCATGTGCGGAAGGTTCACCATGACGCGCAGCCTCGAGGACCTGATGCTGCGCTTCGACCTCGAGGACGCCAGCGGCGTCAGCCTGCGCCCGAACTACAACACTGCCCCCGGCCAGCAGATCGCCGTCGTGCACGTCGAGCCGGGAGGCCGCGTGCTGTCCATGATGCGCTGGGGCCTGATCCCCTCCTGGGCCAAGGATCCGGCGGTCGGCTTCCGCATGATCAACGCCCGCAGTGAGACTGCCGCCGAGAAGCCGAGCTTCCGCTCCGCCTTCCGCCGCCGCCGCTGCATCATCCCGGCGGACGGCTTCTACGAATGGCACAAGACCACCAGCGGGGCCAAGCAGCCCTACCTGATCGGCTCGCAGGACCAGCCGCTGATGGCGCTGGCCGGCCTGTGGGAAACCTGGGAGGACCCGGAGAGCGGTGACGACGTTGACAGCGCCACGATCCTGACCACTGCTGCCAATGAGTTCATGTCACGCATCCATGACCGCATGCCGGTGATCCTGCCTGATGCCGCCTCCGAGCAGCGCTGGCTCGACCCGGACAGTGACCCCCGAGCGCTGGGTGACCTGCTGGCACAGTACCCCGGCAGCCGCCTGCGGATGCACGCGGTCTCCACCGACGTGAACAGCACCCGCAACAACCGGGCGGAGCTGGTCGAACCGATCGCCGCCGGCTCCGGCGGGCTGTTCGACGGCGGCGGACTCTGATGGAGCACCTCGCCAACCCGGGGCTGGCGGCACTGGCGGGCAGGATCCTTGGCAACTCCGTCGTCAGTGTGCTGTTCAAGACCCTCAGCCGCGGGCATGGCAGCGTGGCGATCACCGCGGTGTTCGGCCTCGTCGGCAGCATCGCCCTCTCACCCTTCGTGCTCTGGATGGCCTGGCAGAACCCGTCCCTCATCACCGGCCTGCAGCCGGCGCTCCCCTGGCTGGTGCTGTCAAGCATCTTCTTCACCAGCGGGCTGATCATGTTCATGTGGGCACTGCGCCAGGGTGACATCAACCTGCTGATCCCGCTCACCAGCCTGTCCTTCATCTTCCTCTACGCGATGGAACTGGCAACGGGCAGCAACCACTTCAGCTGGCTGGCCCTCAGCGGCATCCTGCTCGTGATGCTCGGGCTGGTGATGCTCAACCTCAGCCCCGGCATCAGCCTGGCAACGGCGCTCAACCCGCTTGCCGTGATCAGGCGGCCCGGGGCGGCCGGCGCGCTGGCCTATGCCTTCATGCTGGCCTGCTGCCGGATGTTCGACAGCCGCGGCGTGGCGCTGAGCGAGCCGTTGCCCTACGCCCTGGCCGGCGACGTGATGGTGACGGTGCTGGCCTTCCTCGTGCTGGCGGTCAGGCGCAAGCTGGACGAACCGGGCCGCATCCTGCGGGAATCACCGCTGCCGGCGATCAGCGCCTCGATCCTCGGCATCGGCAGCTACATCCTGCTGCTGGTCTGCTTCAGCTACTTCCACCCGAGCCAGATCGAGCCGACATCCCAGATCTCGGTGATGCTGGCCGTGCTGATCGGCACGATCCACTTCCGTGAGCCGCTGCACCTGCGCATCCCGGCCAGCCTGCTGATCTGCGGCGGGGCCGTGCTCGTGATCCTCAGCTAGGCCTGCGCCCCGCCGTTGCCACCGCCATCCTCGTCCCCGTAGTACTCGTAGAAGAAGATGCTCTGGCAGTCCAGCAGGAAGTCCATCGCCCAGTCCAGCGACTCCACGCTCAGGTCGGACACCGGGATGTTCATCGTGGCGTAGATCACGTTGTCAACCGGGTTCATGCAGTAGGCGCCGTTGGGCAGCTCGCAGTTGAGCTTCATCAGCAGGCTGAGCTGGTCCAGCGGGGTGTCCACGCTGAGCTCATCCACGTAGGCCAGCAGGCGCACGTAGAACTCCTCGTCCTCATGGTCCACACCCTCCTCATCGGGCTCGCTGCCGTACATCACGGCGGTCAGCTCGAGGTCGTTCTCGGCATCGATCACGATGTTGTACAGTGCCAGCCCGTCCTCGCCGTCACTTGACGACCACGACAGTTCCAGCTCGCCGAGGAGTTCCTCGAAACGCTTCTTGCTTGCTTCCATCACTTGCTCCAAGTGGCCAGGAATTCACGGAACTCCTGCAGATTCACACATTCGTTCTCCGTTGCCAGGTTTTCCAGCCGCAGCGCCAGCCGGCGCTTGAGCGTGCTGTTCATCCAGGCGACGCGGGAGAGCCCGCCCTCATTGATCAGGAAGGACTGGCTGAGGATGTAGTCCTCGCTGATCCCGAGGAAACCGGGAAGCTGCCGGCCCGCCACGCGGTCCAGCAGGGTGTCGAAGGTCTTGCCGTCCGGCGTGCGCCCCTCGTAGTCACTGCTCACGATGCAGATCACGTCGAACTCGTCAATGTAGTAGGCGATGCACTGCGGGATCGCCGTCGTCGGGTGCGGGTGTTCGCGCAGCGCATGCAGGTTGATATGCGAGACATGCCCCTCGGAATGGCGGCGCGCCGCCTTGTTGGCACCCATGTACTGGCCCTTGCGGCGGTCGATGCAGATCCCGCGCGCGATCGTGCTCTGGTCCATGCCATGCGTCAGCTGCGCCAGGCTGGCCAGCTCGTCATAGGAGCGCCCGCAGCAGGGCGGCCGGTCCACGCTGACGACACAGAATGCATGCGGTGCATAGCTGCGGCAGGCATTGCAGACGATGAAGGGCAGCTTGTCCGGGTCGCGCCGGCGCAGGTCCAGGCGGCGCTGCTCCTTGTAGCCGAGGATGCTGCCACGCAGGGATGAGATGCGCAGCGGGTCGAAGATCATGTTCACGCTGACAACGCTCAGCACGAACTCATCCTTGATGCACTGGTGGATGATCCGCCCGAGGTCCTCGGCCGTGATCGAGCTGTCATACCAGCGCAACCTGAGCGAGTTCTCCAGCAGTTCCGCGCGGATCTCCGAGCGGCGGTTGATCACCGTGACGATGTGCTCCTCGATGAACATCGTCAGCGTGGCCGGGATCTCGCTCTCGCCGATGTCGATGATCAGCGCGAGGTCCTCGCCCATCGTGCCGCGCACCTCGAAGCCGTCCACGCCGCCCATCGTGCGCACGACGTAGATCGAGTTGCTGGTGCCACCCGCCTCGTGGAACTCGAGCCGTCCGCTGCGGCTGCGGCTCTTGCGCGGGTCGATCTCCAGCTGCTGGCGAACCCAGTTGCGGTGCTCCTCCTCGGGGATGCGCGGGTCGAACTCGATCACACGGATCCCGAGCAGCTCCATGATGTCAACGATGAAGGACTGCAGCCCGTCCAGCGGCGGCTCGATGATCACCCGCGCGAACTCATACTGCAGGTTGATGCGGGTGAACTCGCGGGAGCTGCCCGGCTGCAGGTGCGCGAAGCGCTCGGCCCAGCGGATTGCCCGGTGGATGAAGCGCAGCAGGTCCCAGTCACTGTCGCAGAACATGATGCTGTTGTCAAAGAAGTCCTGCAGCAGCTCGCGCTCCATCGAGCAGCGTGACAGGGTCATGCGACGCAGCAGGTAGGGGTAGCGGAAGCGCGGCATCCAGTCGCGGTCCTCTTCCTCATGCTTCTTCAGGTGGTGGGCGGCCGCCGTCAGCTCGATCGCGGCCAGCACGGCCAGTGCGTTGCCACGCAGGCCCTCCACCAGCACGCTGTGCTCCAGCTCGCGCCACTCTCGCACGTCATATATGTATTCATTTATCAGCAGCGAGGTGTTGGGCAGCTCCTCCAGCGCGAGCAGGCCATTGGCCAGCTCATCGAGGTCCAGCCCGTAGTCATCGAGCCTGACGCTCACATCGCCTCCGGCAGCGGCAGGGCCAGCAGCCTGAAGCCCGTGCTGACAACCTGGCGGAAGGCGCGCACCAGCGCGGTGCGGAACACAAGCTGCGGCTGCGGCTCTCCGAGCACGCGGCAGTCGCGGTAGAAGTCGGAGAAGGCGCTGGCCAGCTCGTAGAGGTAGGTGCAGACGAAGGCCGGCTCGTACTTCTCGGCCGCACGGCGTGCCGTTCCCGGCCACATTGACAACAGGCGCACGAGCGCCAGCTCGCTCGGGTCCAGTGCGTAGCCTGGCTCGTCCGGCACGGGGCCATCCGGCCCACCCTCGATCAGCTTACCGGCCCGCGCATAGGCGTACTGCAGGTAAGGAGCACTGCGCCCGCTGAATGACAGTGCCTGCTCGAAGTCGAACACGATCTGCTGCGAACCGCTGACTTGCAGCATGGTGTACTTGATCGCTGCGATGGCAATCGCCTGCGCCGTCTCCCTGATCTGCGCCTCATCCGTGATGATGCCCTTCTCGCGCACGGTCTCCTCCGCGCGGCGCAGTGCCTCATCCCGCAGGTCGCGGTAGGACACGATGCTTCCGGCACGGCTGCTCATCTTGCCTTCGGGCAGCACGACCAGCTCGTAGTCAATATGGCGGCAGTTCTCCGCGTTCGGGAAGCCCCACAGCCTGAGGATCGCCAGCACCTGCTGGAAGTACAGCTTCTGCTCAGCGCCGACGACGTACAGGCTCTCCTGCAACTCGCTGCCGGTGGTCTCGCGGATCAGGTCGAACTTGTGCTTGGCCAGCCCCAGCTCCTTCGTCTGGTACAGGCTGGTACCATCGCTGCGCAGGATCACCATCTTGCCCAGCTTGCGGATCTTCTTCTTCTCGTCGTCACGGAACACCGGTGTGCCGTCAGGCTTCAGTGCATCAGCCTGCTTCTCGAAGTCGACGAACATCGAGCCCTTGTATTCCTCGCTGTCGTCAATTTCAGCGATGCCGCGCTCCAGCAGCTCCTGGGCGGTCTTCTGCCCGAGCTTGGTGTCGTCAACCGTGGACTCGTAGAACCACAGGTCCGGCTCCGCGGTGAACTGCAGCAGCAGTTCATCGAAGATCGCCCGGAAGGCCTCATCACACTCGTTGCGCGACTGCATCCAGCTCCTGCGCTCCTCGCCATCCGGGTTGTCCTCCCAGGCCTTCAGCCAGGCGCGCTGCTGCTGCTTGACCTCAGGATCATCCGACAACAGGTTGCCTGCACGGTAGCAGCTGCCCCAGAACAGCAGCCTGTCAGGGCTGTCCTTCACCGCAATCGCCTCGGCGAACTGATCGGCGTACTGCTGATCGCTGAGGTGAATTTCGCCCCACATCGCCTTGGCCACATGTGCCCCGACATCGCCGATGTAGGTCGCCTTGTACACGCCGTGCCCCTGGAATTCCAGCAGGTTGGCGATCGCCTGGCCTATGCTCGCGTTGCGCAGGTGTCCCACGTGGAAATCCTTGTGGGTATTGGGCTGCGCGTACTCAACCATGATGCGGCGCTTGTTGTGCAGTGACTCAGTCATAGCTAGGGACTGCCTATTTTAGTGCCTGCTGAAGAAGCAATGAGTGCTGAAGACTGATCAAAGAGACTGCCAGCACAGATGTCACCTCGGTGCCTGTCTGGCTCATTGCTCATTGCTCAATCTTCATTGCTCTTTTTGTACTTTAACATTCATATTCCTTGACACTTTACGATTGTTAAGGAAAATAGGAACAGCTAGCGAAAGTACATGTACGACACGGATGGCTCCCTTTCCCACTGCCATCCCGGACGCGGGGACGGTGTCCCACGGAGGCTGGATATGAGTCCGGCATCGGAGGCCTGATGTCATTCAGGCTTCAGAGGCCTGGCGAAAGTCTGGCAACCAACCAAGGTAGTGTGCTCTCCGGAGGCGGTCACTGGCCCAGCGGAGCTTGAAGGTGCTCCCGCGAATACCTGTGTACGGAGGACATATTCGCAGCAATGCGGAAACTGCCGGCAGTTCTACTGCACGGAGGTCTGGCGCAAGCCAGGCGCGGAGGTCGAGCGCAAGCTCGGCGCGACGGTCTGGCGCAAGCCAGGCAATGGAAGTGCGGCGCAAGTCGCACAACGGAGGCGTGAGGAAGCTACGCTTTCCTTGACCGATCACGTAGTTGGCAATCAAGAGATTCCAAATGAAAGGAGGTTAATCAAGCAGAATTCCAGATCCAACAAACTTTGCAGGTTTGACCTGTGATGAAGTCTGCAATGGTCTGCGCAGCTTGGGCTTCGCCTGCGCTACGCGCTCCCCTGCCCACTGTTCCTGATTCTCATTCTGCTTCTGCTTCTGCTTCTGCCAACTGCCAACTTCTTCTGCCTACTCGCCGCCGAACTGCGCGCCCTGTGCCAGCACGCTGCTCAGCACATGCGCACTGAGTCTTTGCGCATCGTAGTAGAAGTTCAGGTAGGCACCCTCGGCCTCCACCCTGCCAATGTATGGCAGCGCGGCCCGTTGCAGCTCGCCGGCCAGTTCACTCGCCAGCCGCACGCCTGCCTCGTTGGCAAGCTGGCCGCTGAGCTGCTTGGCTTCCTTCTTGCCGAGCCCCTCGGTCTGCCTGGATATCTCATCCGCGGCGGCCTCGCGCCCAAGCATGAAGCAGACATTGCTGCTCACGCCCCAGTCACGCGGCGGCTCGATTTCGAGCAGCGCCACCCTGCCGCTCAGTCCACGGCTGGCCAGCGCCTGGTTGATGGCCGAAATGATTTCAGCGTGTGCGACCTGCATCTGCGTATCCTAGCATGGCCGGGGCCCTGCCTAGTCCACCCACTCCGCGATGAACACGTTCGTCTCGCCGGTCACGCTGCCATTGCGGTTGGCGCACCACACGATGTGCTTGCCGTCGGGGCTGAACATCGGGAAGCCGTCGAATTCCTCGTCCCAGGTGATGCGCACCGGCTCCATTTCGGGCTGGCTGAGCTTCAGCATGTAGACGTCGAAGTTGCGCCCGTCCGGTGCGTGGCGGTTGCTGCAGTAGACAACGGTGTCGTTGTCAGGGTGCAGGTAGGGCGCGAAGTTGGCCGCGCCGTCGTTGGTCAGCTCGCGCTTGTTGCTGCCGTCGCTGTCCATCACCCACAGCTCAAGCACGCCGGGGCGGATCAGGTTGTCAGCCAGCAGGGCGCGGTAATCGTCCTCCTCGGCCTGGTCCTTGAACATGCTGCGGCGGTAGACGATCTTCGTGCCGTCGTAGTTGATGAACGGGCCGCCGTCATAGCCGTAGGCATCCGTCAGCCGCTCGCGCTCCTTCGTGTTGAGGTTGTAGCGGTAGACGTCAATGTCGTCATTCTGCTTGCTGGCGTAGTACAGCCAGCCGGTGTTCCAGTCGATCGTACCCTCGGCATCATAGCCCGGGTTGTCAGTCAGGTTCTCCAGCATCTCGCCGGTGTTGATGTCAGCGAGGTAGATGTCATAGCTGTCGTACACCGGCCAGACATAGCCGCGGCTGAAGTCCGGCGTCGGCGGGCATTCCGGCCCGTTGTTGAACTCCGTGCTGGAGTAGATGAAGTGCTGCATGTCCGCCGTGTAGTAGCTGCAGGTCACGCGGCCCTCGCCGGAACTGATCAGCTCCAGTGCGCCGGTCAGCAGGTCCAGGCGGAACACCTGGTCGCAGGGGAACTCGTTCACCGCCGCCTGCAGGATCAGGCTGCGGCCATCCGGTGCCCAGTAGGCCTCAGCATAATTGGCAGCGGCGATCTGCGGGTCATCCTTGAAATTGCCGAAGGTCAGCTGGCGGACGTTCTTCAGGTGCACTTCCTCGGGATGCAGCATGGACTGGTCCAGCGGGCCGACGGTCTCACGCGGCTGCGGCGCTGCGCCATGCCCATGCGGTGAACCAGCGGTGCTGCCAGCTTCCGTCTCACCTTCCGACTGCACAGACACTGTGAGCTGGTCCACGTCGATGGTGTGCGCCTGCACGACATACAGCTGCGCGCTGACGGCAATGCCGGCAAGCGCCAGCAGCGGAATCCTGATGTTCACTGACTTGATCTGCATATCGAGAATTGTAGCACGATTGTTCCCGGAGCTAGAAAGTAATATGTCTGGTCAATTCCGGCAAAATGTCCCCCGATTTTCCCGGAATCCTCAGGTACCGAAACCTGGCCGGGGACATGTACATATAAATGTAGGAACTTCGGTTCCGGGTATCAAGCTCAGGTGGGTTTGATGTGTGACTTCCGCTGATATGCCATTCGCACTTATCCACGGAAATACAGTACAATCCAGCAGCCAGGTGGATAACTTCCACGGACATCGCAGCCGCCTGGGTCGTGACACGCAACTGATCTCATCGGGCCGGCCTTCCGCCTGCCGGATGTGGTCGTGCTAAAATGCGCCTTCGGGCAATCAAGGTCGTGACAGGTAGCAGATGAATCAGAAGTACACGAAGGAATCGCTGGACAAGCTGCGGGCCCGGCTCGATGCGTCCACCTTCCTGCAGGAGCTGGGTGTCAGCAAGGGTGACTACCACGCCACTGACAACGAGATCCAGGCTTATTGCCCCGTCTGCAACGACCGCTCCAAGATGACGCTCGTGATCGAGCAGGACTCCCGCACAGCCTACTGCCGCAACCTGTACTGCGAGGCCAGCAACATGAACTACGGCGGGGAGGACCTGCTGACCATGTTCGCGCTGATCCTCGGCAAGGAGTACAACCAGGCGGCCGCCGACCTCGCCCGCACGCTCAATGTCGAGCTCGAGGAAATCGGTGGCGGAGCCGCCGACTCAGGTGAATCGGTGTCTGAAAGCACTGGCCAGTCCGCCATTGCCAGCGAGGACCTCGGTGAGTTCCGCTTCGTCGAGGTCGGGCACTTCGCCCCTTCTGAAAGTGACGACGGCAAGCTGCGCCCGGTGCAGATCAACTACGCCGGCCAGCGCGGCTTCGGCCGCGGGCTGATGATCCGCCTGGACCAGCTCGAGGAATTCATGAGCCAGTACCGAAGCAATGTGTACTGCTCGCACTTCCTGTACAACACCGGCAACCACGAGGAACTGCAGAAGCAGATCGGCAGCAGCCGCGTGATGCTGCTGGGCGACTACTACGTGGTGTTCAAGGCCGGCAGCTCCGCCGAGATCGTGCACGCCATCAACCAGGCGATCGACCTCGTCGAGCGCTTCAAGCAGAACTACGACGTCCCCTATGACGCGGTGACGGTGTATTACACCAGCCAGCACATCAGCGTGCACGTGGACTACACCGTGTTCGGCATCACCCCGAGCCGCAACCTGCATGAGATCTTCCGCCGCATGACCTGCGCCACGATCGGTGTCGACCCTGACAACCCGGAGCGCAGTGCGGCCTTCAGCCAGATTGACCTGTCAGCCTACCGCCCGGACCTGATCACGAACATCCCGGGCACGATCCTGACAATCGACGGCCGCGAGATCTACAAGATCCGCATGAGCTACACGGCCTTCAAGAAGATGAGCTACCAGCGCCTGCACGAGTTCTCGCTCAGGCGCCCGGACCTGCCCTCACGCAGCCGCTGGCCGGAGACGATCAGCAAGGCCAGTGACTTCTTCAAGTCCTTCCGCGCCAGCCTGGAGCGTGACTCCAAGTCTGACGAGCGGGACGTGATCGCCAACATCTTCTACAGCCAGGCTGAGTCCGCCGGCGGGATCACCTCCCTGAAGCAGCTCGGCCCGACGCTACTGCGCCGCCTGTTCGACGACCGCCGCCAGGTGCTGCCGACCCAGAGCGAGCACCTGAACCGTACGCTCTCCGGTGGCCTGTATCCCGGCAACCTGTACGTCGTGGCCGGCATCCCCGGCACCGGTACATCGACCTTCGTCTTGCAGATGATGAATGAGGCGGCGATGAACAGTGACGCGCAGTGCCTGTTCGTCGGCCTGCAGCGTGGTGTGGAGGAGGTCTTCAAGCGCAGCCTGTCCTACATCGGCAAGATCCCCAGCCCGATGATTGACGACAAGCGCCGCAAGCCCTCCGAGCTGTACGAGGACAAGGAATTCAACCGCAGGATGTTCTCGGCCTTCGAGAAGTACCAGACCTTCAGTGACAACATCACGATCCTCGAAGGCAGCGCAGCCGGCAGCCTGGAGGGGATCCGCCAGCTGGTGCTGGACAAGAAGCTCGAACTCGAGGAGCAGGGTGCGAACCACTCCAGCGTGCTTCTGGTGATCGACTCCCTGCAGCTGATGGTCGCCATGCTGCGAGCCCGCAGCGGCAAGGCCAGCCTCAACGGAGACGGAACGGGCGGCCGCGAGATAGACGTTGACATCCTCACGAGCCACTTAAAGGCGATGGCCCGCGAGCTGGACGTCACCATCCTCGCCACCTTTGAGTACTTCAACCGTGGCAACAGCACCCACCAGTTCCTGGAGAACAACCCGGCCGTGCTCGAGCTGCTGCACAGCACGCAGTTCGCCGACACGGTGTTCATGATCTCGCGCCTGCGCACGAACCTCGATGAGCTGAAGGAGTACTACCGCGAGAGCTACTCCGGAACACCGCTCGAGGGCAAGGTCACGAAGATCCAGCAGAAGCTGGCCGAGATCGAGCAGAAGCACATGCAAAGCGATGAGTTCCGCGAGATGAACAGCGAGTTCGCCGTGCTGGACATCGTGAAGAATCGCATCGGCATCACCGAGAAGGTGCTGTTCATCCACAACAAGCCGACCTCCTGCTTCAACCCGGTGGACTACCTCAACGGCGGCTTCTGATCAGTCCACGATCTCACCGGCCGCCAGGCTGGTGACGTAGCTGTCCATCATCGCCGGCAGGATCCGCCGCGCCTCCTGGATCGGTTCCGCGCTGTGCCGCACCTTCATGTTAAGCAGCACCCCCTGCAGCGATGCATGGATCATGCCCGCAATTGACTCGGCATGGTCCACCAGGCCCTGCACATGGTGTGCCGTGGCATAACCCCAGATCTTCTGTGCCACGACGGAGCGCCAGACGTCCGCCAGCTCCGCCAGCCGGCTGGCCAGGTCGGGGTTGGTATCCGCCAGTTCATTGAGCCGGCTCATCAGCGGGTCGCCGCGCCCGTAGCCGACCTCGGCATACTGCTGTTCGTAGTAGTCGAGGAAGCGCCGGATGATCTCAGCCGGGGATATCGTGCCGGAGAGCACCCGCACGCGCATCGTGTTCTCATACTGGTGGCGCAGGCGCAAAAGCGCTTCCTCGGCCAGCTCTTCCTTGCTCTGGAAGTAGTTGTAGATCGATCCCTTCGGGAGCTTGGCGGCCTTAGCCACATCGCTGATGCTCATCGCATGGTAGCCGTGCTGCCACAGCTGGGACCATGCCGCATCCAGGATCAGCTCCCGATTGTTCGCATTTCTGGGCACTAACAGCCTGATTATACCATGCAAGACGACTGGTCATATTAATTAGCTCGATCTAGTATTGATCAATGCTCAGCGTGGGTTGTCTTGTCTAATCTTCGGGTTAGTTTGACTAAAAGGGCTTACATTTTCAGAATTTTCTGGAACAATTACTTCGGGTGCCCGGTCTTACTGGGTGTCTACAGCGTTAACCTCCATCCTTTCTGGTATTATGGGAAACTCGAGAGAGGGGGGTGAGGAAGCACCTCCCTCTCTCGAGCTTTTCATTTTCTAGGGAAATCCCCAACGCATCCCCGGCAATCAACAGCCATCAACTCCCCTTCAATCCGATTTCAACGATGTTGATAATTGAGAATCTCTTATTACACGAAATCGTGTAAAAGTTCCCCCGGAAAAGGTAAATCCATGACCGGGTTCGATATATTCTTAGAGTGATGGAAGTCGCCCTGTCCTACAGCCAGCAACTGCTCGACTCAATCTGGACCACAACCGCGCTGATGGCACCCTACCTGCTGCTCGGTTTCCTGATTGCGGGCGTGCTGCACGTGCTGATCCCGGAAAGCTGGATCGAGAAGCACCTGGGCGGACGAGGGCTCTGGCCGGTGACCAAGGCCAGCCTGGTGGGTGTACCGATCCCGATCTGCTCCTGCGGCGTGATTCCCGTGGCTGCCGGACTCAGGCGCAATGGTGCCAGCCGCGGCAGCACCGTGTCATTCCTGCTCAGCACCCCCCAGACTGGCGTGGACAGCATCGCCATCACCTGGGGCATGCTCGGGCCCGTATTCGCCATTTACCGGACCGTGGCGGCCTTCATTTCCGGCATCGTGGGCGGAGTGCTGACGGACCTGTTCGGCGAGGACACACCTTCGCAGAAGGCCGAGGGTAGCCAGCCTACGGGCAAGGCATCCTCCAATGGCCAGCTGCATAACCATAACGGTCATTCCCACGGTCATAACCATAGCCATGGCGATGCCTGCGACCATTGCGATGTCCCTGGCCCCAAGGGGGCCAACCGCTTCCTGCAGGCCCTGCATTACGGCTTCATCACCCTGCCGCGCGACCTGGCGAAGAACCTGATGTTCGGCCTGCTGCTGGCGGCGGTCTTCAATGTGTTCATCCCGGACCACGCCCTGCCTGAAAGCATTGGCGGCGGGATCATCGGTTACCTGGCACTGATGCTGCTGGGCATCCCGCTCTACGTCTGTGCGACGGGCAGCGTGCCGATGGTGGTGCCACTGCTGGCCAAGGACATAATTTCCCCAGGAGCCGCACTCGTATTCCTCGTGAGTGGCCCGGCCACTAACCTTGCTTCCATCGTGACCCTGTGGAAGATCCTCGGACGGCGTACCTCGATCATCTACCTTCTCACCGTGGCCGGCCTGGCATTACTGAGTGGCTTCATCCTCGACAGCTTCCTGCCCCCGATCGAGCTGGGCAACTATGTCCACATGCACGCCGAAAGCCTGAACTGGTTCCACCACCTGAGTGCCGCGGCACTGGCGGCCATGCTCGTTGTGGCTGTGCTGCCGGCCAAAGGCCTTGCGGCGGAGGATCTCAAACCCGAGAGCGGAGCGCCGCAGTCCACAGTGCTTGAGATCCGCGGGATGACCTGCAGCCACTGCACCAGCTCGGCCCAGAAGGCACTTGAGCAGCAGCCCGGGGTCAGCAATGTGAAGGTGGACCTCGGCAGTGGCACCGCGATCGTCAGCGGAACCGGGATGGAGGTCCAGCAACTGATCGAGGCCGTTGACAACATCGGCTTCCAGGCCAGCCAGCGCAGCTGATCAGCCGAACAGCGCTTCCTGCCTGCCACCTGCCATCACGGCGGGATGTCCCTCTATCTCCAGCAGCCTCCGTTTCATGTCCAGTCCGCCAGCGTAGCCGCGCAGTGATCCATCCCCCCCAAGCACCCGGTGGCAGGGAATGATGATATGCACGGGGTTACGCCCGTTGGCATGCCCGACTGCCCGTACCGCACCATCGTTGCCAAGCTCTCGCGCGATGCCGCTGTAGCTGCGCGTCTCACCGAAGGGGATCGCGGCCACTGCCCCCCATACCTGCTTCTGGAATTCAGTCCCCTGCAGGTCAAGCGGGATGCTGAAGCGCTGCAGCCTGCCGGCGGCATAGTCCACCAGTTCGCGACGCAGTAGGCCAAACAGCGGCTGCCCGGCGTCGTGCAGCGCATCATGGCAACGCGCGGCATAGCGGGCATCTGTCCGCATCAGCACTCGCAAGCCGCTTTCGCTGGCAACGCCATACATCTCACCGAAGGGTGTCTCGAAGCTGTCCCAGTACAAGGCTGTGCCGGCGTCCGCCATTGCCGGATTATATTCCCTGACTGCCGGCCGGCACTTGCCCACCCTGCGGCTGCTCCCTACAATCACTGCAATGGACCAGGATGTACTGCAGCTTGCCAGCCAGCTGTGCCACGCGCAGTTCGGCTCCGCCTGCCGGCTCGAACCCCTGCAGGAACTGGTCGCAGCCGACTGGGGCCGCTCCACGGTCTGGCGCTGCTCTCTCAGTGGGGGAGCTGGCCCGGAAACGCTGATCCTCAAGCAGTCAAACCTCGGTGGCGGGCATGGCTGCAATGAGGCACAGGTGCTGCGCTGCATCAGGCATGAGGCCCTGCCAGACATCTCCATGCCCAGGTTGCTGGCAGCGGACGAGGAGGCCGGCCTGCTGCTGCTGGGCGACCTTGGCGAGATAGATGGGAACAGGCTGGCGGACCTGCGAGACAACATGGATCACGGGAGCTACCTGGAGCTGCTGGCGCGCCTGATGGAAGCCCTCGGCCGGTTCAACCGGCTGCACGGAATTGACAATGATGGCATCAGCGCCCTACGGGAATCCAGCCTGCCGGAAGACCGGACCGGCCATGCGGCGATACACCTGCCCCGCCTGCTAGATGAACTGCCCGGACACTTCGCCAGCCTGTCCATTGAGCTGGATTCACCGGCGTTGGATGAACTGGCACACTGCCGGACCCTGCTGGCGGATTCCTCAGCTCATTGCCTGACGCATGCGGATATCTGCCCGAGTAATGTTGCCCTGATTGATGGCCGGCTCGTGATCTATGACTTCGAGGTCGCCGGGCTGCGGCATCCGGCAATAGACGCGGCCTGGCCAGGAATGCGCTCCCTGCGCTGCTACCACTGCACACGGCTGGATTCCGCAGCGATCAGGATGCTCGAAGGAAAGTGGATTGAGGGATTTGGGTTGCAGGAAAGCAGCGCTGCTGAGCTGTTCAGTGCCGGGAACCTCGCCTGGCTGGCGACAATGCTGGCCTGGCTGCCGGAACTGCTGGAAAGTGAGCGGGAAAGGGACAGCGTCCCCGACCGCTGCAGGCTGCTGGCCAGCCTGAAAGCACTACAGGGCTGCCACGAACGACATGCCAGACTCCAAGGCATGGCACAATCCTGTCGATATATGGAGCTTAAGCTGGCAGGGATGTGGCCGGATGCCGTAGCAGGCTGATAGTGGTGAAACCAGAATTTAATCTATGAAAACTGGGAGCAGGTCCTGGCACAGCCATGCAAACAGCCCCTATAGGTTATTGTAAATAGATGCGGCTGCAGAGTACAACGCAGCGCAGGCCCGGCATGGGCCGCATTCTGATCTAATTGCATACCGGGGCACGCCACAAGGCGGATCTCCTGCCGGAGGTTGCCGAACCGGCGTCGGGAAAGGATTGAATGGAAGGTAAGCTTCCAGCGGAAAACAGGGAAAAGCATGGGGCAAGCGAAGCCGTCCAGCTCCATGCAGAATCCCGGCAGCAGCCCGGCCGGGCAAGTGTCAGCGCCGACCTGCGCCGTCTGGCTGCAAAGCTGGCCAGCCTCAACCCCGGACAAAGCGGAAACACAGACCTCAGTGGACCATTCATCAACCTGCCGGAAGACATCCACGCACTGATCCACTGGGTGGACCCCAGCCCGGAGTTCATGGCACTGGCGGACCCGGGAGAAAGCGGCCTGAGTGTGCACCAGGCTGTACTCAGCCTGCTGGGGCGCTGCAGTGTGGACATCGAGACCCGCCTGCTGGAATTCCTGCGCCAGCCGGGTAGCAGCATGCAGTTCGAATGTGAACTGGACCGCGGCCAGCGTGGATCGCGGGTGCTGCATGCCAGCCTGCAGAGCCAGTCCGGCAATGACCAGCCCCTCAGTTCCGTCAGGCTGTCATTCAGCCAACCAGCGGGCTACACTGCCCCGCCCTCCAGCGACCCGGCACTCTCACCGACATTGCAGTGCTTCTTTGACAACAGCCGCGAGGGGATGGTGCTGTTGGACACCCGCGACCGCCAGACGATCATCACTGCCAATCCCGCATTCTGCGGGATGCTCGGCCTGAGCCTGATGGGCATCGAAGGGCGCAGCATCAGCAGCCTGCAGCCAGGCGGAATCCTGCAGGATTCCCGCTCATGGCGAAGCGGCGGCCTGCCTGCCCTGCCGGCTTCCGCCGAACAGGAGCTGGAGTTTGTCTCCGCCTCCGGTGAGCTGGTCTCGGTGAGCGCCCGGCAGCTGGAGATCCGCGATGCCAGCGGGCACATCATCGGCCTGGCACTGCTGACAACCGACATCACCGAAGCGCGCCGCACCGCCTCAAGCATCGAACGAAGCGAGACCCGGCTTGCGATCGGCGAGGAACTGGCCGGCATGGGCAGCTGGGAATACGAGGCCGGACAGGACCAGATCATCCTCACTGATGAGCTCAGCCGCATCTTCGGCCTGTCCCCCAGTGAACCGGTGGCGATTTCCAGCCTGTTGCGTCATGTGATGCCACGGGACCGCAGCCAGCTGCTGCGCCAGTACCGCAGCGCACTGCAGGACCGCAAGGAACTCTCCTGCGACATCCGGATACTTACGAGTACCGGTCGCCAGCGCATCCTGCGCGTGCGTGGCCGGATGATGCCCGGCCCGGCAAGCGTTCCCCGCCGGCTGGTGGGCATGGCGCAGGATGTGACAGAGCGGGAACGAGCGGAGCGCATCCAGGCCCTGCTGCTGGAGATTTCCGAGGCCACAAGCCGTACAGCCAGCCTGGAGGAGCTGCTGGCAACGGTGCACCGGGCGCTGGGCAGCCTCGTACCGGCCAGCAATTTCTACGTTTCGCTGTACAACCCGCAGACCGAGCTGTACGAATTTCCCTTCCACATTGATGAGCTGGACGAGGACTTCCAGCCGCAGCCGATGGATGGCAGCCTGACGGACATCGTGCGCCGCGAGGGCCGGCCAATGGTTGTCAACCGCGATGAGCAGCAAAAGATGCGCACGCAGGGCCTGATCAGGCCCCATGGGCCGCTCAGCATGTCCTGGCTCGGTGTTCCGTTGTCAGACGGCGAGAATGTCAACGGTGTGATCGTGCTGCAGGACTACCGCACCTATGCCGTGTACAGCCAGCAGGACGTGGAGCTGGTGAGCTACCTCTCCGGATACATTGCGCTGGCAATCCAGCGCCGCATATCCTCCGACCGCCTGCGCGAGAGCGAGTGGCAGTACCGCGGCCTGGTGGACACCATGTTCGAGGGCCTGAGCATGGCGGACCCGGACGGCAACTTCGTCTATGCCAACCCAGCCCTGGGGCGGATCATGGGCCTGCATCCGGAGCACCTGGTCGGCCGCAACATCCGTGAATTCCTCAGTGGCGAAATGATCAAGGTGGCGGACCGCCAGCATGACCTGCGGCGCGGGGGCAGCTCCAACCGCTACGAACTGCGCATCCAGCGCGCTGACGGCCAGGTGCGCGACCTCTACCTGTCGGTGTCCCCGCGCTACAACAGCACCGGCGATTTCATCGGCAGCCACGCACTGGTGCAGGACGTCACCGAGATGCGCCAGGCTGAGGAGGCGATCCGCGACAACGAGCGGCGCTACCGCACGCTGGTGGAGCAGATGTCCGAAGGCCTTGCCACTGTGGATGCCAGCGGTGTGTTCGAGTTTGCCAATCCCGCACTGGAGCGGATCCTCGGGCTGGCCGAGGGCAGCGCCAGCGGGCGCAGCATGTACGAGTTCATGGACGAGCAGGAACGGCAGCGGATCAACGGGCAGCAGGAACTGCGCCGCCAGGGCCAGAGCAACAGCTACACGATGCGCATCCGCCCCCTCTCTGGCCCGGTACGCATCGCCCTGGTGACCGCCAGCCCGCGCTTCTCGCAGGATGGTGAATACATCGGCAGCCTGGCGCTTGTGCGTGACGTGACGGAACAGATGCGCACCGAGGAGGTGCTGCGGGAGAGTGAGGAGAAGTACCGCACGCTGGTGAATGACATCAGCGAGGGCATCTTCGTGGTCGATGGTGAGAACCGCTTCCGGTTCGCCAACCCCGCACTTGAGCGCATCATGGGCGTGGAGCGGGGCGGGCTGGACGGACGGGCAATCACGGAATTCCTTGACGATGACCAGGTCTCCGTTGTCAACCGCCAGGACCGCCTGCGCCAGGCCGGGATGGGCAGCAGTTACCGCCTGCGCATCACGCGCAGTGATGATGAGCAGCGCATCTGCCTCATCAGCTCGAACCCGAACACAGCCAGCGACGGCAGCTTCCTCGGTTCAAGCGGCATCGTGCAGGACATCACCGAGCAGGAACGCACTCTTGAGCTGCTGCGTGCCAACGAGGAGAAGTTCCGCCACTTCTACCACAACGCGCCGGTGATGATGTACTCGATTGACAGTGAGGGCTTCATCATCGACGTAAACCAGAAGTGGCTGGACGAGACCGGCTACAGCCGCGAGGAGGTGATCGGCCACCGCGGGGACTTCCTGATGACGCCGGAGTCGGTACAGAGCATGCGCGAGGTGGTGGACCCGCAGTTCCAGCGCGTCGGCCGGATCCACGACATCCCGTTCACCTACATCTGCAGTGACGGCACGCTGATTGACGTGCTGCTGGACTGCGAGATGTCGATCGACCCCTCGGGACACGGTGTCAGCCTGGCGATTGTACGGAACGTGACGGAACAGAATGCGGCGGAGAACCAGCTGCGGCAGGTGGTGATCGCGGTGGAGAGCGCGCATGAGGCGATCATGACAACCGACAGCCGCGGTGTGATCACCTATGTAAACCCGGCCTTCGAGGCGATCACCGGCTACAGCCGGCAGGAGGCGATCGGCAGCACGCCGCGCCTGCTGTCCAGCGGCGAGATGGAGGAGCAGTTCCACCGAGAGATGTGGCAGCAGATCAGCCGCGGCGAGGTCTGGCACGGCACCTTCATCAACCGCCGCAAGGACGGCTCGATCTACCAGGAGGAGGCCACCATCTCACCCGTGCGCGACAGCCGTGGTGAACTGGCCGGCTACGTGGCGGTCAAGCGTGACGTGACGCGCCAGCTTGCGATGGAGGAGCAGCTCAAGCAGAGCCAGAAAATGGAGGCGATCGGCACGCTGGCGGGCGGCATCGCACATGACTTCAACAACATCCTGTTCGCGATCGTTGGCAACGCAGAGATCGCGATGGACTGCCTGCCGCAGCACAGCAGCGCGGGCAACTACCTGCAGGCGATCATCGATGCCAGCAGCCGGGCCGCCGAGCTGGTGCGCCAGGTGCTGTCCTACGCCCGCAAGAAGGAGAGCAGCCAGAACCCGCTGCGCGTCGACCTGCTGGTGCGCGAGGTGCTCAAGCTGCTGCGGGCATCGCTGCCGGCCACCGTTGAGATCGTGCAGCGGCTGGAGGCGGCCAACAGCACCGTGCTTGCCAACGCCACGGAGGTCCACCAGCTGCTGATGAACCTGTGCACCAACGCCGGGCATGCGATGATGGAACAGGGCGGCACGCTGACGGTCAGCCTCACGGAATTCCTGCCGGATGACGACTTCCTGATGCAGCACTCCGGCACTCAGCTGCGCCCCTACCTGCGCCTCGACGTGGAGGACACCGGGGACGGCATCGCCGAGGAGCACATCTCGCGCATCTTCGAGCCCTTCTTCACCACGAAGGAGGTCGGGATGGGCACAGGAATGGGCCTGTCAGTCGTGCATGGCATCGTGCACAGCCTGCAGGGTGTGATCGAGGTGCGCAGCCGCCCGGCCCACTGGACGCGCTTCAGCGTCTACCTGCCGCTGTGTGAGACTGAGAGCCAGAGTGGCGAGTCACTGGAGAAGGCCCAGCGCAGCGGCCGTGGCCGGGTGCTGCTGGTTGACGACGAGGCGATGATCATCGAGATCGTCAGTGAGATGCTCACCGTGCTGGGCTACGAGGTCACCAGTTGCCAGGGCGGGCCCCAGGCCTGGCGCTGCTTCAGTGCGGACCCGGACGCATTCGACCTGGTGCTGACCGACCAGACGATGCCGCAGATGACAGGCGAGGAACTGTCACGGCGCATCCTGGAACTGCGCCCCGGGATCCCGGTCGTGATGTGCACCGGCTACAGCCAGACCCTGGCCCCTGAACGCGCACGGGACATCGGCATCACGGAATACCTGCACAAACCGCTCAAGCTGAAGGAACTTGGCGACGTGCTGCAGCAGGTGCTTGAGCAGGCTGGCTCCGGGGACTGATCAGGCGCTGCCGGTCAGCCGGTCCAGCAGCGGGGCGAACCAGAGCTGCAGCGGGATCACGATGAACAGCGCCGGCAGGAAGTTGGTGACGCGCACCGTCTTGATCTCCAGCACGTTCAGCCCGATGCCGAGGATCAGCACACCGCCCACTGCGCTCATCTGGCTGATCAGCACATCACTCAGCAGCGGCTGGGCGGCTCCCGCGAGCAGCGTCAGCGCGACCTGGTAAAGCAGCAGCGGCACCACACTGAACAGCACACCAAGCCCATATGTGGCCGCCAGCGCGATCGAGGTGAAGCCATCGAGCACGCTCTTGACGTACAGCAGCTGCGGGTTGCCGCGCGTGCCTTCCTCCAGAGCGCCGACCACGGTCATGCTGCCGACGCAGAAGATCAGGAAGGCCATCAGCAGGCCCTCGGTGAACTTGCCCTCGCTGCTCTTCATGCGCTGCTTGAGCCGGTCACCCAGCGCGCGCAGGCGGTCCTCCAGCCGTGCCGATTCCCCGAGCAGGCCACCGAGCAGCACGGCGAACACGACGACGAGCAGGTTCTGTACCTTGAGCGCCATCTGCATCCCGATCAGCAGCGTGCAGATCCCGATCCCCTGGAACACGATCTCCCGCAGGCGCTCAGGCAGGCCATGGCGCAGGAGCAGGCCCAGCAGGCTGCCGCAGATGACAGCGAGCGCATTCACGATGGTGCCGACGGGGAGTTCCACGCAATGACGTTATCACGTTCCGGGCATCGGAGATAATCAGTCCATGCCCGAGCATGGCTCAGCCCTGCCCCTTGCCTGGTGCCTGGGGGCCTACTTCCTGCTGCAGGTGCTGCTCAACCTGCGCCTGCGGGGGATCGCGCGTGGCAATGCGGCCGGCCGCGAGCGCCTGCTGCAGGCCGCCGCTGCCAACGGATTGATCAACTCGCTGTTCTTCATCGCGGTGTCACTGTGGCTGATGCTGGCCGGACACGTGCCCATGCCGCAGCTGCCACAGCCCCTCTGGGCCTGGTTGCTCGGGGCCCTGCCCGCCGGCCTGCTGTTGTGGGGCCTGCGCATGCGCCTCATAGGGCTGGGGCGGCGCATGTTCGGCGGCAGTGCGTTCGTGCTGCCCGCGGAGCAGCTGCTGCGCAACCCGTCCGACCTCGGCGTGATCAACCGCAGCGTGCTGCAGCTCAGCCTGTTCGAACCGCTCGGGCATGAGCTGTTCTTCCGCGGCTGCGTGCTGGCCCTGATGCTGGAGATCTACGGGCTCGGGCCGGCATTGCTGGCAACGGCGATCCTTGAGCTGCTGCTGCGCCTCAACCCGGCATGGGCGCTGTCGGTGCTCGTCGGCAGCCTGGCCCTGAGCTGGATGGCGCAGGCCGGCGGCGGCCCGCTGGCAACGATCTGCACCGCGATGGTGGCCGGATTCCTGCATGCCTACGTGACCGCCTACCAGTCCATGAAGACCTCCGGGAAGCAGCCTGAGGCAGGCTGATGCGGGCTTGCAGCAAGCGCATGCTTGCGGGACAATAAGGGCGGGATGATGAGGACAACACAATGATCAGACGCGAGGAAAGCTGGGACGGCTTCTGGGCGAAGCTGCTGCGCATCGACATGTTCGAGGGGCAGTGGGAGGCCTACCGCAAGGTGGCGGACAGCCGCGCCGAATGGCTGGAGAAGACCTTCGGCCTGCAGAAGGACCGCCCTGTGCTCTCCCTGGCCTGTGGCGAGGGCGGCATCGAACTGGCGCTGGCGCGCCGCGGCTACAGCGTGATCGGCATCGACCGCAGCCAGGTGATGATCAGCTTCGCGCGCGACATGGCGATCGAGGAGAACCTCAATGCAACCTTCGTGCATGCCGACCTGACGACCGACTCCCAGCTGCCGGGCAACAACGGCACCGTGCTGTGCTTTGACACGCTTGGCCTGCTGAATGACGACGACGAGTACCGCATCATCCAGCGCGCGGTCGGCTCGCTGCACCGTGACGGCGTGCTGCTGGTTGACAACCCGCTGCGCGAGGGCCTGGCCACCAGCCACCGCTGGCAGCGCATCAACGACGGCTACTTCCTGAGCGAGTCCTTCCTCGACAAGGAGAGCGGCACGCATGTGCTGAACCCGATCTTCATCAGCCAGGATGGCGAGGAAGTGCTGCTGCGCGACCCCTATGACCGCAAGCGCGAAAGCCATACCGGTGTGCTGCGCTATGTGTACAACCCGTCGGAGCTTGTCAACCTGGTGAAGACCACCCAGCTGCCGGCGCGTGAGGTAAAGCACCAGCGCCCCGGCTACTACATGGTGGTCGGCAGCCGCCGCCTCGAGGAGTGAAACCGGACTGCCGGGGCCTGCGTCTGATGGCGCGTGGCGAGAGCGGCACAGGGAGGGGGAATGCAGCGCATCATCTCGGCTGAGGCGCTTGGCTACAGCTACGGCCAGCAGCGTGCAGTTGGCAGCGTGAGTTTCCATGTCGAGGCGGGTGAGGTCTACGGCCTGCTCGGCCCCAACGGCGCCGGCAAGACGACCCTGATCAACATGCTGGCCAGCCTGCTCACTCCTGACAGCGGGCGCATCCTGTTCAAGGGCGCCGACCTGACCGGCAGGCCTGAGCTGATCAGGCCGCAGCTCGGTGTGGTGCCGCAGGAGATCTCACTGTATGACGAACTGAGCGGCCGCGAGAACCTGGCCTTCTTCGGAACGCTCTACGGCATGTCCGGCAATGCTCTCAGGCAGCGGGTGGAGCAGGTGCTGGAACAGGTCGGGCTGGCGAAGGATGGCGGGCGCAGACTGGGCAGCTACAGCGGCGGGATGAAGCGGCGGATCAACATCGGCGCCAGCCTGCTGCACGAACCACACCTGATCCTGATGGATGAGCCGACCGTCGGTGTCGACCCCCAGAGCCGCAACTACATCTATGAACTGATCAGCGGGCTGGCCGCGAATGGCACAGCCGTGCTTTACACCACGCACTACATGGAGGAGGCCCAGCGCCTCTGCAGCCGCATCGGCATCATGGACCACGGTGACATGATCGCGGAAGGCAGCGTTGACGAACTGCTGGAGCTGCTGCCGGCGCGCGACATGATCCGCATCCGGCTGGACGGGCCGGACGACAATGCCCTGCAGGAGATTGCCGACGGGGAACTGGCAAGCTTTGGAGCCACAGTTGAGCGGGGCATGCTCCTGATCCAGGCTGACAATGCCGGCCGCCAGCTGGCGGCTGTCAGCGCAGCGCTCGGTGAGCATGCGGCAAGGATCAGCGACCTGGCGGTCGAGCGTGCCAACCTGGAGAATGTGTTCCTGCACCTGACCGGTCGCAGCCTGAGGGAGGACTGACATGCAGCGCATCCTGTCAATCTGCGCCACGTCCCTGCGGATCTGGGCACGCCAGCCAGTGGCCGTGATGGTCAGCCTGCTGGTACCGGTGGTGGTGATGACCGTGTTCGGCTTCGTGTTCGGCGGGATGGGTGGAGGCGGCGGCGATTCCAGCCCGGTGCGTGCGATATTCGTTGACGAGGACGGCAGCGAGGCCAGCACGGCACTGCGTGATGCCCTGCTGGCGCTGGACGGGCTAACGCTGCTGGCAACGTATTCAGACGAAGCTGGCAACGAAGTGCCCTACACCCGCGAACTGGCCCTGCAGCGCATCCGGGACGGGAAGACCGGGCTGGCTATCGTCGTGCCGGCGGGCTACGGAACGCAGCTGGAACAGATGGACTTCAACGAGAATCGGGCGGAAATCGAGCTTTTGTCGGACAGCAGCCTGCAGATTGACAACGCCATCCTGCAGGGAATGTTGATGCAGGCGACATTCATGACTGCCGGCAACAGCGTGGCCAGCACCGGGATGCAGTTCATGGGGGAGGACCTCGGGATGGACCCGGCTACGGTCGCCATGATGCAGGACTGGATGGACAGCAATGCGCAATGGGGTCCATCAGGCGCTGGGACTGTCACAGGGGATGGAGAGACGGAGGACACTGGCTCCGGCGGCATGCAGGGCTTCGTGGACATCAAGGTGACGGACGTACTCGGTGAAGCCAAGGAAAACCCCGTGTTCAGCCACCAGGTGGCCGGCGTGCTGACGATGTTCATGCTGTTCACCGTGGCGGCCAGCGGCGGCTCACTGCTGCGCGAGCGGCAGAATGGCACGATCCGGCGCATCATGATCTCGGCCACGAAACCGGTGCACTACCTGCTGGGCAAGTACCTCGCCTTCTTCCTGATCGCCTACCTGCAGACCTGGGTGATGCTGCTGGCGGGCTGGCTGGTGTTCAAGGTGGACATCATCACGCCCCTGCCCTCGCTGGCCGTGTTCGGCGCACTGGTGGCCCTTGCAGCGACCTCCTTCGGGATCGTACTGGCCTCAGTCTGCCGCAGCGTGGAACAGGTCAGCTCGATCTCCACGCTGGTGATCCTCGTGATGAGCTCGATCGGCGGCAGCATGATGCCGCGCCAGTTCATGCCGGCGGTTATGCAGAAGCTCGGTAACTTCACTTTCAACGGCTGGGCAATGGAAGGCTTCACCGGCATCTTCTGGTATGGCAAGGACCTGTCAGGCATCCTGCTGCCCTGTGCCGTGATGCTCGGCCTGGCGGTCGCGTTGTTCCTGCTGGCCGCGCGACTGTTCAGTTCGAAGCTGGCCTACTGATTGCGCCTGGTTAGGTAGGATGGGTCGTTTCGCAGGGGATAGGGGTCAAGCTGCTTCACGGGTGCACTGTTGAGCACGGCGCGCATGTCCGGCCCTTCCACCACTACTTCAACGAACTGGATGTCCTCGTAGTCGCACAGCGCAATGGCAGGGTCAAGTGGTGGATTTGAAACGATACTGAACCTGATCATCCAGGCGCACCTCTTTGCAAGAATTCATGCCAGCTTTTTCGGCACTTACCCTGCCCTACTTGCGCCCCCCGGCGCTTGTTACTCGTTATTCTCCTGCGCTTCCAGCCTTGCCGCATCCTCCAGCTCATCAAGCACGCGCAGGCGCTCCGTGGCAGCCTTGTGGGCCAGCATGGAGATATGCTTGCGGCGGATGGCCTTCAGTGCCATGCGGTCATTGAGGCGGGCGATCGCTTCATTGTTGACGATCCACTCGGCGTCGTAGAGTGCGATTTCTGCCAGCACCTGCTGGTCCTCCAGGCGGCGCACGGCGGCGAGGCGCACATGGTAGTCAGGGTCACGCTGGGCGATGTAGGCCACCATTGACTGCTCCGTCAGCCGGTTCACGGCCGCCAGGCGCACATGGAAGTCCTCATCGTTCAAGGCAATGTAGCTGACCACCTTCTGGTTGTCGAGATGCATCACTGCAGCTTCGCGCACGGCGTAGCTGGGGTCATGGCGGGCGACCATTGCGAGCTTGCGCTGGTTCTTCAGCCCCGCAACGGCATTCAGCCTGGCATCCTCATCCCTGTGCTTGAGTACCCCCACGAGGGAGATCATCGAAAGCGTTGTCTTGCTTATCATTACCATTCAAGTACTCCCGCCCTGCATCGGCCGGCAATCACTAACCAAGTCTTATACCACGAAGCCCGAGAAAGTAACCGGAAAACCTTCCGGACACCCTGTCCAGATTCAGGCAGGGCGATACCTGAGCCTCATTTCAAAGACGTAGAATGCCAGTGACTCGATGCAATCCCGGCATCGGGGACTTACATCTATCTGAGTGGACCGGCGTTTTGTAAGTTTCAGCATTGCTGCGCAAACGACACCAATTCACTTCAGTATGGCGGGCACACCGCCTGTATATTCTGACGGAAAAAAATCCGACCTGGTTACCATTACAGCAACCGCAGCCGGATTTTCCTATCGTTTAATCCCGATTTATCAGTTGGCGAACAGGGTCACGAGCTGGCCATCCTGCTCCGGGGAGAGGATCAGGCGGATCACTTCACGGCCCTGTTCCAGGGCCTCGCTCACTTCCTGCAGCACAGGCTGGCGGCTGCTGCCCCGGTAAACGAGCATGCCCCGGCTGCGTCGCAGGCTGGCGGTTCCACCAAGCTCATCGTCGCCGCTCATGCGCTGAGCGAAGCCACCGCTGCCGACCCGGCCGCGGCCACCGCCACCCCCGTTGCCACCGCCTCCACCGAAGCCGCCTCCGCCGCCGCCGCCGCCGTTGCCAAAGGAACCGCCACCGCCTCCGCGGTAGATGAACCAGCCGGAATCGGTGCCGGGCAGCATGCCGAGGCTGTCGAGCATGTCGGTCACGACCTCAGGATCAGCGTAGTGGAACTGGAACATGTTGATCTCGTTGGTGCCCGCCAGCTCCTGGTTGAGGCGCTCGGGGCTGGTCACGAGGATCACCGGCTTGTCGCCATAGGCGCGGGCCTTGCCGTCACTGGACATCGAGCTGCCGGACTGACCGGCCCGGCCACCACCGCCGTAGACCGCGAACTCGAGGTTATGCGTGCCGAGGATCAGCTTGAGCGCGGTATCGAAGGGCACGTTGACCAGGTTGCCAACGAAGGTGCCACCGCGCGCCGCATTCTGCGGCATGAACTGGTCGGCCCCGCGGAAGCCGGGGGTGCCGTCCGCGCCGGAGGGCGGTTCCGGGACCTTCGGGTCACGCACGCCGCCGGTCGGCTCATCAAAGGCATACGGGTCAATCATGATGCTGATGCCGCTGATCTCGGACAGGTAGTTGATCACGTCATAGAGGTTCATCCCGCCCGGGGCCTGCAGCGTGACGCGGATGTCGCTGAGCTGGGTGTCCTGCGGGCTGAATCCGTCGTAGTAGAGACCTGAATGCGGGTCATCCTTCAGGCGCCGGCGGCTGTCCACGGAGCTGCCGTCACGGTAGCTGCTGCTGCGCCGGCCCGGCTTGTTCTCCGTCCAATACTCATCGAGCGGCGCCTGGCTGTAGATGCTGCCATCCTCCAGGCCGTTGAGGAACTCGTTGATTTCCTTCTTATTGCCGGACAGGTAGATCTCCCCCGGCGGCTGGGCCGGCATCCAGTTGGCCAGGCTCTGGCCGGCCGGCGTGACGGTCAGGGAGCCGATGTCCTCGGTCTCCACCACCACACGGCCCTTCAGGTTGAGCAGGCCGCTCCTGGCTGCATGTGACAGCACCTGCTGGCTGTCCATGCCGCTCAAGTCAAATGTCGCGATATTCAGGCTGGAAACCTCAACTGCCGGGAGCTGGGGCTCTGAAGGCGTGGAGCGTCTCTCAGGCTTGACGTATTCAGCCAGCTCACCGGGCTGCAGGCTGTCCAGCGGGTTCACCACGGGGGACAGCCTGCTGCGATCCTCATCGGAGTTGAAGACTTCCAGCATCAGGCTCTTGCGGCTGGGCTGGCTGATGCGCAGGAACTGCTGGCTGGTCAGCTCCGGGCGGGCCAGGCCGACCTGCAGCTCGCAGCCATCCGGGCCGTCCTGCAGGACAAAGCCGGTGACCAGCGAATGGTCGCCGATGTAGCTGGCGAACTGGCCGCTGTCCACCGCTGGCAGCAGGATGCTGATCGTGCCGGCATCCGCGTTGCGGTTGTAGCCCGTCTGCACGCTCATGTCGTGTGAGCTGCGTACGAGCAGCACCTCACGGCCATCGAACTGCTTCAGGTCAACGGCGAGGACCTGGTTGCGGAATGCCGCAAAGGCCGTGCTGCTGAGCAGCAGCAGAAGCATGGTGAGCAGGATGCCTGATAGCTGCCTGGACATTGAATCGCTCCTTGGAGGGATACCGTGTTAATACTACCTTTCTGACACTTTCCACGCCAATCCCGTCTCATCTGCGCAAAAAAAATGGCGCCGCCCCATGGGACGGCGCCGGTTTTGCAGTCGTTCAGACTAGTTGTTGATCACCACATTCGGAGTGATGGTCACTGCGTTCTGCGCCGGATCGAAGGTCACGGGCAGCATGAAGAACTTCATGTGCTGGTCAGTGTAGAAGTTCATCTGCAGGTCGCGGCCGTCACCGCCACCGAACACGATGTAATCGGAGCACCAAGGGCGAACCTCACGGTGGATCGAGTTGATCGGGTAGGTACCGTTGCTCGGGAACACGCCGGTCTTCACACCGGGCAGCACCACGGTGCCGCCGGCGAGGTTGATCGTACCCTTGAGGTCAATCGTGTTGTAGTGGAAGCGCGGGTCGAACAGGTCGGCGGTCTGCGGGGTGTAGATGCCGTCGATGAAGTTCGCGATGCTGTACTTGGTGAACAGCTGCTCGAAGGTGTCGTTCACTTCCTGGACCACATCGTCGGCGGTGCCGAGGGTGTCATCCGGGCCGAGGTCCGTCACGACCTTCTGCAGGGCCCCGACTTCAACGAGGGCGATCGGGTCTTCCTCACCCTTCTTGCCGGCAGCGTAGATACGCTTGCCGATGCCGGGCTCGTAGTGCTCGTACAGGTACAGGAAGAACATGAAGGTCGCGCCGTACTGGGAGATGGTGTCAACCTGCGGGTTACCGTCGGTCGGCACGGGCACGTGCTGGATGTCCTGCAGGTAGGGCACCACCTGGTTGGTGATGGCCCAGGGGACGATCTTGCCACTGTTCACGGTGTAACCGCAGAGGTGGATCGAAAGCTGGGACATACCCTCGTTGAGCCAGCTGAAGTTGGCTTCGGGGTCACGCTGGCGGGTCGGCATGCCGTTGTCAGCGTAAAGCTTGTGCTGGAACTCATGCGCCATCACGGAGAAGGCGGCATCCCAGGAGTCGTCATTGTTCGGGAAGTTGTCGGAAGTGATGTAGAGCGTGGAACCGACGTTTGCCAGCTGCTCGATCAGGTCATCACGACCCTGCTCACGCAGTGCATCCGCAGTCTCCTGGCTGATGCCCCAGGTGTAGAAACCGCCGGGGTTGAAGGAGTTGTGGATGAAGATGTTGATGCGCTGGTCGAAGCGGAGGTTGGTATCCGGCTCGCCCGGCAGCTCGGTCAGCAGCTCGCCGTTGGTGTCGAAGTCGTCACCGGTCAGCACTGCGTTCTTGTCAAGGTCCTTCCAGACGTTGAGCTCATCGTAGTTCTGGACCTCACCGAAGGCCTCGGTCAGGGTCGGGAAGATCACCGTGTCGAACTCACGGGCCATGCGGTTCAGGCGGGCCTCGGTGTACTGCACGTTGTCCGGCTTACCGTTGTTGACCTCGGTGGTCAGCCAGATGTAGCAGTGCGAACCGATCGACACGAGGCGGCCGGCCTGGCTGTACAGGTACTCGGGCGGCCACTGCAGGTCCTGGACGTCCTTCTCCGGATCCTCGGGGCCGGGGTTGATCGTCGGCGGCGGGATGGTCGGCTCGGCAGCCAGGAAGTAGCGGACCTCACCCTTCTGCAGGGCGGAGGTGCTCTTGATGGTGTCGTCCGCAGCGAAGGGGACATTGCCATTCGCATAGGCCTCGCGCTCATAGAGGGCGGTCGGGCTCATCTGGATATGGCTGTAGTCCATGCCGGCGTAACTGTTGATATCGCCCAGGGACTGCAGGGTCTCGGCCTGCAGGTCCGCAAGCGTGTAGTTCACACTGGAAGTGCCCTTGCTGACCAGGTCCGCATTGACGGAGTAGGCCGACTGGGGCAGGTTCGGGCTGCTCTGGGTGCCCGGGTTGTAGTGGGCGTCCAGGTAGGCCGGGTTCGTGTTCACAGCCACGAAGGCCACCTTCTGGCCCGGTGAGAAGCTCTTTGCCAGCAGCTGAGCGTTGTTGGTGCTGTTGGTCGGAACGGCGAAGATGTTTGAACCAAGGCTCTGCTGGATCGGCTGGGAGGGATCGAAGGGATCCGCAGTTCCCGGCTGCTGCTTGCCGTCGTACTGGTTCGGGCCATCGAAATTCTGCGCAGGCGGGTTGTTGTTGCCTACGTTGATCTCGCCCGGATTGGTGGTAGTCGGGTCACTCCCACCACCGCAGCTTGCCACTCCGATAGCCAGAATGACAAACACCAAAACCGCCAGAAGGCGGTTGTAATTCCCGATTCGCATATCAACACCTCTGTGAAACTGTGGCATTAGCTTCGTCCCATCGCAATCATTTTATACCCATGACGCGGGAATTGACACGCCCTACGTCCCGGATTCCGCCTGTCCTTCCTCGAGAGGAGGGGCTGGCGGCTCGTAATCATCATCTTCGACCGCTTCCATATTGGCCTGGACACTCTTTCCGATCTCGGATTCAAGTATCGCACGGCCCTTCTGGAGGGTCTCCACCGTCTCCACGAACTGCCGTTCCATGTCCTCCAGCAGTTCAGTGGTATACAGCAGTGCGTCACGCTTGAGGCTTTCACCTTCCATGCGTGCCTTCTCGCGGATATGCTCCGCCTGCTGCTTGGCTATGATCACGACCTGTTCCTCATTTGTGAGGTCCTCAAGGCGGCGCTCAGCGGTATCGATGATCCGCTTGTGCTCCTCCTTGGCGTTCTTGAGGATCAGGTCCTGTTTTTCCAGCACCTTGCGGGCCTCCGAAAGTTCCTGGGGCAGGAGCTCACGGATGCTTCTGGTGATTCTGAAGAAGTCTTCGTCTCCGATTGCAATGCGGTTGCCGAGGTACCAGGGGGTCTTCTCCGCGAACGACTCCAGCTCATCAAGGAGCTGTTCGATCTCATTCAGCGGGTCCTTCGACTGCATTTCAATCTCAACCTTCAGAAAATGGCAGGGCGCACGGTCTGACCCGCACTAACCCAATCTGGAAATTATAGCATCCCGGACCAGAGGAGTCACGAACTCATCAAGTGGCCCGCCGGCTGCCGCAATCTCCCTGATCAGGCTGCTGGAGACGAACATGTAGCTGGGGTTCGTGACGAAGAAACTTGTCTCAATCTCCGGTGCCAGCGCGCGGTTCATCATGGCCATCTGGAACTCATAGTCAAAATCCCCGGCGGCCCGCAGACCGCGTACGAGCACGCTGGCCTCTTTCCGGCGGGCGAAGTCCACAAGCAGGCCCGTGAAGCTCTCCACCTGGATGTTCCCGTCGATCTCATCCACACTCTGGCGCAGCAGGTCCATGCGCTCGGCGAGCGAGAACATCGGGTTCTTGGAGTGGGATTCAGTGGTCGCGATGATCAGCCGGTCGAAGACCTGCCCGGCCCTCTTGATGATGTCGAGATGCCCGTAGGTCACCGGATCAAAGGTTCCAGCGTAGACGGCCGTGGCCATGGCGGAAATATTAGGCTCCAAAGGCCTTGCCGTCAAGTTTCACGATTATCAACGGAATTCCCCGCATCAGGCTCAGGCGGGGTTGCCGGCAACCGGCGTCTCGCTGATCCAGCGCATGAAGATCGGGCCGAGGCCGCCGTTGCGCAGTGAGTACTCCCGCAGGCCCTCGTCATCGCGGATCTGCACGATGATTTCACCACCAGCCTTTGTATCTATATTGGGGTCAGCAGTGCCCGTGTATGAGTTCTCGATGGTCCAGCTGGCCGTGTAGCCGTTGTTGACCTTGATGATCATCTGGCCGTACTCGCCCCACAGCAGGTCAATCGAGGAATCCGCCACCCAGCCGTTGTAGGTCGCATCCTGCGGGGTGGATTCTAGCTTGAAGTCCAGGTAGGGCTGCCACTGGTCATATACCTTCTGAGGCTGGGTCGTGCCTGCCTCCGGATCAGTTGCAGGTGGATCCGCCTGCACGGGCTGCTGCTGGGGAGTTTCCTGCTGCACGGGCTGCTGCTGGGGAGTTTCCTGCTGCACCGGCTGCTGCTGGGGAGTTTCCTGCTGCACCGGCTGCTGCTGGGGAGTTTCCTGCTGCACCGGCTGCTGCTGCACGGGTTCCTGCTGCGGAACCACTTCCTGTTGCACCGGGGGCTGTTCCTGCTGCACCGGAGCCTGCTGGGCCTCGGCCTGCTGTTCCGCAGCGCGCTGCTTGATGGCTTCACGCAGTGCGACCATCATCAGGTCATTGGCCTGCCTGAGTGCCTTCACCTCATTGTGCAGTTCGGCAAGGTCGTCAATCAGGGCGCGGGTCTGCTCCTCATCAAGGGTCTTGCTGAGGGCGAGCACACCGGCCATCTCCTCAATCTTGCGCTGGATGCGGTTGATCGCATCGCCGGTGTCGCTGCCGCTGACTTCCTCGGCCTGGGCCGGGACGGCCAGCGCGATGAGCGCCGTGAGCAGCAGGAAGCCACGTGTCAGATACTGCGGAAAACTCATTGCCTTCTCCATGTACGGGGCGGTCAGCCCCTGCAAGTTATTCGACCGGCGGGGGCATGCGGATAAAAAGGAACTGCCCCGCCCGGACGCTTCCGGACGGGGCAGCAGGATGGATCAGCCGATCAGTGCCTGTAGCGGGGCTTGGACTGCTTCTGCGGCTTGCGCCTGTAGCTGTCCCAGGCGTCCGACGGGCAGAGATCGCCGTCGTAGTAGACCTTGCTGCCGAGCCCGCCCTTGTCGAGGCGGAAGCGGCGGTGGCCGTAGTCGTCATTGACGACCACGTAGATGTCGCCTCGGTCCTGGCGCTGGATCTCGAAGCGCGCGTTGGCGCCCCATGCGTTGTCAATCACCCAGTCCGCCTGGTAGTCGTTGCCACGGTAGTCGTTGCTGACGTGCACGTGCAGCTCGCCGTAGTCACCGAGGTCGTAGTCGATGTGGGCGTTGGCACCCCAGCCATCGAAGTTGCCGTACCCGCTGTGCCGGCTGCGCCGGCCGTTGCCGTAGTCCTTCCAGTCGCTGTCGTATCTTCCGTTGTCGCGGTGGCTGTTGCCACCCCAGGAGCAGTAGTCACAGTGCCCGCAGCCCTTGCATGCGGGTTGCCAGTTGTCCTCCAGCTCGGCGAGCTGCCAGCGGATCTCCGCCAGGTCGTCACGCAGCTCGTTTATCTCGTAGCGGTTCATGCTGCGCTCATCGCTGAGGTCATGCAGCACCCTGTCGAGGTCGTCACCGATCCGGTCAGGGCCCTTGCGCTGTCCGTAGGACAGGGCCTGGTTGCTGACCAGCACCAGCCCTGCCATAGCTATGGCGATTGTGATTCCTGCTTTCTTCATGTCTGCTCCTTTTGCGGAAACCCTTCCACAATCGCCAAGACGTTGACTGCGCTTGCCAGTTCAAGAAAACCGCTGGCAATTTAGCTGCGTCTGATTACTTATGAGGTCGCACCGCAAGTGCTAAACTCTCGCCATTCCACGGAGGAAACCTGCAAATGCCACTGATAATCGTCCTCGTAGTCGTCGTGATCCTCGTGATCGTGCTGGTCGGTGCCTACAACAAGCTCGTCGGACTGCGCAATGGCGTGGAGTCAAGCTGGCGCCAGGTGGATGTGCAGCTGCAGAAGCGCTACGACCTGATCCCGAACCTCGTGGAAACGGTGAAGGGCTATGCCAAGCATGAGCAGGACACCCTTGAAAAGGTGATCCAGGCCCGCAACATGGCAATGAATGCCAGTGGCGTGCATGACCAGCAGGAAGCCGAGAACATGCTGACCGGCGCGCTGAAGAGCATCTTCGCCCTGAGCGAGGCCTATCCCGACCTGAAGGCCAACCAGAACTTCCTGATGCTGCAGCAGGAGCTGGCCAGCATCGAGAACAAGATCGCCTACTCCCGCCAGCACTACAACGATGTGGTGCGCGGCTACAACACCCTGCAGCAGCAGTTCCCGAGCAACCTCGTGGCCGGCATGGCTGGCTGCCGCCCGGCGGAGTACTTCGAGCTGGAGAACGAGGCCGCCCGCGAAGCGCCGAAGGTCAGCTTCGACTGACAACCATTCCAATCAGAATAGTAATAATGGGGTGATGAACTTCTGGCAACACCATCCGTCTCAGCGCATGGTGGCCAAGCTGGCTGCACATCGAAAAGAGGAGCGACCATGAAGTATGCATATCTTCTGGCGATTCTGACCACCCTGAGTGTCCTTGCAGGTTGCAGGGCGACAATTGAAGTCCCACCGCGCAATCCCTCGGGGGATTACGAGAACGAACCGAATGACACCGACTACTACGCGGACTACATCCCGTCCTTCCCGTTCTACGGAGTGGACGGTTACTGCGGCGGCTACGGTGACAATGTTGACAAGTTCTACTTCGAACTGCGCCAGTCCGGCACCGTGCACATCACGATGGCCGTTGACGACTACCGCAGTGGCGACCTCGACCTCACACTGGAGGACGACCGCTACGAGATCGACTCCTCGGAGGGCTACGGCCGCTACGAGAACGTCGACGCCTGGCTGACGCCCGGCATCTACTACATCACCGTATTCTCGCAGCGCAATGACTATGGCTCGGGCTATGTGCTGAGCGGTGAATTCCACCGTGGCATCAACAGCGCCGGGGAGGCCGAGCAGGCTGAACCGACCGAGCTGGACCGCAGCAGCCTGCCGCTCAAGCGGGTGGACTACACTGCGAATCCGAAGCCTGCCGAGAATATTTCCTGAGAACTGTTTAGACTCCAGCGGCCCGGGGTATCCCATCTGGTTTGGGAAATCCCGGACCGCATTCCATCAAGGAGAAGAGAGTCATGAACAGCAACAGGGAAAGCGGCATTGAAACGATCCAGAAAATGGCAATCGCGGTACTCGTGGTGGTCTCAGTGATCACCGTTATCGGGCTGTTCAGCTTCGGTGCCGCCGAGGAAGTGCGCACCGCCCTCTCCGCCACGATGACGGGCCTGATGCCCATGTAACCACGCATAACCATCCTATTCGCATAAGCCTTTAGTACACCTGCAGTGGCCCTCCCAAAGGGGCCATTGCGCTTTTCTGTCACAGGCAGGCCGCCTGTGGGGTCCACGGATATAATCGCAGTGGTGACTGACAACGAACAGCCGCAGGCGGAGCTGGAGCAGCAGGAGAAGCCGAAGGGCATCATGGCCTGGCTGCGCTATGCCTTCGCGATCGAGGAATTCTCCGAGGACAGCCTCAGCGCCGAGGAGAAGGAAGTGCTGCAGAACATTGCGGAGATCATCGACCGCCGCGGGATGAGCACTCCTGCGATCCTCTGGATCGAGAGCCACCGGCACCTGAACTTCACCGGCAGCCAGCTGGTGAAGATCGTGGAGCCGCTGCATGACATCAGTTACGAGTTCATGCGCTGGCTGATGATGAAGCTCGGTGTCGGCTACATCACCCCCGAGCAACTCAGCAAGCTGCAAAGCGCGCTTGAGAAGCGCTACAGCATCGAATACCTGCTGCAGCAGATTGAGCAGCGCGCCAGCCGCACACGCGAGGAAGTGCGCGAAGAGATGCAGGCTGAGCTGGATGGGGACAAGGCAGTTTCATCCGAATCCGAAGGCGAAACTGGCAACAGGCCCGACTGAGCAGCAAAGCCTGCTGCAGCGGCCTGGCAGTCCGCTCGCTGGGCTATAATGCCCCCTCAGGGCAAGTCGGCCTGATCGACAATCCAGGGAGTTGCATATGAAGCCGAGACTGCTGGCTGTGTTTTTTCTGCTGCTGATTCCATGCTCATTGTCATGTTCGCACCGCACTGTGGAGCCCATTGGAACGCCCATCCGGTCTGAGGACAGCGCGATCCCCCTGCCCGGCATTCCCGTTGGCAGGGAAATCTCCGAACCATACAGCGCCGTGATTGACGGCAGTGCATTCATCGATTCCACCGGGCCGCCACGGGTGCAGGTCCTGAATGAAGTGGCGATCCTGCAGTCCAATGCCTTCGTCCCGGCCTGGGCGATCTGGCAGTTCCCGCCGACGAATGACGCCCTGCTGGAGATCAGCCCGGAGCTCGTGCTCGGCCCGGAGGACAGCGGATACATCGGTATTTCCAATTACGAAACAGGACGCTGGGACTTCATTGCGGCTGCCGACGGCACGCAGACCATCAGCGTTGACCTGTTCAAGCACGCCTCCCCGGCCAAGAATGTCTACATTGCGGTGATCGCCACACGCGGTTCCAAGATCATTGCCAACAACCTGGCGACCACGGTCAACAAGCTCGGCTGGCACGTGTTCCCGGTCGTGACTGAGGGTGACGTCGGACGCCAGTGCCGCATCGCAGAAGTTGACGGCAGGCCGGCGATCATCTCACGCCGCTACCTCAGTCCGACCACTTCAGAACTCGTCTATGCCTACAGCCTGACCGAGCTTGGCCTGTACCCCGATGACTGGTTCAGCATCGCCATCAATGACAATCCGGCCGGGGGGTCCAATCCCGACCTGGCGGTGATCGGCGGCAACCCGGCCGTGGCCTACCAGGATGGCGACAGCTCCACGCTGAAGTACGTACGCAGCAGCACAGTGCACGGCAAGGCCCCGGCGAACTGGGGGGCAGCTGTGGAAGTTGACAATGACTTCCGGGCCGGTGAGGGCAGCTCGCTTGCCGAGGTGCAGGGCAAGCCGGCAATCGCCTACCAGGTGGCGGGCAGCTTTGACGAACTGCGCTATGCGTACAGTGACAGCGCGGACGGAATGCACAGCGCGGACTGGCATGAGCGCACGATCGAATCCGGCGGTGACACCGGCTACTACCCGCAACTGCAGGTGGTCGGCGGCAACCCGGCGATCGGCTACTACGACCTTGGCAATGATCGCGTCAGCTATCTGCGCAGCACCAGCGTGCTCGGGGACGGGCCGGTGGACTGGATCCAGTACGTCAACCTGCTGGAGGGCAGCGGCAACCAGCTGCTCAGCCCCGTGGGCCTGCTGTGGGCTGACGGGCATCCCGGGCTGGTTCACGTCACAGCGACCGATACGCTGAGCTGGCTGAGCTGCTTCACCAGCACCACAGGCGAAAGCAAGCCGGACTGGGACATCAAGGCAGCGCTGAACAGTGCATCCAACCTGCAGTACTACGGCGCGGCTGCGATCGTGGGCGGATTCCCCGCCGCTGCCTACCGAGACGGGGACACGGACGATGTCTGGTTCTCACGCAGCACGGCAGCGAATGGCAACGAGACCCTCGGCGACTGGCCCGCATCGAGGGTGTTCGAGAACGACGACGACTCAAACGCGTTTGACATCGACATGGCTGAAGTGGCCGGCCGACCGGTGCTCTGCTTCTACCGCAACAGCATGGACAGTACGCATGATGACCTGTATTACGCGGTTCTGCTGGACTGAGCGGAACTGCGTTGATTGTCGGTCTCAGCCATTTATTGGCCTGGGCTATACTCAGCATCTGTGGCTGGTAAGCCCGGAGTGCCAATGCGAGCTTTCTTATTCCTATTCTGTTGCCTGAGCGCCTTCATGCTGGGTTCCTGTACCGGACCGACTGCTGACTCCGGAGCGGTGCAGGACAGGGTCGCCCCCGCTGTCGACTCACTGCCCGGCCTGCCGCTTGGGCGCGAGTCCAGTGTTGCGGTCAGTACGCAGATTGACGGTGTTGATTACCTGCTCAAGTCTGGCAGTGCGGCTGTGGATGGGACGGAGCTTGAGCTGTTCTCCACCCTGCAGGACCCGAGCTGGGGCATCTGGCAGCTGACTCCGGGCAACGCGCAACTGGTGAATGTGCAGGCCCTGCTGACAATCCCGGCCGGCAGTGAAGCATGGATCGCCGTTGCCAATTATTCCACGGGGCGATGGGAGATCAGCGGCCCGACGGAAAGCAGCCTGAGTGTGGACCTCAGTGACGAAGATAACCTCTCAGCGGCTGGCAACGCCCATGTGGCGGTGATTGCAGCCGGTGGCGACAGCCTGAACGTCGTCAGGCTGGTGCTGGCGACGGACCGCGTCGGCTGGCAGTACACCACATACGACGACAACATCAATTCAGGCCTTGAGCCGGTCGTGCTGGAGGTGGAAGGCCGTCCAGCGGTCGCCTACATGCGCACCCCGCCCGCTGGCGACCCTGAACTGCGCTTTGCCTTCAGCAGCAGCACCCTAGGGATTGACCAGTCAGACTGGACCAGCGTACGTGTCTACCAGGGCAAGCTGGAGTTGAAGCTCGACGCGGCAATTGTCAGTGGCCACCCTGCGATTGTCTGCCGGGAAACCGACCCGGAGCGGCTGCTCTACTTCAGGAGTGATACGGCAAATGGGCAGTTTGCGTCTGACTGGCCGTCGCCGGTGACAGTGGACGAAGCGGCCGGTACCGGCAGCAATCCCAGCCTGGTTGAATCAGGCGGAAAGCCGGCAATCGCTTACAGGAATGCTGACCTGGATGGGATCTTTTACGCGAGGAGCAGTGACGCATTCGGTGACCAGGCATCGGACTGGTTCGTCGTGCGTACACTGCAGGCTGATGAAGGAGATTTCCTGGATATCTCGGAAGTGGGTGGAAATCCGGCTGTCACGTATTCCGATGGTCCAGGTGTGCTTTCCTACAGGCGCAGTGCCGGTGTGGACGGTGATGGGTTCGAGGACTGGTTCGGGAAGGTGCAGCTGGAATCCGTGAACTACTCCTTGAGCGACCCGGTCCTGCTGATGGCAGGCGGCCAGCCTGCCGTAGTCTACGTGGCAGCAGACCCGAATACGGTGCTCTTCCGCCGCAGCACAACTGCCACCGGAGCCAACCCGGCGGACTGGTCTGAGTTGTCCGCGCTAGAATCGGCTGAAATCTTCGGTAATGCCGCTGCAGGAATCATCAATGGCAATCCGGCAGTTTGCTACATCATCACTTCAGGCTATGAAATCATCTACCGCCGCAGCAGCACTCCTGCTGGCACTGACGGCACATGGACATATGAGACCGTGAACCCCTTCCAGACGGCAGGGCTGCGCAGCAATCCAACCATTGCTGAAGTCGCCGGGCGTCCCGTGGTCTGCTGGGACTCGCTGTTGCCGATACACGGCTACTACGCCACATACGTGGAATAGTTACGAGAATAGCGGGCCGGTCCTTCTTGTTTCACGGCCGTTTCATAGGTTCAGCCAGTCGATTTCACCAAGTATAATGTCTCCTTTGCAACCCTAGCAGGAGTCAATGCACTAGATGGCTGAGCGCAAACTGGATGTGATCGTAGCGACGGACTGCGGTTCAACGACTACCAAGGCAATCATGATCGAGCGGAAAGCCGACGGCTACCGCCAGACATTCCGCGGCGAGGCACCGACCACCGTGGAGGCACCCTTCGAGGATGTGACCCAGGGCGTGCTGAACGCGATGCAGGAGCTCGAGGAGCTCAGTGGCCGCAAGATCATCGACTGGAAGGCGCTCGAGGACCCGAAGCGGGACCCGACCGTGCTGCCCTTCATCACCCCCGCCGATGGCAATGATGGCGTCGACATCTACATCTCAACCAGCTCCGCCGGTGGTGGACTGCAGATGATGGTGGCCGGCGTGGTCAAGGCGATGACCGGTGAGAGTGCACAGCGTGCGGCACTCGGTGGCGGCGCGATCGTGATGGACATCCTCGCGAGCAACGACGGCCGCCTGCCCCATGAGCGCATTGAGCGCATCCGCCGCCTGCGCCCGGACATGATCCTCCTCTCCGGCGGCGTTGACGGTGGAACAACCAAGCACGTCGCTGAGATGGCTGAGCTGATCGCCGCGGCTGACCCGCGCCCGCGCCTTGGGCACAGCTTCCAGCTGCCGGTGATCTACGCCGGCAACAAGGACGCCAAGGATGAGGTCGAGCTGGCCTTCCAGCGCAAGGACGAAAAGAAGCAGGTCGTGATCGGCAAGGACGGCAAGCCCGAGGAGATGGTGGCGCTGTTCCCGGTGCCGAACCTGCGCCCGACGCTGGAGGAGGAGAACCTGATGCCGGCGCGCGCGAAGATCCAGGACCTGTTCGAGGAGCATGTGATGGCGCAGGCTCCCGGCTATGACAAGCTGCTCAAGTGGGTCGGCGCCCCCGTGATGCCGACGCCCGCCGCGATGGGCTACATCATCCAGACCATCGCCACCCTGAACAAGATGAACGTGGTCGGCGTTGACATCGGCGGCGCGACCACCGATGTGTTCTCCAGCTACGAGGTGGAGACCTCCCCCGGCGTGGAGGAGCGCCTGTTCAACCGCTCGGTGTCCGCCAACCTCGGCATGAGCTACTCGATCTCCAACGTGATGGCTGAAGCCGGCTGGGAGAACGTGATGCGCTGGGTGCCCTTCGACGTGAACGAGCAGGAACTGCGTGACGCGATCAAGAACAAGATGATTCGCCCGACCACCATCCCGCATGCGCTGCGCAGCCTCGTGATCGAGCAGGCGCTGGCGCGTGAGGCGCTGCGCCTCAGCTTCGACCAGCACAAGCTGCTGGCAACGGGCCTGAAGGGCGTGCAGCGCGTCAAGTCACTGGATGAGGCCTTCGCCGGCGCTGCCGAGGAGGACACCTTCATCAAGATGATGAACCTCGACCTGCTGGTCGGTTCCGGCGGCGTGCTGAGCCATGCCCCGCGCCGCAACCAGACGATGCACATGCTGATCGATGCCTTCCAGCCGGAGGGCTTCACCTTCCTCGGCGTGGACAGCATCTTCATGATGCCGCACCTCGGCGTGCTCGCCCAGGTAAATGGCGACGCCGCCCAGCAGGTGTTCGACCGCGACTGCATGATCTACCTCGGCACGGTTGTGGCCGCCAAGGGCACGGCCCGCTTCGGCGACCCCTGCTTCGACTACACCATCAGGTTTGACGACGGCACCGAGGAAAGCGGCTCGATGAAGTTCGGCGAGATGAAGCTGTTCGCGGACTTCACCGTCGGCGCGGAAGCCACAGTCACCGTCAAGCCCACGAAGAAGTTCGACTTCGGCGAGGGCATGGGCAAGGAAGTGTCGAAGAAGGTGCGCGGCGGCGTGGTCGGCCTGGTGCTCGATTCCCGCGGCCGCAAGATCGCACTGAACACCGACGACGGCGAGCGCCGCAGGCAACTGCTGAAGTGGGGCGAGGAGATGCGCAGCCTGGCCAGCCTCGAGGGCTGACCAGGCCGGCCGGTCTAGTCCATCGCGCGGCGGATGTAGTCCATCATCTCCGCATCCGGGAAGGCCTCGGGCAGCTGCTGCTGCAGCTTTGATCCATGCTCGGGCATGCGTCGTACAGCGCCGCGCTCAAGCTGCGTGTTGCCAGCGCTGAACTCCGCCACCAGTGCCCGCCACTGGCTGGCCAGCTCGCGCACCTGCGGGTCCCGGGGGTCCGTCCCCTGCTGCATGTGCCCGCGCACCGCCGCAATCAGCGGTGGCCACTGGGCCTCCACCTCACGGATGCGCTGCTCGCCGACGGCCTCACGGCGCTCTGCATACAGCTCGCGCTCCTCATCGCTGAGACCGGCGGACAGGCCTGACATCAGCCGCAGGATTGCAAACATCTGCTCCGGTTCGGCAATGCCGCCCTGTTCGATGAGCTGCAGCACCCCGCCGATGCGCAGCTGCAGGTCCTGCAGCATACTGATCCGCGTTGCCAGTTCCGTGCGCAGCCGGGCCAGCTCCGTCGCCAGTCCCTCACCCTTGCCCTCCAGCAGACGCAGCATCTCCGCCAGCGGCACCCCGAGCTCCTGCAGTACGCGGATGCGCTGCAGGCGCAGCACGGCCTCCGCTCCATACAGACGGTAACCGGCCTCCGTCCGCTCGCGGGGCTCGAGGATGCCGATCTCCCCGTAGTAATGCAGGGTGCGCACACTCACGCCGCTCAGTTCGGCCAGCTCCCCCACCTGATACAGCTGTTCTTCCATGTTGATTCACGCTCCTTCTGTGATTGGCCGCAGAGAATACAGCCTCACGCCGCGTGAGGGTCAACAGCTTAGCGGAGGGTTTTTCAGGTCGTGTAGTGCGAGTTGAACTTGACGTAGCCGGTGGAGAGGTCGCAACCCCAGCCGGTGGCCTCGGCGCTACCCGCATTCAGGTTGACGATCACCTTGAGGTGCTGCTCGTGCATCGCCTCGCGCACCTTCGCCAGGTCCTGCCCGGTCGGCTTGCCATTGCGCGCCACCTGGTAGACCTCCTCGGCACCGATGCTTAAGTCCACCTTCTCCTGCTCAAAGGCCACCCCACTGCGGCCGGCGGCCGCGAGGATCCTTCCCCAGTTCGGATCCTGCCCGAAGATCGCCGTCTTCACCAGTGAGCTGTCGGAGATCGTGCGCACCATCCGCCGGGCGCCCTCCTCGTCCGGGGCATTGATCACGCGGTACTCGATGAACTTGGTTGCCCCCTCGCCATCACTGACAATCAGCTTGGCGAGGTCCTCCGTCAGGCTGAACAGCGCATTGCGGAACTCGGCATAGCCGGGGCTGTCCGGGGAGTTGATTTCCACATTACCCGCCATGCCGTTGCACATCACGAGCGCCATGTCATTCGTGGAGGTGTCGCCATCGACGGTGATCATGTTGAAGCTGCGGTCCACAGCCTCGCGGAACAGCGAGTCCAGCAGCGGCTGGGCAATCGCGATGTCACAGGCGATGAAGCTCAGCATCGTGCCCATGTTCGGGTGGATCATCCCGCTGCCCTTGGCAACCCCGGCCAGCAGGACCTCGCGGTCCTGCACCGTGAAGCGGCGCGCGGCCTCCTTCGGGAACGTGTCCGTCGTCAGGATCGCATTGGCGAGGAAGTGGCTGGCGGCCTTCTTCTCACTGAGCTTGCGCGCATTTACGCGGATACCCTCCACCACCTTGTCCGTCGGGAAACGCTGCCCGATCACACCGGTGCTGGCCACGATCACGAGCTCACGCTCGATGCCGAGTTCCTCGGCGGTGGCGGTCACCATCGCCTCCGCGCCTTGGCGGCCCTGTTCACCCGTGCAGGCATTCGCATTTCCCGCGTTGACGACCACCGCCTGCACCAGCCCGTCCGCGATGTGCCGGCGGCTGAGTTTGACCGGCTCGGCCACCACCTCATTCTGGGTGAAGACGGCGCTGGCATGCGCGGGCTGCTCGGAATGGATCAGCCCGAGGTCGCGCCGCTTGCTCTTGATGCCGACATGCGCACCCCAGACGCTGAAGCCCTTCACGCCGGATATGGTGTCATTGATTTCCATCTGCATAGCCATAATGCTGTCCTTTGTTCAGGGACTTAAGGCCACCTGCCCGAGACCGCTGCCCTCTGGCAGGCCGGCCATGATGTTCATGTTCTGCACGGCCTGTCCGGCCGCGCCCTTCACGAGGTTGTCAATTGCGGAAACGATGATCAGGTTGCCACTGCGCCCATCAAGTTTCGCGTGGATGTCGCAGAAGTTGCTGCCGCGCACATCAGCGAGACTTGGAGGAGCTTTGCGCAAACGGATGAACTGTTCTGTGCTGTACGCTTCAGCCAGTGCATCGTCAATTGCCTGCTGGTCCACTCCGTGCTTCGGTCTCGCGTAGATCGTGGACAGGATCCCGCGGCTGACCGGCAGCAGGTGCGGCGTGAACTGCAGGGCCACATCGCCACCGGCAGCCCGGCCCAGCGCCTGCTCGATCTCCGGCGTATGGCGATGCGTTGCCAGGCCATAGGCGCTGAAGTTGCCATGCAGCTGCGGGAAATGCAGGTTGGGCTTCGGCTTGTTGCCGGCCCCGCTCACCCCGCTCTTGCTGTCAATGATGATCCCGACGGTCTCAATCAGTCCTGCGCTGAGCAGTGGTGTGAGAGGCAGGATCGCGGATGTCGGGTAACAGCCCGGATTGGCAACCAGCCTCGCATCCCGGATCCGCTCACGGTTGAGCTCGCTCATGCCGTAGGCCGCGCTGTCCAGCAGCGCCGGGCAGCTGTGCGCATGCTCGTACCAGTCCTCATATGTTGCGGCGTCCGCCAGGCGGAAATCGCCGGACAGGTCGATCACCGGTGTCCGCTCCAGGTCGTGGCCGGCCACGAAGTCCATGCTGACACGGTGCGGCAGGGCGAGGAAGATGTAGTCCAGCTCGGCATCCGCCAGAGCGGTGTTGTCGGCCAGCACAGTGTCCACCACGCCTCTGAACTGCGGATGCAGTTCCGAGAAGCACCGTCCGGCATTGCTGCCGGCTGTCAGCAGTGCAAATTCGGCCTGCGGGTGCCCAAGCAGGATGCGCACCAGCTCACTGCCCGTATAGCCGCTGGCACCGACCACCGCCACCTTCAGCCTGCGTTCGCCAGGCTCATCCATTGCCAATCTCCTTGATTGACTCCAGCAGCACGTCCACCACGCGGTCAAGGTCGGCCTCCGGCATGTTCAGCGGCGGCACCAGGCGCATCACCGTATCAGCGGTGCAGTTGGACAGCACGCCATGCTCACGCATGCGGCTGACGACATCCGCGCCCTTGAAGCTCAGCTCGACGCCGATCATCAGGCCCAGCCCTCGCACATCCTTCACGAGCGGGCTGCCCTGCATCTCCGTGCGGATGCGCTGCATCACGCGCGCACCCTGCTCGGCTGCACGCTCCACCAGCTGCTCCTGCTCGATCACCTCGAGCGTTGCCAGCGCAGCACTGCAGGCCAGCGGGTTGCCACCGAAGGTCGTGCCGTGGTCGCCATACTGGATCGCCTCACGCACACGGCCGTTGCACAGGCAAGCCCCGATCGGGAAGCCGCCGCCCATGGCCTTGGCCAGCGCCATCACGTCCGGCTTCACACCGCTGTGCTGATGCCCGAACCAGCGTCCGGTGCGCCCGATGCCGCACTGCACCTCGTCGTACACGAGGGCCATGTCGTTGGCATCGCACAGTGCGCGGCAGGCCTGCAGGAACTCCGGCGGGAAGGGCCGCACGCCACCCTCACCCTGCACGGGCTCGAGGATGATTGCGCCGACCTCATCCGTGATCGCCGCCTTCAGCGCATCGAGGTCAGCAAAGGGCACTCGCTGGTAGCCGGCAGGCTGCGGTTCATATCCCTGGCGGTACTTCTCCGCTCCGAGCGTGACCTGCGCCAGGCTGCGTCCGTGGAAACAGCCCTCGAAGGCCAGCACGGTGCCGCCGCGCCCGCGGCTGTGGGCGAAGCGCCGTGCCAGCTTGAGCGCGCACTCAACTGCCTCCATGCCGCTGTTGCCGATGAAGATCCGCTCCATCCCGGAGAGCTCAACGAGGCGGCGGCTCAGTTCCACCTGTGGCTCGCTCACGTAGAAAGCCGAGATGTGCATCAGCTCTCCGGCCTGGCGCCGGACCGCTTCCACCACATGCGGATGGCAATGCCCGATGCTGTTCACCGCGATCCCAGCCAGCGCGTCAATGTATTCCTTTCCGTCACTGTCCCACACGCGCGACCCGCTGCCACGCACCAGCGCCAGCGGCTGGCGCTTCGTGACCGGCAAGTAGTTCTGCTGGTCCATTGCCAGCAGTTCGGCTGTGCTGCGCTTCGTCTTCGTTGTCATTGCTTCTCCCTGATCACGGTGCCTGTTGCGGCTCCGTCCAGCGCGGCCTGCAGTGCCTCGGGCCGCGTGCCATTGATTATCCTCGCTGAGCGGGCTCCACCGCGCACAGCGGCGATGCAGCCCCTGAGCTTGGGGATCATCCCACCGCTGATGCCGCCAGCCAGCAGGCCCTCAAGTTCAACCGCAGAGATGCCGTCCACCAGGCTGCCTTCATCCGGCCAGTTACGGTACAGGCCGTCCACGTCCGTCAGCACGAGGTACTCGTCCACCCCCAGCGCGGCTGCCAGCGAGCCGGCGAACATGTCGGCATTGATGTTGTAGTCCGAGCCGTCCGGCCCGGGGCTGACCGGTGCCACCACGGGCAGGTAGCGGCCATCCAGCAGCAGCCTGATCAGCGCCGGGTCCATCTGGCCGACGATGCCGACCTGTCCCAGTCCGGCCGGGCTGAGCAGCGGTTCCGCACTGCAGGTGTTGCCATCGCGTCCGCAGATCCCGACGGCCGGCGCCCCCAGCCGCTGCAGGTCGCTGACGATGCGCCCGTTCACCTCGCCACAGAGCACCATGCTGACGACTGCCATCACATCCGCTCCGGTCACACGCTGCCCATCGATGAAGCGGCTTTCCAGTCCCTGCTGCTCCAGCCGGCGAGCGATGTAGGGCCCGCCGCCATGCACCAGCACCACATGCATACCTCCGTGGTGCGCAGCCACCAGCCGCGCCAGCACGCCGTCCACCAGCTGTGGATCAAGCATGGCATTGCCACCGTACTTGATGAGGATCGTACGCGGGCGGACAACAGCGGTTATGCTCTGGGCACCCTCGGTGCCTGGGATGGATTCGGGCATGTGATTGCTCCGTTGGCAGCTCAGTGCTGCGTGGCGATGTCCTCCATGTCGATCACGCGCGGCACGTCCACCTGCTGCGCGCTGTCCAGCCCGGCGCTGTACTGTTCGATGCCGGGGGTGACCACCTTGTCAATGTAGTGGCTGTGCATCAGCTTCAGCAACGCGCCGTAGCTCAGGCGGAAGCGGATGCTGTCACCGAGCCGCAGCCCGGCGTCGTCATCTCCGACATACACCACCACCAGGTCGCTGCTGCCGCCGATCACGCGGTGCCCGGGGTCAACCGGGCGCAGGCCGCCGATGTCCGTATCCAGCGCGCCGACTGACAGCAGCGCGCGGTAGCCGCGCTGGCCCGGCGTGAATTCGTTGTCATCCGAATACTCAAAGGAGCTGAGGGCGTCATGTGTCTCAACGAGCGGGATCAGGCCCTTCTCCTTGATCTCCACGATCTCGCCCTCCAGCGTGATCGCGTCATCATGCAGGTCCGGCAGGCAGCCGCCGCTGATCAGGTCCGTGCCGAGGAACACACTCTCGCCGATGCGGAAGTGGTTCATTTCCTTGGGCACCCTGCCCTCCGGCAGCATTGGCAACCAGGCCGAGGAACCGGCGGAGATCATCGGCAACGGGTGTTTGAACTTCAATTCAAGCAGTTCACGGTACAGCGCCAGCTGCATCATCTGTTCCACACTCGGTACGGCGCCGCTCAGGCAGCCGAGGTTGGAGCCGATGCCCAGCACCTCAATGTTGGACAGGCTGAACACATGCTCGTAGAACTCCACCAGCGAGCCCGGCAGGATGCCCTCGCGCAGGTCGCCAAGTTCGATCATGATGATGATGCGGTGCATCCGCCCCTGGCGGCGCGCCTCCAGGTTGATCGCTTCGATGATGTCAATCTCGCTGTTGAGGCTGACCTCGCAGCGCTCGACGATTTCCGGGATCGCGCTGAAGTGCGGCAGGCGCAGGTACCAGTTCTCCTGGTTGTCATACACGCGGTCGATGGCGCGGATGTTCGCCAGCCGGCTGTCGCCGATGCTGCGAACGCCGATCGCCTGCAGGGCGCGCAGGGTGTCATGGTGTCCGCACAGCACCTTCGTCACCAGCGTCCAGCTGGCGCCGTGGCGCTCCATCCAGCCGTTGACAGTGTCAATGTTATGCTGCAGCTTGTGCAGGTCGATCACCACGCGGTTCATCGCTTGTACCTCATCTCGTCGTACACATGCTCAAAGCCGAGCCGCTCATACAGCCGCTTGGCCGGGTTGCCGAAATCCACATGCAGCTTGACCTGTCCATCGCACTGCGCGATGCAGCGCCTGATCAGCTCCCCGCCGATACCATGCCCGCGCATTTCCGGATTCACGCTGACGAACAGCAGGATGTTCTCCGGCACATAGCCGCCCATTCCGGTGTTGAGCATCGCGAGCGCGCCGGCCAGCCTGCCCTGCATCTCGACCAGCATGATGAAGCCTCCGGCGTACTTCTCGCCGGAGAATGCGTAGGTGATCGCGTTGTCAATGTCCGCCGGCTGGTCCTCATAGGGCTTCATCGTGGTATGCAGGAAGTCCACCAGCTGGGCGCGGCTGCACCAGTCCGGCCAGTTGTTGTCATCGCGCAGCAGCAGGTACTGCGGCGTTGCTTCCGTCTGTTCCTCACTCATTCCGTCACCTCCTGCGGTTCAGGTTGATCCTCCATCACGGGCGGCCCGTCGCGCGGGTCAGGCATGATGTATGAGAATGCAACGAAGAACATCGCCGATGCCAGGATGCCGAAGATGCTCAGGTCCAGGTTGGTGTCCCCGAACCACTGCAGGCTTCCCGTCAACTGATCATTCTTGTCCATGATGTACAGGGTGATTGTCACCAGCCCGCCGGCCAGCATACCGAGGAAGGCTCCCCAGCGGCTGGCCTGCCGCCAGAAGAATGCCCCCAGCGTCGGGATGAACAGGCCGCCGACCATGAAACCGTAGGCATACAGCATGCCCTCCAGCACGGCGTCGAACTGCCCGGCGATCACGATCGCCCCGACTCCGATCACCAGGGTGGCGACCTGGGAAACGCGCACGATGGTCTGGTGCGAGGCCTTCTTCATGAAGTAGCGCTGGATGATGTCATTGACGAAGTTGCCGCTCGCCGCCATCAGGCAACTGTCGGCGGTGGACATGATCGCGCTGAAGTAGGCGGCGATCACGATGCCAGTGATGCCCACGGGCAGCGCTTCGGCGATCAGCGTCGGCAGGCCCAGCTCTGAGTTGTCAATGAACTCCGGATACATCACGCGGGCGCACATCCCGAGGAATACTCCCGCGAAGGCCATGATCGGATACTCGAACAGGCCGGCGATGTACCAGGCACGCTTTGCCTCCTTGACGTCCTTGCAGGCGTAGATGCGCTGGTAGAGCGTCATGCCGATCAGCCAGATCGGGATGATGGTGATCATCCAGTTGGCAAAGGTCGTCCATCCATGCGGCCGCACGTTGTTGAGCGTCCACATTTCCTCCGGCAGCGACTCCAGCAGCACGTTCCAGCCGCCGATGTGCTGGATGGCGAAGGGAATGCCGAGGAAGATCAGCCCGAACAGCAGCACCGCCCACTGGATGCTGTCCGTGTGGATCACGGCCTTCAGGCCGCCGATGACCGTGTACAGCACCGTGAACAGTCCGATCACGTACAGTGAGAACTGCAGCGGCTCCGGTCCCAGGAGGGACTTGGGGAAGATTGTGGCACTGGCCAGTGTCGCCCCCGCAACCGCCTGCGCCCCGGTGAAGCCCATATACCCGATGCCGCTGATCAGCGCGGCCAGCAGCGCCACCTTGCCGCCGAAGCGCTTGCGCAGGAAGTCGGGATAGGTCAGCATTCCCTCCTGCATGTCCATGCCCTTGACATGCGGGATGATGAACACCGCCGCCATCCAGGCCCCGACTAGCCCCGTGAACAGCAGCCAGGAGCCCGACAGGCCCATCAGGTAGCCGACTCCACCAAGCCCGATGCTGAAGCCGCCGCCGACATCCGTGGCAACGACGCTCAGGCCGACATGCGTCGAGCTGATGCTGCGCCCACCCACGTAGTAATCGTCGGCGGTCTTGTTCTTGTTGTAGAAATAGAGTCCGACACCCAGCACGCAAAGCATATAGGCGCCGAACAAGACATAATCAATGATTTCCATGACATCTCCCGCAATGCTGTCAAAGACACGCAACGACGCGGTGGTCAGTATCCGAAGCGTGTTCCGGCAGAAAAACCGGAAAGCCGCTGGTCAGGCCAACGGCTGCCTGGCGTGCTGAGTGCAGCACTGGTCAGGCTTCATCAATAGCAATGGGCCGGGGGCCCTGCCACATCGAACGGAATTATAACATACTGCGGCAAAAAGTCCAAAATGTGGCAACAAATCATGCGATCCCGACGTGTGCTGGACATAGATCTGATGCCGTGTCGCCAAATATGCAATGCAGGTTGTGTGTTGCCAGATTATCCATGCACGCACCAGACCAGTGCAGGACTGACCTGCGGTACAACCCGCCAGTTGCAGGCCGCGCAAGTTTTCATCCTCAATTAACCCGTATTGGTACTCCCGGACAATATTGGCGCGTTAATATCCAGCATATGGGAATTCAACACACACGGAACCTGCTGGACCTGTCGGGAGAGATGCTGCGGCGGCTGTGGGACTACCTGTGCGGCCGGCGCGGCGCTGAACATGTACCGGCGGGGGCCTGATGCGAATGAGCAATGGGGAATGGAATATGCAACACGCTGGATTGTCTTCTTCACAGTTGTCATTCTGGCTCTCACGGCTGTCGCGGCGGGACGAATGCATCCGCAGCATGGGGCGGCTGATGGGCTGGTACGAGCTGGCGGTTGACCCGCTGCTCGGCGAAAACCTGCTGCGCGATCCGCTGGCAACGGCCAACCGGCTGGCCTGGTTGCGCGAGCAGCTCAACCTCTGGCTGGCCGGAGCCGACGAGCGCAATGCCGCACAGCGCTTCCTGTGCTTCCTCGAGCTGACGCTGCTGCCGGTGGACCCGGATGGTGAACTTCAGCAGGAGCTGCTGGACTGCATCGACAGTGAAGCACAGGGCGAGCAGTCCGCCCTGATGCAGTCGTACGTCAGGGTCGTGCTGGCCGGCATGCTCGGCGAAGAGGAGCAGTACAACATCACGCATGGCGAGTTCCAGCGCCTGATGCAGCAGGTGCCCAGCGGCCGCTCGAACCTCGAGATGTGGCATGCGGCGGCGCAGTGGGCCTACCGCAATGCGCACAGCGACGTACTGGAGCAGGCGCTTGAATTCTGTGTGATGGGCTACCCCGGCGCGGTGGACGAGCAGGCATGGCGGATGACCAACCTGATGTACCGCCTGCACAGCGGCCGCGCGATCAGCCAGGACGTGGAATGCCTGATCCACTGCTTCGACCACCCGGCGCAGCTGGAGCGCTTCCGCGAGGTGCTGCTGAGCGACTGCGACGAGGCCGGGCTGATGAGCCGCGAGATGCAGTACTGGCTGGACCGCCGTGACAACGAACTGCGCCGCCAGCAGCTGCAAGTCGCGGAGGACGTGCGCGCAGCTGGATAGGAGGCCAGACGCAAGCCTGGCGCGGTGGTCGAGCGCCAGCTCGGCCCGGAGGCCAAGCTGTAAGCTTGGCAATTGCCAGTCACGCCCTGGCGTGACTGGCCTCCAAAGCAATGAGCAATGAGCCTATCATGCCAAACGGAAGTCTGGCTCATTCTACATTGCTCAGCACTGATTGCCATTCGAACCCGGGGCTGTTTATTGACGTAGGGTGGCGGTAATACCGCCACCCGGGATGGGGTGTTACCCCATCCCTACGTCCCGGCGCATCCCTCATCCCGCATCCCGCTTTCCCGAATCGCGCAGTTCCACTGCGCCTTCAATGGCACAGCTTCGCAGTGCCTCCCTACACCCTCAGCAGCATGTCGTCGATCCGGCTGCGGATCTCCACCGCCTGGCGGCGCAGCTGTTCCTCGGTGCTTTCCTCCAGCGCCTGCATACGCTGCTCAAGCTGCTCCTGCTGCCGGAGCACTTCTTCCATCAGCATGTTGCCCCGTGCAAGCTGGGCCAGGATGCCCTGCATCAGTTGTGTCTCTGAGTAGATGTACATAGCGACATATTAACATATGTTTAGTAAGTAGTTCAATGGCAATTTGCCCCATTTCAAGCAAAAAGCCCGGGGAATGTACCCCGGGCTTCCGTGTTCCAACAGTTTTGGTTAGTGTTACTTCCACCACCTGTCATTCTCATCTCGTGCATCTGTCCAGATGTTTCCCTGCAGAAGAATTTTCCCGGGGGTTTCTCCATAGACCTGGATCAGCCAGGTACGCATCGGCTGCATTTCCATTTCAGGGTGGTTTGGATCACTTCCAGCCACGGGACCGGGTATCATCTTGATTCCACCTTCGCCGGTGATCGGTTTGATGAGAATCCCCAGCGGGACCCATTCCTCATTGTCAAAGCTGTCATACAGGCGACCCGTCAGCGGGTTGATGGCAAAGTTGTAGTACTCGAGCAGTTCAGATTCACTCAGGCTGTCAAGATCTGATTCCATGCCATGCTTCAGGAACCCGGAGCTCCGCACCACATCAGTTGCATCAGTCGGGTAATGACCGTGCTGGCTCATGTAGATGCGGACATACATCAGCATACGGCCCAGGCTGATGGGAGTCCCGTTATCCGTGATGTACTCTGACAACAGGAGCTGCTCCTGCTCCGTCAGATCCCTTGCAAGGTTCTTCTTCAGCAACCAGTCTTCAGAGTAGTCGGGACTGCCTGGGGACCGCACCTCACAATTCGCCAATGCATTACTCAGATCCAACTGATCTGCCATGGCCATCATTGGCAACAGCAATATTGCTGCAAGCAGCACAGATGCAAATAGAGTCTTCATCTGCCACCCTCCGGATAAGTAATTAGTATGATCAGCCTAGCATATATATATATATCAACCTCTGACGCAAAAAGCCCGGGGCATGTACCCCGGGCTTCCGTGTTCCATTCAGTTGTCAGCGTGAGCAACTAGTCGGCGTAGCCGTACTTGTCGTCTCCGCCTTCCTTGCGCTCGCCACCGCCTTCACGGTTGCCACCGCCGCGGTTGTTCCAGTCGCCGCTCTGCGGACGATCGCCACCGCCGAAGCCTCCGGGACGGCCGCCACTGCGGCCGCCGCCATCACGGTCGCCGCCGCCACGGCCGCCACGGTCACCGCCGTAGCCTCCGCCACCGCCGCGTCCGCCACGGTCGCCACCGCCACGTCCACCACGATCGCCGCCATAGCCACCGCCGCCGCCGCGTCCACCACGGTCGCCGCCGCCGCGTCCACCCCGGTCACCACCACCGCCGCCACGACCACCGCGGTCGCGCTGGGTGTACTCGATGTCGGTGCGGATCAGGCTGATCTTGCCGGCCTCGTCGATCTCCTCGATCTTGACCGGGATGATGTCGCCGATCTTCAGCTCATCCTCGATGTTCTCCACGCGGTGGTCAGCCACCTTGGAGACGTGCAGGAATCCGTCACGGCCAGGCACCAGCTCGACGAATGCCGCAAACGGCATCAGCCTGACAACGGCGCCCTTGAACTCGTCACCCTGCTTGACGGTGGTGGTCATCGCGCGGATGATTGACAACGCACGCTGCACACCCTCGTGGTCGGTGCCGGTCACGAACACACGGCCCTCGTCGTCGATGTCGACTTCGGCACCGGTCTCGCTGACGATCTTCTTGATGTTCTTGCCGCTGGGCCCGATCACGAGGCCGATCTGGTCCACCTCGATCTGCAGCATCTCCAGCATCGGAGCGTACTGGCTGATCGTCTCACGCGGCGCGGGGATCACTTCCTCCATCTGCTCGATCACGGTGACGTAGCCCTTGTAGGCCAGTTCGAGGGTCTCCTTGACCATTGCCATCGTCAGGCCCTCGATCTTCACGTCGAGCTGGATCGCGGTGATGCCCTCGCGGGAACCGGTCACCTTGAAGTCCATGTCGCCGTTGAAGTCCTCGAAACCGGACAGGTCCATCAGCAGGCGGTAATCGTCGCCGCTGGTGACGAGGCCGATCGAGATGCCGCCGACGGGGCGCTTGATCGGCACGCCGGCCGCCATCAGCGCCAGGATCGAACCACAGGTGCTCGCCATCGAGGACGAGGCGTTGCTCTCGGTGGTCTCGCTCACGACGCGGATGGTGTACGGGAACACATCCTCATCCGGCAGCACGGGCACCACTGCCTTCTCCGCCAGCACGCCGTGACCGATCTCGCGACGGCCGGGGCCGCGGCTCGGACGGGTCTCGCCGACGCTGTAGGGCGGGAAGTTGTAGTGGTGCATATAGCGCTTGGAGGCATCGAAGTTGACGGTGTCAATCCGCTGGCGGTCGCCGCCGCTGCCAAGCGTCAGGCAGCTCAGCGCCTGGGTCTGGCCACGGGTGAACAGCGCGGAGCCATGCACGCGGGGCAGCAGGTCCACCATGCACTCGATCGGGCGGATGTCACCCGGTGCACGGCGGTCGATGCGCGTGCCGTTCATGGTCATCGCGCGGGCTTCCTTCTTCACGAGCTTGCCGACGTAGCCCTTGACCTGGCCACTGTCAGCATCCGGATCGGACTCGAGGATGTGCTGGGCGGTCTCGCTCTTCAGCGCATCGAGCTTGCCGAACAGGTCCTCCTTGCCATCCGCCGGGATCAGCTCACGGATCTTCGGCTCGGCATAGGCGCGGATCTTCTCGGCCAGCGCGCTGTCCATCTCAGGCTTCGGGGTGTAGGCCGCCTTCTCGCGGCTGTACTCCTTGCTGATCTCGGCGATCTTCGTGGCCAGCTCGCTGATGTAGCCAAAGGCCAGCTCGATGCCCTTGTAGACATCCTCGACCGCCACTTCCTTACTCTCATCCTCGATCATGTTGACACGGTTCTTCGTGCCGCTGACCAGCAGGTCGAGGTCACTCTCCTCCATCTGCTCGAAGCTCGGGTTGAGGATGAACTCACCGTTGATGCGGCCGATGCGGCAGGCGGCGATGGGGTTCTCGTAGGGGATGTTGCTGATCGCCAGCGCCAGCGAGGCACCGTTGATCGCATAGACATCGGGGATCGCCTCGTTGTCCTGGGACAGGGCGGTCACGATGATCTGCACGTCGTTGTGGTAGTCGTCCGGGAACATCGGGCGGATCGTGCGGTCGATCTTGCGGGAGATCAGCACGGCCTGCTCCGAGGGGCGGGCCTCACGCTTGATGAAGCCGCCGGGGAACTTGCCCGCCGCGTAGAACTTCTCCTCGTAGTCCACCATCAGCGGGAAGAAGTCGATGCCCTCCCGCGGCTGGCGGCTGGCGGTGGCGCAGCACAGCAGTACGAAGTCCCCATGCCGGAGGAGCACTGCCCCGCCGGCCTGCTTGGCGATCACGCCTGATTCAATCGTAAACGAATCGGACCCCTGTGTAAGGTCCAGCTTGAATTTCTTCACTTCTAGCCTCTTGTGAATTCATTTGCGCGCCACTTGCGCGCACACACGGCCAGGTAAAAAGGTTGCGGTAGTTGTGCAGGAAGAAGAAAGGCTTGGCGTCAGAAAATGAAAAGGGAACCGGACTACTTACGCAGTCCCAGTTCCTTGATCACGGTCTGGTACTTGGAAAAGCTCTTCTTCTGCAGGTATGCGAGGAACTTGCGGCGGCGGCCGACCATCTGCAGCAGGCCGCGGCGGGAATGCTTGTCCTTCTTGTGGACCTTCAGATGTGCGTTCAGGTCCTCGATGCGCTGGGTCAGCAGGGCGATCTGAACCTCTGCGGAACCGGTATCCTTGTCATGGTGCTGGAACTTCGAAAATATTCCGGCTCTTACGTCTGCATCCATTGCCATTGTCGTATTCTCCAGGACGCCACCTGGCGCCTAATTTCTTCTACCTTTTTACTTAGCTCGCGAGATTATATCACAAAGGCAAGCGCGCAAACGGCGCATGGAAGCGGCCGAATACGGCATGCAGGCCCCGGAAGGAATCCGCCGAGCCCCCTTGCGGGGGATCAGGTATTTTACCGGGAATACGCGGAAAATCAAGTCCCCATGCGCCTTTTATTGCTGTTCGGGCATTTCCATGATCACGGTCTTGGAGATCCCGCCGAGGTTGAACAGCTCATTCACCTGACCATCCACCTTGACCGTCGTGCCCTTGGTGGGCAGGCCGCGCTCGGTCACGACGGAAATCGTGCCCGTGCCGTCGCTGACGTCGAACCACTTCACCACCAGGTTCATGCCGCCCACGACCTCCCCCTCGATATGCACCACCTGCCCGTCGTATGTGCGCAAGTCGCCGAGGATCTCCCCGATCGGGATCGGTTTGCTGTCCTGGATGCGCTTCCAGGCCATGAATCCCAGCACCAGTCCGGCCAGGATGGCCAGCACCAGCACTCCGACCACTGCAGTGCTCAGCCCGCTCTTCTTCTTACTGTCCCGTTGATTGCTGTCCATGCCTAAAAGTGTAGCAGGACAGAGCTGTTCGCAATGTATTAACAAAATGCGAGGCAGGATATATTAATAAGGTATGCGGATGCTGAAGCACAGCCTGCTGACCCTGCCCGTCCTGCTTATGGGGCTGGCCGTCGGCCACGCGCAGGAAGCGGCAACGCCTGAGGCGGCCCCGGCCGTAACCGCACCGGCGAAGGACAGCCGGCCGGTGGTGCTGGAGCAGGACCCGCTGCTCGATGTACCCCGCGCCCAGTCGAAGCTGGCATACAGCCTGGTGATCGACAACCGCCGTGGCGGCATCATCCGCATCGTGGACCCGCCGGCGACCTTCCTGTTCAACCGGCCCGGCGTGGACCTCGGCACCGTCGTGCAGCCGGTGCGCCGCCTGCGCACGGATATCCCGGTGGCCAGCCTGCCCGCCCCGCCGAACGTGGTCTGCTACAGTGGCAGTGACGCGATCCACATCAAGGGCTGGAACAGCGAGTCCTACGAAAGCTCCGCCGTGTTCAGCATCATGCCCTCCGACAACGAGCGTTACCTCTCCGCTGAAGCGGCGGCGCAGTGGGACAGCCTGCCGGGCAACTTCCTGCTGACGGACATCCCCGCCGGGCAGTCCATCTTCGGCGGCGCCTACCCGCTGATCGTCGGCAACCCGGTGAATGTCTACCGGGGGCAGAACATCCTCGACTTCTCCCCGCTCTACCCCGACATTGAGGTCGGCGACCGCATCGTGGTCGGCGTGTACGTCCCGGCGGACTGGCCCGATGACCTGCGCATATCCAACAGCGAGGGTGGCGCAGTGGAGTTCAACCTCGCCGGACAGACCATTAACCTCGCAGGCTGCATTGTGCCGCAGGGCGATGTGCGTCCTGGCTCGCTGCCCGGACCTTACCCGCCGGCCGGCATCGCGGCTACGGACAGCACATCGTTTGCGATCGGTGTACCGGGTGGCGACGGCCGGGAATACTTCGGTGTGAATGCGCAGGGTTACGGCACTGCGGCCGGGATGCAGCTCGTGAGCAGCACGGAGCTGGCCCTGCCCTGGCAGCCACCGCTGTTCATGGGCTACCTCTACCCCTTCAACCCGCTGGATCCGCCGGCCAAGCTGCCCCTGCCTGTGATCAGGCTGCGCTTCGGCAGCGGCTCAAGCTGGGTGCCGCTCGGCAGCGTGACCGAACAGCAGGCGCTGTCCACGGTCACCGCCTTGCGCATCGACTGGCTGCCTGTCGGCACGGAGGATGAAGGCAAGGTGATCACCGAAACGGCGACGGAACTGGAAATCGGCCCGGCGAAGTAGCGACAGGCTCAGGCCGGCGGCCAGCCCTCATCCTCGCGGTAGCACTCAATCCCCAGCAGCCCTGATGGGTCCAGTTGCCAGTTGGCGTAGCCGAGGGTGATCACATCCAGATACTTGCGGTTCGGCTTGTTGGCAGCGCCGCGCTCGTCCGTCGCGATATAGATCAGCACCGGATTGCCATCATGCTGCATCAGCTGCTCATCACGGAAGTAGCGTCCACTGTCCACACCCTCGAAGCGGTCGAGAGCGGCCTCACACTCCGGTGTCAGCAGCCACAGTGCTCCGGGCACGGAGCTGCCGGGCTGCGGCACCACGGTGGCCACGCCGCCCCGGCCCCAGCGGGAGTTGCCCTCGCCGACGAACTCCAGCCGGTGTCCGCCGAGCGCATAGGGTGCCAGCGGCAGGGCGGCGGGACAGCGATCAGCCATCTGATCGCGCGAGAGGTTGGATCCATAGGCGAAGTACAGCCTGCGCGGGGAATCGGACATGGGACTAGGATAGCGTGCGCAGAAAGCAGAAAGCCGAGAGCAGACTACACCTCCGATACTCCAAGTCTGCTTTCGGCATTCTGCTCTCTGCTTTCTGCTAAAGGGCTGTTTACAGCCCCACAAGCCCGGGTATTACACATGGTTTGGAAAAACCGGGGCATCCAGGGGCTCCGGTTCTTCCAGGCCGGAAGTGTAGATTGACAACCTGTCAACGGCACCCGGCGCGTCCGGGCTATGCCTGAATGAGCGATTCCCATATCCCATCATTCCCATCAATTTCCATCTGCACTGGCCCCGGTCCCCATGCCGGGGCCATTGTTTTTTCTCCAGTTCGCCTAAAGGCTCACTGGTCTGGCGCTGGGGCGAAAGCAAGTTTCGCCCGGTCGCGCTGAAGTTACGGGCTGAGCCGTTGGCGAAGTCCCGCCGTAGGCGGGATCGCGCTGAAGTTGCAAATGAATTAGCGGCGACATGCTTTCTCCTGAACTTCGACGTACCATCCAATCCATGTGTAGCGGCGGCGCCTCGCGACGACAGGGAGTGGACGTTACGAAGTTGGCAATGCAATCCTACTGGCCGCAGGGCGGCAGTAATACTGCCGCGGGGATGCGGTATTACTGCATCCCTACTTCATTGCATATCCAAACCCTCATCTGAACAGATATCCAGCAAGCATCGCAGGCAGCATCGGCAGGATCGCCACAGCCAGCACCACCGCAAGCACCGCCGATCCACCGGACCAGATTTCGATTGCATAGCTCTGCATTGCCTGCCGCATTGGCTGCCGTCCCGGCAAGCGTACACAATCAATCAGCATGCGGATCCCGAACAACAGGGTCATCGCAACAAGGGAGAAGTACAGCCAGCTCCATACGATCGAGTTCGTCAGCACATAGACGCTGCCTGCGGAATTCCCAAGTGGCAGGGACACGCTCAGATATGGGGTATCAGGCGGGGTCAGGAAGTACAGGTCATAAGGCAGAGCGCCCAGCAATACGACGACCGCCAGCGCAACAAGGTAATTGCGTTGCCAGCGGTGCCGGATGATCCAGTCCATCATGCGCCGCGACAGCCAGTGCAGCAGCTCAGAATTGGTATTGGATTGCGGATCCATTTCAGCATGATAGACCGGGATGCGCTGCGCCGGGTTCCCCGCGAACAAGGATTGGATCGCAAAACATTGAATCATGGGTAGCGGCGTCGCCTCGCGACGACTGGGAGTGAATGCATCGAAGTGAGTATTGCCAAGCAGCTGGACATAGGGCGGCAGTAATACTGCCGCCGGGATGCGGTATTACCGCATCCCTACTTCATTGCATTGCCGCTCGCAACCCCTCTATGCCCTCTAGGGTCAATCAAATCCGCCACGCATTGCATGATGTTGCACGAGCGCAAGCGAGCTGCTTCGTTCGAATATGGATCTGGAGTCTGAAGTCTGTTGTCAGGTTAGGCGCAGACAAGCTGCGCACCTCCCCCTACTTCGCGGCGAATTCGAGGCGGATGCGGTTGAACTCGCCGGCGCTGGCAAGGAAGCTGTCCAGCACGTCCGGATCGAAGCGCTTTCCCCTATCCGCGGTCATCATCTCCACCGTGTCCTCATGTGAATAGGCCGGCTTGTAGGGCCGCGAGGTCGTCAGCGCGTCGTACACATCCGCCACGCTGAAGATGCGCGCCGCCGCCGGAATGTCGCGCCCCTTGAGCATCTCCACATAGCCCTGCCCGTCCCAGCGCTCATGGTGCGAGCGCGCGATCTCCTCCGCCATCGTGAGGAAGCCGCTCTCCACCTGCATCTGCTGGCGCGCGGCGCGGATCGTGTTGGCACCGATCAGTGTGTGCGACATCATGATCGCGCGTTCATGGTCATCGAGGCTGGCCGGCTTGAGCAGGATCACATCCGGGATGCCGACCTTACCGATGTCATGCAGCATCACGGCGTCGTAGATGTCGCGGATGAACTGCTCGTCGATGATTTCCTTCCAGCCTTCGCGGCCGCTGAGCTTCGTTGCCAGCAACGTGGCATATTCGCGCACACGCAGCAGGTGCCCGCCGGTCTCGTTGTCACGCGCCTCCGCCAGCTTGGCGAGCGCGAACACGGCTGTGCGCTGGCTGAGGCTGATCGAGGCATCGCGCTCCTGGATGCCCTGCGCCATCTGGTTGATCGCCTCACACAACGTGGCCAGCTCGCTGGTCTGCGGGTTGTCAACGCGCGCGCTGTAGTCACCGGCGGCGATTGCGTGGCTGACCTTGATCAGCTCGTCCACACGGGTCAGCAGCAGGCGCTTGAGCGTGATGGTGATGATCACACCGAGCACGATGCACATCACGGCCACCACGAGCCACTGCTTCTGGATCTGCTCATCCACCGCCAGCTCGATGTCATCCAGCGGGGCATCAGCCACCACCACCCAGTCGTACTCCGCGAACACCGTGGCATAGGCCAGCCGTGGCACGGCCATCCCGCCTTCGCCGGCCCAGTCCATCTCATATTCCACGAAGCTGGCATCCTCGCGGAAGTAGAGCTTCATCAGCTGGGCGATGAAGCGCGTGCCGTAGGCATCGCTCAATGGGCTGACATCCTCGCCGACGAGGTCGCTGCTGAGCGGGTGCATCAGCATCACGCCGTTGCGGTCCAGCACGTAGACGAAGCCGTTGCCAAACGGGCCGAAGCGCAGGTCCTTCATCAGGTCAAGCGCGGTCTGCTTGGCCTGCCGGTTGCTCAGCAGTCCCTCGCGCTCCTTGCGTTCGATGCCGCTGAGGATGGTGACCGCCGCATCCGCGCCGTCCACGATCTCATCCTCGCGCGCGGACAGCAGGGCGTCACGGTTGCTCTGGGCCAGCCAGAAGAAGGTCCAGCCGATGAAGATGATGAGGATGGTCAGCAGCACGGCGAGTATGCGCGGCACCTGCCCGGTGCGCGACGGCTTGCCGCCCTTGCTCTCAATATCCGCCAGCGCTGCCGTAAAAGACATCAGCCTACCCGCGAGTTACCAATCCTCTGTGATCCCGGCTTTGCGTGTCCGGATCATTCGGCCGGAGGGTTAGTATAGTCATCCAGCGCCTGTTCCACAAGTACCAGCTCCGCCTTGACCTGCTCCATCTGCTCCACACCACCCTCACTGAACAGGTCTAGGATCGCGCTCAGCAGGCGGTTTTCCCGTTCGAGGATGTCCTTCAGGCTGCCCAGCTCATGCTGGGCCAGTGCGTCCTCAGCCGGGGTCAGGGTCTGGATCTCAGAGATGCTGTCATAGGTCACGCTGTGCAGCAGGGCCACATGCTCCATCGAATTTATCGCGGTCTGGCCGTCGATCACGCCGTTGAGGAAGTCACCGAAGATGAAGCCGGAGGTGCTGTAGACGCTGAAGCAGCTCACCGCAGCCATGCGCAGGTAGCCGTCCTGGTAGGCGTCCGCCAGCTGCAGCACGCGTCCCTCCCCCGTTTCAGCACCGCCCTGCTGGGCATGGGCCGCCAGCGGAAAGATCAGCAGGATGGCACAGGCCAAAAGCGTTGTGATCACGCGCATGTTTGCTCCCCTAAAAGCAAAGCCGGACCACCCGCAGGTGACCCGGCTTCTGGATTACCTAATCTGGTTTACCTGACGGTGAGCGTCCCATCGGCGGCGCTGGTCGACTGCACCACGGCAGCCTCCTCGCCACTGGCGGCTTCACCCACCTCAATCGGACCGATCTCGCCTTCAATCAGTTCAAACAGGCTCAGCTCTCCGCTGCGCGGGATGCTGGATGCCACCACCACTTCCTGCGGGGCGACGAAGGCCTCGGTCTGCCACTGCGGGAACAGCGGGTTGTCCTTGATGTAGTTGGACAGCACGGTGTTGTTGTCCGTGATCTGCTGGTTGATCAGTGCCACCACGTCATCGGCGTTGCCGGTGATCACGCGGTACGGCAGGGCCCCGCCGTCGCTGCGCTCGCCCGTCTCCGTATTGAGGAAGTAGCTGTAGACCACCTCGCGGCGACGGTTGGAGTTGCGGTGGCGGTTGCGCTTGATCTGCATGCGCTTGTAGAGCACACCGTCGCGGCCGAGGAAGATGTTGTAGTCGATCACCTGGCCGAACTGGCGGGCCCAGCCCTCCAGCACCTCGCCCTGGAAGGTCAGGTTAGCGTAACGGTAGTTCACCGGACCGGGCTTCCAGTAGCCGCTGTACACGTCGTAGTAATAGGGGTCACGGTTGTAATAGCCTTCCCAGTAGCCGAACAGGTCATCCTGGTACCAGCCGTTGACGTACATGTCACCGATGGCGGTCTGCCCGTTGTAAAGCGTGATCAGGGCCTTCATGGTGTCGCCGGCCTGCACGGGGGCAGTGCCGACCCATTCAAGGCCGCTGGACTGGTAGATGTAGCCCGCCTGGGCAAAGGCGGAAGTGCTCATGGCGAACATCAGCACGAATGCCGCGATCAGGATGCGCATAACTTGTCTCCCATATACATGGTTCCCTATATTTTACCCAAATGAAGGGGGAAGTAGCTTACAGGGCGGAGTGTTGCCGGAGTGTAGCTCTCGGAGCTACATGGCCCTGTGCCTCTTTGAGGCACAACTCCGACTTTCGGAGTGTAGCTCTGGGAGCTACAGGGCTCTGTTGGTCTGGGACCAACACATCTTTACAAATCACAAACGTCATACTTGCTAATTTATGTTATTTTTTGTACTATTGTTGTATGACCAAGACTACTTCCTTCGGCAATCACCTTGGTTTCTACAAGGCCACAAAGTTACCGCACTATGACGAAGCTGGATTGATCCAGTCAATAACCTTTCGTCTCGCAGACTCTCTCTCGCCTGACCATGTATACAGTCTCACCCATGGGCAGCCTGACGACTCCACTCTGGCACTCTTCAGCGCTATTGACGACGAGCTTGACAGGAATTTTGGGGCCTGCTGGCTCAGGATCCCGGAAATTGCCAATCTGGTCCGGAATGCATTGCGGCACTTCCACGGTGAAAGGTACAACCTCATATGCTGGGTCATCATGCCAAACCACGTGCATTGCATCATCCAGCAGAAGGAAAACTACCCACTCGCCGGAATCGTCAAGAGCTGGAAGGCATTTACTGCTACCCGGGCAAACAAAATCCTTGGGCGGCAAGGCAGATTCTGGCAACGAGATTACTTCGACAGATATGTGCGCAAGCGCAGCCAGCTAGAAATGGCAGCGGATTACATCCACTACAACCCGGTGTCCGCCGGACTCTGCAAGCGAATGGAGGACTGGCCCTGGTCAAGCTATCGCGAGCTGTCCGGTGTGTAGCTAAGCGATGTGTAGCTCTTAGAGCTACAAGGCCCTGTGCCTCTCAGAGGCACACTCCGCAAACACTCCCTCACAGCGTCAACCGGTACACCTCTTCCTTAGCCGGGTCGAGTACGGCGTAGAAGCGCACTTCCTCCTGGCGGCCCTTCACCTGCTGCGAGCCCACGAAGCGGAACTCATAAGTGCCGCTGGCGCCGTCCACCACGGACTGAGTCACGAGGACGCTCCATCCGTACTCCTTCGTCTGGCTCTCCACGCGGCTGGCCACATTCGCCGCGTCACCGATCACCGTGTACTCCTGGCGGATGTCCGAGCCGATGTTGCCCATGATCACGCGGCCGACATTGATGCCGATCCCGATCTGGAATCGTGGCAGGCCGCGCGCGTCAAGCTGCGGCCAGAGTTCCTCATGCAGGCGGCGCACGATCTCAAGCGCAGTCTTCACGGCATCGTCCACCGGTTTTTCCGTCGGCACCGGCCCGCCGAAGCAAGCCACCATCCCGTCACCGAGGAACTTGTTGATCCAGCCGTGGTTGTTGATGACAATGTCGTTCACCACGCCCCAGTACAGGTTGAGGAACTCCACGACCTGGGCAGCCGTCAACTGCTCGCTGAGCGTGGAGAAGTTGCGGATGTCATTGAACATTACAGCCGCCGTACGCTCCACCCCGCCGAGGTCAGCCAGCGCCGGGTCGCGCACGATCTGCTCCACCACCTCGCTGGCAACGTAGCGACCGAACAGGCTGCGGATGCGGCGGGCGGCCAGCTCATCGGAGATCGCCCCGTGGAAGAAGCAGGTCAGGAGCGGCAAGCCGTAGCCAAGCGTAGTCATTGTCAGCGAAAGTTCGATCGCGCTGCGGGAGAACAGCAGCAGGTCCACCAGAACGACGAGCCCGGCAAACACGAGCGCCGCCAGCCAGACATTGCGCACCGGCTTGAACTGGTTCGTCAGCCAGGCCAGCAGTGCCAGCGCGAAGCAGGCCATCAGCACCTGCACCGGCGGCAGCACCCGCACGTATCGTCCGCTGACCAGCGTGTCAAAGGCGCTGGCATTCGTGTCAACGCCGTACATCGTGCCGTAGGGCGTCTGGAAGTAGTCGTTGTCAGCCTTGGCCCGGCTGCCGATGAACACGTAGCTGCCGGTATAGCGCCGCTCCAGCCGCGCGCGCTCATCCTCGGCGAGGTCATTGCGGTCGCGGTGCTCGAACAGCTCGTTGGAGAAGATGCTGGAAAGGCTGGCGGAGACCTGCGCGTCCGGCTCCAGCGGTCCGCTGTAGTTGATGCGGAAGCTGCGGGTCTGCCCGACCGCATTGTCAAGCAGGGCCTCGAACTCCCCGCCCTCCTGCTCGCAGTAGATGCGGAAGGCCTGCACCGCCTGCGAGTAGAGCACCTCCTCGCCATCCTGCATGCTGTCCCAGGCGGTCTCGTCCGCCCGGTAGCCGAGCTTCTGCGTGGTGTTGGACAGGCCGAGCAGCGGCTGGGCCTCCATGATCACCGGGGCCGGGGTGACCTTGGTGCGCACCGTGCCGCCGGGCACCACCATCGTCTCGATCGCCGAGGCCAGCACCACCTCGCAGTGCTTCGAGCGGGCGTAGGTGATCGCGTCGCGCAGGGCTTCATCCTCGGAAGTGTCCCAGCTGTCCTCGCCGGCGAACAGGATGTCCATCACGATGATGCGCGCCCCGCTGTCAGCCAGGCGGCGCACCAGCTCCCCGTGCCAGTCGCGCGGCAGCGGGTACGGCACGCCCAGTTCCTCGCGGAACAGCTGGATGTCATTCTCGGTGATCCCGATCACGCGCAGCCGGCTGTCCGGCTTGACCACGCCGCGAAAGGCGTAGAGGAAGTCCATCGTGAAGGTGTCAATGCCGTTGATCACCGCGCGGCTGGCGGGCGTGACGTACAGCACGAACAGCAGGGCGAAGCAGGCCAGGGCGAAGCCCAGCGAGATCCACAGGCGCTGCTGTTTCATGCCAACCTCCGGGAAACGGCCGGGCTCAGCGCCTGAACCGGTCCTTCGCGCCAGCCACGGCACCGGTCACGCTGTCAACGCTGACATCCACGTCGTCACCGGGCTCTGCATCGATCGGGTTGTCAAAGCTGTCTTCCAGTTCGGCCTCGTCAACCTCGACCGTGGTGAAGCCCAGCTCGGACGGGCGGAACTCCAGCACGAAGATCTCGCCGTTGCCACTGATGCCCGGGTCGCCGGCGGGCACCTGCCCGCTGATGGTGACCACGCCGCTCGAGTTGTTGCTGAAGAACACGGTGGAGCCGCTGAACAGCCCGCTGCGGCGGCCGCGGTCGAACTCGAGCACGCTCGGGTCGAACAGCACGGTGATGCTCCAGCGGCGCAGGTCGCTCACATCGCTGATCAGGCCGCGGATGCGCACCGTGTCCGGGCTGAACAGCTGTCCGTCCCAGGTCACGTCGGTGCGGCCGATGCCCTCGAGGTCGATGATCACTTCCTGGTCGATGAACGGGGCGGTGATCGTCAGTTCGCGCTGCTCGCTGGCGATGGTGCCGCCGAAGGCGGAGGCGAAGTCCGGGTTGGCCGCCGCGATGCCGGCGAACAGCTCGTCCTCATCCACCTTGGCCACGATCTGCCAGCTCAGCTCAAGCGTGCGGCCACTGGAGTCCGCCACGATGTCGTCAGCGAAGATCCCGCCGTTGCCGAACAGGAACTCGGTCTCGACCGTGGTGTCGTTGTCCACATCGCGCGCCACCCACTGGCGGCCGCGGCTCGAGGTCAGCACGAGGTCATACTGCTCGATGAAGTCGGTGTCCAGCTCCTCGAAGCTGAATTCCACCTCGCTGTCATCCGGGTAGGCCAGCTCCTCGCCGTCATCCGGGTTGAGCAGGGTGATGAAGCCGTCTGAGTTGTTGTCAAACGGGTCGAGCCCGAGCATGGTCTCATCCACGTCGGAGATGCCGTCGTTGTCAGTGTCGAACAGCTTCCAGCGCAGGGAGAGCGCCGGGTTGCCGCTGGGCTCGATCAGGCCCTGCAGCTGGTCGATCAGGTCCTGGTTGGTGTCAATGAAGGGTTCCGCGTCATCCATGAAGTTGCGCAGGATCTCATAGGCGTCGCGGTTGTCGCTGGCGATCATGCGCAGCACGCCGCCGATGCCCTGGCGCAGTTCCTCGGAGGTGATGCGGCGCAGCAGCCCGAGCTGGTCATCGTAGTAGTCGAAGTTGTCACCCGGGTCCTGGGAATCGCTGAAGCCGGTGAATGCACTGTTGGCCAGGCCGTCCGGCACGGGCACGATCAGGCGGGGCTCGGCATCCTCCAGGAAGGAGGCATAGTCACTGCCCAGCTCATCAAGGGAATCCCAGGCGTAGAGCACCTGCACGTAGAGGTACAGCATCTGGAAGCGCTGGTCATTGCGCTCGTAGCGGTTCCATTCCTTCTCGTAATCGCTGAGCTTGTCCAGCAAGTCATCCGCGCGCTGTGCGAAGGGACGCAGGTCACTGGCAAGGTCCTGCAGGGCCTGCTCGTAGGCATCGAAGGCACTTTCGTCCTCCATCTCCTGCAGGAACAGCAGCGCGGCACTGCCCGCCGGGTCCGGGCCCTGCAGGTTGCCATAGGCCGCAACCACCTCGGTGTCAATGGTCAGGTCGACCTGGCTGGCAGGGTCGGGGTCGCCGAAGGTGTCAACCGTGAACAGTGCCACCGTGCCGTCGTAGCCGTAGCACAGGCAGTCGAACTCGTCGATCTCATCCATGCCCCACTTGGTGCCACGCACCACGGCGAGAGCCGTCGGGGTCTTGACCTCGAACTGGCTGCCGGGGGACAGTGCATTCTCGATGTTGACGAGGATCCCGCCGCTGAGCGCCTCCAGGCTGGCCCCGCCATCAGCGGACAGCCGGTCTACGACCAGCTCGCTGTTCTGGCGCAGGATCACCACGTTGTCCTCGGGGAAGCGCAGCTGCACCTTGGACTCCTCACCGGTGCGCAGGCTCCAGCCCGCGCCGATGTTCTCGCCCTTCTCGGCCTGGCGCCACTGGTTCTCCGTCAGCTCCGTGTGGCGTACTTCCACGCTGCCCGCGATGCGCTCCACGACGATGCCGAAGGCATCATCCTGCGCGTGAGCGGGCACGGCCAGCAACAGCATGAGCGCTGCCAGCAGGATGCCGTTAAGCCTGAAATTGATGTTCAGTTTCATTGTTCTCTCCAGCACGGGGCTGCCCAGGAACATCAGAACCTAAAGGAGATGATTGCCTGCAGCCGGTTGTCTTCCTGTTCGGGCTGGCTGTCGTATTCACGCACGTTGAAGTCGTAGCTCAGGCGCAGCTGTGCCTCCTCGCTCAACTCATAGTCCCAGCCTGCTCCGACACGGGTCTCGCTGTAGTCGTTGGTCGATGCCGGATCAGCCTGGTCCAGGTAGCCAACCCCGTAATATACCCGCACGGAATGGCGGTCAAACCGGTAGTCGAAGTCCAGGTCGTAGTCGTCACGCGTGTAATTGCGCAGTGCATCCATCGCGTAGTCGTTCTCGCTGCGCGAGATGTCGAGGTTGAGCGAGATGTTGTGGTGGCGGTAGCCGATGCTGCCACGGTGCCCGCGGGCCTCGTATTCGCGGACCGGGTCGCTGTAGCCGTAGTCGCGGTTGTCAAACGAATAGGCCAGGTTCCAGTCCTCATCCGGGTTGTAGTTCATCCCGAAGCCGTAGCCGCGCTGCAGGGTGTCGCTCAGCGGGTCGATGTCGAACTGCTTGTCGCGGTATGACCAGTTCAGGTCGAAGTCGAACTCGTCACTCAGGCTGCGGCGGTAACGCGCATCCGTCGCGTTGTCCTCATAATTCTCACCCGGGTCATAGAAGCGGTCGTGGTCCGTGAAGCCGTGCTTCAGGCTCAGCTGGCTGTGGTCATCCGGCTTCCAGTCGAGGTCGACGCCGTACTTGCGCTCCTCATGGTTGCGGTCCTTGCGCACGTCGTAGTTCTTCGACTCCTGCTCAAGGTCGACGCCGATGCTAAGGTCGTTCGTGATGTCCCAGTCCATCCCGCTGCCGTACTGCGTCTTTGAGTTGCCACGGTCACTGCCGATGCTGTAGTTGTAGTCGTCAAATGCGCCGCGCACGTTGCCCTCGAGGTCCTCGCTGAACTCATGCTCGAGCTTCAGCTTGCCGCTGTTGAGCTTGTAGCTGCGGGTGGAGAAGGTCTCATAGACCTTCACGTTGTAGCGGTACTCGACGTCCGCCTGCCACCTGCCGTCGCTCCACTCCGGGTCGAAGCGCATCTTGAACTCGCCTTCCTGCAGGTCGTTGGCGGAGTCATCCTTGTCCCGATACTGGCCGAACTCCTCCTTCAGGCGCAGGTCGCCCTCCCAGAGGATGTCCTTGATCTTCTGCTCCGCACCGACGGTCCAGCTCTCGCTTTCGACGTAGCTGATGTCCTTGTTGTACTGCTGGTAGAACTCGAACTCGTTGCCACCGGCGGCGATCAGGCGCTCGACGAACTCGGCATTCCAGGCCTCGTTCTCTGCATAGGTGCTCTGGCCGGACTGGAAGCCGAACTCGGCCTCGTACTCCCACTCTTCCTTCGGCTCGGGCTTGCGGGTCTCGCCGCCCCAGAAGGTGCTTTCCATCGGGGATTCGCTCACGCCGCTGCCAAAGGCGTCCTCGTACACATCGCTGGACAGGCCGCCGTAGAAGCTGGCCTCGCGGTCCAGCACGATCACGTCGTTGTCAAGCATCGCGATCACGCGGTACAGGTCGTCATTCCAGCTGCCGTAGGCCTGGCGCTCCGTGCCGTCCTGCAGGCCGCCTTCCGCCAGCCTGGCGGCGATCATGTGCCGCATGTCATTCAGCCGGTTGCGGGTATCCACCAGTAACGGGCCGTATTGTTGCCAGACTGCAACCCGGCTCGGCGGATCATCGCCGGCCAGCTCCAGCTCGTGGCGGATTGTCGCCAGCAGCTCTCCGGCCATCCGGTAGTTTGCGGAGATGTTGCGCCACAGCTCCAGAGAGCCGGCGCTGAGCGCATGCCCACCGCGATCCACGGGGATTTCCAGTGCCTGGCTTTCACCGCTTTCATCACTGTGGGCGGCCAGGTCGAGCGCCCCGGATGCAGCAGGATCGACCTCCATCGCTCGGGTCTGCTGGGCATGGGCGCGCACGGGGAGGGCTGCAATAGACAGCAGCAGTACCGCAATCAGAGCGTGTCTGCAATATACCCCGGACATTGGAAGTGCTCATTATATTGTATAGATGCCTTAAAGTCCATGTGTATAACCTGTGGATAACTATGTAGCATTAACAATTCTCTTTGAGACTCACCGTGTGTTTCCTGTGAAGCGAGTGGAAATCAGGAAATATCGCTCAAATGAAGTTGACACTCTCCGTGATAACTGTATAATCGTATGCTCTAATTCGGCGGTCCAACCATGCCATTACCAAAGTACAAAACTCGACGTAGCCATACCCGCAGCAGGCGGGCGGCAAACTTTCTCAGCCAGATCAGTAAGCCTGAGATGAACAAGTGCCCTCGTTGCGCCGCGACGAAGCGCATGCACTTCGCCTGCCCGGAGTGTGGCTGGTACAGTGGACGCCAGGTATTCGTCAAGCGTGACCGCGTCAAGCGTGAAGCTGACGACGAATAAATCACCTATTCTTCTGCCAGGGGAGTAACTATGGCTACTTTTGATGATGTCCAGCAGCTGATCTCGGAGAAGCTGTCCGTTGACGCCGCCGATGTAAAGCCTGAATCCAGCTTCATCGACGACCTGGGAGCCGACTCCCTTGACCTGGCCGACCTCGTGATGGCTATCGAGGAGCAGTACCAGATCGACTTCGCGAATGAGGACACCGAGCAGTTCAAGACCGTCAGTGACGTCGTGAACGCCATCGACCGCCTCAAGAGCTGAACAAGACCAGAATCAGCCGGCACCCGGCTCCGTGACCGATAATGTTACGGTGCTCCGGGTGCCTTTTTTTTGTGCGTTTTCCCTCCTGATCACGCTGCTTGCAGCCCTGTCGCTGCCGGCCGGATCCGCCCTCGCGCAGGGTGACGTGACGGAGGTGCTGGACAGCCCACCGCCCATGCAGGACGGCAGGTTCGCAGCCGTGACCGAACCCCAGTTCCGCCTGATGGACCGCATCACCTTCCCCGGTGAGTTGATCCGCAATGCCGCCTGGCTGGATGACAACCACTACCTTTGCCTGACCGCCGGGCCGGAAGGTGCATGCGTGTGGACAGTAACCTACAACAGCGGCGAGCGTTCGATGTACATCAGCCCGCCCTTCTTCAATGAGCACATCGCGCGCTTCCCTGAATGCCTGAACCTGTCCTGGAGCCTTTCCCCCAGCCACCGTTACATGTTCCTGCACTGGCGGGACAGCGCGGGCCAGTTCCAGTGGCGCCTGCTCGACATCTCCGACCCGCCGTTCTTCGTCAGCAAGAGCTTCGAGCCACCCGGCGGGATGCATGTGCACGATGTCCTGTTCAGTGATGATGACCGATACGCCGTATTCAGCAATGACGCCTACAGCGAGGGAAGCGAGATCAGCCTGCTGGTGCTCGACCTGCTCAACGGCGCAGAGGCCTGGCGGGTCAGCACGCACGACCTGAGTTTCCTGAAGCGCATCTGGTGGTCAGGCGAAACCGGCGCACAGCATTGCCTGGCCAGTGCGGAGCTGCAGAACGGGGAGTTCCGCAGCCGGCCCGGGCTCGCCATCCTGGACGTTGCCAACCAGACCCTGAGCTATGACAATGAGCGCAGCGGGCTCTTGATGGCGGACAACGCGGAATGGGGCAGCGTCGGCTGCCACATCGCCAGCCGCGACCAGGAGGCGCCCTACTACATCCGCGCCGACACCTGGCACCTCGGCAGCAACCTGCAGGTGCCGCTCAGTGATGCCCCGCTCGACATCGCCTGCCTGTCCGAGCCTGGCCTGATCCTCGTGCGCAATACCGACAACTACACCGTCAGCCAGCTCTGGCTGATCAACCTGCAGACCGGGGACAAGCACCTCGTGTCGCGTGACTGCGAGCATTTCCAGGTCTCGGATGATGACCGGCTGCTGGTGGTGCCGCGTGGCAGCAATGAACTGCACGTGATGCAGCTGTTCATGCCGGATATCACCGGGGCTCAGTAGCCGCCGCTATTGGCTCCCCCGCCCTCCAGCGAATAGCGCTGTCGTACCTCGTAGCTCACCACACGGCCGACCCAGACGGTTTCCATCAGCATGAACTCGCGGTGCACGGTGCTGAATTCGATCTGCACCGGCTCCGGCCCGATGCGGTTGTGCTCCCGCAGGCGGCGCAGCATGTTGGCGTTCATCACCTTGGTGTCAGGCTCCATCTGCTTGCGCGCCTTGGCCAGCGTGATGTGCGGGTGGAATTCCTTGCGGGCCCGCCTGGTGGGGATGATGTCCGCGATCCGGGTGGTCAGTTCCGTCAGCTCCGGGCAGGGATCCGCCCCGACGAACAGCACCCGAGCATTGTCCGGCTCGCCGAAGAAATCCACGCTGTTCCATTCAAGAGTGAACGGTGGCATCTGTGAACCGAGCCTGTTCATCGCCCGGTCAATTTCCGGGATCTGGGATTCACTGACCTCGCCAATGAAATGCAGGGTGATATGGAAATTGGTGGGCGGGATGAAGTGCCAGTTGAACAGGTGCTTGCGCACCTCCGCCTGGCAGGCCTCAAGCTTGCTCTGGACTGTACGCGAAGTGGTCAGCCCGATAAACAGCCGTGGATCGTAGCGTGGTCTCATCGTGCACCAGCAGGTCTCATCCCTCCTGAATTATAGCGACAGGAAGACTGGCGAAGCCCCTGCCGGGTAGTACTATCTCGCGGTGCTGAAGTACTTCCTCAGGCAGGGCATGGTCCAGATCAGGCGTTATCTCGTGCAGAGCAGCCTGGCGATCCTCGGCGTTGCGATCGGGGTTGCCAATGTGATCATGCTGATCAGCATCACCGACCTCGGACGGCGCCAGACGATGGGCATGATCAACGAGTTCGGTGCGAACGTGTTCATGGTCTCCCCCTACATCGACTTCAAGGCCGGGCCCTTTGCCAATATGAAGGGCGCCAGCGTGCAGCTGCCGGACGAAAGCTGGCGTGTGGTCGAGCCGCTGCCGGAGGTGGAGAATGTGGCCCCGGCGCTGATGCTGCCCGGCTACATCCTCAATGGTGAAAAGCAGTCCTACACCACCCTGTTCGGTATCAACCAGTATTTCCTGGAATCCCGTGGGCACGAGATTGACAAGGGCCGCTTCCTGCAGGATGGGGACATTGAAGAGCAGTCAAAGGTACTTGTGCTCGGACCCAGTGTTGCCGCAGCGCTGTTTGGCGAGGATGAGGACATCATCGGCCGCGAGGTGCAGATCAGGGACGAGCCCTTCAAGGTGGTCGGACTACTCAAAACACGCGGCCGGGTCGGGATGGAGGACATGGACAACGCTGCCTACATGCCGCTGGAGGTTGAGCAGGAGCTGCTCGGCTTTGTCGGCGTGACAGGCTTCTTTGTGCGCTATAGCCAGCAGGTCGGCGAGGAAAAAGCCATGGCGGCAGTGAGGGATGCACTACAGACGACACTCAACGATGGTGAGATCCTCGAGGAAAGCTACTCGGTGTTCACAGTGAAGGACGCCGTCAAGCTGATGGACAAGGCGCTGGAGATCTTCAAGGTGGTGCTTTTGGGCGTGTCCAGCATTGCACTGCTGGTGGCGGGCATCGGCATCATGAATGTGATGCTGATCCGGGTGATCCAGCGCCGGCCGGAGATCGGCATCCGCCGCGCGGTCGGGGCCAGCCAGGGGCAGGTTGCCATCCAGTTCCTGATCGAGGCCTGTGTCAAGGCGTTGATCGGGGCCGTGATCGGCATTGGGCTCGGGGTGCTCGGCGTGTTCATCTACTGCAACTACACCGAATGGGAACCCTGGGTCAGCCCACGCACCATCGCACTCGGAGCGCTGTTCAGTATTGCGGTTGGCCTGATCTTTGGCTCCTGGCCCGCAGCGCGTGCCGCAAAGCAGGACCCAGTGGCCTGCCTGCGAAGCGAAATCTGAGCCAACCTGTAGGATTGACAGGATGACGGCAGGAAAAGCAGCACACAGGATCAGCCTCGCCCAGGCACGCCGCATCGCCGTTGACAGCGCATTGCTCGGGCCACGCAAGGGGCTGGGCAAGGGCACAGGCGCTGTCCTTGAAACCGTCAGGCGGCTGGGCTACGTGCAGATTGACAGCATCTCCGTTGTCAACCGGGCGCACCACCACACCACCTGGTCGCGTGTACCGGCCTACAGTGATGGTGCCCTGTACCCCCTGCTGAAGCAGCGCCAGCTGTTCGAGTACTGGGGGCATGCAGCCTCCTTCCTGCCGATGGAGGACTACCGCTTCTACCTGCCGCTGGCCCGCAGCTACCGCGAGCGTCCCGGCATCCCCTTTGCGCGCTCGCTCAGGAAGCATGAAGCGCTGTTCCCGGCGATCCTCGAACGCATCGAGCAGCAGGGCCCGATGAGCAGCGCGGATTTTGGCGACGAACATGGATCACGGGGCGGCAGCTGGTGGGACTGGAAGCCGGCAAAGTCCGCGCTCGAGCTGCTGACGAGCCTCGGGGAGCTGATGGTCAGCGAGCGCCGTGGCTTCCAGCGCATCTACGACCTGCGCGACCGAGTGCTGCCGGACGGCCTTGACAGGACTGAGCCAGACGAGGATGAACTTGCTGAGTTCATCGTGCGGCGCACGATCGGGGCCTACGGGATTGCCAGGGAGCGTGAGGTCCGTGAGATGCTGCGCACCAGCCGGCTGGTGCCAGTGAAGGAAAAGCTCGCATCAATGCAGGCGAAGGGGAATATCGTTGCCATAGAGGTGGAGGGGCTGGTCGGCCATACCTGGTACGCCTTCCCAGAGCTGCTTGAGGGCCTGCCTGCCTATCGCAGGCGCCGGGAGCAGGTCTCGATCCTCTCCCCCTTTGACAACCTGGTGATCCTGCGTGACAGGCTGCAGGTGCTGTTTGGCTACGACTACCTGATCGAATGCTACGTGCCCCAGCCGAAGCGGCAGTACGGCTACTTCAGCCTTCCGCTGCTGTTTGGCGAGCGCTTCGTCGGCAGGCTGGATGCCAAGGCCCGGCGCAGGGAGAAGCTGCTGGAAGTGCAGTCCCTGCACCTGGAGGACGGCTTCCAGGCCACGGCTGAGTTCGAAACTGAACTGGCCGCCACGCTGCGCGGATTCGCAGGTTTCAATGACTGCGATGCGGTGCAGCTCAGCGGCCGGGGAATCAATGTGACGGCGGCACTGCAGAAGCGCATCGCCAGCCAGCTTGGCTAAAAAAAAATGGCGGGAGAGTTCCCGCCATCTTCTCTTGTTCAGCTAAAGCCCGTTACTGGACTGAGCCACCCTCATCGGGCGGATCATTCAGCTCCACCTCCACCGGACGCGAGTCACCGTCGGCAACGGTCACGACCTTGATCGCGGAGAAATAGGTGTCATCGTGATTCTTGAACTTCAGGGTGTAGGTGCCTGCCGGCAGGTCGGTGACGTAGCCGATGCCACCCTGGGTGCTGACCTGCTTGACCTGCACGCCCTTTGAGTTGTAGACCTCGACCCAGACGTTCTTGGACTGTCCACGATCCTTGCAGATCACGTTGATCTCAGCGCTGCCCTCGTCCTCGCACCCTGCGAACAGGATGGCAAACAGGAACAGACCGATTAATGCGATTTTCCTCATTTTTCACCTCTTGCGGTTGGAGACCAGATTCTAGCCCATGCTGTTTTGCAATGCAAAACAGGGCTCATGCCTCATCTACGGCTGCATTTACCTGCGGAGCTTCAGTTTCCGTCAGCTCAACTCGGATAGGCAGCACCTCGCCCGACCTGACGCTCACTTCGCGCACCGCAGGCCAGGCCTTGTCCTTGGCGTCGACGAACTTCAGCACATAATCCCCGGGCAGGATGTACTTGAATTCGCCGATGCCGCGGATGTTCGTCGTCGTGCGCCGCGTCACGTTCCCGTCAGCGGTCTGCAGCAGGATATCGCACTTGCGCTGCAGTCCCTGCAGGGTGCAGGAGACCGTGATCGTCGCCGGCTCCGGGTCGAAGCAGGACGCGAGCATCAGCACGGCCATTGCCAGGCATGCGAGCTTGACTGTCCTGCCGAGACCCATATCCATCATCAGGCCAGGCTGGCGAATGCCTCACGCAGCAGGTCGATCGCCTTCTGGATGTTCTCACGGCTGTTGGCATAGCTCAGGCGCAGGTAGCCCTCGCCGTTCTTTCCGAACGAGGTGCCTGCCAGCAGGGCCACGCCGTAGTTCTGCAGGATGTAGCGCTGGACGTCGAGGCTCGTACGTCCCGCCTTGACGGTGTATTCCTTGATGTTCGGGAAGACGTAGAACGCTCCCTTGGGCATCGTGCAGCTCACGCCGGGGATGCTGTTGAGGCCATCCACGATCAGGCTGCGTCGCGCCTTGAACTCGGCGATCATCGCCTGGCTGCCGCTCTGGTCACCGAGCAGCGCCTCAATGCCCGCCACCTGTGTGAAGGCAGCGGTGCAGCTGAAGCTGTTTGTTGCCAGAAGCGTCAAGCGCTTGGCAAGCGCCGGACTCGTCACGCTGAAGCCGAGGCGCCAGCCGGTCATTGCATAGGTCTTCGAATGGCCATCGAGGAAGATCAGCTGGTCGCGGAACTCAGGCACCTTAAGCATGCTGGCATGCTCACCTTCGTACACGAAGCGGTTGTAGATCTCATCGCTGAGCACGTAGAATCCGTACTCGCGGGCCAGCTCGGCGACGAAGTCCAGGTCTCCCTGGGTCAGTACGCCACCGGTCGGGTTCTGCGGAGTGTTCAGGTAGAACAGCTTGGTCTTGCTGCTGACGAGCTGCTTGAGCTGCTCATGGTCGAAGCGGAAACCCGTGTCCTCAGTCAGCGGCAGGCGCTTGATCACGCCGCCCATCAGCTGCACAGCAGCCTCATAACCCGGGTAGGTCGGATCGAAGATGATCACTTCATCGCCAGGATTGACAAGCGCCATGGCGGTCAGGAAGACGATCGGCTTGGCGCCGGGGTAGATGATCACGTTCTCGCCCGTCACGCCTTCCACGCCGTAGCGCTGGCAGACGTATTCGGCGTACTTCTCGCGGTGCTCCATCGCGCCGGCGGAACCGGTGTAGTGGGTATATCCGTGGTCCAGCGCCCAGTGCGCCTTGTCGATTATGTTGCGCGGAGTGTCGAAATCGGGTTCACCGATCTGCAGATGCACGATGTCGCGGCCCTGCGCCTCAAGCGCCTTGGCCTGGGCGAGCACGACGAACGCATCCTCCGTACCGCAGTCGTCCAGCCGCGAGGCGAAACGATCAGTGAAATGCGGTTTTGCAGAGCTCATGGGTCCTCCAGATGACTGCAGCAGGCCATACCCGTGCACACCCGCTGCTGATACCGAGAAAGTATAGCGCCAAAAGCAGTGTTAAAATCTGCACGCCTTGAAACATCCCAGCTCCCAAGGGACCCCAGCATGAGTGAGAACACCCTCGACTACCAGGCCAGTGGCGTAAGCATTGAAGCGCAGGATGAAGCAATCGCGGCCTTCCGCCAGGATGTGGAATCCACCCATGGGCCGGAGGTTGTGGCAGGCGTCGGGGCCTTCGGGGCGGCCTTCGCCCCCGACCTCACCGGCATCAGCAATCCCGTGCTCGTGAACAGCACGGACAGCCTGGGCACCAAGACCATCGTCCACAGCCGCTTCGGCACATGGGAAAACGCCGGCCGCGATGTGGTGGGCTGCGTGGTGAACGACATCATCGTGAGCGGCGCCCGACCGCTGTACTTCCTCGACTACCTCGGCATCAACAAGGTGGTGCCGGAGCAGATCCACCAGATGGTCGGCAAGGGCATCGCCGCCGCCTGCCGGGAGATCGGCTGCGCGCTGATCGGCGGCGAGATCGCCGAGATGCGCGATGTCTACAAGCCCGGCGACTTCGACCTTGCTGGCTTCGCCGTCGGCCTGGTGGACAGGAGCCGCATGCTGGACGGATCCGGCTGCCGTGAAGGCAGTGTGCTGATCGGACTTGAATCAAACGGCGTGCACTGCAACGGCTTCTCGCTCGTGCGCGCCGCCTTCAGCGAACTGAACCACGACCAGTGGACCAGCTACAACGAAGACCTCGACTCCTCCCTGGCGCATGCCCTGCTGCAGCCGACGGTCTGCTATGCAAACGCCGTCGGCCGCTGCTTCAATGCCGGCCTGCTGCAGGCTGCGGCCCATATCAGCGGCGGCGGGCTGCAGGACAATGTGCCTCGTGTGGTACCCGATGGGCTGGATGTGGAGGTGGACCGCTCGGCGATCTCCATTTTGCCCGTATTTGATATAATTCAGAGCCACGGAAACATCTCCACGGATGAGATGTGGCACGTATTCAATATGGGGATCGGCTTTGCACTGCTTGTGTCCCCTGAATCAGCCGGGCCTGCCATGGAGATCTGCGCGGAACACAGCCCGCGGGTGATCGGCAGGCTGGTGCAGGGTTCAGGGAAGTCGAAGCTGGTCTTCAGGGACTGACCCCGGAGGAAATGATGAAAGCAACTCTTCTCAAGCTGGTACTGCTTCTCGCAGCCCTGTCAATCAGCGGCCAGCTCTTCTCCTGCGACAAGCTCGAGCAGATCACCGGCGCAATCGCCGGACAGGTGATCGATGACAAGGGTGTCCCGATGGGCTACACCTCAGTCGCCGTGGTGGATGCTGAAACCGGTGCCGAAGTCACCCGCCAGACCACGAACAACGAAGGCGGATACTTCATCAACGAGCTCAAGGCCGGCACCTACAACCTTGAGGTCTGGGTAATGGGCACCGAGAAGATGGAGATCACCTCCGGCAACGACACCAACGTCAGGCTTGGCATTGGCAAGACCGAGACCATCGACCTGACCGTCAAGATGCCCGAGAAGAAGAACTAGGCTCTTAATAAAGTCAGCCCGCTCACTGCCGATCTAATCCGCAGTGACTAGCAAACTTACGAACTCAAGATCCCGCCTGGCCGGAATTTTTCCGTCCCAGCGGGATCCTGCTTTTCTGGGGAAGCGCTTCAGGCGTCGCGGCTTCACCAGGCTCAGCCTGATGCTGGCTCTGGCCATCTTCGCGCTGGTGTCCCTGCTGGCAGGAATCCAGGCTGGCGACATCGAACTCAGCGCTATGCTTCCTGCGGGCAAGCCGGCGAAGAAGGCCGCTAAGAATGAATCCCCTCTGCTGCTGGCCAAGCCGGTCGAACTGGGCGTGGATGAAAGCGCTGACCCGGCATCACCTGATGAGGCAGCTGCCGCAGATGAATCTGCAATGGATGTTGCCGCAGTTGTCGATCCGGAAGGCGCAACCCGCATCGACGGGCGCACCCGCCAGCTGATCTGCAAGGCGCTCGGCAGGATGGACCCGATGCTGGCTGCGGAGCGGATCAGCGCGCTCAATGACAATGATGCAACGCTGGTGCTCTCATGCCAGAAGAAGCGGGAACTGGCCCACATCCTCGAATTTGCAAAACCCGAAGATGCCGCCAACTGGATCAACATCCTCTTGCAGATGGATGATGCGCAGGCCCTGCTGCCCCCCGGTGAAAGCATCCTGGACCAGGTGAATGAATCACTGGCAACGCCTGACCCGGCCGAGCCCGGCATTGATCCCTCCGTCCAGCCGACGGCGGACAGCGGCATGGCAACTCTGCCGGACTTCATGCTCAGCCCGGAGGAACATGCGGCCTTCCTCGCTCAATTCCCGCAGTACCGGGCCGATATTGATGGAAGTGACAACTCCGTGATCCCCGTGATCTCGGACTTCACCCTTGACGACTAGCGCCAAATGACGCGCAAGAGACCGCACTGTAAGGAGGTGCACTGATGAACCAACTGGCAATGATGCTGCCCGTTGGCGAGCAGGGACTGGCCGGGATGCCACAGGCAGCCGCGGCGGTCCCACGGGGAGCCCCGCCGGATGGCACAGCGTTTTCGCTGATGCTCGGCGAACATCTCTGGACCTTGCCCACGATTGCGGGGGCGGGAGGGGATGAACCGGAGGGATTGGCAATGCCGGCGGCGGCAGCTGCGGAAGGCTACGACCCGCAGGCCGTGATGCAGGGCCTGCTGGCCGAGATCGTCAACCTCGCGGTTGACAGCGCAGGCGGGGCGGAGCAGCTGGCCGGGAAACTGGCAGCGCGCATCCGCCAGGCCGTGGCGGAACTCGCCAGCAGCAAGTCCGAAGCAAAACAGCCACAGCCTGCAAGCGTCAGCGTCGACGGTTCCACAGAGGAAACCGTGCCGCTGGAGGCAGGTGCTCCACTTGCCTACGCAGATAGTGATGAAGCGGATGAGGGCCAGCAGCTCCAGCAGCTGATTGCCAGCCTGCTGCAACTGGCCAGCGGCAAACCGGATGCTGGCGAGCATGGCAAGCCGGCCGAATCCCAGCCCTCCCCTGCTGGAGAGGCGCAGGAAACCAAGCCGCCGAAGGTTGCCCAGGCAGTTGTGCATAAGGCAACCCCTGCCCTGCTGGCCCCGCTGGTACGCCAGGTGATGCAGCAGCTGTTTGCCGAGCTGAACCCGGCGGGTGGCAAGGGCCAACTCAAGCTGGAAGAAGTCGCCACTGGCCCGGCACAGCCGGCCCCGGTGATTGAATACTCCGGTTCCCCCGAGAAGCAGCTCAGTCCCCAGCAGCCGGATGCAATGATTGAATTCGGCAATGGCGCAAGCCTGCCGGACGAGCCTGCGGGTGGAACCCGGGCAGTGACGCGGGAGGCCATTGCAGCGCCGCTGCTTGGCACCACGCACACAGCCAAGAGCCCTTCCGTCGACTGGTTCAACAGCCAGGCGGCGGGCAGGCCTGATCTGCACACGGCTGAGCTGAAACCGCTTGCCCAGCTGGCAATGCCACAGGCAGGCCTGCGCTTGCAGTCCCCGGAGACGATCACCCAGCTGGCTCCGCAAGGGCCAGATCAGTTTGCGGCCCCGGTTGGCGACCTGTTTGAAGCAGATATCGAACTGCCGCAGGCCACACCGCTCAAGCTGGCGGTCAGTGCGGTGCGCAGTACGGCACTTGAACCGGCCAGCCGTTTCGATGTGACGATCAGTGATCCGCAGGGTGGCAGCACCCCGGTGACTGTCAGCATGGAGATGAGCAGCACCGGGCCTGACAGGCTGTACAGCGGGCAGGAGATGCAACGCATCAGTGAGGCGATGGAGCGCGTGCTCTCGGGAGAGAAGCAGGCCGCCGTCGTCAGCCCGGATCGCTCCGTTGCCAGGCCTGAAGGCCAGCCGATGCAGCGTGGTGAATCAGTCCCTGAGGCTGACAACCCACCTACCGGCAACAGCCCCGTCCGTTCGACTTCACCGGCCGGCAGGCCTGCTCCACCCACGGAAGCAGCGCATGAGCCTGCGGAGAATACTGGCCGAAGCGTGGTGATTCCGGAAAGTGATGTCGTTGACAGCATCCTGCCGGATGAGGGCAAGGCTGCCAGGCCGGATTCCCTGCTGTCATCCGTGATCAGCAGGCGGGATCGTGGCCAGTCCATCCCCGAGTCGGAGACCGGTGTGACCGCTGCAGGCCGTGGGCATGCACCGCTGCATCCGGTTGACAGCATCCAGCCCGGCGGAGGACCGCAGCTGGCGGCCCATCCGCAGGTCGGACAGGACGTGCCGCAACGCCTGCTGCAGTTCAGCACGCCGCAGGTCGGCACTGACGTGAGCGGCTATGCGCTGGATGAGATCCGCCAGCAGCTGATGGACAAGGTGAGTGAGTTCCGCAATGCCGGCAACGGCCTGTACAACCTCAAGCTTGACCTCTACCCGAAGGAACTCGGGCGGATGATCGTGAACATCGCGGTGCGCGGTGACAACGTGGCGATGCAGGTGGCGGTGCTCAACCGCGGCCAGCGTGACCAGCTGCAGAGGAGCCTCGACGCCCTCAGGGACAGCCTCGAAGAGGATGGCCTGAGCGTGGTGGACATGCGTGTGCTGGACATCAGTGGCGGAGCCGGGCAGCAGCAGGCTGCCGGCTGACAACAAGGGAGATGTGATGGAGATTCTCAAGACGCTTCCGTCAAACATGTCAAACGGGGTCAACCAGCGGGTTGTCAACCTGCCGGACCCGGAGAACCCGGTGATCGCCAGTCCGGAGACCACCGACAGCGGCCAGGACTTCATGCGCCTGATGATGGAGCAGCTGCGCCACCAGGACCCGCTCAACCCGGCGGATGGTGCGCAATTCACCCAGCAGCTGGCGACGATGAACAGCCTGCAGGCCCTGCTGGACATCAAGGGCCTGATCGAGGACCAGTCCACCAGCGGCGGGCTGGGTGAGGCCACTGCGCTGCTGGGCAAGACAATCGAGGGCGTGGATGCCAACGGTGATCTGATTGAGGGCCACGCGGACAGCGTGGAAGTGCTCCAGGGAGTGCCGATGCTGCTTGTGGGAGACAAGCTGCTGCTGCCGGGACAGGTGATCTCGGTGCGTGAAGCGGAGTAAGTGGATGGATTGCAGAGGAGAGCAGGATGGTTGAGGGACTATTGCCGGGCCAGATCCGCCCGGTGGCAACAGGGCAGCAGGCAGGGCCTGCAGCCCGCAGGCAGGAACTTCCGGATGTGTCCTTCCGGCAGTCCCTGGACGAATCGCTCAGGAGCGAGGGTGGTGTGAAGTTCAGCGCGCATGCGCTGAAGCGGATCAGCAGCCGCGGGATCGAACTGGGCAACCGGGAGATGAGTGAGATCGAGGACGCCGTCAGGCGGGCAGCCTCCAAGGGCTCACGGGACAGCCTGCTGATGGCGGATGAATATGCACTGGTTGTCAACATACCGTCACGCACGGTGATCACGGCAATGGACCGTGGCGCCATGCGCGAGGGCGTGATCACGAATGTTGACAGCGCCGTGTTCCTGCAGGGAACGCGGTAGGAAGACCCCGGCAGGGGCCACCACAAGGAGCGGAGAGCCGGACCATCCCCCGGGATGGAAGCTCATGGACCCGCCGCCGTCCGCGGCGGGCCGCTCCTCCATGCACTCACATATCATGGAGGAATCGTCAAATGGCAGGTAGTGCCTTCTTCACCGCGGCAAGCGGTCTCCGTAACCACCAGTTGCGCATCGACGCAATTGCCAACAACATCGCCAACGTCAACACCACGGGCTTCAAGGGCTCCAACGTGATCTTCTCGGACGTGCTGAGCCAGACCCTGCGCGGTGCCAGCGCACCGACCTCCAACTTCGGCGGCATCAACCCCAAGCAGGTCGGCCTCGGCATGCAGATCGCAGCCATCCACAACCTGATGCAGCAGAGCGCGCTGGAGAACACCGCGCGTCCGACGGACTTCGCAATCAACGGCAGCGGTTTCTTCACCCTGTCCGACGGCAGCTCACAGATGTACACCCGCGCCGGCGACTTCAACGTCGACCGCGACGGCCGCCTCGTCGCCAACAACGGCTGGCGCATCCAGGGCTATACCCAACTCAACGAGGACGGTTCGAAGATCGACCCCGGCTCGAAGATCAGTGACATCGTGATCAACTTCGGCCAGAAGCTCAGTGCACGGGCCACCACGATGCTCAACTACGCCAGCAACCTGGACAGCTCGAGCTTCCGCTACGGCAGCGCTGACAACGAAACCGCCAGCTTCGGCTCAACCGGCATCCTGACGGTCGCCGGAGCCGCCGAGCCCTGGGCGATCGCCGTCGGTGACACGGTCACCGCACTCAGTGCCGGGCCGGAAACGATAGACATCAACGGCAACACCGTGACCTATGACACCAGCGCCGCAGCGGACTTCGAGGAAGCCGCGAACATGGTGGCTGATGCAATCAACATCGACCCCGTGGCCAGCCTGCAGGTGCAGGCCACCGTGCGCGAGGTCAACGGAGAATTCCAGGTCGTACTGCAGAGCCGCAACGGCGGCACGAGCATCGACATCACTGCCGTGAGCGACCCGGCCTCCAGCGGAATGCTTGTCAACCTGTATGAGGCACCGGAGGAGCCCGGCAGCTTCCTCGTGGGCACCAACACCGTAACCGTGACGGACGCCAAGGCGGCCACCGAGACCACCTCCGTGCCGATGGGTGTCGGTGTGAACCGCCCGCTGGCCGGTGACAGCTTCGTCGTCAACGGAGTGACGGTCACGCTGACCTCCAGTGCCGGCCTGACCGACACCGCCGAGCAGAACGCGATCCTCGTCGCCAATGCGATCAACAACACCGCCAACATCCAGGTGACTGCGATTGCCAACCCGAACGGCACAATCAGCCTCATCCAGAACTATGCCGGTGAGCAGCGCCAGCCGGCCGGTGCACCGGTGGATGCCGCCGAGGCCGATATCTTCATCGATGGCACGGCGACGCCCGGACTGGCCGCCCGCTACGGTTTCAACACCTTCACCGACTGGGGCATCGGCGCGCTCGGCGCTGATGCGGGCATCATTGACAACGGCGAGAATGCCCGTGCCGAACTGGTGTTCACCCCTGACAACGGAGGCCCGGAGCTGGTGCGCTACTTCGAGGACTGGGGCTACGACCGCAGCACGGCTCCGGCAGCCTGGTCGCCGACATTCTACACCGCCAGCTCGCTGGCCAATGTGCAGAACAGCATCGAGGGCAGCAGCCCGGACATGCCGCTGATGCCCGGTGTGAACATCAGCATCGACGAGCTGATGCCCGGCGTCGCCACCTTCGGCACCGAGGACGCATTCATGCACAGCACCAGCCGCATCGTCTATGACTCGCTGGGCAACCCGCACAACATGGTGACGACCTTCACCCATGTCAATGAGAACGAGTGGGACTACGAGATCTCGATGCCGGAGGAGCCGAACATCGAGCTGCTGAACACCACCGGCCGCATCAGCTTCGGAGAGAGCGGCCTGATCACCAGCGGCAACCCGATCGACGCCTTCAGCTTCACCGCCCCCGGCGCACAGCCGACCAGCGTTGACCTGACCTTCGATGGCAATGGCAAGGCGATCAACGGCATCACCCAGTTCGCCTCCACCAGCACGACCGCCGCGCGAGAGCAGGACGGCTACCCGATGGGCGTGCTGACCGACTTCGAGGCGGACCAGACCGGTACGCTGATCGCCTTCTACGACAATGGTCAGCGCCGCCCGATCGCCCAGCTCAGCCTGGCAACCTTCAGCAACCCGGAGGGCCTCGAGCGCGCCGGTGACACGGCATTCATTCCGACGACCAACTCGGGCAGCCCGGTGCAGCTGCGTCCGGGCAGCGGCGGCAGCGGCGTGGTGTTCAACGGATTCCTCGAGCAGTCCAATGTGGACCTGGCCCAGGAATTCACCAACATGATCATCACCCAGCGCGGACTGCAGGCCAACAGCCGGGTGTTCACCACCCAGGATGAGATCCTCAACGAGATCGTGAACCTGAAGCGGTAATCTGAGCAGTAACTGACGATTCCGGGGCGGCCCTCAGGGGCCGCCCTTTTTGCTTAAAGGCAGCAATAGGACAGCCAGAGATAAGCTGATTGAATATTTGAATTCTTATAAGGTAATATATAGGCACCTTAAATCAACATTTGACCGCTGGCCCGGTTTCACCGGAAGACTGCAACTTTCCAGGCTAAGGGAAAGTCCAGATTCCGGGGGTCAAATCTGAGTCAAATGGAGGATGCTGTCCAGAGGGTTCGAGTTAAGATTGTCGTTAAGTGGGATTTAAGTAAGCAGACGGGATTCAGGATTACAGTTATAGGCGGGTTTTCCTGAACTCCAGTACCAAATCCAGGGGTAAGTTGTCCATCATGCACGGAGCTAGGCTTAGCGAACTGTGGGGCGTGCCGGAAGGCATCCAGCAGTATTTCCTGCTCGAACAGAAATTGGCCCTCGCGCTCAGTACAGAGCCGGTTTTCCTTGCCCGTGAACAGTCCTCGGGCATGCGGATGTGGGTCAAGTTTTCCGACGGCAGCGAGGAGTCGCTCAGGCGGCTGGCTGTCGAGGCGGACATACTGCGCAGCCTTGCGCATCCCCATGTCTTATCCCTGAAGATCGACAAGCGCGACTTCGAGGTGCCCTTCATCGGCTTCCCCTGGCTGGCTGAGCAGCCACTTGCGGACATGGACGCTGATGCAATGTCCGGCGCGGACAGGATCCGGCTGGCGCTCAGCATCCTTGAAATCGTTGATTACATGCAGGGCCAGGATGAACCCGTCGTGCACGGGCGGATCAACACCGAGAACCTCTGGGTCTCACCCAGTACCTGCTGGGTGCGCTTGGCCAGCTTCGGACATGCAGTCCGTTCGACCGAGGAGGATGAACTGCTTGCAGACCGTGAGCAGACCCTCAACCTGCTCAGTGAATTACTTGGCCGTGGTGCCAATGCGGAGGAGCTGAAGGACAAGATCGTCGAGTACGGCATCGCCTGGGCGGAAAGCAGGCGAAACGGCATGGATGAGCTTCATGGAATGCTTCGCCGACAGTTCCTCAGTTCCGTGACAGCGGACCTGCAGGCAATCAGCTGAGTTGGGCAGGATAGGCGTAAATGTTAAAAAGGTTTGATTTCGGCAAATCCCTAAACCGGCAGGTGGAAGCCTACAAGCGGCTCAATCCCCAGCAGCAGCAGAAGCGCCGCCCGGCACTGCTCAAGAACCTGGAGGATTATGCCCGCCGCTACCTCGAGGAAGTGATCAACCCCAATGCCGCCAATCCCGGCCAGCTCAAGAGCGGTGCCGAGAACCTGGTGGAAGCGGCCGCCGTGCTGGATGACACCCGTGTGGCCTTTGACACCTTCAGCGACATGGTGGCCCGCAGCCGCAAGGTTCCGGTGGTGCCGGGCCTGGCCGGGCTTGTGGACCGCATGCTCGAACTGGAGAGTGATTCACGTGACAACCGCCTGGCGCTGCTCAACTGGCGCATCACGACCGGCAACATGCGTCCGGAGCGCCACCTTTCATACCTGAGCGAGCGCGCCAGCCTCACCAATGAGGTCTCACACTGGAAGGACTTCGCCTGGGGCCTGAGCCAGATGATCAGCAAGGGCACCGTCAAGCAGGGCGATGACCTTGCGGTGCGTTCACTTGAAACCCTGATAGATAACCGCCAGAGCCTCGGGGACAAGGCCGTCGAGGTCACCCTGATGATGGCCGAGGCGCAGATCCTGCGCAAGAATGACCGCCTGGCTGAAGACATGCTGGTTGAGATCATCGCGGAAGGCCGCAGCGTGGGGGATGACTTCTTCCAGCTGGCCAATTCGCTGCTCGACCACCGCCCGCAGTGCTGCTGGGAACTGCACAAGATCGTGATGGACAACTCCGTCAAGGAGTACCGCAACGGGCGCATCGGCTGGAACGTGTTCAGCGAGCGCCTGGAGCGCTCCCACCAGCACCCGGTGGAGATTGCCAATTACCTGACGAACCACAAGGAGATGGTGCGTGACGAGAAGCTGGCCGTCTATACGCTCAAGCGCATCGTCAAGCTGGACAGCGAACTGATCAAGGACAAGATCGGCAACTGGTTCCGCGCATTCCAGCAGGCCAAGCAGCAGCCGCCCAGTGCAGCGAATGAATTCCTGCAGATCGCAGCCGGCAAGGTCACCAACATCGACTTCCCCGAACTGCCTGACCACGTGATCCCGGACAGCCGCCCGACCCCGGATGCTTCCGTCAACGGCAGCGGCACGGTGGAGGCTGCCCGCCTCGAACTGGACCAGGAGGGCATTATTGATACCGCCGGCCAGCCTGGGCCGGAAGTTGAGGAATTTGACGATTCCCCGGAGGAAGCCGGATCCTACGATGACGATGAGTCCATCGAGTCCGGTGAATCTGGAAACGAAGAAGATGTACTGGATGACTATGGGGACCATGCCGATTCCGGCGAGGAACTGGGAGAGGATTCCTCAGGTCTGGATGCCGGAACTGAGGTGGATGAACCTGAATCCGGTGACGATACGGAGGAACCACAGGATGGAGTGGCGGAAGACCTGCAGCATGTCGCAGCAGTCGTCTCCGCCGACTTCGACATCGACCACCTGATCGAGAGCCTGGCCGACTGTGAGCGGCCGAACCAGGTGAGTGCGGTACTGGACAAGCAGGTAAATCCCGACAACCAGAGTGTCAACGAACTGCATGCGATCAGCCGCACGATCGCGACCTCCGGGCTTGCCCCGTGGCTGGTTGAGGAGTCGCACCTGTGGTTCGCAGAACAGATGTACCTGAAGGACGACGGCACCGCCTGCGCGATCGAGCTGCGCTCGATCAGGGTACCTGACGAGGACCATGCCAACCGCCTGCGCCAGCGCATCGAGCGCATGTTCACGGACTTTGACTCACATCCGGAGATCGCGGCGCACATCGCCCGCCTGTCCCTGAAGACGGGTGACTACCAGGCAGCTCTGGCCCGCGCCACATCCCTGCCTGAAGGCAGTGAGGAACGACGCAACCTGCTGAAGTCCATCGAACAGTGGATCAATTCCCAGGATGAGATCCCGCCTGAGATGCTGTTCTCCCTTGCCAATGCCCAGCGCCTGTCCTCGGATGACCCGCTGGCCGGCTTTGAGGCAGCCACCGCGGCCAGCCTGCTGGATCTCAACAATGGCAACATCCAGCAGGGCTACAGCATCTGGGTCGAGTCAATCAACCCGCGCGACGTGCACATGCAGCGCGCCAGGCAGGCCAGCTACCTGACCATCGAGAAGGGCCATACCGAGCTGCTGCCGATCGCACTCGATGAAATCGACGCACTTGACAACTACCTTGATGAGGAAATCAGCCGCGAACCGATCCGCTGGCTGGATGACCTGCGCCCGCTGCTGGACGACCTCGGAGAGGATGACCCGGCGCGCAACCGGATGCGCTGGACCCGCATCTACCTGAACCTGACCCAGCGCATCGGCAACCACCAGCAGTTCGAGCAGGTGCTGCAGCATGCCGCATCCCTGATCGCCCCTGAGGCGACGATGGACCTGATCAACGAGTACGGCGAGAAGCTGCCCGCCGGGGTGCGCTTCACCGTGCGCTACCGCTCGCTGGTGCATGCCGGCAAGTGGCAGGAGGCGATCAGCCTGTTCGACTCGCCGGATGAGTTCATTGTCAACGACTCGATGACGATCGAGCAGATCTGCAGCGAGCTGCCGGACGAGGCACTGCTGCCGGCAACTGAGAAGCTGCTGGGTGCATTTGGCAGCCGTGGCGACAGTGATGCGTGCCTCGGGCTGATCAAGTCCATGAGCGAGCGCTTCGAGTCCGGCGGGCTGGGCCTTGATTCCAACCCGCCGCTGAAGAGCCTGCTGGACGAATCCCTGATGGACCTCTGCCGCGAGGAATTTGAACCGGCGCTGCGCTACCGCCTGCAGACCAACCGTGACATGGGCGACCTCGAGAATGTGGCCCGCGACCTGCTGGCACTGGCCCGTGGCCGTGACGAAAAGGCGCTTTCTGAACTTGAGGAGACCTTCTTCCTCATGATCAAGGCACCTGAGCAGTCCACCACGGTGATTGAGATCGCTGAGGTGCTTGCCAACGCCTACAGCGCGGAAAGCCCGGACAAGGCGATTGCCATCCTGACAGCCGCCGGAAACAAGAACGAGAACCCTGAATGGGCACTGAAGCAGATATCTGAGCTGAACCTCGTGCCGGAGGATGTGGACGGGCTGGTGCGGCTCGGCGACCTGGCCGTGGAGAACGGCAAGCTGGACGAGGGCATCACCATCGCCGGCCACCTGCTGGACCGCAATGCACCGCTTGAGGCCCGCGAACTGGCAACACGCCTGGTCAGTGTCAACGAGGGTTCGCCGGAGGCGATGATCACCCTCGTGCGCACGCTGCTGGTGCCGCCGGGCCGTGACCTGAAGCAGGCCACCATCCGCCTGATGAAACTGCGCCAGCAGTTCCAGCAGAAGGAGATCCATGCCAACGAGGCCCTGCGCCCGCTGCGGATGTACGCCGCTGAACAGCTGGCGGACTGCAGCGACCAGTCGGACTGCATGCGCTTCAACCTGGCGCTGGCCGCCATCTCCGGCGACCAGGAGCGCGCCACCGCACTTGTGCGCGAGATCAATGCCAATGGCGATGAGGGCAGCCCGGAGCTTTTGGAGCTGTTCGACCAGCTCGCGCTCGTTGACACCGACCTGCCGAGTGCAATTGAGGTCAGCTGGGGCCGCGCGCTGTTCAACGCCGGACGAATTGATGAAGCACTGGACCGGCTGGCCGGCCTGCGTGATGCCGTCGGCGAGTATCCCGAATATATCCAGCTGCTTGAAGAGATAAAGGAAAAGGCCGAAGGCCCGGGTGCAAGCATGCAGCTCGGCGAGGCCTACCTGCGCGTGCACCTCTGGCAGCGCAGTGCTGAGGAATATGCCGCCGCATTGGACAAGGATCCGAGCCTGGCGGAGCCGATCCTCACGCAGCTTCGGCATCACCATGCACTGGTGCCAAATCCGATGAAGTACCCGCTGCACCTGCTGGCTCTGAAGGCCGTGGCACACAGCGAGCGGGTCAGCGACTGGGGCTGGGCCGTCAGTGCACTGAACTGGCTCGTGCCTCGCTGGAGTGCCGAGGAGCTCTACGAGCTTGCCAAGGACCTCTATCGCAACTACCCGAATGTCGAGATCGAGGAGGATGACCTCCCGCAGCTGCTGCTGCACCTCTACAGGCTGGCCAACAAGGTCGGCAACCGTGGCGACGCGATCAACTACTTCAATGAGGCCCGCAAGCTGGCGGGTGGCATGAATGAGGAGCTGATCGGCGCCCTGCGTGAACTGGACCTTGCGGACCTGCCGGAGGATGAGGACCTGCTCTTCAAGATCCGCATGTTCCAGCTCGAAAGCGCGATGGTCGAGGACGATGAGGACCGTGTGGTTGAGTTTGCTGGACTGCTGGCCCAGACCGGTGCTGAAGGCCGCGAACAGGCCGTCAGCATCCTCGGCGAGTACCAGCAGAAGTCCGGCGACAGCCTGCCGGTGATCGTGGCCCGCCTCAAGCTGATCGACCTTGCCAGTGCCGAAGGCCGCACAATGTTCGTCAACGAGCTGCTCAATGCCCTGCAGGGCAACCTGCCCAAGCAGCATGTTCGTTCATTGATCAGCATCGTGCTGGACCTGGTGCATGAATCCCCCGACAGCCCCGAACTGATCGAACTGCTGCTGCAACTGTTCGGCAAGCTGGGCGACCAGGCCCGCGCCTGGCAGCTCTCGATGCTCTATGTTGAGGGCGATGAAGCCCCTGCGCCGACGGCACTGTCAGTCGTTGCCGACCTGGCGGGGGACCGGTATGCCATTGGCCAGCAACTGGCCCGGGTCGAGATCCTCACCCTGCGTGGCGACTTTGAGGAAGCCGCAGCAGCCCTGGAAGCGGTCGACATTGCTTCCATCGGGGAGCGGAGTGGACTCGCCGTCAACCTGGCGGAGATGCTGTTGACAACGCCGCAGCAGGCACGGGCCCGCACCTGGCTGATCGAATGGTATCGCGCCAATGGGCGGATGGATCTCGCGGCGGACCACCTTGTGTGGGCCTATGCCACCGCGGACCCGCAGCCCTTTGACTGGCTGGTGGCGGAGAAGAGCGGGGACCTCAAGTACCGCTATGGCATGCTGCTTGAGCGGATGGGTCGCAAGGATGAGGCTTTCAGCACGTACAACGAAGCGCTGGCCGCCGGTCCACAGGACAAGCTGGCCAGGGCAGCTCTCAATGCCCGCCTCAGCATGATCCACCAGGACGCGAATGAACTGGAGCAGGCACTGGAATTCACCAGGGCGGCGCATGAACTGCTGCCGGAGCGTGAGAGCCTTGCCCAGCGGACCACTGAGCTGGTGCGCGATATCAACCGCAAGCGGATAGATGAGACCCGCAGTGAACCTGACAATGCTCAGCGCACCCTGCGGATTGCGGAGCTGGCCCTGCAGAACGGGGACGTCGAGGAAGCCATCAACGAGCTGCAGTCCGGCATCGGACGCGGCCAGGTGGCACCCGAGGTTTACCTGGTGCTGGCGGAGTGCTTCAACCTTTCAGGTGACTACAACATTGCGCGCCGCGCCTTCGCGGAACTGCTGCGCAATGACAAGCTCGATGACGCTGATCCGGAGCTGCGCCTGCGCACGCTTTATGGCCTTGCCCAGGTCGAGGAGAACCTCAACAACCGCGAAGAGGCCATCCGAAACCTTGAGCAGATCCTTGTGCTGCGCCAGAACTACAGGGACAGCCGCCAGCGACTTGACGCACTGTACAATCAGACCGGTTCCAGCCCCGCGGATGCGACGGCCCCTGCGCCGGCTGCACAGGGAACCAAGGACAAGTCGCGCATGATCAACGAGCTTGATGAGATCCTTTCAATGCTCGGTGATGATGACGATGACGAACAGAACTAGAGAAGGATTGACTGGTTAGTGGATTATTCATCCTCCGAAAGTGATCTCGCAGAGGAGCTCAAGGCGACCCGAGTGCGCGTCCAGCACCTGGAGATGCAGGTCGAGGAACTGTCACAGCGCATCGGAAACATCGTTTCCCAGCTCGGCAAGCTGACCAAGGTCGTACGCGAGGTGATGTCCGTGGATGTGGCCCAGCAGAATGGCAGCACGGCCCCGAACCAGGCAGCAACCGCCGCGGATGAGGACAGTGTGGCATCCAGTGATGGCGCACAGGAAATCCCCCACGAACTGCTGCAGGCAATCCGCCTGCTGACGGAACACCGCAGCGATGACGCCCAGAAGCTAGTGACTTCCCTGCCCCGCGAAACCCTGGCTGATTTCCCCGGCATAGTCGCGATGGTTGCAGCCGCCGTACGTATTCGCAAGGGTGAGTTTGAAGTGGCCCGGGCAGCGCTCGGAAAGGCTCGTGACCTGATTGAGGACCAACGGCTGGTGAAGGTGATCCGCTTCCTGGAGAAGCAGATCCCGGCCTAGCTTCCGGCCAAATCCTGCAGGCGGCTCAGCTTCCACTGGCGCTGCAGGAATTCCGCACTGCGAACCGCAGTCCCCGCCGATTCCGCGACGTGGTTGCGTGTGAAGCCGACCAGTAACGACACATCCACAATATCAGCCTCCTGCCCAGGGTACTCCAGCAGCGGCCGTGACATCCACCTGCGCCAGCGCTGCAGCCGCGCCTGACTGATCCGCAGCAGGCCGTAAGGGGGGATCCCAGCGCTTGCAGCACGGGCAGAATCCACAAGGCCGTTGAAGGACGCCCGGCACAGTGCATCCCCGGCCAGCGGCTCATCACTGTCCTCATCGTGGTGCAGGTCGGGCAGCATGCCATGCAGGGCCAGGAAGCGGATGCAGAACACCGCAGCCAGGCTGTTGCGCTGCCCGGGTTCATCCACGGAACGAAGCAGGTTCACCAGCAGGCGAAAGCCGTCCGCATTGCTTGCATCATCCGCACTGGCCAGCCAGGAGCACTCCAGCATGAACCAATAGAGCGCCAGCAGGTTCAGGTCCTGCTGCCAGATGCGATGGTCACGCTGGCTGCTGACGGAGGTCAGGATCCGCCCCCCAGCGCGTCCGGCAGCAGCGCTGACCAGCAGCTCATCCGCCGGCTTGAGCTGGCCGGCGAGCTTGCTGCCCGGCTTGCGCAGGCTGCGTGCCACCAGTGTCAGCGCACCGAATCCGGGTGTATAGAGCCGCACAAGGCTATCCGCCTCCGCACGCGGCTGGGTGCCCACAAGCAGGGCCGGCTGGTTGCTGATCCCGGGCTGGGACACGACTGAAGGATATCAGCAGGGAGCGTCCGGAAATTCATTGGACTGGAGGTGCTTTTATGCCGGGGCGGATCACTGTATAATCGGTATTGGGCTTGGCTGGGAGCGTTTCCACGCGATTCCCGCTATTACAGGAAGGAGAATTCCTAGTGCGCATTTCATCTCTGAACTTTGCCGCGCTGCTTTGCGCCGCGATGATGCTTGGCGCCTGCGGAGGCGGCCAGGAGCTGCAGCAGGCAGCGCAGGACAATGGCAACGCTGCCGGGTACGAAAACTGGCAGCCGCAGCAGTCGATGGAGCAGGTCATCCCGCTGGATGATGCCCTGCGCAGTGCAGCCTGGGTCGAGGCCGGCGGCTTCTCCCTGACGGCGCTGGACAGCTTCAACCGGACCGACGCTGGGTTACTTGAATCGATTGAGCTGGAGCGCAATGGCAACGAGCTCGTGGTCAGCAGCAGCCGGCCGGTGGGCTCCGCCCTGCTCTACCTGCGCAGCGATGCAGGCGATGAGCATGCGGCGGGTGTCGAGTTCGGTGACGCAGGCGCAATCGGCATCAGCGTCAACATGCCGGGCGGCACCCAGGCAATCGGCATCAGCGGACGCAACACTGCCCTGCTTGCCACTGACCGTCCGCTGGCAACGCTCAGTATCGCATCCGGAGCGGCCGTACCCGAGCGCAGCACCATGGCGATCGACACCCCGAACAACAAGGTCGGCCTCGTGGCCCAGCAGCAGCTGATCGCGCAGGACAACGGTGAGGCGATTGCCACTCTGAGCTGGCGCGAGCGCCTGACCGGCGACTATGACATCAATGGCGTGGTGACCATCGCGGACATCACCCCGCTCGGCATCAACCTCGGCAAGAGCTATGACAAGGAAGACCCGGACGCTTCTCCCAAGGTGGAGATCGTGGACGGTGACTTCAACGGCCTGATCACGCTCGCTGACATCACGCCGATCGGCCAGAACTTCAACACTCAGATCACCGGTTACGACGTCTACCGCACCGCGCTGTCATCCGCCAGCGAGGACCCGACGGCTGACGTGAAGGACCCGCGCTGGAGCAAGGTCGAGAACAAGGCTGACCCGGGCCTGCCAAGCGCTCCGCGCAGCGAGGTGCCCAGCACCGGCGTGCGCCTGACATATACATTCGTTGACGACACCGTGCCGGACACCGGTGGTGAGTACGCCTGGGCTGTGGTGCCGCTTGCCGGCCAGGGCCAGACCCCGCATGAGGGCCCGGTCAGCAACATTGCCAAGGTCGGCGTGTCCCCGAAGGGCGCCCCGGTTGACCTCGTGATCCAGGATCCGGCGACCGGCAGCCTGACGGTTGGCGACGAGTTCTGGGTGGCCGTGCGCATCACTGACGTGATCGGCCTGTTCAGCGCGAACATGCGCCTTGAGTACGACGGCTCCATCCTTGAGGTTGTCGAGGTGGACAGTGCGGACCAGATCCTGCCTGAATACACCGATGGCGCGTTCAGCGGTGTGAACCTGCTGTCAGACCCGCTGTTCATCGGAATTGACAATGTCGCCCCGGCGGACAGCCCGTATGTACTGCTCGGCTTCAACGACACCCAGAAGAAGGGCACGCCCGTGGTGGACGGCAGTGGCAACGTGGGCTACATCAAGTTCCGCGCCATCGCGGAGGGCAGCAATACCGAGGCGATCCGCTGGCCGCAGAGCTCAACCTTCATCCTGATGTGGGGTGAGGAGTTCGGCGTGCCTGCCGTCAACCCGATCCTCGGCCCGCCGCTGGACATCAACATCGGTCCGGCCAGCTAGTAATTGGAGGTCTGGCGCAAGCCAGGCTTGAATGTGAATCCATTGGGGAGGGCTCCGGCCCTCCCCTTTTTTTGTGCAGGCGTGCAGCCCTTGCCTATAATCTCAGTATGGCAAAAGTATCTGTATTCAAGGCTCCATCAGAGTTCCTCGCAATGACGATCAAGGACATGCTCGATGAGAACGGCATTGCCTGCATGATCCGTTCTGACCAGACGGCAGGTTACAACTTCACGCCGCGCGGCTACTATGGGGACATCCTGGTGTTCAGCGAAGATGAGGACCGAGCGCTGGAACTGATCGGTGGTTTCCAGGGGACGCTTGGACAGCTGGCGGAGTATGAGACAACGGATGAGGATGTAGCCGGATGAGAAATGGCGGAATCGCTTCACGCTAACTTGGCTCTTCAGCAATAATCTCTATATGGCAAAAGTTTCCGTCTATTGGACAAAGAGCGAGCTGATGGCGCAGTCAGTGATGGATCTTCTCATTGAAAATGGAATTTCCTGCATGATTCAATCCGACCAGGTTATCGAAGGTGGCCCGCGCGTACATGCCGGTCACATACTGGTGTTCGCCGAGGATGAGGGTCGTGCACGCGAGCAAATCGGCGGATTTCTAGGTACGCTGGGTGAGCTTGCCGAGAGTGGTTCGGATACAGAGGATGACAACGAATGAAAAATGGAATCCATATCTGCATGGCAATCCTGCTCATGGCCCTGGCCTGCCTGTCATGTAACGATGAACCGCAACAGCAAGGCTCCAGCGAGACTGCCCAAGCGGACAGCCAACCGGAGCAGGCTGTCAGTCCGGATGCAGCGAATCCTGAAAGCACGGCTGAACCTGCCAACCCCTGTGCCATGCTGCCGGATGCAGGCCGCCTGCGGATGCGCGGCACGCTGCAATATGGCAGCAACGGGCTGCTGTTCACCCAGTGCAATGCCAGTGATGCCCTGCCGATCAATGACAACGCTGACGGACTGCTGGCGGAGCAGCTGCTGCGGATGGGCAACGAAAGCGGCAGCCTGTATGTACAGCTGGATGTGATGATCGACAACGATGGAATGTCGCTTGAGCAGCTCTGGCGGGCATCGCCGACCGGCCGCAGTCTCGGTTGCCGCGAGGACCTGTCCGGCCTGCTGCTGCTGGCACGCGGCAGTGAACCCTACTGGGGCGTGGAAGTGCGCGGCAGCCGGGTGATCGCGCTGCTGATGCCGACTGACGACGGCAGTGGGATAGACGAGACACTCTATGACTTCAGCGGATTGCGCCGAGAACCTGGCCGGACGATCTACACCGGCAGTAACCCTGTGGATGGCAGCAGCATTGAGCTTGATGTCACAGAGGCAGGTAGCGTGGACAGTGAGAGTGGCGACTGGTTTGGCATGCAGGCCAGACTTGGATACTCCGGAGGCATCCACAGCGGTGTGGCCTGGCCGGGCGAGCTTGCTGAAATGCCGGAAGAGCAACCGGATCCCACACCGGCAGGCGAATAGCCAGCAACCCCTGATCCGGCGCACGGTGCTAGAATCAGGCCAGACCGGGCTTGTCCCATCTGGCAATAGGAAGGAAGCATTATGAAGCACTTTGGGAATCTGTTAAGCAGCTGCCTGCTGCTGGCGTCGCTCTGCCTGAGCGCCTGCGTTGACAAGTCCGGTGAAGACAGGAGCAACACTGCGGCAAGCAATGCCGGCAGCCAGCCGGCTGCTGACAGCCAAGCCAACCCCTGCGACAGCGAGCCGGCCGATTCCGGAACAATCGCAGATGCCGGTGAACAGACAGATGCGGCAGCAGAGGGCATGGACGAGTCCAACCCATGTGAGATGTCGCATGAGGGTGAAGTGCGTCGCATGCGCGGCGTCATCACAGCCAATGGCACCGGTTTCTTCTTCACCCCCTGCGGCCTGAGCGAGATGAGCATAAATGACGACGCTGCCAACTCACTGCGCACCGCCGCCCCGGACCTCGTCGGCCCGGACGGGCAGTTCTATGCGATCATGGATGTGAGCATGGGAGAGGCCACGATGACCCTCGAGCGGCTGTGGCATGCGGCACCGATCGGGGAGACCAGCGGCTGCGAGGAGGACCTCTCGAATGTCGTCTACCGGGCCGCCGGCAATGAGCCCTTCTGGGGCATCACCGTGTTCAGCAATGGACTGCTCTCACTGACGACGCCGGAAGGCCAGTGGAATTTCAGCGTGTCGGAAATGACAGCGGACGAGAACTTTGTCAACATCTCCGGCGTGCCGATGGGCGAAGGAGCGGAGATCGCCATCGAATTCGCCAGCGCCAGCTGCCAGGACAGCATGTCCGGAGCTTACTCCAGCATGATCGCCACCGTGATCCACGGCGAGCAGCAGCTCGGTGGCTGTGCCTGGGTCGGCGAGGCCATTGGCATCACGGAGGGCGAGTGAGGGAACTACTGAAGAACCTGTACGTCGTTGAGCCCAGCAAGGCGACTGCGCTGAAATACATCTCCTTCTTCGTGAAGCGCAAACGTGGCAACCTGCTGTTCCCCTGCTTCTCGAATCAGTCGACGATCACGGAGCGCTTCGCGGACCTGGAAGCGATGGGCGGCATCGGCATGCAGCTGCTTGGTGACAGCCATTTCCGTACGGCGCACTGCGATGAGGTCAGCGAGCACTTCGGCTGCAGCCTGTACTGCAGCGAAGCCGAGCGCGAGGCGGTCGAGCAGAAATGCGTCCATGTGACGGCCTTTCCGTTTGAGCATCGCCGGCTGGCCAGTGACATCGACGTGGTGCCAACGCCGGGGCACCGGCCGGGCGGGGTGTGCTACCTGGTCGACCTGCCGGACGGCTCCGTGCTGTTCGCCGGGGATGCACTGTGGTTCGACGGCAAGCGTTGGATGAGTTTCCCATCGAGCAAGGGCAGGAGTAAACTGATTGCCAGCTTCACCGCGCTGAAGGAAATCCCGTTTGACTACATCACCTGTAACACCAAGGTGCAGGACCAGCAGCACTGCCTGCTGGAACTGAAGGATGCTGCGCAGCGCCGGCGCTTCCTGGACGAGCAGATCAAGCTGATCAGCTGAGCGGCCTTAGTTGTAGCCGGCCTTGATGCGGTAGTAGAGCGCCTGCATGATGGCGTAGTCCTCCTCGGTGACAACCTTGCTGTTGTCCTCGATCAGCCGGTGCACATTGCCCTGCTTGTCCAGCACCACCGCTGCGCGCTGGCAGTCCTTGCCACTGAACTCGCCACTCAGGTTGAAGGTCAGCCCGTCCTTGTCAACGTAGCTGTATTCGATATCGTCCCAGGACCAGGCTCGCCCCGTCAGCTTTCCCGTCCCCTCATAGAAGTCCTCGCGGCTCATCGTGAAGTCGTTGCCATCCAGCTCATAGCTGACTTCCCACTCCCGCAGGCTGTTGGTGTCCATCCCGATCCAGCTCATGTAATGCTCGGTGAAGCTGTTGTTCGCGGGGTCGCAGACCCGTTGGCAGATGTACTCGCGCTTCTCGAGCTCCTTGCCATAGGCATCCATCACCTTCAACGTGCCGGAGATGTGCACGCCGAATGTGCGGTCCGGCAACTTCTGCTTCGATCCACCCTGCTGCTGTTGCTGCTGCTGGGCGAATGCGCCGCTGCACAGGAGCAGCAGGCAGGCCAGTGCTGTCATGCAAATTCTGGTCATCTGGAATTGATAGCAGAAATCGCCTGTGCCCGCAATCGTGGAACTGTCAGATACGTGAGATGCTGTCGCTCATCGCGGCCCAGCGGGTGAGCATCAGCGCATACTGCTCATCGTCCAGCCGGCTGCCGCTTTCGTCGATGTAGACAAGCACCTTTCCTGATCCATCGGTGATGCGCGACTCGCGGTAGATCCCGCCGGCATCGATGGTGGAGTCGCATTCCAGGAAAAGACCGTCAGCCGTGCGCTGGCTGTAGCCGAGGTATGTCCACTGCCAGTCAGGCCCGCCGAGCACGCCGCTGGCGCAGTCATCCCCGGCATCCGAGCTGATGGAGAATTCACTGCCGCTGACCAGCAGCTCGCGGTGCAGCATGCGGCAGGCCCCGCCGCGCTCCAGCAGCGTCATGTCCTCGGAGATGATGCCGGCCTGCGGGTCGATGCTGCGCACCAGCAGGAAGTCGGAGTCGAGGAACAGGTGGCTGTCCGGGATGCTCGTGCGCACCCGGCCGCTGTAATACTCACGCTGCACCTGCCAGGCCTGCTCACTGCCTGTGCTGCCGCCGAGCACGAGCAGGGCCAGCGCCAACAGCTGGCTGAACAAGTGCACCTTCCATGGCAGGCAATGTTCCATGCGACCTCTTCCTAGAGGCTAACGCTGTGGAACTGACACTCAGTACTGCAAAGGGGCAAGCTATGGTGAAACCGGGCGGCCTAGCCCATCCGCTCGCGCAGCCAGGAGCTGCCCCAGTCGAGGATCGTCACCGCGACGAGGATGATCAGGAAGCAGGTGCTGGCCTTCTGGTACTGGAACAGGCGGATGTACTGGTCCAAGAGGAAGCCGATGCCGCCGGCGCCGACGATGCCGAGGATGATCGACATGCGGATGTTGATGTCCCAGCGGTAGAGCGAGAAGGCCACGAACTGCGGCAGCACCTGGGGCAGGATGCCGAACCAGACGATCAGGTTGTTGCTGGCACCGGTGGCGCGCACGGCCTCGACAGGCGCGAGGTCCACGCTTTCGATGGCTTCGCTGAACAGCTTGCCGAGCATGCCGATGCTGTGCAGCGCGAGCGCCAGCACGCCGGGGAATGGCCCGGGGCCTACCATGAACACGAAGATGATCGCAAGGATGATCGGCGGGAAGGCGCGCAGCACATTGAAGATGAAGCGCACGGAGTTGTAGGCGAGTTGCCCGGCCGCACTGCCCTTCGTCAGGTTGCGGGCCGCGAGGAATGACAAGGGGAAGCTGAGCAGCACCGAGAGCAGCGTGCCGACGAGGCTCATCATCACCGTCTCATTCATCTGGTCCAGCAGCACCGGCACGGTGCCGGGCTTGGGTTCACCGGTCTTGCGGCTGAGCACCACCTCGCCATCGGCATCGCGCTCGACCCAGCTCAGGTCGGGATGCACAAGGTCGTACATCACGCGCTTGATGTCCTTGCCGCCGCTGATCAGGGTGTAGAAGTTGAACTCGGTGCGCTGGAAACTGGCAATCAGGTACACGAGGAACAGCGCGGTGATGGTCCACTTCAGCCCGGTCCAGAGCGAGTCGCGCAGCGTGCGCGGCTTCTGCGGCGGGGTGATGCGTGCCGAAGGCTGGGGAGGCTTGTGCTCAGAAGTCGGCATAGTGCTCCCCGTAGATCTCACGCAGCACGTCGTCAGTCAGCTCAGCAGGCAGGCCCTCGAAATGCACACGGCCGGCCTTGAAGGCCACGATGCGGTCGCCGTATTCCTTCGCAAGCGAGACGCTGTGCAGGTTGGCAATCATCGCGATGCCATCCTCGCGGCAGATGCGCACGGCATGGTCCAGCACCACTCGTGCCGTTGCCGGGTCGAGTGCGCTGACGGGTTCGTCCGCGAGCAGCACGGCGGGCTGCTGGCAGAGCGCGCGGGCAATGGCGACACGCTGCTGCTGGCCGCCGGACAGTTCACGCGGCCGCTTGTGCCACTGGTCGAGGATCTCCACGCGGGTCAGGCAGCGCAGCGCCAGCTGCTTCTCGGCATCGGTCCAGTGGTAGATAAGCCCGCGCCACAGCCCGACCTGCCCGGCCCGGCCGATCAGCACATTGTTCAGCACGCTGACCCGCGGCACCAGCCCGAAGCTCTGGAAGATCATGCCAACGTCACGGCGCACGGTGCGCGCGTGTTCCGGGGAGCTGTGCACTTCCTTTCCACGGAACTTCACCGAGCCGTCCGTCGGCACCAGCAGGCCGTTCAAGCAACGCAAGAGCGTGGACTTGCCAGCGCCGGAGCGGCCGATCACGCTGACGACCTCGCCGGGCTTGATGTGGAAGTCAACATCACTGAGCGCACGGGTGCCATCGGGATATGTCAGGCCAAGGCCGGTGGTCTGGAAGACTGCTTCACTCAAGGCAATGATTCTAGCGGGAGGATGGAGGCCAGTCAGTTTGCCTGGCTCATGCCTAGCTTACAGCTTGGCCTCCGTCGGTCTCAGACCGACACTCCAACAAAAAAGGGAGCGCCGAAGCACTCCCTGGATTGCTCAACTGAAACAGCCGTCCTAGCCGTCAACCTCGAAGGTGATCTTGCAGGTCACACGGTACTTGGCCACCGCGCCGTCCTTGACGGTCACGCTCTGGTCCTGGATCCATGCGCTCTTGATGTTGCGGACGGTCTTGCTGGCGTGGTTCACGGCATTGCAGGCCGCATCCTCCCAGCTGGTCTCCGAATCCGCCATGATCTCGACAACCTTCAGTATCTTCATCTGATCGCTCCTCGATTGCGGGGATGCTCGCATGCGCCCCGAGTGATGCTACCAATATAGCGCACCGCGGCGGGCCTACTTATCCTTTGGCTTCGGAGCCGGTTTGCTGGGCTTCTCGTCAGACTGCTCACCCTCCGGGGCATCCTCCGGCTTTTCAACATCACCCTTTTCGGTCGTCCGGATGCGGGCCACACCGTCGGCATCCTTACCGAGGATGATCAGCGACTGGTCGCTCTCCATCCCTTCAGCCACGATCAGCACCAGCTCATCATCCAGCGGATGGGAAATGTTGACATTGAGCGAGATGCGGCGGCCGTTCTTCTCGTACCATTCGTCGAGGCGGCTCTGGATGTCGCGGGCCTGCGCCCCCGGCGGGAAGCTGAACACGCGTACACCGTCCGGCTTGCCGAAGATGGTGTAGCCCGGCAGCAATTCGTTGTTGCCCTGGCTGCGCTCCAGTACCTGGAAACTGCAGCCCGCCTCACTGTTTGGCTGCGGTGTCCAGACCGTGAATCCGGCCGGTGCATCCACTCCCGGCAGGGGGGCCGGCCAGCGCTGTTCCTCATCATCCAGCACCACGAAGCGTGAGGGCTTCGGCGCCTGGCTCCAGAATCCGGATGCGATGTCGTGGTTCGTGAATGGCGGAGCCGGGGTCCATGACACGCAGCCGTTGTCATCACCGGCCACCCAGGCAGCCGGGGCACCGCTGTCTGAACCGACCCAGGCCACTGCAACGCCTGGTGCTTCTGCACCCGTTGAAGCTCCCGGGAAGAATTCCGCAATCGCGGTATTGCCTTCCGTGCTGCCATGCCAGACCGCCGGGGCATCGCCATGTTCCGGCAGCGGGAAGCCCTCTGCCACCGCGATGCTGTTTTCATGCGGGTCGCCCTGGAACTGGAACCTGGCAACACCGGGAGCACCGGCCACCGCAAAGTTGTGGTCCTCGCCAAACAGGGCAAGGGTGCCGAAGGTGGTGTATTCACCGTCAGCCACGGAGGCGATCCGTTCACGCGGGAACAGGCTGCCGAGGTCCTGCGCGGCATGCTCATCCTCACTGAAGCGGCCGAGGAAGATCTGCCCGCCGCCGCCATGCACCACCGCGCCGAAGGTGCTGGGCTGGGCCTCACCGGCGAACAGGCCGGCGATGCGTTCCAGCGATGGCTCCTCGCGGTAGTAGTAGTGCGCGGTCCGGTTGCCGGACAGGAAGTCCGCCGGGCCGCGGCCGGCCGGCTCAAACAGGGTGGTGCCGGTCACCTGCGGGTCCTGCATGCCTGTGCGGTCGGCGATGATCTGCACCAGCCGGTCCACCTGCTTCTCATTCACGTTGTTTGTCGTCAGCGCCACACGGGTCTGCTGGCCATCCGAGCGCACGCGCATCGCAATCTTCTCGGCAGTGCTGCCGATCTCTGTGCGCCATTCATCGATGGCTGTGTTCAGCCCGCTTTCGCTTGTGCTGAAGTTGGGCAGGCCCGCCAGTTCATAGACGATCGTATAGCCGTCGCTGGATGCCCAGGCCGGGCTGGCGCCGGGCTGCATGTCGCGCCCGGGCAGCAGCTGTGAGACCACCAGCACGGCCAGCAGCAGGGTGCAGACGATTGCCGCCTGCGCCCTGAAACTGCGGCCGCTCAGTAATCCCATCAGTCCCATCGTGGTTTGCTCCCTTTCAGTGGCCTGCATTTCGATGCGCTCAAGCAGGGCCTCGCGCCGTGGTTCCAGCGCATGCACTGCGGCGGCATCCTCCAAGAGCGCGTTGTCAGCGATCAGCTCCAGCAGGTACTCGTCCGCCTCCGCCTCACGGCGTTGTGCATCGCTCAACTGGTTGAGCGAACTGATTCTTTCAAGCAGTATCCGCTCTTCAACATTCATGTGACTTGCCTCCGGCCGCTTCAGCGGGCCGACCCTTCATTGCAAAATGACTGAACCCCTCGCTCTTGAGCCGCTCGCGCAGCACCCGCCGCCCGCGCATCAGCCTGAGTCGCACCGCAGAGCCACTCAGGCCGGTCACCAGCGCGATCTCATCCGTGCTCAGGCCTTCCATGTAGAACAGGCAGATGATTTCGCGGTTCTGGTCCGGCAGGCTGTGCAGCACGGACCAGAGGTGGTTCTCGGATGCGGAATGCGAGTCGCGGTGCCAGGCCTCCTGCATGCCCTCCAGCGTCCGCCGCCGCGAGTCCAGCCGGCGGCAACGGTCGAGGAAGCGCCTGTGCACGATGCTCAGCAGCCAGGAGCGGAAGCTCTCATCGTCACGCAGGCTGTCCAGCCTGCGCATGGCCTGCAACAGCGAGTCCTGCAGCAGGTCCTCGGCGTCCTCGCGTGTGCGGCAGAGCCGCGCACAGTAACGCCAGGCCAGGCTGTAGATCCCATCAGTGAGCAGGCCGTCGAAACGCCTGCAGATATCCGCTTCCAGCATGCTGACTCCTGAGACGCGCCAGTCTCAGCGGATTGTTGCGCGCTGGCGGAAAAACGCTAAATCTTCTGCGGCATTGCAGTTCCGGCGGACAGTCTGCTGAGGCCATTGGCTGCCAGCTGGGACAGTTCAGCCTGCTCCCACTCCGGGAACAGCCAGCTCGGCAGGCCCTTCAGGCAGCGCAGGATGCTTGAAAGCTCCGTGGCCTTCTTCACATTGCCGAGCTGCTGATTGAGCTTGTGGCGGATCAGCGTCGCCAGTTCCTTCACACCCATGCGCTGGGCCAGCTGGTGGTGCTGCTTCATGCGGCGCAGCAGATTGTGCTGGTCCTTGAGGATGGCGTGCGTCTCCGTGTCTGAGAATCCGGCGGCTTTCAGCCCGGCCTGGTCCATCTCGCCTGAGCTGATCAGGCACCACAGCAGCGCACGGATGCAGGGGTCATCATGCATTTTCTGGCAAAGATCCATAGTGTCCTCTCCCCGGCGGGGCAATGGGATGTTGGGTCAGCCCCGCGATTTACTACACAAAAATTACCATAAATTGTGAATATGTCAAGTTTTTACAATGTTAAAGTGGTCAGTAGTCAGTGGGCAGTAGGAGCTACCCGCTTCAGCGGTAGTGATTCGCTACGCTCGATTGACAGCGAGAAAACATGTAGTGGTTTTCTTCAACGCTAAGGCGCTAAGCCGCTAAGGAAGCGAAGGGAACGAAATTCCCGATAGAACATAGTACCGGCGCGGCCCTGCCGCGATTGCACGCGAGATGTGGCAATGGGGCAAGGCGTGGCGTGAGTGAAGCTATGTTGCCATTCTTCTCTGTGCACTCTGTGGCTCTGTGGTCAAACCAAGGGAAACATCAATTACAACAACAGCAGGTCAGTAGGCATATTCAGCATTGGTAAACCCGTCTGCCAAGCGGATTTCCATGCATACACTCCCAATGGTCGCAAGGCGACGCCGGTACTTGCGGTAGTCGATGATTCGAGTGTGCGTATGGGAAAAGGAATTCTCCGCGCCTCTCTTCAAACTCAGCGTCTCCGCGTCAATAAAACCAGTCTGGCGAGCACGAAGTGACTCACGCGGCTGCGTGCCTCGCATCGGCTCGGGTGGCAGCGAGTAAGCATCAATGGTTTTGTCAACGCGGAGTCGCGGAGACACGAAGGATTAGGGAGGTGCGCGCTTAAGCGGTAGAAGCTCGCATGCGCTCGAGTGGCATAGTGGCAAGTTGTTACGGTTTTCTTTGCGCTGAGGCGCAGAGGGGAAACGGAGTCGCAGAGAAATGCAATGTATTTAGGCTCATTGCTCACTCTTCATTGCTCATAGCTTCGCGGCATGCAGGTTGTGCGACATCAAGTGTCGCACCTCCCCGCCGGAGCTCAGGGAATCCACGATATACTCAATGACGTGGGGTATGCATCACAAAGAGGTGGCAAATGCATAAATGGATCTTTGCACTGCTGAGCGCAGTATTCATGATCGCTGCCAATGCTCAAGCGCAGGAATCCGGCGACATTGAATTGTCCGACGAATATGAACCACCGCTCATTGAGATCGTGGCGACCAATGCCGCCGGTTACGACATGGTCTACTTCGGCATGCCCTACTTCAGCGTCGATTACTCGATACTTGAGGATGCCACGGAAGCCCGCGTCGGCTGGAGCTGGATGAGCACCGGCGAGCCGCTGCTGTTCGAGCACGACGGCCCGCTGTCAAACCCAAGGGTCGACCCGCTCAACCCCGGCGTCTGCCCGGAAGGCGTGGACCCGGCGGCGATGGCCGCAGTCGTTTCGGCCGAATGCATCATCCGCATGCCGGGCGTGGAATATGCCTCGCTTTGGCCGCTGTACCCGATCGGCCGGGTATACCAGGCAGAGCTGCCGGACGGCGGGATGGCCTGGGTGCGCACTGCCGCGAGCGCCCCAGCCCTTGAGGACCTCGTTGCCAATCTGGAGGGCGGGAGCTATCCCTTCGAGCAGGTGGAGCCGCTGAGCGCCATCCTGGCAATGCAGCAGGGCAAACCAGCCTATGACCGCAGTGCTGACCGGGGGATGGAGGAGCAGCTGGCTGACACCGAGATGCACAGCTTCCTGGCCTACCACGGCAAGGAGGACCGCAGTGCAGCACTGCTTACTGCGCATGCCTGCCTGGAGCGGATGCTGGAGTTGTACCGCGAGCGTCACAACGAGTACCCTGACAATATTGGCGACCTGACGAGGATTCCGGGAGCGGTCTGCGCTGCCCTGCCCCACAGCCCCTGGGACTTCGAGCGCGAACTGGGCATGGCCGTGCCGGGCACAGTTGGCAAGGGGGACATCCTCTACCTGCCGGCCTGGGATCGCTTTGGCCATGCCATGGAATACAGGCTGCTGATTGTCAGCGACGAGCTGCTGTCCGGCTGCATTGAGCAAGAGATGGAAGGGCTGCCGGGCAATCTGCATGCGCAGGAGCCACGGGAATGAAGGCAATTGCACGAATTGGAATGAACGGGTAATGACAAGGGGACAGAAAGCAGATACTGTGAAGGAGCCGCAACTTGACAACCCCGTCGAGCTGCAGCATAGGCAGAAGAGATTTCGCAACCCAGAAGTCTTACTTGTAATCAAAAGTAAGGTGTAATAATGAAGCGAATTGTTGAAGGTTTGAAAATTGCCGCATTCATCCTGATCTGTGGTTGCAGTTTCGTTGATAGTGCATATGGTCAGGATAGTCAGGATTCTGTTGGACAACATATCAGGGATAATTGCAGGCTTTGTCAGGAAATATCCTTATGGAAAGAGAGTCTTGGACAATCTTCAAATGATAGTGTTAGGAGAAAAATTCCAGAACAATCGCTGATATTTCCAGCCTTTATTTTCTTATGGAACAAATTCGGAAGCAGTAACGATTATCCAATGCAATCATTGGAAAGTGTTGATACGTATGCCTATCGCTTCGAAGAGCGGGACTTAGATTATGAAACATCCTACTTTCTACTTATGATGCTATTGGATTGTAAGAAATACGATGAAGCAACACTAACTAATGAAGACAGGATTCTCTTCAATGTGATCTATCAGGAGTTGTTTGCAGTGATCCCATTTTACGAAACCGGCATGGTAACGGTTCATGGTGAGTATGAAAAAATGGACCTTTCCAGTCTTAAACTCAGCATAGATCGTGAAGGTGATTAGCTTCACTGTGCCGATAATCACCAGAAGTTCCGATAACATAAGAGCAACTCCGGCTGCCCTGTGACGATCAAGCTGATTGCTTGAGTATCTCAAAACAGAGCATCGGCAAGGATTGTTTCATACCGACGTGGAATCGCTGAATATGCGAGGATATATGAATGAATGAAGGGGAAGCGGCAGTAAGGCACTCGGGATTTGACAACCCCGTCGAACTGCTGCTCGAGCGCTTGCACCGTCAGTCACGCGAGTACCGGCGGGGCTGGTTCTCGCGCCCGATGTTCGTCACGCTGGCCGCAGTGCTGTTCCTCATCAGCGTGATCCTGGTCAGCCGCCAGCACTGGGCGCTGTCGCTGCATGACCCGCTGGCCACCAATCCGCTGTATGTGCAGTCCAGCCGGATCGTAGCCGTGATGGCCTGCCTGTGGTTCTACTTCAACCTCTCAATGCTGATGGCCTTCTCGCGGACGCTCAGCGCCGCCAGCCAGGGGCTGCAGCTCCTGTCAACGGGGCGCGCTCGCAGCAATGCACTCAGGATTGACGACCTGCTGCAGGGCAACCCGCTGGACAGCGCGACGATCCTCGACGGCCTGACGGCGTTTCACCGCCGGCGCATCGCGCCGCTTTTGTGGTTCCCGTGTTTCTATGTGCTGCTGGGTGCCGTGCTGAAGTTTCCCCTCCCGCTGTTTGACAACGGTAAATTGCAATGGCACTGGCAGTTCCTGCTGGTTCCACTGGTGGCGCCGTTGTTCTATTTCATCTGCATGGCGGTGTTCCGCCTGCTGCTGCATGTGGGCATCCTGATCGGCCGGCGGATCGCTCATCCCGTGGGCCAGCAGCTGATGCTGTGGCTGCTGATCGGCGCGCCGCTCATGGTGATGCTGCTCTTGCAGCTTGTGATCCGCGGCCAGGGCATGCCGGAGGACGGCGCGAAACTGATGAGCCTGGCAACGATTGGCCTGATGCTGCTGATTCCGCTGCTGCTGTCCCGCCTGCTGCGCTCACACGCGCTGGCGGCAATCGAGGCCGTTGCCAGCGGCCGGTATGACAGGCAGGCACTGGAAGCGCGTAGCGCTGGCGGCAGTGACCGGGACAGCGCTCCCTCAAGCCTGCTGAAGCCAACCTACGCGGTTGTATTGGGCCTGCCGCTGCTGCTCGCCGTGAGTGTGTTCATCCACACTGCCAGGCTGCAGCCTCTAAAGCCTGATACTGGCGACCCCTTCTATGACTGGTACTTCGGCTATGCGCAGCAGACCGTTGAGCGGCTCTGGATGAAGGGGCTGGATACGACTCCGACTGAGTCCGAGGAGCCGGGCATGGATCTCGGCGGCGGGCATTACTACATCCATGAACTGATGCAGCAGGCGGAACCGCAGTTCGGTGATGACCCGCGCTGGCAGCGGTTGCGCTATGAACTGCTGCACAATGCAGCAGAGGAACCGCTGGCATTCGAGTTTGAAGGTGCAGCGGACAATGAGGAGCTTGCGAGCAAACTCATGGCGGACGCAATTGCCAGTGGCGTTGAAAATCCACCGGGGGAGCTGTGGCTGTTCCAGGAGCGCTGGAATGAGTTCCGGGAGGCTGAGGAAAGCCAGCCGCCGGGACTGACTACGGAGCAGGCGGATATGCGGCATGCTGAACTGCTGGAGGAAATCAAGCAGCTTGCCGCGCGCCTCGATGAAGCAGCCCCGCTGTACTGGATCGCCGTATCGGATACACGGCTGGACGATGAAGAGCGCATCTCCCTGATCAGGGATGGCAACGCGATGCAGTGCAGCTTCCATACCGGGCACTTTCGCATGGAGCTGGTGCGTTCAATACCTGCAGGCATGCAGCTCCAGCGCGACCGGATACTCTGTGCGATGCAGCCATTTGACCAGATGATGAGTGAGAACTACACGCTCATCAATGGTCTTGGATTGAAGAAGCTGATTGAGCGATTGGCAGCACAGCAGGACCTGGCGGCCATGGACGAGATCAACATGATGCTGTGCCGGCTGATGGAAACCGAAGACATCAATGACATCAATCCGCTGATGGTGCTTTCCAACATGGGCAAGATCGGCTCGGAGGTGCAGGCCAACTGCAAGCTGACAACGGAGCAGGCGCAGGCGCTGACGAAGTACGACCAGATCAGGCGCAGCTTGCAGGATGACAACAAGAACATGCGGCGCAACTGGCCCTGGGACTTCACGGTGCAGCTGACGCGGAACAGTGAGGAGTACCTGCCGGATGCGCTGCCCGATGCGCTGTTCGCGCCGCTTGCCGCGCTGGAATACAGGCTCAGCCTTGGACGCCAGTTTGCATCCAGCTTCCACTATGAAATCAACACGATGACCCAGCAGCTGATCGATGAACTGGACTGGAACCGCCGGCACATGGATGAGATCGAGCGGCTGTCACAGTTCGACTTCGAGACGGTCAGCTGGAAAGAGCCGGAAGCCGCAGAAGAACTGTAGGTTAATCCCCTCCGGGAAAGGTAATAATCCGCATTGTTTTCGATGTCGAACAGCGCGACCCGGACGGCTTTGCCGGCCGCAGCGCCAGACCGTCGAGCCCTTGGGCGAGGCGGCAAATCACATTGACGCCCGGCTGCCCGCTCGCTATAATGCGCAGCTTCACTCGCAGCAGGCGTATTTCGAGGAGACGAGGCAGCAATGGAATTCATGCTTTCCAAGAACCGCAAGATCAAGCTGGCCCTGGGGTTCAGCGACATCTCCCTGATCCCCGGCGAGAGCACGGTCGACCCGAATGATGTCGACGTCTCCTGGCAGCTGGGCGAGCAGAAGTTCGAGCTGCCGATCCTCGCCGCCGCGATGGATGGCGTGGTCGATGTGAACATCGCCCGCATGTTCGGCGAATGGGGCGGGCTTGGCGTCCTCAACCTCGAAGGCATCTACACCCGTTACGACGACTACCAGGCGATCCTTGACCGCATCGTGGCCGCTGACAACGACGAGGCCACGAAGATCTTCCAGGAGGTCTACCGCGAGCCGGTCAAGCCGGAGCTGATCGCGAAGCGCATCAAGGAGATCCAGGCCGGCGGCGTGAAGGCCGCGGGCTCGCTGACCCCGGCCGGCATGATCAGGTTCGGCCAGGTCGCCGAGGACAGCGGCATCGACATCCTCGTGCTGCAGAGCACCGTGACCAGCATGCGCCACCGCTCGAAGAGCGGCAATGTGCTGGACATCGGCGAGCTGATCAACCGCGTCAAGGTGCCGCTGATGGTTGGCAACGTGAGCGGTTATGAGATCACCTATTCGCTGATGGAAGCCGGCGCGGACGCGATCTTCGTCGGCGTCGGGCCGGGCCAGGCCTGCACCACCCGCGGCGTGACCGGCGTGGGCGTGCCGCAGATCACCGCCACTGCGGACTGCGCGGCGGCCCGTGACGACTTCTACGTGCAGACCGGCAAATACGTCGCGATCATCACCGACGGCGGCATGCGCAAGGGCGGCGAGATCTGCAAGGCGCTGGCCACCGGTGCTGACGCAATCATGACCGGCAGCATCTTCGCCGGCTGCCCGGAGAGCCCCGCCACCCCCTACCACTGGGGCATGGCGACGCCGGACCCGAACCTGCCGCGCGGCACGCGTGTGAAGAGCGACGTGCATGTGCCGCTCAAGCAGGTGCTGTTCGGGCCCAGCCAGGTGACCGATGGCACGCAGAACCTCGTCGGCGCCATCAAGAGCTCGATGGGCCTGTGCGGTGCGCAGACGATCCGTGAATTCCACAACACGGACATAGCCTTCAGCTTCAGCTTCATGACGGAAGGCAAGGCGCTGCAGATCGGCCAGCAGGTCGGCATGGGCTCCAAGAAATAAGGCTGCACTGCCACTTCCATTCCGGACGCCAGTCGGAGGATCCCCGACATCGACTTTGCGCACCGATTAATCCAATATCCATATTTATATGGAGGGCTTGCATGTTTTGCTGCGGTTGGGTTATGGTAATATTCGGTGCCGGGCAGGATTCCGGCTTAATCAGCGTCTTTTGACTGATTTTTTGATCAAGGACTAGTTAGTGTTAGAGCATATAGACCGCAGGCTGGCCCAGTTCAGCAACCCGATCAGGGAGTTTGTCTATACACGTGACGAAGGGGCATGCAACCAGGTGCTGGATGATGCATGGCGCTGGCTGTCGCAGCAGAAGCTCTCCACCGATGAGATGCAGGCCATGAAGATGGTGCTGCACTTCCTTGAGTTCCAGGTCAGCGACGCCTTCACAACCGACAAGGACAAACGCCGCCAGCAGATCCTCTACGTGCTGCGCAGCCTGAGCGAGCCGATCATCGACCCGACTTCCTCCGTGATGCAGGCGCGGATCCTGCTGACCCTGCGCTGCTGGGCGCACCGCTCCTACGACGTGCGGCTGTCCCTCAAGCAGTTCGAGCAGTGGTTCAACATGATCCCCGAGTCTGATGTTGACTCCAAGTGCTGGAACTACATCTCATTCTGGGCCTTTGACACGCGCGCGGATGATTACCTGAAGGCCGCCTACCGCTACTTCCTCACCAGCCCGGTGGATTTCGCAGTGGACTTCAGCCGCCAGCGCCTGAAGGTGATGGTCGGCCTGATCGAAGGTACCTGCAAGGTCAAGGACGTGGAACGCCTGATCGAGCTGATGCCGCACTACTACCACATCCGCTGGTTCATGCGCAACATCGTCCCGTTCTGCAAGAGCCTGCAACTGTGGACGCCGGCGCTGGAAGGTGCCTTCTCAGCCAAGAGCCGTGAGCTGATGGACTCTCCGCAGGTCCCGCCGCGCACCGTGCCTCAGGGCCGCAAGATCCTCAACTTCTGACAGCGGCCCCGGTTCTCCGCTACAATTCATTGCAACCCCCTTTTCCCGGCTGGGAGGCATGATCCAACATCTCGACAACTGGCTTGCGCAGTTCCGCACCCCCTTCTGGGAGGCGATCTACCTTGACAACCACACGCAGTGCCAGGCCAGCCTTGACCAGGCGCAGCGTGCGCTTGGCAACATGGACTTCTCCGATGATGAACTGGACGCGCTGCGCGCCTACGTGCACTTCATGCGCTACCAGCTCAAGCATTACTTCGCCCCCTCGGCGGCTGACCGGGCGGATCTCGCCCGCGGGGAGATCGTCAGCGTCAGCCTGGCGCAGCATGGCCCGCTGGCGGGGATCATGCAGGCCCGTTGCAGCCTGACCCAGCGCTGCTGGGCGCATGCGATGCACAACATCGGGATCCCACGCGGGCACGTTGATAACTTCTACCGCCAGGTGCCGGAAGAGGACCGCGACCACCAGATGATGAACTACCTATCATTCTGGGCCTTCGCCGCCGAGGACATCGAGTACATGGAACAGAGCTACCGCTATTTCCTGATGGTGCCGGTGGAGTTTATGGTGGACTTCAGCCGCCAGCGCGTGAAGGTGATGCAGGCGATCCTCAAGGATGAGCTCGAGCGGGTTGACCTGCTGCGCCTGTTTGAACTGATGCCGCACCGCATGCACGCTGCCTGGTTCGAGAAACTTGTACTGCCGGTGCTCAGGGAACGCAACCTGATCGCTGAAAGCACGATGACGGCCTTCGAGCAGCGCCGGATGATCCTGCAGAGTTCACCGCCGGCGGTCCCACCACGCACACAACCGAAGGGCAAGATCTCACTGAACTTTTAGTTGGAAGTGGTCAGTGGTCTGTGGTCAGTGGGCAGAGGTAACAGGCAGAAGGCAGAGGAAATATGAACACGGCGGGTCATGCCTGGCAATTCAGATTCAATCAAGCAGGAAGCAACGCGAAGCAATCTGACTACTGACCACTGACTACTGATTACTGAGTTGTCAGCTCAGCCCGACCAGCCCGGCCACGTAGCTCTGGCGCAGGCTGTGCTTCAGCGCGATGGCAACCAGCGAAAGGTGCAGCACGTCCGTCCAGTGCGCACCAAGCACGCTTAAGTGCTCAGCGCGTCCGCCGGGCAGCGGTTCACCGAAACGCTCGAAGTAGACCGCCATGTGCATCACGATCTGCGGGTTGACGATCTGCGAGGAAGTCAGGATGCGGTCGAGGCGGGAGTATGGGATCTCGATCACGCTGTTCTCACCCCAGATGCTGCTGGCCTCGCGGTCGCGGCGCACGAGGATCAGGCGCTGGTCCGTCACGCAGATGGCACGGCCGTTCTTGCCCTGCAGCTCAAAGCGGATGCACTCATCCTGCTCGAGCATGAAGTTGAGCTTGCGCCCCAGTTCGTCCGGCAGCTCACTGCGCTCACGCCAGGCCGGCATGTCCACCAGCACGCGGTCATGCTGCAGGTGCAGCTGGTACTGCAGCTCCAGCAGCAGCTGGAAGGCGGTGTCGATCGCGTCATTCTCGCCGAACCATTCGGCGATCACCTGGCCCTGGGCATTGGTCAGCTTCAGCTTGAAGCCTGAGGGGCGGGTGCCGTTGATGTAGTGCGGACAGAGGTCGTCGACCTCGAGGCCGCAGATTTCCTTGAATGGGACTTCGCGCACGCGGACACTGCGCTTGAGGAAATTGTTGCGCAGGCTGAATTCCAGCAGCCTTCGGTCTGTCAGGGCAAGGGCTCTGTCACGCGTGACCAGGACATCATTGAGCAGGAGCTCCCCTTCCTCGAGGTGTTCCTTAATTGCCTTCCCTATAACTCCCGATGACTGGCTGGTCCTGTTGTTCCAGGGAGCCATCACCTACAGTTTACACAATTAACCTATCCTTTACAAATAATAAAAAATAAATCCAGTTAAAACCGGCGAATCTGCATCGACAGTCGGTTAAATTTCAATCAAGAAGCGAGAAATTAGCGAATCAGAGGACCTGCATGCCAGCTTTTTCCAGCATTTGCGCAGTCATGACAAGCGGCAGGCCGACGATGTTGGGATAGTCCCCGCTGATTCTCTCCACCAGCAGGCTGCCGAGGTCCTGGATGGCGTAGGCCCCGGCCTTGTCCCAGGGCTGGGCCCGTTCGAGGTACCGCCGGCGGGCATCCTCCGGCAGCGGGCGGAATTCCACCTCGGTGCGTTCGATACCGCTCAGCAGCAGGCCATCGGATGCGCGTTGCAGAACAGCCGCGGTCGCAACGTAGTGCACATTGCCACACAGCAGGGACAGCATCCGCAGGGCATCGGCATGGTCCAGCGGCTTGCCCAGGCGATGCTCGTCCAGCAGCACCATGGTGTCCGCACTGAGCACCAGACTGTCGGGATTGGACTGGCTGATCGGCTGGCCCTTGCGGCGTGCCAGCTCAATCATGCGCGCAGAGTAGTCCCCAATGCTTTCATCAGCCAGCACGGCGTCCTCATCGAGCTCCGGGCCGGTTTCCACGGTGTAAGTGACGCCGATGCTGTCCAGCAGGGCACGGCGGCGCGGTGACTGTGAGGCGAGGATCAGCTGCATCCGGGGGATTCTAGCGCTTGCTTCGATGTAAGATTGAGCAATGGCGCATACAGTCAAGGGCATCGTCCTCGCCGGCGGCACGGGCAGCCGCCTGTTCCCGCTCACACGCGTGACCAACAAGCACCTGCTGCCGGTCGGGCGCAAGCCGATGATCTTCCACCCGATCGAGAAGCTGATCGAGGCCGGCGTGCAGGACATCCTGATCGTGACCGGCACCGAGCACATGGGTGCGGTGGTCGGCCTCTTGGGCAGCGGCAAGGACTACGGTTGCCGCTTCACCTACAAGGTGCAGGATGAAGCCGGCGGCATCGCCCAGGCGCTCGGCCTGGCGCGCAACTTCGTGGGCAGTGACCGGATGTGCGTGATCCTCGGTGACAACATCTTCGAGGACCCGATCACGGATGCCGTGCGAGATTTCAGCGAGGCCCCGGCGGGCAGCACGCGCCTGATGCTGAAGCCAGTGGACGATCCGCAGCGCTTCGGTGTTGCCACCGTGGAAGGTGACAGGATCACCAGGATCGTTGAGAAGCCAAAGGAGCCCGAGAGCAACCTGGCAGTGATCGGCGTCTACATGTATGACAACGGCGTGTTCGACGTGATCTCGACGCTCAGGCCCAGTGGACGCGGCGAGCTGGAGATCAGTGATGTCAACCAGCACTACGTGGAACAGGGGATGGTGAGCTACAGCGTGCTGTCAGGCTGGTGGACGGATGCCGGCACATTTGAGAGCCTCGCACAGGCGAACAGGCTGGTCGGGGAATAGGAGGTCCGGCGCAAGCCGGGCTCGGAGGCCAGACGTAAGTCTGGCAACGGAGGCCTGACGCAAGTCAGGCGACGGGCGTCAAGCGCAAGCTTGGCATTGGGAGGTCGAAGTTGCTTAAAGCGGTCTCTGTGTTTCTTGTTCTGACAACAGCGATGTTACTGTTCTTCAGCCGATCCATGCTCGCAAACTCAGACTATCCCATGCTTGTCAATGATGCGTTTGCAACGATGTGGCCAGCGTTTCTCTGCTCAGCACTGATTAGTCTCCTGCTTGCAGTGAAGCTGATAGTGCTCGTGTTCCTCAAGGATATGCAGAAGGAAACATTGGCAACCACCTGCCAACTTGCCATATTCTGCATACTGCTCATGTTTTTCTTCTTCAAGGGACCTTACAACATTGTCGGGATAATCCAGTGACAAACCCGCTACGCCGCGAGGCGCCACCGCTACCCCGCCCTTGGCAGCGGCTTCCCTATATTGACAATCAGTCTACAAATACAAAGCTGTTTCGCACTCGATGTTGAGCCTCAATAATGCTTTCGCGTTCGGGAGCCTTGATTTGCGAGTACCAGAACGCCAAACCAAGACAAAGCAGTGAAATGACCGCTGCCAGGAACATTGCCCTTGCTTCAGGATTGATTCCATTCATTTCTTCACGTCTCTCCGTTGACTGACCGATCACAGTCCGGCGGGCTGAATGCCCGCGCTTCGCGCTTAGCTGGCGCTCGACCCCCGAATGGAGGCCAGGCAGTTTGCCTGGCAATTGCCAAGCTTACAGCTTGGCCTCCATGTCCGGCTTGCGCCAGGCCTCCTAGTGCCCCTCGCCGTGCATGTGATCATGCATCTGCTGCATGTGGTCGAGGTGCTTGCCCTCTGGATCCACCAGCTGCTCAATATGTGTCAGGTGCCTGTGCAGCTTCTCACGCTGCTCCATATCAAGCTCCTGGGAGATCCTGTCAATGATCTGGCCGTGCAGTTCCAGCATCCGTTCCATGCTGGCCTTGCGCTGCACCCTGAGCACCGAGAACTCCTCGTCGAGGATGTTGTGGATCTTCAGTTCCTGCTCGTCGCTCAGTTCCAGCATGCTATCCAGCGCCGTGGTGATCCGTCCGCTGTCCGGTATGTCCTGCTCGAACACCACGCGCTGGATGCCACGGTGCAGCACGTAGAGCGAGACCGCAAAGCCGCAGGCAAATCCTCCGACGAAGATTGCCAGTACCACGAGCAGGTGTTTCCATCCGTTTGACCGGCCCTGCCCTGCACTGCTGTCAGTGGATTCACTCATCGTCCCAGTGCCACCATTGCCAGTTCAGCCAGCGGACTGCCAAACCCATTCAAGAGCGGGATCGCCAGCAGCATGCTACCGAGCCCGATACACAGGGATAGCACTCCGGCCAGTTGCCAGATGCGATCGCTTCCTGTCTGCTGACCTGTGTTGATCCTTGCCATCACCGCCGCGCGCACATCAGGCTGCGGTGCCTGTTCGGCACCTGCCCTGGCAAGCATGCTGTCCATGTCCTTCTTCATTGCCATTCCTGCTGCGAAACCAGCTTTGCCAGTTTCGCCCTGGCCCGCTGGCTGCGCACCTTGACCACTGCACTGTTCCAGCCCGTCAGGCCAGAAGTCTCACTGACGCTGTAGCCTTCGATGTAGCGCAGTACAAGTACCAGCCTGTCTGCCCGTGGTAACTGCATCAGCAACGCATGCAACTGTTCACTTTCGGCCTCCTTGCCATCCCTGGCAACCAGGCACTGCAAATCCACCGCACCAGCATGACGCATGCGCTGCCTGTCTGATTCACGCCAGAAGGCATATCCGCGCCGGGTGGCAATCCGAGACAGCCAGTGCCGCAGCGGCGATTTCCCCCGGTAGCCCGGCAGGCTGTTCCAGCCCTCGACGAACACATCCTGCACCAGTTCCTCATGCCTGCCGTGCTCACGGCAGAAGCGCCACATCATCCTGGCAATGTGCGCCTGGTGCCTGCCGATGATGCGTGAATACGCATCATGGTTGCCATTGCGGATCTCCGCCAGGTCATGCTCGTCCTGTTGCTGCAGGAGGGCAGCATCGGACTCTGCAGATGTTCCGGCGCGCAACCAGCCATCCAGCGCGAGGCTGTCCAGGATCATGCTTGGCGTGAGGCTGTGTTGCATGGAAATCAATCCGGACCCGGAGGATTGCCCTCCGGATCCAGTCTAGCAGAACCATCAGTTGGAGTGCTGCTCAAGCTCCTTCAGGTGCATCTGCAGCATCCGGTGCAGGTGCTCACGCGCTGCTTCGTAGCCAAGCACCTGTACCGCACGCCCTTCATCATCAGCGGCCGGGAACACGACCACGACATCTCCAACGGAGAAGGAGCTGCCGTCAACATCCTCACCGGGAAGGCCAAACCCGGTCTCGCCGTCCACGATGAAACTCATTGCCTGGCCCTCACTCATCATTTGCTGCAGGCCATGTTCCTCACGCAGCTGCTCAAGTTCGGCAGGGACATAGGTCACGATCCCCAGGCTACCGTCTCCGGACTGCGTCAGCTTGCCGATGTAGGGATGCCCGTGCGCCATGTGCAGGCCCGCATGCTGCTGCATCCGCTGCAGGTGGTCACGAACGTGGTCTTCGTCACCGACCAGGATTGCCAGCACTCCCCCATCCTGCCTGCGACCAAGCACCGCGTAGCTCTTACCTTCCGAAAGGATTGAGCTGTCCGCCGGGCCATCAATGTCCATGAAGCGCGTATCCCCATCGAACATCACCTGGGTGCTGCCGGGAAGATCGCGCTTGATCCAGTCCGGTGCGAAATCCGGCTTGTAGGGGCTGAAGCTGAAGCTCCCTTCTGACAGGCTGTCCAAGCGGCCGAAGAAGTGGAAACCACTGTCGCTCATCAACAGCTCGTGCAGCTTTTCCATGTCAAGCTTCCCCGCCGCTCCGTCTCCATGCCCGAAGTGCCGTGCTGGATGAGCGTCACTGCCCTGTGCCATTGCCGCTGCAGCCGCAGCCAGCAGTCCCGCCATTACAAGTAATGCCATTTTCAGTCGTCGCATATCTGCTCCTAGGAATAGGTTCCTCATGGACTGATGTGGCTGTGGCTGCCTGATCGGTTACAGCGCCGAGGAAAATTCCCACGGTTTTCCGAACAGCCGGGGCAGTAGGACGTCTGGATCATTACCAGTTCGAAACGATAAGTTTTCAAGACACAGCAACTCCTGACCTGGTGAACCCCGCGACGCATCGGGGTTCACTTTTTTTCTTTGCCCTGAAAGTGTTCCCCCCAAAAAGACGCGAAACAGTTCCCCTTTTTCCTAGAACAATTTCGCAGCAGCTGTGGTCTCTCTATGTACCAGTTCACATTAGCAGTCTTCAGAAACCGAAAAGGGAGTACGAGTTGACAGCTTTGTAAGAGGCGCCGATTCAGCCCGGCGCCTTTTTTGTGGGATGAGGTATGAGGGATGTGGGATGGGCACTTGTACCGGGACAGCTCGAAGCAAGATGACAAACCTCATCCCGCATACCGCATTCCCCATCCCCCAGAAAAAAGGCGATGGGCCGCGGCAGGCAGCCCATCGCAGACACACACACTGAGCCGGAGGATGTACATCCGGCCCGTTGTCATCTAGATGTCGTCGTCAGCCAGGATCTCGTCCTCATCCTCGAAGTCCTCGAGATCATCCAGCTCATCGAGTTCGTCGTCGAGGTCGTCAAGGTCCGCAGCCGGGCCGAGGTCAGCCTCTGCCTCCGTGCGGTGGCCGTTGGCCTTGAGGTCGATCCCGTCGCGGCGCTTCCACTCGATCAGGAAGGCCGCCACGTTCTGGCTGAGGTGCACACTTACACCACGCGGGTTGTCATCCCAGTCGCTGCTCTCGGCGAGGCCATCCACCAGCTCCAGCCCGTACTTCTCCAGGTTGAGCTTGGACAGGCTGCCGGTCGCCTCAAGGCGCAGGGCGTAATCCTCCGGGATGTGCAGCGTGATGCTGCCGGCGTTGTTGCGCACGTCCATCTCCACGCGGTCCTCGCGGGAGCCGAGCTGCACCACCATGTTGCCGGCCTGGTTGTCAATCTCGAGGTCCTTGATGTCGAGTTCACTCAGGTCAAAGTGCGCATCGGCGGCCGCATTGTGCAGGCTGGCGACATAGGCCATGTCCGGGTTGAGCTTCAGACCGCTGCGCCCGATGCTGTGCTTGAGCGTCACGTCGGCCTTGCCACCCTTCACGTCGCTGATGATCACCGGCTCGGTCGGCGTGCGCTTGACCTTGCCCTGGATCAGCGGGCCGCCACTCTCACCGGCCTTGACCTTCACGCGGCCGGCGCGGATGTCGAGCGTCAGGTTGCAGCGCTTGATGGCCTCCGGCACCTCCACCTTGACGGGGAAGTCCTTGAGCTCGGTGTAGCGCGAGGCCTTGGAGCGCTTGTACTGGCGCTGGGTGCGCTTGAAGGTGTCAACGAGGGTGTTCTGGAATTCAACCGCCACCTCGCCGATGTCCTTCAAGTCAATCTTCGGCAGCTTGATGTTCGGGATGTCGAACTTCGCGGCCCCGGCAGAGCCGGTGCTGCGGCTGCCGCCACGGTTCTCGGAGTCATGCAGGGCCTCGATCAGCCTCAGCCCCTCCTCGGGGGTCAGCCGGCCTTCCTGCACCATTTCCAGAATCTTGATCTTTTCTCTGCTCATAGTATTCCTCTCCAATTGATCTATGCGGCGGCGGCGCGCATGGGGTAATCCGCCCGGCGCTTCATCCACAGCAGGCAGGCGTCGTTGCCATCGACGCCAAGCATCTGCGGAACGAACTGCATCTCGGACTGCTCCAGCGGCTGCCAACCCTGCTGCTGCAGGGAAGTGATCAATTCACCCAATCGTCCCAGCTCGACTGCCGAGACATCCTCATACATGTATTCAACACTGACTACCATCTTGCTTCCATCCCTGTAGACGCTACCGCGTCAATCCCGCAGGCGGCTTTCGGCCTCCTCGACCGTCAGCTCACCGCGCTCCAGCGCCGCCAGGATCTCCTCGCGGCTTTCTTCATCTTCGTCATCACCGGCGGCTGCCGCTGCTGCTTCACCGGCATAGGCTCCATCGCCCATCCCGAGGCTGGCCAGCAGCTGGTCAAGCCGTCCACGGACCGTGGGGTAACTGATGTTCAGCACGGCCTCCACTTCCTTCAGGTTGCCCCGGCAGGAAAGGAAGGTCCGCAGGAACTCCAGCTTGTCGTGCGGCAGGCGGGCGAACTCATTGGCCATGAATACGCCGTTGAGCTCGGTGTCACACTCGTTGCAACGCAGGTGCGTCACTGAGAGCTGCCCGCTGCATACGGGACATTCGGAGATCAGCCGGTTGGCTTTTTTGTTGTTTCTGAACATCACATGAGGATGATAACCAGCAATTTCAACTTTGTCAAGCTTATTTTTGAAAATATTGAAGTTCACTTTTCGAATTAGCCTTGGGTAAGAGAAAAGACAGCAGTTTTTCTGATTTTGGACTTTAGATATCAGCTTGAACAGGCCGTACATGGAAGCCAAGAGCAATGATTAATGGAGTCCTGCCACGGATTTCGCCCCATTGCTGCTATCTTCATTAATTTATTCTGAATAATGACCTATTATTAGGTGTCATGAGTGTGATTTTTGCGCGTTATCCCTGCCTGAAGATGGCCATTTGCGCCTTGATAATGCTTACAAGCCAGATCCAGCCCGCCTTCGCCCAGTATTTCGAGGCCCTCGACCAGGGATATGCGCTGGAGGATGTCACCGAGTCCAATGCCCTGCTGGAATGCAGCCCGGCCCCGGATGTGATCGCCGCCCAGGATGCCTCACGCCCCGGCACAAGTCTCAGTTGTCTTTTGACACTGAGATCAAACATGCGCCGCCGCCTCGAACAGCAATATATTGAGGACCTCGACCCCTTCTTCGGCGAGCAGAAGATGATTCCCCCAGCCGATTGGGCTGGCCATAACACGAAGCACAAGCAGGCCGGTTATGCGAGCACAGCCGGGCAGGTCTGCATCGGGATCGGGATCCATTACGAGGAAGATGAGATGTGGGGCCTTGGTTGCATCAGCTCATACCTGAAGAAGCCGGATGGCAGCTTCGTGGAAGTGGCAAGCCACGAGCTGGGCCATGAATATATAGGCACGGTGTTCGTGCTGGATGCCAACAACGACGGCCTGCTGGATGTGATCGCATCCTGGATGACCGGGGCCGGCAGCGGCGGCGGCGTGGTCCTGTTCACCGTGCTGCCGGATGGCAGCTTCAACTACTTCGGGGAATCGGGCGAACCGACGGACTACGCCAGCTCGCTGTGGAGCGCGCATGGCACCGTCGAACTTACCGACTATGACAACGATGGAGACTGGGAGCTGCAGCTGATCTTCCCGCTGTTCTTCAGCGCGGCCGGCTACTACTACCGCGATATCGTAAGCTTCAGCGAGGCTGACAATGCCTGGAGCTGGGACCCGGACTTCGCACCGGGCTACTACGAATCCGAGGACCGCTTCTATGCGGAGCTGTACAGGCAGGTGAAGCTGCTGAAGCAGGACCCGAAGAAGTTCAGGCGCGAGACCGATGACTACTACCAGCAGTACACCTGCACGATTGATGGCGAAAGCTACAGCCTTGTGCCCTTCGTGAATGACGATGGCAGCCTGAACAATGAACTTATCGAAGATCTGCGCATGATCGTGGAAGGTGACGGGCTGGCTGACAACCCCGTCGGCAGGATCATCCTCAAGGATACGCAGGAGGCCTGAAATGAAACTGGTAATAATTTGCGGCTTACTGCTGGCAACGCTGATCTGCTCCCCTGCCCTCGCGCAGTATGAGCTGAACCCACTGGACACACCGGCGGCACTGCCGATCCCGGTGGGCATGGGTCTGCTGGCCAATGAGACTGACTTCCTGCAGCGCTTCCCGGATGAGGACAGCCGCCCCGATTTCCTGCTGCGCTACCATCCGGCTGCGCATGTGAAGTTCGGCTGGGATGGGATGGACGGACTCGGCGGCTACCGGGCTGAGGAGCACCTGCTGGATGGCCCGCAGGGCAACCCTATCGTTGGCAATCCGGACGAGCGCTATGACTCACTTGAGATCGCCGTGTATGGGATTGCCAAAGGCTACCTGGAGCTGTACGACACTTCATCCGGCCAACCGGAGCTTCTGCAGACCCTGGAGTTCCCGCCTGTCTCCGCGGAGTACGTCTGGCTGCTGGACCTGACCGGCGATGGCCGCAGTGAGCTTGTGGTTTCCGGCATGTCCGGCATCAGCTATGGCGGCGGGGCTTATGTTTTCAGGATGACGGATGATCGCAGGCTAGAGCCCGTGATGGAGGACATATCCGGTGAGAGCTGGCCCCAGCAGATCTGGAGTTTCTATGGGTCGCTGGACCTGCTGCACACCCCTGATGGAAAGTGGGTCTTTCGCGGGATCGCTCCAATCGGCGGCAGGCTGAGCGACTATTTCTGGAGCTACTTCTACGAATGGGATGAACCCCTCGGGCGATTCAGCATGGAAGGCCCGAGTTATCGCCAGCAGAAGCGGGAGCAACAGGATTTCTTCCGCAACTTCCAGCGAGTTCTGAAGGACTTCAAGGCCAGCCCTGAGGTGTTTGCGATCAAGGGATCTGGCAAGCCTGCATCCTATGGTTTCAAGTACCTCAACCGCGATTACAGCCTTGATGTATTCCGCGATGAGGATGGCAGCATTGTGGAAATGCTGCTGGATGAAACCATCAGCGAGCTGGAATACTTCCTTGACCCCTCCCTGCTGGACTGAGAATCAACCCAGATCGAACATGCGCTTGTGTTCTGCGTAACCATTGACTCCAGCCTGCGTCATGTTATTTAGTGTAAGGGCGAACTGAGAAGGAGAATCCATGACGCGAGGACTGGCTGGGATCGGACTGGGCTTGCTGGCGCTGCTCTGTGCAGCGCTGAACCTCGCGTCCTGTGGCTCCGCTGATGCCACGACTGCTCCCGAATCGGCCAGCCTCAGTGCTGATGCGCCGTCCTTCCCGCTGGATGAGCTGCACTATTCCCGCCAGGTGAATGCGATCGAGACCCTCGACGGCACCCAGGCATTTTCAGACTGTGGCGCTCCGGGCTTCGCGGTGCATGAGACCATTCCGACCGTCAGCGTGCTTACCAGCACTGTAGAGGCCCCAACCGCCTGGGCGGTGTACCGATTCCCGCTGAACAACCCGCAGGACCTGGAATCGATCAAGGTCAACCTCTACCAGGGCAAGCTGGATGACTACTACTACGTCATGCTGGCTGACTACAACAGCAATCGCTGGCACTTGGTCGGGCAGAAGCTGTCCACCTCGCAGGTGCTGCCGGCTGACTGGCAGGGCCTCGACATCACGAGCCCGGCCAAGTTCGTCTACATCGCCGTGATCGTGGTGGATGGCCGTGACATCAACATCGCCGGGCTGGAGTCCAGCATCACCCAGGGCAACGGCGGGGACTACCCGATCTACGACGACTTCGAGGACAACGACACGCTTGATACCTGCTATCCGATCGGTGTCGGCAGCTATCACGCCTCTACGCATGACGACTACGTGCCGGAGATGCTTGAGATCGGCGAGGCACAGGACCATTGGGATTTCTACTGCATCGACCTGACGGCCGGGGACCATTTCACCGCCACGATGGAGTATGAGTTCATCAACCACTTCACCCCGCCATATACCTTCAACGACCTGGACATCCTGATGTACGCGCCGGGAGTGACGAGCGACCCGCTCAATACATTTGACGAGCAGTGGAGCAGCTTCCGCATCTACTTCACGAACATCGAGCTGGTGCATTTCGTGGCACCGACAACCGGCACATACCGCATCGGGATCCGCGGCGACCTCGGCGACCAGTTCACGGCGGACAGCAATGCCGAGTACGTGCTGAACACATTCATCAGTGCCGATACGCATACGGTCAGCGGACTGATCAGCCAGGATGAGCAGGAGCCGGACAAGAAGTTCCTCGTGGTGCTCACGCCGGGCAACTTCAGCGCGGTGACCTCACTGGAGACGGCCCCGCACGGCGGCTACCAGATCGTCGGCGTGCCGGACGGCACATATACGCTGGAAGTACGTGGCAGCGCCGGCTTCGGGCAGGAGAACTACACCTACCCGAACACCCAGCAGGTGGTGGTGAACGGCGGCGACGTCAACGTCAGCCTCAGCATCGATCCCTTCCCGGGGTAGGTTTCACATTCCCACTTCCATGTAACCACGCAATTGCCTGATCGTCTATTAAGCTGATGGACATGCGGCACCATGGGAAAGCTTCGGACTTTCAGTACAGAAGCGGGTGCAGGGCATGTGGTGCATACAGAACGGGTTAAAAGTTGTTATCATTAACGGCTGATTAAGAATCGCTTTGACCCCAATATTCCCACAGACCAGAACTGCGAGGATTGATGGTTATGACAGAAAGATTACTTGGCAGACTGACTACCCTGCTGGCGGCCGCGGCACTGTCCGTGCTTGCCTCCTGCGGCGGCGGCGGTGGCGGGCTTGACGGCCTCGACTCCGCGGCTGACAGCTGGCCCGTGCATGGCTACCAGGATGCGGCCCGCAGCGGCAGCTACATGGTGGTCGCGGTGGATGACAGCGAGCGCAGCATCGTCGACCTCACCGCGCAGCTCAGCCTGCAGGTGGAGGATGCGGACGGCGGACATTACGTGCGCGTACTCGGCAGCGGGCTTGAGCCCGGCAACCACGCCTACCTGCACCTGGCCTACGACCCCGCCAGCGTGCGTCCGGTGACTTCCGGCGCTGGCCGCGAAATCGCGGGCGACAGCATGTTCGTCGCCGTGACCAGCGAGCCCGGCCTTGTGGCGATGGGCATCGGCACCATCGGCGGCCGCGATGCGATCGCCGGCGATGTCGAGCTGGCCGAGGTGTTCTTCGCGGACGGCCCGGCCCTGATGCTCGGCCGCGGTACTTCCGCCGTGGCCCAGAGCCCCGTCAACTCGCTACGCTGGGACGGAATCGACCCGAGCAAGCTGGTCTGGAACTACCGCAACACCGGTGACTACGACCAGAACCGCCAGGTCGGCATCTCAGACATCACCCCGATCGGCATCTACCTCGGCAAGAGCAACACCGACACCGACTGGTTCAAGGCGGAGCCGACCGATGGCGACAGCAACGGCGTGATCAACATCTCCGACATCACCCCGATCGGCGTCAACTACAACAACCAGGTTTCCCAGTACCGCATCGACAGTGCAGCCACGGAAGCCGGCAGCTTCTCCGGCACCGGCAGCAGCCTCGACTATGAGGACCACATCAAGCCCTCAGCCGGCGGTTTCTACAGCTTTGAATTCAGCCTGAACAACCCGCTGGATGGCACCTGGTTCGCGGTGACCGCGCTTGACAACGGCAACCCGGCCTCCGCCCATTCCAATGCCATTCAGTTCGGCGGTTCCGGCGGTGGCGGCAGCGCCCCGCAAAACCTGACCGGCCTGGTCAACGGTGACAATTTCCAGCTCAGCTGGGATCCTCCGGCCACCGGCACCCCTGACGGTTACCACGTCTATGTAAGTGGCTTCCCGAGCATGTCCGGCGCACAGCAGGTCGACGGCTCGCTGATCACCGGCACCGACTACATCGTGCCCAGTTCGATCAGCACCGCCGGCATCTGGCACTTCGCCGTCACGGCCATGACCGGTACCGATGAAAGCCCCTACTCCAACATCTGGAGCAATGCCACCGCCGGTGACACCACGCCCCCCGAGTGGTCCGGCTCGGACATCGGCATCAAGGCCGCCACCCCCGGCGACGCCAGCGTGAACGTTGAGTGGTTCATTGCGGCTGACAGCCAGAACGACCCCGTGACTTACAACATCTACTACGCGGAGACCGGCACCGGCATCAACTGGAGCACCCCCCAGCTGACCGGCCAGAGCGGCACCAGCAAGATGATCAACGGCCTGACGAACGGCGTGAGCTACGACTTCGGTGTGCGCGCCCAGGACAGCGTCGGCAACGAAACCACAAATGAGAACTTCCTCAGCGCAACCCCGATGGCCGGCGTTGACAATACTCCCCCGGCCTGGTTCCAGGGCGAGGGTATCAAGAGCGCCGAGCCTGACAACCAGACGGTCGCCGTGAGGTGGTACAGTGCGGTGGATGCGACGAACCCGCCGGTCAGCTACCTGCTGTACTACGTCGAGGACACCGAGGACTTCGACTGGGACAACCCGCAGGAAGTGTTTGACAGCAGCATCACCAGCCATACGGTGATCGGCCTGACCAATGACCAGCGCTACAAGTTCGCGGTCAAGGCCCAGGACAGCGCAGTCCCGCCGAACCGTACCACAAATGAGAACTTCCTCTATGCCACTCCGCAGGTCTTCCCCGGCTCCGGCCAGATCGGTGGCGGCGTGACCGCCAGTGACACCGCCAGTGTGCGCATGCCCGGCGAGGAAGTGCCGCGCATCTTCTCCGTGGACCGCGGCACGGCGCTGAACTACACCAGCTGGAACGGCAGCTCCTGGATCACCACCGACCTGAACACGATCCTTTCGAACCCGGACCGCAAGTACCACCCGCAGGCCGTGGCCCGTGGCAATAACATCCACCTGGTGTTCGGCACCCCCAACGCCCTGTACGAACTGCATGGCGACAAGGACAGCGACCCCAGCACCTGGACCCAGACCACGATCGCCAACACGGGCATCACCGAGCTGTACGGCATCGGCCTCGACTACTCCGCAACCGATGACTACTTCGCGGTCTGCTATGCGACTGACAACGGTGGTGAGAAGCTGTTCTACACCGAGCGTGCTGCGGCCGGCAGCTGGACCCTGCCCTCGAAGATCGCGGATGGCAACCCGGAGATCTGGCAGTGCGACATCACGATCAACGAGAGTGACGGATCCCAGTGGGCCGTCGCCGCCGTCGGCCAGGCTGACAGCAACAGTGATGACCTCAAGTTCTACTACTTCACCCGTCCCAACCGCGTCGACGGCTGGACCGGCGGCCCGTCCGGCTACGGCGGTGACGTGATGGTGGTGGACATTGACCCCAACAGCAACGTGCCGATCGTCGTCAACGCTGAGGTGCGCGTGGTGGACACCGGCTTCGGCAATGCTCCGATCAGTGACGCGGTCGTCTACATGTGGAGCGGCACCAGCTGGATCAAGAACGTGCTTGAGGAAGGCGACTTCATCATCGACCTCAACAACTTCACCCAGGAGACGATCCTCACCGGGCAGGACCCGCAGATCGTGTTCTCCCCGACCGGCAAGGCCGTCTCGCTGTGGAGCAACCTGGACATGGAAGTCGACCTGATTGAGCAGTCCGCCCAGCTGACCGGTTCCTGGCGCTACAGCCAGCGCCCGGACACCACCTGGTCCAACCCTGCCAACCTGATCCCGAACATCTCCTCGAGCAATTCGGTGACGGCCGGTGAGAGCTACCAGCACTGCGTGACCTGCGACCTCGGCTTCATCGACCAGGATGACAACTACATCAACCTGTTCAACAAGTACAGCCAGCGCAACAACTACGTGGAGGGTGACCTCTACTACAAGCGCCAGACCTGGAACCCCGGCGAGTAGGCACAGACCGACTCACTGGAACAGAAGCAGACAACAAAGGCCCCGGGCAACCGGGGCCTTTTCAGTAGAGAGTGGTCTGTGGTCAGTGGTCAGTGGTCGGTGGTCAGTGGGCAGAAGGTAACAGGCAGAAGGTAACAGGCAGAAGTCAGGAAAACGAATAATACGGCGGGCCAACTGGCAATTCAGATTCAATCAAGCAGAAAGAAACGCGAAGCAATCTGAATACTGAATACTGACTACTGACCACTATTCCCACAGGTCAGCCTGGTAATCGCCTTCCGGACTGCGGTAGCCGAACACCTCGCGGAACTCGCGCTCCAGCGCGTTGCCGACTTCATCCAGCGTGGGCGACTGCCCGCTGATGCTTTCAATACTGCCGACCTGCTTGCCGGTGATCCCGCAGGGGATGATCAGGTCGTAGAAACTCAGGTCCGTTGTCACATTCAGCGCCAGGCCGTGGTAGCTCACCCCGCCGCGCACCGCCACGCCAAGCGCGGCCAGCTTCACCTCACCGACCCACACGCCGGTCAGGCCGGGGATGCGCTCGCTGTCAATGCCCCATTCATGCAGGGTGCGGATGATCGCCTCCTCGAGGCCGTGCATCAGCTCACGCACGCTCATGCCGCGCGCGCGCAGGTTGACAACGGGGTAGCCGACGAGCTGGCCGGGGCCGTGGTAGGTGATGTCCCCGCCGCGCTCGATCTCCTGCCAGCCGACGCCGAGCTCCGCCAGGTGCTCCCTGTCAACGATCAGGTTGGCACTGTCCCCGCTGCGCCCGAGCGTGATCACCGGATCGTGCTCCACGAGGACCAGGGTGTCGGGGATTTCGTCCATGCGCCGCGCGGTGTGCAGCTCGAGCTGGCGGCTGTAGCACTGCGGCCAGCCGAGGCGCCCAAGGCGCAGCACATCCAGCGGCGGGTGGTCAGCCATAGGGATATTCTATTGCACACAGGCCCGGTTTCAGCCATCCAGTGCGCTGCGCCTGATCCGCCCGCTGCGCTCCCACTGCACGTGGTAGTCGTGCCGGAAGCGCTCGCGCAGCTCAGGCCGCTGCGATTCGAGGCGGCGCTCCAGCCGTGACAGTGCCCTGCGGCGGCCGGCATCGTCCAACGCGCGGTAGGCGCGGCTGCGGCTGAAGGCGAGCAACTCCTGCTCAATGAAGGCCTCCAGCGCCACGTCGTCATGCACGCTGGCAGCCGAATCGAACTGGAAAAGAGCGCGGGCCGGCACGCGGTCCAGCGTGACATCCACGAGTGTCGTTGAATGGCGCGGCAGCAGATGGTCCAACAGGTGCTCTCCCTTGATCGTGATCGCGCTGTCAGTCTCGCTGGCCTGCGGATCCCAGTGCAGCAGGCGCTGGCCCTCGACGAATACCCGCATGCCGTAGCTTGCTTCGCGAGTAAGAAGCGAGCGGTCAATGAAGAGGGTGAGGATGTGCGGGTTACGGCTGTTGCGGTGGATATGCGTGATCGCCTTTGACTGGGTGATTTCCATGCGCTGGAACTCAAGGCCATAGCGGTCACGCTCCGTCACACGCCGGGCCTCGCCGAACTCCACGAAGTAGTCCTCCACCGGGCGTCCGTCGCGGTCGAGGAAGCGCAGCTGCAGCTGGGCGCAGTCGCTCAGGCGCTGTGACTCACTGTCAGTCAGCGAGGCAAGCAGCTCGCGGTTGGCAGCGTAGCTGGCATTGTCAGTCGGGCTGGCCAGCAGGTGCACAATCAGCTTGAGGTTGAGCCGCCGGCCGTCCTGGCTGTCAGCCTTGATCGACCAGTCGGGCGGCTCGACGGCGGAGATGGACTGCAGGATCGAGTTGCCAGCACCGCTGTGGGTGTAGTTGCGCAGTGCCGCAAAGGGGATGCCGCTGAGCTGGGCGGCAGGGGCGGCGTGGTCGAAGAGCTCGTCTCGCAGCATGTCCAGCCGGTAGTGGCGGAAGTTGAGGTTGGCACTGGCCAGGCGCACCACTTCGTCGCTGCCCTTCTCACGCAGCAGTCCCACATGGCGCAGCAGGTCGCGGCTGGTGCGGTCACCACTGAGGCAGTATGGCCGGATGCCGCGGCTGCCGAAGAAGTCCGCCTCGGCGGCAAGGCGCAGGCTACTCTCCCAGCCGTACTGGCTGCCAAGTTCCAGCGCACTGAGCACGCGCTGGCCGACATCACCCTGCCGCCAGACCCGCGCGATCACACTGCGGCCATGGTGCGCCAGGCGGGAACCGAAGTGTGGCCCGGCGAGGAACACGAGGTTGCCAAGCCGCGAACGGGGATAGCGCCGCTGGCTGTAGTGCTCCAGCAGCCAGTGCCGGGCGATGAGCGCGCCGGTGCTGTGGGTCAGCATATGGAAGGGCGTGCCGCTTGGCAACGGCCTTAGCGCTGCACAGACCGCCCGGTCCATCGCTCGCGCCAGGTCGCGCAGTTCGATGTCGTCATCGAGGGAGACGTAGCGCCCGAGCTGGATTTCCCGGGGGGCGAAGCCGCGGCGTTCAAGCTGGCGGTGCAGCTGGCCGTAGGTACCGGTCCGGTTGATGCTGTAACCATGGACGAGGAAGACGAGCTGGCCGTGTTGCATGGTGCACTCCTTGCACGTGATGCCAGAGCCTAACCCGCCAGGCCCAGCCAGCCAAGCAATTTAACATTGGGGACGCCCGACCGGGCGTTTGTGTGGCCTATCAACCACCGCTCATGCAGCGGCGTTCCGGGGTGTAGACGGAATCCCAGTTGATGCGCTGCACGCCGCCGCTGCCGCCCTCGGCGCCCGGCTTATCCAGCACGAGCTTCTCGCCGAGGCCCTTGAAGCTGTAGTTGGCCATCCACTCCTTCGGGCAGGCCACCAGCTCGAAGCGCGGGAAGTGCCAGTGGTGGTTGGCGTTCTCCTTGCAGGTCGGCATATCCTTGTAGCCCTCTCCGACATAGGCAATCCCGAATTCGGACTTGCGGCTGAATTCGTGCAGGTCACCGGGCTTCACTTCCTGCAGGAAGATCCGCTTGTCGAGGTCCGCGAACACGGTCTTCGTGTGGTGCCCGTTGCGGTTGGCATTCGTCATGCTTTCCAGTTCGTTCGTGTCCTTCGCATCGAACACGGCGATCACCTTGCCATCGCCTTCCTCCACGCGGAACTCATAGCTGCCGCGCTGGCGGTCGTTCCATTGCGGGCTGATTGCCAGCCACTGGCCATCACCGATGTCCAGCCGGATCTCGTCAGCCTGGCCCTCACGCACTGCAAGCTCGCGGGTCTCCTCGAACAGGTTCATCCCCCAGCGCGCCTGCACCGTGAAGATATGCTCACGGTCCGCCGGGTTGCCGTCATCTGAATCAACAGCCCAGCCGTGATAATCAACCGCGATGCTGACTTCGGTATCGGCCGGGATGACCATGTCTTCGCGGCTCAGGCCGATGTCGCCGACTGCGTTCAGTTCGGCGGGTGCTCCGGCGGTTTCTGTGGCGGCGGTTTCGCTGTCCTGCCTGTTACAGCTGCCCATGCACAGCATCAGAAGCAGGAGCGCCAGCAGGGCGGTTTCACGTAGTAAATGTCCAGTTGCACGATCCATGACAGTCCCCGTCTTTGGATTCTCTGAAGAACTGGTTTAATTGTGCCCCAACAAACGGGTAAAGTCAATTTGAGGGGACAACGCAAATGAATCCGGATTGGAGTGAATGAAGGGTACCAGTTCGCAGGGAAGGTAACCACTTGCGAGGTTGTCTCAACTGCTCCTCCCTTTATCAGTCAGGTATCGCAAATGAGGGATAACTGGTACCCCTCATTTTCAATGGTACCGGTATAGCGTGGTACCAGCCAGCCGGATATAATCTGGATGAGGGATGTTTGTATCCATAGACAAGGAGCTTAGCCAGCCCGTCTACATGCAGATCCGCGACAAGATCGTGGAGATGATACGCAGCGGGCTGCTTTCGGCCGGCGACAAGTTGCCCGGCACCCGTGAGCTGGCAACCCAGCTCGGGGTGTCGCGCAAGACGGTGCTGCAGGCCTACCTTGAGCTCGCCGCGGACAGCTGGGTGGAAAGCAAGCCCGGCAGCTGCACATACGTGCTGGACCGCGACGCCTTCACCGGCCAGAGTAATGTCGGCAGGCGTGACTACCAAAGCGAGGGCCGGCGCGGGGAACTGGAGATCCTGCCCGGCCAGCCGGACCATGATGTGGCGCAGATGGACTGGGGCGACTACTCGATCCCGGCCGCCTGGTTCCGTATGCCGGCACATTACCAGAACTGGAAGGGCGACGAGGAGTGGATCAGCTTCAGCCGGGCCATCCCGGATGCCAAGCTGTTCCCCTTCGAGCGCATCAAGAAGGTCTCCAGCCAGATGCTGTGGGACCCGCAGGCCTACTTCTTTGACTATGGCAACCCGCAGGGCTACCTGCCGCTGTGCGAATACATCGAGATGCAGCAGGCACGCGACGGCCTGAACGTGGCAGACGGGCGCAATGACTTCGTGGTCTGCAGCGGTTTCCAGGTCGCACTCAACCTGCTGTTGTCAATCCTCTTGAAGCCCGGTGACATGGTGGCGGTCGAGAACCCGACCTTCAACGCAATCATCAACCTGCTCGAGGCACGCGGCATCCCGCATCGCGGGATCCCGATGGAGCATGACGGGATGGACATCGACTACCTGGAGCGGCTCGTCGAGAAGGAGAAGCCGCGCCTGCTGATCACCATCCCGACAATGCACAACCCGACGGGTGTGACGATGAGCCGCGAGAAGCGCCAGCGCCTGATCCAGCTTGCGCAGAAGCACCGCCTGCCGATCATCGAGGACAACTGGGCGATGCTGCTCGGCTATGAGGGCGAGCACCAGCCTTCGCTGAAGACGCTCGACAGCGCTGGCAACGTGATCCAGATCGGCAGCTTCTCAAAGGCGTTCCTGCCCGGCAGCCGCGTGGCCTGGGTGGTGATCCCAAGCGACCTGGCGATGACCTTCATCATTGCCAAGCGCTCAATGGACAGAAGTGACAGCTACTTCCTGCAGACACTCGTGCATGAGTTCATCAGGAAGGGCTACATGGACCTGCACTGCCGCAAGGTGGACCGCATCTACCGCGGCAGGCGTGAACTGATGGACGAAGTGATGCGTCAGCACTTCCCGGCGGAGGTCAGCTGGAAACGCCCGCGCGGCGGCTTCAGCTACTGGGTCTCCCTGCCCGCCGGGCACAGCAGCAAGGACCTCCTCCGGGAGGCGGTGCAGTCCGGGATGGACTTCGCGCCGGGCAACTACTTCCATGTCGGCCGTGAGGACAGCGGCAACTTCCGCCTGTCCTTCAGCACACTCAACCAGTCGCAGATCCGCCAGGGTGTGCGACGGCTGGGGGCGGTGATCCGCCGGGTGCTGGCCGGACAGGGGAATCTGAAATCGAACAGGAGTGCATCATGAACTGGGTGAGATTGATGGGAGTGCTGGTGCTGGGCGCCGGCATCTGGGGGATGACGGGCTGCGGCAGCGGCAAGGCTGTGGATGCCAACAGCGGCAACCCGCAGGTCGCACCACCGCAGGCACTGGAGGCGGCGACACTGTCACGCCTGCTCGTCAACGGTGACGGTACACAGACCAGCGTGAAGGGCACTGTGTCGATCAAGGACTTCACCGTGCTTGCCAACGGCGCCAGCCAGCCCTCGCAGCTGGACATGTCAACCGGCATCCTGGTGCGCGTGATCGACCCCGGTGACGACATCCTCGTGGCCGGCAACCCGGACGGCAAGGGCGACTTCGAGCTGCTGATCAACGGTGATGTGCTGCTTTCACGGCTTGAGGTGGAGTTCCGCGTTACCGAGGACATCGATGGCGACGGCACGCCGGGCGACACCGTGCGCCAGACCGTGCCGTTATTCCTCGAGCAGGGCCGCGTGCACACCGTCAAGATGGAGATCAGCAAGGCCAGTGCGCTCAAGCTTGACCCGGCGCTGGAGCCCGAGCAGGGCGAGGTGCTGATTGCCGCCATTGACAAGCTGGACCGCGGCGGGCACCTGGCCACTGAACTGGCGCAGATCCCGTCCAGCGGCAGCCTCGTCTCGGACTTCGACCGCGACGGCTTCATTGAACCGGGTGACGACGTCAGCTTCGATGATGCCAACTTCGACGGCACCGCCGACCCGCTGGAAACCCCTGTGAACGCCGGCGAGGGCTCTGCCGCACTGCAGACCATCCTCGGCACGGTGGTCTCCGTCAGCGAGGAGCGCGGCCGCATCAGCATCCGCGACAACAGCGGAAACATTGTCAACATCAGCGTGAGCTACTTCACCCCGGTGGAGCGCTTCGTGGTCAGCAGCCAGGGCGGCGAGTTCTTCAGCCTGGCGATCACCGAGCTGGCCGAACGCGGAGTGCAGGTCACCGGCTACTTTGACAGCGGCGTGTTCAACGCGCTGTCAGTGAACACCTTCTAACCAAGCTGTTCCTGTCGCAAATGAGGGGTGTGGGCTCAGGCCTGCACCCCTTTTTGATTTTCTGCCTCGCGCAAGCGTTCGGCAGTCTGGCGCTGGGGCGAAAGCAAGTTTCGCCCGGTCGCGCTGAAGTTACGGGCTGAGCCAAAGGCGAAGTCCCGCCGAAGGCGGGATCGGGTTGAAGTTACATAGTTAGCTGCCGTCTCGCCCGAGGGCTCGACAGTCTGGCGCTGGGGCGAAAGCAAGTTTCGCCCGGGCGCGCGGAAGTCACGGGATGTGCGGAGGTGCGCAACTTGTTTGCGCACAAAGGGGCGGTGGATAAGTGTGAATAGTAAGAGTAGTTTGAATAGTGGAAGTAGTGAAGGTGTGATTGTCAGACTTTCGTCTGGCCTCCACTGCCTGACATCCACTTCGTTGAACTATCAAATGTCATCATCACAAGCGCATCGTTTTCATACTTCCGGGTCAGTCCACGATAGACTTCCGTGCCATCCTCTCCGATAGTCACATACAGCTGCAGGCCGCCGCTGAAATCAAGCAACAGGCCAAGTGGAAACATTTCCCAGCCGCTTCGGCGAGTACAGGCCAGGCCGATCCGTTCCAGGCGTGCGCCGATGTACGCTGCGAATTCGGCATAGCCAGCAAGATTGATAGTCTGCGGCCGGCTGCCGGCAACATTGCCATCTTTATCTTCCTGCTGCTCCTGCTCGTAACGTAAACGCGCTTCAACGAGGTTGCGGAACTGCAGCAGTTCCGAACCATGTGGTACCTGTTCAACGAGCACTCCTCCAGGTGTTCCCATCCTGGCTTCGATGCGCAGATCGGTCGAGACACCGTCCAGTTGCAGGCTGATGACCAGGTCGCCATCCGCGCTGTCAATGTCCCAGTCGAGCTGCGGCCAGCGGTGGATCCCGAGTCGCGTGACAGTGGCTCCGATGAAGGGCTCGAAGCAGTCGAGGGTCTGCAGGTTGAATTTGACCAGGCTTGCAAGCTTAAGCTGGTCCTGCTCATCAGACTTGTGCGCATTCATAGGTTGATAGATTACAAGGATGTGGCTGCTAACGGAAGGCTGTAGCCATCCTGGGCAAGGCACGGTGGCCTTGCCCTACGTAACCAACAATGCAATGAGCAGGCATGAACGTAGAAGATCAGGCGGCAGCATGCCGCCAATAAGATTTACCTAGGATGCTTTGATTTCGCCACGTGCCGGATTACGCTGGGCTTCAGTTTGCGGTGTAGAAGCTTCATTGATCACCGTTACTGATACGCCAAGCGATGATGCATTCATCAGGAGCAGCATGAACATTGCCTGGTTAAGCCCAAAGCCTTCAATCCCAAGCAGTGGTAACCATACTCCGAACATGAGGTTGGCAGCGATGACAAGTCCCAGCAGCAACCTGATCGCGAAGTATCGATATCTGAGTTTCCGTTTTTCCGGTATTTGGAAAGTGGCAAGGGTCCTGAAGGCTGCATAAATGGCAATTGAAAGGAAACACAGGTTGATGCCGGCCATTCCCCAGCCCAGTCTCGTGGTCTCCGCAAGTACAGCAATTGCCATCAAAAAGATTCTCCCACGATTGCCGGAATGAATTACAGCTTGTCAGCGGCGGGAGCGCAACTGCTACTGTGGCCCGGCTGCTTGAAGCAGCCGCTACCGGGACTACTTATACTTCTTCCACTTCCCCACTTCTTCCACTATTGGAACTGGTTTGGCGGCTGGAAGCCGCCGCTACAGCCAGGCCAACGGCCTGGCCTCCGTTGTCAGACTTTCGTCTGACCTTCCCGCCTAGTCCTCGCAGTCGATTTCCATCAGCCGCGCGAGCCAGTGCTCGGGCAGGCCGCGCTCACGCGCCGTCTCTACGAGGAAGTCGCGGTAGGCATTGCTCGGCGGGCGGTGCTCCTCGTCGGTGATCGTCAGCACGTAGGTGCTTGCCACCAGGCGGTTGCCACCGCGGTCGTGGATGCGCACGCTGCGGCGGTGGTAGCGGTTGGGCACCTTCAGGTGGCGCTCCAGCGGCTTCAGGTCCTTCCCGCGCAGGTTGTACAGCACGCCCCAGACCTCGTCGTTGTCATTGTTCGTGCGGATCAGGCTCGGCAGCGATGTCTCGCGCGGCGGATAGAAGTACGGGAACACCAGCCGGTGGCGCGGCACGCAGACGATCTTCTCCATGCGCATGCCCTTCACGTAGCGCGCGATGGTGGCCTGGTCCAGCAGGTCGTCGAATGCGAACAGGTAGTGCGTCTGGCTGGTGGCTGGCAGCAGCGCCGCATCGTCTATCTGGCTGCCGAGCGTTTCCAGCAGCGCAGTCGGCTGCACGCTCGCCGTGTCCTGGTCATCACCTTCCTCCACATCCTCAGGAAGGATCATCTCATCCCTGTCATCAGTCAATCCGATACCTCATTTTCCATCCATTCAAGCCCGAAATGGCGTTGATCCCAGTCCAATGATACCGCTGAGATTGAATTCCTGCCGGGGGCCGGGGCGGAGTACAGCTGCTTGAACACCACATTGTGCCCGCTGGGCAGGTAATCCGGCGACAGGAAGGCATCTGCCTGCGATCCGAGATGTTCCCAGAGCGGGTGCTCCGGGGCCAGCAACTCGGCAATGCGCGTACTGCCATCGCTCAGCATAAGCTGCAGCTGGCCGCGATCCTCCGTATGCACATCCGTGTCCTGCAGGCTCTCGAGCGTGCAGAGCAGCACCAGCTGGCCCTCGAAGGCCGGGTTCTTCAGCTCCAACGGCTCAATCCGCAGCAGCAGGCGGCGGTCGTCGCTGTAGCCGATATGGATGTCCGGGCAGTCCGCTTCATGCAGCATTGCAGCTTGCCGGCTCCTGGCCCAGTCGAAGCCGAAGAGCTGGTCCAGTGCCGCCAGGCTGCTGATTGCGAGGTCGAACTGGATGCGCAGGGCCAGCTCATTGCCTTCTGCCCGCTCGCGCTCAATGCCTCGGTAGGCGGAGCGCAGCTGGGACAGCAGTTCGGTTGCATAGGCATCTCCTACCCCGAGCTGGCCGGCATCCTCGCGTGCATGGGCAGCTGAGGCCAGCAACAAAATGAATGCAGTCAGGACCAGTAATCTCACAGCATGATCGTCGCGTTACGGTCGGCACCCACGGAGACGATGCGCACCGGAGCGCCGGCTTCCCTGGCAATCAGCTCGAGATAGTCCGAAAGCTCGGAAGGCAGCTCGCCCTCAGAGCGCATGCTGCTGGTGCTCACTTTCCAGCCCGGCAGCTCCTCGTAGACCGGCTGGCAGCGCTCGAGCACCTCGGGCGCCATGTCCGGCCAGTCCAGCCGCTTGCCGTCTATCTCGTAGGCCACGCAGACCTTGATCCTCTCGAATTCATCAAGCACGTCGGTCTTCATGATGGCCAGCTCGGTGAATCCGTTCAACTGGGTTGCATAACGTAGCAGCGGCAGGTCCAGCCAGCCGCAACGGCGGGGGCGACCACTGACCGTGCCGAACTCAGCGCCGGTCTTGGCCATGGTCTGGCCGTCGGGTCCGGTATCCTCCGTCGGGAAAGGCCCGGCACCGACGCGGGTGTTGTAGGCCTTGGCGACACCGACCACGCGGTGCAGCTCGCGCCAGCTGATGCCGGTGCCGAGCAGCGCGCCACCACTGATCGGGTGGCTTGAGGTCACGAAGGGGTAAGTGCCGTAGTCGATGTCCAGCAGGGTGCCCTGCGCACCTTCCAGCAGGATGCGCGCATCCTCACTGATTGCATGGCGCACCATGCCGATCGTATCCTTGACCAGCGGGGCCAGCAGCTCAAGCGTGGGCTGCACCTCGGCCCAGACTGCGTCAGGGTCCATCAGGTCACGGTCGTAGTAGCCGCCGAACAGCACGTTCTTGCGGCTGGCCAGCCCCTTTACCCGGGCCTCGAAGTCCGGAAGCAGCATGTCACCGGCGCGCAGGCCGACGCGGAAGTACTTGTCGGCATAGGCCGGGCCGATGCCCTGCTTGGTGGTGCCGATCGCGCTGTTGCCCTTGGCCTCCTCGAAGTAGAGGTCCTGGGTCTTGTGGAAGGGCAGCACGAGGTGCGCGTGGCGGCTGACGAACAGCTCGCCGCGGTAATGCCCGAGCCGGCGCAGGTTCTCGATCTCCCAGGCCAGCGTGACAGGGTTGGCAACCACGCCGTCGCAGAGGATGCAGCGGATGCCGTCAATCAGCATGCCGCTCGGCATCAGGTTGAACTTGTAGGTCTGGCCGTCCGAGATGACGGTATGTCCAGCATTGCTGCCGCCCTGGTAGCGCAGCACGTAATCCTGGTCGGCTGCCAGCAGGTGTGCCAGCTTGCCCTTGCCCTCGTCGCCCCATTGGGCTCCGATGATAGTTGTGACAGGCATTGCCACTCACTCCTAGAAGAAAACTTGCCTTGTTTAAAATCACATTCTAGGGGCGGTGCATCCCGTGGTCAAATAGACCTCAGGCTGCTAAAATGCCATGTTCGCGGATTACAAGCATTCGCGCCCCTTGAAATGATCGACATGAAGCTCCCGCGCCTGAGCCTGCTGCTATCCCTGGTCCTCCTGGCCAGCCTGTTCGGATGCAGCACCAAGCCGAAAAATGAGGAGCCCCAGGCTGACAATGACAACGGCCTGGCCTACCGGGTGATCAGCGACCTGCCCGTCGTGGACGGTGAGAACAAGCTGATCGAGAAGTACGACTACCGCCCGGAAGCCCAACGAGTCAGTGATTCAGTGCCCAGCAGCACCAAGGCGACCGGCAGCACTGAGGAAACCTACATCCCGCCACCGGACCGCTGGGTGTTCATCCGTACCAGCAAAGGTAATGTCAGGATACTTGTGCATTCCAGCTGGTCCCCGAACGGTGCCCGCCGCTTCATCCAGCTCGTCGAGGAGAAGTTCTACGACGGCGCACCCTGGTTCCGCGTCAACGACAACATTGCCCAGACCGGCATCGCGCCTGACCCGGAAACGAACACGCTGCACATCGCCGAAAGCGTCAAGCGCGACCCGATGCACGGCAGCAACACCCGTGGGATGGTCAGCTTTGCCCAGAACAATCCCGACGGCCGTAACACACAATTCTTCGTTAACCTGACGGACAACCCGAACCTGGACGGCCCGGACAACTATTTCGTCCCCTTCGCCGAAGTGATGGAGGGTATGGACGTGCTTGACGAGCTGTTCAGGACCGGCGATCCCAAGCCTGGCCTGATCGAACAGATCGGCAGTGAAGGCGTCATGGCATTCAAGCGGCAGTACCCGCAGGGCGACGTGATCGAGATGGCCGCGCTGGAGAACTGATAGATTCAGTTCTCCCCAGCAGCCCGGCGGGCATGCTAAAATGTCCGTTTATCCAGAATCCCAGCCTGTCCTTCCGGGTGTCAGACGGAAGGACGAATACAAGGAACGGAGTAGACCATGAACAGGACCATCCTCTTCGCGCTTGTCAGCGTGATGTTCCTCAGCCTGCTTGCCGGCTGTCCGCGGACGGACTCCAATGCAGGCGCCAGCAATGGCAGCACCAGCACCAGCTCCACCAATGCCAGCAACAACGGCAACGGTGGTGCCCAGGAAAACCCCTGCGCCGGCCAGGAGAACCCCTGTGCCGCTGAGGAGAACCCCTGCACCGCCGGTGAGAACCCCTGTGGCGAGAATCCCTGCGGTGAGAACCCGTGTGGCGAGAACCCCTGCGCGGTGGACAACGCTGCCACGGACAACCCCTGCGGTGAGAACCCCTGCGGCGAGACCGAGCCGGAGGACAAGGTGACCACCGTCGTGCTGGAGACGACCGACGGCGACATCGTACTTGAGGTGCACAGCGCCTGGAGCCCGCTCGGTTCCGAGCACTTCCTCGAGCTGGTCAAGGCCGGCTTCTACGACGGCGCACCCTGGTTCCGCGTGCTGGACGGCTTCGTGGCCCAGTGCGGCGTGGCCGCCGACCCGGAGATGAACACCAAGTGGAGCAACAAGACCATCCAGGACGAGCCCGTGGTGGTTGGCAACAAGCGCGGCTTCGTGGCCTTCGGCAAGAGCCAGATGCCCAACAGCCGCAGCACCCATATCTTCATCAACTTCACTGACAACAGCTCCGCGCTCAACCCGCAGGGCTTTGCCTGCTTCGCGCAGGTCGTGGAGGGCATGGAGATCGCGGACGGCCTGTTCAAGTGCGAGTTCCGCGACCAGGGCGCCCTGCAGAACGTCGGCGGCCTGGACGCCTTCAAGGCACGCTTCCCCGACGCTGACTTCATCAAGCGGGCCTACATCCGCGAGTAATTGACTACACCGCTGCCGGCCCCCGGGCCGGCAGCTTTTTCATTATTGGACGAGGAGAATCGCATGGCAGGCAAGCTTACAGAAGTGGTTTTTGAGACCACGAGCGGCAACATCGTGATCGAGGTCGTGGAGGACTGGTCCCCGCTGGGCACCGAGCATTTCCTCGGACTGGTGAAGTCCGGATTCTATGACGGTGCGCCCTGGTTCCGCGTGATTGACAACTTCGTCGCACAGTGTGGCATCAGCGCAAACCCCGAGCACAATGAAGGCATCGGGTCACAGACGGTCAAGGACGAGCCGATCGTGGAAGGCAACAGCCGCGGCAACATCTCCTTTGGCCGCACCGGTGCCCCCAACAGCCGCAGCTCGCACATCTTCGTCAACTTCAAGGACAACCACTTCCTCGATGGGCAGGGCTTCCCGGCCTTCGCCCGTGTTAAGGAAGGCATGGAAGTGGCGGACAGCCTGCACCGCTGCGAGTTCGATGACCAGTTCGGCCTGCAGCAGCCAGGCGGCATCCAGGTGTTCAAGGACATGTTCCCCGAAGCCGATTTCATTACCCGGGCCTACATCAGGGAATAACTGAGATGGTCCGCGGGTAACACAATTCCCCGCAATTGCGTATATTTAGCTTGCCGGGCGATAGCCTGGCGGGATTGCTGTAATGGAGATTCTCAGACAGGACCTGCTTGGGAGGCTGACACAGCGGCGCCGTGCCATCCTGCGCCACGTGATCAGCAGCTATGTGCGCAACGTGCGCCCCGTCAGTTCGTCCCTGATCTCCGAGTCGGTCAAGGCCAGCAGTGCCACAATCCGCAATGAGCTGGCCGCGCTGGAGGAGATGGGCTTCCTGATGCAGCCCCACACTTCCGGCGGACGGATCCCGACTGACCTTGCCTACCGCTACCTCGTGGAGGAACTGCTGTCTGACCTGAGCGAGACGCTCGCCGATCGTGGCCGCGTGGCCGAGGTCTATTCCCAGCTGTCCAGCGAGACGGAATCACTGTTCGAGGGCACGCTGGACCTGCTCACGGAGATGACCGGCTACGTGGCCTGGGTCAGCCTGCCGCGGCCCAGCGCGCTGGAGATCCGCAGCCTCAACTTCGTCGAGGCCGGAGAGCAGGAGATCCTAGCGGTACTCGTTACGGCGACCGGCGTGATGCAGAGCCGCCGCATCAGGGTGCCGCTGGAAACCAGCTCGCTGGACCTCGCGCGCCTGAGCGAAAGCCTGACGAACTACCTGCGCCACCGCAGCATCATTGAGGTTGACTACCAGGAGATGCGCCGCATCTTCATCGAGACCGTCAACCTGCCGGAAGGGATGTACGAGGCGGTGTCCTCCTTCATCGAGGGCATGAGCTTCAGCGGCGAGCGCGTGATGTTCAGCAATGCGTTGAAGCTGGTAGTGCAGCCGGAGTTCAGCTCCAGCGAGAGCCTGAACAGCGTTGTCAACGTGTTGCAGGACCGTGACCGCTTCATCCGCAACCTGCGCAGCCGGCTCAACAGCCGCAGCGTGCAGACCATCATCGGCAGCGAGAACAGTGACCCCGACCTGCACCAGGTCAGCCTGGTGCTGAGCCGCTATGACGTGCCTCGCGCCGGCGAGGGCACGCTCGGCGTGATCGGCCCGACGCGCCTGTTCTACGACCGCACCCTGCCCTGGATCAAGCTGATCGGCGAGAGCATCGCCAGTGCACTGTCCGACAGCAGTGAGGGCCTGCTGCCCGGGAGGGATGGATGAGTTCAACAGACCTGTATGAGATCCTCGGGGTCTCGCGTGAAGCGAGCGCGGATGAGATCAAGAAGAGCTATCGCAAGCTGGCGCGCCAGTACCACCCCGATGTCAACAGCGACAGCGGGGCTGAGGAGCGCTTCAAGGAAATCAGCGTCGCCTACGAGATCCTCTCGGATCCGCAGAAGCGCGCGCAATATGACCAGTATGGCACTGTCGGCGGCCCCGGCGGGATGGGCGGCGGCAGCCCGTTTGGCGAGGGCTTCGGCTCAATCAACGACCTGTTCGAGATGTTCTTCGGCGGTGGCGGGGGTGGCGCTGGACGGCGCCAGCGGCGTGGCGAGGACATCCAGCGCAGTGTGCACCAGAAGCTGCGCGACTGCCTGACGGAACAGCATGTGGAGCTCGACATCGAGCGGCGCGAGACCTGCGAAAGCTGCGATGGCAGCCGTGCTGAAGCCGGCAGCAAGCCCGAGACCTGCCGCACCTGCGGCGGCCGCGGGGCCGTGGTGCAGGTGCGTGAGACCCTGCTCGGGGCGATGCGCACCCAGACCACCTGCCCGACCTGCCGTGGCGACGGTGTGACCGTCAGCGACCCCTGCAAGTCCTGCCGCGGCACCGGTTTCCAGTATAAGAAACGCCGGATTGATGTGAGCATCCCGGCCGGCATTGACAATGGCAACCTGTTGCAAATGAGCGGGATGGGCCATGCGGCCCCCGGTGGTGGGATCCCCGGCGACCTGTATGTGCAGGTCACAGTGGAGCCGGACAAGCAGTTCCAGCGAGACGGTTCCGACCTGTTCGTCGAACTGCCAGTGCATTACACAGACCTCGTGTCCGGCGCCACGGTGGATGTGCCCACCCTCGAGGGTACGGAGAAGCTGCGCATCCCGGCCGGCACCGAAAGCCACAGCCAGTTCACCTTGCGCGGGCATGGCCTGAGCCGCCTGCGCGGCCATGGAAAGGGCAACCTGCACGTGCGGGTGAAGCTCTACGTGCCCCAGAAGCTAAACCGCCAGCAGAAACAGCTGCTGTCCGACCTCAAGGAGGAGGACATCAAGGCGGAAAAGAAGGGCGGGAATTTCCTCTACCAGTTACTTAACATCAGGTAACTGCTACACTATTAATCTTAATCGGCTGGCCCCCTGAGGCGAGGTCGAACCCTATTAGTTACAGCAGGTCTGAATAAAGTCAGTATGGGTCTATTCGAAAAACTGTTCTCGGGCTCAGCAAGCAAACAGTCTGCTCGTCTGAAGCAGGCTTCCAAGCTCCTTGACGGGGGAAAGCTCGGAGATGCTGCCGAGATTGTGAATGAGCTGATGGCGGAGGACTCCGAAGGCAAGGAGGGGGATGCCGAACTGCGCAGCCAGATCGGCGTGCTTTCCCTTGAACTGTTCAATGCCTATGTTGCCTCCGGCAAGGCCGCAGAAGCCCTGGCCCACGCTGATAGACTCGCCGGCTTTGCCCCCCAGCAGCTCCCCGCCATCGCGGACAGGCTGGTGGACAGCAGGTGGATCGAGCCTGAGGTGTTTGACCTCGTGCGCCGTGCCGGTGAACAGGACAGCAACTCCAAGCGATTGCTGCTGAACCTTGCCAAGAACCTGTACAGCCAGAAAGGCGAGCACCTCGATGAGAAGGAGTTCGCCTTCCTGCGGGACACCGCGATCGCCTACCCGCTCTGGAAGGACGGGCTTGGCGTGCTCGCCGACCACTACCTGCGTGACAACCGCCGCGATCCCGAAGCACTCGAGATCTACCGCAACGCCTACCAGAACCGCAAGGCTGACCGCAAGTTGCGTGAGGTGCTGCTGGAGAGCCTGATCGTCAACAACGAGAAGGACGAGTTCGCCGCCGGAGTCTACCGCGACGTGGTGGAGACTTCTGACAACCTGCAGGCCCTGCAGCTGCTGGCCAGCTACTACATCGAGCATGAGGACTTCCACCCTGGCACCATCCCCTACATCGAGCGGGCGTTGGAGCGCGGCAAGCTCGAAAACGAGGTGCTGCAGAAGCTGACCGAGCTCGCGCTCAACAGCGGGCTGGACTTCCTTGACAAGCTCGGGATGTGCCTCGCGATCTACCGCCAGGGCTTCAGCGACCGCAACCTGCTGACCTTCCTGAGCGACAAGCTCGCCGAAAGCAACAAGTTTGACGACGAAGCAATCGAGATCATGACGCGTGCCTTCGAGCAGCGCACGGTCACGAAGCGCGCCGTGCTGATCCTCGCTGAGCACTGCCTTGCCAACGACCGCGAGGACGAGTTCGCGATGCGGGTATACGAGAGCTACCTCTCGCAGTGGCCCGACCGGCCGCAGCGCCGCATCTACCAGATCCTCGCGCACCAATACGCTGAGCTGACGCGCGTTGACGACCAGGCGCAGAAGATCTACGAGGAAGCGCTGGTTGACAACCCGACGGACCCCGTGATCACAGCGATCCTGGCTCGCGCCTACCATGCCGCCGACCGCCGTGACGAAATTGCCGACAGCATCTACAAGCAGGCATTCCAGTTCGTCGACGAGGACGTCAGAAAGATGCTCGCCGAGGTGCTGGCCGAGATCCGGCTGGAGGCCAAGGCCTTCAACGCCGAGACGCTGAACTACCTTGTGGTGCTCGGCCGGCCTGAGAAAGGCCCGTTGGCGGCGATCTATGACGAAGCGCTGACGAACTGCTTCCTGAACACCGGCCGCCGCGGCGAGCAGGCCCAGCAGGCCTACTACGCCCTGTTCGACAAGACCGAGAAATCAGACGACATCAATCCGCGCCTGGTTGACCTGCTGGCCGAGATCATCCTCGAAAGCGGCGCCAGGCCGCAGCCCGGCAGTGTCGAGATGCGGGTCTACCGGAAGCTGTTTGAGCTGAAGAAGTTCAGCACCCCGGAGGAGATTGCTTTCGCGTTGCTGATTGACATCCTCAACGACGGCAAGGAAGACGCAATGCTGCTCAATGTGGCGGTGCGCTGCTTCGAGGCAGACAGTACGCGCCTGACCGAGACCGTCGCCGCAGCTGGGCGGGCCGCCGTACTGCAGGATGTCGGCGACTTCTTTATCGAGCACTTCAACTACCCGCTGGCCAGCCGTGCCTACGAAGATGCCTCCAGGCTCAACCCGAGCAGCACGATCAGCTTCCGCCTTGCCAAGATCTACATCATGGAAGGCCGTGCCAAGGAAGCCATCAGCCTGCTGGAAAGCCTCGACAGCAAGGAATTCGGCGCCAAGCGTGACTACTGGATCGCGGCCGCCCGGCAGATGCTGGGCCAGGTCAGCGAGGCCGGTGCGCTGCTCAGTTCGCTTGAATCCGCGGACGAGATCCCGGACTTCCTGCTTGAACTGCGCACGGCCATCAACCTTGAACTGGACGGCAAGCTGCAGGACGCGCACCAGCGCTACCTGAAGCTGGTCAAGGACCCACGCCTGGTCAAGTTCCAGCGCTGGCTGGGGCTGCAGATCGGCATCGTGCGGATCCGCCTCGGTGAGTTGTCAGAAGCGATCATGCACCTCGAGGAGATCCTGCGGCTCAACCCGAGTGGCCGGGCCGAGCAGGTGTTCCTGTCACTGGCACTGTTCTTCCAGGGCCACAAGCATCTGCGTGAGGACAAGCTCGGTGAGGGCCTGCCGCTGTTCACCCGTGCCGTGGAGGTCAACCGCAACGACCGTACCCTGCGCCAGGTGATCGTCGACGTGCTGCGGCTGTACGGCGAGAAGGCATTCTTCTCCCGTGACCTTGACCGCGCCACGCGGGTCCTCGACGTCTCGCACCGCATCCTGCCGAACCAGATGCTGACGAAGACCTACCTCGCCTACGCCTACCACCTGAAGAAGGAATACGCCAAGGCGATCATCTACTACCGCGAGATCTCCTGGAAGGACGAGGATCCCTCGCTGGAGCGCTCCAACGCCTACGCCTACATGCTCAACCAGCAGCCAGACAAGGCCTGGCGCGTATTCCTCGACCTCGCCAGGCGTGGCAATTTAGCCAATGACAACTTCCCGCGCATGGTGGACTGCTTCCTGAGCGATCCCGAGGCGCAGGGCGGCAAAGTCTGGCAGAATGTCGAGTTCCCTGATCAGGCCCCGCCGCTGATGCAGGCCGCCGTGCTGATCCACGACGGCTTGTACGAACGGGCCGTCAGCCTGCTGGACGGCATGCTGCGCCAGGACCCGAAGGACACCCAGGTGCACTGGTACCTCGGCCGCGCCTACTCCGCGATGAACAAGCGCGACATGGCGGTGCACCACTGGAAGGAGCTGCTCCGGATCTGCAACGAGGCCCAGAGCGCGCCGGACAAGAAGATCCGCCAGTTCACCGAGATCGGCATGGCCTTCATGGCCGCCGGCTACGCCCAGGAGGCGATGGCAACCTGGGAGACGCTGCGCAAGGTGGACGAGAGCAACCCGGACCTGCCGGTGCTCTACGCCGCCACGCTGGACCTGAACGCCTACCAGCTGGCCCGCAAGGACCAGCACAAGCTGGCGCTGGAGGAATGGAAGAAGTCGCTCAAGTTCGATGAGGACAACGCGGCGATCCAGCAGAACCTGGCGATCGGCTACCTGATGACTGACAACTACGAGGAGTGCACGCGCTCCTTCCACCGCCTCGGCAAGACCTGGCAGGTGATGATCAACCAGAACCCGCGCAAGCACAGCCACCTTTCGCAGGACATCAACACCATCGAGAAGGCGATGAACACCTTCGCGCTGACGAAGGGCCGCCCGGAGTTTGACCTGACGAAGGTGCGCGCCGAGGACAGCATCGCCTTCTTCAAGAAGGCCAACCAGTTCTACTGGATGCTCAGCCTCGACAAGAATGCGCATGAGACCCAGATCGAGCGGGAGTACTTCCGCCTGATCAAGATCTTCAACCCCGAGCGCCACGCGGATGACTTCATGCTGGTGGAGGAGGCCTACACGAACCTCTACGCCAACAAGAAGAAGCGCCAGGCGATCAACCTATTCGTGTTCAATCCGGTGGATGTCGAGGCCACCCGCGGCAGGCTGACCAAGCTGCCGCGTGACGGCAAGATCAGCTTCGAGACCCTGCCGATGCCCAAGAGCGTGCCGGACCCGGACTACTCGCAGCTTGAGCCCTGGAAGGCGGATGAGGGTGAGATCACCTCGCCGCTGCTGGAGCTGCTGCAGATCAACCTGAAGATTCCTGACGGGACGCTGGTGTGATGCAGCAGGAGCGCTCCGCAGAGCTTGCCAGGCTGGTTGCTGAAATTGACTTCAGTACTGAGCAATACTATAATCTCTTCCCTGTCGAGGACACAGTCCAGCCCTCTCCCGACCTGTCGTCAGAGGTCTGGACAAACGTCTCCTCGGTGATGGCTGACGTGGGGAAACTGCGTGCGGAACTGTCCCGGCTGCGAGTCGGTGTGGAGCAGTTGCGCATGCCGGCCATTGAAGCCGTCGGACTGGACAGGACCGCCGAGCAGCTGCGTTCGCTGGAGATGAAGCTGCGCCCGCTCGAGCAGGTGCTGAGCAGCAAGGAGGATGAATCCCAGATCAGGCGCCTTTTCAAGGACCTGCTGATCGGGGTGGATTCCCTGGACAGGGTGTTTGAGCTGATGGAGAACCAGCCGGGCAGCGTCCCCCAGGGCGTGATGACCGGCCTGCAGTCCGTCTATCAGCTGATTCAGGACACGCTGAGCAGGCATGGCCTGAAGCAGATGCAGATCGGGGACAGCTTCGATCCGCACCTGCATCTTGCGATGGGTACCGAACCGCATCCCGGCAGGGAGGACGGCAAGGTGTCCCGGATTCTTTTGAAGGGCTACATGTTTGGAGACCAGGTGTTCCGCACCGCCCAGGTAGTGGTGGTGAAGAACAGCGAAACAAACGCATGACCGGAATGGTCAGAACATTACCCTGCGGGGCTTTCAGCCGGACACGGGCAGAGTACAAAACGAAGCCGGCCTGATCCGGTAAGGAGACATAGATGGGTCAAATTGTTGGAATCGACCTCGGCACGACGAACTCGCTGATTGCGGCCATCATTGACGGCCAGCCCCAGCTCATCCCGAATGAGCGAGGCAAGTTCATCACCCCGTCAGTTGTCGGCTTCACCGAGACCGGTGAGCTGCTCGTCGGTGAACCGGCCAAGAACCAGGCCGTTGCCAACCCCGAGCGCACCATCACCAGCATCAAGCGCCTGATGGGCACCGACCGCCGCATCAGCATCGGCGACAAGGAGTTCTCCCCGCAGGAAATCAGCGCGGTGATCCTCAAGAAGCTGAAGCTGGACGCGGAAACCTACCTCAACGACATCGTCGAGGAAGCGGTGATCACGGTGCCGGCCTACTTCACGGACTCCCAGCGCCAGGCCACCAAGGATGCGGGCGAGATCGCCGGCTTCAAGGTCGAGCGTATTCTGAACGAGCCCACGGCAGCCGCCCTGGCCTACGGTTTCGAGCGCGGCGAGGCGAAGACCATCATGGTCTACGACCTCGGTGGAGGCACGTTCGATGTCTCCGTCATCCGCCTCGTGGACGGCGCCTTCAAGGTGCTTGCCACCACCGGTAACAACAACCTCGGTGGTGACGACTTCGATTACCGAGTCGTCGAGTTCCTGATCGACCGCTTCAAGGAGAAGGAGAAAATCGACCTGCGTTCGATCTCCGACGTCTCCCAGCAGCGCGCGATCATGCAGCGCCTCAAGGAAGCCGCGGAGAACGCCAAGATCGACCTCTCCAGCCTGCTTGAGACGAACATCAACCTGCCGTTCATCTACACCGGTGGTGATGAGCCGCTGCACCTGAACGAGACCCTGACCCGTGCCAAGTATGAGGACCTGGTGCAGGACCTGGTGGACCAGACCCTGCAGCCGATGGAGCTGGCGCTCAGTGATGCCAACCTGAAGCCCGAGGACCTCGGCGCCGTGATCCTCGTCGGTGGTATGACCCGCACGCCCGCCGTGGGCCGCCTGGTCAAGAACGTCACCGGCAAGGAAGCCTACACCGACATCAACCCGGAGGAGTGCGTCGCCGCCGGCGCCGCCATCCAGGCCGGCATCAAGCGCGGTAACCTGGAGGAGCTGGTGGTGGTCGACGTGGCCCCGTTCACGCTCGGCATCGAGACGGAGAACAACCGCTTCAGCCCGATCATCAGCCGCAACACCTCCATCCCCTGCTCCGAGAAGAAGCTGTACAAGACCACCATCGACGGCCAGACCGAAGCCCTGATCCACGTGCTGCAGGGTGAGAGCATGAAGGCCAACGAGAACTCCAGCCTCGGTGAGTTCGTGCTGGGCGGCATCTCCACCGGCATGGCCGGCGAGAGCCTGGTCGAGGTCAGCTTCGACTACGACGTGAACGGCATCGTGAAGGTCACCGCCAAGGACCGCCAGACCGGCGTCGGAAAGGGCATCACCATCAAGGCCTCCAAGCAGCGCCTGACCGGTGAGGACATCTCCGATGCCGAGCGCGAGGTGGCCCAGATGAGCGGATCCCTGATCGCCCAGCGCGAGAAGGGCAAGATCCTGTTCGAGGCTCAGGGTGTCTACGAGAAGCTGAAGACCCTCACCAAGCAGGTGGTCGACGGCAGCAAGAAGATGAACGAAATGGAGCTGTCCAAGCTTCGCTCGCTGACGGAGGACCTGGAAAAGGCGATCCGTGCCGAGGAGGAAGAGGACATTGAGAAGCAGATGCGTACCGCCAGCCTGATCCTGTCTGACTGGGGCATGTAGTGCTGGTCCTGGACGCCTGTCCATTATGCAGAACGACGCTCAAGGAGGGCGCGGGTTCCTGTCCCGGTTGCGGGGCGGATCTCGCGCCCTGGTCCAATATCGCGGCAATCACGGCCAGCTACATCGGAAATGCCCGCGAGCTGATCACTGAAGGGGAACTGGAGAAGGCTGAGGCTATCATCAGCCGCCTTTCGCAGCTCAGTGACGTCGACCCCCAGGTGCTGGCCTCCCTGCAGTGCAAGCTTGCGCTGGCCTGCCAGGACATCGGCCGCGCCCGTGAACTGCTGTCACGGGTCAGCCCTGCCGAACAGCCCGTGCTCACCGAGCAGCTGGCTGAGCTTGGACAGCGTGAGATGCTGGCCCGGGAACTGTACAACCAGGCCCTGACTTCTGCCCGCCGCGGTGAGTACGTGCGCGGGGCCCGCCAGATGGAAATCTGCGTGCGGCACTTCAGCGCTGACCCGGCCCTGTGGGAGCTGAAACTCAAGCTGGACCTCAAGTGCGCCTACTACGTGCGCGTGTATGCTGACCTGCGCGCGCTGGACAAGCTGAATGCCCGTCCGGCCGCCTGGCTCAACCTGGAGAGCATGCTGCCGCCTGTGTAAGGCCGCTGGGCGCTGGGCTCAGGCCTTCACAACTTAGCATCCCTACCCTTGTCGTTGCAAATGCAAGGCCTGAAACCTGCGGCCTTGTTTTCGCTGTCCAGGCCAGTTGGCGCTGGGCGCAGGCCTTCACAACGTAGCATCCCCTGGCTCATTGCTGCATATACATGCCTGAAACCTGCGGGCTGCGGCCAGGGATAAAAAAAACCGCCCCCCCCGATGGGGAGGCGGTCTTTTGTCCGATCAGTGAACTCCGGGTTTACGGAGCTGCCGGCGGATCCACCGTGTACAGGTACTGGAACTGGTAGATATCCGACTTGTCGGTGTCGTTCAGGTCAGAACCACCGTGATAGAGGATGGCCGCGTTGAGGGCGCCGGCGCTGTTCACGCTACCCGGGGCGGGCAGCACGGTGCTGGCGGCATTCTCCGTACGGGCATCCACGCCGCCGCTGTTGGGCAGGGCGACCGTGTAGCTCCAGACCTGGGTGTTCGGGTCAAATACCTCGGCGGTGCTGACCATGGTCTTGTCAGAGGTGTCGAACGGATAGTAGGCACCACCGATGACATAGATCTTGCCACCGACGACGTGCGCCACATGTCCGCTGCGGGCATCCTTGAGCGGCGGGCCAGCGACCCACAGGCCGGTGGCGAGGTTCAGGATTTCCATGGTGGCGGTGGACTGGCCACTGGCACCACGGCCGCCGATCACGTAGATGAAGCCATTGAGGTAGACAGCCGCACCGTCGTAACGCGGGGTCAGCATGTCAGCACTCAGGTCAGCATACTCAGGCAGGAACAGCGGCGGACGGCCGGGCTGGTGGCTCCAGAGAGAACCATTCACCTGGTTGACGCTTCCGGGGCTGAATCCGCCGATGTAGACGAAGTTCAGCGGCAGGCCACCGTCGAAGCTGCTGTAACGCGGCCAGGTCTGCGGGACCATCACGCCCATCGCTTCCTTGCGCGGGCCGCCACCGATGTTGGTCGGGGCGATGCTCCAGCCTGTGTTGCTGTCATATGCGGTGGAGGTGGTGGCCTCTGCGAAGCGCAGCACGCCATCCACGACATTCTCGCCTCCCAGGTGCCAGATCGAGGGGGTGTCACCCTCCTCGGGGCTGGAAATCCATGAGAAGCCACCGGTGGCCTGCTGCACCAGCGGCTGCACCTTCATGGCAGAGCTCTCGAGAGCGATCTCAAGGTTGCCGGCGGTGTCGGGCTGGGCATAGGGCTGCATGAAGGTCTCGGAGGTTGCAATCGGGTTGCTGTTGTCCTCACCACCGAAGATCCGCAGGCGGCGCTCCGCGAGGAAGTTGATGTTGCCGCCGCCCGGAGCCTCAGTGTAGGTTCCGACCATCTGGTGGTGGCTCCGCGGCACGAGGGCGTACTCACCGCCGACACTCAGCTTGGTGCGCTGCACCAGGCTGACCGGGGCGTTGATCACGACCTCATCGATCACGGAAGCGTTCTGCAGGGCACGGACACGGATGGTGGTACCGAAGTAACCGACCGCCGGCCAGGTGATGCCGTCGAAGGCTGCGGTGTAGCTGAAGCTGCCGCCGCTGACGGGCTCGAAGCCGGTGGGCTGGTCCGCCAGGGCGGGGAAGTCCACGTTGCCGTCGTTGTCGATGTCAATCTGGTAGACGTAGTCACCGGTGCTGCCGCTGACGTCGAAGTCCCAGGTGACGTTGTTCACATCGGTACGGCCGGTGACCACATCGTAGGGCAGCGGCGGGTTCTCGGAGAATGCACCGCCGGCGCTGGAGATGCCGTACTGGCCGGTCACGTTGAGCTCAGTGTTGATCTGGGCCACGTTGCGGGAAAGGATGTCGACGGTGCGGGTGCGGATGCGGCCCGTTCCGTCAATCACCTGCACTTTGAGGGTGTAGGTCTTCTCGGTCTCCGCATGGACATACGGGTTCACGAAGATCTTCTTCTCAAGGTCGTAGTAGGGAACGGTGGGAGAGATGTCACTGCTGTCGAAGCTGTTGTCGCTCTGGTAATCCCAGTAGTACTCGAAGGGGGCCACGCCGGGCTTCTTCGGGTCAACGACGACAGCGAGGTCCAGCTTGGGCTCGGTATCGATCGCCGGCAGCTTGGCGCCGCTGGGATCCCACTCAAGCACCACGCGGCCATTGCTGGCAGTCGGGTTGGTCGTGAGGATGATGTCGAAGTCCGGCACCGGGTCAGGACCGATCACGGGATCGGCTTCCTCGACCGGGACGAGGGCCTCGGAAAGTGCGGCTTCGCCCTTGTCGTTGATGACACGCAGTTTGACCACGAAGACCTTCACACCATTTCCATCATAGAAGAAGGTGTACTGCGGGTTCTGCACGGTCGAATCGACCACGCCGTCACCATCGAAGTCCCACTCATACTCAAGAGCGGTGCTGCCGGTGGCATTGGCACGGAAGAAGACCGGCTCGCCGCTGCGGTAGCGGTAGCTGCCGTCGGGGTCCTGGATCTCAGAGATCACATCAATGCCGCCGATCACGACATCGCCGGTGGCGTTCACGGTGACGTTGACGAGCGAGGAACTCACTTCAGTGCCCTCGCTGTCCACGACCCTCACGAACGCCTCATAGGCGGTGGAGCCCCCGGCATCAGCCTGGTTCAGGAAGTACTGGTTCTGAACGCTGACCGTCCTGTCGAAGCTGTTGTTGACATACCGGTCCGGAGCCGAGTCGTTGTTGAAGTCGAACGTATAGAAGAACGGTGCGACTCCGCCGGAGATGTTCGTGGTGAACACCACCGTCAACGGGCTAGCGCCAGTGCTCGGCTGAGCAGAGAGGAACTTCAACGTGAGCGGGCCATCCGCAATCGTTTCCGATCCATTTCCACCACCGCCGCAGGCGTTTGCCAGCAGGGCCAGTATCAGGATTGCTATCAGTGCGATCAAGCGTTTCACGCTCAAGTCCTCCTGTCGTATCTTATCTCTCACCAAATCCCATCCAATTCCGTTACGGAAGCATGAAGGTCTCAACAACGTTCTCGACGCCGTTCTCATCAACACCACCGAAGAGCTGGTAGGAGTTGAAGGAACCGCCGCCGAACAGGGTGAACGAACCACCGGTGCTGGAGCCGAGGTGTGAACGCGGCATCAGCGGCAGCGGCTCACGCACGGAGAAGCCGGCCTGCGTGGAGTTCGCATTGTAGCGATGGCTGTAGGCGGCGGAACTGTAGTCCTCGCCGGTCCAACCGCCGAAGGCAAGGATGAAGTCCTGGCCACCGGCCGGGCGGTAACCCGCACCGCAGGCTTCCAGGGCCTCGGGGAATGCTCCCTCAAAGGTCTCCCAGCTTCCGGAGTTCGGGTTCAGGCCACTGTCGAAGGTAAAGATGTCGATGCTGTTGACCGGAACACCATTCTGGTCAACACCGCCGACAAGGGCGATCTGGTAGACCGGGCCGCTGCGGATCGGCACCGCGGTCGCATAGGCACGCGGGCTGGGCATGCTGGCCAGCAGGCTGAACACGCCATCCTCACGCTCCTGGCCACCGTTGTCCTCCTGGCCAAGCGCGGTATCCCACCAGCGCATCTCGTTGGTGACGGAGCCGTTCTCGTCCACACCACCGAAGATGAAGACGTAGCTGAAGGGCTGGTCCGGGAAGGACGGGGCACCGACGTCAGCACCGGTCTCAAAGGAGGTGGCTGCCAGGCCGTACAGCGGCTTGGGCAGGGTCGGCAGCGGGCCGGTGGTGCTGGCGCCGTCGGGCTGGCGGGCCGTGATCACCGGGGGATGCTCGTTGGCACCCTGGCGGGGCACCTGGTCAAGGTCCGGACGGAGCTTCCAGGTGCTCCAGATGTCAGTCTGGTTGGAGGTCATCTGCCAGTCACCGTCGTTCGGGAACTGGAAGCTGTCATAGGGCAGGTCCTCGGCACCGAAGCCGAACACCTCATAACGCTGCACCAGGTCAACTGGGGCGCCATCAAGGTCGCCGGACTGGGGCACGCGGCCACCCATCACGTAGATCAGCGGAACTCCGAGACCCTGGGTGCCGGGCACGCCGAGGCCGAAGCCGCCCATCGGGTGGTCAGCATTCGGATGGCCCATCGGGTCAGCCTGCACTTCCTCCCAGTAGGAGCCGTCGGGGTTGCTCTCGGGGTTCTCGTGGACGAACACTGCGGCGGCGGAACCGACGATCTCGAAGGCACGGCCACGCAGCACGCTGGACTGGGCCGGGCCATCCGGCTCGGCCGCACGGTCACCCTGTCCGGGGAATGACGGCGGAGTGCCGTCGTTGAGGCGCAGCATCACGTTGGTGCCGATGTTGGTGTTTCCACCATACTCACCGGGGTTACCGACGGAGCCGGCGCCGAGGTTGAACTTACCGAAGCTGGAGGATCCGGTCGCCGCGCTGATCGGCGTGGACTCCGGCATGAACATGTAGGCGCTGTCGCCCGGAAGCACGTTCTGGATGTAGTTGCCGAACTCGTCAGTCAGCTCACCACCCATGATGAAGCTCAGGCCGCTCTTATGCGAGGTCACCGCAGCGTTGGCACGCGGGCTCCACGGAGCGCCGGAGGCAGCCTGGACCTTGGGCTTGCTGTTGCCGGCAAGCACGTCAAAGAAGGTGGTACCGGCCACCGGCGGGCGGACGGCTGAGTAGTAGTTGGCAGCCGTGCGGGGATTCGCCGTCACACGGATGATGTTGCTTGCAGCGGTGTTGCCCAGTGCATCAACGGCCACGCAGCGGACTGCATAGTGGAAGGTGGCACCGGGGGTGTCGCCCGTGTTCGCGAAGTGGAACGCAGGGCTCTTGCGGGTCGTGCTGTGCGGGGTCACGATCGCATCAGCGACCAGGCTCGGCGGGTTGGTGATCCCGACTGTGCCGACGCCGCCGTTGGCATCGTTGAATACGTCCCAGTTGTAGATGATCGGTTCTGAACCGTTCGCGGCCTTGGCCTCGAAGTTGACCACGAAGGGCACCTGGCCGGCGGACTCGTCGGCGGTGATCTCAATGGTCATCGGCTGCTCGACGTTGGCCACCACGGAGACGTACTCACTGTAGCGGCTCTCCTGGGTGCTGGCATCACGCACGAGGATGCGGGCCTTGTATTCGCCGGCCTCGACGTAGGTATGGTTCACGATCGAGGACTGGCTGTACTTGCCGGCCTGCGCGGGGAAGGTGCTGTTGTCACCGAACTCCCAGCGGTACTCATAGTTACCGGAACCGCCGGAAACCACGCCGGTGAACTCAACAAGCAGCGGCGCCTGGCCGTTGCTCGGGTTGGGGATCGCGGCAACCTGCAGGCCCTGGTTGGGCGGCAGGGCGTTGATGGCCACGCGGAAATCGGGTTCGCCGTTGTTGTCGTTGTCCGCCAGGTTGGTGGACTCGATGCCGCGGCTGTCGATCACGCGCAGCACCGGATAGACGAGGTAGAGGTCGGTTCCGACCAGTTCGCCGATCGCGGTGTAGGTGTAAAGCGGGTTCGCAGTGAAGTCCTCATACTCGCCGTCGCCGTTGAAGTCCCAGGCATACTGGTAGGGCGCCTTGCCACCCTCGATGCGGGACGTGAACTGCACGTTGAAGGGGACATTGCCCAGGGTCTTGTCGACCTCGAAGGTCACTCGCAGGGTGTCCGGGTTGATGACCTGACCGCCGTCGGTGACCGTGATGGTCTTGGAGGTGCTGACCGACTGGTTCGCATTGTCGGTGACGGTCAGACGGACCACTGAACTCTGGGTAAAGGTGAAGCGACCGGTTGCGGCATTGCTGTCCGTCACGCCGTCATCATCGAAGTCCCAGGCGTACGTATAGGGAGCCACACCCCCTGAAGGCACCACATCGAAGGTCACCGCAAGCGGTGCCGGGCCGACGTCAGTGCTGGCCTGCACGAACAGGCTGAATGCACTTCCGACGTTCGGTGTAGTGGTGCCGCCTCCACCGCAACTTGCGATGAACGCGACGAAGCTGAGCAGCAGAACTGCCCATATTCTAGTTGAACTAGAATTCATCCTTAGCCTCCTGACTATGTCAGCAATTTGCCCCAAAGCAAACCGTAGTACGCTTTATCTTACCCATCATCAACACTTAAACCCACACGAGGCGGGTTTAATCCGGTAATTATGAACCATTCACGGATTCTATTCAAGTGTTAGTACTAATCTTTGGCCCTTTCCACATACTTGAAATCCGCGGTGTTCACCCTGATCCGCTCGCCTTCGTTGATAAACAGCGGTACCTGGACTGTCGCCCCACCCTCCACGGTGGCCGCCTTGGTGGCGTTCGTGGCGGTATCTCCCTTCACTCCAGGCTCACAGAAAGTGATCTGGCGGACCACCGTAAGCGGCATTTCCACTGAAAGAGGGTTTTCACCGTGCATTGCGACGGTCAGTTCCTCGTTTTCCAGCAGCAGTTCAGCCTGCTTGCCGAGCATCTCGGTCGGGACGTGGACCTGGTCATAGGTCTCCTTGTCCATCAGCACCATGTCCTCGCCTTCTGAGTAGAGGTAGTCGTAGACCTTCTTCTCAACGCGGACCTCCTCCAGCTTCACGTTCGGGCGGATCTTGTCCTCGTAGAGAGCGCCTGTCATCAGGTTGCGCAGCTTGCAGCGCACGAAGGCCGGCCCCTTGCCGGGCTTGACGTGCTGGAATTCCACGACCTGGATGAGCTTTCCATCCTGCTCGAAGATGATCCCGTTGCGGAAATCATTCGGTGTTATAGACACTGCTGTCTCCTTGTTCCTATACCTATGTAGTACTGCTGAAAGGTAGCGACCTAGCCGACCACCTGCAGGTCCGTACTGAGCGTATTGAGATTTTCGGGGCCGTCGGCCCTTACGACAAACATATCTTCAATGCGGATCCCACCCTCGCCGGGCAGGTAGATGCCCGGTTCGTTGGTGAGGATGTTACCGACCCTGAGCTGCATCTCGGCCACCTGCGCCAGGCGCGGGCCCTCGTGCACCTCCAGTCCGACTCCATGCCCGAGGCCATGGCCGAACTTGTCGCCGTAGCCGGCATCGATGATCACCTGGCGGGCCACCGCGTCGATCTCCTTGCCGAGCTTGCCCGGTTTCACGGCCGCATTTGCGCTGTCCTTGGCCAGCTTCACGATGCCGTAGATCTTTTCCCACAGTGGCGGGCAGTCACGGAAGAACACCGTACGGGTCATGTCCGAGCAGTAGCCATTGAGCAGCATGCCCATATCGAAGGTCAGCGGCGTGCCGGGCACGATGCGATCCTGCGTGAAGCGTGCATGCGGCTTGCTGGAATTTGCGCCTGAAGCCACGATCGGGTCGAAGCTGGTTTTCGTAGCACCGCGCTTGCGGGCACGGTACTCGATCTCGGCCACGAGGTCAGCCTCGGTGGTGTTCTCGTTGAGGGTGCCGAGCACTTCCTGCCAGACCACTTCGTTTAGCAGCACCGCATTGCGCAAAAGCTCGATCTCTGCCTCGCTCTTGACCTCGCGCAGGTACTCAACCATTGCCTTGGTCGGCACCCACTCGTGGTTTTCATCAGCACTGAGCATCTTCCACATGTCATAAGACACGTTGGTTGACTCAAAGCCGATGCGCTTCAGGCCATCCGCCCCCGGGATGGAGGGCAGCACGACCTTGATAAGGTTCTTGGCTGTGTTGTCCACCAGCTCAAAGCTGGGGTCCACCTGCTGCGCGACCTGGGTGTGGTAGCGGAAGTCCGTGATGAACCAGCGCTTGGTCGGCGTGACGAGGATCATCGCCGTGGAGCCGGTGAAGCCGGTGAGGTACATGATGTTGGGCAGGGATGTCACGAGCAGTGCATCGATACCCGCCGCCTCGAATCCGGCGCAGAGCTTTTGGTTGCGTTCGTTGTACATGGGGTTTCCGAAGAGGAAAGTTCGCCCAATTATACAGTGCGCTGCAAGTCGGGTGCGGGAAGCCCGCTACATGGAATCAGGGGATAGTCAGCCCCAGTGTCGATAACCAGTCGAATCCGGTACCAAATGGGTCTATCGGCGTTATCCCTTGAGCATTCTTGAGCGAGCCACTTGCAAAGTAATGATCCAATGAGGTGTATACCTCAGAATAGAAACTTACCTGAAAATACGCCGAGTAACTGAACGGGCCTCCATCGTGTGTAGAGCTAAGCAGGTGCACCTTGGGATAAATGATGTCCCCACTCTGGGCTGCTGACTGCGGCAGGTAGTAATACCAGTGCCAGCTCCCCGGAACCTGCCTGATATAGCCCAGTCCGTCCTGTTCCTGGCCAGCCACTAGCGCATGCCCGGGCTCGATAACCACAAGGCGGAAATCCTCATTGGGCACGCCCGGGATGTCAGGCTCCTGCGTGCCATCTGAGTAGACGGCGTCGAGTTTCCATGAAAGTACACCCAGCATTGCAGCAGGTTCAAAATCGCAATCAAGCGGGAAACCGTCCGGCAGGTTGGTCTTTAATGGAACCAGCAGGGACTGTGAGTCACCCGGTCCGAAAAAGAATTCGTAGTAAGGCACGACCAGCAGGCTTTGCACGTCTGAATCCAGCTTCACAGGAATCGCAAATGAGCCATCTGGATTCGGCTCGATCGCACCAACTCCGAAGTTGCCCGTACCATCGTAGAGTCCTCCCGCTTTATCGGGCAGGAAGTCCAGCAGCAGTCCGTCGAAGGGCTTCTCACCAGCTGTGGCCACGCCTTCCAGCACCAGCATCGGTTCATGGATCACCTGTCCAGCGGCCGGGCTGCTGATGGAAATGTCAACGGATTCGGAATCCGCATGCGGATAGACATAGATGTTCTGGCTGTAAGCCGCTACCTTGTCCGTGACTATGACTTCGCCCTTGCCCTCCAAGTAGCCCTCCGCCGTGGCCCTTATCTGGTAAGTGCCGGGGGCGAGGAAGCGTGAATAGGAGCTGTACCTGAGGCTGGGACTGTTGTTCTGGTGCAGGCAGCTGGCAACGACCTTGCCGCCCTGCATGAATTCCACGAGCGCCTCGGGTACCCAGTCCAGCAGGATGTATTCGTCCTCACCGAGGTCCTGGTTGCCATCCGTGAGGTACGGGACAGCGCTGAGCACCTTGCCACTTACACTTGCACCGCTCAGGGGATAGGTCGCACTGTAGAGCGGCTTGCTGACGTTGAGGATGTTTCCGGTGTCGAAGCGGGCAATCGTGCCGCTGAGCGCTGCGACTTCAACCCCGACTGAACCGCGTGCGCCGAAGCTGGCGCCGATGGTCAGGCTGTAGTCGAAGCTGTCCGGCGGGATGAACTTGTCATTGATGCTTGCTGACACGCTGGCATAGGGCAGCTCGAGGTGCAGGTATGGCCCGATCACACCGTAGATGAACAGGTCCATCTCCGGGCCGAAGATGCTGAATTCACCCGTGATCGTGCCGGATAGCACCGGCGCCGGTGATTCGCCCCACTGCAGGTCGCTGTCAAAGTCCGCTGACCAGCTGCGCAAACGGTCATACTTCGTTGCCACACTGACATGGGCGGTGCCGGAGGTGGTGGCCTGGATCGCCACGTCGCCCTTGCCGGTGAACTTCAGCCAGACCTGGATCTCGGGAGTGACAACGACCGGGATCGGTCCGGCAGGCATCCAGACCGGTGCCAGATGCAGGGTGCCGAGCTTCAGCTTGCCCTCCGCCAGCTTGAATTCCCGCAGGGCCTTGACCGTGCCGGATATCTTGCCGTCGGCCCATGCATTGAACTCGAAGGTATTGAGCTGGCCGAAGTCGGACCAGCCCGTGCCGATGTCGACGGCAAGGTCCGCACCGGCATCCATGCTGATCGTGCCATTGAGCAGCAGGTTGTCATGCGGCTTGTAGGACACCGACAGCTTGATGATCCCTGTGCTGGCGCTGCCGGAGCGGGCGGAGGATGTCCCGGCGCCGGAGTCGTCCTCCTCGAAAGTCAGTCCCTCGATCTCGGGCTCGAATGATTCAACGTCATCGAAGCTGAACTGCAGCTGGTCGCCGAAGCTGACATAGTCGAACAGGTCCTCAAGCGTTGCCTGGCTGGTTGCCAGCTGTGCCCCGCCGGCGACTGGTGTGATGCCCTCCACTCGGCGCAGCAGGCCACGGCCCTCCGTGCTGACGATCACGCTGCCGACCTCGATGTTGCCAACATCGCCGGAAAGCAGCACACCGTCATCGTCGAATGAGTCGACCTGCACGACGGCCGGGTCCAGCGGCAGCGCCATCGGGTTCAGCAGTTCCTGCTGCGGCATGTCCTCACCGAAGGAATCGTAGGGCGCAACCATGTAGATGTCGTAGTCAATGCTCGCCAGCGGGAACTGCAGTTGCTTCGGTGTGCCGCTGCCACTGGCCACGGGCACGCTGCCAAGCAGGCTGTAGCCACTGCCGCCGGACAGCCGGCCGTAGATGTTGTAGCCCTGCACGGAGGCACCGAAGTGCACGCCGAGCGGAGTGATGTCGGAGATGCTGACGAGGCCGTTGCCATCGCCGTCCGCCACTCGCGCGCTGTCCCAGTCGCTGGAGGCCTCAGACTTGTTGAAGTGGATGCCGATCGGCGTGATGTCCGAGATGCCGACCTCGCCATTGAGGTCGTAGTCCCCGATGTTCACATATGTCCAGCCGAGGGTGCCTCTACTGCCCTGCTCCTCGAGGTGCAGGTCGCTGACGAGGTTGCCCTCCCCGCTCGGCAGCTTTGAAACGCTGCGGGCGGCGTCCTGCCCAACGGCAGCCAGCATTGCCTCGCGCAACTCGCCGAACAGCTGGGGGTCAACCCCGGCAGGTACAGGCAGGGCCTCGGCCTCGGCCCGCAGTGCAGCAAGGTCGGCTGCGGGTGTGATCCGCGGGGGAAGAGATACCAGCTTGACGGACCGGCCGGTTGCGGCAGGCTTTAGACCTGCAGCAGGAGCCGTCACTTCCGGCAGGCTGGCAGGGCTATCCGCGCTTCCCTGGGGGCCGCATCCGGACAGCAAGCCGGTCAGCAGCAGGACAGTGCTGATTCTGCCAAGGCGTTCAGCAGGAAGAAAGTGCTTCAACATCTGGCACCTTCCGGATTTACTTCATGGTGAAAAACAGAATATTGCGGGTTTACCAGATCTTAACACCGCAGGAAAGGGATTGTCGAGGGACACTTCCGGCGAGGATATTAATGACACTGGACTGGTATAATCCCGTGGTGCCCGGAGCCTGCCACAGGACCGGGACACCATTGAATTGAGTGCTCACCGAGTTGCGAGACTCACATGAGTGAAGCGGGACCTCCAAGGAGGCCTGTAGTCAGGAGTGTGAAATGTCTGATTTCCTCGTGGCGCGCCTGCGCCGCAAGTACCGCGATGGCCAGCCCATCCACTCCATCACAGCCTACGACTACTTCACGGCGCTGCTTGCCGCTGAAGCGGAGATGGACTTCGTGCTGGTTGGCGACAGCCTGTCGAACGTGATGCAGGGGCATGGCACCACCGTGCCCGTGTCGCTGGACGAGATGATCTACCACACCCGCATCGTGGCCCGGCACTTCCCGGCCCAGCGTGTGGTGATCGACATGCCCTTCGGCAGCTTCAAGGCTGACACGCAGGAGACCGTACGCAACTGCGTGCGGGCCTTCAAGGAGAGCGGCTGTGGGGCGGTGAAGTTCGAAGGGGCCAACGAAAGCAATATTGAGGCGACGCGCATCCTCACAGAAATGGGCGTGCCCGTGCTGGCACACCTCGGCCTGCTGCCCCAGCAGGTGAACAGCGAGGGCGGCTACCGCATGCAGGGCAAGACCGAGAAGGCGGCGAAGGAACTGCTGCGCCAGGCGAAGGCGATGCAGGAAGCCGGTGCGTTTGCCGTGATCCTCGAATGCGTGGTGCCGGAAGCCGCGGAAATGATCAAACGCGAACTGAAGATCCCGACGATCGGCATCGGCTGTGGCAATGTGACCAGCGGCCAGATCATCGTGGTGCATGACATCCTCGGGATGCTGCCAGGCAAGGCCCCGAGCTTCGCCAAGCGCTACGCGGAACTGTACGGCACCGCGATCGAAGCAGTGAAGCAGTACCGCGATGAAGTCGGCAGCCGGGAGTTCCCCGAGCTTGGGACTGACAACGCTGTGCCGGAACAGAAGGAAGTGCTGCCGGCGGAACACACTCCGGACCGGCCGGCCTACCTGAGAAGCTGAGATGCTGATCGTCACCACAATTGACGAGCTGCGGCGGCAGACCGGGGTGCTGATGCGTGAGCGCGGCGGTCCGGTCGGGCTGGTGCCGACGATGGGTGCCCTGCATCAGGGACACATGTCACTCGTGCATCGCGCTGGGGAAGAATGCAATGTGCTGGTTGTCAGTATCTTCGTCAACCCGACGCAGTTCAATGAGCAGAGCGACCTTGACAACTACCCGCGCACGCTGGAGGCGGATGCGGCACTGTGCGAGCGCAATGGCGTTGACATAGTGTTCGCTCCATCCCCTGCCGAGGTCTATCCGCAGGGCTTTGCAAGCAGCGTGCATGTCAGCGGGCTGACGGAGCGCTGGGAAGGTGAGTTCCGCCCCGGCCACTTCGACGGCGTGGCCACAGTGGTTGCCAAGCTGTTCGGGATGGCGATGCCGGACCGGGCCTACTTCGGCGAGAAGGACTTCCAGCAGCTGGCGGTGGTCAGGCGCATGACGGCCGACCTCAACCTGCCGGTGGCGGTGATCGGCTGCCCGACGGTGCGGGAGAGCGAAGGCCTGGCGATGAGCAGCCGCAACAGCCGCCTGGGAACAGATGATCGGACCAGCGCCCTGCAGATCTCCCGCGCGCTGCAGGCAGCGCTGGTGGAAGGCATGACAGGCAACACGGATCCCTCCTCCCTGCTCAGCCTGTCGAGGGACATCATGGAGCGGGACGGCATCCTTGAGATCGAGTACCTGGCAATCGTGGACCCGCTGACTCTTGAGCCCCGCGAGGGCGAGCTGCAGGACCGGGACAGGATCATCACCGCTGTACGCTGCGGCGGCGTGCGACTGATTGACAACATGGAACTGCGCACACAGCGCGCCCTGCAGGAGACAATCCCCGCCGGACAGGCAACAGGAACAGGAAAATGAAAGTGACGATGCTCAAGAGCAAGCTGCACCGCGCGTGCATCACCGACGCCAACGTTGAGTACGAGGGCAGCATGGGTGTCAGCGTGGAGCTGATGGAGGCCGTCGGCCTGCTGCCCTGGGAGAAGATCCTCGTTGCCAACCTCAACAACGGCAACCGGCTGGAGACCTATGTGATCCCGGTGGAGGAGCCGGGGCAGATCATCCTGAACGGCGCCGCCGCCCACAAGGGCAAGGCCGGCGAGCGCATCATCGTGATGAGCTTCTGCGAGCTGGAGCACAGCGAAGCGATGACGCACATGCCGAGCAAGGTGGTGCTCAATGAACGCAATGAGATCGTCGAACGCCTCGTGATGCCGGTCAGTACGCCTGAATCACTCAGGCCAGGCTGCTAGGGCAGCACGCGCACTGCGTACTTCAGGCTCTCACTGGTCGCGTCATAGTATGAGATCACGGGCCGGCCGTTGACAACCGCCATGCTGCAGTTGCGTCCGACATCAGCCGGCATCAGGCCATCATTGCCATCCACGGTCACGTAGGGCCCCCAGGACCATTCCTCAGGGATTGCCGCCGGGACCGCCTGGTCGAACAACAGGTCCCTGAGCACTCCAACGGTGTAATAGCAGACCGCCGGCTGCCCGTCCAGTTCCACCAGGTTGCTGTACTGGCCGGCGATCGGCGGGCCGCTGATTTCCATAGTGTTCCAGTCAGCGGCAATCTGCCCTCCGGCGGTGCTGCTCCAGGCGAACTTGAGGTCGGCATGCAGCTGGTCGTAGTAGCTGATCGCGGGCTTGCCGTTGATCACCGCCAGGCTGGAGTAGAAGCCGACATTGCTGGCGGATTCGTTGTCAATCACGCGGATGTTCCAGTCGGCACCCGACTCTCCTGATGCCGTGCTGCTCCAGCTGTAGCGCAGCGTGCCATTGGCGAAGTAGCTGACGGCGGGACGGCCATCCACCTCCGCCAGGCTGCAGTCAGCGCCGAGATCACCGGCACCATCATGGTCCACCTCCACGGGCACTGACCAGTCCTCCAGCGCATCGCCGTACAGGCTTGCACTGCGCATGTAGAACAGATCCTGCCCGGCCTGTGTGCTGTACGCAATTGCCGGGCGGCCATTGATCATGGCGAGGCTGGTGTGGTAGCCGACATCCTCCGTCGGATCAAGCACGATTACATTCCAGTTGCCGGAGGCACTGCCGCTGGAGTTGTTGCTGATCGCGTAGTGCAGTTCGTACCCAAAGTTGTCCGTCTCGCCGCGGAAGCTGATCGCCGGGCGCCCGTTGACATCCGCCAGGCTGCAGTACAGCCCCGCCGTAAACAGGGCCGGAATGGAAATGTCCGTCCAGTCATCACCTTCCGCACCCGTCTCCGTTGAGCTCCATGCATAGCGCAGGGCCTCGTCCTCATTGCGGCGGTAGGCGATCGCGGGATGCCCGTCGATGTTGGCAATTGAAGAGTTGACACCCGCCTCATGCATCGCCGAGACAACCACCACCTGCCAGCCATCGTTGAAATAGCACAGCAGCTGCGCCATCTCGATGGCAGCCCCGTCATGCACGAGGGCCGCGAAGTAGTGGAAGCCGCCCGGTGATGCCTGCCAGTCCGGTGCAAACTCAAGCGTGGTCTGGTCAGTATAGGGACCGCTGAAGTCCCAGCGCCCCTCGCTGAAGTTGGCAACGCCGAGGTAGCCGCCCTCGCCCAGCGCGTCAATGATGTCGAAGAACACCGAGTCAAGGAATTCCGGCTCGTCCGGCAGCTGCCAGATCGCCCAGCAGACCGAGCCCGCCGCGGACTCCATCAGCAGTTCACCGCCTGGCTGCTCGGTGCAGCCGCTGGAGCGTACGTAGGTGTCCTTGCCGAGGATCACCGTGCGGTTCAGGCTGGATGTGGAATGCAGGGAATCCAGTTCATTCACCTGCGGCAGAAGGTCCTGGGTCGGAAACTCAGGCTTGGGCGCAGGTGGGGCCGGTGAGCCTGAGGATGAGCAGGAAGCCAGCAAGGCCAGCATGGTCAATAGCAATGCAGCAGTCAATCTTGCGGGCATGGGCAGCTCCTGGTGAATCTGCCCGGTCCAGGACGGGCAAGGCGGATTAAATGCATCTTAACACCAAACGTCCGAATCAGCAGCCAGGCAGGTGCCGCGTGGCACTCCGCTATAGTTGTAGTGAGGCTGGAATGACTGCACACTTCAAGGGACCTGAGCTGCTGGCGGAGTACAACTACGCGGTGTTTGCTGCGGAGGGCTTTGAGCCGCTGATGCGCTTCGAGCAGTCCCCGCCACCGGGCAGCCTGGTAGCGGATTTCCAGCTGACAATGCTGGCAACGGGAGAGCAGGTCTCCATGCAGGAGGTCTGCCGCAGGCACCTGCTGACGGTGTTCGAGTTCGGCAGCGTCACTTGACCCTACTGCACGATGGCGGGTCCATCGATGAACGAAGTGGCGCAGCAATACAACCCGCGGGAAGTCGGCAGCTACTTCATCTACACGAATGAAGCGCACCCCGGTGAGCTGATCCCGCATCATACGAGCTTCGAGCAGAAGCTGGCCCAGGCCCGGCTGATGACGGATCGCATCGGCAGCGGGCGCCCGATCCTCGTTGACACATTGCAGGGGCACTGCCACCAGTACTTCGGCTCGATGCCGAACATGACCTGGATCTTCAACCGGGCCGGGCGGCCGCAGTACTCCAGCGACTGGACGGACAGCGGCAGTGTTGCCAATGCGCTGGACTACTACCTCGCGGTGGCGACGGGCCGGCGCAGCGGTGCCAACTTGACCGGCTTCAACGTACGCCGGCTGGACTACCGTGAGCGCGACCGGGCGCGATTCTTTGAGATCCTCGCACTCGGCGGCCGGGCCGCAGTCGAGCAGTTCGAGGCGATGTTCGGCCCGCAGTGGCCACTGGGAGACTGAGGACTTAGGACACGGGACCTGGGGTGTAGGGCTGGTGTCATGCCTGCGGCATGACCATAGATTACCCGTCGCGCTCCGGGCACTCTGATTCCCTTCTGCTACACCCTACACTCGAGTTCCCAGATCCTCGCCTGCTACAACCCACAATCCAGATCCCAGCTCCCGATGTAGTAAAGTATGGCCGTGAATTCAGCAACAGTCCTCCCCTATGGCAAGTACAGCCCGCAGATCCACGAGAGTGCATGGCTCGCCCCCGGTGCGGTGGTGACAGGTGACGTTTCCATTGCGCAGAACTGCACCGTGCTGTTCAACAGCGTGATCCGCGGAGACGTGAACCACGTGGAGATCGGCTTCGGCAGCAATATCCAGGACCTCGTGATGCTGCATGTGGCGGATGTGCACCCCTGCATCATCGGCCGCTACGTGACCGTTGGGCACAGCGCGATCCTGCACGGCTGCACGGTGGAGGACGGCTGCCTGATCGGGATGGGTGCCAGGGTGCTCAACGGCGCACACATCGGGCGCGGCAGCATCATCGCGGCCGGCGCGGTGGTCGGCGAGGGGGCGGTGATTCCGCCGCTTAGCGTGGCGGTCGGCATCCCGGCACAGGTCAAGGGCGAAGTGACGGAGCGCACACTGGTCAAGATCGGGGCACGCGAGGCGATTGCAAATGCCGCTGACATCCCGGAGGAGCTGCGCGGACTGGCAGGTACGCCCTTTGCGCGCAAGTACCGGCGCATTGCCCGGGCCTACATGGAAGGCAAGACCTACCGGCCTGGCGTAAATGAGGACGAGCTGGACTGACATTCCGAATTGAGCCGTGCTATAGAAGGTATGGCAACATCCGTGCCAGCGTGGAATCGGCTCAGTTAGCCTGATGTAAAGTAATGATTGCGATAGTCATTGTTATTGCAGTGCAGTTACAATTCAACGCAATCAAGGCGACATTTGATGGAAGGAATCCAAGTATTCAGGAATGTAGCGCTATCCGGCAAGCTTAATGATCTCCGCACCAAGGGATACAGGTACTTTGCAAATCCTTCTGGCTTTCTGGCATGGAACGCCATGGGAGGCACAGGATATTTCTTCATTTTCTATACGTCTGAAAGCTTACGGTCGCCCAAGCCCCAACCAGGACTCTTACCTTATATTCCCATAGTCTGTTGGCTGGCTTGCTGCCTGGCGATGGGTTTCATGTCTGTCTATTTCACGCCAGCTTATCGCGAAAAGCTTCGGGACAAAGTCCTCAACAAAGAAACCGCTCTGGAACTTCTTGCCTGGCCCAATTCCTTACCCATGGTCCACGACTACGTCCCACTGCCAATGCGCTTCATACTCGGATTCCGACCAAAGAACGAAGACCAATGGCTCCGATATGTTGTGTCACATCTGGATTGGTATCTTGGCAAGCCTGACAGGGTTATTCGCATTGAGTGGCTGCTGTGTATCCTGGCAATGCTGGAGTTGGGGTTGGTTGCTCTGGTTATCACAGTTGTTCGACACCAGTTTGGCAATGAAGTGATTCAACAGAGTTGGATTTTTAAACATTATTATCTGCTTGTAATCACTTTCTTTACGCTTGCCTTTTCAGGCGAACAACTGGTCCGCTGCCGTAATGAAGTGAACCTCAACGAACTGTTGTCTGTGATTCAGGACAACTAGTTTGGCCCTGCCGCTTTGCCCGGGCCGACCTCGAAGGAAAGGCATACCGGCCAAGGGCTGGCGAAGACGAACTGGACTGAGCACCATGCTGTTAGCTGCGTTGAGTCCAGTTGTACATGGACAGCTTTCCGCTGACTTGTGCAGGTAACACTTTGTGAAGTGATTTCCTGGGATTTCGGAAAAACTACACAATGCTCGTCGCAGGTGTATCCTCAGCACGACTGTTTCCCCTGATTTCGGCAGGATTGTGCCTTTTGGAGAATCCTGAATCCTGTTACATTCTGGGGAGCAGTTCTACCGGCTGCGAACTGGCCGGGGCTCATCCCCGGCACAGGAGGATACTTATGGGACATGGGAAGTACACCCGAATTGCACTGATCGGGTTTGGCGCACTTTTCCTGTTTGGCTGCGCTGGCAGCGGAACTCAACAGGATATCTCCGCAATTGGCACTGGCAATAATGAATTGTCCGTGCCGGACAGTGAACAACTGGCCGCAGCACTTGATGCTGAGTTCGCCAGGCTGGGGATCGACCCGGACAAGGTGGCAGCCAGTGCACCGACTGGCGAGCGCAACTCCGTGAACGACCTGCGGGTGGAGCAGATGGATCCGGAAGGTGCGCAGAGCTATATCCGGCTCAGCTGGACTGAGCGGTTGGCCGGTGACTTCGACCAGAACGGCGAGGTGGCGGTCAGTGACCTGACCGCACTCGGGCAGAACTACCTGAAGAGCGTGGACTACCTTCCGGCGGCTGACAACGATGGCATAGCCGACATCCCGTCAGGGGACAGCGACAGCGAGAACCACAGGCTGGCCCGCGTGGACGGCGATGGCAACGGTGAGATCAACCTGGCGGATGTGTCCGTGATCGCCCAGCATTTCGGCGAGAAGCTGGAGGGCTACCGCATCTACCGCAAGGCTCCGGGCGAGGATTCATTCAGCATGCTTGCCAACCCGCAGGACGGCGGGCTGCCATACACGATCGGCCGCGGCGAGGCGCTGGGCGGCGGAAGCAGCGTGGTGCACTTCCAGTTTGACGACCCGGTCAGTGTGGATGGTGGCTACGATTATTTCCTCGCCGGCTTTGGCAGCGGCAGTGAAGGCAGCAGCAGCCATGCACATGGCGGCGACGGCCCGGGCTGTGGCCCCGGCGATGACCCGGCGCTGGAATTCGCCCCGCCGCCGGCTCCGGATCCTGATCCCGACCCGAACCCGGATCCGGACCCCGATCCAGACCCCGACCCGGACCCGAATCCCAACCCGCTGCCGGACTTCGGTGGCAAGGTGCTGCTGGTGCGCGACGACGGTGACAGCTTCAATGCCAACTACGATGCGATCGTCTCCGACCTTGACGACCTGAGCACGGACTACGAGGAAGTTGACTATTACGACGGCGTTGACGACTACTTCCTCACCGGCGACTACGACCTGGCGATCTGGTACCGCGGCGGCCCCGGCGGCAGCGAGACTGACCTGCAGGAGAGCGTCTGGGCTGAAGCGGAAATGGAAAACATCCGCGATATCCTGACAGGGGACGGCGACCTGCTGCTGCTGAGCCAGAACCACCAGATGGGCGACTGCTTCTTCATCAACTCCTGGGATTACCACCCCGATTACAGCGTAGTCGGCGCAAATACGCTCACACTTGCTGACCGCTGGTTCGTCTGGATGAGCGGCCTGGCCGAGGATGACGGCGTAGGCTTCGGTGGCAGTGTCGGCTACTTCCCGACAGCGCCATTCAGCGTGGTTGGCAGGATTGATTCCAACAGAGTTTCGATGGATTCGAACGGCACCGGAAGTGGCGATGGTGAGTTCTTCACCGGCACTGACAGTTCGGGGCAGGCTGCCTGGCAGATCAGCCTGCCGGATGATACGCAGTTCATGTCCATCGGCTACTTCGACGGGTTCTTCGGTGGCAGCGCCGCCGGCGCCGGCTTCCGCACAGGCCTGGGCTTCTTCCCGCTGGATACACTTGATCCGCCGCTGACCGAGGGAATTGCATCGGCTTTCACCAGCTGGGGATGCACAACTGCTCCATATTTCAACATGGGTTTCTTCCCGTCATACAACCTTGACGACTTCGGCAGTGCCCGGTTCTGGGTGATCGGCTATGCCTGGAATGACGTCGAGATCAAGGACGACCCGTCCGGCAGCCCCTCAGGCATGGTCCGTGCCGAGCTGCTGCTCAACACGATGGCCTGGTTGATGCAGTAGGCGGACAACAGACTGACCCAATTGAAGGCAGGCCCCAGGCGGGCCTGCCTTTTTCATTTGTGCAGTCCACCCTTGCCGACGAAACCGCCAAGGCCTGCAGGATGTACAACAGTTGTGCATGGAGGTGCAGCATGGCCGGTCAGGCGGATGCCGGACTTTCGGGAGGCGGATACAGTGAGCAGCTGCTGGCAGAACTCAACCGGATGCTGGAGCAGCGTTCCGGCTACAGCCCGCGCATGATCAGCGGGATGATGTACATGATCGGGTTGGTGATGATCGTCACTGGCAACTTCGCAGCCTCCGGGGGCAATGCAATGCAGTTCCCCCCGCTGCAGTTCATCGGCTGGACGGTACTGTGTATCGCCTTGCTCGCGTGCATGGAATGGCGCAGCCGGACATATCGCGAGCGCATCCAGCAGCGCATGGATCAAAGCGACTTCATCCACAGGGTTGCCATCGGCCACGGGCAGCTGCCAGACATCAGGCGGTACGTTGCCTGGCCCTGGATCCTGTTCCTCGGGCCAGCACCAGTGTCACTGAAGGACTGGGTGCGGCTGTACGCTTCAGAGCTGGACTGGTACCTGGCGGAACCACGGCACCTGCTGCGCATGCGCTGGCTGGCCAGCATGGCAAGCTTCGCGATGATGCTGGCAATGCTGGGCTTCGTGCTGTACCAGACCGGACTGTTCGGAGGCAATGCCAGCGTGCTGACCGCCTGGGCCCAGCTCACGCCATATGTGATGGCATTCGCCGTGCTGGGTATCCTTGGCAGCTATGACGTCGGCCAGCGCCTGCTGAACATCAGGCTGCTGCGCGATGAGCTGGCGAAGCTGTAGAAACTTCCCGTCGAGGTTCGTGCCTGAGGTTGGTTGTCAGCTCCGGTTTGCTCAGATTGTGCGACTTGCGCCACACCTCCGTTGTCAGCTTGACAGCTGACCTCCTAATCCACCGGCAGGCCGCTCGGTACGCTGGCAGGCAGCAGGGCCGGCATCTCAGTTGCCGCTGACGGGTCAGTCAGGGCATGCAGGAATGCCATCAGCTGGTCAATCTGTGCCTCCGTCAGTTCGCGGCGCTCGGCGGCAGCCGGGCTGATCGTTGCCAGCATCTCGTCCATCAGCGCCTGGTCCATGTTGAGGGTCTCGCGCACATCAGACTTGAGTGTCAGCGGGTCGTAGTTGTGCACACTGTCCTGGCAGTCCAGCATATGCTTCACCGCACTGCGCAGGTCAGTGAACGAGCCGTCATGCATCCATGGACCGGTCAGCTCGACATTGCGCAGCGGCGGGGTGCGGAAGGAGAAGCGGTCGGCATCATTGTGGCTGGTCAGGGCGAAGCCGGGGTCGATGCCATCCTGCTTGCCGGGACCGAGCGCCGGCACCATGAAGTTGTAGTGCTGCAGGTCGGTCAACGCTGAGCCGGTATGGCAGCGAGCGCAGCCTGCGGCACCGTAGAACAGCAGCGCACCCTCCTTCTGCGTGTCGGTCATCGCCGAGTCGTCACCGGAGAGGTAGTTGTCAAACGGGGTGTCACGGAAGCTGAAGCCGGTACCCTCGAAGGCGGCGATCGCATTCGCCGCGTGCTGGAAGCCGAATTCCGCCTCGTCAACAGCGGGATAGGCAGCGGCGAACATGTGGCGGTACTCCTCCACAGCCATCACACGGTCCATCAGGCTGCTCCACATGCCGGGGAAGTCGTTGTCAGCCAGGGGCGCAAGTTCATTGGGGTCGCCCAGCACATCATTGTCACCGACGAAGCCGCGCATCTCTGCGCGTGAGGTGACCGGGAACATCGCCTGTGCCGCCAGTACGCTGTCCAGGCCCTGCGGCAGCATGCCCATCGCCGGGGTGTGCAGGAAGCCCTGCTCGTCCTCATGTACCCGGCTGTCCCAGAACATGCTGGTGAACTCGGGACCACCGCGCTCGAAGATCTCCGGGGCATTGCGCGGGATGAATTCCTTCCCGTCGCCAAGCGTGCGCGCATGCCCGATCCCGCTGCCGCCGACACCGACGGACAGGGAGAGTCCGTCACCGCCCGCTTCACGGGGGTCATGGCAGGTGGCACAGGACATGTCCCGGTTGCCACTGAGCAGCTTGTCGAAGAACAGTGCACGGCCCAGGGCCACCTTCTCGGCGGAATGCATTGGAAGCGTTGCAAGCTCACTGACACCGTAGGTGCTTAGCGCCTGACGCAGTTCATTGTCCAGGTCCTGCTGTGGTGCCGAGCCCCCTCCACCACAGGAGGAAGCCAGCGCTGCAAGCACTGCAGTTGTCGTGATCAGCCCTTTCAGTTTCATGGAAACCCCTTCACAGGCCACCGTCTTCTGGAACAGCAGCCTCTGCAGATTCTACCGGAGGGGACTGACATTGCAATATCAAGCAACATCGTGAATTAGATCAATTGATGTGTGCAGTCAGAATCGAAGGCCGATTGTGCAGTCTGCCCAGGCGAAACTCCGGATATGATCTGCTTGATGCGGCAGATCACTGAACAGATGAAACGATCCCATCAGCAAGCCAACAGATATGTTACGACTGGTACTGGACTCATGCTGATCATGGCTCTGCTACTGCTGTCCACTGCCGGCGCCTGCTCCTCGTCATCCGGGCAAACTCACGCCGTCCGCCCCGCAGAGAAGCGGCGATTCGTCACGGATTACCCGGAACTGGAAATGGCACTGCTGCTGGAGCTTGCGCGCCTGCAGGAGCGGGAGGCCACGAGTGCCGCAGACTACTCACTGTACTCCGGCAGCGGAGTGTATGACGTACTCGCGGAACTTGACGATCCCGACGGCGAGGGAGGAGCACCACCGCAGGGAATCAATCTGAGCTGGTCCTTCCGGCACCCCGGGGATTACGATCTCAACGGCGTCGTAGACATCGCCGACATCACGCCGCTCGGACAGTACTTCAATTCCACCGTGCAATACACACGGATCTCCACACGCGAGGGCCACGCCACGGTCCCGGATGACAGTGTGGCTGATCCGGCGCTCAACCGCAGGCTGGCCCAGATTGACGGAGATGGCAACGGCCTTCTCAACCTGGCGGACCTCACGCCGATCGCCGCCAACTTCGGTGACAGGCTCGATGGCTACCGCGTCTTCCGCCAGGGACCGCAGGACAAGACCTTCCTGCCGGATTTCCTGCCGGGGGCGGATTCCGCGCAGCACAGCATGCTGCTCAGCGAGGGCAGCGGCGGTGGGGCTGAGCCGCTGCGCTTCGAATTCCGCGATGAGCCGGAACTGCCGGGCTGGTATGACTACAGAGTCCAGTCCTACGACTCGGTGAATGGGGTGCTCGGCGAAATCTCCTGGGATATCAACAGCTTCTGCTATTCAAAGGATCTCGAAAGCTTTCACATGATCTACTTCGGGGACCTGTTTCCTGATCTGCCACGCCCCGTCTATTCCGGAGGCCGGCTGGCGCTCGTCAACAATGGCGATGCCAGCGATTACATCGGCTACATCGCTGTGAGATTCGACCTGCAGCGCATCGGTGCAGACTTTGACTGGTTCCTCTATGAACCGGGCCTGAGCAGCACCCTGCTGGAGGGTGGCTACGACAGCGTGGTCTGGTACTGCGGGGGGCGCGGCGGACCGAACCGCAGCCTCGCTTACAACAGCTGGGGGTATGCTGAGCAGACCGACGTGATGGCCCTGCTGGAAAGCGGGATGAACATGCTCGTGATGAGCCAGAACATGGGGGTCAGCAAGGGCCTGAGCTGGCAGGAACTGGGCTTCGAGCCCGTAACGCAGGTGCTGCCTGGCAACGATCTGGAGTTCACCGACGCCGTCGGCCTGCCCTATTGGCCCGACCCCTTGCTGGCAACCGGGATCAGCCTGCCCGTGTCGACCGTCAGCCTCGTCGGCTCATTCCAGACCGACCCGGAGTTTGACGACGGCATGGGCCGTGATGACGGTGAGCGTTACGCCGGTGCGGGCGGGCGCGTACCATGGGCGATCCGCGTTCCCGCAGATGCGCAGTTCAGCACACGGGCCTGGAATTCCAGCATCATGCCACGTGAGGGCCTAGGCGGGATGTGTGCGGCACCTGGATTCCAGCCCGGCCTGTTCTTCTCACCCTACCCTGAGGATCCTGGGCATGTCAGCGCACTCGTGAGCTGGGGCTGCACCACCGCACCCTGCAGATTCAACGGTTATCCGCCATTCTGCGACCTGAGCTCCAGCGGCACGGCGCGCTGCTGGGTGATCGGCTATGCCTGGACGGAGGTCGAGATCCTGCAGGATCCTGACAACACGGGGGAGCCGACCCTGCGCTGCGACATGCTCTGCAATGTACTGGAGTGGCTGAGGGAATAAGGAGCATGGTACAGGCCTTGTGTTCCTGCGGCAAACTGAGGTGTAGGCCGGGCTGGCCCTAAACCTGCTGTCAGTTCCCAGATGGCCTGACTCTTGTCCGGCCTGCCCTAGCCCAGTTCCGCGATGATCACATTCTGGCGCGGATGCGGGCCGAGCCATTTGACCGCTCCGCTTTCGATGTCGTAAACCGCGCCCTTCACCTTGAGCGAGCCATTCCGTACAAGGCCACGCACAACTGAGCTGTGACGCAGCATGTCCTCGATGCTCTGCCAGACGTTCTCCTCTATCACGGCGTTGAGCAGGGCCTCGCCCTCCAGGCTGGAGTACCGCTGCCTGACCGCGGCCAGCGCATCGCCGATCGGGGCCACCAACTGCGGGATATGGCCTCCCAACTCGTCACCGTTGGCAACCGCCGTGCAGGCGCCGCAATGCGTATGGCCCATCACGACCAATAGCGGAGTCTTGAGTGCATCCACACCGTACTCGATAGTGCCAAGCGTGGCGGTGCGCACCACGTTGCCGGCGACACGGATCACGAACAGGTCGCCGATGTGCTGGTCGAGCACCAGCTCCAGCGGCACCCGGCTGTCGGAGCAGCCAAGCACCGTGGCCAGTGGCTGCTGGCCCTTGCGGCTGTGCTCAAGGATATGCGCCAGGTCATGCTCCGCCAGCTCGCTCTGACCGGCCAGGAAGCGGCGGTTGCCCTCCTGCATCAGGCGCAGGGCCTCCGTGGGCGAAGGACGATCAGAAGCCGTGCCGGCCCAGCCGTCCGGGGCGAAGTGGATGGATGAGGAGAATGCTGAGGGAAACATCGGTGAAGAGTATAGAACAGTAGTCAGTGGTCAGTCGTCAGTGGTCAGACCATTGCAGACTGTCCAAGGCCGGAACCAACGTAGCTTGTGTTCGGATCAGTCGCGAGAAGTAGCCGTCTCAGCGAGTGTGCTGCCGTCTGCCATCGCCATCAGGATCTCAGACTGCTGCGGGTGCTCGCCAAGCCATTCAACCACGCCCGTCTCGATATCGTAGACCGCGCCGACCACCATCAGGCTACCTTCCTCAATATGCCTGAGCGTATCAGGGCTGCGCTTCAGAAGGCTCTCGACGGACTGCCAGACGTTCTCCTCGACCACAGCCTCCACTAGTGCATCACCTTCAAGGCCAGGCTGGGCGTCCAGCACTTCCGCCACTGCGGTGCCAATCGGGGCCACCAGCGCAGGGATGCTGCCATGCACCTCCGCATGCGTGGCCACCGCCGTGCAGGCACCGCAGTGCGTATGCCCCAGCACCACCATCAGCGGGGTATTGAGGTGGTCAACGCCGTACTCTATGCTGCCGATCTCGTCCGTGCTGCAGACATTGCCGGCCACACGGATGATGAACAGGTCACCCAGCCCCTGGTCCATCACCAGCTCGATCGGTACACGGCTGTCGGAACAGCCGATGATAGTCGCAAAGGGACGCTGGCCATCCTTACCGGTCTCCAGCACCCGATCTATTGTCAGGTGCGGGTGCGCACTTTCGCCGGCCACGAAGCGGGCATTGCCATCAACCAGGCTGGCCAGTGCTTCCTGCGGGCTGGGCAGGTCTGCAGCGACGGCCGCTGAGGCCAGGCAGCTGCAAAGCATGACGATGATGAGGAGGAAGTTGGACTTCATTTTCTTTCCTGCAGGTGCGATTGGGAAGCAACATTATCCGGCAGGACTGCAATAGTCAACAAGCCTCCCCAGAAAAGCAAACGGCCGGCCCTCCATGGCCGGCCGCCGGTTGCTTAGCAGGTTAACGGTGTCCGTCGCCGTGGCCATCCACGCTGGCAATGTGTCCATTGCCACCGCCGGCAGCCGCGATGATGGTTGCCTGTTTCGGGTGCTCGCCGAGCCAGCGCACTTCGCCGGTCTCAATGTCATAGATCGCGCCGATCACCTTGGTGGTGCCGCTGTTGACATGCTTGAGGGTGTCGGGGCTCTTCATCAGCAGGTCCTCAATGGACTGCCAGACGTTCTCCTCGACAACGGCCGCCACAAGCTCGTCACCTTCAAGCTCGTGGTTGGTGGACTTGACGGCCTTGACTGCGTCGCCGATCGGGGCCACCAGTGCCGGGATGCTGCCGTGTACTTCCGCGCCCTGGGCGACTGCGGTGCAGGCACCGCAATGGGTATGGCCCATCACGACCATCAGCGGGGTGCCGAGGTGGTCCACGCCGTACTCGATGCTGCCGATCTCATCCGTGCTGCAGACATTGCCGGCCACGCGGATGATGAACAGGTCGCCGATGCCCTGGTCGAGCGCCAGCTCGAGCGGTACGCGGCTGTCGGAGCAGCCGATGATGGTGGCAAAGGGGTGCTGCCCGTTCTCGCTGGTGTCGCGGATGCGGGACAGGTCGAGGTTCGGATGTGCACTGCGTCCGTCAACGAAGCGCTCGTTGCCATCCTTCAGGGCAACGATGGCCTCTTCGGGGCTGGACGGTCCGGAAGCGATGGCACTCAGGGAAGCGAAGGCGGTAATCATTATTGAAAGAATGAAAACAGCAATGAATCTGGTCATGTTGACTCCTCTGCAAGCATGTATGCTGCGAGGGATATAACTGCGGCACCAACACGTTTGTGGACTGCTGTACAGGTTTGCAGTGGGTTTAAGCCTTGAATTGCAGTCCAGACTCTGCCTTAAAATAGTCACATGGCAGAAACAGTGGCGACAAAGTGGGAGACCGTGATCGGGCTTGAGGTGCATGCCCAGCTCAACACGCGCAGCAAGATGTACTGCTCATGCGCGGTGGTCAACACCATCGAGCTGGAGCAGGCCAACACCAGCGTCTGCCCGGTCTGCCTCGGGCACCCGGGCACCCTGCCCCGCCCCAACCGCCAGGCCGTGATCAAGGCCCTGACGCTCGGCGAGAAGCTCGGTTGCCGGATCAACACGGTGAATGTGTTCGCGCGCAAGAACTACTTCTATCCCGACCTGCCGAAGGGCTACCAGATCAGCCAGTATGAACTGCCGGTCTGCGAGGGAGGCCGCCTGCCCTACTGGCACGGCGAGCAGGCGATGGAAGCCGGCATCGTGCGTGCGCACCTCGAGGAGGACACCGCCAAGCTGTTCCATATGGATGACGGCACGGCGGTGCTGGACTACAACCGCGGCGGCGTCGGCCTGATCGAGATTGTCAGCGAGCCGGACTTCCGCTCCGCCGAGCAGTGCGTGAGCTACCTCGACGAGCTGCGCAACCTGCTGCAGAAGCTCGGCATCAGTGAAGCGGCGATGGAAAGCGGTAACTTCCGCTGCGAGCCGAACGTGAGCGTCAGGCCGCTTGGCAGCGATGAACTGCGCACCAAGACGGAAATCAAGAACCTCAACAGCTTCCAGACGCTCAGGCGTGCCGTGGAAGCGGAGGTGCAGCGCCAGATCGCCGTCTACGAAGATGGTGGTAGCGTGCACCAGGCCACGATGCGCTTTGACGATGCGAAGGGCATCACGGTGGAGATGCGCCGCAAGGAGTCCGCTGACGACTACCGTTACTTCGAGGACCCGGACATCCCGCCGCTGACAATCACCAGCGAGCTGAAGGATGAGGCATCCACACTGGTCAGCTCAAGCTGGTTCGAACTGCGCAAGCTGATGGTGGAAACCGATGGCATCACGCATGAGGCCGCGCAGACCATTTCCAGCGACCCGATCCTTCACCGCTTCTACCGCAACTGCAGCCTGGACGGGCACAGCCCGAAGGAGGTTGCCAACTGGGTGACCGGCGACTTCGTGCGCCTGCTGCGCGAAGGACCGCTGCATACCGAACCCGGTGAGCTGAGCGCGATCCTGACGATGATGAAGGACGGCAAGCTGACCCGCCCGCAGGCCCGCGAGGTGTTCGAGGAGATCTACCGGTCCGGCAAGGCGGCGAGCGTCGTCGTGGAGGAGAAGGGCTTCGGCGCGGACGGCGGCTTCGACCTTGAAGCGGCCTGCCGCGAGGTGATCGCACGCAACGGCAAGATCGTGGATGACATCCTCGGCGGCAAGGAGACGGCGATCAATGCGCTGCTCGGCCAGGTGATGAAGGCCAGCCGCGGCGGGGCCAACCCGGCGGACACCATCGCGATGATCCGTAAGCTGCTGAAGCTGGACGGCTGAGCAATAGCCTGATTGGAATGGCCTGATTGCTGCAAATCGGAATATTGAGGATTTCCTGCGCAAAAACGTATCACAGCCCGATCACGCGGTGTCTATCTATGGCAGAAGGTGCCGCAGTAAATGCATTCCCCCAAAGCCGCGGCACCGACAGGGCAGGCCACGGCCTGCCCTTTTTCATGGCTGGAACCAGCGCATCGCGAGCGCATCCGTCGTGCCGGTTGGCGAGTCGATCACCGGCGGCGGGACATCGTTGGATGCGAGCGCTCCATCCCAGTTGCTGATGCTTGCGGCAGTGTCCGCGACCAGCGGGCTGATCGTCTCCCAGGCCAGGGTGTCGGTGGTTTCCGTGTAGGCCGGTTCATAGAATTCACCGGTCACCCCCTCGCCATTCCCGACGATGAAGAATCCTCCGTCCCCGTCGTAATCGATGTCCAGGAACTGGTTGTTGATGTTCGGCTGGTTGTAGGCCGAGATGTACAGCAGCGCACCGCTGGAGGAGTACCTTGAAATGAGGCCGCACAGGGACGAGTCGCCGACTCCCTGGTTGAATGTGATCCCGCACAGCAGCAGGTCGCCATTCCGTTCGTCGATTGCCATCCGAGACCAGCTTGAGTTCGGATTGCCAAGACCAAGCCGGTGGTTCCACTTGAAGCTTCCATCATGGCCGATGCATGCAAGGTAGGCACCATCCGTCACACCCGGCATCTCGGCGTGGATCGAGCCGCTGACGTAAAGCGATTGTTCATCCGCAATCATCCCGCGCAGTTCTGCGCTGAACGGAACAACCAGGCGCCTGGCCCACTGCAATACACCGGTCGGGTCAAGCTGCATCACCACGATGTCCCTGCCCGGATCCGGAGAGCGGTCCATCAAGGCGCTGATGTATATATTGCCAGCGCTGTCCAGCTGCAACTGCGGATCCAGGAAAGCTCCAGTGCCGGTCACCAGCTTCTGCATCACCACGCTGCCCCCGGAATCAATCTTCAGCACCAGCAGGTCCATCTCACCACCGTTGTCATACCCACAGACCACAACAGCGTTGGCAGATGAATCCAGTGCGACGTCCAGTCCGGTTTCATACTCAGCAGTGCCGATCAGTTTCTGGTAGATGACCAGGTTCGTGGAGCTGACCAGTGCCACGAAATGGTCCGTCTTGAAGTCCGGTGGCTCCGCGGTGAATCCGCCGAGCATCACGAAGTTGTTCTCATTGGTTGCCAGGCGCGTGAATTCGCTGGAGGCAGTCGCATTGCCGAAGTTGTTGCCATTGGCGAAGTTGCCATTCGGCTGCCAGGCTGCGGCCAGCGCGCGGTCGAATGCCGGGGTCCAGGAATTGGTGATGCCGGCCGCCAGCAGCGCTCCACCGACATAGCGCGTGGCGGCGTTCAGGCCCTCATAGCCGGACTGGCCATAGCTGTGCACCCAGCCAACCCCGATTGTGATGGATTCCTCGGTCATGCCACCATCGCCGTCCGTCACCCGCACGACTGGATGGTAGGCCCCGATGGAGTCGTACAGCACGTCCGCCACGATGCCGCTTGGACCGTTGTCCGTGAAGCTGCTGCTGCCGTACACATCAAACGCAAAGCTGACCGGGGTGCCTTCGGGGTCAACCCCACTGGCCACCAGAGTGCTTGTCAGGCTGCCGAAGCCGCCGCGCACAGAAGCGTCGAATGTCACGAGCGGGGCGATGTTGCCACCGGCGCGGACCCAGTTGAGTGTCGCCTCATCAGTCCCAGTCAGCAGTACGGCAATGTACAGCACCTCGGTCGGACTGATGTGGTCAGCGTTGATGGTGTCCGTGACAAGTGAGACGTTCGCAGCCGAGCGCCAGTCCCAGCGCTTGCTGCTGAAGTTGGCAACCCCGAAATAGGCATCGGAAGCTGCCGGAGCACTCGCCCAGTCCAGGGTGATCTCGTCCGGCCCGCTGAAGTCGGCCAGCGTGATTCCATAAACTGCCCATGCTGGACCATTCCCGCTGCCGCCGCCATCGAGGTCCGGCTGGAAGATGAGCTGTCCAAGGGCCAGTCCGGGCAGCGTGCGCGCTGTTGCACCAGGCAGAAAATCACTGGCCTGGCGGAAGAACGGGAATGTGGAGGACACTGTCCGCTGCTTAAGTTCAGCGGGACTGGCAAGTTGCGGGCTGCCGGGCACGATCAACCGCGGCTGCGGGGATGCCTTTCCCTGGCCGGAGCAGGATGCGGACAGGCAGGTGCCAGCCAGCAGCATTAGCAAAACAAGGCAGTAAAGAGTCCGCATCGACTACTCCGAAAGCTGAATTCAAACCAGTCCAGGAATCCTATCAACAAAGAAGGCTATGAGCGTGATTCCAGCCGCAGGCGGGCATCCTCAGACTCATGCGCCAGCTCGGTCTCGCGTGCATTGTGGCGGCGGACCGCGTCGTCGTACATCAGGAACACCGCGTAGGGCGGCACAAGGATGCTAAGCACGACCTTTGCCAGCGGCCGGGTCAGCCGGTACCCCTCGCTTACCCAGTACACCCGCCAGCCTGCGGCTGAAAGTGCGCAGCCAAGGAAGGCGCTGACCGGGAACCAGGAGTGGATGTACCAGGGACCGACAACCTGCCAGCGCGGCCACAACCCCTGCACAACCAGCGGCAGGTAACCGCTCTCCAGCGGCGGCGTTCCACTGGCGAGGTCCACCAGCAGGCGCAGCAGCACGAGCAGCCAGGGAACCCAGCACAGCGCGGCAATGCTCCAGAGGATGGTCACAATCAGGCGCATCTGGAGCATTCTACCCTGTCAGCAGCGAATTCCGCGAACCCTGAAACCGTGCGCCGGGCAAGCCACTCATATATTGCAGGAGCCCAGCCGGGCGCCGGCATAGTACGATAGGCAGTGCATGGACATCTTCCTGTTCAACCGGAAGCTCATGTGGGCGGTGATCCCGCTCGTGTTCTGGTCGCTGTTCGTCCTGTTCGGTGCGCTGGATGATTCCGAAGGTGGCAAGGACGGACTCGGCGTCAGGCTTGAGCGGCGTGCGATCCGGCTGGCGGGACGGCCGTTGTCCATCAGCGAGGACCAGCAGGGCAATCTCTCCATCGAACTGGGTGTCCTGCGTGAACAGGATGGCTACGCCGTCGGCGAGAATGGCCGCAAGCTGCCCGACCTTCCTGATGGACTGAATGTAAGCTACACGGTGGAAGGGCCTGACCACGAACGCCGTCCACCGGAAATATCTCTCAAGAGCGGGGAGAATGAACCGCTGTCATTCATGAACGGGCACATGCATGTGCTGATTGCCGAGAAGTTCATCGTGCGCATGAGCCGCCAGGGTGTGCAGGTCCTGCCCAAGGGACCTGAATTCGACCAGCGCAAGTTCCTCAAGGAACTGCTGGAGCGGCGTGGCCGCGGAGCAGAGGATGGCCGCGGCCCGATCAGGCCCCCTGATGGCATGCCGGACGGGCGGCGCGGACAGGATCGAATGTCTCCGCAGCGTAATGGTGGTTCCGGCGCTGATCGCAACCCGCCGCCTGAGGACGCTCCTGGCAGCCGCAGCGGAAACTGAGAACCCGGCTCAGGGAACCATTACGGCGAACTGCAAAGCCGGCGGAAAGACAGTGTGATAACTGATACAGGTCCGGCCGTCCTGAAGTGTCGAAACACTGATATCGCCCATCGTCGGCCGGTCATCCACCTGCAGGATGTACCAGTCGTTTCCGGAATTCACCGGGTAACCTTCCGTCCAGGCATAGCGCACCGTACTGCCATCCATTTCCCGGTATACAACTCCCAGGCCACTCTGCAGATTGATCACGGCCAGGCTCTCTCCCACGGTGGCTTCATCCACAACGTGCTGATGTTCGAAGTCTGCCGGTGACAACGGGCTGAGCTTGGTGCCATGCGCATACAGCAGTACTCCCGTTGCCGGATCGGTATAGAGACAGCTCGAGGAGTTATTGAAGCTGATGCCAGCATTGAGCTGCCCCAGCAGGGGTTCCGTATCAACATCACCGATGGTGAATTCACTGGGACCGGCAGGCGGGAGCACCCCTTCATAGTAGCCATGCTCCAGATGCTGGTTGGCAGCATTGTAGAACAGCAGAGCCAGTCCATTGACCAGTGGATAGACATGGATGGACGAATAGTCCCCGCTCAGGCCTGGATCCTGCCAGGCCACCGTGTTGACCCAGTCAGGGCTGACCTGCGGGTCCGGCCGGCTGCTGAAGGCACAGCGCAGCGTATGGCCAGGCCCCCCCTCATTTGCCTCATAGGCCAGCACCGGATTGCCATTGACAACCGTGAGGTCCATGCCGTCGCTGTCAACACCGACACCAACCGAGGTCCACTTCCAGGCAGACGCATCCGCCGGGTTTGACGTGGAGGCATAGGCATACCACAAATCCGTCTTGCCTGGGACGGCATCCGTGATCAGCATGGCCATCCCGGGATTGCTGCCAATGCTGTCCAGGTCTATGTCGATAACCGGCTCAAGGTAGCCGCTGTAGACCTCTGTGACGGTCCAGTCGGAGGGCTGGGTCGGGATCAGCGGGTTGTGCGTGGCAAATCGGAGTTCCTGTCCGCCCGCGCCATCACCTGCCTCATACAGGATGCCGACCTTGTTGCCAAAGCGCGCCATGACGTTGCGCACCCCGGGCGTGTTGCTGCTGTCAATCTCGTAACCGTTCCAGGAAGGCACTTGCAGGTCGATGTAGCAGCGCTTGACCCGTGTCAAGGTGTCGTCGTAGGCCAGGATTGCCAGGTAGGTATTGCCTGCCGGTCCGATCTGGGCTAAGCCGCTGCAATCCAGGGTCGTCATTCCCACGGTGTATTGCGTCCACTGCCACCGATGAGTGAAGTAGTCCGCTACCCCGATCCAGATGCCCTCCGGCCGCGTTGTATCCTGCAATTCCAACCCGATTTCCGAAAACGGGAAGCGGCCAGGATGCAGTCGGTAAATCCCGAAGCTCATCTGAGCCTGCATGGCTGGCAGTAGCAGGTCATCGTTGTCATCGCCTGCCAGTCCACCGCGGTCGTAGGTGTCACGACCCACTACTTCCAGCCTGAGTGGCACAGTTGACAGATCACGTGAGTCATCGGGGAAGGGAATTGCAAGACGGTCCGGGAGAATCTGGCTCTCCACCGCAGGATCCGGAGTACTCTGCCGGGACAGCCCGGCATTACTTGCACAGGAAGCTCCAAGCATGATGCAGCCCAGCAGTAGCAGGTGGAAACAACGCATGATACTCTCCTAGGCAAATTCAGATATTTTGGACATCAATTAACCTTTTAATTATATCCAATGCTTTGCAATTGAAACAACCCAATAGAGTTACTCCTGGACACATCTCCAGACCCCGAGATTTACACGCATTGCAAGGCTGGTGCCTGCATGGGAGATGCTTTGCCGTTTACATTGTGCGAAGTGCACTTTCCACGGGACATATGTTCTCGGAAAGTTCTGCCCGCATCCTGAGGGAACTGCTGGAATAGCGTGGCCGCGGAGCGCAGGATGGCCGCGGCCCGATCAGGCCCCCTGATAGCATGCCGGACGGGCGGCGCGGACCGGACCGCTTGGCACCGAAACGCAATGGTGGAGAAGGCCAGGGCCGCACAAGGCCTGATGGGCAGACGCAGTAAATCCAGCCCGGAAGACCAAGCAGTGCAGCTTCACGCTACGGAATCATCTGTGCAAATTGCAGTGCGTCCGGATTGACTGTGTGGTAACAGATCCCGGGGTTGCCATCCTGCATTATCACGAGACCGATGTCCCCGCTCATCGGCCGGTCATCCACCGGTGCCATGTGCCAGGCACCTCCGGAACCGGGAGTACCGCTGTCAATCCAGGCATAAATCAGTGAACCGCTGCTTCCCTCCCGATAGGCGATCCCAAGGCCCAACGGCGGCCGGACAATCTCAATGCGGTTGCCCACAAGGCGCGGGTCAATCACATGTTTCTGGTTGTAATCCTCAGGTGCTGCGGGTGTTGCCGATGTGCCGCGGGCGTAATGCAGGCCGCTTCCGGATGAATCCGTGTACAGCACAACCGGCAAACCACCATATTCAATTCCGGCGATACCTTCTCCGCTGAACTGGTCCGGTGCCACGTAGCCGTTGCTGAAGTCCGCCGGGCCGGTCGGTGTTGAAGTGGCCCCATATCCATACTCAATGAACTGGTCAATATGGTCATAGAAAAGCAGTGCCGGATGGTTGAGGTAATTGAACAGCCTGATGCCTGAGTAATCGTACAGCGGATCAAAGCTGTCAGCGGCGACAACCACCGTCCAGTCCAGGCTGTCCTGCGGGTCAGGGCGTGAGGCATAGCCATAGTGGATAGAATTGCCATTGTTGGCTTCCCGGCTTTCGAATGCAACGGCCGGCTTGCCATCCACGCTTGCCAGGGAAATCTCATCCGAATCCACACCGACCCCCACATGGCTCCAGGTCCAGCCTGCCCCTGTGGGGGGTTGCGCGACATTGCCATGTGCGTACCAGACATTCGTTAAGCCGGGAGTCAGGTGGTCCATCATCATTGCCATCCCCGGTTTGTTGTCAACGCTGATCAGGTCCAGGCCGAAGACCGGGTCCACAAAACCCGGCTGGATGAAGGTAATGTTCCAGTCGGCAGGGCTGAGCGGGGTCAGTGACGTAGTCCCAGCCATCACCAGCTCGTATGTACCGCCCCCATCATAGCGCTCATAGACAATCCCGGGAGTGTTGCCAATCATGGCCATGGCCGACCTGATTCCCGGTGAGCCGGTGGCGTCAATGGTGTATCGCCGCCATTCCGGCACCTCCAGGTCAACGTAGCAGCGTTTGACCCTGGTGAAGGTGTCGTCGTGAGTGAGGATCGCGATATAGACGTTGCCGGCATAGCTCCTGCTGCGGATGGCACCTACATCAAGGCTGTTCATCCCAACAGTGAACTGCGTGAAGCTCCAGCGCCCGGTGTAGTAATCCGGCGCGCCGATCCAGACATTTTCCGCAACCGTGGTGTCAGTGAGCTCGAAGCCGACCTGCGTGACATCCGTTGTACCGGTATGGATCGAATACAACGCATAACTGCTCTGCCCTGGCAATGCCGGCAGTAGCATGTCGTCGTTGTCAATGAATGCCATCGAGCTGCTGCCGACGGCTTCCCGGCCAAGCACGCTCAACTGGGCAGGAACCGTGGCAGACAGCCGGTCCAGATCCGCGACGGAGGGCAGTCCGGCGGACGGGTCAAGGAGAGAGGGGTTGTCGTTGTCCTGAGGGCTTGTGGAACCGCAGGAAAAGAGCAGCAGGGAGATCACGACAATCAGGTGGTTACAGCTGAGCCTCAAGACATCACCTCCGTAAAGCGGATATTTACGATGTCATATAGCTAATTATAATCCGTATAGGATTATTTGCCGCAAGTTCGCCGGTAATCCTTGATATTTTCACTGCAAGCCCCTATACCTTATTTGCAATGCGTCCTTTCAGGACAGGAGCCGTAATGCCATTCCTGCCAGCCCTGGTGCTGGCTTTGGCCATCCTGCTCAGCCGGCCCTGGTGGCCGGACAGCAGGCTGGTGCTGGCGGAAGCTTCACTGTGGAATCCACTGCTGCTGCAGCTCACCGGTGATGCAATCTTCCTTGCCCTCGCCGCCGGCGTGCTGATGACCGTCCTCTCGCGGCGCTGCCTGGCCTGGCCCTGGCTTCTGCTCACGGCACTGCTGATGGTGCACCTGCGTCCCCCGGTCCCGATCGTCGAGCGCTTGCTGGGCAGTGCGCTGGAGCTTGTGATCCTGCTCGCACTGGTCGTGGGCGAACACCTGCTGCGCAGCTGGACAATAAACATGCAGCCAAGGCCACGGCAATCGGTGCTGCTCGCGACTGCGCTACTGCTGGTATTGCTGGCATTCGGCCCGGTGCTGCTGCCTGACAATCCGCAGTGGCAATCAGGCATGCTTTCGCTGGCAGCCCTCCTGATCTGTGGCAATGCACTGCTGGCGGCCCCGCTTGCACTGGCCAACAGGCTAGCTGAGCGATTCCGGCGCGCCGTCCCGCAGCTGCGGGGCATCAGGCTTCCCCAGCCATGGCTGCCGGCCTTCTCCGTCTTGCTGCACCGCAGGGCCGGCAGCCGGGTAGAGCCGCCGGTTGAGGTCCCACAGCGCCCGATGCTCAGCCTGGATGAGGGCTACCTCGTGCGGCACGACACTGAACCCTCACTGGAGAGGCAGCGCCGCACCGGCTGAGTTTGCTATGATGGATGCTGACCCAGCGAGGAGGAGCAGCATTGATCATCAAGGCCAGGTATGCACTCGTGGCACCCGGTGACCTGAGGCGTGACGTCCAGCTTGAGACGGACGGCAACCGCATCCTCTCGATTTCCGAAGGCTACGTGCATGGTGCACCACCCTGTGACATCGACCTTGGCAATGCGGTGCTGACCCCCGGCTTCACCAACTCCCATGCCCACCTCGAGCTGGAGTTCTGCCAGGGCCAGACCAGCTTCAACGGCAGCTTCGTGGACTGGCTGCAGCATGTGCGGGACCTGAAGAAGCAGCGTGGCAACCAGCTGAGCACCTTTCCGCTGGACAGCATCCGCCAGCTGGCAATGTCAGGCTGCACCACGGTGTTTGACCACCACACGGTGGACCTGGAGTGGGACCGCATCGAACTGACCGGGCTCAGGCATATCCCGCTGCTGGAATGCTTCGAGTTCAACAATGACGACCCGGACGGCGAGCGGATCCGCAATCGCGCACGCTTCGGCTATGCCCCGCATGCCCCTTACACTGCCAGCCTGGCCGTGGCCCGCACCTGCCGCAGGCTGGCAACGGAGGCGCATGTGCCGCTGAGCGTGCACATGAGCGAGTTCAACGGCGAGATCGAGTTCATCCGCAACGGGCAGGACTCTGAGATCCAGCACCTGCATGAACTGGCGGGCACCAGCAATGAGCACTTCAGCGGCACAGGGATGTCACCGGTGCAGTTCTACGGTGACAACGGCATCCTGGACGAGCACACGCTGGCGATCCACGTGAACTACCTGAGTGACGGCGACATTGCGGTGCTGCAGCGCATGCGTCCGACGGTCGTCTACTGCCCGCGCAGCCATGCCTACTTCGGCCATCCGCAGCATCCGCTGCTGGAGCTGCTGGATGCCGGCATCAACGTGGCGCTGGGCACTGACAGCCTGGCGAGCAATGACATGCTGTCCCCGCTGCACGAGGCGTCGCTGGTGCGTGACAACTTCCCCGGACTGCCGCTACAGGCCCTGTTCTCCATGGTGACGCGCAACGGTCTGGCGGTGATCAATGCCCAGCATGAGCTGGGCAGCCTGTGCACGTCCTACATCGCTGACCTCGCCGCGTTCAGGATCCCGGATGACACTGCGGATGATTTCGACTCGGTTTTCGGCGCCGTGCTGGACAACGGCCGGTCCTGCCTTACAATCTGCAACGGCCGCATCATCCACATCGAGGTATCCGCCGGCGTGCAGGTGCATGGCTAGGTCCGCCGCGGAAGCAGATTCATGTTCAAGATTGACAACCACAACCTGTTCGAGGAACTCGGCCTGCCGAAGCTGGTCGAGCTGAGCACCGCCTTCTACACCCGTGTCTATGCGGACGAGGACCCCTGGTTCCGCAACATGTTCCCTGACGACATGGACTCGGCGATCCAGAACCAGTATGAATTCTTCGCCCAGCGGCTGGGCGGGCCGCAGATCTACTCCGCGCGCAAGGGCCATCCGGCGCTCAGGGCACGGCATGCGAGTTTCCCGATCACGAAGCGCGCGGCCGAGCGCTGGCTGGAGCACATGAATGCCGCGCTGGACGAGGTCGGGATAGCTGGCATCCAGAAGGAAGCACTGCTGGAGTTCTTCACGGACACAGCCTTCTTCCTGCAGAACCTGGATGACAGCAACCAGCGCATCTACTGAGCCAGCGCGCTAGTCGATCACACGCACAACGGGCATGCCCATGTTGTCATCATGCGTCCAGACATTCTCGTGCATCTGCGTGCCGTCGGAATAGTACGTCCGCAGCAGGTCGTTGCTTGTCTGGAATGACATTGTCACATCGGTATAGACCCGCAGGCGGAAGTTGAACAGCTCCCCGGTGGCATTCAGCACTTCGCTGCCACCGAGCGGAGTGACGTTGAAGTCAATCACAAAGCGCCCGTTGATCGGGTCCTGCTGGCCCAGCACCTCGCTGTCAAGCGGCAGGAAACCATCGGTCGGCGCAACCAGCTTCCACAGGCCGTCCACGGTGTCACTGCTGCCGCCGACACTGCCCGGGTTGAAGCTGCCCGCCACGAAATCGTTGCCTTCCTCGAAGGTCACGCGCACACTGTTGACGAAGTTGAGTGGATGCGCCGTCTTGTGTGCCTTGACGGTGAAGGTCACTTCCTCACCGGCGAGCACCTGGGTCCTGTCCGGCACTGCATAGATCGTGTCCGGCAGCAGTCCCTTGTCCGGGAACAGGTGCCCGCAGGCCCTGCCAACCGCGCTGACGCGCATGAACCCGGGCAGTTCTTCGCGGCTGCGCACCCAGTAGTAGTACTGGCCGTTGCCCTGGTCCAGCAGGGCTATGCTCGTCAGTTCAGTGCTGGCCTGCAGCTCAGCCCAGTAGGGGTCGGTGAAGCGGCCACGGTAGACTTCATAGGTTGTCGCCCGATCAGCGCTGTCCCACTTCAGGGTCACGCTGTCGTCAGTTGCAGATGATACGTAGAGGTTCCGCGGCGGGTAGATCCAGTGCCAGCCCAGCTGGGGCGTGCCGCCCTGCGGCAGCTCAATCGTGCCGGCATCCACATCCGCGCCGCTGAAGGCGTACTGCCCGAGCTTTTCGCGCTGGCCATCCGCCAGCAGCCAGAGAGTCCAGAGACCGGGGCTGACCCCGCTGAAGCGGAACCGGCCCTGCCAGTCAGTGCTGCCAACCAGCATCCCGTTGCCAAGCTGCAGGCTGATCCCCGCCGCCGGGTGGTCATCATCGTACTGTAGCAGGCCGGTCAGCCTGGCACCGCTGATCGTTCCGGCATAGCCAAGCGCCGGCGGACCGGAGCTGGCCTCCCCGTGCAGGTTGTAGTTGATGACACTGTAGCGGTAGATCCGGCCGGGTTCGACATCCTGATCTATGTACGAGCAGCATTCCACCGGGAACTCACTGTATGTGCCGCTGCCGCAGTCCTCACGCCTCATCGTCCAACCACTGGACAGCGGCGTGGGTTCCCAGTCGACATGTATCTCGGAGGGATAGCCGCCCTGGCTGGCCGTGGTCCACAGGGCCGGGGCAGGCATCTCGATGATGTTGCTGGTGGACAGTTCCACGCCGTTGACAATCGGCTGGCTGCCGCCGCTGGCCAGCACCGCCACGTAGAACAGGCCGTCACGCCCGATCACCCGGTCACAGAAGTCCTGCGGGGCCAGTTCGATTTCTGCGCCTTCAACCGGTTCGTAGGTACGCCAGCGCTTCAGTGCGAAATCCGCCAGCAGGATGTGGACCGGCTCGTCCTGGGCCTGCAGCTGGACCTTGATTCGTTCAGGGAATACGGTCGAACTAAGTCCATACCAGCCCCAGATCACCCAGCTGGAAGTGTCAGCATCGCTGTTCAGCATGATACCGCCATTGGCCGGGCCGGCACTGGCACTGCGCGCAAGCAGGTTGCCGGCATCAGCCGGCAGCGCTCCGGCAATCATCGCACTGCGCGGCAGACTTGCTTCGGTGCCCGGGAAGCGTTCAAGCACCTGCCCCTGGGCGGACTGCAATTCGACGGGATCACCGGCACGCGTTGTGGAGCAAGCACTCAGGATGCAAATCAACAGGATCAGGATGGATGCACGTACCCACATAGGCCCCTCTTCGGCGGCGCATGGCCTTTATGGGGGACTTATCGGCGTGGGAGGTGCGTAGCTTTAGGGAGGGGGGGGGTTACGCGCTGCCTTCGGTCGGGGGGTCGCCATTGTCGCTGCGCAGGGAATGCAGCTCGCTGCGGATCAGCTCGAGGTCCATTTCGATGCCGTGGACCTTCTCGGCAAGGCCAGCCATGCCTTCCGGCGTGGCTTCCCCGCTGGCAACCGGGCTGGCACCGCGCTTGCGCAGGCTCTTGAGCTCGCCGGACAGCAGGTCGAGGTCGATCTCCATGCTCTTGACCTTCTCCACCAGCTGCGGCAGCTTGAAGGTCAGCGCCAGCACCTTGAGGCTCTGGCCATGCGGCTTGGCCGGGTAGCCGGAAACCTTGCTCTTGTACTCCAGGCTGTTGAACACGCCGCTCTGGGCCGCCACGATCGACTGGTCACCGACCGTGATATGGCCCTGGAAGCCGGCCTGGCCGCCGATCACGCACCACTTGCCGATGCTGGTACCGCCGCTGATGCCCGTCTGGGCTGCAATCACCGTGTTTGTTCCGATGCTCACGCCGTGCGCGATCTGCACCAGGTTGTCAATCTTCGTACCGCTGTGGATCACGGTGCTGTCCAGCGCTGCGCGGTCGATGCAGCAGTTGGCGCCGATGTCCACGTCATCCTCGATGATCACGTCACCGACCTGCGGGAAGCGGCGGTGGCCCTCACTGGTCGGCAGGTAGCCGAAGCCCGCGCTGCCGATCGTCGTGCCGGCATGGATCTCCACACGGTTGCCAAGCTGGCTGCGGCTGTAGATCGAGACATTGGCATGGATGAAGCAGTCCTCACCGAGCACCGCATCCTTGCCGACATATACGCCGGCACCGATGAATGTGCGGGCTCCGATGCGCACGCCCGGGCTGATCACGGCGCAGGCGGAGATACGGGCGGTCGGATGGACCTCTGCACCTTCCTCCACCACGGCGCGCGGATGGATGAAGCCCTGTGCATCAGCCTGCGGGCCGATGAACTCCTCCATCACGGAGATGAAGGCCAGTCGCGGATTGGGATGGATCAGCACATTGGTGAAATGCCCGGCCAGGCTCTCGGTGGTGATCAGCGCGGCAATGTTCGTGTCGGACAGGCTCGAGGCGTCCTTGAGCTTCTCCATGTAGCTGATATGGCCCGGCCTCGGGTATTCAAGGCTGCAGAATCCGGATATGGAAAGTTCCCCATCCCCCTTCACCTTTCCGCCGGTCAGAGTTGCCAGTTGAGCGAGCGTCTTCATCCTTACCTGCCGGAACGCTGCAGGCTACAGGTCAGCAGCAATTGCAGCGAACACTTCTCCGTCCATGGTTGACACCAATTGTAGCTCATATATGTCATGCAGTCGGTAGTGCACGGCGAGCTCACTCAGGTAGTCCCAGTCGTCTTCCGTGAAGATGTCCGCGCTGAAGTACACATCGCGGCGCAGGTGGTGCTCACCCCGAAGGCGCATGCTTTCCGCCTGCAGGTCATAGCCGGCGCTCAACAGGGTCTGCGGACCGAGCTGGCGCGCGACGCCGATCATCGGGTTTACCCGTTCCAGTCCAGGATGGTAATCGGCATGGAAGTAGGCAGCCCAGCGACCACCGATGAAGCGACCACCGCCGGCACTGAGCCGGCCGTGGATGTCATATTCGCTGTGCTCCCAGAGGTCGAGCCGGATCTGTGCGTCATACAGGAAGCGCGTGGAGTCCAGGTTGATCCAGGCTTCGATCGTGCAGGTGTTGACCCGCAGGCTGAGCGTGGAATCCGGGCACTGCGCCACCAGCGAACAGTTGTTGTTCAGGTAGCTCATCGCCCCCTGCTGGTAATGGCTCAGCTTGTTGCTGACGAAGCTGACCGGCAGGTCCACGAAGGACTGCAGGTAGTAGGCCAGGCTGTCACGCGCCGGGCGCAGCTGCAGGTTGGTGAGCGTCAGGCTACGGATGCTGATGCTGAAGTCACTGACGAGCAGCGCATCCGGCCGGGGCTCGAAACTGACAACAACCCGGGTGGTTTCACCCGGCTCCGTCACGATGCTGTGGTCGAAGTCCGCATAGGCCGGCATGCGGGACAGCTCGTCCGCCACCGTGTCATGCACGAGTGAGGTCAGCCAGGACTTGTCATCGTAGGGTGTGCTGGCCAGGGTCTCATACAGACGGTTGACCACACGCTGTTCATCTTCGCCGAGTGAATCGTTGATGCGCGGCACATTGCCCATAACATGGAAGTCCACGGTGAAGGCGCTGACGCGCTGCTCAGCGATGCGCAGTGTCAGGTTGACGGTGGTGCGCACGCCGGGATCGAGGGACAGTTCCACGAGGTCGAAGCCGCGGCTCTCCAGCGCACTGTCCACCACATCGGACAGGATGCCGCTCACCTCACCGCTGTTGCGCAGGATGTAGTCCAGGTCGCCACCGAGCTGCTCCATGATGGCAACCTGGGCAGTTGCGGTCAGGGCCTCATCCAGCCGGGACATCGTCTCGTTGCCGACGAAGCCACCCTCAAACCTGAGCAGCACGGCAACGGACTCAACCGTGTCGGCTGCGCTGGCAGGGACCGCACTGGACAGGATGGCAATCAGGCACAGCAGTGCCGCCGCCCACCTGATGGTGCGCACCGTCCGCTTGTCGCTGCCTTGCCTCTCCATGCTTCCTCTGCCTTCCGTCCGTATGTAAGTCGTGTCCGCTGCCTAGAACATCTCGCCGAGGAAGAAGTGGAAGCGGCTGCCGCCGTGGTCTTCCTTGTCTCCGGCGATCTGCCAGGCGTAGTCGAGGCGCACCGCGTTGACACCGAGGAAGGACAGCTTGATGCGGGCACCGAGTCCGGCACTCACCGCGTTGTCCATCTCGTCAAAGCCGTTGCCAGCCCAGCCGGCGTCCATGAATGCCACGCCGCCGACGGTATCGTTGAAGGGCACGCGGTATTCACCGTTGAGCAGCAGGTGGTGTGTACCCTGCAGCATGTCCTCCGGGATACCGCGCACGCTCTGCACGCCGCCCAGTCGCCACTGCTCGTAGATCGGGATGTCACCGCTGCCCATGCCGACGCGCTCGCGGAAACCAAGCGTGCCGCTGCCGAACTTGAAGAACTCACGCGCCTCAAGGCTCTGCTTCTGGAAGGAGAAGTCTCCTCCGAGGCCGGCGATTTCCCAGGTGGGCTTCACATAGATGCCCTGGTGGGTGCTGAAGATGTTGTCTCGGGTGTCGTGGGTGTAGGACAGGCCAACCTTGCGGGTCTGGCCCTTGGCACTGAGGCGGGCACGGGTACGCGGGTCGGTGCCGCGGAAGGGGTCACCCTTGCGGACCTCGTAGTCGTAATCCGCAATGGTGAAGGTGGACTGCCAGCTGTCGTATTCATTGAGGTGCTGCCCGTATCCAAGACTCACACCCTGCGTGTCCACCGCCAGCTCACTCTCGTAGGCACTGCCCGGAGCGGCCTGCTGGCGCTCATGCAGGCTGTACAGGCTTACGCTGTAGAAGGAATCGTCCTTGTAGTAAGGGTCGCTGTAGGTCAGCTGCAGGCCCGGCTTGTTGCGCGAGAACACCACCGTGGCACCCAGCACCTTGCCGCTGCCGAACAGGTTCTTCTCGTTGTAGTTCACACTGCCCTGCAGGCCGTTGATGGTGCTGTAGCCGAGGCCGAAGCCGACCTGGCCGGTAGCTGCCTCGGTCACGTTGAGGATCACCTGCACGTAACCGGGCTTGAGGGACTGCTCGATGTCGGGCTCGACGGTCTCGAACAGGCCGGTGTTGTAGATCTGGTTGATGTCGCGGTAAATGTCGTCCTGGGTCAGCACGCTGCCGGCATGCAGGTGTGTGATCTGGCTGCGCACCACATCCTCACGCGTGCCTTCGAGGCCCGCGATGATGATGTCCTCCACGAAGCCCTCTGAGATGTCGAGGGTCACCATGCCCTCGTCGGCTCCGGCGTAGGAGAAGCTGAAGTTGTTGACACCGGCGGCGATGTACCCGGCGTCCGCATACAGGCGGGAGATGCCGTCAATCGCACGCTGCAGGCTGCGGACGTTAATCACGTCACCGGGCTTCATCTGGCCGTTGCCACCATCCGGCCCGCCTTCCACTTCCTGCAGGATGCGACCGGTGGAGAACAGAGTGTTGCCGGTGATCGTGGTGCCCTGGTAGATCGGGTTCTCATGCACGGTGACCTTGAGCACCGCGCCTTCGCCCTGGCTGTCCAGCGCAAGCAGCGGCTTCTCCTGGTACCAGCCCGTGTTGTACAGAGCTTCGGAAGCGGCGTTGAGCTTGGCGGTGACGTTGCCAACGAGGATGTCGCCGGCCTTGATCGTCAGGCCGGTGATCACCGTCGACTCGTCGAGGTACTCGAGACCCTCCACGCGGACGCTGCGGATCTCGATGCCATCCTCAGCCTGGTTGACCTGCACGCTCGGCAGCTCATTGGGGCTGATGCTGAAGTTTATCTGTGTGCTGTCGGCCTGGGCATATGCCGCCGCAGGCAGGATGCAGACAAGCACGACGAGTGTTGTCAACAACCTATCAACAGTGTTTGCCGCCTGTACCATACCGCCTTCTCTCTTTACCACTGGGGATAATAGAGGGAGACGAAGAGTCAGGAATCCTTTTTCTTCTTGGATTCCTTATCGGCGTTCAGTTCCGTATTGGCAATTTTCTTAAGTGCCTCAGGATCCAAACCCATCTTCTTCTTCTCCACCTGGCCGTCCTTCGCCTTTGTCCCTGAAGTGCCGCCGGTCAGCTTTACCTCGGAGGAACGCCCATTGGCGTTGGACGAGGACCCTAAAGGATCCACCCCAGAACTATCGCTGTACCAGTCAGGGAAATTAAACCTGCCCTGGTCGACGAGAGGTTCGGACTGTGCGCGATTGTCCGGATTCTGGGAGAGTGAAGACAGGGTCGGCTGGCCCATCGGGATGGCGGGGCTGGCCGGGACCTGGATCGCCGTGGCGTCCTGGGTCTGGCGGGCCATTGCCATATGGACCTCGATTCCGCTATTGGAGCCATTATTGCCCTTGGACGGTGAATAGACCGGACGGGGTTCATCACCGATGTCACCGACGGGGCCCTTGTGGGGCTGGCCGGCGGCGGGCTGACCTGCATTGGAAACCAGCAGGCTGGCATTCTCCAGCGGGGTGACCGCGCTGTCCGGACTGAAGTCCTCAGATGACAGAGCGGCCAGGACGCGGTCCTTGTCAAAGCCGGTGAACATTGGGGCCTGCTGGGCAGGATCCAGTTCATCGAGCGTGATAAGTTCCTCGCCCTGCGGGAATCGGTTCAGGCTGGCCATGGTAAGTTCGCTGTCCAGGTTGCTGGAAGCGACGTCGCCCGTGAAGCCCGCACTGCGCAGGTTGCCGGTGATGGCACCCTGTCCCAGCACTATGGCGGAGCCGATCACCACGAACGCGGCGATCCCGGCCACGGCCACGGGCAAGCTGATTGCCCGGGGAGCGCGGCGCCCCGCGGATGCCTGCATCTCGGGCAGCGGATCGTTTTCCTTGATCACCGCCCGGATCTCAGCATCCAGCAGATACAGCTTGCGGAGGTAAGCTTCGCGACCACCGTCCTGGAGGTCGTTCTTTGCCTCGTCAAGCCACTGCTCAATTTCACGTATGCGACTATCCATAGTTGCCTTGACCGGGGAATGACGCCCCGGACTTCACTCAATTCCTATTCGTTATGCCCGGCAGGCAAGTTAAATATCCCGGCCCAGCCGGAATAGCCATTTGAACAGGATTGAATGCCTCTTCCTCTAGTCGCCCAGCAACTGGCCGACAAGGTATTCTATCGCCTTCTCCAACCCATATTTTGCACCTCGCAAAATATTCGTGCCGGTGATGGATGGATGGAAGGGTAGAGCGAGACGGTGCCAACAATCTGTTAACACTCCTTATATTTGCCAACACTCTTTCCGGATCCATGTTATGCTTGTCAAAGGTATAGTAACCATTGGAGAGCAAGGCCTATGACAAAGCAGCCGATCGGTGGGTTGATTCCGGAAGGCGAATTCAGCCCGACCCTGTTTGGTGAAAACGAGATTCGTCGCATCTTCCACAACGGGAAGTGGTACTTGTGTATCGTTGATGTAGTTAAGTGTCTCGCGGAAACCGATAACGCCGCGAGCTACTGGGGCAAGATGAAGGCCCGGGAAAAGCAACGTTTCCCAAATTGGGAAAGGTTGAAATTCTTGGCCCCCAACGGGAAAGAGTACGCAATGGAAGCAGCGGACCCTGAAGGCATCCTCAGAATCGTGCAGTCCATCCCGTCCCCCAAGGCCGAGCCTTTCAAGCGGTGGCTTGCAAAGGTCGGATACGAGCGGATCCAGGAGGATCAGGACCCGACAATCGCCATCAAGCGAGGCATACTGCGCTTCAAGGCGCAGGGCCGCGAGGACAGCTGGATCAACGCAAGGGTTAAAGGAATACTCGAGCGCAAGGCCCTGACGGACATGTGGAAAGAGCGCGGCATCACACACGGCAAGGAATACGCCAACCTGACAGCGGCGAACCATCTTCATACGTTCGGCCGTACGCCGGCCGAACACAAGTCCTTGAAAGGCCTTGGCAAGAAAGAGAGCCTTCGCAACAACATGACAGAGATGGAAGTCATCTTGACCATGCTGGCGGAACGCTCAACTCAAGAGATCGCAGAAGTCCGGGATGCCATGGGATTCGATGAAAACATGTCAGCCGCTATAGATGGCGGTCGGGTTGCCGGCACTGCTCGCGAAGCAATCCAACAGAGACTTGGCCGCTCGGTGGTTTCATCGGATAGTTATGCTGCCGGCCGTACAAAGAAGATCAGTGCTCAGATTGTTCCGGGCCTGAAAGATCCTTCTGCCGACAATCTGTAGCCAGCTTCACGTAGCCCGCCAGGTCGAGCACACTGTCCGTGTGGAACTCGCCGCGCTTCGCAGCGATCAGCGCACGGGCCATCTTTAGGCAGGCCAGCAGCACGTACCCGCTCGCTGGGTCGTTGAACTGCACATGCCCGTAGGTCGCGCGATACAGCTCAAGCGCCATCTGCATGCCGGTGTGATCCGTGCCTGCTGAGCCGTCATAGCTGGACCTGCTGTCCAGCACTTCACCTACCGCGGCTTCCAGCAGTGTGTGCGCCGATATAATCCGCAAGCTGTGGGACCGCGGCCACACAAAGGAGCTGGCCGAAATCCTGTTCGAGCTGCTGCCGCATATCGTCGTGAACGCGCATGCTGATGGGTTCGAGGTCAGCTACCGGTTGAGTGTATCTGTTAAATACTCTATCGCCTTGTCCAGCTGGTTGTCACCACCGTGCGCGGCGATTTCAGGATCTATCTCCACTTCGATGTCAGGCTGGGCGCCGTTGCCCTCCATATCCGTGCCGTCCGGCAGCCACCAGCCCCAGGTATTCAGGCGGAAGGTGCTGCCATCCAGCAGCGGGAAGTTGTAGGTCCCGATCACGTTTCCGCCGGTCGCTTCGCCGACGAGCGTGGCCAGGTCCAGCTCCTTCATGATGTGCGGGAAGATCTCCGCATCGCTGAAGGATGAGGAGTTCATCAGCACCACGATCGGCCCATGCCACATCAAGGTGGGCTGCGGAATCCGATCCTGCCCGCGATGGCCGCTATAGCAGAACATGCGCCGGTCCAGCAGGTCCACCAGTTCGTCGTGGATGTTGCCGCCGCCGTTGAAGCGCACGTCGATGATCAGCGCATCCCGGTCGAGGTTCATCGCGAACAGCTCGCGGCGGAACTTCGCCAGGCTGGAGCCGTTCATGGACTGGATGTGCATGTAGCCCACCCGGCCGCCGGTGGCGTCCTCCACGTGCTGGCGGTTCTCGTCGACCCACTGCAGGTACTCACGCTGGCCGAGGCTGCCCTGCGGCACCGGCTGCATCGTGATCTCGAGCGGCTCATCCTCGCCTTCGCGCTGCACGCCTAGCACCACCGGCCGGTCAGTGCGGTTGCGCAGTATGCGATACCAGTTGGTGCGTGGCGCGAGCTTTTCGCCGTCAAGTGACAGGATCACATCGCCGACCTGCAGCTCCTGGCCGGGAATCTCCGCCGGGCCATCCATGATCACCTCGCTGACCTTCCAGCCCGGACCGTCGTAATGGTCCTCGAACCACACGCCGAGGCTGGCAGTCGTGTCAGCGGGCGGGGCCTCCTCATCGCCATTACCGAAGAAGCCAAGGTGCGAGGCACTCAGCTCGCCGAGCATGGAACGCATCAGGGTGTTGAATTCATTGCGGGTGCCCAGCTCTGGCACCTTAGCGGAGTAGCGCTTGTAGACCTCGTCCCAGTCCACTCCGAGCATGTCCTCGTCGTAGAAGGAATCACGCAGGGAGCGCCAGCCCTCATACAGCAGCTGCTGCCAGAGCTCATGCGTATCGTATTCGGAGCGAGCCGTGGCCGGCACCGCGCCGCCACCAGCGGCACTGCGGCCGCGCATGTCCATGTAGGACAGGGTGCCGCCGCGCAGGAAATGCAGGCGCTTGCCGTCCTGCTGGAATGCGCCGTAGCCCACTACGGCCGCGCTGCCCAGCTCCTGCACGTCGCCTTCGTCGACTCCATATGTATAAAGTGTCGGGTCGCCGGTATGGTCGCTGTAGAACACGAGGAAGCTGCTGTCCGGGCTCCACAGCACCGGGTAGGCATTGCCGGGCAGGTTCGCGATGTTGCGGGCGCGGGTCTCGATGCGCGTGAGGTCGATCTTGATCGGTTCGACCTCATCCTTCTTTTCATCATCCTGCTTCCCGTCGTCGCCCTTGGCTTCGTCCTCGCCATCCTTGCCAGCTTCATCGGCGGCGGCATCATCGGACTTCCCGTCCTTGTCCTTTGCCTCGTCCTCTTCCTTCTCAGGCTTCGGCATGTCATCCGGGAAGAGCAGCTGTGTGTCGTAGGTCTTCGCTTCGGCCGCCAGCTCCAGCAGCATCAGGTCCTCGCCGTTCTGCGTCTCCGCACCCCAGCTGAGGTACTTGCCGTCCGGCGAGAAGATCGCCGTGTCCTCGTAGTCCGGCGTGCGGGTGACGTTCGTAACCTCGCCGCTTTCCACGTTCACCAGCAGCGCGTCTGACTCATAGCGCAGGGTGCTGGCCATCACGAGCATCCACTTCGCATCCGGCGACCAGTTGAAGCCGAGGTTCCAGGGCCCGAGGCGCACATGGCCGCGGAACAGCTCGCGCTCGCCGCCACCGTCCAGGTCATTGAGCATGATGCTGTCGTTGCCACTGTAGTAGGCCAGCACGTTGCCATGCGGGGCGAACTGCGGGTACCACTCCTCCTGCGGAGTATTCGTGATCCTGGTCTCCTCCTGCGTGACGAGGTCGAAGGTGTACACGTCGTACTGCCCGTCGCGGTCCGAGATGTAGGCGATCTTCTTGCCCTCGGGATGCCAGCGCACCTGCCATTCACGGCCGGCTGTTGCCACCACCGGGAAGGTGCGCGACAGGTCCTGGTCCGGCTTCTCATCCTCCTTGTACTTGTCGGGATTCTTGAGGATGTGGATGTCGCCGAACACCACGCAGGCGTAGTAGTTGCCATTCGGGGACAGCGCGAACTCGCTGACCTCATTGCGGCGGTCCAGCGTGGCGCGCATCTCATGCTTCGGGTCGTCGGTGAAGTGGATGTCCAGCTTGCGCGTGCTGCCGTCGGCGGTGCTGATGAGGTGCAGCTCGCCGAACACCTCGGCGGCGATCTGGTCGCCATCGGAGCTGACACGGATCCAGCGCGGGCCGTCTCCCTTGTAATGCGTCAGCTGGCGCAGCTCGCGGCCGGGCAGCTTCATCTCCCAGATGTTCTCCGTGCCGTCGCGGTCGCTGACGAAGTAGATCGACTTGCCGCCGGGGCCGGGCTGCGGCCAGAGGTCGGTGCCGTCGTAGTCAGTCAGCTGGGTGTGCTTGCCCGTCGCACGTTCAAACATGTACAGGTCGTAGTTGTCGGAACCGTGGTGGTCCTTTCGCGCCCAGTCGCCGGGGCCGCGGGTGTAGACCAGGTGCTGGTCGTCGCCGAGGTAGCAGCCGAACACGTTGTCATCGTGGTCCGGGCCGGTCACGCGCACCGGCTGGCTGCCGTCCAGCGGGACCTCATACAGGCAGATGCCCCACAGGTCCTGGCGGTTGGAGTACTCCAGCACCGCCGTGCCATCCCTGTTCCAGTCGTAGGGGTAATCCCAGCCGTCACTGAAGGTCAGGCGCGTGGCCTGCCCGCCGCTGACCGGCATGGTGAAGATGTCGTAGTTGCCGAAGCGGTTGGACATGAAGGCCAGGGTCTTGCCATCCGGCGAGATCACCGGGCGCTGGTCCTCGAACATGTTGTCCGTCAGGCGCCTAGCCGGCTGGCTGCCGTCGGTCGGCGCGCTCCAGATGTCCCCCCAGCAGGCGAAGTAGACGGTTTGGCCGTCGGCGCTCACGGCGGGGGTGGTGATGCTCTGGGCCTCGCGCAGGGCAAGTGCCGGGCGGGCGGAAGCGAGCATGGCGGTCAAGAGGACGAAGGCGGTACAGCACTGGCGCAGAAGACGCATGTGTCAGAACTCCTGGAAACAGATTCCCTAGTTTAGCTCGCGCGCGGCCGATGCAGGCAGGCTGCGGCGATGTATAGGGCGACAGTTGGAGAGGCGTGAATGTAACGCGGGGGAGAACAGGAATCAGGGGAGCTTGATCGCAAAGAACAATTTGTCCTGCTGGAATGCAACCGCAGGGTTCCCATCCACGATGCAGAGGTCGAATGCGTCAGCCGGCTCAACGGTCGGGATGGCTTCAGGGCCTGACCAGCCCACGCCATAGGTATCTCCGGCGACCCATAACTGCATGTACTGGTCCAGCAGGGCAGGCACGCCGCCATAGTCAATCATGCAGACTTCGGAAGGCCTGCTGCCACTCTCTGCCAGCACATCCGTCACGACTGCCGGCAGCTCCCATGTTTCACCATCGTCCAGGGAGATCTGGCACACCAGCCCGACATCAGAGTAGTACGCAAGCAGGGGATTGCCATCGATTATCACCATGCCCAGGCCACGGACTCCTGAGGCAGCTTGTCCGACAACCTTGCTGTTCTGCCAGGATGCTCCATTGGCATCACTCGCTTTCCTCCATAATACGGTTGACGAACTACCACTGTCGCCAATGAACCCAAGGCATGGCAGTCCTCCCAGTGAAAGCAGGCGCATCTGGTGGTTGTCAACAAAATTCTTGCTGATGGTCCCGAGCTGAATGTGGTCAGCCCAGGAAACTCCGTTGGAATCATTGGCCCTGACAAATGCCAGCTGCTCTGCATCCGTGACGAATGCCAGCGCTGGATTGCCATTCACGATGGACAGGGATGTACCCTGCGGATATTCAAGAAAATAGTCAAGAAACTGGCGGATGCTGCCCCAGGCCAGCCCCTGCGGATCAAGTGCCCGGCAGGTGAAGATCCCATCGTAAGCGTCCTGCCATGAAATTCGCGCCAGGCCATTGTCGTCAATCAGTGACACCGCACTGCCAACTCCCTCTCCCAGGTCGCTGACCATGCGAGGGCTGCGCCAGCGCAGGCCGTGAACGTCGATCGCACTGCAGTACCTGACAGAGGCTGTCAGCGGATTACCGCCACGCTGTCCGTAGCAGATCGCCGGCTTGCCGTTGATCACTTCCAGGTCAACTGATTCGCCCTGGTAAGGCACTTTGGCATCGTCAACGAAACTGAGGTACCATCCGCTGCCGGTGCAGCTGATCTCAATCTCCTCCTCGGAGGACTGGCCCCAGTAATCCGTCGCCCTGACCCGGCAGCGATGGTAGCCACCTGTCTCGTAAACGTGGCTGCCAGTCAATCCTCCTTCCACGAAATTGCCGGGGCTGTAGTAATCAAAGTCCCATTCAAGCTGGAAATCATCGCCTTCCGGGTCTGTGCTCTGGCTGCAGTCAAAGTCCACCTGCAGCGGGAAGCTGCCCTCCGTGACAGAGGCGGTCATCACGATATCCGGCGGACTGTTCTCCGTGAGAACCAATTGATATGCTGCTTCCCCAGCACCACCCTGGTAGTCCTCGACCACTAGCTTGACGGGGTAGGTTCCCGGCTGCTCGAAGTACCAGCTTGCTTCCTTGTTGATGGACGACTGGTCGAATATGCCGTCATTGTCAAAATCAAAACTGTAGACGAGGTTCACCCCGGACCCGGTATCCGGGTCATAACTGCCCTCACCGCTGAAAGTAACGGTCTTCGGAGCGGACCAGGTTGGCGGATCGGCACTGATGAATGCCACTGGATCCTGGTTTACAGGTGTCGAGACACTGATCGCCAGGCTGTTCACCGCGACCGCGCCGTATTCATCCGTGACACGCACGGCAGGTTGATACTCACCAATGAATACAAACTCATGCAAGGCTGTGGGGTCACTGCCTGTATCGAGCTCGAACTCTCCATCTCCGTCCATGTCCCAGGCATAGCTCAGGGCGTCGCCATCAGGGTCGGAGCTGCCGGCTGCTGAGAAGTTGACGGTCAATGGCACACCACCGCCAGTCACATCCGATTCAATGACTGCCAGAGGATCAGTGTTCGGCAGGACTTTGATGGCAAGGTATGACTCGGAATACAGGCCATAGCCATCACCGGCGGACAGCCGGGCCGTGTAACTGCCCGCATGTTCATAGGTGTAGTGCACACCGTCTGGCAATGGCTTGTTCTTCGAATCACGCTCGCCATCACCGTTCAGGTCCCATTCGAAGATGTAGTCATTCTGGTTGTTTCCCTTGAGGTCCATTTCAGCTGTGAAATGCACCTGCAGGGGACGCCTGCCTTCCACCACGTCAGCCTGCAGGTCTATGTCCGCCGGCTCCCTGCCATTCACAAACAGGGTGATGTACACCTCCAGCTGCGCGGAGGCGCTGGCACCGTTGTCATCCCAGACGGTCAGGCGCGGCTTGTAGCGGCCGTAGCGTGTGTATTCATGGCTGGCCTGCGGGGCATTGCTGCTGGAGAAGTCAGCAACTCCGTCACCCTCCCAGTCCCACAGGTAAAGCGTGATCTGCCCATCCGGGTCAAAGCTGCCAGTGGCATCAAAGTTGACGGTTGTCGGGACATTGCCGATTGCAGTATCCGCGTTGAGTACGACCTCCGGTGGCTCATTTCCCGGTGGAGGAGGCGGCGGTTCATTGACAACGGGAAACTCAATCTGCACCACAGGGGAAGTTGCGCCCTCCGTGCCGGTCGTGGAATCAAATGGAGCGACGTAGTAATGATAATTGCCCGGCCCGACATCCAGGTCCGGGAACAGCATGCGGTAGACCCAGTTGTTGTCAGGACCGCCCTGCCCCTGCGGGAACTGCGCTGAACGCGGCAGGCTGTAGCCAAGGCCGGGTTCAGGCTGCAGCAGGGTGAAGCCCTCCTCTCCGGGTGCCCTGCGGTAAACGCGCCAGCTGTCCAGATTCTGCTGCCAGTGCAGGGCTATCGGGGTCACATCCGCCAGGTTGATCTCTCCATTGCCATCGCCATCAACACGTGCGGTGCGCCACTGGTCAGCCGGGGTGTTGAAACCCGGCTTGCCATTGATGACGCCACTCAGGCCTCCATCGCGCGGGTTTCCATCCGGCCACCAGGGCACGCCGGATTCCGTTTCCGGCAGGTAGTCAATGGTGTACTTCCAGCGCTGGGCCAGCGGGGTCAGGTCGGAAGCGTTCACCAGACCGTTCATGTCATAGTCGCCGACATGCCGCTCAGTCCAGCTCAGAACCGCCCCCTGCTGCAGGTCATAGAAGCTGACCTTCAGGTCGAACACCGCATTTTCATTCCCAAGAGGTGCCTGTGAGGTCGTCCGTTCGTCCTTGCCAAGCCGTACCAGTTCGCTGTCTAGCATGGCCTGCAGGTCCTCTAGCGATGGAGTGTCGACAGCAGGTGGAGGGAAAAGTTCGCTGTCGGGAGGTACTCCCAAAGCAGGATCGGCTGCTGGCTGGTTCATGCCTGCATCGCGCGAGCCACCGCAGGCAGCAATTGCAACAGGCAACAGTACCGCAAACAGATAAGCCGGAAACTTTCCCCAGTTATGGCCGCCGGTTATAGCCATGAATGGAATATACCAGAATTCGGGGATTCGGTGTCAGACGTCAGGGGAGGTAGATGGCGTAGTGCAGCGAGGCTGCTTGAACCAATACAGCAGGGTGGCCGCCGATGTCCGTAAGATCAGTGAATAGTATGAAATCATCCCGCGGGAAATCAATCTTCTCTCCCCAGGTCTCACCCAGCGGATCCTCCGCCAGCCACATGTCCCCGATCCCGTTCATCACCACCGGCCTTCCATCAACAACAGCGAGCTGGACCAGGTCCCACAGGCCATATATGTCGTCCGCGCCGCTGCTGTCCAGGAAAACCGGTTCAGACCAGCTATTGCCGGATTCATCGAGTGCGATCAAGTAGCGGATTCCTTCGAATGGCTCACGGACGGAATATGCCACGGCCGGACGGCCGTCGATAACCGCTCCGGCCAGCTTCGGCTCATGATGCTTCTCGATTGCCAGCTCCACGGCAGGCTGCCAGCTGCTGCCATCCGCATCATCCGCGTTGAAGTAAGTCACCGCATAGCTGGCATTGCCAAGCTTTCGGACATTGAAGTACGCCGGGTGGCCCTGAACCGACAGCAGGTCAATTGCACGCCAGGACTCCCAGACAGGTGGCGATTGCCAGACTGACCAGTTAAGGCCACTGATATCGTCGCTACGTACATACGAAAAACCGATGTTGTCAAAAGTCGCCAAAACGGCTGGCCGGCCATCCATGTCTGCAAGTGAATAGTAATTACTCCAGTTTGACTGAATCAGCGATGGGTCACGCCAGACCGACAGGTCATCAGAACTTTCCAGCGGCTGGCTGCATAACATCTCCGGACCTGTGCTCCATACGAGTGTCGGTGTACCGTTGACAATTTCCAGCGTGGAACTGTAACAACCTGTGCCTGGACCATCCATTTCATCGATGACGACCGGTTCATTCCAGGATAGGCCAAATGGATCAACGGCTGTTCTCAAAACGAGATCATCATAAGCCTGATGTGCTGCCTTCAAGGAAACAACTGGCCTGCCCTGGTATTCAACCAGACCTCCAGCGCTCTCATACCTTGATTTGCCGTTGATATTCACGAGCTGCCAGCCTGGCCCGTTAACCTGCACTTCCGCCAGAGAAACATCCGACTCAAGGCCCCATTCATCAATAACGTACAGGCCCCAGAAATGTTTCCCGGGATTGTTAAACTCCGCTTCCATTGAGGTTCTATCGATCCTGAATGCATCCTGGGTCCTGTAATAATCAGGCCACCAGTAGTACACCAGCTTTCCGCCATCCGGATCATAGGACTGGCTGGCATCAAACTTGACAGACAGGGGCAACTCCCCGCTGTCCGGGCTGGCGGTCAGGATGGCAACCGGACGCTGGTTGACATACACATCCAGGTCGTATGTGGCCTGTGACTTGGAGCCAGCAGCAGTCTCAATCTCAAGCGTGATATGCCGCACGCCGGGATCCTCGAAGGTAAGTTGCAGGTTTGAATTACCTTCGAACTCAGGATCGAATTCACCATCCCCGTCTATGTCCCAGCGCCAATAGCGGATGCTGTTGTTCGGGTCCAGGCTATCGCGGCCACTGATGGAGACCAGCCTGCCAACCGGGATTTTCGGATGGCTGACCGTGATCACTGCCGTCGGCTGCGCCAGTTCGCCGACGGTGATGGTGTGCTGCACCTCACTGTATGCGCCATGTGGATCCTGCACCCGCAGCACCAGTTCATATGTGCCGGTCGGATACCGGTGTTCCTCCTTGGCCCGGTTGCCGGTACTGAAGAATTTGCCCGTGCCGCGGTAATCCCAGGAGAATTTCAGCTCATCCCCGTCCGGGTCATAACTCTCGCCTGCATCCAGCGAGACCCGCAGCTCGGCATCCCCGCTGTCCGGGAACACCGCAAGGCTGGCAACCGGGTCTGCATTCGGCAGCACCTCCACATCCCCGATCGCAAAGGTGCTCAGCCCCTTGTTGTCAGTGATCCGCAGCACGGGGTGGAATACTCCTGACTCCTGATAGACATATTCCAGCCCGGGCTTCTCCCAGGGATTTGGATTGAGGATGGTGGTTGCATTGCTGTCAACCGTCCCGTCACCGTCGAAGTCCCACTCATACAGCAAGCCGCCGATGCCATTCGGCGCGTCAATGATTGGCAGGAACAACAGGGACAGTGGGCGCTTGCCTGTTTTCGGTTCCACCCGCAGGGTCATCTTCGGCGGCAGCCAGCCATCCTCGCTGATCTCAAGGTTGATGTTGGCATACAGCGTGGCGCTGGAGCCGAGGTCGTCCCAGATCGTCAGGCGTGGTTTCCAGTAGCCCGGCTCAGTGTAGACATGGCTGACGACCGGTACGTTGTTGCCGCTCTGGTCCACCACGCCGTCACCTTCCCAGTCCCACAGGTAGAGCACGATCTCCCCGTCCGGGTCGTGGCTGGCAGTCGCATCGAAGTTCACGGTGAGCGGCAGGTCGCCTGTGCGCGGGCTGGCCATGAAGCTTGCCACCGGCGGCTTGTTGCCGGGGATCTCCGGCTCTGGCAGCTCAGGGTCATTCACGAATTCGATGCTGGCAACGGGCGAAGGGCTGCCCTCCGTGCCGCTGAGGCTGTCATACGGCGCGATGTAATACTCAAAGCTGCCGGCGCTGATGTTGAGGTCGGCGAAGTGCATGCGATAGGCCCAGTTCCTGTCAGGGCCAGTCTGCTCCAGCGGGAAGTTCGCCGAGCGCGCGATTGTGTAATCAAGCCCGGGGTCCGGCAGCAGCAGGCTGAATTCCTCCTCCCCCGGGGCCCTGCGGTAGACACGCCAGCTGTCCAGGTTCTGCTGCCAGTGGCTGGCGATCGGCGTTATGTCGCCGAGGTTCACCTCACCGTTGCCATCGCCATCGATGCGGGCGGTGCGCCACTGGTCCGCCGGGGTATTGAATCCCGGCTTGCCGTCCAGCACACCGCTGAAGCCGCCGTCGCGCGGATTGCCAACTGGCCACCATGGCACACCGGCCTCAGAAGCATCGCGGTAGTCCACGGTGTACTTCCAGCGCTGGGCCAGTGGAGTGAGATCCGAGGCATTCACGAGGCCGTTCATGTCGTAGTCGCCGAGATGGCGCTCGGTCCAGTGCAGCACTGCCCCCTGGCGCAGGTCGAAGTAGCTGACCTTCAGGTCGAACACTGCATTGTCATTCCCGAGCGGTGCCTGTGAAGTCGTCCGTTCGTCCCTGCCGAGCCGCGCGAGTTCGCTGTCCAGCATGGCCTGCAGATCTTCATGTGTTGGAGTATCTGAAGCGGGAGGCGGGAAGCGCTCGCTGTCGGGGATGCTGACCGGCGCAGCGGCCTGATCCACAGGCCCCGAGGATGCCATGCTGACGCTGGACTTATCGACCTGCCCACCACAGGATGCCAGTGCGAGCAGGCACAGCACGAGCCCCGTCCGGAGCAGCACCGTCAATCCCCGCCCTGTAAGGCATTCCCACGCCATGCAGACATTCTAACCTTTCACGGGAGGCTGTAAAGGAACACTTGCTTCGCAAGCTGGGGGAACAGGCTTCAACACTTTACTCAGGGCAGCTTGACGGCGTAGTACAGTGCGTTGTCCTGAAAGGCGATCACCGGGCCGCCGTTGAGCACCAGCAGGTCGAAGGTGTCCGCCCGCCAGTCATCCGGCAGGGTCTCCGGGCCGCTCCAGCTTTTTCCCTCCGCATCGTCCGCGTACCAGATGCCCATGTCATTGGCGAGCACCACCGGCTTGCCGTCCAGCTCTGCGATGCGCATCTGCTCGTAGGAGAAGGAGGAGTTGGTGTACTTGTCGCTGCTGATCAGCACCGCGTCCTCCCAGGCTTCGCCCTTGCCGTCGAGCGCGGCGCGGAATACCAGGCCGTCCTGTGTGTAATGCACGAGCATCGGGTTGCCATTGATCACCGCCACGGATACGCCGATGATGTGGTTCAGCACCAGGTCCAGCTCCACGGCTTCATCCCAGCTTGTGCCCTCGCTATCCAGCGCCGGCTTCCAGCGTACTGAGCCATCGATGAACTGGTCGTCAACATAGGCGATCACCGGCTTGCCGGCCACCACCGCCAGCTCCGGGGTATGCGTGTAGCCGAAGTTGCCAAGCAGTTCAAGGTCCTGCGCCGTGGGCCAGCTGAAGCCGGCCGGGTCCAGTGCGCGGCAGTAGTGCAGAGTGTTGCCGCTGTCCACCCAGCTCAGTGCCGGTTGCCCATCCACCATGGCGAGCCCGGCGCCACGCGGTACGCCGCTGGCATTGCTGACAGATACCGGAGTGAACCAGCTGCTGCCATCCCCGATGCTGGCATGGCAGTAGACGATGTTGCCGGAGCCGCGCACCCAGCTCAGCGCCGGACGGCCACCGATCAGTGACATGCTGATCCCGCGTCCGCCGAGGCCGGGATGCGTGCCGTCCTCGACAAGCAGCGGCTTGCCCCACTGTGTGCCCAGCCCATCCAGCGCCCGGATGAAGCGCACATCGTCCTGGTTGCCAAAGCCCGTGTTGTCAGCGTGGTAGGCCACCGCCGGTTGGCCGTCCACCAGCTCAAGCTCGAGCCGGGTACGCCAGCCGGATGTGGCTGCATCGTCAAGCTTGTAGATGTTCCAGCCGCTGCCCTGTGTCTCCACGCCGAAGTCGGCATGGGACACTCCACCGAGCCCATCACTGACCCGTACACGGCAGACATGGCTGCCCCCGCTTTCATAGATGTGGCTGGCGGTCGCCTCGCCGGCCACGAACTGCTGCTGGCCCGGCAGGTAGTTGAAGTCCCAGGCGAACTGCAGGCTGTTGCCATCGGGGTCGGAACTCTGGGAGGCGTCGAACTGCACGAACAGCGGCATCTGCCCATCGTCCGGGCTGCCGGTCAGGAAAGCCTCGGGAGCTGCATTCGGGATTACGCTGTAGCTGGTGTCGGCAATACCCGTCAGGCCCTGTTCGTCCTCCACCATCAGCCGCGCACTGTATTCACCGACCTGCGTGACATGCACCATGTGCGTGCGCTTGTCAGTCTCGACTTCGAAAACTCCGTCGCCATCCAGGTCCCAGCGGAACAGCTCAATGAGCTCCCCTTCCGGATCATCACTGCCGACCGCGCTGAGGGTGATGTCCGCCGGTGCGCCGTAGACTGCCGGGCTGGCCGAGGCCACAGCGATTGGAGGCAGGTTTGACTCACCGGTGACTGTGACACTGGCCGTCGCCGCATCAGTCGCCCCCGCGCTATCACTGACCAGCACGCCAAGCTCGTGCACTCCCGGCTCGCTGAAGGAGTACTTGAATGTAGGAGCAGTGCCGCCGGACTCCTCATACTCGCCATCGCCATCGAGGTCCCAGAAGTAGGCCAGCTCGTCGCCATCGGGGTCAGTGCTGCCGGAAGCCTCCAGTGTGAACTGCAGGCCCGGTTCGACTTCTGCCGGCGTGACAGACAAGCTGGCCTGCGGGTTGGCATTGTCCGTCACCCTGACATCCACGAAGCCCGCGGCACTCAGTTCGTTGGCATCGGTGATCGTCAGCCGCGCACGGTAGCTGCCGGGTTCCCAATATGTATATGGCAGGATTTCACCGGACTCGACGGCCTCATCACTGTCCTGCTGCCCATCGCCATCGAAGTCCCAGCTGAACTGCAACCCTTCCTCACCGGCGGATACGTGGTAGACCGGGCTGAAGCCGACCGGCAACGGACGCCTGCCCTCCAGCGGCCCGGCGGCCAGTGCCAGCTGTGGCGGGGGGATGCCCATCTGCGATACGCTGATCCCCTTGTCGGCCACCACGGTACTGCTCGCACCGGCATCGTCCCAGACCGTCAGGCGCGGCAGGTAGTAGCCCGGTTGGCCGTAGATGTGCAGGGCCTGTACCGCCTGGCCGCTACCCTGGTCATTCACGCCGTCGCCATCCCAGTCCCACAGGTACAAGACGATCCGGCCGTCACTGTCGGTACTGGCAGCGGCGTCGAAATTCACCTCGAGTGGTGCGTCCCCGCTGAATGCATCCATCCCGAAAGTGGCTTCCGGCGCTGCATTGCCAGGCGGAGGTGGTGGCGGCTCGGCCAACGGGTCGAAGTTGAGGTTGACGATGTTGGACTGCGGCCCCTCAGTCCCTGAAGCCGTGTCGTAGGCAGCAACGAAGTAGCTGTACTCCCCTTGTGCTGCACCGAGCTCGGCGAACAGCAGGCGGAATGCCCAGCCGTTGTCAGGTGCGGACTTGCCGGCAGGGTACATCGCACTGCGCAGCAGGCTATAGCCACAGCCCTCCGTCTCCTCCAGCAATGTGAATTCACCCTCTTGAGGCCCGCGGCGGTAGACCCGCCAGCTGTCAATGCTGTCCTGCCAGTGGCTGGCGATCGGGGTCACGTCGGCCAGGTTCAGTTCGCCGTTGCCATCTCCGTCAATCCGTGCGCTGCGCCACTGGTGCGCGGGAGTACCAAAGCCTGGGCTGCCGCTGAGGATGCCGGCGATTCCGCCATTGCCCGGGTTACCCTCCGGCCACCAGCTCACACCCGCTTCAGTTTCGTCGCGGTAGTCAACACTGAACTTCCATCTCTGGGCCAGCGGGGTCAGGTCGGCCGCATTGACGACGCCATTCATGTCGTAGTCGCCCAGCAGGCGCTCGGTCCACTGCAGCACCGCGCCTTCACGGATGTCGCGATAGCTCGCACTCAGGTCGAAGACGGCGTTGGCTGCCCCACTCGGTGCCTGCGAGCCGGATCTATCCGGGTCAACTCCGAGCCTTTCCAGTTCGGCGGCGAGTGTGTCCTCCAGCAGCTGCAGCTCCACGGTTTCGCTTGGAGGGAGCGGGATTGCGGCTTCAGCAGTTGCGGGATCCAGCTGACCGTCACCACTCCGTCCAGCACATGCGGTCAGCAGCAGGGATGCGCAGCACAGCGCACAGCAAGCGGCGATTGCGGCCCGCCCGGTCCTGCCTGGTCCCATGTCTGCATTGTACCCTGCCGGTGCCCGCGGGACAAAACCCGGGATCTGTCCTGGCTCAGTCCAGCTTCACGCCGTAATACACGGCGCTGTTATGCCATGCGATCGCCGGCTGGCCATCCACATCCAGCAGGGCAAACGTCGTGCCGCTGGCGTAATTCGGGATATGCTCCGGCCCGTACCAGCTCGTTCCATTGGCGTTTTCGGCGATCCACAGACCCATCTGGGAATCCAGCACCGCCGGCACACCATTTAGTTCCGCGATGCAGACCTCATCACCGGTGAAGAACCAGCCGCCGCCGCTACCCTGTTCAGCGGTGATCACGACAGGTTCGCTCCACTCGTTGTTCAAGCCATCCGGGGCCACCTGGAACACCAGGCCGAGTGAACAGTAGTACGCCACGACCGGGTTGCCGGCGATGGTCGTCAGCGATACACCGATGGAGGAGGTGTTCGTCTCGCTGATGACCACGGAGTCCTGCCAGTCATTCCCGAACTCGTCATCGGACCAGATGTAGTTGATGCCCGGCTCGAACCAGTTGCTGCCAACGAAGGCGACGGACGGCGTGTTGTTCACGATTGCCATTTCCGCCTGGTAGTTGCCCTGCCCGGAGCTGATCTGGCCGAAGTCAAACGGTGTGCCCCACATACCCCCACTGGCATCCAGTGCCCGTGAGTAGCGCATATGGCCCAGCGCGTCCACCCACAGCATGGCGGGGTTGCCTGCTATCGCCATGATGTCCGTGCCGCTGCCACTGCCGCCGATATGGAAGACAAGCTGCGGGTCCTGCCAGCTAGATCCGACCGAGTCCAGCGCGCGGCAGTACATCACCTCGCCGGAATGGTGCATCCAGCCCACACAAGGTGCGCCGTTTATATATGACAGCGAGGGACCGAGCACGCCACCGTAGATGTCATCAGAGAACCCGACGTCAATCGGCGTAGTCCAGCTCAGGCCGTCAATATCCTCCCCGCGGGAAAAGCGCGCTGCGCCCCCATGGCTGTAGGCCACCGCCGGGTTGCCATCCACAAGCTCAAGCCCGATGTCCGGGCTCCAGAAATCAGCCATGCCATCATCAATCTTGACGACGTACCAGCCTGGTCCGGTCACCTGGATCGTCGTTTCGGCGATGGCGGATGCTCCCCACTGGTCGGTTACCCGCACCCGCACAAGATGCTGCCCGCCGAACTTGTATTCATAGGCCTCCAGCGCTTCGCCGGCCTCCCAGGTCTTGTCACCGGGGTAATGGATGTAGTCCCATTCAAAGCTGAGCGTATCCCCGTCAGGATCCGAGCTCCCGGTCGCGTCTAGTGCGACCAACAGCGGCGCATCACCACTTTCCGGGCTGGCTGACAATGCCGCGACAGGCGGGTGGTTGTCAATCACAGTGATCTGCACGGTATCGAAGGCAGCCTGCCCGTATGCATCCTGCACCTGCAATGCCACATCGTAGACACCCGGAACATCGTATATGAATGACACCCCGGCTGTGCCATAGTTCTTGAAGTTCCCGGTGCCGTATGGATCCCAGAGCAATGTGATCGGCAGGTTCTCCGGATCGTAGCTGCCCTCCGGGCTGACAATCACCTTGAGTGGTGCCGCGCCGATCAGAGGTTCCGCGCTGGCGACGGCCACCGGTGGCAGGTCGCCCTCCGGCGGGACCACGACCAGGGTCTCCTCGGTGTAGTCAGTCAGGCCGCCGCCATCCGTCACTGTCAGGCTGAATACATGCTCACCGATCTTCGGGTAGGACCTGTCAAACTCGCCGGGCTGCGGTTCGCCGGATTCGTCATAAGGTACACCGTCGATCGTCCACTCATAGCTTAACTCGCTGCTGTCCGGGTCACTGCTGTCCAGCCCGCTGACATGCACATCCAGCGGGGCATTGCCCGTCTGCGGGCTGAGTGTGATCACCGCCTGCGGCCCGATGTTGTCATTCACCGTCACTTCCACACTGGCGGTGGTGCGCAGGCCCGCATGATTGATCGCGGTCACGGTCGGATGGTAAGTCCCAACGACCTCATATATATGTGGCTGAATGGGCATCGGATGCTTGCCGTATGTGTAGTCCACCACGCCATCACCCTCGACATCCACTTCGTAGTGCATTCCTGAGTAGTTGCCATCCACCGCAACTACTTCGGCATCTATTTCCACCCGCAGCGGTGCCGGGCCCTCCGTCGGGCTGACGCTCAGGTCCAGCTTTGGTGGCAGCACACCACCGGCCCCCACGCCGACCTCGATGTCTATCGTGGCAGTGGCACTGCCGCCCATGTCATCCCAGATCGTGAGCTGCGGATGGTACCAGCCAATATCGTGGTAGATATGGTAGGCATACGGCGAGCTCTGGGAACTGGCATCCACCTGCCCGTCGCCTTCCCAGTCCCAGACATAGAGCACGATCTCCCCGTCCGGGTCAATTGATTCAGAGGCATCGAACTCCACACGCAGCGGTGCATCGCCACTGGTCACGTCCGCCGTGACGATGATTTCCGGCGGCTGGTTGCCCTCCGGCGGAGGCGGCGGGTTGCTGTCGTCAAAGGTGATGCTGATCACAGGCGAGGGCGTGCCCTCGTCATCACTGAGGCTGTCATAGGGTGCCAGGTAGTACTGGTAGGTGCCCGGATGGATCGTCACATCCGCATAGTGCAGGCGGTATACCCACGACGGGTCCGGCGCTGTCTCGCCCGGCTTGAAGTGGATGCTGCGCGGGATGGTGTAGGTATCCTCCTCGCCGAGCCGCAACATGCTGAACTCATCCTCATCCGGGGCCATGCGGTAGATGCGGTAGCTGTCCACGCGCTCCTGCCACTGCTGCGCGATCGGCGTGATGTCCGCGGCATTGATCTCGCCGTTGTCATCCCCGTCGATTCTCGCGGTGCGCCACTGGTGTGCCGGGGTGTTGAAGCCCGGGAAGCCGTTGAGCACGCCGGAGAAACCACCATTGCGCGGATGGCCCTTCGGCCAGCAGACGAAGCCGCGTGCCTCATCCGGCGGCAGGTAGTCAATCAGGAACTTCCAGCGCTGCGCGATCGGTGTCAGGTCGGAGGCATTCACCTCGCCGTTCATGTCATAGTCGCCGACCATGCGCTCCGTCCAGTGCAGGGTGGCCCCGCTGTAATGGCTGCGATAGGCCACCACCAGATCAAAGGCCGCATTGTCCACACCGGACGGTGCCTTGGCAGCGGTGCGTTCGGGGTCCTTGCCCAACCGCTCAAGTTCTGCGCTGAGAATCCGGCTGAGATCGTCCATCGAAGGAGCATCCTCAGCCGGTGCGGGATCTCGCTCATTCTCCGGGATCGTGATTGCCGATTCCGGTGAGCTGGCGGAACTGCCCGTGATCGCAGGCTGGAGCGCCGTATTACTGGAACCGCCTCCGCCCCCGCAGGACACACAGGCGAACAGCAGCAGCGCAGCTGCTCCAATATAAATGGCCCGATACTTGTCCCATGTTCCCGTCATGATGAAATCCTACAGCAATTCGGGATATGTGTAGAGGGACACTTGTGTATGTATTCCCGGTAACAATTGGCCCCCCTCCCCTCGGTGCGGCATGCCAGGAGCTATCCGCTCCCAGGCATGCCACAGGGAATGCCTTCCCTGCCGCAATAGCCGTACACCGCAGGAACTGCGGGGTCCGCCTCAATCCGGCCTTTCCATATGAGCACGGTCAATTGCCCCTGACCGTATCGGTACCGCCGGTGTATCCGCCGGAGGAACCGTGCAGGAGATATTCGGAGCCTGTGCCGGAAAAGCAAAACAGCGAGATGCTGGAGCTCAGACCCATGGTCTGACAGGCTATGCGGCCCATGGCCACATTTCGTCCAATCTGCGATCGCTGCAATGTCATTGATTGGCAATGTTGTAGCTCATTCTGACTTGCAGAAGCCTCAGCCAGCGGCTGGTGTATGAAACCAGCAATTGACAATCCATCGGATTGACGACCTGCCAGTGCCTGGCACTGGCCTCCAGGCACAAAAAAGGGCGACGAAACCGCCGCCCTCTTTTTCCTTGCCGCTGGCAGTATACCAGCGATTGCCAGATTAATCCACTAATGCGCCGAATCGTCGCCAAGCTGCTCGATCAGTGTCCTGACGGCGACCTCCAGCTGGTTGTCACGGCCCTCCGCCAGCGCGTTCGGGTCAATCTCCACAGGCACGTCAGCCGGGCAGCCGAAGCCTTCCATGTTGCGCCCGTCCAGCCGCCACCAGCCCTCCATCGGCAGGCCGAAGAAGCTGCCGTCAGCCAGGCCCACACCGGCCACCGCAATCAGGTTGCCACCGGTGTCCTCGCCGACGATCGTCGCCATTCCCTGCTCCTGCATCATATGTGCGAAGTCCTCCGCATCACTGTAGGACCACGCATTGATCAGCACCACGATCGGGCCGTGCCACTGCCATTCCGGTGTGTCACGCCACTGCTCGAAGCGCGTCTTGGAGTGGAACAGCACTTTGTTCGTCAGGATGTCATACAGCTGGGCGTAGATGTCGCCGCCGCCGTTGAAACGCACGTCAATGATCAGCGCGTCCTTGTCATGGTTGAGGGTGTACAGCTCACGGCGGAAGCGTGCCAGCGAGCGGTAGTCCATCCCCTCGATGTGCTGGTAGCCGATCCGGCCGCTGCCCAGTTCATCCACTGCCTCTCGGTTATGCCTGACCCAGGCTTCGTACTTTGCACCAAACAGCCGGCCGATGTGCTCCGGGATGATTGACACCTGGCGCGTGGGAGCGATCTCCTCCGGAGCATCCTCCTTTGCTGCCAGCCAGTCCATCGCCTGCTCGCCGTTCTGCACATCAAGCACCAGCAGTTCTCCGACGGTGTTGTTGAACATCCGCTCGCGCTGGGTGCCCGCCCCCACCTCATCGCCATTGACTGAGAGGATCACGTCACCCGGGAACAGCTCACTGCCCCGCTGCCAGGCCGGGGAGCCGTAAAGCACGCTGGCAACCCGCCAGCCTGGACCGTTGTAGTCCGGGTCGAGTTCGATGCCCAGTGAGCCAGTAGCCTGCGGGTTGCTGGCGCTGCCATCCGGGCTGAAGAACCAGGAATGCGATGCCGCCAGCTCCCCGACCATGCGGTTCATCAGCATCGTGTATTCCTCGCCGGTCGGCACGCTCTCCAGCAGTGGCTCATACTTGCGCTTGACAACCTGCCAGTCGGTGCCATGCAGGCCCTTGTCATAGAAGTTGTCACGCAGGATGCGCCACATCTCATTGAAGGACTGGCGGCGCAGCGCGAAGCGGTCCTGCACCACGCTGCTGCTGCTGGCGATGCTGCCACCGCCGCGCATCTCCATCCCGTCGATGTCGAGGTAGCTGATGCTGCCGCCCACCAGGCCGTAGATCCGCTTGCCATCCGCCGTGATCTGCATGCCGCGCAGCTTGGCGGGGCCGAGCACCTCCATTTCCAGGCTCTCGGTGTCAACCGCAGCGAGCATGTTGTCGCCGCCGTCATCCAGCACGATGTAAGCCACGCTGCCATCCGGGCTGAACAGCCTGAAGGAGGCATCGCCACCCCAGGGTGGGATGGTCTCGGCCCGGTTCTCAATCTCGGTGAAGTCGATCTGCACCGGCTCCACGGCTTCCTCCTCATCGCCGGCAGCAGCGTCGCCATCCTCTTCAGGCTTCTGCTCAGCATCCTCAGCGGATGCCTCCTCATCGGCTGCCGTTTCATCCTCCGGGTTTATGCGGTCCTCCTCGAACAGCAGTTCCGGGTCGTAATGCTGCTCCTCATGCTCAAGCAGCAGCAGGCGGGCTCGCGAACCGAATTCGTTGGAGTAGTCATCGCTGCTGCTGAAGCTGAAGCCGAGGAAACGTCCGTCCGGTGACCAGACCGGGTCACCTTCATTGTCTGGTGTCATGCTGATGTTGACAGGATCGCCGCCGCCGCTGGGCATCACGAACACATCCGCGCTCCACCAGACCGGCGCCACGCTGTAGGCGATCCAGGCCCCGTCCGGCGACCAGTAGCCACTGTCACCGAAGGGCCCGATGCGGAATTCCGCATGCTGCAGCTGCAGGCTTTCACCCGTCGCGGTGTCCAGCACCTGCATGTCGTGGTTGCCACTGAGGTACAGCAGGCGGTCATCCACCGGAGACCAGCGCGGCATGCCCTCGTCAACCGGGCTGTCCGTCAGCTGCCGCTCCTCGCCGCTTTCCAGGTCGAATTCAAAAACATCAAACTGCCCGTTACGGTCCGACAGGTATGCAATCCGCCGCCCGTCATGGTGCCAGTTCGGGCTGCGCTCGCGGCCGGCGCTGGTCAAGAGCGGGATCGTCATGCTCAGGTCCTGGTCCGGCTTCGCATCCTCGGGATAGCTGTCCGGATTCTTCAGCAGGTGCAGGTCGGAATTGACGATCAGGGCGAAGTACTTGCCGTCGGGGCTGACCGCCAGTTCCTCCACATCGTTTCGCACGGTCTGCTCCACCACATCAGCATGCTTGCCCTCGCTTTTCAGCCGCACCGGGATGCTGCGCTCGCTGCCATCCGCCAGCTGCATCACATGCAGGCTGCCGAACACCGAGAACACCAGCTCATCCGCATCCGGGCTGAGCCGCAGGAACTGCGGGCCGTCATCCGTGTAATGTGTCAGCTGCCTGGCCTGCCCGCCAGCCAGCGGCATCGAGAAGATGTTGTCAGTCCCATCGCGGTCGCTGACGAAAAACAGCGTGCCGCTGCCGCGGTCCACCTGCGGCCAGCTGTCCCGGCCCGGGCTGCGTACGAATTCGCTATGCCTGCCCGTCTCCATGTCGAAGCGCCAGAGGTCATAGGAATCAGAGCCGCGGTGCCGCTTGCGGTAGTCATATCCGGGGCCACGGGCGTAGATGATCGCGCCGTCCCCGGTGAAATCCGCATAGTTGTTGTCATCCTGGTCCGGACCGGTGATGCGCTCGGGCTGCCCGCCGTCCAGCGGGATGCGCCACAGGGACGGTGCCGGCCAGTCGTCACGCAGCGATGAAACCAAGAGCGCCCGGCCATCCGGTTGCCAACCCAGCAGATGGTCCGGGTAGCTGTGCCATGTCAGCCGCGTGGCCTCGCCGCCCTCGGCCGGCATCACGAACACGTCAATGCTGCCGAAGCGCTCACTCTGGAAGGCCACCAGCGACCCATCCGGCGACAGCACAGGCATGTCCTCATAAGCCACGTTGTCAGTCAGGCGGTTGGCAGGCGTGCCGCCGTCCGCCGGCATGGACCAGATGTCGCCATGCGCCGCGAACCAGACGGTCCGACCGTCGGCGCTGATCGTGGCATGCTCCACGAATGCCTCGGGTGCGGCGGCCTGCGCCACGGCAAGGCAGGCAGGCAGGATTGCCACCGCCAGCAGCAGTGTTCTCATTGCATTCTCCAGGATTTCTTACTTGCTGAGCTGTTCCAGCAGGTACTTGACAGCTGCCTCGATCTGGTTGTCCCGGCCCTGCTCCAGCAATAGCGGATCAACCTGCACCTCGATGTCAGGCTGCACGCCGTTGCGCTCCGTGTTCAGGCCGGTACTCATGTAGAAGCCGTCCGCCGGCGTGGCGATCCCGCTGCCGTCCATCAGGCTCACACCGCCGGAGCGGATCACGTTGCCTCCGGTCGGCATGCCGATCAGCGTCGCCAGGCCCAGCTGCTGGAACACATGCGGCACGATCTCACCGTCACTGTAGGCACGCTCATTGATCAGCATCACCACCGGACGTTCCCAGGTGAAGGACGGTTCCTTGCTGAACGGCCCGCCGCGCGGGTTGACCGTCGCGAACATCCTGCGGCTGAACAGTTCCGCCAGCTCATTGTGGATGTTGCCACCATTGTTGAAGCGCACGTCGATGATCAGCGCATCGCAGTCCTTCTGAGGGCCGAAGATCTCGCGGAACAGGTCGTTGTAGGCTCCCATGAACATCGCGGGCAGGTGCACGTAGGCGATCCGGCCATCGCTCAGTTCCTTCACCTCATCCTTGCGGTCGACTACCCATTGCTGGTAGCGCAGCCGGCCCTCATTGCCAGACAGGCGCAGCAGCAGTTCGCGCTCACCGTTGTCAGACGTAAGCGGATATGTGGCTTCCGCCTTCTCATCCTTCTTCTTGTCCATGCCGTCCTTTGCTTCATCGGCATCCTGCTTCGCCTGCCAGTCGGCCTCGGCCGCCAGTGCCGCCTCACCGCTCTTCACGCGCAGGCGCACGATCTGCCCGGCCTTGTTGCGCAGCAGCGCAAAGCGGTTGTCAGTCGGCTGGATCTCCTTGCCGTCGATTGCGAGGATCACGTCGCCATCGTACAGCTCATGCCCTGGCTCATCCGCCGGGCCATCCTGCAGGCTGCGCTCCACCAGCCAGCCCGGGCCGGGCCAGCTTGTGTCGTAGTCCACGCCAAGGAAGCCGGTGTTGTCAGAAGGGCCGGCACTGCCCTCCAGGTTCGGTACATATGCCCAGGTGTGGGAGGAGTTGATCTCGCCGACCATCTCGGTCAGCAGGCGGTTGAACTCACGCGTGGTGCCAACGCCCTCGAGGCGCTTCTGGTACTTCGGCAGCACCGGATCCCAGTCGATGCCATGCATGTGGCTGTCATAGAAGTTGTAGCCAATCTGCCGCCAGGCATCCTTCAGCACTTCCGCCCAGCGCTCGCGCTGGTCGAAGTTCACCTCGGCCGTGACTGGCACGCTGCCCTGGCCGCGCTTCTGGTTGCCACTGAGTTCCAGGTAGCCGATAGAGCCACGCCCACTGTAGTACAGGCGCTTGCCATCCTTGCCGTAGTGCAGGTTGCCACCGTTGAACCCACCGTCCAGCGGGCTCTCCTGGCCGCTGTCCAGGTCATAAGCCCACAGCCCGCCGCCGCCCGGCCCGCCGGTGCTGAAGAACAGGTATTTGCTGTCAAAGTCGAAGATCTCGGCTCCGCCTCGCACGAACTGAGTGCCGACCGGGAAGTAGCGCTCATGAATCCGCTCGAAGTCGATCTCGATCGGGTCATACTTCTGACCCTTGTCCTCCTCCTCATCAGACTCTTCGTCCTTGTCGTCGCTCTCGGCAGCTTCTTCCTCGCCTGCTGCGTCGCCATCGCCAGCTTCTTCATCCCCGGCTGAGTCTTCGTCGCCAGCCGCAGCTTCATCGCCAGCAGCCGCATCGTCGCCGCTGGCTTCCTCCTCCGCATTTTCATCCTCCTTCGGCCGGTCCTCCGGGAAGAGCAGGTCATCGTTGTAGGTGTTGCCTTCGGGCACGAGGCGCAACAGCATCGCACTGCTTTCATCGAACACCTGGCTGGACTGCGACCAGGCCAGCCACTTGCCGTCGCGGCTGAACACCGGGTTCATCGCGTTGTCAGGCGTCTGGCTGATGTCCTCCGGCTCGCGGGTCTCCACGTTGGCAAGGTACACATCGAAGAACAGGTTGCCCTGGTGTGAGCAGAAGGCAAGCCAGTAGCCGTCCGGCGCCCAGTCGAAGCCGGCCACCCAGTCGTTGCGCTTGATGTTGCCACGGTAGATCAGCTCGTCCGTGTCATCCTCGAGGTCCATCACCCTTAGCTCGGTGTTGCCACGCACATAGGCGATGCGCTCACCCTTCGGGGCGAAACGCGGAGCCCACTCCGGATCCTTGCTGTCAGTCAGCTTCTTCTCCTCTCCGGTCTGCAGGTCATGCAGGTACAGCTCATTCTGCCCGCTGCGGTCCGAGACGTACACGAAGCTCGTGCCGTCCGGATGCCAGGAGAACTGACGCTCCCAGCCCGCGTCCCTGATGATGTGGTGCGTGCGCGACAGGTCCTGGTCCGGCTTCTCGTCCTCCTTGTAGGAGTCCGGGTTCTTCAGGATGTGCAGGTCGCCGTCCACTTCCATCAGGAAATAGTTGCCATTCGGGGAGATGTGGAAGTCCGTCACCTGGTTCTCATCGCGCTGCAGCACCCATTCACGCTTCGGGTCGGCTGCGATCTTGACGGGCACGCGCTGCTTGCCGGTGCCGTCCGCGCTGACCAGCCACAGTTCGCCGAATGCCTCGCATGCGATCTCGTCCCCATCCGTGCTCAGGCGCAGGCTGGTCGGGCCGTTGCCATTGAAGTCGCTGACCTTCTTCGGCTCCTTGCCACCGGCCAGCGGGATGCTGTAGATGTTGCGGCTGCCGTTGCGGTCGCTGACGAAGTAGACCGTCTTGCCATCCGGGCTGCCCTGCGGCCAGGCATCCAGCCCGTCGAACTCCGTCAGGCGGGTCAGGGCATGCGAGCCGCGGTCGTAGCTGTAGATGTCGTATGTGAATGATCCACGGTAGTTGCGCCGCCACCAGTCGCCGACGCCACGCTGGATCAGGATGCGGTCAGCACCGCCGGCATAGCAACCGTTGATGCGCTCAAGGTAGTCCGGCCCGCCGAGCTGGCGCGGCGCACCTCCGTCCAGGTCAACCTCCCACAGGGTCGGCAGCCAAGCCTGGTCCACCCCGCTGGAGAACAGGATGCGTGTGCCGTCCGGGCTCCAGGCGCAGGGCATCTCGGAGTCGCTTGACCAGGTCAGGCGGCGCGGCTGCCCGCCGCTGGCCGGCATCACCATCACGTCCCAGCTGCCATGCCGGTCGCTGCCGAAGGCCAGCCACTTGCCATCCGGCGACAGCATCGGCATGTCGTCGTCAGCCACGCTGTTTGTCAGCTGGCGGGCGGGCTGCTCGGCCTTGCGGTCGCTGACCCAGATGTCACCCCAGGCGGAGAAGTAGACGTCCTTGCCGTCGGCACTGACACATGGACTGGATACCTCGACCCTGTCGGTCAGGGCCCAGGCGCTCGTGGCGGTAAAGCTGAGCAGCAGGATTGCTGCCGGGAGGATTCTGCGCAACATGGGATCTCCATGGTGGTCTTATGGAATCTTCCTATTCTAGTAGCTGCGGGGATTTTGCAGGAGGGGATCAGCAGCGAACGAGCCACTGGCGGGTGTCGATCGCGCGGATCGAGCAACCCGGTTGCAGGAAGTCTGCGCGGGTGATGCCGCGGGCCTGGATTCCAACGTATCTAGATGCCTTTCCGGCGGCGCTTGCAGTGCCAAGCAGCAGCATGGCCAGCAGGCCGCTGAGGATCAGGACTGTCAGTACTCTGCCCATATGCGGATTCAATATAAGCTTTACCCGCTTTTGATGTTAGGGACAACAGTCAGTTCCTGAAGGGATAGCAGGTATCCCGATTGGTTCAATTGGTTTTCCAATATCCCGCCCGAAATTTTCACAATCGACTGGCCGCTGAGCTGTCCGAGGTCTATAATCTGAAGCTCACAGGGGCATCGCAAGTGCAGCGCTGATGTCCCTTTTTCATTTTCTTCTGTTTCCACCTATTATTCCCCTGTGACCAGACCCCGCATCTTGCCTGACCATCGCAACGCTGAGCGGCTAAGAGCCGGATAGTTCCATGGAATTCCTGCCTGAAAGTAAGGCCGAATCCCTGATCAGGAATCTGTTCATCGCAATCCTGATGATCGCAATGCTTATCGGCTATGCCCAGCTGAGCGCCTGGTTGGGACGCACGACCGCAACGCCTCCAATGATCGAAAAGGCATGGCTGGATGAAAGCTCCGGTCGGGTCTACATTGACTATCTGGGCAGGCGGAATGGTGGAGACATCGTAAACACGAACGGCATTTTCATCTGCTCGGCCAATCGAAAATCTCCGGAAGCCCTGCGCTGCACAGGGGATGGCGACCGGGTGGAGCCGACCCATGTGCACAAGGATCCCTTTGTCTGGCATGTGATCTGGAGCGAGACCAGACCCGGCCATTTCAGCGGCCTCAATCCAGATGCCGAGCTGGTTGTACCTACAATCGGAATGCTTAAGAGCAGCCCCTTGCCCGATGAGGTGCTGGACGCAATCCGCAACGAGGATACATATCTGGTGCTGGCCGTTGGCGAGAAGCTGTTCTCCTCGAGATACATATCCAAATCCAGGCCCTGATCCGAGGGGAGCTGTAAACCTGCAACATTCCACGAAACACTACCGCTCCTATAATGGTCTAGTAACCGGGACAGCAGATCAATTCACTCCCGGTAGCAAGCAACACGAAGGTGCAGCCCATGACTGACAAGCAGGATTCCGACGCCACGATCATCGCCCCCGGCGTAGCGCAGGGCGAGGCCACTGTGGTGGCCGGTGCGAGTGGTGATGCCACTGTGGTGGTCAGCTCCGCAGCGGCTGATGGCACGGTGATCGCCGGCCAGGCCCGCACGGTGGACCTAAGCCAGATCAAGCCCGTGGTGGAATACAACCTGCGTGCGCACAACACTTATGCGCTGACCGGCCAGACCGTGCAGAACTACCTGCTGGCCGACATCAAGTCCTTCTTCAGTGGCGGGCTGGATGCCCGTGCGCCTGTGGCTCTCGCGCTGGCGATCGACCGCTCCGGCTCTATGGAAGGCAAGCCAATCGAAAGCGTCAAGACCGCGGTAAGCCTGATCGTGGACCAGCTCACCGATGCGGACATGCTCAGCATCGTGACCTTCGGCGAGAACGTCGAGACCCTGATGCCGGCCAGTCGCGTGCTCAATCGCGAGCTGATCAAGCAGCATGTCGGCCGCATCAAGCCGAAAGGCACGACGAACCTGTATGCCGGCATGGCCACCGCCGCCGAGGAGCTGCTGAAGGTCGGCACACCGCAGGCCCTCAGCCGCGTGATCGTGCTGACGGACGGCGAGGCCAACGAAGGCATCGTGGAGTATGCCGACATCATTGCGGAGGCGCGCAACTACCGTGCCAAGGGAGCGACGATCAGCACCGTCGGTCTCGGGATCGAGTACAACGAGGAGCTGATGCGCGGCATCGCCAAGAACACCCGCGGCAACTACTACTACATCGACTCAATTGACAACATCCCGGACGTGTTCGACCGGGAGCTGAAGAGCGTGTTCGGCACGGTGGCCACGAATGTCAGCCTGCGCCTGCAGCTGGCGAAGGATGTGGAGATCACGAACGTCTACGGCCACGAGTTCGCGAAGGGCGGCAGCACGGTCACCATCGACCTGCCGGACCTTGCCAACGGCGAGAGCCTGCCGGTGTTGATGCAGCTCGGAGCCAAGCCGCATCCGAAGGCGCGCTTCCGCATGGTGCAGAGCGAGTTGTCATTCCGCTACTTCGGCCAGACCGAGAAGCGCACGCTCAAGGGCGACTTCGTCGTCGAATTCACCGACAACAAGGACAGCATTCTCGGCGGGATCGACCCCGTGGTGGAGCAGGTGATGCGCGAGAAGGACATCGTCGCCAACCTGAAGCGCGCGGCGGCGATGATGGCGACGGACGTCGGCACGGCCACGATGATCATCCAGCAGGCCGAGGCCTCGCTCAACGCCGCCGGGCGCAGCGATGATGCGACGATGGTGGGCACGATCATCCAGAAGCTCAGCCGCGGTGACATTGACGACGCCACCAAGACCATGAGCGCGGTTGACTACGACATGGAGCGCGGTAAGAAGAAGAGCTGAGCAGTGGCCAGACTTCAGTCTGGCAATGTCATGGGATCGCCAATCAGTGCCGGCCGAAGATGCTGCGGAAGGCGAATGTGACCATGCCGAGGAACTCCCCGAACAGGCTGCCGGCGGAATAGACGAGGAAGCCGATCACCAGCCAGACGGATATGCTGCGCAGCCTGCGCCAGCCCGTGGTTGCTCTGCCATCAACTTCCTGCTGGCCTGAATCCTCCTCATCCTTCACGAATGCCAGGTCATACAGCAGATGCTTCTCTCCCATGTCTTCCGGCTCGTAGCCCAGCTCAACCAGCGCTCTGGCAGGCTCCAGCTCGCCGTTGCCACCGGCCTGGATTGCCAGCTCGGCGAAACCGTCCATCCCGCCGATGAAGCGGTAGCCACGGATGATGTCGATTGCCAGTCCAGCATCCATGCGTTCGTCTCTGCCCATTCCTGCCAGGTGATCCAGCAGGCGGCGCAGTCCCTCGCGGTTCCACAGCCAGGCTTCCCGGCCCGCCAGGCAGCGGTGCACTGAATCCACTCGCACGGCCAGCTTACGGATGTCTTCTGGAATTGCCTGGGGCAGGCTGCGCTCTGGCCAGTTGCGCATGTCGTCAACGGACACGCTGTAGAACTCGGCGTTCTCAGGAGCTTTGGTATTCACTGCCATCCCGCTTCGATTGTAACAGGCAATGAAAAAGGCCGGGGTCGCCCCCGGCCTGTGTTCATATATTCAATCCGTAGCGGCGGCATCTTGCCGCCGACCGTACGGCGCCTGGAAAGCGCCGCTACCGCCCTAGAACCGGTTATACAGGTAGTTCATGCGGCCGATGGTGCGGCGCACGCGCTCCTGCAGTTCCAGCGGAGCCAGGATGCGGGCATGCTCGCCGAAGCTCAGGATCCAGCGCATGATGTTCTCCATCGAGCTGACCTTGAAGCTCACCTCGAGGCTGCCGTCGCTGCGCTCCAGCACCTTCTGGCTCGGATGCACCTGCTTGAGGCGAATCCAGTGCGCGGCGTACTTGTCGAATTCGGCGACGATCTCGACCGTCGGCGCCTCACTCGCGAACAGCTGGCTCTCCTTCTTGTGCTGCTCCAGCGAGAAGTCCGGATCGGCGAGGAAAGTCACGTTGGTATGCTCCACCGCCATGATGCGGGAGCAGAGGAAGTCGCGGTAGTCCTGCTTCTCGTGGCAGAAGGCCACGAGGTACCAGTTGTCCTTGAAGTTCAGCAGCTGGTAGGGATCGCAGGGCTTGTCAACGATGATCGCCTTCTGGCCGCTGAAGTACTTGATCACGATGCTTTCGTTGTTGCGGATCGCCTGCAGCAGGTCCTGGAACACCTTGATGTCGATGTACGGGAAGGGCTCGATGTCCACCTGCAGGATCTGGTCGAGGGATTCCTGGTCCAGCTTGACGTTGTCCTGCAGGTTCTCGGTCATCAGCTCAAGCGCGGTGCCGAGCGGGGCCTCGATCTCGCTGCCCTCATAGGCCTTGCGCAACTCACCGAGCACAAGCAGGCTGGCCAGCTCACCTTCGGTGTAACGCACCTCAGGCAGCTTGAATCGCTTCTTTGAGTACTTGTATCCACCGGAGCTGTAGTCATACACCAGCGGAGCCTTCAGGATGTACTTCAGGAAATCCAGGTCCCGGTAGGCGATCACTGGACTTACGTGGAACTGCTCCACCAGTGACATGTGGTTCGGGAACTTGTCATCCTTGAGCTGCTCATGCAGCCATTCGATGCGTTCCTTCTGACTGACCGTTGCCATCGTGTCAACGACGGACTTCTGGGAGGATGCCGTACTCATGATACTGAACCAACCAACTTAGGAATTCTAAAATGCTCTTCTTTTGGGCCCGGGCGCACTGCGCCGAGTATCCCTCAACCACACGCAGCCGATCGGCTGCCTGAAATACCACTTTGTTTCCATCTACTGTGCAAAGCTATAATCCCTTCCATGGGCAATAAAGCAACCGTGATCGGAAGTGGTAGCTGGGGCACGGCTATTGCCAGCCTGCTGGCCATCAACAACATTTCCGTCAGCATCTATTGCCGAAACAACTCGATAGCGGAAGATATCAATTCTCACCGCAAAAACTCCACGTACTTTCCAGATGCAGCACTGCCGGAAGGTATCCGGGCCACGGGAAACCTCATCGAGGCCCTCAACCATTCAGACACAGTCTATCTGGTCGTACCCACGAAGTTCATTCGCTCGTTTATTTTATCCAAAATGGATGTTTGGCGCAATGCCTGTTCTTCAGGCAACCTTCTCGTAAACTGCACAAAGGGCCTGTTGCTTGAGCCCACGCAGAGAACAGACGACTGGCTGGCGCAAACGTTACCTGGGGCAGAGCTCCTGCACCTGAGTGGACCGAATCTCGCCTCGGAAATCATGGCCGGCCTGCCGGCTGCAGCGGTGGTATGCGGCAGGCCTCAGGCAGCCGCACAGGTCCAGCAGCAGCTGCTGAGCGAACGCTTCCGGGTCTACACCGGGACAGATATGGTCGGGGTGGAGGTGAGCGGTTTCTACAAGAACATCCTCGCCATCGCCGCCGGGCTGCTGACAGAACTCGGCCTCGGCAATAATGCGCGCGCGGCACTGATCACGAGGGGACTCGCTGAAATGTCGCGCCTGACCGCTTACTTCGGCGGAGATCCTGCCAGCCTGTCAGGACTTGCCGGACTCGGGGACCTGATCGTTACTTGCAGCTCGGAGCTTTCACGCAACTTCCAGGTCGGCATGCGCCTCGGGCGCGGACAGGACCTCGAGCAGATCGAATCGGAAATGACCCAGGTCGCTGAAGGAGTGCAGGCCAGCCGGGCGTTGCACGAATGGCCGGCTGACCACGGCCTGGAGGGTTGGCCGGACCTGCCGATCGCCGAGGAGGTCTACTCCATCGTGCACTGTGGAACTGACCCGCGCGCGGCACTTAGCAGGCTGATGACCAGGCCACCGCGCAGCGAAGCCACCCGCAGCTGACAACCATTGCTCTCAGGCCGCTGCAGGCCCGGGCCGCCGCTGGTATCATTTAACCAGAATTCAATTCACTACCATGCGCTGCAGGGAAATGGGAATGATTCGCACGTAACCCGCATGGCGTGCGTCATCAGGTGCGGCAGGCACCGGATTACTGAAAGAGGACATGGGTATGGATAACCTGACCCGCGTGAGGGTAATGAACATCCTCCATGAGATGGAGGCCGCGATCAGCAGCGACGCCAGCCTCAGTAAGGAACAGGCCCTCGAACTGCTGCTTTCATTTGACCGCTTCTGGGACGAACTGAAGGGAGACAACCAGCTGGAGGAGAAGTGGAGCCGGGCTTCCCGCCAGTGGCAACTGTTGCCACCATTGAAGCCTTACGCTGCCCGGATCCACGAGCAGCTGTTCTGATCCCACCCATTTGAGTGGAATGTTCTGAATGGGAATTCAATAATCACACCAAAATCGAGAGATAATTCACGAGTAGGTTCGTTACATTCCGTCGACTAATTGCGTCTATGTTTGCGTCCTGCATGGGGGACATACAGGGATTTAGCGACTGACTTAACTGCAATTTAACTTCCCCGTATGGACAGTCTGTTAGTATTCAGACAGGTAAGCCTGTAGTTTTTGCTGACTATAAGTACAAGGAAGGGACGTACGATGAAAGCTATTGACCAAGATCAGGTTATGAGCATCATCAACGATATGAAGGAAGCTGTCCGCAGCGACCGCAACATTGATTCCCGCGATTCCATCGAAATTCTCCACGATATCCGCAGCCTGGGTAAGGCCGTGAAGAAGGGAGAAATGGAAGACGTGGTTGTCGAAAAGGTGATGCGTGCATGCTGCCGCGAGGAATCCCTGAAGAGCTTCCCGCAACAGTTGATGCCTTTCATCCCTGAACTGTCAGAACTGGTTCCGAGCCAGGGCTGACAGTCAAACCTCAGGGGGCAATCACCTCCCCAACAGGGGAGCGATCAGTTTTCTTCGCAAACGGCTACTCTTCCTCAAGACCGGCTGCCAGCTCCTCATCGATCAGGGCCGGATCCACGCCCAGACCGGGTGAATCAGCCGGATCCGATTCCACCTCGCGCGGCTCAGCTTCCTCGCCCCTGGCGGAGGATGCCTGCGCCATGTAGAGGATCACGCCGGTTGCCACGGAAATGTTGAGCGACTCAACCCCTTCCGCCATCGGCAGCTTGACCAGGTGGTCACAGCTTTCGCGCACCAGCCGGCGGATGCCGCTGCCTTCGCTACCCATCACCAGCACCCTGCGCTTCGGGAAGGCAAAGCTGGTCGCATCCTCCCCACCGCCGCTGTCGCAGCCGACCACCCAATAGCCCTGCTGCTTCAGGAATGCCAGCGCCTGCGCGAAGTTCACGTCCTCGATCACGTTGACAACGAGGCTCATGCCCGCACTGGCCTTGTGCACAGCCGGGGTCAGCCCGCAGCCACCGCTCTTGGGCAGCACCACCGCATCGACACCGGTGGCTGCTGCTGTACGCAGCACGGCCCCGAGGTTGTGCGGGTCCTGGATCTTGTCCAGGAACAGGATGGTGCTGTCCGCGTTGGCATCCAGCTTGCCGACCAGTTCCTCGATGCTCTGGAAGCTGCGTCCGCTGAGCAGGCCCGCCACACCCTGGTGCATGTCGCGTGACAGCGCATCGCCCCAGCCCTGGCTTTCCAGCGTCTGGTGCTCGATGCCGGCGGCGTCCGCGATCTCGAGGATGTCCAGCAGTCGCGGATTGCTTGCATCATTGTCAATGAACAGCTTGCGCAGGCGGCCCTGCTGCAGTGCCACGCTGACCGGGTTGATGCCGTAGATCAGGGCCTCAGGCAGCTGGTTCTTCGGTGCACTGCGCCTGATGTAGCCGCCCTGGCGATTGTCATCCCTGTAGCCCCTGTCCGGACGGCCCTGTGAATATTCACGCCTCGGCGGCCCGGAGCGCTCACTGCGCTGCGGCCGATCACCCCGATCAAAGCGGCGCGGACGATCACCTTCATCTCTTCGATATGGCGGACGGCCGCCTTCCTCACGCCTGTAGGGCGGGCGATCACCGCGGTCCTGCCTCTCAGGGCGGTCACCACGCTCGGAATAGCCGGGGCGCTCTCCATCCGGTCGACGATAGGGTGGACGGTCGCCACGATCCGGCCTGTCTCCACGCTCAAAGCGCTGCGGACGGTCTCCACCATCGCGCCTGTACGGCGGACGCTCGCCCTGGGGGCGGTCGCCGCGTTCGAAACGTTGCGGGCGATCGCCGCCTTCACGCCTGTATGGAGGACGGTCACCATCCTCACGCCGATAGGCCGGGCGATCCCCATCCTCGCGCCTGTAGGGCGGGCGGCCACCACGCTCCGGGCGGGGGCCCCTGCCCTCGTTGTCTCGGTTGAAGCTGCGGCGCGGTCTGTCATCACCGCCACGCGGACGCTCACCGCCGCGCTCATCATCGCGGTCAAAGCGGCGTGGCCTGCCTTCGCCGCGATCAGTCGGCCTGCCTCCGGGGCGGGGCTTGCCGCCCGAGCGCGGTCCACCGGGTTTGCCTGGTTTGTATGGCATTGCTGTTCCTTGTTGAGGGCGGACGGCCGGACAGGGCCGGCAGCCCGCAGACTGATGTCAATAATCGGATTTGTACGCCCTGGCGCTAACTAATACAGGAAAGGACGCTCCCGAGGCGGCGTTGAACCGGAACGGGGGCGCTGCTTGTCACCTGCTGCCTTGCCACTGCCTGGCTTGCTGCGCTTCGCGGTCGACTTGGCCTGGGGCTGCGGCCCCTGCCCGACGAAGGCCAGTGCCAGCACCTCATCGAGGTGGTCGACATAGTGGATTGTCATCCCCTTGCGGATATCCTCGGGGATTTCCATGATGTTCTTGTAGTTACGCTGCGGCACGATGATCGTCTTGATCCCGGCGCGCTTGGCTCCCAGCAGCTTCTCCTTCAGTCCGCCAACCGGCAGCACACGGCCCTTGAGCGTTATCTCACCAGTCATCGCCACCTTGGCTGACACCTTGCGCTCCGTGAACAGCGAGATGATCGCAGTGGCAATCGTGATGCCGGCACTCGGGCCGTCCTTCGGGATCGCGCCTGCCGGGAAGTGCAGGTGGATGTCGCGCTTCTGGAACAGGTCGTCGTCAATCCCGAGCAGCTGGCTGTTGGAGCGGCAGTAGGTCATCGCCGCCTTGCAGCTCTCCTGCATCACATCACCGAGCTGGCCGGTGAGGATCAGCTGGCCCTTGCCCGGCATGAAGCTGGCCTCGATACTCTGGATGTCACCGCCGACGCTGGTCCAGACCAGGCCAGTGACGACACCGACGGCATCCTCGCGCTGGGCCTCGTCATACTCGAAGCGGCGCAGGCCGAGGTACTCCTGGATCTTCTCCTCCGTGCTGATGCTCTCTGTCGTGATCTGGCCCTCGGCGATCTTCAGCGCCACCTTGCGGCAGATCTTGCTGATCTCACGCTCCGCGCTGCGCAGGCCGGCCTCGCGGGTGTAGTTGAGAGTGATCACGCGGATCATGTTCGGGCTGATCTTCAGCGCACTCTTCTTCAGGCCGTGGTTCTCGATCTGGCGCGGCAGGATGTACTTCTGCACGATCTTGACCTTCTCGAGCTCAGTGTAGCCGGCCAGCTGGATCACTTCCATGCGGTCGCGGAGGGCCGGCGGGATGGTGTCGAGCATGTTGGCGGTGGCCACGAACAGCACGGTTGACAGGTCGAAGGGCACCTCAAGGTAGTGGTCGCTGAAGTTGTAGTTCTGCTCCGGGTCGAGCGCCTCCAGCAGTGCGCTGGACGGGTCGCCGCGGAAATCGTTGCCAAGCTTGTCGATCTCGTCAAGCATGATCACCGGGTTGTTGGTGCCAGCCTGGCGGATGCTCTGGATAATGCGGCCGGGCATCGCGCCAACGTAGGTGCGCCGGTGTCCGCGGATCTCCGCTTCATCGCGCACGCCACCAAGGCTCATGCGCACGAACTTGCGGCCCATCGCCCGCGCCACGCTGCGCCCAAGCGAGGTCTTGCCGACGCCGGGAGGGCCGACCAGGCAGAGGATCGGGCCCTTCACGCGCTGGGTCAGCTTGACGACGCCGAGGAACTCCAGCAGGCGCTCCTTGACCTTCTCAAGGCCGTAGTGGTCCTCGTCGAGGATCTTGCGCGCCTTGGCGATGTCAACCTCATCCTCGCTGGACACGTTCCAGGGAAGGGTTGTCAGCGTGTCGAGGTAGGTGCGGATCACGCTGGCCTCGGCACTCTCGGTGTGCATGCGCTCGAGGCGCTGCAGCTCCTCACGCGCCTTGGCCTCAACCTCCTGGGGCATGTTGGCTTCTGCGATCTTCTTGTCGTATTCGACCTTCTCGGCTTCCTTGGGGTCCGCCTCGCCCAGTTCGCGCTGGATCGCCTTCATCTGCTCACGCAGGAAGTATTCGCGCTGGCTGCGTCCGACCTCCTCCTGCACCTGGGTCTGGATGCGGCTGCTCATGTTTAGCAGCTGGATCTCACGGGTCAGCAGCTGGTTGACCTTCTCGAGGCGCTCCATCGTATCGATGGTCTCCAGCACCTCCTGGCGGACATCGTCGGTGATCGAGATATTCGCTGCCACCAGGTCAGCCAGCTTGCCCGGCTCCTTGATGTTGTTGGCGGCCACGAGGATTTCCGTCGGCAGGTTCTTGCCGACGTTCACATACTGCTTGAACTGCTCATTGACGTTGCGCATCATCGCCTGGACCTGGATGCTGTCCTGCTCGCGCTCGGGCAACGGCGTGACACGTGCACGGAAATAGGGGTCCTCGGAGATCCACTTCTCCACCTTGTAGCGGCTCAGTCCCTGGATCAGGATGCGGGCGCCGCCCTCGGGCAGGCGCAGCACGCGCAGGATCAGGCCGATCGTGCCCACCTTGTAGAGGTCCTCAGCAGCGGGATCGTCCATCGACTCGTCCATCTGCGTCAGCAGGCCGATGATGCGCCGCTCGGAAATCACCGCCTCGATTGCGGCGATCGACTTCTCGCGGCTGACATGGATCGGCAGCACAACGCTTGGGAACACCACCACATTCTTCAGTGCAAGAATCGGGAGTTCGCTTGGGAGATCCTCAGCCCTGGGTGGTGATCCGCCTGGGATGCCGCCCTGATTGTGATCCTGATCACTCATTAATGCCCCTTATTACTACTTGGAGAAACAATGTTAGCATCGGTACTGACTACAGGTGCCAAACCGGCTTGTGCTGTACGTACCCACAATTCTTCTTACTATCGTTCCATGGTTTTTCTTTCCCGGCAGTCCAATTACCGGGATTTATATCCCCTTTGACCAAACTAGCGATCCACTGCGGGACTGCATTAAACTCAGACAGTGATTACAGGAATCGGTCTGGACAGCATTGAGATCTCGCGCATTGCAGAGAAGTGTGAGTACCCCGGCTCGAAGTTCGCAGAGAAGATGTTCACCGAACATGAACGCCGCCGCAGCGCACGCAACAGCCGCAGCCCGTATGAACACCTGGCCGGCTGCTTTGCCGCACGCGAGGCCTTCTTCAAGGCAACGCAGATCTGGGTGCGCAAGACGGATGTAAGCGTGGCGCAGCGTCCGAGCGGGGAACCGTATTACGTCATGGTTGCGCACGTGGAGCGGGAGCTCGGTGACCGCAGGGTCAGCCTGTCCATCACCCACGACCGCACCCTGGCACATGCGATCTGCATCTGCGAGCGGCCTGACTGAGGCTACTTCAGCTCGCTGTTGATCCGCAGCAGCAGCTTGCCCTGGCTCTGGCGGCCCTCAAGCTGGCGGTGCGCTTCCTGCACGTCTGCAAGGTCGTACTCCTGGCCGATATGCAGGTTGAGCCTGCCCTCGAGGATCCACTGGGTGGTTTCACGCACGGCGCGGTTGAATTCGGTGCGGTGCGGCACGAGGTGGTAGAGGCCGTTCATCGTGATGCCGCAGCTGCGGCCCCACAGCAATTTCTCGTCATATTTCGGCTCACCGCTGGCATAGCCGAACACCACGATCAGGCCGAAGTTGGCAATCGAGCGCAGGTTGCCGATCACGTTCACCTTGCCGACGGAGTCGCAGATGATGTTGACTCCCTCCGGCACGATCTTCCTGACCTCGCGGCCGAAGTCCTGCTGGGTGTAGTTGATCACATGATGGCAACCCATTTCACGGGCCAGTGCCGCCTTGTCCTCGCTGCTGGTCGTTCCGATCACCTGGCAACCCGCGATGCGCGCCATCTGCACCAGAGCCAGACCGACCCCGCCGGCGCAGGCATGCACCAGCACCCAGTCCCCTTCGCGGATGCGGGCCGAGGCGAACAGGATGCCCCAGGCCGTCAGCACCTGCAACGGGTAAGCGGCAGCTGTTCGCAGCTCCATCTCGGCCGGGATCGGCACGACATGTGTTTCGTCAACACAGACATACTCGGCATAACAGCCGCGGTCCCCGGAAAGAACGGCCACGCGGTCACCGGGCTTGAAGTCCTTCACGTTGGCACCGACCTGTTCGACGATGCCACTGGCTTCACTGCCGAGGATCAGGGGGTACTTCGGGTTGCGCAGGTAGTCGCCCCTGCGGATCAGCACCTCCATGAAGTTCAGGCCCGCGTAGGCGATCCTGACCAGCACGTCGTTCTCACCGACCGTGGGCATCTCCACGTTCTGCGTCAGCTTCAGCTGTTCCAGCTCTCCCGGTGTTTCGACGACTACAGCGCGCATGCTCCCTCCACCATAAAACAGGAGTACTAATATAAAACATGATTCAAGCCTGCATGAACTCCTGCTGATAAGCGCCGCTTCAATACTGTCAGTCGAGAAGCCTGGGCCCTGCTCTGTTAATCTGTGCGCACAGTACACATATAGAGGTTTTTGGTAATTTTGCGATGACAGACAGCCCTGATTCCACCGGCAAGCAAGTTGAACAACTGCTGGCTGAACTGCGCCGCGACATGCGCAGGACCCGTGACCTCGCATACCGCGCAACCGTAATGGCGGGCATGGGCCTGATCGTCGGCCTGCTGGTGCTTGCCGTCGCTCTGATCGGAATGGACGGGATGCGTGAGAACATGAAGATAGTCGCCGGTGCCAGCGGCACTGACCTGCAGGATGCCGGGGAAGCCGCACTGGACGAAGGTCGCATCGGATTGCAGGAGGCTACACGGGTGGCTGAGAGGCTGCCTGATGTTGAGCTGGGGGAATTCAAGGCCCCGGGCGGTGATTAGGCCCCGGTAGAAACCAGAAAAGAACAAAGGGAGGCAGGGCCTCCCTTCGCGTCCGGAATATTGGAGAAAAACTTTGGCTCCAGGGTAGGCAGCTGCGGACAAACCAGCCCTAGATCCGATGTAATAATACCCCAGCCGCCTATAGTTTGCAAGTCCTGCCACAATCTCTTGCAAATAATTGTGCGTCACCAGTCCGGCTGCTGCCGCAACGTACGATCAGCGCAGTCCTGTTCTAGAATTTCCCCGTGCCAGGATTCCTTAAATCGTGGCGGCTGGCCAGCCGCACCTGCCTCTTGATTGCGATCATTCTGCTTTGCACTACCTGTTCAGGTGGCGGTGCAACGGACAACAGCCGGGATTATCCGCCAGGATCCCCTAGCCATCCAGAACGCCTCTCATTGTCCAATCCAGACGAGACGGATCCGCTTCTCTGGTGGCATGACAACATCCTCAGCCTGGTGCCCGAGGCAGTCTACCCGGACACGAAAACCGCCCAGCAGGCAGGTCGATTCATTGAGGAAACTAACCGCAAGCGCACTGAAGCCGGCCTGCCCGCGCTGCAGACACTTCCTTCGCTGAACCGTGTGGCCCAGGCCCATGCAATGGACCAGGCGATCCGTGACTACTGGAACCACCGCACTCCTGAGGACCTCGGCAGCCGTGACCGGATTGCCGCTGCTGGTGCCGGCACCGTGCTTGTCGGCGGAGAAAATTCCTCAGTCGCCCGTCCCGGTGCCAGTACGGTGGACCTTGTGGTGGAGAACTTCTCGATCCATCCGGGCCACCGCGAACTGCTGTACAACACCGGGGTGGAATACATCGGGGTCGGGATCTTCAATTACAGCCCCGATGAGCACGTGCATTACGTGCAGCTGCTGGTCAGCTTTTGAGAGCAGCCACTTCCTGGAATGACATGGCGAGCACTGTGATGTCGTCCTCAGCCTCACCGGTGTAGCGCCAGTTAGCCACCGCATCGAGGATGGACTGGCTCAGTCCCTCCAGTGGCCTGTGGGCGCGGGCCTGGATGTCCGCAAACAGGAAATCCAGCGAATAGAAGCGACCCGTCGGGTTGCGGGTCTCGATCACACCGTCCGTATAGGCGATCAGCCGTTCGCCTGCACCGAGCTCAACCCTCTGCACATCCGCTGCGGTTGGCGGATCGTCAAAGATGCCTAGCGGCTGGTAGCTCGACTCAAACTGCTGCATGCTGCCATCACTGCACATCTTCAGTACCGGCGGATGACCGGCAACGATCATGTCCACTGACATCCGCGGCACATCGAACAGGAAGTAGGCCATCGTGGCAAAGGTGGTCTCAGGAAACTCATCGCAGGCAAACTGGTTTGCTGCGGCCATGACCTTCAGGGGATCCGTGTTTGTATGCAGCACGGTCTGCAGGAAAGTATGCATGCTTACCGCTGCGATGCTGGCCGCCACGCCATGTCCGGACACATCCGCCAGGAACAGGGCCACATGGTCCTGGTCCGGCACGTACATGCCCAGCACGTCTCCCCCGAGGTCATCGCAGGAAACATATCGGTAGTCAAGCTGCAGCCCGGTGCGCTGGCCCAGCTGCGCGATCTGCTCAGCGGATGGGATCATCTTGCGCTGCATCTGTCCAGCCGCGTGCAGGGCTTCGCGGATCTTGTTGTAGGCGCTGCCCAGCTCATCATTGAGCTTCTTCATCTGCTCCTCAAGCGCGATGCGGCGCAGTCCGGAACGGACACGGGCCAGCAGCTCAGGCGGATCATAGGGCTTGCGCACGTAGTCATCCGCCCCGGTGGACATGCCCTCAAGCATGTCAGCCTGCTCGGTCCGGCTGGTCAGCAGCAGGAAGTAGGTGAACTGGCTTGTGTCACTGCGCACGCGCTGGCAAAGTTCCGGGCCGGTCATGCCCGGCATTTCCCAGTCGGAGATTATGATGTCAACCGGGGCCTCGTTGTACAGCTGCCAGGCCTGTTCGCCATCCTCGGCAAGCACAAGCTCCGCATCAAGCTGCCTTGAGAAGAAATGCTCCAGCTTGAGGCGCGACAGCTTGTCGTCCTCGGCAATCAGGATTCTTGGTTTGCTCTCTACCTCTGGCACCGGCTCACCCGAACTAAGTAAGTAGCCGCTACACGGCTCGGGCAAAGTTTAACCCTGCCGGCTCCGACCTGATTTCAGTTTTCAGTTCAATTCGGTTAAATCCCGGTCTCGCAGCTGCGGCGGCCTTGGGGCTAAAATGGACTGGCGGAGCAATTTATGATGGAAATCGGCAGACTGATTGAGCGTACCGAAGAGTGTCACCGGCGCATTGCGCTCGAATACTACAATCATTTCAGCGGGCAGCAGGACCAGCTCAATGTGGTGAGCATCCTTGGGGAATACCCGGAACTGTACGCCCGCGAGACACTCGACGGCATCCTTTCCGCTGCACCCGGTGAGTCTGCTGACGAGCGGCTGCTGCGCTTCCTGCGCGCGGATTTCAGTGGCAACTACGTGCAGGACCAGATCAAGGGCATGGCGGAGGAGCTGGCCAATGCCGAAGGCGCAGCCACGGTCACGCTCGGCGAGCAGAGCTGGCCCTACCGCGCGATGCCGGTGATCATTGCCAACGAAGCTGACTACGACCGCCGGGGTGAGCTTGAAGCGGCCTACCTGGCTGAGATGGACCGGCTCAATCCGCTGCGCCGACGGATCTTTGGCAAGCTGGCCCAAACCATGGGCGAACTCGGCTACCCAAGCCAGATTGAATATTGCGAGAAGCTGCAGGGCATGCGCATCCGTCCGCTGGCTGAGCAGATGCGGCGCTTCCTGGACGAGACCGATGAACTGTTCTCCAGCCGCCTGCACCATTATGCTTCGATCGCTGGCCTGGCTGGTCGCGAGCTGCGCAGCTGCGACCTCGGCTTCATCCTGCGCGCACGCCAGTATGACGGCATGTTCGCCAGCGATGACATGGTGCCCTCACTGGCCCGCACGCTGCGCGGGATGGGCATCGACCTTGACAACCAGAAGAACGTGCACATCGACCTCGAGGACCGGCCGCGCAAGTCGCCGCGCGCCTTCTGCGTCAGCATCCGCGCCCCGCAGGATGTGCGAATCGTGCTCAAGCCGCACGGCGGGCAGGATGACTTCAGCACCCTGTTCCACGAAGCCGGGCACATGCAGTTCAGCGCTCACATGAATCCCGAACTGTCAGTGCTGTACCGCCACAGTGGTGACACCAGCGTGCATGAAAGCTACGCCTTCCTGCTGCAGCACCTCGTCAGCAACCCGGTCTGGTGGAAGGAGATCATGCGCGAGGACCCGGGTGATTACCCGGCCTTCGCCCGCTTCCACCGCCTCTACTTCCTGCGCCGCTACGGTGCCAAACTACTGTACGAAATCGAGTTCCACGAGCGTGGCGGCGGCGAGGAGCTTGCGGAGCGCTACAGCGAGCACCTGACCCGCGCCAACGTCGTCAGCTATCCTCGCGAGCGCTACCTGGCGGACTTCGACCGCAACTTCTACGTGCTGCAGTACCTGCAGGCCTGGATCTGGGAAGTGCAGCTGCGTCGCCACCTGGAAAGCAGTTTCGGTGAAAGCTGGTTCAGCAATCGCCGTGCCGGGGACTTCCTGCGGGAGCTCTGGAATGACGGGCAGAAGTACGATGTCTGGGAAATTGCCCAGCGGCTGGGATATGAGGGACTGGACATCAGCCAGGTGCAGCAGGAAATCACCGCCTGATCCTGCAGCTCCGTGCTGCGGCAGGTAACCTATTGCCGATGGACCAGACTGGAATGCAGCTTCCCGCCGAAGGCAATGCGCTGGCTGGCAATGCGCTGCCGGACTTCATAGTCTTCATCGATGCCGAGTGCACCTTCTGCAGCAATACGGCGGCATGGATACTGCGCAATGACCCGGCCGGCCGGATGCACATCGCCGCACTGCAGGGCGAGACCGCCCGCCGTGTGCTGCCAACTCTCGGAGTTGACGACGAATACCTGGCTAAGGCCCGTGTTGACAACGCCTCGATTGACGGCATCCTCTGCACCACCCATCCGGGCAGGCCGGACGCCCGACTGTACGGGCGCAGCCGGGCCAGCCGCATGATTGCCAGGCAGATGGGCTTCCCCTGGAATTTCCTGGGCTGGGTCTCCTGGTGGATCCCGGATTGGCTGCTGGACCCGCTGTACGGGGTCATCAAGCGTAACCGCCACAGGCTGGCGAAACAGGCCTGTGCCCTGCCGGCGGAATCCCTGCGCGCCCGCTACCTTGATTAGCAAAGGGCCCGGGCCACCGTTGGCAGCCCGGGCTCAGGACCAGGAATAAAGAGTTGCGTTGGTATCTCGATCAGGTGGAAGGTAGCTCCTGGGCCATCTTTCCAACTAGGATATATATAACATATTTTGTCCCATATATCTCACCGAAATTCGTGGATTTGGGCACAAATTTTCCGATAACTGAAGTGTCAACCAGGATCCCATGAGACTGACTCTCACCTGGCAGACAATTAATATCCTTGATATACATGGTGTACAATTCAGCTGTCCGGGAAACCGGGCACGGCTCAGTCGGCAAGGCGGGTAGCAGGGATGCAAAACCGGATCACCCGGCATGATTCCCTGTTCACTTGGCAGTTTGCCAACTGGGAACGGGTTGTTCCGGGAGACCTTCCCGGGGGGAATTGTGATGAAGAAGCTGTTGAGCAAGCGCTGGGTGGTTGTCACTCTTGCCATCATCGTCGTCGTCCTCGGTGGCGGATTCGGCAGCCTGCAATACACAAACCAGCCCGGATTCTGCCAGAGTTGCCACATTATGGATCCCTTCTACGATAGCTGGAAGGCATCCGCACACAATAATGTGGCCTGCGTTGACTGCCACTACGCCCCCGGCGAGAAGTACAAGATCAGCGCCAAGATGAAGGCCCTGAACCAGGTCGTGCTGTATGTCACCGGCACTTACGACACCAAGTTCTATGCCCACATCAACGACGCCTCCTGCATGACGAGCGGCTGCCACGGGACGAATACCCCCGGCAAGACGATGTACAACGGCAAGGTCCGCTTCGACCACGCCACCCACTACGGCAAGAGCGCCCGCGGCATGGAGCTGCGCTGCACGAGTTGCCATTCCAACAACATCGGGGACCAGCACATCGCTGCCGACACCACCACCTGCTACCTCTGCCACTTCAAGGACCGCGTCAGTGGCTCCTCACCGGTGTCACAGCAGTTCTGCCTGGATTGCCATGATGCACCGACTGATGACATCACCGTCGGCGAAACAACCTTCAACCACGCAACCTATGTGGAGCAGAAGGTTGACTGCCAGCGTTGCCACATCGACGCGATCGAGGGCAATGGCGACGTTGACAGCAATTCCTGCCTGCAGTGCCACTCCAGGACGGAACTGCCAACCCTGACCAGCGAACGCAACGAACTGCACAAGATCCACGTCACCGACCACAAGGTGGACTGCTACCAGTGCCATTCCGAGATCAAGCATGGCGCACACGTCACAGAGGGACAGGTGAAGTTCTCATGCGAGCAGTGCCACTCTGAGCCGCATGTCGGAGCACGTGAGCTGTATGCCGGCACCGGTGGACGCGGCGTGGAGGATATGCCGGCCTCGATGTACATTGCGCAGGTTGACTGCATCGGCTGCCATATGGAGGAGGACAGCGAGTCCGCCGGACACATGGCCGGTGGCAACGTGATGCGCCCGACGGTGCAAGGCTGCGTGGACTGCCATGGCGACTTCGGCGCCGACCTCTATGCGATGTGGGCTGAGGCTATCGCGTCAGACATTGCTGATACCACCATCCAGGTCACCCGTGCCCGCACGGCACTTGACCTGGCTGACAACGGTGCGGAGGGCTATGCCGAGGCGAAGCAGAAGGTTGAGGACGCCGAGTACAACCTTGAGTTCGTCCGGTTCGGACGTGGCATCCACAACTATAACTACGCATCAGAGCTGCTGAGTGCTTCCCGCGACTTCGCTGATGAGGCCGCCGGCCTGCTAAGTGGCGGACAGGACGGCTGATCAGCCGGTTGCCGGTCAATTCAAGTCTGATGGAAATGCAGGCCAGCCAATGAAGCTGGCCTGTTTCTCAATCAAATACGCAGTTGTTGCACATCGCACAGACGTTGCGCAGCTTGCAGTTGATGTGGTCGCGGACGGAGTCATGCGGCGTCGGGTTGTCAACCAGGGTCTGCACGGTCCACTGGGTCAGCACCTGCGTGATCGCTCCATTTAGCTGCATCATCGCCTTGTGCAGTCCGCACAGGCGGCTGTCGTCCGTGTAGTCCTCACAGTATTCGGCGAGGATCTTGCCCTGGCAGGCCTCGACAATGTTCAGCAGGCTGATTTCGCGGGGATGCATGGCCAGCGTGACGCCGCCCTTGCTGCCCTTGGTGGATCGCATGATGCCGCTGCGCACAAGATGCTGGATCACCTTGGCAGTGTACGTGGCACTGGATTCACAGACTTCCGCAATCACTCTGGGTGGCACGGGGGTATCTTCAGCCCGCATTGCCAGATAAAGCGTTGCCTGGATCCCCAGGTCGCTAGTCTTTGTAATCAAAGCAGCTTCCTATAGAAAGTATGGACTCACTCGCTGAGAACGAAGCGGTACCTGATCCCTGGCCGCTGCTTCTGGATCCGGTTGTCGAATTCAGGATAGGCAGTGCCGTAATCGGGATACAGCAGGTAGTTCATCTCGTCCTCATCACCGCTCCATGCAAACAGCCGCTTCTTGCTGTTTCGTGTGAGGTCATCAACCCTGAGGAGGTCAATTTCCCGTACCGGTCGGGAGAGCTCCTTGTCCTCCCAGCGATAGAGCTTTAATACCTGCATGCTTCACCTAATTACTTAGATCAGCTGAATTATATCAGATAATGAAAGTCCGAGTAGCTTTCGTCGGTTTTCGTCACACTTTCTCAACAATTGAGATTCTTGGAAACATCAGCAAAACCGGCTGTTCGTGCCCGTATTCACAAATTGAGCACCTTGCTCTGGCTCAATATCTTATAAAACCCCTCCGAAATGTAATATTTACTGGATATTATTGGTGATCCCATATGCTTGGTTGAATCACCGGCCAGAATGAGCAGATCATAACGGCCGCCGGATCAGGGGTGGCAGCCTTCACCCTCCAGTGAGCAAAGGTCGGCCTGCACCTAAACAGGGACTGGACTAAACCGCAATATTGGCTCCAAAAATTATTGACATGACGAACCACTGGCGGTAGTATCTCTTTCCCATCGTTCCGGCGTAGCTCAATGGCAGAGCAAACGGCTGTTAACCGTTAGGTTACTGGTTCGAGTCCAGTCGCCGGAGCCATTTATTTCAGGCCATAAATATGGCTTACTGCGTCTACATCATTTATAGCCAGACCTCCGAGCGCTTCTACTGCGGACAAACAGACAACCTCGAACGCAGACTCCGCCAGCATAACGACCCAGACAACCAGTCAGCCCGTACTACCAAGGTTTTTTCAGGTCCCTGGGAACTGCTATGGCATGGGGAACTTGAATCCCGCTCAGAGGCAATGATACTGGAGAAGCGAATCAAGAAGCGCGGCATCAAGCGATTCCTTGATTCAGCCGAAATGGCAGAGTCCCGCCGGCGGCGGGATTAACCGTTAGGTTACTGGTTCGAGTCCAGTCGCCGGAGCCATTTATCCCCGTGCAGATCGTGGTAAAGCAAGCGAATGCCAGGTGGAGTCACAAACGCTTTACCCACTACCAGCCGATTTGCTATGATTCTGCAACGGATGCTTGTCCATATCAACCTGTAGGTACCTGCCACGGGAATTCTGAGGGAGAGCAATCTTGAGGTTCATTCTTGCTGCATTCAATTGCCTTGTCGCATCGGCGCTTCTGATTCTTGCAACACCTGGAAACACCGCAGCTGCCAGCTCGGAATGGCAATCCCTGCCAGGCATAGAAGATCCCGTGCTGTCCGACCTGCTGCAACAGTTAGATGATGGCCAGGGCTGGCTGATTCCGTGGTGGACCAAGCCGCCACAGGAGTGGGATGCGATTGAGGAACAGCTGCGGGAAAACTGGAATGAACGTCCCACACCGCTGGCTGCGTGCCTGCTCAGCATGGTTCAGTTCAGACGTATCAAGTACAGCCAGTCTGCGCAAAACAAGAATGACGCCATAGTCGAGATAAGCGCATTGTCAAAACGCGCACAGGTAATGGCTCCTGATGAGGATTTGCCGCTGATCATTGGTGCCTTGGGCAAGCTGCTGTCCGGGGCGGATGGAGCAGAAATCAGGTTGCCGCTCCATCAGGTGCTTGAGCGATCTCCGGGCAGCCTGATGGCACGCTATGTACTCGCGGTTGAAGGAAACCTCAACGGCAGGCAGGATGAGGCGATAGCTATGCTGGCAGCACTGCTACGGGAGTATCCAGATAATCTGCTGTTGAACGGATACTACTCGTCTGCACTCATCGAGGCAGGCCAGCTTGAAGATGCCCGCAGGGTAGCTGATCAGATGCTGGAAATCGACCCCGGCAATCATGACGCATATGATAGCCTTCGGGCAATCAGTGAACTGAAAGCGGACTGGGAACCTGCGGCGGATTATGCCGGGAAGATGCTGGAAATCCAGCCAAACGTGATTTCATCGCATGAACGGTATATCCAAGACCTGCAGAATGCCGGCATGGATGACAGTCTGACGAAAGCTGTAAATACAGCACTTCGGTTCTTCGATGATTCAAGCTACCTCCTGGGCGTGAAGGGTTCCCTGCTGCTCACGGTCGGGGAATTTGAAAGGGCTGAATCAGTCTTGCGAAAGGCTCTGGAGCTTAATCAGGGAAACTATCAAGCGATGTCCCTGCTCGGATCATGCCTGATGCACCTTGGCAATGCGGAAGAGGGCCTGCCTCTTCTGTCGAAGGCAGCCGAGGCTGTACCGGACGACTACAACAGCCGGTTCAGGCTGGCTATTGGCTATGGCATGAGTGGAGATCTGGCAATGGCTGTGGAAATCCTCAATCAACTGATAGAGGAGGACCCGACAGACGGATTGTCGTATTTCAACCTTGCCAATGCCTACCACCTTGCAGGCAATGACCAGGCGGCACTCAAGTATGCAAGACTGGCGGCGACATTCCTCAAGGACGATCCAGCAAATCTGGTTGATGCACAGAAGTTAATCAAAGAACTGGAGAAGTAGAATGGCAATCCTCAAGCCGGATTCAGCATTGCACATGCTACGGCGCTGGTTCAGGTCCATACCTGCAGCACTGGTGCTGATTGCAGTGACAGGAGTGCTGCTTTGCCCCTGCCCTGCCGCTGCCCAGTCCCAGCCGACTGCAGTGATAAGTCCGGATGTGGACATCAACCTGCCCATTGTCCAGCCACAGGCTGTCACATTCACGTTCACTGGAAGTACAGGTAGCGATGGCAGCATGATTGTCAAGTATGAGTTTGACCCGGGTGATGGCCAACTGCGGGAGAATTACGGCAGCACCACCATTGAATTCGTCAGCCCCGGAACATATGAAGTTAGGCTGGTTGTGACGGACGAACATGGACTAACGGCCCAGCGGATCAGCCGTGTCACCGTCGTTGAGAACAGATCCGAACCAAGGCCTGATTATTACTACGGCGCGAGCGGGCAGTACAAGACAGGCGGAAACCCCGGTTCCACGCGCAAGCCCGTTGCCATCATGGATGCGGACGTGACCCGGGGTCCGGCACCACTCGCGGTCAGGTTCGATTTCAGCAAGAGCAGGTCCTTTTCAGGCAGGGAAGTCAGGTACCTGCTGAAACCTGACGCAGCAAACAAGGATTCCGTGACTCTGGAACCGCTGATGCGGGTGCAGCATTATGTCTACGACACACCAGGGACTTACATTGCCGAGCTGGTCATGACGGAACTGCCCGGCGAGACTGATCCGTCGCATCTCGGATCACTGAGGGAGGATACGGTCAGGATCCGGATTGTTGTCACGGACCCTGCAGAAGGCGGAAAACCGATCAATGAGCAACCGCTGGCGGTGATCACCGCCAGCACTGAAAGCGGAATGGCCCCGCTGGATGTCAGCTTCAGCTTCATGGACAGTTCCGCAATGGGCAGTTCGATCATCACGGACTACAAGTTTGACTACGGGGATGGAAACTTTGTGAGCAGTGGCCCCTCAGCCGTGCACGTATATGATCAGCCGGGCAGTTACATGGCAAGGCTGCAGGTATGGGACACCGCCGGCCGGCACAGCGAAAGCGCGCTGACAATCAATGTCAGCCCGAGGCCGATGGCAATGCCTCCCGTGGCAAGGCTCAGGGTGTTTCCCCTCGAAGGTCCAGCCCCGCTAACTGTCAGCGTGGACGCCACCGGCAGTGAGGCGATCTATCCGTCCAGCGCACTGGAATATGAGATCAGCAACGGGATTGGCAACCTGCAGGATTCCCCGCCGGCAACATCACTGACATATGAATCGCCGGGCACGTACAAGGTCACACTGCGTGTAACCGACGACTACGGCAGGATCAGCTTCAGCTCCGCCACGGTCAAGGTACTGCCCCCGGCCCAGCTCAACGAACTGCCGGATGACAGTGATGCTTCACTTAAGGCGATACTCGGTGCCAGCAGAACCAGCGGTATTGCTCCGCTGGAAGTCCAGTTTGACTTCAGCAGCAGCGAAGGTGACATCACATCATATGAGTTTGACAATGGATTCTCCGGAACCGTCTGGGACAACACCACCGCAAGTACTGTCTACAGTGAACCCGGAACCTACAGGGCGATGCTTCGTGTCTGGAATGCGGACGGCCAGTTCGACGCTAGCTCAGTTACCATAGAAGTTTCTGAGGCCATCGTTGATTCAGCAGACGATGTTGATAAGGAAACACCGCCAGAAGAGCCGGGTGGGAATAATCGCCAATCGGCAAAGCGCCCGAGTTACCAGGAAAATGATCCAGTCATTCCAAGGATCAAGATGAGCATTCCTGTCCCGGTGCTCAAGTGCTCAATCAGCCCCGAACCTGAAGGTGAATACAAGGTCAGCTTCAACGTCCAGGATTCATATTCTCCGGAAGGAAGCCTGATCACTGAGTATCACCTGCACTTACCTGATGGAGCCTGGAAGGACATCACAAAGGCCAACACGTATGCCTACAAGGTGCTGTTCAAGAAGGCTGGGGTCTATAAGATAGGCTTGAAGGTTGTTGACGAGTGGGGCATGTCAGACACACAGTACTTCAGCATCACGCTCAAGTCAGAGGATAACAGGAATGACAATGACCGCGACCTGGGCCCGGTACCCAAGCTGACCTACAGGGTTCTCCAGGAATCAGGCAGATATTACCTCGTCCTTGACTGCTCAAAGAGCTATTCACCGAAGGGATACAAGATCGTGCAGTACACCTATTGGATACCCGATGGCGGTGGCTGGCGCGACCCGGCCAGCCTGACCGGCGAGTATTTCTACGTCAACAAGAGCGCGGATTACAACATCGGACTGCTCGTGGTGGATGAATCCGGTTCCCGAACCGAGAAATGGTTCAATGTGAATGTTGAGCTGCCGGATAATTCTCGCAAGACTGCCCCGCGAAACAAGGGAGGCGACAAGCAGCAGCCTCGCAAGGATGGCAACAAGGGAAATCCAACCCCGGACGCAGGCAAGGTGATTTCCGCCACGCTCGGGATCAAGGGATTGAAAGGTGACATATACAAGCGTGAGAATACGGAATGGCAACTGCAGTTGATGTGCGTTGATGTGACCCTTGACAAGGTCTTCTTCAGTCTGGGCGGAGACTGGTACCAGGCCAGCAACAGCCAGTATGACTACCAGTGGGATGGAATCAGGGCACCCTGCAGCCAGTTCATTGGCAGGACCGTCTACGTAACAGTCCATTACAACGGCAATTCATATGAGGCGAAAGCTGAGGTATCGCAGATGGATGACGACTTCGAGAACGTCAACATCAAGTGGACGCTCAAGTAAGCCTCATACCTTCGGCATGATCTGCGTCGGCTTACGCCTGCGCTGTGCCACTCCCGTCTCATGCGCAGCGTGCACCACCGCACGTGTCACCTCGCGGGCCACATGCTTGTTGAACAGTGATGGGATGATGTAGTCCCGGCTGAGGCGCTTCGGGTCCACGCAGGCCGCGATCGCCTCCGCCGCCGCCAGTTTCATCTCCTCGTTGATGTCCGTCGCATGCGCATCCAGTGCGCCGCGGAAGATCCCCGGGAAGGCGAGCACGTTGTTGATCTGGTTCGGGTAGTCGCTGCGCCCCGTTGCCACAACGGCTGCATATTCCTCGATCTCCTCCGGCATCACCTCCGGCACCGGGTTGGCCATCGTGAACACGATCGGGTCCTTTGCCATGTTGCGCACCCACTCCGGCCGCACCGCGCCGGCGGATGACAGCCCGACCAGCAGGTCGGCACCGCGCAGCGCCTCCTCTATGCTGCCCTCGATCCGGCGCGGATTGGTGGCGCGCCCGAACTCCTCGTGCACGGCGCTGCCATGGCAGTCCGCCCCTTCGCAGATGATGCCGTGGCGGTCGACGCCGACCAGGTCGCGCACTCCGGCCGCCATCATCATCTTGCTGCAGGCCACCCCGGCGGCACCGACACCGACAACCACCACGCGGATGTCCTGCATTTCCTTGCCAACGAGCTTCAGCGCATTCTTGGCAGCGGCCAGCAGCACCACCGCAGTACCATGCTGGTCGTCGTGGAACACCGGGATGTCAACGCGCCGCTTCAGCTCGCGCTCGATCTGGAAGCAGCGCGGGGCGGAGATGTCCTCCAGGTTGATCCCGCCGAAGGTCGGCGCGATCAGTTCGCAGAAGCGGATGATCTCCTCGGGGTCGCGTGTGTTGACGCAGAGCGGGAAGGCATCCACACCGCCGAACTCCTTGAACAGCTGCGCCTTGCCCTCCATCACCGGCATCGCCGCCTCCGGCCCGATGTCACCGAGCCCGAGCACGGCGCTGCCATCGGACACCACGGCAACGGTGTGGGCCTTGATCGTCAGTGACCAGGCCCGCTGCGGGTCATCCGCGATGTAGCGCGAGACCCGCCCGACACCTGGGGTATAGGCCATTGACAACTGGGCGCGGTTGTGGATCGGCAGCTTGCTCTCGACGGTCAGTTTGCCACCGAGGTGCATGCGGAAGGTTTCGTCAGACACGGCCAGCACGTGGATGCCCGGCATTGCGCGCACAGCCTCGGTGATGCGCTTCTCATGCTCGGGATCATTGCAGTGCACGGTGAAGTCGCGCACCCAGCCGCTGCTGTCAATCTCGGCAACGTCGATGGCCCCCATCATGCCCCCGGCAGCGGCGATCTCACCGAGGATGCGGTGGATCAGCCCGATTCCGTGTGGCCCGCTGATCCGCATTGTGATCGTGTAGCTGGACTGATGCGTAATCATGCCCAAGTTGCCGGCGGAAACCACTTTGGAGAAGCGGCCCCGGCCGGTCTCCTCCTTGATATGCAGATTATACAGTGCCGCGTTGACGGCGGGACCCGCTGGAGCTAATTGAAACCTGGTCTCATGCAAATGAAAGCCCCCGGTTTCCCGGGGGCAGTCATGTTGTCAGAATTGAGTCCGCAGGCTGTGCGGTTGGTCGGGAAAGCGGCTAGGCCGCACCCTCGCCACCCTCAGCCGGAGCAGCCTCACCACCTTCAGCAGGGGCAGACTCGCCACCTTCCGCGGGGGCGTCACCACCCTCCGCAGGCGGCGGGCCCATCGGCGGGAAGTTCCACATGAAGGCTGCGATATCCAGCAGGTCACTGTCGGACAGGTCCTCCTCGCTGAAGGCGGGCATGCTCGGCATCGCGTTGTTGCGGGTGGAAAGGTAGGTGAAGCCGATGATCGTGCCGGTGGACATCTCATGGGCGTGCAGCTCACCGACGATCGCAGCCAGCGGTGCACCGGCCGCGGTGGACTCGCCGTTCGCACCATGGCACATCGCGCAGTTCGCGGCATACAGCGTGGCACCGTTCTCCGGGTCACCAAGCTGCGGCAGCTCAGCCGCCGGCTCATGGAATCCGGCCAGCCATGCGCCGAGCTCCATCACTTCCTGGTCGCTGAGGTCCTCCGGGCTGAATGCCGGCATGTAGGAGCCCTCACGCTTGATGCGCACCGGCTGGAACAGCAGTGCACCGAGCTCCTCGGGACTGACTCCGGCCCAGATGAAGTAGCCGGCGTCCTTGATCAGCGGTGGGCCGACGCGCCCCTCGTGGTGGTGGCAGGCAGCGCAGTTCTCATAGTAGACCTTCTCGCCACCCTTGATGTCGGCAAAACTCGCCGGCCTGGTTTCAACTTTTGGCACGGCAGCCACATCAGCACTGCCCTGTGACTCCGCCGGCTGCTGGCACGATGCCGCCAGCAGGACAATGCTCAGCGCCAGCAGGCAGATACATGCCTGCGCGCGAAGGTTAGTGAAATGACGCATGATTTCCAACTCCCATCCTGGTGATAAGTGCCGGGGAACTGCCGTAAGTAGTGCCGCCGCAGCGACATCGGATCCATCTCCGCATTGCCGTTTCCCGATGCGCAGAAAATTATCATATTTTCATTGGCTCCACAAGATGAGACTGGCGGTTTTTCTCTGAATTCGCCCGAATCAGGCACGAGAGGTCGATTCTGCTAGGATATTGCTTCGTGGGGAGACGACTATGAAGCGATATACCACCCTGGTGCTTGCACTTCCACTGCTGCTTTCCCTGGCATTGCCGGCCGTCTCATGCAGCTCAGGAGCCACCCCGGCCACCCCGCCCGAAGCATCCGCCGGCCCAGGCAATGGGCTGCCCGCCCCGTCAGCCGTCGAGCGTAGCAGCAGTGCCGTGCTCGAGCTGCGGATCCACAGCGGAGCGGAATTCATGCCTGCTTCATCGCAGAATGTCACAGCGGATGCTGACCAGGCGGTGTTCTCCCTCAGCCCTGCCGGTGATCCGCCGCTGCGCTCCGAGATCTGCTACGCGATGTATGACTTCCAGCTTGATCCCGGCACCACTACCAGCAAGCTGAACCTGAACTGGAATGACGCTGCCACCCCCGCCAACGGCACGGTCCTCGCGGCATTGGCCAACTGGGACAGCGACCGCTGGGACTGGCAGCCAGTCAACGGCCCGAGCTGGGACTTCGGCGACTCCGCGCCCTACCGCCGCAATGACGGGCTGGTGCTGGCCGTCGTGATGATTGCCACTGCGGGTGGTGGCCGGCTGGAGTGGATCCGGCTCGGCGAGAATTCCCCGCCCGTGATTTCTGTTGTGACCAATGGTGACGGAGGCACTGCCCCGTCCATGATCAGTGTGGACGCCACTGCCAGCCGCGACGTCGACGGCACGCTGGCCGACTTCAGCTGGGACTGGAATGCCGATGGCAGCATCGAGCACCAGGGCACCGCGCCCGGCACTGACGACTGGCAGTGCTACCTCGGCGGCCGGACCAGCCTGCGCCTGAGTGCGACTGACAACATCGGCGCTAAGTCCGAACTGCTGCTGGAATTCAATACACTGGCCCATGCTCCCTGGTGGTGCGCCGGTGCGAACCGCTACCAGAACCGCCGCAGCCCGGCCAGCGGCCCCGCCCTGCTCAGTGCCACAGATGAACCGGCATGGAGCTTTGATGTGATAGATGGCCCGGACGGAATTCTGCAGGCCGCCGATGGCACGATCTACACCGCCAACCATGATGGCAAGGTCTATGCGATTGACCCCGACACGGGAATGGAGATCACCCACTTCGATGAAGGCAGCGGCAAGTTCCTTCGCCTGCGCGCCATCGGCCCGGACGGACGGGTCTATGCCCTTGTTGACAACGGTTCGCCGACGGCGGACAATGCCGTGCTGGCGCTCAACAGCGACCTGACCGAGGACTGGCGCCTGCTGGCCTCCTCCGGTGTGCGGGACATGCACGGCTTCACGATGGATGGCGGCCTGCTGCTGAGCTACGGCACGAATGAACTGCGCAGCGTTGACCCTGAAGCGACCTCCACTGTCAACTGGAGTTACACCACACCGAGCGGACTGCCGAGGAACATTGCCGCCATCGGTGACGGCGGGCAGGTCTACTTTGGCACCGACTTTTCGGACTGCTATGCGCTGGACATGTCCGGCAGCCTGCTGGACAGCACTTCAGCCAATTCCAAGCTGCTCAATTCGCCGGTGATCGGCAGCACTGGCAACGTTATGCTCGTCGCCGGTTCAGCCGCATACGTGATGTTCTGCGACCAGAACTGCACCAAGCTCGGGGACTTCCAACTTCCCAGTGGCAATCACCCGCTCAGCTATCCCGCCATCGGCTTCGAGCTGGATACCGAACACCTGCTGCTGCCGGGAGAGGGCAAGATCATGTATGCACTCAACATGGAGGGCCTGAAGGACTGGTCCCTGACAGAAGACAGTGCAGGCCCGGCGGCACCGATCGTGGATGCCAGTGAGGATATCTACGTCAGCATCTTCAAGGACCTGGTCTGCCTCAAGCCGAACAAGAATGAGCGCTGGCGCTTCACCTATGACTACACCACGGCGGAGTCAGTCGTGCCGCTGATCATGCTGTCCGACGGCAGCCTGCTGATCAGGACCAACGGTGACGACACGATCCGCTGCTACCGCCCCTGAACCTAGGGTGCAGGTGTGATGAACACCACATTGGCAGCGGCGTTCCAGCCGTAGATGATCGCCGGCAGGCCATTGACCTCGAGCAGCGGGCTCTGGCCGCCGCCGATGTCCTGCGGGATCAGCCGCTCAAAGCTCCAGTCCCCGTCACCGGCCGGAGTGCTGCTGCTGGCCTTCGCCAGCGTCAGTCCGCCGTTCGGTGAGTTGGCAACGTAGCTGAACATCGGCACGCCGCCGACCACCGCCAGCGAGGGTATCCCGCGCTTGCCGGTCTCGACCGCCATGATGTTCCAGTCATCCGTGCTTGCCGGGCTCGCACTGTCCGCCCAGGCGAAGCGCATCCCGAGCGGGCCGTCGGCGAAGCCATAGGCAATCGCGGGCCGGCCGCCCAGTTCCGTGATCGACATGTACAGCCCGGTATTCTTCGCCGGGTCGACTTCATGCCGCGCCCAGTCAGCAGTACCGGTCGGGGTGGCAGTCAGGCCGCGGGCCAGCCACAGCCGCTTCTGCGTATTCGGTGCCTCGCCATTCTTGCCATAAGCCACATACGGCATTCCGCCGATCTCGATCAGCTGCAGGGTGTCGCTGACAACGGGGTTGCCGTCCGTCTCGAGTTCCGTCACCACCCAGTCGCCAGCCAACGCAGGATCAGACTCAGTCGAATAGGCGTAGTAGATGCTGTTCGGGTTACTGGGATAGGTGTAGGCAATCGCCGGCTTGCCCGCAACGATTGCAATGCTGCTGGATTCACCACAGTTCGCCGTGCCGTCCACATTCATGTCCAGCCAGCTCGCACCGGTCCACTTGATGGACGACAGCGAGCCCCCGGAGTAGCTGACCAGCGGCACACCTGAGAGGTTGCACAGTCCATAGGGCTTCGTGGAGTTCGGCAGGCTGCCGTTGGCAAGCGCCGTCATTACGGACCAGTCGGAACTGTCATCCGGCACGGCCACGCCGCTGCTGACATACTCCATGCCGGTGTTGTTCGTTGTCACACTGACCGCCGGGTTGCCACCGACGAGGGTTGCATTGATGCGGCGCGAGTTGGTGCCGTCCGTCCAGGTTCGGATCGCGTGGCTGGTCCAGCCCCCGATCAGAGGCAGGCCGACCGCGACTTCCGTGGTGATCTCACCCGTCGCTCCCTCGTTGTCAGTCACCCGCAGCATGGCGGTGTAGGTGCCGTCCGCCGGGTAGACATGGTCAGTCGTTGTCAGGCTGTCGCCCTCGGCATCGATCGTGCCGTCATTCTCGAAGTCCCACTCGTAGTAGATCAGGAAGCCGTCCTGGTCATAGCTGCCCGCAGAGTCGAACTCGACATCAAGCGGGGCAGGCCCGGACGGCGGGGTGGCGGTGATCGTCGGGTATGGAGCGAAGTTATCCGGTTCGATAGTGATCTGCTCCGTCGCCGTGTCATACAGCCCGGCATCATCCATTACGCGCACCTTCGCTGTGACTGTACCGAGCTCCGTGTATGTATGCTGCACAACCGGCTCGGTTGTCACCAGGTCATAGATGCCGTCATTCTCCCAGTCAAACTCGTACAGCACAATCCAGCCGTCGCTGTCGCCACTGGTGGCATCCAATGTGCACTCATAGGGTGCGATGGCCTTGCCGTTGTTCGGGTCGAACAGGTAGGCAGCCGGCGGCTGGTTAAGCTTGACCTCGAGTGTGAAGTCAAACTTCTGGTTGCCTTCCGCGCCAATCACCGTCAGGCTGGCGTCGTAGCTGCCCTCGCTGCCGAGCACGACCACCGGCCCTGGATCGCTGCTTGTGTTCGGGCTGGCACCACCGCCGAAGTCCCAGCTGAAGGTGGCCTGCGGGTCACCGCTGACCTGCGGGATGAAGCGGATCGTCTGGCCCTCGGCCCCGCTCGTCGGGGACACGCCGCTGACCTGCGGGGACTGCGCCACATAGCCGAGGTCCGGTGCACTGTGGGCACTTTCCGAGCTGTCCTTCAGCGCCGTCACCCAGTAGGAGTGCGCCAGTTCATCAAGCACGCTGTTGTCGGTGTATTCACTGACCGCCCCGACCTGCTGCACCAGGTTCTGCCGGGTGTCACGGTAGATGCGGTAGCCGTCGGCACCGTCCACAGGCGTCCAGCTCAGCGCGATGCTGCTGCCAGCGGTGCCCTGCGAGGCCTCCAGGTTGTCAGGCGGCAGCAGGCTGATCGAGTTGCCGGTGAATCGCTGGGCCGTGGCCTCGTTGTACTCATCCGTGATGTAGCCGCACTGCACATACCAGTTGTAGGGATGCGTCAGGGTGTCGTAAGCCATCCACAGGTAGCCGTCCTCGCCCCAGTCCGTGCCCCAGCTGTTGCGCACGAGAAAGGCTTCCTTGCCATTGTCATAACCGACGATCAGCATCGCATGCCCGCCGAAGCTCGGCCCCTGGAAATGCCAGACCTGGCCGGGGGCGTAGGTGATCAGGCCGTAGTCCACCTGGGTGCTGACCAGCACCGGGCGCTGCTGGAAGGCCAGCACGGACTTGATGCCCTCGATCGCCGCCGTGCTGTGGCTGGCGAGTGGGACATAGCCGGTGCTCTTCAGCACCGCGGCGTCATTCAGTGCCGCGATCGACCAGTTGTCATTGTAGTCATAGTCATAGGGGGCATTCAGCTCGGTGGCAATGCCGAAACGGGTCAGGCCGTCGGCCACCACATCAGTCCAGCGGCCGTAGTCGCCACCCGGCGGGAAGCCCTGGTCCTTGCCACTTTCGATGTAGAGGAACTTCGGGCTGACCCGGAAGGCTGTGCCCGTCAGGTCCCAGCCCAGTGATTCGTAGATGCTGTACAGCTCATAGTTGTAGGCGCCGTCGCCAACCGCAAAGGCCGTGCAGCTGCCCCAGTAACCCTGGTCATTGATCGGTGCACAGCCGGCGCGCAGGTCGACACTGCCCGGCAGGGTCGGCACATACAGCGCAGGCGCACTGGTCTGCACCGGGATGTCCTCATACTCGAAGCCGGTACCACGCATCTCCGGCGCACCAATCGTCATGTTGCGCAGCACCACCACACTTTCGCGCTGCAGGGCCAGCACATTGAGCAGCAGCTTGCCGTTGGCATCCGTATAGGGAGCCAGGTCATCCAGTGTCAGCACCTGGTCCAGCGGGCCGTCGAACCAGCTCCAGCGGTTGGCATCCCAGTTCGCCAGGCCGACGAAGTACTTGTCCGGAATGCGCGGCAGGCCGTTCTCAGCCCAGTTGAAGCCGATGGTCGGATCACCGGTGTATCCGGTCAGGTCCACCTGGTAGATTGCATAGGCCGCATCACTCAGGTCGTCGAAGATCGCATTGTTCCAGACCGGACGGTAAACAAGGTAATCGCCCTTCACCTCCACCCGGCTGTTCAGCAGGTCCGTGCGGTAATCCACCGCAGCGACCTCGACTTCCGAGGCGGAAGTGCTGCGCCCGGGCAGTGGCATGCTGGAAAGCTGCATGCTGATCGCGCTGGCGGCCTTCAATCCGCCCGGCTGCTCGCTGATTTCCTGCTGCGGATTCATCCGTACCGCCAGCTTGACCTGCCTTGCATTGGCAGGCGCTTCCGGCAGTGGCTGGGCAGCCTGCTGCGACGGTCCTGCTGCGGGAAGTTCGTTGCCACCACCGCAGCCTGCGGCGATGCTGCATAGCAGGATCACCAATCCGATCCTGCAATTCCTCACTGTCCTGTCCCTGTAGCTCATCCGCCCATTATAACGGTCAGGAAGCCGCATCCGTACTGCCCGCACCTTATAATGGAACCCGGCTATGCCTGGCAGCCGGGACCAATCCGGATGCTGCACCTAGGGGAGACGAATGAAACTGCTCTTTAGCACCCTGACCATCGCAATCATCTGTTTGCTTACGGCCTGCGGGGCCGCCAGGCACAACCCCGCCGGCGATGCGGAAGCACTGGATTCCACTCCGGCCGGTAGTGCACTGCCCGGCATCGGTGAGCTCGATGCAATGAAGGGAGCCAGCCTAGCTGGCTTCACCCGCCTCGGCAATGAGTTCCAGGATTCGAATGCCCTCAGCAGCGTGGAAAACACGAGCATCCGCCTCGGTGCGCTGATCGGCCAGCAGACCTACGCCATCTACCGCTTCGACTCCAGTGCGGTGGATGAGCTGGCTTCCGTCGGCTACACCACCAGTGAAAAGGCCACCGGCTTCTCCCCGATCTACATGCTGCTGGCTGACTACACCTACGGCCGCTGGCGCATGATCGAGTTCAACCAGCCCGCTGACAACTTCTCCGTCGGCGGTGATCCCGGCCAGTACACCAGCCCCGGCGGCTACACCTACCTCGCAATGCTCGGCTACGACGGCGAGTACTACCTGCTGGACAGCGTGGAGGTCTACTTCTCCAACATCCCGACGGACCTCGGCGCCTGGCCAACGGCTGGTGGTTCCAACCAGCGGCGCGGCTACTCCACAGACAACGTGGTGGAGAGTGCCAACGTGCACTGGAAGACCGTGCTGCCGAAATCGCTGCTGCATTCCGCCCCGGTGCAGAATGCGGACGGCACGATCTTCCTCGGGTCCTATGAACCGGTGGAGCAGAAGGGCTCGCTGTTTGCGCTGGACACCGATGGCAGCCTGCTGTGGCAGCACGAGGTGCTGGACCAGATCAGCTCAACGCCCGCAATCGGCCCGCAGGGGCATGTGGTGTTCGGTGACATCGCCGACTACGTCTACGCCGTCAACCGCGCCGGCATCCGCGCCTGGCACACCAAGCTGCCGCGTGAGGTCTACTCCAGCCCGGCAATCCTCGAGGACGGTTCGATCATCGTCGGCACCCAGGGCAGCCAGCTCTACAAGCTGGATTACCTCGGCATTGAGCAGTGGCACCTCGACACCTCAAGCGGGATCTACTGCCCGCCTGCCATCGCGGCCGACGGCACGATCTATGTCTGCACGGCCGGCGGCGCACTGGCCAGCGTCAGCCCTGGCGGCGAACTCAACTGGGAGCACAGCGGCACGGGCGAGGCGCATGCCAGCCCCTGCATCACCTCGACCGGCAAGCTGGTCTATGGGACACAGGATGGCAACTTCTACTCTGTCGATGCCGATGGCAACCAGATCGGCACCCATGCCGCGGGAACCAGCTTCGAGGGTGCTCCCGCGGAGGGCCCGGACGGCAACATCTACATCGCCAACATGGACGGCAAGCTGTACAAGTACGACAGCGATGCCAACCTGCTTGACACCTTCATCACGGGCAGCCCGATCGAGGGCAGCGTGGTGATCGATGCGGACGGCACCGTGTTCTTCGGCACGGCCTCCGGCAGCGTCTATGCGGTCACCCCTGACCTGCAGCTGCAGTGGCAGTACGACTCGGCTGTCAGCTACCGCTGTGGATTCGCGATCTGCGAGGGCGGCATGCTGCTGGCCCCGGCGACGGACGGCACCCTGACGGCCTTTGCCCCCAACGATGCAGTCATCCCCGCCCAGCCGACCGGGCTGACCGCCAGCCAGGGCACATTCGCCGACTATGTCCAGCTCAGCTGGGATGAGCAGTTCGATGCCAACGGCTTCGACATCTACCGGGATGGCAGCGGCAGCCCCGTCGATTCCGTGGTCGGCCTGTTCAGCTGGCTCGACGAGGGCCTGTCTGATGACACACACCACACCTACACCATCGTTGCCACCAATGAGACCGGCAGCAGCATCGCCAGTGAATCCGCCGAGGGCTGGGCGATCGGCATTGACCCCGGCGCCGGTGACTGGAACATGTACTGTGCAGACCCCGCGCATACCGGACTGAGCAGCCTGGCGGGTCCGCATGACGGACAGCTGGACTGGAGCTACGAAACCGGCATCACCGGCCATAGCAGCCCGGTGATCGGTGCATTCGGCGAAATCTACTTCACCGTCGGTGTGGATAACCCCTATGTTTACTCGCTGGCGCAGGACGGCTCGCTGCGCTGGGCCACCGCGCGCAACCAGAGCATCAGCGCCGGCCTTGCGATCGATGACAACGGGTACATCTACGGTTCGGAATCGGATTACATTTTCAGGTTGAAGCCGGACGGCTCCGAGGACTGGTCAGTCACATATACCAATGGAAACTTCGGGCCGCCGACCCTTTTCGAAGACAGTGTCTACTACAGCGGCGAGATTTTCAGCGGACCGGACCTCACACTCAAGCTGGCAATGAGCGACGGTTCGGAGACCTGGTCCTACAGCAAGGGCAGCCGTTTCGGCGCGCCATCGATCGGCAGTGACGGCCGTGTATACGTCTGTGGCGGCAGCAACCGGGTCTACATCGTCAACACCGATGGCTCCGCCGGTGGGGAACTGGGAGCAAGCGGAACCGTGGATGAGACCGCAGTGATCCTGCATGATGTGGTTAATGGCGACTTCGTGGCCGCAACCAGCGGTCCTAAGCTTTACGCATGGAAGAATGGCAGCTTCGTCTTCAGCTACCCTGTAGACAATGACGACGTGACCGGCATCGCACTGATGCCCGGCCTCGACAATCTCGTGACAATCGGCGACGAATGCAGCCGGATTGACCTGGCTGGTGCGGAACTCTGGACCGGCACACTCTCCCGCAAGACGCAGTACGCAATGCCCAGCGTTGACAAGGACGGCTACATTTACTACGGCGACAACCTCGGCATATTGCGCTGTGTGGCCCCCAACGGCGACATCGCATGGGACTATGACACGGAAACGGACCTGGCCTACAGTTCCGTGGCCATCGGGCCGGACAACCGGGTCTATATCCTTGGCGCCAACGGCACGCTGTTCGCCTTCGAGAGTGCTGCGCCGTAAGTCAGATGCGTAGGAATCAACCGGAGTGATACAACCTGGAGTACCCCGGTCCTCCAGGCCGCAGGTGGATAAGCCTTGCGTGCATGGCACAGGTTCACCTGATTCCCTCCAAACACTCGCAGTACCCCCATATAACTTGTAGCACCGCAAGAGCGCAACCACGGGTCATTTCGACTATTTTTCGAGAATTTTATAATTCGAGGTTTAGAAATTTCTGCATTTGCCTATAACGAACGGTTGATTCCAAGCCGGGTCAGGAAGCCCGCCGGGATCGCTGAACAAGAACGTGAGGTGAATGTCATGAAGAATCTGTTGTACAGCCTGCTGTGTGGGCTGGTCATTATGGTGATTGTCGCGGGATGCGGCGGTGGCGGCGGGACCGCCGGGCTGGATGCATCCCAGGAGGGCTCCTCCTCCGACCTGATTGCAGGCAACTTCGGCCTGACCGAGGATGGCCTGGTCGCCGTCCCGGTCCGGCCTGACGCCCCGGTCGATGATGACCCCTTCAGCCTGTCCGGCAAGGGCGCATCCTTTGCCCAGCCCGGTGAGCTCAGCCTGCCGGATCTTACCGGCAAGTCCGTCTCCTTCGTGCAGGATGACCTGGACAAGGAAGGTGCGGACTATGACCCGACGCTGCCCAGCCAGAATGTGGTGATGGACGCCGGCTATGCCGTGTTCTCCCCGGACTGGCTGCCCGGCGAGGGCGGTGCCGGCCTTGCGATGGCCACTTACCGTTTCGTCGCACCGGGCTACGCCGCCAGCACTGAGCTGCAGTCCGTTGGCTTCGAGTGGTCCAAGGGCTACGACCCGGACTTCCCGCAGGACATGTATGTCGGCTTCGCCAACTGGGACGAGGGCCGCTGGACCTGGTACATGGGTCCGGATGACTCCACCCTGACCGTCGACAGCCTTGCCCCCTACGAGCGTGAGGACGGCACCATCCTCGTCGCACTGGTGATGATGGGCGAGAAGCAGCTCGAACTGGGGCGCATAAGCCTCGGTGACCCTGAGCTGCGTGGCACCGGCCTCCTGCCGAAGCCCGGTGAGATGATCGCCGGCGACTACATGCCGCCGTTCGGCACCGTCAGCCTGCCCTCTTCGGCATCCGTCGAGGCCGGCATGGCCCCGGTTGGCAACCAGGGCAGCGTCGGTTCCTGCACCGCCTGGGCCGCAGGCCACGGCGCACTGGACTACCAGCTGAACTTCATGTACCAGGCCGCCGGCTGGAACCTTGCAAGCTGGCCGCAGAGCGGCTGGAACCAGGTCAGCCCGCGTTACCTGTACCTTGAGTCCGACTTGAGCGGGCTGGGCTGCCCCTCACCGGGACGCTACACCAGCGACGTGATGGCGACCCTGATGAACCAGGGCACCCCGCCGGTGATCCTCGCCCCCTACGGCAGCTCCTTCAGCTGCGCGGACAACTTCACCCAGGCCACGCATGACGAGGCTGACAAGTTCCGCATCTCCAACTTCCAGTACATCTTCTCCACCGGCAATTCCACGCTGCAGGATGTCGACCGCATCAAGCACACGCTTGCCATCCTGAAGAAGCCCGTCTACATGACGACCTCGCTGGATGACGACTTCAGCAGCACCAAGTATGACAAGGGCAATGTCTGGAACTACAACGGCCCGTCCATCGGCGGCCACGCGATGTGCATCATCGGCTACAACGACGCCAAGCAGGCCTTCTACGTCCGCAACAGCTGGGGCTCCGACTGGGGCAATGACGGCAACTGCTGGATCGGCTACAGCACCTTCACCAATGCGGCGAGCAAGAGCAACTACGTCACGGCGGTCGAGCTGTTCCTCGACTTCAACCCGGACCTGGTGGCAGCCCCGTACTGCAACCAGACCGCCACCATCTACCCGCCAGCAAACTTCCAGGCCAGCAGCGGCGAGTTCGTTGACAAGGTCCGCCTGAGCTGGACGGCGGCCAGCGGCGCGACCTCCTACGAGATTTACCGCGGCACCGATGACAACCTGATTGATGAGATCTCCCCGGAGAGCACCAGCTACGACGACACCACCGCCGTCCCCGGCGTGCCCTATGCCTACTGGATCAAGACCAAGGTGGGCGGCTTCGCCAGCGTGGCGGCCAGCGACACCGGCTTCCGTGCCGCCGACCCCTTCATCCGCGATGTGCTGCCGCTCAGCGGCCGCAGCGAGTCCCTGATCCAGTTCAGCGCTGACGTGATTGGCAACGGCACCCTGACCTACGCCTGGGACTTCGGCGGCGGAGCGGTTCCCAATACCAGCACTGAGCCGAGCCCGACCGTTGTGCTGACTGGTGATGACATCTACGATGCGACCCTTGAAGTGACCGGCGCAAACGGCACCGCCACCTACGAGTTCCAGCTCGTCGTCGACCCGGTGCAGGAGGAATGGGCCCACAGCTGGGGGCTTGGCGATGACGAGGAGATCGAGGCGGTCTGCGTGGACTACACCGGCGCGGCCTACGTGGCCGGCAGCACCATCGGTGGCCTCGGTGACCGGGATGCACTGGTGGTCAAGTACGACGCCGGCGGCAACGTGATCTGGTCGCGCGCCTACGGCACCGGCGGCCGTGACAACGCCCGCGGGATCGTGGCTGACAACCTGGGCAACATCTACGTGGCATACTCCGAGATCAAGGCCGGAGCCGTCACCTCAGTGCTCTCCCGCCTGGACGCGGCGGACGGCCAGGAGGAGTGGAGCATCTCACTGGGCATCGGCAGGCTGTCCGATGTGGCGACTGACGCGAACGGCAACGTGTTCGCCGTCGGCAACAACATCTTCGGCGAGGGCAACATCGACATCCTCGTGCACGGCATCAGCCCGGCCGGCAGCCTGCTGTGGAGCAAGCGCTGGGGCACCTCGGGCAACGACTTCGGCGAGGGCATCGATGTCAACTCCGCCGGCCAGGTGTTCGTCGCCGGGCAGGCGGTGGTCAACTCCTCCCGCGGCAGCGACCTGCTGATGCTGCAGTTCGACCCGGCCAACGGCGATGTGCTGGCCCAGAAGAGCTGGGGCAACAGCCAGAACGAGTACGACACGGACGTGATGACTGACGACTTCGGCAATGTCTACCTGACCGCCACCGGCGAGAACTACATCTTCGGTGAGCACGGCATCCTGGTGGTGCGCTACGACATCAGCAACCCCGAGCTCAGCTGGGTGCGGGCCTACGACGCTCGCGGCGGCAGCAATGTCAACACCTACGGCCGCGGCATCTCCGTGGACTCGGCGGGCGACCTGTTCGCAGTGACCTTCCTTGACGACGAAGTCGGCGGTGAGTACTTCCACGTGATGGCGAAGATCAGCTCTGAGGGCACCCTGCTCAGGGAGGAGCGCTACGAGGACGGCACCGGCTACCCGCAGCTGGAGGACATGGCCTACAGCGCAGCCGGCAAGCTCTACGTGGCCGGCACCCGTGCCAAGCGCTTCACCCCCTTCTGGGACCCGGTGCAGATGGGCCAGGGCAACTTCGGCAATCCCGGAGTGACTGAGGCCAGCCCGGCGATCAGCGCCAGCGGCTCCGGGGCATCCGCCACCAGCTACCCGCTCAGCGCGGTCAACCTGGAGGGCACGGTTGACAACGGCGGCGGCAAGGATGACCTGATGATCGTCAAGTTCAACCCTGAAGTGGAGAACTAGGCAGCAAGGCAAGCGGCAGGCCGGCCATGGAGCACCGGTCTGCCGCTTCGGCATTTTCTCTGTCTATTCGCTGCGATAGAACTCGATGCTGTCCAGCTCAAAACTGAAGCTGTCAGCCGGGAAGCTCCAGCAGATCAACTCGACGGCGGTCACCCGGTCCCCGCGCCAGGGCATCTGCGGCGACATCACCTGGCCCATTCGGCTGAAGGGGAACTCATAGGTGGCGAACTCAGTGCTCGCCGGGATGTCGACGGCGAAGTGGTCGCCATTCTCGATTTCCATCCCGTGGATGCGCAGCAGCATTGATGCACCACTGCGCCGCACCGTGACGCGGATCCCGTCCCACTGGTTGATGTCGTACTCACCGCCGTCCGTCGCCAGCGGCAGCATGATTCCGGCAGTGCCCGGCCCACCGAACAGGCTGCCACGTGCAAGCTTGCCGGAGGCCCTGATCGTTCCTTCCCCGGACTCTATCTCAATTGAACTGCGGCCGCCGCGATCGTTGTCAAGCACCGCTTCCCAGCTGGTGCCGATGCTGGCCTGCAGTCCGGTGGCCGAGCAGTCATCCAGCAGTCCGTCAGTCCATTCCATGCTTGCCCCCACGCCCGTGGGAATGGCCAGCATGGCCACGATCAGCAGGCCAATCGTCCTGCGCAGTCTGTCTTGCATGTTTGCTTCCTCTCTGTGCGATGGGGAATCAAACCACGCGGCAATGGTCGCTCCCCGGAGAAAGTGTGGAGAAACTGTCAGCTCTACTCTCCGTTCCCTAACTTGCACTGACAGCCTTACGCATCCAGCCTAGCTGCCCACCACCAGCTCAAAGTCAAAGGTATGGTTGCCCAGCTCATTGCTGACCGTCAGCTTGCAGTCGTAGGTGCCGGGCAGGCCCAGCGTCACCTCCGGGGCCGCATCCGTCGGCTTGTCAGGCGTGGCCCCGCCGTCGAAGTCCCACTGGTAGCTGATCACTCCGCTGCCGGCCACGTCAGCCATGAAGGTCTGCATGCTGCCAGGCGTTCCACTGAGCGGGCTGACCGAGTTGACGTAGGCCGGGTAGAACAGCTCGTCCGAGCCGGTCCCGAAGGCCCACAGCATGCCATTGTCAGAGCCGCAGTACAGCGTGCCGTCACTGGCAATCGTTGGCGAACCGCTGAAGTACAAGGTGCCTGCCGGATCGGACTGCCAGACCAGTGCACCTTCCTTCACCGCATACAGCCGCGTGTCGCAGCCGCCGAAGTAGACGGTGCCATCACGCCCGATGGCCGGCGTGCTGCGGCAGTCCGGGTCCAGTTCGAGGTCGTAGTCCCAGATGATCGCGCCCGTAGCCGGATCCAGCGCAGAGACCTTGCCACCCTGGTTGGCAACCACCACCGTGCCGTCAGCCATCACAGCCGGTGCATTGCGGTTGAAGCTGAAGGCCCCGCGGGTGCCCTTCTGCCACCAGACCATGTTGCAGGTATTGGTGTCAAAGGCCCGCGTATCGCACTGGTCGTCAAGCGTGTAGATGGTCAGGCCGTCCGGGCTGATTGCCATCCCGCGTACCAGCTGCGGCATGAAGATCGAATGCAGCGGCACGTTTTCCACCGTGTCGAAGCTGACCAGCCGGTCCTCATGGTTGAACTCGGTGCTGATGAACAGCGTGCCATTCGGGGCCAGCACGGCATTGGCGACACTGCCATTCCTGTCCGACAGCACGAACTCCTCCCCGAGCTGGCTGCCGTCCTCGCCGTCAAACACGCCCAGCCAGCGGCCGTTACGCACGACGTAAACCTCGCCGTTGGCATTCTCCAGCAGCACGTGGTAGCTCTCACTGAAGTCACCGTCATTGCGCCAGATCTCCGCGCCGTCAGCGCTGTCCAGGCAATACACACTGCGCCCGCTGGTGAGGTATAGCTTCGCTCCATCCGCCGAGCTGACCGGCTGCGTCAGGTAGCCCTTCAGCGGGAATGGGTACTCATTCTTCCAGACCACCGCGCCAGCGGGGGTGATCCGGAAAAGCTTGTTGCCATTGCCATTCGTGCTGCAGGGCACGATCAGGTCGCCGGACGGCAATTCCAGCACATCCATCACATGGCTGCTGTTGACATTCACTTCGGGGTAGCTGGCCATGAAGCGCCAGCGCCGCGAATTGTCCTGCGGACCAACCAGCGGGCTCTGGCGGCTGCGGCGGGAATCAAAGCCGGGCTGGCTCCACTTCGTTTCAGTCGGGTCCAGCACCGCGATCAGGAAATTGAGCGTATCTTCGCCGACCAGGTTGGTGATTGTCACCGTCGCCTCATACACGCCCGGTGCTCCATAGGTCACGAATGGTTCCCCATCGGTGCTTGTGGAGGGCGTGCAGGCATCGCCGAAATCCCAGCTGTAGCCCTGCGGCGGCCCGTCGCTGACAATCCCGATGATCGCCTGGTCCCCGCTGTAGCCACTCGTGCCGTAGACGTGGTCAATCAGCACCGGCTGCGGCAGCACCGTGTACTGGAAACTGAACTCATCACTGCCGATCGCATTGCTGACAGTCAGTGTGCCGCCATAGGTACCGGGGTTCTTCAGCGTGATGTAAGGCCGCTGCTGGATAGAACTGGCAGGCGTGGCCCCCAGCCCGAAGTCCCAGACGAAGCTCATCGGACCGCTGCCTGTCACCGACGCGCCGATGCTCAGCCCCTCATCTGATATACCTTCCAGCGGCAGCACCTCCAGCACCTGCGGCAGGGCCGCGATGTATCCCGTCACTGCCGGGCTGGACTGTGCACCATCAGCCTGCACCCAGTAAACATGCCCGTACGGATCGCTGACCGTGTCGTCCAGCCACTCAGTCTCGGACGGGTCAAGCACGGCCACTTCGTTGCCAATTGAGTCGCGCATCACATGCAGCGCACCGCCGCCACTGTATGCATCCCATGCCAGGTGGATGCCGCCCTCCTCGGTGCCCTGCGTGGCGGACAGCCCACTCACCGGCGGGATGGCTGGCGCATTCAGCCCGAATCGGTCGACAACATCCGTTCCGTAATCCTCCGTCATCGTGTAGCAGCGGATGAAGGCATAGGGGTTCCGGAAGCTTTCGTAGGCGATCCAGCAGTAGCCCTTGTCACCCCAGAAGCGGCCCCAGCTGTTGCGCACCTTGAATGCACCGCTGGCACCCTTGCTGTCGTCATAGCCGACAATGCACATCGCATGCCCGCCAATCGTGCCCCAGGTGTAGTACCAGACCTGGCCCGGCAGCAGCGAGGGGAAGGTGATGTCGAGGTTGACGCGCATCGGCAGCACCTTGCCCTGTTCGGCGAGGATGCGCTTGACAGTGTCGATGCCGTCATCCGTGTTGCAGGGCACTTCGCGCCAGGACTCAATCTTCAGCACCTTGGCATCCTCAAGCGCCGCGCTGCTCCAGTTGTTGTCATACACCATGTCGTAGGGTGCATTGGCATCCGTGGCGGTGCCGTAGTTCATCAGGTTGTCAATCACTTCATCCGTGTAGCGGCCGTAATCCCCGCTGGCCGGGAAGCCGCCCAGCTCACCGCTCTTGATGTAGAGGTACTTCGGGCTGACCCGGTTGGCGGGGGACTGCAGGTTCCAGCCGTAGGCTCCGTAGACCTGCCCCAGTTCGTGGTTGTATGCGCTGTCGCCGACGGCGAATGCCGTGCAGGCACCCCACTGCATCTGGTCATTGACGGGGGCGCACTCCGCTGACAGGTCCACGGCCGCCGGCAGCACGCTCGCCTTGGCCAGCAGCGGGAAATCCGGTGCCGTCTCCGGCAGGCCCAGCTCGCCGGTGGCGCGCTTCTCCGGCACGCCGGCCTCCATGTGGGCCAGCGCCGCTTCCGTACTGCCCAGCAGCACGAAGGCCAGCAGCACATCACCGGTGGCACTGCGGTAGGGGCCGAAACTGCTGATCGACAGCACGTTGTCATCCGGGCCCTCGAAGAACTCCCAGCGGTCATCCTGCAGGTTGGCGAGCCCGATGTACCAGTTCCCCGCATCCTCCGGTGCCATATCCGGCACCCAGCTGAAGCCGATGGTCTGCTCACCGCTGTAGCCGCGCAGGTTCCAGCGGTAGATCGCATACGATCCGCTTTCCAGCGCCATCCCGTCATAGCTCGGCGAATAGAGGCCTTCGGTCAGCTCGACACCGTCGCGCGAGACATTGCTGTTTGGCAATCCATCCTGGTAGGCCGCTCCTTCGATGAACCAGCCAGACCCAGCACACAATGTGGTCTTCGCATCGAATTGCGCATCCAGCCTTCCCAATAGTTGTTGCGGTGCGGCAATGCTGACCCCGCGCAGGCCATCCGCCAGTGGCAGCTGGGGTTGCATCAGCACCTCCAGCAATCCGTCGACACTGTTGTCTTCCACTTTTGCGTCTGATTGCAGGGCTGCCTGCTGCTGTCCAGCCTGTCCAGCGTCCGGCGTTTGCTGCGATCCGCCGCAGGAGGCAAGAATGAGTAGGATTCCAATGTTGATGAGCGCGCAGGCCTGTCTGAGATAAAGCAATAAAGGGTCCTCCCCCACGGAGCCGCCAGACTGCGGCTTTCCGGGCTGTGTCCATTGTAACAAGCGCAGGATTCCGGATCAGCTGAAACAGGAGTGGCTTACACTGCGTAGTACACCCAGCTATCATCGGGGGATTGCATGGACACGAGCAAGGCTATCTCTACCGCTGTCGTGAACCTGATTGTGCTGGCGGGCATCCCGCTCGGCATCTATGCCCTGTTCCACAGCCTGAAGCACAAGCGTGGAATCAGGGCAGTGCTTGAACGTGCCGGTCTCTGCATTGGCGAGACTCGTTACCTGCTGCAGGCCGCCATCGCCAGCCTGGCTGTTGCGATCATCCTGTTCCTAGTTCCCTTCGACCTTTCGCTGATGACACATGAAGGCAATGCAATGGCCGGATTCGCCGGAGCCGGGATCAAGCCGCTGACCTTCCTGCTGGCGCTGCTATACGGATTCCTGCAGACCGGTTTCTGCGAGGAGTTGTTCTTCCGCGGCCTGATAGCCGGCAGCCTATCACGCCGGGTGAAAGCGCCCTGGGCAAACATCCTGCAGGCGCTCATCTTCCTGCTGCCGCACCTCATCCTGCTGGCGATCGCACCGCAGGCCTGGCCGCTGCTCATTGTGATCTTCGCGGGCGGCCTGTACGCCGGCTGGCTGCGCATCAGCAGCGGTTCCATCCTGGCTCCCTGGCTGCTGCACGCCACTGCCAATTCGACGATGTGCCTTGTGATTGCCAGCCGCACTGTCGCTGCCTGAGCGGACTTTCTCCATACTTTCACCAGACTCCCGCCTCAGAAGCGCAAGGTTTGCCCAATAGCATCTGATGTGCCAGGAAGCGGGCGGGCAAATGGTCCTCCCGTTCCCGGTGCGATCTGGGCCAGCGCAGCGCATTATCCAGCAGCGCGAAGGCCAGCGGGGAAATCAGATGGCAGCACAACAGGTCTGGTCAATCGTCTCATGGCGCAGTCGCGCGGCCATTCTTGCCGAGACGGTGCTTTCGGCCGCGGATGAGCAGGAAGCCATGCAGCTCGTAGCCGAGTCATCCCGCGGAGTGCTGCGTGCCTACAGCACCAGCTTCTATCTCGTCACCCGCTTCCTGCCACCGCACAAGCGCCGGCAGGTGGAACTGATCTACGCCGCCGTGCGCTACCCCGACGAACTGGTTGACACCTTTGCCCCCCAGGGGATCGATGTCGAGACGGAGATGGCAGCCTGGCGTCGGGACTACGAACGGGCACTGGGCTGCAGCGGGCTGCAGCAGGCCGTGGAGCTGGGCTGCAATCCCTACATCGCCGTCTTCGCCAAGCTTGTCAACGGGCTCGGCATCCCGCGCGAGTACTACCGCTCCTTCCTTGATGCAATGGAGAGTGACCTCCAGCCGCGCAAGTTCCAGACCATGGAAGACCTTGTCGAGCGCTACATCTACGGCAGTGCCACTGTGGTCGGCTACTTCCTCACATATGTATATGGCTCCAGCGGCAGTGGCAACTTCAGTGCCGCGCTGGACTGCGCCCGGGAACTGGCAATCGCCCTGCAGCTAACCAACTTCGCCCGCGACGTGGCGGATGACCGCGAACGCGGGCGGATCTACATCCCGCTGTCGATGCTGCCGCAGTCCGGCTGGACGGACGGCATCGCTGCGGCGGAACTGAGTGATGCCGACCTCGTGCAGGCCCGCATCGAGCTGGCCCAGCATGCCCAGCAAGGATACGCCCGGGCCCAGGCCGGGGTTGCCAGCTTCAGCCGCGACAGCCGGGTGGCGATCGAGTGCTGCATCAATGTCTATTCGCTGCTCAACGGCATGATCCTCGATTCAGAAGGCCGGCTGGACACCCGCCTGAGCGTGTCCGGTGCGCGCAAGTTCTCCGTGCTGCCGGCCAGCAAGTACTGGCGTGTCCCGCTGGCCATGACGGGGTTGCTCTGATGACAAATGTGATAGTGATCGGTGGAGGCCTCGGAGGCCTGTCCGCCGCCACCCACCTGGCCCGCATGGGCTGCAAAGTCACGCTGCTGGAAAAGAATGCGGGCACCGGCGGCCGGGCAAACCTGATCGAGCAGGACGGCTTCCGCTTCGACACCGGCCCCTCGCTGCTGAACTATCCCTGGGTGTTCGAGCAACTGTTCGCTGACAACGGTTCCGACCTGCATGAACAGCTCGAGCTGCTGGAAGTCGAGCCCGGCATCCGCTTCCACTGGCCGGACGGAGAAAGCCTGCAGCTTTCCAGCCGCTTCGACCGCCTGCGCAGCGAGTTCGAACGCTTCGACCCCTCAGTCGGACCGCGCCTCAGCGCCTGGCTGGAGCGCGCCGGGCGTAACTACAGGCTGAGCTTCGACAGGCTGGTGACTTCCAATGCTGACAATCCGCTCAGATGGCTCGGCGCCCTGCGCCTCAATGAGCTACTGGGGCTCGGACTGCAGCGCAGCGTGTATGGGCAGCTCGGCACGTCCTTCCGCAGTGAGCGCATCAAGCAGGCGCTCGGCAGCTACGCGATGTACCTCGGCGGCTCGCCCTTCGACCTGCCGGGCCTGTTCGAGATCCTGCCCTTCGGGGAACTGAACTACGGCCTCTGGCTGCCGCGCGGCGGAATCTACGCCCTCGTGGAGGCGATGACCCGGTTGGCTGCTGACAACGGAGTGGAGATCCGCACCTCCTGCGAGGTGAAGCGCATCCGCGAGAACGGTGGACGGGGCCGGGCTGTTGAACTGGCGGACGGCAGCCTGCTGGCAGCCGATGCAATCGTCAGCAACGTGGACGTGCCAACCACGGACACCCTGCTCGCCCCGGAAGTGATCTCCGCCAACGGCGGCGGCAAGCGAGCGGCGCGGATGGCGATGACCCCCGGCGTGCTGACCTTCTACTGGGGGCTCAAGCGTAAGGTGAGCGGGCTCGGGCACCACAGCATCTTCTTCCCGCAGCACTACCGCGAATCCTTTAACCAACTGATGCAGGGCCACTCAATCAGCAGTGAACCGCCCTTCTACGTCTCGCTGGCCAGCGAGACTGACCCCTCGCTGGCACCGGAGGGCAAGTCCACCATGTTCGTGCTGCTGCCGACACCGGTGTTAAGTCGCCTTGGTGATGTGGACTGGCAGGCCCAGCGCGAGCGCCTCAGGCAGTTCGTGATTGCCAGGCTGCGCGCGGAGGGCAGTGACATCTCCGCGGACGACATCGAAATGGAGCGCTGCTACACCCCGGCTGACTGGCGTGACAACTTCGGCCTGTACGACGGCAGCGCCTTCGGCGCCAGCCACCGCCTGCTGATGCTCGGCCCCTGGCGCGCGCAGAACTACAGCCGCCGCCTGCCGGGACTGTACTACACCGGTGCCTCCACCACCCCCGGCACGGGCATGCCGCTCGTGACACTCGGTGGCCGGATGACCGCGGAGAGGGTGATGCAGCATGCCCGCTGAGCGTATTGGCAACGGCACCCACGCCTGCTTCGCGATCCCCGGCTGGGGAGAGGACCGCAACTGCTACCTGCCCCTGGTCGCGCAGCTCGGACCCGGCACCTGCCTGTATTCGGTTGACCCGCCGGGCTATGGCAACACGGCCCCTCCGCCTGAATACAGCTTCGAGGCAGTAGCCGAACTATTGCAGCGCGAATATGAAGAAGCATCGCGGCTGGAAGGCCGTCCGATTGACACCCTGCTCGGCAACTGCAGCGGCGCGCTGTTCGCCTGTGAACTCGCGCTGCGGCTGGACCCGGCCCCTCGCCGCCTGCTGCTGGTCGATCCATTCGCCTTCCTGCCCGGCTACTTCCGCGTGTTCCTCAGGCGTGACTTCGGCCGCCATGCCTACAACAGCACATTTGCCAACCCGGTCGGCCGCTGGCTGACGAATGTCCTAGCCTCCGGCCGGGAGGACCGTTCCACCGACATGACCCAGAGCTTCCGCTCCGTCGACCACGAGGTGACATACCGCTACCTCGAGATGTTCGGCACGCATCCCGGCATCGATCGTTTCTCATCCCTGGACTGCGAGGTACGCATCGCCACCGGCGAGCGAACTTTCGCCGCAGTGAAGAAGTCAGTGCAGATGTGGCAGGATCTCTGGCCACACGCGATTGTCACCAGTATCCCGGCCTGCGGCCACCTGCCGATCCGCGAGGCACCTGAAGGCTTGTGTGAAGCGCTGTTCAGCAACATCCCGGTCTCGCAGGAGGTCGCCCGATGAGTTTCGAGCTGCCCTGGCTGTTGCCATTGCTCCTGCTGCTGTTCCTCGGTCTTGCCTGCTGGACCGCCCTGCGCTGGCCAGCTGCACGCACTGCCCGGCATGAGGATGCTGGCGACCTCATTACAGTGCTGATCCCGGCCCGCAATGAGAAGCACAACATCGAGGCCTGCCTTGAAAGCGTGCTGCAGCAGGGCAAGCAGGTCTGCGAAGTGATTGTGCTTGATGACAACAGCGAGGACAACACGGCGGCGATAGTGCGCAACATCTCCACACTGGACCCGCGCATCCGGCTCGTGAGCGGCAGCCCGCTGCCTGAAGGCTGGTCCGGCAAGTGCTGGGCCTGCCAGCAGCTGGCTGACAATGCTACATCCGAGTGGATGCTGTTCCTTGATGCAGATGCGCGGCTGGCCCCCCAGGCCGCCGGACGGATCGTGGCCACCGCACGCCACTTCAACTGCACTATGCTTTCCGCCTGGCCCGGCATGCAGATGCTCGGCTTCTGGGAGCAGCTGCTGATGCCGCTCTTGAACTTCCTCACCTTCACGATGTATCCCGCGCCGCTGGCCTATATCCGCCGCAACGATGCATCACTCGGACTGGCGCACGGGGCATGCATCCTGCTGCGCCGCGAGCAATACCACCACGCCGGCGGCCATGCTGCTGTCAGGGACGCCCTGTTCGAGGACACGAAACTGGCCCGGCACTGGCGCAAAATCAACCTGCAGTCCTGCTGCATCGATGGCAGCCGGCTGGTCAGCGTGCGCATGTACGACTCACTGCCGGCAATCTTCCTCGGCTTCGAGAAGAACTTCTACAGTGCCTTTGGCAACAGCCTCGGCTTCTTCGCCTTCCTGCTGTTCCACCTCGCGCTGTTCCTGCTGCCCTTCATCCTGCTCGTTGGCAGTCTCTCATCGGGCAACTCCTCCTTGCTGCCAGCCGCGCTCACAGCCAGCCTGCTGGTACTGGCCAGCCGGCTGGTGCTCAGCCTGCGCTTCCGACATCCGCTGTGGAGCATCCTGCTGCATCCACTGGCTGAACTGCTGCTGCTGGCGATTGCCCTCAACTCCTGGTGGCGTACGGTCACGGGACGCGGCGTACGCTGGAAAGGCCGCACCTACCACGCTGCCGGCTCGGAGGCCAGCTGATGGCGCCCGGCAGGGTGCTGGTGGTCGGCGCTGGCCTCGGCGGGATTGCCACTGCACTGCGCCTCGCCGTTCGCGGACATTCCGTAACTCTGCTGGAGCGCGGCGAGCGGATCGGCGGCAAGATGAACCGCTGGCAGCGGGATGGCTACACTTTCGACACCGGCCCCTCCCTGATTACCATGCCGGAGGTGTTCGCCGAACTGTTCAGCCTGGCCGGCGCTGACATTCATCGGCAGTTGCAGCTCAGGCGGCTGGACCCCGTTGCCAGCTACCGCTTCGCCGATGGCAGCAGCTTTCGCTACGGACAGTCCCTGCCACTGCTGCAGGCAGAGCTGCAACGCGAATTCCCGTATGACATCGAGGGCTTCCACCGGCTGATGGCGCTTGGCGGCCGGCTGTTCGAACTCAGCCGCCGCACCTTCTTTGCAGACACCCCCGGCGAGCCACCCGACCCTTCCATGGCCGGCGCGCTGAAGTACATGCCGCTTCGCCACGGCTGGGGAAACTACGATGCAACGGTACGCTCCTTCGTACGTGACGAGCGCCTCATCAGCTTCTTCGGGCGCTATGCCACCTACGTCGGCAGCTCACCCTACCAGGCACCGGCCACCCTGCTGGCAATCCCCTACCTCGAATACGCGCATGGCGCATGGTACTTCCAGGGCGGGCTCTACAGCCTGGTGGAAGCCCTGCATGCACTGCTGCTGCAGTACGGCGTCGAGATCCGTTGCGGGGCCAGTGTCAGCCGCATCATCCAGCGCAACGGCGGTGTAGCGGCAGTCTCGCTGGAGGACGGCATGGAGCTGGACGGTGACATTGTCATCTTCAACGGCGACAGTGCTAGGCTGCCGATGCTGCTGGGCGAGAGTGAATCACCAGCAGAGGACAGGCGCAGCATGAGCGGTTTCGTGATGCTACTCGGTATTGACGGAAAGCTGCCGACCCAGCCGCACCACTCCGTTTACTTCAGTGACAACTACAGCCTCGAGTTCGACCAGCTCAATGGCATTACCAATGGCGGCCCAGGTTTCCCGGAAGATCCGACCGTCTATGTGAACATGCCATCAGCTAGTGACAATACGCTCGCCCCGCCGGACTGCGAGAGCCTGTTCATCATGGCCAACTGCCCGGCTGACGACGACTGGAACGAGGAGAAGACGCAGCGTGCCCGCCGGCTGGTGCTGCAGCGCCTGCAACGCTCAGGCTTCCCGGACATCACTGATCGGATCCGCGTCGAGCAGCTCTGGACACCGGCCTGCATCAGCTCCGCCTACGACATGCCCGGCGGCGCGATCTACGGCCAGGACAGCCACGGCTGGCGCAACACCTTCCTGCGCCCTGCCAACCGCCACCGCCGGGTCCGCGGCCTGTACCGCGTCGGCGGCAGTTCGCATCCAGGCGGCGGCACCCCGACCGTGCTGCTGTCGGCGGCGATTGTCGATAGACTGGTGGAGCGATATGAAGGCGCTTGAGACCAGCCTGTGGATCCTGTACGGCCTGCTCTGGCTCGGTGGGATTGCCAACTACACCCTGTTCGACAGCCCCTCACCAGCCGCGGCCTGGGCCGGGCCGCTGTTCCTGTGGTGCGCCTTCGCCATCGCCCTGCTGCCGGCCTCACCTGCCCTGCGCCGCTGGCTGCTGCTGGCAGCCCTCGGCGGATTCCTCGCCGAGCTGCTGGGCCTGCATACCGGCATCCTGTTTGGCAGCTACCACTATGGTGAAGCGCTCGGGCCGAAACTCCTTGGTGTGCCACTTTCCATTGCTGCCGCCTGGGGAGTACTGATGGCCGGTGCCGCCTCGCTGGCATCACCCGGCAAGCGCCTGCTTGGCGCCATCCCCGTCTCACTCTGGATGGTCTGTGCCGACCTGCTGATCGACCCACTGGCCAGCGGACCACTGGGTTATTGGCAATGGCCCGCTGGTGGCCCTTACTACGGCGTGCCGCTGCACAACTTCCTCGGCTGGTTCATTGTCAGCCTGCTGCCGGCCCTGTTGCTTCCGCGCCGCACAGTCGTCCCTCGGCGCTCGGTTATGGCAGCACTGTCAATCCTGGGCTTCTACGGCATCATCGCCCTGTCGATTCCGGGGATGTGGCCACTCTCCCTGGTCGCGTTGTGCCTGCTGCTGCTTTCCTTCAGGAACTGGAGCAGGGGAAATCCAGTATCCGGCACGCTATAATGCACCTGCGATTGGGGACTCTGGCAATAACTCCTGTACAGATTGGAGAGATAGATGAGACAAAACATTCCCGTCATCCTGGCAGTGCTTGCCGCGGTCGTCCTGCTTGCAGGATGCGCAGGCCAGGCCCAGCCAGTGAACACAGGCGGCTCCGGTGACAACCTGCCGCTGGATACTGATTCACTTCCACGGCTGCAGGAACTTGGCCGCTCCGGCAGCGCGGCCGGCATCAGCGCTGATGGCTCCTCCTATCGCACTGACCTGCCCATCCAGTCGGTAAGCGCCAACGGAGCAAAGGGGACCTATTCGCCATCCAGCAGCTCCCCGCTGCTGATCAGTGATATGGCCTATGCGCTGTACGAACTGGACCTCACCGGCATCAGCCCATTGCCGCAGGTAAGCCTGGACTGGGAAAGCGCCCCGGCGTCCGGTAGCCTGTGGATCGCACTCAGTGAATGGGGAAGCAACCGCTGGCACTTCATCATGGCGTCTGACAATGCCCTGGTCAGCGTGCCCGGCATCCTGGACTACGCAGATGAAAACCAGCGGATGTTCCTTGGCATCTTCGTGTCGGGCAGCAGCCCGGCCGTGCTCAACGGGATGTCCATCGAGCAATCCGGCGGAGACCCGGTCGGCCCCGGCGACTGGTTCATGTTCGGCCGAGATGAGCGCCACCAGCGTCGCAGCCCATTCACCGGGCCGGCTGACAACAATGTACGCTGGTCCTACACCGCAACCGGTCCCTGCGTGGACTCTCCCTCCATTGCAGCTGACGGCACGGTCTATTTCGGCAGCTATGACTTCTCATTCTATGCAGTCAATCCGAACGGCACCCTCAAGTGGTCATTCCCGACTGAGGGCGAAGTTGAAAGCTCGGCCGCAATTGCCGACGACGGCACGATCTACTTCGGCAGCTACGATGGCAGCATCTACGCGCTGGATTCCGATGGCAACAAGAAATGGGAGTTCATCACCGGTGCGGAGGTGACCGCCAGCCCTGTGATTGCCACCGACGGCACCATCTACTGCGGCAGCTGGGACGGAACGCTGTACGCGATCAACCCGAACGGCACTTCCAAGTGGACCTACTTCACCGGCAATGATGTCTCCTCATCAGTGGCCCTCGACAATGATGGCAACCTGTATTTCGGCACTGAAGGCGGTGGCGGCTTCGGTGATTCGTTCTACTCGCTGAAACCGAACATGGAATTGCGCTGGTCATACGAAACCGGGGATGCCGTTGTCAGCTCCCCTTCGATCTCCGAAGACGGCACAATCCATGTCGGCTGTGCTGACCACAAGCTCTACGCCTTCAATCCGAACGGCACCCTCAAGTGGTCCTACACCGCCGGAGATGAAATCGTCTCGACCCCGGCAATTGATGGCAGCGGCAACCTGTACTTCGGCAGTGCTGACATGAAGATCTACGCCGTGGACAAGGATGGCAACTTCCTCTGGAGCTATGATGCGGATGATGTGGTCACCAGCAGTGCTGCGCTCGATGCGGAAGGCACACTCTACATCGGCAGTTTCGATGGCATCGTCCGCGCGATCAAGTCCGATGGGATGCTGAAATGGGAATACGACACCGGTGAGCCGGTGGTCTCTTCCCCGAGCATCGGGCCGGACGGAGCGATCTATGTTGGCAGTGCTGACAACAAGCTGTACTGCTTTGGCAGTGCCGGGGGCTGAGGCTAGCTGCTTGATCCGGCATTCCGCGGCAGCCAGACCAGGCGCAGTGAGTTGACTGTGATGTCGCTCTTGCGCGGCGCCAGGCTGAGCGTCTCAACCTTCAGCTTGTCAACGGAATGTGCCTGCTGCAGCTCGAACAGCTTCTCCTCCAGCTCGCTCTTCAGCTCATCCAGCTCCAGCTCGTACTTGTGCACCTTCTCCTGCGCCTCGGCGATGTCACCCTTCCCGCGGCCGGCCCGCCCGACGCTGCGGGCCGCCGTGCGCGCCCTGTCAAGCTTGCGCTTCGTCACCCGCCGGGTGCCGAACACCGTGTCGAGGATCGCCCCGCCGACGGAGAAGTAACTGTCCATCTTCTTCTCGGCGTAGTCCTGCTGTTCCTCCGCCAGCTTGCGCTCAGCGCTGTCCAGCCGCTCCTCGATCCTGTCAATCTTCCGGTCATACTCCGCACGCAGCTTCTGCATTGCGCCGTCCCGTTCCTCACGCAGCTGCTGGCTGAGCCGCGCCGTGAAGTCGCGCTGGTTCTCACCCGGCCTGGAATACAGCTTCAGCTCAGGGCACTCAAGCAGCTCCATCCCCAGTGCCTGGTAGGCATGCCCCTCCAGCGACTTGCGCCAGGTGCCGTAGCCATCAGCCTGCAGCGCTCGTGCCGGCAGCTCGCCATATCCAGCCTCGCTGGCCGGCCGGTCACTGCAATCCAGCTTCTCACTAAGGACCGCGTCGTCCCAGGGGTCCGCCCCGGAGTCCTCGTTGATCCTGGCCAGCACATCACACTCGCGCCATTCATCCCAGCCCCGCTTGCTGTCAACGTAGTGCAGGGTCAGGCTGCCCCAGAGCGCCGGTGCATAATGCACAGCGGCACCTTCCGGCAGTGCGCCCTGCTGGAAGCACTCACCGGCCTCCTTAGGCAACAGTGGCCGTTCAGCGACTCCGGCCTGCTCGATATCCGCCGCTTCCTGCACCGCATGCTTCTCCGGTGCCGGAGCCTGCACTGGGGACTGTTCCACCGGATCCGGCTCAGCACCCTGCATCAGCCTGCGCACATGGTCGCGGCTGAGCGGGCCGCGCAGGTAGCTCATCGCCCAGCGCGTCGCCAACACCTGCGGCCCGTCATCATGCACGTTGTGCAGCAGGAATTCGCGGCTGTCCAGTCCGCTGATCGTTGCCAGCAATGCCTCGCGGTCCAGCCCGCTGCCACCCTGCGCCCCGATCAGTCCGTCTATCATGCGCTGCTTGTCACGTTCCGTCTGCAGCCGGCCCAAAAGCCAGGTGCCGGCGTTGGACAGGGCTTTGTAGTCCAGGTCCACCGGGTTCTGCGTTGCCAGCACCAGCCCCAGCCCGAAGGCACGGGCCTGCTTGAGCAGGGTCAGCATCGGCGCCTTGCTCGGCGGGTTGGCAACCGGCGGCAGGTAGCCGAACACCTCGTCCATGTAAAGCAGCGCCCGCAGGCTGCCGGTGCCGGTCTGGCGGCGCACCCAGCTGACAACCTCGTTGAGCAGCAGGGTCACGAAGAACATCCGCTCCGCCTCGCTCAGGTGCGCGATGTAGAGGATCGACAGGCGCGGCTTTCCCTCCGGCGACCACAACAGCGATTGCACATCCAGCGGCTCACCGACGGCCCAGGCCCCGAAGCTCGGTGAGGCCAGCAGATTGTTGAGCGTCACCGCCAGGTCCATCCGCTCCTTGCCGGGGAAGAAGCTCTCCAGGTCGAGGATGCCGACCTGCGTGAAGGGCGGCGTGCTGATCATGCGGATCAGCTCCGGCAGGCCGCAGTCGCGCCCGGCCTTCCATTCATGTTCGAGGATGCTTGCCAGCAGGATATGCTCGCGGCTGCGCAGCGGGTCAGCATCGATGCCCAGCAGGGTCAACAGCCCGCTCACACTGCCTGAGATCCGCTCGCGGAAGGCGTCGCCATCATTCACTATCTCAGCAGGCGGCGCACTGAATGATTTCAGCACCGACAACTGCAGGCCGCTGTCAGAGCCCGGGGTGTAGATGCGCATCTCGACGGCGCGTCGCAGGGCGGCAATCCGCTCACCGTCCTCGCCCCAGCCGGCCAGGCCCTTGCGCCACAGCTCAGCGGTGGCTGCGGCATACTCCGCCACGCTCTGGCCCTTGCGCTCAGCGTTGCCAGGATCAACCCAGGGTTCGAAGCTCTCCGCCGAGAGGTCCGGGAAGCTCAGCAGCAGGTTGGCCAGGTCGCCCTTCGGGTCGATGATGATCGCCGGCACGCCATCCAGCGCGGCTTCCTCCAAGAGGCAAGTGCACAGCCCGGTCTTGCCGCTGCCGGTCATCCCGACACAGACCGCGTGCGTCGTCAGGTCCCGCGAGTCGTACAGTACGGGCTCCATCGTCCCGCTGGCCACGCTGTCCCGCTCGGCTCCGAGGTAGAACACCCCGAGCTTCTCGAATACACCAGGGTCCGGTATCTGCTTCTGCGAATCGTCCATGCTGCCTCCACCCCAATTCTATTGCAGGGCAGCTGCGTGCGCATTCAGTTGCTCACGGCTTTCAGCGCAGCCAGCGCGCGCGTGCGCGCAAAGCTGTGCTCCACCAGCGGCTTCGGATAGTTCCGGCCCGGCTGCACCCCGGCAGCCTGCAGCTCCAGCGGCGAGGCTTCCCACGGACTGTGCAGCACCTTGTCCGGCAGGCCATCCAGTTCCGGCAGCCACTGCCTGACGTAACTGCCGTCTGCGTCAAACTTGCGGCCCTGCAGGATCGGGTTGAAGATGCGGAAGTAAGGCGCGGCATCCGTCCCGCAGCCCGCCACCCACTGCCAGTTGAAGGCATTGCAGGACAGGTCGTAGTCAATCAGCCAGTCCGCAAACCATGCTTCGCCCTGCTGCCAGGGCTGCAGAAGGTGCTTCACGAGGAAGCTGGCAACCACCATCCGCGCCCGGCCGGGCATCCAGCCCACTGTCGTGAGCTGGCGCATCGCAGCATCCACCACCGGGTAGCCGGTGCGTCCATCTTTCCAGGCTTCCAGTGCTGCTGCATCATCCTGCCAGGGGAATGCCGCGAACTTCTCCTGCAGCGGCCTGTCCGGCAGCTGCGGGTGGTCATCCAGCACCTGCATCGCGAATTCGCGCCAGATCAGCTGGCGCTGGAAGATCGCTGCGCCGTCCGCCAGCGCGGCATCCCGTTCCCGGGCCTGCTGCACCAGCTCCCAGACCTGCCTGGTGCTGATCACACCGGCCTGCAGCCAGGCTGAGATCCGCGATGTGCCGCTGATCTCCAGGCTGTGGCGGTCGCTGCCATATTCCTGCAGGTGCCGGGCGATGAAATGCTCCATACCGTCACGGGCTGCCTGCTCACCGGGTTCCCAGCGTGCCGCCGCACTGCGCTGTGGCTCGGGGATCTCCTGCAGCAAAATCTCGAATGGCACACCCGCTCTGTGCAAGCCAGCGTTACGCAGCCGGCCGGGCATGCCCCGTGGCGGAGTATGCCGGTAGCGTTCAAGGAAGCGCTTGTAATAAGGCGTGAACACCTTGAAGCTGTTGCCATCCTTGTTCAGCACCGCGCCGGTTGGCAGCAGGGTGTTCGCTGGCAGCAGCCGGCAGTCCACCCCGGCTTCCCGGCAGGCCCCCTGCAGTTCAACTTCCTCTGCCAGCGCCGGCGGGTCATGCCCGGCATTCAGCAGCACATGTGCATAGTCCTGCTTCCCCTGCAGGCGGGCGAAGATCTCCGCCAGGCTGCCCCGCTGGATGTCCAGCTGCAGTCCGCATTCCTCCTGTAGCTCGCTCGCGAATTCAGCTGCATTCTGCAGGTACCAGGCTGCTGCCACATTGCCCGGCCGCGTTGGCTGGCCGGCATCGGGCCACGCAAGAACTGCATGCACCGGCAGGCCGATGCGCGCGGCTTCCACCAGCGCCGGATTGTCCGCCAGGCGCAGGTCGCGCCTGAGGAGAATGAGGGTTGCTGGCCTGGTGCTCAATGTACTTCCAATTCCATATGTGTAATGTCCGCCGTTTCCCTGTCAGGCCTGCAAGGCCTTGTCCAGCATCATGCGCGCATTGAGAGCCCTGCATTCAGCCGCGAACCGGCGCAGGATTTCCACGCTGGCAAATCCGGAATGGTGCTTGCACGGGGGAGTCGGGTCTAGGACTGGCCGATCCGGCTGTCCGCCGCCGAGCAGGTGTTCATTTTCCGTAATCCAGCTGTCTCCGTACTGCATATCTCCTCCAGTTCCCGTCATGGAAAAGATAGCCTCCAGTGCTGGCCAAACTGCTTGGAAAGTATGGCCGAAGTGTGGAATCACTCCACTTCGCTGAAATCCAGCCAGCTGTGCTGATCATCCGCGTGCATCTCGCAGCGCTCCAGTTCCAGCTCGACTGACATCGCCGGGCAGGCGGTCACGATCGTGTGGAACTCTCCGGACTCCCCACAGTGGTCCACATCCTCCGGCAGGGCGCTGAGCAGCTCCGCATCAAACCGCCGCCCCAGCAGTTCCGCCGGCAGCCGGTCATGCTGTACGCAGCAGACCACCGCCTGCAACCCGCCCGCGATCATCTCCTGTGCCAGCTCCCCCGTGTCACGTTGCCAGAGTGGGAACAGCAGGTCCAGCCCCGTTTCGGCAAACAGCTTCTCCCGGTACTCACGGATGTCCGCCAGGTGCAGGTCGCCAAAGGCCAGCGCCGTGATGTCATTCCCCAGCAGCAGGTATGCACATTCACGCATGCGCTGTTCATAGTCCTCGTTCGGGCAGGGCCAGGGCAGGTTCACTTCGTAGAGTGGCAGGCCGATAGCCGCAACCTGCGCATACAGCACTTCACGGCTCGTGCCATGGATCCCGATTGATCCGTCGTCCTCACGCACCGTTGTCATGATCGCAGCCACCTCATAGCGCTCGTCCCGCATCAGCTCCGACAGCAGCCATGCGCTGTCCTTGCCGCTGCTCCAGGCCACGGCCACCTTCTGTCTCGCTCCGTCTACCATGGCAGTCCTCCCAGTTTCATCAATGACTTGCTGAACATCGCCCGCTGGTCATCATGCAGCTCAGGGTGCAGCACCAGGTTGAGCAGCCACATTGATTCATACAGCCGCGGACCGGGACGGTTGAAGAAATGGCTGCCATCGCTGAACCAGACCTGCTTGTTGGCAACGGCTGGCCAGTGCGCCGGCAACCGCTTCATCAGGATGTCCGCCTCCCGCAGCCCGCGCGTCAGGTCGAAACCGCAGGGGTGCACCAGCACCACTTCCGGGGCGATGTCAGCCAGCTCTTCATCCGTCAGCGGTTTGCTGTGCTGTCCCCGTTCTGTCAGCAGCGGTTCGCCCCCGGCCATCTTAATAAGCTCCGCCATCCACAGGCCGCCCGCCATCAGCGGCTCGATCCACTCCACCGTCAGCACGGGCACCGCCGGACGCCCCGACCGGACCCAGTTCATCTGCAGGGCCAGCATAGAGCGTGCGGTCTGCTGCTTGAGGCGCTCCCCCGCCTGCTCACTTCCCAGCGCGCAGCCAGCATCCTCGAAATCCTGCAGCACCTGCTGCAGGTCCTGCGGCGACTGGCTGACAAGCACGGTGTCCGGCCCGCACCACTGCCGCACCGCCTGCTGCACGTCATCCAGGCTCGGGGCGCATACCCGGCACAGGTCCTGCGTGAACACGATGTCGGGCTTCAGTCCACGCAGCAGCTCAGTGTCCACGTTGTAGATTGACAACGCCGACTCCAGCACGGAGCGCACCGCGCCGTCGATCCCGGCGCTTGAGTCCGGGATCCGGTAGCGTGGGCTGGTCAGCTTCGGCAGCTCTCCCACCCCGGCCGGGTAGTCGCATTCATGGCTGACACCGACCAGGTTGTCCCGGCCGCCCAGCGCACAGATGATCTCAGTGGCGGATGGCAGCAGGCTGGCGATGCGCAGCTCAGGGGGCAGGGTGGAATTCACCTGACTATCCTAGCGCAGCGGGCATGCTAAGCTGGAGGCAGCAGCAAATCCTGCGGGGGAAATGTGCCCGTCCATCAATCATTGCTCAGGCTGATCAGCCTCACTCCGAGCCTGCCGGCCTTCGCCCGGCCCGCGCTGGGCCTCGCAGTACGCCTCGGCCTGGTGCGCTCCGCCCAGCTGGAAGTGGTGCTGCGCTACCTCGATACCGCCGACGAGGCGGTCAACTGGTGGCCGCCCGTACCACTGATCATCCTTTCCGTCCTGCTGCTGCTGGCCAGCATTGCGCTGTTCATCGCATGCCTCGTCGAATTCATCTTCCGGCCTCATCCGCTCTGGCTGGCCTGGACGGAGTTCGTGTTGTCAATCGCCTGCTTCTGGTCTCCCCTGTTCATCCTCGCCGCCCACTATGCCGCCAAGGTGCGCATGCTGCACCGCTTCGCCCAAGAGGAATCCGCCAACCTGAACCGCCTGGCACAGAGCACGGCCAGCAACATCCGCCAGGGCCATGCCAGCATCGGGGCCGCGACGGACGCACAGCTGCAGCGCATGCAGGAAAGCAGCCGGGAGCAGATGGAGCGCCTGCAGCAGGCCGGGGGTGAAACCGCATCCCGCATCGGTGAGGCCACCGAAGCGCATGGCCGCAGGCTGCGCGGAATGTTCCGTCGACCGTCATCACCAGAAAACAAGGAGCCGGAGTGAGCATTGCCCACCCCGGCCTGAATCCGTTGATTCAGCAGCCCAGTCAGTCGTACTCGACCGGGTAGCCGCCATTGTTCTGCCAGGAATCGTCCATGTAGACGGTCACGCTGACATCGAAGCTGTTGTAGCCGCCTGCCGTACGCGAGTGGCTCAGGTACAGGTCGAACTTCACATCCATCCCGAAGTAATCCTTCAGGTTGCCGTTCACAGCCTGCCAGGCATCCTCGAATGCCATCGAGGGGGAAACCTCCAGGGTGCCGCCCGGCAGGTCGATCGACACGGCGCTGCCATCCTGTGAATTCTTCCAGAAGTAACCGGAGCTGACGGGGCGCAGCTCGGTCGGCAGGTCGGAAAACTCACCCGTGAGCGGGAAGGCCTCCATCACCACCTGCACGTCCGCCGGGCTCATCTTCATGAAGTCGATCCAGTACTCCCACTTGTCGCCGTTCTGCACGTCGCCGCCGATTGACACCGGGTAGTCACGGTACTGGATCATCCGCTCATCGCCACGCGCACTGCGGGCCTCATTGACTGTCTTCACGATCGTGCCGACCGCGTAGTTGTACTCCATCGGCAGCTTGTCGCCCCACCAGTTGTAGTTCGGCGGTTGGCTGAGCTGCGTGCTGCTGGTCAGCACCAGGCGGGTGCCGAAGATGAATGAACGGTCAGCGGCCTCGTCCTGTGCCAGCGCCCTGCCGGAAATGACAAGCCCCAGCAGCAGTGCCGCCAGGAGCACGGAAATACCACGAATACTGAAAATGGACATTTCAAACCCCTTTACCAGATGTCTCTATTTTAGCTTTCTCTGGACGGCTGCTGGGTGTCCCCTGTTCTACGGCGCGTGCGTGTGAACACCAGTGCCCCGAGCAGTACCGATGGCAGGGCAATCACGGCAATCGCCGGACCGTACCAGTCTGGTGGAGCCGGCCGGCCCGCTTCCGTTGGCATGTTCAGCGCGTACAGCACACCCAGCAGCAGCGTTACCAGTCCAAGCGCCAGCGCATGTCCCAGCGGCCTGTCCGGTGAGAGCCGGGCACAGACATATCCACCGGCGATTGCCGCAATCACATTGAGCATCATGTTCGTTGCCAGGTAGGCGCCGTCAGCCGTCTCCTGCCACTGTGGCACGATTATCACTGCTAAAACCACCAGGGTCATGACCAGCAGGCCCTCCACCAGGTAGCCTGCCACAACCGCCCCGATGCTGCGCAGGATCGTCACGGCGTTGCGGCCGCCGCTTTTGCTTCCTTCCATCACAGCACCTCCCGCAGTGTTGCCAGCGCGTCACGCTCAGCTATGCAGATCGCCGCGAGCTGCTGCTGCGCGCTGGCCAGCATGCTGTCAACCTGTGATCCATCCAGCGGATACTGCGCGGAGGCCTGCTTCTTGAGTTCGCCGATCCGCTGCCAGATTTCGCTGCGCGCCAGCTCCACTTCCGCCGGGCTGTTGTAGCTTTCCGCCCGCAGTTCATACAGCTCACGCGCCTGCCCGAGCAGTCCCTTGCCAGCCGGAAGCAGGGTATCCGCCAGTTCAGTCCACTGCGCGCCGATACTGCGGTATGTATCTGCCAGTGCGGCCAGTCCCTTGTTGCCAGTCTGCTGGCCGGCCTCCGCGAGGAAGTCCGCATACAGCGGCCTGAGCATCCCGCCCCCGCTGAAGTAATGCTCGATGCAGTCATAGGCCCATGTCTGCGCCGTCCAGAGGTGCCGGCCCGCCGGGAACAGCACGGCCCAGCTCGACTTTCCGGTGCTGCCATGCAGCTGCTTCGCCCAGTCCTCGAAGGCCGCCAGCGTGAAGTTCTTCATCCGCCCCGTTGTCAATCCATCCGCACAGGCCTGCAGCCCGCTGCCGATTGCCGCAGTCAGGTCCGCCGCATTGCCTCCGCCAGTCACTGCCAGCAGGCGCTGCTTATCCTTCTTGATCCGCAGCCGCGCGCGTTCAAGGTCCCCAAACGGCACTTCCAGCGGCTCGTCCATCAGGTCGCTCAGCACGGCCACTTCCCGCGCCTCATCCAGCGACTGCACCACCAGCACGTGGTAGCCGCCACCACTCATCCAGGCTGGCAGTCCGTGGTAGGGCAGCTCCGCCATGTCCAGCCAGGCCGCCACCGGGCCATGCGCCAGCGCCTCGCGCAGCTGCTCCCAGCCCTTCTTCGCCGCACTGCTCTCCCAGACCTTGCATTCCACCCCGAGCCGCCCGAGGCAAGCCTGCATGAACTCAAGGTTGTCATGCCACAGGTGCCGGCCGGCGGCGAAGAACGAACTGAAGTCCTCCTTCTCGTAACGGAAGGTGAACACTCCGGCTCCCAGCCCGCCCGCGATACCCAGCAGCATCGCCTCGCTGAATGGCTGCTTCGTGACCGGATTCGTGACCCCGGCCGCGGCCAGCATGATGCGCAGTGCCGAGGTCGCGGGATTGATGCCGGGGTAATGCGTGATGCCCGCCTGCGGGGCTGCTGCGGCGATCACCTGCCGCCGGGCCGAGCTGTAGCTCTCGCCCGTCTTCTTCATCCGCTCGCGTACGAGCTTCTTGAAACTGCTTCGTTTCGTCATCATTCACTCCACTTGCCGCACGGACTCACACCCCTGCGCGGTCCCGGCCCATGCAGCGGACCGAATGAATGATACAAAAGGCAGTCACCCCGAGGACAGCGGCCCCCTTCGCCTCCGCATCGCCGTCCGGCGCAGGCGGACGGTCTGGAGGTCGGGTGCAGGGCGCACCCGTTAATAATGTATCAGCCCGGCTGCGGCCGGTCAATCCCTGTCCTGTGAGGAAGCGATGTGCAAAGCCCGGACATTCTGGCAACGATCTGGTGATCGGCCCCGATCCTGCCGCACCTTCACGGGCGGTTCACCGCAAGCACACATCACGGTAATAGCATTCCGCTGACGGCAGCCACTGCCGCGGCGCCCGGTTGGGCGCCCCTATGAGGAGGAATACATGACCAGGAATCGCAATGCGGGCCAGCTGCTGGCCTCGCTGATCGTCCCCGCCATGCTGCTGCTGTTCTGCACGGCCTGCGGTGGCGGCAACGGACAGCCGGACCCGCCGGACAACGAAGCCACCATCAGCCAGGCCGAGACAGTCACGGGCAACAACGGTGCCGTCGCCAACATCCCGGCCGGCAGCACCGTCACCAGTGACTCAGTCAGCAACGGCTCCATCCTGTTCAGCAGCAGCGCCGTCAGCCAGGCCGTGCTGGACACCTTCACCGCCACCCGCTTCGGCAGCGTGGCCTTCGGCCCCTCCGACTGCGTATTCGACCGCGCGGTCAGCGTCAGCGTGCCAGCCGGCAGCGCGACGGGAGAGGTTGAGGTCTACCGCTACAACGACAGCTCCGTCTCCGCCGTGCCGGGCTGGACCAGCCTCGGCAAGGTTAACGTCTCCGGCGGCACCGCCACGGTCAGCACCACCCGCTTCGGTTCCTTCGTGGCCGGCAGTGAGCTTGAAGTCAGCATGCCTGAGCTCACGGTGACCGTGCCCAGCGGGCTAAAGGCCGGTGACAGCGCCAGCTGGCAGGCCAGCTGGAGCGGCGGCACTGCCCCCTACAGCATCGAGTGGAACTTCGGTGGCGGCGCGGACCCCAACACCGCGCAGTCCAGCAGTGCTGTGAGCCCCGACAGCCGCAGCGTCGTGATGCTCAACAGCACCACCGCCGCCAAGACCTATACCTACAACGTCACCGTGCTTGATGACAACGGCAACGGTGACAGTGTCAGCGGCAGCTTCACGGTGGCCCCGCTCGATGTCGAGCCCGAGCCCTTCAAGCTGACCCTGTTCCACAACAACGACGGCGAGAGCCAGCTGCTCAACGCCGGCAGTGAGGAACTGCCCGACAACGGCAACCTGTCCAGCTTCGGCGGCGCTGCCAACTTCATCACGAAGCTCAACGATCTTCGCAGCGAGGCCGGCAGCTTCGCGGATGCCAGCGTGACGGTCTCCAGTGGTGACAACTTCCTCGCCGGCGCGGAGTTCAACGCCAGCCTGCAGGACGGCACCTACTATGATGCGCTGGTGCTCGACGCGATCGGCTACGACGCGATCTGCCTCGGCAACCACGACTTCGACTTCGGCCCGGACGTGCTCGCGGACTTCATCGGCGAGTTCTCCAGCAACGTGCCCTACCTCTCCAGCAACCTGGACTACTCTGACGAGCCGGACCTGCAGGCGCTGGTCGGCGACCGCCTGTTCAAGAGCGTGACCGTCGAGAAGGGCGGCCGCAGGATCGGCATCGTCGGTGCCACCACCGAGCTGCTGAACATCATCTCCAGCCCGCGCGGTGTGAGCGAAGCCGGCTATGGCCGCGAGTTCTCCAACCCGCGCAATGTCAGCGTGCTCAGCGCGCAGGCGAGCATCCAGGCCGAGGTTGACAGCCTGCAGGGCCAGGGCGTTGACATCATCATCCTGATCTCCCACATGCAGGGCATCAGCGAGGATGAGGCCCTGATCTCCACCCTGCGAGGCATTGACGTCGCGGTTGCCGGCGGCGGCGATGAGCTGCTTGCCAACGGCGGTTCCAGTGAGAACCTGATCCCGGGCGACGAGCCGGTGGCAGGCCGCAGCTACCCCGTGATCCTGCAGGATGCGGACGGCAGGGACATCCCGGTCGTCACCACCCCCGGCAACTACAAGTACGTCGGCCAGCTGACCGTCGAGTTCAATGACGCAGGCGAAGTGACCGGCGTGGATGCCGGCCACTCCGGCCTGCAGCGCGTCGCCAACAGCGACTACCCGGACGCCGTCATCGGCAACGCCGCCATCGAGGGCAGTGTCACCACTCCCGTCAGCAACAGCCTGGCGGCGCTGGCAGCCAACGTGATCGGCACCACCGAGGTCCCGCTCAACGGCCGCCGCGGCGGCTGGGATGACGTGGATGACAAACCCTCGATCGTCGGCGTGCGCAACTCCGAGACCAACCTCGGCAACCTCGACGCCGATGCCCTGCTCTGGCAGGCCAACGAGCTGGCGGACAGCTTCAGCGCGCCGCGTGCTGATGTCGCCTTCCAGAACGGCGGCGGCATGCGCAATGACGCGATCATCGAGCCCGGCAACATCACCGAGCTGGACACCTTCGACATCAACGCCTTCCCGAACTTCGTCACGATCCTCGAAGGCGTGACCCACAGCACCCTGCGTGACATCCTGGAGAGCGCCGTCAACGGCGTGCAGGGCACCAGTGGCGGCTTCCTGCAGGTCAGCGGCCTGCGCTTCGTCTACGACAAGGACGGCGACCCCTACGTGTTCGGCAGCCCCGGCAGCGGCACCCGCGTGCAGAACGCATGGTTCAGGGATGGCACGCAGTTCATCAGCGACGGCATCGTGCTCAACCCGGGCACGAAGATCAACCTGGCGACGATCGACTTCCTCGCCCGCGGCGGCGATGGCAGCCCGTTCGAGGGTGACAAGCTCTACACGCTGGGCGTCAGCTACCAGCAGGCGCTGCGCAACTACATCGAGGACGGCCTCGGCGGCGTTGTCAGTGCTGAGCAGTACCCGTATGAGGGTGAGGATGGCGACATGAACATCCTGCCCGCCGAGCGCCGCATCCAGACCGTCAACCCCGGCGGCTGGAGCATCGACTACCTGTCGACCTTCGACACCGGCCTTGGTGCCGGTTCGGCCGAGATCGTGACCTACGACCCCTACAGCAGGCGGATCTTCCTGACCAACGCCGGAGCAAAGAGCGTCAGCGTGGTTGACTACTCCGACCCGGCCACCCCGCTGGATACCGGCTCCGGCATCGACACCAGCAGTTACGGCAGCCCGACCAGCTGCGTGGCCTGGGAGGGTTACGTCGCCGTCTCCATCGCCGCCGACCCGGAGACTGACCCCGGCGTCTGCAACATCTACGATGCGATGACGCTTGCGCTGGTCTCCAGCAACCCGACCGGCGTGCTGCCTGACAACGTGGTGCTGACCAACGACCACCGCCTGCTGCTGACCGCCAACGAGGGCCAGCCCAGCGACGACTGGACCATCGACCCCGAGGGCAGCGTGACCGTGATTGACGTGACCGGCGACCTTGCCAGCCCCGTCGTCACCCAGATCCCCTTCACCGGCCTGAACGCCGGGCAGGCCGCCTACGAGGCAGCCGGCGTACGTGTGTTCGGCATCAAGCAGCCCGGCGACGTGCCGAGCAACCTGGCGGAGGACCTCGAGCCCGAGTACATCGCCATCGCCCCTGACAACAGCATGGCCGGGGTCGCCTGCCAGGAGAACAACGCCCTGCTGGAGATCGACCTCTCGGACTACAGCATCACAAACCTGTATGCGCTGGGCACCAAGGACTGGTCCACCGGCGGCCCGATGCTCGACGTCTCCGACCGTGACGGCCCGGGCGACACTCCCTCGATCAAGCTCGGCAACTGGCCGGTCAAGACCTTCTACATGCCCGACACGGTGAAGAGCTTCGCTGCCAACGGCGTGTTCTACACGATCGGCGCCAACGAGGGCGACTCCCGTGACTACAGCGCCTACTCCGAGGAGGCCCGTGCCAAGGACCTCGACCTGGACGACACGCTGTGGCCGGATGAGGCGACCCTGCTCGAGGACGGCATGCTCGGCCGCTTCAAGGTGACGCTTGCCAACGGCGACACTGACAATGACGGTGACTACGACGAGATCTACGGCTACGGCGGCCGCAGCTTCAGCATCTGGAACTCCGGTTCGCAGGTCTATGACAGCGGCGATGAGTTCGAGCAGTACCTCGCGGCCAACTACGCCTCGATCTTCAACATGAACGATGGTGACATCGGCGAGTTCGATGCCCGCAGTGATGACAAGGGCTGCGAGCCCGAGGGGCTGTGCGTCGGAGCCTACCGCGGCACGACCTTCGGCTTCATCGGCCTCGAGCGCCAGGGCGGGATGTTCATCTACGACATCTCCAACCCGGCCAGCGCCTCCCGCATAGACTACGTGACAACCAACCCCGACGGAACGATGGTTGACATCGCTCCCGAAGGCTTCCAGTTCATCCCGGCTGACATGAACCCCTACGGCAAGCCGCTGATTCTCTATGCATGTGAGGACAGCGGAACCGTGGTCAGCTGGGTGCTCAACGTGACGGAGTAAATCCCTCGCTTTACCATCCTCATTCCGGTGAAAAGACACCGGGGACCACCAGCATCCGGGGAGGCCCGCCCAGGCCTCCCCGTTTTGCTTTTCTCCGTTCCGTTGGCAATCATGTGGATCATGTGAAGATTGCGTGTGGATTGGCGAGAACATAGATGGGGACTGTGGAAATCGCCTGTATAATGTGCGGTGTTATACCCCGTCTGCATTTTCCGGTATACGGCTGGACAGACTGATAGGCACCTGTCCTGAAAACCACAACAGGAATCTGAAATGAGCAGACAGTACCGCATCGCCGTCGTCGAGGATGAGAACAACATCCTCGAAGTGATCTCCTACAACCTGCGCCGTGAAGGCTACCGTGTCCTCGAGGCCCGTGACGGCGTCGAGGGCATCGACATGATCCGCCGTGAGAAGCCGGACCTGGCACTGCTGGACATCATGCTGCCCGGCATGGACGGCATCCAGATCTGCCAGAACCTGAAGACCGACGTCTCCTTGCGCCACATCCCGGTGCTGATGGTGACCGCACGTTCCGAGGAATCGGACGTCGTGCTCGGTCTCGGCATCGGTGCCGACGATTACATCGTCAAGCCCTTCAGCCCGCGTGAGCTGGTGGCCCGCGTCAAGGCTTCGCTGCGCCGCCTGCAGCAGGCCAGCGAAGGTGACCGCAGCGTGCACAACGCCGGTGGCCTGCGGATTGACATCGAACGCCACCGCTTCTATGTTGGCGACGAGCAGGTCGAACTGACCCCGTCCGAGTTCCAGATCATGAGCCTGCTGATGCGCAGCCCCGGCCGCGTCTTCACCCGTGAGGAGATCCTCGCGCTCACCGGAAACAGCGGCGGTATCGTGATCGAGCGCAACATTGACACCCATGTGAAGTCCATCCGCAAGAAGCTCGGTGATTTCCGCGACCTGGTGGAGACCGTGCGCGGCGTGGGCTACCGCTTCCGGGAGGACTGATGGCCCTGCGCACGCAGTTCTTCTGGAAGCTCTACTCCGTGTACGCGGTGCTGATCGTGATCACGGCGCTGACCGTCGGACTGCTGATCCAGCTCAGGATCACACGTGACTCCCTGCAGCGCATTGAGCACTCGCTCGAGCAGCAGTGCCAGATGCTTGATGCAATCGCGGCCGACTCACTGCGCGCGGGCACGGCACTGTCCGGGCTCGACACCCAGCTGCACCTGCTCGGCGACCAGACCGGCACCCGCTTCACCGTTGTCAGGGAGGATGGCGTCGTGCTGGCCGACTCCGAAATGGCGGCCAGCGAGATGGAGAACCATTCCAACCGCCCGGAACTGCAGGCAGCGGGCAGCTCCGGCAGCGGCGTCTCGCGGCGCTTCAGCCGCAGTGTGCATGAGCGCATGATGTACTACGCGATCGCCGTGAAGGACGGGGACCGGCTGCTGGGCTACGTGCGCACGGCCCTGCCGCTAAGCGACATTGACAGCCAGCTGCAGGCCCTGCGCCTGACGGTGCTCGTCGGGATGGGCTTCACCCTGCTTGTCAGCCTGCCACTCGGGCTGTACTTCGCCCGCCGTGTAACCCGGCCGGTCACGCGCATGATGGAGGTCGCCCGCGGCATCAGCGGCGGCAACTACAGCCAGCGCGCCGAGGTGATGACCCATGACGAGCTGGGACAGCTCGCTGAGATGCTCAACAACATGTCTGACAACCTTTCACAGCGAATGCAGATCATCGCCCGCGACCGCAGCCAGCTCGAGGCGATCCTCGCCAGCATGAGCGAGGGCCTGATCGCCGTCGACGGCCAGGAACGCGTGGTGCATGTCAACCGGGTGGCCGCCAGCTACTGCCGCCAGGAGTTCGACAACATCGCCGGCCGCCACGCCTGGGAATGCCTCGCGGTCCCCGAGCTTGTGCAGTCCCTGTCCGCCGCGATCTCCAACGGCAGCACCATCCAGCGCGAGCTGGAGCTGGTCGGCACCGGCAACAACCGCTGGATCAGCTTCGTGGTCACCCCCTGGCGGGACACAGGCGGCCAGGTGCTCGGCGCCGTCGGCATCATCCGTGACATCACCGGCACGCATGAGTTCGAGCACATGCGCACGCAGTTCATCGCCAACGCCAGCCACGAGCTGAAGAGCCCGGTTACAGCCATCCGCGGGCTGGCGGAAACCATCCTCAACGACCCTGAAATGGAGCACTCGATCCGCGACCGCTTCATGGGCAGCATCCTCGATGAATCCCTGCGCCTCAGCGGGCTTGTCAACGACATGCTCTCGCTTTCGCGTGTCGAGCACGGCTTCCACGAGCGCGAGGATGAGCCGCTGGACCTCGCCGGCACGGTGCGCCTCGCAATCGACAACTTCAGCTCAAAGGCCGAGGCCGCCGGGGTCGATGTCCAGCTGGAGCTGCCGGACAGCCCGATCACCGTGATGGGAGACCAGGAGAACCTGCTGCTGGCAATCGGCAACCTGGTGGACAACGCGATCAAGTACGCCGGCACCAAGGGGCTCGTCGAGGTCCGCATCGACATCGATGGAGACCGTCCACGCGTCAGTGTGCGCGACTACGGCCAGGGCATCCCCGAGGAGCACCACTCGCGCATCTTCGAGCGCTTCTACCGCGTTGACAAGGCGCGCTCGCGCCAGCTTGGCGGTACCGGACTGGGGCTTGCGATCGTCAAGCACGTGATGATCGCGCATGGCGGCGAGGTGCGCCTCAAGAGCAGCCCCGGCAAGGGCTCGGAATTCAGCCTGATCTTCCCCGGACAACGCGCCTGAAACTGGCAATGCACCCGGTTTCTCCCCGAAATTAGCGGGGTTCACCCGTTCTTCATCCGTTTCACACACTGCCTGAGTACATTCTCCTTGCCTATAACGGAGGTATAACAATGAAGCGCACAGGTAAGAACCTGAAGAACAGTCCCCTGAAGGCCATCATGGTCTTCATCGGAATCGTCATGTTTGCAGCAGTGGCAGCCGGATTCAACGGCTCCCCGGCCTATTCCGCCGAGCAGATCGCCGGCGCGGGAGCGACCTTCCCGTACCCGGTCTACTCCAAGTGGGCGGACAGCTACCAGAAGGAGACCGGTGTCGGCCTGAACTACCAGTCCATCGGTTCCGGCGGTGGCATCAAGCAGATCAAGGCCAAGACCGTCACCTTCGGCGCCACCGACGCCCCTCTCAGCGGCCAGGAGCTCAGTGAGTCCGGCCTCGTGCAGTGGCCGATGGTGATGGGCGGCATCGTCCCCGTCATCAACGTCGATGGTGTCAAGCCCGGCCAGCTCGTGCTCGATGGCGCGACCCTTGCCAACATCTTCATGGGCAAGATCACGAAGTGGAACGATCCCGCGATTGCCAAGCTCAACGGCGGCGTCAGCCTGCCGGGCACCAGCATCAACGTCGTCACCCGTTCCGACGGTTCCGGCACCACCTACAACTTCACCTACTACCTGGCCGAGGTCAGCAGTGCGTGGAAGAGCGAGATCGGTGTTGACAAGGCCGTCGAGTGGCCGGTCGGCATCGGTGCCAAGGGCAATGAGGGCGTGGCCCAGAACGTGGCCGGCGCGAAGAACAGCATCGGCTACGTCGAGTACGCCTATGCCAAGCAGAACGGCCTGACTTACACCAGGATGATCAACAAGGCCGGCAAGGCCGTCAGCCCGGATGCCGACGCCTTCGCTGCTGCCGCTGCCAGTGCCGACTGGAGCAGCGTCCCCGGTTACGGTGTGATCCTTGCCAACCAGCCCGGTGACAGCACCTGGCCGATGACCGCCGCCACCTTCATCCTGATGTACAAGAGCCCCGAGGATGACGCCGCTTCCGCCCAGGCCCTGAAGTTCTTCAAGTGGGCCTTCGAGAAGGGTGACACCGAAGCGCTCGGCCTTGACTACATCCCGATGCCGAAGTCCGTCGTGGACAGCGTCGAGGCGATGTGGGCCAAGGAGATCAAGGGCGCCAACGGCAAGCCGCTGATCTAACCCCAAGGTTCGAAGAGATGAGGCTCCCCCGCTGGTGCAAAGTGCCGACGGGGGAGCCTTTTCACTTTGCCGGCCAGTCCATCCAGCGGAGCCGCTGGCCAGATAAACGACCGCCTGGCAATCCAGGTGGTTGCCAGCACAGCGGATTTGTCAAGATTTCATGTGGATTCACGTTATCTTCACGAAATCCACATACAGCCTCAGTACATTCTCCCTGCCTATTACGGAGGTATATCAATGAATCGCACAGGCATCACCCTGAATAACTTCTTCCCGCTCCGCGCGCTGGTCCTGCTGGCAACCCTTGCCAGCCTGGCAGCGTTCGCAGCGGGTTGCCCGTCCGGCAGCGACAGCACGTCCACCGACTCCAGCAGCACGAGCACGTCCGGCACTTCCGACAACGGCAGCGCCAGCGGCAGCACCGACAGCTCGGCAACGGACACATCCGCCACTGACACCGCTTCAGCCGGCAGCGTCGGCCAGATCTCCGGTGCCGGTGCGACCTTCCCCTACCCGGTCTACTCCAAGTGGGCAGACAGCTACCAGAAGGAAACCGGCATCGGCCTGAACTACCAGTCCATCGGCTCCGGCGGCGGCATCAAGCAGATCCAGGCGAAGACCGTCACCTTCGGTGCCACCGATGCCCCGCTCAGCGGCGAGGAGCTGGCGGAAAGCGGCCTCGTGCAGTGGCCGATGGTGATGGGCGGCATCGTCCCCGTCATCAACCTCGAGGGCATCGAGGCCGGCCAGCTCACCCTGGATGGCAGCACCCTCGCCGACATCTTCATGGGCAAGGTCACGATGTGGAATGACCCCGCGATCGCCGCCCTCAACGAGGGTGTCAGCCTGCCCGAGACCAGCATCAACGTCGTCACCCGTTCAGACGGTTCCGGCACCACCTACAACTTCACCTACTACCTGGCAGAGGTCAGTGAGGCCTGGAAGACCGGGATCGGTGTTGACAAGGCCGTTGAGTGGCCGGTCGGCATCGGTGCCAAGGGCAACGAAGGCGTGGCCCAGAACGTGGCCGGCGCCAAGAACAGCATCGGCTATGTTGAGTACGCATATGCCAAGCAGAACAACATGACGCACTGCAACATGATCAACCAGGCCGGCAAGACCGTCAGCCCGGATGCAGACGCATTCGCCGCCGCGGCCGCCAGCGCTGACTGGAACAGCGTGCCCGGCTATGGCGTGATCCTCGCCAACCAGCCTGGTGACGCCACCTGGCCGATGACCGCCGCCACCTTCATCCTGATGTACAAGACCCCCGAGGATGACGCCTCCTCCACCGAAGCGCTCAAGTTCTTCAAGTGGGCCTTCGAGTACGGCAGTGAGGAAGCGCTCGGCCTCGACTACATCCCGATGCCGGCCTCCGTGGTGGAGAGCGTCGAGGCGATGTGGTCCAGTGAGATCAAGGGCGAGGACGGCCAGCCGCTGGTCTAGCCCCAAACAGAGCTACCCCTAGACGCATGAGGACTTCCCCCGCCTGGCGGTGGGGGGAGTCCTTTTTGTATTTACGCAATCCGACGGCTATCTTCACACAATCTTCATGCTGGTTTGATTCAATATCTGCAGCCGGCTCAACCAGATGTTAATTGTCTGGCAGCCGCAGCCCGCCCGCCGGCAACGGCGAGGACAAGCAACGGAAGGCAGATGTCTGGAACCATGCTGAATGTGGGCCTGGATGCGGCGCAACTGACCGAGCAGCGCAGCAAGGTGCTGCGCGGCTTCGCCAGGGGAGACCGCGCATTCTCGCTCACCACCCTGATTGCCTGCTGGACCGTGGTGATCATCCTCACCGGGGTGATGGTCGCGCTGTTCCGCGGCGCCCTGCCCGCCTTCCAGGCCTTCGGCTGGGAGTTCTTCATCAGCCAGCGCTGGAGCCCGCCCAAGGAGATCTTCGGCGGCCTGCCTGCGATCTACGGCACGCTGATCAGCTCGCTCATCGCCATGGCGATCGCCATGCCGATCGGGCTCGGGATTGCCATCTTCCTGACCGAGACCTGCCCGATGGCCCTGCGTAAGCCGATCGGCATCGCCGTCGAGCTGCTGGCAGGTGTACCGAGCATCATTTACGGCATCTGGGGCCTGTTCATCTTCGCCCCCTTCCTCGCCGAGCATGTCAACCCCTCCCTGGTGAAGTTCTTCGCGCCGATCCCGCTGCTCAATGCGCTGTTTGCCAACGGTTCGTACGGCACCAACGTGCTGACGGCCTCGCTGATTCTGTCAATCATGATCATCCCCTTCATCAGCTCCGTCAGCCGCGACGTGTTCGAGACCGTCCCCGCCGTGCTGAAGGAAGCCGCCTACGGGCTGGGCTGCACGACCTGGGAGGTGGTGCGCAAGGTGGTGATCCCGCATACCCGTGTCGGCGTGATCGGCGGCGGGATGCTGGCACTGGGCCGTGCGCTCGGTGAGACGATGGCCGTCACCTTCGTGATCGGCAACGCGCACCGCATCAACCCGTCCTTCCTCGACCCCGGCACAACCATCTCGGCAACCATTGCCAACGAGTTCACCGAGGCAGACCCCGGCCTGTACTCCAGCACCCTGTTCGCGCTGGGCTTCATCCTGTTCGTGATCACCTTCATCGTGCTGGCAGCCGCCCGCCTGATGCTGATGCGGATTGAGCGGAGGCTTGGAAACTGATGTCAGCCACGAACATGGACATGCGCCTCTACGCCAGCCGCAAGCTGCGCAACACGGTGATGATGACGCTGTGCGTCGCCGCCGCCGGCATCGGCCTGATGTGGCTGGCGCTGATCCTCGGCACCCTGCTGTTCGAGGGTGTGACCGGCGTCGAACTGAAGGTCTTCACCGAGATGACCCCGCCCCCGGGCGACTCCGGCGGCCTGCTGAACGCAATCGTCGGCAGCCTGTTCATGACCGTGCTCGGTACGCTGCTCGGTACGCCGATCGGCATCCTCGCCGGCACCTACATGGCGGAGTACGGGCGCAACTCGAAGCTGACGATGTTCGTGCGCTTCATCAATGACATCCTGCTGAGTGCACCGAGCATCGTGATCGGACTGTTCGTCTACACGATCCTCGTGGCCCCGCACATTGAGTTTGCGATCCCAATGCCCGGCAAGCTGTTCGGCGGCGCGATCGAGATCGAGCTCGGCGGGCACTTCTCCGGCCTGGCCGGTGCCGTCGCGCTGGCGATCATCGTGATCCCGGTCGTTGTGCGCACCACTGAGGACATGCTGAACCTGGTGCCGGTGCACCTGCGTGAGGCGGCCTCGGCGCTCGGCATGCCGCGTTCGCTGGTGATCCGCCATGTGGCCTACCGCGCCGCGCGTGCCGGAATCATCACCGGCGTGCTGCTGGCCGTTGCCAGGATCAGCGGCGAGACCGCCCCGCTGCTGTTCACCGCACTAAACAACCAGTTCTGGAGCCTGGAGCTGAACCACCCGCTGGCCAACCTGCCGGTGGTGATCTTCCAGTATGCGATGAGTCCCTATGAGGAATGGCAACGCCTGGCCTGGGTCGGCGCCCTGCTGATCACCACCGCAGTGCTGCTGCTGAGCATCATTGCCCGCACGCTCGGCACGCAAAGGAGCAAGAATGGATAGGATCAAGATGGAGTCCGCTGGCAGCGCCCCCGGACTCAGCGAGCGCCCGAAGCTGCCGACGATCAAGGCGGAGCTGATGGTGCGCGACACCGGCGAGGATGACAGCACGTCACAGGACCTGCACGAGAAGATGTCCCTGCGCAACCTGAACTTCTTCTATGGCAGCAGCCAGGCACTGTTCAACCTGAACCTGCCGCTCTACGACCGCCGCGTGACCGCCTTCATCGGCCCCTCCGGCTGCGGCAAGTCCACCATGCTGCGCGTGCTCAACCGGATGTACGACCTCTACCCCGGCCAGCGTGCCGAGGGCGAGGTGACGCTGGAGGGCGAGAGCATCCTGCGCCAGGGCCTTGACCTCAACCTGCTGCGCTCCCGGATTGGGATGGTGTTCCAGAAGCCGACGCCATTCCCGATGAGCATCTATGACAACATCGCATTCGGCATCAAGCTATACGAGAAGCTGCCCAAGAGCGAGATTGACGCCCGCGTCGAGGACTGCCTGCGCAAGAGCGCACTGTGGGAGGAGGTCAAGGACAAGCTGCATGCCAACGGCATGAGCCTCTCCGGTGGCCAGCAGCAGCGCCTGTGCATCGCGCGCACCGTTGCCATCCGCCCCGAGGTGATCCTGCTGGACGAGCCATGCTCGGCGCTGGACCCGATCAGCACCGCTGCCATCGAGGACCTGCTGCTTGAGCTGCGCAAGGATTACATGATCGTGATCGTGACCCACAACATGCAGCAGGCCGCGCGCGTGTCGGACTACACCGCCTTCATGGTTCTCGGTAAACTTATCGAGTTCGGCGAGACCCAGCAGGTCTTCACCCGTCCCAGCCAGAAGCAGACGGAAGAGTACGTCACCGGCCGCTTCGGCTGATCCGCCTGCCCAGGGGAGCAATTAAATGAACAGACACCTGACCCGCGACATGAGCTCCATCGAGCGCCACATCCTCGAGATCGGCGGCCTCGTGGAGATGAGCATCCAGAAGGCGATCGCCTCGCTGGCAAGCCAGCGCCCCGAACTGGCGCATGACGTGCTTGCGCTGGACCACGCGATCGATGACATGGAAGTGGAAATCGAGGAGAACTGCCTGAAGCTTCTGGCCCTGCACCAGCCGGTGGCAACCGACCTGCGCTTCATCGTGGCCTCGATCAAGGTCAACAGCACGCTGGAGCGGATGGGCGACCTGGCCTGCAACATCGCCCGCAGCTCGCTGCGCCTCGGCGAAATGCCCAACCCGATCCCGCGTCCGGAGCTGACGAGCATGGCGGAGCAGGTGCGCTCGATGGTGTCGGACTGCCTGAAAGCGCTAGTCAACCTCGATGCCAACCTGGCGCGCGTGGTGATTGCGCGTGACGACGTGATCGACGCCGCCAATGAGCGCATCATCAATGAACTGACCGCCAACCTGCTGGCGAACCCGCAGAACTCCCAGCAGAACATTGAGCTGATGATGTCCAGCCGCCACCTCGAGCGCATCGCGGACCAGGCGACGAACATCGCCGAGGACGTGGTGTTCATGGTGGAGGGCGAGATCATCCGCCACCAGCACATCAAGCTCGAAGTCGTCCGCGACGGCTAGGGAGGCCAAGTTGTTAGCTTGGCAACGGAGGTCAGACGAAAGTCTGACAACGGAGCTACCCGCTTCAGCGGTAGTCGGAGGCCCGATGTCATTCGGGCAACGGATGGAGCTCCGCCCCGTGCAGCCGGATGCAGCCAAAACATTCCGGCCTGGCAAGTGATGAGCAATGAGGAATCAGCAATGAGCCTGACAAGGATCGGAGATTACTTCGACCTCCTCGACTCTCATTGCTTACTCTTCAGTACTCATTTCTGACAAAGGCCGGTGGCCAGCCACGGGCTGTGCACCCGCAGCCGGCCACTGCCTTTCCTGCAACTGACTACATGCCGCCGGGCGTGAGCGGAGTGACCACGCCGTTGGCGACATCGATCAGCGCGATGTCCGCCCAGTCATCCCCCTCTCCGTCCGGGCTGATGTTGTCCGGGTTGGATACCTTCAGCTCGTAGGGGATCGCGTACAGCTGCATGTCCTCGCTGCCCTCATTGAGCACCACGGTCACGCGACCGACCACCGGACCCGTCGGCGTGAAGCCCCCGAGGTCCGCGCGGTAGTGCACCCTGACGAGGTACTGGCCCGGCAGCACCTGCCCGTCGTTGTCAGGCTTGAGCATGATCGCCTCCGGGCCGTAGCCGCTCTCGTTGTCCATCACCATGCTCAGCAGGCTCTTGCTGCGCTGGCGCTGCGACCAGACCGCCTCACCCTGGGGCTCGATCACGTACAGGTCGAGGTCCGACTGGTTCTTGGCCCAGCAGTTGTAGAACGCCACCTTGTTGAGCGCGATGATGCCGCTCACATTGCGTACGAGCGTCGCCCCGTTGCGCTTCCAGTCGCTCTGGCTCATCGTGCCCGCCATCAGGATGATGGTGTTCTCACCCGTCGACACCGGCACGCTGCCATTGAAGAAGCCGCTGGCGACAGGCAGGGTGTACAGCACGCCATTGACATAGGCAATCACCTCCGACTGCCCGTTCAGCCCGCTCAGCAGGTTGCCGGTCACGCTGACGGTGTCACCGGCCACCAGCTGGTCCGGCACGGGGCTTGTCAGCGCGATGTCCTGCGACAGCGCGAAGCCGCTTTCCGCCTCATCCGTCAGCTGGTTGAAGTCCTCGGCGCGCCCGAGCGAGGGCAGGCCGACGAATCCGAAGGAGTTGTAGCTGCCGTAGCTGCCGAATCCAGCGTTGCCATCGAAGGGCAGGAACTGCTCGTTGTCCTTGCTGTTGACGTCGTAGAAGGTGAAGCCCGTGTCGTCGTAGTCATACACCACGCAGGCGTGCCGTCCGCTGCCGTTGACACCGAGCAGCAGCACGAGCGGGTCCTCGAACACCGACAGGTAGACCTTCATCATCAGGCCGACCAGCGGTTCGGAACTGGCCATCTGGCCGTCCCAGTAGTGGAAGGCCCAGGCCTGGCTCTGGGCCAGGTGGGCCCGGGCGGCGGTCAGGTGCGCGATGCTGACGGGGTTGCCGCCTGCACTGCTGTACTTGCCGTTCAGGATCTCATGCGGGCCCTCGGTATAGAACCACTGGCAGTAGCCTGACATCCCGAGGCAGTTGCCACCTGGTGAGAAGTAGTTGCCGAAGTTGTTGATGTTCCAGCCGTGCAGCTCGGGGTCGAACGGCAGGCTGGACTGCAGGAAGCCGATGATCTTGGAGATGTCGAACCAGCCCACCACGAACACGCCGAAGCGGCGGCTGTCAACGGTGATGCGGTTCAGCTCCCGGTTGACCTCGACGGGTGTCGTCGGCAGCCAGCCGCCCTGCTCGTCAAAGAACAGCACGCTGACCGTCCGCTCGTCCTCCATCCCGCTGTCATCGTAGGGCAGCTCCAGCAAAAGCGGTGCATTCAGCAGGTCCTCGTCGGACAGCTCGATGCGGGTCGCGCCCCCGCTGGTGTTGAAGCTCTCCGGCAGGCCCGCCGGCAGTTCCGCCGGTTCCGCGCTGACATTCACGTCGCCCAGCAGCACACCCGGCAGCACATGCACCTTGACGTCGCCGAGCGTGAGCTGGCCGCCGCCGATGCCGACCTCGGCCACGCCGCCGCTCACCGCCAGCACGCTGTACTGGCGCCGCACGCTTGCCATCGTGCCGTTCTGGTCAGTCACGCGCAGCCTGGCGGTGTAACTGCCCAGTCCGGGCAGGTCGCTGCTGACAACGGACGCTGGCCCGTTGAATTCGAAGGTGCCGTCATCCTGGACGTCGAACTCGTAGCTGAGCACGAGCCCCAGTGGCGATGAGCTGCTGCCGCCGTTGAAGTCAGCGCCGGCCGGCTCACCGATCCAGGGGCGCACCGACAGCACGGCGATTGGCAAGCGTCCGGGGCCGGCGATGTTGCTGGCAATGCCGAGCTCCTCGCCGTCAGTCGGGCGCAGCCAGAAGAAGTGACCGCTGCTGTCCGGCGTGACCGGCAGCTCGAATTCGCGCAGGCCGCCGGGCAGCACAGTGCCGTCGGCGAAGGCGATGGTCTGCACCGCAGGCAGCTGGATCGCCGGCAGGGAGAGGTCGTCGCCATCGTTGCTGGTGAACAGCCTGAACCCGGTGATCCGCCGGCTGAAGTTGATTCCGATCGGTGTCACGTCCGCGATGTTGATCTCCCCGTTGCCATCTCCGTCCACGACCTTCTGCGGGCTGTCGTCAGCGAAGGGCCCGCTCTGGCCGAAGTACAGAGCAATCGGTGTGATGTCGGAGATGTTCACCTCCCCGTTGTTGTCATAGTCGCCCTTCATGCGGTGCATCCAGTGCAGGCGGGACATGGACTGATCCCATTCCAGCTGCACCGCGGATGCTGCATCCTCCGCCGTGGCGGCTGCACCGCGCGGGTTCTCCAGCACCACCTGCTGGAGCCGGGCGACGAGTTTCCCGAAGATGACGGGGTCGACCCCGGCCGGGGTCTCGGGATTGCGCAGCTCCTCGGGCAGCTTATCGAGGAGTGGCCTGTCAGTGGAAGGGTCAGGGGTATTTCCGCCCCCGCCACCGCAGGAGACGAGGATCAGGCAGCACAGTAATGCAATGAGCACTGTTCTGGCCATATGAGCTTCCTTTCCGGTACGGACGGCAGCACATGGCCGGCCGCATTAGATTCCGGCTAGATAAACCATACAGTCAATTAAGCTTTATTTCAATAAGAATCGCAACTGAGACAGGACTATCGTTAGCCCAGGCACTACGTTGTGCTTGGGTACAAGCTCGCACGGAGGCCAGGCTGTAGGCTTGGCAACGGATGGAGGTCAGTCCCGCGCAGCAGGATGCAGCCGGAACATTCCGGGCTGGCTAGTGATGAGCAATGAACCATGAACCTGAGATGGGCTGGTGGAAACTTCGACCTGCAAAACACTCATTGCTCACTCTTCACAACTCATTGCTTAGGGGAGGCCAAGCTGTAAGCCTGGCAAGTGCCAGTCACGCTATGGCATTACGTAGAAATGGGGTAATACCCCATCCCGGCGGCGGTATCACCGCCGCCCTACTTCATCACCGCCATCTCCCGCTTTGCCATATCCTCTACCAATCGCGCCAGGGGCGCACCGCTACATCCACCTGCTTATCTTTCTCATTCTGCTTCTCATTCTCATTCTGCTTCTCAATCTCGTTTTGCCTCCTGCCTTCTGTCCAACCTCCCCACTCCAACCTCCTACCTCTCCTTTACTGCCCGCTTTCCAGCTTCTCAACTTCCGCCTGCAGCTCCACCAGCAGCTTGCGCTCATCCGTATCACCCCTGCGATCCTCCGGTACCAGCGACCACAGTTCATCCACCTGCAGCAACAGCTCCGCGGCTTCCTCGATGTCCGCGGCACTCGGTGCATCACTGCGCAGCAGGCAGCGCGCCAGCTTCAGCCGTGCTTCCACGTCGCCATCAGCGATCGCCAGCTCATAGTGTTGGCGCGCCAGCTCACGGTCCACCGCCACACCGTTGCCAAGTTCATGAATCTCGCCTATTTGCTTGTGTGCACTGAGCTCCCCCTCCTGCACCACCTCGTCGAGGATCCTCAGCGCCTCAGTCACGTCATAGTTGGGGTAGTCCACATCCGCATATACCTCCGCCATTCCCAGCCGTCCGTAGATGCAGCCCTGCTGTGCGCTGATGCGGTACCACTGCATGGCATCCGCCGGATCCCGTTCGACATGCTTGCCCTCCCGCAGCATGTAGCCATACAGCTGCAGGCCCGGAACGTAATGCGCCTGGGCCGCATTGCGGGCGGCGTTCCGGCAGAAATCGCTCCACTGCGGGTCATCACTGCCGAAGTATATCCATGCCAGCAGGAAGCTGGCCTCCACGTTGCCATTCTCCGACAGCTCGTACAGGACGGGGTATGACTCGTAGAAGATCTCATCCGCCTCCACCAGCCTGTTCGGTCCGTCGTCCGCACCAACCAGCAGGGTGTACAGGTGCCCACCGGCCAGCATGTCCCCCTGTGCGTAGCCCCGGCGCAGCATCTGCTCGGCCTGTTCGTCGTCAACCGGCTGGCCGATGCCGTAGTACATCCAGACCGCATCCTCGCGCAGCTGCCAGTCTGAACTGTTCTGCAGCTGCATTGCATCCTGCTGCTGCGGTGCCAGGATCAGGTTGGCAAGGCTGAACGTACCCTTCTGCTGCATCCACAGCAGCATGCCGATCACCACCAGCACAAGCACCAGCAGTGCCGAGCACATCCCGACGAATATCTTTCTGTCCATGTTCCACTCCCCGATGTGACCTGCCCATCATAGCCCCCTGCCCCCTGCCCCCTGCTTTCTGCCTACTACCTTCTGCCTACTGCCTATCCTCCAACCTCCTCACTCCAACCTCCAACCTCCAACCTACCCCGGCGGCTGGAAGCCGCCGCTACTGCCCACTGACCACTGACCTCTGACCACTGACAACTACCTCCTGTAAATCGCCCCATTGCGAGCCGTCTCCCAGACCCGCACTTCCGTCACCCGCACCCGGCCGTCGTCCAGCAGGCCGCCCATTTGCTCGCCGATCCAGGTCGCGATGTTCTCCGCCGAAGGGTTGATCTCGTCAAAGGGCGGGATGTTATTCAGGTGCTTATGGTCGAAGCGCTCGTAGAACACATCATTCATCACCTGCTTGAGCTTCACGAAGTCGTACACCATACCCTCGCCGTCCAGCTCATTCGCGCTGACGTAGACCCGCACCACGTAGTTGTGCCCGTGCAGGTGCTCGCACTTGCCGTGGTACTCGCGCAGGAAATGCGAGGCGGCGAATTCCACCTCCTTGTAGACCGTGTACTTCCAGAATTTCTGCAGCTCCATGCTCAGCCCTCTCCTCAAATGAGAACACTAAATCAACAAATCGCGTCCGACGGTAGGCTACATTACTATCCGGGACCGGACACGTCCCGTTTAATCCCATATATATAAGGAGTAAGCATGAAACGCAAGCTGCTTTCCCTTGCGCTGCTTGCACTGTCCATCGGACTGCTCGGCCAGGCCCAGGCCCAGCAGGATGAGATGGACGGCGCACTGAAGCCGCGCAAGATGGAATTCACCTACGGCGTGTTCATCCCCGCCGTGGACGAGGGAGCCCAGTCGGCCTATGTCTGGATCCCCGTGCCGCCGAGCAATGAGCGCCAGACGGTGCTGGGCTGGGATGCCGGTGACCTCTCCTACGAGATGGTCAAGGACCCGGAGTACGGCAACAGCTTCCTGCAGGTTGACCTGCTGGCGATCGAGCCGGACAGCGAGGGCCGCCTGCCGGTCAACGTGACCTACCAGGTCGAGCGCTACGGCTATGCCAACGGCTATGACACCGACGCCTCGATGCTGGACCGCTTCCTCAAGCCTGACAACATGGTCTCGCTCGAGGGTGACGTGGCCGATGAAGCGAAGCGCATCGCCGCCGGCCAGACCGACGACTACGGCATCGCCCGCGCGCTGTATGACAACATCGTCACGACCGTCGTCTACGACAAGAGCCGTGATGGCTGGGGCCGCGGTGACGCTGCCTGGGCCTGCGATGCCCGTTATGGCAACTGCACGGATTTCCACAGCCTGTTCATCGGCGAGAGCCGCAGCCTCGGCGTGCCGGCCCGCTTCCTGATGGGCTTCCCGATCCCGAATGACGCCCCCGCGGGAGTTGTCGGCGGTTACCACTGCTGGGCGGAGTTCTACGTGGACGGCGAGGGCTGGATCCCGATCGACGCCAGTGAGGTCGCCAAGGCACCGGAGCGCCGTGAAGAGCTGTTCGGCAACCTTGACAACGACCGCATCGAGTTCGTGATGGGCCGTGACCTCGCCATCCCCGGCGTGCAGGACGGACCGCTGAACTTCCTGATCTACCCCTATGTTGAAGTGGATGGCAAGGCCCGCGACGGCTTTGACAAAAACTTCAGCTACCGCGACCTCTGACCCTTCGGGAAGCAGGTCCTTGCTTCCCGCAGGTGTAGCCCTGCCCGCATCGGGCACAGCACTGCAGTTGGCAGTGCGGCGCACCACCCGAGAGTCCTCGCCTGAGAGTCACAATGGTGACAGGGCGAGGATTTTTTTACCCGGAGGCCAGACGACAGTCTGACAACGGATGTGCGGCGCAGGTCGCACAACGGAGGGAGGTCAGCTGTAAAGCTGACAACGGAGGGAGGCCAGTCCCGCCAGGAGGCCAAGCTGTAAGCTTGGCGTTTGCCATGCATGCCAATTGCATGACATAGGGATGGAGTAACACCCCATCCCGGCGGCGGTATTACCGCCGCCCGTCTTCATCGACGCCGCGCCCACCTCGCCACATCCTTTCCCAATCGCGCCCGGGGCGCGCTGCTGCATCCTCTTGCTTCTCATTCTGCTTCTCATTCTGTTTCTGCTTCTCATTCTGTTTCTGCTTCTGATTCTGTTTCTGCTCCTGCCCTTTGCCTTCTCCACCCCTTCCCATTGTGCGCAAACAAGTTGCGCACCTCCCCACTCCAAACTCCAACCTTAAACCTCTCCCCGGCGACTGGAAGTCGCAGCTACTGCCCACTGCCCACTGCCCACTGCCCACTGACCACTCCAGTTCCCAGTTCCCTGTTCCCAGTTCCCTGTTCCCAGTTCCCTGCTCCCAGTTCCCTGTTCCCTGATTTGCGGCTTTAGCTGCAAATCCACTTGACTTCCACTATCTTCTAGGTTAATATTGTCCTAGTTCACTAGTACACCGTTTGTCTAGTGGAGGAGAACAATGGCCAGATCAGATACAAAGGGAACGCGCTGGGAGTACCTGCGCATGCAGGTGGAGAACTCCAAGATCAAGTCCTGCGATGAAAGCCTGCGCGAGCTCGGCCTGCAGGGCTGGGAGCTGACCGGCATCGTCGAATCCGGCAGCACCTACATCCACATGTGGTTCAAGCGCCCACTGGACTGATCGCCATGCTGACCATTGCGAGGAAACCAGCCATGGATACCGGTCCCGCCGGGAGGAGGATTCATGGAAAGCACTGAGAAACTCACCATCCGCGTGAACCTGGAGAGCGAAGTGCCGATTTACGTACAGGTGAAGAACCAGATCAGGTACCTGATCGACCGTGGCAAGCTGCCCAGCGGCATGCAGCTGCCAACGGTGCGGGACATGGCGTTGCAGCTGGGGATCAACGCCAACACCGTCAGCCGGATCTATTCCGACCTCGAGCGCGAGGGCTACCTCTCGCGCAAGCGGGGCGTCGGCACCTTCGCCGTCGACCCGAACGAGGGCAGCGCTGGCAACGGCCTGGATGAACTGCCCGGCATCGCGCAGCTGCGCGAGACCGTGCGCCAGCTGCGCAACCTCGGCTACAGCGCGCGGCAGATCCAGGAACTGACCGGGGAAATCCTCGGACGGGAGGCCTGAGCATGGGCTTTTACTGGCAACCGGCGCTGCTGCGCGGTGATGATGAGGCGGCGATTGTGGTTTCGGCGATTGTCGCCTTTGCAGTCATCATGATCGCTGTCGCGGTCTCGGTGGAGAAGCGCAAGCAGATGGCAAGTCTCCGCACAGGCGGGGGAAACAACAGACAAAAGGAGATGGCAATGACATACGTTCACATACCTCAGACCGGCGGTGGCATCCAGTCCGCCACCTCGGAGAGCGGCAAGATCCACCCGATCGCCGTGTTCTGGTTCATCCTGCTGCTGCTTGGCAGCGTGGTGGGCCTCGTCACCGGCCTGGCGCTGGGCGCGATCGCCTTCGGCATCGTGGCCTTCGTCGTGCTGTTCATCCTTTCGATGATCATGCTGACCTGCCTCAAGGTCGCCGACCAGTGGGACCACGTGATCGTGCTCAAGCTCGGTAAGTACCATGCCACCTACAAGGCCGGCATGTTCTTCCTCGTGCCCTTCGTGGACCAGGTTGCCAAGTGGATTGACACCCGCGTCAAGACTGCCGACCTGCTGGCGGAGGAGACGCTGACCAAGGACACCGTGCCCGTCGATGTCGACGCCGTGATGTTCTGGCTGGTCTACGATGCCAAGAAGGCCGCGCTTGAGGTGGAGAAGCTCGAGGAGAGTGTCACCTGGGCTGCCCAGACAGCCCTGCGCGACCTGATCGGCAAGACGCAGCTCGCGGAACTGCTGGTCGGCCGCGACGTGCTGGACGCCCAGCTGCAGGAGATCATCGACGGCCGCACTGAGCCCTGGGGCGTGACCGTGCAGTCCGTCGAGATCCGTGAGATCCGCATCCCGCAGAACCTGCAGGACTCCATGAGCCGCCAGGCCCAGGCCGAGCGTGAGCGCCAGGCGCGTGTGATCCTCGGTGAATCCGAGAAGCAGATTGCCAAGTCATTCGCCGAGGCCGCCGAGCAGTACGCTGACAACCCGACCGCCCTGCACCTGCGTGCGATGAACATGCTGTTCGAGGGCCTCAAGGAGAAGGGCAGCCTGATGATCGTGCCCTCCAGCGCAATTGACAGCATGAACCTCGGCGGGCTGAGCGGCATGGCCTCGATGGGCATGCAGCACCACGCAAATGTGACAAACAACCCGCCGCAGGGCGGCAAGGGCTGATCAGCAGCCGCGGGCCCGTCGTTGGCAACGGTTTCAGCGGGCCGATGGAGCAAGCAATGTCGATATTAGTACCATTGTCATCAGCAGTCCGGGGGGCCGGCCAGGGTCCCCCGGGCTGGCTCAGCCTGCAGCCCGGTGAACAGTTCCTCCGCAGCTGGGGCCGGTCCTGCTGCGGCGGCAAGCGCAAGCAGAACAACGGCGCGGCGGTGATCGGCGCGATCGCAGCGGCCAGCGGGACGATCTTTGCCGGGCAATCCAGCCAGCATGTTGCCAGGACACGCGACATGGGTGACTGGATCGCGATTTCCGTTGCCATCTGCATGGCAATCGGCGCAGTGGTGTACGTCATCATCCTCAAGCGTGGTGGACTGTCCGCCGTGCTGACCGACCGGCGGATGGCCTTTCGTGAGAAGCGCCGCCAAAGCGAGATCCGGCTGGCTGACATCACCCGGCTGGAGGCAGTGCAGCTTGGCAGGCGGCCGGCCGTGCGGATATACATCCGCCAGATGGCCGGCCCGGCGGTCACCCTGCCACTGTCCGACCATGCGGAGATAGAGGAGATCAGCCAGGCTGCAATCGCCGCGGGGGCCAGGCTGCGCTGAGCCGGCGTCCGTTATCCTCTCTGGGTGGGCACCGGCGCTTCCGCAATCCTCGTGGCACTCTACTTCGGCTTCGGCATCGCGATGGTGCTCGGCATGCGCCTCGCCGACCGATATGGCCTCGGGGATGATGACGCCTCAGAGAGCCTCTACCAGCACTGGCTGGGCTGGCTGATCGGCTATGAGACGGTCAGCTCGATCTTCGGCCCGGCTGATGAGGATGACGAACCGACACCCTGGATCGTGGAGCGCATCGCCGACCTGCTGCTCATCCTGTTTGGCCCGGCGATGTTCGTGATCGTCGGCCTGATGGTGCTGTTTCGCCGGATGACGGGCCGCTGAGCAGCGCGCAAAATATAATGGACATGATGGATCACGAGCATATTGCGGGGGACGCTGAAGGATTCGCCAGGCAGGCTCCCGATCCTGCCACTCCGCCCCAGCCTGAACTTCCGGTGCAGCGCCCGCTGGCCGTGGAGGTGCATGGCCTCTCCAAGCGCTACGACAAGTTCCTCGCAGTGGACAACATTTCATTCGCCGTGCCGCAGGGTGAGTTCTACGGCTTCCTCGGCCCCAACGGCGCTGGCAAGTCCACCACCATCCGCGTGCTCTGCGGCCTGCTGGCCGGCGAGTACCGCTCGATCCGCATCGCCGGGCACGAGCTGCGCGGTGACTCGATCGGCGTCAAGGCCAGCATCGGCGTGATGCTGGAGGACCCGATGCTGTACGAGCGCCTGAGCGCCCCGGAGCACCTCGAATTCACCGGGATGATGTACGGCCTGGACCGCCAGACCGCCCGTGAGCGCACGGCTGAGCTGATCAACATGCTGGACCTGCAAAGCGCGGGCAACAAGCTGATCGTGGACTTCAGCCAGGGCATGAGAAAGAAGGTCGCACTCGGCTGCGCGCTGATCCACGAACCGCGCGTGCTGTTCCTCGATGAGCCCTTCAACGGCATCGACACGGTCAGCTCGCACCAGATCAAGCAGCTGCTGCAGCGCCGCGTGGCCCAGGGAGTAACCATCATGTTCTCCAGCCATGTGATGGAAGTGGTGGAAAAGCTCTGCACCAGCCTCGCAATCATCCACCAGGGAAAGATCCGGCTGGAGGCCAGCATGGCTGATCTCAAATCGCGACCCAACTGGGACGGACTGGAGGCGGAGTTCATCCGCACGGTCGGGCATGTGGCGGGAATGGAGACGGATGGGACAGCTGGAAATTCAGGCGGGAAGCTGACCTGATATTCTGTTAAAATCTGCTCTGGCCGGGATTTCCGGCGGGGCAATGTACAATCTGGGCGGAACAGGGGTTACCTATTGCGGGTAATCCTCCGATCAGTATCAGGAAGGGCAAATGCCCCTCAGTCCCGGTCTGCGAGCCGGGCCAACTTACTGCTATGGATGTTGAAACGAGAGAATTCTTCACCAAGGCGATGACCTTCGTAAGTGCCTTCGCACTGCTGTGCACTTTCGCTGTGTTCGCGCTGCAGTACTACACCAGCCTCGCCGGCAACCCGCTGCTCATCATCGACTATTCGGATCCGCTTACGCTGACGCTGATCCTGCTGCCGCACCTCTGCCTGGTCTGCCTGCTGCTGCTGGAAGGCCGGCTGCTGCCGGTGCTGATGACCCTGCAGGCGGTAAGCACATTCATGATCATGCTTGGCATGACGATGGTGATCCTGCAGCAGGGCGAATGGCCCTGGCGCCTGCACTAGGAGTGGAGTGTCGGTCTTGGACCGACAAGGCCTTGTAGCTCTAAGAGCTACACTCCGTACCTACGCCGCCTGCACCGGTGAATTCACTGGATTCATGTAGTCCAGCAGCCTGAGCATCCGCCCACGGGTCTGCTGCGCCTCCTCCATGTGTCCCTCACCCAGTGCAGCGAGCATTACCTTCACCGGGTCCATTGCGCTGACCTCGATCTTCCCGTCGCGGTCACGCTGCACAACGATATGCAGCGGCAGTCGCGGAGCGGGGGTCGGGCCAAGGCTGCCGGGGAATTCGAGATGCGGGTTGCTCACGGCGAAGATGCGGTAGGGCAGCTCCAGCGGGCCATTCTGGCCAGCGGTGACTGACACCTCCGACTCCAGCCGGAAGCCGTATGACAAAAGCGCCATACGCAGTTTCTGCAGGGTCTCCTCAAAGCCGGCATCCAGCCGCCTGGTCAGGTAAAGGTCCATGCCAAACCTCCAAGATTCACTTACCGTTTCCCAGGGAATGGCTTGCGCCCTTCCTGTCCCACCATCAACTGTATGAAGCGAGAACGACCAAAAGAGTTGCGTGTCCGGCCGGTAATCCCTCTGGCTCTCAACTTTGTTATACCCCTGTTCAGACTGGGGAAGCATCCCGCTTGATCGGTCCAATTCGGCAAAATTCCGGTTAAGCGGATTTCTTTGACGTTATGACGAACGGTAATAATCAGAATGGAATTGTTTCCCATCCGGACTGAAGCCGGATTGGGACTGGCCTTTCAAGGTTTTTTTCACCCATATTTGAGAATAATCCATAGTATTAATAATCCCAAAATCAGATAATGATTGTGCGATTACGATTCGCAAATTCTCGATCTGGTGATTTGGTTGATGGGGCACTTGGACCTTAACTGGGTTCAGATTTTTGCAAGCTGGCTTGTGCAGACTGATCTGCATGGATTGCTTGATCTCCTGCTCGCCCCGATCCACTCCCCTACGGAATCCCTCCCGGTCCTCGCCATGACATTCTGGCTGTCCGGCCGGGGCAAGGACCGTACGCCTGTACCTGAACCTGCCGGTCCGGACCTGGCCGAGATCGAGGCCACTCAGCTTCTGCTGAAGCGCGCCAGCGAAAGTGAACAAAGATACCGCCAGCTCGCTGAAAGCTGCCCACAGGGAATCAGCATCCATATTGATGGCCGGTTCATCTATGCCAACCCAGGGATGGCCAGGCTGTTTGCTTACGAAAGCGCTGAAGACATGATCGGTCTGCGTGCAGTCGAGATGATTGTGGTTGACCAGCGCGAGACTGCCAGCAGGCGCAATCACCTGCTGCAAACCACCATCTGCAACATGGATCCCCAGGAATACGACTTCCTGCGGGCCGATGGCAGCACCTTCCGCGGAATGATCTATCCCACATCTGTTGAGATAGACGGAAGGCTGGCGGTACAAGGCCTGATTATTGATATATCCGAGAGCCATGAACAGCACCAGCGCATCCTTGAAAGTGAGGAGCGCTACCGCGCGCTGACCGAGAACAGTCCGCTGGCAATCTCGATCCAGTGCGATGACCAGTTCCGCTTCGTCAACCGCCGGATGGCTGAGATGTTCGGTTACGGCAGCCCTGAGGAGATGATCGGGCTCAGGCCGGTGGACCACTTCCGCGAGGACTTCCATCAGGTCGCCGGTGAGCGCTACCGGCGCATGCAGGCCGGCGAGACCGGCTTTCCGCCGCAGGTATTCGCGTTTGTGCGCGCGGATGGCAGCAGCTTCATGGGCGAGATCCATTCCAAGCCGATCCGCTACGGCGGGGAGGACGCGATCCAGTCCATGATCACGGATGTGACCGACCGGCTGGAGTCCAAGATGCGCCTCGAGATCAGCGAGCAGCGCTTCAGTGACTACATTTCACACTCCACTGAGGCGATCTGGCGCATCGACATGCGGGAGCCGGTGGACACCTCCCTGCCCCGTGAGGAGCAGATGCGCCTGACCGTCGAGAATGCTGTGCTGGCGGAATGCAACCTGCCCTTCGCACTGGCGCTTGGCTTTGGCAGCACGTCCGAGCTGGTGGGACGCCCTGTCACCGAGCTGATGGGCGGTGACAGCGTGCTGCTTGACCGCGCCGGCCTGCTGATTGACAACAACTACAGCGTGAGCAACTACATGCGCGTGCGCGAGCTTGGCAACGGGCAGCGGCGCTACGACGAACAGAACATCACGAGCATCATCCGGGACGGCCGGCTGGTCAGCCTGTGGGGCAACAGCCGCAACGTGACGGACCGCATGCAGGCCCTGTCAAGCCTGGAGACCAGCGAGGAACGCTTCCGGCAGTACATTGACAGCACAGCTGACAACATCTGGTGCCTGAGCTTCGAACCACCGGTGCCGACCGACCTGCCGATCGAGGAGCAGGTCGAGCACATGCTGCACAGCGGCTACATCACAGAAGGCAACCGCCACAGCGCAGCCTTCTTCGGACGTGATGACATCGGCGAGGTGCTGAACCGCAGGCTGCTGGAGATCTACCCTGTGGAGTTCATCGGGCAGGCGCGGATGCTGCTCAGAGCATTCATCACCAGTGGCTACCGCACCGATGATGTTGAGGAGCACTCAGTGGATGCCGATGGCAACCAGCTGACCCTGATCAGCAGCACGCGCGGCATCATGCAGGACGGCCGGCTGCGCATGATCTGGGGCACCAGCCGTGACGTGACTGAGAAGCTGCACATGCAGCGGGACCTCGCTGCCAGCGAGAAGCGTTACCGTGAACTCACCGAACAGAGTTCTGAGGGCATCTGGCGGATCGAGTTCGACAGCCCGATCCCGACAGACCTGCCACTGGATGAGCAGGTCCGGCTGATCTATGCAAGTGGCCGCATTGCCGACTGCAATGACCTGATGGCAACCTACTACGGCTGCGAGACCGCGGCAGACGTGCGAGGCCGCCTGCTGGAGGATCTGCATGAAGCGGGAGGCCTTGAGATTGGCGGCGGATATGCGCGGACCTTCGTGGAAGGCGGGTACCTGTACCGCAACTTGGATATCCGCCTGGCCCGGAAGAATGGCAGGCGCCGGATCCACCGTGAGAATGCCAACGGCCAGATTGTCGATGGCTGCCTGGTGTCGGTGAAAGGCACCACCCGGGACGTGACGGAGGAGTTCCTCACCCAGGAGAAGCTGCAGGCCAGCGAGACGCGCTACCGCGGGATGACTGAGCTGTCCTCGGAGGCAATCTGGCGCATCAGCTACGACCCGCCGGTCCCCGTGGACCTGTCCCTGGAGGAACAGGTCCGCCTGATCCGTGAGAATGGTGTGCTGGTCGACTGCAATGACCACATGGCGGAGATGTACGGCCTGCGATTAGCCAGCGAGGTAAAGGGCCGCAAGGTGCGGGAACTGATGTCAGAATGCGGGTTGTCCATGGCACTGGACCGGGCGCAGCGCTTCATCGGCAACGGGTACCGCTTCAGTGAGGAGCGCATGACGCTCAGCTACCCGGATGGCAGCAGCCGGACCTACCTTGACAATGCCATAGGCGTCATCGAGGACGGCAGGCTGGTTGAGGCCCGCGGAACCAGCCGCGACGTAACAGAACTGCTTTCGATGCAATCCGAGCTGGAACTCAGCGAGCAACGCTTCCGGCGCCTCGTTGACAAGGCCCAGGAGGGAATCTGGTGCATCGAGTACTCGCCACCGATCCCGCGCGGGCTCAACCCGGATGAGATGATCCGCCTGTTCGCCGAACGTGGCGTGCTGGTGGAATGCAACGACCAGATGGCGACGCTCTACGGCGTGGAATCGATTGAGCAGATCCACGGCAAGCGTGTCAGTGAGATAAACAAGGTCAGCCGTCTGGTGCGCAATCCACTGCGCATCCGTGTGCTGATTGACAATGACTTCCGCATGCGCGACGAACTGCTGCAGATCGACTATGAGGATGGCAGCAGCCGGATGTACCTCTACAACACGGACGGTGAATTCGTGGACGGAGAGCTGGTCCGCATCTGGGGCACATGCCGCGACCTGACAGACAGCCTCGACCTGCGTGAGCAGCTGCGGCAGCAGGAACTGCGCTACGAACTGGCAATGGATGGTGCACAGCTCGGCACCTGGGACATCGACCTGCTGACTGAGGAAGTTAAGGTGGATGACAAGCTGCTGGAGCAGCTGGGCTTCAGCCGCGGTGAGCTGGAACTGACGGTGGAGAAGCTCGTCACCCTGATCCATCCGATGGATGTCGACAGGGTGAACCAGCTGTTTGACCGCCATGTGCATGGGGAAACCCCCCGCTATGAGAGCGAGTACCGCATCCGGCACAGGAATGGCAGCTGGATCTGGGTCCAGAGCCGGGGCCGCGTCACCGAGCGCGATGCGGATGGCAGGCCGCTTCGTGCAATCGGAACGCACATGGACGTGACCGAGCGCAAACTGGCTGAACAGCGCCTGGCTGCCAACGAGGCCCGCTTCCGCGAACTGGCGGAGCGCAGCACCGAAGCCATCTGGCGCATTGACTTCGAGGAGCCGGTGCCGGTCTCCCTGCCGCGCGAGGAACAGGTTGCCCTGATGCACCGCCACGGCATCCTCAGGCAGTGCAATGACCTGATGGCGGAATTCTTCGGCCTTGAGGAGGCCTCGTCAATCATCGGCGGGAACGTGACCGAGATCATCCGCAATGACCGGCTGGCAAGTACCACCTTTGATGCCGGGGAACTGATAGACAAGGGTTTCGTGCTGCTCGATGAGGTGGTCACAAACATCTACAGCGACGGTTCGGTCCGCGAATACATGATGAACTCCGAGGGCAAGGTCGTCGATGGCAGGCTGCATTCGATCTGGGGCACATGCCGCGACATGACCCGCCTGATCCAGCTGCAGCGTGAACTTGAGGTCAGCGAGGCCCGCTTCCGTGAACTCGTGGAACGCAGCACGGAGGCCATTTGGCGCATCGAATACGACCCGCCGATCCCGACCAGCCTGCCACTGCCGGAACAGGTACGGCTGATGGCGACCTCCAGCCGGATGGCGGAGTGCAATGACCTGATGGCCCGGGTCTACGACCTTGAACGGGCCGAGCAGATCAAGGGACAGTCGCTGCTGGACATTGCCAACGCCAGCCGCATCCAGCATGTCAATGACATGATGACCAGCTTCATCCGGAACGGATACCGATCCGAGGATGACCTGATGCTTGTGCGCTATGTCGACGGCAGCGAACGCAAGTACATCTACAAGGCCACCGGCCTGGTGGAGGACGGCCAGCTCATCGCCACCTGGGGTACCAGCCGCGACGTGACTGACAACCTGAGCGTGATGCAGCGCCTGGAGGAGAGCGAGCAGCGCTACGAACTGGCACTGGATGCCAGTGGGCTGGGCACCTGGGACCTCGACGTACTCAGTGGACGCGTGACCTTCAATGAACGCTTTGCCCAGATCCTCGGCCATGCCGCATCCGGGCTGACCTGGAACTTTGATACATGGATCAGTACCATCCACCCCACTGACCGACGCTATGTGCAGGACCGGATCCAGTCCGTGATCAATGGCGATAGCGACCAGTTTGAGGTGGAGCAGCGCCTGCGGCACAAGGAAGGCCACTGGATCTGGACCCTCTCCCGCGGCAAGGTCATCGAGCGTGGCGCGGACGGACGTGCGCTGCGGGCCCTTGGCACTGAAATGGACATCACTGAACGCAGGCACGCCGAGGAGCTGCTGCGCGAAAGCGAGCAGCGCTACCGCGAATTCGTCGTGAACAGCAGCCAGATCCTGTGGTGCATGGCCTTCGAGACTGCCGTGCCGATCGACCTGCCGGTGGAGGAGCAGCTGCAGCGCATTCTGCAGGATGGCTACCTCGAGGACTGCAATGACCTGTTTGCCCAGTCCTGGGGCTTTTCCCGCGCCGAGGAGCTGATCGGCCGCTCGAACCTGGAGATCAACAGTGGCATATCCGGTGACAACACTATCGAGCTGATGCGGCGTTTCGTCCAGAGCGGGTACTCGCTGAGCGAGGCGGTGGACAGGGTCAGCGGGGTTGATGGCAGTGAGCGCTACTTCATGAGCAACATCAGCGGCACAGTGCACAACGGTGCGCTGATGCGCATCTGGGGGGCCACCAGCGAAATGACTGACCTGATGCAGGCCCGTGAAAGCCTGCAGCAGAGCGAGCTGCGCTACCGCGAATTCGTTGCCAACTCCTCCGAGGCGATCTGGCGCTATGAATGTGAACCGCCGATCCCGGTTGACCTGCCACCAGCCGAGCAGGCGCGCCTGTTGCATGAACGGCTGGTGATTGCCGAGTGCAACGACGTCTTTGCCGGCATCTACGGTTATCCGGACTCGGACTCGGTTGTCGGCGTGGCGCTCTCCACAATGCTGGAGCCAAGCCCCGGACTGCTCGGGATGTTCGAGCGCTTCGTGGCCAGCGGGTACCGGATGGTTGACGATGAGGACCGTATCACCCCGGAACGTGAACGTGAACGCTTCTTCCTCAACAGTGCGCAGGGCGTCGTCGAGGACGGCAGGCTGGTGATGCTCTGGGGCACCACCCGTGATGTCACCGAGCAGCGGCGCGCCGCAATGGCACTGGCTGACAGTGAGACGCGGCTGTCATCGATGATGCAGATGTCCCCCGTCGGCATCTTCCACCTGCACCCCGATGGCAATGTGCGCTACATGAACCCGCGGGCCGAGGAGCTGTTCGGCATGACCGCTGAGCAGTGCATGGACCAAGGCTTCCTCAATGCCGTGCATGCCGAGGACCGTGAACGGACCGCACAGGCGAGCATGGAGATGATCTTCAACCAGGCCGGCCTCGAGATGGAACTGCGCCTTGTCAGCAGGGGCCGCACCGCCTGGGTGTTCACCCAGATCAGCCCCGTGCTTGACAACTCGGGCGAGCTGACCGGCTACGTCGGCATGCTGACGGACATCACCGACCGCAAGCTGATGGAAAACTCACTCGCCGCGAGCGAGAAGCGTAACCGCCAGCTGATCAACACGATGGCCGAAGGCATGATCCTTGTGGATGATGAAAACCAGATGGTCTTTGTCAACTCAAACGGCTGCCGGATACTTGGCCGGGACGAAGCTGAGCTCCTCGGCCACAGGTTGTGGGACTTCGCCTACGACAAGGAGAATGCCGAATTGCTGCAGCGCCAGCGGGAATTGCGCAGGAAGGGAATGTCAACTTCCTACGAGCTTGACATTGCCCGGCCGGACGGATCCAGGCGCAGGCTGAGCATCACCGCCGGCCCGCAGTTTGACGAACAGGGTGCCTACATCGGTGCACTCGGCACCTTCCAGGACATCACCGAAACGAAGCAGATGGAGCTGCAGCTGCAGCAGGCGCAGAAGATGGAGGCGGTCGGTGTGCTGGCCGGCGGGATCGCCCACGACTTCAACAACATCCTGCAGGCGATGCTCGGCTTCGCCGACCTGGCCAGTGACCAGCTGGAGGATGGCAGCGAGGCACTGGCCTGCGTCTCGGAGATCCGTGCCGCCGGCCAGCGTGCCGCTGAGCTGGTGCGCCAGATGCTGACATTCAGCCGCCAGAGCGAGCAGACCCGTGAACCGGTGGACCTGCCTGCGATCGTGCATGAGAGCGTCGGCCTGCTGCGCGGCAGCCTGCCGAGCACCATCAACATCGTCACTGACCTGCGGGAGACCCGCCATGTGCTTGGCAACGAGACGCAGATCCAGCAGGTGCTGATGAACCTCAGCACCAACGCCTTCCACGCGATGCGTGAGCGGGGAGGCGAACTGCACATCAGCTGCAGCAACCAGCCCTGCAGCGAGGCGATCGCCGCGGAGCTCGGACTGCCCGCCGGCAACCCGATGGTCTCACTCGTGGTGCGGGACACCGGCCACGGCATGGACCAGCAGACCGCCGCGCGCGTGTTCGACCCCTACTTCACCACCAAGCGCGTCGGTGAGGGGACCGGCCTCGGCCTGGCAACGGTGCACGGCATCATCCGCTCGATGGGGGGCTGGATCAGCCTTGACAGCGCACCCGGCCAGGGCACGGCGATCCAGATCCTGCTGCCCGCCGTCGAGGCGTTGGAGCAGGGGCCGGTCGCCGGCGAGCCGAAGCGTGAGAACCTGCGTGGCAGTGAGACCGTGATGGTGGTTGACGACGAGCCCGGCATCGTGCACATGCTGAATGCCGGCCTTTCGCGGCTCGGCTACCGCACGATGGTGTTCACCGACAGCCGCGAGGCCTGGCAGCACTGGCAGCAGCACGGATCGGAGATTGACATCGTCGTCACCGACCAGACCATGCCGCACATCACCGGCGACGAGCTCAGCCGCCGGATCCTGGCCGAGCGTCCCGGGCTGCCGATCCTTTTGTGCACCGGCTACAGCGAACTGATCGATGAGGAAAGCGCCGGAGAACTGGGCATTGCGCACTTCGTCAACAAGCCGATCGTCCCCAGCAAGCTGGCGGAGCTGATCCGCAGCACGATCGAAAGCCGCACCTGAGCGGCCGCCCTTGAGCGCACGGCGCGATTGCCCTAGAATTGGATTCCGCCACGCTTGGCGGAACGGATGCGCCCATGAACGTCCTGCTGATCCTCATCGGCTGTCTCGCGGCCTTCACCCTGGCCTACCGCATCTACTCGGGCTGGATCAGCCGCGTGCTGCGCAGCACCGACCGGCTGGAAACCCCCGCCCACCGCTCGCGTGACGACCGCGACTACGTGCCAACGCGTACCCCGGTGCTGTTCTCGCACCACTACGCCACCATTGCCGGCGCCGGCCCGATCGTCGGCCCGACCATCGCCGCCGTCTACGGCCTCTGGCCGGCGCTCCTGTGGGTGGTGCTCGGTTCGATCTTCATCGGCGCCGTGCATGACTACACCTCGATGTTCATCAGCCTGCGCGAGAAGGGCCGCACGATCGCCGAGATCACCGGCAACCTGACCGGCCGCGCCGGCTTCCTGCTCTACATCAGCTTCACGCTGGTGCTGATCGTGATCGTCACCGCAGCCTTCCTCGATCTCTCGGCGCTGACGCTCGGCAGCCATGTCGGCGCCACGCTGCTGCAGCTCCCGGCTGACAACCCCTTCGGCTGGCAGCTGAGCATGGTTGATGGCGTGGAGAAGGTGCGCGTAGGAGGGATCGCCACCACGAGCGTGATCATCATCACCCTGCTCTCCCCGCTGATGGGCCTCTTGCTGCGCAACCCGAAGCTTGACAACCGCCTGCTCGGCCTGCTGGCGATGATCGTCGCCGCCGGCAGTATCTGGGCCGGGATGCACCACCCGGTCAGTTTCGGCAGCATCAGCGACGCCCAGCTGCGCCTGCTGTGGATGGCAATCCTCTCCGTCTACGTGCTGCTGGCCAGTGCGCTGCCGGTCTGGATGATCCTGCAGCCGCGGGACTTCATCAACTCGTTCACGCTCTACGGCGGGATGGCGCTGCTGTTCGCGGGCTGCATCGCCGGCGGCCTGCGTGGCATCCAGACCGACCCGGCGATGGCCTGGACCGTCGCCGATGGCAACGCCCGCTTCGGCTTCGTGTTCCCGCTGCTGTTCATCACCGTGGCCTGCGGCGCGATCAGCGGCTTCCATTCGCTGGTCTGCAGCGGCACCTCGTCCAAGCAGTGCGACAAGGAGAGCGATGCCCGGCGCGTCGGCTACGGCGCGATGGTGACCGAGGGGATGCTGGCCGTGCTCGTGATCATCGCCATCTCCTCCGGGCTCGGGCATGCCCAGCTGCTGGCGATCCAGTTCCCGGAGGGGGGCGGCGGCAACCCCGTCGTCAGCTTCGCGCTCGGCAGCGGGCTGTTCCTGCAGAACACGCTCGGCATCCCGGTCTACATCGGCACCGTGTTCGGCCTGCTGATGGTGGAGGGCTTCCTCGTGACGACGCTGGACAGCGCCGTGCGGCTCAACCGTTACCTGTTCGAGGAGCTGTGGTTCTTCGTGCGCAGTGGCAACATGACGCCGCTGTTGTCCAACGGCTATTTCAACTCCGGCCTGAGTGTGATCGCGATGCTGCTAGTGGCCGTGCCGAACGGCTGGAAGATCATCTGGCCGGTGTTCGGCACCGCCAACCAGCTGATGGCTGCGCTGACGCTGGCCGCAGTCAGCATCTGGCTCGCTGTGCGCGCCCGGCCGATGTGGTTCACCCTGCTGCCCGCCGTGTTCATGATGCTGACCTGCATGGTGAGCCTGTACAACATCCTGAAAGCCAACCTGCCGAAACTGTCAGCCAGCCCGCCGGATGTCTCCGCGATTTCCGTCAGCCTGCTGGCAACGCTGTTGATGCTGCTTGGCATCGGGGTGGTCTGGATCGCCGGCAGCCGCCTGTGGCAGATCCGCTCCGGCCAGGTCAAGCCGATCCTTGAGGACCCGGCAGACATCTATCTCAGCGGCCAGGCGGCCGCACAGGAGGCCTGATGAAGGAATGGCTGTACATCCTGCGCCCGCTGCGCGAGGCGATGCTGACGGAGGGCCCGACGGAGGACGAGCTGCGTGTGCTGGGCGAACACGTGGCACACCTCACCCGCCTGCGGGATGAGGGCACGCTGGTGCTGGCCGGGCGCACGCAGTATGACGACATGCGCACGATCGGGCTGGTGGTGCTGCGCGCACCTGATGAGGAAGCTGCGCAGGCGCTGATGGAGTCCGACCCGCCGGTTGCCAATGGGGTGATGTCAGCGGAACTGCATCCCTACATAGTGGCCTTCCTCGGCCGCCCGCTGGAAGAAGCGGACTAGTCGAGGTTGTAGGCCACGGCACTGCTGTCCAGTTCTGTGACCACGCCGTCCATGTCGGAGTCCATGAAGGGTTCGTAGCCGTCCTCGCCCTGCCTTGCCCCATAGAGGCCTTCGTAGGCCTGCAGGTCCAGCAGGTCCACCACGCCATCAGCATTGGCATCGCCGCGCTGGTTGAAGATCCAGACCGGCAGCTCGAGGCGCGGACCCTGTGAGCCGTTGGCATCGAAGTAATCCACCCGCAGCACGGCATGCCGGTTGCCATCCAGCGCCGGCAGGCCGAGCACGCCCGGCAGGCTGCTGCCGATCACAGCCTCCGTAAGGCTGTCCTCCGGCCCCTGCACGTTGTAAGGCTCACAGTCCAGCCAGTAGACCGCCTTCTGCACATCCTTCGTACCAGTCAGCTGGGCCTTGAGGAAGCTGCGTCCGGCCACGCTGCCGATCACAGCACTGTCCAGCGACACCCCCGCAGCGACCGGCAGGCTGGGCTGGAATCCGGTGGCGATCCCCAGTGCGTCAATTTCGATGTACTGCCCGGCCGAATGCTCCCCTGCATCGATCTGCACCAGCATGAGCAGCAGTACCGTCTCGCCGGCATGGCCCGCCAGGTCATAGCGCCTTAGCTGCCAGCCGGAGCTGTCGCCAGTGATCACAACAGGCAGGCCATTCACTTCCTCCAGCGCCTGCCAGCTGGTGCCACCATCCGCACTGATCAGCAGCGCAGCATGAGCATTGCCAAGCTGCTGGCGCAGGGCCATGCTGAAAGTCGGCAGTTCATAGCCGACCAGCCTGACGGGCTCGGAAACCTGCGCAAGCATCCGCGCAGTGTCCTGCCCGCCGTCCCAGGCCAGCCTGTTCACCCGCTCTCCCTGCCAGGCATTCGTTGCCTTGGACTGCCATCCCAGCCCGCCGGCATTGGTATATTCCACCGCCGGTTGCATGCCGGCCACCGTTGTCAGTCCATCCAGCAACTCGCGCCGGTAGCCGCCGATGTCCAGGCTGTAAGTCCGTGCCGCATCAGCCGTTTCAAAGCCAGCGCTCCAGGGCATTGCCACGGCCGGGGCCTGGTGCAGGAATTCGAAACCGGCACTGGCATACTGGCTGCCGGAACTGGCAACCGCACGCAGCTCCAGACTGTGCCGGCCTGCCGGCAGCTCACGCAGGTCCGCCATCAGCTGCCAGGGTGCCTCATTGCGGCTCATCACGTACTCGCCGTCGATCCACAGTTCAACCGCCCGGAAGCTGCCGGACAGCGTGGGCTGCAGCGTGAGGAAGTCCTGCTGCAGCAGGCTGGCCGGCGCCTCCAGGCTGATCTGCGGCTGGTCCATTGCCAGCATCGCCGCCGGCAGGTCCAGGCGCGAGGGGCCGCCTGAATTGAGTGGCAGCGCGGACCCCGAAACCAGTGAGCGCAGTGAACCCGGATCGAGGCCGGGTGAGATGGACCACAGCAGGCCGAAGCAGCCGCTCGCCAGCGCGGCGGACAGGCTGCTGCCCGAAGAGTTGTCAATGTAGAGGTTCTCGCGGCGGATATCGGGCACGCTGAAGCCGCTGCCCGGTGCACTGATGTCGCACCAGTCACCGTAACTGCTTCCCTCCGCCAGGCTGTCCTGAGCATCACTCGCCGCCACGCCGCAGGCCAGGCTGTGGGCCGCCGGCCAGCGTGCAGCGTCCGTCCCATTGTTGCCAGCCGCCGCCACCAGCAGCACGCCCTGGCTGTCCAGAGCTTGTGCCATCAGGCTCAGCTGGTGGCTGGGCGTGGCCGAGGACCAGCTCAGGTTGACGATCCGGCAGCCCAGTTCCGCCGCCAGCATGCAGCCCGCCACAACCCGTGCATGAGTCGTGGCCGAACCGCTGCCGACGCGCAGGGGCAGCACCCTGCTGCCCGGCAGCACCGCCGCCAGCCCGCTCAGGTTGCCGGTGTTGGCGGCGATCACGCTGCATACCGCCGTGCCATGCCCGTCCGTATCATTCACGTCAGTGTCGTTGTCAAGCAGGTCACAGCTCGCCTGCGGGAAGGCCAGCTGCGGGTCAATCACACCGCTGCCGATCTCCTCATGCCCGCGCCAGCAGCCGCTGTCCACCACGCCGATAAGCAGCTGCGGGTCGCCCGTGCTGCGCTCCCAGGCCGCTGGCACGCCGCAGCGGTACATCCCCCACTGCCAGCCGCCTTCGTTGTCACTGAGCACGAAGAATCGGTCATTCGGGTTGAGCGCCGGGCTGATCAGCCGGCTGAAGCTCACGTCCTCCACCTGCAGTGGGTACTCGCTGCGGATGCCTTCAATCACCTGTTCCCCGTCCACCAGCAGCGGCAGGCGGAAACTGGCCATCAGCACGCCGTGTGCATAGACCTGCTGCTCGATCGGGATCCCGAAGCGGCCACTGATGTGGTCCGTCACCTGCTCGTAGCGGCTGTCCTGCCTGAGCATCGCATTCGGGAAGTCCGCCGCGCGGTGCCCCGGAGGTGGGGCGAAGCTGCCGCTCAGCTCGAAGCTGGCATCGCTCCTGTAGTTCACCGTGATTCCCTGCGGGTCGTAGTCAACACCGGCAATACCCGGATCCTCAAGGATCTGCTGCCACTGCTGCCAGCCCTCGAAACCCCCGCTCTCCCCCGTCAGCCGGATCTCCCCATCCGGGCCGTCCATCACCAGCGAAGCGCCCATGCCGCCTCCACATGAGGCGGCCAGCAGTGCGATCAGTATTGCCATGGCCAGTCTGGCCCTCATGCTGCACTCCGCTGTCGGTTAAGTACAGATGAACTTTAACAGTTCCTTAACGGAATTCATATGACCGGAATTCCAAACCGCAGCACCGCGCCTGCCGATATCCACTTCATGCGGCACACTCCCCCCAATGCGCGTTTCCTGACCCCCGGTTATACTCTGGCTGGATTGCCCCGGCTGGAAAACATATATGTACTGACTGCGCTGGCATGCAGCCTGCTGCTGCTTGCTGCCTGCGCCGGACATGGCCCGCAGCTCGGCCCTCAGGCTCCTGCTGCCAATGCCGCTGCTGCCAGTACTTCCTCCCCGCTGGAACTGTTCGATCCACACAGCATCTGCGTGACCTACCGTGACGATGCGGAGTTCCGCAGCCTGCCCCCGGAATTGGTCGCCCCGGTTGCCACGGCGCACCTCGCCTCCAACCCGATCCTTCGTCCGCGCGCGAACTTCGAAACGGTGACTGACAGCATCGCCCAGCACTTCGGCCTGGAGATCCGCGAACAGGTCTACTACGGCAGGGTACTGATGGCGGGCTTTGGCCTGCCGGATGGCGTGGATGGCGATGCCCTGCTGACCGAGCTGCGCAGCTCTTATGCCGACTGGGTCAGCACGGCGGAGTACAGCCTGCTTTACGCCCCGGCCTTCAGCCCGGACGACCCGGTCTATCTCGCCAGTGACGACCTGGAGGGCGGCCAGTGGAACATCAAGCACATGCACATCGAGGCCGCCTGGGAGCATACACTCGGTGATCCCGGACTGCTGCTGAGCGTCGTCGACACCGGCGTGCGCATGACCCACAGCGAGTTCGGTAGTGCGCTGCTGGACCCGGCGGTGGAGTTCCCCGGTACCAACTGCGACATCGCCAATGACGATGAGACGATCGAGGACAACCACGGGCACGGCACCTTCATCAGCGGCCAGATCATCGCGGAAAGTGACAACGCAGCCGCGATCGCCGGTGCCGCACCCGGCATCAGCATGTTCCCGGTCAAGATCAGCGACGACGGTGGCAATGAGAGCATCGAGCGCATCACCGCCGGGGTGATGCTGGCCTATGCGCTCGGCGCAAAGGTGATCAGCCTGAGCTGGGGCGGCGGTGGCAACGAGGCGATGCAGGCGATGACCGAACAGCTTGCGGCTGACGGCGTGCTGCTTGTCTGCAGCGCCGGCAACTACGGCAACCTGTTCGTGACCTACCCCGGCGCCTACCCGGATGCGATCGCCACCGGCAACTCGCTGCCGGATGAGAGCCGCATGATCACATCCAGCTACGGTCCCGCGCTGGACCTCGTGGCCCCCGGCTGGAACCTCACGTCATTGGCCCCCAATGATGACAACGGCCTCGTGACCGGTGGCACCGGCACCAGCTATGCAACCCCACTTGTCAGCTCGGCGGCGGCGCTGTTGTGGAGCCTGCGCCCGGAGATCAGCCTGCCCGAGATGCGCGGCCTGCTGGAGACCAGCGGCGTGGAGGCTACCGGTTTCGGCGAGGGCGTGCAGGTGCGCCGGCTGGACTTCTCCATGCTGTTTGACAACGCGGTGAACCCCTCGGTCACGATCGTGCCCCCGGCGCGCATCGTGCAGAACGGCACGATGCCGGTCACCCTCGAACTGCGCGGTGATCCGGATGCCGTGGAGTTGAGCATTGACGGTGACACCGTCGCCCTACTGACTGATGCACCCTGGCAGGCTGAACTGAACATTGCCAATGTGACGGGCGGGCTGCACCAGCTGAAGGCCACCGCCTTCTTCCCGGACAGCGTGACTGATGACGACCGCCTGCAGATCGTGGTGGCCGGGGATCCGCTATCGATGCCGCTCGCGGAGCACTTCACGGAAGGCTTCGGCATCTGCAGCGCGCTGGACCTCTCGCAGTACGACCCTGCTGCGATGGGTGAACTGGCAATGCAGGACTATACCGGCCAGGAGCAGCAGTTCCGCGAACTCGGGCTGGCCAGCTGGTACCGCTACGAGCAGCCCGGCGAGGTGCCGCAGTTCCAGCTGCAGATCGGGCTGTCCGGCTACGGCCGGATGGAGCTGGACGCCGTGCTGAGCCAGCCGGTGCATGTGCCCGCCAGCGGCAATCCGACGCTCACGCTCGAACACCGCTGCAACGTGACGGAAGTATTGCAGCGCATCATGCTCAGTGATGACTACGGCCAAAGCTGGGAGCCAATGCTGACAACTGACGGGGAATTGCCCGCGATGGGCGGCTTCATCGTGCCGCATACCCAAATCACACTGGACCTGGCCCCCTACAAGGGCAAGGACGTGGTGGTGATGTTCCTGCTGGCGGCGGAAAGCGGCAGCAGTGCGCAGTGGCATGACTTCGAATGGGGCTGGTGGATCGACGTGCTGTGCTTCGGCAGCGACGGCTGGATCGACCTGCCGGTCGCGGCAGTGGCGGACCCGCAGTCCCTTTACTTCGGCAGCGTACCCGGCACCCAGACCCTGCAGGTGGAGCCTGCCGATCCGGCTGGCATCGCCGTCGTCAGGTGGTGGCTGGACTTCCCGGCCTTCCAGATCGAGCAGCCGCCGGACCTGCGTGTCAGCGTGGCCGGCCCCGGCCCGCACGGCTACAGCTTCGACCTCGCGGATGGCTACGACGTGGGAAACGTGGAGGCCCGCCTGCACATGACCGTGGTTGACATCCACGGCAATGTCTCAGACGAACTGTGGCAGCCTGTCTGGCAGTACAACCTGGCCGGTGATGTCAACGCCGATGGCATCGTGGATGAGGCTGACAACGAAGCCCTGCGCATGACCATCTCAGGCTCCCTGCCCTGGACGCCCTTCGCCGACTGCAACAATGACGGCCTGGTGGATGAGCGCGACAACGCGGTGGTCGCCTACTCGCTCGGCGCGGCTGCATTGTAAACTGGTTCCAGCCCAATACCGGAGCTGGCATGTTCAAGAGATTCCTCGGGACCGTGATCGCGGGCATCCTGTACTTCCTGCCGCTGGCAGCGACCATCTGGGCCGTCGGGCTCGTCTACAACTGGTCCGCCGGCGTGCTTGGCAGCCGTTCGCGCTTCTACAACGCGCTCGGCGGCGAGGACGTCGGCATCCGCGTCTACCTGATCTACCTCGCGATCCTCTGCATCTCGATCCTGATCTTCTGGCTGATCGGGCGCATCGGCGGCAGCATCGCCTCGCAGCGCATCCGCAGCTACTTCGAGCGCCTGATGCGCCGCGTGCCGGTGCTGAACACCGTCTACAGCTCCACCGACCAGCTCGCCGAACTGTTTCGCGGCCGTGAGCTTGACGACCCTTCGTTGATGCGCAGCACGGTGCTCGTGCGGATTGACAACTGCTACATGCTCGGGCTGATGGTCAACTCGGAGTCCTTCGACCTGCACGGCGTGCCGCACCGCATCGTCTACATCCCGAGCGCGCCGCTGCCGACCTCCGGCACGAACTACCTCGCGCCGGTGCATGACATCCACGACGTCAACCTGACGGTGGACGAACTGACAAGCATCACCATGAGCCTCGGCGGCTCAGGGGCCGCGATCTTCCGCTCGAAGGACCCGCTGGTGCTGGACGGCCAGCCGCCGGATCAGAGCTGACGGAAGTCACTGCCTGTCAGGGTGCTGTCGAAGTGGATCTCGTAGGCCCGGCTGTTGTAGGTGTAGCTCATCTGCCAGTTGACGGTGAAGGTGTTGCCGGCGTTGTCAATCGCGGACTGCGCTGAGGCCTTGCTGAAGCTGCCGTTCAGGTCGACGTTGCTGTAGTCCGGGCTGGCCGGGGCGATGCCCATGGAGACGCTGCCGCTGTCCCCCGTATAGGCCACCGTGCCTGTGCCGTTGCCGAAGTTCACATTGCCGCCGGCCGCCGTTGAGACAAGGCCGTTGCCGAGCACGTAGCCGCTCTCGGTGAAGTCGAAGGTGCGGTTCACCATCAGCGCGCGGGCGTCGCTGCGGGCGTCCACGTCATCAGCATCCGGTCCGCCGAAGTTGCTGACGGCGGAGGTGCTGTACATGTTGGCGCGGGTGTCAATTCCGCCGCCGGGGCCGGAGTCACCACCGCAGGAGGCCAGCCACAGCAGGCCGAGCAGTGCGATCGCCGTGTACATGATGTGTGTGATGTGTCGCTTCTCTTTCATCCCTCAACTCCTTGGGCGCAATGTCAGAAAATGATACAGCCCGCCATACAGACGGGCTGTTTGCCTGTTTCGTTCCGAAAACGCCTACTTTGCTTCGAGGCTGATGTAGAGCTGTACCTCGTGGCCCAGGGCGTTGTTGTCGAAGCTCGGGCCGACGTTGTAATCCATCCGGTTGATGGAGAACTCGGTGTAGAAGCCGTGGATCGCAGCGCCGTTGGCACCCGCTCCCAAGCGGTGCATTGCGTTGAAGGTGACTTCCTTCGTTACGCCGTGGACGGTCAGGTTGCCCTTGACCTTCCAGGTGCTGTCGTCAACCTTGCTCACGCTCGTGCTCTTGAAGCTGAGCGTGGGAAACTCCTTCGCGCTGAAGAAGTCCGGGCTGACCAGGTGCTCATTGCGCTTCTGGTTGCCGGTGTCGATGCTGCCGGCTTCCACGGTGAAGCTGACGGAGCTGTTGGCCGGGTTGGCGGCATCCAGCATGATCGTGCCACTCTTCTCGTTGAAGCGGCCGAACACCGGGGCAGCGTTCATGTGCAGGATGCGAAACACGATGCTGGAGTGCACCGGGTCCACAGCCAGCTCATCCGCGGCCGAAGCCGGCAGGGCCATGATCAGCAGGGCGAGGATGCCAGTCAGCATGCTAAGTGCGGTCTTCTTCATTTCGGGGTCCACCTCATCTTGAAATTTTTCCGGCCGGTCTTCCCAGCCGGCGGCTGATTTGTCTTGATACTTCGTCCAGACGGGGCTTATTTCAATTCTGTTTGGAATAGCCAAAACTGAAGTATCAACTTTGATACCTGATGAGATTGCTGTGACCGGGAAACTGTTCCCTGTTCCCCGTTCCCGGTTCCCCCACTCCAAACTCCGCCCTTTTTTCTCCCCTGCCCGTTAGATTGGCCTATGCTCGAGGCATCCCTGATTACGTGCAAGCGAGCGACGCGGCTCCCGCGGCATTCGAGGAAGCACTGACGCCGGAAATCTACAGCGCTGCCTGGCGGTACTGCTTCTACCTCTGCGCGCGCCGCGAGGACTCCGAGGACCTGCTGCAAGACTCACTGGCGCATGCGATGCGCAAGTTCGGCCAGCTGCGGGAACCCGCCGGATTCCGTGCCTGGCTGATGGCGATCGTGCGCACCCGCTTCATCTCCGGACTGCGGCGCCGCAAGCCGGAGGAGGAGCTGGCCGAGGAACGTATCTCCGCTGGCGAGGACTGCAGCATCCTCTCGGATGCGCTGGCCGTCGCGATGCAGCAGCTGCCGGAACCGCAGCGTGAACTGCTGACCCTCTTCTACATCGAGGACCTGCAGCTCGCGGAACTGGCAACGGTGCTGGGGCTCTCGGTCAGCATGGTCTCGCAGCGGCTGTTCCGTGCACGGCGCAGCCTGCGGAGATTGCTCGATGCACAGGCGATCTACTGTGGTGCCAGTTCGGCGCCGGAGGAACTCTGATGGACCCCATCAAACGGATCCAGCTCGGGAAGCTGACAGCGGCGGAACTGCCGCCGGACGCGGACACACAAAATGCTGCGGAACTGCGGCGGGAAGCTGAGATCAACAGTGCGCTGTCAGGCATGCGCATCCCCGCCGGGATCGAACCGGGGCGGGAGCGGATGCTGGCAGCCGCGCGGGAACAGTCAACAAGTAACAGGGAGAACAGGATGAATCCAATCGTGAAACTGATGAGCGGCCGCCCCTGGCCGGCCAGGCTGGCAATCGCCGGCGGGCTGCTGCTCGGCGTGACCGTGGCGGCGCAGCTGCCGGCCGGCCCTTCGTATGCCAACAGCGCCGGACAGGCAATCGTCTTCGACCTCGGCGTGGCCGCCAGCGCGGACGAGGAGGCGGCCAAGCGCGAGCAGTGGGAGCTGCAGAGCCAGGGCATCCTCGACCGCTTCCGCGCGATCCGCGAAAGTGCGCACCATGTCGCCGTGATGAGCAGCTTCAGCGATGACAACCTGCGCAGCCTGAGCGGCGTGATCTTCGTGATGGATGAGGACAGTGCGGAGGCGCAGTCAGCACGCAAGCGGGCAGCGGAGCGCTTCAGTGCCTACACCGACGAGGACAGCATTCGCGGCCGGATGCAGGAACTGCGGGAGGAAATCGAGCTGCTGGCCGGCGGCGCTGACCAGCAGAGCCGTGAGGAGCTGGCCCGGGCGAAGAATGAACTGGCCCGCGCAAGGCAGATGCTTGAGGGTGTGATGGGCGAGCGTGCCAGCCGGCTTGATGAGGCCAGCGCGGCGATCGAGGCCCAGCTGGAACTGCTTGAGGGCCAGGGGCCGGACAGCGAGAACGTGAAGCAGCTGAAGGTGAAGCTGGAGAAGATCCGTGCGGAGGAAGCGCAACGTGGAGCAACGGATGCCGACCGTGAGCGGATGTTGAAGGAAATCCGCGAGGTTCAGCTGGACGATCACCGTGCAGAACTTGACCTGGCACGCGAGGAAATGGAGCGCGCCCGCAAGGAGATGGGCGAGGAACGGGACCGCCTGCAGGAACTTGACATCCAGGCGCTGGTGGAAAAGGAACTGAAGCAGGCCGGCATTGAACTTGACAATGCGCTAATCGAATTGCAGGACGGCCAGCTCGAGCTGGAACTGGAGGAGGCGCTCAAGGGCCTCGATTCACTGGACAGCATCCGCGAAGTCGCGATCACGGAGCTGCGCGACCAGGAACTACAGCTGCGCGAACTGCATGAGGGACTGCAGCTGGAGCTGCTGCAGGAGCTGGATGGCGACCAGCTGGTGCTGGAACTGCAGCTCAGCCAGCTGGAGAACGAGGCCTTCCAGCAGGACCTGCATGTCAACCTGGAGGAACTGGGCCGCGAGCTGGAACTGGAGCTGAAGGGTCTGGAGGACCTGAAGCTGGAGGAAGTCAAGCTTGAGCTGCAGAAGATTGACGAACTGAAGGGTGTGCTGACTGAACTGCAGCTGCCGGACGGCGAGCTGCTGGAGCTGACGATGCTGCGCGAGGCGGACCTTGAAACCGAGCGTGGCGCCAAGCTGAGCTTCCGCTTCGAGGACCACCTGTTCAGCTTCCCGGTCAACACCCCGGCGAAGAAGATGGCGGCGACGGTCAACAAGTGGCTGAAGCAGAATGGCTACGACTGCCAGGTGCGCGTGGAAGTGACGACGGATGACGAGGGCCGCCCCTGCGCCGCTAAGGCGGTGGTGAAGTAGGATGTCTGGCGCAAGCCTGGCTTGGAGGCCAAGCTGTCAGCTTGGCAATTGCCAGGCAAACTGCCTGGCCTCCAATCGGTGGCCCGGAGCGATCCGGGCAGGGAAAGTCTGGAATAGTTTGAGTAGTTCGGATAGTAGCGGCGGCCCCCGGGCCGCCGTTTTTCGTTGCCAAGGTGATTGACGTAGGGATGGGGTAACACCCCATCCCGGGAGGCGGTATTACCGCCTCCCTACTTCCCGTTCCGGTGGTGCCAATCCCGTCAGCCAAGAGAACCTCGCAGCATCCATACCCATTCGCGGCATGTCCGCGCCGCTACTATATTGGCAATATGGACGAAAAGGATTGTCAAACACAGAGATCCACAGAGTCCCACAGAGGAAGAAGATGTTTGTCAGTCTCATTGCTCATTCTTCATTGCTCATTGCTCACGGCATGGCCGCACCGGCACTTGAGCTTGTCGATGAATCAAACGAATAATGTACCGGCGCATCCCGGATGCGCCAGCACGCGAGGGGAAGATTCGTACGCAACGCGATTCGCGAGAGAGGTAATGTTGCCAGAATTAAGATTCTCTGCGCCTCAGGATCCCTTCTGCGCCTCTGCGCCAGTAAAACCGCCCCATCATGACCAAGTTGAAACCCGAGCGCATGCGAGGCGCGCAGTGGCGCGACAATCTTCGTGCTCGCCAGCATGGTTTTATTGGCGCTGAGGCGCAGAGATTGAAGAGAGGCGCTGAGCTAGCTATCGTTTGTCAGGCTCATTGCTCATTCTTCATTACTCATTGCTTCGCTGCATCCACTCCCAGTCGCGGCAGGGCCGCCCCGCTACCATATTGGCAATATGGATGTAAGAGGATTGCCAAACACAGAGATCCACAGAGGAAGAAGATGTTTGTCAGGCTCATTGCTCATTCTTCATTGCTCACTGCTCGCGGCGGGGCCGCGCCGCCACGGTTCACCAGTTCGACGGCAAGAGTGCCACCGCTACTAGGAACTAACCACTTCTCAATCGGATGGCCATCGCCATCCTGGGCAAGGCACGGTCGCCTTCCCCTCTTCCCCTACTTCTTCCACTATTCGCACTATTGATACTATCCAGACTGTTGTCAGACTTGCTGTCTGGCCTCAATTGCCGGACTGGCGCTCGGCCTCCCAGCCCGGCTTGCGCTGGGCCTCCTTACTCCAGGCTGCCGATGCGGTGCAGCTTGATCACGTTGGTCTTCCATTCGACGCCGACCTGCAGGCCGGCCACGATCACGATCTTGTCGCCGGTCTCCGCCAGCCCGAGCTCCTGCACGCGGCTGTCAACCACCCGGATCAGGCTGTCGAAGCCCTGCACGTCGCGCACCAGCTCCGGCACCACGCTGCGCCCGAGGTTGATCTGGTGCAGCACCTTCTCATGCTGGCTCATGCCGATGATCGGCACCCGCGGGCGGCGCTTGCTCAGTAGGCGCGCGGTGTTGCCACGCTCAGTGTAGGCCACCAGTGCCTTGGCCCCGGTCATCTCCGCCATCTCGACAGCCGCCCAGGCGATCGCGAGGTACTCGCTGCCCTCGTCGGCGATCTCGCGGCGGCGCTCCGGCCGGCGCAGCTCGTCACTGCGCTCGGTGGCCTCGACGATGCGGCGCATCATCTCCACCACGCGCACCGGGTTGTCACCGGTGGCGGTCTCGCCGCTCAGCATCACCGCATCCGTGCCGTCCAGCACGGCGTTGGCAACGTCGCTGGCCTCGGCGCGGGTCGGCCATGAGTTGTGGATCATGCTCTCCAGCATCTGCGTGGCGGTGATCACGTACTTGCCGGCGCGGGTCGCTTCGCGGATGATGCGCTTCTGCGCCAGCGGCACCTCCTCCGGTGCCATCTCGATGCCGAGGTCGCCACGCGCCACCATCACGCCGTCACTGGCCTCGAGGATGCCGTGCAGGTCCTTGAGCGCCTCCGGGCGCTCCAGCTTGGCAATCAGCCCGGCGCGGCAGCCGGCCGCGTCCACGCGGTGGCGCAGCTCCTCCATGTCATGGCGGCCTCGCACGAAGGACAGCGCGATGTAGTCAACGTCCATGCTGAAGCCGACCTCAAGATCGGCCAGGTCCTTCTCCGTGAGCGGGTCGATCGGCAGGGCCAGTCCCGGGAAGGCGATGCCCTTGCGGTCGGAGAGGAATCCACCGACGACTACCTCAGTTGTGACCTCCCGGCCGCTGACCGAAAGCACGCGCAGCTCGATCATGCCGTCCGCCAGCATCAGCCGCTCGCAGCCGCTGGCCAGGCCCGGCAGGTCCTCGATGTCAACGTGCACGCGGCTGGCGTCGCCGAGGATCTCCTGATCGGTGAGGACGAACTGCTGCCCCGGGCTGAGGAACACCTTGCCGTCCGCGAACTTCCCGATGCGCACCTTCGGCCCGGACAGGTCCTGCATGATGCACAGCGGCGAGTTCTCCTCGGCGGCCACGCGGCGCAGGCGCTGCACCCATTCGCGGTGTGTGTCAGCCGTGCCATGCGAGAAGTTCATGCGCGCGACGTTCATCCCGGCGCGGATCAGCGCCCGGACCTGCTCCTCCGAAGAGCTGGCCGGGCCGATTGTGCAGACGATCTTGGTTCCCGCCATCAGTCCTCCCGTCCCGCGGGGGCGGGACTGCCATATTCTATACACGGGGCATGCGCGGGGGGTGTGAAACAGGTGAAATCCGCCGCGGCATGCAATTGACAGCGCCCCCCGCCGGGCATAAGGTTATGGCGTGCGCACCTTCACCCGCCCGCTGCTCATGGCCTGCCTCGTGCTGCTGTGCCAGCTGCCGCAGGGCAGCTCGGCCCAGTCCGACCTCTGGGAGCGGATCCTGCTGTATGAGGCCGAGATCCATGTCAATGCCGACAGCAGCGTGGATGTCACCGAGAACATCCGCTTCAACGTGCGCAACCAGTCCATCCGCCACGGCATCCTGAGGGACATCCCGATCCGCCACGGCATGCTGCGCCCGGTGCGCGTGCCGCTCAGGGTGAAGGAGATCCGGCTCGACGGCGTGCCGGAGGAGTTCGAGGTCGAGAACACGAATGGCGTGCCGAGCATCCGCATCGGCAGCGCGGACCGCTACGTCAGCCTCGGCGAGCATGTCTACACCATCCGCTACAGCGCACCGCGCCAGGTGCGCCGCTACGCCGACCACGACGAGCTGTACTGGAACGTGACCGGCAACCGCTGGACCTTCTCGATTGACAAGGTGCGCGCCATCGTCACCCTGCCGGGGGACATCGCCCCCTCGCGCATCCAGACTGAAGCCTACACCGGTGTCTACGGCAACAAGGGACAGGACTACACCGTCAGCAACGGCGCACTCGGGCAGGTGATCTACGAAAGCACCCGCCCGCTGTCGATCTACGAGGGGATGACGATCGTCGCCGGCTTCCCGCGTGGCGACGTGGTGCTGGATACACCGCAGAGCCGGCTGCGCTGGTGGATCGCTGACAACGGATTCTGGGCCTGTTCGCTCCTGCTGCTTGGCGCAGCCTTCCTGTTCTACCTGCTGCTCTGGTTCCGTGTCGGCCGGGACCCGCATGTCGGCCTGATCCTGCGCGAGGAGACTCCGCTGATCGGCCTGTCGCCGGCCTCGCTGCGCTACATCTGGAAGATGGGTTCCGACAACCGCATCCTCAGCGTTGTGATGCTGCAGCTGGCGCAGAAGGGCTGGCTCGTGATCGACGAGTACAAGGAAGGCAAGTACCGCATCGAGCGCACGGACGTGACTGAGGGGGAACTGCTGCCCGAGGAGCGGATCTTCATGGACCAGATCTTCAGCGGGCGCAAGCGTGAGTTCGACATTGACCGTGACAACTACACGAAGATCTCCGCCGCACTGTCGGCGATCGCGGCCCAGCTGGAACGCGAGCACCACCACGTCTACTACGAGCGCAACACGAGCTACTACGGGCGCGGGGCCTGGTTCTGCATCATCGGCTTCATGGTCTACTGGCTGCTGAGTGCCAGTTACATCATCCTGCCGAACTACCTTATGGTGGTGCTGACCGCCTTCCTGCTGGTGGGCATCCTGATCCTGTTCGGCTTCCTGATGCCGGCCTACAACGAACTGGGACGCGCCGTGCTGGACCGCATCGAGGGCTTCAGGCTGGCGATGATCGGCGGGGAGGACACACTCGGCGAATATGTCTATGCCGACGCGGTGCTCAGCGAGCGCTACCTGGCGCATGCCGTGGCGCTCGATGTCAACGAGCAGTGGGGCAACCACTTCAGTGAGGCGCTGAAACAGCGCGGCGAGTCCGTCTCGTCGCCGGGCTGGTACCGCTCCTACGGCGGCAGCCGCTACATGCACAACAACTTCTTTGACTACGGCGGATTCAGCAACAGCATGCCCGACAGCTTCAATAGCCGCGTGAGCTACAGCGCGACACCGCCCAGCAGCAGCAGTGGCGGCGGAGGCGGTGGCTTCAGCGGCGGCGGTGGCGGCGGAGGCGGAGGCAGCGGCTGGTGATGCGCACCCCTTTCGCCTGGCTGCTGGCCGTCCTGCTGTTACTGCTGCCCTGCTCCGCCGTACAGGCCGGGCAGGCGCGCAGTGTGCAGGGCAAGGCCGTGCAGCGCACGCTCGAGCAGGCAGAGCAGCTTGCCGGAGATCCAAGCTCGCAGGCCGGTGATTCAGTCGAGTCGCCAGCGCAAGCACGGCAGCCTGTCGCTGAGGTCGAGGAAGCTCCGGACTGGCAACAGGATGCGCTGGACGCAGGCGAAGTACCGGACGGCCCGGAGCGTGTGCTTTCCTTTGATTCGACCATCCAGATCCAGCAGGACGGCTCGATCGAGGTCACGGAGGACATCCGCGTACTGGTGAAGGGCATCGACATCCAGCGCGGCATCATCCGGGAGATCCCGACGATCTACCAGACCGGTGGCCGCAAGGTGCTGGTTCCGATCGACCGCATCAAGGTCGAGCACAATGGCGAGCAGGTCGTCTTCATGAAGTACGCGCTTGACAACGGCATCGGGCTGCGGATCGGCAGCCCGTATGTCTACCTCGAGAACGGCGTGCATCAGTACTCGATCAGCTACCGGGTGCTGCGCCAGATCGGCCGCTTTGACAGCTGGGACGAACTGTACTGGAACGTGAATGGCAACGCCTGGGAGTTCGACTTCGACAGCATCAGCTGCACCGTCGTGCTGCCGGAGGATGTGCCCGACGTCGAGTTGCGCACCGAGGCCTACACCGGCGCCTTCGGCAGCCGCGGCCGGGACTACGCGGTGGAACAGCTGGATGCCCGCAGCGTGCGCTTCAGCACCACCCGCACGCTCAGCACATATGAAGGGCTGACGGTGGTCGTCGGTTTCCCGAAGGGCATCGTGGCCGATGTGCCGGCCTCACAGAAATTCGCCTGGTGGATGGAAAGCAACGGCGGCTGGGCCGTCGCCCTGCTGCTTACGCTGATCGTGTTCCTCTACTTCTGGATCAGCTGGCTCAGGGTCGGGCGCGACCCGAGCGAGGGCCTGGTGATGCGCGAGGAGCGGCCGCTGATCGGGCTGAACGCCGCCAAGCTGCGCTGGATCTGGAAGCTGGACATTGACGACACGCTGATGTCAGCGCTGATCCTCGAGCTGGCGGAGAAGGGCGCACTTGTGATTTCCCGCGGCAAGGGCGGCAGCTGGAAACTGAAGGACGGCAAGCGGGACCGGCGGATGCTGGAACCCGAGGAGAAGGCCTTCCTTGATACGTTGTTCAGGTACGGCACGGAGAGCTTCAGCCTGGACAGCGACCACAGCTCCACGGTCAGGGCGGCGCGTGATGCCGTCGAGCAGTCGCTGTCGCGGCAGCTGCACCATGTCTACTACGAGATGAACCCGCGCCAGCGCGGCACCGGCCTGGTGCTGGCCTGCTCGGCCTTCATCGTCTGGCTGATGTGCCTGTCCACCGGGCTGTTCTTCTTCGACAGCGCGGACTTCTTCCTGTTCCTGCTGGCACTTGTGGCAATCTCCGGGACCTTCTACATCCTGATGCCGGCATACAATGCACTCGGGCGTGCCGTGCTGGACCGCATTCACGGCTTTAGGCTGGCGATGCGCGGCGGCGAGGACAGCCTCGGGGAATACCAGTACGCCGATGAGGTGCTGCAGCAGAAGTACCTGCCCTATGCGGTGGCGCTCGGTGTCAACCTCGAATGGGTGCTGAAGCTGCGCAAGGTCTCGGCGGCAGCCGGCCGCAGCCTGTCACGGCCGGACTGGTATGCCGGCCGCAAGGATGACTACGTCTACCGCAACCAGTTTGACTACACCTCCTTTGGCAACGTGATGCCACGCTCACTGGCCCGGCGCTACCGCTCGGCCTCGCACCCGCCCCCGCCTCCCCCGTCCAGCAGTTCCTCCTCCGGCGGCGGCTGGGGCGGTGGCAGCACTTCGAGCGGCAGCTGGGGCAGCAGCTCCGGCAGCGGCTTCAGCAGCAGCTCGAGCTCAAGCAGTGGCGGCGGCTACAGCGGCGGCGGCGGTGGCGGCGGTGGCGGCAAGGGCTGGTGATGGAGGCCTGGCGCAAGCCAGGCGTGGAGGCCAGACGACAGTCTGGCAATGGTCCGGATAGTGCGAATAGTGCGAATAGTGGAAGAAGTTGTTAGTGGTCAGTTGTCAGTGGGCAGTAAGAGAAACAGAATGAGAATGAGAAGCAGGAAGAAATGATAAGCAGTAGCGGCGTCGCCATGCGACGCCAGCACGCGAGCGGGTAATTCGTGCGCAATGCGATTTGCGAGTGAGTGAATGTTGCCAGATAGCTGATTTCCTCTGCGTCTCAGGATCCCTCTGCGCCTCTGCGCCAAAAGAACCGCTACGCAGGTTACGCTGCCACTCGAACGAATATGAAGCGCTCAGGTACAAACTATCAAGACGCGCAGTCGCGCGGGAAGCACCGTGCTCGCCAGCATGGTTCTATAGGCGCAGAGGCGCAGAGAAAGAACAGAGGCGTGGAGTGAATCAATCAGATTGCCAAGCCCATCTGTCTTGCGAACCTCGCAGCATCCACTCCCAGGCGCACGAAGCGCGCGCCGGTACTATTTTGGCAACATGGATGTAAGAGGATTGTCAAACACAGAGATCCACAGAGTTCCACAGTGGAAGAAGATGTTTGTCAGGCTCATTGCTCAGTCTTCATTGCTCATTGCTCGCGTCATGGCTGCGCCGGTACTTGAGCTTGTCGATGAATCAAACGATAAGTGTACCGGCGTCGCCAAGCGACGCCAGCACCCGAGCGGGTACTGCGTGCGCACCGCAGTCCGCGAGTGAGGGCATGTTGCCAAGTTCTTTGAGGTAGGGATGGGGTAAAACCCCATCCCGTGAGTCGGTATTACCGCCTCCCTACTTCCGGTTCCGTCAATCCCAACCCCGTCCATTCTTCGTGCCTTCGTGACTTCGTGGTTTATGCAAACTATTTTGTTGTCACGAAGGCGCGAAGACACGAAGCACATTTGGCGGATTGCCAAGCATGACTGTTATCTTATCCTCGCCGCATCCACTGCCAGTCGCGCGATGCGCGCGCCGCTACTGCAGCCTGGCTTTGTCCAGCTTTTCGATGATGCGCTCCAGCTGGCGGCGCTGCTGGCGCGGCAGGTTGTCAGCATCGAACAGCTCCTGCACGCTGGTGCGGAAGCCCTTGACCAGCTTGTGGCGGGTGATCGGTGACATCCGCTGCAGCTCCGTGATGTCGGGCAGGCTGGGCAGCTCCTGCTCCGGTCGCGGGTCCGCTGCATCCGCTGTGGATTCCTCGGACTGCTCCGGCATCACGGCCAGGCCACTTCTGTCAGTCGGGGCAGGCGCTGGATCCTGCAGCGGCTTTGGCTGCCTGGCTGCGCGCTTCGGTTTCGGCTCAAGCCCGCGCTGCTCGAGGGCGCGGAGGCCGGAGAGTGTACCAAGCAGGCTCTTCAGTTCCGCCGGCTTCGTGGCAGCGGCCAGCATTTCCATAGCGCGCTGGCGCAGGAGCTCGAACAGCATCTCAAGCGTGAGCAACCTGCCTAGCCCGCGCAGCTGGCGGGCCTCCTGGCGGTACTCGGGATGCTGCGCCAGCAGGCGCTCGGCGGAAGCTCGGTCCAGCCCGCTGGCCTTCAGCCAGTCATCGTCGAGCCCGCCGTGCATCTCAAGGCTGTAAACCATCAGCCAGTCCAGTGGACGGCGCGGAGCCGTCCCGATCAGTTCCAGGGCGGCATTGTTGGAGTTGGTCATATTAGTCCCCCGTACAATCTTTGCTAAACGTTAGTTTACCAGCGACGTGAATTTAGTCAAGGTAAAGGCGATGAATATGAAAGAATTAACAAAGGGAGGTGGGAGTTTGGAGTGGGGAGTGGTCAGTAGCCAGAAGGCAGGAGGCAGAAGGCAGAAGCAGAATGAGAAGCAGAAGCAGAATGAGAAGCAGAAGCAGTAGTTCGGTGATTCGGCTTCCAGCCGTCGGGATCAATCAGCATTATGCAGGGATGATTGAGCAAAAAGGGAGCCGCGAAGCGCAGCTTCGCTTGCTTTATACGCCATACCTGGACTGGGCTTGATCCGGCGCAGCTTCGTCACGCATACAGCATGACTTCTCGACGCCGCTCCGTTCTCACCTTTATCCTGCCTCCTGCCTTCTGCCCCCCTGCCTTTTGCCTTATGCCCGCTGCCTTCTTCTCTCTCAATCGGTCCATGGGACCGCATTCCTGCCAGTGCATGGCACTGGCCTCCTGTCAGGCCATGGGCCTGACCTCCTACTGATCACTGACCACTGACCACTAACCACTGACCACTGACCACTGACTACTGATCACTGATCTCCCCACTCCCCACTCCAAACTCCCCACTTTTCCCCCTTTTTCCTTGCATCCATGCTTAGATCGGGTTATAATTCGAGCGATGTCGAAAGTTCTAACAGAAACCGACCGTACCGAAGTGCTTGCCGAGATGTTCCAGGCGCTGTCCAACAGCAACCGCCTGAAGATCTTCCGCATGCTGACCAACTGCTGCACGCCGGGCACGGTGTTCGTGACCAATAAGGAGGCCTGCGTCTGCGTGGGCGACATCTGCCAGAAGCTCGACGTGGCCGCCTCCACGGTATCGCACCACCTGCGTGAACTGAAGCGCGCCGGCCTGATCAAGACCGAGCGCCAGGGCCAGAAGATCGTCTGCTGGGTTGACCCGGAGACCATCCAGGAGCTCGCCGAATTCTTTGACCCGAAGGTATGCGGCATTTAGCCGCATATTTTTTTGGACGATAATTTCTATTATTCTCTAATAATCTAATTAATCGAGGTGACAGACATGAAGAACGTGAACCTGAGCGGTGAATGCGTGGACAACGGTGACGGCAGCTGCACGCTGCACATCCGTCCCGCCGAGGGCAGCAGCTGCGGCTGCGCCACTGTGAGCATCACGCTCCACTGCGGCGAGTCCTGCTGCAGCGGTTCAGACTGCTGCTGAAGCACTTTCGCAACAGTGACTGCCACGATGCCAGCTGCCATGGAGGGCGGCCGGCCTCCCCTATAATCTGCAGTGGACGCTAGACCAGCGCGGACACGCTTGCGCCATGCGTCCGAGGAAGGTTACTGCAGATGAACAAACCGAGCATCCTCGCTCTTGCAGCGCTTACGCTGCTGGCCCTCGCCTCCTGCACAGACACCACGAAGACCGCCGATGGCGGCGCTGGCAAGGGTGGCACTCAGAATGCCGACAGCCATGTCGTGGCCACGCCCTTCGCCGCCGCGGACTCCTCCGCGGATTCCTTCGTGGCACTGGCCTCCAGCGAGACCGGGCTGGAATTCGACAACAATGTCAGCAACCCGCAGGTGCTGCTGGACCAGATCGCGGCCCAGGCCGGGCTGGCCAGTGGTGACTTTGACAACGACGGCGACCTTGACATCTACGTGGCGGGCATCGAGCAGCCCAACCGCCTCTACCGCAATGAGGGCGGCTTCCGCTTCACCGATGTGACCGCCGAGGCCGGGGCTGACCTCGCACTGGACGGCGAGTACTGCGCCGGCGCGATGTTCGTCGACGTGGACGGCGATGGCAAGCTGGACCTCTACGTGTTCACCCGCGGCAGCAGCAACCGCCTGTACATGGGCGACGGCAGCGGTGGCTTCACGGATGAGACCGAGGCGCGCGGCGCAGACGTCGGCAACACCTGCGTGACCGTGGCGGCGCTCGACATCGAGGGGGATGGCGACCTCGACCTGTATGTCGCCAACAACCGGATGGGCCGCGAAAGCATGGCCAGCCAGATGGACTCCGACATCCAGGGCAGCTTCCGCATTGACCACAACACCGGGCGCTACATCATGACCGGTGCAGCCGCCGAGTTCTACTACTTCGACGAGCTGAACAAGGCGCGCGTCAAGCCGGATGACGACCAGCTGCTGATCAACGACGGCAGCGGGCACTTTGACAACGGCATCGCCGACGCCGGGATGGACCACATCGGCTGGACCCTGATGGCGCTGGCCGGAGACTACAACGAGGACGGCCATACCGACCTGTACCTCGCCGGCGACATGGAGACCCCGGACTACTACTTCATCAACAACGGGCACGGCTTCTTCACCGACCAGTCCCGCACGATGCTCAGGCGCACGCCCTACTTCTCGATGGGCGCCGACCACGGCGACCTCGATGGCGACGGCCTGCTGGACATCTTCGTCGGCGACATGGCGGCGGCGGACTACAAGGACGGCAAGATCCAGAGCGGTGACATGTACCAGTACCGCCAGGAGCTGATCAACTTCATGCCGCAGCAGAACATGCGCAACTGCCTGTTCCTCAACCGCGGCTTCGGCTGGATGAGCGAGGTGGCGGAGCTGGCCGGCGTTAAGGCCAGCGAGTGGACCTGGAGCTGCCGGATCGCAGACCTGAACTGCTCCAGCACACCTGAGCTGTTCGCCACCAACGGCTACACGATGCGCTTCAGCGTGGACGTGGACGCGATGAACGAGGCGGCTGCACTGTCGGCCGCCGGGGCGAGCGACGAGGAACTGCAGCAGCATGCGCTGAGCTTCGGCACCCTGCCCCGCCAGGACGTGCTGTTCACCGCCGACACGCCGCTGCACTACAAGAAGCCGGCTGACAACTGGGGGATCGTGGGCGAGAGCATCTCCTGCGGCACCTCGATCCAGGACTACGACGGTGACGGCGACCTGGACATCATCACCAACCGCACGAATGACTTGCTCGGTGTGTGGCGCAATGACAAGCAGTGCGGTAACCGCCTGACGATCGACCTGCGCCAGCCCGGCAGCAACTGGCAGGCCGTCGGCGCCAAGCTGAAAGCCTACGCCGGTACGAAGGTGATCGCCAGCGAAGTGACGCTGGCGCGCGGCTACTCCAGCGCGGAGAGCGCACGGGTGCACATCGGCACCGGCGAGCACACCAGCCTGACGCGGCTTGAGATCATCTGGCCCGACGGCAAGCTGCAGGTCGAGCGCGACCTGCCCTGCGGCAGCCACTACGTGATCAGCCGCCGTGACGGGCTGGAGGACTGGACACCGCCCGCACAGCAGGGGATCTACACCCGTGAGGACTTCGCCTGGCAGCGCAAGGAAGCGGACACGCTGGCACAGGAATTCGAGGAGGAGCCGCTGCTGCCCTGGCAGCGCAGCACGTTGGGTGGTGGAATGGGCATTGCCGACTTTGACCTCGACGGCCGGATGGACATCTACTTCGCCGGGGCCGCCGGGCAGACCGGCCGGCTCTACATGGGCGCGGAGGGTGGCTTCGCCGCGAGTTCACTGATGGAGGGCAGCATCCCGGCCGAAGTGGAGGAGATGGGCGTGCTGTGCTTCGATGCCAATGGCGACGACCGTCCGGACATGCTGGTGACCGCCGGTGGCAACGAGGCCGGTGGCGACACCACGCTGTACCGCAACTGGCTGGTGCTCAACACCGAGGAAGGGATGCAGAGCGGCTGGATCAGCACGAGCGAGGTCTCATCCGGCAGTGCCTGCAGCGCGGATATCGACCGTGACGGCGACCTCGACGTGTTCATCGCCGGCCGGCTGAAGCCGCACCGCTACCTGAGCCCGGTGCCCAGTGAGCTGCTGCTCAACGAAGGCAACCTGAACTTCGTGGACGGGGCCGGCAGCCTGCCGGATGGAGGGATCAGCGGCTGCATCAGTGATGCCTGCTTCGCCGACGTTGACAACGACGGCTGGCAGGACCTGCTGACCTGCGATGAGTACGGCCCGGTGCGCCTCTACCGCAACGTGGATGGCAGGCTGATGGACGGAATCGACATCGCCCCGCACGGCATCTGGACCAGCCTCACTGTGGCGGACACCGACAATGACGGCGACCTGGACATCGTGGCCGGCAACCAGGGGCTGAATACCAAGTACAAGGCTGACAACGAGCATGCGATGACCCTGTTTGCCGGTGAGTTCAATGGCGACGGCAGGCGCCAGCTGGTTGAGGCCAAGCAGAAGGGCGAGCAGGAGTTCCTGCCCGGCCGAGGCCGCTCCTGCAGCGGCTATGCGATGCCGCAGACAGTGGCGGAGCGCTTCCCGAAGTGGCATGACTTCGCCAACGCCAGCTTCAATGAGATCTACGGCGACCCGCAGGAGATCCAGGAGCACTACTACGCCAATGAGCTGGCGAGCATGCTGCTTGTCAACGATGGCAAGGGCGGCTTCACGGCCCAGCAGCTGCCGCTGGCAGCGCAGTACAGCATCGCCTTCGGCTGCGCGGCCGGTGACTTCGACAATGACGGCGACATCGACCTGCTGCAGGCTGACAACTACTACGCCACCCAGCCGGAGACCGGGCGCTGGAACGCCGGCTACGGCCAGCTGCTGGATGGCAATGGCAGCGGTGGCTTCAGCTCAGTCGAGCCGGGCCGCAGCGGGATCTACATCTTCACCGACGGACGCGGGGTGCAGGCCTTCGACAGCAACGGCGACGGCCTGCTTGAGCTGGTCCTCAGCGTGGCCTATGCCAGCCCGGTGGTGCTCAGGCGCAATCCGCAGGAGCAGTCCGGCACGGGACTCGCGGTGAACCTCGTCGGCAAGGATGGCAACCGCTGGGCGGTGGGCAGCCGCGCCACGCTGGAACTTGACAATGGCAGTGTGCTGCTGCGCGAGCAGCAGGCCGGCAGCGGTTACCTCTCCAGCTCGCTGGCCCCGCTGCACTTCGGCATCCCGGCGGGCAGCAAACCGGTCAAGCTGACTGTGCGCTGGGCGGACGGCACGGAAGCCAGTGTGTCGGAGTTTGATGGCAGCGGCAAGGTGACCGTGCTGCAGTACTAGGGCTGCGGCTTGAGGATGCGCAGGCCGGACTGGCAGCCGACATAGGCCACTTCCGCCATGCCGACGAACAGGCCGTGCTCGACTATGCCGGGCACCGCACCGAGCTGTGCTGCCAGCAGTGCAGGGTCGCTGATCAGTCCGAAATCGGCATCCAGCACCAGGTTGCCCTCATCTGTCATCACGGCCTCGCCATCGGCCAGGCGCTGCTCGCAGGCCAGGTTGCCACGGATCGCCGCCACGCTGCGCAGTACGGCCGGCAGGCTGAAGGGGATCACCTCCAGCGGGATGCGGAATGCGCCGAGCTGCTTCACGAGCTTGCTTTCGTCGGCGATGATCACCAGCCGCTCGCTGTAGGAAGCCACCACCTTCTCACGCAGGTGGCAGGCCCCGCCGCCCTTGATCAGGTTGAGCCGCGGGTCAATTTCGTCCGCGCCGTCCACAGTCACATCCAGCAGGTTGAAGCTTTCCAGCGGCAGCACCTCGATGCCATGTGAGCGGGCCAGCGCAGCGGTGCGCTCGGAGGTTGAACAACAGCGCACGCTGAGTCCCTGGGCGACTTTCTTCGCCAGCTCCTCGACGAAGATCTCCGCGGTGGATCCGCTGCCCAGCCCGAGCTGGCAGCCGTCGTGGATGTGCATCAGTGCCTCGACCGCGGCCATGCGCTTCATCTCGGCGGAACTGAGGGGTCTGTCCGGCATGGGCTCTATTCTAATGCAGCACCCGCAGCTGGTGTCCGGCGGGAATTTTGCATATATAGATGAACGGCCGACCGCGAGTCAGCAAAAAACACAGTTCCCTCACTTTGCAATCCGTTAATTCTGGTTATAATGCCTTTGCGAGGGGCAATTCCCTCAAGCACGACAAGGAGCACGTACACGACAATGACAAACGCTGTCCTCACCACCAACTACGCCTACGTCCGCAGCTTCAACGCTAGCGAGGCCTGGCTGTGGTGGCGCTCAACCGATTCACAAAGATCGGTCGAGGGAGGTCAGCGCAATGTCCACGCTCCACTCTCACGATAATCGCGCAGTAGGCGCGGGCCTGGTGCCCGCCTGCAGCCTGATCGAACTCCCGGCCGACCTCGACACCCCCGTCAGCGCGTACATGAAGCTGTGCGGCGCGGATGGCGGCTTCCTGCTGGAAAGCAGTGAGCATGGCCGCGGACTGGGACGCTACTCCTTCATCGGCCTGCCGCCCTTCGACCGCGTCGAGATCCGCGGCCGCGAGATGCGCATCAGCACATCCACCGGTGAGGAGCTGCACCAGCTCGACCCCAATGACCCGCTGGCCCCGCTGCGCCGCTTCATTGAGCAGAGCAGTGGATCACTGCCGGCCGGCCTGCCGCCGATGCTCGGCGGTGCGGTGGGCAGCTTCGGCTATGACTGCGTGCGCCTGTTCGAGCGCATCCCGGACAGCAATGCAAATGAAAGCGGGCTGGCCGATGCGAACTTCCTCGTGCCGCGCAGCGTGGTCGAGTTCGACCACCTGACCCGCCGGATGCGGATCGCGGTGATGCCCTGTGCGGCGGATGCGACGCAGGCCGAGGTGGATGCGCGGGCACGGCACTACCGCGAGGTGCTGCGCGGGCCGCTGCCCACTGAGGAGACCCAGCCCTATTCGCTGAGCACTCCGGCGCAGGAATGCGGTTATGCCGATGGGCAGTACATCCAGGCGGTGGAGCAGGCCAAGGAGCATATCGCGGCCGGGGACATCTTCCAGGTGGTGCTGTCACGGCGCTTAAGCGGGCATACCCCGGCCAGTGCGCTGTCGATCTACCGCGCCTTGCGCTCAGTCAACCCATCGCCCTACATGTTCCTGCTGGACTTCGGCAGCTTCCAGCTCGTCGGCAGTTCGCCGGAGGAGCTGGTTTCGCTGGATGAGGGCGTCGCGCGCGTGATGCCGATCGCCGGCACCCGTCCGCTGGCAGCGGATGAGGCCGGCAACCTCGCGCTGGAGCAGGAACTGCTGGCGGACCCGAAGGAACGCAGCGAGCACCTGATGCTGGTGGACCTCGGGCGCAATGACCTCGGCCGTGTCTGCGAGTACGGCTCTGTCAACGTGGATGAGCTGATGGAAGTGCGGCGCTACAGCCACGTGATGCACCTTGTCTCCAGGGTCAGCGGCCGGCTGGCGAAGGAGCAGGACTGCTTCAAGCTGCTGGCCAGCGCCTTCCCGGCGGGCACACTCAGCGGCGCTCCGAAGATCCGCGCAATGGAACTGATTGACGAACTTGAGCCCTTCCGCCGCGGGGCCTACGGCGGCGCGGTGGGTTACATCGGACGCGACTGCCGGATGGACATGTGCATCGCGATCCGCATGGTGCAGCTGCAGCAGGGCCGCTACACGGTGCAGGCCGGGGCCGGCATCGTGGCGGACAGCGTGCCGCAGAAGGAATACGAGGAATGCTCTGCCAAGATGGCAGCGCTGCTTGAGGCGATCCGCATCGCGGAGGAGGGCATCGGATGATAGTGGTGATTGACAACTTCGACTCCTTCACGTTCAACCTGGTACAGATGCTGGGGGCGCGTGGGCAGGAGCTCCGGGTGTTCCGCAATGATGCGATAGATGCAGACGGGATCCGGGAACTGGCGCCGCAGCTCGTGGTGCTCAGCCCCGGCCCGGGCCGGCCGGAGGATGCTGGCAACATGCCGGCGATCATCTCCGCGCTGCACATTGAGCTGCCGATGCTCGGGATCTGCCTCGGGCACCAGGCGCTGGCCATGCACTTCGGGGCGAGCATCGTGCGTGCCGGGAGGCTGATGCACGGCCGCACCTCGCTTGTGTACCACGACGGGCATGGGGTGCACCGCGGCCTGCCGAACCCCTATGAGGCGATGCGCTACCACTCGCTGGTGGTGGACCCGGCCAGCCTGCCGGACTGCCTCGAACTGACGGCGCATACCAGCCATGGCGAGGTGATGGCGATCCGCCACCGCGAGCTGCCACTGGTCGGCCTGCAGTTCCACCCGGAGTCGCTGATGACGGCGGTCGGACCGCGCCTGGTTGACAACCTGCTGGCCCAGCTGGCCCCGGCGGAGGTGCTGCGATGATCCAGGCCACGCTGGAGCGGCTGCTGGACGGCGAGGTGCTGAACCGCGGCGAGGCCCGTGAGTTGCTGGCTGAGATGATGGATGGCGAAGCCACCCCGGAGCAGTCAGCCGCGATCCTTGCAGCGCTCAGGCTGCGCGGGGAAAGCACGGATGAGCTGTGCGGCTTCGCGGAACTGATGCGCGAGCGCTGCACCCCGGTGGATGTGGCACAGGGCCCGGACCTGATTGACACCTGCGGTACGGGTGGCGATGGCAGCGGCACCTTCAACGTATCCACTGCGACGGCCTTCGTGGCCGCCGGGATGGGCCTGCGCGTCGCCAAGCATGGCAACCGCTCCGTCAGCAGCCGCTGTGGCAGCGCTGACGTGCTGGAGGAGCTTGGTGTCAACATCGGGCTGGACAGCGCCGGGATGGCACAGTGCATCGAGCAGTGCGGCATCGGCTTCCTGTTCGCCCCGGCGCTGCACCCCGCGATGAAGCAGGTTGCCCCGGTGCGCCGTGCGCTCGGCGTGCGCAGCTTCTTCAACATGCTCGGCCCGCTCACGAATCCGGCCGGAGCCCGCCAGCAGCTGATCGGCTGCTGGTCGCGCAAGGCCGCCTGGCGGATGGCATCCGTGCTGGCCGCTCTCGGCGACAGCCATGCGATCCTCGTTGCCAGCCGTGACGGACTGGACGAGATCAGCGTCTGCGGCGAGACGGACGTGATGGTGGTGGCCGACGGCGGCTTCAATGAAATGACGATCAGCCCGGAGATGCTCGGGCTCACGCGCCACCTGCCGATCGAGCTGCGTGGTGGCGACCGCGCTGACAACGCGCGCATCATCCGCCGCCTGCTTTCCGGGGAAGCCGGGGCCGCGCGCGACATCGTGCTGGCCAACGCCGCAGCCTGCGCCGTGCTCGGCGGGCTGACGAAGGACCTCAGGCAGGGCGTGGAACTGGCGGCGCAGTCGATTGACAGCGGGGCCGCATCCGCAAGACTGGATCAGCTGGTCGAGCTGAGCCGCGGGCTGGAGGTGCGTGCATGACGAGCCTGCTCTCCCGCATCATCGAGGACCGCCGCCGCCGCCAGCCGCTCTCGATCGACCGCTACAAGATGGAACGCCTGCAGGAGGACTGCCGGTCGATGCCTCCGGTGCGAAGCCTGCGCCTCGCGCTCGAGCAGAAGCCAAGCGTGATTGCAGAGATCAAGCGCTGCTCGCCGAGCCGCGGTGAAATGGGTGGCTACCGCGACGGGCGCATCCTCGGCCCGGCCTATGAGCGCAACGGGGCCGCCGCGCTGAGTGTGCTGACGAATGAGCAGTTCTTCGGGATGCAGAAATCCGACCTTGGCAACACCAGGGCCGCCGTCAGCATCCCGGTGCTGCGCAAGGAATTCATCATCTCGGACTTTGACGTGCTGGAGACGCGGCTGCTGGGGGCGGATGCGGTGCTCCTGATCGTGCGCCTGCTGAATGATGCTGAACTGGCAATGCTGTACACCCTCGCCCGCGAGATCGGGCTGGAGGTACTGCTCGAGGTGCACAACGCGGATGAGCTGGAGCGCGCACTGCTGCTGGAACCGGAGATCATCGGTGTCAACGCACGCAACCTGGACAGCCTGGCAATGGACCTCGACGCCTCACTTGAGCTGGCACAGCAGGTGCCGGACGGGATCCGCGTGGTGGCCGAGAGCGGCATCCGCGGGGTTGAGGACATGCGCCGCTTCATCGCAGGTGGCGTGCACAGTTTCCTGATCGGCACGGAGCTTCTGGAGCACGACCGACCGGAAAAGCGCCTGGCTGAGCTGCTGGCGCGGGAGCCTGCCAATGAGCCGCTCTGAGATAAAGATATGTGGAGTGACACGCCCGGTGGATGCACGGCTGGCTGAGGCGCTCGGCGCGGACATCCTCGGGATGGTCTTCTGTGAAAGCCCGCGCCGGGTGAACCGCGGCATGGCGCAGGAGATCAGCGACAGTGTGGAAAACGTGGCAATGGCCGGCGTGTTCCGCGGGACTGCCGCGATGGAGATCGCCGAAACGGCGCTGGCCTGCGGGCTGGACTACGTGCAGCTGCATGAGCCGGTGACGGAGCAGTACCTCAGTGAGTTGCGCGCCTGCTCTGCAGCACGGATCATCGTGGCGGTCGAGCCGCAGCAGCTTGGGGACGAGGCATACCTGCGGATGCTGGCCGCGAGCGGGATTGACAGCCTGCTGCTGGACCTGCCGAAGGGCTGCCCGCCGGGTACGACACTGACACTGAAGGATATTGACAGCGCAACGGCGAGCGGTGTCCCGCTGCGGATTGCGGGCGGGCTGAATGCCTACTCCGCCGTGGCACTGCTGCAGCTCAGCAGGGCAATCGGAGTGGACGTTGCCAGCGGCGTTGAGCTTTCACCGGGCATCAAGCATCCGGCGATGCTCTCGGAGTTCATCACTGCGGTGCGCAATGCGGGTGCGGGCCGGCTGCCCAGCCCCGGCGCTGACGGGCGGATCGGCCCGTTCGGCGGGGCCTATGTGCCGGAGACGCTCGTGCCCGCGCTTGAGGAACTGTCCCAGGCATTCAGCCACTTCAGCAATGACGGGGACTTCCGAGCGGAACTGGCAACGCTGCTGCGTGAGTTCGCCGGGCGCAGGACACCGCTGTACCATGCGGCCCGCCTGAGCGAAATGCAGGGCCGGCCGGTGCTGCTGAAGCGTGAGGATCTGGTGCATACCGGGGCGCACAAGCTCAACAACTGCATCGGCCAGGCGCTGCTGGCACGGCGGATGGGCTGCACGCAGCTGATCGCCGAGACCGGTGCCGGGCAGCATGGCGTGGCGGTGGCAACCACCGCCGCGATGATGGGGATGGGCTGCCGGGTCTATATGGGCAGCGAGGATATCCGCCGCCAGGGACCGAACCTGAGGCGGATGGAACTGCTCGGGGCCGAGGTGCGCCCGGTTGACAGCGGCAGCCGCACACTGAAGGATGCCACGAGTGAGGCGATCCGCGACTGGGTCGCCAACTGCAACACGGCGCACTACCTGATCGGCAGTGCGGTCGGCCCGCATCCCTACCCGACGATGGTGCGCGACTTCCAGGCAGTGATCGGCAATGAGAGCCTGCAGCAGTGCCGTGAGCTGACCGGCGACCTGCCGGGCACGGTGGTGGCGAGCGTCGGCGGCGGCAGCAATGCGATCGGGATGTTCGCACCCTTCATCGCACAGCGCAGCGTGCGCCTGCTGGGAGCCGAGGCCGGCGGGCATGGCAATGCCAGCGGGCAGCATGCCGCAGCGCTCGGCCTCGGACGGCCCGGGGTGCTGCATGGTTCGCTCAGCTACCTGCTGCAGGATGGCAACGGCCAGGTGGAGCCGGTGCACAGCATCAGTGCCGGGCTGGACTACCCCGGCGTCGGTCCGGAGCACAGCTTCCTGCACAGCATCGGCCGCGTGGAATACATGAGTGTGACTGACAGGGAAGCGCTGGAGGCCTTCCACCTGCTGTGCCGCACGGAGGGCATCATCCCCGCGCTGGAAAGCAGCCATGCGCTGGCACTGGCACTGCGCACGGAAGGCAGCGGACCGCTGCTGGTGTGCCTGAGCGGGCGCGGCGACAAGGACATCGAGCATGTACTGGCAACGCAGCGCAGCATGCAGGAGGGCGACCATGAAGCAGCTTGAGGAATTCATGGTGCAGCGCAGCCGCCAGCGCAAGCTGCTGGTGGCCTACGTCACCGCCGGCTTCCCGGATGAGCAGCGTTTCCTTGAGCTGCTGCCGCTGTTGGAAGCCAGTGGTGCGGACGCGATCGAGCTCGGCCTGCCCTTCAGCGACCCGCTGGCGGACGGTCCGGTGATCCAGCGCGCCAGTGCAGCCGCAATCGACAGCGGGATGACTTCGGCCAGGGCACTGGAGCTGGCCAGCCGCCTGCAGGGGAAGCTGGCGATCCCGCTGGTTGCGATGGGATATGTCAACCCGCTGCTGAGTTACGGCGTGCAGCGTTTCCTGGCTGATGCGGCGGCCGCCGGGATCAGCGGGCTGATCCTGCCGGACCTGCCGCTGGATGGTGACCGGGTCACCGAACTGGCAATTGCCAGGAGTCCGCTGGCCCGCATCCAGCTGGTGGCCCCGTCCAGCTCAGCTGCGCGCATCAGCCGGCTGGCACGTACCAGCGAGGGCTTCATCTACCTGGTGTCACGGCTCGGTGTGACCGGCGGACAGATCACTGCCAACGGCAGCCTGCCCGGCATCATCGAGGACATTCGCGCCAATTCCACTCTGCCGCTGCTGACCGGCTTCGGGATCTCCGATGCCAGGAGCGCGAGTGCCGCAGCGGCGCATTGCGATGGCGTGATCATCGGCAGTGCGCTGATCGAACGACTGGAATCTGACAATCCGCTGCAGGCCGCAGCGGAATTCATCGCCGGCATCCGCCGGGCACTGGACCACAGCGCGCAGGACAGCGGCGTGGCACTCGAGGAGAGCCGAACATGATGGTGATCGTGATGGAGCCGCAGGCTCCGATGGAACAGGTCAGTGATGTGCTGCGCCGCCTGGAGGACAGCGGCGTGGTGCCGCACATGTCGCGCGAGTCCGGCCGGGTCAGCATCGGCGTGACGGCAGTGCTGCCGGCGCCGGAGCAGGAAGTGCTCAGGGCGATGCATGGCGTGGCGGAGATTAGTGGCGTGCGCCAGCCCTTCAAGCTGGCCAGCCGTGAGTTCCGCCCGGACGACTCGATTGTCAATGTCGGCGGGGTGGAGATCGGCGGTGAGCGCTTCGTGCTGATCGCCGGGCCCTGCGCGGTGGAAGGCGAGCAGCAGGTGTTTGACGCAGCGCGGGCCGCCGCTGCCAGCGGGGCACGGATCCTGCGTGGCGGGGCCTTCAAGCCGCGTTCGTCGCCCTATGCATTCCAGGGGATGGGCCTGCCCGGCCTGCGCCTGCTGAAGGCCGCGGGTGAGAGCGTCGGCCTGCCGATCGTGACCGAGGTGCTGCACCCGGAGATGGTCGGGCCGATTGCCGAATACAGCGACATGCTGCAGATCGGCGCGCGCAACATGCAGAACTTCGCATTGCTGGAAGCCGCCGGGCGCAGTGACCGTCCGGTGCTGCTGAAGCGCGGGATGATGGCGAGCATCGAGGAGCTGCTGATGTCCGCCGAGTACGTGCTGGCCGCCGGCAACAGCCAGGTGGTGCTCTGCGAGCGCGGCATCCGCACATTTGAAAGCTATACACGCAACACGCTGGACATCGCCGCGGTGGCGGCGCTCAAGCAGCTGACGCACCTGCCGGTGATCGTGGACCCGAGCCATGCCACCGGGCGGCGGGAGCTGATCAGGCCGATGTCGCTGGTGGCGGTGGCGGCCGGGGCAGACGGGCTGATCATTGAGGCCCATCCCTGCCCCGACGACGCGCTGTGCGACGGCAAGCAGAGCCTCACGCCGGAAATGCTGGCAGAGGTTGGCAATGCCCTGCCTCCGGTCTGTGCGGCACTGGGGAGGACATTCTGATGCATCCGCAGAAGACAGGCCGCAGCCTGCGTGGGGCAATCAGCGTCCCGGGAGACAAGAGCATCGCGCACCGGGCACTGATGCTCGGCGGGATCGCCGAAGGTGACAGCGTGATCCACGGCATGCCGCTGAGTGGCGACGTGCTGACGACACGGGACTGCATGCGCACACTCGGCGTGCAGATCAGCGACCCCGACGCGGATGGACGTGTCGTGGTTGAGGGCCGTGGTACGGAGGGGCTGAAGACGCCACTGGCACCACTGGACTGCCGCAACAGCGGCACCACGGCGCGGCTGCTGTGTGGGCTGCTCAGCGCCCAGCGCTTCAGCGCGACGCTGGACGGCGACAAGTCGCTCAGGCGGCGGCCGATGGCGCGCGTGGTGGACCCGCTCAGGGACATGGGGGCGCGGATCGACTACCTTGCAGACACTAACCGCCTGCCGCTCAGGGTGGAAGGCGGGCTGCTGCCATTCACGCTGCACAAGCCGGAGGTTGCCAGCGCGCAGGTCAAGAGTGCGCTTTTGCTGGCATCACTGGCGGCGGGCAGCGGCTGCCGCCTGCTGGAACCGGTGCAGACCCGCAACCACACCGAGCTGATGCTGGCCCATATGGGCAGCGGGCTGACCCTGGTCGACGGCATTGTCGAACTGCCGCCGGGCGCGCGCATCAGCGGACGTGAGTTCGAGCTGCCGGGCGACATCTCCTCGGCCAGCTTCCTGATCGCCGCCGCAGTGCTGCTGCCCGGTTCTGACCTGAAATGCCTGAACATCGGGGTCAACCAGGGCCGGCTCGGATTCATTGACACCCTGCAGGAAATGGGGGCGGACATCACGCTCGAGAACCAGCGCTTCGTCGGCGGGGAACCGGTGGCGGACATCCACGTGCGCCACAGTGCATTGAAGGGCACGACCGTGCGCGGCAGCCGCATCCCGCGCATCATTGATGAACTGCCGCTGCTGGCGCTCGTTGCCAGCCAGGCCGCCGGGTCCACGCTGATCCGTGACGCGGCCGAGCTGCGCCTGAAGGAGAGCGACCGGATCGAAAGCACGGCGGCGATGCTGGCTGCGCTCGGGATCAGCTGTGAGACGCATGCGGACGGCTTCCGCATCAGCGGGCCGCAGCGGGTGAAGGGTGGACGCGTTGACAGCCGCGGCGACCACCGCATTGCGATGAGCGCGGTGGTGGCATCCCTGCTGTCGGCGGACCCGGTGGAGACCAGTGATGAGGAATGCATCGCCGTGTCCTACCCGGGCTTCCGCGAGGAAATCATGAGGCTGGTGGACTGACATGACAGGTACCGATGCACGGCGTGGACTGCGCGCCATACGGGCGGGGCTGGCCGGCTATCCGGTCAGCCACTCCCTCTCCCCGCGCCTGTTCGCAGCGGCGGCAAGCCAGTGCGGGATCGCCTGCACATACGAGCTGCTGCCCTGCGACGAGGACAGCTTCGGCGGCTGCCTGGCAAGCTGCAGTGAGCAGGGCTTCCAGGGGATCAATGTGACAACGCCGCATAAAGAGCGAGCCTATGAATGCGCTGATATGTACAGCGAGGAAACGCGTCTGACCGGCAATGCCAACCTGCTGCAGTTCAGCGATGAGGGCATCCTGGCTGCCAACACGGATGTGGGCGGTTTCAGCCGGGCGCTGGCGGAGATCCATGGCTTCGACCCGGCTGGCAAACGCTCGGTGATCCTCGGCAGCGGCAGTGTTGCCAGGAGTGTACTGCTGGCCCTTTCACGGCTGAAGTGCGCCAGCGTGCTTGTGGCGGGACGCAACGCGGAATCGCTGGCGGAACTTGCAGCGGATACGAAAGGCTATACCGGGAACATGCGGCTCGGCCTGGCCCTGATAGACAGTGAACTGATGACTGCAGCGCTTGCTGAGGCAGACCTGCTTGTCAACTGCACCAGTGCCGGAATGGCCGGACGCGAGGATGAGTCCCCGCTGGGCGGCTTCTATGATGTGCCGCGCGGGATGCTGGCAATCGACCTCGTGTACCACCCGGCAGTGACGCGCTTCATCGCGCAGCTGCGCAACTGCGGGGCGCGTACGGAGAACGGGCTGGCAATGCTGGCCTGCCAGGCGGCGGAGGCCTTCGAACTGCTCAGCGGGCATAAGGTTGATGCGCAGCGGATGCTGGCCGGCATCAAGGGGAGGCGCTGAAATGGCACTGCGCCACATGACGGCCGGGGACAGCCACGGCCCGGGCCTGCTCGGCATCCTCGAGGGGATGCCGGCCGGGCTGGAACTCAGTGAGGAACTGCTGCTGCCACAGCTGCAGCGCCGCCAGGCGGGCTATGGCAGCGGTGGGCGGATGAAGATCGAGAAGGACCGCGCGCGCATCATGGCCGGGGTCTATGAGGGCCGCAGCACCGGCGCGCCGATCGGGCTCCTGATCGAGAACCTGGACTTTGCCAACTGGCAGAACCACCAGCCGCCGCTGTACACCGTGCCGCGGCCGGGGCATGCGGACCTCGCCGGGGCGGTGAAGTACGGCCTCGACCAGACGCGGCCGATCAGCGAACGGGCCAGTGCGCGGGAGACCGCAATGCGTGTTGCCATCGGCGCGATCGCCAGGCTGCTGCTGGAGCAGGCCGGAATATGCGTGTACAGCCGCGTGGTGCAGATCGGCGGGGTGCGCGCGGAAGGCAGGCCAGCCGAGGAGCTGCTGGACGAGGCGGAGATCAGCCGGATCAACGAAGCCTGTGAACAGAGCGAAGTGCGGGTCGCGGACAGTGCCAGTGAGGCGGCGATGCTGGCCGCGATTGACAATGCGCGCGAAAGCGGCGACTCACTTGGTGGCAGCGTGGAGCTGTTCGCCTGCAACCCGCCGATCGGGCTGGGCACACATGTGGCCTGGGACCGGCGGCTGGACACGAAACTGGCAGCCGCGCTGATGAGCGTTCCTGCAGTCAAGTCCGTGGAGATCGGCATCGGCAGTGATGTCAGTGTGCGGCCCGGCAGCGCGGTGCATGACCAGGTGGATGCTGACAACCCTTCCCATGGCGCACGGCTCACGAACCGGGCCGGCGGGATCGAGGGCGGGATGACAAACGGCATGCCGGTCTGGCTGCGTGTACACTTCAAGCCTATCGCAACCCTGCAGAAAACCCTGAACAGTGTCGACCTGCACACCGGTGAGAGCCGGCGCGCGCGCTACCAGCGCAGCGATGTGTGCATCGTGCCGCGCGGCTGCAGCGTGCTGGAGGCCGAACTGGCAATCACGATGGCGGACGCACTGCTGGACAGCTTCGGCCAGGACCGGCTGGACCAGCTGCTTCAGCGGCTGGCAGCCCACCGCGCACGCAGCATCCGGGAGCATAGCGGCCATGCCTGAGCTGCCGCGGCGGATCCTGCTGACCGGCTTCATGGGCAGCGGCAAGTCCAGTGTCGGACGCGAACTGGCGCGCCTGCTGGGTTACCGCTTCGTTGACACCGACGCGATGATCGTGGAGCGTACGGGGATGGAGATTCCGCGCATCTGGGAGCTGCATGGTGAGGGCCGCTTCCGCGAACTGGAGCTGGAATGCTGCCGGGAGCTGGCCGAAGCAATATATGTGGTGATTGCCAGCGGCGGCGGTACGGTGCTGGATCCAGAGCGCCGCGAACTGCTGGCGCGCGGCAGCCACGTCGTCAACCTGACGGCGGACCTCGAATGCCTGCTGAACCGCATCGAAAGCGAGGGCGGGCGTCCGCTGATGTTCACCGACGACATCGAGGAACGGATCGAGGGCCTGCTGGCGGAGCGTGAACCGGTCTACCGGATCGCCGACCAGCGCGTTGACACAAGCTACCTTGACCCGCTGTTCGCCGCCCGGCAGGTCGCCTGGCACTTCGGTGAACCTCGGCTGGTGGAGCCGGGTGATGGCAAGGTATCAGCGGTGCATGTGCTGCCCGGCCTGCTGCGTGATCCCGTGCGGCTGGACGCACTGCTGCCAGCGCAGGAAACCGTGTTCATGCTGACGGATGAGAACGTGATGGAGCTGCATGGCGATGCGCTGGCAGAAGCGCTGGCAATCGCTGACCGTGAGGTGCGCTGGCTGAGCCTGCCCGCCGGCGAGGGCAGCAAGTCACTGGAACACCTGCAGATCGTGCTGACCTTCCTCGCGGAGAACCGTGCCAACCGCGACTCGCTGCTGCTCGGACTGGGTGGCGGCGTGGTGACTGACATCGCCGGGCTGGCGGCCTCGCTGTACATGCGCGGGATTAGCTGCGTGCTGCTGCCGACAAGCCTGATGGGGATGGTGGACGCGGCGATCGGCGGCAAGACCGCGATCAACTTCGGCAGTGCCAAGAACCTCGTCGGCAGTTTCCACCTGCCGCTGTGCGTGGCCTGCGACCCTCAGGCTCTGGCAACACTGCCCGAGCGGGAACTGCGCTGTGGGCTGGCGGAGGTTGTCAAGTACGACATGCTGAGCGCGGCGATTGACGAGGACCAGTCAGCGGCCTACAGCGCGGCAAGCCGGGGCGACATAGCAGCGCTGACGAGGCTCGTGGAGCGCTGCAGCCTGCAGAAGTGCAGCGTTGTCAGTTCCGACTTCCGTGAGCAGGGCGAGCGCAAGCTGCTGAACTTCGGCCATACCATCGGGCATGCGCTGGAGGCACTGTCGGAGGGCCTGCTGACGCATGGTGAGGCTGTCGGGCTCGGGATGCTGTGCGCCTGCCGCATCGCGGAAGGCAACGGCATGGCCCAGGCTGACAACGAGGCGATCGTGCGCCGCGCGCTGGAGCAGTGCCGCCTGCCGGTGGAGCATGAACTGCCTGAGCCGGCTGCGATCCTGTCGCTTGTGAAGCTGGACAAGAAGAACCGCAGCGGGCAAATTGAGATGGTGCTGCCGGTGCGCCCCGGTGAGCTGATGCATGGCATCCCGGTGGAGCGTGACGAATTGATTGAATCACTGGAGGCGATCAGGCGATGAAACTGCTGGTACTGCACGGACCCTCACTGGATAAGCTCGGCACCCGCGAACCGGAAATCTACGGCAGCCTCAGCCTTGGCGAGATCAATGCGCAGCTCGAGGAAACGGCCAGGCAGCGCGGGGCCGAGCTGACGATCCTGCAGAGCAACCATGAAGGTGTGCTGGCGGATGCGATCCTGTCGGCAAGAGAAAACGGAAACCGCGGGATCCTGATGAACCCCGCGGCCTATTCACATACGAGTATTGCGCTGCTTGATGCGATCCGCGCCTGCGGCCTGCCGGTGGTGGAGGTGCACCTCTCGAACATACACGCCCGCGAGGAGTTCCGCCGCCACAGCTATACCGCGATGGGTGCGGTCGGCGTTGTCACCGGTTTCGGTGTTGACAGCTACATCGCCGGGCTGCACCTGTTGTCAGCGCGGATTCAGCAGCTGGACGCCCGCGACTAACGCGCGCCCTGTGCGGTCTCCGGCTTCATCTCGCCCTCGACGGGCTTGTGCTCGCCGTACTTCACGCTGCAGCCGATATGTGCGGTGATGGAGGGGTCGACATCCTTGCCGGCCATGTGCTGTTCGAGGGCGTTGATCACGTAGTTGTGCTGCGGCACCTCGCCGTCCATCTTGGCTTCGTCCACACCACCGTTGAAGAGCAGGATGCCCTTCTCGGAGATGATGAACAGCTGCGGGGTGTTCTGCGCGCCGAACATGCGGCCGACCTCGCCGCTCTCGTCGAGCAGGATCGGGTTGTTGATGCCATGCTCGGCGGCGTACTGGTTGTTTGTATCAGCACCGTAGCCCTGCTTGCCGGGAGCACCGGAGTTGACGGCCAGCCAGACCACGCCGTTCTCCTCGGCGAATGCCTTGGCGGCCTTCATGCTCGGGTTGCTGCCCTCGTAGTACTTCTTCACGAAGGGGCAGCCGGGGTTGAACCACTCCAACACGACGACCTTGCCGTCGGCGGTGTAGTCGGAAAGGTCATGGCTGTTGCCCTGGGTGTCCATCAGGGTGAAGTCGTAACCGGAAGTGCCGGGCTGCAGGTCCATGCCCTGCGCTTCTGCCCGGCGAGCCCCGGTGGTCTGGATTGCGGCGGCGGCGATGGCGATGACGGCCAGGCCAGCGATCAGCTTGCGGATCATGTGTATTCCTCCAGAATGTTGCTTGTGGCGGTTCTCGGTCCTAAGTCCCGCCTGGTGGATGGCCCAACAGGGCTATCCCTGCATTCCCATGCAGATGCGTACCCTTATTGATAGTGCTCTATCGCGAAATGTTCGGAAAAGCGGGTGTCCAGTTTTGGGGTTTTATTGAGAAGGTGAGGAGCAGCGTTATACAGGCGCAGGTGCTTACATCGAGCAAGCTGAGCCATTGCATTGACGTAGGGATGGGGTAATACCCCATCCCCGGCGGCGGTATTACCGCCGCCCTACTTCAATTGCCATGCCCACTTAGCTAAAACCACTCCCAGTTGCGCCAGGGGCGCACCGCTACGAAGGTTCCGGCGGCGGGAGCGCCGTCGCTACTTATGCTTTTCCGCAATTCCGAGCATCAGCTGGTGCAGGGGCAGCATCGCCTTGTAGTGCTTCAGGCAGTGGTCCATCAGCTTCTCGGAATAGACCACATCCGGCAGTTTTTCCTCATGCACGGCGTAGAAGCCGCTGTACTTCTGCAGCTCCGGCATCGGGCCGTCCTCGCTGGCACCACGCGGCAGGGTCTTGTAGGTCTCGCCGAGGATTTCATAGCCGCCCTTCTTCAGCTTGTCGATCACGGCCCTGGCCGCCTTCTGGTTGGCAGCGTTGGCCATCTCCGCGCGCCAGCCCTTCAGCAGGTTGTTGTCAAAGCCCTTGATGCCAGCCACCAGGAACAGCTTCTCCGGGTTCATGCGCAGGTAGAAGGCGGAGTTGTCCTTCTTGGACTTGCGCGTGCCCTCCCAGAACATGATGTCCATCCAGGTCTTGTAGGGGTTGCGATCCTGGTTGTAGCGCACATCGGTGAAGATCTTCTTGAAGCTGCCCTTGCCGTTGTAGTCCGGGTTGGCATTCAGCCCGCCGGAGAGCTTCGCCACCTTCTCGCCCATGCTGACGATGAAGGACTGCGCCGGGGCGATCACATCATTCATGTAGTTGTCGCGGTGCGCCTCGAACCAGTCACGCTCATTGTTCTTCGCGAGGTCCCGGTAGAACGCGATGGTCTTCTTCGAAAAGCCCGTGAAGGGGGCGATCTGAACTGCCTTTGCTGCTGCCTTTGCCATGGTAATCCTCTACCCTGCTGGGTGCTGTGCCTATTTTACTAGGCGGCGCGGTTTATGATTGTGGCGACACTGCATGGCAGACCTTAACAAGAACCGGGATGAGACGGAGACCGGTCCCGAGCATGACGGGCTGGACCCGCTGCATGTGGCAACCGGGGCGGATAGTGCGCCGCGCGGGCTGCTGCGCATCGCGGCGGACACCGGTGGCACATTCACGGATCTGGTGCTCACAGATGAGCATGGCCGGCTGCTGCTGACGCATAAGCTGCTCAGCACACCGGACGACCCCTCGCGCGCGGTGCTGGAAGGCGTGCAGATGCTGCTTGCGATGTCCGGCCGCGACATGGAGCCCTATGAACTGATCCACGGCACGACGGTGGCAACGAATGCAATGCTGACCCGCAGCGGCGCTCGCGTCGGGCTTGTTGTCAACAAGGGTATGGAAGGCCTGCTGGGCATCGGCCGCCAGAACCGGCCGGAGCTGTACGCGCTGCATCCGCGGCGGGGCGCAGCGCTTGTCAGGCCGGAGGATGTGCGCGGGATTGGCGGACCGGAGCAGCAATGGGTAGCGCAGATGCAGCCAGATTACCGCAGGCAGCTTGAGCTGGAAGGCCTGCTCAGCAAGAGTGCCTGGGCGATATCTGCCATCGGACCAAACCAGGAACTTGAGTCACGATTCAGGTCACAACTGATGGAACTCCTGCCGACAACGGCCGGTGTTGCGAAACATGTTGACAGCATCCGGCAGCTTTATGAACAACTGAAATCCCGCAAACTCAGCGAGGACGAGGAATCAACTCTCGCGGAGATCAGCCAGGCAATGGTCGAAGGCATCGAGATCCACACTTCGATGGACATTGCCCCGGATGCACTGGAGTTCGAGCGCTGCTGTACTACTGTTGCCAATGCGATGGTGGCGCGGATGATGAAGCAGTACCTTGCGAAGCTGGATGAAGGCGAACAGCAGCAGCTGTCCATCATGGCTTCCGACGGCGGGCTGGTGCCGGTCTCGGTGGTCAGCTACAAGCCGGTGCTGACGATGCTCAGCGGGCCGGCCGGCGGCGCACTCGGCGCGCTGCAGGCCGGGCAGGACTGCGGAATCACGAAGCTTGTCACCTTCGACATGGGCGGCACCAGCACGGATGTGGCGCTCCTGGACAACGGCCTGCCGCTGGCGCGCACGATGGAGATTGACAATATCCCGCTGCGCCTGCCGCATATAGACATCCACACCGTCGGGGCGGGCGGCGGCAGCATCGCCTGGATTGACAGCGGCGGGGCACTGAAGGTCGGGCCTCAGAGTGCCGGGGCCGACCCTGGCCCGGCCTGCTACGGCCGCCAGAAGCATGATGAGCCGCTGGCAACGGTGACCGATGCGCATGTGGTGCTCGGGCACCTGCCGGAGGAGGTGCGCCTCGCTGGCAAGCTGGAGCTGGACCGCGTGGCCTCGGATCGCGTGGTGAATGTACTGGCGAAGCAGCTTGGCCTGGCGGTTGAGGACTGCGCCGAGGGCATCCTGCGCATCGCCGACCAGAATATGGCGAATGCGATCCGCGCGGTTTCATCGCAGCGCGGGCATGACCCCAGGCAGTACACACTGGTACCGTTTGGCGGGGCCGGCGGGTTGCATGCAGTGCGCCTTGCAGAACTGCTGGGGATGAGGCGCATCCTGCTGCCGGCCAGCCCGGGACTCTTGAGTGCCGTCGGCATGTTGTCAGCACCGCTGCGTTTCAGCAGGAGCAGACGGGTGGAGCTGGCAATGTATAGCAGGTCAGAAGCTGAATTCCGCAGGGATGAACTGTACGATGCGCTTGCCACGCTGGACCGCCACATCGAGCAAATGACAAAGGAACTGGAAAGTGATGTGCAGGCCGCTGACCGCGACACCCGAATGTGGAGCAGCTTCCGCACGCTGGTGGATGTACGCTATGCGGGGCAGGACCACGAGTTGACGGTGGACTGGAATGCCAGGCATCAATGGGATGAGGATTTCCACCGCCTGCACGAGCAGCTTTACGGGCATTGCCATCTCGATCGCGCATTGGAGATCGTGTCAGTGCATGTGTCGGTGGAGGTGTCGCAGGGCCAGGGCGTGAACAACCCAGTCAACCTGCATGCATCGACCGAGACGCGGCTGTCCAGGGTGGTGCAGCGGGACGACCTGCTGCCGCTGCAGTGGCATACCGGACCGCTGACGCTCATGGAGCAGTCCGCGACCACCACCATCCCGGCGGGCTGGGACCTGCGGGTGGTTGACAACGGACATATATTGATTGAAAAGACAACAGGGACCGGGGACCTGGGACCGGGGACCGGCAAACAGGTTGCAGCGAACAGGGAACAGGGATCAGACCCGATAGAACTGGAGATATTCCGCCAGCTGTTCGCCGCAGTCGCCGAGGAGATGGGCAACAGCCTGATGCGCACGGCGCACAGCCCCAACATCAACCAGCGCCGCGACTTCTCCTGCGCGATCTTTGATGAGCAGGCGCGCATGATCGCCCAGGCGGCGCATATCCCGGTGCATCTCGGCTCGATGGGCACAGCCGTGCAGGCCGTGCTGGAGCGCTTCCCGCTGGCGGAGATGGACCCGGACGCGCACTACATCGTCAATGACCCGTTCAGTGGGGGCACGCACCTGCCGGACATCACCATCGTCAGCCCGGTGGTGCCACTGGAGGAGGACCTGCCGCGCTTCCTCGTTGCCAGTCGCGCGCATCACTCAGACGTCGGCGGGATCTCCCCCGGCTCGCTGCCGCTGTCAAGGCATATTGACGAGGAAGGGATCCGCATCGAGCCTGCGCTGTATGACAAGGAAATGCAGGGACGGATCTGCACAGCCTCGCGCACGCCGCAGGAGCGGCTCGGGGACCTGAATGCGCAGATTGCCAGCCAGCTCACCGGACGGCGGCGCCTGATTGAGATGTGCGGGAGCTACGGCTGGGAGCATGTGTCCGCAATGGCGACGACGCTCCTGCAGTATTCGGCGCGGATGATGCGCGAAGTCGTGGCGGCGATCCCAGATGGGACTTTCGAAGCTGAGGACTTCATGGATGGCGACGGGCTGGAGGCTACGGATGTTGCCATCCGCGTGAAGCTGACGGTGGCTGGCGACGAACTGACTGCTGATTTCACAGGGACTGACGAGCAGGTTCCGGGCAGCATCAATGCGGTGCGCGCCATCACATTGTCGGCGCTGGGTTACGTGCTGCGCCTGCTGGCCCCGGCTGAACTGCCGCAGAACGAAGGCGCGATGCAGCCGCTGAAGCTCGTCACCCGACCCGGCAGCCTGGTGGATGCGCAGTATCCGGCGGCAGTTGCGGCAGGCAACGTGGAAACCAGCCAGCGCATCACTGACGTATTGATGCAGGCGCTGGCGAAAGCAATGCCTGAGCGGATGCCGGCCTGTTCACAGGGCACGATGAACAATGTGCTGATCGGCGGCGTGGACCCGCGCACCGGCCAGCCCTTCAGTTACTACGAAACCATCGGTGGAGGCTGTGGCGCAGGGCCTGATGGCCCCGGCGAAAGCGCGATACACAGCCATATGACGAACACGCTGAACACGCCGATTGAAACGATTGCGCGGCGCTACCCATTCCGCGTGGTTGAGTACCACCTGGCCCGCGGCACGGGTGGCGAGGGACTGCATCGCGGTGGCGATGGCCTGGTTCGTACTTACGAGTTCGATGCACCAGCGACGGTCACGCTGATCACGGAACGCCGCCGGCATTCCCCACCCGGAGCCAATGGCGGACAGCCCGGCAGCAAGGGTGCCAATATCCTGCAACGGGCTGACGGAACTCGCAGTATTCTGCCCGGCAAATGCACAATCGAAGTCGAGCCCGGCGAGCAGCTTGAGATTGTTACTCCGGGCGGAGGCGGCTGGGGCAGCCCCGGGCAAGCCGAGTAAGCGCTATCCTATTGGCGCGATGGCTGAACTTGACTGGCGCTCGTTGTTCGGAAACAGCATCGAGGGCAAGTACCACCTGACGGAATTCATTGACGCCGGTTCCTACGGCGGGGTGTTCCGTGCGGACGAGGTGGTGGGCGACCGGCTGATGCGCAGTGTTGCCATCAAGCTGCTGCAGCCCGCCACCGGTGACAACCCCTACCGCGTGCAGGTGGCGCGTGAGAAGCAGCTCACCGAGCTGCAGTACGCCGCCGGACTGGACCATCCACATGTGATCCGCTGCCATTCCGTCGGCCAGTGGGACTCACCGCTCGGGCCACTTTTATACATCGTGATGGAGCTGGCGGAGCTGAGCCTCGAGACCGTGCTTGCCAACGGGCCGCTGGAGCCGGCGCAGGCCGCGGACATGCTGCGCCAGATGGCAACGGCGCTCGAGTACCTGCATGACAACGCGCGCGGGCTGGTGCACCGCGACATCAAGCCGGCCAACATCCTGCAGTGCCACGGGCAGTGGAAGCTGAGCGACCTCGGCACGGCCGTGGCGCTCGGCGGCACGCATTCCACCCAGGGCGCGGCCTTCGGCACGGCGGAGTACGCCCCGCCGGAGAGCTACGACGGCGTGATCACCCGCGGCTGGGACATCTGGAGCCTCGGCGTGGTGCTGGTGGAATCGCTCAGCCTGGAGTTGCCATTCTCCGGTGAAGGTGAGCGCGGGCTGATGCGCAGCGTGCATTACGACATGCCCCATATGCCGCTCTCGGTGCGCGAACCCTTCGCCACCATCGCGCGGCAATGCCTCAGGCGGGACAGCGAACGGCGCATCACGGCGGCTGAGATCCTCAGGGAGCTTACGCAGTTCAATGCAGATGGCCTGCAGGTGACGGAGCGCGACTTCGCTGACAACCCGTTTGAAATCGAGGAGGACGGGGCGGCAATGGCCGAGCTGGAGCAGCTGATCCGCGCCGCCCTGGCCGACCGGCTGATTTCCAGCCCGGAGCGCGTGGAGCTCAATGAGGCTGCCCGCCGCCTGCGCATCCCACTGGCAACGGCGCGCAGCCTGTTCAACCGCATCCGCGCGCAGCTGGAGGACCAGCCTGTGGATGCCCCGCCCCCGGCCAGCAATGTGGCCCCGCCCAGCACGCGTGAACCGCAGCTGCTCAATGTCGGCGGCGGTAGCAACTACCCGACGATCTCGGCGGCGATCCGCAATGCCACGCCGGGCAGCACGATCCACATCGCGCCGGGCAGCTACAACGAGCAGCTGCAGCTGGACCGCGAAATCACGCTGGTCGGCGAAGGTGGGCCGGGCCAGGTGCGCATCGTCAGCCGTGACCGGCATACCGTGCTGTGCAAGACGGCACGTGCCGTGCTGCGCAACCTGGAGCTGATCTGCCGGGTGAGCAACAGCGAGGTGCGGGCGGCGGCGCTGTGCCTGCCCTTCGGGCGCTGCGTGGTGCGCGACTGCATCATCACTAGCGAGGGGGATGTCTGCGTGACGGCCTTCGGGCGCAGCAGCAACCCGCAGCTGGCGGACTGCAGCCTGAGCGGCGGGCGCAATGCCTGCCTGAGCATCAGCCACCATGCGACGGTCAGCCTGCGGGACTGCACGGTGAGCGGCAGCGGCTTCGCCGGGGTCTATACCGGGGCCGGCTCGAAGGTGCTGATGCAGCACTGCACCGTGCGCGGCATCCGCGGCAGCGGGCTGTTGTTCCATGAGGATGGTGCGGGGGAGCTGAGCGGCTCGCTGGTGGCGGACTGCCTCGAGCATGGCGTGCTGCTCGGCGGCAGTGGCTCGCCGGTGTTCAGTGGCTGCGAGATCCGCCAGAACCACGGCTGGGGCATCGCCGGCGGGCGGCGCAGCCAGGCGCAGTTCATCGACTGCGAGGTGCACGTGAACGGGGCCGGCAGCCGCGAGCACCCCGACGCGCCCGTGCTGCTGGAAAACAGCCGGCTGGACTGATCTGCACTACAATTAATGTATGGACCAGCGCAATCAGCTGCGCATCTTCCGCAGGCAGGACAGGACTGCGGTGCTGGGACCGGGGATCAGGGCGGTGATCTGGGTCCAGGGATGCCCCTTCGGCTGCCCGGGCTGCATCGTGCCCGAAAGCTGGCCCGGTGACGGGGGAGAGACAGTGACAATCAGCGAAATGACGGACTGGCTGCTCGGCCTGCCTGGGATCGAGGGGCTGACCCTGTCCGGCGGCGAACCGATGCAGCAGCCGGAAGCCCTCAGAGATCTGATTACGAGAGTGCGCGCATCGCGCGACATCGGCGTGATGTGTTACACCGGCTACCGCCATGAGGACCTGTTGCACCGGGGCAGCGATTCCCAGCGTACATTGCTGGCACAGGTGGACCTGCTGGTGGACGGGCCTTACATCCGCCACCGGCATGCCGAACTTAAGTGGCGCGGATCCAGCAACCAGCGCCTGATAGACCTGAATGGCCGCTACGCCGATGAGCTGGCCGGGCTGGATGACAGCCCAGTGGGGCTGGAACTGCAACTTGACGACGAAGGCCTGAGCTTCACCGGGGTGCCGCCGCGCAGTGGCTTCGTGGAGCAGTTCCGCGATGGCCTGGCGAAGCGCGGCATCCTGCTTGGCAACGGAGGCAGCGAGGGATGAGCGGTTCACCGAAGTACGTCTCCCCCAGCCTGACGGCCGCGATCCGCGCCACGATCTCCGAGGCGCGCCGCGTGGAGGCCCAGCAGGAGATGCGCCTGCGCCGCAGCCGCGCCGATGAGTGGATGCGGCAGCGGGAGATGCAGCGCCGCAATGCGGTGATGGACCAGGCCACGGCGCTTGAGCATGAGCTGGCGGCGGTCAGTGAACGCCTGTCACCTGCGGATGAAATGCGCATCAGTGATGAAATCAACCGTGCGCGGGCCACGGCCAGCAACGCTGCCAACCCGGACATGGCGAACATCGAGGCGATGCTGGTGCTGGCGCGCCGGCAGCTCACTGCGGCGGTTGACAGCGCGCGGCAGCAGGCCGCCCAGCGCAGTGCGGATGAGCGTGAGGCCTTCCGCGGCCGGATCACGGCCCTGCAGGAGCGCATGGCTGCACTCGAGGCGCAGGCCAACACGAAGCTGGAGGAGCGCGCCGTCGAGGAGGCAAGGCAGGCCCTGTACGAGGCGCGCGCCAGCGTGCGTGGTGACGACCCGGTGATGACCGACTACCACATCCGCCTCGCTGACAAGGCGATCGACCGGCTGGAAGTGCGCGTGCAGCATGATGCCGAACGCGAGCGCCGTGAACGGCAGGAGCTGGAGGACCGGCTGGCGGCCTGGGAAAGCTGCGTGGCTGGCCTGCAGGCTGACACCACCGTGATGCGCTGGCTGCCCGGCGAGGTGGCAGCGATGGACGAGCGCACGCGGGAACTGCGCGCTGGCAACGCGGCTGCGGTGCCGGACGACCTGGCGCAGCAGGCCCAGGCGAAGGAACAGGAGCTGGTGGAGAAGGCCAATGCGGCACAGGTCAAGGCGGACCAGCGTGACTACATCGCGCGCGGTATCCGCGAGACCCTGGCCGAGATGGGCTTCCTCGTCAGCGAAGCCACTGAGGAGCATCCCGGCCACCCGGCCACGGCGCTGGCCTTCACCGCTGTCAACGACATGGGACAGGGGATCAGCGTCAGCGTGCCGGTGGAGGGCGAGGTGTTCTACGACATTGACGGTTACACGAAGAGCACCGTGACGAAGGTCGGCGGTGGCAGCGCGGCGGTCTGTGACAGTGCCGAGCAGGTGATCACGGAGATGCACGAACTGCTGGAGCAGGGCTTCCAGGTGCAGATGGGCGAACTGATGTGGGAGGGCAAGGACCCGGACCGCATCCTCAGGATGGCGGATGAGCTGCCCGGCGGCGGGGAGCGTAATGACAGGGAGGACAGCTGGTGACTGGCAACCCGCAGCTTGTCAATTCACGCTGGATCACGGACTTCGAGAAGCAGCTGATGCGCGGCCGGCACATGCTGCTGTATGGCAACATCCACGACCAGTTCATCGCCAGGGGGCAGTACCACACCCTGCAGGACTACGTGCGCGGACACTTCGCCAGCCTGAATTACGACATCGTGGTCAGCTACGACCCGGTGGACGGCTTCAGTTTCGCCACGAAGGAGATGGAGCGGCAGTTCAACGACATGGCGCGCCGCCGGCTGGAGGCCGCCAACCCGGGGCTGACCGGCGACGACACGCCGGACCCGCAGGGCCAGCCGAACATTGACAACACGAGTGAGGTACAGGCCACGGCTGACAGCGGCGACCTGACAACGGCCCCGCCGCGGCGCAGCAGCCCGGCGGCCAGCCGCCCGCGGGGCAATCGCCGGGTGGACCCGCAGACCGCCTTCTCGCGCCTCAGGCATGTGATGAGCCAGGGGGAGGTCAGCGTGGCGGCGATCGTCAACCTCGGTGACATGCTGACGAGCGATGCCAACCGCTATGCCGAGGCCGAACGTGGCAGCGTGATCATCCTGCAGAAGGCGATGCTGGAGGCCGCGATCATCCTCGAGGGCCCGCTGGCCGGCTACCGCAACACCCTGGTGCTGACCGCCGGTGAGCTGAGGCGCGTGCCGGAGTGGCTGTACATGGACCTGCCTGTGGTCACGCTGATCCAGTGCGGCCGGCCGGACAAGGACGAGCGCCTGCAGTTCATTGCCAACTTCCACAGCGGCTTCTTCGCCTGGGAGGAGATCCCGGCGGATGAGCAGGACGAGCTGTTCGAGGAGTTCGCCGACCTGACGGACGGTTTCCAGGCCTGGGACCTCGAGGCGCTGAGGCGCACGAGCTGGGTCGAGCAGATCCCGATCCTCGACCTGCGCAGCCTGATCGACTACTTCAAGTTCGGCATCCGTGACGACCCCTGGGAGGAGCTCAGCCGCGACAAGGTTGCCAATGCGCAGCAGATCCTCGGCAGCCGGGTGATCGGCCAGCCCTTCGCGGTGGAGGCGGTCTGCCGGATGCTGACCAGTGCGCGCGTCGGGATCTCGATGAGCGGCACGACGGGCCGCCGCGCCAAGCCCAAGGGCGTGTTCTTCTTCGTCGGCCCGACCGGCGTCGGCAAGACCGAGCTGGCCAAGGCCGTCACCGAGCTGGTGTTCAGTGACGAACGGGCCTTCGCGCGCTTCGACATGAGTGAGTACAAGGAGGAGCACGCCGCCGAGAAGCTGGCCGGTGCGCCTCCCGGCTTCGTCGGCTATGACGAGGGCGGGCAGCTCACCAACCGCGTGCTGGAGCATCCGCACAGCATCCTGCTGTTCGATGAGATCGAGAAGGCGCACCCGCGCGTGCTGGACAAGTTCCTGCAGATCCTCGAGGACGGGCGGCTGACGGACGGCAAGGGCCAGACCGCCTACTTCAACCAGAGCGCGATCATCTTCACGAGCAACATCGGCGCCAGTGAGCTGTACAGCGAGGTGCGCGAGCGAGGCGGCGAGATCAGCTTCGAGGAGGTGCAGCGCTACTTCCAGGAGAAGGTGCGCGACTTCTTCGCCAACAAGATCAACCGCGCCGAGATCTACAACCGGCTCGGCGACAGCATCGTGCCCTTCGACATCCTGCGGCCGGACTTCGTTGTTGCCATCGGGCGCAAGTTCATCTCGGCTTTGAAGCGCAACAGCCTGGAGAAGTACGGCATAAAACTGGAGACGGATGACAGCGTGGAGACCACCCTGCTCAGTGAGATGCAGCGCAATGACAACCTGCTGCTCGGCGGGCGGCGCATCAAGACCATCCTCGAGACCCAGCTGGAGCATCCGTTCAACGCCTGGATCTTCCGCCATACTGACAACCCGGCCTCACTCAACGGAGTGACCCTGCGGCTCAGCATGGATGCAGAGGGCAGACTGGCGGTGGAGCGTGGCTGAAGGCTGGGGCATCACAGCGCAGTGGGAGCGGCCGGCGATCCCGCTCAGCCAGCCGACTGACAACACCCTGCGCATCCGCCTGACCCCTCCCCCGGCCCGTGGCGAGCATGCCCTGCGACTGGCCGTGGCACTGGACTGCAGCCGCAGCATGGTGCAGCAGATGAGGCTGGAGGAGGCCAAGCTGGCGGCACTGTCCCTGGCGCGCCTGCTTGGCAACGAGGACTTCCTGCACTTCGCGGTCTACTCCAGCCAGCTGATGGAGCTGGTGCATGGACTGCGCGGCGGGGAGCAGCTCGTCAGTGAACTGCGGGCCCGGCTGGCCGGCCTGCAGCCCCGCGGCCTGACCCGCACGCAGCTGGCACTGGACTGGCTCGGCAAGGAACTGGCGCAGGACCAGCTGCGCAGCTGCATCGCGATCCTGCTGACCGACGGCGTGCCGACGGATGAGCGCGGCTACCCGGTGACGGACACGGAACTGCTGGAGGACCGCGTGCGGCGCATGCGCGAGGAAGGCTGCCGGCTGTACACGGTTGGCATCGGCGAGTCGGACTACTTCGACCCGAAGCTGCTGGACCGGCTGGCCCAGCTCGGCGGCGGGCGCTTCATCTACCAGCCGCATCCCGGCGGGCTGGCGGTCGAGCTCAAGCGCCTGCTGCGGGACTGCCGCGGGATCAGCACGAGCCACAGCAGCCTGCGCATCCGTACGCACATCCAGGGGATGCAGGGCGGGCAGCTCAGCCGCGTCAGCCAGGATTTCCTGCACTGCGAAAGCAGGCCGGATGGCGACGCAGTGCTGGCCAGCCTTGGAGTGCTGAATGAGGACCAGCCGACGGAACTGCTGCTGGAGGTGAAGTTCGCCGCCAGCCCCTTCGGATCGAAGGAGGGCGAGCGGCGCAGCCTGTCGCTGGAACTTGTGCAGGATGGCAAGGTGCAGCTGGGCATCGACGTGCCCGTCAGCTTCAGCAATTCCTTCAGCACCACGCAGCAGACGAATGAGGAAGTGAAGCGTGAGTCATCGCGGCGCCGGCTCAACGAGCTGATGCGTACCCTGCAGGACAGTGACGAGTCGCGCCAGACCTCGCGCCTGCTGGAGCAGATCATTGACAACGCCGAGCAGGTGGACCGGCCGGAAATCGCGGCCGACGCGCGGGAACAGCTCAGTGAACTGAAGAAAACTGGTAAGCTTACGCGCCACAGGGCAACCTCGCTTCTGAGCAGGACTGCCCGGGACGAGCGACATGACTGATTCAGGCTTCGGGCGCGGGCCGATCCCCGGCCGCCCCGCCAGGCAACAGCTGGATGAGACAGGCAACGGCTCTGCGCCGCAGCGGCCGGACGCCGTGCTGGAGATTGCCAACGGACCGGCGCTCGGGCGCAGCTTCCGCATCGAGCGCGAGCGGATGCTGATCGGGCGCAATGACCCGCCGGCCGTGGTGGTTGACATCGACCTGACGGATGCCGAGCTGGGACAGACGCCGGTGGTCTCCCGCAGGCATGCCGAACTGGTCTGGATCGAGGACGGCCTGTTCCTGCAGGACCTCGGCAGCACGAACGGCACGCTGCTCAACGGTGAGGACATCACGCGGCGCAGTGGCCAGGCCCCGCCGCCGGCCCGTCCGCTTGGCAACGGCGACCGCATCCTGCTTGCCAACGTGGAACTGGTGCTGCGCCTCAGCCAACCCGCCCAGAATGACGGCTGACCTAATCCGGATTTGACCTGGATTTTCCGCTTCACCGCGATTTGACCCCGATTAATCCTTGCGCCGCGCTGAGTGCCGCCGGCAGTTGTTATACCTTTTGCAGGTAATTGCTGCGGGCTGCGGCCCGCTGGTGGTAAATGTCATCTGATCTGCAAATCCTGCATGCGGGGCCGGACCCCGCGGTGGCCTCCCGGCTGGCTGCGGCCATCGCTGCACTGGGCCACAAGTTCACGCACCGGGAACTGGCCAGCGAGGCAGTGGAACTGCTCAATGGGTCGCACTATGACCTGATGCTGCTTGACTGGGAAGCGGGCGTGGACTGCAGCAGGCTGCTGGAAGCACTGCACGGCAGCTGCCCGGGCCTGCGCATCGTGGCACTGGTGCCGGAATCCGATGCAGCCTCGGTGCTCAGTGCGATGCGCGGTGGGGCCAACGACTGCCTGCTGCTGGATGAGCACTTCGAGACTGAGCTGGCAATGTGCATCGGCAGGTTGCCGGTGGGTTTCGCGGCACCGGCTGCACCACGGGACAATGCACCGGCGGTATCGCCCGAGGCGGCTCGCATGTTCTGGGAAAACAGCGCCTGTGCCGCACTGCTTGACGAGCAGGGCAGCTTCATCGCCGTCAGCCCCGCGCTGGAGGAACTGCTGCAGGCCGGCCCGGGCCGCCTGCAGGGCCGCCAGCTGCATGACTTCGTGAACATCTTCCAGGTGGAGGCCCGCCCGGTCTCGGAGATCGGCAGTGCTGACACCTGCTTCATGGCCGAGGTGCAAGGCCCCAATGGCCCGCGCGGCCGCCTGCTGATCGGACTGACGACGCTGACGCATGGCGAGCACAGCCTGCGCCTGCTGCAGGCCCGTGACGTGACCGAGGAGCACCGCTCCAGCGTGCTGGCCGGCAGCCAGACACGCTTGGTCGAAATGCTGATGGCGGGCATCGAGCTCGAGCACATCCTTGAATCGCTGGCGCACAGCGTGTCGGCAATCCACCATGGCTGCGTGTGCAGCGTGATGATCGCTGACAACGAGCGCCGCGTGCTGCGCAACGCCTTCCGCCCGCAGATGGACGGGCTGGCACTTGAACTGCTTGACAACCTGCTGATCGGCCCGGACAGCTCCTGCTGCGGCAGCGCGGCACACCTGGGTGAGCGCGTGATCAGTTCGCAGCTGACCACTGACAGCCAGTCCATGGAGCAGCTGCTTGAGGAGGGCGCCGGGCTGGCACACTGTGTGGCGCAGCCGGTGATCTCGGCCAGCGGCACCGTGCTCGGCGTGATTGCGATCTACATGCCGGCGGAGATGCAGCCCAGCCAGGACGAGTTCCGCACGCTGGAGATCGCCGCCAACCTGGCCGGCGTGGCAATGGACCGCCTGCATGCGGAGAAGCTGCAGGCCGAGGTCGAGGCCCGCTACCGCAACCTGTTCGAACAGAGCCCGCTGGCGATGCAGGTCTACTCCACGGACGGCCGCGCGCTGCGTGGCAACTCCGTCTGGAAGAAGATGTTCGCCGGGCGGATCGACAGCTTTGCGGACTACAACATCCTTGAGGACCCGCAGATGGCGGCGCATGGCCTGCTGTCCTACCTGCGCCGCGGCTTCAGCGGCGGGGCCACCGAGCTGCCGCTGCTGCGCACGGACAGTGAGGACCGCAGCCAGACACCGCTGCCGCTGCTGCCCTGGACGCGCTGCTTCATCTACAGCATTGACAACAGCGAGGGCCGTCCCGGCGAGGTGCTGCTGGTGCATGAGGACCTGAGCGACCGGCGCATCGCCGAGGAGAGCCTGCGCCACAGCGAGGAGCGCCTGCGCAGCCTGGTGGAAGGTGCCGACGACCTGATCTTCACGGTTTCGCGCCAGGGCATCCTGACGGCCGTCAACGCAGCCTTTGAGCAGCAGACCAGCCACCGCATCGCAGAGTGGATCGGGCGCAGCGCGCTTGAGCTGCTGCATCCCGATGACCAGTCACGGGTGCAGGCGATGTTCCGCCGCGTGATGCGCGGCCAGGGGCAGGCGGCCTGCGAGGTGCGCTTCCGCGGTGAGCCGGACCGCTACACGCTGGCAACGCTGAGCGCGATCCCGATCGAGGAGGCCGGCCGTGTGAGCGGCGCGTTCTTCACCCTGCGGGACGACTCGGAGCGCAGGCTGGTGGAGCAGGAGCGCAAGCGCCTGCTGACCGCGATCGAACGCATCGACGAGATGATCCTGATCACCGACCGCGACGGCCGGATCGAGTACGCCAACCCGGCCTTCGAGCGCATCAGCGGGCACCAGCTACATGAGATCCGCCAGTACACGCCGCGCATCCTGCGCAGCGAGGAACATGACGACGCCTTCTATGCGGACATGTGGCAGCGCCTGCAGGCCGGCGAGGTCTGGCGCGGTGAGATCGTGAACCGCAGTGCCAACGGCGGGCTGTTCCGCGTGGACGCCGCGATCACGCCGATCAAGGACGGCAACGGCGAGATTGCCAATTACGTCGGCGTGCTGCGTGACATCACCGCCAAGGCACAGCTCGAAATGCGCCTGCAGCATACGCAGAAGATGGAAGCGATCGGCAGCCTGGCCGGCGGCATCGCACATGACTTCAACAACATCCTCTCGGCGATCATCGGCTACACGCAGATCGTGCGCCGCGAGGTGAATGGCAACGAGCGGATGCAGTCCAACCTGGACAGCGTGCTGACCGCCAGCCGCCGCGCGACCGAGCTCGTGCGCCAGATCCTGACCTTCAGCCAGAGCCGCGAGGCCCGCAGCGAGGCGGTCTGCACCCAGCGCATCGTGCGCGAGGTGCTGAAGCTGATCCGCGCCTCCCTGCCGAGCACGATCGAGATCCGCCAGAGCCTGCTGGACCTGGAGGGCACGGTGTACGCCGATGCCACCCAGCTGCACCAGGTGGTGATGAACCTCTGCACCAACGCCGGACAGGCGATGGAGGAGGATGGCGGCATGCTCGAGGTCAGCCTGAGCCGCTACGAGCTGGAGGATGAGAATGAGGCCCGTGAGCTGGGACTTCCCTGCGGCACGTACCAGAAGCTGTCCGTGCGTGACACCGGCGAGGGGATGGACGAACAGGTGCAGAAGCGCATCTTCGAGCCCTTCTTCACCACGAAGGAAACCGGCCGCGGCACGGGCCTCGGCCTGAGCGTGGTGCACGGCATCATCTCGCGGCTCGGCGGTGCGGTGCGGGTGGACAGCACCCGCGGGCTGGGCAGCGAGTTCATCCTGCTCCTGCCCCGCAGTGAGCAGGTGGAGCAGCCGCTCAGTGAGCCGGACTACAGCAATACGAATGGCTGTGAGCGCGTGCTGCTGGTGGATGACGAGGAAATGGTGGCCGCGATGTCAGACCAGGCGCTGAGCTCGATGGGCTACCACGTGACGCGCACGATCAGCCCGGAGGACGCCCTGCGCCTGTTCGAGCTGGACCCGCAGGCCTTCGACATCCTGGTGACGGACCAGACCATGCCGGGCCTGACCGGGGTGCAGCTGACTGAGGAGATCCACCGCATCCGCCGGGACATGCCGGTGATCCTGTGCACCGGCTTCAGCCGCACGGTGAACTCGCAGATGCTGGAGCGCTACGGGCTGGATGCCTTCCTGGACAAGCCGGTCAGTCCTGACAAGCTCGCAGCCACGATCCGCTGGGTGATTGAGCGCCGCGGGAACGCAATTCCTGTCGGCGCACTGCCGGTACGTGGTGAGTAGCCACAGGGCCTGACTAAGGCCATCCATTTAACTTAGCGCAATTGGTCAAGATAATGAGATTGTCTGACTTTTTCATGCGCAACTGAAAAAATGATGTCAAATCCTTGAAAACACGTTACAATTCATATATACTCGGAAAGTTAAATCCGGGTTAAAGTCCGTTAAGCGGGGAGAACGGGAAACAGCGGAAAACATGGGTCAATTCGCCCGCGAAGGGAATTGGCGGTCAGTTAATCGGTTTTCCCCTCCGTTACTCTCCAGAATGAGTGCTGCAGCTGCTGTTTCCAGCTGCGGGGAATCGGGAGGTAGCTATGCGGAGATCTGGATTGTGGCCGGTATTCGGCCTGGCAACGGTGCTGCTGGCCTCATGTGGCGGCAACACATCAGTACCTGAACAGCAGGTCCTGCCGGCGGTGGCAACACCCGCAGGGCAGGAAGGCGTACTCCTTTCCGACGAGGGCCGGCGGCTGCCGGTGGTCGGCAAGGTGGACGGGATTGACCAGTCCCAGCTGGAGCCCGGTGTGGTGACCAGCATCCAGAAGGATGCTGAAGGGCTCAGTGTGGAGGTGGACCGGGATGCGGTTGTCCGCCGGATCGAGGCGGACCTCAGCAGATCCACCATCACCCAGCTTGCCGCCGGCCAGTCCGCGACGCTTGCGCTGGATGCGCGGACGGAGTACTTTGAGCTGGACAACGGCGAGGGTGGCAACAAGGTCACGATGGGCGCTTCCGAGTTCCCGGACGGCGTGCTTGACCAGCCGATCCTGTTCATCAAGTCCAACCCGGTTGACAACCCGAACCGCACGCCGTTCATGGCATTCCGCAACCTCGGGCGCAACTTCTTCGCGGACCAGACCATCATGCGGCTCGACCCGGACGGCACGCTGACGCAGGTGCTGACCATCAGCGACCGCCCGATGCAGGACCTCGAGCTGAGCTACGACGGCAAGAAGCTGCTCTTGGCAATGCGCGAGTTCGGCGGCTCCGACATGGAGCTGTTCGAGGTCAACATCGATGGCACGAACCTGACGCAGCTGACCTTCAACGACTATGACGACGGCGAGCCGACCTACCTGCCCAGCGGTGACATCCTGTTCACCAGCGAGCGCTACGGCATCGGCGACTTCTACGATGCCGGCACCCAGGTGCCGCACATGCACATTCTCGACCGCTTCACCGGCGAGGAGCGCCAGATCCACATCTCCAGCAACGGCGCCTTCAACCCGATCGTGTCGCATACCGGCGAGATCCTGTTCATCTCCTGGGATACGCGCATCAACATCGCCGGCCCGCGCTACAACCGCTTCGTGGTCTGGAAGATGCTGCCCGACGGCCGCTTCGCCTTCCCCGTGTTCGGCAGCCACATCGTGCGTGACAGCATCGACTGCTTCGTGGACTTGAGCGAGACCTATGACCACCAGATGCTGCTGACGCATACGAACTTCAACCTGCCGACGGGCGGCCGCGCGCACCATGAGAACTACGGTGCCGGTGCGATCGTCAAGGCGGACCCGGCTGGCAACCCGGACTTCCCGAGCTACAGCTACCTGACCGAGAAGGGCATGGTGGATGCCGGCGACTGGAACACATACGGCCGTTACAAGTTCCCGGTCGGCCTGCCGGACGGGCGGATCCTCGTGAGCTATGCGCCGGGCGCCGTCTGGAACGAGTCCGAAGGCGACCAGCCGGACTTCGGCATCTACATCATGGATGAGGACGGCTCCAACCTGACGGCGATCTGCGATGCGGAAGGCATCACCGAATTCGGTGCGATCCCGCTGATGCCGCGCACGATCCCTCCGGTGATCCCCGACGAGACGAAGAACGCCGAGGACTGGGGCGAGTTCGCCTGTGAGAACATCTTCGACCGTGGCGGCGACCAGCGCCAGGGCAACGTGCTGCCCGAGGACGGCCCCTGGACGCTGCGCGTCAAGCAGGTGCGCCGCGTGGACGGCCTGCCGAATGGCGACCCCGGCGACTTCAGCTTCGGCAACCACAACTTCCCGCTGATGGGCGAGTCCAACCTGATCGGCGAATACCCGGTCGCACCGGATGGCAGCTTCCGCATCCGCATCCCCGCCAATACCCCGATCACCTGGGAACTGGTGGACGGCACGGGCCGCGTGGCGGTGCGCGAGCGGATGTTCAACAGCGTGCAGCCGGGCGAGGTGCATACCTGCGCCGGTTGCCACGGCCGGATCGACATCCAGAACAACATCGACCTCGGCAGGCAGGCCTTCAAGCCCACCGGACCGGGCTTCCACGACCTGCGCGGCCTGTTCGAGGATTTCTACGGCACAGTGATTGACAACACCCCGGAGGAGTAGCATGCGAGGATTCACGCTGCCCCGCGCGGGCCTGTTGATCTGCGCCGGACTGGCGATGCTCTCGGCATCCTGCGGCTCCGGTACGAATGATGACCTGGCAAGGCTGGACAGCAGCCCGGATCCTGCGGTGATTGCTGCGGATGCCGGACGCGGTGCGCCGGTGATTGCCGAGATGGAACAGGGCGCGCTGACCCGTGACGGCATTAATGCCGACGGCCTGCCGCCCCTGCCCCAGCCCACACGCTCCGCCAACCGCACAGTGCTGGCCGTACCGGGCAAGAACGCGATGCAGAAGAGTGCCGGCACCAGCATCAGCGGCGAACGGCTGGTGGTGCAGGCCCCGCAGAAGGGCATCGCCTGGGCGATGTACGGCTTCAGCACCGCCGGTGGCGACGAGTATGCGATCGAGCTGAAGAGCAGCGTCGGTGACAACCCGGACCAGCACTACCTGGCGATCGCCGACTACGGCCAGGACCGCTGGCGCTGGGTCGGGCCCTACGATGGCAACGGCACCTACATGATCCCGCAGGACGGCCAGTACATCAATGACGGGCACGTCTACGTGATCGGGCTGACCTGCAGCGGTGACCGGGTGGTGTTCGACGAGCTGGAGCTGCAGCTCAGCACCAACCCACCCCCGCCGCCGCCGACCGGCCTCGTGGCCACGGTGCAGGACGGCGCGGTGCACCTGGACTGGGACGCGGTGGCAACGCCGGGCCTGCTGGGCTACAACATCTACTACGCCGAGCGCAACTTCAGCCAGGCCGGCGAAAGCACCGTGGTGCGCTACAACCTCGCGCTCATCCCGCCGAATGGCGACCCGCATGTCGAGCTCAATGAGATCGACACCGGCACGCGCTACTACTTCGGCGTGACCAGCCTGGCGGCTGACCAGGTGGAAAGCACGATGTCCAATGTGGCGACGCTGCAGGCCAACTTCGAGCTGTACATCGACCGCGTGATGTTCGAGCGCACCTTCCCGGGCTACTGGGTCTATGTCGAGGGCGCGGGCTTTGATACGCAGGCCGGCAGCACCAGCGTGATCCTCAACGGCAGCCAGACCATCGGTGGTGCCAACGTGCAGGTCACCAGCCCGGTGCAGATGCGCTTCCGGGTACCTTTTGATGCCCCGCAGGACACGCAGTCCAATATCCGCGTGAAGGTGTTCAGCAAACTCAGCGACAGCCAGCCGCTGTATGTTGTCAACCCGGCCACGCCGCTGAAGAACTGGAGCCAGATCGGCCAGACAACCTACCAGGAGTGGCAGGCCTACGACCCGACCGGCATCGCAGTGGACGGCGGCGGGCGCTACTGGGTCGGCAATGAGAATGCGCGCCGGGTGGACGGCTTCAACCCGGACGGCACACCATATGACTATGTATACATCTCCAATGCACGCGACATCGAGGTTGCTGCCAACGGGGATGTCTGGATCAAGCATGGCGACGGCCCGGAGATCTGGGCCTATGACCCGGCCGGCAAGACACTCGAGCCGGCGGTGGACTTCACGGTGCTGGACGACCACTTCGGCAGCGGCGACCACTTCGCGATCGGCCCGGGCAACTCCTGGGTGGTCTCCGACGAGGAGAACGGCCGGCTGGCACGCTTCATCGGCAACGCCTTCGACCGCTACATCGGCAGCGGCACGCTCAGTGACCCGGAGGACGTGGAGATCGATGCCGCGGGGCGGATCGTGGTGGCGGATGTCGCCAATGACCACATCTACTGGTTCGATGATGACGGCAACCTGCTGGGCAGCTATGACGGCGACATCGACACCCCGGACAACACGGGTGAGTTCAACGACCCCTTCGGGCTGGCGATCACACCTGACGGCACCGTGTACTGTGCCGACATCAACCGGGACAGGATCCTCTCCTTCGACCCCGACAGCTTCGAGTTCACGGGCGAGTGGGGCCACAGCGGATACATGGACGGTAGCGGCAAGAGCCTGTCCGATCCCACCGGGCAGGAAGGCCGCTTCTGGTCAATGTGGGGCATTGCAGCGGACTCCAGTGGCCGGCTGGCAATCACTGACCGTACGAACCAGCGCATGGCGGTCTATGACGCAGGCAGCGGCAACGTGCTGTTCGGGCTGGGCGACCTTGTGCCGGATGAGGGCCAGTGGGCGATGCCGCGGCATGTGAGCATCCGCCATGACACCGGGCAGTACATCGTACTGGACGAGGCGGCCTATTCACTCACGCTGATGGGCCTGCGCAACGATGTGCTCGACCGGGCCTACCTTGAGACCAGTGGCAATGACGCCGACCTGATCACCGGACGGATGGGACGCACGGCCTATGAGTGCTGCTGGGGCGAAGATGGCAAGGTCTACTTCAGCAGTGACTACACGGTGCTGACGGAATACACCGAGGACTTCAGCAGCTACCGTGTGCTGGCAACGGACTGGGGCAGCGAGGACGGCCGCTTCAAGGGCAACTACTCGATGGCCTGGTGGGACGGTGAGCTGTTCGTCACCGACCAGGACAATGACCGCGTGCAGGTGTTCGAGGACGGATTCTACAAGCGCCAGTTCGCCATGCCGGACCCGCCCAACAACAGCGCGCGCCGGCTGGCGATTGATGGCTACCAGGGCAACCTGTACGTGCTGTCCAACGCCTGGAGCCAGAGCGCTGAGGTGCTGCGCTTCGACCTCAGCACCGGCGCATACCTGGACAAGCTCGTGAATGACACCGGCAACAACTGGGGCGATGCGCTCACGGTTGATGCGGCCGGCTACATCTACATCTACGGCGGCACCTTCCTGTTCACCAAGTACTCCACGCCGGACACACCGGAGGGCGAGTACGGCAAGGTTGCCAGCTTCGGCACCTGGGGCGACGGCGACGGGCAGGTACGCGACATCTCCGACATCCAGATGGGGCCGGAGGGGCGCTTCTTCATCTCCGATGACGAGCGCCGCCAGCTGGTGGTGCTGGCCCCCTGACCAGGGCTGACAGTCAATCCAATCGCCCGCCCCGGAGCAGACGACCGGGGCGGGTTTTTCATTTCAGGCCGCATCCCTGCTGGATCGCGCCCCTCAGCCCCGATCCGGGCAGGCCAAGCATGGTCGCCATTTCCCTCAGCCCGCTCCAGCACTGGCGTCGTCACCAAGCGGGCCGGCCGGAATACCCGGACCATTGTTGAGAATTGATTACCGGGTGGGAAAATGCGCCCTTTATATATGGGGCATCCCGGCGTCCAGACCCGATTTTTCCCGTAATAATGGGAAATATATCTTGACAGGCCCGTTTTTCTAGGTTATATCTAGGCGCGTGTAATTCAACTTCTCTCGGAGGAAGTAAATGTCAACTGTTAAGAAGCCTCTCGGAAAGACCGAGCTGATTGATGCAGTGGCCAAGGCCACCAAGCTTGAGAAGACCAAGGCGAAGGCCGTGATCGAGGCCACCATTGACGTGATCACCAAGGAGCTCAAGAAGAACGGCCGCGTGCAGCTGACCGGCTTCGGCACCTTCAGCACCAGCAAGCGCAAGAAGCGCATGGGCGTCAACCCCAAGACTGGTGACAAGATCACGATCCCTGCCCGCAAGGTGCCCAAGTTCACCGCTGGCAAGGCCCTGCGTGACACCATCGCCGGCTAACCGGCAGTTTCCCGCAAGAAACGATCAGGCCCCGCCGAGGCGGGGCCTTTTTTTTCGTTTACTGGTGCGGGCTGAGATTCTATCTCAATGCGCCGTAGGCCTTGCGCATCTTGCGCAGCGCCTCACGCTCGATCTGGCGGATGCGCTCCCGGCTGACGCCCTGCTCCTTGGCCAGGCTCTCCAGCGTGGCCCCCTCGTCCCCGCGGCGCACGCGGCCCTCTTCGTCAACGACGGTCAGGCCGAAGCGGCGGCAGATCACGTAGCGCTCCTTGTCCTGCAGGTGCTGCAGCAGGCTCTTGACCGTGATCTCGTCCATCGTGCGCATGAACAGCTCGTTGTCAGCGCTGACGCGGTCAGCGATCGTCGGGCTGCTCTCGGCCATCTCATCACCGTCGCTGTGCTCAAAGCCGCCTTCGAGCGACATGATGTAGGGCACGGCGCTGGAGTACTTGAGGATGTCGTCATTGGTCAGGCCGCTCTGGTCCGCCAGCTCGTCGATGGTCGGCTCGCGGCCCTCACGCTGGCGGAAGCGCTCCGTTTCACGGCGCAGCTTGTTGATCTTGTCAATGATGTGCTCGGGCACACGGATGATCGACTGGTTGCTGATGATGTAGCGCAGGATGCGCTGGCGGATCCACCAGGTGGCGTATGTGCTCAGGCGGTGGCCCTTGCGCGGGTCGAACTTGTCGATCGCCGTCATCAGGCCGATGTTGCCCTCGCTGATCAGGTCCGGGAAGGGGATGCCCATGTGCCGGTACTGCTTGGCGATGTTGAGCACGAGGCGCAGGTTGGCCTCGATCAGCCTTCGCCGGCAGTCCTCGCGCAGGATCGGTGAGTTGCTCTTCTCCCACAGCGTGGTGGTCAGCTCCTTCTCCAGCTGCGGTGTGAGCAGGCTGACCTGCGAGAGGAAGTCAAGGTAGTGGATGAGCGCATTCTCAAGGTACTCCTTGGAACGCTCCTCCTTTCTTCTTGCATCATCCTTTGCCAAACGTAGAACCCCTTGTTGCCTCATACCTTGTAGTATCGGCGCGGCTGCCGGCTTCTTTGACGGAATCCGGCCCCCGAAAGTTATTTCAGCCGCTACCAGTGTAGATCAATGCGGCCAGCAATTCAAACGGCACGCATCGAAATGTATTACCCGGATTCCACAATCTTATGTCTGTTTCTGCGTTCGATCAGCCAGACCACCAGCGTGCTGGCGAAGTACAGCAACAACAGCGGCAGGGTGAACAGCACCATCGTTAGTGCATCGCCGGTCGGCGTAATGACTGCGCTCAGGATCAGCAGCACCACCACCGCGATGTTGCTGCGCATCCACAGTCCGCGTGCGGTGACCAGCTCCAGGTAGCCGAGGATCGCCAGCACGACAGGCATCTCGAACATGATGCCGCCGGCCATGCACAGCCCGAGCACGAAGTTGATGTACTTGTCGACGGTCAGCACGAGGTCGAACTCGGTGCCGGCCATGCCAAGCAGGATCGAGATGCTGACGGGCACCAGCTGGAAGTAGATGAACAGCACGCCGGCGATGAACAGCAGCAGCACGACCGGCAGCACCGGCATCACGAGGCGCCGTTCCCGTTTGCTGAGCGCCGGGGACACAAAGCCCCAGGCCTCCAGCAGGATCAGCGGTGAGGCTGCGGCGATACCGCTGTAGGTGGCAATCCGGATGTAGAGCAGGAATGCTTCCTGCACAGCGAGCACCGTCAGCCGCATGTCGGCGTAGTAGGCGTTTAACGGTGCCGTCAAGAGTTCGATCAGCAGTCCCTTGAAGTACCAGCCGACGCAGGCCAGCAGCAGCACGTAGAAGGCACAGCGGAACAGGCGCACGCGTAGCTCGCCGAGGTGTTGCCAGAAGGTCATGCGCCGCGCGCTCTCGGGGTCGTACTCCGGCCTGGCTGTGCGCGGGTTCACTGCTCTCCCCCGCGGCCGGGATCGAGGTAGTCATCCTCATCCGGCACATCCAGCTCGACCAGTTCCGGTGCCGGTTCATTCAGGTAGTCATCTCCGGCGGCACTGACCCGGCTGCCGCCCGGCGCACGGATCTGCGGGGCAGTGGATGGCGTGTCCTCCAGGTCTATCTCCATATCCGCGCGCAGGTCGTCCACGGCATCGTTCATCTGCTGGCGGAACTTGAGGAACTCGCGGTAGGCCTTGGCGGCACTGCGGGCCAGGTCAGGCAGGCGGGACGGGCCGAACAGCAGCAGCGCGATCAGCGCAATTGCCACGAGCTCTCCGCCACCGATGCCGAACATGAGCCTAGATTATAGGAGCCGCGCCGTCTGGAGCCGGTTGCGAGCTACTGCGGGCGGATTTCGTCACGGATGCGCGGCACGTAGCTGTCGAAGCGTTCATCGCCGCCGCCGAGCGCTTCGGCCTGCTTGAGCAGGCCCTGGGCCTCCATCCGCTCACCGCGCCGGATCGCCACCGTGGCCTGCCCGAGCCGCGTCCAGGCCAGCTCCAGCTGGTCTATCGAGGGGCTCTTCTCCGCTGAGCTGAAGCTCTGCTCCGCACCGGCGAGGTCGCGGTCCGTGAGCAGCACCCAGCCCAGCCAGATGCTGGCGCTGTACAGTTCCGGGTTGATCGCCAGCGCGCTCGTGAGTTGCTCGCGGGCCATGGCCTGCTCCCCGAGCATGAAGTTGGCCTCGCCGCTCAGGCGCAGGGCCTCCTCATCAAACGGGTTCTCCTCCAGCAGGGGCTGCAGCGCTGCCAGCGCACGCGGGTAGTTGCCCACCGCGATGTAGCTGCGGCCGAGCAGCAGCGGACGCTCCTCCAGGCGGATGCGCACATACTGCGGGTCCTCCAGCACGCGGATCAGCTCGCGGATGTCGCCGAGCTGGCGCGTGGCGCGCACGAGGTGGCGGTAGATGTCCACGTTGCCGAAGAACTGCTTCAGGCCGCGGGTGGCGACACTGGCCTCCTCCTCCGTCTGCTTGGCGGATGCCAGCAGGTCAAGGTACAAAAGCCAGGCCTTGGCATCGGCCTGCGGGTTTTCGATCAGCCTTGCTCCGAGCGGGATCGCACTGTCAGTGCCGAGGCTGCGCCAGCTGATCAGGGTCTGCAGGTACAGCCCGAGGAAGCTCTCTCCGGCATAGCGCTGACCGCGGGTGACCGTCGTCAGCGCGGTCTCGTTGTCACCATCGAGATGCTGCATCAGCGCCAGGCTGTTGTAAAGCCGCACCACCGTGGGCTGGGTCTCGATCAGGCGCGACAGCAGCAGTTCCCCGTCAGCGGCCAGGCGCTGCTCGACGAAGAAGCCGGTCAGGCTGCCGACCAGTTCCTCATAGTCCTCCTCGCGCAGCAGCCGGCCGGCCTCAAGCATGTGGTCCAGCATCGCCTGGTTGTCACGCTGCATCGCGAGGAAGGTCATGTAGCGCTCGTTGACCACGAGGTCGAAGGGGTCCAGCCCGACGGCTCGCTCGTAGCTCTGGCGGGCCAGCTCATTGCGGCCGGCACTCTGCGCCAGGGTGGCGAGGTCCATCAGCACGTCGATGTCGTCACTGCTCTGGGCGCTGCGCGCAAGGATGTCGAGCGCCTCGCCGCCGCGGCCCTGCTGCTCGAGGAACTCGCTGTAGCCCTCCAGCAGCTGCTGGTCGCCGGGGAACAGCTCGAGCCCGTCCTGATAGCTGCGCTCCGCCAGCTCCGTCTCGGCATCCTCCTCGTAGGCAATTGCCAGGTTGCGGTAGAACAGCGGCCGCGGGTGGATCGCGATCGCCTGCTTGAGCATGCTGATCGCCTCGGGGATCTGGTTCAGCTGGAACAGGCACAGTGCATGGCGGTTGACGAACATCTCGTTGTCAGGTTCCAGCGTGCGGCCCAGCTCGTACTGTTCCATTGCGGCCGTGTACTGCGTGCGCTCGAACAGGAACAGGCCATACTGCATCACGAGCGCCGCATCCCGCGGATGCTCGTTGGCAGCGTCGCGGAACACACGCTCGGCCTCGGCCCCCTCCCCCGCCATGTCTAGGCTGCGGGCCAGCCCGGCCACGGCCTGCGGGCTGTAGCCAAGGCGCAGGGCGCGGCGGTAGGCCTCAACGGCCTCCGAGAAGCCGCCCATTGCCCTCAGGCTGTCGCCGATCCCGAGCGGGAAGCCGGCCATCGTCGGGTCCAGCCCCTCGCCGATGCGGAACTGCTCCAGCGCCTGGGTGTACTTCTCTTCGGACAGCAGGCGCTGGGCATGGAACAGCACCACCGCCGGGGTGTTGCGGAAGCGCGCCAGCATGTCGTTGTAGATGTTCTCGTACTCCGCACGCCGCTTCGGGTCGCTGCCGACGACCTCCAGCAGGTCGAGGTAGGCAGCGGGGCTCGGGTCGGTGCGGATCACATTGCGCAGCTGCTCCTCGCCCTCACCCTGCGGGCCGGGGTCGCTGCCTGCCAGCAGCCGGGCCAGCGCACGGGCTGCATCGCGGTTGTCAGGATCAGCATCCAGCACGCTGCGCAGGTCGGCCACGGCCGCTTCCCTGTTGCCATGCTTCTCATGCCAGGCGCTGCGGGCCTGCAGGATCGCTGCATCCGCCGGGGCCAGGCGCAGGGCCTCATTGTAGGCAGCCAGCGCCGTGTCGTCATTCAGCTCAGATTTGTAGCCCGCCAGCGCCAGCCAGTTGGCAGGGCTTGGTTCAGCACTGCACAGCTCTTGCTGGTACTCGGCGGCGAGGTTGAACTGGCGGCGCTCAGCTGCAGCACGTGCTGCCACTGAGAGCATCTCAATGTCGCCAGGATATGCCTTCAGCACACTCTCCGCGTATCCCATTGCCACGTCAGCGTTGCCCCTGGCCAGCACATACCCGGCCATGCCGCGTTCCATGGCATGCTGGAGATACGGAGCAGCCGGTCCGTTCGCCAGCAGGAAGTCGCTGATCGGTCGCATGAAATCAACAAACTGATCAGCAGTAACCTGCTCAGCAGCCAGACTGTACCAGCTCCATTCAAGCAGCAGCAGTCCGTTCTCCCTGTAGAATTTCCGCCCCGCTTCCAGCACCTTGCCGGCTTCGGCGGTATTCCCCTGCTCCATCAGCACGATGCCCCACAAGGCATAGCCGCTGCCATCCTCGCTGCTCTCAGCCGGGAGCGTCTGGGCGATCGCCAGCGCTTCATCCAGCCGTCCCAGTTCCAGCAGTGCGATTGCCTGCAGGAAGCGCACTTCGCCGCTGTCACGCAGGGCCTGGTCCTGGCGCTCAAGGTATGGCATGAACTGCTTCTCGAAGTAGGCGCGCCGCTTGCCGGGGTCACTGTTGCGCTGCAGGCGGCTCAAGAGCATGGCCTCGCGCAGCTCGCCGAGCGCATCCAGGCTGCTCGCACTGAACACCTGCATGTCACTGTCAGGAGTGATCCAGGGCAGCTCACGGGCGATCAGCATGTACTGCACGCGCTGTGCCAGCGTTGGCGGCTCGACCTGCTTTTCCTGCTGCATGATGCCGCTGTCCTGCGCGAAGGCCTGGCTGCAAAAGAGCGCGAGCAGCAGGCAAAGCAGGGCCGGGATGTTCTGGATTTTCATTGTCTGTCTGGACGAAGTGCCTTCCATGATCATTCAATAATCGAAGGCGGGCCAGTGCAGACTAAGTCCGGAAATGAAAAAGGGGCAACCGGAGCTGCCCCTTGGGAAAGCTTCGGTAGCGTGTCCGAAGCTGGATGATCCCTCACGCGAACAGCATAGCACGATCTGGGACAGTTGTGGTCGCAAATTGGGGATAATCAGCGCAGGCCGATCATGGCACGCATCACGTGCCGGGCCACCTTCGGGTTCTCGCGCAGGCGGCGCACGCTGTAGGCGTACCAGTCGGAGCCATAGGGGATGTAGACCCTGAGCGCATGCCCGCCGGAGAGGATCTTCGAGCGCAGCTGCGGCAGTACACCCAGCAGCATCTGGAACTCATAGGCGGAAGCGTCCAGCCCGCGGCGCTGGATGATCTCGATCGCGCGGTCCACGAGGTACTCATCATGGGTGGCGATCCCGACGAAGATCCCGCGCTCGAACAGGGCCTCGAGCGCCAGCAGGTAGTTGGCGCGGATTTCCTCATAGCCCTTGTAGGCGATGCTTTCCGGTTCGACGTAGATCCCCTTGCAGAGGCGGATCTGGCAGTTGTCCACCGGCAGGGCGGCGATGTCGGCCAACGTACGGCGCATGTAGGCCTGCAGCACGGTGCCGGCGTTGCCAAACTGATCGTGCATGCGCCGGTGCACCCTGAGCGTGAAGTCCGTGGTCGGGTGGTCCTCCATGTCGATCGCAACGCGGATTTTGCGGGCAGCGGCATGGGCGAAGATCCGTTCGATGTTCTGTTCACAGAGCTCCTCGGTGATGTCCAGGCCGAGCATGGTCGGCTTGACGGACACGCTGGAGCTGATGCCGGAGGCCTCGATCGCGTCCACGAGCGCTATGTACTGATTCGTGTAGTTTTCGGCCAGCGCCTTGTCACGCACTTCCTCGCCGAGGATGTCCATCGTGGCCACCGCCCCGTCGGCTGCCAGTGCCTGGGCGGTCTCGATGGCATCGGAGACCATGTCACCCGCCACATAGCGGCTGGCAACGGCACCGACGATCACGCGTGGGACGACGGGCAGCATCTTCACGACCATGCGGTCAAACAGGCTCATGGCCGTGTCTCCGGGAGCGACCCGGCGGGCGTGTACGGTCGGGGTTCGTCCTCATCGGACATGACCGGCTGGGTGGAACTTGTTTCCTCGTGGAGCACCGCGCAGATAATAGGCCAGCAGCGGCCTGCTGTCAACGAGTGTGCGGGCCTAGTTTCCCTTCTTGGCGTTGCCGCCGCTGCCACCGCCGCTGATCTCCTTCTGCAGCTCCAGGAAGCGCTGGTTCTCCTCTTCTGTCCAGGGCTCCTCACCACGGCCGATCTTCTCGTAGACGGTGTAGACATTGCCGCTCGCCTGCTTGACGTACATCAGGCCCGGCTCGCTGTCACGCACGAAGCACTGCAGGTTCATGGTGTAGCGGCCGTCCTTGGCGGTCAGCAGCAGCTCGCCCGCACCCTTGTCGTACTTGTAGTCGTAGGTGTCGTTCTTGATGCGCTGGCCCTTGGCGAAGGTGGAGTAGATCACGTCCTTGTCGTAGTAAACCAGCAGCTGCTTGTAGTAGTCGTCATTATGCTCAATGGTGTAGTTCTCGCCTTCCTCACGGATCGAGCGCCACTCACCGTAGGCCTTGGGGGCCTTCTTGAGGCCGACATCATTGGTGGCCTCGCCAGACCCGCCCTTGTCAGCCGGCTTGCCGGCCTGGCTGCCGGAATCACCGGCATGTGTGGCGTCACTCTGGGCGGTCATGCCGGCGCTCTGGAACTGTGTCAGCATCACGCGGATCAGCTGCTGCTGCTCCGTCTTGCCGGCCGGAGTGGTCAGTGCCTTGATGCGGTTCTCCAGCTTGTCGATCAGCGGCGGGATCTCCACACCATCGGCGGGCAGGCCCTCGCCGTTCATGCGGTCAGCGGCTTCGTCGTAGCTGTACTTGAACTCGGGCAGCATCGCCACGAATTCGGTGTGCAGGTCCTCGCGCAGGTTCTCCAGGCGGGCAGCGGCTTCCTCATCAATCGTGGTGCCGCGCTCCTCGGCCGCGGGAACCGCGGTGAGGGACGGTGCCGTCTGCTCGACATTGGAGGTGTCGATGTTCTTCTTGCCTTCCTTGTTGCAGCTCGCGAGCAGCAGCAGGGCAAGGCAGCCAAGCATCAGTGTTGTGATCAGTCTGGACATTTTACGCTCCCGTAAATGGACGGATAAGGGCTGCCTGGGGTTCATCAGCGCACCTCCGCTCCGTTCGATACTTCTCCAGCCGGTGAAATCAGGGCCAGCCGGCCCTCGGAGTCGCTGGCGGCCAGCACCATCCCCTCGGACATCAGGCCGCGCAGCTTGCGCGGGGCCAGGTTGGCGACAATCACGACATGCCGGCCAACCAGGTCTTCGGGCTTGTAATATTCAGCGATGCCGGCCAGGATCTGCCGGCCACCCATGCCGTCATCGAGCTGCAGGCACAGGAGCTTGTCGGCCTTCTCAACCTTTTCGGCCTTGAGCACCTGGGCCACACGCAGCTGCACCTTGACGAAGTCATCAATGGTGATCACATTCGCGCCGCTCTCGTTGTCCGCATCCGCGGCCGGGGCGGCCGGCTTCTCAGCGGGCTTTGCGGCCTCCGCGGCTGCTGCCTGGGCCTGGCTTTCTTCCTTCATCTTGTTCAGGTCCAGCCTGCGGTAGACCGGCTCACTGGGGTTGAGCTGGTGCCCGGCGGGGACGGACTGCTGCAAGGACCCGACGCTCATCGTGGCCGGGTCACCCACGAAGTTGAGGATCTGCCAGAACTTCGAGGCCCCTTCCGGGATCACCGGGGCGGCCAGCAGCAGCACGCTGCGGATCAGGTTCACCAGGCGGTTGAACACCGTGGCGATCTCATCGCGGCGCTCCGGGTTCTTCTTCAGCTCCCAGGGCTTCTTCTCGTCAATGTAGCGGTTGGCTTCACCGATCAGGGCCCACAGCTCCTGCAGCATCTCGCTGTAGCGCAGGCCCTGGTACTTCTCCAGCACGCTCTCAATGGTGTCCCGGCGCTGCCGCTCGATCTGCTCATCGAGGTCGGTCACGGCCAGCACGTCCGGCACGCGGCCCTCGAAGTTCTGGTGCACCATGCTCACGGTGCGGTGCACGAGGTTGCCGAGGTCGTTGGCGAGGTCGTAGTTGAAGCGGCTGATCAGCGCTTCGTAGTTGAAGTTGCCATCCAGCCCGAGCGGCACTTCCCGCATCAGGAAGTAGCGCAGGCCGTCCACGCCCACGAGCGCGATTGCATCATATGGGTCGACCACGTTGCCGAGGCTCTTGCTCATCTTCTCGCCGTCGAAGTTCCAGTAGCCGTGCACCAGCGCCTGCTTCGGCAGCGGGGCACCGTAGCTTGCGAGCATCGCCGGCCAGATCACCACATGGAACCAGGGGATGTCCTTGGCCATCAGGTGCAGGTCGCAGGGCCAGTAGTTGGTGTCAGGCTGCGTGGCAAGGTCGGCGCGCGTGGTCTCCCACAAAGGCTCGCGCACCTCACTGGACTTTCCGTCCACGAAAGTCTTCTCAAAGGCGTTGATGTCGAAACCGCTGCCGGTCATGTAGGTCAGCAGGGCCTCGATCCAGACGTAGAACACGTGGCCCTCGTCCCAGGGCAGGCGGATGCCCCAGTCCGTGCCGCTGCGGCTGATGCAGATGTCCTTCAGGCCGCCCTCGATGCGGTTGAGCATCTCATTGCGGCGGAAGTCCGGCACGATGAATTCGGGGCAGGCCTCATGGAACTTCAGGAGCCAGTCCTGGTATTCACTGAGCTTGAAGTAGTAGGCTTCCTCGGTGATGAACTTCAGGCGCGGGTGGCTCTCCGGGTTCTCCGGCACCTCATCCTCATCGAGGAAGCGGTTGTCGGAGGTGTGGTACCAGCCACTGTACTGGCCCTTGTAGACATCGCCCTTGTCATAGATGCGCTGCCAGAACGTGCGCACGAGCGCATGGTGGCGCTCATCGCTGGTGCGCTCGAAGCGGTAGTCATCGATGCGGCAAGCCTGCCAGCACTCACGGAACTTCGGGATCACCTCATCGCAATATGCAAGCGGGGTCTTGCCCGCTGCGGCCGCGAGGTCGGCGATGTTCTGGCTGTGCTCATCGCTGCCCGTGACGAACATCGCATCCATCCCGAGGAAGCGCTGGTGCCGGGTTGCCACGTCAGCAAGGATCGTCGTGTAGCTCGTGCCCACATGGGGCTTGAAGTTCACGTAATAGATGGGGGTGGTGAGATAGTATCGTTTGTCTGCGCTGCTCATGCTGCCGCTGCCTGGGATGGGATTGATTCAGGCTGATAAGTATAACAAGCGCAGCAGCTGACTTCAGGTAGGATGCGGATCCCGCCGGAATTATCTGCGGCGGTTCTGGCCGTAGAGGCTGGAACTCTCTTCCTTGTCATGATCGCGGCTGGCCAGGGCCTTGATCTGGCGGTCAACCGCCCGCTCCAGCTCAGTGCGGGAGGGGATGTAGCCCTGGCAGATCGGCATTCCGTCCAGCACAACTGTCGGTGTGCTTTCAATGCCGTTCATGGCAAGCAGGTTGGGGTCGTCCACCAGCTGCACCTGGGCAGTCAGCCCCTTGCCACTGAGCAGGGAGCGGATCTGGCCCACGATGGCCATGGTCATCGCATCGCCTTTCTTCGTATAGACAATGAATTGCATCCTGACTCCTCGGAATACCGACTGCAGCCTGTTGCTGCAGCGCCACTGGAGTCAGTGTAACTTCATTTAACCAGAATTTGTGCTGGCTTGTGGAAAAGATGTTGATTATCCGGCGGCCTGGTTCAGCGGCGCCAGCGGCGGCTGTCCCCGGTGTTCTCGAACACGCTGCGGCTCAGAGCCAGCGCCTGCTGGCGGCGGTCTATGGCTGTTTCGAGCTCGGAGCGCGTCGGCACGTAACCGCTGGAGATGTAGCTGCCGTCGAGCATCACAGTTGGCACGTTGGAGATGTAATTCATCCGCAGCAGGTCCGGGTCGTCAATCAGCTGCACATGTCCGGCCACCATGCGGCTGCTGAGCAGCGCGCGTATCAGGCCGGCGATGGTCGCCCCGTGCGAATCCCCCCTGCGGGTATAGACTATGAACTGCATGACTGACTCCTTTCGGTCAGCGGTTTTGCTCAGAGTCTAACCCGCGCGCAGGCGCTTGGGGACAGGGTTAAATAAACTTGGTGTACAGAAAGAGCGGCGGGAGGCCAGTGATGATGCGGGCTGCTACTTGATGATGCGCCCGTCGCCGTCGGACTGGCCGGACATCAGGACGAGGATCACCGCGTCGCGCACGCCGTTGCCATTGCCGAAGCTGAGCTGGTCGCTGCCGTTGGAGCTGGCACCGAACGGGCTGCCCCACAGCGGACCGACATGGCCCTTGTTGACACCACGGGTCCAGGGCGGAATCGCCATGATCTCGATCTTGTTGTCATTCGAGCCGACGTCCGGGATCGAGAAGTTCTGCATCATCGGGTCGAAGAAGAACACGAACTGCATGGACTTGCGCGTCGGCGGTACGGTGTACGGGAACACCACCACAGGCTCCTCGCCGAGCAGGTCCTGGCCCTTGGTGCGGCTGCTGCCCCATGCGCCCAGCATGTAGTGCGAGCGGTTGATCGGGATCGTCACTTCGTCGCGGTTGTTGTGCGGCAGGATGGCCTTCTTGCCGTTGTAGTCGATCACGTCGCGGCGGCTTTCCTGGTCCGGCGAGGGCATGATGTCACCCATCGACTTGTAGAAGAAGCTGCCGGGCAGGAAGGGCTTGGCTTCATTGCCTTCCCAGACATCGTAGAACTCATACTGGATGTCGGCCCAGGTGTGGTTTGCCTGCGCCACATCGTCCTTCGTATGCGCCGGGGTCCAGTAGGTGTAGCGGGCCTCACACAGGGTGTTGCCCATCAGGTTGCCGTTGGGACCGAAGCGTGTGCCGGCGGTGTTGCTCACCGTGAAGGCATTGCGCAGCGGGTCCCCGACCCCCTTCTGGAAGCGGTGCACGGCCTTGCCATTGCTGATGAAGGGATTGCGCGGGTAGGCATCGACATAACCGTCGCGGATCAGCGGGTCGGAGGCCAGCTCGGGATCGGTCGGGGTGACCACCGGGATGTTCTCGAAGTCCACGCTGTCGGGGATCACGAGCGATGCATTGTCTCCGCCGATCAGGTAGGCCGGGTATGTGGAAGAGTTGTCCACTGCGAAGCGCTCAATGGTGAGCTGCAGGTTGTGGACATTGGCCTTGACCTCGGCTTCCTTGGCCTTGTTCTTGATCTTGATGTAGTTGGGAAGTGCGATTGCGGCGATGATGCCGATGATCACGATCACCACCATCAGCTCTATCAGGGTGAAACCACGGACGAACGGAGCCTTGGCCCCTGGCTGTCCCGCAGATTGCTTGGTCCTGACAGTCAATCCATTCCTCTTGATTTCGCCGGATGAAACCGATGGCCGCGGTAATAAAACCCCAATGTTTACCGATGCCTCAACCGTATCTCAAACTGATTATAACTTGATGGATACGGAAATGTTACACCCATAGACCGATATTTCAAAAAAGAATATATTGGTCTCTCACAGCGAATCGGAATACTTGAAATATACCTTATATATATGTAGCGTACGGAAGTGAATTCCAGGTTAAACGGATTTTGCCGCCGGGCTACCACCCGATTCGAGGGATAGCTGGCCGGCAGATGCGGCAGTCCGCAGCCACTATAATAGTCAAGCCTGACAACGAAACCATATGGGGTGTAATGAATGGCGCTGGATTTCAAGGACCTGGGCTCGGGCAGTACCGAGATCCGCATCCAGAAACTCAAGGAACTCAATGAGAAGGCGGCGCTGGGTGGTGGCCTGGACGCCATCGACCGCCAGCATGAGCGCAATAAACTCACCGCACGTGAGCGCATCGCGCTGCTCGTGGACGAGGACAGCTTCCAGGAGGTCGGCAAGTTCATCACCTCCGAGTCCAGCTCGATCCTCGGCGACGGCATCGTGACCGGCTTCGGCACGGTGGACGGCAAGCGCGTGGGAATCTATTCGCAGGACTTCACCGTGATGGGCGGCAGCCTCGGCATCCAGCATGCCAAGAAGATCTGCTTCATCCAGGACAGCTGCATCAAGAGCGGCATCCCGCTGATCGGCATCAACGACTCCGGCGGCGCCCGCATCCAGGAGGGTGTGGTCGGCCTGGGCGGCTATGCCGACATCTTCTACCGCAATGTGAAGGCCAGCGGCGTGATCCCGCAGCTCAGCGCGATCATGGGCCCCTGCGCCGGCGGCGCGGTCTACTCTCCGGCGCTGACGGACTTCATCTTCATGGTACGCGGCACGAGCTTCATGTTCCTGACCGGCCCGGATGTGATCAAGGAAGTGCTCAACGAGGAAGTGACCTTCGAGGAGCTGGGCGGCGCGGTGACGCACAACCAGAAGAGCGGCGTGGCGCACATGGTTGCCAAAAACGAGGTGGAGGCGATCCACCAGATCAAGCGCATCCTGAGCTATATCCCGAGCAACAACATGGAGGACCCGCCGTTCCTGCCGACGAACGACGAGCCGACCCGCCGCGAGGAAAGCCTCGCCAACGTGATCCCGGACGACCCGAACAAGCCCTATGACATGCGCGACGTGATCAACGCCGTGATTGACAGGGACAGCTTCTACGAGATCCAGCCTTTGTTCGCACCGAACCTGCTGATCGGCTTCGCGCGCCTCAACGGCCATGCGATCGGCATCGTTGCCAACCAGCCGCGCGACCTGGCGGGCTGCCTTGACATCAACGGCTCGCTTAAGGGTGCGCGCTTCATCCGCTTCTGCGACGCGTTCAACATACCGATTGTCACTTTCCAGGACGTGCCGGGCTTCCTGCCGGGCACCAACCAGGAGTGGCTGGGCATCATCAAGCACGGCGCCAAGCTGCTGTATGCCTACTGCGAGGCCACGGTGCCAAAGCTGTGCGTCACGACGCGCAAGAGCTACGGCGGCGCCTACTGCGTGATGAGCTCGCGGCAGGTCGGTTCCGACTGGAACCTGGCCTGGGCCACCGGTGAGATCGCTGTGATGGGAAGCAAGGGTGCGGTGAAGATCATCCGCCGCAAGGACCTCGCCGCGATCGGCAAGAATGACAAGAAACTGGCCGAGGCAACCGCGAAATTTGAGCAGGAGTACAAATCAGAGCTGCTTCATCCCTATTTGGCGGCAAAAGTCGGGTATATTGATGATGTCATCGACCCGCGGGATACCCGCCCGAAGCTGATCAGTGGTCTGGAGCTGCTGAAGAACAAGGTGGAGAGCCGTCCGCGACGCAAGCATGGGAACATCCCGCTGTAGTGGGATTTCACCTCAATTAGCGGACATTATCGGGAAAACGGTTGCCAAATTAAAAGTAATAAACTAGAATTTTGGTGATTTTCGACGACAGGTTGTTCCATACGCAGCGGACAAGTGTTATTGTTTAGCTGTGCTGACACTGGGTATTATTTCCCGGTGCAGGGAATACCGATTCCGCATCCAGCAGGTTGATACCTGTTGATAAGTTGTGGAAATTTGAAAAACGTGTATAATCAAGTTTTCACCCACCGGCAGGTCCGGAATAGTTAGGGAGGCTGGAAATGAAACGTTTTACACTTATTCTGCTCGGTGCAGTCCTTACATGCTGTGCATGTATGGGCATGGCACTCGCTCAGGATGAAGCTGGAGACGCGTTCGGCTACACTGCGGATGATGTAGCCGTCAGCAGTGGTGCGGTCCTTTATTGGTACGCCCACGGTTATGCAAACGCGTGGGGCGAGTTCCCCGCCAGCTTTGCGGCAATGGTGGACAAGGGTCTTCCCCTGCGCACCTTCAACTCCGCCCACACCGGCGATGCCATTGATCCGGATGACGGTTCCCTGGACTTCGACGGCGACATCATGTATGTCCCCGGTGACTGCGGCGACGTGGAAGTCCACATCCAGACCAGCAATGGTGTGGTGAACCTTCCCGGCGACAACCTGGTGGCGACCTCCGACATCAGCGGCCAGTTCGGCCCCTGCTGCGACATGGCTTGCCCCGGTTGCTGCAACATCGCCATCTGCGGCACTGAGTGCTGGAACCTCTGTGACAACACCGAGGCTGCCTGCAAGATCGTGCAGTGGATCATGTGGCGTTCCTTCGAGACCCACGAGTGCATGTACGGCAAGCGCCCCGCTTCTGAGGCCGCCTTCTATGCCTCCGGTCTTGCTCCGGTTGACGCCAACTACAAGGAGTACGTCCCCACGATGACCATCGAGTATGTGGTCAAGGGTGGTTGTGACTGCTGCTACATCAAGAAGGCCTACGTCGAGTGCTGCGCTCCCTGCGTGCCCTGCAGCCCCTGCGCCAAGACCACCTGCGGTAGCAAGTGCGGCGGTTGCGGTGGTTGTGACAAGCCCAAGTGCGGTTGCAGCAAGCCCAAGTGCGGCTGCAAGAGCAAGTGCGGCAGCAAGTGCGGCGGTTGCAACAAGTGCGAGACCAAGTCCGCCTGCGGTTGCAAGGACAAGTGCGCCAACAAGTGCAACAAGTGCAACAAGTGTGAGTCCAAGTGCGGATGCAAGGACAAGTGCGGTTGCAGCAAGCCCAAGTGCGGCAAGTGCGAGTCCAAGTGCGGATGCAAGGACAAGTGCGGCGGCAAGTGCGGCGGCAACAAGGGTTGCGGTTGCGGCAAGTGCGGCTAGACCAGTCTTTCAGCTGAACTAAAGGAGCCCCGCTACGGCGGGGCTCTTTTTTGTTTCTTACAATCCGGGGCGATCACACATGGGTTCTGCAAGGGAACAGCTTGAAGCGATCCTGCAAGTGGCGGGACAGGCCCTTGCCGACTGCTACCCCGGCATTGACAGCCAGCAGGCGCGGGACCTGCTGCTTGCGGACCTGATGCAGTATCTCGCAGCAGTTGGCCCGGTCGCCATCAATCCCGCTCCCCCCGACTCCTTCTTCCAGGTGGCCGGGATGCTGTCACAGTCCCTCGCACAGCCGGACCCCTGCCCCGCCCTGCTGGCGATCGGGCACATCCACGACTACCTGGGACAGCCCGTAGGCACTGAACGCCGTGGCCGGGTCTATACACCGCTTGAGCTGGCCGGCAGGATGTCTGCCAGGCTGCTGGATGGCTGGAACTATATCCCGGACGCACTGACCCATGAAGTGCAGTTCCCGCGCCTGCTGGACCCCTGCTGCGGCTGTGGGGCCTTCCTCATATGCTGTGCGGAGGAAATGCTTGAACAGGCCCGCCTGGCCCTGATCCGCAGCGGCGAAGGCTTCAGCCGGGAAAGCGAGCGCGTCCTGCGCCGGCGGATCGTGGAGCACAGCCTGCATGGCTGCGACATCGATGCCGATGCACTGGCGCTGTGCAGCCGCCTGCTGGGCTACTGGGCCACGGGGAGCTTTGCGGGCGATCCGCTGGCCCTGCAGCTGTTCCACGCGGACGCCCTGAGCGGTCCTTCCCCAGGGATACCGGCCAGCTTTGCTAGTGAGCCCACAGGCATGGACTGGATAGCCGACGATGTAATGGGTACAGCAGACAGGGGATTCGACCTCGTGATCGGTAACCCGCCCTACGTGGATTCAGAGGGCATGCAGCGCTATGACCGTGATTACCGCTCGGAGATCCGCAGGGCCTATCGCTGCGCGCGGGGCAACTGGGACCTGTTTGTGCCCTTCCTCGAGCGCAGTATGGACCTGCTCAAGGATGGCGGCCGGCTGTGCATGGTGGTGCCGACGCGCGCCATTGCGGCGGACTACGCCGCCACCCTGCAGCGGGATGTACTGCTGCACTGGCAACTGGAGCGTGTCAGGCTGCTGCCGGATGATGTGTTCCATGATGCGAAGGTCTGGTCCTGTGTACTGCAGCTGCGCCGCCAGCCGGCCGACCCGCGGCAGCCGGTGAACCTGCAACGCGGCGAACCGCTTGAGACCAGTGCAGTCAGCCAGTCCCTGCTCCGCCGCCTGCCGGAGGGCTACCTGTGCGCGGCCTACAGTGCGGCGGCGGGCTATATCGCGGAGCTGCTGGAGGGCGGCGGCAGCCTGGCGGACCTGTTCGACTGCCGTGATGGCTGCACCACCGATGAGGCCTACCGCATCCGCGACATGCTCGTTGACGACGAAGCTGCCAGCGGTCCGCGCCTGCTGAACACCGGCACGATCGACCCGTTTGTGCCCCTGTGGGGCAGCCAGCCCTGCCGCTACCTCGGCCGGAACCTGCAGCATCCCGTTGTCATTCCTGGGAAGCTGCAGGCCGAGCTGCCAACCAGGGCAGAGCAGGCAGCGAGCCCAAAGCTGCTGTGCGCCGGGCTGGCCACGCGCATCGAATGCCTGGCTGACCACGAAGGCAGTTACCTCTGTGGCAAGGCGGCTGTGCAGCTGCTGCCACGTGCTGAAATGCCTGAGTCGGAGCTGGACTTCCTCTGCGGGCTGCTCAACTCGCGCCTGATGCAGTGGCTGTACCGCTCACTGTTCGGGCTGCGGGCCTACTCCAGCCGCGCACTGAACATCGGCCCGCGCCAGCTGGAGAGATTGCCATTGCGAAGGGGCCGGCAGTCTGCGCGCATTGCTGAGCTGTCCAGGCAGCTGGCTGGGGATAATGGCAACACTGAACTGCTGGCGGAACTGGACAGCCTGGTGGAAGCGCTGTACGGCGTGGATCGGCGCACAAGACATGTGATCAATGAGGAGCTAGGACATAGGGTGTAGGGGGTAGCAGGCGAGGTGCTGGGAGCTGGGGTGTAGGGCGTAGCAGACGAGGTGCTGGGAGCTGGGGTGTTGGGCGTAGCAGACGAGGTGCTGGGAGCTGGGGTGTAAGACGTAGAAGACGAGGGTTTAGGATATAGGAGCCGGGGTAGAGCAAAAGGGATGGAAGTGCGCAGCTTTCCGCTACACCCTATGTCCCAGCTCCTAGTTCCTATTTATTGCGTTCCCAGATCAGGCGCAGGCCATGCAGGGTCAGGTCCGGCTCCACGAACTGGATGCGGCGGCTGTAGTCACGCACAAGCTCCGCGAATCCGCCGGTTGCCAGAACCGTCGGCTCGATCTGCTGCTCCTCGCAGATACGGTCCACCAGTTCATCAACCAGTGCACCTGTGCCGTTGAGCATGCCGCTGCGGATGCTTTCAGAGGTGTTGCGGCCGACGATGCGCTCCACATGGCTCAGCTCCACCTTGGGCAGCTTGGCCGTGCGGCTGACCAGTGAATCAAGCGAGATGGTGATGCCCGGGATGATGATCCCGCCGAGGTAGACATTCGGTGCCAGCACCACGTCGAAGGTGGTTGCGGTGCCGAAGTCGACGGCGATCAGCGGCGGGCCATGGCGCTCGATGGCGGCCACCGCGTTGACAATCCGGTCGGCACCGACCTGGCGCGGGTCCTCGTACTGGATGTCCAGCCCGGTCTTCGTGCCCGGCCCGACCACCAGCGGCTCGGCACCGGTCAGCTGCAGGATCACGCTGCGCAGCTTCGGCAGCAACGGCGGCACTACGCTGGAGATGATCGCATCACTGATCCGCCCGTGACCGTCCTGCCTGTCCAGCAGGGTGCCGGCCATCACCAGGTATTCATCCACGGTCGCATTCAGGCGGCTGGTCAGGCGCCAGCTTGTGAGCAGCTCGCTGCCATCGTAGATGCCGAACACGATGTTGGAGTTGCCGATGTCGCAGACGAGCAGCATCAGTGGCCCCCCGAAGTGAAGTCCAGCCCGATGTCGAGGGAACGGTAGCTGTGGCTCAGCGTGCCGGTGGAGATCACGTCCACGCCAACTACCAGGTAATCCGACAGGTTGGCAAGCGTGACCCCGCCGCTGACCTCGACGATCGCGCGGCCGGCAATGATGGCAACGGCCTCGCGCACCTCGTCCGGGCTGAAGTTGTCAAGCAGGATGATGTCAGCCCCGCCGCGCAGCAGTGGCTCAAGCATCGCCAGTGAGTCCGCCTCGGCCTCCAGCTTCATGGTGTGGCTGATGCGCGCCCTGACGCTCCTCACCAGCTCCTCCCAGTCCCCGTGAGGGCTGGCGGCGAAGTGGTTGTCCTTCAGCATCACGGCGTGGTCGAGGTCCATCCGGTGGTTGAAGCCGGTGCCGCAGCGGATCGCGTACTTCTCGAACATGCGGAAGCCCGGCGTGGTCTTGCGCGTGCCGGTGATGCGGATGCCTGCCGGGCGGGCGATGTCGGCCCACTGGCGGCCAAGCGTGGCAATCCCGCTCATGCGCTGCAGGTAGTTGAGTGCGACGCGTTCGGCACTGAGGATCGCCTGGGCCGGGCCCTCGATGGTCAGCAGGCTCGTACCGGCCGGCTGCATGCTGCCCTCAGGCACGTGAACCACGCAGCGCGATTCGCCGCTGAGCTGGCGGAAGGCCTCCTCGGCCACGAAGCAGCCGCAGACCACCCCCGCCTCACGCAGGCGCACTTCAGCACTGGCCTGCACGTCGCGGCCGGAAAGTGCGAGTTCGGTGCTGATGTCCGCGTTGCCGATGTCGGCAATCAGTTCCGCGCGCACGTGTTCCTCTACCAGGAGCTGGTTCACCCGTGGATTTTAGCGCGTGCTCAGCCCAGCAGCGCGGCCCCGAGCAGCAGGCGGATCCGCTCGCGGATCTCGGAGAGCTCGAAGGGCTTGACCAGCAGCTCGTCCACACCGCTGTCCTGCAGTGAAGTGTCCGAGACGATGGCATCGTCACCGCTGATCATCATGATGCGGATTCCGGGGCAAGTCCGGCGCAGGCCGCGCACTAGCGCAGGGCCACTGGTACCGGGGATGTTCATGTCCAGGATGGCCAGGCTGAATCCACCGGGATGATCGGAAGCGATGGCCAGCGCCTCATCCCCGCTGGTGGCAAGGCGCACATCAATCTCCATGCGTGAGATGGTACGCTCCAGCACGCGCAGTACGCCGGGATCATCATCCACCACAAGTACATGCTGCAGCCCGGTAATGGAGGCTGGGCCCACCGCGCCCATCAGGCCCTGGGTATGCGTGTCAATGCTCATTGCCGGCCTCCTCCTTGATAGCTGAATGTGAATTTGCAGTATCCAATACAGCAGCTTAACTTCCCCGTTCTGACAGTTGCACTGTTTCACCGGGCTTTCACGGCTCTTTCACGCTGCTTGAAGCAATGCAGCAATGTGCTAGAATGCAGTCAGTTTATGTAAATAGTTTCAATATATTTGACATGGTACTGAGCAGTAGAACCTACCTATCACTGGTGCTTGGCGGGATCGGGCTGATATGCATTACCTGCCTGGTGATGCGCTGGAAGATGTTCGCGGAAAGCAGCAGCGTCCCGCAGCTCGGCCTGCAGCAGCAGCCCACGCTATACACGGAAATCGGCGATCATCAGGTTGATCACGGGAAGGATGCTCCGGCAGAGATTAAGGCCCTGGCGGATCCAATAGCGTCCTCAGGCACTGGGGCAGCTGAACGGGAAAGCGGAGGCGGCACGCTGGCGGATCCAGCGACGGAACTGCTGGATATCAACCATGCTACTGCCGAGGAACTGGAGCAGCTGCCTGGCATCGGGCCGGTGCTGGCCGGGCGCATCGTGGAAACCCGGGACAGGTTGGGTGGCTTCAGGAATATTGAGCAGCTCAGTGAGGTGGAAGGAATCGGCGAGGCGACGCTTGAGCGCCTGCGGCCGCTCTTGCGGGTTGAACCCGCTGGCTGAGCCGGCAGCGTACAATGTGCTGGCATGCCGGAATACATGAAGTTCGTGCTGAACCTGCCCCACGCGCTGGTGCTGCTGTGGATGCTGTGGTTCATCTTCACGCCAGCGCAGCTGATCTACCTGTTCCGGAAGAATGACGCCACCCAGCAACTGCAGAAGACAGGTGAGCTGATGAACTTCCGTGAGATCTTCGCCACCGGCTGCGTGGGCGGCTTCATCCTGCTGACCTTCATCACGATCTACTGCAGCTACCTGACGCTGAAGATGAATGACGTGATCTAGGCCTCGGGCTCGGCTCCGCTGTCCGGCGGCATCGGCGCATTGCCGGCCAGCTGCGTGTAGAGCATCTGCAGCTGGGCGATCACGGACTGCACCTCGCGCTTCTCCTGCGCCTGCAGCTCCTCCTCGAGGTGCGTATAGCTCACATGCAGCAGGTCGATCGCAAAGCGTGCGCGCTTCATGTCGGTTGCCACCAGCCCGGTGACCGGGTGCGGGGCGCGGCCCATGTGGATCAGCGCGAACTGGATGTAGATCCCGAGCTGGCTCCGCTGGTAGTTGTCCAGCCCGAGTTCGAAGATCTGCAGCTCCTGGCGGTACTCCGCCTCGGCGATCTGCTCTTCCATTGACCCGTCGCCGTGGTCATGATCATGGTCGTGGTGATCGTGGTCGTGATCATGGTGGTCATGCTCGCCGTGATGATGACCGTGGTGGGCATGCTCCGCGGGACTGCCGTTGCCATCACCGGGCGACTCCGGTGCCTCGACCACCTCCATGCGCGGCGCGGGAACCTCTGGGGCTGCTTCCGCAGCGGGCTGCTCCGGCACCGCGGCTTCCTCCTCATCAGCCTCAGCCCCGCGCGAGTGTCGCAGGTCCTGGATGATGATCTCGGGAGGTTCCTTTTCGTCGTCGTCAAAATACCTGGTCATTATGTGTTCCTAGAAGTCGGTCTTGCCACTGAAGTTGAAGTTGTCAACGCGCATGCTCTCCGGCACCAGCGCACCAGCGCCCCAGAAGGCCGGCATGTAGAGCAGCTCAGTGCCCATCCCGGTCACGTTGGCGAAGGCCTCCAGCACGTTCTGGGTGAAGCGGAAGTTGGTCAGGCCGCTCGTCAGCTTGCCGTCCTCGATCAGGAAGGTGCCGTCGCGCGTCATGCCGGTGATCACCGCCGCCATCGGGTCCACCACGTTGGTGTAGTGGAAGTTGGAGACGAAGATGCCGCGCTCTACGCCGGCGATCAGGTCGGCGGTCTCACTGATGCCAGGGCTCAGCACGAGGTTGCGGGGCGCCGGGTAGCGCATGCCGGTGTCATGTCCGGTGCTGACGGTGCCGGCCTTCTTGGCGGTGTTGGCATCGTGCACCACGGCGCGCGCCACGCCGCTCTCGACGAGCGTGATGCGCTGGCTCGGCACACCAGCGTTGTCAAACGGCAGGCCCAGCGTGCGCTCGTCCAGCGGGTCATCGGTGATCGTGACCTGGTTGCCGGTGATCGGCTGGCCCATCCTGCCGCACATGAAGCTGGCGCCGTCGTTGTAGCGCCGCCCGCTGAAGCCGAGCCCCGCGAGGAATCCGAGCATCGTGGAGATGCAGTTCGGGCCGAGCACCACGGTGTAGCGGCCGGCCTCGATGTCATTGCGCGGGTTCTGGCTTTTCTTGGCAATGGCGTAGGCCTTCGTGCTGTGCTCCTCGATGTCGATGTCCTTGATGTTGCGGGCCTCGATCTCCGACTTGCCGCTCGAGTTGTGGCTGCCCCACACCACCTGGTAGCGCGCCTTGGTGGAGTGCACCGCGGCCTCCACGCCCTGGTTGTTGGCAACCACGCAGTTGACCTGCCCGGTGCGCAGGATGCCGCTGGCATTGAAGTCCTTGTCCTCACCGGCCTCGAAGCCCTTGATCACCATGTCCGCCCGTTCCTCGGGGGTGCAGGCGGCGGTGGCCTCGTGGTAGTCCACGCGGAAGGGATAGTCGTAGGGCCCGGTCGGCAGGTCCGCCAGGTCCGGGTTGGGCTGGCTGATGCGCGCTGCCGCGATCGCCCGGGCCACGGTGTCAGCCGCGCTCTCACGGGTCAGCACATTGGTGGAGATCCGCCCCTCGCGCTGGCCGAGCCGCACGCTGACCACGAGGCTGGCCTCGCGCTCATAGGTGTTCTGGTGGATCTCACTGTTGGCAAAACGCGTCAGCGCACTGTCACTGGTGATGATGTTCACCTGGGTCTGGTCCGCGTCGCTGCACTGCAGCGTGTGGCGGGCCAGCGTAACCAGCTCGTCCTGGCGCTGCATCAGCTTCTTGGTTGTGAACTGCTTTTCCAGTACTTCCGCCATGCTTACTCCTTGCCGAGCTTCTTGTAGCCGGCCATGCGCCTCGTGGCATTCTTGACGTAGAGGTTTTCCGGGTTGCCGCCGGTGAGCTCCATGATGCGCTCATCCGCCCGCTTGGCGAGGCCGACCAGGTCCGGCCCGTTGGGCTCATTGACCAGGTATGCCATCTCGACTGAGATCTCCGCGATGAAGTCCATGTACATCACCGGTGTGAACACGCTGCCCTGGCTGAAGGAGCTGCGGATCGAAGCGAATTTGCGGCTGCTGCCCGGCGGCAGCATGCGGCCGAAGCCGGTGTACAGCCCGAGCCGGCTGGCCTTGGCCAGCAGCCCCTTACCGACTGCACTGTCCGTCTCATAGCCGGTCAGGATCGTTTCCAGTGCTGCCTTGTCACTGAGCGTGGAGTTGATCACGGCCAGGTCAGCGTCCGTGAAGCTGGGCAGTGTGATCTGCACCGAGTCCAGCTTGCTGCCAAGCACGGTGGCCGTCACATAACGGGATGCTGCGGCGTAGAAGGCACGCCGGGCCAGCAGCAGCTGGCGGCTGACCTCACCCTTGTAACCGCTGCCCCCGGCGCTGGCGGCGGCCAGCGGCTCGATCACGGCCATTGCCCCGAGCACGTCGCCGTAATAGATGATGCTCTGCAGGAACAGCGCTTCCTCGACCTGCAGCTGGTTGGCCGCCTCGTCGTCAATCACCTTCTGCAGCAGGGCATCCGCAGCGTAGATGTGGTCGGCTGCGAATTCGCTGCGGGCCTTCGACAGGTTGTCGGCCGCGCCCTGGGCACGGGCCGCGCTTGACCACAGGCCAATGGCCATAATGCAGATGACTGTCAGGCTCAGATTGCGCATGTCAGTCAGACGTCCTTTCCACAGTATCGTTTGACTGCTTGTTGCCGCGGCGCAGCTTGCCGCTTCCGGCGGGCTTGAGCTTCAGCTGGCTGGACTCCTCCACCGGGGCAGCCGGCTCGGCCACAGCCTCCGGGTTGAGGCTGGCATCAGCGATGCGGCTCAGCTCCTCCAGCCCGTCCGCCGGGTTGGCAACGCTGAAGGCGAACTCTGAGATCCAGCTGACGGTCTCGCGCATGTCCACCGGTACGCCTTCCAGCAGGCGCAGCGAGACGGCCTCGATGCTGATGCTGGCCTGCTCGAGGTCGTAGTAGCGGGCGCAGATCAGCACGAGCGCCACTCGCGCCTGGGCATTGATCAAGCCCTTGCCGAGGCGTTGCTGGTCCCGGCTCCAGGAATCGGCGGCAGCCTTCAGCATCTCCACATCGCTGTACAGTTCCACGTCGCGCAGGTGCTCGATGGTGACGAAGGGCAGGCGGAAGCGCACGAACTCCAGCTCGGGGTCCGTGCCGCTCAGCTCAATGAAGCGTGCGGCGGTCTCCTCGAACAACGCGGCCTGGCTGCTGCGCTCATCCACCAGGTAGTCGGCGTAGCCGCTCTCGAACAGCTCGGCGTTGACAAGTTCCTTCAGCAGGAAGTCCGTCGCCTGCAGGAGCGATGCACTCAGCAGCATGCGCTGGAACAGCACTTCCTGGTTGACATATTCCTCCTCGTCGTCGAGCGGGATCGCCGCCAGCAGCTCCTGGGCATGTGCCAGCTTGCCATCGGCGATCTCCAGCTTGGCCTCCTCGAGCAGCACCATCGGGTCACCGCTTGTGGCCTTCAGGCGCGCCTGGGCCGGTCCGGCGGTTGCCAGCAGCACGCAGCACATCAGGAGGATCGGCAGCAGGCGCATCAGCCGCGCACCCCCACCCGCACGTTGTCAAAGCGGGACGGCGCGCAGCCATGGGCCACGTGCGCGGTCTGGCCGGGCTGTCCCTTGCCGCAGTTCGGCGTGCCCCAGATGTTCCAGTGGTCCGCATTGCAGGAGCCGCTGTAGTTGCCCCAGAACTCGGTGGTGATGCCGGTGTAGTTCGGGTTGCGGAACATCCGCCCGAGCTTGCCGTCGACGATCTCCCAGGCGGCCTCGCAGCCGAACTGGAAGTTCACGCGGTGGTCGTCAATCGACCAGGAGCGGTTGTTGCTGAACAGGTAACCCTTCTTCGTGGAGCCGATCAGCTCCTCAAGGGTGTAGTTGCCGGGTTCGAGGTTGACATTCGCCATGCGCACGATCGGCAGGCGGGCGAAGCCGTCGCTGCGGTTGCAGGCGGTGGTGCGCTGGCCGCAGGCCCCGGCGCTGTCACGTCCGCTCATGAAGCCGGTCAGGATGCCGTCCCTGATCAGGTCGGTGCGGAAGGCCTTAGTGCCGTCGTCGTCATACATGTAGCTGCCCAGCCCGCCACCGAGCGTCGGGTCGAGCGTGATGTGCATGATCTCGCTGCCATACTTCAGCTTGCCGATGTCGTCATGCTTGACGAAGGAACCGCCGGCGTAGGCCAGCTCCCAGCCGAGCACGCGGTCCAGCTCGATCGCGTGGCCGATGCTCTCATGGATCTGCAGGCCGAGCTGCGGGCCGTCGATGATGATCGTCGTCACCTCGTCCGGCACCGGCGGGGCCGCCAGCAGCTGGATCGCCTCCTCGGCGATGCGGGCGCTCTCGCCCTCGAGGTCGTAGCGCAGGAACTGCTCATAGCCGCCGGTATGGAACTGGCCGCGGAAGCTGTTCGGGAAGCAGCGCACCTGGTGGTCGCCGTCCTTGATCGCGTCGGCCTGGATGCCGCCGCCGCATTCGGTGATCAGCTGGTGGATGTTGGCACCTTCAGTGCTCGCGAAGTACTGGTCCTCGCGCCAGGCGTCATAGAAGCTCTGGCGGTGCGAGACCGGGGCGGCCTTCGCCATCAGCTCATCGCAGGCCATCAGGCGCTTGAGCTTCTCCTCGAGCGGCACGCTGAAGGGGTCGGTCTGCAGCGGGGTGCTGCAGTCATCCTTGTGCACCTCGATCTCATCGAGCCGGGTGGCCTCTCCACCGGCCCGCGCACTGGCCTCGGAGATGCGGATGGCGGTGTCGGTCACCAGCGCCGCCTCCCTGGCGTCGATGTTGTGGCTGGCGGCGAATCCCCAGCGCCCCTTGTGCAGCACCCGCACCCCGATGCCGGCGTCCGTGCCGTCGGAATAGTTGTCAACGCGGCCGTCGCGCACGGTGATGCTCTCACGGCGGCGGTCGATGATGCGGATGTCGGCGTAGTCGATGCCCCTGCTCTGGGCCTTGTTGAGGAATGCGTCGATGATTTCTTGCATGGTTTTATGTGTACCTCGGAGAACTTCCAATTGTAGCGTGTGAGGATTTACGCCCCCGTTTCGCGAACAGTTTTCACGACGGCCCGTCTGACTGTATGTGCGGTTCTGCCGCACTGAAAAGAGCAGGAAAAACGGAGGGAGGTGCAGTACATCGAGCGGGGGAGCGATCCCTCGCCCAAGCCAGATTCTGCCGGTGGATACCGGCACCAACCAGGGCCGCCCGGCACGGGTGGCCCTCTGGCATTGTCCTGCCCTGCCCGCCCCTATAATCAGCTGAGTCGCATTCCGCGGGAGGACACGCCATGAAGGCACTCATCTGGATACTCAGGATCTACTTCTACATCATCGTGGCCTGGGTTCTGCTGAGCTGGCTCGGGGGCATCCCGGCAATCGCCACTATCCGTAACCTGATCGGCATCATCGTGGAGCCGGTCGTGCGGCCCTTCTACTTCCTGAGCTTCGGCGGCCTGAGCATCGCGCCGATGGTGCCGGCCTTCATCATCTGGACCCTGATCGGATACCTGGAACGTTCAGTGGCGACGAGCGACAGCAAGTATCCGCAGTTCAGGGAAGAACCGGCGGATGACAGGCGCGAAGGAGACGGGGACCGCGGCTGATCAGTCCCAGCTGTGCTCACCGAGCACCAGCTCGAGCAGCACGACAGGGTTGCCAAGTTTCCAGTTCTCCAGCACTTCCGGGTGCACCTCAAACAGGCGCCCGACCAGCATGCTGCCTTCCAGCACCGGCAGGTTGCAGTACTCCGCCCGCTCACCGAGCAGCTCTGCGTCAGCCCACAGCTCGGCACAGCGACCCGGCAGGGCCGCCGGGTAATCGCCCTCGTCGTAGTTGATGCTGAACTTCGCGGGGTCGAGACCCATTTCATGCAGCAGCGCATCCATCACGCTACGGCCCTCGGCATAGCCGGTACGCACGGAGCAGATCGCGGCGGCGGCCACGCGCAGCTCACGCGGATGGGCCCGGTCGTCCGGCACACCGAAGTAGCTGACGATGTCGCCGACCTCAAAGATTCGCTGCGGCAGCGGGTTGTCAGTGTTGCGCGAGAACTGCTCCAGCAGTGAGCTGTGCAGGTTGGTGCGCATCATCGTCTGGTCCACATGCGCCGGGTTGTCAATCTCCACACGGCGCGGCCAGCGGTCCTCCGGGATGCGCATGCGCTCGAAGTGCCAGCGCTCGTTGGTCAGCACCAGACTGAGCGTCTCGGAGAAGCCCAGCCCGCACAGCGCCTCGGCAGCCAGCCGGCCACGCTCCACGAGCGGCAGGCTGCGCCCGACGGTGAAGCTCGGCACCAGCCGGTGCTCGATGTTGTGGTAGCCGTAGGCGATCGCGATGTCCTCGATCAGGTCCACCTCGTGCATGATGTCATTGCGGTAGGCCGGCACGGTCACGCTCAGCGGCCCGTCACCGGCTTCGTTGCCAACCGCATGGCGCATGTTGCCCAGCAGGCGTGCACAGTCCGCCCGGCCAAGCTCGATGCCCAGCAGCCGGCTGGCATTGCCGGGATCCACGCCGAACTGCTCCGTGGCCATCGCCGGCGTCAGCTCCGCATGGTCCGGGTAGACGATCTCCACCGTCTCCAGCGTGGCCTGGCCCGTCGGGTCCATCTCAACCATCGAGGAGGCGAGGATTGACAGCGCGCGTGTGACGATCGGTTCATTCGGGCCGGTCACGTCCACGAGGAAGTTGACGGTGCCAGCAGTGACCTTGGTCTCTTCCGCGTTGATCACAGGCGGCAGGCTCAGCACCTTGCCAGCCTTGTCAACAAGCGCCGGGTATGCATCCAGCCCCTCCAGCAAGCGGGCGTACTCCATGCCCTTCCTGTGCTCCTCGAGCATCGTACGCGGGCTGACCGGCTCGCGGTGCGCCCAGAACAGCGGTGTGAAGCGGAAGCTGTCCGGGTCCACCAAGGTGTAGTGGATCGGCCCGCTGAGCTTGTCGAGGTCATAGGCACCGATGCTCGCGAACTTGCGGTCGCGGCAGAGCGCCCAGTGCAGGCCCTCCTGCAGCTTCATGATGCTGCGCAGCATGTTGTCGTCAATCTTCAGGTTGCGGATCACCGCCATCTGCACCAGCGGGCGGCCGTACTTCGGGTCAGTGATGCGCGGATCCACCTCGCAGCGCCAGCCACTGGGCTGCGGTTCGTAGTTCCTGAGGCCGGTCTCGATGCCGAGGTAGCCGCGCAGGGCGCGGGCCAGCCCGCCGGCATCGAACAGGTCGGGGCGCACCGGCAGCAGCTCGAGCAGCACCTGGCGCTCGCTGCCAACCTCCTCCCAGACATCCTGCCACTTTTCGGAGGAGAAACCGCTGTGCGGATCGGAGAGCGGGATGGTCTCCTGCGGCTTGAGCTCGATCACGTAGTCGCTGTGGCGGCTCCTGAGGCGGCGCACTTCGGCCACCCCGTCCACGTCGCAGCCCAGCCAGTCGAGCAGCTGCTCGACGCGGTCCTCACTGACGTCGCTCTTCAGCAGTTCGTGCAGGCGCTTCACACTGATTCCGATTACCGGCATGGCGCATATTCTACCGCCGAGGATGCATGCCAGTGGGGACAATGCCGTCCACAATGGACTGCGAGTGCGCTTGCCCCGCCGTATAATGCAGACTGCACCTATCCCAGAATTGAGGCACTTAATGGACAGCAGGCAGATCAGCATTATCGGATTCCCGATGGATCTCGGGGCGGGGCGCCGCGGCGTGGACATGGGCCCCTCGGCCCTGCGCATCGCGCGGGTGGCCGGCCAGCTTGAGGAACTGGGGCATGAGGTGCATGATGACGGGGACATCAGCATTGCCGGACCGGAGAGCGAGAAGATCCCGCATCCGAACCACCGCTACATGCCGGAGATTGCACGGGCCTGCGGCAAGCTGGCCACCTGGTACAAGCGCACGCTGGACAACGGGCACTTCCCGATCGCACTCGGTGGCGACCATTCGATGGCGATCGGCTCAGTCGCCGGTGTGGCGGCGCACTGCCGTGAGAATGGCAAGAGCCTCGGTGTGCTGTGGGTGGACGCTCATGCAGACATCAACACCCCGGAGACGACGCCCAGCGGCAACATCCATGGCATGCCGATTGCAGTCTGCCTCGGACGCGGCCCGGCGGAGCTGGTGAACATCTCCTTCGAGGGGCCGAAGCTCGAGACCCGCAACCTGAGCTACATCGGGCTGCGCAGTGTCGATCCCGGCGAGGCCCGTGCCATCCATGAGCTGGAAATCGAATACTACGCAATGCCGGACATCGACCGGCAGGGTGTGCCGGCGATCATCGACAGGGTGCTGGAGCGCCTGTCTTCCCAGGTGGACCATCTGCATGTGAGCTTTGACATGGACGCCATCGACCCCCGCATCGCGCCGGGTGTCGGCACACCGGTGTTCGGCGGACTGACTTACCGCGAAGCTCACCTGGTGATGGAGACCGTGGCCCAGTGCAGCAAGTTCTGCTCGCTGGAACTGGTGGAGGTCAACCCCGTGCTGGACAGCGTCAACCGCACAGCCGAGCTCGGAGCGGAGCTGATCGCCAGCGCGCTCGGGAAGCGGATCCTCTAGCCGTCCCGATACTCCGACAGCTGCCGCTCCACACGGCTGAACTGCCGCTCGATCTCCTGCAGCAAGCTCTTCACTGACTGGATGTTGCCCCGGCGGCACTGTTCCTCCGCGAGGGCGCTGGTGCGGCTGATATCTTCCGCCAGTATCTCTGCGCTGCAGCCCTTGATGCTGTGTGCGCTGCGCTCCGCCAATTCCAGATCCTGATCAATCAGGGCCTGCCTGAGCTGTGAGATGTTCTGCGGCACCTCCTCCAGCCAGGCATCGATGATCTCATTCCAGATCTGCTCACCGCCCATGCGCTCGATGCTCGCCGGGATGTCCACCGGTTCCGGCCCGGAGCGCGGATCAAGCATCCTGACAACTGGCATGGTGTCATGGCTCCAGGGATCTGCGGACTGCATGGATGCCACATCAGTTGCCGGCGCGGTTTCAGGCAGCGGCAGTGCTTCCTGCTCCGGCAGCTTCCCCTGCATCAGCAGGCTGGCCTGGTACAGCACTACTGCCAGCAGTGGCAGAGCAAGCAGCCAGCCAAACCCGTCCCGGGTGAGGCCGGTGTCCTGCGGTGGTCCGCTGAAGACATTGGCGATGAGCGCCACCATGCTGGCAAGGCAAAGCACCGACAGGAAGATGTTGCGTGGGCTGAATGGCAATCCGGGCCTCCGCTCAGGACAGAGAGTAATTGCCAGATTCTAGCCCTGAACCGGAGCGGCCGCAGCGACTTAAGCCTGATTCAACCTTGCGGCGGCATCTGCTCAGCGCAGAATCATCGGGGCGCGGGTGCGGTCCTCCATGTGGATGCTGTCAACGAACTGGATGTAGTTCGAGGCATAGGCCATGCAGATGCTGTTGACCCGCGCACCACGCCCGAACAGGTCCACGCCGCGCAGCAGGTCGCCATTGGTGACACCGCTGGCGAGGAACACGATGTTCTCGCCGGGGGCCAGTTCGTCGGTGCTGTAGATCTTCTCAGGGTCGACACCCATCCGGATGCAGCGCGCCGTCTCATCCTCGTTGCGCGGTCGGAAGCGGGCGAGTATCTCGCCGCCGAGGCACTTCATTGCGGCGGCAGTGATCACACCCTCGGGCGCGCCGCCGATGCCCATCACCATGTGCACGCCGGTACCGCGCACCGCGGCACTGATCGCCGCCGAAAGGTCACCGTCGCCGATCAGCTTGATGCGGGCGCCAGCCTCTCGCAGCTCGGCGATGGTCTCCTCATGGCGCGGACGGTCCAGCACGATGGCAACGATCTCGTTCACCTTCAGCTGCAGGCATTCCGCCACGGTGCGCACGGTATCGCCGACCGGCGCATCGAGGCTGACGCGGCCCTTGGCCCGGGCCGGCACCACCAGCTTCTCCATGTAGATGTCCGGCGCGTGGATCAGGCCGCCGGTCTCGGCGACGGCCATCACGGTGATCGCATTGTTGGCACCGGTGGCGCAGAGGTTCGTGCCCTCCAGCGGGTCCACCGCGATGTCCACCTTGTGCGGCGAATCCGGGCGGCCGACCTGCTCGCCGATGAACAGCATCGGGGCCTCGTCGCGCTCACCCTCGCCGATCACGATCCGGCCGTTGATGTCGCAGAGGTCCATCGCGGTGCGCATCGCCGTGGTGGCGGCCTGGTCGGCCTCCTCACGGTCGCCGCTGCCCATCACCTTGGCACTCTCGATCGCGGCCTGTTCAACGACCGGCAGCAGTTCGAGGGCATAGAGGGATTCGCCACGGGCCATGCGCGTGGATACATTGGTTTCAAATGACATTGCCTGCTCCCACAGCGGGGAATGCCTGCAATTATACTCATGCGGCCATGCCCCATCCCCTGCTTGTCCTGCTGAGCTGCCTCGCCCTGCTGCCGGTCTGCTGCAACACGGACAGTGCTGATGCCGGGGCTGCACCTGCTGCCACAGCTCCAGTGGCCTCACTTCAGATGCGTTCTGGGGAGCTGCATCTGCTGGGTGGGGACGGCGACCATATCCTGCCCGTAGAGGATGCACGGAGCTTTGTACTCAATCAGTCCGCCGGCTGTCTGGTGCTCAGCTCGCTGGATGGCCAGCTTGAGCCGGCCAGCTGGGTGATCGGTCCGGACCGGAATGCGGATGCTGCCCTGTCCCTGCCTGGTATGCTGCCGCTCGCACTGGAACCCGGCTACCTGGCGTTCTCCAGCCTGCCGGATTCGCTTTACGAGCCGGGGGCAGTCCTGAGCATTGTTAATCCAGATGGGCAGGAAGTGCTGCGTGATGGCCAGGCCTTCCTGCTGCAGGCCCAGACCGGCGGGCTGCCTGCGGATGAGTTCTGCACCTTCGAATGGGAATCTGTGGATGAACTGAGCAGCATGTACATCGGCCCTTCGATCAGTGTACGCAGTGCGGCAGACGGGCAGGCGCTAGACAGCTGGAAGCTGCCGCTGGAATATCCGCCCGCCGATGTCGAACTGCTGCATGCCGACAGCCACAGCCTGCTGGCACTGGTGCTGATGGACATCTACTACTGGCATCTCGTAGTGCTGGACCGGGATACGGACACGGCGCAGGTCAGCTACACCCTGGAAGGCCAGCCGATGTACGACCAGCTGCTGCCCAGCCGCAGCGACCGCCTGAGCCACCTTGTCGAGGCGGATGGGATTCTCGAGTGGGATGTGATCAGCCTCAGCGATGGCGCCCTGCGGCTGGCGGTCGATCCCTCCAGCGGTCAGCTGCTCAGTTCGGGTCCGGTTGGCAACATGCCGCGCAACCGAAACGAAGACATTGAATCCGCCAATGATTTGATTCCTTCATTACATGTTTCTCAACATGTATTGCCACTGCAAATTGACTCCGACTGGAGCATGCCTGCATACTTTGCTCAGTCTGGAAGCCTGCTCCTGTTGACTGCAAACGGCCCCATTTGGCTTGAAATTCAGTAAAAATTTGGTTAAATCAGCTAATTTGCGGGCAAATATCACCTGATTTCAATTTTTATCTTTTGACATTCAAAAACGGTCATTCTAGAATGGATGCTGAGGAAGGTAAGCTAGCCTTCAAGGTGGGAATTATGGATCAGTTCACCGGTCAGCAACTGGAAATCCTGCTCAGCATGACGGTCCTCGTGCACTGCGCGATGGGCCTGCTCCTGTTCGGCCTCGCACGCATGGCGGACCGCAGCACCCTGCTCTGGTCAGTCATCGGCCTCGTGGCAGGCATGCTCGGGCTCGTGGCCTACATCGCGGTATCCGTGTTTGAGATGGCGAACCCTGCCAAGCGGGGACCGGCATTCACCGGCGACGATTATGAACTGGCGGCGCACCTGATCAGCCAGACCGACATGCGCGGAGACAACGACAACGCCCTTGACGAGCTGATCCGCGACGGCTACCTGGACAAGGCTCGCCAGCAGGCCCGCGAGAAGATGCAGCAGGCCTTCAACTACAACGACACGATGCGCGAGCGCATCTACCGTGGTTACATCCAGCGCATTGACGACATGATCACCCAGCCGCTGGAAATCCGCGGCTAGCCAAGGCCGGCAATTCCACATATTCACCGGCGGCACACGCCATTCCCATCACTGCGTGCAAGCATGATGGATAATGCAGCGATGGACTCCCCCGCCGAGAAGGAAACCCGCTGGATCTGCCCGGCCTGTGGCCTGTTGTGCGACGGCAAGTGGAAGGTCTGCCCGGCCTGCGACTACATCCGCGAAGATGGCGATGAACTGTTCGAGGCGGACCCCGCTGAACTCGACTGAGCTGTGATGAAAACGCGCAGCCTGCTGTCACTGCTGCTGAGCCTGTGCCTGCTGTGCCTGCCACAGGCCAGCCTCGCAAAGCCAGTCACGGAGCCACCGGACAGGATCATCCTGATGATTGCCGACGGACTCGGCTTCGCGCAGGTGGCCGCCAGCGGAATGTACCGCTTCGGCGCACCGGGCACGCAGTGCTACGAGCAGTGGCCGGTGCAGCTGGCGATGAGCACCTATCCCCATGGCGGCAGCTATGACCCGCAGCTGATGTGGTCCGATCCGGACTGGCAGCGCAAGGGGGCTACCGACAGCGCGGCCTCAGCCACGGCGATGGCCACTGGAGAGAAGACCATCAACGGGGCTATTTCAGAGGACCCCTGGGGCAATGCGCTGCAGACGGTGGTGGAGGCGGCGGCACGACATGGGATGCGCACGGGTGTCGTCAGCACCGTGCCCTTCAGCCATGCCACTCCGGCCTGCTTCGGGGCGCATGTGCAGTCACGCAGCGAATACCAGGAGATCGCGCGCCAGATGATCTGGGAAAGCCCGCTGGACCTGGTCATCGGCTGCGGCCATCCCTGGTTTGACAACGCCGGGAAGCGCAAGCCCGAGGCGGATTACAAGTACATTTCCGAATCGGATTGGCTTGCCCTGCAGGATGGTGTCGCGGGACTGGCTACGCATAACGGCGGCAAGCCTGGCTGGAGCTTCATAGACGAGCTGCAGGACTTCCAGCACATCGCTGATGAGGGCACCGACCTGCGCATCTTCGGCATGCCGCGGGTCTGGGGCACCCTGCAGGCCAAGCGACCCCATCCTGCGGACAATCCCTACCAGTCCCCGCTGAATGAGAACCTGCCGGACCTGGCAACGCTGTCACTGGCAGCGCTCAACACGCTAGAGAATGACAATGGCTTCTTCCTGATGATCGAGGGCGGGGCCGTGGACTGGGCCGCACATGACCGCGATGAGGCAAGGATCATCGAGGAAATGCAGGACTTCAACTACGCGGTGGATGTCGTAAGCAGCTGGATCGAGGATGGCCCCGGCTGGGAAAACACGCTGCTCATCGTCACCGGCGACCATGAATGCGGGCACCTGTGCCGGGATGGATCAGACCTGCTGGACCACATGCCTGGCAACAGGGGAGCGGGAGTAATGCCGGAGATGGAATGCAGCTACGGCAGCCATACGAACCAGCTGATCCCGCTCTATGCCCGGGGCCACTGGTGCCAGTCCCTGCCGCTGCGCATCGCAGGCGAGGACCCGCTGCATGGAGCCTGGATTGACAACGCCGTGCTCGGCTGGCAGCTGCTGCAAACGATTCCCGGCGACTAGCCGATCGGGCCGGTGATCGCCAGGTAGCACAGGAAGATGATGATCGTCACGAACAGGCCGGTCAGGGCGAGGATCAGCGACTGCAGCTTCATCCAGCGCAGGATGCTCCTGCCCTGGCGGTCCTGCATGCGCCGCAGGTTGCGGATCTCATCGAGCAGCAGCTCATCCACAGCGCCACTGGAGGCCGGGTTGGCCGGCACCACGGGAGTGTTGTCAGCGATGTCCTCACCCGGCACACGCAGCACCGGCTGCTGGTCCACTGCCTTACTGGTCCCCGGCTGGCGCAGCTCGCCGCAGTTGCTGCACTCGCCGCTCTCCACCGGCACCAGGTAGCCACAGGCCTTGCATTCACAGTATGTCCGTGCCATTTTCGCCTCCGCTGCATGCTCTCATGTCACACAGTCTGAGTGCCACTAGTCCTCGTTAGTTTCATAGCTGTCGTCATCATCGACAGCCGCGCCGTTCCCGTTGCCGTTGCCATTGCTCCAGGCATGCTTGCGCCCGACCACCAACTGCGTGCCGCAGCGCGGGCACTTGCCGCGCTTGGCATTCACGCGGATCCGGCAGGAGTCGCAGTACAGGCGCGGCCCGAGCTCGTGCTCGCCCTCATCATCGCGCACATATTCGCCGCTGATCACCTTGCGGTAGCCGCCCTCCTCCATCCAGTCCTTCAGCTTCTGCAGCCTGAGCACCGGATAGGGGTGCGTGGCCCCCATCGAGTTGATGAACAGCATGATCTTCGCCATCTGGTTGTCATACTTCTCGATGTCCTGCACCTGCTGCAGCATGCTGTCCAGGTTGTGCTCATGCTCCAGCTTGTTCAGCCGGCCGCTGAAGCGCGACAGGGCCTGCATCGCCACGCCGGCATCCTGCACGGTGAGCAGGCCGGCGCGGTCCGCCGTGAACTCGGCGCGGCGGCTCCACTCGAACATCGCCAGCAGGAGCGGCTGGATCAGCACACCGATCGGCAACGGGAAGGGCACGATCAGTTGCAGGTACTGCAGGTTCTGCACGATGAACCAGGCGATCGTCTTGTAGAGCACATGTCCGGCCTTGATGTGGCCCAGCTCATGCCCGATCACGAAGTCCAGCTCGTCGTCGGTGTAGGTCTCCACCATCGCAGAGTTGATCACGAGGAAGGTGCGGTTGACGCCGAAGGTCATCGCATTGAAGAACGGGCTGTAGCCGAGGTAGGTCTCCGGCGCCGGGCAGTCCAGCACCTTGCAGCAGTGCTGCACGCGCTCATGCACGCTCGGGTAGTTCTCCGCCGTGACCAGGGTGCGGTAGTACTTGTTCTCGAGCTGCAGGTAGTCCTCGAGCGCATTCTCGATCAGCCAGCGGAACAGCCGGCGCGCACCGGGGATCTTCTTGAGATTCTCCAGCGCTTCCTCGTCACCGGGATACACAAAGGACTTGTAGGACAGGTCCTCGAAGTACAGCTTGCCAGCCTGAGCCATTGCGGCCTCCTGCATCAGTTATGCCATATGACGCAGGGAATCGCGCGAGGGGTTCATGGGAGGCTGGATTGAAGCATGGTCATTTCAAACAATCTCAGTAGGCCTGACAAATGAAAGAGAATTCATAGGTGATTTTCTGGAAAATACTTGACAGAGAGAGAGATGATAATTTGAAGTACATTCCAACTCAGAAGGGAGGAAGGGAATATGCGATTTTTCAAGGCGATTATTTGTGTATTTGCCGTTGCAATAGCCGCAGCTCTATCAGTTCATCCGGTTCATGCCATGGATCGCAGCGAACTGCTGGACCAATACATCGATGAATCCACAAGCAGCTATCAGTCCATGATGGATAAGCAGGAATTCCTGTTTCTCTCCCAGCCTGCATGGCAGGACGTGGAGCAATCGGAATACCTTTTCTACGCGTTCTGGACAGTCTACAATGGAGTGCTGGCCTACAAGCTTGACAACGATCGGCTTCCCACAGATCTCCATGAGGTGGTAAGTGGAGGCTATGCACCCGGCTGGCCTGTCAATCCCTACGATAACTGGGAGCCCATGCGAGTCGTCGATTCCGCAGCTGAGTTTGCGCCCGGCTGCCTCGTCTGGCAGGTCTGCCCTCCAGAGGAATATTCATACATCGGGGCCATCGCCGAGAGGAATCTCATCCCGCTGTCCTTTGAACTCGGGATATACGGCCCGGACTTGGAGTTCGCGAGACTTGGCGCACCGGAAGTGATGCAATTCAATAACTGGGCCGTTGTGGCGAAAGGCACCCTTTATCAGGCAGGATCTCATCGTCAAACGGCTGCTGAAACGGATCGCAAGCTGGAAGCAAGAAAGGCGAAACAGCAGGCAGAAACCGATTCGACTGATTCCGCTGAGACTGCAGGAGGTAACAAGTGAAGCCAATGCGTTTCATGTCAGTCCTGATTGCATTCTTCATCGTTGTTTCCGTCTCCTTGCCGGGGTTTGGCACAAACTCTACTTATGCAGCAGAAGGAGCATGCTCAATATCAACGTACAGTCAACTCAACTTCCGCTACCGGGTTCTCTTCGTGGTTGATGAGACGAATGGGGTGCTTGACATGTGTGCTCAGGTAATTCCACCCTCTTACACCATACACAAATGCATGTGCACTCTTCCTGGCAGTGAAATGGGCGACTGCCAGTACGATTCGGACACTTCGCAGAATCCTAACCCATCTCCCGTACATGACACCGGTTGCGAGTGGATTGACGACGTTGCCAGTCCTGAAACTTGCCGGTGCAGCCAGCTTGTAAAGGATTGTTGCGGAAGTATCTTTGATCCCTGATTCCAGCAATTCTCAGTTCGATTCCCGCTGACAGGCAGTAATCCCAGGCTTCTGTGGGTGCTGCCTGCTTCCTTTCTGCAAAAGTACGCAGGGAAACGCGCTATGGGTTCAAACGTGAATACATTCACTGAACAGGCGGGCATACCTGTCCGTCACTGGCCTTTGACCGTCGATATGCCAAAGTGCTATATTGCGGTTGAGTCCGTAGGATGAATTCAGAGGTCGGGAGTTCCTCATGAGCAGATTCCTTCGTGTTCCACTGACCGTGCTGGCCATGCTGATGCTGTCCAGCCTCACGGCGTCCGCCCAGCAGGCGGATGAAATGCCCGCCAACCCGGCCGGCTACTACCCCGCCCGCTTCATCGAGCATGCAGTCAACCGCTACTACCGCGTGTTCGGCGAGATGCCAGGGGACTGGGCCAGCTTGGTGGCCAGCGGGATCTACCCACACCAGCTGACCGGTCCGGAGGGCCAGGTGGTGGACCCGGATGACGGCCAGCTGGACTTCCCCGGGGATGCCTACCTGCAGGGCAGTGCCAACTTCTTCACCCTCGTGAGTGAGAACCGCGATGGCAGCGAGAACCGGCGCATCCTGGTGCAGGGCGAGACCTATGTGAACCAGTTCAAGCGCATCCGCCTGTCGCGGCACCTGCTGCCGGAGCATGATGCCAGGCTGAAGAGCTACGAAAGCAATATGGACAAGCTGGTGCAGTTCGCGCAGGTTGGCCTGCTCAACCAGGCGATCCAGGACTACCACGGCGTGTTCGGCATGTACCCGGATACGATGGAGGACCTGTTCTCGACAGGCTTTACGCCGATCAACCCCGATACGCCCAATCCCGTGACCGGAGTGCCGTATAAATTCGATGGCAGCCCGGGGGACCTGCGCCTGAATGCGGCGCAGCAGTTCAGTGCGGTGTTGCATGTGGACGAGGATGGAATGCTGAGCACGACGATCGAGTATTAGGAGGCCTGGCGCCGGCCTGGCGCCGGAGGCCAGACGAGAGTCTGGCAATTGCCAAGCCAACGGCTTGGCCTCCAGGCGGCCCAGATGAGAGTCTGACATCGGTGAACATGAAAAAAGGGCAGGCCATTGGCCTGCCCTTTCTGTTTCTGTTTCTGTTTCTGCTTCTGCTTCTGTTTCTGTTTCTGTTTCTGCTTCTGCTTCTGCTTCTGCTTCTGTTGTCAGACTTTCGTCTGACCTCCTTCTGCCTTCTGCCTTCTGCCCACAGCCAGGCCAACGGCTTGGCCTCCTAGATGTCGAGGTTCTTCACCTCGCGGGCGTACTCCGTGATGAACTTCTTGCGCGGCTGCACCTCGTTGCCCATCAGGCGCTCGAACACCTGCTCGGCATGCAGCTTGTCCTCGATGTTGACCTGCATCAGCGTGCGCTTCTCCGGGTCCATTGAGGTGTTCCACAGCTCGTCCGGGTTCATCTCACCCAGACCTTTGAATCGCGTGACCTCGCAGTTGCCACCGAATTCGGCAACCGCGGCATCGCGCTCCTCCTCGGTGAACACGTACTTCTGCTTGCCCTTGCCCTTGCGGATGCGGAACAGCGGGTTGAGTGCGATGTACAGATGCCCGTTCTCGATCAGCTCCGGCATGAAGTTGAAGAAGAAGGTCATCAAAAGCGTGCGGATGTGCGCGCCGTCGACATCGGCATCGGTGAGGAACACCACCTTGTGGTAGCGCAGCTTCTCCAGGTTGAAGTTCGGCACGATGTTCGTGCCGATCGCCGAGATCAGGCTGCGCACTTCCTCGTTCTGCAGCACCTTGTGGATGCCGGCCTTCTCCACGTTGAGGATCTTGCCTCGGATCGGCAGGATCGCCTGGAAGTTTCGGTTGCGTGCGCCCTTGGCAGGCCCGGCCGCTGAATCTCCCTCAACGATGAACAGTTCGCAGTTCTCCGGGTTGCGGTCGGAGCAGTCAGTCAGCTTTCCCGGCAGGCTCGAACTCAGGCCCGCCTTCTTGCGCTCGATGTCACGGGCACGCTTGGCGGCCTCTCGGGCACGGCTGGCGGCGGCTGCGCGCTCGACGACCTTCTTGCCGACACTCGGATTCTCATCGAGGAACTGGGTAAGCAACTCACCGACTACGCGTTCGACCTGGCCTGCCACCTCGCTGTTGCCGAGTGCGCCCTTGGTCTGGCCCTCGAACTGCGGCTCGGTGATCCAGACGGAGCAGATCGCGGTCAGGCCCTCACGCACATCGTCACCGGTCAGCTGCTCCTTGCCCTTCACGAGGTCCTTGCTCTTGGCATAGCTGGAAATCACGCGGGTGACGGCCTTCTTGAGTCCGACGATGTGCGTGCCGCCATCCTTCGTGAAGATGTTGTTGGCGTAGCCGTTGATGCGCTCCTTGTACCCGCTGGTCCACTGCAACGCTACTTCCACCCGGGTATCGTCGATCTCACCGGAGAAGTGGATCACCGGGCTGATCTGCTGGGCTGCATTGAAACTGCGGTTCAGGTACTTGCAGAATTCGCTCAGGCCACCCTTGGCCTTGAACTTCTTCACCCGCTCCTCAGCCTCATCCTCATCCTCGTCCGTCAGGATGATCTCCAGGCCTGCATTGAGGTAACTCAGCTCCCGCAGGCGCTCCTCGAGGATGGTGGCCTTGAATTCAATGGTCTCGAAGATCTTCTCGTCGGGCCAGAAACGGATGACGGAGCCGTTCTTCTTGGTCTTGCCGGTGATCTCCATCGGCTTGGTCAGCAGGCCGCGCTCCAGCTCCACATAGTGGATCTGGCCGTTGCGGTGTACCTCCGCCGTGAACAGGCTGGACAGGGCGCAGACCACGCTCGAGCCCACGCCGTGCAGGCCACCGGAGACCTTGTAGTTGCTTGAGTCGAACTTACCGCCGGCATGCAGGGTGGTGAGGATCACCTCCAGCGCGGGGCGGCCCTCCTCCTTCATGATGTCCACCGGGATACCGCGGCCGTTGTCCTCCACGCTGCAGGAACCGTCCTTGTGCAACGTGACATTGACCTTGGTGGCATGCCCGGCCATCACCTCGTCGATCGCGTTGTCCACGATCTCGTACACGAGGTGGTGCAGGCCGGCCTCGGAGGTCGATCCGATGTACATCGCCGGGCGGTGGCGCACTCCCTCCAGGCCCTTGAGCACCTGGATGTTCTCTGCGGAATAGCTCTGTGACGCGCTTGCGCCGTTGCTTTCGACTGTCTCTTCCTCTGGGTTCTGGTTGTCCTTATCCAAAGCGTAGTCCTTTGCGTTGTTTGAATGACTATTATACTCGATGATCCGGGCCTGATTCCAGTATTGATGCGGCTTGAGCCTAAATCAGGGCGTTTTTCCGGAAGCCCGTGGAACAGAATAGAATTCGTTTCACGCTCAATAATTATACCATCATATGTTTAGATAAGCGCACAAAAAAAGGCCGGGCTAACCCGGCCTATATGAGGTCTGTCTGGTGGTGTGACTTAGTCCGTTCCGCGCAGCACCGTGATGGTGAAGGGGAAGGTGGTCACCTCGAAATCGTTGCTGACGGTCAGGCGGCCCTGGAAGTCGCGGGAGGTCTCGCCATCCGCGAAGTTCAGGTCCACGAAACGTACCGTCGGGTTGGTTTCGTTGGAACCGTTGGGATCGCAGGCTCCGCCGAAGTCCCACAGCCAGCCGTCGTCGTTCACGTTGCCGCTGGCGATCACGGAACCGAAGGTCGCATTCGCACCCTCCTGGCCGTTGGTCGGGCCGACGGTCGCGATCACGAGCGGAGCCACGTCCAGCGAGAAGTTGTAGACCAGGCGGTCCTCAGCATTCTCGTTACCGATGATGGTCAGTGTGCAGCTGTAGGGGCTGCGGATGCCATCACGCAGGAAGACCGGCTCGTCGATCTCGGGGGTGGTGGAGATCACTGTGTTCGGATAGGCACCGCCTCCGAAGTTCCAGATGTACTGGATGTTGCCCAGGATCTTGGGATCATTCTGGAAGGTGCTTCCGAGCGTGCCCGCGAGGTCGTTGATCAGGGCCTCGAACTGCACCTGCTCACCGCTCACGCCGCTGGACGGGCGGACCGCAATCAGCTCGGGCGCATCACTGTCGCCGTCATCGGTGAGCTGGCGGATAGAACCTCCGCAACCCCCCTGCAGCAGCAGCAGCGCAAGCATCCCCATGCATACGACTATTGATTTCATCTTGTTACCCTCCGCCTGTGCCCACGGCACAATGCTGTGGTCAATTCACGCCACTTTATTGTCCGGCATTTGACCAATGATAATTAAAGCACGTTTTCCACAAATTCTCAAGAGTGTTGATAAGTTTGTGACAGATCGCGCCCCAAGATGGGAAATATTACCTGCGAAACAGCTTCAATGCAGGCTTAATCAGGTAGAGCTGCTGATCAGCTGGACACCGACCTGGCGGCCCCGTCGCGGGCCGTCGAATTCACAGAAATAGACCCCCTGCCAGCGCCCGAGCTTGAGCTCTCCCTGCACCAGCGGCAGGCTGAGGCTGCAGCCGAACAGGCTGGACTTCACATGCGCCGTGGAATTGCCCTCGGCATGGCGATAGTCCAGGTCCTCGGGCACGATGGCGGACATGGCAAGCAGCATGTCTCGCTGCACATCGGGATCGGCATTCTCGTTGACGGTCAGGCCGGCCGTGGTGTGGAAGCACCACAGGTGCAGCACGGCGTGGCGGGCACTGCGGTCCCAGCCCCGGCTGCTGATAAGCTCGCGCAGCTCGCTCGTGATATCGATGAATTCCTCGCGGCGTCCGGTGTCGAGGGTGATGATCTCCATGCCCCAGTCTAGCGCGCAGCCGGGCCTGAGAATATTCCACCGGCTGCGGTGATAACATTCCAGCGTGAACCGATCCATCCCCCTCGATCGCTACCCGGCGGGTAATCCGCTCGCACTCGACTACCTGAAGGGCAGTGCAGGCGTGATGCCCTGGTATCACCATGACACCAGCAAGCCTGACTGGGACAGCAACCGGATCGCTGAGCTGCAGGGACGCAGCTTCCCTGACCGCGCGCGGCTGGCGCAGAGCATCGCGGGGCGGATGAGCGCCTGGGGGGCGGATGAGCTGGCGCTGCAGGCCGCCGCCAGCCTCGCGGATGACAACACATATGTAATCACCACGGGGCAGCAGGCCGGCCTGTTCGGCGGGCCGCTGTACACGCCACTTAAGGCGATGGCGGTGATCCTGCATGCCAGGCGGCTGAGCGAGCGCTTCCCACAGCTGCGCTTCGTGCCGGTGTTCGGCATTGCCGCGATAGACAGCGACTTTGAGGAGATCCGCAGCAGCAGCCTGTTCAACCGCAGCTGGGAACTGGACACACTCAGCCTCGAGCCCCAGCCGGATGAAGACAATCGCATCATCCCGGCCCGCGACCTCTCCGGAGAATTACCGGCCCTGCTGGACAGCCTGCAGTCAGTACTGCCGGACAGCGAGTTTGGCAACCGGACCGTCCAGGCAATGCGCGAGAGCTACAGCGACGGCAGCCTTGTCAACGGCTTCGCGCGCTGGATGCTCAAGGTGTTCGCCGGCACCGGCCTCGTGCTGCTGGACAGCTCTGACCCGCAGTACCTGCGCTGCAGCGCTGACCTGCTGGAGCACCAGCTCAGCCAGGCCAGTGAGGCGGCCGCGCTGCTGGCCGGCCGCAACAGCCGGATCCGTGAGGCGGGATACTCCCTGCAGGTGGAAAGCCAGCCCGCTGACCTGCAGCTGTTCTGGCTGGATGATGAGAAGTGCCGACACAAGATCATCGTGCAGGATGGCAGGCCGGTGCTGCGCGACAAGCCGGACGGTCCGGACAGTGATGAACTGCTGCGCCAGGCCCGAGAGACCCCCGAGCGCTTCGTGCCCGGTGCACTGCTTGGCCCGCTCTGGCAGGACCGCATGCTGCCTAATGTGGCCTGGGTCGGCGGCATGGCTGAGCTGGCCTACCGCGCACAGTCCTCCGCGCTGTTCGAGTTCCACGGCATCCGGATGGCTCCCTCCTTCCTGCGCTGTACTGCGACCCTGTTGTCAGCCAAGCACGAGCAGCAGCTTGACGAGTTCGGCTGGGAACTGACTGAGCTGTACCGCCCGGTGGAGGAGCTGGAGGCGATGGCCGTTGAGAAGCTGCGCCCGCGCGGGCTTGATGAGGCGGTCGCGACCTACCTTGAAACACTGGAAAAGGCGGACAGCGCACTGCTGGAGCTCGCCCTGCAGGTCGACCCAAGCCTCGACCAGAGCTTCGCCACCATCCGCGGCAATATCCTGAAGACCGCGGACAAGCTCGAGAAGAAGATCACCTCTTCGCTCAAGCGCCACAATGAAACCATCACCCGGCGCGCGGCGTCACTCCACGGTCTGGCCAATCCGGGCAATGTGCCGCAGGAACGGGTCGTCAGCTATGCCTCCATGCTGGCCCGCTACGGTGAATCGCTCACCGGGCGGCTGATGGCACAGCTCGATCCGCTTGCCGCAGCGCACCGGGTACTTATAATGGACTGATCATGGATACCGGAATCTGTACGCTCGTCGACCTCGACGTGCCGATCGACGAGCTGGTCCGCGCGATCGCCGCGGCGGGCTTCTCCCATGTCAGCCTGTCACATGACCCGGCGCATGCCTTCTACCAGACCGCCGACGGCCGCGCGCGGCTGCGGGACCTGCTGGATGAGACGGGGCTGCGCCTCAACTACATCCACGCCCCGCTGGCGCGCTGGGTCGACCTGGCGAGCCTGGACGAACAGACGCGGCGGGCCTCGATCGAGCTGACCAAGCTCGCGCTCAAGGCCTGCGGCGAGCTGGATGGCAACGCGGTGGTGGCGCATGTCAGCGGACTGCTGCGGATCCCTGATTCGCAGCTTGACGCGATGGCTGGCCGGGCACTGGAGTCGCTTGACGAACTGGCTGCCTATGCGGGCGAGCACGGTGTGATGCTGTGCATCGAGAACCTGCCCGGCATTGAGGACTGCAGCAAGGTGACGCTCAGGGTGATGCGGATGCTGGAGAATGACGACATCCACTTCTGCGTCGACCCCTGCCATGCCACGATCCTCAACCCGGACGCAGTGGAACTGATGCGCATGATGGCACCGCGCGTGAAGGCCACTCACCTGAGCGACACGATGGGCGAGGCCGACAGCCACCTGATCCCCTATGAGGGCAACGTGGACTGGGGCAGCGTCACCAGCATGCTGGGCGAGGCCGGCTACGACGGCGTGGTCGACCTGGAAAGCAGTCTCTGGATGCTGCGCATGCGGCATGACCAGCACCGCCTGCACCGGGAGGACCCGCTGCCCTGCTCGCTGGAGAAGTACCTCGAGAAGGCGCAGCTGGCCGCCAGGCGCCTCGGCGAGCAGATCCGGGCGGCGCGACGGAACTAGAGAACCCACGCAGCACGCGTGGCGTCTGTAACATACTGAGGTAACACCATGACTGACAATGGCACACAAAACGTCCCGCTGATCCCGCTCGAGAAACTGATTGGCAACCCTGCGATCACGAGCATCCGCATCTCCCCCGATGGCCGGCACACCAGCTGGATCGCGCCGGTGAACGGCGTGCTGAACATCTGGCTGTCCATCGACGGCGCAGAGGCGAAGCCCGTGACTGACGACCGCCTGCGCGGCATCCAGCACCACGGCTGGGCCCGCAACAGCCGCCAGCTCCTGTACATCAAGGACCAGGATGGCGACGAAAACTGGAACATCTTCGCGATCAACATTGACAACGGCGAGACCCGCCAGCTGACGGACCAGAGCGGTGCGGAGCATGCCGTCGCGGCGAACTTCGCCGGCTCCAGCCGCCGCCGCCCGGACGAGGTGGTGGTCGGGCTCAACATCCGTGACGAAAGCACACATGACCTCTACCTGCTGAACACGCTGACAGGCGAGCGCAGCCTGCTGCAGGAAAGCCGGCCGCAGATCCACTCCTGGCACCTTGACCGCGACCTCACCGTGCGTGGATACACCATCTCCGAGAGCGACGGTGGCAAAAGCGTGCACATGCGCGCCGGCGGCGAGGGTGAGTTCAGCGAGATCCTGCGCTGGGGCCACCAGGATGCGCTCAGCAGCGGCCTGCACGGCTTCAGCGCTGACAACAACAGCGTGTACCTGATTGACAGCAGCGGCCGCAACAGCGGTGCGCTGTGCCTGCTCAACCTGCAGAGCGGCGAACGCACGGACCTGTTCAGCGACCCGGACGACAAGTACGACGTTGACAACCTGATGCTGCACCCGCAGGACTACACCCCGCAGGCGGCGAGCGTCTACCGCGACCGGGCCTACTGGACCGCGCTCGATGACAGTGTGGCAGGGGACATCGCGAAGCTCGCGGCACACCAGCCCGGCGACTTCTTCGTGGAGAGCCGCAGCGATGACGACCGCGTCTGGATCGTGGCCTACATCTTTGACAACCGCTCCACCGCCTACCACCGCTACAATCGCGACAGCGGTGAGATCAGCTACATCTGCTCCGTGCGGCCGGAGCTGGACAAGCAGCCGCTGGTGCCGATGAAGCCCATCAGCTTCAGGGCACGCGACGGCCGCGAGATCCACGGCTACCTGACGCTGCCCGAAGGGGCCAGCGGCCCCTTGCCGCTGGTGCTCAACGTGCACGGCGGCCCCTGGACCCGTGACTCCTGGCGTTGCCATCCCGAGGCGCAGTGGCTGGCCAACCGCGGCTATGCCTGCCTGCAGGTGAACTACCGCGGCAGCACCGGCTATGGCAAGGACCACATCAACGCCGGCGACCGGCAGTGGGGCCGCAAGATGCAGGACGACCTGACGGACGCCGTCAAATGGGCGATCGCCGAAGGCATCGCCGATGAGCAGCGCGTTGCCATCTACGGCGGCAGTTACGGCGGCTACGCCACCCTGGCCGGCCTGACCTTCACGCCGGAGCTGTACTGCTGCGGCGCGGAACTCGTCGGCCCGAGCAACATGGAAACCTTCCTCAACAGCATCCCGCCCTACTGGGAGAGCTTCCGCCGCGTGATGGACCGCCGCGTGGGCGTGATTCCGCGCAATGCCGACGGCACGCTGAAGGACAAGGCGGACTACAGCGAAGAGGACCGGGCCGAGCTGGAGTTCATCCGCTCAATCAGCCCGTTCAACTACGTTGACAGGATCCGCGTCCCGCTGCTGATCGCGCAGGGTGCCAACGACCCGCGGGTCAAGCGTCCGGAGAGCGAGCAGATCGTTGACAGCATGCGCGAAAAAGGGCTCGAGGTGGAGTACGTCTGCTACGAGGACGAGGGCCATGGCTTCGCCCGGCCGCAGAACCGCCTCGACTGGTACCATCGCGCGGACCGCTTCCTCGCGAAGCAGCTCGGCGGACGCTGTGAGGACAGCACCGGCAGCGGTGCCGCCGGCTAGTCGTCCTCGCGCAGCCGGAAGCGCGCGCCTTCGCCGACGTAAGGATTGAAGCGCCGCTCCTCGCCGATCGTGGTGAAGCCGCCGTGCCCGGGGTAGACGACGGTCTCGTCCGGCAGGCTGTAGAGCTGCTCCATGATCGAGTTGACGAGCGCCTGCGGGTCGCTGCCCGGCAGGTCGTAGCGCCCGATGCTGCGCTGGAACAGCGTGTCGCCGACGATCGCGAAGTTGTCAAACACAAAGGCCACCTGGCCCGGGGCATGCCCCGGCGTGTGGCGCACCTCGCACGACGTGCCTAGCAGCTGCAGGCGCTGCCCGTGGCTGAGCGGTTCGTCAATCTCAGGGGGTGCGTCCGCGCCGGGGAAGCCCCAGTTCTCGCAGATCGTCAGGAAGCGCGCGCGCACCTCCTCGTCATCCGGATGCATGTGGATCGGGCAGTTGTAGCGCCGCTTGGCCTCGGCCAGGCCGAAGATGTGGTCGAAGTGCGCATGCGTGAGCAGGATGCGCTCGACTTCGAGGCCATTGTCGTCAATGTGCTGGAACACCGGGCCGATGTCGATGCCGGGGTCGAACAGCACGCAGCGGCCGGCCGCCTCGTCCTCCAGCAGGTAGATGTTGTTGTCAAGCGGTCCGCAGACCCAGTGGCGCAGGCGCATGGCAGTAAGTATAGGTTGGAGTTTGGAGGGTGGAGCTCGGAGTGGCAGTAATCAGTGGGCAGTAGGCAGTGGTCAGGAAAGCAATGAAGTATGAGTTATAAGCAATGAGCCTGAGCCTATTCGAGGTAACCTCGCTGCAGGTAAGACTCATTGCTCACTCTTCATTACTCATTGCTATTCCTGCAACCTGCAACCTGTTCCCTTCAAGCTAACAAAAAGGGCGGGGTTTCCCCCGCCCGCTTGATTCCTTGCTTGAGTGCCGGCATATGCCGGCCCTGCGGTTGCCGGTTTACCAGCGACCGCCGCCGCCACCGCCGCCGTAGCCACGGTCGCCGCCGCCGCCGTAGCCGCCACGGCCACCGCCGCCGCCACGAGGACGGTCCTCACGCGGCTGGCTCTCGTTCACCTTGATGGTGCGGCTGCCAAGCTGGCTGCCGTCGAGGGCTGCGATCGCGGCGCGGGCACCGGCATCCTCCATCTCGATGAAGGCGAAGCCCTTCGGGCGGCCGGTCATCTTGTCGGTGATGATGCGGCAGCTGTCCACGGAACCGTGGACGGCGAAAGCTTCACGAAGCTCGTTCTCAGTGGTCTTGAAGTCAAGGTTGCCAACATAGATATTCATCGCTGAATCTCCAGGAAAAAAATATTTGGTCGATGTACTACGGAGCTTGGGGACAGCGATTCGGGTCAGGCAGTTTGTGAACTTGCGAAGGCCAAATGGCTAATCTCATGCTGAACGGCCGCGAACGGCGACATCTCGGGCGATTATACCTTGATTTTGCAAATTTGGCTTATTTCTGTGCTTACAGGGTTTTTGTTTCAATTTGCACATGTAAAGAATGAACTGCACCCCGTTAACCATGACCCAGCTCCTACCCTGCACCATGCAGGCTGCAGCCTGTCCCCTATAATCGAGCCGTGCTTGCATCCGCCTCCGAGTTCGTCGGCCAGCAGCGTGCGCGCTCCCTGCTCACGCGCTACATCGAACGCGGGCGGCTGAGCGGCACATTCCTGCTGCTCGGGCAGCGCGGGCTGGGCAAGACCACGCTCGCCACCATCGTGGCCCGGGCCCTGTGCTGCACCGGTGCACGTCCGGCCTCGGAGCCGCTGTCCTTCTGCGGTGAATGCTACGCCTGCCGCTCGATCGCTGCCGGTGAGCAGCCGGAGTATGTCACAGTGCGTCCGCGCGGGCAGGACGTCTCGGTAAAGCAGCTGGACGAGGAGCATGGCGGGCTCGCCACGGCGCTGTACAAGCCGAACCTGCTGAGCCACCGCGTGTTCATGATCGACAATGCGCACCACCTGAACGAGGAAAGCGGCAACCGCCTGCTGAAGCTGTTCGAGGAGGCCCCGGCGCAGACTGTGTTCCTGCTGACCACGGACCGCCCGGAGCTGCTCCTGCCGACGATCCACAGCCGTGGGCAGAAGATCACGCTGTCACCGCTGGGCTCAGAGGAGCTGGCGGCGGCACTGGCGGCCAGTGGGCTGGATGCGCAGTCTGCCAGTGAAGGGGCGCTGCTGGGCGGCGGACGCTATGTGGACAGCCTGGCGCTCGGCGGGAACAAGGCCTGGCGGCGTGCGCTGACCGTGCTGGCCGAGGCCATCATGCGGCGCAGCGGGGTGCTGGAGGCGGCGGCGGATGCGGCCGGCTTTGAGCATGCGCTGCTGTGGGAGAAGGAACAGGCCGACCACGGGATGGAGGAGGCCGAGCTGGAGAAGGCGCTGCCGAAGGCGCGGCAGAATGAGCTTACGCGCCAGGCGCTGGTGAGCGCCTATGACCGCGCCAGCTGGTGGCTGCTGCATACGGGGAACAGGGAACAGGGATCGGGGAACGGGGACCCGCAGAACCGCTCTGCTGAAACCCGAAACCCGAAACCTGCAACCCGATATGCCGAAACCCGAAACCCGACACCCGACACCGGAATAATAAATATGGACGACTGGGAGGACGGGGCTCGGGGCTCGGGGCTCGGGGCTCCGCAGACAAGCCTCGGGGATCGGGGATCTGGTTTCGGGGGTCCGCAGAGGCCTCAATCAGATCCACGCCAGCGCTCTGCCGAAACCGGAAACCCGAAACCCGAAACCCGGTATGCCGAAACCCGAATCCCGAAACCCGACACCCGGTATGCCGAAACCGGAAACCGGAAACCCGATACCCGTTATGCTGATCCCCGGTCCCAGGTCCCTGGTCCCTGGGGCGACCCCACCTACATGGCTAAGCTGGCCCTGCTGCGCAGGCGCATCAGCGGCAACGTGGACCGCGAGCTGGCCCAGATGGCGTTTGAGGCCTCGCTGTAAGCAGGAAGCTGATAGCAGCGAGCAGACCACTTCTTCCAGCATTACGTTTTCAGCTCGTGAGTTTCTGCTTACTGCTCTCTGCTTTCAGAGTTCAGCTATCCATGAACTTCCGCAGGATGCGCTCCAACTTCCTCGGGTCACGCGTCTGGCATTCCCATACAGTAAGCACCTTCCATCCCAAGGCTTTCAGGTCCCGGCGGTTGCGTCTGTCCCGCTCACGGTTGGTCTGCCGCTTGTTTTCCCAGAACTCCGCGTTGTTCCTGGGTTTGACCTGCCCATACCTGCAACTGTGCATATGCCAGAAACAGCCGTTGACCAACACGATCTTGCCATGACGGGTGAGCACGATATCCGGCCTGCCTGGCAGTCCCTTCCTGTGCAGTGAGTATCTGAATCCCATCCCATGCAGCATCCGCCGGACCAGCATTTCAGGCTTGGTGTCCTTGCCCTTGATCGCCGCCATGTTGCGGGAGCGGGATTCAGTAGTTGGAGTCATAACAACTTCATCTGGCCTGGATCATGAGCATTGCTGATCCTCAGACATTCCTCAATGAAGTCATACACTGAGATTGGGTTTCCTTCATCAACTTTCGGATATAGTCGATGAAGCTGCTTTGGAACCACCAATCTGATTCCTGCATTATGAATGTCCAGAAGCTGGTTGGAACTGATTCCCTCCTGCATTGTCAGCAGATACCGGACATCCATTTTGGGAGCTTCTTCGGTAACCTGTCTCCAACGGTCCTTGCATGTACGCTTGATTGCCAAAACCAGGAAAGACCCTGGATCGAATCCTCGGCTGAAATAGTAGGATTCTTCCGGCACTACCACGTCTGGCTTTCCCTTTATCCGCTTTGCCTGTTCCTCAAAGCTGACGGCATTTGCTCGCAGAAGTCTCGCCACATGATTTTCCAGCGACTTTCCTGCTCTGGCTTTTCGTCTCTGAATAAGGGGAAGCACTGCTTCAATGAAAGCGTCCGTATCACCGTCATGTGAAATGTCGCCAACAAGTCTGTTCTCAATCTTCTTGAACAATTCGTATTCCAATGTCATGAGATCCAGCAATGCCTTGTCCGGCCTGTTGATGTAATCAGGATCGGAGCAAGATTCCAGAATGTCTGCTGCTAGATCTGACATTTTTCGTGCCATGGGGAATTTGTCGAAAAGGTCCGCGTACTCAATCTGCTTCTTCTGAATGCACTCCGCCGGACTATCAATAGAAATGGGCTGGCCAACGAACAGTGCCCAGTTTGAATGCAACTCTACCCCGAGCGCACTCAACACCTTTGCTTCAAGAGTGTCATCGCCGATCACGTGTGCATGTGCTTTACCGAAATCTGTGAAGATCAGTACCAACAGGTTGCCTACATATTCATCCCTTAGCCAGGGGAAACCTCGTCCGAACTTTGTAAGCCTGTACTCGCTTCTGGTTTTCTGACCATACCAGGTGATCACGGAATCCGTTACTAGTCCATCCGGCCAGGTTATCTCGAGATCTTCCTTCTTCAGCGTGTCCTTCTCAGGAGAAATCCCAGTGAAGTGTTGCCAGACTGATTTGGGAAGATAGAAACCGCACTGGTGGGTGCCGGTAATGCCAGCGTCATTTGGACTGATTATCTTCAAAAGGGCACAACGCGATTCTGCGCATTGCCTGACAATATGCTGCCATGAATATTTATTCATGCTTACAATTGTACAGGCTTAAGAGCTCCCTTGACAGTCTTGGCTTTTGCATTGCTTCTTGATATTTTCTGGTTCTTTCTGGTCGCTTTCCGTAATACAGGCAGAATTGCCATCAGCACATGCTCCACCGCAAGCGGAACAACCGCGTTGCCAAATTGTCGATATGCCTGTGTATCAGATACAACCTGAGGCTTGTCATCCGGGAATCCCATCAGGCGGCAGGCCTCTCTGGGAGTCAGTCGGCGGGGGTTCTTTCCCTTGCCTCGACCGATCAGGATCTCTGATCCATCCTTGTGATACCTAGCGCTGATCGTGCGTGAGATGCCCTTGGGATCAGCAATTCCGAATCCGAAGCCGTTGCCCGCCGCCCTGTGCTTGTCGGCGTAATCCTGCAGGTACTGCCAGAGATGATCGGAAAGGATGTACTTCGGATCTACGCCTTTCTCCAGAATATCCCCGAACTTCATTGCAGGCTCGGAAGGTTCCTCAGGGAACTCGAACCCGGGGTCCATGCCGAAACGCTCGTTGTCAAAACAGACGATGAAGATCCGTTCCCGGTGTTGCGGAACCCAGTATTTCGCATCGATGATTCTGCTGAAGGGTGTGTAATTGGCAGCGATCAGATGTTCCTCAATGACCTTCCAGGTATTGCCCTTGTCATGGCTCTTGAGGTTCTTGACGTTCTCAAGGAACAGCACGGGTGGTCGCTTGGCCTCCACTATGCGCATGATCTCGAAGAACAGGTTGCCTTGCTTCTCGTCGTCAAATCCGTGGCTGCGCCCGAGGCTGTTCTTCTTTGAAACGCCTGCCAGAGAGAAGGGCTGACAGGGAAATCCGGCGCAGAGAATGTCGTGATCCGGAATGTCTGCGGCGTCGATCTTCGTTATGTCGCCATGAGGCTTGTCGCCATACCAGGCTTCATAGGTCTGCTGGGCGTACTTGTCCCACTCGCTCGTGAACAGGCATTTGCCGCCATGCTTCTCCAGCGCTAAGCGGAAGCCGCCGATACCCGCGAACAGATCTATGAACGTGAACTTGCTGCCTGACATGCACACCTCGCCTCTGACATTATATACTTAACATATGCCAGGCGATCTGTCCAGGCCCAAAAATATTACTTCTTCGCCCGCGGATGCGCCTTGTCGAAGGCGTCGAGCAGTTGGGTGCGGGTGACCTGCGTATAGACCTGGGTGGTCGCCAGGCTCTGGTGGCCCAGCAGTTCCTGCACCAGGCGGACGTCCGCGCCGCCCTCCAAGAGGTGCGTGGCGCAGGCATGGCGCAGCTTGTGGCTGGAGACGGACTTCAGGATGCCGGCCTTCAGCGCTGACTTGTCCACCACGTCATGCAGGCCGCGGCGGGTCAGGCGGCTGCCCCGGTGATTCAGGAACAATGCGTCCGGTTTCGGGTTTCCGGTTTCGGGTTTCCGCATACCGGTATCCGGGTTTCCGGTTTCGGCGGAGCGGGTCGCGGGTTTCCGGTTTCCGGTTTCGGCAGAGCGCTGGCGAGAGTCAGACTGAGAGCTCTGCGGATCCCCGAAACCCGACCCCCGATCCCCGGAATCAGCTGTCTGGTCCCTGGTCCCAGGTCCCTGATCCCCGAGCAGCGGTCTCCCGCTGCTCAGCCACTGCTCCAGCGCTGCCGCCGCCTTAGCGCCATACGGCACGACGCGCTCGCGGTTGCCCTTGCCCCGCACCCGCACCAGCCGCGCGCGCGGCTCGATATCGCCGATGTTGAGCCCGCACAGCTCGCTGGCGCGGATCCCGGTGGCGTACAACAGGTGCAGCATCGCCGCATTGCGCAGCGCCAGCGGACCGCGCTCGCCATCCCAGGCACTGACCAGCGCCTGCATTTCGTCCGTGTTGTGGTAGTCCGGCAGGCGGCGGCTGTACTTCGGCGGCTCCGGGTCGAAGCCGTCTGCGCCATCCAGCTCGCCGTTGAAGCGCAGCCAGGCCTGGTACATCCTCAGCGCTGAGACGATGCGTGCCGCACTGCGCGCCCCGAGCTTCTGCTGCTCGCCGGCCCAGCGCCGCCGCTCGTCCATCCGCTCCATCAGGTACAGCCCGAGCTGCGCCCGGTTCAGCGCCTGCCTGAGCGCCAGCCCCTGCCCCTCGGACCAGTCCACATAGGCCGCCGCATCGCGTTCGTAGGATTTCGCCGTGGCAGTGCTGCGGCCGCAGACCCGCGTGAGCCAGTCCGCAAAGCCGAGCCGGCCCCCCTGCCCCGCCGCTTGCGTGCTGTTTAACATTGAACAGACCTGCCCGATGCACTCTCTGCATATATATGAGGTATGGCCATCACTATAATAGTCGCAGCATGCCACGCATCTGCTTAACACTGACCAGCCGCAGCCTGGCGCTCGCCGCCGTGCTGGCGATGCTCATCCCCGGCGGTTGCGCGCATGACGCCAACTCCGGCCTGGACATCGTGCCCTATCCCGATGAGGTGAACATCATCTGGAGCGTGCGCGGCAATTCCTTCAGCCCGGACTACTGGTACTACACCGTCTTCAACTTCAGCAAGGCGCCGAGCATCAGTGCGGTGGACCGTCCGATCGACGTGATCTCCAACGAGGACCGCGCGCTGAACTGGGAGCTGTACATCGGCTTCCACCCGGAGACTGGCGGCACGCAGCTGTTCACGAAGCAGATCCCGCGCGGCCCGACCGTGATCGGCACCGGCGACGGCCCGACCTGCACCACCACCTTCGATGCCGATGGCAATGGCTTCGGCGACATCGTGGTGACCTGCGCCGAGGACGGCGTGACGCAGCTGATTGAAAGCGTGGCCGTGCAGGACAACCTGCTGGAGCCAATCTACTTCCGCCCGGTGCGCGACATCAACGACGGCGTGCGGCCCTTCCGCTGCCACAACTACGACTTCGATGCAGATGGCAACCGCGATGTCGTGGTGCTGGATGCCGGCAATGCGGGCACCGCGCCCTTCATCCGCGTGCTGCAGGGCAATGGCAATGCCGAGTTCACCGCGCTGGCGGACCAGCCGCTCGGGATCGAGGTGCTGGTGGACAGCATCATGCAGGAATTCAACAATGACACGATCAGTGACATCGCGCTGATCGGCGAAAGCGGCGGGGTGCGCTCCGTGCAGGTGCTGCTGGGCAATGCGGATGGCACATTCACCGCGACCGACAGCATCACCGTGGCGGACCGCGCGATCAGCCTGCAGCACGGCATCCTCGAGCAGGGCACCGACAGCCTGGCGATCGCGGAAAGCGGCACCGGTGCAGCCGACGGGATGGTGCGCGTGCTGGACGTGGCCGATGACGGAACTATCAGCCTGCGCAGCACGCTCGACGTGCCCGGTGAATGCTTCAGCGCTTCGATTGGCAACGGCTACCTCTCGCGCGAGGCGGTGCTGGCCTGCTGGCAGAATGCCGACGGCACGGGCAGCGCCGGGGCCTGGCTGACGGACAGCGCCGGCACACTGGCGGCCACGCCGGTCGCCTTCAGCACCGGCAACAACGTGCCGACCTACTGCCTGGCGGACGAGACCGGCAATGACAACTCCTCCGACATCATCCTCGTGACCGGTGACCCGGACAACCTCGACCAGACGCTCTACATCCAGCGCAGCGGGCGCGAGACGCCGGAGGGCGGCGGTGACAGCGTGTTCACCTGGGAGGGTGACATCATCACATACCTGACGGGCCTGCAACCGACACGCATCGAGGTCGCGCCGGTTGACAACCTCAGCCGTGACGAGCTGATCGTGCCGCACTCCTCGCTGGAGGACGGCGGCAACTCGATCTCGATCTTCTACGGGCTCGGCAAGAGCAACTACACCACCGCCGAGCGTTACTGGACCGACACCCTGCCGGACATCCTTAGCAATACCTACGCGTGGTACGTCGGCAGCCAGTTCACGCAGAACGCGATCTCGCTGACGATCGACCCGAACGTGTTCTACGACCTGGCGGAGCAGCGCCCGGAGGACTTCACCGTGCAGTTCTTCACCTGCGATGCCGGCATCAACCTGCTTGACAACGAGGACCAGCTGGGCGAGGTGCGTGACCAGCTGCTCAACCCGATCGCGGTGCAGATGGAGGTCGACTTCTACACCGATGAACAGATCAACCCGCAGGCCAACACGGATGTGTTCTCCGTGGCCGAGGCGGACATTGACAACTACCAGATCACAGTGAACTGATGGGCTGTTTCCAGAGACTGGCGAACTTCGTGCTGGTGCTGGTGGTGCTTGCACTGCTGGCCCTGGCTGCGCTCAACTGGCTGCTGCTGCCGAAGGTGGACGAGGAGCTGGCGGACAGCGTACGCCGCGAATTCCTGCTGCCGCCGAGCTCAACCGTGGTGATCGGGCGCGGCAGCCTGCTCGACACGCTCGAGGGCCAGGTGGACAGCTTCTACGTTGACAGCGCCGAGGCCAAGCTGGACGGGATGCTCGTCGAGGACCTGCGCTTCAAGGGGCGCGGTATCCGCTTCGACCTGCCGCAGGTGCTGCTCAGTGGCAACGCGGGGCTGAGTGAGGTGCAGAGCGGCGAGCTCGAACTGAAGGTCAGCGAGGATGCGCTCAAGCAGCGCTGGGGCGGGGAGCTGGAGAAGAAGGGCATGCGCGACGTCGAGATCGCACTCGAGGATGGCAGCGTGACGATCAACGGGATCTTCGACATGGCCTTTGCCGAGGTGCGCATCGGCGCCAACGGACGGATCGTGGCGGATGGCAGCACGCGCCTCAAGCTGGAGGTGGACGAACTGCAGCTGGGTGGGGCGGAGATTGGCGTCAAGGAGCTGAAGGCCGCCTTCAGTACGCTCACCCCGGTGGTGGACCTGGACCAGTTCCGCGTGGCGATTGAGGTTGACAAGCTGGAGATGCACGATGGATACGTGTTCGTGCAGGCCCGCAGCCGCGCGCTGGATGAAGTGAGTACTGAAGCGGCGGGGGACAGCGAACTGGACAAGCGCGAACAGGAGCTGCTGGACGAGCTGGAGCGCGTGCGCCGCAAGAAGGAACAGCAGGAAGCACTGGAGAAGGAAGGGGCCGCGCAGCAGAGTGGCAACCCGGCCCCGGACTACATCCCGGATGAAAGTGAGCCGGACGAAAAGGACATGAATTCGCTTGGTGGCGAAGCCTGAGGTGGGAGTTATGAGGATGATCGGAATCCGGCAGCGGCTGCTGCTGGCAACGGCCGTGACCGCACTGTGTTCACTGGCGACGATGGGCGTGCTGTCCGCTGACCCGGGCAGCAAGGAGGATCCGCTGGCGACGGTCAGCTATGTGCAGCACCGCGGGATGTTCACACTGCGGCAGGTGCCGGCGGGGACCAGCATCCGACTCGGCACAGGCGCTGAACTGATCGTGACCCAGCCCGCAGCCGGACAGGTCGTGATCGATGAGCTGGACCCGCTGCGGGACGACCTGCTGGACATCAGCGCGGGGGAGCGCGTCAGCGCGACGGCCCTGCTGCCGGCGCACCATTATGTCAACGGCAGCGGGCATGACATCTTCATCCGCCCGGCCAACGACTGTGCACTGCTGCTGCGCGGTGAATGGAAGTGAGCGAGGACAGGCATGGCATGATGATCAGCAGGAGGAACCTGCTGGGCATCGCGCTGATGTTCACCGCTGTTGCCGCCATTGGCAGTGTGATCTTCTGCATGAGCCGCAGCGTGCTGGACAGGAGCTACAAGGATGTCGCGGTGCTGGTGGACTGGCAGGCCTTGGCCTCCCTGCCGGATGCCTCCGGCGGATCCATCTCCTATCCGGAGGACAGTGAGCAACCCTGGCAGCTGCTGGCGGCCCTGCCCGGCGCACAGCTCTGCTACGGTGAGGAAACCGTCGGCAGCCTGCTGGACAGCGGGATCTTCGCGCCGGCGGAACTGGCAACGGGGGCTCCCGCCTTTGAAGTGACGGATGAACGTTACAGCGCTGACATTGCACGCGGGGCAAGCCGCCACGGGTATCCGTATCGCCGTGTGGCACGTTTCGCCAGCGGCTACGAAAGCCTGGTCGTGCAGTTCCCGGCGATGCCGGAGGAGGACCTGCGCCTGCTGCCGGTGGCCTGGTTCCAGAGTGTGCAGGATGCGGCCGCGCTGCATGGAGCATCGCTGATCCTGCGTCCCGGTGGCTCGGAGTTCCTCGGTGACAACGGCCTGCAGGAAACGATGGGCTTCATCGCGGAGCAGCCCCTGGTGCTGTTCCAGGGCCCGACCGTGCTCGGCTACCCCGGCCGGCTGGATGAAATGGCGAATGCGATCAAGCGCAATGGCCAGACATTCTGCTGGGTGGAATTTGACGAGCAGGATGGCGGCGGCGGCCTGGCCCGGCGGATGACCGGCAGCGACGGGAAGATCCATCTGGCGCGCCTGCACAGCATCCCACCGGAGGAAATGGACAACTACGACATCGCCGGGGCCGTTGCCAGGTACCTGCGCGCGGTGGATGAGCGCAGCATGCGCGTGCTGTATGTGCGGCCCTTCATCCGGGGCAGGCAACTCAACAGCGGCAGCGCCGGTGATACTGGTTACGTGCAGCGCCTGCTGGAGCTGAACCGGAAGTACTTCCAGACCCTTGCCAGCGAACTGCAGGCGGAGGGCTTCACGATTGCCAGCAAACCGATGGCGCTGCAGTCCGTGATGCCAGATTTGAAGGGAGGCATCTGGGTAGCAGCCTGGCTGCCGGGCATCCTGCTGCTGATCTACCTGCTGGCCTTCCCCGGCCGTGAGTCCATTCCACTGCCGATCTTCATCGGCCTGCTGGCTGCCGGACTGCTGGCTGCCGGGGCTGCTTCATTCAGCAATGCGGCCCGCGACATCCTGCTGCTGCTGGCGGCCACCACCTTCCCGCTGGTCGGCTTCTGGCTGGCGATGCATGTCAACATGTACCTGACAACGCGGCTTTCCTGCAAGCGCTTCTGTCCGCGGCGGATCTTCATTGCGCTGCTCGGGCTGATCGTTGCCAGCCTGTTCTCGATTGCCGGCGGAGTGATCATCCACGGCACGCTGGCCAGCGCTGAGGGCATCCTCAAGCTGTCTGAATTCCGCGGTGTGACCCTGTCCATGGCCCTGCCGGTGCTGCTGTTCGCCGCCTGGGGCTGGCAGGCCGAGACGCTGGCCGACGCCTGGCAGGTCGCCGAGAACCGCCTCGTCGGCTACTGGCAACGCTTTTCCACCCTGTGGCAGTCCCCGATCCGCTACGGCGACGTGGCCTTCATCCTGATCGCGATGGGCATCATCGGCGTGGTGCTGCTGCGCTCTGGCAACGACTCCCTGCTGGGAGTGCTGTCCATCGAGAACCTGTTCCGCGAGGGTCTGGAGCAGAGTTTCGGCGTGCGCCCGCGCACCAAGGAACTGATCGGCCATCCGCTGCTGATGCTGTTCCTGTTGTCAATCGCCTGGCGCACACGTGTTTCCGTGATGCTCGGCATCGGCGCTCTGTTGGGCCAGATCAGCATCCTCAACACCTTCTGCCACCTGCACACCCCGCTGGAACTGACGGTCACCCGCGTATTGCTCGGCCTCAGCCTCGGAGCGGCGACCGGCCTGATCTGGTGCGTGCTGGCAATCGCGATTGGCAACGGGTGGGAATATTTAAAACGACGTAGCGGCGACACTCCTGTCGCCGGATCATGAACGTAGCGGCGACACCATATCCCCTCCTTCCTGATCTGCTGCCATTTCCATTTCCTGCTTATGAGACTCGCATTCGCTCGAGATAGACTCACTCGGCTCGAAACGGTTTTCTTGGCGCAGAGGCGCAGATATTTCTGAGGCGCAGAGATTTTACAATTCTTGTTTGTGACTTTACATTAATATGCCATACTTACGTTATGCATAATGAAATTGAAGCTCACGATCCATTAACTGCTGAAGTGATTGGCGCGGCAATTGAAGTTCACCGGAAACTTGGCCCCGGCCTGATGGAATCAGCCTGTAAAAGCTGTCTTGCCCAGGAATTGATCCACCGAAACATGGCAATCCAGGTGGAGGCGCCATTGCCCCTGACGTACCGGGGAGTCAGGCTTGAGGTGGCTTACAGGGTGGATATGATCGTCGAGAATGAGCTCTTCCTTGAACTGAAGGTTGTCAACAAACTTGAGCCAGTGCATAAGGCACAGTTGCTGACATACCTGCGCCTTTCAGGCAAGCAGCGTGGCCTGATGATCAACTTCCATGTACCATTCCTTCGAGAAGGAATTCAACGCCTGGTGAACAACTACAAACCGGTATCCTGATCATTAAATTGACGGATCATGCTTGGCCCGAATTAGTATTGAATTCTCTGCGCCTCATTTTCCTCAGCGCCTCTGCGCCAAGAAAACCGTCGCCATATACCACAGAAGAAAGTGCACGCATGTGCGCTTGGCAACTGGTGTGTCGGCGTTGTTATGATCAATCCGTCGACAGGAGTGTCGCCGCTACGCCCTACAACCGAGATCCTAGAACCTACGTTTCGTACTCAACGCCATCGATGATGCCGCCGAACAGCACGACGTCGCCACTGTAGCCAACGCACCACTGCCCGAGGGCCGCGCCGTACTGCCGCTCCAGCGGATAGACCCGCAGCTGTCCCTCATGTTCAAGCACCCGCGCCCTGAACAGCGGCTGGCGGTAGCGCATGCGCACCTGGATGTCCTGCCCGAGTTGCCAGCGGCCCGGTGCCATGTCCACGAAGTCGCGCATGCTGACATAGTCCAGCGGATGCGCATCCTTCATCGCCACCACCACGCGGTTCGTCTCCGGCTCCACGCGGTGCACCACCAGCCCCTCGGTGCCGCCACCAAGCCGCATCCCGCGCCGCTGGCCGACGGTGTAGCGCTGGTAGCCCTTGTGCGTTGACAGCACATTGCCGGCCTCGTCCACCACCTCACCCGGCTCGGGTGCCTTGCCCATATGCCAGCTCATCAGCTCGTCGATGCCGGCCCCGTTGTGCATGAAGCAGACATCCTGGCTTTCCGTGCGGTGCGCTGTCGGCAGCAGCGCCTCGCGTGCCAGCCGGCGCACCTCAGGCTTGTCAATCCCGCCGAGCGGGAACAGCACCCGCTTGAGCCGCTCCGGCGGGATGCAGGCGAGGAAGTAGCTCTGGTCCTTGTTGTTGTCAATCCCGGTGCCCAGCAGGCGTGCGCTGCCATCCTCGATGATGCGCGCGTAATGCCCGGTGGCAACGTAGTCGCAGCCCCATTCATCTGCATATCTGAAGAAGGTGTCGAACTTGATGAAGCGGTTGCAGTCACTGCAGGGGTTGGGCGTGCGCCCGGCGTCGTACTCACCGAGGAAGCGCCCGATCACCTGCTCCTCGAACAGCTCCGAGAGGTCGATGTGGCGGAATTCGATGCCGAGCTTGTTGCAGACGCATTCGGCGGAGTTGGCCCCCTCGGTGCCGCAGCAGGGCCCGGCCGCACTGGCATCGCCGAACAGGATGGCGGTCATGCCGATGCATTCGTAACCGGCGCGCGTGAGCATCAGCGCGGCCACTGAGGAATCCACGCCGCCCGACATCGCCACCATCACACGTCCCTTCGACATAGGAGGGATATTGTAACGCGGGAACGCTACCCACTCCTCCACGCAGTGTCCTGCTGCCAGGCATTGGCACGGCGCATGATCTCCCAGAACAGCGGGTCCTTGGCATCGCCGAAGTCGCTGACATTCTCCCATTCCTGTTTCGCCAGTTCTCTCTTCTGTGCCGCGTAGTACTCGCATTCCTCGGGGCTGGCGCGCAGGTAGTCGCGAAACAACAGCGCGAACTGCTGGCCGAAGGCCCCGCTCTCCCTTATATGTATATGGGTCCGGCGCATTTCGCCGCTTTCACGGAAGTAGCGCTTGTTGCGCTCGAGGTTACCCGGCTTCTCGAAGTAGCCCAGTGACTCCAGTCCCTTGCCATAGACCTCAACCGGCTCGATGGCCGTCACGCTGAGCTGGATGTCAATGATGTCCTTGGCCGCCAGGCCCGGCACGCTCGTACTGCCGATATGGTCGATGCGCTGCACCTCCGGCCCGACCACGCCCTTGATGGCCTGCTCGATTGCCGCATACTCCTCCGCCCAGCGCCGCTGGTAGTCCATGATCACGATCTGCATGCACAGATCATATATGCGGCCCCTGCCGGCGGTCAGGCTCAACCTGCTTAACAATGCCTGCCATGCTGCGATAAACTCAGCAGGAAGAGTGAGGGGAGGAACACACTGATGCAGCGACTGCGGATCGCACTGCTCATGCTTTGCCTGCTGCCGGTGCTGGCCACGGCGCAGGAGGAGCCTGCCGCTTCGGCACACTGGAGCCTGCCGGCACCTGACCCCGAGATGGGCTACCTTGAACTGCAGCTGCCCCCGGATGGGTACTGGGGGCTGGCCCCCGGCGATGACTGGCTGGCCAAGGACCCTGAGCTGCCTGACTACGAAGGCTGGTACCGCTACATTGATGGCGGGTCAAGGTTTGATGCCTTCATCGCAGATGAAAAGCACATCGCCTACACCAACGGCTGGGACATCAATCTGCTGGATGCCGCCAGCGGGGCGCTGCTCTGGCAACAGGACTACGCCAGCGATTTCTACCGGCTGTTTCCAAACGGCACGGCCCGACTGGATAAGCTGTTCCTTGCGGACAATTTGCTCGTATACGAGTGGCGCTACAAGACCGAAGCCCGCTCGCTGGAGGATGGGCAGCTGCTGTGGACCGCTGACTACGAGCACATCTTCGGCATATTCGATGGCTACGTCTGGGTCGGCACGCATTCACCCGATGTCAACCAGTATGGCGAGCCTGATGTGCTGCGAGCCCTCGATCCGCTGGATGGAGAGGTGCTTGGGCAGTGGCAACTGACACCAATCAAGCAATTCAGCCGGCCTGGTGACGGCGGTGGGCTGGTTGTCAGATCTGAGAATCAGCTGTACCGCTTCAATGGCCTTGAGGATCCGCTGGCAATCCCGCTGCCGCAACCTGAACTGCATGCGGTGATCTACAGCTACCCGCAGGGCATCCTGCTGGTCGGCCAGCCGAAGCGCGACGATCTCATCGACTTCAGCCTGGACTGGTTTCCGGCAGGCGGAACTGAGGCAGTGATCAGCCTGCGGCATCTTGCAAAGGAAGCCCACACCAGGGACAGGTTCTATGTACTGGACCTGGATGTACGCTCGTTCTACTATGCGAGCATCGGCCTGGTTGATTCAATGCTGCTGCTGGTGGACGAATCTGGCTTGCGCCGCTTCGACATTGACAGCGGGAAGGAACTCGCCGGACTTGGCAAGGCTGATGGCTGGCCAGGAGGCGTGCTGCTGGGCAGCAACGACAACATGGTACTGGCAACGATCAACATCGGTGATGTCGACGAGAATGGCCACCAGGACAGCTACTTCGCAATGCTCGACCCCCGGAGCCTCAGCATCTCAGAACTTCCGGCAAGCCTGGAGCTCAGTGACTGGACCAGCCAGCTGAACAGCAGGAACCTGCTGATTGCCAACGGAAGGCCATATACGCCCTCTCCGCGGAATACGGAAATCATCTCCGTGAAGATTGGCGCAAACGGCCAGCCCCTCCCCGGCCGGATGCAGGCCCTGAGCTGGCCGCCGCTGCATGACGAATTGCTGGCGCGTTTCCTTGCCAGTGCTGATCCGCTGGCGGACCGGGAACTGATGGACGAAATCGTGGGCGGCGGCCTGAATGCACAGGAGCAGCTGCTCAGCGGCACCGCCGGCACGGATGCGGTCCACATGGATGCGCTGGCCCTTGCCAACTACTACATGCACCAGTCAGAAAACATGGATACATCACGCCAGGAATTCGGCAGCTACGGTTCTGTGACCAGCGGACTGCTGCGCGTGCTGCAGAACCTCAACTCGGAAGCGAGCCTGCCAAGCCTGCTGCGCTGGCAGGAAATGCCGCTATTTGCCGGTCAGCTGATCGAGCTGCGTGAGGCGATATCCAACTGCGGCGCTGCCGGGGCGAGCTACCTCGCTGCCAACGACGAGTTCGGCTACAGCGGCCTGCATGTGCAGGTCCCCGGGCCCTACCCCGTCAGGGAAGACAATTTCGAGCTGTACAGTGGTGGCGACAGGCATGTGAGCATCCCCGGCTGGGCCGAAGTCCACAGCGGCACCCCGGACAGGATTGCCGTGTTCACATCACCGGGACTGTATGACGACCGCGACATTTACGTAGGCTTTGAGCCCGTGGAGGGGCAGGGCTTCAGGCATGTATTGCCAACCGGCCTGCTTGACAGGGTTTCCCACTGGAACAGCAACCTGGCACCGACCGCCTGGCTCAGTCTGCGCGATGCTGGTGATGGCGGGCTGACCGTACTGCACAACCGGCTGAAGCCGGATGCCGACCTCGAACAGTATCCGATTGTTTATCCCGTACTGGACTATGTCGAGAGCCCACTCAGCCTGGATGAAGTGCAGCGTGACAGCGATGGCGACGGCCTGACTGACATCGCGGAGCGACTACTGATTCTCGACCCGGTCAACCCCGATTGCGATGGCGACGGCATCCCGGACGGGGCTGACTGCACTCCGACTGCCGACCCTGCCGCAATGGGCCCGGTGGAACGCGGCATCGCCCGCGCGCTGGCAATGTACTGGCCGGAGGATGGAAGCGGAAGGGAGCTAGACTGGGTGGCGAGTGTGGAAACCGGCAGCCCCTGGCAGGCGCGCTACTTCACCGTCTACAACTCCGGCCCGGTGGCCTTCGCCCGCAGTGCCGGCGAGTACAGCATCTGCCTTGATGGCAGCAGCAATGAGCGTCTCAACAATGGAGATGCCAACCGCTGGGAATGGCCGGAGAACAGCATCACAATGGAATGGATTGACCGCCGTGCCGACCCGATTGAGGGCTACAAGCGCAGCAGGATGTACCAGTACTACATTGACGAAGGCCGCGAATTCACTGAGGATGAACTGCGCGAGAAAGCAGAGTCATGGCAGCAATACGCCGGGTTCTACTACTATGACCCGGAGAGAGAATCCGACGAGGCTGGTCCTGACGCCGTGCTTGATCTGGACTTCCCCTACCACGGTGAAGTGATCCTGTTTCGCCTGGTGGACGGGGAGTACTGGCCCTACCATAAACGCGGAACCTGGGTGTCATGAGCTGGAGGTCCAGCATGAAACACAGATCATTGCCTGCCTGCCTGACAATACTGGCAGTCCTGCTGGCAACATTACCCCATCCAGCGCTGGCACAGGTGCACGATGCACATAACTTCTGGTGGCAGGCGCTGGATGGCAGTCAGGAACGGGCGCAGCTGTTCCACGGGCATGCCTTGTACTGCCTGCAGGACGGGATGCTGCAGGTCCGTGACGCGGGCGGTGGCAGCAACCAAAACAGCATCAGCGACCCCGCCCTGGACACCGGCCTCGAAGCAATCCACATTGACAACGAACGACTGCTGCTCAGCGATGCAGATGGCACGCGTGCCTACGCCCGCTTCTCGGATGAACTGCTGTGGAGCGCGGAGCTGCCTGCCAACCTCGGGCGCAACCATGACCACCTGTGGGGCCTGGTGCCGCGCGCGGACGGACAGCCAGGCATGACGCTCTTGCGCATGTTCAGCGAGGACGGAGGCCTGCAGGAAAGCTACGACTATGATGAAGTGGCAGCTGTGGTTGACAATCGCTTCGCGGGCGAGCGCAACATGGCAATCGCCACATCGACTGCGCTGTATTGCTTCCCCGGCCCCGGCTTGCCCTTTGAGATTGAACGACCGCATCCGGGCTGGCAGGCACGGCTCTGCTCCAGCCGCGATGGGATCCTGCTGGCGGAACACGACGCCGAGCAGCTCAGCCTGCACTTCTACCGCACGGGCCAGCTGGAATCCTCCAGCAGCTTCGAGCTGGATTGCCAGGGCGACTGGCAGGTCGAACTGTCCGGCACTGTCGCCATGCTCGCCAGCAGCAGCGGCCTCGTGCAACTCGATCTCGCGGGCGGCGGGCAGCTCAGCCTGCTGGCAGGCGGGAATGACTGGGACAATGGGCGGATCCTCATGCGCAGGCGCAGCAACCTGCTGGTTGACTGCGGAACGGCCAGCCGATACGGCCTGGCACTGATTGGCATTGCCAGCGGCCGGATCGAACCCCTGCCGCGCTTCATGCAGGACCGCAGCGGCAGTTTCGCACTGGGCTACGACTCAATCTACTGGCAACCCTCACAGGGCTACGGCATCATTGACAGCCGGCTGATTGACGACAGGCACCTGTACGGCATGCACTTCGGAGACAACCTGCGCGTGATGGACGCCTGGGACCCGCCGCAGCAGCAGTTCGCCATTCAGCTGCCTCCCTACATCATCGACCTGCAGAAGATCAGCGGAGGCTACCTCAGTTACCGGCCGCAGACGGAGAAGGACTGGAGCGAATGCCTGCTGCCGGACGGCACGCGCCTGCTGGCCTACAGCAGCGGCGGGCTGACCAGCGAGCGCGACATCTACATCGCCGTGGACAGCGACAATGACGGCGGTTTCGAGGTGGTGCTGCCGACCCCCTGGGCGGATGTTGCTGAAACATACATTGCACCAATCGGCGGCTTCCAGTACGAGGGGCGCGGGCCACTGCTGCTGGAATACGCGGAGGGCCGACTGCAGCTGAGCCACAACAGCCTCAGGGACGGCCGCACGATGGATCACGAATCCGGAGAAGGGATCGACTACCTGACGGAGAGCACAAGCCTTGCAGAACTGCGCAGTGACCGCGATGGCGACGGCCTGACTGACATCACGGAGCAGCGCCTGCTGACTGACCCTGACAACCCGGACACTGATGGCGACGGCACACCTGACCGGTTGGACTGCACGCCGAATGCCTCGCTGGACGGACTCGGGCCGGTGGAACGCGCCATGCTGCGCGGCATCAGCCAGACAACCGGGTCCAGCCCCGGCGACTGGCAGCCCTTCCCCTCCGGCCATCCCTGGCGCGCGGTCTACATCTACTCCAGCGAGCCCGGCCTGCCCTTCGCGCTTGGCAACCAGGTCTATGGGATCTGTGTCGGCACGGAAGAGGGTCGCAACTACATGCGCAGTGCTGCGCAGGGCTTCCCGGACTCACGCAGCATTTCGGTCCGCTGGTACGGCGGCCCCTACGACCTGATGGAGACCTTTGAGGAATGGAACTACTTCAGCTACTACCGCGATACCCACCCGGACGCCAGTGATGATGATGTGGAGCGCTATGCCCGGGAGGAATACCCGGAGCTGTTTGAGCTGTTCGACAGCGGCCATGGACCGTATGTGATGCAGTATGACGAGCTGTGGAGCGGGCATGAGACCTGGTTCATCGAGATCGACGGCGAATACTACCCGGTGGGCGAATTCAACGAATATGTGGTCTGAAGGCGCCTGGTCCCGTGATAACTGCAAAGAGTGGCCGCTGAACAGCCCTGCTGGAATTCCACAGAGTTTTTGGTTAAACTGAAACTTAACCATAAACGAGGCACTCAGATACCGGTACAGCAGGACCGGCGGGCACGCATTCCGCCAGGCCTCCTTACCAAATCAAATGGTTCCAGGAGGATCCGATGTCTATTCTCAGGATTCGTTACTGTTCTTCCCAGTCCCGTCGTGCAGCTGCACTGGCCCTTGGACTGCTCATCAGCGTACTGATATCCGCCTGTGGTGGAGGCGGCAGCGGCAGCGGCCAGCCTGACCCGACGCCCAACTACCCGGACCCGGTGGAGGAAATGAGCACGGCGGACATCGCCGGCGCCGGCCTGCCCGACCCCGCCAGCCTGGCCTCGATCAGTTCGAAGTCGTCCTCGATGCTGGACTTCCCGGAGGACAAGCAGCTGGTGCTGAACCTCAGCCTCGGCTGGGAGAGCGTGATCGCCAGCCGCAACCTTGACGAGCTCAGCGGCGGCAAGGGCTGGGAGGTCAATGCCGAAACCAGCGAGACCGGCCGCGTGCTGGCCTGGGCGGTCTACCGGATCGCACCGGGCACAGACCCGGGCAACGGTGGCGGCCTGCACCTCTGGAAGCTGGAGTACGAGATGCAGAAGTCCCGCCCCGGCATGCGCCTGTTCTATGCGGTTGCCAACCAGACAAGGGGCGGCTGGGAACTCGGCGGCCAGTTCAACAGCAGCCAGGGTGGCGGCGGGATCTTCAACAACGGCGGCACCCTCAACTTCAGCCAGTCTGAGGACTATGTCTTCCCGAGCGGTTCATATCTCGCGATCCTGGTCGGCCATCCCGGCAACGGTAACTTCAGCAACATGTCATGCCAGTTCGGCAAGTGCTTCTGCTACCCGGGCCTGGACTCCGCCAGCGAGAACTACCCGGACGAGGAGTACAGCATGCAGTGGGGCGAGGACAGCTTCTCGCTGATCAAGGACGGCACATCCAACACGCTTGGGTTCAACATCGGCATGCCGCCGACCTTCAGCGCGCGCCTCGCTCTTGGCACGAATACGGAGAACCAGCTGGCAATGGCTTCCCAGTGGACCGACCACAATGACAGCGATCCCGGCATCCACTTCTTTGATGTCAACGCAGTGAATGGCGCGGCACATGAGTACGTTTACACCCAGCCTGTGGATGGCGTTGAGAAGTATGTCAGCGGAGCCCCATTGCTCGACATCACCGGCAACGGTGAGCCCAACGGAATCATCGCGATCCTGATCGGACTGCTGGGACCGATGCCGGATGTCTCATACGTCCTGATCCAGGGCGACCTGAGCAATACACCGATCGTCGGCGTGACGGACAGCCGCGGGCGCATCGTGCTGGATGGCCTGGAGGAAGGCAGCTACTCATTCGGCGTCGGTGATGATGCCAACCCGCTGCTGCAGTTTGAGCTGCAGGTGCAGAAGTTCGGTGAACAGTACGTCGGCCTGCTGCTGCCGGCGGTGCAGAAGTGAGGAACTGGAAAATGACAGGCACGAAAACAATGACAACAACACTTGCGCTGCTGCTGGCGGCAATGCTGCTGGCATCCTGCGGTGGCGGCGGTGGCAGCGGCCAGCCCAGCCCGCAGCCCAACCTGCCGGACCCGGTGGAGGCAGTCAGCGATGCTGACCTCAGCACTGCCGGCATCCCCTCCGTCGCCAGTCTCGCGAGCAGCTCAGCTGCGCGCAATGCAAGCATCAGTGTCGCCAGCGCTGATGTCAACGGCGACGGCATCAGCGACATCGTCACCACGAAGAACATCGTGCTTGGCCAGGATGGCAGCGACCTGCTGCTGCAGGTGCCGGACAGCGAACTGGAGAAGCGCATCGTCGGCTGGGCGATGTACAGGGTGGACTTCGGCGATGACGGCCACCTGGCATGGGTGCAGGCCGGGCTGGAAAGCGGCGGCAATGCACGCTGGTTCTTCGCGATTGCCAACCCCGGCAACGGACGCTGGGAGGTCGGCGGCCGGATATTCACAGACGGCTTCGAGTCCGGGCAGTACAACGCGGACGGCACGCACAACCCCTCCGCGCAGTACAACTTCCGTCGCAGCTTCAGCCAGAGCCAGGATTACTGCATGGCTGACGGCAGCGTGCGCTTCCTGCTGATCGCGGCCCACCCCGGCACAAGCAGTGTCAGCGGCTACATCAACAATACGGAGCTGTGGGACTGGCGCAAGTTCCGGAACAGTGCCAGCGACGGATTTGGCTCAGGCGAGAATGGCAGCATCCAGTGGAACTCAGCGGGCTCGGAAGGCGGCGGGCTGTGGAATGACAGCGTGGGAACGATGAGCTACATCGAGCAGGGCAATGTCTACAGGCAGGACTTCTCGTTTGATGACACATCGGGCAGTGAACGGCTGCTGTTCGCCCTGCCCGTCAACCTGCTGCCCGACGGCGAGCCGGGTGAACCGACCACCGCCCTCAATTCCGTCGATGCCTCAGACTACAACCTCTGGCGCAACGGCTTCTTCAATCCCGGCGAGCTGAACGGCTGGCAGCATCCCTTCAGCATGCTGCGTGCCGGTGGTGGGATCGAGACCAACAATGCCCTGAATGCCGCGCCCTTCATGCAGCTGCCGGGCAGCCAGAGCCTCGGCATCATCGCGATCCTGATCGGCATTACCGGTCCGATTCCGGATGCCGAACTGAGCATGCAGGTGGCGGGCGAGGAAATCAGCATCAAGACCGGCAAGGCCGGCCAGCTGACAATCCCGCTGAACTTCTTCGGCACGGATACCTTCACCTATACGCTGAAGTACGATGGCGGCTCCCAGCCGCTGGAGGTCGAACTGGAACTGGACCCGGAAGCCGGCATCTACCGCTTCCGCTAGGAGTTGTGAGTAGTCAGTGGCCAGTGGTCAGGATGAGAAGCAGTTGGCAGAAACAGCAGATTCCGGTGTTCAGCGAACAGTTCGCGGCTTCAGATTCTGCTGCTTCTCATTCTGCTTCTGATTCAGTACCGACCACTGCCTACTGACTACTGCCCACTCCCATGGTACGTGATCCGGTATAGCGCTCCGGCCTGGTCGCCACTGACCAGCAGTGAGCCATCCGGCAACACCTGCACATCCGCCGGGCGGTCCCAGCGTGTGCCATCCTCCCGTTGCCAGCCGGTGGCGAAGGGCTCGTATGAGACAGCGGCAGTGCCGGCTTCATTCAGCCTCACGAGGCTGACCAGGCAACCTACGTTGTCAGAGAAGTTGTTCCAGTCACCATGCTCGGCGATGAATATCTGGTTGTGGTACTCCTCCGGGAACATCTCGCCGGTGTAGAAGCGCATCCCGAGTGCCGCGCAGTGCGCCACCAGTTCCTGTTCAGGCAGCTCAAACTCATCGGCCGTGTGCCCGCCGCCGTAGGTCGGGTCAGCGATGTCATTGCCGTGCCAGTGGGGGTAGCCGAAGTGCGGTATGCCCTCGAAGCCGGCCGGGATGCGGTTCAGCTCGTCCGGCGGGATGCCGTCACCGAGGCTGTCGCGCCCGTTGTCAGTGAACCACAGTTCGCCGGTGACGGGATGCCAGTCAAAGCCGACCGTGTTGCGGATGCCGCGGGCCACGATCTCGAGGTTGTCACCGTTGGCATCCATCCGCATGATCGTGGCGTAGGGGTCGCCATCGTCACAGATGTTGCAGGGTGCGCCTACCGGCACATATAGCTTTCCGTCCGGCCCGAAGCGAATGAACTTCCAGCCGTGGTGCGTCTCGGTGGGGAACTGGTCGCTGACCAGCTCAGCCGCCGGTGGGGCAAGGAACTGGTCCGTGATAGGAGCGCGCCAGATGCGGCTGATGTCCGACCAGTAGAGGTAGCCGTCGCGGTAGTCCACCCCGCAGGGCTGGGTGTAGCCCTGGTAGATGGAGAAGGTCTCGCCCGGCGTGACCAGCGTGTTGTTGTCAGCATCCTGCAGCGCGAACAGGCCACTGGTGCCGCCATTGCGGGTGCCGACGAAGATGATGTCATCCGGTCCATGGCAGATGGCGCGTGCGTTGTTGACGGGATAAGCGAACAGGCTGACCCGGAAGCCATCCGGTACCACGATCTCATCCACTGGCAGGCTCGGCAACTCCAGCGGCTCACCGACCTGCAGGCTGTCGAGTGTGTGAGCCTGCGTGCCACTGAGCATTACTGCGATCAGGACTTCGCCTGAGGGATACAGCCAGGGAGCGAAGCCACCAGGCGGTGAGAAACGCGCCGTGCCACTGTACCACTGCCAGCGCAGTGCGTTCGGATCGGCGATGCCGATGAAGTAGTCCTGCGCCGGGGCCGCCCCGTTCCAGTTGAGGTCAATGTAGGCCTCCCCCGGATAGTCAGCGATCGGGAAGCTGTACAGCGCGAAGGCCAGCTGCGATGCATCCGCCGGCTTTCCGGCGGGATCCCAGTCGGGGCTGAACAGCAGGCTGTCGCCGGCGATGGTCACGCGGTTGCTGGGCAGAGAAGCCCGGTACTCATCACCGTAGCTGAGCAGGAATACCGTGTCGTAGCTTGCCGAGCGCTCAAGTTCAGCCGGCACTGACGGCAGGCCGGGGGCATCCGTCGGCGGGCTGGCCTGCGGCCCCGCCTGTCCTCCGCCGCAGCCGGATGCCAGCATGGCGATCAGCAGCAGCACGCCTGCAGTCAGTCTGTGCATGTTCCCTGTACTCCTGGTCAGTTTTCGGCCCCCCAGACTATACCGGGCTGGCAGCAGCCTTGCACTGTTTGTATACTGGACGGAGCAGATTACTGGAGGAAGCGCCATGCCTGATTCACCGGGGGAAATGATCAAGTCACAGATCCGCATGCTGGAGGAACAGAGCGGCAAGCCGCTCGAATACTGGGTCAAGGCCGCGAAGAAGGCCGGCCTGTCGAAGCACAAGGAAATCGTGGACTGGATGAAGTCCGAGCACGGCGTGAAGCACAACCAGGCGCTGTGGGTCGGCTGGGGCGTGACGGACCCGGACCGCATCACCGCCTACGACGATGGCGACAAGCTGATGGATGAGCTGTACAGCGGCAAGAAGGAAGCGCTGCGGCCAATCTACGACCGCCTGAAGAAAGAAGGCATGAAACTCGGCAAGGATGTGCGGGAGATCTGCTGCAAGACATACAGCTCGCTGCACACGAAGCACCAGTTCGCCATCATCAACCCGCGCACGCAGTCGGCGGTGGACCTCGAACTGGCAATGCCGCCGGGCACGAAGGAAGCGGGCAGGCTGGAGGCGATCAAGAACAGCAACCCGAAGTTCACGCACCGCATCCGCGTGAGCAGTGTGAAGGAGATTGACAAGGAAGTGCTCACGGCGATGAAGGCTGCCAGCGAGCACGTGCGTGGGAAGTAGGAGGCCAGAGCCATGCTCTGGCAATAGTCTGAGTAGTATCAATAGTATGAATAGTGGAAGAAGTTCTTGGTAGCTGAAGCGTACTACTTCTTGAGCTTTTCCATTACCGTGAGTGTGTAACCGGAAAAATATGAGATCCCAATAGGAGCATTGGCATCCTTAATTTGCCAACGTTTTGAATAATGCAGAACCACAAAATACTTCCCATCTTTGGAATTCCAAGTTATTGATTTGAATGAACCGTCGAGGCTTTCTCCATCCAATTCAAAGTTATTCATATCCAGACAGGATTCAACGTGTTTACTTACTGATTTGATGTCATCGTCAGTTTTGAATCCAACCACCCAGAAGACTCCTTCCCCGTCATTGTATTCCTTTCTCTCAACCACATATGTAAGAGTGCTACGACTAAACCTCCCAGCGGGATTCCTTGAACTTCCCGGCGGCACCGACAAATTTGGCAGCGGCCAGGAGGCCGGCATGACAACGGGCTGGGACGTGGAAAGATTCTTTCGGGAAGAAGCCGGACAGGAAGTGACGAACAAACAAATAGCAAGGATGGCCACTGGGATGCAAGGCAGGTTGGGCATGAACGAAAGTCTAGCACATCTAAATCAAATCCCTACTGGCTTCAGATTACCGGCCCGGGTGATTGAACAGGGATGAGGTAGTACCGCATCCCGGCGGCAGTATTACTGCCGCCCTACGTTGCCAATCCTGCGAGCTGAAAGCTCACACTCCTCTGCATGGTGCGCAGACAAGCTGCGCATCTCCAGTCACCACCCTCCCCACTCCAACCTGTAACCTCCGTTGCCAGCGCGGCCCGATTGCACGGATGTGCAATCGCAGCGCCAGACCGCCGAGTGCTTGCACGAGGCGGAATATAGAAAAGGCCGCCCCGTGGGACGGCCTTTGTTTTCTCGATTGTTGCCCGGCTGACACCGGGCCTCCCATTGTGCGACTTGCGCCGCACCTCGGATTAATCGTCGAGGTCGCGGCGGAAGGCGAAGGCGGAAACCTGGTCGCGCTCCTTGATGCTCTCCAGGTCCTCCTCGTACTGGTCGCCCGGCACGCAGGTCGGGAACGGGAACTTGCAGAACACCGGCTGGGTGAACTTCGCGTGCTTCAGGAGGAAGGTTCCCTTCGGCACCGTTGTCAGGCGGTTGCGCATGTCGACATCCAGCCAGCTGTAGTTCTTCGTCATCAGCTCCGCCGGACCGGTACGGCCGTAGATCAGGGTCGATGAGTTGTCAACGACCTGCGGCTCGATCTGGCTCATGAACTGCTCCACGCCGAACAGCGACACGCCGATCGATCGGCCTCGGGCACAGATCTCGACCACGCTCTGCTTGATCGGCGCACTGATCAGCGGGTCCTCGGGGGCGAACTTGTTCAACTCATCGATGAAGAACACGACGCTGTCGAAGTCGCGGTGGCCGTCCTTGTTGTCCTCGATCAGCGCCTTGTAGACACGCTTGAGGATCTTGGAGAACACCATCGCCTGTCCGCGGTCGTTGAGGCTCTGGATGTCAACCACGAAGATCGAACCGTTGTAGAGGTCCTCCAGCGGCACGTCCACCTGGTCCACACCGCCGGTGCAGATCAGGCCGTCGTACAGGCCGGACAGTGCGTCGAGGTTCTTCGCGCACTTGTAGAAGTCCTCCTTCTCATGGCCGCGCCAGTGGGTGACGTGGCCCTGGGAGACGACGCGGCGCTCCTCGTTGATCCAGGCGATCAGCTGGTCGTAACTGCGGATCGGCTGGCGCTCGATCTGGTCCTTGATGTCAACGTAGACAGCGTCAACGGACTCATCCCAGGAGTCGCGGTCGAACAGGTAGGGGATGTCCTCCACGATCTCGTTCAGGTCCCAGATGAAGTGCTCAACCTTACCGTCGCGGCGGAAGGACTTGGTGTGCCCGTCACTGTTGCGGTCGTAGGGTGCGAACACACGCACGTTCTCGAAGGGCGTCATCTCGATGCCCAGCACGTCGTACATCTGGCGGCACTTGTTGGTGTACGGGTCGTTGCGCTCGTACTGCGGGTTCGGCTTGTCGAGGTACAGGAGGTCCTTACCCTTCACGTTGAAGAAGACGGCGGCGACCTTGCGCTTATCCGTCTTGATCATCTTCTCGAGGATGGACTTCAGCAGGAACTCGACGAGGCTCGTCTTGGTGGCCAGACCCGAGATTCCCGACATGTTCATGTGGGAGCCTTCCGGGCCGATCAGGAATTCGTCGTCGAGGAAGATCGGCACCAGCGAACCGTCGCCGTTCTCCATCACGCCGATCGGGATACCGCGGTCTTCCTCCACGTAGTCCGCCATGCCGAGGCTCCAGGCCACACCGGCGGGGGTCGCGAAGAAGATCGAACCACGGCCGATCGGACGGATGCGGTCGTGGGTCGCGCGGATCACGTTCACCTTGGCGATCATGATCTCGGCCAGGTCACTCGGCGGGCTGACGTTCGGGTCGCCGAAGTCATGCGAGATGTAGTCCGAGAGGAAGTTCTCGATGTCCATCACGGTGGACAGCTCGACGACTGTGCCGAAGGTCACATGGCCGTCGTCCGTCACCGCGCCGACGACGTTACCGAGCTCGAGCGTGGAGGCGCCGGCGGCAAGCCAGAAGTAGAAGTACTGCGCCGTGTTCGGGTTGGCGCGGGTACTGGCCGACTTGCCGATCGAGCCGAACTCCAAGTTCACGTATTCGGGATGTTTGCATTCCGGTCTGCCGTTCTGCACTGGATAGCCTCCTAAGCTCGGTTACATGCGTGCAAAGTATGATTTCACTGTCGTCTGCGTCGGGATCATGCTCTCAAGGAAGTCATTGCAGAGCTTGTGGGGGAAGATCAGCTTGTCCCAGTTGTCCGCCGGGTAGGTCACCGGCAGGCGCTCCGCCACGAGGCATGAGGAGAACGCATTGGCACGTTCCAGCGCGTCCTGGTCGCTGTCCGCGATGATCGTGGTGCGCAGCAGGCCAAACTCCGGTCCGGACTGGCTCTTCATGCGCATCCGCGTGAACCATGTGTACTTGTTGTTGGGCCCGCTTTCGGTGGTGTCGGTGACCTTCATCACCTCACCGCGGCGGTAGGCCGGGATGGTGAGCTGCGACTCGACAAGCTCGGAGTTCTGCCAGGGCACGTAGACCGTGCGGCTGGTGGCGATGAAGTTGTCGGTCAGGTCACTGTTTGGCAGGTCTTCGATCATGCCATCGGCCACCATCACCTGGCTTAAGTCCTTGCCTTCCTTCTCCTTCCACTGCGAGAACAGGCCACCGCGCAGCTGGCGCGTGATCTCATGCGCCTTGCGCACCGCGGAGATACGCATCTGGGTGTACTCGTCGCGGTCAGCCTCGGAATCCACCAGGTGGATCAGGCTGTCGTTGCGGATGCTGTCCAGCACGCTCCTGTCCTCCACATAGCGGAAGGGCAAGAGCACGTTGTAGCGCAGGGCCGGGGAACCCCAGACCTTGAAGCTGCGGTTCTGGCGCATCAGCACGATTGCACCGGTGATCGAATAATGCACCGGCACCTCCTGGCCCTTGACCAGGAAGTGGCCGACCAGCTGGGTGCGCTGCAGCGTGCGCGAGAAGAAGCGCAGGTTCAGGCTGTGCGAGACAGGGTTCTTCTGGAAGTTGATTTCAGGCGCGGGCTGGCTGAAAGAATCCAGCCGGAAGTTGTGGTAGCCCTCACGGACGCGGAACAGGTCCTCCTCGATGCTCTCGGCGGGACTGTTGCGGCCCTTGAGGTCGGCGAGCAGGCGGTGGATGCGATGCAGGTGACCGCGGCTCTCCTCAATCTGGGCGATTACTTGGCTCCGGCCTTCCTCGTCCATCAGCTCTTGACCACGAAATCGAGGTGCTTGAAGGCCTTCATCACCGGCTCGTAGCGGATCTCCTCGATCCGCACCGGGATGGTCTTGCCCTCAAAGTTCAGCACATACTCGGCGCGCTTGCCGTTGCGCTTGATCACAAGCTCATTGTGGTTGAGCTCAAGCTGGATCGCGACGGGCTCCTTGAAGTCGCCGCCGTACAGGTTGCCCGGCAGGATGTTGCGAGCACGAAGCTTCTTGCACCTTTCCTTGCCGAACTCGGTACGCTTTTCCGCTGTAAGTTCGATAGCCATTTCGGGATATACCTCTCGTTTTTCCGCTGGTCCGCCAGTGGAACTTATAAGGATAAGGCAGACTGCAAGCGGTGTCAAGCAACTTACTATAACTGTCTCCCTGGGTGAAATGGCCGATCTGGCCCCGCGGGGTCAGGTAAACTCAGCTCCATCAGGATAGTGCAGGGCGAAAGATGAGCAACAGTGACGAGAGACTGGAGATGCTGTGGGGCAGTGACGGCCGTCCCGGCCTGGTTGGATGCGCTGAGGACGCCACCGGAATGACGCTGTGGTGGCGCCGCGACGGCCAGGTGGAGGCGGAGCATGTGGACTACCGGCCGATGTTCCTCTGCTCGCATGCCGAGCTACTGGACCAGGCCGCCCCGACACCGGACATCGAGGAGCTCGCCGGCGAGAACTATTATTGCTGCCGGGTGCGCAGTGATTCCTGGGAGGACCAGAGGGAGGTGCTGAAGCACGTCTCCGCGCTCTACCGCCAGGATAAGCTCAACTACGAGCACGAGCCCTTCATCAAGTTCACCGACCCGGTGAACATGTTCCTGATGGACACGGGACTGACGCATTTCACAGACATGGCGCTGGATGACGTGCGCACTGTCTACTTCGGCCTGCGGGCCTACCCTTCCGCCGGGGCGGACTATGCCGACCCGAACGTGCTGGACGACCGGATCGTGATGGTGATGCTGGCAGACAGCGCCACCGGCGAAACTGAGCTCTTGCAGCATGACGATGAGAAGAAGTTGCTGCAGCTCACGCTTGAGCGCCTGAAGGAGATCGACCCGGATGTGATCGTCGGGCACGACCTGTTCAAGCTCAGCTTCAACCACTTCTTCCTGCGCTGCAAGAAGCACCGCATCAAGCTGGATCTCGGACGCGATGGCAGCATCGTGAAGGTCAGGAAGAGCCGTGCGCCGGCCGCAGAGAAGCAGCTGGAGTACCCGCGCGCGGACGTTGTTGGCAGGCATCTCGTGGACACGTGGTTCCTGACGGTGTTCTACGACATCGTCAAGCGCGAACTGGAGGAGTTCGATGCGGCAAGCGTTGCCAACTACCTCGACAGGCAGAACCAGCTGCCGCCGCTGGCGGAGAGCTGGGACCACGCTGCACTGTGGGACAAAGACCGCAGTGCCCTGGAGGCCGACCTGCACAATGAACTGGCGGCGACGCAGCGCATCTTCCGCACACTTGTGCCGAGCTACTTCGCCCAGAGCCAGATGCTGCCATTCTCGCTGCAGGACAGCGCGGTGCGTGGCAACGGCGTGAAGATCAACAACCTGATCATGCGTGAGTACCTGCGCCTCGGAGAGAGCATCCCCGAGCCGAGTGATGCGATGACCTTCCCCGGCGGCTTCACCGACATGCGTGAAAGCGGCCTGATTGCCAATGTGCTCAACGTTGACATTGCCAGCCTGTACCCGAGCATCATGCTCACGGAGGAGATCGCGCCCTACTCCGACACCGTCGGCGTGTTCCAGCCGCTCTTGCGTGAGCTGACCCGCCAGCGGCTGGAGGCCAAGCGCCTGGCGCGGGAAAGTGGCGACGAGAAGGTGCGTGTACTGGCGGATGCCCGCCAGGCCGCGTTCAAGGTGTTCATCAACAGCTTCTTTGGCTACCTCGGCACCAACCGCATGCACTGGGCCGACCCGACGAGCGCCGAGCACATCACCGCCACCGGGCAGGAGATCGTGCAGAAGCTGGCAACGCTCGTCGAGGAGGAAGGCGGGCACGTGATCGAGATCGACACGGATGGCATCTACTTCCGCTTTGACAGGGGCGCGATCAGCGATGAGGAGGGTGAGGCACTGGTTGCCAGGTTCAACTCGAAGCTGAAGGAAGGGATCGTCGTCGAGTACGGCGGCTGCTTCCCGGCGATGCTGTCAGTCAAGATCAAGAACTACGCGCTCCTGGACAGTAATGGCAACATCCAGATCAAGGGCTCAGCCCTGAAGAGCCGCGGCCTAGAGCCGTTCTTGCACCGCTTCATCGAGAATGCAATCACCGAGCTTTTGAAGGGCGACCCGGCTGGCATTGAGCGCCGCTATGAGGAACTGAAGCAGGAGATCAGCGAGCGCAGGATTGACATCCGCGAGCTGGCCAAGACGGATACGATCATCGAGTCGCTGGATGTCTACCGCGGCAAGATCGCCGCCGGCAAGCGCAACAAGGCGGCGGCCTATGAGGTGGCGCTGCAGAGCACGCGAGACCTGATCCCCGGTGACAAGGTGCGCTACTACATCACCGGCGAGAAGGCGACGGTGAAGGCCTTTGAGGAGGCGCGCCCGGTCCGCCAGTACGATCCGCAGAACCCGGACTACAACATCAAGTACTACCTGAAGAAGCTGGAGCAGAACCTGAAGAAGGTGAAGGAGTACGTGCCTGACAACCAGGCCGGGCTGTTTGGCTAGGGAGGCCAGGCGCGAAGGCCAAGCTGTAAGCTTGGCAACAGTGGTCAGTGGGCAGTAGTCAGTGGTCAGTGGTCAGTAGAACGTGTAGCGGCGGCGCCCCGCGACGCCAGCACGCGAGTGGCAACATCTTGCGCAACGCGTATCGTGAGTGAGGGCATGTTGCCAACCCACTTGCAGTATTCCTCTGCGCCTCCATATTCCTCTGCGCCTCTGCGCCAATAAAACCGTCGAGCACTGCTCGTATTTGCCCGAGCGCAGGCGAGACGCTTCGGCGCGCAGTCGCGCGAGGGACATCGTGCTCGCCAGTCTGGTTTTGTTGACGCTGAGGCGCTGAGTATGAAGTGAGGCGCGGAGATTTTCCATTCATTGCCAATCCCGTATGCCATGCATCCTTCGGAGCATGCACTCCCAGTCGAGCGAAGCGCGCGCCGCTACGGTTTGTGGTTAGGCTGCTGGAATCAGCAGCTAGGGCCAGCTGCTTCTCATTCTGTTTCTGCCCTTGCCAACCATTTCATTGTGCGCAATCAAGTTGCGCACCTCCGATCCCTGATCCAGGTTCCCGTTCCCCGAAACCGGAAACCGGATCCCCGAAACCCGATCCGCACCTCCGCCAGAAAAGCGGAAACCGGCCGGATCCATAATCCGACCGGTTCTCTTGGCTGCCGGCACACTTTCCCAAAGCGGCGGTTTCCGGCAAGGGGAAGCTTTCGCTTCCTCCGGGCGTGTCGCGCTCCGGTGCCAGGGGGCCGTCAGCCGGCCCGATCCAACTATCCTGCGGGATAACCCGCAAGTCCCCTGACAGGGGACGCCACGGACAGGGCGCAGATGCAGTAATCGCTTTTGCGGTCAGTGCGTGTCCACTCCAGCTTCATTCGGCCCGTCAGGAAAGACGTCTGACCGAAGCATCACCGCGCCTGCTGTCCGTGATGACGGTGTAAACTGTGCCCCTCCGCTGGATCCGGATGAACCGAAGGCGGGCCACAGGGGGTGATAAGTGCAAGAGGTATGTACATCCTGCAGCCCCACCACCCGGCGGGGAAAGCACAGTGTGCCACCGTCACGTATATTGTTTCCGAACTGTGCCCGCTTACAAAGACACAATTGTGCCCGGGTAATTGGGACACAGTGAAATCCAGGGAACAGGGACCTGGGACCGGGGACCAGAAGGGACGAAGGATGAGGGATGTGGGATGCGTAGATCGGAGCTACCTGCTTTAGCAGTAGTGGCTCGCACCTGACGAATGTGGTACGTTGTGGAAAAAAGCTTCTACTTCCAATCTATGCCACTCCTTGGGAATGGCTTCCGCTGGTCGATCCGGCGATCGACCCTCCTCTCCTCCTTCCCCCATCCCACCTGAACCCCGGTCCCTGGCCCCTGATCCCTCCTTCTCATCCCCCATCCCCCATCCCCCGTCCCACATCCCGCCATTTATGGTAGAATCTTCGCTCGCGCAGTACTGCGCCGCACCGGGGCACTCCCGTTTCGTGTGAGCAAAGGCAATCAGCGCGCAAAAGGAGGTGATTAGCATGAGTATCGCAGCCAATGACGTGATTCAAGGTCGGATCGCAGAGGTGCGGGACTTCGGAGCCTTTGTCTGGCTGGATGACGGACGCAAGGGCCTGATCCACATCAGTGAGATCAGCGACGACTACGTCAAGGACATCCACAATCTGGTCAAGCCGAACCAGAAGGTCAAGATCAAGGTGTTATCCGTAAAGGAAGACGGCAGGATTGAGCTTTCCCTCAAGCAGGCCGAAAACCAGGAGTACACCCGCCCGCCCAAGCAGGAGCGTGAGCATAATCACCTTCCCGCCGTGGAATACCTCGGTGAGCCTCCGCAGTTCAACTTCTATGACGACAACACCCGCGGCATGGAGTTTGACATGATGTTCAAGCGCTTCAAGCGTTCCAGCGAGGAGAACCTGCTGGACAACAAGCGCAACATCGAGCGCAAGCGCAACGGCGGAGACAAGAAGAAGGCGAAGAAGCGCCGCGGCCGCTAGGCTACGGGTCAGTCCGGAGATGCAGCCAGGGCAGGACGCCCAGCCGCCGGGATGGCGGAATTGGCAGACGCAGGAGACTTAAAATCTCCCGGGGTAACCCGTACCGGTTCGAGTCCGGTTCCCGGCAGGTTCATTTCCGGGGACGCACTGAAGGAAGATGTACAGAATAGCGATGACAGTCGAGATTATCCGCCCCCTTGGGGGCTGATGTTCTGTGCGTCACAACATCAGAATCATCAGGCCCCTCGGATTTCCGGGGGGCTTTTTCATTCAGTCCCGCCGCAGGGCGTGACGTGGAGTAATCGTAAATGTCCAGCAAGCGACAGAGCAGATTCGAGAAGGTTGACACGAGCTACAACTTCCCGGCGATGGAGCAGTCCATCCAGTCCTTCTGGGAGGACCAGCGGATCTTCCAGCAAAGCCTGGAGAAGGATGCGCCGCAGGGCAGCTTCGTGTTCTATGAGGGCCCGCCGACGGCCAACTCCCTGCCGCATCCCGGCCACGTGCTGACGCGCGTGATCAAGGACTGCCTGCCGCGCTTCCGCACCATGCAGGGCTACTACGTGCGCCGCCAGGCCGGCTGGGACACCCATGGCCTGCCCGTCGAGCTGTCCGTCGAGAAGGAGCTGATCGAAAGCGGCGAGATGACCGAAAGCGGCCCGCAGGCCATCCTCAATTACGGGATGGAGAAGTTCAACCGCCGCTGCTTCGAAAGCGTGCGCCGCTACGAGGCGGAGTGGGTCAAGCTCTCCAACCGCATCGGCTTCTGGCTGGACTATGACAACGCCTACTTCACCTTCACGAACAAGTATGTCGAGAGCGTCTGGAACCTGCTGAAGCAGATCCACGACCGCGGCCTGATGTACAAGGGCTACAAGATCCAGTGGTACTCCACGCTGGTCGGCACCGGCCTGTCCAGCCACGAGGTGGCGCAGAACTGGCAGACCGTCAAGGACCCGAGCGTGACCGTGCGCGCACATGTGCCGCGGGGCACGAGGATCGGCGACTTCTCCGCCGGTGACAACACATACCTGCTGCTGTGGACCACCACGCCCTGGACGCTCCTGTCCAACGTGGCGCTCTGCGTGCACCCGGACTACGAATACGTCGTCGTCAGCATGTACAACAAGGCGCGCGAGGTGCAGGAGCACCTGGTGCTGGCCGAGGGCCTGCTGGCCAAGAACGGCCTGGAGAGCGAGCCCATCGTGGCACGCGTGAAGGGCAGCGAGCTGGCCGGGCTGGCCTACGAGCGCCTGTTCGCCTACGATGTGCCCAACATCCGCCGCTACTCCCCCGGTGAACTGGAGGAGAGCGGTGTGCGCCCCGCGCCGCAGGGCAATGAAAGTGACAACGAAAGCATCGTGCGCCAGCTGCGCGAGCAGAGCATGAAGAACGGCTGGCATGTGCTGGCCGACACCTATGTAACGCTCGAGGACGGAACCGGCATCGTGCACCTCGCGCCGGCCTTCGGTGAGGACGACTACCGCATCGGCCTTCGTGAGAACCTGCCGATCCTGTGCGCGATGAACTCCGAGGGCCGCGCGGTCGAGGGCGTCAAGCTGGCACCGGGCAAGTGGTTCAAGGACGTTGACCCGGACGTGATCACCGACCTGAAGAAGCGCGGGCTGCTGTTCAAGAGCCAGAAGTACGCACACAACTACCCGCACTGCTACCGCACGGATGCGCCGCTGATGAGCTACCCGCTGGACAGCTGGTTCATCCGCATGCCGGAGCTGCAGCAGGAGCTGATTGACAACAACCAGAAGATCAGGTGGCAGCCGGAGCACATCCGCGACGGCCGCTTCGGCAACTGGCTGGAGGATGTGAAGGACTGGTCGCTGTCGCGCGACCGCTTCTGGGGCACGCCGCTGCCGGTCTGGACCTGCAGCTCCTGCGGACACCAGGAATGCCTCGGCAGCTATGCCGAACTGCAGGAGCGCTGCCCGGACAGGTTTGCCAACGTGACGGATGTCTACGACCAGTCGCAGTTCAACCCGCACCGGCCCTACATCGACGACTTCACCTGGGAATGCAGCGAGTGCGGCAAGGGCACGAAGGAGCGCGAGCGCTACATCCTCGACCCCTGGTTCGACGCCGGCAGCATGCCCTTCGCGCAGATCCACTACCCCTTCGAGAACCGTGAGTTGATCGATGGCGACGGCCAGCACCGGCAGTTCCCGGCGGACTTCATCTCCGAGGCCGTCGACCAGACCCGCGGCTGGTTCTACACCCTGCATGCGATCTCGACGATCATCAAGGGCGAGCCCAGCTACAAGAGCTGCCTCGTGCTCGGCCACATCCTCGACGAGAAGGGCCAGAAAATGAGCAAGCGGCTTGGCAACGTGGTGGATCCCTGGAAGGTGATCAACAGCCACGGTGCCGATGCCTTCCGCTGGTACTTCTACTCCAGCGGCAACCTGTTCAGCGGTGCGCGCTTCAGTGACAGCGGCGTGGTGGAGAGCCTGCAGCGCTTCATCATCCCGCTGTGGAACGTGTACAGCTTCTTCACGATCTACGCCAACATCGACGAGTACGACCCGAATGCGCACAGCGTGCCCTGGGAGGAGCTGTCCGACCTTGACCGCTGGATCACGATCAAGCTCAACCGCTGCATTGACAACGTCACGCGCCACCTTGACAACCTGGAGCTGACCCAGGCTGCCGCGCAGTTTGAGGAGCTGGTGGAGGCCACCACCAACTGGTACGTGCGCCGCAGCCGGCGCCGCTTCTGGCAGGGCGAGAAGAACACCGAGAAGTGGGCCGCCTACCAGACGCTGTACAACCTGCTTTGCACCTTGAGCCGCGCAGTCGCGCCCTTCACGCCATTCCTGGCAGAGGAGCTGTACCAGAAGCTGGTGCTGCCCTTCAATGACGACGCGCCCCAGAGCGTGCACCTCGACAGCTATCCCGTGGCCGACATGGAGCTGGCTGACGACGAGCTGGAGTTCAGCATGGACCAGGTGCGCCGCAGTGTCAGCCTCGGGCATGCCGCCCGCAAGGCCAGTGGGGTGCGAGTGCGCCAGCCGCTCAGCCGCGCCACGCTGATCACGCACGACGAGGACCTCAAGCCGGCGATCGAGCGCTACCTGGGCATCATGCATGAGGAGCTCAACATCAAGCAGCTGGAGTGGGCCGAGGATGAGACGGAGTACGTCTCCTACAGCTACAAACCTGCCTTCCGCCAGCTCGGGCCCTTGTTCGGCAAGTCCGCCAAGGATGTCGCCAACTGGATCGCCGGCAATGCGGCGGAGATCACCGCGCAGCTTGAGGCGCACCGTGACTTCCCGCGGGAAGCGCTGGACCGCAGCGGGCAGATGCTCAACTGGGTCGAGTTCGAGCTTGGCGGCGAGACCTTCGTGATTGACGAGAGCTGCTTCGAGGTACACCTCGAGCAGAAGCCGGACACGGTCTGCGAGCGCGATGGCAACCTGCTTCTGGTGCTGGACACACAGATCAGCGATGAGCTGCGCAAGGAGGGCCTCGCGCGCGAGGTTGTCAACCGCCTGCAGGGCCAGCGCAAGACGCTCGACCTGGACTACCAGGACCGCATCAAGGTGGTGTACAGCTCCACGGATGAGGTGGCGGCGGCGCTTGAGGTGCACCGCGACTACGTGATGCAGGAGACCCTGGCTGACAGCCTCGAGCGCGGCGAGCCGGCCGGTACGGCACTGGAGACCGAGGTGGACGGGATGGACTTCCGCTACTCGGTCAGCCGCAGCTGAGCCGTGGCCTGATCGAACGCCTGAGGGCGGCTCTCCGTTATACTGCGCATGGTGTGGGATTACAGCACAATGCAGCCCGGCGGTGAGTTCAGCGCTCGCCTGCGCTTCGTGCGCCAGCTGCGCACGGTGCTGCTGGGCCTTCCCGCGCTGTGGCTGCTGGTGGCCCTGCCGCTGTGGCTGGCCAACCGGCACCGCCTGCATGGCGTGCGGACACTGGCCCCGGCGGAGATGCGCCTGGCGATGCCCGAGACCGACTACCAGATCGCCAGCTCCAGCTTCTACAGCCCCTATGGTTCCTTCACGACCAGTGAAGATGATCCCCGCCTGTCGGGCGGCCCGCTGCGGGTGATGGGGCGCGGACTGGTCAGGCTGGATAAGGATGGCAGCGTGGCATGGGAAGTGCCGCTCTCGGGCAACCTGCGGCTGGCAACGCCCTGGGGAGGGACAGAGCACATCAGGGTGCTGGGCTTTGACCCGGCGACTGGCGACTGCACAGCAAGCGCCATCAGCCCCGGCGGTGCACTGCTCTGGCAACTGCCACTGCAGACCCCGCTGGACAGCCTGGCGAGCGTCGGTCCGGATGGCACCCTGGCGGTCTGCGGAGAGTCCGGCAACGTGGCCTGGATCAGTGCCGATGGCAAGGCCCTGCGTCGCTTCCAGCTTGACACCGACATGCGCCATACACAGCCGCTGCCGGACGCTGGACGCTTCATGGTGGAAGGCGGAACGGGCCGGCTGCGCTGCTGGACGGCCGCCTTTGAACCGGACTGGGAGTACACGCCGGACGATGGCACACAGATTCTGTTTGCGGCCACCGCTGGCCAGAGCATCATTGCACGGGACAGGCTGATGCGCCTGCACTGCCTTGACGGAAATGGCAATGTGGCCTGGAAGGACAGCCTGCCACCGACGATTGCGGATGCCTATGGCACGCAGTCCAGCAATTTCCATGCCGAGGAAATCGATGGATTCACAATCCTGTTCTTCAACACCAGCGACTGGATGGTCATTTCGGCTCTGGGTGAGCGGCTATGGCATGGCCAGGGCTACCCCTACTTCGGCTATCCTGGCGACGTCAGCGCCTCGGAGAACTTCATCAGCGGGCCGGACGGGCGGCGCGTGTTCAAGGCCGGCGTGGAGAGCGTGTACTGCGTTGACAGCCAGTGGCGTGAACTGTGGAGCCTGAACTGCGGGCCCTCCGGTGAGGTTGTCAGCTCCGATGACGAGCGGTTGGTGGTGCATGTGCGCGACCACGAGCTGATCTCGCTGGACTGGGACGGCAACGAGCAGTGGCGCTATGAGCTGGCCGACCGCTTCGGCCTGATGCGCGTCGTCAGCAGCGCCGGAGGCCTGACCACCTTCCGCACGATTGACAACAGACTGAGCGGGATCAACTCCAGCGGTGAGCTGGTACTGGACCTCGAACTGGCGGAAGGCGACGAATACAACGTGACAAAGGACGGCGAGTACATCTACGTGCGCAACTCCAACCAGGAGATCGCCGGCTACAACTGGCTGCTGGACGACCTGCGGCGTGCGCTGGACCTCTCCGAGCGGGCCTATGTGGACTGCTATGACAAGCAGGGAGAGCGCTTGTGGCGGGCCCTGCTGCCGGAACGGATGGACATCGACCGGCTGCACCGCCAGCCGGATGGCAGCCTGGCGGTGGTGGCCTACCCGCAGCGAAGCTACGCCGCCTACGGTGGATACGGCGGATACAGCAGCAGCTACGAAACATGGGAGTTCATCTTCCGCCAGCCGCAGGGCTGAGGGAGCAGGCATGGGGGACAGGGCGGCCCGCTTCCAAAGGACTGTGCTGCGCTGCGGCTTGCTGTTCTTTACCCTGTGGCTCACAGGCTGCCTGCTGATCGGGGTCGCGAGGCTGGCCCGGCAGCATGATCCGTCACAGCTGGACATTACTTACCGATTCGAAGCATACCGGTACTCAGATTCCTCACTCTGGGAAACTGACGATCTTGAATACGGCGAATGGCCACAGCTCGAGTACTACATCGACGACGGCCAGCTCGTTTACCTTGACGACGGAACGGAACAATGGCGATTGGAGGTCGCCGCAAACAGCGTGCTGGTCTCATCAGATTTCGGGGACAGGCAGTTCCGCGTAATGCAGCGTGACAGTGACAAGGAGCTGACCAGCTTGAGTGCCGTCAGCAGCGATGGAGAGCTGCTCTGGACCACACCGCTGGGTGGACAATATGATTATCCGCAGGAGGCTAGCGTATGCGTCGGGGCTGACGGCTTTGCACTGGTGCTACTGAACGATGGAGACATCCAGCCGGTCGCTCCTGATGGACGGCTGTTGCCAGTTCCCGCGGCGAGCATGTCAATCCACGATTCGCTGCTGGTGCGCAACCGCTGCATCATCACACCGGTGGGGGACAGGCTCGCATACTATGACCTGCACATGCGGGAGCTGCACAGCTGGCATAGCCCGACAGGCCGGATTGACTCGGTGCACTACCAGGGACCTGTGATCATTGCCAACGATGGTGATGGCCACTACTGGGGGCTCAACATGCAGCTGGAGGAACTGTTCAGCTTCAGCGCTGATCCAGCCTTCAGCAAGCTGCTGCATGTCTATTCAATGGGAGATTGCACCGCGATCCTGCTTGGCAAGGAGCACGGACTGCAACTGGGCTACGGCGAGCTCTGGATGTTTGACAGCAGCGGCCGTCACAGCTGGACCATCACCGCCCCACGCCTGAAGCTGCCACACAACTTTGACTACTCCTTCGGGCCATGGGACAGCTACACATGGCGCGAAGGTGATGACCTGCTGGAGAATCCACCGCTGGCGGACCTGCTGGTGCCGGGCTGGGATGATGGCAGCATGCTGATCCAGAGCCGCGATGGCCTGGCCTGCATCGGTGCTGATACCAGCCTGCGCTGGCAGCTGCCCCTGGTCGGCATTGACAGCCTGCTCCAGCCCAGCGGGATTCCCCTGCCGGATGACAACCTGATCCTGCGTGGAGTCCAGTTTGAAGTCTTCGGTTTCAATCCACAGGTCAGTGACCCGCTGCTGGCAGTCTCCCCCGCTGGCGAACTGCTCTGGTATGACGACATTGCAAAGGACTCGGAAGCATTTGTTGGCACCAGCTACTGCGCCTGGATCCACAGCTCCGGCCTGCTGCAGGTGATGCAGGACGGCAGGCTGCTGGAGCCCCGACTGCCGATCGGCAGCACCGGCTTCAGTTGCCAGGAGTGGGAAGGGGAACTGCTGGTCCACCAGTACACGCCCTGTAACAGCCCGTTGAACTACTTCATGGAACTGATGCAGCACAGGCCGCATTCAGGCTCGAACCAACTGTGCATCCTGCACCGGGTTGTCAATCTGTCCGGCGAGGAATTGCATCGAGGCAGGTTGCCATTCCTCAGTGTGGACAGCGCTGTGCATGCCGGGGGCGGCGTGCCCGCTTCAGTATCCGCCGCCACGATCCCAGCGTGGGCACGCAGCCGCAGCATGCTCAGCCTGGCAGGCTTTGGCAAGGCACTCGGAACAGGCGGCCCACACAAGGGATTTGCACGTTGCGAATTCCTGCTGGAAGAGCGCTGACGCCGCTCGCGGGGCCGTCTTCACACAAGGAATTGGCAAAGCGGGTATCATTGCCTGTGGGTCTTGACATTGCACTCATCAGAATGAGGCTGCTGCAGAAGCGGGTGGCAATGCTGTTTGTGGCAATCTGGCTCTTGGGCAGCCTTGCACTCGTCCCGCTGAAGCTTTCCGCACCGCGCGACCCGGGGCAGCATGTGCGCTACATGCTGATCGAAGGAGCCAGTGCCCCGCCGCCGAACACCGGCGGTTTCATCTGCTCGCTGCCCGCTACCCGTGTGCGCTATGGATTCTGCCAGGGGCCGGAAGAACAGTACTTCACCATCAGCAACGGCCTGCTGGTGGCTTTCCGTGGGCAGGACGAACTCTGGCGGCAAGCGGTTGAGGCCGACAGTCACTTCCCGCGCTTTGACTGCGCGGCCGGCCCGGTGCTGGTGCTGGGCCAGTCCAGTGGCGAAGCATCCTGTCAGTTGAGTGGCTTTGACCTGTCCGGCAGGGCGATCTGGCAACGCAGCATCAGCTTCAGCGAGGGCAGCACGATCCAGTCCACGGAGGCCGGCCCGGATGACGGCGTATTCATCTGCACCACTGAACCACGCATGCTGTACATTGACGCAGCCGGCAATGTCCACGGCGCGGATGTCGAGCTGGACCCTGAGTACAGCTTCCCGCTGTCAGGCATCGGGATCGTGACACGCAGTGGCTCCGGCATCAGACTCTATTCCCCGAAAATGCGCGCGCAGGCGAGCTGGCAATGTCCCACCGGGAATGAGCCGGTGCTGTCCGTGAGTAATGGCTGCCTGCTGGTGACGGATCGCCACGGCAGCTTCTGGATCCTCGACAGCGCTTTGCAGGAGCTGGCGAGGTTCAGCACTGACACTCCCGCTTCGGGCAGGATGTGCCTCAGCGCCGCCGGTGAGCGCTTCGCAGTGCACCTGGAGAACGCCGCAGACCCGGCCCACTCCAGCCTGCTTCTGGTTGACAGTGCGGCCGGTGTGCTCTGGCGAAAGGACGAAATGGATTATGACAAATATGGCGGATGCCAGAATGAGCCATTTGAATGGGATTACTTTAATGTTCCCATCAATTCCATATTCAGCCTTAAGCTGACTGATTTCCTGGTCTCTGACAGCTCCGGCGAGCGCCACCTGCTGGCGACGGACAGCAAGCTGGTGGGCCTGGACAGTGAGCTGAATGTCCTCTGGGAAACCGCCAACCCGCTGGGTAGTTCCGCGCTGGACAATGACTACTACTTCCCCTACGAGGGACAGCTGCTGCTCAGCCACGAGCGCGAGCTGCTGGCGATGGACTGGGATGGAAATGTGCTGTGGCAGTCCAGGCTGGAAACCGGGCAGTCACCGCAGTACCATGGCGGATACGGCTACTGGCGCAGTGATGCCGGGACCCTGCAGGCCTGCACTGCAGAGGGCCTGCTGGAGCCAATCCCGGTACCGCGCGGCGGCCAGGTCTATGCGCAGTCCAGTAGCGGCCGGCTGTTCGTGCATGTGCTTGAGCCGATTGACAACGTCACCCCGCTGCTGTTCAGCGTCCCGGGGAAGTCCGCCAGCCACTACATACAGTACTGCTGCCGACACAGCCTGCTGGATGCGCATGGCACGCTGCTCAGCCGCCAACGCATTGCAGTCAGTGAGCTGCCGAATATCTCGTCGGGCTGGGGTGACAACTTCCTCAAGGTGGAATCCCGCCAGCAGCAGCCGGCCTGGTTCCGCCAGTACACGATGCTCAGCCTGCTGGGCTTCCGCAACCACGCCAGCGGCCCGGCCCTGCCCTATGGCCCCTTGACGATGATCGCCAAGCTGGCGGCGGACTGACCTGCCTCCCCTGAAGATCCGACAGTCAAGCCCCGGCTGATCCCACTTCCCTGCGGGGATGTATGCTTGGAGCGCAGTGGCAGGAGGTGCATCCAGCAGATTCAGGCGTTCGCTCTGGCGGACCGCCTTGCTGCTGTGCCTGGCCTGGCTGGCTGGTGCACTTGCATTGACAACCGGCAGGGAAGCGGCAATACGATCCAATGAATCCCTTGGATTCCGGGTCAGCTACACAATGAGCCAGGACCGCGACTGGGGGCACTACATTCAGTATCACGGAAGAGTTCAATTCTTCCCCAGCGTAGATGTAGGCAATACGAGAGTCACGCATGGCCACGAACTGCGAGGCGTGCGTGACGGTCAGCCTGCCTGGACAGTTAAGTCCCCAACTGGTACGGAGCTGGTCCAGCCCGTCGAACCCGCCAGCTCCGTATTGCTCATCAGGCCGGGTTACGAAGAGATGTTCACCAGACCGGGTGACGAAGGGACTGACCGTTTGTATCAATATGATGAGGCGGGCACAATGGGCTGGGAACTGGATGTCCCCTCCGTGGCAAGCTCCTGGAAGGAAAACCTGTTCCTATGTGCGGATGGCGATGTGGTCTTCCTCGATGGCAAGCACGATCTCCACTGGCTATCCGGGGATGGCCGGCTGGACAGCCAGGGTTCGATAAGCGTTGACCCGCTGGCAACGGAATTGATCGGACAGGGGCTGGTAGCCACTGTCAGGAATGGCAGCTTGGAGCTGCTTGGCAGACATCTGCAGGTGGAGAAAAGCTTTCGTCCATCTTCCAATCTTGTCAGCGCATTCTGCTTCAGCGCCGGCATTTTCATCGCAACAGATGGTCAGGGTTCATTCTGGCTGCTGGAAGACCAACTTGACCTGATTGCTGAAATCAGGATGGATCCCGGCCTTGAAATAGAGGAAGCTGAAATGGCAGTGCTGCCCGGCCGGATCATCGTCTCCCTCAAGCAGGCTACGGAGCTGGGCACCTCCACACTGCTGCTGCTGGATGAATCCGGCAGGGAACTGCAAAGAATCAGTGACATGCGCCCGGCAGCCGGCCTGAAGCTGGAAAAACAATCATTGCTGCCTGAGCAAATGTATGCGGCGGAGTACGCAAGGCCGGTTCCCCTCCAACAGTCACTGATTGTTGACAATGAGCGACAGCGGCTGCTTATCCTGCGCAACGGACGGATCTGCTGCCTGGATTTCGATGGAACAATCTGCTGGGAGTACGGCGAGGAACGCATGCATTACAGTCTGGATCTGTGCGGCTCTGCCAATGATGGCAATACCCTCATCTTACTGGCAAGAACCGGACAGCAATTGATATCCATTGACTGGGATGGCCGGTTGAACTTCGTTGACAGTACCATGACCGATGCCGCTGTGGTGGTTGGTGACGCAGCCCAGATCTGGATGGACAGCCGGGACTTCTTTGTTTCAAGCGTTGGCAATGAAATCAGGGGCAGCTTCTACCGGCCGATAGAGCGCTCACAGGTCTGCCAGGTGGTGGGCGACAGGACTTTTGTGCATGGATTCGAGGTCACTGCTCCCCTGCTGCTTGCTGGCCTGGATATCTTCGCAAACTACCTGCCATCATCTGACTGCTGCCGCCATCGCATATATGACATGGATGGTCAGGTCGTCTATGAGGCCTACCTGCCGCTTGATAACACCCCCTGGCAATCGGACTGGGAAATGAACAATGGCACCAATGGAAACTCGGTGCAGATGGTAATGACCAGTCCGGGTTGGCAGACTAACACCGAGAGCAAAATGCTGCTGAGCATGATCGGCCTGCATGGCATCCGGCTGCAGCCTGATGATGGCGAAGGTGACCAGATCTTCAGCGTGGAACTTGAGCCGCGATGGACCGGGGCAATTGACTAACCCCCGACGGCTGCGCCCTGCGCCGCTTCCATGTTTCGGCAGAAGTTGTCAAACAGGTAGGTGTTGTCACGCGGGCCGGGGCTGCCTTCCGGGTGGTACTGCACCGAGAACACCGGGCGGTCCGCCAGCATCAGGCCTTCACAGCTGCCGTCGTTGACATTGAGGTGCGTCACCAGCACGCGCGGGTTCATCGGGTGCGCATACGGCCCCGTCGGGCGGTCGTCACCGAGCGGCCTGCGCTCGCGCCCATCGGCGGCTGCCGCCGGCCGGCCCTGTGCCCCGTCAGCGAGCGCCACGGCATAGCTGTGGTTCTGCGCCGAGATGTGCACGCGGCCATCCGTCAGGTCCAGCACCGGGTGGTTGCCACCGCGGTTGCCGAACTTCAGCTTGTAGGTCGGCAGGCCCATTGCGCGCGCGATCAGCTGGTGCCCGAGGCAGATGCCGAACACCGGCAGGTTTTCGCACAGCTGCTGGATATGCGGCAGCACGTAGTCCATTCGCTCCGGGTCGCCGGGGCCGTTCGAGAGGAAGATCCCGTCCGGCCTGACCGCCAGCAGCTCGTCCGCGGTGGCGCTACTTGGGAAGACGTGCACCGTGCAGCCGCGCTGCGCCAGGCAGTCGAGGATGCCGCGCTTGATGCCGAAGTCGTAGGCCGCCACGGTGAATTCCCGCCCGCTGTACATCGTGATGTCGCTGCGCGGGTTGTCAACCGCGCCGAAGCGCGTCGCATCCGGGGCGATCGCCGGCACCTCATAGGCCTGCGGCGTGGTGACCTCGCTGACGAAGTCCACGCTGCCGAAGTCCGGCGCTTCCGCGAGGCGCTTGCGTGCTTCCTCGACGGACAGCTCGCTCGTGATGATGCCGGGCATCTCGCCCTGCTCACGCAGGTGCCGCGTCAGGCGGCGGGTGTCCACCCCGCTGATGCCGGTCACGCCCTGGTGCATCAGCATGTCGTTGAGCGTGCGGTCTGCGCGCCAGTTGTCGGAGGTCGCGTTCAGCTCGCTTACCACCACCCCGCGCGCGAAGACCTGGCGGCTCTGGTGGTCGCCCTCGGCCACGCCGTAGATCCCGATCAGCGGGAAGGTGAAGGTGATGATCTCACCGGCGTAGGAAGGGTCGGTGAGGATTTCCTGGTAGCCCATCATCGAGGTGTTGAACACCAGCTTGCCGAGTGTGGTGCCGGGCTTGCCGATCTGGCGGCCCCGCGCGATGTAACCGTCGGCGAGCATGATGAAGGCGGGAATCGGGGTGTTGTGAGAGGTCTGCGGCATCAAAATGGCAATTATAGCAGGGGAAACTGCGGGATGTGGGATGCGGGATGCGGGATGGGTAGGAGCTGCGAAGCTACACCATCGGAGGCACTGATCAGCTGTGCTAAAGCGGTTTAACCACACAGGGTACAGAGTTCACAAAGCTGCCCTTCGTGATTGTTGCTGAGTAACCGCCAGGCAAGCATTCATCCAGGCAAGGCCGGAGGCCGCGCAGCAGCGCTAGGCACGAGCGCTGGAAATCAAGCAATGCTGAAAGTCAACGACAAGGACCCGGCCAGAGCATGCCTCAAGAGATATGTAGCCGTAACGAGATCTGCCCACCCAGCGGCGGGGGCGCCGCTGCTACTGTTCCCTATTCCTGACTTTCCCGACTATCATCACTATCCAAACTATTGAGACTATTCAGGCGTTCCATTGTGCGCAAACAAGTTGAGCACCTCCAATCACAGCGGCGGGGACGCCGCTGCTACTGTTCCCTGTTCCCCGATCCCTTCTGCCCATCCCCCATCCCACATCCCCCAATGTGAGCCACTACTGCTAAAGCAGGTAGCTCCCGGTCCCCGGTCCCTGATCCCTTTTATTCCCCTCCCCACAAGCTACGATCATATCCATGCTGGAGTGGGACCGGTAATATTGAAATGTATTCATCTGTCAGGACGCACATGATCACGGCTGTATCCCGAATCGCCACCTTCGCGCCACTGCGCGCTCTCGCCTGCCTGCTGCTCAGCGCCTGCGTGCTGCTCAGGCCCGCCGCGGCCGAAGCGGCCAGCAAGCTCAGCGCAGTGAACGTCAACCGCAGCGGCTATTACATCGAGGTCGAGCTGGCCTTCGACACGCGCCCCAAGGCGCTCACCGAGTCATTTCGCTACGACCCGGACCGCTACCTGCTGACCATCGAGGGCTGCGGCTCCTCACTCACACCGCAGCGCATCGAGGAACTGGGCAACATCAACCACCACCTGCTGACCCGCGTCAGCGTGTTCGCGGCCAACGGCAACCTCTCGCTCGGCTTTTACCTCAACCAGTACAACCGGCCCTTCATCCGCTACGACGGCAATTCCTGGTTCCTGCGCTTCCCGACGGCCAGCCGCTCCGAGCAGGTCACGCAGCTGGCCGATGGCATCAGCCTTTCGCAGAAGAACAGCACCTACCGCAACCAGAACTTCACGCTGTACCTCGTGCGCATCGACCCGGCGCTCGGCGTGGACATCTTCTCCGCCTCCGCCGACCGCTATGACGGCAAGACCCGCAAACGCGCCCCCTCCAGCTTCGCCCGCCGCGAGGGAGCGGAGGTGGTGATCAACGGCGGCTTCTTCGGCCGCGCCGGTGAGCACCTTTCCACACTGGTGGAGGATGGGCTGATCCGCGCCACCGGGGTCTACCCGACGCGTCCGATGCTGATCGTGAGCGAGGGCGGCCAGGTGGCGATCGGCCGCTACAACATCGAGACCGCGCTCGTCGGCCCAAAGGCCAAGATCCCGATCTCCGCGAAGAACTACCCCTACGTCAGCGGCAAGGTGATGGTCTATGACTCGCGCTACCCGCTGGACAGCCTGCCGCAGAGCGGGATCTACTACTTCATGCTGGAAGGCGGCGCGATGCGCTACGTGGACACCAAGACCAGCGGCATCACCCTCGGCAGCGGGCAGCTGCTGGTGGCGAGCGACATCATGCCGGAGGTCAACCCGCTGCGCAACATCCGCAAGGGTGACGACGTGAAGCTGCAGACGGTGATCACGGACAAGCTGGGCAATGTGATCCCGGCGCGCTCGGCGATCGGAGGGGCGCCGATGCTCGTGGAGGGTGGCAAGGTCTACATCTCCTCCGCCGAGGACAGTGTGCAGGCGGACATCGCCAAGAGCGAGCGCAGCCGTACGGCGGTCGGTCTGACCCCCTCCGGGCAGCTCCTGATCGTGGTGGTCAAGGAAGTGGAGAGCCAGGGCTTTGGCGGCGTGACACTGGAAGCACTGGCGCAGATCATGATCGACGAGGGCGCGGTCGTGGCGATGAACCTGGACGGCGGCGGCAGCTCGGCGATGGTGGTGGCCGGCCAGCTGATGAACATCGCGGAAAGCAACGAACGCCCGGTGAGCAATGTGCTGATCGTGAAGAGCCGCGAAGTGATCAAGTCGACCACGGCTGAGAAGGGCGGCTCAAGCCTGCCGGTGCCGGCGGTGGTGAGGTAGGTGGGAGAGTCTGGCGCAAGCCAGGCAAGGAGCTACCTGCTTCAGCGGTAGATCCTGCATATGCATAAAGCGAGGCAGATAGCGTACTGCCCTCTGCTACCTTAGTCCCATGTCCATTCCGCTGACCGGGCGCGTGGAGCGCCTTCCCGTTCGTGATGTCTGGCCACATGAAGCGCTGGCCTTCACCCCCTGGCTGTCCCAGAACCTTGATGTGATCGGCGAGCTCGTCGGGCTGGAGCTGAGCCTCGAAAGCATTGAGCAGACGCTCGAGAACTTTCGCGTGGACATCATCGCCAGCGACGCACGCGGGCGCAGCGTGGTGATCGAGAACCAGTTCGGTGACAGCGACCACAAGCACCTCGGCCAGCTGCTCAGCTACTACGCCTCCTGGAACGCCGACGTGGCGATCTGGATCGTGGAGAAGGCGCGCGCCGAGCACGTCAAGGCCGTCAGCGTGATGAACGAGCATTTCCCGGCGGACTTCTACCTGGTCCAGGTGGAGGCGATCCGCATCGGTGACAGCCTGCCCGCGCTGTTGCCAACGCTGATCTATGGCCCCAGCCCCGAGACGAAGCAGGCGGCGCGCGCCAGCCGTGAACTGGAGGAGCGCAAGGCGGACTACCGCTCATTCTGGGAGCTGCTGTCGAAGCGGGCGTGGGAAGGCCATGGGCCGGCAGATGCAGCAGGCCGGCTGTGGTACCAGCGCCTTATAGGCGGAAGTGGCAACCTGCCGGGTTCGCAATACCTGAAATACAGCAGCGGTATCAGCGGACACTGGTTCGTGTTCCACCTGATGGGTGAGTTCCGCAGAATTGAACTGAACCTGTTCTATCGCAACCAGCCGGAACTGGCAACGGAGGCATTTCAGAGACTGCTGGCAGCCAAGACAGATATTGAACATGAATTCGGCGGGGCCCTGACCTGGGATGCACGTGAGGAAAGTATGTCAGCCAGCATCCGCTGCGACTATCCCAGCGGCGGTTGGCAATCTGACGAATCGGAATGGCCAGCAGCCTGCGATGAACTGCTGCGTGAGATGGACCGCTTCGAACAGGTGATGATGCGGCATATAGGGGAGTAGCATTCAGCGCTTGCCGAACCCGTGGTGGCAGGGGATGAGATACCAGTTGCCACTCATACCTTGGATTCAGGCCACGGCCGCATGTCCCATTCTCCATCAGCACCGCCTAGCATGGCCTTCAGCCGTTCAAGCAGATCCGGTGCCTCGGGATGGTAGTGCATGCACAGCAGAGATACGAACAGATCCGGTTCCCCTTCCATACCGGTCATGCAGGAGAAAAGGCGCACGGGTTCGTTGCCACGCACACCATCACTCGGCAGGATTGCCTGCACCACTGTCCATTCTCTGCCTCCCGCCGGCAGCATCACACCAACATTCAGGTAGCGTGCCTCCGGCGGAAACAGCTCCATCATCATGAATGGCAGCAGCAGGGGATGCAGTGGACCATCTTTCGGCCGACCGGGGAAGACATTCATCACACCCTCGACGTTGTAGAAACCACCAGGCCCGACATGATCACGGTGCAAGCTCCAGTTGAAGTAGTGCGAGGGTTTGCCGCGCTCGAAATGGCCACCCTTCGGCAGGTGTATTGCCAGGGGCCAGTCCCTTTGCCAATGGGGCTCAAGATCATTCGGGTCAACCGGTTCACGCTTCTTTCTGTTGAACAACCAATCCAGCATGAGCAGCAGAATAGCAGAAAGGTTATCGTTTATTAGTTCAGCCACCGGAACTGTTAGCACTATTCGGACCATTCAGACTGCTCCACCGCTACATTGTGCGCAAACAAGTTGCGCACCTCCGACCGCTGCCTTCTGCCTACTGCCTTCTGCCTATTGCCCACTGACAACTGCCCACTGCCCACTGTTGCCAGACTTTCGTCTGGCCTCCCGCCCGCTATTTCCCCAGCAGTGACTTGGTCTTCGCTTCCGGTTTGACAACGGAATCCCTGGACCTGATCTCAGCCTCACGCCCGGCCAGCAGCTGCTCCAGTTCGCTGTCAACCAGCCCCATTGCAATGCAGCGCGGCCAGAACTCAGTCTTGAATTCACGCAGCTGCGGCTTCAGCTCCAGCAGGATGATCGACTCATACACATCGCGGCGTGTGGCCTTGCCGGACAGCAGCTGGTACATCAGGTTGACCCGTTGCCATTTCGCCTGCCCCATCTCCTCGCCGGGGTAGATCAGGAACATCTCAAAGGCCCGCTCAAGCGTTTCCAGCTCGTTGTGCTCGAAGGCCCAGCGGGCGATCTGCTGCCAGGCGGGGCCGGACATCCGCTCGGGCAGCGGTTCGAGGATTTCCTCGATCTCACCCTTGGTCAGGTTGTCAAATGTGTCTGAGGTGCCGTTGCAGCGGATGTAGACGAGGTACATGCGCCGGATGCAGTCGCCCAGCCGACCGCGCGCGGGCCTGCTGAAGCGGCGGATCTTCTCGTCATACACTCGCTGGCCGTATCCATGGCTGTCCGGATGCCAGTTGACACGGCATTCCGTGAAGTCGACAAGGTACTCCATCGCCTCACGCAATTCCTCAGCATGTTCGGATGAGCGGGCCGATTCCCGTGCAGCAGCCAGCATTGCCCTGGCATCGTCAAACTTGTGGTTGTTGATCGCGGGAGCAATCACGTCAATCCACTGCTTGCGCCATTTGCGGTAAGGCCCGAGCAACTGCTCAAGGTCGCGATCCTGTTGTGCCTGGTTCCCTGCCACGTCCAATAGATATAACTGAATTCAGGCACCAATATCGTGCTGCTGGCAACGATGATGGATTAAATCTGGGTCTAGCGGCTGCCAACGGGCACTTTCCCCAGTTGCAGGCTGCCAATGTCAGGCAAAGGACAAGTGAATGTCAGAAATGAAGTATGCCGTTAAGGCAATCAAACCAGCCTGGTCTGCTATCAGTTGAGCCTAGTTGCCATTGACTGCAGTTTCGCGCTGCACCAGCATCGTCTCCAGCCCAGCGTCCACCAGTCCGAGCTCCAGGCATTTTGGCCAGAACTCATTGCGGAACTCACGCAACTGCGGCCTGAGGTGCAGCAGCGCCAGGTAACTCCGCACATCCGCTGCTGTGGCACTGCCTGACAGCAGGCCATGCATCAGGCTGACCCGTTGCCATTTCGCCTGGGCCATGGTGTTTCCCGGCAGCTCCAGGAAGACCTCGTATGCCCGCTCGAGGATCTCCATGTCATTGTGCTCATAGGCCCAGCGAGCCAGCTGCTGCCAGGCCGGGGTGCTCAGGTGTTCCGGCAGCGGAGCCAGCAGCTCCTCGAGCTCGGCGCGGGTCAGTTCATCATGGGAATCGGATGTGCCGTTGCTGCGGATGAAGACGAGGTAGCTACGCCGCATGCAGTCCGCCAGGAAGGATTTCGCCGGAGTATCGAGGCTCGCCAGCACGGCTTCGTAATCCTGCTTCGTGTAACCGCGGCTGTCCGGATGCCATTCCACGCGGCAGTCCGTCAGGATGATGAGGTAGGCCAGCGCTTCACGCACATCCTCCGGCAGCTCTGCGGAAGCCAGTTCCGCTTGAGCAGCAGCCAGCATCGCCCTCGCCTCATCAAAGCGATGGTCGTAAACGGCCAGCGTAACCGGCACGATCCACTGCGCCCGCCAGGCCTGGAAGGTGGTGTGGGATTGTGCGAGCAGTTGCCCCTCGTTGCCTGCTACATCCTGCATACAGAATTGATACCACTAACACCGGGTAAGTTGCAAATTCCGGTTAAATTGAAGGCAAGATGGATGTCTGTCATCTGACCGCTTTCCACCGACTACTGCCCAATGTTGCCAGACTCTCGTCTGGCCTCCATCAGACGGCCTTGGCCGCGTCTCCGAGGATGTTGCGGGCGATGATCACCTGCTGGATCTCACTTGTGCCCTCTCCGATAGTACACAGCTTGGCGTCACGCCAGATGCGCTCCACCTCGAACTCACGCACATAACCGTAGCCGCCGTGGACCTGGATCGCATTGCTCGTGACTTCCATCGCCATCTCGGTGGTGAACAGCTTGGCCATGCTGGCTTCCTTGCCGAAGGGCAGGCCGGCGTCCTTCATGAAGGCCGCGCGGTAGACCAGCAGGCGGGCTGCCTCGATCTTCATCGCCATGTCGGCGAGGTAGTTCTGGATCGTCTGGTGCCCGGCCAGAGGACGGCCGAAGGTCTCACGCTGCTTGGCGTACTCGATGCTGCGCTCATAGGCGCTCTGCGCCAGGCCGAGTGCCATCGCGGCAATCGCGATGCGCCCGCCCTCAAGCGTCTTCATGAAGGCCGGGAAGCCGTCATTCTCCTCACCGATCAGGTTCTCCGCCGGCACGCGTACGTTATCGAGGAACACCTGGGCGGTGGAGCTGGCCCGCAGGCCAAGCTTGTCCTCCTCCTTGATCACGCTCACGCCGGGGGAATCCATCGGCACCACAAGCGAGCTGATGCCCTTGCCGCGGCCCTGGGAGGGGTCCGTCTTGCAGGTGGTCACCATATATCCGGCATACTTGCCGTTGGTGATCCACATCTTCGTGCCGTTGATGATGTAGTCGTCGCCGTCGCGCACGGCGGTGGTGGTCAGCGAACCGGCATCGGTACCGCTGCCCGGCTCACTGAGGCCGAAGCAGCCGTATTTCTTGCCGCTGCACAGCTCCGGCAGCCAGCGCTTCTTCTGCTCATCACTGGCGAGGATGGTGATCGGGGTGATGCACAGTCCGGTGTGTGCAGTATAGGTCAGCGCAGTGGAACCACAGCCGCGGCCCAGCTCCTCCATCGTGATCACGTAGGCCACGAAGTCCATCCCGGCCCCGCCGAATTCCTCAGGCACGTAGATGCCCAGCAGGTCAAGCTCAGCCAGTTCCTGCATCGCCTCATGCGGGAACGCATGGCTCTCGTCGAGGCTTATGGCGCGCGGGGCGATGCGGTCGTTGACCAGCCCCCGCACGGTCTCACGCACCATTTCATGCTCATCCGTAAACGGAATGAGGAACTGACTGTCGATTTCGCTCATGTTCACACCGGTCCTGTTGGTCGGAATATTCTAGCAAGCAGTCTGCACCGCCCGGTACAAAGCGGCATTGGACCCCCTTTGTGCTTTACTGCCCGGCAATGGCAAAAGCCCGCGGTAGCTGGTAAGGTTCTATTCCTGCAATCCAGCGAGAAACAAATGAGCGATCAGACACCAACAGATACGGCGAAGCAGGAACCGCAGGAGCAGTTCCTTTACGCATTCAACGACAAGGGCCAGCGCGTGCGCTTCTCCCGCGAACAGTGGGCCAAGCACGTTATCCCACAGAACGTGAAGCTGCACTGGAAGAACCCGGATGCCCTGTTCGCACTGCTGCAGCAGGCTGTCCAGGGGGGCTTCTACGCTGAGATCGAGCAGGCCGCCTGGCACCTGCAGGAGATCGACCGCAACCTCGAGCGCGGCACCAGCCTGCTGGCGCACGTGCTGCTGAGGCTCGGCAAGCTCGATGAGTGCGAGCAGCTGATCGATGAATTCATCGATGTGGCCGGCCCGACGGGCAACATGCTGGCTGGCAAGGCCAAGCTGATGGTGGAGCGCAACAAGGACGCCGACGTCAGCGAGCAGCTGCGTGAGGCGCTGAAGCTCAGCCCCAACAACGAGAACACCCTGCACTGGTACGCGCTGGACGGGAAGAAGAAGGACGGCATGGACGGGCTGAAGGCCCGCCTGCGTGAAGCCTGTGACTTCCCGGGCAGCTTCCTGCCGCAGATCCGCCTCGGCGGGATCCTGCTGGAGGAAGGTGACAACGAGGGCGCGATCGAGCTGTACGAGTCGATCCTCGACCTGGCCCGCCGGGATGGCAACATCCTGCTGGGGATCAGCTCCGCGATGGCGCAGTACCACCTCACCGAGGAGATGATCGACATGCTGGCGCCGGTGTACAACTTCCAGAAGCATGGGCCATACGTCGGCATGAACCTAGCCCAGGCAATGACCGATGCCGGGCGCCACAGTGACGCCCGCCAGATCGTCAAGCCGATCCGCGCGTTGAACAACCCGCAGTTCAATGAGTACCTCGACACGATGGACAAGCAGGAGGAGCGGCGCATGAAGCCCTGGTGGCAGATGTTCAACGCGGCTGCCGGGATCGAGGACGAGGACGCCGGTGATGCTGAGGCCGGCGAAGGCGGTGAGCAGTAGATGGACAGCACGCCACAACAGGAAAACCAGATCACGATCCGGCTTGGCAACGGCCTGCCCCTGCAGGTGGACCGCGAGGCCTGGCGCACGGAGATCCTGCCTGACAACCTGAAGGCAGCCTGGGATGAGCCGCGCGAGCTTGCCAACCTGATCATGGACGGCTTCACGCACCGCATGTTCCGCGAGGTGCTGGAGGCTGCCAAGCACCTGTTCGAGATTGACGACGACCCGATCCGCGGCACCGCGCTGTACAGCCAGGCCCTGATCCACAACGGGGCGGCCGCCAATGCCGGCAAGCTGCTGGAGGACCACATCAAGGCGCACGGCAAGAGTGCGGTGATCCTCGTCAACCAGGCCCAGGTGGCGGCGCAGAAGGCCGGCACGGAGACGGAACCGGAGGTCAGCGCGCTGCTCTGGGAAGCGCTGGAGCATGAGCCGAACATGGAGAACGCGCTGTACTGGTACGCCGGTATCGCCGGCCGCACCGGCGGTGAGGATGCCTACGTTGACGCGCTTGAGAAGGTGGCTGAGCTTCCCGGAGCCTACATGGCGCGCGTACGCCTGGCCGAGGTTGACCTGAAGGATGATGCCAAGGGCTCTGCTCTGCTGACCCTTGCCGAGGCGATCGAGGCCGGCAAGGCACGTCCGGCGGAATCGCTGCTGGCGGTGAGCGGCATCCTCGGACGCGCCGGACTGGCCGCCGAGATGCTGGAGCTGGTACTGCCGGTGTACGACCTGAAGGTGCATGGCCCGAATGTCGGCTTCAACCTGCTGCAGGCGATGCTGCAGAGCGGCGACCGGCGCGAGGCCGGCCGCATCATGCAGGAGATTGCAGCGCTGAACCAGCCGCAGCTCAACGGCATGCTGCAGCGCCTGGCAATGCAGCTGCAGCAGGCGGAACAGGGCGGCTAGGAGGTGCGCAACTTGCTTGCGCACAATGACACGTCTTAACAGTCTGAATAGTGCGAATAGTGGAATCCATCTGGGATTGGGAAGCAGAGAATCCTTGTCTTCCGAAGTTACCCGTTACCACGAGATCAGTCTTTGGCAACGTACTGCCTTGCTTCTTCCCTGAAAGCTGATGTCTGGCACCCTGAACTATTAATACTATTCAAACTACGCCAACTATTCCCACTTCCCCTAAAATACTCCCATGCCCCGCGGGCCACAGCTGATCCTGCTCCTGGTGGATGCACTGGCGATCCTCGCCGGCTACTGGCTGGCGCACTTCGCCCGCTTCGGCAGCGGCTGGATCGCGGCGCCGCTCGGAGACATCCCGCAGGCCGACTGGATGCGGCTCGCCGTCTACTCGCTGCCGCTGTGGCTGTTCATCTTCTCCCTGCACGGCCTGTACTACGCACGGCTCAAGCAGGACTTCTCCGCCGAGCTGGCCTCACTGACGCATTCCGTCGCCGAGGGACTGGTTGCCACGATCATCCTGACCTTCACGATGCGTGAGCTGCCGGACAGCCGCCTGGCACTGCTGCTGGCAGTGTTCCTCAGCTGGCTGCTGCTGATGGCAACACGACGCATCCGCCGCCGCCTGCTCGGTGGCCGGGCCACCGCCGTCGTGCTCGGACGCAGCGAACTGGCGGACTACCTCGTGCGCCAGCTTGAGGCCGGCCGCGGGCGCTTCCGCCTGGCGGGCCACTTCGAGGATGCCAGCCAATTGCCGGAGGATGGCTACGACTGGATCTTCTGCGACTCCGCCCAGTCCGAAGCGCTGTGGCAACGGCTCGGCAACAGCCCGCCGCGGGCCGGCATCAGCCTGCTGCCACGGGCCTCCACCCAGGGCGCGCTGTCGGTTGCCAACCTCGAGGGCGTGGCTGTGCTGAACGTCAAGAACAGCGCGGACCTTGAGCAGATGCGCCGCATCAAGCGCGTGGTGGACGTGCTGTTCGGCACGCTGCTGCTGGTCCTCACCTTGCCGCTGTGGCTGGTGTGCATCCTCGGCATCCTCGTCACGATGCCCGGGCCGGTGTTCTTCTCGCACGAGCGGATGGGCCTGTTCGGCCGCCGCTTCCGCGCCGTGAAGTTCCGTTCGATGATTGCCAACGCGGCGCAGGTTAAGGTGGACCTTGACGGCTTTGACGACAAGTACAAGCTGAAGCACGACCCGCGCATCACGAAGTGGGGCAGCATCATGCGCAAGACCAGCCTCGATGAGCTGCCGCAGCTGATCAACATCATTCGCGGCGACTGCTCACTGGTCGGCCCGCGCGCGATCGTCGAGAAGGAACAGGAGAAGTACGGCCAGTGGGCCACGCTCTTGCTGACCGTGCCGCCGGGCCTGACCGGGCTGTGGCAGGTCAGTGGAAGAAGCGACACAAGCTACCAGCAGCGCATCGACTTCGACCTGCACTACATCAACAACTGGAGCCTCGGGCTCGACCTCTTGATCATCCTGCGCACGATCCCCGCCGTGTTGTCAAGGAAAGGGGCGTACTAGGAGCTGGGACATAGGTTGTGGGTTGTAGCGGATGCACGGTACAAGCCGGCTGCCTTCTGACCACTGACCACTGACTACTCGCGTTCCGCCCCGCTGCCATCGATGATCTCTCGCGCCCGCTGCACAGCATCGGTGTAGCTGGCCAGCACATTGTCAGCTCCGATCAGCTCCAGCATTCCGCTGCGCTGCAGCACCGACAGCGGCTGCGGTGCTACGCCTGACAGCACCAGCTGGCGTCCGGCCCTGTGGCAGGACTCGGCGAACTCCCGCAGCAGGTGGCTGCCGGTGGCATCCATCACCGGGACATTGCGCATGCGCAGGATGACGACACGGGATGAGCGGCCGGCGATGAACAGGGTCTCGCGGAAGCGGCTGGCGGCCCCGAAGAAGAACGCCCCCTGCACCTCATACTCCTCCACTCCGTCGGGCAGTTCCTGCTCGGCGGCATCCGCCTGCTCATCCGGCAGCGGGTCGGTGCTGCGGCGCTGTCCAGGGCTTGTGATCGTGGAAACCTCCGACATGCGCCGGATGAACAGCAGGCTGGCCAGCACGATGCCAACTTCCACGGCCACTGTCAGGTCAACCAGCACGGTCAGCAGGAAGGTGATCACAAGCACTGCACTGTCGGAGCGCGGGGCGCGCAGGATGCGGGCGAAGTGCTGCCGCTCAGACATGTTCCAGGCGATCACGCACAGGATTCCGGCCAGCGCACAAAGCGGGATATGCCCGGCCAGCGGCGCCAGCAGGGCCAGCAGGAGCGCCAGGCTGATGGCGTGGATGATGCCGGCGACAGGGGTGCGCGCGCCGCAGTGCACATTCGTGGCCGTGCGGGCAATCGCGCCCGTGGCCGGGATGCCACCCAGCAGCACGGAACCGATGTTGGCAATCCCCTGCGCAGCGAGCTCGGTGTTCGGGTCATGGCTTTCGCCGGTCATGCCGTCCGCCACGGTCGCACTGAGCAGGGACTCAATCGCAGCCAGCATTGCGATCGTGAAGGCCGGGCCGACCAGTTGGCGCAGCATTTCGTAGTCAAACAGCGGGAATGCCGGCGCCGGCAGAGCTCGCGGCAGTTCTCCGAAGCGCGATGCGATTGTCTCAACCCCGCTGCCGAGGAAGTGCGCCGCCAGGCTGATGAGCACCAGCACGGCGAGCATCGTGGGGAACTTAGGCAGGTAGCGCCGCCCCAGCGACACCAGCACAATCGTTGCCACACCGAGCACCAGCGAGGCAGGCTGCATCGTCGGCAGGGCTGCGAGGTATTCGGCCAGGCGCGGCAGGAACTCGGCGGAGGGGGATTCCATCCGCAGGCCGAGCAGGTCACGCAGCTGGGTGAAGCCGATGATCAGCGCGATACCGGCGGTGAAGCCGGTCACCACCGGAAAGGGGATGTAGCGGATCATGTCCCCCATCCGGCAGATGCCGAACAGCAAGAGCAGCAGGCCGGCCATCAGCGTTGCCATTACAAGGCCGTTGTAGCCGAACTGCGCGCTGATGCCGGCCACGATCACCACGAAGGCTCCGGTCGGCCCGCCGATCTGCACGCTGCTGCCCCCAAGTGCGGATATCAGCAGGCCAGCCACGATGGCCGTGAACAGGCCGCGCTCCGGCGGCAGGCCGCTGGCAATCGCAAACGCCATCGCCAACGGCAGGGCCACGACGCCGACACTCAGGCCGGCCAGCAGGTCGGCGCGGAAGGTCGGCAAGTCATATGTCTTGAGATCCCTGAGGATCCGTGGTGCGATCAAGGTGTTCCGTCCAGTATCAGCTTTCCCTGCGAAACCAGTCGAACAATGACAGGGGCATTACATTATTGCGCTGATTCAGGAAACCTGGTGGAAATGATCGAGCTTATCCCTTCAAACCTCCCCATTCCAACCACCAAACTGCAACCTTCCGGCTCAGTTGCCGATCACGACCAGTTCGTAGCGGCCCTCGAATCCGCTGAGCACGATCGAGATGTTGTCGTATTCCGAATTCCAGACGGCCAGCACATTCTCCGAATTGCGCCCGGTGGACTTGCGCCCACCGTTGACATACTTCGCCTCCGCAAGCATCTCGCCGAAGTAGTCGACCACCCGCTGCGGCTCCGCGGAGTGCTCAAAGCTGATGCCGCGCTTCAGTTCGCCATCTTCCGTGGTCTCAAAGCTCAATCCGCTGGCTGCAGTTGAGATGGCAAGGAAGTCAGGACTCACTGCCGCCTGTGAACCGCGCGGCGGCACCAGCCCCGGAAAGGGCCAGCCGGCCGGCAGCACATAGCTGCGGTCTGGCGACAGCCTGCCGGGAGTGTAGTTGCTCAGGAACCAGGAAATCCCGATGAACAGTGCGAACACCACGACCACGGCGATTGTCAGCTGCTGGGTGCTGAAGCGTGGCGGCCCGGGCAGCTCACCCTGCCGGCTGCGCGGCGTGCGATCTATGCGGTGGCGCGGCATCAGAATGAGAAAGTATACTGCAGCATGATCTCGCTGCCACTGCCCTGCAGCGCGTCGTCCTTCACGTTGAACTGCAGGTTGACGCCCTTGTAGCGGCTGCCGAGCTGCTCCTCGAACAGCTTGTACTTGAAGCTGATCTCCTCGCTGGTGCCCAGTGAGTCGTAGAAGTCGCGGAAGTAGCCCACCCGCAGCCGGTCGTTGACATCCTTCTCCGCGCCGACATGGAAGGGGTTGTTGATGTCACCACTGCCGGCGATCGTCACGCTGTCCAGCCCCAGTCCCTTCTCCAGCTGGCCGCTGAGGAAGTTGCCACCGAGCCCGAGCAGCTCCTCACGGGCGACGTCGGACAGCTCACCTTCACCGGACAGCAGCGTGCCGACACCGCCCAGCAGGTAGACCTTGATCTGGTTCGGCGAGCGTGGCGGTTCACTGGTCAGGCGCACCTTGCTCATGATGTCGCTTTCCGGGTCCAGCTGGACGTTGTCAAAGTCGAAGTTGACCTTCAGGTCGTTGTTGGTCGGCCCGAGCGCATTCTGCTGCTCATTGCGCAGCGCACCCTTCAGCGTGGTGCTGGCGCGCGCCGTCAGGTAGGGGAACAGGCCGGTGTTCGTGGTCATGCCGGTGAAGTGCAGGCGGTTCTGCCTGGACTCATCCAGCCGCATGGTGTTGGTGAATGCGCGCAGCGTGCCGCGGTCGAGGATCACGTTGCCGCGGATGCTGAGCTGGTCAGAGGCCAGCAGCGCATTCGGGATGCCGTTGATCACGAGTCCCGGCGGCTCGGTGTGGATCGCGGAGTCCATCTCCAGCAGGCCGTCGCCGGTGGTGAACTTGGATCCCGGCATCACCATCACGGTCAGGTTGTCAAAGCGGAGCGGCACCTTGGCGGAGCTTGGCTCGCGCTTCGGGCCCGGCGCGTAGCGGAAGTTGCTCTCGCCGCTACCACCGTTGATCACCGGGTTGCCGCTGATCACCCAGATCTGCGTGCCGGCGTCATCCGGGTGCACGAGGTCCTGGCTGGTGCGCAGCTGGATCGTGCCGCCGAGCGTGCCCTCGAAGGCCTTCACCTGGTCACCGCGTGCGTTCGGCGTGCGCAGCGAGATGCGCGAATGGTTGCCACCTTCGGAGAACACGATCGAGACGGAACCGTCCGCAACCCGCGGCGGATTGAATGCCAGCCGGGCTGAGCCGGTCACGCGTGTGGCGTAGTAGCTGCTGTCATTCGGCACGAGGTCCATGCTGCGGATGCTGAACTCGTTGTTCTTCATGCTGAACTGCGCGCGCAGCTCAGCGAGGTCCAGCGGCAGGGCAGGCGGCATGCGCAGGATGTTCAGCGCCAGCTCACCATTCATCACCGGGCTGAGCGAGTTGCCCTTCACCGACATGTTGCAGGTGATGTTGCCACCAGGCATCTGGCTGGCCGCTTCATCCGGCAGGAAGCCGGCGATGTCGTCAAGCTGGAAGCTGTCGGCGGTGACGCTCAGGTCCAGCGGGATGCGCCGGCTGCCGGGCTTGAGCTGGCTTAAGTCCAGCTTGCCGCCCACATTCAGGCTGCTGCCGCCCTTCTCGATGCGCAGTGGGTTGAGCGTGGCCTGGTCGCCACGCAGTGTCAGCTTGGCCGTCAGCTTGTCAATCCGGCTGCCGTCCACCGTGATCCCGCTGCCCTTGTCAGCGATCGTGACATCCACGTCCGGGTAGTTGCCCTTGGACGGGCTGAGCTTGGCATCGAGGCTGACGATGCCGTCCAGCTGCGCCCCACCCTTGGGCATCAGCGGGTTGAACAGCGACAGGTCGATCTGCTCGGCCTTGGCGCTGACCCGGCTGTGGTTCAGGTCACTGGCGATGATGCCGCTGGCCGTCAGTGTCGTGCCGCTGGCCGTGAGCCGTGCGCCGGTGATCTCGATCCCGTCCGGATGGGTGCGCAGGCTGGCCTTCAGCTCGGAGATGTCAACGTCGCCGAAGCGGCCCTTGTTGAGCGTGATGTCGCCATCGGCGCTGTAGCTTTCCGTGCCGCCGCTGGCGCGGATGCTGCCGTTGAGCTGGCCGCGCAGTTCACCGAGCGCCGTGCCACCGGCCAGCGCCGTCAGGATCTGCACATCGAAGCTGCGGATGTCAACGTCGGCATTGAAGCGCACCGGGTCGAAGGTCGCCCCGCCCTGTGCGCTTGCGCTGCCGCTGGCGGAGATGATCTCGAAGCTGTCCAGTACGGCCTGGTCCTTCGTGACCGTGGCCTTGAGCTTGGCTGAGTCGAAGCGCGTGCCGTTCACCTGGCCCGCCCCGCTGGAGTAGCTGACGGCGGCATTCGGCTTTTCCACCGTGCCGCTGAGCTTGACCGTCAGCGGGCCATGGCTGTCAACCTTCATCACCTGGCTGGCGGTGCGGTTCGGGCCACTGTCCGCCGTGGTCGGTACCAGTGCCAGTGCACTGAGCAGGTTGAAGTCGCGGCATTCGATGGTCAGGTCAGCTCCGCCCGTACCAAGCACGCCATCCACGCTGAAGGGCTGGCGGTCCAGCAGGAACTTGCCGTTGCTGACGCTGACGGCATTGCCATCCTTCAGCTTGAAGCCGATTGCCAGGTCGGTGATGTCATGGCGGCTCTTGCCGTTGACATAGCTGATGCGCGGGCTGGCCATCCGGCCGGTCAGGGTGGGCTGCGTGGCCGTGCCGCTGAGCTGGCCGTCCAGCGAGAACTCGCCGCTGATGTGTTCGTCGTCAATGAACTTGTCAAGGCTGATCTGGGAAGCGGTCAGGTGGCCGTCGAAGGCCTGCTTTGCCAGGTCCGCCTTGCCGTCATAGAACAGCTGTGAATCGTACCAGGTCAGCTTGGCCGTGGCCGGCTTCATTCCGCCGGACACATAGGCCTCGACATTGACAACCAGCGGCTCGCTGTCATGGTTTGTCTTCAGCTGCGCGCGCAGCTGCGGACTGTCAGCCGGCCCGACCAGCTTGAAGCTCAGCTCCGCCTGGCTGGGCTGCAGGTTCTCCGTGCTCGCGCTGCCCACCAGCGAGACGGCGCTGTCCTTGCCGGTTGAGCTGACACTGCCGCCCACGCGTAGCGGCACCCGGAGCGGGGCCGGGCTGCTGAATCCGCCGAGGTCCAGAGCCTCGGCCGTCACGAAGGTCGCCGTCGCTGCATCCAGCTCAAAGCTGGAACCCTTCAGGCTGCCCTTCACGCTCAGCTTCTCCAGCCGGTTGCCATCCTTCTCAAGAAGGTCGCTAGTCAGGCTGAGCGTGCTGGAGGGCTTGCCCTTCTCAAAGCCCAGCTTGCCGCTGGCCTTCAGGTTGCCAGTCAGGCCCATCGTGTCCAGCGGCTTGTCACTGAAGCGGCCGGCCAGGGTGGCGGCCTTGTCAACTCCGAGCGGCCCGGCCTCGATGCTGAAACTGCCATTCTGGAAGGCCAGGTCCGAGCTGCCGCTGAGCTTGAGCGGGACCTCCCCGCCGCTGAAGCTGGCGTTCTCCACCTTCAGCTTCCCGTCCGCGGTCGAGACCTTCGCCGCCACCGTGCCGAGCTTGACGCCCGCCACCACCAGCGTGTTGCCATTCAGGGTGCCGGAAGCGCTGCTCAGCTTCCTGGCCTGCATGTTCAGGCTGCCATCCGCACTGACGGTGCCCGAGGGCTTGAGGTCCTTCACGTCCGCCGGCAGCTGCTCATCGGCCAGTGCCAGCAGTTCCGCGAGGCCGGTCCTGCCCAGCTTGAACCTGAGCTCCGCATCGCCCTTTTCGGGGTCAAGGCTGCCATTGAGGGTCAGCGGGACCTGCCCGCCGCTGAGTTGCAGCTCATTGAAGGCGATCCGTTCACCTTTCATCGAGGCCCCGCCGCGGATGTTGCCAAGTCTCACACCCTCAAACTCGACACCGCTGGCGTTTAGCTGCGCATCGAGCGCAGTCAGCTGCTTGTCCTTGAGGCTGAGGCTGCCCTTCGCACTGAGCTTGCCAGCCGCGCTTAGCTTCCGCGCATCCTCCGGCATCTGCTCCTTCGCCATCCCGAGCAGGGTAGCGATGTCAGCCTTCGTCACTTCGTAGCTCAGCTCGCCGGTCAGCTTCTCGATGTCGAGGCTGCCACTGGCGCTGACCGGTAGCTCGCCGCCGCTGAAGCGCAGGCTGTCCAGCTGCAGCATGTTCCCATTGAGCTCGATCCGTCCACCGGGCCGTCCCAGCAGATGGCCGTCGTAGCTGAGCTTGCCCCCGGTGAAGCCTGCCGCCACCTGCGGATCGTCCAGGGTCCCGCCGGGTCGCAGGTCCAGTTCAATGCTGCCACTGACCTCCGGCCCCTCGTAGGGAAGCTGCGCAAGCAGCTGCGCGATGTCGGTCGCCTTGATCGTGACACGGCCGCCCAGCTCGCCGGAATCAGGGCCAAACTGCGCGGAGCCAGTGATTTCGGTGCCCGCGCCACTCAGCGACAGCTTGTTCAGTTCAAGCTCATCCTTCGCCTGGTCATAGCGGATCTCCGCATTTTCCAGCGCGAGGAACGGGAAAGTATCACTGTTGAAGCTCGTGTCCTCGATGTCCGCACTGACAACCTGGCTGAAGGGCGATTCGAGGTCCTTGCGCTGCAACCTGAAATCGACAGTGCGCACCACCGCCGCCACCGTGGGCTTCGCAATGCCGGGCTGTTCCTCCCACTCGGGCAGGATCGTCAGCGCGGGGAAGATTGCGTTGCCATATTCCTGCAGGCTGCTGGCCGAGATGTCGCGGCCCTGGATGCGCATGTCCAGCCTGCCACTCTCCGTGCCGGCATCCCCGCTGACGGTCAGCCGTCCGCCGTCATCGGGCCGCACGGCGTTGATCGCGAAGCTCAGCTCGCCGCGGCCGCTGTTGACATTGACGCTGCCGTGCAGCTTGATCTCTTCCTTGTGGGGCCTGGTCTCCGCCGGGGCGAGGATGTCGTAGTTGAGTTCCTTAAGCAGGTCCGCCAGCGGGCCTTCCGTCGCCTCAATCCGCGGGTAGTCGCTGGACAGCAGGCAGCGGTCCTCGAAGTCCAGCGTGCCGTTGCTGATGCGCAGGCTGAGGCCGAAGTTCTCCTGCTTCTTCTCCTGCGGCGGCTCCTTGATCAGCTTCTCGAGGTTCGTCGTGCCGTCACGCAGGCGGATCAGCTTCACATGCGGCTCGACCAGTTCGGCAACGATTGCCACCTGGCCACGGTTGGGGCCGATCAGGTTCAACAGGTCCAGGCTGACCACCGCACTGCGGGCCGTGATCACCGGGTCGCTCTCACCATTGAGCGTGAGTGTGATGTCCTTGAACACCGCGCGGCCGAACAGGTCGACCTTGATATTGCTGAACACCAGTTCGCCGTTGAGGGATTCATCCGCCATGCGGATGATGCGGTCCTTCAGCAGGCGGTCAGCGTTGCGGGAGAGGATGAGGGAGCCGGCCGCCATCAGCACGAACGCAGCCACCAGTGTCCAGATGCAGCCGCGCAGCACGCGCCTGAACCTGGGATGCCTGGTGACCTTGCTGCCCCGGATCTGTTGTCTGGAGTTATCCACGCCCAATCAATGAGACGGCTGGAATCCTGCACTCAATGCAGCCAGCCGGTTAGATAATCGCTTGGGGCACACATTATATTAATCAAAATCACGACCTGTCCTGCTAGAATGAGCCCATGGACGAGGCTGCAATCCAAGCCGTAGAGGATCACGAACCGCCAAGGCGCTTGCAGCTGATCCACATCATGAACATGTCGGCCATCTGGTTCGGCCTGCAGTTCTTCTGGACCTCCAACCAGCTGTTCATCATGCCCAACCGCATCCGCGAGTTCATCCTCTCGGAGCAGGGCACACTGGCTCAGCTCGGCTTCTATCGTGGCATGCTGGACAGCACCGGCAGCGCCGTGGTGATCATTACCCAGCTTGTCAGCGGATTCCTGTCTGACCACGCCTGGAGCAAGCGAGGCCGCAGAAGGCCGTTCATCCTGACAGGCATCCTGTCCGGCCTGTTCGGCATCACCCTGTTCATGCTGGCACCGGGCTACTGGCAGCTGTTCGCCGCCTACGCCTTCATGAGCTTCTGCCTGAACCTCGCCGCCGTGCCCTTCCAGAGCTTGCTGCCGGATCTCGTGCCCAAGAGCCAGGAGAACGTGGCCGGCAGCATCATGGGACTCAACAACATGGGTGGCGTGCTCGTCGGCCTGCTGGCCTACATCGGCATGTCGCTGGCGGACCTCGACCGGCCGCAGTCGAACATGGTGATGCTGGCTCTGTACTTCATCGTGCTGCTGACAACACTGGCCTTCACCTACTTCGGCATCGACGAAGTGCGCTGGATGCAGCAGAAACGTGATGACATCGAGGAGGCCTTCCGCAAGCGCATGCTGGACCGGGCCTGGCGTCCTGAGGGAAAGAAGGACCTGCGGCATGAGGATGTCGGCGAGCGCATCCGCCAGTTCACGCTGTTCCCCGGCACGACCGTGCGTTACATCAAGAACGGCAGCAACATCTTCAGCACTGTTGCCAGGAGCTATTTCGGGCTGGACCTGCGGGCGCATCCGAACTTCATCTGGCTGTCAGGCAGCCGGGCCTTCATCTACTTCGGCTACACGGTCTTCACTGACTGGGTGAATTACTACACGCAGATCAACCTCGACCGGGAAGGCTGGCTGATTTCACTCGGGGTCGGGCCCGATAGCATCGAAAGCTACCTTGAGATCGTGCTGGCGGGCATGATGGTGTTCTTCCTGATCGGCGGCCTGATTGGCAACCTGATCAGTGCACCGCTCTCCAACTGGCAGAGCAAGAAGCGTACGGTCGGCTTCGGCATCCTGCTCTCGGGCTCGATGGTGCTGCCGCTGATCCTCACCGGTGATGTCTGGACCGCAATCAGCTCCGGCGCGGTGCTCGGCATCGGCTGGGGGGCATTCGTTGCCAGCGACTGGGCCTTCGGCTGCTCGCTGATGCCCAAGGACCAGGCCGGCAGCTTCATGGGGCTGTGGATGCTCACGAGCCTGGTGCCGGCAATGATCTCTCCCGCTGCCAGCGGTCTGGTGCGTGACGCCTTCTACAACAGCGGTCTCGCCACGCTGACGGCATCCGGCATGTCGGAGGAACTGGCCAGCCCGATTGCGGAAGCGGCAGCGCATCGCTGGGTATTCGGCCTGATCATCCTGTTCTTCCTGTTCGGCTTCATCGTGCTGCAGCGGGTGAAGGAAGCGAAGGGCTGGGAGAAGAAGGCCGCGGAAGCGGCGGGCTGATCCCCGCACTATAATCTCTCCTGCATGGCAGCCGATGACAGCAAGGGTCTGGGCACAGATGGCGACGGGATAGACGTCCCGCCCGATGTCCCGGCCGGCTCCATCTACCAGCAGGCCCTGAGCGGCGCTCCGACCACATTCACCACGGACCGTTCCAACCTCGATGTGCGCCGCTTGAGCAGCATCGAGACCCCGACCAAGCTGTCCAAGCTGGACATGAGTCCGCTGGTTGACCGCGAGAACTACTACGAGACCGTGCGCCAGCTGCAGCTGCGCATGGTGCGCATGCAGCACAAGATCGGCCAGACCGGCATGCGCGTGATCCTGATCTTCGAAGGGATGGACGCCGCCGGCAAGGGTGGTGCGATCAAGCGCCTGATCCAGTACCTCGACCCGCGCGGGTATCGCGTGCACTCGCTTGGCCCACCGTCCAGCTCCGACATGATCCACCACTACCTGCGGCGTTTCTGGATGCGCCTGCCCAAGCGCGGCCGGATCTGCATCCTGGACGACTACTCCTGGTATGGCCGGCTGATGCTGGAGCATATCGAGGGCCTCTGTGACGACGCGGCCTACGAACGCGCCTTCTCCCAGGTGGAGAACCTCGAGCGGGTGCTGGTTGAGGAGGACTACCTGATCCTCAAGTTCTGGATCCAGATCAGCCATGAGGAGCAGCTCGCGCGCTTCCAGCTCAGGAAGGATAACCCCTACAAGGCCTGGAAGCTGACGCCGGAGGACTGGCGAAATAACGAGCTGTGGGAAGAGTACATGCAGCATGCCAACCTGATGTTCAAGCGCACCAACTGGCCCTACGCCCCCTGGTTCCTGGTGGCTGGCAACGACAAGCTGCATGCCCGCCTGCAGGTGCTGAAGATCGTGACTGACGTGATCGGCAACTGGCAGCAGGGCCCGGTGCTGGATGACGAGGAGATGAAGCCCTGGCTCTCGCAGGAGATGGAGGACCACGCCGACCTGCTGGATGATGACGACTGATTGAGCTGCCGAATCGCCCAAGGGCTCGTCGGTCTGGCGCTGGCCGGCGAACCAGTCGCCGGCGGTCGCGCGGAAGTTACTTAAGTTTAGTGCCCGCTCGTGCAAGCACTCGCGGGTCTGACCCTGCGGCCACGCATTCGCGTGTCCGGGTCGGGTTGAAGTTACGGGCTGAGTCGAAGGCGAAGTCCCGCCGCAGGCGGGATCGCGCTGAAGTTACATGATTTCCTACCCGCTCGTGCAAGCACTCGCGGGTCTGACCCTGCGGCAACGCATTCGCGTGTCCGGGTCGGGTTGAAGTTACGGGCTGAGTCGAAGGCGAAGTCCCGCCGCAGGCGGGGTCGCGCGGAAGTTACGGTTTAGGGAGGTCAGGCCCATGGCCTGACAGGAGGCCATTCCCATGGAATGGCAAAGCGACCGGGGCATGACGAGGGTCTGGCAACAGTCTTCATCAAGCAGTTACCAATGAACACAGTGACTTAGCGGCGGCATGCTGCCACCTGATCCTGGGAAGTTTGGTGTTTGGAGTGGGGAGTCTGGATAAAGTAATCAGTAGCGGCGGCGCCCACGCCGCCGGGCGGCCATCCGAAAGGATGACAACAGTGAACACAGTGACTCAGCGGCGGCATGCCACCTGATCTTCAGAATAAATGCCAGCCCTGAGCACTGTCTGATAAACTCAGTCAGCTTGCAATCCGGGGGACAAGGCCATGCGGGAACAGGAGCGGGACACGGGCCACACGGACCAGCCCGGCTCTGGCGGTGATTACCTGCAGGAATGGCTCGATAAGCGCGACCGCGAATGGCTCGCTGCCAACCATCACTGGTTCAGCAAAGCCCGGTGGTTCCAGGCGGGAATAGTGGTTTTCGGTGTGCTGGCATTTGCCCTGGCCATGAAGTTCCTGAATCCTGAATTGGTCGCCAATCATCCCGTTGCCCGGCTGTCATCGTGGATCGCCGCACTGTTCATGTATGCGCTGTATGGTGGATTCCAGTACCTTGCCCTTGACCGGCTGAACAATTGCCAGCCGCCGCAATTCCTGGTGACCTATGCACCTCACTGGCACTTGTTCAGGCGAGCACAACTGGCAATCGTGTGGCGGACCCTGTGGCCAGTACTGGTGCCATTGCTCGCCCTGTTTACCCTGAACCAGATGATCGGCATGGTGGGAATGATCCAGGGTGACATGCTGGCGATCTTCAGGACCTGGAGCCTCCCGTTTGAAACGACTGTGCTGTTGATGGCAATCCTCCTGACCGAGGCACTGCGCGTCCTGTTCTACTGCCTGCTGCCCCTGGCACTCTTCACATGGACAAAGCCCGGGCCTGTCCTGCCGGGGATTGGCATCGGACTGCTCGCAATCTGGCTGTACACCAGGCTCGGAACCCTGGCATGGAAGATCACCAAGTTGCTCAACGATGGCAGCAGCGAGGCATCATCCCCGTACCAGCGGGCAAAGATGCCGATCTTCATGGCCGATTCCATTGAAATCCTGCTGACAACGATAGTGCTCGCAGTGCTTGCCGGATTACTGTTTCGCAGGCCTTCAGCAACCACGCCTTCAATCGAAGATGCCGTGATGGGCGCTACAGACTGATTCCGATTGCCAACACACGTGACAGTGCCAGCAGCAGCAACATGGCAATCACTGGCATCCAGGTGACACTTCCGATTCCCATTTCCGGTGCATCCTCCGGCCTGGCCTTGAGCGCGATGCGGATTGCCGCCGGCAGCATTGCCAGCGAGACACTGACTGGCAGCACCAGGCTGAGGAAGGTCGGAGCCGGCAGGCTGAGGGCCACGTTGAGGACTCCCCCGACCAGCAGCGGAAGCAGGGCCAGGATGGCAATCGATGGCCGCGGTTCGGACATTCCCTGCCGGATGTGGAGCAGGTCATCACGCAGCGGCCTTGTGATGGAGCGGAAGGTCCATGCCAGTCCGAACATGGCAAGCACTGCGAGAGGGATTGTCAGCGACTGGCCGAGAGAGAGGATGCGGATGATCTGGCCAGAGTCGCCGTATGGCACGAATGGTCCGATTGCGATGTAGCCCAGGAAGACCATCATGCCCATACTGCCGCAGTACAGCCAGAACAGCCGGGCCATTCCGGGGGACAAACGCCTTGCCAGCAGCAGGCCAAGCATGCCCTGCAGAAGGGAGAACAAGGGTCCGGCGGCGGCAATCGCTATCCGGCTCGCATCCGGCACATCCGGATCCTTGTAATTGACTGAAGTGTGGTAGAGGGTGCAGGCCACATTGCAGGCGACAGCGACCAGGGCATGCGCGATCTCATGCAGGAAAGTGGTCAGGGCGAAGGCGATGACGAACACCGAGGTGATGCTAGCGATCAGCAGTAGATTGCGGTTCATGCGCTGTCCTGTTCCCGCGCTTGAGGAACAGCGGTACTACGGATTTCAATGACATTAGGTTTCGGCGGCATATGCGGGCAAACATGCCGCGGGACAACCAGCAGTCTTTCGGGCCAGTCACTTTAAGACAGCATGATTGAAAGATTTGCAGACAATCAGTTAAATTCAGGCACCTTCAATTGCTGTTGCAACTTCAGGCGGGTGCAGGTTCATCTTGTAGGCATGGCACAGAACGCAATGTTGCTGGACAGCCAGTTCGAACAGGACTTCGCAGTATATGAAGCCTGGCAGGAAAAATGGATCAGGCCAGTCACCAAGGCGGTTTTCAACCATAGCTTCGGGGAGGCTGAGCATCTGCTGGACGCAGCCCGAACTGAAATTGCCAGCGGCAGGCTGTCTTCAAACCTGCGTGCAGCACTGGTTTATCCACTTGAGCTGGCATATTGCCGGGTCTATTGGCATGACGTGCGAGGTGGATTCACCCAGCGGCAATATGAGGAGCTGATTGACCGGTTAAGCATCCCGAGCCAAAGCAGCATCGCTGAATATGCCAGACGCCTGCATCTCGTGGCAATCCGCTGCATCTGCAGCGACAAGGCATATGAGCAGCCAAGCAAGGCGGAACTTGAAGAGTTGCTGGCACCACTGCCCGACAAGCTTTCAATCAGGGCCTGGCAGGAGGTTGCGCTCTGGGCATTCCGCAATAATGAACTAGAGGTTCTCGAGCGCGCATTCGAGGTCTTCTTGATAAATCCTCCCAGCCTGCTTGGCCAGGCAAGATGGCAACGGGTCAACCTGATGTACCAGCTGCTGTCCGGTAAGGCCACACGACGCGATGTATACGAATCGCTCATCCTGCTTGAGATCAGGCCACAGCTCTCTGAGTTTCGCAGGAACTTCTGGCCGAAATGCGTCGAACTGGGACTCGTTGACAATGAACTTGAGGAACTGCTTGAGCAGAAGTCCCAGCAGATCATGTCGGGCCAGAGCGACCCGGCGCGAGAAAGGCGCACAAAGTCATTCCTCGGGACGTAGCGCTCGCGCTGGCTGGGTATCGGAGAACCGGATTCAGTCGTGGCTGCGGCAGGCGTCGCAGATCACGATCAGGTCCTTCGTGCCGGTCAGCTCAATGCCGCACAGGCAGCATTCCACCGGACGCAGGGCCAGTGCCGGCATGTGGCAGGGGGGCTCCAGGCAGATCTCACGGTCGATGTCGCAGTACTGCGGGTTCTCGTGGCAGACCGGGTCAAGGCAGATCGTGCGGTCCCAGTCCAGCGGGAAGGCGCAGCGGTGATCCGGGAACTCGCACTGCATGTGGTGCTTGAGGATCTTGGAGATCTCGAAGATGCGCTTCGAGCAGCACCTGGCCGTGTCCTGCGGGCTGCTGCAGTCACTGCAGGCCAGCGCGGGAGCTGCCAGCAGGATGCTGCTGACCAGAGCGATGATGATTGCCGCCGTTCTTCCCATTGCTTCCTCGTCTCTTGTGACGTAGCCTGCCGTCCAGTGGTTTCAGAAACCCTTCAGCAGGTCCTCACTGCGCACCATTTTATCCTGTGGCCAGCGCAGCACGAACTTCGGCCGCTCGGTATCCGGCGGCCAGTCATGCAGGAAGGCGCTGAAGTGGTAGGCCGTGCCGCTGTAGGGGTCGATGATGATCTCGCTGTCGCCCATGATCTCGAGGCCGCACAGCGGGCAGGAGCGCCCGACCGCCGCCTGCGGATCGACCTGCTCACGCAGCAGTTCCTTTTCCTTCTCGTCCTTGTCGCCCTCGCGGCGCGCGCTCTCCTGGGCTTCGCGGCTGGCCTTCTTGGCCTGCGCGGCCATCAGCAGCGCATCCTTCTGCTTGTTGAATTCCTCACGCACCTGCATCGTGGTGCTGTTGTCGGTCTTCGGGCGGATCGCCTTGATGGTGAAGTACAGCGCCGTGATCACGAGCGCGAGGAAGATCCCCACGACGACGAACATCTTGACGGCACCGGCGGTTGCGCCACTGGGCTCCACCTGCATCAGGCCCAGACATAGATTCGTAAGTTCAGGCATCCACATCCTTTATCTCGTCCGTATCTATTCCCTTCTGTCGGAGCAGCTCCTGGATGCGCCTGAGCTCTTCAGCACTGCGCTTGCTGCCTTCACTGAGTATACGACAGGTATAGATGTAGCGCGACCAGCCGGCCCAGATCACGCACAGCCACAGCCCGGTCATCGACAGGATCAGGAGCAGGCCGAGCAGCTTGTCATTCTGCTCATTGACGCCCTTCATCAGGATCGCGGGCACGAGCACGCCGAGGATGCAGACCTGGATGAAGATGTCCTGCACGATGAAGATGCGCCGGGTGGTCGCATTCTGCACCTCGCGCAGGAACTTCATCTCGCGCGGGAACAGCACAACCACCGCCGCCAGGTAGACCGCGAGCAGGATCATCGCCGGGATGCGCCCCTCATACACGGTGACCTGCAGCGAGTCCATTACTCGATCACACCGTCCTGCTCCGCGGCCGCGGCATCCCTGCGGTTGCGCACGCGCGGGATGGCGATCTTCAGGTCGCGGATCTCCACGTCACCGCCGCCCTTGCGCACGAGGTCCGTGATGATCTTGTGCGGCTCGATCACCGGCAGGTCCTGCAGGCGCGGTGCAATGTCCGGGATCGGCTCATGCTTGCTGACTTCCTTGTAGATGTCATACAGGTAGTAGATGTAGAGCGCGCCTTCGTCGTCATTGATGGTCAGGAAGGCGCCGGCCGGGTCCACTGCAACGCGCTCGCCGCCCGGAACGTAGCTCAGGCGTTCCTCATAGCCGCCCTTCAGGCCGAAGCGGTAGGCCGGCATGTAATAGGGCAGGCCCTCCCACAGGTAGCCCTTCTGGTCCGGGCCGACCGGCAGGCGCACCTCATCGGACTGGCGCATGTAGTCCGGGTTGCCAAGTTCCCAGACCGCCACCGTCTTGGCCTCGTAGCAGGTGGCGAACAGGTACTTGCCCTCGCTGTCAACATCCATGTAGCGCAGCTTGATGTTGTGGTAGCTCTTCTCGGGGTCGGCATAGCTGTAGATGTAGGCCGCGTTGATCTCGTCGTCAGACTTGCGGAACTGGTAGATCGCATTGTGCTGCAGCACGGAGATGTAGTAGTAGTCACCGGTGTTCGGGTAGAGGAACTGCTCGGCGGCACCATGCAGGCTGACCTGCCTGAGCTGCTTCTGGTTCGGGTAGTCGTAGATCGTCAGGTACTCGCTCTTGGCATCCAGCAGGTAGATCCGCCCGCCGTCGTCACTGACCGCGATCTTGTGCGTGATCTGCAGGTCGCGCACACGCCACAGGCGCTTCTGCTTGCCCGGGTCGGCGGCACTCTTCTCGGTCATGCTCAGCACGTCGAAGCCGCCGGCCTCACCGGTGGTCTTGGAGCCGGTGATCACCGCCACTTCAGCGTCGTCCGGGAAGGTGCCGATGCCCTGCGGCACACCGTCCACCTCGACACTCTCCTCCTTGAGGTAGGTCGCGGTGTCGATCTTCGTGAACTTGTTGACGACGTCCACCACGTTGAAGACGTAGGCGCTGGTGCCGTCACGCGAGAATGTCAGGCCCCTCAGGCCATCCGCCACCTGGAACTTCTTCTCCGGCACGCCGTCATGCGGGTTGTAGATCACCACCTGGTCCGGCGTATGGTTCAAGAGCCAGATGCGCGTGCCGCTGTCTGGCCGCGGGCGGTTGAACAGGTAGGCGAACAGCAGCATGCACAGCAGGCAGACGCTGACCACCACGATGGAGCCAATCACATAGCCGCGGCTGCGCGGCCTCACCCGGCCGGGGGCGGTATCACCCATCGGCTGCGGCGCTGCACCCGTGCTGCTGGCTTCAATGCTCATGCCTGCTCCGATTATACAGGGACGACCCCATGCAGGCCGGGTTACTCGGCCATCTGGCGGGCCTGCTCACGGCGCTCCAGCATCGCCTGCTTGATATGCCGCGCGTAGTCCCACAGCTGCTTCTCCTCCTCCGTCTCCACCGGGATCATCGGCAGCGCCACCGGACGGAAGTTCGAGTCCATGCTGACCATCGTGAAGAAGCCCTCGCAGCAGAAGTGCCGGTCGCCGGAGCCGATGTCATTGCCCCAGACCTGCACCCGGGCCATGCAGCTCGACTTGCCGACGTAGGCCACCTGCGCGTGGATCTCGATCATCTGCCCCTGGCGCAGTGGCGTGAGGAACTGGATCGCGTCGATGCTGGCGGTGACCGCCACGCGGCGCGCCCAGCGGCTGACCACGATCCCGGCCGCCTTGTCCATCAGTGCCACGACAGCACCGCCGAACATGGTATTCATCGGGTTGAGGTCCTGCGGGAAGACCACTTCAAATGTTTCCAGGGGCTCTGCCCTGCGTATTTCCCTTGTTCTTTCCATAGCCTGGCCTGCCGCAGATTATAGGTGCAAAGTCCGGCGGGGGGTTTGCGCAGGGCAATTTCAACCGCTACAATCTTGCGGTCTTTACCACCCAGGAGAGGAAGCATGAAGATCATGAAAATGTCCATTCTGGCGCTTGCGGTGCTCCTGCTCGGCGTCCACATCAGCGGCTGCTCCATCCCCGGCACCTCCGGGCACGGCCGCTACAAGACCGAGCTTCTGTCATCGCTTGCCGCAATCGAGAACGACATCAACACCAAGGGCGCCATTGAGCAGCGCAACTGTGACAAGCTGGAGGGCGTGCTCACCAAGTGGGAGGAGGACTTCGGCAAGAAGGGTTCCTACATCCGCGCCAAGGAAGTGCTTGAGATGTGCAAGAAGAGCATCGCCGGCGAGGATACCTTCAACACGAACCAGAGCATCAAGATCACCAACGACGCCGTGCGTTCGTACATGCAGACCGAGAGCGACTAGCAACACGACAATGGACACACCAAACGGCGGGTACGCAGCGATGCTGCCCGCCGTTTCCGTTTTCTGCGATGGGCAGCGCATCCGTTAGAATGTCCAGTCCATGCAGAATGCAACACACCACTCCCCGTCCGACTTCGAGCGCCTGATCCGCCCGGACCTGCGCCTCGTGCAGAAGCCCGCGCGCTACATCGGCGAGGAGCTCGGCCAGATCCGCAAGGACTGGGACTCGGTGGACTTCCGCTTCTGCTACGTCTTTCCCGACCTCTACGAGCTCGGCATGAGCTACCACGGCCGGGAGATCATCTACCAGCACATCAACGGCCGCGAGGACTGCCTCTGCGAGCGCAGCTTCGTGCCCGGCCCCGACATGCAGGAGATGATGCGAGAAAAGGGCGTCGCCCTGTGGAGCCTTGAGAACAAGCGCAGCCTGCGTGAGTTCGACGCGATTGGCATCTCCTTCACCTTCGAGATGGCCTACCCCTCCGGCCTGCTGGTGCTCGACCTGGCCGGCATCCCGCTGCGCAGCCTCGAGCGCAGCGACGACGACCCGATCGTGATCGCCGGCGGGCAGTGCATGTGCAACGCCGAGCCGATCGCGCCCTTCTTCGACGTGGTTGTCAACGGCGAGGGCGAGAGCATCCTCGATGAGATCATCGACAGCCTGAAGGCCACGAAGGGCCTGCCGCGCGAGGAGCGCCTGTACGCCCTGCGCGACATCGAGGGCGTGTACCTGCCGCGCTTCTATGAATGTGAATATGACGAGGCGGGCAAACACCTGCGCACCCGCCCCAGCCGCGATGGCATGCCGCTGCGCGTCAAGCGCGGTTATGCGAAGGACTTCGCGATGAGCATGCCGCCGCTCAACCCGGTGCAGAGCTTCATCGAGATCCCGAGCGACAAGGTCTACCTAGAGGTGATGCGCGGCTGCCCGCAGGGTTGCCGCTTCTGCCAGGCCGGCTACATCACGCGGCCGGCGCGTGCACGCACCGTGGAGGACCTGACGAAGGCCGCCGTCGAGCTGATCAACAAGACCGGCGCGGATGAAGTCGCGCTGATGTCGCTGTCAACACTGGACCACCCGCAGGTCTACCAGCTCGTCGAGAGCGTCAAGGCCGCGCTGCCCGAGGACGTCGGCGTGGCCCTGCCCAGCCTGCGCGCTGACCGCATGAGCGCGGAGCTGTCCGTGATGATGCGCCGCCCGCGCGAGACCTCGCTCACGATCGCCATCGAGGCCGGCAGTGATGCCGCGCGGCGTGCGATCCGCAAGGGTGTCAGCGAGGAGGATGTGCTGTACACATTCGACCTGCTGATGCAGGCCGGCTGGCACAAGTTCAAGCTGTACTTCATGATGGGCTTCGCCGGCGAGCCGATGCAGGCGATGGATGAGATCGCCGAGCTGGTTGGCAAGATCTTCGATATGGCGAAGGAGAAGGGGCACCGCCGCCCACGGTTGACAATCTCGTGCTCGGTGCTGATCCCGAAGCCGCATACGCCGCTGCAGTGGCAGGGCATGGAGCGCACGGCGATCACGCGCGAGAAGCAGGCGCGCCTGCTGGACCTCCTGAAGCGCTACGGCCGGCAGTGCATCTTCAAGTACCACGACGCCGAGGAAGGCGTGGTGGAGACGCTCCTGTCACGCGGCGGACGCGAAGTGGCCGGCATCATCGAGGAGGCCTTCCGGCGCGGGCAGACGCTCTTGTCTGACAACTTCGAGCTGTCGGTCTGGAAGGACATCTGCAGCGAGTGGGGCTTCGACCTCGAGGGCGAGGTGCACGAGGACAAGCAGTATGCGGACACCCTCCCCTGGGACCACATCTCGCGCGGCGTTGGCAAGCGCTACCTGTGGCGCGAGTGGGAGTACTACCACTCCGGCGATGCCAACCCGGCCTGCCATGTGGAGTGCACCAGCTGCGGCATCGGCTGCGCGGCCCCGGTGTTCGACCCGGAGAGCCGCGTGGTGCCGGAGGAACTGAAGGAGTACTTCGCCGAGGTGGCGCGCCAGGGCATCGCGGAACAGCGCGGCCTGCGGCCCTTCTCACCGGTCTACCCGGAGGAGCTTGATCGGGGAGGTGCGGCGCAAGTCGCACAAGGAGGTGCGGCGCAAGTCGCACAACACTCGGACTCACCACTGGAGATTGGCAGCGGCGGCGTGCGAGTGAAGCCCGCTGTCAACATCCAGCGCACGGGCGGAACTGAAAGCGAAGTGGACGGCGGCGCGTCGAGCAAACTTCCGTAGCGGCGGCACCCTTGCCGCCGACCGGTTTCCGGTTTCGGGTTTCCGGTTTCGGTATCCGGAGCGCGTAGCGGCGGCACCCTTGCCGCCGGGCGCAGTCAAGCAGTCACTAAGTCAATCAGTCACTAAGTCAATCAGTCACTAAGTCAAGAAGTCAACCACTCACTTCTAGCTGATCGCAAACGTAAGTTGTTGACTCTTGAACTCTCAGTCAATAAGTCCATAAGTCAACCAAACTCATCGAACATAGCTCAACGGAGGTGATTGACTAATTGACTCAGTGACTAAGTGACTTTTCCTGCCCCCTGCAACCAGCAACCTGCACCCTGGATGAGTTATCATCCCTCCATGCGCATCAAGCTCAACAGACAAGGCTCTCATCGCTGTCTCACCTCCCTGCTGCTTCTGTTTCTCATTCTGTTTCTGCTTCTGCCAGCTTCTTCATGCGGTGGCGGCGGGGCATCCTCCAACCCGGTGACGGTGACCGGCATCATCCTCGAAGCACCAACCACGGCGGTGCGCGGCAGCATCGTGACGATCACCCCACGCGCGCAGACCAGCTCGACATCGGCGGCTGCAAGCTGCGTTGCAGGGACCGGGGACCAGGGACCGGGGACCGCAGGCAGGGATCTAGGACCGGGGAACTGTAGCGGCGACTTCCAGTCGCCGACTGCTTGCAGGTTGCTGGTTGCTGGGTGCAGTGGAGAACACCTCAGTGTAGCGGCGGCACCCCTGCCGCCGACCGACGTCCAGTCGCCGAACGACGTCCAGTCGCCGACCGATACAGCGCATGCCACGGCCACACCCTACCTGATTCCCCTGCCGGGGGCCTGGCGCGGGGCATCCACCACGCTTGTGCCACCGGATATCCGCGTCACGGTTGAGTCGGGCACACTGCTTGACAGTGGCGGCAATGCGGTCATATCATTGACGGTGCAAAGCGGCACTGAAATCAACTGGCAGCTGCCCGACGAGGTGGGAACGTATGTGGCCCGCGCCAGCTACCAGGACTTCAATACAAGCGCCGCAGTGCTGGTGATTGAACCGCCGAATGGCGGTGGGGAGTGAGACGCTAATAAAAGTAATGATTGAGTATGCTATTTTTCACTATCAGTGCTATTTTGAACAAAAGTCATTGCTGCTTGTAAATATACAGGACTAGTTGTGAATTGCATGCTGAGGTAAAACACTATTTCCTATACAGAAATAAAACATTTGCAAATCCACCCAAACCACTTATGACCTAAAGTAGAGTTCATAGCACCTGGAAAAATTGTTCAAGTTACTTCTGTATGTTTCGGCAATCAAGTGATTATATCTGGAATCATCATCAAGTACTCTTCTTTCACCCCAAACCACCCAAAGTAAACTTCTGTTGATTGCATTTAAATATCGCGACAGCAAATCAGATCTGACATATAGCAAATGATTATAAAAATAATCATCATCACTACATTTAAACACTCTATAGATTGTTGCTAAATCATTTTTTCTATCAAACAAATCTATAGATCCCTTGACTGAATGGAGATCCAAAAGCTGAGAAAGATGTGGGGCTAATGTAGTGTATGATCTACCTGTACTAACGGAACTGTGATAGTCTTCCCAGTTTACCGAGTGCACTGGAACATCAACGTGAATTACGTTTTGATCATTGTGATCAAAACGTAATTCTTTAGTCTTTCTAATAGCACCGCCACTTGCATCACGCAAATGACTTGCAAACTTGGTGGACCAAGGAACCTCTCCTGCGAAAACATAGTGGTCATCATCATCTACAGTGATTGAACCATTTCCCAAATAATCTCTCTTCAACAATCCACAAATTACAGTATCCCTACTTTCCTTGCCAACCAATATTGTATTAATAAATGAAATTGTATTTCGCTTAGCATCTCCATCCAAATCAATGAATGCATCTAACAATATCCAAGGCCCCCTGTAATTGTCAACAATTTGCTTGCACAACAAATTAGTATGGAATGGACTTTTGCCGCGCACTAACCATTCATTCTTTTTCTTAATACCATCGTCGCGATACACTTGCAACTTAGGCATCCAAGAAATAGGCACATCAGGAAAACTCGGATCAATATCGAGATCTGTTAATTGCAGTTCATCTAAACCTAAGCGATCCTGCCGATGAAGCACTTCAAACATTTCATAGTAGGTAATCCAAGAATACTTTTTTCCATATCGATCTATTCGAGACGGTTTTTCATCTTGATAGTACCCGGTATGAAATCTCCCTATTTCATCATCTATTGACTGAAAAATCTCTCGATCATAACCTAAATCACGCATCCTCTTGGCAATCTGTTTTTTTAATCCAATATACCTATTGTCACTAAAATCATAATTTCGTCGATCTGGAACAAGTTTACCAAGAGTATAGTTAGCAAAATCCATGCGAATTGCATCACTTACTACTTCCTCGATATTATTTCTAATACTACTCCTCTTTGGGAAAGGTGAGCATAGAGTTGAATTTGTTTGAGAATCAATTACTCGAGTTTGAATTTCTAATGAAGAAGGATCAATTTGAGCAGCAATGTTTATCAAACCACGTGAGTAACTACATACAAGTGAATGCAAAACACTCTTTTCACAATCGTCACTAAAAACCCTATCTACAATACTGATTGCAAGATTGCAAATCTGTTTGCGTAGCGATTGGTTATCAGCTTTTCCCCACCACCTCATGGCTATTCCATATCCAGCCGCAATCATGCGCTCGCTGATATAAACATCCTCAACTTCAATGCACTTGAGAATATGACCAAAAATCACTTCAGGCTGATGATCGCCTAGCAAAACGATTTGTTTAGTGGCAGCATCTCTTAAATGTCGGTTTGAGCTGGTTAATACCAGCGATAGGACATTGACTAATAGCAGTACAGTTTCTTTGTCAAATTCATGTTTCTTAATTTCACACCAACTAAACACCTGCTCTATAGACTCAACACCCTGGTAATCTCTCAAGAATTCTGACCATAGTAGATCTCGATCTTGCATTGATAAATTAATAAGATAGTCCCACAACCATTTAGAAGATAGTTTGTGATTAACTCTTAAACACAAACCAACTAATGTTGTAAAGCATAAGTTCTTTATGTATGTATCATCGGTTTTCAACAAAATATGTATTTTATCTTCAGTTTCTTCAGTGATCGCGTCTGTGCTTCTCCAAGACAAACCACTTATAAATAACTGATTTAGTAATGCATTTTTTCTCCTCAAAACGTCCTTAGGCAAAAACGCAAATAGCTCGGACTTTCCTTTTCTTTTCTTTAATCTCTCAGGTAATTCTAGCATTATTGCAGTTATTAGTCCTGGCTCTGAAACACTATAATTATTGAATTCACTATAAAACAATTTGCCTAAGACTCGATTTCGATAAAAACTTCTGCTGATATGAATATCTGATTCTAAATTCAAATAATTGTTCATAAGATGTCTAGCAATTATATGATCACCAAATCTTTGATATGGAAACGTTATTGCCTCAACGAATTTATTCGGTTCCCATTTGAGCTCTTCTTTTAGAATGCCCCCCTCAATTAGTGATGCAACAAATGCAGATGATTCATCGTTATTGAACGCAAAAAATTGCTGAGCAATTTGTTGCACTTCATCTCTTTTTAGCCAACTCTTCGACTGCGATGCCATCCTCGCAGCTATACATAGATCCAAATTGCTGCCCTTTCCTTTAATAAAGAACCAACATGATTTTGTAGGCAGACTGAATTTCTTTTCTATTTCTCCACCCTTCTTGACAATATAATTCTCCAAAATTGTAGTCATTCCTCTCTGCCCTGAAATGAGAATTTTTAATTTTCTCTTTTGCCAAGGTGTAGAGTAATCTTTCAGGTCTTCACACAACATTTTCAATGTAAGTGGTTTAGTAAACTCCGGAACAAGTAATGGCACAAAGGACAGAGGAATTTCATAGTGTTTGAAGAATTCAATCTGCGCGTTGAACTCATTATCTTGAAATCCCATATGATTAATCTTTGTAAACTTTCTTTGAGTGCTTTGATTAATTATCTGCTCCTCAAACGGAGTTCTACAAGAAACTACCAGGCGCAGATTTTTGTACGCCTTCAAAGTATTGATGATAAATTTCATGTTTCGATGCCAGTATTTTCTATCGCTCTCATTTATTGCGTCAAGCAAAATCAAGGCTCTAACTTTCTTCTGCTTTGCAATCTTATTCAAATTCTTTAGGAAAGCTGAAGAATTTTTTTCTATCTTCACTAGATTTGAAATTTCAGCAAAGGGATCATTAACTGTTTTTAGGTTGTTTGCTAACACTAGCAACACCGGTAACCCAAGCTTTTCATACCGCAAGGCCATATCGCATAAGAAGTGAGTTTTTCCAGTTCCCCATTCTCCTGTCAAGAGAATATGGTTTTGAGCAAAAATGACTTGTTCATAGTCACCGGCGAAAAACACTTTGAGTTTGTTTGAAACTAGGGAGTATTCTCTCAAAGCACTTATTTCCGATTGTAATCTTTCATACTCGGAGTCTCTAGTGTTGTTAGGCTCTCTTTCTCTTGCTATTTTCCTTACCGCTTTTAGTCTATTGGAAATTTTTCTAGATATGAAAGTGTATGCCCTCTTAGCGTGAGATAATTCTGCTTCTAGATTTTCTGTTGTTCTGCTTTGTATTACCTTACTAAGTGATTTAGATAGTGTTGCTGGTGTATGCTTGTTATTTAAGAACAGACCATTTACGATTCTACTATGATAAATTGATATATTTGTTAGTTCATTATTAATTGTTTTAAATGCTAGTTTAAAATTTTCATTTAGACAGAGTGCGTCTAAGAATTCTACAAGCTCGTTTATCTCAATATTTGGCGCACCTTCAGCTATACCCGGACTATACTTTGGACCAGCTTCTTTTATTGAAAACTTATTGAAAGTGTAAAGATCAGTTAACTTCATGGCATCTTATATGTAATCTTGGATTCATAACGAGCTGAGAAAAGCTAAGTGTAGCACATCATTTGTCAAATCTATTTCCCCCTTGCCTCCCCCCTCCCAGCACCTTATAATCAGGTACCGGGGACCGGGGACCAGGGATCGAATACAAGCGCCCTGAGACCTGATCCCTACTGAACCCAGGCACCTGCTACCTGCTGATCCCAGGTCCCAGGTCCCTGAAACCTGGAAATTTCCGGAATCTCCGGAAATTTCCGTTACCCGCACAGTGGAAGGCTGTCAGCTTTATCGTGAGTCAAGGGCATCACAGCAGTAGCAATGAGGACCAGGCGACGGTTGCGCGTCAGGCTGAGTTCCTCGAGCTGCTCGCGCCCGTCTACCCCAAGGCCCTCGCCTACGCCCAGGCCATTTCAGGCAGCCTGATCGACGGCGAGGACCTGACAAGCGATGCAGTGCTCAAGGCTTACAGCCGGTTCCACCAGCTTCGGAGCCGGGACAAGTTCAGGGAATGGTTCTTCTCGATCCTCCTGAACGGATTCCGAAACCAGCGCAATCGTGACAGATTGCGGCGAATCTCACTGGTAGCCGAGCCCGCGGGTGCATATAGTTTCTGGGAAGCCACCAAACTTGTAAGCAATGACCCCGCCGAGCTCGGCTACCAGCTGACCCTGACCAGAGAACTGCTGGGACGGCTGAACCCGCGCGAGCGCGAAACGCTCCTGCTCCTCGGCCCGGGCGACCTTTCGCCCGACGAGGTGGCGGCAATCCACCGCATCAGCTCCCGTGCAGTGATCCAATGTGCGTACCGGGCCAGGAAGAAGCTGGCCGCGATGGTGCCGGAGGGTGCCCTCCCTTTCTCTCACGGGACAGTAGTGCAGGAGACGACAAATGAATAACGAGTTCAATAAGAACCCCCAGAGCGAGGCCGAGAAGCTGATCTTCGGCGTGTTCGAGCGCCTGGAGAAGGAAGTCGACCCGCAGATCAGCCGTCTGCACCTGGAGAACATGCTGAAGCAGGAGCCGCGCCGCCGTCCGCAGGGCAGCATGCGCCTCGGCTTCAGGCTGGCGGTGCTGGTGATGGCGCTGGCGGCGGTCGGCGCCTGGAGCTCGACGCTCACGCTGGCCCCCTACGACGACGCGCAGCAGATCAACATCCAGCTGCCGGCGGACTTCCAGCCGGTGAACTACCCGCATGTGCTGGGCATCATCTCGAAGTACACCCCGGAGCTCGCGGAGCACGGCGGGCACAGCCTCGTGGTGGACTACTACGAGAACGAGTACGGCCGCTACACCATGCAGCTCGGCATCATCGGGGTGGACTACTCCGAGGCCAACAGCTGGTTCCGCAGCGTGATGGAGCGCGAGGAGTGGATGCAGGACTGCTACTACAGCTACGACCAGCCGCTGATCCCCTACCGCGTGAAGGTGCGCGACATGATCGCCTACCGGATGGGGGACAAGAGCGCGATCGAGCGCAACGTGGTGCGCGCCTGGCAGGAGACGCAGTGGCTGGACAAGGGCGCGGTGAACCCGAGCGACATCACGCTGATCGGCCGCGAGAAGGACTACATGAAGAAGGCGAGCATGGTCAGTGGGAAGTAGTCAGTGGTCTGTGGTCAGTGGTCAGATGGAAACGGTGCAAGGGTCAGGGTAGCGGTGGCGCCTTGCGCCAACTGGGAGTGGATGCACCAGGCTACCTCGACTGAGGATTCAGGCAATCAGCGCAGACCCTTGCCTTCCAGTTCAATCATCAGCGGATTGTAGAGAATGTAGCTGCGGATGTTCTGCAGGGCCCTTTCCGATGTGACTATCCGTTCGTAGTAGTTCCGTTGCCAGACCTGCATATCCGCATTCCCCGTCAACCTGCGGATTTCCTTTGTGACAACACCCTTGTAGGATGTCACGACCTTGCTCAGGTGTACTCCCGCATCCCGTGTGCTCTCGCCAAATTCCAGCATAAGCAAGGCGTGCATGTGATTGGGCATGAAGCGATACAGATCATTGCTTACGGTCTGGTACACCTCATCATTACGGTGCCAGCACTCAAGGGCAATCCTTCCGAAGCGTGACAGGATTACATCATTGCCACTTTCATACCTGCCAAACAGGTTCCGTGAGCCAGCGGTCTTCAGCGTGATGAAGTAGTAGCCCGGAGTACGGTAGTTGTGATCGGACTTACGCATCAGCTTTGGCTGCAATGGCAACATATTGCAAATATATCACATATTTGTAAATTTCGCATCATGCACTATCAATTGGCGCAGGGCGCCACCGCTACCCAAATATGTGATTCCGAAACCCGCAACCCGAAACCCGCTGACCACTGACCACCGACCACTCACCACTATAATCAGCCCGTGCTGTCCATCTACAACCTGCTGGTCCGCATCTTCTGGCCGCTCCTGTACCTCTACCCGCCCTTTCGCGGCACGATAGCGGCGCGGCGCGGCTACTTCGAACCGGAGGGCTACGACCCGAGCCTGCCCGGTATGAACGTGCTGATCAATGCGGTGAGCGCCGGCGAGGTGGTGGCGATCTCGTCTTTCATCCGTGAGCTGCGCCAGGCGATCGGTGAATGCAACATCGTGCTCCTGACCACCACGCAAAGCGGGCGCACCATGGCGCAAGGCAAGCTCGCGGGCCTCGTGGAATACGTCGCCTGGTTCCCGCTGGTGGACCATCCAAGCGCCGTGACGCGCTACCTCGACAAGCTGCGCCCCGACCTGTACATCACCACCGAAGCCGAGCTGTGGCCGAACATCCAAGCGCTCTGCCGCGAGCGCGGGATCCCGGTCTGCCTCGTGAACGGGCGGCTGTACCTGCACAACAAGACCGGCATGCGCAAGGTGATCCTGCAGCAGCTGATTGAGCTGTGCGACCTGATCGTGACGCAGGACAAGACGCACTGGCTGAACTACATCAAGTTCGCGATCCCGCCGGAGAAGCTGGTTTCGAGCGGCAACATCAAGTTCGACTTCGAGCTGGAGGACTGGGGCGAAAGCCGGATGGCCACCGAGCGCGCGGCGATCGGGCTGGGGGACGAGCCGGTGATCACGGCCGGCAGCACGCATCCCGGCGAGGAGGAAGTGGTGCTGGACTGCCTGGCGCAGGTGCGCCTGGACAGCCCTGGGGCCCGGCTGATCCTCGCGCCGCGCCATATCGAGCGCGTGGATGAAGTGCAGAAGCTGTGCGAGCGCAACAAGCTGAAATGCGTGAAGCTGGCGGATGTGGCGCCTGCGCCTGCGAAGGGCAAGGCCGGCAAGGGCAAGTCGAAGAAGGCGAAGTCCGGCAGTGGTGGCAAGCCAGCGCCAGGCTGGGATGTGCTGCTGGTGGACCGCTACGGCGTGCTGGTGGACATGTACCGCTTCGCCGACGTGGTGGTGATGGGCGGCACGTACAACAAGAAGGTGGGCGGGCACAACATCCTCGAGGCCACGGTGCTGGGCAAGCCGGTGCTGGTCGGGCCGCATACCTTCGGCATCACCTCGCAGATGGAGATGCTGAGGCGCTCCGATGCAGTGGTGGAGGCGGAGGCCGGGCAGGCCCCGGGCCGGCTGGCAGCGCTGATGGAGGACGTGGACGCGCGCATTCGCATCGGGCAGCGGGCCAGGGAGCTGACCCTGCGCAACCGCGGGGCTGCGCAGCGGGCGGTGGACGCGGTGCTGGACTGCTACCGGAGGCTGACGGGTGACGCAGCGCTGGAGGGCCGCAAGGGCACACAGTGGCGGGAACAGCGCAGCGGCGGGACGGGTCAGTAAGGGCGGCAGTGCCCCCTGCGGGTATATAATTAAATGGTGGCGGACACACTGCCGGATGCGTTCCGGCGCGCAAATCTGAGTTTCCGAGGATGCCTTTTATGAAGAGCATTAAGCTGCTGGCCAGCCTGCTGGCCCTGATGACCCTCAGCCTCGCTGCGTCCTGCGGCGGCGGCACGGCGGGAAGCAACGCCGGCGGGAGCGATTTCTCGGCCAGCCTGGACCGCGATAACAGCATCGCGGCCGGTTCGGTCAGCCTGGAGCTTGTGCCCGCAGCGGGACCGGCCGGACAGTACAGCTTCGACATCGTGGCCAGCGGGATGCAGGACACCAAGGCGCTTTACGGCGTGGTGAGCTATGACCGCTCGCAGTACAGCTTCGAGTCGGCCCAGCTTACGGCCAGCGGCGATGACACCCTGTTCCTCGCCAAGCCGCTGGAGGATGGATTGAACTTCGGCATGGTGCTGGCGAATTTCGATGTGCGCCCCGGCCTGGACGGCCGCCAGGCGATCGCGCGGGTGAGCTTCAGCGAGGGCAGCGAGCAGCTGGCACGCAGCATCGCCAAGGCCCCGACCGGTGCCGCGAATGCATTCGAGATCGCGGGCAGCGTGAGTGAGAACACCGGCCAGCCGGAAATCAGCTGGCCAGAGATCAACTCCGGCGACGGTGACAACAACGGGCTCGTGACCCTGTCCGACCTGACCCCGCTGGGCATCTCGCTCAACACGACGGGCGTGACCCCCGGCAGCCAGGCGGACAAGGCCGACTACGACCGCAATGGCAGCGTGACCATCTCCGACCTGACCCCGCTGGGCATCAACCTCGGCACCGGGCTGGCCGGCTACGCGATCCTGAGCGGCGCCAGTGAGGGCAGCCTGACGGAGCTTGTGCGTGTCAACCGCGCCGATGAGTTCCCGAGCCCGAAGACCACCGACGGCCTGCTGACCTGGAACTGGGTCGGCGATGTGCTGGAGGAGGACACCTTCTTCGCAGTGCAGTACTTTGACAACGCGGGCGCGCTGGGCAGCCGCAGCACGAACGTGCTGTTCCTGCAGGCCGTGACCGCAGCCCCCGTGCTGAGCAACGTGAACATCAGCCTGCCGGCCTCCCCGACACTTGAGGTGGATGGCAGCCGCTCGATCGTGTACATCACCGAGGCCAGCGTTGACGAGGTGCTTGGCAACGCCGAGGACTTCGCCCCCGAGATGCTCGGCCTGACGGCCACCGCCGAGAGCGATGCCGACCCGGGCAACCCGTTTGATGCCACTGAGCAGCTGATCTGGACCGTTCCGACCGGCGGCAACAGCGCCGCCGTCAGCGACAGCGCCGGCACGAAGGGCCAGCTTAGCTTCCGCAACCGCGGGCTCGTGACCGTGCGTGCACATGCGCCGGGCAACAACCTGCAATTCGACGAGGTGAGCTTCCTGCTGCTGAGCATCGAGGACATCAACATCGAACTGAGCGGCGGCGGCACCGGACCGATCAGCGTGAACGCCGGTGACGACGTGGTGTTCAGCGCGATGGGCACGTTCCAGCTGGAGATCCTCGACGGCGGCGGCACGGTGCAGGAGACCATCACCCGTGATGTCGACCTGACCGACTGGGCTGCCTGGGCGGTGATCCCGGATGGTGCCAACGCCGGCACGTCCAGCTTCGACAGCGGCAGTGCCACGCTGGCAACGACCGACCTGTCCAGTGGCGACCAGGTGAGCGTGGTGGCGGAGTTCAGCCCCGGCGAGAGCGTGACGATCTTCGACCTCGCCAAGCGCGTGAGCAACATCGTCGAGATCAATGTGAACTAGTGGTGGCCAGGCTGTAAGCCTGGCGGATGTCAGCTGAAAAGCTGACAAACAGAGTACAGAATTCAGACACCAGACGCCAGATCTATCTCAAGGAGAGCGGTAGGTCTGGCGTCACTTTCTGAAGTCTGCGGTCTGTAGCCTGAAGTCTGCTTGTGCCCCGCTCCGGCGGGGCTTTTTAGTTGTCAGTGGTCAGTGGGCAGTCGTCAGAAGGAGAATTAGTTGGCAGAAACAGAAGCCGCAGATAGCGGTCAGTTGTCTTCTTTACCAGTTTCTGACAACCTGCTTCTGATTCTGTTTCTCATTCTCATTCTGCTTCTCTTACTGACTACTGACCACTGTTCCATTGTCCGGCTCGGCGGCCGGACCTCCTTTCACTATTCCCCGCGCCACAGGTGCAGGATCGTATCTGCCTTGTAGTCTTCACCTTCCAGTGGTTCCTGGGCCGTGGCCACGAAGATGTGCAGGATGCCGGAGGCGTCGTACATCGCCACGCATGGTTCCCGATCCGAGGGCAGCATCCATATTGGCTCGGTCAGCACTTCCAGTTCAAAGCCGGAGCCGCTGTCAATCCAGGCCCTGACTCCGACGCTGTGCGGCTGGTCCCCGCTGGCCGGCATGTTCTGGCGCAGCAGTTCCCCGATCGCAATCTCGCCTGAACTGGATTTGACGATGTCAAGCTCAGGCGCGGTATTGCTGTAAGTGAACTGGTCCTGGAAGGACAGGTCGCGGTTCTCCAGTACGCTGACAATCCACTGGCTGCCATCCCAGTGCGCGGTCTTGAACTGCCCGCGCGGCTGCAGCGGGTCACTGTCCAGGTCGTAGTAGGCCAAGAGCGGCTGGCTGGAGCCGTCCAGCACCATCCGCACCCGCTTTCCGGCATCACTGTCCGGCGCGTTTACACCGCTGTCAACTTCCTCCACCATGAGTCCGCTACCGAGGTCGCGCCAGAACTGCAGTGTGCCGGCCGTCGGGGTCAGCCGGTTGTCCGTGGTGGCGGTGCCGCGCTGGAAGCACAGCCAGGGTGATATGTTGTCAGCCGGGTCGAACAGCAGGTCGAGGTCGCGACCGTAGTTGAACAGCGGCTCCTCCACGGCTATGGGAGGCAGGAAGCTGCCGAGGCTGGTCACCGTGTAGTAGTAGTGTCCGCTGACCTGCGGCAAGGTGCCGCTGATATATTCGGTGAAGCCCATCCCATACTCAGTGCCGACGGCGATTGCCAGCTGCGGGTTGGCCAGCGGGTCACTGCCCCCGACCACGGTTTCGCTGTAAATGTCAGCGCCGGTGCGAGTGAGCAGGCTCAGTGAGGGCGGGAAGTTGTTGGCCCGTCCGATCAGCAGGTCCGTGTCCCAGCTGAGGTCAAAGGCATTGGATGGCCAGCCGGCCAGGCCGTCCGACTCATGCTGCCAGTTGCCGGTACTGCCGAACAGGTGTGTCAGCTTCACTGTTGCTTCGTCGTTGTAGACAAGATGCAGGCTGCCTGATGGGTCGGCAATGCCGCGCATGTAGAACACTTCGCCTGCCGGCAGGTCCTGTCCGAGGATCAATTCCTCGCTGAGCCAGGGTGGCGTGGCGGCCAGCCAATTCAGGTTCAACTCGATGTTGGGGCTGTCATCCCACCAGCCGTCATAGGCGCGCACCATGAACCAGTAGCGCGTGCCGTTGTCCAGCCCGTCGAGCACATACTCATGAGTTGTAGTGCCGTCATCAGGGATGTCAGTCACCACGCTCGTTGCCAGACTGTCCAGGTCCGGCGGGAAGGCCGTGCCGTAGTAAACAGCGTAGTGCACAGGCTCGCCATGCTCATCCACGGCATGGTCCCAACTGAGCGTGACCTGCCCGTCGCCAACCGTCAGTTCGCGCAGGCCTTCCGTGCCCTGCCAGACCGGGGGCAGGTCGCCTGGGGATTCCCTGAGGAAACTCAGGGTCGAACCATGCACGGCAGCCAGGCCCTGTGCATCCAGCACCGGCTGGCTGTTGACATTGCCAGCAAGTGGAATCGACTGGCGCAGGCGCCCCTCGAAATCCCGCACCTGCAGCTCAGCAGAATTGCGGATGAAGATCCTGTCAGCGGAAGCTGAGATCGTTTCCACCTGCACGGGTTCATCCCAGAGAACGGACCAGTCGTCCATTGACACTGCACGCAGCCTGCCGTTGCCGCTGTCCGATTCACCGAGCAGCAGCATCGGTGGATCCGTCCACTGCACAGCCGCCAGGCAGGTGGCGGAACTGCCATCGGCTGCATCACTTGTATGGACTTCCGAGAGGTCAGTCGCACTGCGGACCGTGAAGTTTCCATCAGGCAATGCCACCGCCAGTGCATCGACTGAACTTAAATGGACCAGGCTGCTGCCGGCTTGCGGCAGCGGCAGGCTGGCGCCCTGCACATCCTCGAAGAATGGCTGGGCAAAGCGCCGCAGCGTGCCATCCTCGCAGAGCTGGTACACGACGTCGCCATCGCTGGAGATTGACAATGAAGGCGACCCGGTGGACGTTGACAGCACAATCTCACTGCCATGGTAGTTCTGCAGGTGGATGCTGCCATCCGGCCTGCCGATGAACATCAGCTCACCCATCATCAGGGGCTGGCCAGCGTTCTCCACTTCCAGCTCATAGACCAGATCCGGGAGGCGTGAGCGCCAGGCGGACTGGCCGTCTGTTGCCAACATGTAGATGCTGTTGAACGTCTGTGTCAGGGATGGCAGGAAGGGGCCGCTGCCGTAGATACCACGTTGGACTTCAGAGTTCTCCCCGTCCTTGAAGATGAAATGCCACTTCTCCTCACCCTTCGCATACAAGAGATTGTCATTCGAGGAAAATGCAACTTCATTCCTGCGCATGGTGTCCCCGGGCTCAAGCTCCAGTTCGATATCCATGAACAGCGGCTCATGCAGCTTGCAGGCAATCAGGCTCCCTGTCCGGGCCTGGTCAGCTCCGATGTTGTCCCAGCGGTCAGGCAGGTCAGGGTCGAATGTCGGAATCTGCGTACTTTCACCAATGGAGTTTTCCAGCCCGCTTTCATCAGACGCTGTGAGGGTGAATGAATACTCTGAGCCGCGCACCAGGCCGGTAAGCGGATATTCATGGCTGGTTTCGCCGCTGAGCGGGATGTCTTCGAATTCGGTCACGGCAGGATCGAGTTCCCGCCGGTAGGTCAATGTGTAGCTGACCTCTTCCCCTTCGGGATCAACGGCAATCGGCAGGTGCAGCAGCACCCCATTGACCTGGTTCTGGCTCCAGAAACTATCCTGGAACACAGGCTTGAGGTTATCCGGCAGCAGTTCCAGACTGACAACATTGCTGAATGGACCGAGGTTCATGTCATCGTCAAATGCCCGGACCGCCAGGCTGAGGGACTGCACCGGCGGCTTGCTGATGCTCGCCACATAGTGCAGGCGCTGGCGCTTCTCGGCGGGACTGGCGATGCCGTAAACATTCGCCCGCAGCTCCAGCAGCTGCGGCACATCTTCGAAATCCTGCGGGTCATCCGTCAGGCCCTCGAATCTGTTCACAACGAACCCGGTGATGCCCCGGTTGAAGTTGCGTGCGATCGGCGTCAGGTCCGCCAGGTTCACTTCACCGTTGCCATCACCATCAACGAGCACCACTTCTTCCGGTGGATCATGGCTGCTGAGCGTCTGCTGGAACAGCAGGCCTATCGGCGTGATGTCGGAGATGCTGACCAGTCCGTTGTTGTCATAGTCACCGATGTTGCGCTCATCCCATTCGAGTGTCAGGCTGTTGGCATCGACTGAAGAAACGGCCATCTCCACAGCACTTTTTGGGTCCTCATTGACAAGGCTCAGGTCGCGCCATATCCGTTCGCTGCCGGCGCGGAAACGCACATCGGCCAGTGTCATCGCCTGACGCTGCGTGCCGTGCTCGCGCGTGCGGGTGATCCCGACGAGGGTCACATCCTCGATGCGGCGGGTCACTGCAAGGATCAGGTTGCCATCGCTGGCTTCAGCAGTGAGCAGGGCACTGTCCAGCTGCAGCGCATCGTCGTCATAGCTGATCGCGAGGAAGATGTCATCCGGAGTGGCGGCACTGCAGTCAAGCTGGAAGCCAGCTGCGAGGCTGCCATGCACTTCGATCCCCTGCCAGTCGCGCAGCACATGCATATTGCGGTCCAGCCGGTAAAAGCCCAGGCCATCAATCGAGATGCCGGACTGGCTGCGCAGGAATTCCGCGTCGAGCCTGCCCTGCCCGGTTGCCGCAGCATCAGCCGTTGCCAGCTGCGCAGTGCTGCCGCCCCCGCCGCAGGCTGCGAGCAGGATCAGGCCGATGAGGGCTGCCGCAGTGAATAGCCGCTGACCGTCCATCCGTCCTCCTCCAGTTGCCGCCTGAGCGCGGGATCCCCCAGCACGCTGAGCTCCTCGCCGCGCTCATCCACGTAGGAAGAGATTACCCGCAGCTCGTCGTCCACGCAGCCGGGATGGCACATCACTTCGACGTGTCTTCCGCGAAACACTTCCAGCATCCCGAGCAGGCTGTCCCGCGAAATGTTGCCAGTGCCGAAGTAGCCCTCGATCAGCACCTCTGGCCCGGCCACGCCCGCCGGCTCCGCCAGGCCGCGGTATTCACTGCGGCACCGGAGCGGCAGGCCGAAGCCCACTGCCATTTCCAGCGCCATCGGGAACAGCGGCCCGAGCATGTGCGTGTGGTGGTGGCTGTCAATGTGGGAGATCTCCAGGTTGCGGCGCTTCAGCAGTTCGAACTGCGCAGTCCACTCCATGGCGACAGCCCGCCGCAACTCCACATCCCGCCAGGTGTCCTCATCCAGGGCCAGCGACTTCAGGAAACGGCCCTCGCCATCCAGCAGCTGTGCCGGGTAGTTGTCACTGAGCGGCCGGCCGAGCGAGAGGTTGAGGTGGATCCCGGCTGTCATCGAGGTTGCCATCAGGTTCTGCAGGTCAGGCTCGCTGACGAGGTTCGCCATTACGGTGGTGCTCTGCACCACGCCCTCGCTGGCCTGCAGGATGCCGCGGCTGACCCCGGCGGTCAGGCCGTAGTCGTCGGCATTGAACACGATGCGGCTCAACGCTGCCTCCGGCGTGCCAGCTCATCACGCACGAAGTCCTCCACCGCCTGCACCGCCCGGTTGGCAACATCCACATCGCCGTCCTCAAGCCCCTGCAGGCCGTAGGCCGCCCGCTCATAGACCGGGATCAGCCCGCCGAGCGATGTTGCCAGGTCGCCATAGCGCGAGGAGGCCTGCATCATCTGCGCGCGCGGCGTCATGCCGCCCTCTCGGTGCACGCCGAGCCGGTCAAGCTGGCCACTGATGCGCACATAGGCCTCGACCACGGAGTTCTCCGGCACGATCGGCGGCGGACGGCGGTGGAAGATGCCGCGCTTGAACAAGAGGAACAGCCCGATGACCGCCGCGATTGCCAGCAGCACCAGCAGGCTGCCAAGCCAGTGCTTCATCGCCCAGGCCCAGGCATCCTTGATGGCCTCGATGATCAGTTCCTGGGTGCGGGCCGGGTCGATGATGAACAGGTCCTGCAGGAAGCCGATCAGGTTGGCAAACCACTTGCTGGCCTCCGGTTGGTTGGACCAGTCCTGGCTGGCCGGTGTCGGGTCGACCTCGATCCAGCCGTGGCCGTCGATGTAGACTTCGACCCAGGCGTGCGCATTGCTGGCGCGGTAGACGTAGGCATTCTCCACGAGACTGTACTCACCGGGGCTGTAGCCGGTGACGACGCGCGCCGGCACGCCATTGAGCCGGCACAGCACGGCCATCGCGGATGAGAAGTAGCGGCAGTAACCCTGCCTGGTGCCGAGGCAGAAGGCCTCGGTGATTTCCTGGTCTCCGACCGGAGCCTCGAACTGGCGGGAATACACGAACTTGTTTGCTGGATCATCGAAGTAATCCTTTATTGCTTGCACGCGTTCCCATGGTGTGTAAGGAACATCAGGATTCCTTGGGTTCGTTTCGAAGGTGCGCGCGAAGTTCTTCAGCTTGTCCGTTATTAGTCGGTAGTTGTCATTCGTAATATTCAGGTATTCCGCCGTCGCCGGATCGAGGAACTGCTTGCCGGACCTGCTGTCAGGATCGTCTGCAGGTATCTGGTACTCGCTCTGGCGGGGCCCGATGAAATCCGGAGACAAACCGATTGGGTACAGGGGCAGCTGTGTGTACCAGGCCCTAATGTATGAAGGGGGGTCACTGTAGACCTGTTGCAGTTCCGATTCGGTGCGCTTATGCTCGAGAGACTCTATTGTGTATGTAAACTTGCTCGGATGTCCGCTGCGGCCCGTGCCAGACACGAGTGTGCTGCCCATCGTCAAGGCAGGCGTATCGTAGGGTTGAGCTGACTTCTTGCCGGTGGAAATGTTCTCGATGCGGAATGGCTCGAAGATCGAAAGGAATATTGCGTTGTCAAATGGCTCCATCAGGCTGATCTCGTATCGCAGCTTGCTGAAGCTGAGGTCCTCATTCTGGTTGAGGGACAGACCTGTCAAACCGATCCCCATCAGTTCGTCAGTCCTCATGTACTTGACCTGCTCGCCGTTGATCGCCAGCCAGCCGTCCTTCTTGGTGCTTCGGTAGTTGCTAGGACTGGGGAAGTCCAGCACAGGCACCGGGTAGGAGTCGTAGGTGAAGTTGTTGGTGTCCGTGTTGTCAGTGGTCAGGAACAGCGGGTTGTTGGTGCCGGGCCGGCCCTGCATGAAGTCCGACTCGACCCAGCCGCTGCCGGTGTAGACATCGAACACCTTGGCGCGCAGGTAGTAGGCCCGGTTGGTCTTCTGCAGTTTCAGCACCTCGGTGGTGTCATCCGTCAGCCGGCTGCCGTCGGACAGGTCGAAGTTGTCACTGATGCCGGTCTGGGCATCGCCACCCTTGCCCTGCTGCTGCTGTTCCTCGGGCTTGTCATTCGCCTGGTCCTGGCGGTCCTCATCGACCTGCGGGGCCGGACTGAGCGCCACGCTCTGCCCGCTGCCACCACCCTGCGGCATCATGATGAACACGATCACCGACAGGAGGATGATGCCGAAAACGGCCCTCAGCAGGATCCACAGGAAGCCGAAGCGCGTGCGCGACTTCGGCGAATACGGCGAGCCGGTGGTGCCCTCCACGCGCACCGCCACGTCGATCTGGTTGGCGATGTACAGCGCACTGCCGGCGAAGGTCAGGAACACCGGCAGGAGCAGCATGAACTTCAGGTCGTAACTGGCGACGCTCGAGAAGATCAGGAACACCACGCTGAACATCAGGATGAAGCGGTGGTCCCCCGGGGCGAAGGCCTTGAATGACAAAAGCACCATCAGCAGGCCGCCGAGGATGCCGAGCACGGCGCCGAGGCTGTTGGGGTCCTCGCGGATCTGGTTGAAGTAGTACAGCGAGATGCCGAAGCTGGCGAAGGACACGATGTAGGTCGCCAGCGGGCGGAAGCGCGGCTGCAGGAAGTAGCTGACGAGGAAGGCCAGCGTCAGCGAGCCACTCAGGAACAGGTTCAGTGGCAGGTTGTCAACGGTCAGGTGCAGGATCTGCAATGCGGTCACACCGGCGAGGTAGCTGAACACATAGAGCAGCATGCGGAAGCGCGGCTCGCGGTCCAGCGCGACCGTCATGTCGAGCGTCTCCCTGCGCCTGCCGACGCCGTTGGCACTCATCAGCGCACCACCACCATCGACTTCTCGTTGATCTGCTCGAGCGTGGCACCGAGGTCGTCGCCGTAGAACACCTCGAGGATCAGGTAGCCCTCGCCGAAGCTCAGGCGCGGGCCGGGCCGCTCAGCGGGCTGCATCTTGCGGAAGCTCTCGGCGTTGAAGGTGACGACCACCACGCTGCGGTAGCGCGCCGCCATGTTGCGGAAGCGCTGGCGGCTGCTCTGGCCGAGGTCCATCGTGAGGATCACGAGGCTCGAGCCCGCCGGCAGGTAGCCAAGCACCACCTTGCCGCTGTGGTCCCAGTTGATCGCGCCGCGCCCGCTGAGCCGCGCCAGCCGGATGGACAGCTCGCGGAAGAAGCCCTGGCCGTTGCCGGCCTGGCTCTCGTAGTTGTCACCCATCAGCGCGAGGTAGTGCAGCTTGAAGCGGTTGAAGCAGCTGGCATAGGCCAGGCTGGCAACCATCCGGATCGCGAACTCGACCGGGCAGTTGTGCCCGATGCCCTGCCACATCGCCTCGTCGGAGATCAGCAGCACCGAGATCGAACTGGCAACGTTCATCTCATGCTGCTTCGTGATCAGCTTGCCGTGGCGCGCACTGCTCATCCAGTGCACGCGCTTCATCGGGTCGCTGGAGACATACTCGCGCACCCCGAGGAACTCGCTGCTCTCGCCGGCCAGCGGCTGCGTCTCCAGCTCGTCCTGGGCAAGCATCGAGGCCGAGGGTGGCTGGCGGAAGCGGAAGGGCACCGGGTCCGGCAGCACCACGAGCTCCGTCGGCACGCGCAGCTTGCGCCAGCACTTGTAGAAGCCGAAGGGGTCGCCGCCGTAGAGGAAGAACGGGCCGAGCTCGTACACCCCGCGCCGCGCCGGGGTGACGCGGTAGCTGGAGAGCACCTTCTCACCGGGCGGGGCCGACAGGAAGGCCACCGGGGTGTACTCCTTGCCGGGCACCAGCTTGGCGTGGATGTCGAAACCCATCGTGCCGTAGCGCGCGGTGGTGCGGGTGTTCTCCAAGAGCACCTCGACCTCGGCCTCACGCCCGGCCATCACATGCGGCGGGTGGCGGCGCTCGACCTTCATCCCGTTCACGGAGTACTGCGCCCAGATGTAGAGCACGAAGTTCGTGACCACGAGGAACACGGCGGTGTACACGAGCAGCGGGTTCCTGAAAACCCAGGCCACGACGACCGTGAACAGGGTGAGGAACAGGAACACCACCGAATGCACTGTGAACTTGGATGAGAGCAAGCTACTTTAATGGTATCGCAGGGGGGGAGGGGGAGCGGCGGCAAGGGGCGGGGGAACGGGGATCACTGAGGATGTGGGAGCTGGGTTGTCGGGGGTAGCGGAGTGTAACAAAGGAGAAAAGGAAAGGGCGGCCGTAGCACTGCGTTGCCCTCAGCTTCAGAGATTTCCACCCTGAGATCACTGGCACCCTGAATGCCATCAAAGCCATCGCGACACTGGACTGTGATTGTGCTGCGAAGCTGCTCAGCAATCGAAGTCTGCTTATCGAGACTGTTGTCTTTCTGTCCTCCACATGAAGCAAGCATTATCGACAAAATCATCGCAATCGCGACTTTCTTAGTGATTCCCATGTCATTCTCCTTTTAGAAAAAATTAGTCGAAAGTTACTGGAGTTGTACAGTTGAAATCAAGTCCCCACCAATTGTATTGCTGAACCCACAGTATTCAGAACTATCCGTACGGATGTTGATTCCCAAATTGAAGTTCAAACCTAAATCCAGCCCCGAAGGAATTGCATAACTAGTATCTTCTAGTACTAAGTATGTTCTTCGAATAAATTTAACAGGATTAGCAAAATCGTAGAATTGTAATGCGGAACCACTAGCAGACATGATTACTTCAAATTGTGAACGGACAGTGTAATACAATCTTCCTTGCTCTGACAACGGTCTTACTTCCTCATAGTGTCCTTCCCATTCTCCTTGGTACATTGAAGTAACATGTTCATTGCCATTCTTGTGATACTCCACAAACAACGGGTTAATTGAATCCCAGCCAGTAACACTAACACCGCTCGTTTCTGGAAACATGTTAAACGGCTTGACAACAACTTCAGAACTAGTCACTTCTAGTGAGTACAGGTAATTTCCATCGTTTGGATCTGTTGGTCTAATCAGCGTGAAAATACTGGAATCACTAAGGAATGCGCTGTCCAGACTGGGGTTTGAAATGAATCCATCGTGATCATCGGTATCCCAGTATGAACTCAGCAAATTCAATGGAGGTATGTCAAGGTAATAAGTAAATCTAGGGTTCAACACATCATCATTTTCCCATTTTGCGATCCCAGACCAGCAAATGTCGCTTGGATCATATGTACAGCCAGCATGTGTTATTGAGCATTTTGGCATCTCTTTGTTGAAAATTTCACCTTCCCCTTCCCGAAACTCAACTGTGGTCATTCCTGACAAGGAGGGGTTCAAAGTTGAGAACACTTTCAGCTTTCCAACGTTGTCAACACAAAGCGCCTGCACCACCAGCTCCCCGGTGTATTCACCGATCATCAGATCACGCGAATGAGTGATACTATTCCCCTCAATCTTCCAGAGGCTGATCCAATTCTCGCGTGGAACCATGTCCTCTCCAGGCGGATCCACATAGCAGTCGTAATAGTAGGTCTCCGTGCGGCTGGCATTCTGCACGAAACCATCCGGCTCAGCTGCTTTACTACTCGCATCCTTTTGCGCCGTCGGAGGAATTCCCGGACCAGGTCCGGGTTTCTCATGGTTGGTGACAACTGAGCCACGCCGCACGATCACGGCATCGTTGTCATCCTCATTTGGTATTGTTGCCTGGTCCAACGCGCGCACGCTGAACCAGCGATGAATCGAAGTGTCAAGATCAGGGATCGTGACTATGTAATAGTCAAGACCCTTATCAGGGAAGTCCAGAGTAGTCGCTTTGTTGAAGTCAGGAGTTAAGCCCTCGCCATAGTAAACCCTGTAAATCACCGGGCCACTTTCCCAGGTGCCATGTTCATCAGTATGGCTGTCAACTGCCGGATCCCAGATCATGACAGCCAGGCCGTTACCGTAGAGCACTTCCTGCAAACCAACACGGGCAGTCCACTCCGGTGGATACACATCACGCGGTTCAACCATTGCACCCAGCAGCACCTGATTCTTTTCTTCATTCTGTGTTTCCGCGCTGTCCAACGCGCGCACCGCCACGCGGTAGTACAGCTCATTCGTCAGGCCAGTGATCGTGTAGGGTGAATCCATCACATCCGCTGACTGGGCGCTGACATAATCGAATGGATCGAGGCTGCCCTCTGAGCTTTCCTCCCAGTAGATGCGGTAGCTGACGGGCGGGGACTGGCTGTCCTCTGCGTTGCCAAACTCCACTTTGATCTGCTCGCTGGAGGGAACCAGTTTCTGTACGCCTACGGTATCCAGCCAGTAAGGCGGGGTGGTATCGCCCTGGCTCACCGGATAGTAGTCCGCCCGGTTTGACAATTCACCGCGCTCGTCTGTCACAGCGTCGTATGGCAGCACACGGAAATGATGAGCAAACTGCGCTTCGCCCAACGGGATATACAGTTCGTAGCGCACGGCCGCTGCATTGTTGACGCTGGGACGGGCAATGCTGGGAGCTATGCCGTTGCCACTGTCCACATCAGTCCAGTTCAGTTCGCCATCGCCCCGGTTGACCGCCATCTGCACCACGTAGCCGGAAAGCTGTTCATTCCAGTGCTGGGCGATGGTGGTGATATCGGACAGGCCGACAAGCCCGTCATCGTTGCCATCCACGCGAGCGCGCCGCCAGTTTGCAGCGCCACTGCCGCCGTCGTCCGGGTCGCCTGCGGGCCAGTATTCCAGACCGTTGTGACTGAAGGGATCGTCGTAAGTAACTGCCTGCTGGAAATTCTGCCCGAGAGGTGTGATATCGGAAGCGTTCACCAGGCCGTTCTGATCGTAGTCCCCCAGCATGCGCTCAGTCCACTTGAGCGTCACTCCACTGGCAGGTGTGGGACCTTCGCCATCGGGGTCGTCAACCGTGAGGGCCAGATCAAACACGGCGTTGGAGTCGCCGCTGGCCACCTTGGCGGGCACCTTGTCAGGGTCAATGCCCAGGCGGGCGAACTCGGCAGCCAGGGCATCATGCAACTCGGGGAACTGGTTGGCGGTGTTACTGGAATCAGGAGAAAGCGCTTCAGGACTGGTGCCGCCCTTGCAGCCTGCCAGCAGGATCACCCCGAGCATGAACGGGACCAATGCGAGCGATGTGGCCCGGCGAGTTTTCATGCTTTGATTTTACCTTGAATTGACGGTGTGTTGCTCACAGAGCAACACACCGCCTGGCTTGCGCCGTAGATCCGTAGGGAAGATTCACCACGAAGACACGAAGGACACGAAGTTTTCAGTTGATCACGAAGATTGGCTTAGTGAACTGGATTGCCACTTTGTGATCTTGGTGCCCTTTGTGGTTGATCAAACCAGCGTCCGGCTTGCGCCGGGATACCGCGCCGAGCTTGCGCTCGACCTCCGCGCCTGGCTTGCGCCGCAGCTCCACTACCGCTGAAGCGGGTAGCTCCGTTGTGCGACTTGCGCCGCTGCTCCACTACCGCTGAAGCGGGTAGCTCCTACTGCGCCGGGACGCTGATCTGGCGCAGGATGGCCTTAAGCACGCTCTTCTCGTCCACGCCGGCCAGCTTGGCCTCGGGACGCAGCAGGATGCGGTGTGCCAGGCAGTGCGGCGCCACGCTCTGGATGTCGTCCGGGATGATGTAGTCGCGGTGGTTGAGCATCGCGTAGGCCTGCGCCGCCGTCATCAGGCGCTGGCTGCCGCGCACGCTGACGCCGACCAGCACATCCGGGTGCTCGCGGCTGGCCGCGCTGATCTCGGCGACGTAGCGCCTGAGGCTCGGCTTGACCCCGATGCGGCGCACGAGCTGCTGGATGGACATGATCTCGTCCGGCCCGCAGATCGGCTCCAGCTCCTCGATCGGATGCGTGCGGCGCTGGGCCTCGAGGATCTCCGCCTCGTGGTCGATGCTCGGATAGCCGATCTTGACGCGCAGGATGAAGCGGTCCAGCTGCGCCTCCGGCAGGTCGTAGGTGCCCTGCTGCTCCACCGGGTTCTGGGTGGCGATCACGAAGAAGGGCCGTGGCACCGGGTAGGTCACGCCGTCCACGGTGACCTGGCGCTCCTCCATCGCCTCCAAGAGCGATGACTGGGTGCGCGGGCTGGTACGGTTGATCTCATCCGCCAGCAGGATGTTGGCGAAGATCGGTCCCGGGCGGAAGGAGAATTTGTTTTCCTTCTGGTCGTAGGTATTGGCTCCGGTGACGTCCGCCGGCAGCAGGTCCGGGGTGAACTGGATGCGCTTGAAGTCGGCCTTCACACTGCGCGCCAGTGCACGGGCGAGGATGGTCTTGCCCACGCCGGGCACATCCTCCAGCAGCACATGGCCATCGGAGAACATGCCGATCAGCACCAGCTCGATCACGTCTCGCTTGCCGAAGATGGCCAGCTCGATGTTGCGGATCACCCGGTTGACAAGCGCCAGCGCGCCGTCCAGTTCAGCGGGGCTGATGGAGACGGAGGGGCTGTTCGTCACCGGTTCCGGATTGCTCATGGAGCCTGTACTCATGGGACAATACTGAGTTCCCGCTATTTTAACACGGAGGTTGCAATGCACATCGACCCACAGACCCTTTCCCCCGGGCGGCGCTACTTCCTGATGATCAGCGCGATCGTGCCCCGCCCGATCGCCTGGGTGGGTACGAACAATGAGGCGGGCGGGCATAACCTCGCCCCGTTCAGCTTCTTCAACGCCTTCAGCGCCACCCCGCCGGTGGTCGGGCTGGGCTTTTCACCAACGGAAAGCAAGCCAGGCAAGGACACGCTGCTCAACATCCGCCGGACAGGAGAACTCACGATCAGCATCTGCGACCTGCAGCACGGCGACCAGCTGCATGAAAGCAGCGCGGAACTGCCCTATGGCGAGGATGAATTCGCGGCCACGAAGCTCACGCCGGCCTTCGGATCCGTGGTCAGTGCACCGTTCGTGAAGGAAGCACCGGTCAGCATGGAATGCCGCCTGCGCCAGGTGATCGAATTCGAGGAAAGCGGCGGGGCGATGATCCTCGCCGACGTGCTGATGTTCCATATCCGCGACACCCTGATTGATGCGCGCGGCGCGATCGACCCGCACCGGCTTAAGCCGCTGGCGCGCATGGGTGGCGGGCGCTATGCCAGTCTCGGTGAGATCTTCAAGCTGCCGAGCTATGGCCAGCTGCCGGACTGATTCGCGGGCCGCGTACGCGATAGAATATGGGCATGGACCAGTCCGCCCGCGATTTCCTCACAGCACTTGTCAACAGCTATGGCCCCTCGGGCTTCGAAGCGCCCGTCGTGCGCACCTGGATGGACTACGCGAAGCAGTTCGCGGATGAGGTGTACACCGACGCCTATGGCAACGGCTTCGCCGTGCTCAACCCGAAGGGCGACCCGCACATCCTGCTGGACGGGCATGCCGACGAGATCGGCCTGATGGTGAGCTACATTGACGACGACGGCTTCCTGTGGGTCAGCACGATCGGCGGCTACGATGCCAAGATCCTGCCCAGCATGCGCGTCAGGGTGCTTGGCAAGGGCGGTGAACTGCCCGGGCTGATCGGCAGCCTGCCTCCGCACATGCAGCGTGAGGCCCAGGGCGGCCAGGAGCTGAAGCGCTACCAGTTCGGTGTCAACGTCTATGTTGACATCGGCGCGCGCTCGAAGGCCGAGGCCGAGAAGCATGTGCGGGTCGGTGACCCGATCGTGCTGGACTACGGTCTGGACGAGCTGCAGAACGGGCTGGTCTGTGGCCGGGCGCTGGACAACCGCATCGGCATCTGGAGCGGCATCGAGGCCCTGCGCCGCGCGAAGCAGAGCGGGAAGAAGCTCAATGCCAGGATCACGGCGGTGGCCGCCGTGCAGGAGGAGGTCGGCTGCTTCGGCGCCGGCATGGCTGCCTACGGAGCTGATCCGGACTGCGCAATCGCTGTGGACGTGACCCAGAGCGTGGACCACCCGCAGGCGGAGAAGAAGCGCTGGGGCGACATGCGGGTTGGCAACGGCCCGGTGCTGGCACACGGCAGCGCCTGCCACCCGGAGCTGAACCGCCGCATCGAGGAAGTGGCCCGCAAGGCCCGCATCGGCCTGCAGCATGAGGCCACCCCGCGCCATACCGGCACGGATGCGGATTCGATCTTCGTGACGCGCGGCGGGATCCCGACTGCCGTTGTCAGCCTGCCGCAGCGCTACATGCACAGCCCGGCTGAGACCGTGCACCTCGGCGACCTCGACCGGATCGCGGACCTGCTGTGCGCACTGTGCCTGAGCCTGAAGAGCGGCGAGCGCTTCATGGTGAAGGTCTGACAACAGTGGTCAGTAGGCAGTGGTCAGTGGGAGGTCAGGCCCATGGCCTGACAGGTATGCGGTCCCATGGACCGCGTGAAAAAAACAGCGGCCATTAGCAGAAGCAGAAACAGAAACAGAAACAGAAGCAGAAGCAGAAACAGAAGCAGAAACTGAAGCAGAAACAGAAGCAGAAGCAGGTTCCGTAGCGGCGGCTTCCAGCCGCCGGTGATCCAGGTGATAGAAACGCAAAAGGCCCGCCAATGGCGGGCCTTCTTGCTTGTTGTGTGATGGGAGGGATCAGAGCAGTCCGTTTGACTCCAGGAAGGAGTTCAGGTCGAGGAACTTCAGCTGGGCCACACCGAACTCATCGGTACGGATGTAGCTCAGGAAGGTGAAGTACTGCCACTGCAGGTCGGTGCCGATCCGGGTGATGTTCAGGTTGCGGCAGGTGCCGGAGTCGTCAATCAGGAATTCCTCGCTCCAGACGTCCTGGCCGGTCTTCGAGCTGAACTTGAACTTCAGGTCGCCATTGTGGGTGTAGGCCAGCACGTTGAAGTTGCTCGGCGGCTCAAGCATGTAATGGCAGAACTCGCCGATCTGGTCAGCACCCTTCACCAGCACGAGGGTCTCCTGCTGGTTGGTCAGCCAGGTCTCGCCCTCGAAGCTGCGCACGAGGCGGATGCGCTGGTTGTCCATGTCGCGGTAGATCACCGCGGCCGTGTTGTCAAGCTGGTTCGTCTTGATGTTCTGCAGCACCGGCTGGGAACTGGTTTCCACGCCGACGACCTGGGTCTCCCAGCCGTCCGCGCCCTTGCGGCAGACGATCACGCCATTGGTGCCCTTCTCGCGGAAGGCGATCGACTGGCGCATCGTCGGTGAGACGCAGATGCCGTTCGTCGGGTGGCGGTCTGTCACGATCGCGTACTTGGCCTGGTCGTTGAATTCCCACCAGAAGGTGCCTTCCTGGTCGACGCTTTCCACGAATTCGATGCGGTTGGTGTCGTCATTCCAGGTGAAGCAGGCCAGGCGGCGCTCAAGAGCCAGGCTGCCAAGCACATGGTTGTTGCCGGTACGCACCTGGCCAGGGTCGAGCCAGTTGAAGTGGCCCTCCTGGTCAAGCAGGGCGGCATAGGAATACGCTCCGGTGCCGTCCGAGTAGGCAATGTTGATCAGCGGGTTGTTGAGCTCATTGAGCTGGAACACAGAAATCGCGGGACCGAGGTCCGGGTCCTCGGCAATGTTCAGGTAGGGGAAGTTCGTGGAAGTCTCATCGAACAGCTCCCAGTCCTGCCCCGGCGGGAAAGAAGTGTTGCGCACTGCGTGCACACCGTGCGCGTCATTCGTGGGTGCGAAGTAGAAGCTCAGGCGGTTGAAGCTGTTGCCCGGCACGAGGTATTCATCCTGGTTCATGCCGAGGGTGACGGTGTCGACATTGCGCAGGCCGATCGCCTTCTTGCCGCTTGTCCAGTAATACTGCTCGCCGAGCACGGTGTCCCAGCGGTACCCGCCGCTGACACGGTACTCGTAGTAGATGCCACCGTCGGCGGTGATGTCCTTGTAGGTAATCAGGTTGGCGGCGATCGGCTCAGGCGTGATCAGCTGCCAGGCGGCCACGCCCTGGGCCCTGCGCTCGATCTGCACATAGTTGGTGCCGCCCGGCACCTCCCAGCTGATGTCGATGCCGTCCCACAGGCCCTCACTGGCAACCACATTCAGGACCTCATCAGGCTGCCAGAAGCTCAGGCCGTCAATGAATGACGGTCCGTCATTGTCAACCTTCAGCAGGGCGAAGGCGACCTGCCCGGTCTCGGAGCGGAAGTCATCCGGCAGTTCCTCCAGGGCGGGCAGCGGGAAGTTGTGGTCGGCATACGAGTAGATGTGCCCGAAGCCGAATTCCCAGCGGTTGGTACGCCAGTTGGCAACAGCCGGATAGAGGCGGGAAGTGAAGTCACCATGCATCTGCACGCTCAGGATCGGCGGGAGTTCGCTCACGCCATTGAACAGGTAGACGGCATAGGAATACTGGTTGATGTCCGTGCCGGGAATCGTGGCTCCCTTGTATTCCAGCATCGCGCTGGCATCCTGCGCCAGCGCATTATGGCTGTAGTCGAAGGAGGAACCCTCACGGGAGAACACCGTAGTGGATGTGCCACGCAGTTCAGAAGGTGCGGGTAGACCCGCAGTGACATTTTCGCTGAGGGGTAGAACGGTCTCGGAGACGAGATTGCCGGATGACGTCGATTCCGAATTACTGCAGCTGCAGGATAACACTGCCAGCAGAATTAGCGCAGCCCATGAACGAGATATTTTCACAACAAGCTCCCAAGCTTATTCTCATTCCCCGAAGTATGCTAACTTGAGCCGGTCACACATGCAAACCGAGGAATCGAATCTTTACCAAGAAATGCGCATCATCGGCCTCGATGCGGGAAGCGTGCGTACCGGTATATCCGTGGCTGATCCGTCATGCACACTGGCATCCCCATATCTGATTATACACACAAATCCAATTTCGGGTTTTGCCAAACGGCTAAAGGAATCCGTGAAAGAATTCACAGTTGACAAGGTGATAATGGGCCTGCCGCTTGATTTGCGGGGCCGTGAAGGTGAATCAGCCAGACTGGCCCGCGAACTTGCAGCGCAGATTCAAGCGGAGCTGGGCTGGTCCGTCGAGTTCCAGGATGAACGGTTCTCCAGTGATCTGGCAATGTCCGGACCTGGACCACGCGAGGGTGTGCGCAGACGCACGGGCAAGTCGGCAAAGCAGAAGGATATTGACGCACATGCAGCCGCTGTGATTCTGCAGTCCTGGCTGGATTACGGCCGGCACCGGTCCCGGGATTGATGTTCAGCCTGCAATGGAAGGATCGCGGTGGAAGTGCTCGCTGAAACCTTCCACACTGTCGAGCATCTCCCGGCTGTCGTAACGGGAACGACGGAAGCTCTCAAACTGCCTGAACCATTCCTCGTTGAACTGGCGGCGGCGTGGATCGTGCATCCACAGCTGCACATGGACGAACAATGCGACTGACCCCACCGCTACACCTATTAGTACGAAAACCCAGATTGACATGGCTAAAGCCACTCTCCTGACCTGATCTTTCCCCCAGGCCAATTCATATTTTACCAGTTTCCTCTTTATTGCAATTTCCGTCAGGAACCTGCGCGATATAATCTGCCAAAGCGCAACACGCGCCCCAATTGAATATGCAACGCACCATCCTGATAGTCGACGATGAGGAGATCATCCGCAATGTGCTCAAGCGCAAGCTTGAACAGTCGACTGACTACAAGGTGCATACCGCCGGCGATGGCGTTCCAGCCCTCGAGCTGTTCAAGGACCATAACATTGACCTCGTGATCAGTGACCTGATGATGAGCGAAATGAACGGGATTGAGCTGCTGCGCAACCTGAAGGCCATCAAGCCCGGTATCCCCGTGATCATCATCACTGGATACGGCACGCTGGACGACGCGATCGAGGCCATCCACCTCGGTGCGGAGGACTTCATCAAGAAGCCCTTTGACATCAATGATGTCATCGAGACGATTGAGAAGACCTTCCGCAAGCTGGCCGAGGAAGCTGACCAGCGCGAGATCATCAAGTACATCGAGGATGAGAACATCCGCCTGGCGATCCCCAGCGACTTCGAATTCCTCAATACCGTGATCAACTATGTGTTCTCGCACCTGCGGGCGCGCTGGCTTGTCAACGACGAGAACCTGCACGACGTGAAGGTCTGCATGTACGAGGCGCTGACGAATGCATTCGAGCATGGCAACCTCGGCATCCCCGGTGACGAGAAGAGCCGGCTGCTGGAGACCAGCCAGCAGGCCTGGCGGGACTTCCTGATGGAGCGCATGCAGGACCCCGTTAACCGCGAGAAGCAGATCGAGGTCAACCTGCAGATCAGCGAGACCCGCATGAGCCTAAGGGTGCGCGACCAGGGCACCGGTTTTGACTTTGACAACCACTTCAAGGACGTGGAACCCGAGCTGCTGTTCCGCAGCAGCGGGCGCGGCCTGCTGCTGATCCGCTCGCTGATGGATGAGATGTGGTTCGAGGATGGCGGCCGGGCGCTCGTGATGGTCAAGCAGCGCAGCGGGATTGCCGAGTAAAATCCGGGCTGCCGTCGTCAAATAGCGGTGAACTCCGTGTCCCCGGCCCGTCATCCCGTTACACTTCCAGGAAAACCCCAGCCTGGAGAATGTGATGGGTCAGTCCATTAACCACGAAGACAACGCAGACATCAACACCAACGCCAGCAAGCCCGAGCGCATCCGCTGGTGGCGGCCGGTGCTGCTGGCACTGTTCATCGGCGGCGGCATCCTCGGTTCAATGCTGCTGCATGAATTCCGCGAGAACAAGCTGATCCAGCAGGCCGAGCGCCTCTATGAGGGCGTCAAGGCCATGGACGAACTGACGCTGGCCCAGATCAGCGAGCAGGCGCACCATACCTCAGCGGCCGACCTGATTGCCAGCCCGCACGGGCTTGATGACCGCTTCGTGGTGCTTGACGGCTTCGTCAGCAAGGAGCAGTCGATCGCCGTGTCCACCAACATGGCAAGCGAGGTGTTTGACGGAGAGAACTACAGCAGCTATGTGCTTGACGACCAGGTTGTGTTCGTCGACATCAGTGGCGGCAAGAAGCAGTTCAGCGATGGTGACCACATCCAGGGGCACGGCAAGGTGTTCGTGCTGCGCGTCGGTGACCTGTTCAATGTGCCGGTGCTTGGCGAGGACCTGCAGAAGGAATTCGGCGGCAGCCTGGATGAAAACGAGGAGGTGATCTTCTTCCTGTCCAAGGGAGTGGACCAGCTCGACGTGCCGAAGACTGAAGTTGCCGGCAGCAACCTTGACGGAGTGATCAAGCGCTGACAGCAACTGCTGAATCTGGAAGGACAACGGCCCGCCACGGCGGGCCGTTTCCATTTCAGGCCCTGCTCAAGTTGCCCTGAAACCTTTGCGCGTCACTTCCTGTAAAATAATTGCGGGCAGGGATGCCGCAAGCAATCAGGGAATTGGGAGACTGACATGGACAGCTACAACCAGGGAAGCCAGGATCCAGGCGGCGGCTACCAGCCGATGGAACCGACCTACGGCCCGCCGCCCAAGAAGAAGGGTTTCAACTGGCTGGCCTGTTGCGGCATCGGCTGCGGCGTGGTCGTGATCATCGCCATCATAATGGGATTTGCCGGCTTCAACTTCGTCAACAAGATCGCCGGTGGTGCGATGAAGGTGGCAATGGAGCTGGAAAGCACGGATGCGGCAACGATCCGTGCCCAGGCCCAGAGTGAGGATGCCACCGTCGTGGCCGGCAACCCCTCCGGCTACACCAGCCAGTGGGTGGCGATGAACTGCACGGTGATGACACCGGAGGAGTTCGGCCGCACCTATTTCGGCGGCAGCAGCAGCTCCGGCGACTGGCAGTCCAGCGATTTCCAGAACCAGTCCGGCCAGCAGGGTACGATGTACCTTGTCGAGGGTGGATTCATGGTGATCGACAGCAGCAACGCTCCGACGAAGGCCCAGCCCGGCGACAGGATCATCGCCTACGGCAAGCCCTTCGTGATGGACTTCTCCGCCATCCCAGGCATGGATGACAAGGACATGCAGCAGCTCAGCAACCTGAAGATGTTCATGGCCAAGGAAGTGGATGTCGTGAGCGGAGCCGCGGACGAGGAGCCCGATGATACACCGCCAGGTGGTGAGGAGACCGGCTCCAGCGAAACCTGGGGCAAGTAGAAGTTAAGTACAAGCAATTTGGTAAATGACAACGGGACACCCTGGTGGTGTCCCGTTTCACTTTGAGGAGCGGAAATGGAGACTGAATCGCATACGACCCGGCTGGGGATCCTCGGTGCAGGCTGCATCGGGACGGCCATCGTCAAGGCGCTGCTGGATGGCCGGCTCAGCTACCGGCTGGCGCATGTGCTTGACAGTGAGGCCGCGCGCGCTGAGGCCTTGATGGAGCTGGCCGGTGAGCAGCCCGCCGCCTCAACACTTGAGGAGCTGTGCCGGGATAGCGATGTGATCGTGGAATGTGCGCATCCCAGTGCCGTGGCTCCGCTTGTCGAGTGTGCACGCTCTGTGTCTGCAGGTCGCAGCGGCGACCAGCACATCGTGGTGCTGTCAGTCGGCGGCCTGCTGGATGTGGAATTCCATAACCGGCCCGCGCATGAGCCCGCGGTGCATGTGCTAAGCGGCGCGCTTGGCGGACTGGATGCCGTACTGGCACTGCGGCAGGCCGGGCTGGAAAGCGTCGAACTGACCAGCCGCAAGCCGCCTGCCGGGCTGGGGCTCGATGTGACGGAGGAGACCGTGGTGTTTGAGGGTACGGCGGCCGAAGTGATCAGGCTCTACCCGAAGAACACGAATGTGGCGGTGGCGCTCAGCCTGGCGGGGATCGGCCCTGAGCGGACCCGCATGCGCCTGATCGCCGACCCGGCGATCGACCGTAATGTACACCACCTGGTGGCACGCGGCGCGGCGGGCGAAGTGGAGTTCACTTCCCGCAATGTACCCTTCCCGGAGAACCCGAAGACGAGCTACCTGGCGGCCCTGAGCGCCATTGCCGTGCTGGGTAACCTCGGCAGCAGCCTACGGATTGGGTAGGAGCTACCCGCTTTAGCGGTAGTCCTAGCTGCCCGCTTTAGCGGTAACAAGGACCATGGTTTTATCCGGGATCTATCCCATTGGGTACTCAACGGGATGAGGTTCCCTCGTTGCCAACCTGCTCCTTCAAGATACCGACAGCAACCCCTTTTGCTCAATCACGCTGATTGCCAATTCCAACGAAGTATCATGAATACTGCTTTGCTTCCAGTCTTCAGCCCGGGATGCAAGCCCTGCCTTCACTGGATTCTCATGGATATATTCCAATGTAGCTGCGAAGTGGTTCAGGTCACGCATGGCACGGTCAAAGTATCCTTTTTGCCAGACTTTCCCGGACTTTCCTGTCTCAGCATTGATAAGGTAAGCACTCCTGCCCTTGAATTTCCTGACGACCTCACTGAGCATGGTGCCTTTTGTCTGACCAAACAGCAGATGCGCATGATTGGGCATAATTACCCACGCCAAGGGAATACAACCGAGGTATTCTCCCTGCCTGGCAAGGTCACCGGCAATCCAGGCAAGCCGTGGCATTCTAAACAGACAGACTCCCCTTGAAGTATCCAGGATTGAATCCATCTCCATGAATTGCTGGTCACTATTCTGCTTTGATCCTGCAGTTAGCGGTTTCCTTGTTTTGGGAGCAGCATCAGCCAGGGCAATTGTGACAAATTGAATCAAACCTGCCGAATCAAAATGTGGTAAGCGCTGTGACTTGTAGAATCCCCGATGTCCATCGAACTTCATGTCGACATGATATCATATAATGACAAATCATGTAAACCAAAGAATTGCCAGGCCAATGCCAGCAATGCAAATGGAAAGGTTCGTCATTTGGCAAGCAAGCGGTATTCCCAGTTGCGCAAATACTGTGCGCTACTACCGCTAAAGCGGGTAGCTCCAGAAAAAAGCAACGGCGGATGGCCAATGACCACCCGCCTGTTTATCCTGCCCTTTGCACAGGGTAGAACAAGTTGCTTCCCCAAAGCAGGCGGCGGAGTTCCAGGACTCCGTCGCTCATTGCTTTTCTAGGACGACTGCGCGGCTCATCGGTTACATGAAGCCGCACAGCTGCGGCGCTTTATTCCTACGGCGCCACCTTAACATCAATCACCGCGCTCACGCCGACTCCGGCAACACGCTTCAGGTCGTCCACGTTGCCCTTCACCGGCACGTAACCGTTGATGCGGAAGACCTTGTCGAGGAAGCTTGTCTCCAGCAGCACAACGCTGGATACCTCATCCACAGCAGCCTGCGGCCCAACGATCTGGGCGGCACCGACGTGCTTGGTGCCCAGCGCATCGACGATCGGCACGACCCTCGTCGCGGCCCCGATCGGGAAGTCATTGTCCTTGTAGAGCTTGTTGATCGTCTTGTCGATGTCCTTGGCGTTCTGCTTCACCAGGTAGGCGATACCACCGCCGACGATCGCTCCCTTGGCGCCGTCCTTGATCAGGTCGCCGAGGTCCCAGCCCGCCATCGCCCGCGTGGGCTGCATGGCTGAACCGGCGAACATGCCGGCCATGAAGGCCAGCAGGATGAATATCTGCGTTCTGCGTAAGAAATTACCTTGCATTGCATTCTCCTTGTCAGGACAGCAGCCTGACGTTCACTAAGAATGATCGTTCACGGGGGCCCTAGCTGAAAACGCCGAAGTCCCCGGAAATCCCGCGCAGCAGGCGGGTCAGTGTCTCCTCGGTGCGCCGCACCTCATACAGCGCATTCGCATTGCGCTCCAGCAGCTCCTTGCGGAGCTGTGTGCGCGGGTCCGCCGGCAGCGCGAAATCAGCGGCGACCGGCCTCAGCCCGGCTACGATCCGGCGCATGAATTCCGCGGCCTGCTTAAGCCGCGGCTGCAGCTCACCCTCCGTCTCGGCCGCCAGGTCCGACAGCCAGCGCAGGGCAGCGCGCCGCATTTCCAGCAGGGTCTGCATGCTGCTGATCAATCCATCCAGACCCGGCTCACCACCCTTCAGTTCCATCGCCAGGCGCTCCATCGCCGCCGTACCGAACAGCGGGCCAAGCCTGTGGCCGGATGAATCAACCAGCCGCGGCCAGTTCACCACACCGCCCAGTTCATTGGCGGCACGCGCCAGCGCCATTGCCAGGCGGTACTCCGGATCGGATGCAGCCAGCCCGCGCGGATGGATGAACAGCTGGTCACCTTCGAATAGAGGACGCAGCTCCTCGCGCGGGATGCGGAACGCACCATCCGGGCCGTGGCCCTCCGCCCCGAAGCTGCGCCGGCGCAGGGCTTCGGCATGTGGCAGCCCGTCCGGGATGTGCAGCGCCGGGATGCCGCTCACAAGGTAGCTGTCGGCATCCTCGGCAAGGATCACTGACCAGGCGAGGTTGTCCCAGTACATCACCGGCAGTCCGCTGCCAAGCGTTTCGCTGATCAGCGTGCGCTGCCTCGAGTGCCAGTTGTCAGAGGAAGCGGCGGCGCTGTCAGTCCAGCATATCTCGGCATCGATGCCGAGTGACTCCATCCAGTTGAGCGCGGCGTGTGGCCAGCTCACGCTGTGCTGCCAGCTGCCGGGGGTGGTGTTGGCAAACAGCGGCAGGCGGAAGGCCTCGCCGCTCAGGCCGGCGACATGCTCGAACGGCAGGTCGAGGCTGAGGCTGTCAGCGAGGCAGGCCAGGCAGGACACCGCGGTGTTCCAGCAGTGGACGGGCAGGACGCTTGTGGCCTCGCGCTGTTGCATGCCTAAAGCATAGCAAACACGCTGGCTCAGCCGTCCAGCGGAATCTTCTCGCCCTCTGCCGTCACCTGCAGGCCGGGCGCAATGATGCAGTCGCGCGCGACCAGGTTCCGCACCCGGCTGCCGGGCATCAGCTGGACGTTGGTGAAATGGCAGCTCTGGATCCGGCAGTCGCGCCCGACGGAGACGTACTCCTCGAGAACGCTGTCAACGATCTCACAACCGGACGCCACGCGCACCGGCCCGATCAGGCGTGCGCCATCCAGCCGGGTGCCGGCCTGTACATCCACGTCGAACACGGTATGGCTCTGGCGCTGCTCGATGCCGTCCGCCAGCTCGAACTGCTGCCAGGTGTCCATCGCGCAGTGGTGAGCGCGGATCAGGTCGGCGAAGGTACCGGTGTCATACCAGGGTCCGATCAGGGGCACGGCGTGTACATGCCGGCCACGGCGCACCAGCTCCATCATTGCGTCGGTGATTTCATACTCACCACGCGCGCTGGGCTGGATGCTGTCAATCGCCTCAAAGATCTCCGGCGTGAAGATGTCGATGCCGATCACGCCGTGGTTGCTGCGTGGGACCGCCGGCTTCTCCTCGAGGTCCACCACGCGCTGCCCATCCAGCACGGCCACGCCGAAGGCGCGCGGGTCATCCAGTTCGATGGTGTGGATGATGCAGTTCGGCTGCAGTTCACGCCAGGCGGCGAGCCCGGTCTCCAGCGGCTGCAGGAACACATTGTCAGCGAACAGCAGCACGAACTCACTGCCGCCGCAGAACTCACGGGCGCAGCCGACGGCATGTGCCAGCCCGAGCGGTTCCGGCTGGATGATGTAGTGCATCCGGGCCGCAGTGCCATCCAGTGCAGCCTCCAGTTCGTTACGGTTGTCCGGGTTGGCAACGATGCAGATCTCCGTGATGCCGGCATCCAGCAGCTGCTGCAGCGGGTAGTCAATCAGTGGCCGGTTAGCCAGTGGCAACAGCGGCTTGGAAACCGTGTCAGTCAGCGGGGCCAGGCGGCTACCGCGACCGGCGGCGAGGATCAGTCCCTTCATCACAGCCACTCCGCCACGCTGCGCCAGCTGCCCCGTCCGCTCTGCAGCCAGGCACCCGGTCCCGGCTCGACCTGCAGCCAGCGTCCGCCAAGCGTCGTCTCGCCGGCATAGTCGCGCAGCAGGCCGGCCATGAGGAACTCGTCCGGCGGGCTTTCAAACAGCGCCAGCACGCTGCCACCGAAGCCGCCGCCCATCAGGCGGGCGCCGAGGCAGTCAGGGGTCGAGCAGAGCATCTCCACCAATGTGTCAATTTGCGGTGTGCTGACCTCTGCGTCATCGCGCAGGCTGCAATGTCCTGCATACAGGATCCTGCCAAGCATCTTCAGGTCACGTTCGCGCAGGCCATCCTGGAAGCGTCCGACGCGGCGCTGCTCCATCAGCAGGTGCCGCATCCGCCGGTTTGCCGGCTCTGGCATCGCTTCAGCGATTGTCAACAGCTCGTCATGTGCCTTCTCCCTGAAGCAGTTGAAGCCGCCACATAAGCGTTTTGCCTCATTCAGCGCACCGGTCATCTCCGCATGGCGCTGGTTGTACTGCGAAGCGCTGAGCTCCCGCGGCTGTCCGCTGTCAACGAGGATGATGCTGCAGCCGGCCAGGCTGTCCAGCGGCACGGCCTGATGCGTCTCCTGCCAGGTATCGATCAGGATCGCATTGCCGGGGCTGCCGAACATCGAAGCGTACTGGTCCATGATGCCGCAGCTTGTGCCGAGCGCCAGGTGCTCCGCCCGCTGGGCCGCACGGCAGACGGCCCGTGCACTGGGCATCACCGCGTCAGGCTTGAGCGCCAGCAGCGCACATTGCACGGCGATGCCAATCGCCGCCGAACTGGACAGGCCCTGCCCGACCGGCAGGTCTGAAAGAATGGCAATCTGGGCGGATGTGGTTTCCGTCATGCGCGCCAGCTCCAGCACGTAGCCGGCCGGCCCGTCCTGCGCAGTGCTGCCATCAAGGGTGACGATCCCCTGTCCAGGGTACTCGTCGGACACCACGCGCAGCAGGCCCTGGCGGGTGGCACGCACGGCCACGCTGACACCGAGCGAGATGGACAGCGGCAGCACCTGCCCGCCGGCGTAGTCAATGTGTTCACCGATCAGGTTGATGCGGCCCGGCGCACAGCAGGCGATCTCCGGTTCATCACCGAAGTGCTTCACGAAGAAATCGCTCATGCGCTGCCAGCCGATCATCAGTCCTGCGGCTCCCCGGGAGGTTCGAAGTACAGCAGTCCGGTATCCCAGAAGCGCCAGTCAATGCCGTTGTCACCACCCCAGTCGTTGAAGTACATCATCTCGGACAGGCCTTCGTCATAGTCGGAGTAGAAGATCGTGAAACCGCAGAAGCTGCCGGGCGTGGCATCGAGATATGGCAACTCGGAAAGCGGGATGGTCCAGGTGACACCATACTCATGGACAAATTGAGTCCTCGAATCAGCTGAGTTTGCTCTTCCAGCTTCGGAGCTGCGCAAGTCATTGATTATCCCTACGTAGTAGTCACAATCTGCAACTGGACCGTAGTAACCATTTCCAACGCCGCTGGGGTTCAGTCCACCAAGTCGCATTACCCTTGGGCCATCCGTAACAAATGGGCAGAAGAACACCCAGTAATCGTCGGCCTGCCAAGCCGTATGACCTACCGGACCATTTGGATAGTCCATTTCATCGCTGTCAACGAGTGTATCAAAGCACAGGTTTATCCTGTCTGAATCCCAGATTCCGTTGCCAGGTGCCATATCGTCGGTAAGGATGACAAACAGGTGAACTGTATCTTCATCATAGTAAACTGTGAAATCCAGCTTTGCATCAACTTCTGATTCTACCTGACCCGAGAATACGTTGCCATTTTTAGGGCTTATCGAGTTCTCCTGCGGATTGAAAGGCATTTTCCCGGTTGCGTATTCTTCATCCAGTGATTCATCATAGTAAGTCGCCCTGATCACATAGTCCGGCAGGGCCTTCGGGTCAATCCCCTTCAGCCTGTCGCGCAGGCGCTGTGTGCCGGGGAAGCTGTGGCTGAAGCTGCCGCTGTTGCCGGATTCGTCCGTGAATGTCACATCGAGAGAGAAGCTCTCATTGCGCAGGCGGGCATACTGCTCCGCATGCATACCAAGCACTGCCTCACCCCCGTTGGCAATGCTGCCCTCGGCTTCGTACTGAAAATCCGCGAGCAGGCCGTCCTCATGCAGGCGCTCCTCGATCAGGCTGGGATGGTGCGCCGTGCTGAGCTTCCAGTCGTATGTCCCTTCCGGCCCGCTGATGGCCACTGTCATCTTGTTCTCCGCGTCGTCCCAGTCCAGTTCCGCATGCCAGATCGGTCGCAGGTGCAACTGCACAGTGCGCACCGGGAAGCAAAGCTGGGTGTCCAACCGGTTTCGTGGCAGGGTGTAGTCCAGCACATCGAAATGCAGCGCCAGCGCTCCATTGCCGATGCTGTCCTGCGGGATGCGCAGCATCCAGCCCTCACCCTCCGGCAGGGTCGCCATCCGCTCGCCGGCAAACTCGGCAACAAGCTCAATGCCCACTCCCGGCGGCAGCACACCTGACTGTTCCATGTCTAGGTAGATTTCAAAGTCCTGCCCGATCAGGCAGTCGATGTCGTCGTCAGCGAGTACAGCCGCCACATAGCGGTTGCCAAAGTCCTCACCCAGCGCCTTCAGATCCACCGGTTCCGCGGACTGCTTCACCCGCTCGCCGTAGTTCAGCAGCAGGCGCGCATAACTGTCGCGCGGCGTGCGCCTCAGCATCCATTCGTAGTAGACGAGCTGCGCCTCCCATGGGAAGCCGGCCTCCTTGCGCATCTCCCTGTCGGCAAGCCCACGGATCGCCTCGTCAGTGAAGCCGACGGCCTCGAAGCAGCCCGGCTGTTCCCTGAGCAGCAGTTCGATATTGGCCGCCATGTCGTCAGCATTGAGGAAATCCCCCGGCATCCCGGCCGTGCGGAACAGGCCGTCGATGTTGTGCAGCAGTTCGTGGATCGCCACCTTGTGGATGTTGTCAGGATGGCTGTTCAGGATCGCGCTGCCGTAATAGCCTGTGCGTCCGGCCTGGCCCATGAAGGCCATGTCCGGCGCTGGGCCCTGGGCCGCCCCGCCGTAGGCCTGCAGGGCCTGTTCACCATCCAGCTCAATCTGCTGGCGATCACGGTCCCAGCCCCAGAAGCAAGCCACGAGGTCGTAGTGGTTGTCAGGCACGCCGTAGGCCCTGAGGTCAGCCTCCACATCCGTGCTGCCGAGCCAGAACACGTTGCCATTCTCGCGGCCGCACTGCTCCGGCGACAGCGTATGCGGCATCACGAGGTAGTCCAGCTCGAACTGCAGCCGGTCGCCGGCCATCTCGCGGTACCAGTCCATCCAGCTGCCGACTTCATCACGGAAGTTGGCGATCTCGCCATCCGTCATGCGGTGCGCAAATGTATTCGGGTAGAGCGCGACCAGCACCTTCAGGCCGACCGCCTCATCGTCTGCCAGCGAAAGCTGCAGCGTATCCTCGGTGACGACGATCCCACCGGCAGCCTCGTATTCAGCGATCACCTTGTCCATCTCCGCCCAGAAGTGCTCATCCTTCATGGTGCGCCGGTCGAGGCCAGTTCTCACGTCGCGGTCAATGAACAGGAAGGGGATGTTGTAGTCAATGTCGCCTTCCTCGAACATCAGCGCGCGCGCCAGCTCATCCGGAGAGAACGGCAAGGCGATGTCCCAGGCGGTGATGTGCTGCTGCTCCACCCAGGCCATGCGGCTGTCCAGTGGGTAGAGTTCGCGGAAGTGGTTGTCGCGCGTCAGGGCGAGGATCTGCGTGTCGTGTGATGCAGTGGCAACGGGAGGTTCTGTGGATCTGTCCCATTCCCTTACCTTTTCCTCGGCAATATAGTCAATCCCATCTTCCATCATGCGGACAATTGCCTGGTAGTTGACTCCACTTTCCCAGGGCCGGATGCGGTTGGTGCGGCCGTAGATGTCAACCGGCGCACCGTCCGGGCCGAGCACTTCGCACCAGGCACCTTCCGGGCTGGCCGTGCCGATCACGACCTCATAACCGAGGTTCTCAGTCCCGAGGAACACATTTTCAGCGACGCTGCAGTTCCCTGAAATGAAATAGGCAATGTTGTGCCCCGTCATGTAGCCACTCCAGGGAGTGCTGTCAGGCAGGTGCTTGCCATCCGCCCGGTCAACCGGCCTGATGTAGTTGAGGTACCTCCTGACCCGGATGAAGTTGTCACGCAGCAGTTCTTCATCGAGGCCGTAGTCCAGCCCCAGCCAGTAGGGCCGCAGGTTGATGTTGGAAAATGGCGGCAGCCAGGGCTGGCCGGTGCTCGGTGAGATGGCAGCCACGATCCGCCCATCCAGGATGTAGTTGTCATTTACCACATCATCCAGCTCATCACGGATCCGCAGGGCCACATCAAAACCACTGTCCAGCCCTATGGAACCGGACATCTCGATGATTGCCGCAGCAGCCGCGCGATGCAGGATGGTGTTGTCAAAGCTGTAGAAGTTGGTCGGGATGTAGCCGTTGGGCCAGCCGATCTGCCCGCTTTCCACGCGGTCGTAGGTGGAGTACAGCGCACCCTGGGTGTAGGTCTCGTCACCGTGGAAGCGCACGCCGTACTCGGTGGAGTAGTCCATCGCCATTAGGTTGTGCGTGACAAAACCCCAGCTTTCCTGCATGAACTCCGTCGCTTCCTCCACCATGCCATCCTGCATCATCGCGCGCCACAGCAGGTAATGCTGCAGCACGATCAGGCTCGGCACCTCGGCATGCTCCACGCCGAAAGCGCTCCAGTCGAAGCCGGTTGCGCCAATGCCCGACAGGTCGCCAGCCGTGCCCGGCTCACCGGGCTGCCAGCCATCGAGGCCGGAGAGGTCGAGGTCCAGCGGCACCAGCATCGGGCAGGAGCCGTAGGACACGCAGGCCGCGCGGTGGTAGCGCAGCAGGCGCATCACGTTGTCGTAGCGCTTGTTGACGATGTCCGTCAGGATGATGCCGTTGTTGTCGCGCACCCAGCAACCGTGGTAGCTGACCATCGGAGAGGAAGAGCCGCTGTAGTGGTCACGCTGGGTCTCGATGATCACGGGGAGCTGCAGCATCATGTGTGACAGGCGCGGCTGCATCCATTCACTGCCGAAATGCGGCATGTCGCTCCAGGGCCACGCCAGCGCATCCTCGTATCCGTAGTTGGCAGCACTGAACTCGCGCCACCATTCACGGGTACGCGTTGCCAGGTCGGCCAGCCCAGCACTGTCAAGCTCCACCGCAGTGCGTGGTTCACCGGCCTTGCTGGCAATGTAGGCCACAGTGCATCTCCAGCTGCCGTCCTCCTGCATCTCACCGGCGATGCACTGCTGCAGGCCGTCCACTTCAAGGAATCCACTGCACTGGATCGTCAGGCGGTTCTCTCCCTGGTGAAAGACCAGGCCGTCGTATTCCGTTTCGTTCGCCTCCGTGCCGACCTGCAGGCAGTACTGCCAGTCCGGGTCGGCCCGGCCCTCCACCGGCCTGAAGCGGTACTCCCGTACCAGCACCGGCATGCCGGATACGGCGTACTGGATGCAGTCCAGCTCGCCGAAATCAGCGCTCTGCCTGACCCTGACAATCGCCGCCCCCAGCACCTGCTGGATGGACTGCGCGCCCCACTGCTCTCCGAGATGGAATACCGGGTTGAAGCTGCCCTTCGGGGCCGTGGCCTTGAATGACAGCGCGATGTCCGGCCAGTTGCCTTCCTGCCAGACCTGCCAGTCGCCGTTGTCACCACGGGTCTGGTAGCCGGGGCCGGTCAGCCCGCGCATAAGCGAGAAGTCACCGTCCACTCCGAGGTGACCGAAGATGTAGCCGTTGCCAAGCGGGAAGCAACCGTAGTCGGCAAACTTGCCCTCCCCCGGCAGGAATGGAAATGGACGGTTGCGCATGCCCCACTGCGAATAGTCCGCATCGGAGACGAGGTCGAACATCGAGGCCTGCGCCGCTGCCATCAGGCCGATGATAGTGGCTGAAGCAAGGGCTGCGATGCTGAGAATCCGTTTGGTCATTCCCATGGATTAAGCATAAACGAGGGGAAGAAGGGAGGTCATTCCCATGGAATGACAGGAGGCCAGTGCCATGCACCGGCAATCCCGCAGGCCATGGGCCTGCAATCCTGCCAGACCATGGGTCTGGCCTCCCTCACCATCAGCGCGACACGGATGCGCGGATGCGCAGCCGCAGCGCCAGACCGACGAGCCCTTGGGCGAGGCGGCAACAAAAAAAGGCGGCCCGGAGGCCGCCTTCGTGGTGTCCGATATTTTCCCTTCCCGCCTAGCTCGATGCGGAGGCCGCAGCCACCTGCTTCTTGATCCATTCAGTGCTGACTGACTTCGGACGAGTGATCGGCGAACCGATTGCACGGTTGAGCACGTACTGCGCCAGCATGCCCATTGCACGGCTGACACTGAAGACCACGGTGTAGTACTCAAACTCCTTCAGGCCGTAGTGGTACAGCAGCGTGCCGCTGGATGCATCCACGTTCGGCCACGGGCTCTTGGCCTTGCCCTGCTCGGTGAGCACTTCAGGCACCACCTCAAACAGCATGTTCACGAGCTGGAACACCTCGTCATCCGGGAAGTGCTCACGGCCGAAATTGATGAAGGCCACGAAACGCGGGTCAGGCACGCGCAGCACGGCGTGGCCGTAGCCCGGGATCACCTGGCCGCTGTTGAGGCGGTCCCAGCAGGCCTTGGTCAGTTCTTCCTTGGTCGGCACGCCGCCGCCCAGCTTCTCCTTCAGGTCGAGCACGAAGCCCAGGCACTCCTGGTTGGCAAGGCCATGCAGAGGCCCGGCCAGCGCGTTGAGGCCGGCGCTGACGGAGTAGAACGGGTCGGACAGCGCGCTGCCCACCGTGTGGCAGGTGAAGGCGCTGGCGTTGCCGCCCTCGTGGTCGCTGTGCGACATCAGGTAGAGGCGCATCATCTTGTATGCGTCCTCGGTCTGCGGCAGGCCGAGCATGTAGGCGTAGTTGGCGGCCCAGTCCAGCTCAGGATTGGGCTGGATGCGCTCGCCCTTGTTGAAGCGCTTGCGGTAGATCGCGGCCGCGATGTTGGGCAGCTTGCCGAGGATCGACATCGAGTCCTCGAGCGCGGCCTCCCAGTACTCCAGCTTGTTCATCTGGTGGTAGCGGCTGGCGAAGCGTGACTCATGCTGCATCACGAGGATCGCGGTATTGAGCATGGTCATCGGGTGGCTGTCAGCGGGCATGCTGTCCAGCACATCCCAGACGTACTGCGGCACCTTGTTGTGGGAGGCGAACTCGGCCCGCAGGCTCTTGCGTTCCGCCTCACTGGGGATCTCACCGGTCAAAAGCAGCCAGAAGATCTCCTCCGGCAGCAGGTGGGTGACCTCCAGCAGCGGGTGTCCCCGGAAGATCACGCCCGAATCGGGCTCGACAACCGAGGTGTCACAGATCATGCCCTTGATGCCGCGCATGCCGCCATAGGCCTGCGCAACGGTGACGTCGGAGATCTTCATCTCGCCATGCTCAGAGAGCAGGCCCTTGATCTCCTCACGGATCGCGGGGATCTGTGAAGACAGTTTTTCCTTAATGATCGACATGCACGCTCCTCCTCAAGGTATGTGCGCGAGGGGTTTGGTGCCGCCCCTGTTTAATCTCTTTGGTCAATCGCCGAAATTATAAATCATGGCGTGTCAGCCTGCCTTTGTGTGCGGCTCGAATTACTCAAGTTTGTCTGATATTTTCGGCCGCCTCAACCAGCAATACCTCCAGCACCAGACAATTAATCTTGCAATGTTATAATGGCTGGCCATGAGCAATAACCGCAGCAATCCAGGACTGTCATTCGTGGATCACACATGCTGCGGTGGGGTGGTGCTGGACGAGGTTTCCGGCCAGGCCCGCCTCGTGCTGATCGAGGTTGACAAGGGCCGCCATCCGCAGTGGCTGCTGCCCAAGGGGCACGTGAATCCCGGCGAGAGTTTCGAGGATGCCGCGCGCCGTGAAGTGAGCGAGGAAACCGGCATCCCGGTCAGCGAACTGGACGTGCTGGCCTACCTCGGCAAGATCGAATATTCCTTCCCGCCGATGCCCCGCCATGAACTGCACCGAAAGACCGTGCACTTCTTCCTGATGCATGCACATACGCGGGAATTCACCGTCACCCGCTTCACACGCGAAGAGGGAATTGCCAGCGCCTACTGGTTCAGCTTTGATGCAGCCAAGGAAGTGGTGCGCTATGACGGCAACCGCGAGGTGATTGAGCGCGCCGAGATAATCCTCGAGCAGCTGCTGGCCCGCAATTCCGACGTTTCCCGCGACGCTGGATAAGCAAAAGGCCGCCCGATTGAGCGGCCTTTTCGTCATTCAATTGCTGATTTAAGCCCCGGCTCAGACTTCCGCCTTGCCGATGATCTTGAACTCGGTGGTCTCCTTGGTCCGGCCGCGCTTCTGGCTTCCACCACGCAGCAGGAATCCCTTCAGGCGGATGATCTCGGCCTTTTCAATGACCATTACCTTCTTCGGGGTTCCGTCATATCCCTTGGCATTGTAGACCTGGATGGCCTTGCTGTTGCTGTCATTGAATGCGCGAATCGCCTTCAGCACGGCGAGGCTGTTGCCGACCTTTTCACGCTTGCTGGAGCCACGGCCCGGCGCGGTCCGGAGCCACTGGTAATCAAGGTTGTCCATGCCCTTGGCCTTGGCGAAGCGGGCCGCAAGGTCCACGAGGCTGATCACATCCTTCAGGTCCATATCATCTCCTGTCTGTCCAATGATTTGTAATTCCACCTGTCCACAATCACAATATATCATCGCGCGATTGTGATTTCAATTCAAATTCAAGTTGTGAATGCGGTGGGGAATAAATCTACCATGCGCATTGCATTATTCCCTGCAATTCCTGCAGTTATTACACAAATCAAACACTGGATGGAAATCGCTGGATTGCATATACGGTTTATCTGAATAGCGCATGCAGCCAGGCCAGCCGCCGCAACCTGCAAATCCGTCGGGGAGAAAAATAGAAAGCCGTACCCGGGGCAAGGTACGGCTCATATAGAAAGGCGGAAAAACGGGATAGGCTAGTTAATGGAAATGGCAGTATTCAAAGGAAGATTCCGCGCCTTCATCTGCTTACCACCACCTCGTTGGACTCGGGTGATCGCTGAGCCCCGAATCCGCTAAAACACCTCTCAGCGATTGCTGGGATTATAACGGCATATTGGAAATTGGAACAGTATCAAACTACTGTTTTACTACACGTGTATTAAGTAAAGTGGATAATTATGGGGAATAATTGTGGATAACTCCCTGAAATCGCACCCAGACTGCCCGGATTGAACATACTCCGGCCTCCACTGCCGTCCTACCGGGCGGGTTTGGCCACCTCGCTCCAGGGTCTGGCCGGCGATATAATCAGCATTATCTGACAAGGGGTGTGCAATGCGCAATCAGGCAGTCAAGGCACTGGTGATCTTCCTCGTGGCCTTCAGCGTACTCGCGGTGGCCGGCAAGGTGTTCGCCCAGGGCTGGTTCAAGAGCTCCAGCGGTCCCAGTGGCGAACGGATCACGTTGATCAATGTGGAAGGTGCGATCAGCGGTTCCGCGGCGGCCGCCTCACCCTTCGGGGAGTCCGGCGCCAGCTCGGTTTACATCGCCGAGCAGCTGCACCAGGCCGCCCGCAGCAATGACATAAAAGGTGTGCTTTTGCGCGTGAACAGCCCCGGTGGCAGCGCTGCCGCCTCTGATGAGATCTACCAGGGCGTGATGGCCGTGCGCAACGCCGGCAAGCCGGTGGTGGTCAGCATGGGCGACGTGGCCGCCAGCGGTGGTTACTACATCTCCGCCGCCGCCGACAAGATCTATGCCAACGGCGCCACCCTGACCGGTAGCATCGGCGTGATCTTCTCGCTGATGAACTGGGAGGAACTGGCTGACAAGTGGGGCGTTGACGACGTCACACTGCACGCCGGCGAATACAAGGACATCGGCAGCCCCTGGCGCCAGATGACCGACAAGGAAAAGGACATGATGCAGGAGCTGCTCGACGACGTGCACGAGGAGTTCATGCAGGCCGTGATCGCGGGACGCAGCAATGCGCCGAACCCGATGACCGAGGAGCAGGTGCGCGCTGCGGCGACCGGGATGATCTACACCGGCACCAAGGCCAAGGAGCTCGGCCTCGTTGACGAGATCGGTGGGCTGGAGGAGGCCAAGGCCGAGGTGCGCCGCATGGCGAACGTCGGGCAGGACTTCCCGGTTGAGCCGGAGGCCGCCCCGAGCCTGCTGGAGGAGCTGCTGGGTGTCAGCATGCAGGGCCAGGCCCCCAACCCGCTGGCGAAGTTCGTGGCCGACCCGCTGAGCCTGATGGCCGGCCGGCTGTACATGAACACCACGCTGCGCGACATCGTGCTGCGCTGAAACTGACGACACGGGCTGATACGTATTAAACACTTAATCTGGCGCTCTGGCCGGCGCTGCAGGAGAGAAATCTGATGCAGAAGGGAATGACCGTCTTCATGGTCGGTTATGCGGCGCTGATGCTTGGCAGCGCGGCCGCATACATCCTCGCCGGTGACAACACCACCGTCGTGCAGCTGGCCGGCGTCGGCATGGCCATCCTCGTGTTCGTGCTGGGCTTCGTGGCGCACCGCGTCAGCGGCGCGATTGGCAACCCGTTCAACGGGCTGGTGATGGGCAGGCCGCTGCAGGTGATCGCGGTCTGGCTGGGCGGCATCCTGCTCGGGCTGCTGGCCGTCGGACTGGCCGTCGGGCTGGGCTTCGTGCAGATCGACCCCGAGATGGGCTGGTTCCTGCAGATGAGCGCCGAGCAGGCCAGCAAGCAGGGCAACGCGGTGTCCGCCTCGCAGCTGGCCTCGATGAAAGTCGTGTTCCAGGTGATGTCCATCGTCGGAGCGCTGATCGGCCCGTTCTTCGCAGCCGGCGTGATCAGCCTCGCCTTCTTCCCGGTCTATGGCTGGCTCGGACGCCGCCTGCTGGTGAAGGGCCTGCCGCACGCCTTCATGGTGCTCGGAGCGTTTGGCGTCTTCGGCACGGCGATCGGCGCCTTCGCCCCCAACCCGATCATCCCGGAACCGAACCTCGCATTGGCAATCCCGCTCGCAGCACTCTACGGCCTGGCACTGACCGCGGTCTGCATCTGGCTGTTCCTGATGACCAACAGTGCCGTGATTCCCGCGCTGGCCTTCGCCAGCTTCACCTCGGCCTTCGGGGCCTGCCAGCTTTACTACGGCGACCCGCTGGCGCACATGGTGCCGCCGATGGGTGCGGCCGACCTGGTGGTGCTGGTGATCGTTGCCATCGGCATGTGGCTGACGAAGGTGCCCGGACACAAGCACATGGAAGTGGCGGCGGCGGCCTTCGACGGCACTTCGCTCAACTCTGAGCAGGTGGCCCAGATTGAAGCCGGACGCTCCGCCGCGCCTCAGGCTGCAGCGCAGATGCAGGCAGCGCCAGATGCTGAGGGAATCGCCGTGGCGGCTGAAGAGCCGGCAGCGGAAAGCGGCACTGGCGACGACGAACCCGACGCCTGATAGCAGAAGGCCGGGGACGGATCCCCGGCCTTGGAGTCGTTCAGTTGTGATGCAGCGCCGCTAGGGCATCATCCAGTTACCATCGGCTCCGACACCATACTCGTAGTTGTGCCAGCCCGGCTCAAGCACCGTATGCTTGGCCCGCACCCAGATCTTGTCATCGGCCACGGTCAGCACATTGCCATCGCGGTCCAGCATCGGCTCCGGCAGGTTGTAGGTATCCGCCCCGGGACCGATGTCCACGAACAGGCCCAGCGTCGGCGTAAGGTCGCGGTCACCATCCCCATCGAACGGGTCATCAAACTCGTCGTAATAGGCCGATCCGAGGCTGGGACGGATCGGGGTATTGAGGACCGTGTAACTGTCGTTGCCATCGAAGTCCAGCATGTAGCTGAAACTGTTCTTCAGTCCACTGGCCATGCAGGCGCTGTCAGCCTCATATGTGTCATCGCCACTACCGTCCAGCAGCCATGTGACAGCATAGTCTGATGCGACGGCACAGCCGCCGAGGCCGGTATACAGGTACTGGTCAGCACCGCTGCGGTCCCACAGCATGGCGGCAGCGCGAAGAATTGCAATCGATCCGCAGAAGCGGTCGCCAGCGTAGTTGTCATCACCACCCAGCTCCAGCAGCATGCCGGTGCCCTCATAGAAGGACACAGCCTGGGAGAAGATACCGGCGGAGTAGCTGTCTGTGCCGCCGTCCTCGCACAGCAGGCCAAGCCCTGCTGAACCAACAAACGGGTCACCATCCGGAAGTGAAGCATCTCCGCTGGGGAACTTGCCCCTTGCACAGCCCTGGGCGTAGTTGAGCACTCCTCCTATGCCGTCGCCATACTCCGGCTTGGCCGGGTCTCCGGTGCTTTCCGCTGTGTAAGTGTCATCATCCCCACCGCGGTCGGACAGGATGCCGACACCACGGAAACTGGAGAATCCCTGGGCGCGGGACCAGCAGGCATAGTTGTCCATTCCATCGAGGTCCAGCAGTACCCCGATGCCGACCAGTGATGCGCCCTGGCCCATCGCCTCCACGCCGTAGCTGTCATCACCGCCCAAGTCGCAGAGGATGCCAACGCCGAAGTTGGAGCAGCCCTGGCTGAGCCGCACCGCGTCATAACTGTCATTGCCCTCGAGGTCCAGCAGCAGGCCGTAGCCCAGCCGGCCACTGCCCTGCTGGTGGGTGTCGTCATTGCTGGGGACAACCGTGCGATCCACATCATCCGGGTCGTCGAGGCGGAAGTACTCATCGTTGCCGGCGTAGTCAATGCAGATCGCAATCGGGTTGGCCAGCGCGGCGTTGCCACCGGCATGGCAGTGGTAGTCATCATTGCCGCCGATGTCCACCTGCAGCAGGTAGAAGCCGTTCTCCATGCCACCATCCCAGTCCGGCAGGTTGATCACGTCGTCACCGTCACCGGTCACGCGGATATCACCGAGGCTGGTGCGCACCTGGAAGTCGAAGGAGGCTCCGGGGGTCCAGCCGTCCAGGAAGGCGTGGAATTCATCCATCGCATTCGTCAGCACGGAGGCACCCTGGAACAGGTCTGCATAGTCAATTCCGTTAGTTCCATTCTTTGGATTCAAGTTGTTGGGCAGGTAAGCCCTGATCGGTCCGCCGTTGTCATGCGATACCGCCATTCCCAGAGAATCATTGAAGAAGATCTCGTGCCAGGTATCAGGATCAGGCTGGGGATCGGCGAACAGCGGAGAATTCGCCGGGTCCATGAAAGCTTCATGGTAGGGCTTGGCCTGGCGGATCGCATTGACCAGCCGTGCCAGCGCACGCTGAAAGTCATCCGGCACCCCGGCCACTTCCGTCTGGATCTGCTCGAAGGTGGCATCATGCAGCGGGTCCGGGTATTCGTTCATCAGGCGCTTGATCGCCGTTGCCAGCGGGTCATTGTCCTCCACATCCAGCGTGATGCCCTCATTGACGACGCCGATGCCATGCTGCCAGGCGCCGGTCTGTACCACGCCCTGCATGTCCTGCCAGTTGCTGATCGTGTTTGCCAGTGAATCAGCGAAGGGCAGCATCTCAGTATGGTCGTCGTAGTAGTAACTTCCGTAGGCTGGCAGCCAGCAGCGCATGTCGAAATATGGGTTGTCAGCTCCATCAAGATCCGTGAAGTTCTTCCACTGCATGTTGTCCTGGGTGTCCGGAATCTCCCACCATTCCTCTGTTCCTCCATTGGCGGCAGAATAGAAGAACTCAAAGGTCTCATCAAAGCCCAGCTCCGGCAGCGGGATGTCCGGCGGCGGCACCGGGTCCGGGTCCGCCTCATTGAGCGCTTCCATGAACTCATCCGGCAGCACGCTGTCATCCGTGTCGTAGGTCCAGACGTACAGCGTGTCTGTGTCGGAGCCGCCGTTCTCGTCGAACACGGTCAGCCGCACCTTGTGCAGGCCGGGGGTGTCGTAGGTGTGGTTGACGACGATAACGTTGTCATCCTCCACCATGTCGTCATTGAAGTCCCAGCTGAAGCCGGCGATGCCGTTGTCACCGTCCTCGCTCTCGCTGCGGAACTGGAACTCCTCCGTCGTGCGGCGCACGTAGGTGTTGCTGGTCTCGCTGATCAGGGCCTGCGGGGCGGTGTTGGTGTCCTGCTGCAGGCCGTTCATCTCGATCGTCACGCCGTCGTAGACGAGGATCGCGACGTAGAGGTTGTTCATCGGGCTTAAGTAGTTCTGCGGCACCAGGTCCACCTTGGTCGGCAGGTCAATCGTCTTGAAGCCGTTGGTGGTGAACAGGTCCGACATCCACCAGCGCTTGGTGGTGTAGTTGGACACGAGCACATAGAAGCCCTGGCCCGGTCCGCCGACGCCGCTGATGGTGTCGATCCCGAGCCGCAGGCTCAGGGGATAGCCGCCGTCCGGCAGGTTGAGCTGGTACATCGCCCAGCTCAGGTCGCCCGGCCCGGGGTTGATCGTGATGCTCGAGGCGTTGACCGTGATGTCACCGCTGTCGGCATAGACGATCGTCGGGTCGAGGTCCTGCAGCGCGCTGGTGATCTTCTGGCCATTGCCGGGAAGCTCAGCTTCGCCGAAGGGCATCAGCGCCATCCCGGAGAGGTTGCCGGGCAGCGCAGCATTCGACTGCTCGAGCTGCTGCTCCATCTTCTGCTGCGCACGCTGGGCGAAGGTGAATGGGGATTCCCCACGCTCGATCATCGCCAGCAGGTCGCGGTCGCTGATGCTGCCGCCCGCATTGCTGTTGATCGGGGGCGCAAGCACGTCCGAGGTGCTGGTGCCAGGCGCCTGCGGGAGGTTTGTGCCCTGCCCGCCGCAGCCGCTCATGGAGGCCGCGAGTAGCAGTATCAGCGCATAAATGAGAATGCTTGTTCGGTTCATATTGCTTACCTCAGGAGCATTTCTGAATTCCGGTCGAATCCAGCTTGTCCATCAGTAAGTATATCCCCGTTAATGAGCCGCTTTATTCAGATAAGTGTTAAGTGCTGATCAGGTTCTGAGCTGCGCGGCGTACATCAGGCCGACGGCGGCACCAATCCCGCTGAAGATGTACCAGTTGGTGGTGTTGGCCACTTCCAGCTTGCCCAGCCAGATCAGGGTGATCAGCGTGAGCGAGATCCCAAGCAGCATCCCGCCGAACACCAGCGGGGGCCCATTCAGGCTCTCCAGCGTGACGGCATTCTCCTTCTTGCCGAACACGCGCAGGCGCTCGGCTTCATTGAGGGGCTCTCGGCGCGGGTTGTCCGGGTCATCCATGAAGAACTTCTCGGTGTCATCCTCATAGCCGACCTTCTCCTGGGCGATGGCCTGGTTGCGGATCACGTCATACTCGTGCTGCATGTCCGCCTTCTTCCAGTGCTCCTCATTGCCGCCGCGGTAGGCCTCCGGGTATTTCTCCTCGGAACGGCTCTTCGGGCCGCGCGGATCCTCCTGCGGCAGCTCCTGGCTGTTCAGCAGCCTCTCGAGCTGAGAGGGCCCGGCCTGCTCCTTGTGCTGGCGCACCTGCTCCTGCATCTCCTTGCCTGCATCAAACCTGTCCATCGTGTATTCCTTGCTGCTCATTTGAATCACTTTCCTTAGATCTTAACCACAAATCTTACCCATCTGGCCATGATTCAAACGGCTCCACCGGGATTTTGCCTGCTGACGCTAGAATATGCGCGCATGGGACTGCTGGACCTGTTCAAGCGGAAGAAGAAGGGGCAAGACGAGCCCGCACCCGATGCTGCGGTGCTTGAGAGCCCGCAGCCGGAGGCCGTGGACGAAGCACCGCCGGTCGTTGCGGAGGAAGCCCCCGCGGCTTCTGCCGCTCCAGCCGCGGATGCCCAGCCGGGTGGCCGCAGCCGCTTCCGCACGGCGCTGAACCGCACCCGCGCCTTCTTCACGAGCGCCTTCAGCTCCGACCCCGGCCAGCTGGTGGACGACGGCTACTACGACGACGTGATGGAAGCACTGGTGCTCTCTGACGTCGGGATGGAGCTGTCCGACAGTCTGATCGAGCGCATCCGCGCCGAGATGCGCGACCGCGGGCTGGCCTACCGCCGCGATGTCCCCGCCGTGGCCCGCGAGGTGCTGACCGGCATCCTGACGGACGTGCGCGAGCCGGTGCCGCTGGTGCCGGACCGCCTGAATGTGATCATGCTCGTCGGAGTGAACGGCAGCGGCAAGACCACGATCTCCGCCAAGCTGGCACACCGCCTGAAGCAGGAGGGCCTGAAGGTAATCCTCGCTGCGGCGGACACCTTCCGCGCGGCTGCCACGGAGCAGCTCAGCGTCTGGGCGCACCGCATCGGGGTGGACATCGTGACCGGCCAGCAGGGTGCTGACCCGGCCGCCGTGGTGTTTGACGCCACCCAGGCCGCCGCCGCGCGCAACATGGACGTGCTGATCGTGGATACCGCCGGCCGCCTGCAGACCAAGCACAACCTGATGCAGGAGCTCAGCAAGGTCACCCGCACGATCGACAAGGCCTGCGAAGGCGCGGCCGTGACCCGCATCCTGGTGCTCGATGCCACCGTCGGGCAGAATGCGATGAGCCAGGCCGAGCTGTTCAATGAGGCCTGTGAGCTCACCGGGATCGCGATGAACAAGCTGGACGGCAGCGCCAAGGGCGGCACGCTGTTCGCCGTGGTGGACCGGCTGAAGATCCCGGTGCTGTACATCGGCGTCGGTGAGCAGGTCGGTGACCTGCTGGACTTCGACCCGCTGGAATTCACCGGCGGCCTGATCCCGGACAGTGAGGACTGACAGGCCAGGTCACCAGCTGTCACCTTTGTAGCGGAGTGATTTCACGATAGCCGCTTCATCAACGGGATAATCCACAGCATGCCGCAAATGACAAGCACAGCCCCCGCCCGCATTGATCCGCGCCGCGTCCTCAGCCAGCGCCGTACGCTGCATTTCGCTGACATCGATGCCGTGCTGGCGGAAGCCCAGCGCCTGCGCGACCTCGTGGATGGCGGGAACACTGTGCGCGCTGACCTGGCCGGGCCGGAAGTGCGGCTCGTGCACCTCGCCAATCTTCCTCTTGGGCAGATGCTCGGGCACCTTGGCCTGACGCTTGGCCTGTCGGTGCATGGCTCCGAGTATCGCTTCCCCTGGCCGATGCGGATGCTGATGGGCCTGATGCGCAATAAGTTCCTGAATGGCGAGCTGGGCCAGCCGGTGGACGCCCCGGCCAGGCTGAACCAGGACATCCAGCCTGACCCGGCCATCGATGCAGATAACGGGCTGCGCATGCTCAGGGAGAACGTCGAGGCGTTTGAAGCGGCACCGGCACTGAAGCCGAACCTTATGCTCGGTGAAATCAGCCATGAGGAATGGGTGGCCCTCACCTGCCGGCATGCGGAATGGCATTTGAGCTTCATCATCGAGCGGTGAGCGCAGGCGCGCAGCCCGCACGGGGCTTGCCTTATTCCCGATAGGCGCTAAAATATCCGCATCATTTAAGCAGTACCTTTTACCTATACAAGGGAAAAGGTATTCGGGAATCGGGAGAAAGCAGAATGGAATTCGTGCTGGCCGTCATGGCCGTGGCAGTAGTCAGCCTCGTGTTCTCCTTCGTGATCAATGCAGGGATTGCGAAGAAGAGCGCCGGCAATGAGCGCATGCAGTGGCTCTGCAAGGCGATCTATGAAGGCGCCAGTGCGTTCCTGAACAAGGAATACCAGGTGATCGGCATCTTCGTGGCCGTGCTCTTCGTGATCATCAGCGTGATCCCCGATGAGGGCATGGGCTGGAAGACCGCTGTCAGCTTCGCACTCGGCGCAGGCGCCAGCGCACTGGCCGGCTACCTCGGCATGAAGACCGCGACGATTGCCAACGCCCGTACCACCAATGCCGCCATCGAGAGCCTGCCGGCCGCCCTGCGCGTGGCATTCAGCTCCGGCGCGGTGCTCGGCCTGGCCGTGGTCGGCCTCGGCCTGATCGGCATCACCGGCCTGTTCTACGTGTTCACCCAGTTCCTCGGCGTGAGCATCCAGGATGCGCTGTCCTATGACATCCTCGGCTTCAGCCTCGGTGCCTCCTCGATCGCCCTGTTCGCCCGCGTGGGCGGCGGCATCTACACGAAGGCCGCCGACGTCGGCGCTGACCTCGCCGGCAAGGTTGAGGCGGGCATCCCCGAGGATGATCCGCGCAACCCCGCTGCGATCGCTGACAACGTCGGTGACAACGTGGGCGACGTGGCCGGCATGGGTGCCGACCTGTTCGAGTCCTACGTCGGTTCGATCATCGCCGCGATGCTGCTGGGCTACATCGCCGTCGGCAGCAACGAGGGCTTCCTGATTCCGCTGCTGATTTCCGGCATCGGCGTGATCGCCTCGCTGATCGGCATCGGTTACACCAACATGTTCACAAGCAGCGAGCCGCATGCGGCCCTGCGCACCGGCACCCTGGTGGCCGCCGGCATCACGGTGCTCGGCAGTGCCGGCGTGATGGCGATGTACCAGGGCGTGCTGAATGGCTGGGGCCTGTTCTGGGCCCTGCTGGGCGGCCTGGCCTCCGGTTCCGTGATCGCCTGGCTGACCGAGTTTTACACCAGCGCGGAGTACGCTCCGACGCGCTTCATCTCGAAGTCATCGCGCTCCGGCCCGGCTGTCAACATCATCTCCGGCGTGAGCGTTGGCATGGTCTCCACGGCGCTGCCGCTGCTGGTGATCTGCGTTGCCATCATGGTGGCCTACGGAGCACCGGGCGGCTTCAGCACCAACCCGGCAATGGGCCTGTTCGGCATCGCGATCGCCGCGGTCGGCATGCTGTCCACGCTGGGCGTGACCCTGGCCGTCGATGCCTACGGCCCGGTCGCTGACAACGCCGGCGGTATCGCCGAGCAGGCCGGCCTGCCCCCCGAGGTGCGTGAGCGCACCGACGAGCTGGACAGTGTCGGTAACACTACCGCCGCCATCGGCAAGGGCTTCGCGATCGGTTCCGCCGCGCTCACCGCAGTGGCCTTCTTCAGCGCCTACAGCGCCAAGTCGAACATCTCGAGCATTGACCTGAACAGCCCGGTCGTGATGATCTGCGTGCTGATCGGTGCGATGCTGCCCTTCCTGTTCAGCGCACTGACGATGACCGCCGTGGGCCATGCCGCCCAGCAGATGGTCAACGAGGTGCGCCGCCAGTTCAACACCATCGAGGGCCTGCGTGAGGGCCGCGAGGGCGTGGTCGGCGACTACAAGACCTGCATCGCAATCTCCACCCAGGCTTCCCTGCAGAAGATGGTGCTGCCCGGCCTGCTGGCAATCGCCAGCCCGATCGCGATCGGCCTGCTGTTCCGCTTCATCAGCGGCCAGGGTGCTGAGGCCGTCGGCGGCCTGCTGGCCGGCGCGCTGGCCAGCGGCGTGATGATCGCGCTGTTCATGTCCAACTCAGGCGGTGCCTGGGACAACGCAAAGAAGTTCATCGAGCAGAAGGGCCTGATCGAGGAGATCAAGAAGGAATACGGCGAGGCCAACTGGGTCGCCAAGTCCATCGAGAACTTCAACCCGACCGAGAAGGAGAAGCTGGCTGCCTACAAGGCGCAGAACCCCGGCAGCGAGGCCGAGGAGCAGTTCGTGATCAGCCAGATCATCAAGGGCAGTGACCCGCACAAGGCGGCCGTCGTCGGCGACACCGTCGGTGACCCGTTCAAGGACACCTCGGGCCCGAGCCTCAACATCCTGATCAAGCTGATGAGCATCGTGGCCCTCGTGTTCGCCGGCCTGTTCGCCAGCGGCGGCGTCTAGACCGCAGAGAGTTTTCACTGAATGACGAGACGGCCCGGTACATCCGGGCCGTCTTTTTTATTGCCACACCGCCGGCCAGTATCGCAGGTCCGTCCTGCGCTAGACTGGTAGCGCGGACAATCAGGCAGATGGAGTGTGGATGGAATCCTTCCAGCAGCAGCAGGAATTCTTCAGGGAGCACTGGCCGACCATGCGCCAGAAGCTGGAGAGCGGCGGCGTCGAAGCGGCAATTTCATGGATTGACTACAGCTTCCGCGACGAGCTTGAGCGCCGCGTGCTGTTCCTGTTCGCCCGCCAGGGAATGGTGATGGGCGAGTGGAAGGGAAAGAACCTCGATGCCTGCGTGCAGTTCGCCGATGCGGCGATCGCCGAATGCCTCAGCCAGTCAGCACGCGCCTCCGATGAGGAGACGCGCAACCGCCGCCTCGACAGTGCCAATGTCGCCAGCTACAACCTCGCAGCCGACCTCGCCTGGTGCTGGGATGACGACCTGCCGCGGGAGCAGCGGCATTACGAGCGTGGGTTGAAGGCCGCGCAGGAATGCATCAAGTGGCGCCGCCAGCTGAAGAAGGGAGCCTGGCCGTTGTCAATGGCCTGGTGGGCCGAGGGTGTGCACCGCCTTGCACTGAAGGATGACGGTGCCGCTGTGCATTCGATGCAGAAGGCGCTGGAGCATGCCGTACGGGACGCCGCGGAGAAGGGACTGAGCAGCGAGGAAGGCCCGGCCTGCGCCGGCACCGTGCTGATGAACCTCGGCTGGCTTGAGCTGGCGAAGCTCAGGTCCGGGGATGGTGCCGCTGCCGAGCGGCTGGAAAGTGTGCTTGCCAACCTCGCCTCGCAGGAGGAGAGCCCGGATGAGCACATCGCCGCCGATGCGCAGTTCTACCGCCAGCAGCTGAATGATGCCCGGCGGATCGTGGCTGACTGGCAGGCCTAGCGCCGCAGCCTGGCCCAGGTGAAGCGGCTGCCGTCGCCGCGCAGGCGTGCCATCTTGATCCACAGCAGGGTCATGTGTTCTAGCTGCAGGGCCGTGTCCAGGCCTCCGCAGTCCACCGGCTCCCAGCCCAGTTCCTGCAGTAACCCCGCCAGGATGCTCTTCGCCGCTGCATCGTCCCCGCAAAAGAACATCCCCGGCCGCAACTCCCCGTAGCCGGGATAGCGGTTGTCATCGAAGTTCTCGAAGCCGTACACGGTGAAGGCCTTCAGCACCTTTGCATCAGGCAGCAGCTGCTGTAACTGCTCCGAACCTGACATCCTGCTGTCAAGCCCGTGCGTCAGACCCGGCCCGACCGGGTTGGTGCAGTCCACGAGCAGCCTGCCGGCCAGCGGCAGGCCGGACAGTGCATCCTCCACCGCCTGGAATGGCGTTGCCAGGAACACCATTTCCGAGCCAGCCACCGCCTGCGCTGCGGGCAACACTGATACGGCATCAAGTTGTGAAGCAAGGGCATCAGCGCTGGCAGAACCACCGTCACGCACGCCAATTACAATCCGGTGACCATGCCTCGCCAGCGCACGGACCAGCGCGCCGCCGACATTGCCATGTCCGATGAATGCGATGTTCATCCCCGTCCCTCCAGTACTTCAACCAGCCTAAGCGCCGTCTCCCGTCCGCTGTGCTGCTGCTGGCCAGTTACAAGCAGGCCATCCACGACCGCATGCGGGCTGAATGCCTCGCTGTCAACGAACTCCGCCCCCAGCGCACGGGCCTCATCCTCGATCCGAAACGGCATCACCTTCTGTCCGACAGCACTGTCCGCGAAGTCCTCCTCGGCATTGCTGAAGCCGGTGATGCGGCGGCCCTGCACGAAGGGCTGGCCATCCGCACCGCGCAGGTACAGCAGCAGGCAGACGCCGTGGCAGAGTGCCGCATGCGGCTTGCCACTGGCAACGAACCGGCTGAACTTCTCCTGCAGGCCGTGCGCCTCCCTGAAGGTGAACATCGGCGACTGCCCGCCAACCACGACGATCGCGTCATATTCAGCCTCATCCAGCGAGCTGACAGCGGGTGTATCCACCAGCAATGCCTGGAAAGCGGGATCTGCCAGGTAGCGTGCACTGAGCGCGTCGTCCTTCGAGTAGCCGCTGGCATCATTCGGATCGGACAGCGCATCCAGCTCGATCTGCCCACCGGCCGGGCTGGCAATGGTCACCGCGTAACCACGGCGGGTGAACTCATCATACGGATGGATCAGCTCGGCGGCCCAGAAGCCGACTGGCCAACCGGTGGTCGTCGAAACCGCCGGATTGGCGGCCACCATCAGGATCCTCTTTCCCATGCTCTGCTCCCCGGGGCCTGGCCCCGAATTCAATTGATGCAGCTTGATATCCCAGGTGCATATATGTCATTTCATGTAAGTTAATATATATATGTATATTGGAGGTCTGAATGCCTGCCTTCCGGATCGGCAACCACACCTATGCAAACCCGGTGCAATTGGCACTGGAACTGGTCGGCGGGAAGTGGCGGATGCCGATCCTCTGGCGCCTGAAGGATGGCCCGCTGCGCTATTCCGAACTGAAGCGCAGCCTGAACCGGGCACAGCCGGTCGCCGGCATCAGTGACCGGGCGCTGACGATCCAGCTGCGCGAACTTGAAGCAAGCGGGATGCTGTCGCGGCAGGTGTTCGCCGAGGTCCCGCCGCATACCGAGTACAGCATCACTAAACGGGGCCAGCGGGCCCTGCCCGTGATCCGCTCCCTGCAGCGCTTCGGGTCAGAGCTGGCAATTGAACTGGGCGCAGTGGAGCTGGATGCCGGGCATTAGCGCCAGGTCAGCCGCCCAGTTCGTCAATCGCACGCTGCGCCGCATTACGTGCACTGTCCGACATCGCCTTGTCACTGGCAATCTCGCGCAGGCGCGGCAGGGCCGGCTCAGCATAGGCCCCCATAAGGCGCAGGCAATGCGCCGCCACCGCGATCGCGTCGTCATTGCCACGTCCGATCACATCCAGCAGCACGTCGCGGCTGGGCTGGATCTCTCCCGAGATGCTGTACATGGTGGAGGCTGCCAGCGCCAGCTCGAAGTCGTCCTTGCCAGCCAGCAGCTTGTTGATCTCAGGCAGAGCGACCTTTGCATCCTTCCCGAAGTCGCGCAGGCGGTTGAGGATCACCAGCCGCTCATCCCCGCTGGCCTCGGACAGGAGGCGGGCATACATCTCAGCCGCCATCCCGGGGTCGTCAGCGATCACGGACATCACCTCGACGGAGGCCTGGCGGATCAGCGCCTGATCGCTCAGCAGCAGGCGGCTGATGTCCGGCAGCAGTTCCCTGCCCTGCTTGCCGAGGTCGCGCGCCACGCCGAGTCCCTCGAGGATGCGTTCGGCGTCGCCACTTTCCAGTTCGTCCTCAACGATGCCGACCAGCGGAGCAGCGTCGCCGCTGACCTGCCAGATTGTCTCGGCGGCATTCAGGGCGTGGTACGGGTCATCCAAGAGCTTGCGCACGGCCGGCAGGGCGGGCTTGGCCGCCGGGCCGATCGCACCGAGTGCCGCCAGTGGAGCCCAGACATTGTTCGTTGCCAGTTCCGAGCTGTAGGGGGCGAGGTACCACAGCTTGCGCCCAAGCGTATCGGCCAGCTTTTCAACGGCGGAAGCCGCCCGGCTGCCGAAGCGCGACAGGGCGAAGGCTGCGTTGACCCGCACCTCCGGATCCTCGTCCTCCAGCATCGCGGTGAACTTCTTCACCAGCGCGTCATCCTGCGGGCTGAGCTTGACCGCGGTGTTGATTGCCGCGCTGCGCACCTGCGGGTCCGGGTCGTCCAGCAGGGCCTTGACGGACTGCGCCGCCCGCGCCGGCTTGCTGCCATCCAGCATCTCCAGCGTGAACAGCGCCGTGGCCCGCACGCTGGCATCGCCGTGCTTCAACTGCGCTTCCAGTCCCGGCACCGCCGCCGCCGCATCCTTAGGGTACCAGACCAGCGCGCGGCTGGCCGCTTTGGCAACGTCAGTGTTGTCATCCGCCAGCAGAGCGGTCAGTTCCGGCACGGCTGCATCCGCCCGGCCGCAAAGCCCAAAGGCGCGCGCGCCGACCTGCCGGCCATATGCTGTCTTGTGGTGGGTCAGCTGGCTGAACACGGACTGCCAGTTGTCAGTGACGCGCATGATGCTCTGCACCACCACATCATTGATGTCAGGATTAGTGAGCTGGTCCACCAGATCCGGCAGGGCCTCCGCCGCCGCATGGCCCATCAGGCCCAGCGCCAGCGCTGAGCCATAGCTGAGCTCGGCGTCGTGGTCCTCCAGCAGGTCCCGCAGTTCCGGCATATGCTCACGACCGTGTGCGGCGAACCAGTTACCGGCCTCGATACGCTTCGCTTCGGAGTTGTCACTGAGCTGGCGCAACTGCTCGCGCAGCTCGCTTTCCGCATTCGCACGAAGCGGCAGGAGGAACAGGGCCAGCAGCAGCGCTGTGGCAGTGATGATGTTTCGCGGCATGCAATACATGACGCATGGATTCTATCCGCTGCTTGCTTCCGGGTCCGGATTCGGCCCCTTTTCCCTTGCCGCCGGACCAAGCCTGCTGCGCAGCCAGTTGCTGCGCACCTCCCATGGGTCGCTGCAGGTCAGGTAGCCGATGCGCTCCATCATGCGAACCTGCTTTGAAAGCAGCCTGCGTTCGATCCCGCTATTGCTCACGTTCGCCGTGTCCAGCCGCCGCAGCAGGCGGCTGATGCCAGCTGCATCCAGCGGAGGGCGTGCCTCCGTCTCGCTGGCGAGCGCCTGCTCCGGGCTCGTGCCGCTGTCTATCGCCTGCCCCTCCTCAACAGTACGGCCATCGGCCAGCTGCCACTGCACGTTGCCCGCCGTGGCACGCTGCGGGCCCTCCAGCAGCTGCTGCCAGAGCTGCATGTCATCACCCGCCGGCAACTCCGGCACGGGGCTGCCATCGAGGCTGGCGACGAAGATGATGCCTTCGCTGCGGCGCGGTATGGCATCCGACAGCCAGCGCAGGTGGCTGATCGCTTCCTCGCGGGACACCTGCCCGGCCAGCCGGCGCAGGCTGCGGCGGAACTGCGGCACACTGCGGCTCGGCCCACTGAACAGCGAATGCAGGTCCGCACTGCACAGCCAGTTGAGTTCCCCATGCGCCTCGTCCAGCTCACGCAGGCGCAGGCGGATTGACTGCTCGGCGCGGCTCATGCAGATCTCCTGCGTGGTGATCACCACATAGCGCCGGGCCACGCGCACCATTTCGCGCACGACCTGCATTGGGTCCTCGAGATGCTCGAACACCTCGCTCAGCAGCACCACATCCACGCTGTCGTCAGGCAAGGGGATGGACTGCAGCGGGCTGGCAACGGCCGGCTGTCCGTGGATCTCGGCCGCGCGGCGGCAGGCCTCCAGCGAGAGATCGATGCACAGCGTCGGGCAGCCCTGCCGCAGGCGCACGAGGTTGGCAATGTAGCCCTCGGCTGCTCCGAGGTCGGCCAGTGAATGGGGGGCCAGCGCCTCGATCCAGCGCAGCAGGCGGTAGCTGCGGGCCAGGCGCAGCGGCCGGCCGGCCTCGCTCTCGCCGTACAGGCCATGCAGCGGCTGGTGCGGGAAGTAGGAACCGTCAGGCTTGCGCGCGAAGCGCTGCTCGAGGAAGGAGCGTGCGTACGCGGTCAACCGCCCGCTGGGCATTTCGTGTCTCCGGGTTGCCAGCCAAGACCCTGGCGGCCCACCCAACCACGGGAGCCGCCCTCATTTCGCAACCGCCTAGATTCTACGGCACGAGCACGATCTTGCCAAAGTGCCCGCCCTGCTCCAGCAGCACATGCGCCTGCACGGCATCCGACAGCGGCAGCACACGGTCGACCACCGGCCTGAGCCGGCCGTCCTCCACCAGTGGCAACAGCTCATAGCTTTCGCTCATCGAGCCCATGAAGCTGCCGTACAGCGTCAGGTGCTTGGCAAACAGCATCTGCACGTCCAGCTCAGCGCGACCACCCGTCGTCGTGCCGCAGGTCACCAGCCGCCCGCCGCGTTTCAGCGCTTTGACGCACTGTGCGAACACGGCTGCCCCGACATGCTCCACCACCACGTCCACGCCCTGGCCGCCTGTGATCGCATACACCTGCTTGTGGATCGTGCCCTCATGCTCGTAGTGGTCGATCACCTCATCCGCACCTAGTTCCAGCGCGCGCCGCGCATTGGCAGCACCGCCGGCGGTGGCAATCACCAGCCCCGCCCCGCGGGCCTTGGCGACCTGGATCGCCGCCGTGCCCACCCCGCTGTTGGCACCCATCACCAGCACGCTCTCACCGGGCTGCAGGCCAGCGCGGCGCATGCCGAGCATGTGCCAGGCGGTGAGGAATGTCAGCGGGAATGCTGCGGCCTCTTCCCAGCTGAGCCTCTCCGGTTTAGGCAGCAGGTTGAAGGCCGGCACGCGGATGTACTGCGCGTAGCCCCCGTCGCTGAACAGGCCGACGATGTTGTAGTCTGCCGCCACGTTGTCATCCCCACGAGTGCGCTCCAGGCTCGCTGCCCCCGGCAGGCCTGGATGTACGAAGCATTCCTTGCCGATTTCGAGTCCCCGGACCTCGCTGCCCCAGGCCACCACCTCGCCCGCCACATCACAGCCGAGGATGTGCGGCAGCGGGATGGTCCAGCCGCGCGGCCCGATGCGCGTTGCCACGTCGAGGCGGTTCATCGCACAGGCACGGACTCGCAGCAGCGCATCATTCGGGCCGATAACGGGGACAGGGGCTTCCTCGTAGCGCAGCACCTCGGGGCCGCCGTGCTCGTGGAAGCGCACGGCCTGCATCGTATGGGGAATTTCCATGGGGCTATTGTAGGTCAGTGGCGGCCGCTTGCTCAGTCGAAGGACTCAGGCAGGGCGTCTTCATCCAACTTGTGGGCATCCAGCATGCCACGCAGCGTATCCAGCCGTTCCTCGAGGTAGATCAGTTCGGCACTGAGCAGGTCCTCACGCACAATGCTGCGCTTTGCCTGGTTCTCGCTGTAGAGCCGGATGGCACGTTCGGCGGCCTCCAGCGACTCAAAGCGCGGGATCTCCGTGCCATTCTCCAGTGCGCCCATCTGCGGGGTGAAGCTCTGGCCCTCGGCGTCAATCACCTGCGGGATGCGCGTGGAACGCTCATCGAGCATCAGTGAGGGGTGGCAGGTCCAGGCGATGAACTCCGTATGGCCGTCGACGAATTCACGGGCCTGGATGTAGGGTGCCCCCATGGTTGCAGGATCCTTCGGGAAGTCGTTGCTTCCGGGTCCCTTGCCCTTAAGAAAATTCAGCATCTGCCTGTTGACTCGCCAGCATACGAGATTGAAAAGTATAACCCGGTATCAGGCCGGGTTCCAGCCGGTCAGCCCATCCTGCCGGCCCTGAAGGCATCCGGAGCCTCCGCCTGCGGTGATCTGGTTCCTTGACCAGCCCGCGGCACCCATCCTGGATGCGATGCATGTCCGCAGCACCCCATCTCATCCTCCCAGCTCATAGTCTGGTGTAAGTCTGACCAGCCGCAAAGCACTATGTTCCAGAATTCAGCGGAATTCATGCCTGTATTTAATTGCCTTGAGATTCAGTGTTCATGCCCGTCGATGTAGCACACACCAGCCATCACCTCGGTCTGCGGCACGGCCCCGAGCAGGTCGGAGTAATGCTGCTTGACCGCCGGCAGGTCGATGCGGTTCAGAAAGGAGCTGTAGGCGAGGTAGCTCACGAGGAAGCGCGGGTCAGACACGCAGGGCGGCAGGTAACGCGGTGGCTCAATCGCGCCGGCGGATGCCAGCAGGCCCAGCGCCGGCAGGTCCTCGAGGTCCAGCTTGCCGCTGAACATCAGGCCGATGCAGTCGATCCGACCGCTGGCCACCGCAATGCGCAGGAAATTGTGCACCTGCAGCAGGCCGTGCACGTAGGTGCAGTCCTTTGTGAAGGGCGCGCCACCGTTCACGAGCCCGCCGCGCACGACGCGCCTTGCACATTCGAATGCCTGCTCGGGCGTGTCGGTACGCTCGCGGAAGTACTCGAACAGCTGCATGAAGTCCGCGCCGTCCATGCTCATCTTGATCGCGATCGCGCGCTCGGCCAGGCGCTGGAAACGGTCGGGGTCCATCGCAGCGCTCATGAACTCCACGAACACCGCCAGTCCCTCCTGGGTGCGGGTCGTGCCGGCATGCGCACTGGCCAGGATCGGGAAGCGGGTCTGGGCCACGCCGTTGAGCGTGGTACCGATGTGCACGAAGGCCTCGTGGTTCACCAGCTGCTCGACATCCTGGTCGGTGAAGCGCGCCCCCTTGCGGATGCGGATGTAGCGCGCACCGGCCAGCGCCTTGCTGGATAGCTGGTCCACCAGCTCAACCTGCGGGGCGTTGTCACCAAACTGCTTGTCAATGCGCTTGCGGATCTGCTCGGCCACACGCTCCGGGCTGACCCGGCGCGGCACGATGCCGAAGCTGGCCGGGCTGGCGTTGAAGGGGGCCATGATCTCGTCGATCATCTCCGCCAGCTCGAGCGCGGTGCGCTGCCCGTCCTGCAGCGGCGTGACCGGTGTGCCGTACAGCGCGGCGCTGTGCTCATGGAATTCCGCGGTGCCCATCGCCGCCAGCATGCGCGCTGCGGTGGCAATGCTCCAGGCGACGCGGCGCAGCCAGTTGTGCACCGGGCTGTCACCCTCCAGCAGGTGGTCAATCGCCGCCAGGTCGTCCATCACGGGCCGGGGGTTGAACACCGGATACTCCGGCTCCGGCGGGCGCTGCATGCCGCCGTCAATGAAGCTGCGTGACAGCTCCTGCGGCCAGGCCAGCGAGCGCAGGATACGCACCGGACGCTCGGCCTCACGCAGCCGGGTGGCCGCCTCGGAGAGATGCCCGAGCTGGGTCTCGCTGAATTCGCGCATGCGGAAATAGCATAGCTTGGGGGAAATCGGACGGGCACACTTCACTCCGAATTGGCAATCCAATCCGGAGCGGCATCGAGCTAGCTGAACTCGCCGGCCTCGATCAGTATCAGGTACTTCGTCAGCAGCTTGCTGCAGACATCCACCGCCTCGTCCTCCGGGAACATCCGCGCGTACTCCTCGAGGTTCTCCAGTTCCAGCCGCACGAGGTATTCGTTCTGCGCATGGCGCATCGCGATCTGGTAGTTGAGCACCGCGGCCTCGGTCTCGCCGCGCACCGCCTCGTAGAAGGCCATCGCCGAGCGGGAGTGCCAGTCGTCCTGTCCCTCCTGGATCATCGAGCCGATGATCTCCACCGCCTCGTCGAAGCGCTGCCCGGCCTGGCCCTCGTCACCGCGCCGCCGGTTGAGCGTTGCCAAGAGGAAACGGCTGAAGTGGTCGGCCATCGGCCCGCCCAATGCAGCGCGCAGGTGGTAGTCAGCGCTCTCGAACTCACCGCGCCTGAGGAACACCTGCCCGAGCCCCTGGTGGATGAATTCGCTGTCGCCGCCGATGCGCTGGTACTGCTCGAAATCGTCAAGCGCGCCTTCCAGCTCACCCATCCGCAGGCGCGCGCAGCCGCGGTACCACAGCGAGAGGTCCTGGCGGTCGGGCTGCTCCAGGTCGTTGTCAAAGTCGGCAATCGAATCCGCAAGCCGGCTCATCAGGAACAGGCACAGCCCGCGGTCGAAGTACAGGCTGCCGGCCAGCGGCATGCCCTCGCAGGCGTTGAAGTCATCCAGCGCGCGGTCAAACTCGCAGAGGTCACGCAAGAGCACAGCACGCTCGAAGCGCACCTCCCACATCCCCTCGAACTCGTAGGTCAGCAGCAGGTCGCAGGTCTCCACAGCCTCCTCGAAGCGGCCGAGCCGGCCGAGGCATTGCGCGATGCCGGTCAGCGCAGTGACCGACAGCGGTTCGCGCGCCTGCAGGGAGCTGTACTGCGACAGGGCCTCCTCGTACATCCCGGCGTTGAATAAAAGCAGCCCGCGGATCTCCCACAACCAGCCGTCATCCGGGTCGGCGCGTTCGATGTATTCAATGTCGTCAGCGGCGAGGTCGGCAGCGCCAAGCCCGATCAAAAGCTCCACGCGGTTGCGCCGCGCCTCGAGGTCCGCCGGGTCCAGCGCCACCAGCCAGTTCTCCACCTCGTAGTGCTGTTCATCGAACTGCTCGTCCAGCTGCGGCCCGCTAGCCAGCAGCTCGGTTGCCAGCTGGCGGAAGGCCAGCGCACATTCACGGCGAAGGAGCTCCGGCTGGGTGGTGTCACGCACCAGTTCATACAGGCTCTGGTGGTCGGACAACTCGTGCAGGTGGATTGCCAGTTCGCGGATCAGGTTGATCGCGCTGGCCTGGTCGAGGGCCGGATCAGCGATCTGCTCGAGCAGCATGCGAGCGAACTCGTCACCCGGCAGTGCCTGCCGGCTGCCCTTCCTGCGCCTGCCAGTCCTCCGACCAAGTGGTGCCAAATCCTGATCACTCAGGCTGCTTGACCGCAGCCTCCTCGAAGATGTACTTTCCGAGCCTCGCCCCCTTGGGTGGCTCGATCGGGTATTCACCGTTGAAATAAGCGAGGTTGAACTCCTCGCGTGGCAGCCCGGTGGCCCGCACCAGGCCCTCGATGCTCAGGTAGTGCAGGCTGTCAACGCCGATCTTCTCGCGGATCTCATCGACGCTGAGCTTGTTGGCAATCAGTTCGTTGGGGTCGCCGAAGTCGATGCCGTAGTAGTCCGGGAACTTGATCGGCGGGCTGGAGATGCGCATGTGGATTTCCTTCGCGCCGGCCTCGTACAGCATCTGCGGGATCTTGCGGGTGGTGCTGCCGCGCACGATGCTGTCGTCAATCAGCACGATGCGCTTGCCCTCCACGGTCTGCCCGAGCGGGCTGTACTTCATGCGCACACCGCTGTCGCGCATGCTCTGCATCGGCTGGATGAAGGTGCGCGCCACGTAGCGGTTCTTCACGAGGCCCTCGCGCACCGGGATGCCACTCGCCGCCGAGAAGCCCTCGGCCGCGGGACGGCCGCTCTCCGGCACGCCGATCACCATGTCAGCCTCGACCGGCGCTTCCTCGAACAGGTTCTTGCCCATCCTGAAGCGCATCTTGTAGACCTCACGGCCCCGCAGCAGGCTGTCCGGGCGTGCGAAGTAGAAGTACTCGAAGATGCACTCCTTGCGCGGCTCCTTGCGGGCGATCTCCCAGCTGGTGATGCCGTTGCCATCGAGCCTGACGACTTCGCCCGGCTCGACCTCGCGCACGTACTCGGCGTCGATCAGCGGGAAGGCGCAGCTTTCGCTGGCAACCACGAAGCCTTTGTCAATCCTGCCGAGGCACAGCGGGCGCACGCCCCAGGGGTCGCGCATCGCATACACCGCATGGCTGGTCAGCACCACAAGGCTGAACGCGCCGCGGGCCATCTCGCCGACCTGCAGCAGTGCATCCTCCATCGTGCCGTGCTTGTAGAACTCCTGCAAAAGCAGGCCCATCATCTCGGTGTCGCTGGTGGTCTCAGGCGTGATGCCGTACTTTTCGCTGAGCAGCTCGGCCAGCTCCTGCGCGTTGACCAGGTTGCCATTGTGTGCGATCGCAAGCGCGCGGTCGCGCTGGAAATGCTTCTTGAACACCAGCGGCTGGGCGTTGCACTTGATGCTGCCGCCGGTGGTGGAGTAACGGTTGTGCCCAATCGCGGCCTTGCCCTTCAGCAGGTCCAGCACGTCCTCGTTGTAGACCTGGTTGACGAGGCCCATCTCCTTGTGGCAGGTGATGTGCTCTCCGTTGACAACGGCGATGCCGCTCGACTCCTGTCCCCTGTGCTGCAGGGCGAACAGGCCGAAGTATGTCGCACGGCTGACATCACGCTCGGGGGCGTAGATGCCGAAGACACCGCATTTCTCGCGTGCTTCATGCATATCAGTCACCTGACAGTGCCGCCTGCAGACCGTACCGGCGACATGTCTCCAGTACGTCCCAGTCGCAGCCAAACCATTCCTCGTCACCACCGCTGACGGTGAGCCTTCCATCCACCGAGCGTCCCAGCGGCGTGAGCGGCACCTGGTAGTGCAGCGCAGCCGTGCGGATCCAGCTCTTCCTTTCCGGTCCGACCGCCAGCAGCCAGCGGTTGCCATCCTCGGCGAACAGCGTGGCCAGCCGGTTATGGTCCCCCATATCATACCCTTCGGCAAGCAGCGGGGCGACATCCACCTGCGCCCCGGCCAGCATCTCGACGAGCGCCACCAGCAGCCCGCCGTCCGACACGTCATGGCAGGCGCGGATCGCACCCTCGCCGGCGGCGTGCAGGATGAAGTTCATGCAGGAGATGAACTGCTTGTAGTCCGGCTCCTCCAGCATGCCGCTGCGCAGCCGCGCGATGTCATACATCAGCAGGCTGGCATCGAGGCGCGCATGGTGTGTACCGAGCACGAACAGCTCAAGCCCGCTGTCGGTGCAGCGGCTGGGGATCGCCTGCTCGGCCTTCTCCAGCAGCCCGACCATCCCGATCACCGGCGTCGGCAGGATGCCGCGGCCGCCGCTTTCGTTGTAGAGGCTGACGTTGCCACCGGTCACCGGCAGGTCCAGCTTGCGCAGAGCATCGCCGATGCCGCCGATGCTCTCCACGAACTGCCACATCCGGTCCGGCTTCTCCGGGTTGCCGAAATTCAGGTTGTTCGTGATCCCGAGCGGCTCCGCGCCACTGGCCACGATGTTGCGCGCCGCCTCCAGCACGCACTGCGCGGCACCGATGCGCGGGTCCAGCGAGACCGCGCGGCCGTTGCCATCGGTGCACATCGCGACGCCCTGGCCGGTCTCCTTGATGCGGATCACGGCCGCGTCGCTGCCCTGCGGGCCGAGCAGCGTGTTGGTGCGCACGCTCCAGTCGTAGCGCTGGTACACCGGCCACTTGTCGGCCACGCTCGGGTGCATCAGCAGGCGGCGCAGGATGTCCTCGAAGTCGCTGCCCGGCGCGGGCAGGCTGTGCCCGGCCAGTTCTGTGGCAACGGGCAGCTTGTTTATCCTTTCAAGTGCGGCGGCGATGTCGCGGTCATCCAGCAGGTGGCGGTTCTTCCAGCTGGCCGGTGCCTCATGCGGGCGGTCATACTCCGGGCCCTCATCCGCCAGCGGGCGGTTCGGCAGGTTGGCAACGACTGCCCCGTCATGCAGCACCTCGATGCGCTGCTCACCGATGATCTCGCCGCAGTCCACCGCGGTCAGGCCCCAGCGGGAGAACACCTCGCGGAAGCTGTCCTCACTGCCCTTCTCCACGATGATCATCATGCGCTCCTGGCTTTCGGAGAGCATCATCTCGTAGGCGCTCAGGTCCTTCGCTCGCTGCGGCACAGCGTCCAGGTCAAGCCGCATGCCTGTGCCGCTCTTGGCGGTCATCTCCACTGACGAGCAGGTCAGGCCGGCGGCGCCGAAGTCCTGGATGCCGACGAGCCCCGGCATGTCGAGGATCTCGAGCGTGGCCTCCAGCAGCAGCTTTTCCATGAAGGGGTCGCCCACCTGCACGGCGGGGCGGCTCTCGGCCACGTCCTCCGCCAGCTCCACGCTGGAGAAGGTCGCGCCCTGCACACCGTCTCGGCCGGTGCGCGCACCGACGATCATTGCCACATTGCCCGGCCCGTCCGCGCGCGCCTTGTGGATGCGGTCCTTGCGGACAACGCCGACGCACATCGCGTTGACAAGGCAGTTGCTGGTGTAGCTCGGGTCGAACACCAGCTCGCCGCCGATGGTCGGGATCCCGATGCAGTTGCCATAGTGCGCGATGCCCTCCACCACCCCGTTGACAAGGTAGCGGCTGCGCGCAGCCTGCTTATCGTTCACACCGGCACAGTAGGGCAGCTCGCGGGCCTCAGTGTTGTCAGTCTCGTCATCCAGCCAGGGCACGCCGTAGCGCCAGACCTGGCTGACGTACTTGTAGTCGCTGACCTGCGCCACCTTCTGGCGCGTGACCGGGGCGAACTCCAGCAGGTGGATCGCCTCCATCAGCTCGCTGCCGCTGTGGCGCGGGTGCAGCATCACGAAGCTGTCCCAGGGCGGCTTGCCCTGGGTCTGCGGGGCCACCACCTCGGCGAGCTTCTCCTTCAGTGCGGCGACGGCGGCCTCGGCCTCCTCCTCGCGCCCGTTCTCCAGGTACAGCGCAAGCTGGATCTGGTCCGGCAGCACGCAGTAGGCCAGCACGTGCACATCGCCCGTGTGCATCTCGCGGATGGCCTTGACGGCCGCGCGCGCCTCGGGGCCACGCTCGAAGAGCTGCTGGCGCATCGTGGTCATCCAGGAGACGGTGCACACGAAGGGCACGGGGCTGTCGCCCCAGGGGATGTTCAGCTTGTCGCCGCTGCCGTCCGCCGCTTCCTGCGGCTGCTCATCAACGGCCTTGTCCGCCTCGGGGTTGCCGACCGCTTCCACCGGGTAGGTGTTGCCGAAGCGCAGGCTGTCCAAGAGCGCCAGCGGACGGGCCCCCATCGCGAAGATGTCGCGGATGATGCCGCCCACTCCCGTCGCGGCACCCTGGAAGGGCTCGACCGCGCTCGGGTGGTTATGTGATTCGATCTTGAATACGAGGGCGTAGTCATTGCCGAGGTCCAGCACACCGGCCTGCTCTCCCGGCCCCTGCAGCACGCGCTTGCCGGTGACGGGGAAGGTCTTCAGGTGGATCTTGCTGGACTTGTAGCAGCAGTGCTCGCTCCACATCGCGCCGATGATGCCCATCTCCACGATGTTTGGCAGGCGGCCGAGCTTGCGGCAGGCCTCCGCATACTCCTCAGGCTTGAGCCCGACGGTAGCGAGCAGGTCTGCCGTCGGTGGGTTTGGGACGGTGGTGTCTTTGAGCTTCTCGGCCATGGATCCTCGCGCCGAGATTATATCCCTTGTAAGTAGATATTGATCTAATGCGGCCTGATGCGGCCTGCCGGAGGCCCGGCGCAAGCCGGTAAGAAGGTCTGGTAATGGAAAACTAAACGCTAAGGCGCGAAGACGCGAAGGAAAGAAGAAGAAATCATTTTGATATATACTACACTTATGTTATGACTAATCAGGAAGTTAAAGATGACTTACTGAGCAACAAAGTGATTGGTGCTGCTCTTGAGGTTCACAAGCGAATCGGACCAGGATTGCTGGAAAACATCTATCAATACTGTATGGTCCGGGAGTTGGCTTTTCTTGGGATCAGTTGTGAGGTGGAAACTCTGTTGCCAGTTGAATACAGGGGCGAGAGATTGCCGATCAGTTACCGGATCGACATGGTGGTTGAAGGCGAACTATTACTTGAGTTCAAATCCGTTGTGAAGGTGGAACAGGTCCACAAGGCGCAGCTCCTGTCTTACCTGCGTCTTTCAGGATTACGCAGAGGCCTGTTGATCAATTTCAATGTTCCCTTCCTGCGGGAAGGACTGTTCAGAATCGTCAATAACTACAAGCCACTGCCTGGCAACACTCCGTGATTGATTGACAATTCTTCTTTCCTTCTCGTCTTCGCGCCTTAGCGTTGAAGAAACTCGTCAACGGAGCCTCTATGACAGTCGAGCGCATGCGAGCCATCTAAGCAGTCGCTTAGTCTCCGCTTACTGCTTCTTTCCTTCGCCGCCTTAGCGTTGAAAATTGAGTTGGCGACATCAGAACAGGATTATCAATAGCGTGAGTAGGGCGGCAGTAACACTGCCGCCGGGATGCGGTATTACCGCATCCTACATCGACGGTTACTAAAGCTGCTCTCTGCTTCAGCGGCGACGGCGCCGCCGCTACTTCTGCCTTCTGCCTTTTGCTTTCTGCTCTCTGCTCTCTGCTATCTGCTCTCTGCTCTCTGCTTACAGCGGCGGGGGCGCCGCTGCTACTGACTACTGACCACTGCCTACTCTTCTTCCACCGAATCAGGCATCTCCACCACGATGCGGAAGCCCGTCATCGCATCCTCCGTGCTGGCCGGCAGGGCATCGCGCGCCGCGCTCCGCGCATGGTCCATCCCGCTGGCCCAGCTGCCGCCGCGCACCACATGCAGCTCGTTGTCAGAGCCGGTCTGGTTGGCACTGCCGTCTGGGGCGGCATTGTTGTAGTTCGCGCTGTAGACGTCCTCGCACCACTCCGCCACGTTGCCATGCATGTCATACAGGCCGTTGGCATTCGCCTGGAAGCTGGCAACGCGCGCCGTCAGGCGCTTGCCGTCATCCCGCGGGGCCGGGTCCTCCACCCCGCCAAGCTTCTCGGCGGTGCCGGCCTCAGCCAGGTTGGCGAACTTCGTGCTTTCCGCGCGCGCATCACCCCAGCAGTAGGCGCTGTCCGAGCCGCCACGGCAGGCGAATTCCCACTCGGCCTCGGTTGGCAGGCGCACTGTCAGGCCGCATTCCTCGCTGAGCCACTTGCAGTAGGCCTCGGCCTCCGCCAGGCTGACCCCGACCACCGGGTTGCGGTCCGCATTCAGGTCCTCCAGCCCGGCATCGGCCGCCATCGCCTCCGGCAGGCTTGCCAGTGCGGCCGTACTGTCATGCTTCGGGTCGAAGCGGCGGAAGTGTTCATTCGTAGTCTCGTGCACGGCAATGAAGTACGGCCTGTCAATCCGCACCTCATGGCTCGGCTTCTCATCCTCCGGGATGCTGAAGCGGGCACCGGCCTCCGGTGTACTGCCCATCGTGAATGTGCCCGGCTCGATCCGCTTCAGTTCAAGCGGAAACGGGCTGTTGAGCTTCAGGCTCATAAGCCTGCCGTTCAAGTCCCATGTGATCCTCTGCTTCGCGCAGCCCCCCGTTGCCATCAGGAGGACCGTGGCGGCGCAGATCGTGATGCCTGTAAGCGCTCGCATGAACTTCCCCACTTTGCTGGATTCCCACTCCGCAAGTGTTGACGCCTGTTGTTTGCCAAATGTTGCGGTATCGCAGGAAAAGCGTTTCACATTTGCAGAGCCGCATTGAGAATGCGGCCTCAATGTGTGGAAAGTGTGTGAAACAGGCGGGCGAAGCCGCGATTTCACCGCTTAGAGCCGTGGATCACAAGACTCCCAAAAAGGGTAAGCAAAGAAGCGATTTACAACCAATGAATCAGAACCTGTCCTTCGTAAGCATTTTATTGAACTGCTTACGCAAAGTACTGTCCTCCGCAATGATTCCTGCCTGATCATACATTTCCGCGGGAATGTCATTGCGCTTCTCGATGTAGACCTCGTATCGAGAACCGTGATGTTCAGGGTCATGCAAAGTGCATAACGTAACCAGTACATCTCCGGAACTACTGACATACTGCTCGGCCCAGCGTACATCTATGGATTCAAGAGCAGCAATTTCGAGCTGGTTCCGCCCCTTGACCACCCTGAATCCTGCGTCTCGCATCCGTGACTGGTAATAGAAGTGGTGGTCAATGAAGCTGATCCTGTGATGAAAGGCATAAGCCCAGACCTCTCCAGCGGAAAGTCCACTCCTTCGCTCGACAAAGGTAGCTGATGGATCAACGGACAGTGAACCGGAGAGCGAATCCTGGGGAGGTGGCAACGCAACAGGCCAATTGCTCATGTCGATCTTCGGAAAGGGAGCTAACGCTGCAAGTGGGTCCTTGTCATTCCTGCACCCACTGATTGACATCGCTATTGCTCCTGAAACGAGCAGAACGGAAATGCACCCAGCGACCTTCAACCAAGGTTGGAATCTACCCTTCATTGATAAATTGTATCAACACCAGTTTGGAGACAGAACCAGGGATTCATTTGACATAGAAGAATTGGCAACCTGCACCCTGCAAGCAGCCCCCTGCAACCTGCACCCTTGTCAGGCCATGGGCCTGACCTCCCTACCTCTCCTCAAGCCACTTGTAGATCAGGTAGTAGCGCAGCACTCGCTTGATGAAGCCCTCGTTCTCCTCGTTCGGCACCAGTTCGCTGATCAGCACCGGGTTTGAGCCGTAGCGCCCGGTCCACTTCTGGTAGTTGCCGGCGCCCTTGTTGTGTGCGATGATCACGCCGCGGATGTTGTCCTGCCCGAGCTGGTCGTACAGGCTGCGCAGGTTGGCAGCGCCGAGCCGCACATTCTGCTTCGGGTCGCGCAGCTTCGTGAGGTCCACCCCGAGCGAGTAGCGCTCGTTGAGCCACTTCGCCGACTCCGGCATCAGCTGCATCAGGCCCTCGGCCCCGGCCCAGGACACGTCCGCTGGCTTGAAGTTGCTTTCCTTCTTGATCACGGCGTAGATCAGCGCCGGGTCAACGTTGAATTCCCGCGCCGCCGGGTTGACGACATCGTCAAACGGCCGCGGGTAGGACTTGGCCAGCACGTACTCCAGGAGCGCCGCCTCATTGACGGCCCCGCTCTCGAGTACCTCCGTGGCGCGCCACTGCACGCTCGGCAGGTCCATCACGGGCACGGCGTTGTCAATCCGGAAGAATGCCAGCAGCTGGCTGTCGGCCGGGCCGTCCGTGTCATAGACCTCGGCGGCATTCGTCGTCAGCCCCATCCCGGCGAAGTACTCGGCGGCACTCTCCGGCTGGTCGACTATCCCAGGCACACTCGCCATGTGCGGCTCGATGCCCTGGTGTGCCGTGATCTCGTAGTAGTTCCAGTGCGTGATGCTGATCTCACTGCGGTAGCGCTTCGCCAGCGCGGAGTCACCCTCCTGCTGGGCGATCCAGCCCAGCCAGAAACGGGCCACCGTTGCCAGTTCCGTGCCGCGCTCGCCTTCCATCGTTCCGCCTGTTGCCACTCCCAGCACGCGTTCGCAGAGCTGGCGGGCCGCAGTGCGGCTGCTGTTGTGGATCAGCAGCGGCACCAGTTCCTCGAAGGCCCGCGGGAAGGCATCGCTCGCGGCATCGCCATCCATCACATGCTGCAGGTAGCCGATTGCGCTGTCAACATTGAGCGGGTCCTGTACGCGCTTCAGCACGAGGTAGCACTGGAACCAGGCCTCGCCGCTGCGCGGCCCGTTCAAGGTCGCACTGCTGCGCAGCTGGTCCAGCGCGCCGTTCCACTCACCGCTGCCCTTCAGCAGCATGCCGTTCTCGAAGTAGATCTCGCTCAGCGCGCGGTCGGACATCCCGCGCAGGTTGGCATCCAGCATCAGTGCCTGCATCGCCGGACGGTCCTTGGCGCTGCGGTAGCAGAGCGCCTCGCCGACCCGTAGTTCCTCCCAGGCCTCGCGCTCGCTGACATGCGTGCGCAGCGCCACCAGCAGTGCACCGGCTTCGGCTGCCTTCTCGTTGGCAACGGCCCAGTCGGCGATCGCTCGCAGGCGCTCGCGGCCCAGTTCCACCTGCAGCTCGCCGGAGGGGTTCATCAGCGGCCTCAGCGGCTCCTCCGCCGGTTGCCAGTCCGGCGAACCCGCCGTACCCCTGTTGCTGAATGCGGCGAGGATCTCCTGCATGCTGCGCAGGGCCAGCTCGCCGGCCGCCTTGCCGCCATTGCCCGCCGGGTCCAGCAGCAGTGCCGTGCTGGACAGGCGCCAGGCCCCGCCGGGATCGCCGTTGGCAAGCAGGTAGTCGCCGAGCGCCGTATCTCCCTTCTGCCGGGCCCAGGCTTCGTGCAGTTCATCCAGCGAATCCGCAGCCTCCGTTGCCAGCTGCGGGCCGTCCTCGCCGGGATAGTCGTCACTGACGCACCAGTCGATGATGTTGTACACCGCGCGGCCATGCAGCAGGCTGCCCTGCTGGCCTGCCTTGTCCTCGGCCTCCACCACCTCGCGCAGCAGCTTCAGCACGAGCTGCTTCTGCTCCTCATCGCCGCCGTAGCGGTAGGCCCGTGCGAGGTAGTACTTGTGCCAGCCGCGCAGCGCCGGCGGCAGGTCGCCGTTGACGATGCCCATGAACTCGTTGCGCGCGCTCATCCAGTCGCCGCTCAGTGCATGGCGGTAGCCCTCAAGGTAACGCAGCACCTCCCAGGCCGGGGTCTCCATGAACTGCTGTGCATCCGGCTCGGCGGTGATGTCGAGGATCCTGCCGTCGGTGGACTGCTGCAGGCTGCGCACCGCCAGCCCGCGCAGGGCAATGGCCTTGTCGTTGTGCACGCCATACAGCTCGCTTAAGTAGTACGCCCGCCCGATGTTGCCTTCCAGCGCCAGGCCGTCCACGTAGTCCGCCAGCGCCTGGCTGTCATCCGGGGCATCCGCGCTCTGCTCGCGCAGGTCCTCCACCGCGCTGAACTGCTTGCCATAGCGCAGCTTCTGCGCGGGGGACAGCAGCTTCTCCCAGAACACGCCGACAGCCACCGCGAGCAGCAGGGCCGCGATGATGATCACGCTGAAGACGGTCTTGAGGACTTTCACTTTCTGTATGTTATCGGCCGTGATGTGGCCGCGTTGACTGCTGCTACTTGGTGAGCAGCCAGTCCACGAGCTTGTTGAGGTCATCTTCACCCATCGGGAAGGGCGGCATCTCGATCACGTACTTCGGATCGTGGCTCAGGCGGTTGCCCTTGTCCTCATACTTGGACGCGTCACGCACGTAGCTGGTCAGCTCGGCCTTGTTCCATTCGCCGGCGATGTTCTTCAGTGCCGGGGCAAGCTGGCCGCCTTCCATGTTCTGGCCGTGGCACATCGTGCAGTTGGCCGTCTTGAAGACATCACTGGCATCCGCCACTGCTGCAGGTGCTTCAGTGCCGCAGGGGTTTGCAGCGGCCTCGGAACCGGCCGCGCTGTCCGCCGGAGGCAGACTCTGGTTGGAAGCACTCACAGCCGGGTCGGCACCCGTGGTATCAGCCTTCGATACATTGGCGCCATCATCCCCGCTGGGGCAGGCCGAAAGGAACAGGCAGCTTGCGGCGACCAGCAGCAGCAGGCCGGTCAGGTTGATATTCGGTCTCATGCGGGCAATTATAAGGCAATAACGCCTTTCGATATCGCCATTGCACATCAGTGAAGGATCAGCCGATGCGGTAGCGCTGCACCGCCGGGTTGACGCCTGTGGCCTGGCCGCCCTCCCAGACGTAGAAGCCGGTGCCGCTCTTGACCCCGAGCTGGCCGGCCTCCACGAGGCGCTTGAGCAGCGGGCTGGCCTTGTAGGCGGAGCCGAACTCCTCCTCAAGCACGTTGCAGATGAACAGGATCACATCCAGCCCGACGAAGTCCGCGGTGACCAGCGGGCCCATCTTGTGCCCGAGGCAGAGCGTGCACTTGTCCGCCTCATCCGGCGCCATCACGCCTTCCTCGACGACGCGGATCGCCTCGTTAACGAAGGGCACCCACATGCGGTTGATGCCGAAGCCGGCCTTGTCCTCCGCCGGGATCTCCACCTTGCCCATGTCCTGGCAGAGCCCGACCACCTTGTTGTAGGTATCGTCATCGGTGAGCAGGCCGCGGATGATCTCCACGCCGAGCTGGATCGGCACCGGGTTCATGAAGTGCATGCCCATGAACTTCGCCGGGTCGCTGACGCCGGCCGCCAGGCGGGTGATGCTGATCGAGCTGGTGTTTGAGGCGATGATCCCGCCGTAGCCCTTTTCCTTGAGCGTGCCGAAAATCTGCAGCTTGATGTCCTCGCGCTCTACGGCGGCCTCAATAATGATGTCGCAGTCCAGCAGCGACGCGAGGTCCGTCGAAGCGCTGAGCCGGCCCCAGGCCGCGTCACGGTCAGCCTGGCTCAATCCCCGCTCGCCACCGCTCTTCTCGAAGCTGGCCACCATGCGGTCGAGGTTCTTGCCGATGATCCCCATCCCGCGGTCCACATTCTCCTGCGAGATGTCCACCACCTTGGTGGTGAAGCCGCTCTGGGCTGCCACCTGGGCGATGCCGTTGCCCATCGTGCCGATGCCGATCACGCCGACGCTGTTGAATCCGCTCTTGCTCATGATGCCTTCCCTGTATCAATCAGTGTTTCCCGGCCACCGCGGCAGCCGGCGAGGCTATTCTAGCAAGTGCAGAATGGCGATCTGCGTAATCCATGTTTGGGACCGCGCGAACCGGATTGCATGTTAAGCGGTCTGTCTGTTCACAGGAATTCGTCACGGGACAGAGGTGGCGGGATTGAAGGCCAGACGAAAGGAGAGGGACAGATCAATGCTGCAGCGCAGGGAGCGCGCGGAAACGAGGCTCGCGCGCATTTTCGTCATCAGGAATGTGTTGACTGCACTACTGATGGCCCTGATGATTGTGCTGATAGTCTTCGTAAGCATTCCGCGCATGCGGGCGCAGGTTTCCAGAGGCAATGCCCTGCCGACAGGCGATGATCTGCAGACTGGTGACCAGCCGGTCCACGTCGTCAGACCGAAGGTAAGCCAGACAGTTATCTACGTCAGCGAGCCTGACCCGAAGTCCGTCAACCCGAAGCTGAAGCGGGTGGTGGTTGACAAGGGCGAATTCAGCTATGCCTGCGGACATGTGGGAGAGTTCATTCCTTCCCATCCGAGCAATCCCGCAATGGCAGACCCCTTGAAGTACCAGGCGCAACAGGAGCTGAGGATCTGCTGGAAATGCCGCGAATTGCTTGAATACTCAGAGAAGAAGCAGGAACCAGACCAGGCCAGCGCATCCAGTGGGCGGACCAATGGAGGTGCAAGGTGAATGGGGAGCGACCAGACCCGCAGGAGATCAACGAGCGGCTGGACCCGGCGCTGGCCTTCAGTGATGCACTAGAGGACAACTATGTCGAAGAGGAGATCCAGCCTTCGGAGCAGCTTACATTCCACAGCCTTCGTGCCTGGCAGACCGTGCTGCTTGTGGCGATCATGGCCATGATGGTGGTGGCGGTTGTCTACTTCACGATGCAACGCCCTGAACCGGCAACGCCTGAAATCACGGCACCGCCCCCCTTACCCCAGCAAAGCCCGATCCGCGAGATTGTAATTGCCAGGCCGCCTGACAAACCCGGACTGGCTGCTGAGAAGGCCGCGATAGCGGCCGCCCGTGCCGAACTGTTCCTCTGGCGCTACCACATCGGGGACGATGCATCAGGCGTGTACCTCGGGCCAGGCGATGTCTGCTATTGCCAAAGCATTAAGGGAAACACACTGTACGCAATCCGCGAAGGTTCCCTGCTGTGGAGTTTCGGGCTCGGTCGCTGGCGGCCGGAGCAGACTCTGGCAATGGAAAATGGCGACGTGGCAATTCGCAACGAAATGGCGATGTTCTACCTGGATGGCTCCACTGGCCGGCAGGTCTGGAAGCAGCCGGCGCAGGACCTGCCAAGGCACCTGGCAACGGAAGTGCCGACCTCCGGACCATTTGCAGATGGGCGTGGAAACCTGCTGTTCACCATGGATGCATGCCGCGAACAGGAAAACCCGGAATGGCCGGGCAGCATGCAGAAGGTGATGCAGTGTGCCCTGCGTTGCGCGGACAATGAAGGAAGGACAATCTGGCAACAGGCCATTGATGGCCGGCCTGGCGATGGCCTGGTCGTCGGTCCCGATGGCACGAGTTACTTTGCCAGCAACCATTCGAAGCATGGAGACCCAAACCGGATTGCCGCCATCAACCGGGACGGAAAACTGTTGTGGCAATTCGAGGCTTCAACGGAACTGACAGCGCAGATCGACATGCTGCGCCTGGATGCAGCGGGTGTGCTGCTGGCCTTCAGTGGTAACAGCAACAGTTTCACCGGCACAGTCCATGCGCTGGACACTCGCAGCGGCAGGCTCCTGTGGAGTGAAACCGGTGAGCGGTTGCGACTGGGCACACATCGGGCTGGCGGAGCAGTGACGCAGGCTGCCAATGGTGTCCTGTTTGTCTATGGCTACCGCAGCGGTAGCCAATCCGACTTTCTGGAATTGTTTGCTCTGGATAGTCGAACCGGCCGGATCAACTGGTCCCTCAACCTTAACAGCGAGCCGCAGTATGACTTCGACGTCTGCCCAGACGGACGCATCTACCTGATCACGCATGGCCTGCTGAGCTGCATCAGCCCGGCTGGCCAGGTGCAGTGGGAATTGCAAACCAGCACTTCCAACTACTTCCAGGTCGAGCCCGCTGCAGATGGGCGGATCTTCGTTCACAACGACAGCCGGATCAGGGTCCTTGATTCCACAGGCCAGGAACTAATCCGACTGCCAACTGGCAATAAACCCTTTGCGATTGATGAAAATGGGATTTTCTACACCGTCGAGGACGGGGACCTGGTCGCATTCCAGCCCTGATCAGCTATACCCCCTGTTCAGCCAGTCGATCACCCAGCGACAGCCAGTCTGTCATTCCAGCATGGGCGCTTGTCGGACCTGCTACGAGACTCACCCGGGATCTGCGGTATTCTGGAATCACTGCTGGTGAACCGGAATGTGGTTTCCGGGGTCTCATGACATACAGGAAATCGTCACGGGACAGAGGTGGCGGGATTGCAGGACAGACGAAAGGACAGGGACAGGTGGAGGCCGAGGCGCCGGGAGCGGCCGGAAACAAAGCTCGCGCGCATATTCGTCATCAGGAATGTGGTGATCGCGCTGCTGCTGGCCCTGATGGTTGTGCTGATAGTCTTCGTAAGCATTCCGCGCATGCGCACGCAGGCAGCCGCTGGTGCTCTCCAGCCAGCCGGACCTGATGCAGCCAGCTCTCTGACAGGGATTCCGACTGGTGACGGGCAGCTGGTCGGCGACCTGCCGGCCTACATTGTCAGCCAGGATGAGCACCAGACGGTGATCCAGGTCGGCCAGCCAGATCCGAAACTTGTCAACCCGATCACTACCCCCGAGCTGTATTACAAATATGAATTCACTTACGCCTGCGGGCATGCGGGCGAGTTTGTGCCGGCCCGGACCAGCAATTCCGCAATGGCGGATCCGGAGAAATTCAAGGCCGGACTTGAGCAGACGGTCTGCGGCAAGTGCCGGGAACTGATCGAATACAAGGAGAAGAAGAAGGAACTTGATCAGGCTAGCTCCGCAGGCGGGCAATCCAGCGGGGGTGAACAGTGATTGAGGAGCGGCCTGACCCGCAGGAGATCAATGAACGGCTGGACCCGGCGGTGGCCTTCAGCGATGCACTGGAGGACAACTACGTCGAGGAGGAGATCCAGCCCTCGGAGCAGCTGGTCTTCCACAGCCTGCGGGTCTGGCAGACCGTGCTGCTCGTGGCGATCATGGCCGCGATGGTGGTGGCGGTTGTCTACTTCGCGATGCGGCCGCCGGTGGTGGTCGAAAGCCAGTCCGCCGCACAGGGGACCGTCGAGCCCGGTGTGGTGGATGCCGCGGTGGTGCAGCAGCAGGTGATTGACAAGCACAGGGCTGACAAGGCCGCCGCGGCCGCCGCACGGGCGGAGCTCTATCTCTGGCGCTACCACATCGGTGGCAAGCTGGCTGGCCTGAGCCTCGGGCCGGACGGGCGCTGCTATGTGCAGGGCGTGGATGGCAACATGCTGTTCTGCGTTGACGAGGGCGAGATGCAGTGGAGCTACGGGATTGGCAACTGGTCGCTCAAGCAGCGCCAGCCCCTCGCCAACGGCGACCTGGCGATCCGCACCTCGAATGCCGTCGTCTACATCGACGGCGGAAGCGGCCAGCGCCTGTGGGAGGTCCCGAGCCTCGCCGGTGTGAAGGCCGGTGACAGGCTGGCTCCGACCGCCGGGCCATTCGATGACGGCAATGGCAACGTGCTGTTCGTGCTGGAAGGCAGCCGCGAGCAGGAGCGCGAGGGCTGGCCCGGTTCGATGGAGACGGTGCGCCAGACGGACCTCGTCTGCATGGACCGCAGCGGCTCCGAGCTGTGGCGCACGGCGATCGACGGCATCCCGGGCAGCGGCCTCACCACCGCGGCGGATGGCACATGCTTCGTTGCCAGCCGCGCCAGCAGGCGTGATGCTGAGCATGGGCTGGCCTGCATCGCAGCGGACGGCAAGCTTCGCTGGCAGCGCGGGATCAGTGATCCAGATGTCAATGAATTTGACAAGCTGCTGCTGGGCCCCGGCAATGTGCTCTATGCCATCTGCAGCCGCAATGGCAGCCACGGCTGCAGCTTGTTTGCGCTGGATGCCGGCAACGGCCGCGAACTGTGGCGTGAGGACGGCAGCCGCTACAGCATTGATGCCGCCAGTGAGCGGGACATCCTGCTGCCCGCCGGAGATTCAATCTACCTGTTCGGCTATACCAGCGGCAGCCTGTCCGGCGAACCGGAACTGCTGCGGCTCAACAGTCGCACCGGCGAGCGCATCTGGGGGATCACGATTGACAACGGACCAAGCGGCGAGCTCAGCGTCGGGCCAGATGGGCGGATCTACGTGATCTCGCATTACCTGCTGCAGTGCATCAGCCCGGAAGGCAGCGTGCTGTGGCAGTACAAGCGCTCCGGCAACTACTTCGACCAGGTTGAGTTCGGCCCGGATGGCCAGGTCTTCGTGCGCAGCCAGGGCCACCTGGCCGCCTTCAACCGCGATGGCCACGAACTGTACCGCATCCCGGACATGAAGCAGGACATAGTGGTGACCGGCGATGGCACCTTCTACACCACCGAGGATGAAGAGCTGGTGGCGCTCAGGCCCTGAATGCGGCTGGGCTGAACTGACAGGCATCCTCATTTCCGGAAATCATTGAAACAAATTCCATCGGACACTCGATAATCCTCGTCGCAGCTGTTGCGCTTTCGCGGCGCAGACTGATTGCCAAAGGAGTAAGTCCATGCAGATCAACCAGGCCCACCTGCACCTAATGCTCAACCACATCCCGGTGATCGGCAGTGTGTTCGCGCTACTGCTTCTCGGCGGCGGCTTCAGCTTCCGCAGCCGTGCGCTGTTCTCGGCCGGCCTGGCAACGCTGCTGGCCGTCGGCATCTTCACCGTACCGGTGTACCTCAGCGGTGAGCCGGCGGAGCATATGGTGGAACACCAGCCCAATGTGAGCGAGCCGGCGATCCACGAGCATGAGGAAATGGCGGACATCGCGCGCATCGCCGGACTGGCCGGAGGGATCCTGGCAATCATTGCACTGCTCGCCGGCCGCGGCCGCGAGCAGTACCCCGGCTGGTCCACCGGACTGGCGCTGCTGGTCTCACTGGCGGCCTGTGTGCTGTTCGCGCTGACCGCCAACCTCGGCGGCAAGATATCGCACCCGGAGATCCGCGGCGATGGCCTGCTGCCCGTCAGCTCAGGCGCTGCCCCCGCCATGCAAGGCGAGCGGCGCGGCCATGACGACGATGATGACGACTGAGCCAGGCCCGCGCTTGCCACAGCCTTATTCCCGTTCCTGATACATACACGATTCAGGGTAGCGGTGGCGCCTTGCGCCAACTGAGAGAGATTGCATCACCAGTCCGAACCTGACATTCCGGATAAGGGAATATCGCGCTTGCTTTCAACCTGATCTGGCAGGTATTGCGAAATCTGGAAATGTCACATTACTTTGGGAGATGCCCTTTCAATTGGCGCAAGGCGCCACCGCTACCCATCTCTTCTTCATCTGGATAATGAAAGCATTCAACTCCAGCGCGACCCGGATGCGCGAATGCGCAGCCGCAGCGCCAGACCGTCGAATGCTCGCATGAGACGGCAGATCAACCTAGTCCGCGATGCCCGGGTCCTCCATGTTCACCCAGTCGAACACCACGCGGCCGTCGGTTTGCCAGGACAGCTCACGCTGCTGGGAGGCCCACTGCGCGAAGGTCGAGCGCTGCTCCATGCCGGTGTAGCCCGGGCCATAGGGGTCCTCGTCCATCGGGAAGCCGTCACCGCCGATCGCCATGAAGTCCGTTGTCAGGAACAGGTACTGCTCATTCGGGTCAATGTCAACGTACTCCCCGCCGCGCAGCACCTGTGCGCTGACGAGGTTCATGTCCTCATAGCGCAGGCGCAGTCCGCTGACCTGCGGGAAGCCACCGTCACCGTACTGCAGGCCGGCATGCTCGAGGATTTCGATCAGCTTCCAGCCCGGCATCGGGACCTTCATCAGGAAGTTGTCATAGGGCAGTACGCCGTACAGGTCGCCGAAGTTCACCTCACCGGCTTCCAGCCCGGCACGGAAGTTGCCACCGTTGAAGTAGGCCACGTCGGCCTCGGTTGCCTGGCGCATGCTGTCGGCGATCATGTCAGCCAGTGCGTTCTCGCGAATGCGCACCTCGTCCACCGGGAAGTCCTGCAGCGCGGTGCAGACGAAGCGGTCCATCTCCTTGGAGAAGCGCTGGTCGTAGTCCGCGATAAAGGCCTTCATGCCGTCGTCCTCGGGCTTGTCCGGGCTCATCGGCACGTACTCGTTCTCGTATGAGGCCAGCCGGAAGCGCTCGTCCTCGCTGTCACGCTCGAAGTTCAGCTTCAGTACGCCGATCTGCTTGCCCCACTCCCAGCTCTGAGTGATGACCACGTCACCGACGCGGTCCGGCTCATCGAGCTTGGTATGGGTATGCCCGCCGACGATCACGTCCAGCTCGGGGATCGCCTCGGCCATTGCCTGGTCGCGGCCGTAGCCCTGATGCCCGACGGCGATCACGATGTCAACGCCGATGCTGCGCAGGTACTGTGCCAGCGAGCGCACGATCGGCACCGGGTCGTAGACATCCACGTAGTCCGCCACGCGCGGGTTGGTCTCACCCAGCAGGGTCTGCGTCGTCAAGCCGATCACGCCGATACGGTAGTCGCCGCGCCGGAAGATGTGGTAGGGCTCGCCGACACTGGTGCCGCGTTCCTTGTCGATCACGTTGCAGGACAGCATCGGGAAGTTGGCGTCCGGCATGCGGCCGCGGATCAGGTCGTAGCCGAAGTCGAACTCATGGTTCCCGAGGCACATCGCGTCATAGCCCATCTGGTTCATGCACTCGATGTCGAGGAAACCGGTCAGCATGTTGGAGATCGGCGTGCCCTGGAACACGTCACCGGCGTCCAGCACCATCCAGTAGTAGTCGGTGTCGGCGCGGGCCGTCTGGATCGCCACGCGGCGCCGGGCCATCCCGCCCCAGCCCGGCTCACCGTTGAGGCTGAAGGGCATGATGTGCCCATGGCTGTCATTGCTGCTCACGATGCCGAGGTTCAGTTCCTCCGCCAGTGCCGGGGCACTGAGCAGGAGGATCGCGGACACCATAAGCAGGACCGTCATCAGGAAGCTTCTACGCATCATTCTCTCCAACTGGGCATGCCTGGGGCATGCGCTTAGTGGAAGAATTCTAGCGCGGGGAATCGTGCCAGCGGGCACGGCGGACCCACCGGCCGGCGGGCCCGCCATGCAGAGCGCGGTAATTGATCAGCTACTCAAGGGTCACCCAGGAGTACTGGGTGTTGGTCTCACCGTCGTCATCGGTCACCTGCAGGCCGACCCAGTACTGGCCCGGTTCAGTGAAACCGACCTCGGCGCGCGGCACATCGCCCGTGTCGGTCTCGAAGCTGCCGTTGCCATCGAGGTCCCAGCGGTAGTGCACGACCTCGCCGTCGAGGTCATAGCTCGGGGTCCCGTCAACGCTCTTCTTGTCATCGTTGTCCCGGCCGTTGATGATGATGATCACATCATTGATGCCGGCCACGGGCGGCTCGTTGGGGCTACCCTGCGCGAAGGCAAGGCTCGTGATGATGATCGCGGCGGAAAGGACCAGCATTGCGCCGGTGAGGAACTTCTTCATTCGAGTTTTCTCCCAGTAAATGATCTGCCCGTCTGTGTGGGCTGCCCATCCGGGCCTGGACGACTGTTGCGTCTGCGAATGCCTGCGCGCCACTGCACGGCCGGGTCGCGGGTCCGGCCGTTGCCAACATACTCCCGGGACTGCCTGTCAGCCTTCTGACTTCCAGTACAAATCCTGTTTGCGGGAATGTTACCGGATTTGACAGGCGCGTGGATTTGAACGCGGTTAACTGCCGCTCAAAAGCAGGTTCAGCAGAATCCGGCTGTCCGGCTGATCAGTTGCCAAGCTCGTCCAGCAGGAATCCGATCGCGGCCTCCAGCTGGTTGTCAACGCCTTCCGCCAGCTGCATCGGGTCGATCGGCACCATGATGTCCGGCACACAGCCGTTGCCTTCCATATCCGTGCCGTCGTACTTCATGTTGAGGTAGCCCGGCATGCGCAGGAAGCTGCCGTCCACCAGGCCGTAGCCCCCGGTGGAGATCACGTTGCCACCGGTGGTTTCGCCGATCACCGTGGCGATCTTGTGGTCCTTCATGATGTGCGCGAAGATCTCCGCATTGCTGTAGCTGTGCGGGTTGATCAGCACCACGATCGGGCCCTCCCACATCAGCTGGCGTGCCGCCTCCTTGCGTTCCGCGCCGGGCAGCTGGCGCCAGTAGGCGGCCTGGCGGGTCAGCATCTCCATGATCTCCACGCTGGTGGAGCCACCGCCGTTGAAGCGCACGTCGATGATCAGCGCGTCCTTTTTGTAGCTGTCGGCGTACAGCTCCTTGCGGAACTGGATCAGGCTGGACATGTTCATGCCCTGGATGTGCTGGTAGGCGATCCGCCCGCCACTTTCGCGGTCCACCGTATCACGGTTGTCACGTACCCAGTCACGGTAGTGCAGTCCGCGCATCCCGCCAGCCGGCTTCAGGTCGACCGTGCGTGTCTCACCCGCATCGTCACCGAGCGTTTCACGCGCTGCGTCACCGTTGGCAACCTCGAGGCGCAGCGGCTGGCCGGACTTATTGTTGAGGATCCGGCCGCGGTTGCTCTGGGCATTGAGGCTCTCACCATCGATCGAGAGGATCACGTCACCGGGGTACAGCCGGCTGGCATCCCGGTCCGCCGGGCCGTCGCTGACAATGCCGAGGATCCGCCAGCCCGGGCCGGCGAAGCCATCGTCATACAGCACGCCAAGTTCCGCCGTGCTGTCGGACGGTGCCTCCTGCTCGCTGCCGCGCACGTAGTAGCCCATGTGCGAAGCGCCCAGCTCGTCGATCATCTCGCGGTACAGAGTGCCGTACTCCGTGAAGGTGCCGACCTCCTGCACGCGCGGGCGGTAGCGCCTCAGTACGTCGTCCCAGTCCACGCCCATCATGTCCGGGTCGTAGAAGTAGTACTTCAGCGCGCGCCAGCCCTCCACCAGCATCTGGTCCCAGCGCTCGTAGCGGTCGATCACCTGCGTGCAGGTCGTTGCCACCCGGCCACCGCCGCTGGACTTGCTGCCACGCATGTCGAGGTAGCTGATGTTGCCACCCTCGTTGAAGTAGATGCGCTTGCCGTCCTTGGTGAACTGCGGGCTGCCCTTGCGTCCGCTGTCAAGTCGCGCGATGTCACGCTTCTCCAGCTCATAGGTCCACCACTCGACGTCGCCATCGTGGCGCGTGGTGTAGATCAGGTACTTGCCATCCGGCGAGAACAGCGGCCCGCGCGCCCCACCCTCATTGCGGCGGATCGGGTAGGCCCGCTCGTCAATGCGGTCCAGCCTGATCACCACCTCGGGCACATCCTTGTCCTTCTCGTCCTTTTCCTTGTCAGCCGGCTTCTCGTCCTGCTTGCCAGCATCAGCCTTGTCGTCCGGCTTGGCATCGCCCTCAGCCTTCTCCTCCTCGATCGGCTCCGGCTTTGGCATGTCTTCCTCGAACAGCAGGTCCATGTCGTACTCGTCCTGCTCCGGGTCCAGCTCGATCAGCATCACCTCGCTGCCGGCGGACAGGCCAGGGTAGTAGGGCATGTAGACCTCGCCGAAGCCCTCACCCTCGCCGAAGGCCAGCCACTTGCCGTCCGGGCTCCACTGCGGACATGAGTTGCCATCGGGGCTGCGCGAGATGTCGATCGGCTGGCGGTCCTCGAGGTTCATGATGAAGGCGTTGTCAACGCCGTCGTAATAGGTCTCGACGAAGCTGATCCACTTCGCGTCCGGGCTCCACTCGAAGCCCAGCCCGCTGGTGATGCCGAAGATCCGCCCGCTGTGCACGACCTGCTCGTCCCCGCTGTCAACGTCATGCATCACGAGGCTGAACTTGTCGCCGTACCACATCACCTTGCTGCCGACCGGCGCAGCATCCACGCCGACCTCGTCGCCCGGCGTGTCCGTCAGGCGGGTCTCCTCCATCGTGTCGAGGTTGAGCATGTAGACGTCGAACTGATCATTGCGGTCCGAGAGATAGACCAGGCGCTTGCTGTCAGGCAGCCAGTCGATGCTCATCTCACGCGCCGGGGTCTCCACCACATGGAAGGCCTGTGAGAGGTCCTGGTCGGGCTTCTCATCCTCCTTGTAGCTGTCCGGGTTCTTCAGGATGTAGATGTCACCGCTGACCACCAAAGCGAAGTAGTTGCCATTCGGGGACAGCTTGTACTCACCGACATCACCGCGGAAGGTCTGCTCCTCCACCATCTCGCGTGCCGGGTCGTCAGAGAAGCTCACGCTGATGCGCTCCGGCGTGCCGCCGGCCGTGGGCAGCACGAACAGCTGGCCCATCTTCTCGTAGATGATCTCATCGCCATCGGCGCTCAGCTGCGGCCAGCGCGGGCCATTCTTCTTCAGCTGCGTCAGTTGCCTGAGCCCGCTGCCGTCGGTGTTCATCACCCACAGGTTCTCGTCCCCGCTGCGGTCGCTGACGAAGTAGATCAGCTTGCCGTCCGGGCTGGGCAGCGGCCAGCAGTCCTGGCCGTCGTAGTCGGTGAGCTGGCTGTGCACACCGGTAGCCGTGTCATATGTATATATGTCATACGCGAATGTGCCGTGGTAGTTCTTGCGCGACCAGCTGCCGGGCTCGCGGCAGTAGGCGATCAGGCTGCCGCCCGGCACGTAGCGTCCATAGACATGCCCGTCATGGTCATCATTGCTCACCCGCCGCGGGGTGCCGGCATCCAGTGGCACCTCGAACATCGAGTTGTCCCATAGCTGGTCATAGCGGGCAAATTCGAGGATGCCGCTGCCGTCCGCATTCCAGTCGCCGATATAGTCACTGGTGCTGTCGAAGGTCAGCCTGGTCGGCGGGCCACCCTGCACCGGCATCGTAAAGATGTCCCAGTTGCCGAAGCGGTTGGAGTTGAAGGCGATCGTCAGGCCGTCCGGCGAGAGCATCGGGCCGGTGTCATAGGCCACATTGGCGCTCAGCCTGCGCGCCGGGCTGTTGCCGTCACGCGGTGCCGCCCAGATGTCTCCCCAGCAGGAGAAGTACACCGTCTGCCCGTCCGCGCTGATTTCGGGACGGGACATGCTGCGGGCCTCGCGGGCTGCCATGGCCTGGCTGCCGATGCCCAGGATCAGGAGCAGGACACTGACAAATACTCTGCACGCTTTCATTGACTGGTCCGGATTGTGAGGGTCGCGCGGGGATTGCGCGTTTCCTATCATCGCACACACCCTGAGGCCCTATCAAGCCCGGATTGCAGCCCCGGTAAACTCCGTGTGAAGCCCCGTTAAGTGCGAACTAAATGTAGTGACTGTTTCCTTTGTTCTGTTAGTATTCGGGCACATACAGAGTGAGTGCGGGTGAGTTTTGGCTATCCGGTACAGGACATGCACAGAAGCGTTTGGGAGTAAAAAGCTCCTTTCGTTCACCTTGCCTCCTTATTGTTCAATTCAATCCCGTAAGGTGGAGAAATGAAGTATCCCAGACATACGGCACTGTTGCTTATGGCAATGGCTGCCCTGATTGCGGGCCTGGTTTCCTGTGGCGGCGGTTCAGCAATGAATTCCGACATGGAACTCGCGCCGGTTGACACGTTCATCGGCGTGAGCGAGGGCGATTTCAAGGCAGTCAGGTACAACGACCGCGGCTACCGTGACAGCTCGCTCAACTCCAGCATTGATCTGCGGAGCTTCAGCGAGGGCACGAAAACCGTTGTGGAAATCAGCATCATGGACGATGCGGCGCACGCCAGTGTGGCGCTTGACCTGCATTACGATGCCGACCGCATGAGCCCCGTTTCCGCCAGCTTCAGCGGCCTGCTGGAGTCCGATGTGGAACTGTCCTCATTCAACCAGCCCGGCATCGTGGCCATCGGCCAGGTTGACGCTGACAACAGTGTTCCCTTCAGCGGCAGCTTCGCCCGCATCGAGTTCGAGAACGGCCCGATGCGTGCCCAGAGCGCTGCCGGCGACGGCCACAGCAATGCGGTGATCTTCGCCTACGGCGAGGGCAGCTCCACGCTGTCCAGCCCCTGGAGCACCTTCCAGTTCGGCAACAGCACCGTCAGTGACAGCACCCCGGCTGACTACATGTTCTGGGGCGCCTTCGCCGGCGGCGACGGCAACCAGGACGGCGAGTCCAACATCGGCGACATCACCCCGCTGGGCATCCTGCTGGGCAAGACCGTCGGCGACTCCGACTTCAGCGGCGCCAAGGCCGATTACGACTACAACACCAGTGTCAACATCTCCGACATCACCCCGCTGGCAGTGCACCTCGGTGAGAGCACTTCCGCGATCGAGGTGCTGCTCGGCGACAGCGATACCTTCAGCGGCAGCGAGACCGTCGTTGCCACCCACACCTGGAGCAGCGGCTCAGCCCCCAGCGCTTCCACCGGCACCAGCACCACTGACTGGAGCGGCGTGTGGATGCACTGGAACGGCGAGATCACGATGGCCCAGGTGCAGGCAGCTGACACCAACGCTGACGGCACCGTCTTCGTGGCGGCCCGCAGCACCGGCAGCGGCGCCAACGGCCCGCTGAGCGTCAGCCCGACCGCAGTGACCTATGTCGCCAGCGGCGTGAACGGCATCGAGGTCACCGACTTCGACGTGACGATCACCGACGAGTCTGACAACGAGCAGACCCCCGATGGCAGCGACACCTTCAACTGGCCTGCCAACGGCAGCTACAACTTCGACGTGACCGGCATCTCCGGCTCCTGGGACCAGGACGGCGACGGCAGCCCCGAGACCGCCTTCACCTCCGCTGACCTGGCCGGCATGGACCAGCAGGACTACGATGACGCCCTCGCGGCCGTCGTCAGTGCCCTCGGCTGGAGCTCCAGCACCGCCGGTGACAGCAGCTTCAACGACTTCCACAGCACCTGGGACGGCGTGCTTGAGTTCACCGCCACCGCGACCGGCGCCAGCGGCACCGTGTTCCCGGATGACGACCCGGACAGCACCGTCGCCACCACCGCCGAGGGCAGCTTCACCGTCAGCCTCGCGCAGAACGGTGACTTCGTGCCGAATGCGATCAACAAGAGCTGGAACCTGGACGTCTCCGCCGATGGCGAGGCGGCCCTGATCCAGTCCATCACCACCAGCGCCGGCACCACGGGTGACAGCGACCACGCTCTCGACAGCTCGATCTCCGGCACCATCCAGGGTTCCTTCTTCTGGGGCAGCGCCGGTGAGCCTGCCAACCTCGACACCGTCAGCCTCGTGCTGTACGACTTCAGCGACCCCGCTGAGAGCATCGTGTTCGACTACTCCCCGGCCGAGCCCGCAGGCGGCGGCGAGTTCAGCATCCGCGATCCCGAAATGCCGGGCGGCCCCTACGGCTTCAGCGCGATGACCCAGCTCAACGTCACCCCGGACCACACCTATGGCCTGCACCTGAGTGTCGGCGGCACCTGGTCCAGCGTGAACAAGCCGGGTGAGTTCCTCGTGGCCACTCCGGCTCCGCCGGCCACCGAGCTTGAGACCTTCCCGAAGGGCAACGAGCTTGGTGACGACACCTCCATGCTGTACGTGTTCTTCCCGGCCGGCAACATCCGCCGTGACGACAGCGTGGTCTTCGACCTCGTGGAGAAGACCGCCAGCCCGGTGGACTACGCCGCCTACAACGACATGCTTGTCAACGGTGGCAGCGAGTTCCCGATCGGCCAGGAGACCAGCACCAACGCGCTGTCCCCGATCGTGCGCTTCGCCCAGGGTGTTAACGGCCAGTCCGTGCCCTTCGACGCTCCCGACCTCGGCGTGATCAACCTGAACACCGCCAACCCGCGCACCGGCCGCATCGACCTCGACATCCTGGCCCTCAACGTGGGTGAGTACGGCTTCCAGGTCTTCGACCGCAACCAGAACTCCCTCGGCTACGGCAACATCGTGATCAACGAGTTCGTGTTCGACACCGACATCAGCGGCGTCAACTGGGGCATCAACATCACCGACGACGGCACCCGCGGCAACCTGCAGCTCGCCAACCGCGACTACAGCAGCAAGGTGCTCAACGGCAACAACGTCGGCATGGCCACCCCGGACGTGATGTGGTTCGAGTACAGCGGCACCCATGCTGGTGACGCCCAGCTGCGCTTCGGCGCTGGCAACCACGTCCGCGACATCAACCTCGTCGCGGCGGGCCTCGGCAGCCTCGGCTTCAACGTGCTCGCGATCTACGTCCCGACCGCAGAGGACTTCGCCAAGATCGGTGCCGGCCCGCAGTGGATCGGCAGCCTTGACCCGGGCAACACCTACGACCTGACCCTGTTCTGGGGCGCGCAGGAGTCCACCTGGACCGGCGCTGACCAGCTGGTGGTCGTCGGCAGCAACCCGAACGACTAATCGATCTTCCGCCTCGCGCAAGCGTGCGGCGGTCCAGCGCTGCGGCGAAAGCCTGTTTCGTCGGGTCACGCTGAACGAACGGGAGGCGGAGGTCAGGCGAAAGTCTGGCAACCGCAACGGAAACAACTCCGTCCACCTAAGGGGGAGGGCTACGGCCCTCCCCTTTTCAGTTCGGAGTGGGGAGGTTGGAGTAGTAATGAGCAATGAAGAGTGAGCAATGAGGCAGGCCGACTCCGAGGTGACCTCTGCCTGGGTCAGTCTCATTGCTCATTGTTCCCCACTCATTGCTTCTCCAACCTCCCCACTCCAACCTCCAACCTCCAAATTCCAACCTCCAAGCTCCAAACTCCAACCTCCCCCCATCCAGCGTTACAATCTACTTCGCATGCTGGTGCGAGACCACAAGCGAGAGGCGCTGCGCTGGGCCAAGTTCCCGGCCACCATCCTGTTCATCACGGGCTTCGTCTGGATGCTCAACTCATTCTTCGAGTTCGACCAGGGCGCGCTCTACAACCAGACCAAGACCGGGCTCGGCGCCTTCATGGTGCTGCTGAACCTGGTGTTCGTGCCGATGGCCTGCTTCCTCGGCGGGCTCGGCATCCTCTACGTCAAGCGCTGGGCGATCTGGCTCTCCGGCATCACGCCGCTGATCCCCTGGGTGCAGGTACTGATCGACAAGTTCTCCCGCATCGACCAGAAGTTCAGTGCCTACCGCAACGGTGGCACGATGGACGACTTCCAGAGCGGCGTGATGACCGCACTCGCCGTGATCGCAGTCACCGGGATCTACGTGATGGTGATCGTGCACCTGCGCCGCAGCTACCGCCACCTGTTCATGAGCGAGCAGTGGATCCGCGGCAACCTGCTGCCGGAGACAAAGGGCCGCCGCAACCTGAGCATCGAGACCGCGAAGAGCGACGTGGAGGCCGGCGACTTCTGCATGATGATGCCGGACATGGACGCCGACGAGCCGGCCTGATCAGCGCGGCAGTGCCGCAAGGTCGGCCGTGAACACCTGCAACGCCGTGAACTCCGCATCCTTCGAGCTGGCCCCGGCGTACATCCCCCCCTTGAGGTCCTGCTCAAGCTGGGCCAGCAGCCCGACCGCCGCATTGAAACGCCGGTCCGGGTAATGCCGCTGGAACTGCTGCAGTGAGCGCGCGAAGAAGGGCGGGTAGACATTGCCGCCACGCCTGAGCGTACGCATCCCGCTGAAGCGGCGCTTCAGCTCGTTGACGAGCCGGAAGGTGTCGCCGGTACTGCGGAACCAGTCCGAGAGCAGGCGCTGCGCATCCCCACGGCACAAGGTGACCGCGTCCGCCATTTCATAGAACTTCGCCGCCGGGCTGCCCTGCACGGTCTCGCGCAGCAGCTCATCCGTCACCCGGCCACCGCCATCCAGTGCCAGTGCCAGCTTGGCCAGTTCCGCATCCGCCAGCGCCAGCTGGTCAGTCGCCAGGTGCAGCAGCTGCATCGCCTGGGCGTTGCCAAGTTCAAGGTTGTAGTGCTGCCGGGCCCGTGCCGCCAGCCAGCGCACCCCGTTGTCACCCTCGCCCTGGCGGCGCAGGTCGTGGTACTTGCCGGCCTTCTGCCAGAGCGTGAAGGCCTGGGTCTTCAGCCGGCGGTCCTCGTCACTGCGCTTCTCGGGATCGCTGAACAGCTGCGTGCAGATAAGCGTGGTCTCCGCCGGCAGCTTGGCGAGGATCTCCGTGATGCGCTCGCTGTCGCGCTTGCCCGGCTTCATGTCGAGGATGTCAACGTAGATGAAGCACTTCTCGGAAGCGAACAGGTCGCCGCTGCCGAGCTGGTTGAACACCGTGTCCGCATTCAGCTCGGCTGCGTAGTGGCGCTCCGGCTCGACCCCTTTTGGCAACACGGCACTGACGGCCTCGTCGAGGATCAGCGGGTCGCGCGCCGCGAACAGCTGGACCGGCATCGCCTAGTCGGGATAGCCCGGCCAGACCGGCTTGCGCTTCTCGAAGTGCGCCGCGAAGCCTTCCTTGCGGTCCGGGGTGCTCCAGCAGTTGCTGAACACCTCAACCTCGTAGTCCAGCCCGTCGCGCAGGGACATCTCAGTGCCGACGTTCATCGCACGCTTGGCGGCGGCCAGTGCACGGCTGCTCTTGGTCAGCAGCTTGGCTAGCATCTTCTGCGCCGCTGGCAAAAGCTCGCCGTAGCTTTCCACCACCTCGTCGATCAGGCCCCATTCCTGGCCAGTCTTGCCGGTGATCGGTTCGCCGCTGTACATCATCCAGCGCGCACGCTGCGGCCCGATCAGGCGCGGCAGGCGCTGCGTGCCACCCCAGCCCGGGATCATCCCGAGGTTGATCTCCGGCTGGCCGAGCCGTGCATTAGCCGTCGAAATGCGGAAGTCCGTGGCCTGTGCCAGCTCCAGCCCGCCGCCCAGCGCGAAGCCGGCGATGCAGCTGACCGTCATGCAGCGCAGTGAATTGAGCATCTGGAACACATCGCTGCCGAGTTTGACGAAGCGGTGCGCGCCGGCGTCGCCGACCAGCCCGAGGTCGCCATCAATGTCGGCGCCGGTGGAGAACACCTTCTCATAGCCGCTGATGATCACCATCCCTCGCAGGCGCGGATAGCTCAGCTCAGGCATGAGGATGTCGCGCAGCTGCTCGAGCAGGATGGTATTGATCTGGTTGCGGTTGTTGTCCGGCCGCTCCATCGTGAGCGTCATCACGCCGGTATCGCTGTCCAGTTCCTGCCGGAAGTACTGCTCCGTGCTCATTTCTCGTTTCTCCACCTCGGTCATGCGGACCTGTCCTGATTTTACATGCTGGCTGATTCAGGCTGGAATGGCCGCGTGAAACCGGCGCTATAATCGCGTGATGCCACATGTGATCTCCGTGGCCAACCAGAAAGGCGGAGTAGGGAAAACCACGACTTCAATCAACCTCGCGGCTGCGCTTGCGGCCGAGGGGCGGCGCGTGCTGCTGATTGACCTCGACCCGCAGGCCAATGCCTCGGCCGGTGTCGGGGTGGAAGTCGGCAGCGGTGAATCCATCTACAACGTGCTGATGGACGGCGTGCCGCTGGCTGAGGTGATGCGCGCCTCCAGCTTCGAACGCCTGGACGTGGCCCCTTCACATATTGACCTTTCAGCGGCGGAGCTCGAGCTCGTCAGTGCACTGGCGCGCGAGTATGCGCTCAGGCGCGCACTGGACCGCGCCGAGCTGCCGCATGACTACGTGATCATCGACTGCCCCCCAAGCCTCGGCCTGCTGACCCTGAACGCCCTCGTGGCCTCCAGCCATGTGGTGATCCCGGTGCAGTGCGAGTTCTACGCCCTGGCCGGACTGGCCAAGCTGACCGACACCATCGGCCGGATCCGCTCAGCGCTGAACCAGCAGCTGGACGTGGCCGGGGCATTGCTTACAATGTATGACTCACGGACCAACCTCAGCCGCGATGTGGTGGAGGAGGTCCGCAGCAACTTCCCGGGCCATGTCTTCGAGACACTGGTGCCCCGGTCGGTCAGGCTGGCGGAGGCCCCGAGCCACGCCGCCCCGATCACGGTGCACGATCCGGAAGGCAGCGGGGCGCAGGCCTACCGGGCCGCGGCACGGGAACTGATAGACAGGATGGAAGGCACGCAATGAGCAGGAAACGCGGACTGGGCAAGGGCCTGGCGGAACTGATACCGGCGGCGGGACCGCTGAAGGACGGCGAGAAGATCCTCGACCTGCGCATCGCGCAGATTGACGCCAACCCCTTCCAGCCCCGACGCGAGTTCGACCAGGAGGAACTGAACGAACTGCGGGCCAGCATCCGCAGCCAGGGCCTGCTGCAGCCGGTCACGGTGCGCGAAGGTGACAACGGCCGCTACCAGCTGGTGACCGGTGAGCGCCGCCTGCGCGCCTGCCGCGACCTCGGCCATACCTCGATCCAGGCCATCGTGCGCGACTTCTCCGACCGCCAGCTGCAGGAGCTGTCACTCGTCGAGAACCTGATCCGCGCTGACTTAAACGAGATCGAAGTCGCGGAAGCGCTGGAGAACCTGCAGAACCGCTACGCATACACCACAAGCCAGCTCGCCGAGGTGATCGGCAAGAGCCGCCCGGCGGTGAGCAACACCCTGCGCCTGCTGGAGCTCAGCGACAAGGTCAAGCAGCTGGTGCGCGACAGCCGCATCAGTGCCGGGCACGGCCGCTCGATCCTCAGCTTCCCCGGTGAGCAGCGCGAGGAGATCGCCGAGACCTGCGCCCGTGAGGGCTGGAGCGTGCGCGAGCTGGAACGCCGCGCCGCCGAGGCCGCCAACCGCCAGCCGATCCGCCGGCCGCGCAAGAAGCTCGTTGTCAAACCGAGTGAGCCGAGCCGCCTGAAGCAGGCTGAGAGCCGCCTGATGGAGCACCTCGGCACGCGCGTGCGCCTGAGCGAGCAGGCCGGCAACGGCAGCATCAACATCAGCTACCACGGCGACGAGGACCTCGAGCGCCTGTTGTCAATCCTGCTCTCCGACACCGACCCGCTGTAGGAGGCCAGGCTGTCAGCCTGGCAATTGCCAAGCAAACGGCTTGGCCTCCTTCCTGAGGTGCGGCGCATGTCGCACAACGGAGCTATCCGCTTCAGCGGTAGGCGGAAGCCCGATGTCCGTCGCGCCACGGAACTGCGTTGCGCAATCACGCCGTGGCGGGATGAAGCTGCGCAAGAACTTCCGACAAAGCCAGCGCAGCTTCGCTACGCGGCTCCCCCTGCTTCTGTTTCTCATTCTGATTCTGCCCATTGACCACTGACTACTGACCGCTGACCACTTCCTGTAACCCTTTCCCCGCCCCCTCGTCCCTATAATGTATGGACCTGCCCGGGCTGCACCCGCAGCGGGAGGCGCCTGCCGTGAACGGGAAGCCGGCGGGCAGGCAGGTCCTGATTGGGAATGATCACTGGGGCAGTAAGCTGCCTGTAGGGGAAACAGATGAGAAGTGCAAGAATCTGCACGGGCTTGATTGCCTGCCTGCTTGTGGCAGCCTGCGGCAGCGCAGGTACCATTCCTGCCGAAATCAACGAACTGCCTTTCGCCAATGCGCCTGCCGCCGATACCGGTACGCCTGCGTCGGTCGCATTCCCGACTGCCCTGCCAACCGATGGTTTGCAGCCCTGGGAAGTGGACACCTACGGCATTCGCGGATCCAGTGCTACTTCGTCAGAGGAACAATACAGTTTCGGCAAGGACTGGTTCCTTGCCTCCCCAGATGTGGATGAAGCAGGAGAAGCTGCCAGGCTTGCCCCTGAATTTGGCGAATCAAGCTGGGCCCTTTACCGTATCCCCCTGTCAGGCCAGCAGCCCGGCAGCCTTGGCATCGACGTGAACTATCCCCTCGGATCGCAGCAGTCCGGCTCCGGATACAGCGTGGCGATTGCCAACTATGCCACTGGCAGGTGGGACTGGTATGGCCCGTTCGATCAGCCGCACCTCGTGCTGGCTCCCGCAAGCAACGTCCAGGCCGGGGCCGACTACCTTTCCAGCTCCGGAAACTGCTTCATTGCCATCAATGTCAGCTCCAGCAATCCGCTGGACCTTGTCGGCATCGGCGTGGTCCCACTTGACAACTCTGACAAGGCCGAACCGGCAGCCCCGACCGGCGGTGATGCAAAGCCGGTGGCCGGAGGTTCTGAGATCTCGTGGCTGGCACCAGCTGATGAAGACGTGGCCGGCTATCTTGTCAGCCACAGTGCATTGCCTTTCCACAGGACAGATTCTCCCGGGGTGAAGCAGATTCCAGGCCTGGCCAGATATCCGGGGCTGATCATGCCTGCGTATCCCGACGGACGTTACTTGCGGATCCAGTCGGTTGATCACAATGGCAATGTTTCCGAACCGGGAGAGATGCTGTTCGCAGCTTCCCTGCCGGAGAGTGTCATGGAATTCGGCCTGATTGTGCAGAGCAATGATGTACCGGCGGGTTTTTCAACGGCACTGCTGGCCAGCGGGGCAGAAGAATACCAGTTTGCCCTTGATGGCGACCCGAGACTGGCGGAAACTGCATCCTCCGGCACATACCTGCCTGATACCACAAGCCCAGGTGTGTGCAGGATCACCGTGCGCGCCAAGGCTGGTGACTCCGTCTGGCTCAGCGGAGCAACGCTCATTGTCACTGAGGGCCAGCGGCCTCAGGCCGATGCATCCTGTGATCCGAACTATGGCGTCCCTCCCCTGGATGTGCTGTTCGATGGATCAGCCAGCACCGATGCAGACGGGACAATCGTTGGCAGCGGCTGGGACCTTGATGGCGATGGGATCTTTGATGTCTGGGATGCCCAGTCACTCCAGTACTTGCAGTATCCGCTGCTGCTGGAGACCGCAACCGGGCCGCTGGGATTGAAGCCGCAGCTGCGAGTGATTGACAACGACGGCCTGTGGGACCGCGATTACACGCAGGTCATCGTCCAGGGCCAGCTGCCGGAGGTCGTCCTGGCAGTCAATCCCCCCTATGGATTTGCCGGAGGCACATACACGCTTGATGCATCGGCTTCAACCTCACCGGACGATGCCATTGCCAGCTATGGCTGGGACTTTGATGGCGATGGCACCATCGACAGCACAGGCACCGAGGCGGTTGTAGAACATGTATTCGAACAAGCCGGTGCTCCGCAGGCCAAGGTGATCGCGTTTGACAGTCGCGGCTGGCAGTCCTCAGCGCAGGCCACTGTGCTGGTCAACCCGCAGCCAGCATCGTCACCCCGGCCAACCAGTGGTTACGACGGCAGGCATACCGGGCAAACCGGCAACCTGTTTCCGCTTGGAAACATCCAGCGGGTGCTCGAGCAGGACTTCAATTCAGGCGCTGCGGGGTTCGAGCAGGTGATGGATGGAAATGGCCGCATCATCAGCAGTGTGGCCTCGACCATCCGTGTGCTGAACAGTGACCTGAGTGATGCCTGGAGCAAGACCTTCCCGTCCAACATTGGCCAGTCCCCCTATGCCGGTCCAGACGGCACGGTTTACGTTTCCTGTGAAGATTTCAACCTGTACGCCCTGGACGAGGATGGCAACCAGAAATGGGCCTACAAGGCTGGCGGCCCCCTGGTTGCCGGGCCAGTTCCTGCCATCGATGGCAACTTGCTGCAGGCTTGTGTCGATGGCCGCGTCTACTGCATCAGCCTGGATGGCAACCTTGTCTGGATGAGCAATCAGATTGCCAGGCTGGAGCTGTCACCTTCCCAGTCACTCAGCGGGGAGATCTATGTTGTCGATGTGGACGGCCGGCTGCACGCCCTAGATGCTTCCGGAAACCGGCTATGGGACTACGAAGCAGACGAGAAGATCGCACGGGAGTGCGGTATCGACCTGCAGGGCAATATCTACTTCACCTTGATGAATACCGGCCTCGTTTCTCTGGACCCAGCGGGACAACTTCGCTGGACCTACGAACTCGAGGGTATCCACTCTTACAGATCCCCGGTGATCTGGCTCGATGGCAGCCTGCTTGTCGCGGATAACGACAGTGCATACAGGGTCAGCCCGGCTGGTGAATTCATCTGGAGTACTTCTTTCAGCCAGGGAGCAAAGCCATACGGTTTGACTCCTGACCAGTCTGGCAATGTGCTTGTGACCAGCAATCACTGGCTCATGCTGCTTGATTCGGGCGGATCGCTCCTCTGGGAGCACCAGATCAACGACCAGGTCGAGAACGGCGATTCCTTCGTGGACAGCCAGGGCCGGATCATCTACGGAAGGAACATCCTCGAACCGGTCAGCCCCTGACCCTTCACCGTTATTCCACTTGTACTTCAGGTCGAATTTCCCGGGCATCGGGTATCTATAAGGTATGCCGGGAAAGAAAAACAGTGACAGCAAGAAGGGCGCGCCGAAGAAGCCTCTCAAGGATGACAAGGGCCTGGGTGAGTCCGTCAATGATGAGCTGGTCGAGGAAGAAGCCGTCGAGGAGGAGCAGGAGCTGCTCGCCGCCAGTGCGGAATCCGGTGCCGAAGCGGATGCCGGCAACCCCGGCCTGAAGAACGGCGGCGGCATCATCACCGACTACGAGGCCACCATCCCGATCATCATCCCGCCCGGTGCGCGCAGCCCCGTTGACGACATCATCGAGGTGCTGCACCGCGAGGTGATCGGCCAGGAGCGCGCGATCGACGCCATCGCGCGGGCGCTGCTGCGTTCCCGCGAGGGCTTCCGTACATCCGGCCGCCCGATTTCCACCATGTTCTTCGCCGGCCCGACCGGCGTCGGCAAGACCGAAACCGTGCGCGCGCTGGCCAAGGCGCTGCACAACGACTGGCGCGCGATCCTCAAGGTTGACTGCTCCGAATACAGCGAGCCGCATGCCATCGCCCGCCTGATCGGTGCCCCTCCCGGCTACATCGGCTCCGACCTGCCCGCCATCCTCTCCAAGGAAAACGTGGAGGGCACGACGAACCGCCTGATCCTGTTTGATGAGATCGAGAAGGCGCACTTCCGCCTGCACAACCTGCTGCTGCAGATCATGGACGAGGGCCGTATCACGCTCGCGCGCCGCACGAAGGACGACCCCGGCGAGGTCAGCTTCGAGGACTGCATCGTGATCATGACCTCCAACGTCGGCGCCGGCGACATCGAGAAGATCCTGCACCAGAACCGCATCGGCTTCCGCAACACGGACAGCGTGGCCGAGATCCGCAGCGACCAGCAGATCTACGTCGCGGCCAAGGAGGCGATGAAGAACATCTTCACGCCGGAATTCCGCAACCGACTGACGGAGTTCATCGTGTTCCGTGCGCTGGACCGTCCAAGCCTGTACAAGATCCTGCAGAAGCTGCTCAACATCTCCGCCGAGCGCTTCGCGGGCCTCGGCTTCACGCTGCAGCTCAATGACGAGGTGCGTGATTGGCTGGTGGACCGTGGGATGGACCGCGAGCTCGGTGTGCGCCCGCTGGTACGCGCTGTGGAGAAGTACATCGATACCAAAGTGGCCGAGCTGCATGCCTACGGCCTGATCCACGAGGGCGACCTGCTGGAGGCCCGCATCCAGGAGACGGACGAGCTGGCCAGCGACGGGATCACCCCCAAGAGCGAGATCGTGTTCTACCGCACGCCGCGCAGCAATGAGCAGGGCGGCCGCAAGCGCAAGCTGCCGATGAAGAACCAGCGCACGGAAATCATCCTGAGGTACTAGGACCTCATTTGTAGGGTGTAGCGAGGCGCGGAGGTCAGTCCCGCCCTTTGCGGGATTGAAGATTGTTGGTTGCGGTTGTGATACCTTCTCTAGCAGTAGGTGATGAGGGCACACACTTCATCAAATTGAAACTGTTCAAGATTTCCAATCCGTATGTCGAAATGTTTGACTACAATGTTATGCTAAATGCGAGATATTCCTAGATTCAAGCACTTGAGTTGCCCTTAGAATCATTGTACGATCGAATAATCAGCGTTCCATCTTATGGAACTTGGCTTCCATGAACTGCTTGGCTGTCCTCAATCTGCAAGAATGAAGTTGAGAAAATTGTAAATTAGATATTTTTGGAGAAGCAAACATGAACTTAGATATCCTGAAGGAAATCAAGCAGATTAATCCACTAACTCAATTTGCCTTCTTATCGTCAGGCCTCTTCTTGCTGTACCTGATTGTCAAATTTCCATATGCAGTACCTGGAATCACCCTAGATGATTCATCAACTGTAATGCCACACATGTGGCCTCAGATTGAGAGCATTTCTCCCATTGTACTAGGTGTACTAGCTTCTAGTTTCGTTCTTGGTATGCAGTGGATTTTCTTCATTGCTGGCAACATTTGGGATTGGCTCAAGAGCATCATTTCTTCATGGAGATTGTGGTCTGATTACAAAGTTTTTTCACCAGAAGAGAAAGAATTGGTTGCGACCTTTGCGCGATTTAATCAACGAACTCTATACAGAGCCGGCAATGACCCTGCTTGTCAATCTCTATTGGAAAAGGGGCTGTTGACAAGAACAATGATCTTAAAGAGCGAAGGAGAACCTCGCGTTGGATACACATGTACAAACGTGTTATGGAATTGGATTAACGGAGCTGCTTTTGTCAAATCGGCAACTGCAGCACCCAATAGCTTCTTGTCCTATACTCCAGACAATCATGTAGATTGCACATATGACAAAATCACAATTAACTCTGATGCATATAGCAATGAACCAAATCCGCGGAATTTTGCTGACATCTCAGTGACGTGCGAAACTGAAAGAATCGAACCTGACATGGTTGGAATTGTTATTTTCCTTGATTCTAACAAAAAGACACCAGTGCGTAGCCTAGTATTGCGATTAGTCAGTTCACATGCTAGACCAAACAGACTTCATTTTAGGGCGGAAAAAGTCTCGGTGCCTGAAAAGTACTGGAGCACAGCTTTTGTATTGATCCAGATTTGATCTAGGTAGTGTTAGATCACTAATGTATAGGGAAATGGTTCAGCCCCGAAGTTTTGCCAAAATCGACTCTTCTTCTTTTACATTACAATAACTTCTATCTAGAATACATAGGCGAAGCCGAAACTGCGCAAGCTCAAGCGGCAAAGCCAGCGAAGCTGCGCTTCGCGGCTCCCCCGTTTACTTCATCACGGTAACTTCAAGCTTGTAGCCAGGGTAGCTGGTCATCCCTATGACACCCTTGCCACTATTGACCATGTTCTTCTCCGAGTGGAATAGCTGGACGTGGGTTTTCCCATCGGCGGATTCCCAGTCGACCACATGCCTGCCCTCAGAATCAGATTCGCGGATCTGGCTGAACTTTGTCATGTCCAAGCACGATTCAACATGCTGTTTCACATCTGCAAATGTCCCGTCCGTCCTGAAGCCGACCGCCCAGAGCAGGCCGTCGTCATCACCGACACCGGCTTTTTCGATCGTGCTTTCCATCCCGCTGACGCCCATTGATACTCCCAGCGGATTCTCAACTGCGCCGGGAGGCAGCGTGAGAATCGGCAGGGGCCATGATGCAGGCAGCTGCGGAGCAGAACCGGATGTTGCAGTCTTGCCTGTGCCTGCAGGGCAGCCGGAGACCAGCACCGTGAGGCCGGCAACGAGCAATACATCCAGCAGGAATCTGTATAGCTTGATCATTCTTTCAGGCTAGCACGGATCGGGCTGGCTGAGCTGTGTTGCGGAAGCGAAGCCGAAGCTGCGCTTCGCGGCTCCAGCGGCGAGGGCGCCGCTGCTACTACTGATGTCCGGCTGCAAGGTGCAGCCGCTACTAAGAACTAACCACTTCTTCCACTTTTCAGACTATCCGGACTATTCAGACTGCTCCAGCACCCCTTTGTACGTCACGCCGCAGGCGTGATTGCGCACCTCCAACACGTTCCCTGTTCCCTGTTCCCCGTTCCCTGATCCCCGGTCCCTGGTCCCTGAATAACCCCCCCCTTCTCCGCGTCCCTGAATTGCTCGGTTAAAATCTATCGCCCGCTGTCGGGGGACATCCAGAATAATGTTGAAGATTTAGGGAACCCGTTCGCCGCAGCTGAGTCTCAAATAAGGTGTTAGTGGCAGCTATGGCAGATGCATATCTGGCTTACAACTCCCCCGAGGTGAGTGAGCTGATCGTGCGATGCCAGCAGGGCGACCACCGGGCCTTTGATGAGCTCGTGTCGAAGTACCAGCGCTACGTGTTCAACCTCGTCTACCAGCACCTCGGTGATATAGACGAGATCGAGGACGTGGCCCAGGAGATCTTCGTCCGGATCTACAAGTTCATCGGCAAGTACAAGGGCAATGCAAGCCTGGAGAGCTGGATCTACAAGATCGTGCTCAACTACTGCCGGACCCATGCCCGCAGGCGTTCCAGCTTCAGCCGGATGTTCGTGTCCGCGCCGAAGCAGGCACCGAGCGAGGAGAAGAACTTCGAGATCCTCGACACCCTGCCGGATGCCACTTACGACCCCGCAAAAACGGTGGAGCAGCGCAAGCTGGTCCAGGACATCATGGAGGCGGTGCGGGGCCTGCCGGAGATATACCGGACGATCCTCATCATGCGTGAGATCAACGAACTCAGCTACGAGGAAGTGGCTGAGATCCTCGGCATTTCAATCGGCACCGTGAAGTCACGGATCAGCCGTGCCCGCGATCTTGTAAGGCAGAAGGTGAACATAGCGTGAATCGAGCAAAGGCAAAACGATGGCTCAATGAGTACCTGGACGGGGAGATCGGACTCGCCGACAAGGCGGAGTTCGAGCGCCTGATGGCCCAGGACCCTGAGCTGCGCCGCGAGTATGAGCAGATGCGCCGTATCGGCCTGCTGATGTCCAGCGGCCCCGAGGTTGAGGTACATCCCAGCGCATTCCGCGCGAAGCTGATGGAGCGCATCGAGCCCCAGCAGCGCTTCAACTTCACCCCGCAGCGTGCTTTCGCGGGTTCCATGCTGGTGGCCCTGATCGTGGTCGGCCTGGCCTTCGGCCAGTTCATCTACGATCGTGCCATGGACCGCCCGGGCGTGAACAACGTCGGCGTGGCTTCCGGCTTCAACGGCCAGGACAGCTCCAGTGAGATCCTGATCAACGCCTCAAGCAGCCAGTTCCTCAACAGCACCCTGCAGCGTGCCGAGAACGGTGCCAGCCGCAACGCAATGCAGCTGGTGGACCAGCTCGACCGCCAGCTCGGCGTGTTCGAGGGCGCCGTCTGTGCCAAGGGTCCCAATGGTTACAGCTATACCTTCCCCGGTGGGCTGCCGACCGAGTTCAGCATCCGTGCTGACGCGGCCAGCCTGACCGAGATCCAGGCGATCGCCGCCGGTTATCCCGGCAGTGGCAGCCCCGCCATCGAGCTCGCTGACGGTTCCAAGGTCAGCGTCAATGAATACGCGGTGAACCATCCGCAGGGCCGTATCGACCTGCTTATCCGCTTCAGCCGCCCCTAAACAAGTAAGCAATCCTCCGGATCCTGTTCTGGTCCGGAATCCACAGCAATTATTGCCCCGGGTTTTCCGGGGCATTTTTTTGCGCGCTAATCGCGGGCAGTTTCACTTGATGCTGGAAGGGATGGCAGGAAAGGAAGGAAGGGATGCCTGCGGTACAGCGTCAAGCTCGTAAGCCTGTAATGGAAGTCAGGCCGGCATCCCTTCTCACATATGCAGACAGCCGTGTCATGCATGGGTAACAAAAAGGGGAGCATCACATGGACGCTCCCCTCGATAGATCAGGTTGAATCTGCCGCTATCAGCGGGCCACGTTCACATTCCAGGGCTCGGCGAATTCCGTTACTTCTGAGCTGCCTCCATCCGGCCAGCTCACCGTCAGCCTGACCGGCTTGCTGCCGGCCGGAATTCCGAAGTGCTGCGGGCCGACGTAGCTCGACAGGTAGGTATGGCCGCCCAGCACCTCGCGGTGCAGCACAGTGCCATTGTCCAGCTCCAGGCTGAGCTTCGCGCCGATGCCCGCCGGGTTGCCGGCCGGGCCACTGAGGCTGGCCATCAGGCCCCGGCCCGCCATGTTGCCCGGCTGGCCCCAGGCCAGCTGCGGCTTGCTGTTGCTCACACTCATCAGGATGTCCAGGCAGTTGTCTCCATTCAGGTCGGCGGCCACGGCACCGCGGCCCTCGGCATTCAGCAGGATGCCGGAATCCATGTGCTCCACATTGCGGAAGCCGCCCTGGCCATCGCCCAGCAGCAGGCAGCCGTAACCCATCAGCCAGCGGGTCTCCTCCGGCTGGGTGTTGCGGTAGTTCTGGTTCAGCCAGGCATCCATGTTGCCATCGTTGTCAAAGTCACCGGTCGCCATGCCGAACACGATACTGTACTGCGCCTCCTTCGGCAGGGGCTGCATGCTGAAGCTGCCCGCGCCGTCGTTGAGGAACACGCAGCTGCGTACCTCCTCGGCGGAGAAGCGCTCAGCCACCTGGTCCACCGGGCCGTAGATGTCCTCCAGTGAGGCATTGGCGAATTCGGTCCAGGTCGGGAACTGCTGCGGCACGGTGGCGATCGCGTAGCCGCTGCAGGAACGGCCGCGCCCCGGCAGCAGGGTGCCGTCGCTGCCGAACTTGACCTCCACCAGGTCACGCGTGCCATTGTTGTCGAAGTCATCCGCGATGATCAGGTAGGGCTTCTCAGCGCTCGGGTGGTACTTGGTGTTCAGGCCGTAATTGCCGGCAAGCAGGTCCATGTCGCCGTCATTGTCGAAGTCCGCGCTGGCCAGCGACTGCCAGGTGCCGCTCGGGCTGATCGGGCCCTGGCGCACCAGCAGGCCGTCATTGTTGGCCCACCACTCGACGCTGCCGAACTCGATTGCAAGCACGAGGTCCTGCCGCCCGTCACCGTTGACATCAGTGAAGATCGCATCCGACACCGGGCCGGTCTCCGCCAGTCCCGGGGCGATCCGTCCGGTGGCCATGCTCATGTTGCCTTCGCCGTCATTCAGCATGATGTGCGAGACGCCGGGGCGCAGGTACTCGCCGGGCTTCTGCCGGCAGGCGATGTACAGGTCGAGGTCACCATCGTTGTCAATGTCCGAGGCGCAGGCACTGCCGGAGGATTCCGCCCCAATTTGCATGCCGGCCAGCTTGAACTTCTCGCCCTCGTTGTACATCAGGCGGTCGATGTACTCCGTGCTGCCCGCCGAAGCTTCATTGCCGCCGCTGGACAGCAGCAGGTCCGGCCGGCCGTCGCCGTTGGCTTCGAAGAACAGCACGCCCATGCTCTCCGGACGTTCATCCACGGCCTTCTCCAGCATCGGCGAGGCCACGAGCTTGCCATCACGGCCGTAGTACAGCTTGCCGGCCTGCCCCGCCGGCCCGGCGAAGTAGACGTCGAGCTGGCCGTCGGCATTGATGTCCGCCACGCCGACACCGGTGCCCAGCGTGCTGCGGCGCACCGGCAGCAGCGGCTCGGCCTCGAACTCAGCCTCGAAGGTGTCAACCTCTACCTGGTTCCAGCCCAGTTCCTCCTGGCTGAACAACGGGCTGTGCTCAGGCAGCACTGACACGTCCGTCAGCTGGCTGCCGCGCGTGATCGTGTAGTGAGTGTTCACGTCCAGGTCGCGCAGCACCTCCGCCTGGTTGCCGGGCCAGCGGATCCACAGCGCGTCGATCTTCTGGTGTTCGCCGAGCCCGAGGTGGATCCGGCTGCTTTCCGTCGAGGCATAGCCGCGGGCGATGATCACGTCCTGCATGAACTGCTCGTCGCCGCAGACCGCCACAACACGGGCGCCGACCGCCTCCTGGTTCGGGCCATCCTGGCGCAGGTCGACCAGCACGCGGCTGCCGTTGTCAAGGTCATTGCGGTAGACCCCGGCCTCGGCATTGGTGTTGTTGATTATCATGTCTAGGTCGCCATCGCCGTCGTAGTCCTGCAGGCTGGCGCCGCATGAGATCGCGTTGTCATGCAGGCCCCAGTTGTCCGGCGCCTTGGAGTACTTCAGCAGCTCGCTGGCGGTGAAGATGATGTCATCCGTCACGAAGGGCCCGAGCGAGACGATGTAGTCCTCGATCTCCTTCTGGCTGCGGCCGGCCTGGATCATGGACTTGATGCGGTTGCGCTCATCGACCTCGATCGCCTTGCTGATGTAGCCGTTGGTCGCAAGGATCTCGTGGATGCCGTCGCTGTTGAGGTCCGCGATGCGGATGCTCCAGGTCCAGTCGGTGCTCTTCACGCCGAGCAGCGCGCCGGCCTCGCTCATCCAGCCGCCGCCGCGGTTCAGCATCACCGTGTTGCGCATGTTCTGGTGCGGTTCGAATGTCGCCAGCTCCTGGCGCCACTCATACATGTCGCCACTCTGCTTCTTGCCGTCCTTGTAGCCGGAGGGCGACATGTCGCCCACCATGTAGTCCATCCAGCCGTTGCGGTCCAGGTCGCCGGCATCGCTGCCCATCCCGAAGAATGAGTTGATGCGGCACATCTCCTTGCCGTGTTCCACCAGCCGGCCGTTGCCATCGTTCAGGTAGTACCAGTCCGGCGTGTCGAAGTCGCCGGACACCTCGAGGTCCATCCAGCCGTCATTGTTGAAGTCGCAGGCCAGTGCGTTGAGCGACCAGCCCAGCGGCCGGATGCCCAGCTCGGCAGCGCGGTCCTCGAAGGAGCCGGTGCCGTTGTTGATGTACATCTCATCCGAGTCCGGCTTCAGGCGCGCCTTGAACACGGGGTCCATGTAGAACTGGTCGGCCGATGAGCCGCCGAGGCTGACCTCGCCGGTCTCCTCGTCGAAGATGTACATGATGTCCGGCTTTTCGCCGAGCACGGTCTCCAGCAGGCCGCTGCCGTGGCGCCCCAGCCGGTTGTTGGCATTGTAGATGTCCAGGTCGCCGTCGTTGTCAATGTCGAACACCGCACTCACGATAGTGCTGCGCTCGCTAGCCAGCCCGTAGGCCGCGGCATTCTCCGTGAAGCGGCCGTCCTCACCGGCGACGAACAGCCGGTTGGCCCCGCCGCGCACCGCGACATACAGGTCCAGCCGCCCATCGGCATTGATGTCGAAGAACACGGCACTCTCAGCCAGTTCACCGGCCAGCCGCAGGCCTTCTCCGGCCTCGTCCGTCACGTCTGTGAACTTCATTCCGCCGTCATTGCGGAACAGCAGGTTGTCATTCGAGATACCGCAGAGGTAGATGTCTATGTCGCCGTCGCCGTCATAATCCGCCGCAGCCATACCGGCCTGGCTGCCGATGTCATCGACGATCATGTCATTGTCCAGCGCTTCACTGACGAAGCTGATGCCGGACTCCGCGCTGTCCAGCTGTGTGAAGCTGCCACCGCCGCTGCCTGCCGCAAGCGGACTGGCCTCGACATTCGCATCACTTGCAGGGTAGCCGGCATAGGGAACCGCGGCTGACAGCTGCTTGCCTGCATCATGCTTTCCAGTGGCATTTCCGCCGTCAGCGCTTTGCTGCGTGCCTTTCGTGCAGGAACAGCACAGTATCAGGATGCCAAGGCATCCAACAAGGAGATTGCGGCCCATATCTTTCCTCAGCGGACTGTGGAATTACATGGCGGTGGAATCTGAGCAGGCCGGATGGAGATTGCGGCCCGCGGGTCTTCCTGCCCACCATCCTGCCGCCGGGACTGATCCGCGACGGGCAAATGCCGGGCCGCTGCAGGGGATGTGATCTTCTAGTGGGATTCGCGTCGGCGAATCCTTCAGCCGGGTTCACATTCACCTAACTCCGCATCGGCCCATGCAGTTTCAGGTACATAGATTGTAATGCCGGACCGCTTCCACCGCCACCCCGGGCAGCCTCCGGCGGAAAAATGGGAGCGCCCGCAGGCACTCCCGGTTGCCATCGATTGACTGGTGCTGACTAGTTTCCGCGGCTGACGATCACCTTCGAGACATCGCCGAAATCCGCCAGTTCAGTGCTGCCGCCGTCCGGCCAGCTGACAGTAAGCTTCAGCGGCTTGCTGCCATCCGGAATGCCGAAGTGCTGCGGCCCCACGTAACTGGACAGGAAGGTATGCCCGGCCTGCACCTCACGGTGCAGCACGCTGCCGTTGTCCAGTTCAAGGCTGAGCTTCGCACCAACGCCCGTCGGGTTGCCTGCCGGCCCGGCCACTGATACCAGCAGGCCACGGCCTTGGCTGCTGCCCGGCTGGCTCCAGGCCACCTGGGGGTGCGCCGAGCTGACGCTCATCACGATGTCCAGGCACTGGTCGCCATTCAGGTCCGCGGCCACAGCGCCACGGCCCTCGGCATTCAGCAGGATGCCGGAATCAAGGTGCTCGACATTTCTGAATCCGCCCTGGCCATCACCGAGCAGCAGGCAGCCGTAGCCCGTCAGCCAGCGGGTCTCCTCCGGCTGCGAGTTGCGGTAGTTCTGGTTCAGCCAGGCGTCCAGGTTGCCATCGTTGTCAAAGTCGCCGGTCGCCATGCCGAACACGATGCTGTACTGCGCTTCCTTTGGCAGGGGCTGGGCACTGAAACTGCCATGCCCGTCATTCACGAGCAGCATGCTGCGCACTTCCTCCGCGGAGTAACGCTCAGCTACTTCCTCGATCGGCCCGTAAACATCCTCGAGCGTGGCGTCGGCGAACATCTCCCAGGTCGGGAACTTCTGTGGGATCGTGTTGATTGCGTAACCGGAGCAGCTGCGGCCGCGTCCCGGCAGCAGCGTGCCGTCGCTGCCGAACTTGACCTCAACCAGGTCGCGTGTGCCATTGTTGTCAAAGTCATCCGCGATGATCAGGTAGGGCTTGTCGGCACTCGGGTGGTACTTCGTGTTCAGGCCGTAGTTGCCGGCCAGCAGGTCCATGTCGCCGTCATTGTCGAAGTCGCCGCTTGCCAGCGACTGCCAGGTCCCGCTTGCACTGACCGGGCCCTGGCGCACCAGCAGGCCGTCATTGTTGGCCCACCACTCGATGCTGCCGAACTCGACCGCCAGCACCAGGTCCTGCCGCCCGTCCCCGTTGAGATCTGCGAAGATCGCATCGGAGATCGGGCCGACCTCAGTGATGCCGGGAGCGATCCGGCCAGTGGCCAGCGTGAACCTGCCGGTACCGTCATTCTCAAGGATGTTCGAAACCTCGGGGCGCAGGTACTCGCCGGGCTTCTGCCGGCCCGCGATGAACAGGTCGAGGTCGCCGTCATTGTCAATGTCTGAGGCACAGGCGCTGCCGGAGGAAGCCGGGGCCACGGACATCACCCCCAGCTTGAAGCCATCCTCCTCGTTCATGACCAGCCTGTCGATGTAGTAGTTGCTGCCGCCGGGCTCCTCGTTGCTGCCGCTGGTCAGCAGCAGGTCCGGCCGGCCGTCGCCATTGGCTTCGAACAGCAGCGGTTCCATGTTCTCCTGGCGCGGCTCCACCACCTGGTCAAGCATCGGGCTGCCCACCAGCGTGCCGTCCCCGCGGCCGAGGTACAGCTTGCCGGCCTGTCCCTCCGCACCGGTGAAGTACACATCCAGCTGCCCGTCTAGGTTGATGTCCGCCACGCCGAGTCCCGTGCCAAGCGTGCTGCGTCGCACAGGCAGCAGCGGCTCGGCGTCGAACTCCGCGTCAAAGGTATCCGCCTCCTGTTGCTCCCATGCCAGTTCCTCCTGGCTGAACAGGGTCTGCCGGGCTGCCGGCTGCGACACGTCTTTCATCTGGCTGCCACGCGTGATCGTGTAGTGCATGTTCACGTCAAGGTCGCGCAGCACCTCGGCCTGGTTACCGGGCCAGCGGATCCACAGCTCGTCAATCTTCTCATGCCTGCCGAGCCCGAGGTGGATCCGGCTGCTTTCGCTGCTGGCATAGCCGCGAGTAAGGATCACGTCCTGCATGTACTGCTCACCACCGCACCAGGCGACCACACGCGCGCCGATCGCCTCATGGTTCGGGCCGTCCTGGCGCAGGTCGATCAGCACCTGGTTGCCGCTGCCGACCTCATTGCGGTACACACCGAGCTGCTCGTTCGTGTTGTTTACGACGAAGTCGAGGTCGCCGTCACCGTCCAGGTCCTGCAGGATGCAGCCGCAGGACACCGCCTGGTCATGGATCCCCCAGTTGTCCGGGGCCTTCCCGTAGTTCAGCGGCTCGCTCGCCGTGAAAATGATGTCATCCGTCTTGAGCCCCGGGGTGGACAGCCAGTAGTTGTCAATCTCCTCCTGGCTGGCTCCCTGCTCGCGCATTTCCTTGATGTGGCGCTGCACGTCATATTCAATCGAGGAATTCAGGTAGCCGTTGGTGGCGAGGATGTCCAGCAGGCCGTCGCTGTCGAGGTCCGCCAGGCGCACGCTCCAGGTCCAGTCGGAGCTCTTCACCCCGAGGAAGGCGGCGGCCTCGCTCATCCAGCCGTCACCGCGGTTCAGCATCACCGTGTTGCGCATGTTCGGCTGCGGCGTGAAGTTGGACAGCTCATAGCGCGAGATGTTCATGTCGCCGCTCTGCTTCTTGCTGTCCTTGTAGCCGGTGGCGGACATGTCGCCCACCATGTAGTCCATCCAGCCGTTGCGGTCCAGGTCGCCGGCGTCGCTGCCCATCCCGAAGAAGGAGTTGACACGCAGCATCGTACGGCCCATCTCCTTGAGGTAGCCGTTGCCATTGTTCAGGTAGTACCAGTCGGGTGTGTCGAAGTCGCCGCTGACCTGCAGGTCGATCCAGCCGTCGTTGTTGAAGTCACAGGCCAGTGCATTCAGTGACCAGCCGTCAGGCCGCACGCCGATCGTGGAGGCGTCGTTGACAAACTTGCCCTCACCCTTGTTGATGAAGAACTCATCGCTGTCGGGCTTCAGGCGGATCTTGCCGGAATTGTCCATGTAGTGCGTCTGGCTTGACTCATCGTCCAGGATTCGCTCGCCGGTCTCCGGGTTGAGGAAGAAGCCGAAGTAGCGCGCGTTGCCACGCTCCTCCTCCACCATGCCGTCCTCGTTGCGTCCCTTGCGGTTGTTGGCGTTGTAGATGTCCAGGTCGCCGTCGTTGTCAAGGTCAAAGATCGCGCTCACGATCGTGCTGCGCTCCGTGTCAAGCCCGTACTGCGCGGCCTGCTCGCTGAAGCTGCCGTCGCCACCGTTGATGAACAGCCGGTTCTTCCCGCCGCGCACCGCGACGTAGAGGTCCAGCAGCCGGTCGCCATTGATGTCGAAGAACACCGCGCTGCCAGCTAGCTCACCGCTCACGCGCAGCTCCGGGTTCACTTCGTCCGTCACGTCGGTGAACTTCCAGTCGCCCTCATTGCGGTACAGCTGGTTGTCATTCTCTATGCCACAGAGGTAGATGTCGATGTCGCCATCGCCGTCGTAGTCCGCCGCCGCCATGCCGGCCTGTGAACCGACGTCATCCAGCAGCAGCTCACGGCTCTCAGCCAGGCCGACGAAGTCCATCCCGGTTTCCGAGGGTTCAAGCTTGACGAAGCTGCCGCTGCCCCCGGGGGCGGGCAGGGCCTGCTGTTCCACCAGGGCGTCGCTGGCTGGATAGTCGGCATAGAGCGATGCACCATCAACCTGGGCTGTCTGCTGCCGGGTGGAGTCAGCGGGCTTGCCGGCGCTGCCGGCCTGCTGCTTGTCAGCGCATGAGGCGGCCAGCATCAGCGCCAGGCCGCAGATAATCAGTATCCGTCGCATGTCCTTCCTCTCGGGCCCGCCGGCAGTTGGGCTGCCGGTCTGGAATTCAATGTCTGGTCAGGGGCGGCCTGGGCTGAACAGTCCCGCTCCTGCTGCATTCTAGCACAGCAGAGCCTGTGGCTACTGCTGGGGGAACTCCCGCTCACTGGTGATGCCGTACTTGCTGAACAGCAGCACCATGTCGCCGTTCTCCGTGAACTTCGCGAAGTCACAGGCACTCATGCCATTCACATCGCGCTTGTCAGGGTCCGCATCATGGTCCAGCAACAGCTTCACGAGGTCCATGTTCGCATTGTTTGCCGCATTGATCAGTGGCGTTACTCCACTGCGTTCATCCTGCTGGTTGATGTCCATGCCCTGTTCGATCAGCTGTTCGGCCAGCTCATGCGGATAGTCCTGGTGGTAGCCGAACTCGAACAGCAGGTTGCGGTTGCCGCGGTAGCTCTGCATCGGGTCCGCACCATGCTGCAGCAGGAAGTCGAACACGTCCCAGTTGCCGCGGTAGGCCGCCGCCGCCAGCGGAGTGCCTCCCTGCGGCTCAATCTGGTTGATCTCCGCCCCGAGCTCCACCAGTCGCTGCGCGATATCCAGGTGGCCCGTCAGGCAGGCGTTCATCAGCGTACCCTGGCCGGTGCGGTCGGTCACTGTCACATCCGGGAACTTCCCATAGATGAAGTTGAACATCTCCAGGCTGCCGGACTCGATCGCGTCAATCAGGATCGGGCGCGACTGGCTTCCGCCGGCGGGGTCGGCCCCCTGGTCCAGCAGGATCTGCAGCACCTCCATGTTGCCACTGCCAACGGCGAAGTCCACCGGGGTGGCCCGGAAGCGCGGGTCCTCGTAGTTGATGTCCGCGCCATGCTCAATGAACAACTTCATATGCTCTATCTTCTGCTGGTATGAGGCTGCCTGCAGCGGGGATACGCCTGCCATGTTGGGGCTGTCCACCGGCATGCCGGCCTGCAGGAACAGCGCGCACAGCTCGAGCGGGTCCATTTCAATCGCCTCGTGGAAGTTGAAGGCCTCGAATGGCACACCCAGCTCTTCCAGCTTGGCGCGGGCATCCTCCTCACTGAGCGCCTCGATCTCCTCCATCGACATCTTCGGATCGATGTAGGCGCGCCAGGTCATGTTTTCCTGCCCGGCTGGGGCAGCCTGTGCATCTGTTCCCGCATCAGCCTGCTTCTCAGCATCGGCTGCGGGGTTTGCATCTGCAGTGGCGGCATCCACATTGGTGGAACCGCTTTCACCGGTTTGCCCGGCGGGACAGCCAGCCAGCAGGCCCAGCAGGATGGCTACGGATATGTTACGGATCGCGGGATGGATCGGGGGCATGTTACTTAGACGGCCTTTTTACTTCAATTATTCATGAAAAAGCCCCCGGGGACAGGCCCCGGGGGCAATCGATTCAGTCGATCAGGCTCGAGGCAGCTTAGCTACCGACCGGCGGGAAGTTGCCGTCGGTAACGTAGATGCCGTCCACGTGGCTACCACTCCACCAGTTGATTGAGGAATCAGCCGTGAAGCGGAAGTGGATGTAGCGGGTACCAGCGGTCACGCCACCCATCTGCCAATGCTGCTGGGTGCTGGAGTTCACGCCGAAACCATCGATGGTGTGACCGATCTCCTGGAAGCCGTTGCTCCAGGTGGTCTGGGTCGCACTGGCAGCAGAACCGCCGGAGGCACCATGATAGAAGTGCTCCCAGGTCTGGTCCTCCATGTCGAGGCAGACGCGGTAGTGCAGCCACGGGGTACCGCTGCTGACGTTGAAGGCGGGGCTACGCAGGCCGGCCTGGGCGTTGTTCTGGTACTCCAGGCCCGTGCCGTCGTTGCAGTGCCACATCTGGCCGCCCCACTCACCGATCACAGCCGGGCTGCTCATGATGCCGAAGAACGGACCGGAGAAGCCGTCCCACTGGGGACCGATGTACCACTGGGTGGCGTTGGTGTTGCTGCGGGTCCAGCCGGCGGCCAGGGCGTCGTTCGTGTTCGCGTAAGCGGACATGTTGTCGCCGAAGTACCAGGCGGGGAACAGCGGCACCGGATCGGGCCAGAAGAACTCGTCGGTGTCGTTGTTGGCATCGGTCACCATCAGGGCGAAGGTGTAGTTACCGTTACCACCAGCGGGGGTCGGGTCAACGGAGACGGTCTCGCCCCACTTGCCGGCAGCCGGGTAGGTGCCGACGGGCTGGGTGTTGCCGCTGCCGCCGAACAGGACGAAGTTGTAGTTCCAGTCGAGGTCGACATCGTAGGGACCGACGCCGTAAGCGATCTCGAAGAACAGGTCAACATCGTAGGGACCGGCACCGGCGACGGTGTCAGTCGGGTCCTCCTCATCAGCGTCATCGAAGATGCTGACGGGGTAGTTCGGGTCGCCCTCGTCCACCATGTAGCAACCACCCTCGATGAAGGAGTCGCCATCAGGCCAGAAGTTCGGGTAACCGTTCAGGTCATCGAAGTAATCGTCGTAGACGTCCACATCGGTGAAGAAGCGGACACGCACCGGGAACTTGTCAGCGGCCTCACCGAACACGCCGTTGCGGTTCAGGTCGCCATTGAAGCCAAGCACGGTGCCGTAGTCGAAGTCAACGGTACGGCCCTCACCGGGGGTGGTGAAGGAGTAGTCGCTGCGCAGGTAGGCCCACAGGTCGCGGCCAGCCTCAATGTCGTGGTCCTCGATGAACTCTTCCCACAGGATGCCACCCTCAGTGTAGTAACCGACGGCGGTACCGCCACCGTTGTACTTCACGCTCTTGTGGCCGGGGAACATCGCCCAGGCGAGGTACGCCGGGGAGCCGCCGTACATCGTGCCCTGTGCCCAGTGCGCGATCGCCTCGGTGGCAACCAGGTCGGTGTCGTTGTTGAACACCAGGTTCGGGCCGAAGGCATCGCCGTAGCTGGCGGTGTTGATGTTGCCGAAAGTGTCAGTCTCGGTCAGGAACCAGGCGGCAGCCGGGTTCAGGCCAAGGGCGGAAGGATCAAACACACCACCGTAGGGAGCGTTGAACTTGGTCCAGTCAGCGGAGATGTCGCTCAGGGCGATACCGCTGTAGTTGACATCGACGATCTCAGCGGGCTCCACGGTGCCGGGGATGGCGCCGAGGGCGTCGTTCCACTCCATGTAACCGTAGAACGGGAACTGGAAGTCAAGGTCGTTGCCATTCAGGCCGCCGTCATCGTCGCCCGGGGTACGGACGCCGGTGTTGTACTCGACAGCGTAATCGAAGCCGGGGGTCACATCCGGACCGAAGACGTTGGAACCGTTCGGGTCGGGGTAGTTCTGGCCACCCACACCGGCGGTACCCTGCGTCACAGCGCCGTTCACCTTGTCCCAGGCGATCGGGGTCACGCAGACGATCTCCGGAGGACCATCGTACTCCTCGAAACCGGCGCCACCGCCGCCGCCGCCACCGAAGGTCAGGCTGTCATCCAGCCAACCGAGGATGTTGTTCAGCAGGTCAGCGCGGTCCATCGTGCCGGAAGCGGAAGCCGTCACACTGGTGCCTGCCCAGCTGTAGCCAACGTTCCACACCTTGCCGGTGCCGAAGCTGTGGCTGTAGCTCGGGAAGAAGCCGATGTTGGCATCCGGGGCCTGGCTGTTACCCCAGGACAGGAAGCCCAGGTCGAAGCCAAGCGCGTTGGGCTGGTGGCCGATACCGGCACGGAAGGCCGGACCTGCGCAGGAGCCCGCGAAGAAGGAGCTGTAGTAACCGATACCGCAGTACTGGCGGCCGGTTGCCATGCCGAAGCTGATCGGCAGCTCGCCCGAGGAACCACTACCGGTGTAGCGCTCCGCGGCGTTGGTACCGTCGGCACCGAAGTTAGCGCCGCTCGGGTTACCGATGAAGTTGCTCGGGGCGGTCGGGATGAAACCAAGGGTTCCACCGAAACCGATACCGTCATCGGTGCACAGGCTGGAGGCCCAGGGCATGCGGCGGTCGGCATCCGGGACGGAAGCCGGCAGGGTCGCATAACCGTAGATACCACTCCAACCGTTGGTGAAGAACAGGTCTCCATCGTAGCCGTGGTTCTGGCTCATCAGCATCACGCCGAAGCCGTCGCTCATCAGCTGGATGTAGTTGTCCATCTCACCGCTGGTCCAGGCGGTGGTGTAGGTCGCGGACTCACCCGCGCCACCCGGTCCACCACGGTACCAGATCGCGACCTTCGCGTTCGGGTTGGCAGCGAAGTCGTCAGCGACGGTTGCGCTGTAGTCGACCACGCTGTAGCCAACGCCAAGGGCGTCAAGGTCGCCGGTCAGGGCGTCGAGGTTGAGCTGGAAGTCACCGCCGTCGTTGCGGATGACCCAGACTTCGGTGTCGCCACCGCCACCACCGGCGCCGCCGTGTCCGAGGTGCATCGGAAGGCTGTCGCCGTAGGCGAAGGTGTCATCGGCGTCCACGACCTGGTTACGGATCGTGTACACACCCTCGACATTGGTCTTGATCGCATTGCTGCTGTAGGTGTGGGTACGGGCGAACTGGCTCGGATCGAAGGCCGTGCCGGCTGCCGTGACCGTACCGTCACGCCATGACCATGTGCTGTGCTTGTACAGGCAGGCGCCCCACTCGGGGTGGCCCACATCGGCACCGTCAGCCGTCACACCGCCGAAGCCGTGCGCGCTGGCAGCGATGGTCACGCTGCTGATGCCGGTGTTCTCGTCCAGCAGCATGCCGATCTGGTAATAGGTACCGTCGTCGGACAGCTGCGGGGCGGACCAGTCGCCGCCGCCGTAGCGAACGCCGTCAACGGTCACGCCGACACCGAGGTCGCCAGCGCCGCCGTAGAACACGTCGGGCTCGACCTTGGAGTACTCACCCTCGCAGAAGGTGTTGTTGCCATCGTAGACGTACATCTGCGCTTCGTCGCTCGCGGTCGGGTTGCTGTTCTGGTCGTAGTCGATCCACCACATGAAACCCTTCTCGAAGAACTGGCCGAAGGCGTAGTAGGCACCGTTGGCATTGAGCAGCGCGGCGCCGTTGTTGTATGCGAACGGACGGGCCACGGGCCAGCCAATCGTGCTGGCGGCACTCGGGAAGCTGCCGTCGCCGAAGAACTGGCTGTTGGAGTTGGCGTTGCCGCCGGCCCAGCGGGCCAGGATCACGCCGAAGATCGGGTTGTGCAGGATGTTCGGGTAGCTGTTGCCATCCGCCGTACGGTCCTGCCACGGCGCATTGGAGGCCTCGTCGAACATGTCGCAACCGCTGTCAGCGGCGTTGATGCCGACGATCATCGCATCCCCGTAGCAGGAGGACACGTTGCCAAAGTAGAAGGTCTGGAAGTTCGCGGAGGTGTCCATCGGGCTGACCTGGTCCGCACCCTCATCACCGCTGGGGGCGATCAGCACGTTGTACAGGGCAGTCGCCTGGCCGCTCGGCAGGGCGAAGAACTTCTCGTTGAAGGTCATCCAGAACGCATTGCGGACACCGTAGGCGGTTCCGTCGCACAGCGTGCCGCTGGGGCCGCTGCCCTGGCCGTAACCGATGCCGTAGGGGCCGAGGTCGGCACGGTAGCCGATCTCACCGATGTCGTTGTTGCCCTGGTTGCTCGGGTTCGCGGTCTCGCTGTCAGCGAACAGCTGGTAAACGGCGGTGTACGCATCGTCACCACCACCACCGACGCTGTTGAAGTGGTTGATGGTCGACAGACCCTCAGCCACCCAGCTGATCGCCTGGGCCGGCATGCTGCCGCCGTAGGCGAAGATCACGTCCTCGATGTCGGACTGGCCGTTGTCAGCCATCAGCGCACCGGAGGCGTTGCAACCGAAGTCCGGCACGCCGTTGGCGCCGGTGTCGGCGGGCTTGTACTGGCCCTTCACAAGGCCACTGTCAACGCCCGGGTTGAAGCCGCGCTGGTCCAGCCAGCTGGCTCCCTTCGTGCCTTCTCCCTCGACGCCGCGGGGCAGCATCTCGACGCCGCGCTCAGCCATCTCACGAAGCTGTGCCATCAGCATCTCATGGCTCGGGCCCTGGATCGGGGTGCCGGCCTTGGGGACGATGTAGGGCTGGTTCCAGCCCGCGTCTGAAAGCAGTGCCTGCTGCTCAGCACTGAGCTTGCCGATCTCATTCTCAGAGACGGTAAGCTCCGCTGATACAACACCGTTGCGACCTCCGTCGATCACGGTGTTGGAGGTACCGGTCTGGGTCTCGACATTCGTCGAAAGACCGCCGCCGTTACCACCGCAGGAAGCTGCTACGAAGACTACCGTAAGCGCCACGAGCGAAAGCCCGAGGTGCTTACACCAGTTCACGTGAGTCTTCATACACTCTCCTATTGTGGATATGGTGTGTATTCCATGGTTTGGAAAAGCTATGCTTCGTACACTCCCGGGAAAAGAAGCGCACGCAGCAGGGTTGCGATCCCTGACCATGTACCTATAAGCTGTGCGTAAAAAGTATAACAGCGACGCCTGTTAAAGAAAGAGCACACTCAATAAAAATGAGAAACAACAATCATTTAACGCCCTGAAACAGGTAAAATTTTAGTTAAACTGCCTCAATTATCGCCTAAACCACCGCTTGAACCCACAGAAACGGAAAAAGGGAGGGCCGTAGCCCTCCCTTTCTTATATAGGTCAAAATTGGTCGCCTCAGCTTCCGTGGCTGAGGCTTACAGAGTTTCCGCTGAAGCTCGTTTCCTCACTAGTGCTGCCATCCGGCCAGCTGACAGTCAGCTTGCTGGCAGTGCTGCCGGTGGGAATTCCGAAGTGCACGGGACCCACGTAGCTGGAAAGGTATCCGCTGCCGGCCTGCACCTCGCGATGCAGCACCTGGCCATCGGACAGTTCCAGTGCAAGCCTGGCCCCGACAGCTGCCGGGTTGCCGGCCGGACCGGTCAGCGTGACCAGCAGGCCCTTGCCCTGTGCACGGGCGGGATCCATCAGGGCCACCTGCGGGCTGGAATTGCTTACGCTCATCACGATATCCAGGCAGGCATCACCATTGAAGTCGGCAGCCACGGCCCCGCGCCCTTCAGCAATGACGCGGATCCCTGAATCCAGCGGCTCCAGGCAGTTGAAGCTGCCGTCACCGTTGCCCAGCATCAGCGTGCCGTAACCACAGACCCAGCGGGTTTCCTCGGGTTGGGTGTTGCGGAAGTTGTTGTTCAACCAGGCATCGAGCTTGCCGTCATTGTTGAAATCGCCCACGGCAACACCCATTACACAGCTGACCTGGGCCATCGTCGGCAGGTCAGTCATGCTGAAGTTACCGCTGCCGTCATTCTCGAAATATGCGCTGGCCACGTGGTCGGCAGTCAGTTTCTCGGATACCGCGTCCACCGGGCCGTAGATCTCCTCCAGTGTAGCGTTGGCGAACATCTCCCAGGTCGGGAATTTCTGCGGCACGGTGGAGATCGCATAGCCGCTGCAGGAACGCCCGCGGCCCGGCAGCAGCGTGCCGTCGCTGCCGAACTTGACCTCGACCACGTCACGGGTACCGTTGCCATCGAAGTCATCCGCGATCACCATATAGGGCTTCTCCGCGGAAGGGTGGTACTTGGTGTTCAAGCCCCAGTTGCCACAGATCAGGTCATTGTCACCATCGTTGTCAAAGTCAGCCGCAACCACCGACTGCCACATCCCGGTCGGGCCGACCGGCCCCTGGCGCAGCAGGTTGCCATCATTGTTGGCCCACCATTCGACGCTGCCGAACTCCTGCGCGACGAGCAGGTCATCGCGGCCGTCACCGTTGATGTCGGCGAAGCAGATGTCCGATACCGGGCCGCTGTCCGCCAGCCCGGGGGCGATGCGCCCGGTTGCCAGCGTGAAGCCGCCCTGGCCGTCGTTCTCCAGCACGTGGCTGTGCACACCCTGGCCATAGGTATAGGGCTTGAGCCGGCCGGCGATCACCAGGTCGAGGTCGCCGTCGTTGTCAATGTCGCTGGCGGCGGCGCTGCCGGAGGGCACCTGCTCAACCGGCAGGGCACCGGCCTTCCAGCCGTCGCCCTCACTGAGGTAGATGCGGTCCAGGTAGCGCTGCGGCTGGTCCTCGCTTTCGTTGCTGCCGCTGGTCAGCAGCATGTCGGGCCTGCCGTCACCATTGGCCTCGAATAGCAGCACGCCCATGCTCTCCGGGCGGGCATCCACCGTGTCGTCCAGCATCGGCGAACCGGCGAAGCCACCGTCTGCGCGGCCGGTGAACAGCTTGCCCTGCTGGTCCTGCGGGCCGGCGAAGTAGATGTCCAGGTTGCCATCGGCATTCATGTCCGCCACGCCGAGGCCGGTGCCGAGCGTGCTGCGGCGCACCGGCAACAGCGGCTCCTTCGCGAATTCGGCATCCAGTGTGTCCAGTTCCTGCTGCTGCCAGTTCAGCGCCTGCTGGCTGAACATGGGCTGGTGCTGGTCCTTTGCATAATCCACGAGCTTGCTTCCGCGGCTGATGCTGTACAGCATGTTGGCATCTAGGTCTCGCAGCACCTCGACCTTGTTGTCAGGCCAGCGGATCCACAGTGCGTCGATCTTCTGGTGCTCACCGAGCCCGAGGTGGATCCGGCTGCTCTCACCGCTGGCGTAGCCGCGGGCGAGGATCACGTCCTGCATGAACATGTCGTCACCGCAGTAGGCCTTCACGCGCGCGCCGACGGCCTCGCGGTTTGGGCCCTCCTGGCGCAGGTCCAGCAGCACCATGTTGCCATTGTCAAGGTCATTGCGGTACACGCCGACCTGTGCGGCGGTGTTGTTGACGACGAAGTCGAGGTCACCGTCTCCGTCCATGTCCTGCAGCACGCATCCGCAGGACACCGCCTGATCGTGGATCCCCCAGTTGTCCGGGGCCTTCTTGTAGTTCAGCGGCTCGCTGGCCGTGAAGATGATGTCGTCGGTTTCCAGCGCGGGCAGCGACAGCTCATAGGCATCGATCTCCTCGATGCTGGCGCCGGCCTCGTACATGTCCTTGATCCTGCGCTGCACGTCGTACTCGACGGAGGTGCTGATGTAGCCGTTGGTTGCCAGGATTTCGAGGATGCCGTCGCTGTTCAGGTCAGCCAGCCGGATGCTCCAGGTCCAGTCGGTGCTCTTCACGTTGAGCAGTGCGGCCGCCTCACTCATCCAGCCGTCGCCACGGTTCAGCAGCACGGTGTTGCGCATGTTCTGGTGCGGCTCGTAGTGCACCAGCTCGTAGCGCGAGAGGTTCATGTCGCCACTCTGCTTCTTGCCGTCCTTGTAGCCGGTCGGCGACATGTCACCCACCATATAGTCCATCCAGCCGTCATGGTTCAGGTCACCGGCGTCGCTGCCCATCCCGAAGTAACTGGTGACGCGCAGCATGTCCTCACCGCGCTCGGTGAAGTTGCCCTTGCCGTCATTGATGTAGTACCAGTCTGGGGTGTCGAAGTCGCCCGAGACCTGCAGGTCCGTCCAGCCGTCGTTGTTGAAGTCGCAGGCCAGCGCGTTCAGCGCCCAGCCGGCGGGCTGGATGCCGCGCTCCAGGGCCTCGTTGGTGAAGTGCCCGTTGCCATCGTTGATCAGCAGGTCGTCATTGTCAGGGCGCAGGCGGATCTTACCGGCCTTGTCCATGTAATGCTCGGGGTGCATGGTCTCGTCGAGCTTGACCTCCCCGGTCTCCATGTTCTTCATCATGTTGAAGTAGCGTCCGTCACTGCGCATGTCCTCGATCTTGCGGTCGTCGTTTCGGCCCTTGCGGTTGTTGGCGTTGTAGACATCGAGGTCGCCGTCGTTGTCAACGTCGAACACCGCGCTGACGACGGTGGACCGTGCGCTGTCCAGCCCGGACTCCTCGCTGCGGTCGCTGAAGGTGCCGTCGCCGTTGCCGGCGAAGTAGCGGTTGACGCCGCCGCGCACCCCGACGTAGATGTCCAGAACATTGTCGCCGTTGAGGTCGGCCATCACCGCGGTCTCGGCCATGTCGCCGGTCATGCGCAGGCCGCTGGCGGCCTCATCGGTTACGTCCGTGAACTGCCAGCCACCCTCGTTGCGGTACAAGGCGTTGTCATTCTCGATGCCGCACAGGTAGATGTCGATGTCGCCATCGCCATCGTAGTCACCCGTTGCCATTCCGGCCTGCACAGCAATGGCATCCAGCTTGAGTTCCTTGCTCAGCACCTCGGAGGTGAAGTCCATCCCGGTCTCGGACGGCTCAAGCTTCACGAAGGCGCCACCGGAGCTGCCCGCCTGGAACTCGACGGAGCTGACCTGGGCATCGGACTCAGGCATGTCGGCGAACAGCCCGCCGCCTGATCCCGCCTGCTGCCCGCCGCCGGCAGTCATGCCACCGCTCACGGGAGGCTGGCCCTTGTTGTCAGCGCAGGAGTAGAGCAGCAGCCCGAGGACTGCGACGAAGATGTATCTGTGCATATGATTACCCGCCTTGATCCGGTCCATCGCAGAACATCCAGTGGGGGTGCCGGCAGGACGTTTCCAACAATAGCGGCCCGGTCTCTGAGAGAGACTCGATGACGGAGCGGATCTCCTCAATTTCAACCAGTCTGATTCTAACACAGCAGGGAGCCTGCAACGCGCGCATGTCAGTCTGGGACAGGCTTTTTGCGGCCAATTCCGCGCCAGTTTCCCGCTGGAATTGACAACTGATTATCCCTTCTCAGCTGCGGTCGTTCCATGGGCTGACAGTCACAATGTTGCTGAGAGTTGCGAATCAACTTGCGCTGCCGGCTGGTGGTTCCGAATCCGCTGACTCGGCAGCCGGGTCGTCCGTTTCCGGCGGTGCCGGAGGTGCCCCTGTCAGTTCCATCAGCACCTGCTCCGCCTCCGTGTCGTTCGCTTCGCGTGCCAGCTCCAGCGCAGTACGGCCTTCACTGTCCTCTGCTGCAGGGTCCACGCCGGCCTCCGCCAGTTCACGGATGAAACTGCCGAGGTTGTTGATCGCACAGATATGGACCAGGTTTCGGCCGTCCTGGGCGGTGATGTCATCCAGCGGTGCCCCGGCATCGATCACGAGGCGCAGCATCTCCGGGTCGCCAAGTGTGGCGGCGATCCCGGCAGCCCCGTAGCCCGTCTCCAGCTGCGCCTTGATGTCGCCACCGTTGTCAAGTACGTACTGTGCCGTGTCAAGTTGATCGTAGTAGATCGACAGCAGCAGCGGTGTCCAACCCCGTTCATGCTGGAAGTTGATGTCGGCCCCATGCTGCAGCAGCAGGCGCACCGCGTCCGTGTGTCCATAGCCGGCGGCCAGCAGCACCGGGATGCTCCCGCCCTTGTCCATGCGCACCGGATCCGCACCGTTGTCAAGCAGCACAGCCATCGCCTCAGTCTCGCCATAGGTCGCCGCCACGTCCAGCGGTGTCTGGTCATTGACGTCCCTGATGTCAACCGGCACACCGAGCTCAAGCAGCCGCTCCACCAGGCCGGCATCATTCATCTTCGTGGCATAGTGGAGCATGCTGCGACCGACGCCTTGAGTCGGGTCGTCAGTCAGCGTCGGATCCGCGCCGTGCTTGATCATCTGCTCGATCAGCCACGGGTCATTCTGCAGGATCGCTTCAGCCAGTGGCAGCTTGCCGTTCGCAGCCGGCCGGTTCAGGTCCATGCCGGAGGCGATCATGCGCACCACGATGTTCATCCGGCCCATGCTGATGTAGTCAATCAGGTGGTCAGCATCCAGCATTGCCCCGTCGTCAACCAGCTTGTTGCGGGTTTCCGCACTGTCAACCGCAAGCATTTCCTCGAAGCGTGCGAGTTCCTCCTCATTGTACTGCCTTGGTGGCTTGTGGTCCGGGTCCGGCAATTCAGAGGGGTTGATCGTCTGTGGCGCCGGCCCGGCTTCAGCGGCAGGGGTTGGCGAATCATTCCCATCCTTTGCGGTAGCCTGGCCGTCTGCGGACTGACCCGGGGCAGGTTTATCACAGGATGCATAGAGGCAGCACAGGGCTGCGAGCAGGGCGATGATCAGCTGGAATCGCGGCATGGCTTTCTCCCTCGGGGCTAACATAGCACATCCGGCGTCGCAGTTGCCAGAAAAGGCAACTGGAATGAAAAAGCCCCCGGGGACATGCCCCGGGGGCAATCGATTCAGTCGATCAGGCTCAGTTCCTTACCAGGTCGGATCGGGGAAGTTGCCGTCCGTGCAGGTCACCGGGTCAAGGTGCACACCATCCGCTGCGTTGCCGATCGAGTCAAGCGACTCCAGCGAGAACATCAGGTAGAAGGTGGAACCGCCCGGGGCGGAGATGTTGTAGGTACGAAGCTGCGTCTGGGCACTGTTGCCCCATGCCGCGTCGAAGTTGCCGAACGGACCGAAACGCTGGGTCCATGTGGCGGAAGCCTCGTTGTTGGCAGCTGCGGAGCTGTCCCATCCGAGCCAGAACTGGTCGAATGTGGTGCTCTCCTGGAAGCCCAGGTTGGCGCGGAAGTGCAGCCAGGGGTCGGATCCCGGAGGAGCGTTGACCGCCGGAGAACGCAGGGTGGACTTCGGAACGCCGTTGTAGGTACCGCCGTTGGTGCCGTCAGCGCCGTCGTTGCAGTGCCAGGCCTGGCCGTTGTACAGGTTGAACGCCGTCTCCCACTGCGGGCCGATATGCCAGTTCACCGCGCCACTATGGCCCGGGCCGGTACCACGCAGCCAGCCGGCGGCGTTGGCATCGTTGTACGTGTTGTACGCGGACATATCGTCATAGAACAGCGCACCGGGCATCAGCGGCACCGCATCGGGCCAGAAGAAGCTGTCGGTGGTCGGGGTCGGCAGCGTGCTGTCGGTCACTTCGAGGCTGAAGAAGTAGTTGCCATCTCCACCAGCCGGGGTCGGGTCGACGTTCACGCTGTCGTTGTTCTTGCCGTTGGCGGCGAAGGTGCCGACGGCCTGGGTGAAGCCACTGTTGCCATGACCGATGAAGTCATAGTTCCAGTCAAGCTCCACGTCGTACGGGCCGGCGCCGAAGGCCAGCTCGAAGTACAGGTCCACGTCATAGGACGGGCCGGTACCGGAGACGGTGTCCTTCGGGTCGTCCTCATCGGCGTCGTCGAAGATCAGCACCGGGTAGTTCGGGTCACCGATGTCCACCATGTAGCAACCACCCTCGATGAAGGAGTCGCCATCAGGCCAGAAGTTCGGGTAACCGTTCAGGTCATCGAAGTAATCGTCGTAGACGTCCACATCGGTGAAGAAGCGGACACGCACCGGGAACTTGTCGCCGGCTTCGCCGGTGGTTCCGTTGCGGTTCATGTCGCCGTTCCAGCCGACGAGGGTGTCGTAGTCAAAGTCAACGGTACGGCCCTCACCGGGGGTGGTGAAGGAGTAGTCGCTGCGCAGGTAGGCATACAGGTCACGTCCGACCTGGATGTCGTGGTCGCGGATGAAGTCCTCCCAGAGGATGCCACCCTCGCTGTAGTAACCGACGGCGGTACCGCCGGCGTTGTACTTCACGCTCTTGTGGCCGGGGAACATCGCCCAGGCGAGGTACGCCGGGGAGCCGCCGTACATCGTGCCCTGTGCCCAGTGCGCGATCGCCTCGGTGGCAACGAACTCACTATCGCTGTCGAACACCAGGTTCGGACCGAAGGCATCGCCGTAGCCGGCGGTGTTGATGCTGCCGAAGGTGTCGGTCTCGGTCAGGAACCAGGCGGCAGCCGGGTTCAGGCCAAGGGCGGAAGGATCAAACACACCACCGTAGGGAGCGTTGAACTTGGTCCAGTCAGCGGAGATGTCGCTCAGCGGGATACCGCTGTAGTTGACATCGATGATCTCAGCAGCCTCCACGTCGCCGGGGATGGCGCCGAGGGTGTCGTCCCACTCAAGGAAGCCGTAGAACGGGAACTGGAAGTCGATGTCGTTGGCATTAAGGCCGCCGTCATCGTCGCCCGGGGTACGGACGCCGGTGTCGTACTCGACAGCGTAGTCAAAGCCGGGGGTCACATCCGGACCGAAGACGTTGGAACCGTTCGGGTCGGGGTAGTTCTGGCCACCCACACCGGCGGTACCCTGCGTCACGGAACCATCAACCTTGTTCCAGGAGATGGGGGTCACGCAGACGATCTCCGGAGGACCATCGTACTCCTCGAAGCCGGCGCCACCGCCGCCGCCACCACCGAAGGTCAGGCTGTCATCCAGCCAACCGAGGATGTTGTTCAGCAGGTCGGCGCGGTCCATCGTGCCGGAAGCGGAAGCCGTCACACTGGTGCCTGCCCAGCTGTAGCCCACGTTCCACACCTTGCCGGTGCCGAAGCTGTGGCTGTAGCTCGGGAAGAAGCCGATGTTGGCATCCGGGGCCTGGCTGTTACCCCAGGACAGGAAGCCCAGGTCGAAGCCAAGCGCGTTGGGCTGGTGGCCGATACCGGCACGGAAGGCCGGACCTGCGCAGGAGCCCGCGAAGAAGGAGCTGTAGTAACCGATACCGCAGTACTGGCGGCCGGTTGCCATGCCGAAGCTGATCGGCAGCTCACCCGAGGAACCACTACCGGTGTAGCGCTCCGCGGCGTTGGTACCGTCGGCACCGAAGTTCGCGCCGCTCGGGTTACCGATGAAGTTGCTCGGGGCGGTCGGGATGAAACCAAGGGTTCCACCGAAACCGATACCGTCATCGGTGCACAGGCTGGAGGCCCAGGGCATGCGGCGGTCGGCATCCGGGACGGAGGCCGGCAGGGTCGCATAACCGTAGATGCCACTCCAGCCGTTGGTGAAGAACAGGTCTCCATCGTAGCCGTGGTTCTGGCTCATCAGCATCACGCCGAAGCCGTCGCTCATCAGCTGGATGTAGTTGTCCATCTCACCGCTGGTCCAGGCGGTGGTGTAGGTCGCGGACTCACCCGCGCCACCCGGTCCACCACGGTACCAGATCGCGACCTTCGCGTTCGGGTTGGCGGCGAAGTCGTCAGCGACGGTTGCGCTGTAGTCGACCACGCTGTAGCCAACGCCAAGGGCGTCAAGGTCGCCGGTCAGGGCGTCGAGGTTGAGCTGGAAGTCACCGCCGTCGTTGCGGATGACCCAGACTTCGGTGTCGCCACCGCCACCACCGGCGCCGCCGTGTCCGAGGTGCATCGGAAGGCTGTCACCGTAGGCGATGTTGTCATCGGCGTCCACGACCTGGTTACGGATCGTGTACACACCCTCGACATTGGTCTTGATCGCATTGCTGCTGTAGGTGTGGGTACGGGCGAACTGGCTCGGATCGAAGGCCGTGCCGGCTGCCGTGACCGTACCGTCACGCCATGACCATGTGCTGTGCTTGTACAGGCAGGCGCCCCACTCGGGGTGGCCCACATCGGCACCGTCAGCCGTCACACCGCCGAAGCCGTGCGCGCTGGCAGCGATGGTCACGCTGCTGATGCCGGTGTTCTCGTCCAGCAGCATGCCGATCTGGTAATAGGTACCGTCGTCGGACAGCTGCGGGGCGGACCAGTCGCCGGCACCGTAGCGCACGCCGTCAACGGTCACGCCGACACCGAGGTCGCCAGCGCCGCCGTAGAACACGTCGGGCTCGACCTTGGAGTACTCACCCTCGCAGAAGGTGTTGTTGCCATCGTAGACGTACATCTGCGCTTCGTCGCTCGCGGTCGGGTTGCTGTTCTGGTCGTAGTCGATCCACCACATGAAACCCTTCTCGAAGAACTGGCCGAAGGCGTAGTAGGCACCGTTGGCATTGAGCAGCGCGGCGCCGTTGTTGTATGCGAACGGACGGGCCACGGGCCAGCCGACGATGCTCGCCGCACTCGGGAAGCTGCCGTCGCCGAAGAACTGGCTGTCCGAGTTGGCGTTGCCGCCGGCCCAGCGGGCCAGGATCACGCCGAAGATCGGGTTGTGCAGGATGTTCGGGTAGCTGTTGCCATCCGCCGTACGGTCCTGCCACGGCGCATTGGAGGCCTCGTCGAACATGTCGCAACCGCTGTCAGCTGCGTTGATGCCGACGATCATCGCATCCCCGTAGCAGGAGGACACGTTGCCAAAGTAGAAGGTCTGGAAGTTTGCGGAGGTGTCCATCGGGCTGACCTGGTCCGCACCCTCATCACCGCTGGGGGCGATCAGCACGTTGTACAGGGCAGTCGCCTGGCCGCTCGGCAGGGCGAAGAACTTCTCGTTGAAGGTCATCCAGAACGCATTGCGGACACCGTAGGCGGTTCCGTCGCACAGCGTGCCGCTGGGGCCGCTGCCCTGGCCGTAACCGATGCCGTAGGGGCCGAGGTCGGCACGGTAGCCGATCTCACCGATGTCGTTGTTGCCCTGGTTGCTCGGGTTCGCGGTCTCGCTGTCAGCGAACAGCTGGTAAACGGCGGTGTACGCATCGTCACCACCACCACCGACGCTGTTGAAGTGGTTGATGGTCGACAGACCCTCAGCCACCCAGCTGATCGCCTGGGCCGGCATGCTGCCGCCGTAGGCGAAGATCACGTCCTCGATGTCGGACTGGCCGTTGTCAGCCATCAGCGCACCGGAGGCGTTGCAACCGAAGTCCGGCACGCCGTTGGCGCCGGTGTCGGCGGGCTTGTACTGGCCCTTCACAAGGCCACTGTCAACGCCCGGGTTGAAGCCGCGCTGGTCCAGCCAGCTGGCTCCCTTCGTGCCTTCTCCCTCGACGCCGCGGGGCAGCATCTCGACGCCGCGCTCAGCCATCTCACGAAGCTGTGCCATCAGCATCTCATGGCTCGGGCCCTGGATCGGGGTGCCGGCCTTGGGGACGATGTAGGGCTGGTTCCAGCCCGCGTCTGAAAGCAGTGCCTGCTGCTCAGCACTGAGCTTGCCGATCTCATTCTCAGAGACGGTAAGCTCCGCTGATACAACACCGTTACGACCTCCGTCGATCACGGTGTTGGAGGTACCGGTCTGGGTCTCGACATTCGCCGAGATACCACCGCCGTTACCACCGCAGGAAGCTGCTACGAAGACTACCGTAAGCGCCACAAGCGTTAGCCCGAGGTGCTTACACCAGTTCACATGAGTCTTCATACAAACTCCTGTAAGGGTGTGGGATGAAAGTGGGTAAGAACGAAGAAGATGGCGCGCGATTGCGCTAGGTAGCCCCATTAAGGCACTGACACGCATGCGTGTTCCTCCTGCGTTCGTTGGCCCGTTTACCTATATGCTGTGCACCTAGACTATAACCCCATCGTTAAGGAAAGGTAAAGGGTTCGATTGATCCGATTAAGCAGATGATCACTTGACCGTACTTTACTTATATGTATCTGCTGAGAATTTCCTCTCTGCAACATCCGGAAATGAAAAAGCCCCGGAGCCAGTGACTCCGGGGCCGGTTTGGTCAGTTCAGCCGACCAGGCTCAGGCAGCTTGCACTAGGGCAGCAGCAGCGGGTCCATGTAGTTGAGCATGTTCTTCAACATGATCACCTGGGACGCTGCGACACTGCCACCAAGCGGGGAACCGCTCAGTGAGGAGGTCGCTTCGGAATTCCAGAAGTAGAACTGGTTGACCAGGGCCACTCCGCCCTCCGAAGCTCCGTTTGAGTCGTAACGCTGGATGATCCGGCGGGAGGACGTGAACGACCAGGCCGCGTCAGAACCGGTCAGGTCCGAATCATTGAAGTATCCGCAGTAGTATCCGGGGTTGGAACCGTTGCGATCAATGTAGTTCATGTTGCTCGCGCCGGGGCCGATACTCAGTCCGCTATCCGTGATGTGCGGATCGTAGCTTGAGGATGTGCCGTTGCGGTAGTACATCCGGAAGGTCGAGTTGATGTAACCGAGGTAGTCCTTGCACAGGTCGATCTGTCCCTGGTTGTAGTAAATCTGCGTCGTACCACTGAATGGTCCCTGGCAGGGCCAGAACATCACGAGGTTACCACCCTGGTCCATGTACGGTGCGATCACGTCATAGTCAGACTGGACAATTCCCGGACCCGTACCGCCGGAGTTGTTGAAGCGGTGGTTGGTGCACCAGACGACCACTGAATAACCATTCAGGTCACCGGGGCTCAGCGTGGCACTGTTGACAACGGACACGGGGCTGCCGTAGATGGTCGTCAGGGCAGTGGCGCACTGGCTGGCGCTCAGGTCACCGCTCTGCGTGCTGTCATCCACCACAAGGTAGCTCAGGCTGGGCTGCAGCGGCACCGCATCGGGCCAGAAGAACTCATCCGTGCGAGCAGGAACTGAACTGTCGGTCACCTGCAGGGCGAAGAAGTAGTCCCCGTCGCCGCCAGCCGGGGTCGGGTCAACGTTCACGACATCGGAAAGCTTGCCATTGTTGGCAAACGGGCTGTTGGGCAGGGTCATGGTGTAACCGCTGTTGCCCCAGCCGATGAAGTCGTAATCCCAGTCGAGTTCCACGTCGTACGGGCCGACGCCGAAGGCCAGCTCGAAGTACAGGGCGACGTTGTAGTCCGGGCCACTGCCGGAGACGGTGTCCTTCGGATCATCCTCGTCGGAATCGTCAAAGATGCTGACCGGGTAGTTCGGCAGTCCGTTGTCCACCATGTAGCAACCACCCTCGATGAAGGAGTCGCCATCAGGCCAGAAGTTCGGGTAACCGTTCAGGTCATCGAAGTAGTCGTCGTAGGCATCCACATCAGTGAAGAAGCGGACACGCACCGGGAACTTGTCAGCGGCCTCTCCGGCCACGCCGTTGCGGTTCAGGTCGCCGTTGAAACCGAATACGGTGTTGTAGTCGAAGTCAACCGTGCGGCCCTCACCGGGGGTGGTGAAGGAGTAGTCACTGCGCAGGTAGGCCCACAGGTCACGTCCGACCTGGATGTCGTGGTCGGCGATGAAGTCCTCCCACAGCACGTCGCCCTCACCGTAGTAACCCACGGCGATGTCAGCGTTGTCGAACTGGACGGACTTATGGCCGGGATACATCGCCCAGGCGAGGTACGCCGGGGAACCGCCGTACATCGTGCCCTGTGCCCAGTGCGCGATCGCCTCGGTGGCAACCAGGTCGTCGTCATTGCTGAAGGTCAGGTTCGGGCCAAAGGCATCGCCGTAGCTGGCGGTGTTGATGTTACCGAAGTTGTCGGTCTCGGTCAGGAACCAGGCGGCTGCCGGACGGAGGCCGAGGGCGGAAGGATCAAACACACCACCGTAGGGGGCGGAGAACTTGGTCCAGTCAGCGGAGATGTCGCTCAGGGCGATACCGCTGTAGTTGACATCGATGATCTCAGCAGCCTCCACGTCGCCGGGGATGGCGCCGAGGGTGTCGTCCCACTGCAGGAAGCCGTAGAACGGGAACTGGAAGTCCATGTCGTTGCCATTCAGGCCGCCGTCATCGTCGCCCGGGGTGCGGACGCCGGTGTCGTACTCAACAGCGTAGTCAAAGCCGGGGGTCACATCCGGACCGAAGACGTTGGAACCGTTCGGGTCGGGGTAGTTCTGGCCACCCACACCGGCGGTACCCTGCGTCACAGCACCGTTCACCTTGTCCCAGGCGATCGGGGTCACGCAGACGATCTCCGGAGGACCATCGTACTCCTCGAAGCCGGCGCCACCGCCGCCGCCACCACCGAAGGTCAGGCTGTCATCCAGCCAACCGAGGATGTTGTTCAGCAGGTCGGCGCGGTCCATCGTGCCGGAAGCGGAAGCCGTCACACTGGTGCCTGCCCAGCTGTAGCCCACGTTCCACACCTTGCCGGTGCCGAAGCTGTGGCTGTAGCTCGGGAAGAAGCCGATGTTGGCATCCGGGGCCTGGCTGTTACCCCAGGACAGGAAGCCCAGGTCGAAGCCAAGCGCGTTGGGCTGGTGGCCGATACCGGCACGGAAGGCCGGACCTGCGCAGGAGCCCGCGAAGAAGGAGCTGTAGTAACCGATACCGCAGTACTGGCGGCCGGTTGCCATGCCGAAGCTGATCGGCAGCTCACCCGAGGAACCACTACCGGTGTAGCGCTCCGCGGCGTTGGTACCGTCGGCACCGAAGTTCGCGCCGCTCGGGTTACCGATGAAGTTGCTCGGGGCGGTCGGGATGAAACCAAGGGTTCCACCGAAACCGATACCGTCATCGGTGCACAGGCTGGAGGCCCAGGGCATGCGGCGGTCGGCATCCGGGACGGAGGCCGGCAGGGTCGCATAACCGTAGATGCCACTCCAGCCGTTGGTGAAGAACAGGTCTCCATCGTAGCCGTGGTTCTGGCTCATCAGCATCACGCCGAAGCCGTCGCTCATCAGCTGGATGTAGTTGTCCATCTCACCGCTGGTCCAGGCGGTGGTGTAGGTCGCGGACTCACCCGCGCCACCCGGTCCACCACGGTACCAGATCGCGACCTTCGCGTTCGGGTTGGCAGCGAAGTCGTCAGCGACGGTTGCGCTGTAGTCGACCACGCTGTAGCCAACGCCAAGGGCGTCAAGGTCGCCGGTCAGGGCGTCGAGGTTGAGCTGGAAGTCACCGCCGTCGTTGCGGATGACCCAGACTTCGGTGTCGCCACCGCCACCACCGGCGCCGCCGTGTCCGAGGTGCATCGGAAGGCTGTCACCGTAGGCGATGTTGTCATCGGCGTCCACGACCTGGTTACGGATCGTGTACACACCCTCGACATTGGTCTTGATCGCATTGCTGCTGTAGGTGTGGGTACGGGCGAACTGGCTCGGATCGAAGGCCGTGCCGGCTGCCGTGACCGTACCGTCACGCCATGACCATGTGCTGTGCTTGTACAGGCAGGCGCCCCACTCGGGGTGGCCCACATCGGCACCGTCAGCCGTCACACCGCCGAAGCCGTGCGCGCTGGCAGCGATGGTCACGCTGCTGATGCCGGTGTTCTCGTCCAGCAGCATGCCGATCTGGTAATAGGTACCGTCGTCGGACAGCTGCGGGGCGGACCAGTCGCCGGCACCGTAGCGCACGCCGTCAACGGTCACGCCGACACCGAGGTCGCCAGCGCCGCCGTAGAACACGTCGGGCTCGACCTTGGAGTACTCACCCTCGCAGAAGGTGTTGTTGCCATCGTAGACGTACATCTGCGCTTCGTCGCTCGCGGTCGGGTTGCTGTTCTGGTCGTAGTCGATCCACCACATGAAACCCTTCTCGAAGAACTGGCCGAAGGCGTAGTAGGCACCGTTGGCATTGAGCAGCGCGGCGCCGTTGTTGTATGCGAACGGACGGGCCACGGGCCAGCCGACGATGCTCGCCGCACTCGGGAAGCTGCCGTCGCCGAAGAACTGGCTGTCCGAGTTGGCGTTGCCGCCGGCCCAGCGGGCCAGGATCACGCCGAAGATCGGGTTGTGCAGGATGTTCGGGTAGCTGTTGCCATCCGCCGTACGGTCCTGCCACGGCGCATTGGAGGCCTCGTCGAACATGTCGCAACCGCTGTCAGCTGCGTTGATGCCGACGATCATCGCATCCCCGTAGCAGGAGGACACGTTGCCAAAGTAGAAGGTCTGGAAGTTTGCGGAGGTGTCCATCGGGCTGACCTGGTCCGCACCCTCATCACCGCTGGGGGCGATCAGCACGTTGTACAGGGCAGTCGCCTGGCCGCTCGGCAGGGCGAAGAACTTCTCGTTGAAGGTCATCCAGAACGCATTGCGGACACCGTAGGCGGTTCCGTCGCACAGCGTGCCGCTGGGGCCGCTGCCCTGGCCGTAACCGATGCCGTAGGGGCCGAGGTCGGCACGGTAGCCGATCTCACCGATGTCGTTGTTGCCCTGGTTGCTCGGGTTCGCGGTCTCGCTGTCAGCGAACAGCTGGTAAACGGCGGTGTACGCATCGTCACCACCACCACCGACGCTGTTGAAGTGGTTGATGGTCGACAGACCCTCAGCCACCCAGCTGATCGCCTGGGCCGGCATGCTGCCGCCGTAGGCGAAGATCACGTCCTCGATGTCGGACTGGCCGTTGTCAGCCATCAGCGCACCGGAGGCGTTGCAACCGAAGTCCGGCACGCCGTTGGCGCCGGTGTCGGCGGGCTTGTACTGGCCCTTCACAAGGCCACTGTCAACGCCCGGGTTGAAGCCGCGCTGGTCCAGCCAGCTGGCTCCCTTCGTGCCTTCTCCCTCGACGCCGCGGGGCAGCATCTCGACGCCGCGCTCAGCCATCTCACGAAGCTGTGCCATCAGCATCTCATGGCTCGGGCCCTGGATCGGGGTGCCGGCCTTGGGGACGATGTAGGGCTGGTTCCAGCCCGCGTCTGAAAGCAGTGCCTGCTGCTCAGCACTGAGCTTGCCGATCTCATTCTCAGAGACGGTAAGCTCCGCTGATACAACACCGTTACGACCTCCGTCGATCACGGTGTTGGAGGTACCGGTCTGGGTCTCGACATTCGCCGAGATACCACCGCCGTTACCACCGCAGGAAGCTGCTACGAAGACTACCGTAAGCGCCACAAGCGTTAGCCCGAGGTGCTTACACCAGTTCACATGAGTCTTCATACAAACTCCTGTAAGGGTGTGGGATGAAAGTGGGTAAGAACGAAGAAGATGGCGCGCGATTGCGCTAGGTAGCCCCATTAAGGCACTGACACGCATGCGTGTTCCTCCTGCGTTCGTTGGCCCGTTTACCTATATGCTGTGCACCTAGACTATAACCCCATCGTTAAGGAAAGGTAAAGGGTTCGATTGATCCGATTAAGCAGATGATCACTTGACCGTACTTTACTTATATGTATCTGCTGAGAATTTCCTCTCTGCAACATCCGGAAATGAAAAAGCCCCGGAGCCAGTGACTCCGGGGCCGGTTTGGTCAGTTCAGCCGACCAGGCTCAGGCAGCTTGCACTAGGGCAGCAGCAGCGGGTCCATGTAGTTGAGCATGTTCTTCAACATGATCACCTGGGACGCTGCGACACTGCCACCAAGCGGGGAACCGCTCAGTGAGGAGGTCGCTTCGGAATTCCAGAAGTAGAACTGGTTGACCAGGGCCACTCCGCCCTCCGAAGCTCCGTTTGAGTCGTAACGCTGGATGATCCGGCGGGAGGACGTGAACGACCAGGCCGCGTCAGAACCGGTCAGGTCCGAATCATTGAAGTATCCGCAGTAGTATCCGGGGTTGGAACCGTTGCGATCAATGTAGTTCATGTTGCTCGCGCCGGGGCCGATACTCAGTCCGCTATCCGTGATGTGCGGATCGTAGCTTGAGGATGTGCCGTTGCGGTAGTACATCCGGAAGGTCGAGTTGATGTAACCGAGGTAGTCCTTGCACAGGTCGATCTGTCCCTGGTTGTAGTAAATCTGCGTCGTACCACTGAATGGTCCCTGGCAGGGCCAGAACATCACGAGGTTACCACCCTGGTCCATGTACGGTGCGATCACGTCATAGTCAGACTGGACAATTCCCGGACCCGTACCGCCGGAGTTGTTGAAGCGGTGGTTGGTGCACCAGACGACCACTGAATAACCATTCAGGTCACCGGGGCTCAGCGTGGCACTGTTGACAACGGACACGGGGCTGCCGTAGATGGTCGTCAGGGCAGTGGCGCACTGGCTGGCGCTCAGGTCACCGCTCTGCGTGCTGTCATCCACCACAAGGTAGCTCAGGCTGGGCTGCAGCGGCACCGCATCGGGCCAGAAGAACTCATCCGTGCGAGCAGGAACTGAACTGTCGGTCACCTGCAGGGCGAAGAAGTAGTCCCCGTCGCCGCCAGCCGGGGTCGGGTCAACGTTCACGACATCGGAAAGCTTGCCATTGTTGGCAAACGGGCTGTTGGGCAGGGTCATGGTGTAACCGCTGTTGCCCCAGCCGATGAAGTCGTAATCCCAGTCGAGTTCCACGTCGTACGGGCCGACGCCGAAGGCCAGCTCGAAGTACAGGGCGACGTTGTAGTCCGGGCCACTGCCGGAGACGGTGTCCTTCGGATCATCCTCGTCGGAATCGTCAAAGATGCTGACCGGGTAGTTCGGCAGTCCGTTGTCCACCATGTAGCAACCACCCTCGATGAAGGAGTCGCCATCAGGCCAGAAGTTCGGGTAACCGTTCAGGTCATCGAAGTAGTCGTCGTAGGCATCCACATCAGTGAAGAAGCGGACACGCACCGGGAACTTGTCAGCGGCCTCTCCGGCCACGCCGTTGCGGTTCAGGTCGCCGTTGAAACCGAATACGGTGTTGTAGTCGAAGTCAACCGTGCGGCCCTCACCGGGGGTGGTGAAGGAGTAGTCACTGCGCAGGTAGGCCCACAGGTCACGTCCGACCTGGATGTCGTGGTCGGCGATGAAGTCCTCCCACAGCACGTCGCCCTCACCGTAGTAACCCACGGCGATGTCAGCGTTGTCGAACTGGACGGACTTATGGCCGGGATACATCGCCCAGGCGAGGTACGCCGGGGAACCGCCGTACATCGTGCCCTGTGCCCAGTGCGCGATCGCCTCGGTGGCAACCAGGTCGTCGTCATTGCTGAAGGTCAGGTTCGGGCCAAAGGCATCGCCGTAGCTGGCGGTGTTGATGTTACCGAAGTTGTCGGTCTCGGTCAGGAACCAGGCGGCTGCCGGACGGAGGCCGAGGGCGGAAGGATCAAACACACCACCGTAGGGGGCGGAGAACTTGGTCCAGTCAGCGGAGATGTCGCTCAGGGCGATACCGCTGTAGTTGACATCGATGATCTCAGCAGCCTCCACGTCGCCGGGGATGGCGCCGAGGGTGTCGTCCCACTGCAGGAAGCCGTAGAACGGGAACTGGAAGTCCATGTCGTTGCCATTCAGGCCGCCGTCATCGTCGCCCGGGGTGCGGACGCCGGTGTCGTACTCAACAGCGTAGTCAAAGCCGGCCGAGATGTCCGGACCGAAGACGTTGGAACCGTTCGGGTCGGGGTAGTTCTGGCCACCCACACCGGCGGTACCCTGCGTCACAGCACCGTTCACCTTGTCCCAGGCGATCGGGGTCACGCAGACGATCTCCGGAGGACCATCGTACTCCTCGAAGCCGGCGCCACCGCCGCCGCCACCACCGAAGGTCAGGCTGTCATCCAGCCAACCGAGGATGTTGTTCAGCAGGTCGGCGCGGTCCATCGTGCCGGAAGCGGAAGCCGTCACACTGGTGCCTGCCCAGCTGTAGCCAACGTTCCACACCTTGCCGGTGCCGAAGCTGTGGCTGTAGCTCGGGAAGAAGCCGATGTTGGCATCCGGGGCCTGGCTGTTACCCCAGGACAGGAAGCCCAGGTCGAAGCCAAGCGCGTTGGGCTGGTGGCCGATACCGGCACGGAAGGCCGGACCTGCGCAGGAGCCCGCGAAGAAGGAGCTGTAGTAACCGATACCGCAGTACTGGCGGCCGGTTGCCATGCCGAAGCTGATCGGCAGCTCACCCGAGGAACCACTACCAGTGTAGCGCTCCGCGGCGTTGGTACCGTCGGCACCGAAGTTCGCGCCGCTCGGGTTACCGATGAAGTTGCTCGGGGCGGTCGGGATGAAACCAAGCGAACCACCGAAACCGATACCGTCATCGGTGCACAGGCTGGAGGCCCAGGGCATGCGGCGGTCGGCATCCGGGACGGAGGCCGGCAGGGTCGCATAACCGTAGATGCCACTCCAGCCGTTGGTGAAGAACAGGTCTCCATCGTAGCCGTGGTTCTGGCTCATCAGCATCACGCCGAAGCCGTCGCTCATCAGCTGGATGTAGTTGTCCATCTCACCGCTGGTCCAGGCGGTGGTGTAGGTCGCGGACTCACCCGCGCCACCCGGTCCACCACGGTACCAGATCGCGACCTTCGCGTTCGGGTTGGCAGCGAAGTCGTCAGCGACGGTTGCGCTGTAGTCGACCACGCTGTAGCCAACGCCAAGGGCGTCAAGGTCGCCGGTCAGGGCGTCGAGGTTGAGCTGGAAGTCACCGCCGTCGTTGCGGATGACCCAGACTTCGGTGTCGCCACCGCCACCACCGGCGCCGCCGTGTCCGAGGTGCATCGGAAGGCTGTCACCGTAGGCGATGTTGTCATCGGCGTCCACGACCTGGTTACGGATCGTGTACACACCCTCGACATTGGTCTTGATCGCATTGCTGCTGTAGGTGTGGGTACGGGCGAACTGGCTCGGATCGAAGGCCGTGCCGGCTGCCGTGACCGTACCGTCACGCCATGACCATGTGCTGTGCTTGTACAGGCAGGCGCCCCACTCGGGGTGGCCCACATCGGCACCGTCAGCCGTCACACCGCCGAAGCCGTGCGCGCTGGCAGCGATGGTCACGCTGCTGATGCCGGTGTTCTCGTCCAGCAGCATGCCGATCTGGTAATAGGTACCGTCGTCGGACAGCTGCGGGGCGGACCAGTCGCCGGCACCGTAGCGCACGCCGTCCACGGTGATGGCAACGCCGAGGTCGCCGCTGCCGCCGTAGAACACGTCAGGCTCGACCTTGGAGTACTCACCCTCGCAGAAGGTGTTGTTGCCGTCGTAGATGTACATCTGCGCTTCGTCGCTCGCGGTCGGGTTGCTGTTCTGGTCGTAGTCGATCCACCACATGAAACCCTTCTCGAAGAACTGGCCGAAGGCGTAGTAGGCACCGTTGGCATTGAGCAGCGCGGCGCCGTTGTTGTATGCGAACGGACGGGCCACGGGCCAGCCGAGCATGTTGGCTCCGCTGGGATATGCCTCCTCACCGAAGAACTGGCTGCTGGCATTGACGCTGCCGCCGGCCCAGCGGGCCAGGATCACGCCGAAGACCGGGTTGTGCAGGATGTTCGGGTAGCTGTTGCCATCTGCCGTACGGTCCTGCCACGGCGCATTGGAGGCCTCGTCGAACATGTCGCAACCGCTGTCAGCTGCGTTGATGCCGACGATCATCGCATCCCCGTAGCAGGAGGACACGTTGCCAAAGTAGAAGGTCTGGAAGTTCGCGGAGGTGTCCATCGGGCTGACCTGGTCCGCGGTCTCCTCTTCTGAGGGAGCAATCAGGATGTTGTACAGCGCAGTGGCCTGGCCGCTCGGCAGGCCGAAGAACTTCTCATTGAAGGTCATCCAGAACGCATTGCGGACACCGTAGGCGGTTCCGTCGCACAGCGTGCCGTTGGGGCCGCTGCCCTGGCCGTAACCGATGCCGTAGGGGCCGAGGTCGGCACGGTAGCCGATCTCACCGATGTCATTGTTTCCCTGGTTGTTGGGATCTGCATTTTCACTGTCAGCGAACAGCTGGTAGACGGCGGTGTACGCATCGTCACCACCACCACCGACGCTGTTGAAGTGGTTGATGGTCGACAGGCCCTCAGCCACCCAGCTGATCGCCTGGGCCGGCATGCTGCCGCCGTAGGCGAAGATCACGTCCTCGATGTCGGACTGGCCGTTGTCAGCCATCAGTGCACCGGAGGCGTTGCAACCGAAGTCCGGCACGCCGTTGGCGCCAGTATCATCAGCCTTGTACTGGCCCTTGACGAGGCCGCTGTCAACGCCCGGGTTGAAGCCGCGCTGGTCCAGCCAGCTGGCTCCCTTCGTGCCTTCCCCCTCGACGCCGCGGGGCAGCATCGTAACGCCGCGCTCAGCCATCTCACGAAGCTGCGCCATCAGCATCTCATGGCTGGGACCCTGGATCGGGGTGCCGGCCCTGGGGGGAATGTAGGGCTGGTTCCAGCCCGCGTCAGATAGCAAAGCCTGCTGTTCAGCACTGAGCCTGCCGATCTCGTTCTCTGAGACCGTCAGCTCCTGGCCGACGCCACGCCCATTGTTGCCAATGGACTGGCCCGTGTCCGATGCCGCCAGCGTCATCTCATTAGTGACGCCACCGCCACCTCCACCGCAGGCAGTTGCTACGAAGACCAACGTAAGCGCCACGAGCGACAGCCCGAGGTGCCTACACCAGTTCACATGAGTCTTCATAATAACTCCTATATAGGTATTGGTATGGAATAAAAAATGAACGTGTTCAGGGGGCCCGCTAAGGGGCGATAAGTTTCTGCGGCATGGCCCGAGCCCGCAGATATGCGTTCCTCCTTGCTAATCAGTCAGTCGTTCAGCCGGTGAATACGCGCGCGAAAGGGCGCGGATTCTGTCTGGGAATATGCGAGCAAGAGGAACAACGAAGCGCATTCGGGTTTGTCGAAACTGTACTTGCAAGGCCCATTGCAATTACCTCTTACTTACCGAAGCGTCAAGTCAGCGATTCAACCAACAAGACACCAAAGTATCCGGAGTATAACAGAACAGGGCCAGTGAGTATAGAATTGATGAAAGCTGTGGATCGCGGATCAGTCCAGCAACGGCGAGATCATCAGATCTGCCTCATACACCGTATAGCCGGAGGATTCGCGTGAAGTCTCATCCAGCGCCTGCCTGAGCAGCTCCCGTCCGGCCTCGCTGCGCTTTTCATCCTCGATCCAGCGCTTGTATGAATTGTGATAGAAGTGGTCAGGCTCAACACGCAGCAAGAGCCTGGCCGAGGCTGCAGTTGGGAATGCACCCATGTCTATCGGGAAGTCGAAGTCCCGCACCGTGCCCCCCGGGATGCGCGTATCTGACTCGTCGTACCATTCGCGGCCACCGCCCTCCTTCGCCCTGGTCCGTGAATCTCGTCCGATGCGCTGTTCCTGTTGCGAACCCTCCAGCAGCTTTCCATCGCCGTCATACAGCTCGAACTCGATGATGGCCACTGGAGTGACATATGTCGGAAAATGGTGCCCGATCTCGCTTGTGTCTATCGTCAGGCGTGCAGACAGTCCAGTGTTGTTTTCAAGCACCAGTGACTCGCTGAGCTTCAGTGAATCGCGCACGTACTGCTCGTTGTGGATCCCAAGGAAAGTGTGGGCACCCTCGGGCATGTGGCAGGCCTGGCAGCTGCGGGTGTCACCGCTGCGCTGCTGCCATTCGCGGTGCTCAATGTTGGTGTTCTGCAACGGCGGCCCGCCATCCGCCAGCGTGCGGCTCTCATCAAATTGGTGGCAGTTCCAGCAGAAATCGCTGGACTGCAAGAGCGGGCTGCGCTCCAGACTGTGGGCGGAAACAGCACCATCCGCCCAGGGGTAACGCTGGAAAGTGTCAACGGCGGAGAAGCGCGTGTGCGCCCGTACATGGCAGCTGGCGCAGGAATTGCCGCTCAGGTACAGCTGCTCCTTGTAATCCGGGTTGTCCTGCCACTTGCCATCCAGCTTCCGCACATGCTGCTGTTCTGACAGTACGGCATGGCACTTCAGGCAGGAGCTGTAGTTGGCACTGTCCATGTCCACGATCTGGCCCACAATGCCCGGCCCCATTGCCAGGCTGTGGCGCGTGCCCTGCCACTGTGTGTACTGCTGGCGATGGCAGACCGCGCAGCTTTCCGGCCGCAGGTCGCGCTCCAGGCGCGACAGCATGTGGTCACCGCTGCCCTGCGGCTCGACCGGGTACTGCCAGTAGGCCTGCCAGTCCGTCCTGATTGCGGCGGGGTCGGATGCAGGCGTTTCCCGGAGCGGCGCCATGCGGTGCGAGTCGTCCTGCGGTTCAGCCAGCAGGGCGGTGACGATCGCCAGCCGCTCCCCGTCAGTCAGGTTGAAGCGCGGCATGTACTGGTTGCCAACGGACTGCGGGTCACGCATGTTGCCATCGAGGTAGTCGTACAGCCTGTCTATCGTGGGGGCCTTGGTCTGGATCTGCTCCAGCGTGCGCTCTCCGACCCCGGCCAGTGAGGGCCCGACCGGGTTGCCGGCCAGCGAGCGGCCGTCGATGCTGTGGCAGCCCGCACAGCCGCGACCGATGAACAGGCTGTTGCCCTCCACCGGGTAGCCGGCGGACACATCCGGCAGCGCCGGCAGTGGCGTCCCGCTGTCCTTGCTGGCACTGACCAGCCAGTCCGCAAGCAGCTGCGCCTGCTGGGCATCCAGCTCCAGCTGTGGCATGCGGCTGCCGGCGTTACGCTCATGCGTGTTTAGCAGGAAGTCCGCGATCCATGCCGCACTGAGCCGCCGCCCGACCAGCTCGAGGCTTGGCCCGAGCATGCCCTGCGGCATCTCCCAGAGCAGGCGCACCTCCTCCGGCAGGCTTGCAATGTCAAGTCCTTCCGGCAGGGCGGGCAGCACGTGGCAATTCACACAGCGCGACTCTGCCAGCAGGGCCAGCGCCTGCGGATCGGCGGGGTCGACTGTGGATTTGTTGTCATCTTCCAGCATGTCCGAATCACCGGCGAGGAAACTGGCAATGTGCGCCGCCTCCGCCTCCGGCAGGTCGAATGTCGGCATGCGGCTGCCGGGCTTGAACTGCTGCACATGCATCGGCACGAGCGCGATCATCCCGGCGCTGTACTTCTCGCCCACGCGGCCGAGGTCAGGCCCGGCGTAGCCCGCACTCAGCCAGTCCGGCAGGCTGTGGCAGGCGCTGCAGCGCAGTTCACGCATCAGGCTGCGGCCTTCGCTCAGCAGCGGCGCGGCGGGCACGAGCTCCCCGGCATGGCAACGCCCACAGGAAGCCTCGCGCAGCACATTGACCGGTGCGCCGTCAAGCTCATCGTTGTTGTCAAACATGCTGGAGTGGCCGGCTTCGTTGTAGCTCAGGCCCTGCGGATTCCCGCCGTGGCAGCCGACGCAGCCGACGATGCCCGGGTCATGCCAGTCCAGCCAGCCGCCGGGATGCGTGCCGCCGACCTGCAGCGGTTCAGTGGGGTCAGAGTACTCGCCTGCTGGATCGTCCTGCAGCTCGGCCGGCAGGAAGGACGGAATCGTTGACAAAGTCTCGAACTGGTGGCAGCTCTGGCAACGCTCCGGCTGGCCGCCTGGAGGTGTGACCGTCGCATAAGGGCCGGGATGGTGCAGGTCCATCCAGTCCGCCTGGGCACGCCGCGCCGGAGTGGGATTACCCGCCGGCTGCGGCTGCGTGCAGGAACTGCCCAGCAGGCAGGCCAGCAGCATCGCAGTCAGGATCGGGCGGTGCACCACTTGATGTTACACGTGGCGACGGGCAGCCGGCCCGCCGCGTCAGCGCTTGAGCGCCTCGCGGATATGCTCCTGGATCTGCGCCGCGCTGTAGACTCCGTCCACCACCACCGGGTTGCCGGGGTCGTTGGCCGGGAAGATGCCGACCAGCGGAATGCTGGCGAAGCCAAGCGCGTTGATCATGTTCTTGATCTCGTCATTCGGCACGGTCCAGTCCGCCTGCATCATCACCACGTCCTCGTCGTTGACGAGCTGCTGGGTGCTGGGCACATTGAGCGCGACAGCCTCGTTGGTCTTGCAGTTCGGGCACCAGTCGGCGGTGAAGTCCACCAGCACCGTCCGGCCTTCAGCGAGATACTGCTCAAGTGCCGCCATGCTGAAGGGCACCCAGTTGCCATGTGCGGAGGCTTCCGCCTGCTCAACGGCATTGTCAACACCTGCGCCACCGAGTTCGGCCTGGGCCTCCGGGGTCATTGTGTTGACGGTCGTCTGTGCCACGCGGGTCAGGCCGAACCAGGCAGTGGCAAGCACGATCAGGAATACGATCGGCATGCCGCGCAGCATCGTCTGGCGGCCACGCAGCACCATCTCACCCCAGGCCCAGGCGGCAAACCCCAGCCCGGTGAGGTAGAAGGCCATCCACACGAGTGTCTTCTCGTTGCCAATGCCGGCGAGGATGCTCAGCAGGTAGACCACGGTGAAGAACATCAGGAAGGCCATCACGCGCTCGAACAGCACGAGCTTGTCCTTGCTTTCCAGCAGCCTGCGGGACAGCTGGCCGCGCTCGCGGCGGCCCATCTTCGTCAGGAAGGGCAGCATCAGGATGTAGGGCACCGCCATGCCGACGCCGATCGCGAAGAAGATCAGGAACACCTGCCAGCTGTGCTCGGTGGTGAAGGCCACGCCGAGTGCCGGGCCGAGGAAGGGTCCGACACAGGGGGTGCCGAGTACCGTTGCCAAGGCACCCTTGAAGAATGAGCCGCCCAGCGTCTCGCTCTCAGCCAGCTTCTCGCCGGTATGCGTGATCGCCTCGGGTGGCTTGATGGTGAACACGCCGGCCAGGCTGAGGCCGAACACGAAGATGATCGTGACCATCGCCACCACGAACCAGGGGTTCTGGAACTGGAAACCCCAGCCGCTGGCCTTGCCGACACTCTGCAGGATCGTGACCGCCAGCGCCAGCACGGCGAAGGCCGCGAGGATACCGCCGCTGAAGGCGAAGCCGTGGCCCCAGATCTGCTTCGGGTCCTCATGCGCGCTCTTCACGAGTGAGATCACCTTGATGCTGACAACGGGCAGCACACAGGGCATCACGTTCAGGATCAGGCCGCCGGCCAGTGCCAGCAGGAAGATGTTCAGGAAGGGGATCGGCTCCTTCTCAGCCTTGCTCTGCTTGAGCTTGCCGAGCAGGTCGCCAGCTGCGCCTCCACCACCGTCGGTGCTGCCAGCCACGGCAGCATCACCTCCGCCATCGCCGGTTTCGTCAATGCCGCTGCCCTCATCCTCAGCGGGTGGCAGGCTGAAGTCCTGTGCATAGCTGACCGGATAGGACTCATTGAACACACCGGGGTCGACCATGATGTCGCCGGCGAAGTCGCTGGCAACGACTTCCACCGGCCAGTTCAGTTCGACGAGGCTCGGGGCGAGGCACATCTCCTCGGTGCAGGCCATGAAGAACAGCTTGCCAGTCAGCATGTACTTGCCGGGAGCAGCATCGGGATTGATCGTGGCCTCCATCTTCGCCACGTTCTGGCCCATCAGCCAGTACATGTCGCCGATCTCGCTCTTCTCGAGGTGGGCCGCCGGCCAGTCCGCCTCGCCGAATGTCGCTATTTCACTTTCGCCCATCTCCCAGTTGCTGGGGATGTAGCCGGCTGTGCTGGGCTCAACGCCGTAGATGTGGAACTTGATGCCCTGGTCCTCGTAGGTCACCGTGCGCAGGCCGAGCATCATGGTCTCGCCCGGACGCACCTGGGTGCGGTCCTGCACCGGCTGGGTCAGCACGGCATAGCTTGATTCGACGAAGTCATCAGCGCGGATCCCGTCCGGGACGGCGCCCGTCGCCGGTACCAGCCACAGCAGGCACAGCAGCAATCCAGTCAGATAGCTCAGCTTGAGATTCATCCAGTTACCTCGCAGGACGTCACATAAAGCCTGACGTCCGTTCCATGGTCATGTTCGTAGTTGATACTTCCTTATCAACAAAGCCACGGAATTCTTCTGCGGGACGGGCACAAGGCCCGCTCCGGCGTGCTCCACTAGCCCTTATATTATGGAACACGCAGGATGTATATCAAGCCCCGGGGGAAACTAGTCTGAATCGGCGGGGAGGCCGTGTGTCAGTCTGACTGTAGGAGGCCCGCTGTCAGTCGGGCAAGTGTGACCGGTGAACGTAGCGGCGACACTCCTGTCGCCGGAAGCCGCCAGGAAATTCCTTCGCAAGGCCGGAGGCCGCGCAGCACGCCTATGGCGTTTGGGATATCTGTGATGCCGGCGAGTGTGTCGGTTACAAGTATTGCCGGTTCGCACGAGCGCTCGCCGGTCTGCATTCCATTGCCAGCTCGAACAGGGTCTCGCTGGTCTGCAGCTCAGCTCAGAGCACAGCTCCTCGCTGGCCGAACGGGCATTGTTTCCCAGCGAATCGCGCGGAAACTACAGAGTAAGTCGCCGGTTCGAGCAAGTATTCGCCGGTCTGGGTTGCACTTGCAAGTTGGATTCAGGAAGTCCTGGATTCCAACTGTTTCGATGTATCCTTCAGATAGACATTCCGTTACGACTTTGAACTGCAAAGGAGGTGGATTCCCCTTTTCATCCCTTGATCCACGAAAGCTCATATTTCAGTACACCCACGTCATCAAGCGCATTTCGAATTGCCTGAATTGCTTCCGGAAACTTCCTGGGGCGGATCTTCACAAAGAGGTCAGTATCATTCTCGCCTGCTTCATCTCCATCACAGGTCCCCAGTTTGGCAGGCACAAGGGCAGCAATAAGCGCATCCTCAATCCCCATGATGTCCTGTTCAGGATTCTTACAGGCATCCGGGCCATGTGGAATCGACACAACAAGAAACATGCTGCGTTTGTTGACATGATCATCCGCTGGCAACTGCGACTTCCTGCTATCCTCTTCCTCGTCAGGATATAGTTGATCACAGTTAATGTCGATATTCAGTGCCTTGGCAACGTGTTTGCAAATTCCAGGTAAAGAGGACAAGGCTCCAGGCGAACAGTGGTCAGGAATGATGTTCTCAGGAATCAGCTTATCGCTAATGTCATACCACTTGTCGGGGCGAAAATCCCTTCTCAATATGTCAGAATTAAATCCATGCTGGCGAAACAATGGCAGAGGAACGGACTTGTCGGCAGGAACATATGAGAATGATCCATCCCTGAAGTATTCCTTGAATGTAAAGAACGCGGGAATGAGCAGGTCATCACCGCTGGCATTTGAGTACAACTCTTCCGCTGACTTTTCAGGCTTGAAGATATAGCACAGCAGAGCTCCCTTGAACAATCCTGCATTGCAGTATTCGACCGGCGTTATGTGAACTGTGAATTCAGCACAAGGGGAATAAAGGTACAACTTTCCGATAACGGGATGCTTCATGCTGACTCCATTCTAAAGCAGTTCATCCGGGAACTGAAAACCTCTATTGTCAATTTCCCTTCTTGCCCATTCATACCATTCCTTATGGTGTGAATGTCCGGCCCAGACTTCGTTTCGTTTGTTCCATAATTGACCGGTGCCATGTGGTGGTCTGGGACCACCTCTGGTTGTCCTGATCAGGAAATCCTCTATCGCCCTGGATTGATTACTGGTCAAGTCTTGGAATTGCTTTATTCAAATCGTATCGTCAAACCTCTTCTTCATACGCCAGTATTTATCCGATCCAGAATACTGCCAGATCTGCCGATGTAAACGACTTTGCCACCCTTGATTCCATAGTACATGCCGTAGTTCCCTGCTCCACGAAGCCACAGCCCCGCCGGGGATGAAGAAGCAGGCGGCGATGTCAACCCATGGCTCTAGCTATAGAGATTCCTCCAGGCAAGGCCGGAGGCCGCGCAACACGCCTGTGGCGTGGAAAAACTAAGGCTGATTCCGCAGCAAGCTGGCCAGGCTTCATTGATGAGCTGGCAATGCAGAGATCCCCTTACACACTCCAGCGGCGGGGGCGCCGCTGCTACTGAGCACCAACCGCTGGCAACTGACCACTGTTGTCAGGCTTTCGCCTGACCTCCTGTTGTGCGACTACCACGCCTTGGCGTGGTCGCACCTCCTGGTCCCCGGTCCCTGATCCCCGGTCCCTATGGAGTGGCCGCCTCGTTCGCCGCGCTCAATGCGCCGAGTCGCGCCTGCATTTCGGCAAGCTGCATGGAGATCTCGTCAATCCGCGCCGCGATGTCGCTGAGCTCGCCGGAGAATTCCGTCTGCAATGCCACCACCGCGAGCTGTGCCTGGCTGTCGGCCTGCTCCATCGGAAGCAGGTTGGACATCGCCTGGGCGAACTCGTAGCGGGTCAGCGGGCGGTCACCCTTGAAGAATCCGTCCGGGTAGCCATTCAGCAGGCCCTGCTTGCTGAGGTGCCTGAGCGCCGGGTAGGCCCAATGCCCGGTCGGCACGGGGGCATAGTCCGCCAGCGATGGCAGCTCCCTCGTAAGCACTACGCTTTCACCGTCACGCTTGTCCGAGATGCGCTTCATCCCGCTGACTTCCGCACGCTTCTCGCGCAGGCTCTGGCCGTCAGCGGCATTCGCGGGGGATGTGAACAACGGCAGCAAAGCGGCCGCAGCAATCAGTAGACCCAGGCAGAACAACCTGCCCAATCGCAGCTTTTCCATAGGATACCACCTGTTTTTCCCAGCCGCAGCACTCAGCCCGCCGGTCCCGGAGCTGTATTAGCCTCCGGCGGATGCTGCAGCTGATAAGACAATCGTGATCTTGGCCCTGCAAGTAAAACTCCACAGTTTCCTCATGAGCGCGCATACCCCAAAAGTGCGTTCCTTGGCTAGAATGCAATGGTGAAGGCGGAAGTCGCAATCATCGGGGGAGGCGTCAGCGGGCTGGCAGCAGCCGCCGCGCTGCAGGCCAATGAGGTGGACTGGCTGCTGCTTGAAGCCTCGGACGCACCCGGTGGACGGATGCGCACCGACGACCTCGACGGTACATTGGTGGACCGGGGCTTCCAGGTGCTGAACACCGCCTATGCCGCCCTGCACCGCTCGGTTGATATGGAACTGCTCGGGCTGCAGAGCTTCCAGCTCGGGGCGCGCATCATGAGCGCCGGCCGGATGTCCGCCTTCTACGACCCACAGCGCCTGCCGGGCCGCGCGCTGACGAGCCTCGGCTCCAGCCCGGCCAACCTCGGCGACTACACCGCGCTGGCCAGGTTGTCACTGGCCAATGCCGGCAGCGAACCGGCCAGCCTGGACCTGCCAGCCCTCGAAGTGTTGCCAACTCTCGGCTTCAGCGAGCGCTTCATCGCTGACTTCCTACAGCCCTTCTTCTCCGCGGTATTCCTCGACAAGACACTCGACATCCCCTGGCGCAACATGCGCGAGATGGTGCTGCTGTTCAGCCAGGGCCTGGCCAGCCTGCCGGCGGAGGGCATGCAGGCCCTGCCGCGGCTGATGGCCCGCCCGCTTGACCCGCAGCGCATCCACTGCAACTGCCCGGTGGAGGAAATCGGCAAGGGAATCCTCAGGCTTGCCGGCGGTGCCAGTGTGGATTGCCAACTGGCGATAATGGCAACGGATGCCGCGACCGCGGCCAGGCTGACCGGTCTGGCCGGGCTGCCAAGGATGAACGGCATCCGCAGTTTCCACTTCGCCGTGCCCAGCCCGCCGACGGCTGACCCGATCATCTACCTGCCGGGCGGTGCTGAGCAGGGCCCGGTCTGCAGCATGGCGATCCCGAGCAACGTGCAGCTGGGCTATGCCTTCGGCAATCGCGCGCAGCTGATTGCCAACAGCCTGATAATGGACGGCGGCATGGATGAGCTGCAGGGCCCGCTGCGCAACCAACTGCTCAGCTGGTTCGGCGGTCAGGTTGACGACTGGGAGCTGCTGGCCAGCTACGACATCCCAGATGCCCTGCCGGTACCGAGCGCGATGGGCAGCATCCCGGCCAACGACCAGCTTCTGCGCGAGCGCGGCCTGCTGCTGTGTGGCGACTACCCCGGCACGCCGAGCATCAACCGCGCCGTTGCCAGCGGACGCAGCGCCGGTAACCTGGCCGCGATGCACATGAAGATCAGCCACGGCTGACAGGATGCGTTGCGCAGCTATGCCATTGGAGGCCAGGCTGTAAGCCTGGCAATGAAGGGGCTTCGAATCTGCTTCATCAAAGGTGCAAGCCGCACAATGGTTGCCAAGCTGCAAGCTTGGCAATGGAGACAGGCAAACTGCCTGGCCTCCGCCAGTGCCGACAACCCAGCTCCTGTTACCTTACAAGCCTACCAATGTGGCGGTTCCGCTCCGGCTTCCCGCATCAGTGTGAGGATCTGCCCGCGGTGCTGGCTCTCGTGGAACACCAGCCAGCCGAGCTCCTCCGCCAGTGTCCGTCCGCGATGCCCGACTGCATTTGCAAGTTCCGCCTGCGGCCGGGACAGCAGGTGCTCATCCTGGAAGGCCCAGCTTGCCTCCAGCTCAGAGCGGATGCTCGCGACATCCGGGTATTCACCACCGAGGCTGAATCCGCCACGGTCCTCGTAGATCACGCGCCAGCTGCCGCGAGGCTTGTGCTCGCCGAGCACGGACTCGAGAATGAACACCTCGCCGATGTCAGCGATGTGCAGGAAGTGCTCGCGGATCGAGAACAGCCGCTGACCGGCCGCCATAGCCACTGCCTGCGGGCGGAAGTCCAGCACGCCCGCGCTGTTATCGAGCGCCTTTTGCAGATATGAGCGGCCGAAATGGATGAGGTTCAACTCTGTGCATGGTCCTGCCATACAGAAATTATATGAGCGGTATCACCACTTGCCTGCGTGCTATCCTAGCCGATTGGCCAACTATTGCGGGACCAGCGAACTGACTGGATTCCGCTGCGGGAGAATCCAGATGACAGGAATGAAGTGGTTTGTGGACTTTCGAACGCTGTTCAGTGTCCTCTGCAGCCTTGCCAGCATTGCCGGGATGTTGCTCTGCCTGTCATGTTCGACCGGCTCGGAACTCCGGGATCAGCATCCGGATCCAGCCAGCATCCAGGCACCGGAATTCGCCGGGCTGCCATCTCCATTGCTGCTTGATGATGCAGCAACGAAAGTCAGCAGCGGGACCAACAACCGGCTCGGATCGCAGTACCTGCTGAAGGATGCCATGGCAATGGATTCCGGAGGCACTCTGCACCTGATTGCCGGAACCGGGGAGTACTCATGGGCCATCTACCAGTATGACTTTCCCGCGATCTGCCGCGCCACCGGCTGCAGCTATGTGCTCTCTGGCGAACCCGATGCCGGAGCGCAGGTATTCCTGGCAATCGCCGACTACTCCACCGGCCGCTGGCGCTTCGCTGCCCCAGGTTCCGATTCAATGGAGCTGAGCGAGCCCTATGGCACTTTCAGCAGCCCGGCTGGAAAGGCCCACCTGGCTGTCGTTGCCTGGAACGGGAGTGCCACCGTGTCACAGATGCGCCTGGAGGATTACCCTGTGCCGCTGCTCGATGGTTGGCTGCACAGCTTCGATTCCAGTGTGGGCTCTCCGGCAACCGACCAGCCGATCATGTTCATGCAGGATAGCGCTGGCAGGCTGATGAGCATCGGGCGCTCCAACGTCAGCCAGCCGCAGGCGGAGTTCTACGACCTGCTGCTGAGATACGACCAGTCCGGCAACCTGCTTGATGCGAAGGAGATCAGGCTGGACGATGAGACACTCACATCACCGGTCGTTGACAGGCCCTACATGGCGCTCGCCGCCAACGGTGATATCTATGTGACGGCATCCATCCGCGATGAACTGAGCCAGGGAGACAAGGGTGACATTGCGGTGATCAAGCTCACCAGCAACCTCGAGATCATCTGGGCCACGCGCCTGACTGGACCTGAACAGGAGATGCCCAATGGGATCGCTGTGGATGGCAGTGGCAACGTTCTGGTGATCGGCAACAGCGCCTGGGCCGGAGTCGCTCCCAAGCCTGACGTGACCCAGTTTTCATACATCCTCAAGCTTTCAACGGATGGCAACCTGCTGTGGAATAAACTGGTCGAACCGACATTCCGTGACGAACGCCCCCTGCAGATCCTCTGTGATCCCGATGACGACAGCGTTCACCTGAAGGGTGAGGTGGGAATCACCGACGGGTTGTTCCTGGCGAAGCTGGACAGCGCGGGAGCTGCGCAGTATGCAAAGTACTGGTCGAATGACAGTACCAGCTCCACTGGTGTGATGAGCCTTGAATCCGACGGCAAGCTGCTGCTCTGCATGCTGGAAACAACACCCGGCAGCGGCCTTGGCACGCCGGAAGACCGTGGTGCTGTGCTTTGCAGGATTGCCACCGACGGAACGGTCTCCGCGGCCACACAGTTCCATGCAAGCCTGCCGGAATTCCTGTACGGCATGGCCCGGATCGAGAATGACGGCGAAGGCGGCCTGCGCCTGTTCGGGAATGTCCAGCAGGGATTCACCATATACAACACGATCTTCAGGTTCGCTGCTTCAGACCTGGCATACCAGGGAAATCTGCAGCTCAGCTCAGCGTTCGGCTTCGTAATGGCTGCGCCTGACGGTGGCTACTTCTTCACCGGTGGCATCTATCCGAGCTCACGCTGTTCGGATCTTGTCCCGCGCTACGGCAGTTTCGGGCTGTCGAGCTCCGATGGCAGCGGTCTCATCACTCTGTCTGATACGGCCGTGGTGTTCAGTGAGCTCGGGGATTACGTGAGCAGCAGTGAGGACAGGCTCGTGATCGTTGACAGCCCCGGCACGGCAGATGTCGACAACTTTGACAACAGTGCCACCGCCATCGTGAGATACAACCCGGTGCAGTAACTGCAGCTACCATGCCGGTGGCTCCACACCGGCGAGGCGCATCAGGGTCATGATCTGGCCACGGTGCTGGCTTTCGTGAAAGATGAACCAGCTCAGCTCCTCGGCCAGCGTCGAACCGCGCAGGGTGGCCGGCTTCAGAAGGTCCTCCACCGGTCTGTCGAAAACAACCTCGTCCTGCAGCTGCCAGCTCTTTTCCAGTTCCGCCCTGATGCTCGCGTTGTCAGGGAAATCTCCGTTCACCCAGAACTCCTTGCCCATGCCCTTTGAGGCCAGGCGCATGTGTGCGTCCATGGTGCAGAAGCCGACGAAGTTCACGTTGACATATTGCTCGCCGATGTCGGCGATGTGCAGGAAGTGCTCACGGATTGAATACATGCGATGCTCCCCTGCATCCGGGCGGAAGTCCAGCACCTCCGGGGTGCAGCGCTCAAGTGCGATGAGCAAATATTCGCGGCCGAAGGTAACGAAGTCGAATTCAGTGCAGCGGCTGATCATGGGATGAGTATAGAACAGTGGTGAGTAGTCAGTGGGCAGTGATCAGAACGAGAAACAGAATGAGAAGCGGAATGAGCAGATCGGGGTTTCAGGGAACAGGGAACTGAATCTGCTCATTCTCATTCTGATTCTGCCAACTTCACCTGACTACTGACCACTGCCTACTGACCACTGTTCACTGCCATTTCGGTGGTTCGAAGCCCGCCATACGGACGAGCGTCATCACCTGGCCGCGGTGCTGGCTTTCATGGATCAGCAGCCAGTCGATCGCCTCCCAGATTAGCTGCGGGTGCGTGTCGGAAATTACGGCGTCAATCTCCGTGGCCGGGCGGCCGCAGAAGAATTCATCCTGCATGGCCCAGCTCTTTTCAAGTTCGGTGCGAATGCTGTCTCGCGTCGGCCAGTCACCCTGCACGGTCCAGCTGCCGTCGCCATTGGGTTTCACCCGCCAGGCATCGTCCGGCATGTCTCGCTTGTGCTTGCTGAGCCAGACGCAGAGCTCCCCCTCATCGGCGAGGTGCAGCAGGTGCTCACGGATGCTGTAGGTCAGTTGACCATTCGGCGGCGTGAGCCGGAAGTCAAGCGCTTCGTCCGTGATCTGGTCAAGACAGCCCAGCAGGTAACGCCTGCTGAACTGGATCGCGCGGCTGCGCTCGAGGATGGTGCCGGTGATTTCCATGGGGAAGAGGATAGCGGAGGGAGAGACGGAGGTGCGGCGCAAGTCGCACAATCGGAGGCCCAGACCCAGGCGGGTTATGGAGCTGGAGGAGAACACGGAGTCATTAACCACAGAGTTCCACAGAGATACACAGAGGAAACCAGGATCATGACATTGCCAATTTCTGTGGAACTCTGTGGATCTCTGTGTTGTCAAACTGTACGCGCCTGACCAACGGCATTCCATTTCCACGACGGAGGCGTGCTGCGCGGCCTCCGGCCTTGCCAAGGATTCTTCGCCTCGGCCTGACGAATAGCCCAGAATACTTCCGCCCTGTTCCCTGTTCCCTGTTCCCCGTTCCCTGTTCCCTGGTGACTGATCCCCGGTCCCAGGTCCCTGATCCCTCTCTTACTTCACATCCAGGTTCTGCTTCACGTACTTGTATGAGTCGCGCAGGATCTTCTCCAGCACCTTCATGTCCACATCGCTGAGGCGCTTGATGTACAGGCAGCTCTTGCCGATCTTATGCGGCCCGAGCTTTGCCAGCGCATCGCCGTAGTTATCGAGGCCGTCGAGCACATAGACGCTGAGGCTGTCCTTGCGCGGCGAGAAGCCCAGCGCGCACATGTCCCCTTCCCGCCCGCTGTCATAGCGGTAATGGTAGCTGTCGAAGCCAATGATGCTCGGCCCCCACATCTGCGCTTCCTTCTTGGTGATGCGCTTCATCAGTGCCACGAGCGTGTCGGCATCCGCACGCTTCTTTGCATCACTGACTCCCGCGAGAAAGCTGTCCACCGAGACTTCGGTGGCCTTGGTCTTGTTCTCTGACTTGCCTGCCATGACTTGATGATAGCTGAGGTGCGGCGGGATCGGGTTTCGGGTTATATCACTCCACTCACCCTAGCATCCCGTTCCTTGGCGCATTCGATGGCGTCCTCGTAGCCCGCATCGGCGTGGCGCATCACACCCGTGCCCGGGTCCGTTGTCAGCACGCGCTGCAGTTTTTCCGCCTGGGAATCCGTGCCGTCCGCCACGACCACCATGCCCGCATGCAGGCTGTAGCCGATGCCAACGCCACCGCCGTGGTGCACGCTGACCCAGCTCGCACCGCTGACGCTGTTGACAAGCGCGTTGAGTATCGGCCAGTCGCCGATGGCATCGCTGCCGTCCTTCATCGCCTCCGTCTCACGGTTGGGGCTGGCAACGGAGCCGCTGTCGAGATGGTCGCGCCCGATCACGATCGGGGCCTTGACCTTGCCGCGCTTGACGAGGTCGTTGAACAGCAGGCCGGCGAGGTCGCGCTCACCATAGCCCAGCCAGCAGATGCGGCAGGGCAGGCCCTGGAAGCTGACCTTCTTTTGCGCCATGTCAATCCAGCGGTGCAGGTGCTCCTTCTCGGGGAAGAGGTCCTTGATGGCCTGGTCCGTCACGTGGATGTCCGCCGGGTCGCCACTGAGCGCCACCCAGCGGAAGGGGCCGGTGCCGGTGCAGAACAGCGGGCGGATGTAGGCCGGCACGAAGCCCGGGTAGTCAAAGGCGTTAGTCAGGCCATGCGCCAGCGCCTGGCCGCGCAGGTTGTTGCCATAATCGAAGGCGATCGCGCCATTATTCTTCAGGTCGATGATCGCCTGGCAGTGCGTCACCATGCTGTCCTTGCTGCGGGCGATGTACTCCGCCGGGTCTTTTTCACGCAGGTCGTTGGCATCCGCGAAGGACAGGCCCGCCGGGTAGTAGCCGTGCAGTTCATCATGCGCGCTGGTCTGGTCGGTGACAACGTCCACCTTCACGCCGCGCCTGACCAGCTCCGGCAGCACCTCGGCGGCGTTGCCAAGCAGGCCGACCGAGAGCGCCTTGCGGGCCTTGGCGGCCTCCTCGCACTTGCTGAGTGCTTCGTCGAGGCTGTCGGTCCAGGTGTCGAGGTAGTTCTGCTCGATGCGGCGCATGATGCGGTTGTGGTCAATCTCCACACAGAGCGCCACGCCGTCATTGAAGGTGACTGCCAGGGGCTGGGCCCCGCCCATTCCGCCGAGGCCCGCGGTGACGGTCAGCGTGCCGGCCAGGCTGCCGGCGAAATGCTGGCGCGCCAGCTCGGCAAGCGTTTCATATGTGCCCTGCAGGATGCCCTGGGTGCCGATGTAGATCCAGCTGCCGGCGGTCATCTGGCCGTACATGGTCAGGCCGGCGGCCTCCAGCTCGCGGAACTTGTCGCCAGTGGCCCAGTGCGGCACGAGCATGCTGTTGGAGATCAGCACGCGCGGCGCCCACTCGTGGGTGCGGAAGATGCCGACGGGCTTGCCGGACTGCACGAGCAGGGTCTCATCACCTTTCAGCGCACGCAGGTGGCGCAGGATGTCATCGAAGCACTGCCAGTTGCGTGCGACGCGGCCGGTGCCACCGTAGACGATCAGCTCGTTGGGGTTCTCCGCCACATCGGGAGCCAGGTTGTGCTGGATCATGCGGTAAGCCGCTTCCTGCACCCAGCCCTGGCAGCTGAGTTCCGTTCCAGTCGGGGGCGTGACCTTGCGTGCGCCTTTCATCGTGAACACCTTCCTCGGGGGATGGATTAATTTTAGATGGTGCATGTTGCGGGCATGGTTTTAGGAATAAGCACAAAGGGCACAAAGGGCACGAGGATTTTCAGAAGCAGAAGCAGAATGAGAAGCAGAAGCAGAAGCAGAAGCAGAATGAGGAAGAGTACCGGCGGCACCCGGTGCCGCCAGCGCATGAGCGGTGACTTCGTGCGCGATGAATCACGCTTGGGAGAGAATGATTTCCGCTTGGTGTCTTGGTGCCCTGGTGGTTCAGATTCCCTTCCACTCGCATCGCATTGCGCACGAAGATGCCTCTCTCGTGTTAGCGCTGCAAGGCAGCGCCGGTACCAATTTCCTTTTCCATGTTCTTCTTAGCGGCTTCGCGACTTAGCGACTTAGCGTTGACAGAACCACCCATACGAGCACGATGCATCGTTATGCGCAGCTGTTATACGCAAACGCGTGCAATCGCTACGCGCTCCATTTGCCGAGCTTGCGTTCGACCTCCGCGCCTGGCTCGCGCCGGACCTCCGCCTGAGCGGCTTCAGCCGCCAAGCGCCGGCAGCACGCCGGACTTCTCCGCGAGTCGGCGCAGGGCATCGAGGTTGCGCTGCTCTTCGGCTTCGAGCTTCCACTGCGGGAACAGCCAGTCCGGCAGGCCCTTCAGGCTGCGCAGCAGGCTGGACAGCTCCGTGCTCTTCTCCACGCGCGACAGCATTTCGCTCAGCTTCGCACGCAGCATGGCGGCCAGGCTTTCGGGAGTGATTGCGGCTGCGGAGGCTACGCGGCGCTTCAGGGCACGCAGGCGGCCGGCCTCGTCCTTAAGGATGTTGGCGGCTTCCACGTCCGTGAAGCCATGCTCCATGAGGATTCCCCTGTCAATTTCTCCCTTATGCTGCAAGGCCCAGAGCAGGCAATACACCGTGCTGTCCTCAAACAACTGCGCATTCAGATCCATCACTGCCTCCCTATACGATTGTTAGTGTATTTTACCATAATGATTCAATTAGTCAATAATAGACAATGTTAATTGAGGCTGGAATCTGGAGGGCCGGGCTTGGAGAGGCAAAAAGCAAAAGGCAGGAGGCAGGGGTCAGAAGCTGAGGCAGTATGAGTAACAGGGGATGCAGTATTTTCGCGCAAAAAAAAAGGGACCAAGGTCCCTTCCTTTGGAATGACCGGGCCTCCGGAGGCTCAGTCAATCTTTGCCAGTGATTCAAACTTAGACGTTACCGCCGCCGCCCTCATCGTGGACAACAGGAAGCACATCACCGTCGCTGCTGCAGCAGCTAGCCACCGACAGCGCCAGCCCGGCAAAGGCAAGGGCCAGCAGGAAGTTCGTGATAAAGCGCATATCGCCCTCCACTAAACATGATAATAGTACTATTATAGGAAAAACCCATGGTTGACGTGGAGCCCACTTGCGCGAAGTCCGCATCAAGGCCGAATTATACCACGAATCCGGAATTTTCATAGCCGGTACAGAACTATGCGGGAATGGCCCGTGAAACGGACCTGAGCTATGCCGCAACGGTTCTTCCAGGGCAGGGATATATAACAGCCGAACCAACTTACAATTCCCAGATTACTGCCCTCCTCAAACATCATTTGCGGCAGAACAGATCACAAGCGACCAACGGGCTTGACCCGGCCTCCGGGAAGCTGGCAGTCCTGCCCTGGAGCTGGCCCAAATGGATCATGGCAGCACCGCTTTTACTTGCGTCGCGGGGATAAACCCAACAGGGGATAAGCGAAAGAATGTGCAGCAGACCTGCATTTATCGCGGGAATTACATTGAGAGCAATTCGCAATTAAGCCGGGAATTAACCTGTGGAACTTCGCAGCTGCTTGAAACACCACGAGGGGCGATATGGGACTGCGGCCTCAGAAATCGATCTGCTGCTCGAGGTCCTTCGTGCGCTCGTCCAGTACCGGCTCCTGCTCGGTGCTGTTTGAGAGGTAAACCGTGGCCCAGTAGAAGTTGACGTCGCGGTTGTAGGCCGGATCATCAACCTGCTCATATGAAACCGCATAGTCACGTCCGTCCTGCATCAGCTCGCTGACGGCCTGCTTGACCACAAGCTGGGGCTTCCAGCTGCTGGTGTCAGTGATCTGCTGCGCATCCGGCTGCTGGATCATTGCCTGCAGGCGCTCCGTCAGGTGGCGGTCCGTGCGGCCATCGGGGCCGACGACTTCCACCACGATCGGCAGCAGGCGGGACGGCATCTGCGCCAGGCCGGGACGGCTGGCACCGAGGTTCATCGAATCAAGCCAGACTGCGCAGGCATTTCGCAGGTCATTGTGCTCAAAGCGGGCCAGGTCCGGCGCATCCACCGTGAAGCGGATGGCGCGTGGCCAGCAGTCGAGTTCAATCACACGCAGGTCGCCGGAATCGGCGGTATCGGCCGCGGGACGGTCAAGGAACTCCAGCCCGCCAATGGCGTAGCCCTGCTCCTCGAGCACCTTGCCCAGTCCCTGCTCAAGCAGCTCCGGGTTGCGCAGGATCTCGCGGGCGGTCTGGTTGCCGGGGTCAACATACTGAGGTGCATCGCCGCTGCCGCCGAACATTGCAACTGCGCGGCTGACGATACTGTCACGGCTGTGCAGCTCAGCGGCTCTGTCCAGCCTGCCGAACAGCGGGCCATTCTCACCGGCCTTGTCCATCACGACGCGCTCCACCGTGGAGGACAGCTGCGGCTCGCCGGCGGCGCTGAAGCTCAGGCTGAGCTGGCCGGCATCGGCCGTGCTGCCAGCGCTGAAGCTGCTGCCCATCAGGATGTCTGAGGGCAGCGCATTGCGGATCTCGAACTGCATCTGCTGGGCATGCTCACGGGTCAGGCTGCCCTCGAAATTGACGTCCAGGCGCTCGAGGCTGCTGCCCTGCGGGATCACCGGCACGAACAGCAGGCCGGCGGCCAGTGCGGCACCCGCAGCGGGGGCGGCCTTCTGCCAGACCGGCTTGGCCGGTACGGCGGGGATGATCGTCTGTGCCTTGAAGAGGATCTGCTTGCTCGTCGGAGCATCAGATGCCATCCGCGCGAAGTCCATCTGGCCCCTGGCCAGATCAAGCGGATCCTTGCTGTATTTACCCATGCCAGTCATTTAGCTGACCTCGAAATCCTCACCGAGAAGTTCCATTAATTTCTTGCGGGCGCGATGGATACGCACCTTCACGGCACTCTGCCCGAGCCCCATCACATCCCCGATCTCGCGGATGTCCAGCCCCTCGAGGGCGTTGAGCACCAGCGGGGTGCGCAGGCTTTCCGGCAGCATGTCGATTGCCCGGAAGATCTGCCGGGCCTCGGCACTGCGCTGCGGCCCCTCGATCTGCGGGTAACGCCCGAGCCGTTCCCAGACCATCACATCCCCGCCGAAATCGGCCACGTCCATCTGCCTCTTTGAGCGGCGGATGTGGTCGATGTGCAGGTTGCGCATGCTCTTCATGAACCAGCCCTTGAACTTACTGACGTCGCGCAGCTTGTCGAAGTTACGGATCGCTCCGGCCACGGTCTCAGCCAGCAGGTCCTCGGCGTCCTCACGACGGCCGCAGAGGTACAGCGCAAGACGCCAGGCCTGGAGATGGATCTCCTCATAATGGACAGTGAACTGCTCGTTGCGAACCGCCACATTGTCCTGATTGCGCTGCAATACCATCGCTAACACATCATAACCGGACGCACGGCGGCCACGGAGGTTACATTAATTGCGCTGCACAGGGAGGTAAATCAGGGTTATGAGCGAAACACAGGAACAACAGGCACATGAATCCGCCCACCATTTCAGGCTGGGCCTGTCCGGGCTGCACTGCGGCGGCTGCGCGATGCGCGTCAAGGAAACGCTGATGAAGCTGCCTGAGGTGCTGAACGTGGAAGTCAGCTCAGAGCGCGACAGCTGCCTGATCGAGCTGCGCGCTGAACCGGGCGATCCGCAGCACTTCGTGCGCAGTGTCGAGGAAATCGGCTTCGGCGCGCACCTGCTGAATTAAGCCCCGGCATAAGGCCCTGGTGGGCCTGTCCGGGCTGTTACAATCAGTCCGTGGACCAGGCAGTAATAGTGATCCGTCCGTCCTGGGTGTACAACCCGCTGATCCGGCGCGGCTGGCAGCATGACGGGCGCAACCCCCACAATCCGCATGAACCTCCGCTGATGCCGCAGAAGGTGCCGGAGGCCTCCCATTCAGCCGATCTTGCCTGAATGATTCAGGACATCTGACAATCCGGGTTTATCCCGGAGCAGCAGGCGGGCGAAACGGCCCGGGGAGGAACAATGTTCGACTACCTATTCAATGCATATCCCGAGGAAGCGGATCGCAAGCGCATCCTCGATGAGACCTTCAGCAACTACCGGGAGCACATGAACCCGGGCTTCATCGAGTACAAGCGCTCGGCCAAGAACCCCAGCCACGCCGTTGAATGGCGTGGCGAGGGCGTGATGATGTACGACATGAGCGGGCACGGCTTCATCGACTGCCTCGGCGGCTACGGTGTGTTCCTGCTCGGGCACCGCCACCCGCATGTTATGAAGCGCGTGCAGCAGGCGATGGAGCGCATCGGGCTGTACAGCCAGGAGCTGCTCAACCCGCTGGCAGCGGTGCTGTCCGGCGAGATTGCCAAGCGCGCGCCGGGCGACCTGCAGTACGTCTACTACCACTGCGGCGGGGCCGAGAGCAATGAGGCCGCGCTGAAGATGGCGCGGCTGGCAACGGGGCGCACGCGGCACGTGAGCTTCTCCAAGAGCTTCCACGGCAAGACCACCGGCGCGCTCGCCGCGACGAACCGCATCCCGCTGCGCCAGCCCTTCGGCAGCCTGCTGCCGAGCTTCCAGGTGCACACCTACGACGACATTGACAACCTCGACCACAGCATCACCACCGAGGTGGCCAGCGTGATCGTCGAGCCGGTGCAGGGCGAGGGCGGCATCAACGTGCCGAGCCGCGAGTTCCTGCAGGCGGTGCGCGCACGCTGCACAGAGGTCGGTGCGATCATGCATGTGGATGAGGTGCAGAGCGGCTGGGGCCGCAGCGGGCGCTGGTTCTGCAGCGAGCACTTCGGGCTCGAGCCGGACCTGGTCACGCTCGGCAAGGCGCTGGGCGGCGGAATGGCGACGCAGAGCGCGCTGATTGCCAACAGCCGCGCCTTCCACGGGCACCGTGAGAACGACCCCGACTTCCGGGGGATGGAGAAGAACCCCTGGTGGCTGACGAACACCTTCGCCGGCAGCCAGCTGTCCTGTGCCGCCTCGCTGGCCTCGATCGAGGTCTACGAACATGACAACATCCTGCAGCAGGCCGAGGACAAGGGCGCCTGGCTGAAGGCCCAGCTCACCGAACTGGCAATGCAGAACCCGCAGCTGGTGCGTGAGGTGCGCGGCATCGGGCTGTGGATCGGCTTTGAGCTGCAGACCCCGGAGCTCGGCACGCGCATCGCCGACGAGCTGTTCATGCGCGACGTGCTGGTTGCGCAGACGATCAACAACCCGAGCACGATCCGCATCCAGCCGCCGGCGATCATCACGCAGGAGCAGCTGGAGACGGTGATGAACGCATTCGCCGACAGCCTGAAGGCTGTTGCCAGCGCGCCGGTGGGAGCGTGAAGAAGCAATGAGTGATGAGCAATGAGCAATGAGACTGGCTACCGGGTTGCATGGGATCATTGCTCACTCTTCATTGCTCAGCACTGAGTTAGTTATTCGCCCCTGCTTGGGGAAGCAGGACTTATCAGGGACGGGCCTTAGGGTCCGTCCTTTTTGATTTTCTGTCAGTAGGGCAAGGCGACAATCACTTTCCGCATAGTGGTTGCGCCAGCCTGGCGTCTGCTCCGTATGATCCATAGGATTCGTGAGAATTGCTTTTAACTGCTTAATCCCTGCTATGCTAAACTTCTATCAATATCACTTCAGGAGAACCGGCATGGACAAGCGCTGGCTGACGCGGCAGCTAATCGCTACCTGCCTACTACTGAGTTATCCCAGCCAAATGGCGTGGAGCGCGGCACCCGTTGAGCTGAACCTTGTTGAGCGCTGGCGAGTGACCGAAAGCGAGCTCGGTGAAGAGTTCTACAACATCCATACTGTTGGAAACGGAAACACCGTCTGGTTCGGCAAGAAGAGTGGCTTCCACCTCTGGGATCGAAATGGCGATGAACTGATGCACCGCCCGGACTGGCAACTTTCCGACATCGCGCACACGATCATGTTCCCTGGCACAGGATTCGTGATGCTGGACAAATCTGGCATGCTCAGTGTGCTGGATTCTCAGGGCCAGATGGTCAACCGGCAGCAGATTCCCGGATTCGTTGCAAAAGAAAGAGCTGAGCTGGACATCGTCTCAGGAAAGCTGCTGGTCACGGATTCGTCAGATGACGCGTGGCTGATGGATACATCCTTCAGGCTGGTCCACTATCCAATTCATCACGATGCCCATTGGCCGTGGACCATGATCCTCCTTGACAACGGCAATCTGGCTTACATGCTTATAGGAGACGATGACGAGAATGATATGACCCCGGCTGGACTTGCCCTGAGCAACCCCGACGCTTACGAAGTCATTGACGACCGCATCAGGAGCTTCCCCACAGCGATCTGGCTTAGCCACACATTTACAATTGAACCGGTTGGGCCATCTTTATTCCTGGCCAGGCTGGTGATCAACGACCGCGAGCACTACTCTCAACACACTCCCTGGTATCTGCTTGACAACGTAGGCAATGTGCTTTTCGAGTGGGAGTCATACAATGAGTACGACAAGAGCAAGCAGGAGTTTCTGGATCAGGCAGCCGCAGCACTTGGCAACAGCCAGCCATCTCTGCTGCAGCACCTGGAAGGACGCAGACGCAGTAGAGAATTTTCGGAACAGTACCGAGACTATATGGCATCACTGGGTTACGACAGGCAGCGCTTCTTCATGTGGTGGAAAACCCCCGGAGATGACTACGTTTACACGAGCTTCCCGGGCCTGAGGATATCCGCAGGCGACCCGTGCGGCAAGTTCCTGCTTTGGCTGTTTCGAAAACATGATGGGGATGACTTCGACAACGAGGTAAAGGCAATTCCCCTTTTGCGCTCCTATTTTGAAAGGCAGGGTCTTATTTACCTGGTGACAAGCGAAAGCCATGAGTACATATTCAAACCACCCACGCTCATCTCGGATTATGACTATGTCAATGTAAGGCTGGATGAACGCTTCGCAGTCATCTGCTGTTCATGGCTGGAATCGGACCGTTTTATGAGCGGATATGACATCGAAGGGCTGCCATCAACAGTCTCCGGGCAGTAGCCATACTGCCAAGATTTAATCCAGGGAGTGGGAAATTGCCAAGATCTTCGTGTCCCCTAGTTATTCATCCAGAACTTTCGTTGTCTGACATTCGCCAGGTCTCCACGTTGTCAACCTTACGGCTGACCTCCGCACCCCTTACTCCATCCACTTCAGCAGCTTGTCCATGAAGGCGGTGAAGAACTCACTGGAGAAGGACAGGCCGTTGAACTGGGCGATGCCGCGCACCTCCGCCGGCAGTTCGGAGGCCTCCGGCCAGATGAAGCCCTCCATCGCCACCGGGATGATGCGCGTGCCGCAGCTGAGCGCTGTTGCCAGTTCGAACAGCAGGAAGTCCTCATCATCGTCGTCAGCTTCCTCGAAGATGCCCGGCGTCAGCAGCAGGATCAGCACGCGCGAGCTGCAGACGGCCTCCGCCAGCTGTTCGCGGAAGCGGCCAACCGGCAGGTTGTCCTGGTCGCGGAACACCGAGCGGCCGTTCAGGTCGAGGTGCGTCTTCAGCAGCATCGCATGCCCCATTGCCACATTGCGGCGGTAGCAAATGAAGGCATCATAGCTGCACTGGGCGGCCTCCCCTTCGCTGGCAACGGGCTCTGTGGCACCGCTGGCCAGCCAGTCCTGCAGGGTCTCGGCCACGAAGCGGTTGATTGTCAGTCCCTGCTCACTGCAGATGGCAATCGCGCGGTAGGCCTGGGCGATGGCCTGCTGCACCTCGCCACTGCGCTGCAGAGCGATCGCACGGTGAAACACCAGCACGTATGACTCCTGCATGCCGCGCTCATGGCGCAGCTGTTCACTGCGGCGGAAGTGCTCCAGTGCCTCGCTGGCCTGGCCCAGCCGGTAACAGGCAATCCCACGGTTCATCAGCAGGTCGGCATCCTCCGGCTTGCCATCCTCCCTAAGCAAGTCTTCGGCCCGGTTGTAGGCCTCCAGTCCCTCAGCGATCCGGCCGAGCTGCGAAAGCAGCACGCCACGGTTCATCTCCAGTGCATAGTGCGGCTGCATGCCCTGTGCCTGCAGCAGTGTTGCCGACTCCTCGAAGCATTGCAGAGCCTCCTGAAGACGATGCTCCGAGATGTAGACAGCGCCGCGGTTCATCGGCAGGTAGGGATAGACAGGCATGCCCTGCCTTCGCTGGATGTCCTCGGCCCGGCTGTAGGCGGCCAGCGCCTCCTCATTGCGGCCGAGGATGTAGAAGCAGTTGCCCCGCAGTTTTGACAACTCCCAGTCCTCGTCGAGCCCCAGTTGCTCACGGGCCCTGGCCGAGCGCGATATCTCCTCCAGTGCTTCCTGGCAACGCTCCATCTCGAACAGGATTCCGGCCCGCGACTTGTGCAGCAGCGGGTCAGCCTGGCCGGTTGACTCCCTGGCCAGCTGGATGGCCCGAGAAAGCACGTCGAGGGATTCCGCATAGCGTGCCAGGCCCGCCAGCAGATCGGCCTGCCTGGCAAGCAGGGCCGGATCAGGTGCAAGCTGCTGCCCGTCCCGCTCCAGCAACTCGGCCTGCAGGCCAGCCAGTTCCTGTTCCAGTTTGCCCTGTTCACCCACAGGCAGTAGTCTCTCCCGCTAACGCCTTGTGCGGCATGTTGTCAGTGTGTTGACACGACAATCACGCCGGCATCGAACACACCATCCATGTATGGTCCGACCGTTGTTGACATCGGATGCCAGGTCTCAGGTGTCAATGTCTCTTCCAGGATCGGCTTCAGGGTCAGGCTCTGCAGGCAACTGACACCGAGGAACCTGAAAGCTCCGCTGTCCAATGTGGTTGTGGACATGTAGAGAGTGCCATCAGCCCTGTAGAGGCCGACCCTGGCACCGCCCCTTGGCACATCCGGCAACTCATCGCCGGAATTGTCCTCCATCACCATCCCGAGCACCTTACAGCGACCGGATTCGATCGGCTTCGGCATGAACGCCGTCCCGGGACCAACCGGAATGAACTCGATGCCGCCGAATGTCTCATCCCCGGACTCATCCTCCACGATCACCATCAGGTAATGGGGCATGATCGACAGTCCGCCGAGGTCGAGGTCGTAGCTGATCCAGCCATCCTCAGCACTGGCAACCACCACACCGTCCAGTTCTATGGTCATCGAAGCGATCCCATCCTCATCGCAGGCTGAGGCCTCAATGCAAAGGGTCCCGCAGACTTCCTCGCAGATGGGGATGCCATCGATGCTGCAGATGACGGGTGGCGAAGCGGAGCCAGAGGTCTGGGCCTGTCCCGCAACAGGCATCACAAGCACGGCCAGCAGCAGTAGAGCGGTGTATCTGAACATATGCACCTCACTCCTTCAGTTGGGGCAGTATAACACTTCAGGGCTAATTGAGACCAGTCGGGCGCAGGGGCCTGCCCGGCGGATCCAGCCCCGGCTAAGATATTGCCCATGGGTGCACCTGACATTGACATCCGGCTGGGCTGGTTCTGCCCGAACATCTGCTGCGCCGAACTCAGCCTGGCGCTGGCCTTCTACGAGCTGCTGGGCTTTGAGCGCATCGGCGGGCGGCCCGAGGAGAACTGGGCCACGCTGCGCTTCGGTTCCACCGAGCTGCACCTGTTCCAGGGCTACATCCGGGAGAACCTGCTGCACTGGCGCGGCGGTGACATCGCGGTGATCGCGGAACTGGCAACGCTGCGCGGGATCGAGGCCGAGACCGCCTTCGCGCTGGACGAGGAAGGGGCACAGACCCTGACCCTGCGCGACCCGGCCGGCAACGGGATCTTCTTCAACACCTTCCCGCTGGAACGGCGGATGTTCCTCGAGGGCGTACCCTACACCGAGCGCGGCCTGCCGGCCTGGCCAGGCAGTGCCGCGGACCGCATGACCTGGGTGCTGGCAACGCCGGACCCGCGCGGTCTGTGCGACTGGTACGGCTGGCTCGGGCTGGAGAGTGGCGAGGGCAGCGACCCGGGCACCTGGGAGCTGCGCCAGGACAACACGCTGATCCTCATTGACAGCGGCATGACGCACAACCGCATCCTTGTCAGCTACCGCACGCCAGGCGCGCTGCAGGACTGCCTGCTGAGGCTCGAAGCGCGCGGGCATGACATTGACAGCGGGGTGCTGCGTGACCCGGATGGGAATGAGATAGTGCTCAGTGACCAGTAGCCAGTTGTCAGTTGTCAGTGGGCAGAAGCAGAATGAGAAGCAGGATGAGAATGAGAAGCAGAAGCAGGATGAGAATGAGAGGCAAAATGAGAATGAGTAGGGCAAGGCCACCGAGCCTTGCCCAGGATGGCGACAGCCATCCGTTTAAACCAGGAAGTTCTTTGTGCTTAGTTCTTGGTTCCTGGTGACAGCAGCGCCCCGCCGCCGGAAGGCAGAAGATCAGGCGGCAGCATGCTGCCGCTCCGGCGAGCTGAATGCTCGCGCTCCAGCCAAACTCCCCACTCCCCACTCCAGACTCCAACCTTGCCTGCCACGCGGAGCGTAAGCGAGGCGTGGTTGTCAGACTCCATCTGACCTCCACATTGTGCGCAAACAAGTTGCGCACTTCCGCATTCCACATCCCGCATTTGCGCAGCTTCGTCACGGCTGCGCCGGACTGGGCAGCGCTGCTCCCTTCTGATTGCCTGTCTGACCACTGATTACTGACCGCTGACTACTCATTTCCCAAATATTCATATTTGAGCTACAATCGACGTCACCTTCGATTCTCGCCGGCGGTCTAAGAGGAAGTGCGAATCCTGGCTTTTTCGAACACGCGGAACTTCGGTGCAGTACTGCTGCCCCTCATGGTTTTCGTGTGTGCCCTCCTTCCCTTCCCCGCCCAGGCGCAGCAGGCAACATCGATCGAGGTTGCCGACCACCCCAATGACGACGGCACTGCCGTGATCCTGACCTTCCAGCTCGAGGGCGATGAACTGCTCGAGCTGATGCCGCAGATCCAGGTCGAGGGCCAGTGGCACGACACCGAGACCGCCCCGGTACTGCTCTCCTCGCTGGATAAGAAGTCCGGCCACCCGGAGATCTTCGGCTGGGGTGTGGTGGATGGCGACGAGACCCTGCACCCCGATGACCTTTACATGGTGATCTCCAAGTACATCAGCTTCGATACAGCCGGTGAGCAGCAAATCAACCCGATTGGCCCGGCCCTCGGTGAGATGGCAGTGCGCCTGGTGGTGGACCCCGCCGGCCGCGCCCAGCAGTTCGATGCCGGCACGGTGCAGGCGAAGGAGCAGTGGTTCAACACCAACACTGTGTTCCGCCTGCTGATTGCGGTGGTGTTCTCGATCATCATCATGTTCTTCATCCTTGCCGCGCGCAAGAACCCGAACATCTTCATCCGGCGCATCGCCGGACTGGAGGCAGTGGACGAGGCCATCGGCCGCGCCACGGAAATGGGCAAGCCCGTCCTGCACATCAACGGCCTTGACTCACTGGCCACGCTTTCCACGGTGGCTGCAGTGAACATCCTCGGCCGCATCGCCGGCAAGGTCGCGACCTATGAGAGCGACCTGCTGGTGCCCTGCTTCGACCCGGTGGTGATGACCGTCTCCCAGGAAGTCGTCAAGAACGCCTACCTGGAGGCCGGCCGCCCTGACAACTACCGTGAGGATAACATCTACTTCCTCACGGACCAGCAGTTCAGCTACACGGCATCAGTCTGCGGCATCATGCTGCGCGAGAAGCCGGCGGCGAACTTCCTGCTCGGCTACTTCTACGCGGAGAGCCTGCTGCTGGCCGAGACGGGCAACACCACCGGGGCGATCCAGATCGCCGGCACCGACGCCCAGGCGCAGCTGCCGTTCTTCATCACGACCTGCGACTATACGCTGATCGGCGAGGAACTGTATGCCGCCAGCGCCTACCTCTCGCGTGAGCCGATGCTGCTTGGCAGCCTGCGCGGGCAGGACGTCGCCAAGGCCTTCGTGATGCTGATGATCTTCATCGGGACCCTGTTGTCAACTTTCGGCAGCCCGCTGCTGACCAGGCTGTGGACGGCCCTGTAAGCCCATGATGTTCTTCCGCAAACAGCTTCCGATCATCCTGGCCTTCCTGACCGGCATCGTGCTCTGGCTGCAGGCCTACGTGCCCGCCAAGATGGCGAATGACGCGCTGACCAGCTTCACCCAGAGCTGGGCCGTGATCCTCGCCGCGGCGGCACTGCTGCTGGGCATCCTTTCCGCCGTGCAGCACCACATGACGAAGATCAAGCTGCGCCGCAAGGGCTATGCCTACAGCTACATCACACTCGGTGCCTTCGCGCTGACCTTCATCGCAGCGTTCTTCTGGACCCCGTTCCCGGGCTTCGCCGAGAAGAACATCACCGAAGGCAGCTTCTTCATGTGGATCTTTGACAACATCTTCACGCCGCTGGCGGCGACGATGTTCTCACTGCTGGCCTTCTTCATTGCCTCGGCGGCCTTCCGCGCCTTCCGCGCCCGCTCCTTCGAAGCCACGGCGCTGCTGATCGCAGGCTGCATCGTGATGCTCGGCCGCGTGCCGATCGGCGAGATGGTGCCGCTGCCCGGCGGGCATGACCTGTCCGACGTTGCCAGCTGGATCATGAACGTACCCAACAGCGCCGCCCAGCGCGCGATCATGTTCGGCGTGATCCTCAGCCAGGTGGCGATCTCGATCCGCATCATCTTCGGCATCGAGCGCACCTACATGGGAGGCAGCGACTGATGCACGGACTGGCCAAGATCATCCTGAACCTCGACCGGCGGATCATCTACTCGATCGTGATGCTGTGCGTTGCCATCCCGCTGATCAAGCCGCTTGGCATGCCCTTCCGCATCACGCCCGAGGTGCAGAACGGCTTTGAACTGATCGAGAGCCTGAAGACCGGCGACGTGATCGTGATCAGCGCGGACTACGGCCCGAGCGCCGAGGCCGAGACGCATCCGATGTACATCGCGCTGCTGCACCAGTGCTTCCGCAAGGGCATCCGCCCGGTGGTGCTGACCCTGATCCCGGACGGACCTGGGCTGGCCAGCCGCGGGCTGGAGGACGTGCTGGCCTACAGCGCGCCTGATGGCAGCCAGCCATACAAGGACCTGCAGTCCGGCAAGGATTACGTGTTCCTCGGCTACAAGACTGGCAACCAGGCGATCATGATCGGCATCGGGCAGGGCTTCACCGGCACCTTCCCGACGGACTACAACGGCAACGAGACGGCCAGCATGCAGATCTTCCGCGATGCGCCTAAGCTGTCTGACACAAAGTGCGTATTCGACATTGCCAGCGTCGGCCTGCCGGAATTCTGGATTCCCTACGGCACTGAACGCGCCGGCATCCCCTTCATCGTCAGCTGCACTGCTGTCAGTGCGCCGCAGTACTACCCGTACTACACCGCGGGCCAGGCCACGGGCCTGATCGGCGGGATGAAGGGAGCGGCGGAGTACGAGAAGCTGGTTGACATGGAAGCGATCACCGGCAGTGACGGGCCGGCCACCAAGGGCCTCGATGCGCAGAGTGCCGTGCACGTGTTCATCATCCTGGCGATCATCATTGCCAACTTCTTCTACGTGCTTGACCGGCGCCGTCCGGTGAGGGGGGAGGCCTGATGGGTGAAGTAATCGGCGTCTGGATCGCAGCCGGCCTGACCCTGCTGATCTTCAGCTTCATCTACAAGGACAACCCGGCCTTCAAGGTGGCCGAGGCCCTGTTCCTCGGAGTGTCCCTCGGATACACCACCGGCAACACCTACTGGAACAGTGTGGCCCCGCAGGTGGTGCGGCCGCTGACACCGGGACCGAACTTCGATCCCTGGGTGATCCTGCCGCTGTTCTTTGGCCTGTGCATCCTGCTGCGGGTGGTGCCAAGCCTGAGCTGGCTGAGCCGGCTGGCATTCGCAATCCTGATTGCAGGCTACGCCGGCATGGAGATCCCGAACAGGATCTCCGGCACGCTGCTGCCCCAGGTCAGTGACACGATGTCCCCATTCACGGCCGCCACCTGGTACATCACGCCGGTGATCCTGCTGGGCGTGTTCTGCACGATGATGTACTTCTTCTTCAGCCTGGAGCACAAGGGTGCCGTCGGCCGGATCAGCCGCATCGGTGTGCTGTTCGTGATGGTCAGTTTCGGCGCCTCATTCGGCTATACGGTGATGGCGCGTGTCAGCCTGCTGATCGGCCGCATCCAGTTCCTGTTCTTCGAGTGGCTGAACCTGCCTAACTAGCCGGCAGGGAGCGGGGAGCGGAAAGCAGACTGGCTTGCATCAGCTGCGAGATTGGAAAACGCGTGGGGCCAAAATCAAATTGCCCTTTCCCGTTGGCACATCAAGCAGTCGTTCTGCTGAGTCTGCTATCAGCTTTCTGCTGGCTGCTAACTAATCCTCCACGCGGTTGAGCGAGAGGAATTCGTGGCGTTCCTTGGCGGCCTTGTAGAGGGAACGCAGGAGGTCCTTCTTGTCCGGATCCTCCTCATTGCGGCCGACTTCCGACAAGCACTTCATCAGCTCGTCGAGCGCTATGATCCGCATCTTTATTCCGTTTCCCTCAGACATGTTCTTCCCCAATTGGTATGTGCGCGCCCGTCCGATAGCTGCACACAGGCCCGCAGGCCTGCCCATATAAAATACCCGATGCCGCCGAAGCGATAAACCGGCTGGCCGGATTTATTCACAATTCATCGACAGGGACAAGCGCCGCATATGAAAAAGCCGGGCGGCACAGGGCCACCCGGCTCTTATATCGTCCAGCGAGGAATGATCTACAGCACTTCGAAGATCAGGTACTGCAGCACGCGGTCCTGCGCGGTGAGGTCCGTGGAGGCGAACTCCTCGGTGTGGTAGCTGGAGAACAGCACGCTGCCGGTCCCGGCATCAAAGGAGATGGTGAGCGGACGCTGGGCAGCGGTGGTCGGGAAGCCGAAGCTGACCTCGCCGCTGACCCAGACCTTCACGTCATCGCTGACGTCATTGATCACTGTCCAGCTGGGCAGCCAGTCCGCCACGTCAATGGTGTTGTCGGAGTTGGCGGCGCCACGGCCATCCAGCCAGCTCAGCAGGAAGGCATCCTCCACGTCGGCCTGGATCGTGCTCTGGCTGGCGCCGAGCTGGGCCTCGTTGGTGTTGCCCGGCGTGCTGCTGAAGCCATCGCCGCTGCCGTCAGTGTCCTCAAAGCTGACCATCTCGGGCCAGAGCTGCTCGCAGAAGTCGTATGACCAGTCCGTGCAGTACAGGCGGCCGCCGTCCTCGACCCAGCTCTTCAGGTCGGCCACGGCATCCGTATCCGAGAAGAACGGGGTTTCCCATTCGTTGCCACAGTTGAGGAAGATGGTCTTGTAGCCGGTGTAGTCACGGTTGTCGATGAACACCGTGTCGAAGTTCGGGTAGTCGGCATCGTCGAGCTTGCTGGCGCCATCCACCAGGTCGAAGATCTCGCTGCCGAGCACCAGGTTGCCGGAGCCGTCCACTTCGCCGAGGCCGAGCTTTGCCAGCACGTTCTCGATCACGTCGTAGGCACCGGTCACCACCAGCATGCTACCGGCGTCAGCGGCGTCGAAAGTGGTCAGGCCGCTGGGCAGGGTGTTGGCACCCTCCTGCACATTGAAGGTGAAGGTGTCCTCGAAGATGCCCTTCTTCATCACGAAGGTCTGGCTGCCGACCGGGATGCCGGCCAGCTCGAAGCTGCCGTCGGGCTCGGTCTCATCTGAAGTGCCCATGTTGTCCGGCTTGCTGCTGTCGAACAGGTAGATCAGCGCCTGGCTGATCGGGTCCACGCCGTTGGGGGCGTAGATCTTGCCACCGACCGTGCCCGTCGCCGGGGTGCCGCCACCGTTGTCCACGGTGACGCCGTAGCTGCGGGTGGTGGTGTTGCCGGCTGCATCAGAGGCGGTGAAGACCAGCGTATAGCTGCCATCCGCCCCGCCCGTGGTGATCCAGTTGAAGCTGAGCGCTCCACCGGCAGTGTTCGCCACCTGGTCGCCGTTGATGCGCAGGCTGAAGGCCACCACGCCCTTGTTATCCGTGGCGCTGGCCGCGATCGGCACCGTGCCGCTGACCGTGTCACCGTCCAGCAGGCCACTGATCGAGCCGATCACCGGGTTAACGTTGTCCTGTGTGGTCGGGCCAGAGTTGGGGCCGATGTTGCTGGTGCCGCCGCAGGCGCTCAAGAGCAGCAGGCCGGACAGCAGCATCCGTTTCAGGATCCGTATGTTCATGGTCGTTTCTCCTCAGGCATTCCAGGGCTGCCTATAAACGCGCTAATTCTATCGAAGGGAGCGGGATGAGGATAAACAAGGGTTAAATGGGTGAAATTACCGGGCCGACCGCCCTTGGCAGCCGACCCGGCATCATTTGCTTCAGCGTGGGGAGTCAGCGGCGGGGCTGTGCACCCCGCCGATCAATACCCATTGGAAGTACTCAGGCACTGACTGCTGTGCCGGCGGTGACGGTGCTCATTGCAAGCCCGCCAGCCCCGTCGTCGTCCAGCTGCACCACGCTGCCCTCGGGCAGTTCCTGTGCGATCAGCAGTGAACTGAGCGGGTTGACGATCAGCCTGGCAATCGCCCGGCGCATCGGCCGCGCTCCGAAACTGCGGTCATAGCCCTGCTCGGCCAGCAAATCCCAGGCGCTGTCGGTCAGCCTGAGCGTGATGCCCTTCTCGGCGAGGCGCTCCTCGGTGCCACGCAGCTGCAGGCGGGCGATGCGCTTCACCTGCTCGCGGGTCAGGGTGTGGAACACCACAACCTCATCGATGCGGTTGACGAACTCCGGCTTGAAGTGCCGGCGCAGCTCATCCAGCACGCGCTTCGACAGCTCCGGCCAGGCGGCCTCCAGCTCGGACTCCGTACGGTTGTCGGTGAAGTCCGCGATCTCATGCGCCGCGATGTTGCTCGTCATCACCACGATGGTGTTGGCAAAGTTCACCGTCACGCCCTTGCTGTCCGTCAGGCGGCCGTCGTCCAGCAGCTGCAGCAGCACATTGAGCACATCCGGGTGCGCCTTCTCGATCTCATCCAGCAGCACGATGCTGTAGGGCCGGCGGCGCACGGCTTCCGTCAGCTGGCCGCCTTCCTCGTAGCCGACATAACCCGGCGGGCTGCCGATCAGGCGGGTGACCGAGAACTTCTCGGTGTACTCGCCCATGTCAATCCTGACAATCGCATCGCGCGAGCTGAACAGCTCCTCAGCCAGCACCTTGACCATCTCGGTCTTGCCGACGCCGGTCGGGCCGCAGAACATGAAGCTGCCGATCGGGCGGCCGGGTTCGGTCAGGCCGGCCTTGTTGCGGCGCACGGTCTCGGCGATGGCGGACACCGCCGGATCCTGCCCGACCAGCTGTTCGTGCAGGCGCTGCTCGAGCTGCAGGTATTTGCTGCTTTCCTCCGTTGACATGCTTTCCAGCGGCACGCCGCTCCAGCGGCTGACAACCACCGCCACGTCGCGCGGGGTCAGCACGGCGCTGTGCTCCTCGGCAGCGAGCCGTTCGCGCTCGGCCTGGGCCGTGGCCTCAAGCTCCAGCACCTGCTGGTGGCAGCGCGCGCTGCGCTCGTAGTCCTCGGCGAGGTAGGCCTCCTGCTCGTCGGCACGCAGCCTGTCCAACTCGTCCTCGATACTGCGCAGCTCACCGGCCGCGCCCATGTTGTCAATCCGCACATGGCTGGCGGCTTCGTCGATCACATCGATCGCCTTGTCCGGCAGGAAGCGCCCGCTGATGTAGCGCACGCTGAGCTTCACTGCACTGTCAATCGCCGCGTCGCTGATCTCGATGCCGTGGTGCTCCTCGTACTTCTGCTTCAGTCCCCTGAGGATGGCAACGGCCTGCTCCGGCGTCGGCTCATCCACGAAGATCGGCTGGAAGCGGCGCTCCAGCGCAGCATCCTTCTCGATGTACTTGCGGTACTCACGGATGGTCGTTGCACCGATGCACTGCAGCTCGCCGCGCGCCAGCGCTGGCTTCAGCAGGTTCGAGGCATCCATGCTGCCCTCGGCGGCGCCGGCACCGACGATGGTGTGCAGCTCGTCAATGAACAGGATGATCCCGCGCCGTGCGGCCTTGACCTCATCCAGCACGGCCTTCAGGCGCTCCTCAAACTCACCGCGGAACTTGCTGCCGGCCACGAGCGCACCCATGTCGAGGGTGAGCACCTTCCTGTCGCGGATCACCTCGGGCACATTACCTTCGGCAACCAGCAGCGCGAGGCCCTCGGCGATGGCGGTCTTGCCAACGCCGGACTCACCGATCAGCACCGGGTTGTTCTTCGAGCGGCGTGAGAGGATCTCGACTGTGCGGCGGATTTCCACATCGCGGCCGATGATCGGGTCGATCTTCCCCTGGCGCGCACGCTCGGTCAGGTCGATTGTGTACTTCTCCAGGGTCTGGTAAGTCTCCTCACCGCTTTCGCTGTCCAGCCGGCGGTTGCCACGCAGCTCCTTCAATGCCTGGTAGACAACTTCGCGCGTCAGGCCGAGCTTGCTCAGCAGGGCCGCGGCCGGGCCACGCCGCAGCGTGATCATTGCCAGGAGGATGTGCTCGGTGCCGGCGTAGCGGTCGCCCATCTGCTCCATCTCATCCTCGGCCTGCTTCAGGATGTCAGCCGCGTCCGGGGTGAGGTAGATCTGCGCGGTGGAACCGGATGCGTTGTCATCCAGCACCTGGCCACGCTCCACGAGCTTGCGGACCTGCGACTTCGCGTCAGCTTCGTCGATGCCGGCGGCAGCGAACACGCTGGGCATGATGCTGCCGTCCACGTAGGTGATGCCGTAGAGCAGGTGCTCACTGTCGAGCTGGCTCTGGTGCAGCTGTGATACGGCCTGCTGCGCCTTCTCGAGGGACTCCCTCGCCTTCTGGGTTAACTTGTCGAATTTCATACCCCGCCTCCATGTCCGAGTTGAAACGATGTGAAGGGACTAGCCCCGCCACAGTACTTATTTACCAGAAATTCAGTAGAAATGTTTCATATATGAGTGTTAATAACTCAGATAACTGTAGTTGTCTAGCTTATATATCAAGGAAAATGACGGTTTTGTTATACGCTGGGACGCTGGGGCGCTGGGTTTATATAAGTATTTTTCTCAGCGTCTCAGCGACTCAGCGATTACAAAACCAGTCTGGCGAGCAGGGTGTGAAGCGCGCGAATGCGCGGCTCGCTGCGCTCAGGCGGCAGCAAGCTCTGGTTGGAAGGATGCTTTTAACGCTAAGTCGCGAAGACGCGAAGGAAGAGCAGAAGCAGAATGTACATGATTTACATAGAGATCCACAGAGTTCCACAGAGGCAGACAATGTTTGCCGGGCTCATTGCTCAATCTTCATTGCTCATTGCCCGAATTTCCCGCTATCCCATTGCCATCCGCTAAGCTATCGCGGCGCGATGGACAAGGCAGCCACACAGCCGGTGCAGGTGAAGGAAGAGCCCAAGCAGCTCAGCCCCTTGAGCTGCCTGCCGATCCTCGCCGCCGTGGTGCTGTTCACGATGCTGATGGCCTGGCTGATCGGCTGGTGGAATGTTTCCGCCAATGAGCACCTGGTGCAGAAGAACATGATCGACATTGCGCGTGCATCCGTCGAGTACCACGAGCGCTTCGGCCAGTACCCGGACAGCTTTGAGCAGCTCAGTGAGTACAGCATCATGCTCAACCCGCCGCGCAACCCCTACAGCGGCCAGCCGACGAACATCCTCACAAGCGGCGCCAAGCCGCAGCCGGGGGACATCTCGCTGCACCGCGTCTCCATGAATGGCAACGAGCCGGACCTCGTGATCGTCGGCTACGGCCTGCGCCCGGTGCCTGAGGCGAAACGTACCGAATGGACCGTGCTGCCGGGTGGGGTGGATGCGGACAAGGTGCTCAGCGCAATCAGTGTCAACGCCCTGCCGGCGGAGATGCTGGAGCAGCCGGTGGAGGAGAACAGCGCCGCCGAGCAGGCCGCCGATCGCTGGAAGCTGCCCGAAGACAAGTAAGCCCAGACACTGGCACGACGGCATCGGCTAAGCTGAAGGCGTGACTGTCAACTTCGGCACCCATGCACAGGACTATGCGGACCATCGCCCGGGCTACCCGGCCAAACTCTACGACATGCTGGAACGCTACCGCATCGGCGGCAGCGGGCAGCGCATCCTTGACCTCGGCTGCGGCACCGGGCTGTTCTCACGCGAATTGGCGCGGCGCGGCGCGGATGTGACCGGGCTCGATGTCTCGCATGAGCTGATCGAGCAGGCCAACCGGCTGGACACTGAGGCCGGGGTCTCGCTGGACTACGTGGTGGCAACGGCGGAGGAGACATTCTTCCCGGATGCCAGCTTCGACGTCATCACGGCGGCGGCCTGCTGGCACTGGTTTGAGCACGACGCGGCTACGGCGGAGGTGCAGCGCATCCTGCGTGATGGCGGGGAGCTGGTCACGCTGTGGTACTACTGGCTGCCGCTGCCGGGCACTGCCTGCGAGGCAACGGAGCAGCTGATCCTGAAATACAACCCGGCCTGGCCCTACCACTCAAAGCTCGGCGGCTTCGACGGCGCGCTGAAGCGCTTCACCGCTGACAACTGCTGGGACATCCAGGGATTCCTGTTCGACACGCCGGTGGCATTCACGCATGAGCAGTGGCGACGGCGGATGTTCGCCTGCGCCGGGATGGGGGCATCCGGCGTGTTGTCAGATGAGCAGAAAGCGGCGTTTGACAATGAACTGGAGGAGATGCTGGCCGCCAGATTCCCGGGCGAGCTGTCAATCCCGCACCGAATCCCGGTGCTGATCATGCAGCGGCGCTGAGGGGTCACTCATACGGCCACTGCACGAGGATGTTGTCGGAGTGGATGCGGTTGCCGGGGCCGCCGTCGTTGCCGAGGTTCAGGTCTACGCGCACGTTCTGTTCCTGCGGCGCGGCGCGGTAGAGGAACCAGATGAATGGTGACTGGTAGGCCGGGTGCTCCGTGCCGGAGGCCGTGACATTGCCGAGCGCCTGCCAGGCGGATGACGCCTCAGCGAAATCCGGCATGTCCCCGTTGCCATCGTAGACAGCTGGCAGCAGGGGTACGATCTCCCCTTCGGAGACTGTCGCCTCCAGCGGACGCGGCGTGTTGCTGAATTCAGTGCCGACGGGGATGCTGACCGTCTCGAAATCGATGCGGTAACGCACGAGCGCCGTGTAGTTCGGCAGCACCGGCTCGTGGAAGACCTCCATCTCCCTGACAACCGGCACTTCATACTCCAGGTACTGGCCTGAGCCTGAGGAACAGCCGGCGCAGAAGAGGATGAGAGTTGGCAGAATGAGAATCAGAAGCAGATTGGCACGCAGCATCTCAGTTGACCTCCAGTTCCAGTGTATGCCGGGCCCGCGGGGATTCAGGGCCACCGCCGCCGCCGAGATGGAACTCGATCTCAACGGTCTGGGGTGTATCAGGAGCCTGATAGAGCATGTAGTAAAAAGGCTGCTGGAAACTGTAACTGACATTGCTGGCCGGGTCGTCCGAACCGCTGTAGCCTTCGAAAGCTGACAAGGCCGTGGCGAAATCCGGCAATGGCGCGCCGGGGGTATAGACCGAGGCCGCGAGCGGGGTGATTGCACCGGCGGAGACATTCAGCACATCCGGTGTACCAAGCAGCGGGCGGAAGTCGCCATTGTCCCAGACCGTGTCGCTGCCAATCAGGTAGCTGATCAGCACCATGTCTCCGGCATGCACAACTGCCGGGCTGTGCGTGACTTCAATGATCGCCGGAACCTCATTGTATGAACCACCTGAGCTGCCGCAGGCGTTGCTCAGGAGGAACAGAGTTGGCAGAATCAGAATGAGAAGCAGGAATGGTCTGCGCATCTTAATGCACCTCCAGTTCGAGGAAATGCCGGTCCTTGTTCGAAGTACCATCAGCCTGGCCGATCCAGAACTGCACAGTAACCATCTGAGGTTCGTCTGGGGCTTTGAAAAGCATGTAGTAGTAGGGTGCCTGGTAGGCACGGTAGATGTCCACATTGCTGCCGGGGTAATGCTCGACGGCCTTGTAATTTGCCTGGGCCGTCGCAAAGTCCGGCACGGGGCCGCCCGGGCTATAGTCCGTCGGGAGCAGCGGTGTGATCTCGCCCCCCGTGACCGTGATCTGCGGCGGGATAGCGAAACGTGCCGATGCGGCCCTGTTCGAGTTTCGCTCGCTGCCCATTTTGTAGCTGATCAGCACGGTGTCGCCTGTATTGACAACACTTGGTTCATGCGTGACTTCTTCAAAGTGGAAAAACATGAAGTCCGGTTCATCGTTTCCCCAGAAGTCCGAGGTGCATGACAGGAGCACCAGAGGTAAAACCAGCATTGCCAAAATCAAATTGATACGTCCCATCACTACACTCCCCATATCCTGCCCGCCAGCAACAATACGGAGCCAAGCCTTGCAGTCCTGTTATACCACGGAGGGGAAGGAGCTACCCGCTTCAGCGGTAGTAGCTCGCTGCGCCAGAGTGGATCAGAGCAATGAACGGGAGGGATAAAATTCTAATACACAGAGATCCACAGAGTTCCACAGAGAAAGATGCATTTCGGACCCATGGCTTTTTGCCTGACGAAGTAAGGATGGGGTAAAACCCCATCCGCGGCGGCGGTGTTACCGTCGCCCTACTTCATATTCAATCGACAAGCGCACTTCGCCACATTCCCTCCCAGTTGTCGCGCGGCGACACCGCTACATACCTCATTTGATCACTCGTTTGGAGTTTGTCCATACATTCTCCGCGCCTCTCTTGATTCTCCGCGTCTCCTCGTTGAACAGAGCCAGACTGGCGAGCACACGGAAGCCCGCGCGGATGCGCGCTTCGCTTCGCTCGAATGGCAACGAGTCAGCTAGTAACGGTTTTGTCAACGCGGAGTCGAAGCGACGCGGAGGAAAACGAAGCCACCCGCACCAGCGGTAGCAGCTCGCTGCGCTCGGCTGGCAACGAGTCAGCTAGTGTCGGTTTTGTCAACGTGGAGACGCGAAGCCGCTAAGGAAAAAGAAGTAAGTTGGGCTCATTGCTCACGCCTCATTGCTCATTGCTTCGCGGCATTCTCTCCCAATCGTCGCATGGCGACGCCGCTACTACTTTCACTATTCAAACTATCCTGACTATCCAGACTATTGCCAGAATGAATTCTGGCCTCCGCTACATCCCATAGGTCAGGAGCCAGATGAAGGGCGTGACGAGCACCATCGAGTCGAAGCGGTCAAGCCAGCCGCCGTGCCCGGGCATCGCCTTGCCGTAGTCCTTCAGGCCGGCCTTGCGCTTGAACAGGCTGAAGGTCAGGTCGCCGAAGATGCCAACCACGGCGATCAGTGCGCCGGTGACGAACAGCAGTGGCAACGCATAGGGCCGCAGGCCGTTGACAGCCATGAAGTCCACCATCGCCCCGTCATGCGGCCATATGAGCCAGGCCATCATCCAGCCCACGCCGGCGGCCAGCACGCCACCAAGCGCGCCTTCGACCGTCTTCTTCGGGCTGATCGCCGGGGCCAGCGGGGTGCGGCCCATCGTCTTGCCGGCCACGATCGCCGCCGTGTCCGCCACCCAGCTGGAGCTGATCAGCAGCAGCATGTAGGGGAAGGCGCCGTCGTAGGCCGCCACATGCGCGAACAGGGAATATGACAACGTAAGGAGCACCAGGCCGCGCAGCATCACCCAGCGGTCGTACTGCTCGCGGTGGCGCTCACTCTGCCAGACGAAGTAGATCGCATAGGCAGTCACGATCGCGAGGAACACGGCCGGGATGGAGCGCGCCTCCAAGTCACCATGCAGCGCCAGCGCGACGAACACCATCACTACGGTGGAGAACAGGCAGTGCACCACGACCGTTGAGCGGCGCGGGTTGCCAAGCAGCGCGCAGAACTCGTACTGGGCCACGAGGTGCAGCAGCGTGACCGTTGCCAGGATCCAGGGCCAGCTCTGGACGATCATGAAGGTGAATGCGAAGGCGTAGAGGAATCCGACTATGCTGCGCTTGAGCATCTCACACGGCACCGAAGCGGCGATTGCGCTGCTGGTAGGTGAGCAGCGCCGCGAGGAAGTCCGCGCGGGAGAAGTCCGGCCACAGCACCTCGGTGAACACCAGCTCGCTGTAGGCCAGTTGCCAGAGCAGGAAGTTCGAGATGCGCTGCTCGCCGGAGGTGCGGATGATGAGGTCCGGGTCCGGCACCTCGGGCTGGTAGAGGAAGCGGCGGAAGCTTTCCTCATCGAGGTCGCGCGAGGCCAGCTCGCCGCTGGCAATCGCGTCGGCAGCGCTGCGGATGGCGTCCATCATCTCCATCCGGCCGGAGTACATCACGCAGAGGTTGAGCGTGAGGCCGGTGTTGTGCTTCGTCAGCTCGACGGCGGCATGGAACTTGCGCGCCAGTTCATCCGGCAGCCAGTCCATCCGTCCGTTGAAGATGATGCGCACCTGGCGCTCATGCAGCTCCTCGGTCTGGGAGTCCAGCACGGCCATGAACAGCTCGAACAGGCCGTGGATCTCATCAGCCGGGCGGTTGAGGTTCTCGGTGGAGAAGCAGTACAGCGTTAGGAATGGCAGCTTCAGGTCCTGCGCCGCGGTGACGGTGGCCCGCACGGCCTTGATCGCCTCGTGGTGGCCCTCCAGGCGCTCCATGCCATGCAGCTTGCCCCATCGGCCGTTGCCATCCATGATGACGGCCACGTGCTGTGGCATCAGGTCGCCCCGCAGGGCCGCCTCAAGTTCGGCCACTGCGCTTTCGGGCTGTGCGGGTACCGCTCGGATCATACTCAGATTTCCATGACCTCGTTCTGCTTGTCCTTGATGACCTTCTCAAGGTCCTCGAGGTGGACCTCCAGCTTCTTGTCCACCTTCTCAAGATATATATGGAACTCGTCGTCGGAAAGTTCCTTGTTCTTGTTGAGCTTCTTCAGGTGGTCGTTGGCATCACGGCGCACATTGCGCATCGACACGCGGCCATCCTCGGCGTACTTGCCGACGGCCTTCACGAGATCCTTGCGTCGGTCCTCGGTGAGCGGCGGGATGGTCAGGCGGATGATGCTGCCGTCGTTTTGCGGCGTAAGGCCCAATTCACTCTGCTGGATCGCCTTCTCGATCGCGGCCAGGTTGCCCTTGTCATAGGCGGTGATCATGATCGTGGTGGCATCCGGGGTGGAGATGGTGGCCAGCTGGCTCATCGGCATGTCGGAATCGTAGGCGTGCACCTTGATGTGGTCCACCAGCGAAGTGGAGGCCCGGCCGGCCCGCAGGTGCACAAGCTCCTGCTTGATTGACTCGAGGCTCTGGGCCATACGGTGGTCAGCATCCACAATGATCTCTTGCGGTGTGGTCGGATGTGACATGGCTACCTCCCTGGTTCCGTATTAAAGCCTGATTATAGCGTCACCCCGGAATTCCTCACGGAGATTTCGGCTCCAGCCAGAACCAAATCGTGGGGGGCGGGTCTATAGGTAAAGGTGCGCTGTGCGCGGTGGTGGGAAATTCCCCTTGCTTTCGGTGTTAGAGGGTGCTTAACCCGGGGCGTGCTGTATAGTTACCGGAGGGGCACACCGCGCAGGCTGGCTCATGGCCGGTCGCGTGCGCTCAAAACACTTCACAGGAGACGAAATCTCCAATGCAGAAGAAACTGGGAGAGATGCTTGTAGACTCGAAGGTGATCACCCTCGAGCAACTGCAGGAGGCGCTGGAGGCTCAGCGCGAATCCGGCAAGCGACTCGGTGAGGTCGTCATCGAGATGCAGATGACCACCGAGGATGAGGTCCAGAGCGTGCTGGCCGAACAGCTCGGCATCCAGCAGATCGACCTCTATGAGGAAAAGATAGATACAGATGTCGCCCGCCTGATCAGCGCCGACATGATCACGCGCCACCAGGCGATGCCCGTCCGCCAGGAGGGCAACAACGTGATCGTGGCGATGGTTGACCCGCTCAACCTGCTGGCCATCGACGACATCCGCCTGAGCACCGGCCTCGACGTGGTGCCGCGCATCTGCAGCCCGCACGGCATGAAGTTCGCCTATGACCAGCTGTTCGGCGTGACCGCCGAGGCTGAGAAGCACATGGAGGACTTCCGCCAGGAGCAGATCAAGAAGGGCTACGTGATCGATGACACGCTCGCCGACAAGGCCACCATGGCCGAGGTTGAGCAGGCGCCGATCGTGAAGCTGGTGGACACCGTGCTCACGGGCGCTGTGGACCACGGAGCTTCCGATATCCACATCGAGCCCAAGGAGGACCATGCCGTCGTGCGTTACCGCGTGGACGGCATGCTGCACAAGATCCTCACGATCCCGCGCCACGCCGTGGCCGCGGCGACCGCCCGCCTGAAGATCATGGCGCGCTGCGACACTTCCGAGCGCCGCAAGCCGCAGGACGGCCGAATCGAGCTGGACATCCGCGATGCGATGTTCGACATCCGATTCAGCGTCTGCCCGACGATCAACGGTGAGAAGATCGTCATGCGACTGCTGAACAAGAGCAGTGCGGACTTCAAGCTGACAGACCTCGGTTTCGACGAGGACGAGCTGGCGGGCTTCAACGAGATCCTCGCCAAGCCCCACGGCATCATGCTGATCACCGGCCCCACCGGTTCCGGCAAGTCCACCACGCTGATCGCCTCGCTGGGCAAGATGGCCAACGAGACCGTGAACGTTATGACGGTGGAGGACCCGGTCGAGTACCAGCTCGACAAGATCAACCAGGTGCACGTGAACAACAAGGTCGGCCTGAACTTCGCCACCGCCCTGCGTACCTTCATGCGACAGGATCCGGACATCATCATGGTTGGTGAGATCCGAGACTTCGAAACTGCCGACCTTGCGGTCAACGCCGCACTGACCGGCCACCTCGTGTTCTCCACGCTGCACACCAACGATGCCGCGGGTTCGATTCCGCGACTGACCAACATGGGTGTGCCGCCCTTCCTGATCAACGCCTCGCTGATCGGCGTGATGGCGCAGCGCCTGGTGCGCAAGCTCTGCCAGCACTGCAAGGAGAGCTACGAACCGAACGAGATGGAGAAGGACCTGATCCGCGGCGCCTACAACCCGGCGGACTACCCGGACAGGATCCTGATGTACCGCGGTCGTGGCTGCAAGTTCTGCAACCACCTCGGCTACCGCGGCCGTAACGGCATCTTCGAGATCATGCCGATGACCAACGAGATGCGTAACCTCGTGATGCGCTCCTCGGCGATCCACGAAGTGAAGAAGCTGGCCCGTACCCAGGGCATGCTGACCCTCTGGGAGTCCGGCGTGAAGAAGGTGCTGCACGGCACGACTTCCCTTGAGGAACTGCTGCGTGTGGCCCGCCCGGACTACGAAGAGGACGCCGAGCTCGCACAGGAGACCGGTGGTACCGCAACCCGCGGCCTGCTCGCGGAAGCTGCCCCGACCCTTGCAGAGGTGGAGTCCTTCTCCTCCCTGTAAGCCAACTGGAACGACTGTCCCCGTCCGCATTGCGGGCGGGGATTTTTTTTGCCGGCAGCAGTGCATGACCGATCGGTCATGGAGAGCATAAATCATTTGCAAGCAGGCTGAATTCCTGCTAATCTGTTTGCCCTGCCCGGTTCATTCTGATACAGGGGAGGCGGACCGCCAAGCTCGGAACCGGCATTGACAACCTGTCAATGCGGGGCCGCGAGTGATACAATATTTATCTGTGTCCCGCCTGGGTTCAGGCGGCCAATAAGCATCCTCCCGGATGCATGGTGAAGTATTTATGGATTATACGATCCTTGATCTGCTGGTGCAGCTCGTGGAGCATGGCGCCTCGGACATCCACCTGACGGCAGGGGTGCCGCCCACGCTGCGCGTGCACGGCAAGCTGATGCGACTTGATTACAAGCCGCTGTCCCCGGAGGATGTGAAGACCCTCGCCTACTCGATGATCCGAGAGGACCAGCGTAAGAAGTACGAGCTCGAGCGTGAGCTTGACTTCGGCTACAGCCAGAAGGGTATCGGCCGCTTCCGCTGCAACGTCGGCTTCCAGCGCGAGTCCACCTACATGGTGATGCGAGCGATCTCCGAGAAGATCCCCTCGATGGACGAGCTTTTGCTGCCCAACATCATGAAGGAAGTGATCATGCTGCCGCGCGGCCTGGTGCTGGTCACCGGACCGACCGGTTCAGGCAAGTCCACCTCCCTTGCGGCAATGCTCAACGTGATCAATGAGACGAAGGACCTGCACATCGTGACGATGGAGGACCCGATCGAGTACGTGCACCAGCACAAGCGCTGCAACGTCAACCAGCGTGAGATCGGTTCCGACACCCTGTCATTCGCAGGCGCGCTGAAGCGAGTGCTGCGACAGGATCCGGACGTGATCCTGGTTGGTGAGATGCGAGACCTGGAAACGATCTCGACGGCGATCACCGCCGCCGAAACGGGCCACCTCGTGTTCGCCACCTTGCACACGAACAACGCACCATTGACGATTGACCGTATCGTCGACGTGTTCCCCTCCGAGCAGCAGGACCAGATCCGCGCCCAGCTTGCCAACTCCCTGCAGTGCATCATGTCACAGCAGCTGCTGCCCGTCACCGACGGCGGCGGACGAGTGGCGGCGCATGAGGTGATGCTCAACATCCCGGCTATCCGTAACCTGATCCGAGAGAAGAAGGAATTCCAGATCCACTCGGTGATGATGACTCACGCCAAGCTGGGCATGATGACGATGGACCAGTGCCTGCGCGACCGCTACCTCGACCGCCAGATCACGCTGGAAGTGGCGATGGCGCACGCAGGCAACGTCGGCAACCTGCAGCGCCTGATCAGCCACGCGGCGAGCGAGGGCCGGGGCGGCAGCCGTCCGGGTGCCGACCGTGGCGGCCCGATGCTGGACGGCAGCGGACCGAGCATCGGCGTCTGATTGCCCTGCCGTCTCGCCCGAGGGCTCGACGGTCTGGCGCTGCGGCGAAAACAAGTTTCGCCGGGTCGCGCTTATGGTGCAGGAGGATGGAAGAAGCCTCGTGCAAGAGGAGTGAAACTTGTTTCGCTCCGGTTTGCAGACCACCGAGCGCTTGCGCAAGGTGGCAGAAGAATTTTGACTGCCTTGTTGGGAGGCCCTGCGGGGTCTCCCTTTTTTATTGCCATCTCGCGCAAGCGCTCGATGGTCTGACCCTGCGGCTGCGCATCCGCGCATCCGGGTCGGGTGGAAGATGCATCTCCCAATCGAAACGGTTCCCGGTTGTGCAATCAGCGAGAAGCTATGCTTTGAGCTGTATTGCAGACCCGCGAATGCTTGCATGAGCGGGCATGGGAATCGGGTCTGACCCTGCGGCTGCGCATTCGCGCATCCGGGTCGGGTGGAAGATGCATCTCCCAATCGAAACGGTTCCCGGTTGTGCAAACAGCGAGAAGCTATGCTTTGAGCTGTATTGCAGACCCGCGAGCCTGCGGGTAAGCGGGAAAAGGAATCCAGTCTGGCCCTGACGGCTTTTCCCCGGAATAACATTCTGTTAAACTCCCTTAACCGGCTAAATGTGAGGGAAGTATGGGCAGGAACAGATCCATCCATCCGCTGCGGGCCACAGCGGTAATGTTGGGGGTTATCGCTTGCACGCTGCTGCTGCATGCGTGCGCAGGTGGCAAGGGCGGACAGCAGGAGCTGCTGTCCGGAAGCAGCGAACAATCAGCACAGCTCGACTCCCTGCAGGCGCTGCTTGACTCAGAGCTGCTGCGCCTGGGCGTCGACACATCCCGCGAAGCGAGCATCGCCCCATCCGCGGGCAATGCGGTATTCGACCTGCAGGCCACGGTGACGACGGTCGTGCCCGGCGAGCAGGCGGACGTGACCCTGCGCTGGACGGAGCGCCTTGTCGGCGACTACGACCAGAACGGGCTTGTCAACGCAGCCGACCTTGTACCGCTGGCCCGGCATTTCGGCGAGGCGGTCAGCTACCGCAGCGCACTGGACACGGACGGCATTGAGGGCTGGCCGACGGGCCTGGCCTATGACCCCGGCGATGCGGCGAACTGGAGGCTGGCGCGCATCGATGGCAACATGGACGGGGAGATCAATGCCGGGGACGTGACCCCGATCGCCCAGCACTGGCAGCAGTCGCTGAGTGGCTACCGGGTCTACCGCCAGCATGGCGACCAGGAATCAGCCGAGTTGCTGGCAGGCCCCGAGGAAACACTCGGCCTGTTCAGCGTGGAGCGCAGTGCCCCGGATGACAACAACCTGCCGGTGAGCTACAGCTTCAGCGATACCCTGACTGATGCGGGGGAGTACCTCTACTACGTGGCAGCCTACGACGCGGACAGTGAGGGCGAGGGACCGCCCAGCCGCCCGGTGCGCCCCTCGCTGAACATCCCGCCGGTAGCCACCCTTTCGGTCAACCCGCCCGGGGGTGCCGCACCGCTGCAGGTCAGCCTGGATGCCTCAGCCTCAAGCGACCCCGATGGGCGGATAGTCAGCTACGAATTCGACCTCGACGGAGATGGCAAGTACGACCAGTCCGGCATTGACCCGGACGCGACCACCAGCTTCGGCTCCGGCAGCCATACCGTCAGGCTGCGGGTGACTGATGACGGCGGGGCCACTGACAGCATCGACCTGACGATCAATGTAGGCGACGAAATCATTCCGCTGATCACCAGCAACAAGCAGGCCGACATGCTGCCGGCGGTCTTCCTGCTGGACAGCACGCAGTCCCAGGTCAGCATACCGCTGGCAACGGTGGAGTGGTTCGTGAATGACGATGAGCTGCCGTCCCAGAGCAGCACGGAGCTGGACACATTCCTGTTTGAACCGGTATTCACCGGCTTCTACCAGGTCAGGCTGGTGCTGACCAGCCAGGCAGGTCACAGCTACGAGACGAAGATCAGCCTGCAGGTATATGACGGTGACGACAGCGTGCCGCGCATCACTGTCAACCAGGTGGAGGATTCACTGCCGGCGGACTTCGTACTCTCGGCGGACGAGTCCATCCTGGTGCTTGACCTGCAGAGCTGTGAGTGGCTGACAGGTTTCGTGCCGGAGCTGGAACAGAGCACCCCTGCGCTGGCGGACTTCACGCCATCCTTTGCAACGCCCGGCCTCAAGCAGGTCACGCTGCGCCTGACTGATGTGGAGGGCGGCCATTGGCAGACCACGCAGATGCTCTACGTCTATCCGGCCCCTGAGGCCGTTATCAGCGGTGCGGACAAGGGTTTCTGGGAGGATGAGATTGCCAACCTCAGTGGCGCCGGCAGCCTTGGCGCCATCAACAGCTATGAATGGGACCTGGATGCCAGCTGGGTGAATGGCTCGGATGACAACGTGTTCGAGACTGACTACGTAGGCCAGCAGATCGGCTTTGAATGCAGGTTCGATGAACAGTTCAGTTTGACCCTGAGGGTGACTGACCGCTTCGGCAAGGTGGACGAGCTGAGTTCCGTGATTGATTCCTGGCGCAAGCCCTCGCTCTCCTGTGGAATCGATGATCCGTACTGGGCGCAGGGAGAGGTCGTCTACCAGGGGCAGGAAGTCGACCTGTACATCGGCATTGGCGGACCAACGGAACTGTTTGGCAATTGGACGGTGGAGTTCCCGGGCAGCAACATGACGGCGCTGACTGGAACAGCCCAACCCAACACATTCCTTGTCCCGGTCAGCTGGATGATAAGCGGGGAATTCCTTGTGAGGGTAAGCGTTGACCAGTTGGTCAGTGAAGTCCCGCCATCCGGCCTGACCAAGGAATTCACCGTCAATGTGGCGGCATTTGATCCACAGTTCACGGCGGACTCCTTCTTCAAGCCGCTGGACAGCACGATCAACTTTGACAATTCAGGCTCAGTTTCCGACCTGCCGGTTTCCAGTTACAGCTGGGACTATGAGTCGGACGGAATCATCGATGACACAGGGCTGGCCCCGCAGGTCAGCCGGACCTTCGCACCCGGGAAGTACCTGGTGACAATGTACATGCACGCCGACAATGGCTATGTGCGCAGTGTCAGCCACGAGGCCGGCGTGCTGGGCGGGACGCTGCGCATCATCCGCAATGATGGTGGGCTGTACGATTCCAACTACGACGCGATCACCGCCGACCTTGACAGCCTCGGCTACGGCTGGAGCAGTGTTGACTACTACCCCGGGATCGCGGCTGACGAGGCCATCACCGGTACCCCTGTCTATATCTGGTACCGTGGCGGGCCGGGCAGCGCGTCTGAGCCGGCACCATACACCACAGTCTGGACCACCAGCGAAATTGACGACTACATTGCCTTGATGGATGCTGGCAAGCCCCTGCTGCTGATGAGCCAGAGCCACGGCAAGGACAACGACCTGGACCTGCGCGACCCGCCGCTGGACCCGGATGGACCGGATGGCTGGAACATCTTCTACGGCATGGACAAGCTTGCCAACAGCGTGCCCAAGGCGGAGGTCCGCCATGTCAATGCCGCAGGCTTCAGCACTGACGACGAGATCGGCTTTGGCGGCAGTCTGAGCCTGCCGATGTGCCCGCAGAACCTGTCACTGGCTGGCAGCATCATCCTGGACAGCGGCTATTCTCAGAACAATGGCATCTTCTACAAGGGGCTTGGGAGCAATTCACGGCGCGCATACAAGATCCAGATCGCGGAATGCTACCAGCTCTGTGGAACCGGCATGTATGACACGAGCTGGGGTTTCAGCAACTATGCCTCACCGAAATTCGAGCATGGGATGGCTACACCGTTCTATCTCGGCTATCAGTTAGGTTTCCTGAGTTATGGGAATGAAGCCGCCCCGGATGCCAACATCGGATTCTGGCCGAGCTATACCCATGTCTATGGCCCGAGCCGCCTGTGGGTGGTGGGCTACCCCTGGTCGCAGATGAGTGTCACCCAGGCCTTTGACCAGAATAGCCAGCAGGTGCCGATGTCGCGTGACGCAGCCCTGCAGAACATCCTCGGCTGGCTGCGGGAAGATGAATGGGCAGCTTTCTAGTTGCATCAGGACCGAGTGTGTTGGCGGCGGACTACTTCCCCTGATCAGCCTGACTGTCCGCTGCGGGTCACATGCCGGCGCATCAGGTCCGTCTCACGCAGCAGGAAGGCCCGCATCCAGCCGTTGTCAGCATGGCGCATGCAGTGCAGCTCGAAGGCGCGGCTGCGCTTCTCGGCGAGCATCTCCAGGTCGCCACGGCCCAGTTCGTCCAGCAGCCAGAGCTTGGCAATCTCCAGGTCCCAGAAGAACGGGCTGGTGCCCTCCTCGCTGATCCCGCTGCGGAAGAAGCCGGGCTTCAGCGTGAGGAAGTCCGCATGCTGGGCATTGAAGGCGTCCAGCTCCTCGGCGGCGGCCTGCTGGTCGAAGCGCAGCAGCAGGCGCAGCAGCAGGATCCAGCCCCAGTTCACGAGGTCCATGATCGCGCTGTCAATGTAGGGTTCCTGCGGGGGACGGACCGAGAAGTGGCGGCGCATGCGCGGCAGCAGGTCATCCGCCAGTGCGCTGCGCAGCTGGCTGATACTTAACAGCCGGTCGCGGTCGGCTTCCTCCCCACGCCACTTGACAACCGTGGCGGTGCGAAGGAATGCCAGCTCAAGCTCCATGTCGTCAAGCATCTCCATCCCGGCCCGGCTGCGGCGCTCCGAGCGCTGGCGCATGATGTCCCGCACCCGTTCCAGTCCTCCGTAAGCTGCATTGGACTGCTTCTCATCCATCGCGGCCAGTGCCTGGCTGAGCAGGGCCAGGCCATGCATGGAATCCCATGCGCTGCGGAACTGCTCGGCCCGCTCGTCATCGGGCAGCAGCTGCTCGCTGTATTCCACCACCTGCCGCCAGGACTCCATCTGCTGGCTGTCGCCGGACGCATAGGCGAGGCTCAGCTGGCTGAGCACAAGCCGCGCGCGACGGAGGTAGAGGAATGGCGTATCCAGGCCGCCACCTGACAGCCAGAACCTGTCAAGCAGCTGCGTGTCATTGAAATGCATGCCGGCTCCTTGCATCGTGCACAAACGGTTTTCATCCCGGATGGGATGGGAAGGTCCCTGCCGGCATCCCGGATCAGCAATCACCTGTTCAAATAAGGCGATCAATTGAGACCATTACCTTGACAATCATAGCAAAGGGGCAGAAAAAAACATACCCGCCCGGGGTTGCTCCGGTCGGGTATGTGTAGGGATGTGTAGATGAATCGTCAGTTGTTGTCAGGATTTACTGCAGCAGCTGGAGTACCGACTGCGGCAGCTGGTTGGCCTGGGCCAGTGCAGCCACACCGGCCTGCAGCAGGATCTGGTTGCGGGTGGAGGTCATCGTCTCCGCAGCCACATCCACATCGCGGATGCGGCTTTCGGAAGCCGTCAGGTTCTCCGCGGCCACGTCCAGGTTACGGATCGTGCTTTCAAGCCGGTTCTGGATCGCACCCAAGCGGGACCGCTGGCTGCTCACCCTCTGCATGGCCACGTCAACGATGGAGATAGCCTCCTCCGCGAGCGAGCCATCGACGATGAGCAGACCCTCCACACCCAGGGCTCCGGCACTCATGTCCTCGATGAAGCTCCTGATCGTCTGGCCCTGGTTGGCCCCGATCTGGAGGTTGAATCCACGGGGCGCAACGTGGATGAAGAAGCTGGCTGCCACCCCGCTCAGGGACAGCGCCGGACGCTCGTCCGGACTGGGCCAGCCGAAGCTCACCAGCGGGTTCACCGTGCCGGTGGGAGGCTGCGGGTCGAGCCGCAGGCCGAGCGTGTTGTCAAACTTGATGCTCAGTCCCGGCAGCAGGCCGCTGATCTCGTCGGAATCGGTGATGATGCTGCCGATGCTGCGGTTCAGCTCGAGGTTGAAGGCGCTGATCGAGTAGATCGGGGACTTGCCGTCCTGCACCTCAACCAGTGAGAGGGCCTTCAGCAGCGCTTCGTCGCCGGCCAGCACCATCTCCATGCCGGGTACCGGCGTGGTGATGCTCATCGTGCCCTTGGCCGCGCCGATCGTGTTGACATGCACCAGATCAGGCACCTGGTCCGGGTTGATGATCTCGCTGTTAACGAGCCCGGTGCCCTCGGGGTTCCACATCGCCAGGCTGATCTTGCCGGCCATGTCCTCGAAGGTGTCGTTGCGGCTGAGGTTGATCGTCACCGCGGAATCCGTGCCCCGCCGGTAGAGCGTCAGTTCGGCGTTGTTGCGCCCGTTGAACACGCCGAACTCCTGGAAGCGGTTGAGGCTCTGCAGTGTGGTGGTCTGGTCGCCGGTGAGGATGTTGTTGGTGCTCAGGTTGAAGGTCGCGGTCTCGCCTGCCTGCAGGATGCCGTCGAAGGCGATCTTGACATCCGCGAGGATCGTGCCGGTGCCGTCGAAGGTGCTGTTGATCGCGGTGGTGGCACCGATCTGCCCGGCGCGGGCTGCGGCGACTGCCGCATCATGGTCCCAGCCCTGGGCCACGAGGTCCGTGTAGCGCTGGTTGTCAAAGCTGAACACGGCGTAGGACCTGGCACTGGCCGCACTGACCAGCACGGTGGTGTTGACCGGGATCGCCCCGTCCACCCAGACCCGTCCGTAGTCCTGCAGGCTGTTGGTGCCGGCCTTGCGGCTCCATTCGATGGTGTCGCTCTGGGTCTGGCCGACGCCCTCGACCTGTGACCAGTCGTAGCGGGTGTCGAAGCGCAGGTAGACCGCGCCGGTGCTGGCGTCGCCAATGCTGAAGAAGCTGCCGGTGTCACCCGGTGCACGGTTGATCGCGCCGCTGTAGGCACCACCGTTGTTGAAGAAGGACACCGCCACGCTGGAGAAGAAGCGGTTGCTGACACCGGCGGAGCTGAAGCTCAGGAAGAAGTCGGAGCCGCTCTTGTCGGTGTCGATGAATTGGCTGTTGATGATGGATACGCCCGCGCCGAAGTCGATCGAGTACAGGTTCTCACCCGCACCGGCGTAGTACTGCACGCCGTTGGCACCGAGGTTGGCGGCGCCGATCGCCAGCGACATCTGCGCGGCATAGCTTGTATGTGTTGTCCCCAGCGAGACGATCGGCACGCTGACGGTGATCACGCCGGAAGTGGTCTTCATTGTCAGCAGCAGCTTGTCGCCCGCTGTCAGTTCCTCGGCCTGCAGGTTGCGGGCCAGCGAGGTGCCGGCTCCTGAGCCGACCGCGCCGCTGATGCGCACATTGCCGACTGTCGGGCTGTTGACGGCGATCGAGCCGTTGGCACTGACAGGCACCTCGACCTGGTATACGCCGGCGTTGCCGATGCCGTCCGCGCCTGCGGTGGTCACCGTGGCATCCGCCCGCCAGGTATTGAGGAAGTTCAGCTTGCCAACGCCCTGGCCCGGGTTCTCATAGGCGAACACGTCGGTCTTCTGGATCTGCAGCCGGCCGGCGTCAATCGCCGCGGCGCGCATCACGAAGTTACCGCCGTCGCCGACGTCGCCGATCACGTGTGCCTTGATGCGGCTGAAGTCGTCAGTCGAGATCAGCGCACCCATCGTGCCGTCCAGCAGCGACTTGGTGTTGAACTCGGTGGCGCGGCTGATGCGGTTGATTTCATCCACCAGCTGGCTGACCTCCTGCTGCAGGGCGAGGCGGTCGTCAGCGGTGTAGATGCCGTTCGAGGCCTGCACCGCCAGCTCACGCATGCGCTGCAGGATCGAGTGCACCTCATTCAGTGCACCTTCGGCGGTCTGGATCAGGCTGATGCCGTCCAGCGAGTTGAGGCTGGCACGGTTCAGGCCGCGGATCTGGCTGCGCAGCTTCTCACTGATGGATAGGCCGGCGGCGTCGTCAGCCGCGCGGTTGATGCGCAGGCCGGATGAAAGCCGCTCGAGGGAGCGGGAGATGTTCATGCCGGTAACCTTCAGGTTACGGTTGGCATTGATCGCTATCGGATTCTGAAAGATCCTGGTGACGGACATCGACACATTCCTCCTTGAACGTGTATCAGTTGTGGCGGGATTCCGGTGGCTGACGGAGTTTGTTCCCGCTGCGGGAGACGCTGCCAGCGTTTCCCACTGAGCTGTTATCGGAGCCCGGCGGCGGCACTTTACCGTTCAACCGGATTTTGACAATCAGCGTGTGGAGCGGCCAGGCAGCGCAAGCTGGCGGTAGCGGCCCATCACGGACTGCAGCAGGCCGGGCCAGCTGATCAGCAGCAGCAGCACGAGGCAGGCCCAGACCCGCAGCTGCTCGGTGCCGGGCCGGTCCAGCTGGAAGCCCGGCTGCATTGACAGCAGTAATTGTGCGATCGGGCTCATGCGCGGGGCCGGCAGCAGCAGCATGCCGGTGCACAGCAGCAGGCACAGCAGGCGCCAGGCGGGATGGCCCAGCCGGCTGGCCTGCAGCGGCAGCACCAGGCCCAGCAGCAACAGCGGCAACAGCAGGATGGCGGCGGAGGCCATCCTGAGCTGGCTGGCATCGCCGGCCTGCAGGCAGCTGGCGGTCATTGCCAGCAGTGCCGCGGGCAGCAGAAGCAGCCAGGCGGAATCACGGCGCAGGGAATGCAATACCCGGCTGCGCGGCATCGAAAGCAGGCAGGCCAGCCAGGCGATCCAGGTTGCCAAAGTGCCGTACAGCAGCACGCTGGTCCAGTCCGCCGGTGAAAGCGGCAGCACCTCATCGGTCCAGCGCAGGCTGAGTGCTACGATCCGTGCCCCGCCGGCGATGATGCCAGTGCAGGCCGCCAGCCACAGCGGGCGGACCACTGGCAATGCCCGGCCGATCGGCAGGAAGGACAGCCAGCACAGTCCGAGCCCGATGCCCCAGACCATTGCCAGCCGCAGCACCACCGGGCGCACCAGCTCCTGGATGTAGGGCGAGGCCAGCTGCTTGTTGGCATACATGAACTCCAGCATCCAGCTGCTGTATTGCCCGAGGCTGAACGGCCAGGCCCCGGGCTGGTCCAGTGCGGCCGGGACCACGCACAGCAGGCTGCCGGCCAGCAGCCACAGCACATGCGCGCCGGAAGCAGGCAGCAGCAGGCGCAGCAGTCGCAGCAGCCCGGTGGACACCAGCAGGTAGGCAGGCGCGGCGGCGATGTGCAGCAGCAGCATGAAGTAGCCGCTGCGGAAGGTCACGGGATCGACGTTGAGGGTCTGGATGCTGAACAGGTCCTGGCTCTGGTCGTAGGCGAAGTGCACCGGCAGCATTGCCAGCGAGACCGCTCCGGCGGCGACGGTCAGCGCCAGCAGCAGCCAGCCCCGTGTTGCCAGCTGGCGCACCGGGTTGCGGCGGTGGCGGTCCAGGCGCTGCAGCACATGCTGCACCGGACCGGCCGGCAACAGCCCGAGCAGCCAGCACAGCATGCCGAGCACCGACATCAGGCCGGCGGGGTCGGGCTCCGTTGACAGGCTGCGCAGCGACAGCCCACTGGCCAGGGCCAGCAGTGCCAGCAGCGGCAGCACCGCCGCCAGCGGCCGGGCCAGTTCGCCAAAGCCCCGGAGCGGAGGCACGTTCGTAACCTGGTGGTCCAGCCCCGGCGGGCGCAGCCCTTCCATCAGGCCCCTCCCCCGAGCGGCAGGCACATGCGCTGCACCGTGATCTGCTGCACCCCGTTTTCATCCGGCCGGGCCTCGTTGTCAACCACCATCAGCACCGCCTGGTTCTGGTTGGCACCGATCAGGCGGTTGGGCTGGCGCAGCAGTCCGTCCCAGCAGATGCCGGGCAGGCCCGATCCGTAGCTGCGGCGCAGTTCAGCGCGCATGCTGGCCAGCATGCTGTCAAACATCGCGATGTTCGGGTTGCCACCGCTGCTCTCATGGATCTCCCGCATGCGGCGGATGCGCGCCAGCCCGGGCTGCATCGGCAGGCTGGCATGGCTCACGACCACCACCAGCGGCCCGTCCCCGCCGTGGATCAGCTGGTAACCGAGCGGGGTCTGCAGCACGCAGCCCTGCCCCTCGGCCAGACCGGTGGGATCGAGCATGATGCGCGTGCGGTTCTCCTCGTTGACAAGCTGCACATCAACCGGGAAGGCCGGCGGGTCCGGCTCCTCCGCATCAACATACAGGTTGACGCCTTCCGCATGGCTCCGGCCCCGGTACTGGGAGAAATTTCGCTCCCGGCTCTGGGCAAAGGTGCCCGGTGGGGTCCAGTCCACCCGGCGGATCAGGGCGCCGGGTGGCATGTGCAGTTCACTGCGCCCGGCAGAGTCACTGAGCAGCACGCTCAGGCGGCGGGAACTGGCAACGTCCGCCCGCACATCGCGGTCCATCAGCAACAGCCGCACCGGCTGGAATTCCAGCGGCCGGACCAGCAGCCAGCCGGCCAGCAGCAGGACAACAGTGGCGGATACCAGCATGTACTGCTTGCGGCGGCGGGTCCTGGCGAGGGTGAGCATTGCCAGGCTGGACAGCAGCACACCGAGGCAGAGCGCCCAGGGGAAGGGCCGCTTGGGCACGGCCGCATCCAGCAGCGCCGCCTGCCCGCGTCCACGGCTGTCCAGCACGTTGGCCAGTGCCAGCCTGTTGGTGAGTTGCCCGCTGCTGCGCGGACGCCTCAGCTGGTACTCCGGGAAGTCCCATGGTTCAATCGCGGAATCACTCGCGATCTCACGGTAGAGCCAGATCGGGTGCAGCCAGCCGGGACGGTCCGCCGGCAGGGTGCCGGTCAGTTCGTCGGCCCCATATACTGCTGACAGGTCCAGACCGAGGTTGCCAAGCACGGAGTTGCCGGCCTGGCCGGGCACGCGGTAACCGCGCACCTGCCCGCCGCAGAGCAGCACGAATTCCTCCAGCTCGCCGGAGACCCAGTCGCGCATCGCCTGCTTGGCTGCGTCATAGTCACCGCTTACAGCCAGCAGGTAGCCGCGCCCGACGTTGCTGTCTGAAGTATTGGCAAAATCGCGCCAGGGCCGGTCCATGTTGTAGAGGCAGAGCCGGCCGCCGGCCAACATGAACTGCTCCAGTGCCTGCTGCTCCTCCTCCGGCCAGCCGGCCACGGCCTGCGCATCGGCACAGGCGAAGGCGAAGTCCCGCGCCGCCAGCGGGGCGGCCGTGAACACCCGGCGCTGGATCGGGATGCCGTACAGCCGCGTGCTCAGTACGGATGGGTCGAGGTTCACGCGCCGTGCCCCGCCAAGGCCGAGTTCATTTCCCTGGTTGATCGAGATTGCCTCGGGCTCCTGCGGCGGGCCATCCAGCTGCAGGTAATACAGGTTCGCCGGATCGAGCACCGTCACGTCCAGTTCCATGCTTTCCAGCAGCTGGTCATTCATGTATACGCGGACGCGCATGTTGACAGGTCGCCCAGGCTGGACATCCGGGATATAGCGCGGGGTGATCACGAATTCGGTCGGCACCGAGGGCGGCACCAGCAATTCGCCACTGAACACCGCGAACTGGCGGCTGAGCGCTTCCGGGCTGTCCTCGGCGAAGCTCTGCAGTTCCTCGCGGGCATAGGGGTGGGTTGAATCAACCTCGACGCGCACGCGCTGCGCGCTGGCCTGGCGGTGCTCAAAGTCGACGAGCACGGGCACGATGGAGTAGCCGTGCGCAACCTGCCACTTGAGCTCATCCCCCGTGGCCCAGGCCCGACCCAGTGCGGCATTGCCGATCGGGAAGGCATAGGCCATGTCGTGCAGCTCATCGCGGTAGCCGATATATGAGGTGAACCGGAGCTCCCCCGGTTTCAGTTCACCACGTTCCAGGCGGCCCTCAATGGTGTTCCCCTCCGCCACGGAATAGCCGGTCTCCTGTGCCCAGGCCGTCGCTGCCAGCAACACGATAAGCAGCAGGCTGACGAACAGCGTTCTTAGGGTCACAGTTACATTATGCCATTTAACGTATACTTACGCCGTGTCCGCGATCATTGAAGTCAAAGACCTGCGGCTCAGCATCCCGGCCCAGGGCGGTCCCGCCCGGCCGGTGGACGGTGTGAGCTTCAGCCTGAGCCCCGGCGAGTGCGTCGGCCTCGTTGGCGAAAGCGGCAGCGGCAAGTCACTCACCAGCCAGACCCTGATCGGGCTGACGCGCGAGATCCCCGGTGTGAAGATCGAGGGCAGCGTGCGCTGGCAGCCGGAGGGCGAACAGTCCCGCGAGCTGCTGAAGATGAGCGAGCGCGAGCTGACGAGCGTACGTGGCGGGGAGATCGGGATGGTGTTCCAGGACCCGCTGTCCTGCCTGAACCCGCTGTTCCGCGTTGACTACCAGATCGGCGAGGTACTGGCACGGCACTGCGGGCTGAAGGGCCAGGCCGCGTTCGAGCGCACCGTCGAACTGCTGGACAGTGTCGGTGTGCCCCAGCCGGAGCAGCGCGCACGGCAGTACCCGCACCAGCTGTCCGGCGGCCTGCGACAGCGCGTGATCCTCGCGATGACACTGGCCGGGGAGCCACGCATGCTGATTGCCGACGAACCGACCACCGCATTGGATGTCACCGTACAGGCCCAGATCCTCCGGGAACTTGGCAAGCTCAGGCGCGAGCGGGGACTGGCGATCCTGTTCATCACGCATGACCTCGGGGTGGTGGCGCAGGTCTGTGACCGTGTGATGGTGATGTACGCCGGGCGGATCGTGGAGCAGGCGCCGGTGAAGGAATTCTTTGACAATCCGCGCCATCCCTACAGCCGTGGCCTGCTTGAGAGCCTGCCGACCCTCAGTGGCGACGGCAGCAAGCTGACGAGCATCCCCGGCTCCCCGCCGCAGCCCGGCAGCTTCCCGCCCGGTTGCAGATTCTGCCCGCGCTGCGATTCCGCGATAGCGCCCTGCCAGACGCAGTATCCACCGCACTTTGGCGACAACAGGCACAGTGCGGCCTGCTGGCTGCTGGAAGACAGCCCGGTTGCAAGTTCGCAGCCTGGCAAGCAATGAAAGGCCGCGGCAACAGGGCACTGGGCTGGCTGCGCCTCGTAGTATTCGGCGTGCTGCTGCTGGGTGGTTTCATGGCCAGCCGCGTACTGCCGATCGGTGGCCCGTCCACCACAGGCCGCATCGAGGTGAAGCTCCAGAAGACGGTTGATGGCGACACCGCCTGGTTCACGGACCGCTCAGGCAACGAGATCAAGGTGCGCTTCGTGGGCATCGACGCCCCTGAATCCGGCAGCGCGGCCTTCTTCGCCAGCGGCCTGCAGGCAGCGACACTCTTGGAGGAGGCGCAGCGCATCGAGCTGGAGGTCGAGCCCAGCAAACCCGAGGACAAGCACGGGCGGATGCTGGCCTGGGTCTGGCTGACAATGCCGGACGGGCAAAAGCTGCTGCTGCAGGAGGAGATGATGCGTAGTGGCAATGCTGAGCTGTACCGGGATGCGAAGGGCAGCCTGCACTTCAGCAGGCTGGAGCAGCTGGCGGGCCGCTGACTACTGGGAGAGCATTTCCATCGTGACTTCGTCGGAGAAGTGCACGAAGCCGCCGAGTGTGGCGAACTTGCCGGGCATGTTCTCATAGCCGCGGCGGATGAAGTCCAGTCCGCTGATGATGGTCTCGCCCTCCGCGAACAGGCCGGCCAGCACCATCGCCGCCGCCCCGCGCAGGTCGAAGGCATCCACCTGCACACCGCTCAGGCAACCCGGGCGGCCCTGGATCACCGCATTGCCATTGGCGGTCTTGACCCTGGCACCCATGCGCGTCAATTCGGGGAAGTGGCCCATGCGGCGCTCAAACACCGTTTCGCTGACCTGGCTGACGCCATCGGCTAGTGTCAGCAGCACGGAGACCTGCGGCTGCAGGTCGGTCGGGAAGCCGGGATGGGAGCCGGTACGGATGTCAGTCGGCTGCAGCACTTCCGGGCCAGCCACATGGATGCAGTCCTCCCCTTCCTCCACCGTGATGCCCATTTCGCGCATCTTGATGGTGAGGGCCTCGAGGTGCTCCGGCACGATGTTGCAAACCTTGCCGCTGCCACCGCTGCCGGCGATCGCCAGCAGGTAGGTGCCGGCCTCGATGCGGTCCGGGATCACGCTGTAGTCCAGCTCGCAGGAGATGGAGGGACGGCCGTGCACATGGATGATGCTGCTGCCGGTGCCTTCGATTTCCACGCCCATCGCACTGAGGAAGTGGCAGACCTCCACCACTTCAGGCTCCAGCGCGGCATTGTGGATCGTGCTGTCGCCATCGGCCAGTGCGGCGGCCATCAGCGCGTTCTGGGTGGCGCCGACGCTGGCGATGCTCAGGAAGACCTCCGCACCACGCAGGCGCTCTGCGCGAGCCACGATCTTACCCGCCTCCTGGCTGATGTCTGCCCCAAGGGCCTTCATGGCTGCGATATGCTCACCGACCGGGCGGGCGCCGATCTGGCAGCCGCCGGGCAGCGGTACTTCAGCATGACCGAAGCGGGCCAGCAGCGGGCCCAGTGTGACGAAGCTCGCACGCATGCGGTTGACGAGCTCATAGGGGGGATCAGTGCGGTTCACTCGGGCGGCATCCACCTGCATGCCACCATCGCTGTCCGGACCGCTGCAGCTTGCGCCGAGGCTCGCCAGAACTTCGCGCATGATGCGCACGTCCTGCAGTGCAGGCACGTTATGCAGGCGAATGGGACGGTCATTGAGCAGGCAGGCGGCGATTATCGGCAGTGCGGCATTCTTGCTGCCCGAAGCGCTGACTGTGCCATGGAGGGGGCCGCTGCCCCGCACGATGATGCTTGCCACGCGCATAGCATAGCATCCGCAGGACGCCGCAGGCGGCATCCAGCCAGTCCGCAAGTGTCGGGAAAGGCGGCAGGAATGCCTCGACGACCACCAGTTCGACTCGGTCAGTCAATCAGTTTCCTGCAGATACACGGTACCGATGCACAGCGTGGCTGCGTCCGAGCATCTGTTCAGGCCCCCAATCATTACCTCCCAAAGTCGCCCAGGCATTCCTGCCTGTACCAAACCCCCGGATTCAGCCTTTCCGGATGCCTGGTGTCGGATTTCAGCCGGCTCCATTCAGTCAATGAATGAATGTACAAAGCCGTACTAGTTTTTAACACAATTCCATTCACGATAACAGGGCAGACCGGGCCGGAATGCGCAATCAGCTCCGCCACTACAGGCTTGGCATACCGTTCAGGGGATATAACATCCCTGAAGCAGCTGCTTCTGAAGGATTAGAAGATGCTCAGATTCAACAAGCTGATGGCAGGGGCCACCTTGCTCTGCCTGCTGGCCCTCAGTGCCTGCAACAAGCCAGCTGGCGAGAGTGCCGGCTACAACGGCGAAACAACTCCCGCTTCCCGTACAGCCAGCCAGTCCGTGCAGCTGCAGGTGATCGGCATGCACTGCGACAACTGCGTACAGTCCATCCAGGGCACCGTGGCGAAGATGGAAGGCGTGAGTGCGGTCAGCGCCAATTTCGAGACCGGTGTGGTGGATGCCAGCTTTGACCCGGCAAAGGTCAGCGAGCAGCAGATTACAGCGGAGATCGAAAGCCTTGGCTTCACCGTGCCCGGCCGGGTTGGCAGCCCCGAAGCTGAGGCGGCAATGGCCGAAAAGGCCGCCGCGGAAGAGGCGGCAGCAACGGACAGCCCAGCGAAAGGAAATGATACCGAGGCTGATCCAACCACGAAAGAAGGCAGTGCTGATGCGCCTTCCGAGGATTCCGGACAGAACGGTTAACGCGGATTTAACCATATAACTACATTTAATGGCCACTGCGGCTGGTCCATTCCTGTAAGCTTTAGCAGTCAGACCAAATCCGGGTGTTTCCGGATTACTAGAAGTTGGATCATGAACTACAGCTATGAAGCAGCCGGCGGCAGCCTGCTGTTCAGGATCAGTGGCGACCTCACGATGTTCAACGTTTCGCGCCTGGTGGAAGGCATCACCCGGGCATGGGGCGAGAATTCCGCGCGCCAGGTCGTGCTGTACGGCGATGATGTCAGCCTGATCGACTCAGCGGCCTTCGGCATGCTGATCAAGGCACATGCAGGCCTGCTGGAAGACGGTGGCCGGATCTGCTTCATCGGCCTGCGTCCGCATATCCTGAGCGCCCTGCAGCAGCTGCACCTGGACGAGACCCTGCGTGTTTACGATTCACTGGCTGAAGCCAGTGAGGACAGCCTGCCGCTCCGTCCGCTGAACGGTGGCAGGGGGCAACGTGCGATTGAGCTATAAACCGGTGATAGGCGCAATGGAGATGAGTTCAAGAGTTGATGGTGACCTGCTGATGCTGGAAGTCGTGGGCGACATCACCTTCTTCAATGTTGGCCAGGTTATCAACGAGATCGACCAGTCGCGGCGAAGCTACCAGATCACACGCGTGGCACTGAATGCGGGGCAGGTGCCGATGATCGACTCCGCCGCCTTCGGTGCACTGGTCAGCAAGGCGCGCCAGCTGATGGATGAAGGCGGCTACCTGCGGCTGGTCAATCCGCACCCCGGGATTGTCAACGCGCTGCACCGTATCCACCTCGAAGCAGTCCTCCCGAGCTACGGCACCCTCGAGGAAGCGATCCGCCCGAACTGAGCGGGCGGTCCGGCACTGCCTGATTTGGCAACACATACACCTGCATTCCATCCATCCTTAATCCCGCTGCGGCAAGAAGCGGTTATCATCCTGCGAACCTGTTCGCATTAGAGGCCGACCATGAACCTCCGGATGGAAACACATACTGAAAACGAAGCGCTGGTCGTCAGGACCATCGGCGAAATCAGCTTCTTCAACGTGACCGACTTCATATCGCTCGTTGACAACTCAATCAATGTGAGCGACTGCAGGCACATTGTGATTGATGCTGAGGAACTGAACTTCATAGACAGCGCCGCCATCGGTGCGCTGATGAGCCTGCACAGGCGGATTTCCGGGGATGGCGGCAGCATCCGCTTCGCAAGGCCCCGTGCCGCAGTGATGCAGACCATCTACACCCTCAAGCTCAGCGGCCTCCTGCGCTGCTTTGGCTCCCTGGAGAAGTCACTGGATTACTCTGAGTCGGAGGAACCGGCGGCCGGCGGAGCTGAGCATGATGACACTCAGGAAGGCCAGGAGGAATCGGCCGGGCTGGAACATGCCGGCGTAGCCCATAATGGCAACATCAAGCTGTTTCGTGACATCTACAAGAACAAGGACATTGACCAGGACTGGGCCAAGGCCAAGTAGGCTCAGCCCGCCAGGTCGAAGAACAGCAGTTGCGCATCCGCCTCATGGGCCGCAAGTTCCAGCGTTTCCCCGGCTGACAATGCCAGGCCGTCACCCGTCGCCAGTTCATCGCCGTTGGCCAGCAATGATCCACTGACTATCTGCAGCCAGCCCAGCCTGCCGGAACCAAGCTGCATGCTGAGGCTGTGCCCCGGCTCCAGCAGGGACTCACTGAGCAATGCATCGGCACCGATCACCAGCGTGCCCTCGCGGCCATCGCCACTGACCAGCGGCCGCAGGTGGTTGACACGCTCCGCCGGGTCGAACTGCTTCTGGCTGTAGCGCGGCCTGAGCCCGCGCTCATTGGGGATGATCCAGCACTGGATGATGCGCGCCGTTGCATCGCCACGGTTGAACTCGCCATGCGTCAAGCCGGTGCCTGCGCTCATCACCTGCACCACACCAGGTCGGATCTTCTGGCTGTGCCCCATGCTGTCGGTGTGGGTCAGCTCGCCCGCCACCGGGTAGGTGATGATCTCCATCTCGTGGTGCGGATGGGTCGGGAAGCCGCTGTGCGGGGCGATCAGGTCGTCATTGAGCACACGCAGGCCCCCATGCTGCACCCACTGCGGGTCGTGGTAGGAGGCGAACGAGAATGTATGCCAGGTCTTCAGCCAGCCGTGGTCGGCATGGCCCCTGTGCGCTGCCCTGCGAATCTGCATGACATACCTCCGGGGGTATATGATGCCCGGTAGTACCGGTGGGCAGGGCGGCTTATCGTAAATCAGGGATGGGGCCACTGGTCTGGGGCCTCGCAGGGAAGCACTGTTAGTACTTCGTCACATTGGCAGGCCCGCAGACAGTGCCCTGCGGCCGGTGTTGCCATACCCGAGATGTCACGGGAGCAGGCCCCAAACCAGAGCCCAGCGGCCTTGTTGTCAGCTTTACAGCTGACCTCCTACTTCAGCTCAACCAGCATGCGCTGCGGGTCGGCGGGCAGCTCCTCGCTGTCGGCCGGTTCGTCGTTGACACTGACGCTGATCCGGTCGCGCTTGAACTCGATGGTGTCGATACCGAGCGAGCGGCACTGCATCAGCATCCGGGCATAGACGAAGTCGTCCAGGTCGCTGCGCTCCATCCCGTCCCAGTTGCTGGGCAGCAGCAGGTGCAGTTCAAGTTCATGCTGCAGGTCGTGGCGGTACTGCTCGATCTGCTCATCACTGAGCTGGTACAGCTCGAGGCTGTGCTCCAGGCGCTGGCCGAGGCGCAGCTCCAGCTTCTCAAAGTCATTGACGGCGCGGATGTCCTGTTCGCTGATGCCTGGCTGGGCATTGGCATGTGTACCACCCCGGGTATCCGGCATGGCAAGCCAGCTGCCGTCGTAGCCGGCATTGCGGAAGCCCTCATGCACGATCGTGCTGATGCCCTGCGGGTCGCTCGGCAGGCCGGACTGCGGCAGGGCCGGGGCCACCGCCTCCAGCACACCTACCAGCTGCTGGTCGCTCAGGCCGGTCGGGAAGGCGATGTCGGAGTTGCCACTGCGGATCACACGGATGTCGCCACCGGGGTTTGCCCCTTCCACGAACAGGCGGTTGCTGCGGCGCTCCAGGCTGAAGCGCTCCACGCGGCGGATGCTGTTGTCAATTGCATCAATCCGGCTGTCGTCACTGGCCAGCGCCGGGACATAGACGCTGTATGCGCTGCCATCGGCCAGCAGGCGCACCACCGGCTCCTGCTCAATGTCACTGCTGTTGTCAGCCACGGCCAGCTGCAGCTTCTCATGCAGCAGCTCACGCTCAGGCTCCGACAGGTCGTCACCGACGCTGTACTCCAGCCAGGTACCGACACTGCTGCCTGCCAGCAGGCGCTGCTGCTCGGCGGCACTGATCACATTGTTGCCATTCTGGTTCTGCTCAGGCAGCCTGTTGCCGGACAGCATGCTCGGCACGGCGTACAGCGCGGCGATTGCCACGGCGACGGCCGCCAGGCTGCCGACGGACTTGTACTGCCAGCCCTGGCCGAAGATCTGCTCCAGCCAGCCGACCTTCGCCGGCGGGCGTGAGATGCTCTCCGCCAGCCGGACGCGGTGCAGCATCGCCGACATCTCCGGCGGCAGCGGCATACTGGCCGCAGCGCCGGTCAGTTCGGCATTGTGCTCAATCAGCTGTGCCAGCTCGGGATCGGCCAGCACCGCGGCACGCTCAGCCTCACTGAGCTGCCCGAGCTGGGTGATCCGTTGCGTGACTATCTTGTCGAATAGTTCCATTTCTTACTCGCCTAGCCTTGTCCTGGCCATCTTCTCGCCCTGCCTAGCCCCTACAGCATCAAGCAGCAGCCTGCGGATCGCCCGTCTGGCCCGGAACAGCCGCTGGCGCACCACTGATGATGCGATACCCAGCACCTCGCCGGTCTCCTCCATGCTCAGGCCATCCATGTAATACATCTCCAGGATCTCCCGCTGGTTCTCCGGCAGCTTCAGCATCGCGGTCAGCAGCTCGGGGGACAGCCCGCCGGTGCCGGGTCCATCCTCTCCGCCGATGTGCGGCATCTCCTCCACGGTCTGTGGCCGTGCCTTCTGGGCCCGCAGCCCGTTCAGGAAGCGTGTCCGGACGATGGACAGGAGCCAGCTCTTGAACATGGCCATGTCCTTGAGCTGGTCGAGTTTCCGCAGCGCGTGCACAAGCGCCTCCTGCAGGAGGTCCTCCGCATCCTCGCGCCTGTTGCACAGCCGCCAGCTGTAGTTCCAGGCAGCGCGATACACGTCCTGTGTCAGGAGCTGCTCGAACAGCTCCTGCCGCTGTGGATCCCTCATCCTGGGCATATAGACATCCTAACCGGGGCTTTCGTTTCGCGGGCGGGTCAGTTCATCTCAATGTAAGACAGTGGTGAGAAAAGCAGGATGTTGTGGAAGAAAAGCAAACGGGGCCACCGTAGCGGCCCCGCTCTCATCCCACATCTTTCCATCCCCGTTAATCGTTTCTTTTTACGATCAACTGTCCCCGTAAATCCGGCCTAGCGCTGCACCGGCGGGTGGGCCGGCGCGGTGGCTTCGGCGCTGGCGGACTCCTCTTCCTCACCGGCGGGGTGGATCTTGGCCTCGACACGCACCCGCTCACGGCCCTCTCCGTCCTGGTCGCGCTCGATGGTGATATCCACCACCCAGTCCTCACCGGGCTTCTCCTGGGCGAGCCACTCGCGGATCTGGCTTTCGACCTGCTCAGCAGTGGCGTCCGGCGGGAAGTTGAACAGCTTGCCGTCAACCTCGAAGCGCATTCCACCCTGGCCCGGGCCCTCGGGGCCGAAGAACCAGACCGCGTCACGCACGTTGGCAACCGGCGCGCCGGGGATCTCGGCAACCTTCTGCTGGATCATCGCCAGCAGCTCGGGGTCGTCCTCGGTCAGGCTGATCACCAGCGAGGCTACCTTGATTTCCTCGGCATCCGGGCCGTCACGGTGGGCGTCAATGTTCACGCTGATCTGCACGGTCTTCTTCTCGGTGGAGGCATCACCGTACAGCTCCAGCTTGGCTTCCTTCACCTTGGCGATGTAGGTGTCCAGCAGGGGCTGCAGGTCATCCTCATGGCTGACACCCTGCAGGGTGTACTCCAGCACGCTGCCGGTGGTCATGCTCCAGGCGGGCTTGCTGCTGAAGGCCATGAAGCCCATGTAGGCTGCGCTGAACACGGCCATGAGCATCACGGCGAGGCCGGCCTGGGCCAGCGGACTGCGTCCGGCGAACATTCTCTGGAAGATCGTCATCCTGTGCTCCTTGTCGGATTCCCGGCCCTCACGCACCGCGGCTGCCAGCATCGGCCCGCGCTGCGGCGCCTGCACATCCGTTGCCAGCATTGAAGCCAGCGCGCGGTTCTCCGCGAGCAGCTCCCTAAGCCCGGCATCGGCCTGCACCTGCACCTGCTCGGCATCGCTGAGCTGGCTGAGCTCCGTGATGCGTTCGGCAAGGATCCTGTCTCTCAATGTGTTGTTCATTACCTGCCCCCTTCGGGCCGGGAATCGCTGTCCCCGGCCAGCTGGGGAGAATACAGCCGGCGCATCGCCTGGCGCGCGCGGTAGAGCCGCTGCTTCACGACCCGGGGCCCGATGCCCAGCACCGTGCCGCATTCCTGCATGTCGAGGCCCTCAATGTAGTAGAGCTCAAGCAGTTCACGCTGCGGCTGGGGTAACTGGGCGAGGGCCGCCCTGACCTGATCGGCGAACGGATCCACGTTGCCATCCGTGGCGATATCCGGCAGTTCATCCGCCTGCGGCGGGCGCGACTGCTCGCGCTGCCAGTGGCGGATGTAGCGGCGGCGGATGATGGACATCAGCCAGGCGGACACGAGGCCGTCCTCCCGCAGCTGGTCCAGCTTGCGGAAAGCCTGCGTCAGTGATTCCTGCAGCAGGTCCTCGCTGTCCTCGCGCCTCAGGCAGAGCCTGAGGCAGTAGCGCCAGGCCCGCTCATGCACCTGCTCGGTGATGAGCTGCATGAAGCGCGCCTCGCGGGCATCCAGCGGGTCAGTGGCCGCAGCGCTGTGGGCGGACTGCCTGTCCGCCGCCGCCGTCTGGCCCTGTTCCCTGCCGGGCATTCCCTGTGCTTCCATCGGTTCAACCGCCGTCACGCCCACTAAGAGCATGGAGACAGGGAAATGGTAACGGCTGGGGGGAGAAAACAGGGAACAGGGAACAGGGACCGGGGACCGGGGATCAGGGAAGAGTGATCAGTAATCAGTGGGCAGTGGTCAGAAGGGAGCGCGTAGCGCAGGAACGCGTCAGCGTGACATAGCTGCGCAAGGACGGGATGCAATATGAGGGATGGGGGATGGGGGATGGGTAGAAACAGAATGAGAAGCAGAAGCAGTATGAGAATGAGGTGACCGTAGCGGCTGCTTCCAGCAGCCGGGGACCGGACGGGAGTCCGGCAATAATGGGCAGCAGGGAGAAGGCAGGCAGGAGGTGCGTACCTTGCCTGCGCACCATACAATGGCGGGAGCAGTCTGGATGGTTTGAATAGTATGAACAGTCTGAATAGTGCCAACTGAGTTTCAGTTGCCGGGCATCAGGGAGCTTCCATGAATTCCTTGAGAGTCTTGCCTGACTTTGCATGCACCCATTCCACCAAACCATTGGAACTGCGGCCGCTTACTATGTTTGCAGCGGCAGAAGCAGAGTTGAACTCGTAGTTCCGAGTGAATAGAAGTTTTCCACTTTCTGCACTAAGAACACCTTGCTCGATCAGCTTAGTTCTCCTATCTCGATCCGTCGTTCTTAAACTGTTAGTTTCTTCTAGCCTTGCAGTTGAACCTGCCAGTACCACGAATTTGCCATCACGCAACACCCCCTTGGCATCAAATGAACCATCGCGCGAAACATTCGCGAACAAGTCCATCACTGGCCCTTCCTGAATCGGCAGGAAGGCGGAGTCCGCAGTACTGGAAATGATGTCTGAGGAAACCGTTGGAAGGATCAGCTTGATGTTGTCAAAATACCCGTCCATGTCCGCCATATCTTCTTCGGGCAGGCCCTTGGCATCTGGCGAGGTGGAATTGTCGGTATCGATATCGGCTGCCTTGGCGCTGTCCCTTACTGCCTTTATCAGCAGTGCCTCAAGGTATCTTACGTGGGCCTTGGTCAGGTTGTCATCCTTACTGACGAATACGATGGTGTCAGTCCAGTATTCAGTCTTATCAGTCTTGTTGTGCCGCTCGAGCCGCTTGATTACGTTTTCACTCTCGCCGATGTAGACCTTACCTATCGCACCGTCCTCCATGCGCTGCAATAGGATGTAGACGCCGGGGCGGTTCATTGGGTGGTCTGCATCCTGCCGGACCCGCTGGATCGACAAGCGCTGGAAAACGTAGCACAGTCCCGTCCAGTTCTTGATCTGTACTTTTCGCAGACCCTGCGGGGTTCCGTCCACCAGAAAGATGTTGATGTTTACTGGCCGGCTCATTTCACCCTCGTGAATATTTATTCACCGGCAGTTTCGCAAAAGAATGGGGGACTGTCAATCTAGATTCGGACCAGCCACTCCCAATCATCGCAAGGCGACGCCGCTACAGACTTGATGAATATGTTGTTGATCATTTCTACTTGGATTATTCGGAATGCTAGTTGGATTGTCGAACTCCAATCCAGCCTCCCCGGCGACTGAAGGCCACCGATACTGCGAGCTGAATGCTCGCGCTCCGCTCCTTCTGCTCCTGCCAATTGCCTTCTGCCTATTGCCTTCTGCCTATTGCCTTCTGCCTATTGCCTTCTGCCTATTGCCTATTGCCAGACTTACATCTGGCCTCCCATAACTTCAGCCCGACCCGCTGGCAGCGTATGCGCCAGCGCAGGGCCAGACCAGATTCTTCTTCCCGCTCATGCAAGCATTCGCGGGTCTGCAATACAGCTCAAAGCGTAGCTCCTCGCTGATTGCCCGATGCACCTTTCCTGGCAGCAATGGACTTTCAACCCGACCCAATCCGGCTTAGCCGGATTGCAGGGTCAGACTGCTGAAGCTTTAGCTGAAGCAGAAAATCAAAAAGGGGGCCACCGGGCGGCGACCCCCTCACTGGTTGGGTTTGGCTGTGAGTTGGAAGTTGTTATCGTTGTCAGTTGCGGCCCTCGCCGCCCAGTCCGCTCACTTCGCAGAAGCGCAGCCAGATTGCCGCGCCGTGCGGGTCGAGCACGCCGCGCCCGGCCGCCTGTGCACCGGCCACGCGCCTGGCGTGCTCCATTGCCCGCTGCAGCCTGCCGTGGTGGTCCACCGCAGTCCCACTAGGCCCGTACAGGTTGTCAGTATCATGCTTATCCATCTCGCCTGGCATCCCCTTGCTCCATGGCCTCCCCCGAAGCCGAATGTTTCAGAATTGATTCAGACCGCCGTGCCCTGGTAGTGCGGCCGGCTCAGGGTGGTGAGCTGGCGCGCGCTGTCATGCCAGAGCTGGTCATTGTTCTCACGGAAGTCCCGCCACTGCGCAATCGCCTCATCAAGCGGCGGCAGCTCGCTTTCGCGCCCCGGCCAGCAGCCCCACAGGTTGCCACGCACGCTGGTGCTGCTGAGCACATGCACCACATGGTCGCGCCGGCCGTCGTTGTCAACGTCCATCCCAGGGGTGAGCTGGTTGCCGTACACCAGCAGGTAGTAGCCCACCACCTGCCCCTGCTCAAGCACCGGGATGTAGCTGTAGTTGCCAGTGAAGTCCGTGCTGCCAAGCTCCACGAGGCGCATCGGCTCACTGGCACGCCTGTCGCGACGGTACCAGTTGACCGGCACGCGCTGGATGTCCAGCGAGCCCATCAGCGGTTCAATGCGCAGCGGGAACTTCTGGCTGCCGGCCGTCCAGTGCTCAATTTCGCTCTGCACAGTGATCAGGCCGTGCACGCTCTGGCTGAAGCGCTGGCTGCTGGGCATCCCGCGCTGGCCGGCTAAGAGCAGCATCACGTATACGGCGAAGGCCGGCAGCACCACTGCCCAGACCCGCGCCCGCACAGGCTGGTTGAGTTGGCTTGCGAGGCTGTGTTTCCATCCCAGGTTGTTCATCCCGTTTCCCTGCATCACAGCCAAGTAGACGCGACGAAAATCGCGTTGGTTTCGCAAGCCTCAGAAATTTGCAGATTCACCTTGGAAATCCCAAATTGGCAAGCGCAATTGATTGACAATCCTGAAAAGGGACTTGCAGATATTGATTTGCGCGCAGAATTGCACAGGACTTGCATGTGGTTCCATCCCCTGTCACGCTGACGTGTTTTTCGGCGTCCGCGCTTCCCCAAGCGCTGTGCTTCCCCGCCTACATAGACCGCCCGGATCGGTCATTGTTCACAAAATGGCTGAAAAATCAGGGGGAGTTTGGAGTGAGGAGGTTTGAGGAGCAATGAGTGATGAAGAGTGAGCAATGAGCCTGACAGGCAACGAGGTGACGTCACAGTGAGTTGAACTCATTGCTCATTACTCACTTCTCATCACTCAAAAATCATTGCTCATTCTTCATTGCTCATTGCTTCTTCAGCGGCTGCTTCTTCCGCTGCCGCGGCTTCTGCGGCTGCCGCCTCGCGGGCCATCGTTTCCTTCTTCCACATTCCCCACTGCGGGCCCGGCACATAGACGATGTAGTCCGCCAGCTCGCGGTCCTCAAAGGGCATCAGTCCCGTGAAACTGTCGACGGGGCGCAGCGCGACCACCACCACATTGTCAGCCGGGCGGCGCTGAATGAGGCGCTCCACCGTGCCCAGCCCGTAGTCGCTGTGGAAGCTGCCGTTCACGTGCAGCACCGGCCTGTCCGGCCCGGCATCGCGGATCATGGCGATGCTCTCGGCCATCGTGTCATCCTTGATGCACTGCGCCTCATAGAACTTCGCGAAGGTCTCGTCGCTCATGCCGCTGCCGTGCCCGCCCATCGCGTTCACGAAGTTGTCATAGTAGGCATTGTGCTCATTGACGGTGGCCCCCGCGACCCAGGGCCGCTCCTCCTCCGTCAGTTCCCCGTACATCTCCGGCAGGCTGCTCTTGGCAACCTTGCTCGCGAAGCGCCGCGGGATGTTGCCGGCGCGCACCGGGATGCCGTACTCGCGGCAGTATTCGATCAGCGGCCGGTAATGCTCCGGGTAGTTCGGCCAGGGGCGGCTGTCCGCGAGGAAGGCCTCCTCGTCAATCTCGCCCCTGAGGTAGGCGTCAAGCACCTGCTGCACATCGCGCTCGAACTGTTCCATCGCCAGGCTGAGCTGCATGTCGTGGCGCCAGGCCAGTTCGTCAAGCACCCTGAGCTGCACGCGGTGGCTGGCGTCATCGTCGTGGTACTCGCCGAGGAACACGACGTCAGCAGCGGCAAGGTCGGAGATGAATCTCTCCCAGCTCACGATGCCGCTGTCGAACAGGCTGCGTTCCTCATCCAGCGCATAGATGCGCAGCGGGTCATCACCCGCCGGCTGATCAGCGCGCGCGGGGCTAGTCATGGCTTGGGCGGCCAGCAGGGCCGCGATGGCAGGCAGGAATAAACGGGTGTGCATGGTGCATTGCTCCTCGCATCCATTATAGATACGGGATGTCCATGTAAGCTGCAATGGAAGTCAATGTAGAATCTGGGATGTGACGGGGAGCTATACGGACAGGCTTGAGAAGACGATCAGCTTCGAGCGGCGCTGCATGACCTTTTATATATTCGCCCTGGCCGCCGGACTGGCCGTGTTCTGCGGATTGATCGCCGGTTCCATTGCCGGAGATATCCAGGAGCAGCTGCCAGGCATCACCTATGACCCCAATATTCCCTGGGAAACCGGTTGCATGGCCGGCATTGTTTCTGGAGCAGTTTATTGGATGTATCTGAATCATCGGCTGCGGATAATCGGAATCAAAACGGCCAGGCATCTTGCCGGCAGCGATGCTGTGCGCAACATCATGACCGGTACGACAGGTGAATGGAGGATCAACCTTGACAATCTCCAGGGCGAACCGTCGCTGGAGAAGAACAGGTTCGTGGAACTGAAGGACGGGCAAGATTTGAGTACGTGGTTGCTGGGCCAGTTGCACCGTGTTGAAAAGGAACTTCCCAATCTGCGGTTGCAGCCATATGGAGGCTTCGTTGCAATGATACTTCTGCTGGCTGCATCCATATCACTTTATCTATTGCAAGCCCGTGGCATTGCCCTGGAGCTGCAACCCTTTTCACTGCTACTGGTTTTCATGCTAGTACCCTTCGGCTCGGTTGACGGGCAAATGCGGACCCAGATGCTGCGCTATCTGCTGCCAGAGGAAGTGCTGAGGAGACTGAGGGCTTGAGTGCACATGATTCTTCTGGCAACGCAGTACCGGAAACGGCGACTCGCCAGATAGAGCACGAACGCCTGTTGATCCAACTCAAACGACAGGCGGATTATGCACGCCGGATGCTCGCATCCTGGATTTTTGGCTTTACATGGTTAACCGCTTTCGCGGTACTGTCCATTCCATATCTGCTGGTTCCGCCTGTTTATTCACTACTTCCCCCCGGATGGAAATGGCAGGTGGGCCTGTTTTGCGTCGCTCTGGGTCTGGCAATCCTTGCAAGATATGTGGTGGACAAATGGATTCACGGTCAGGTTGCCAAATATGAGAACAGCGGAAAGTCCCGGATTCAGGATGGCGATGCTGTCTGGCAGATCATGACACATCAGATTCCTGAAGAGAAATTGCAGAAAATGCCGGCACTGGGCTGCCTGACCTTCGGCGGGACTAAATTCAGCGAGTCAGCTCGCACTGAAATGGAAACAGCGGACTGGATAAACTGGTTAGGACACAGGATGCAATTCCTGGAATCGCTTACTGTGGACAATGACTCCAAAAGGGGAGCGAAAATCACATCCTTCATGATTCCAATCGTTGCATTTGTCATGGTTTTCGTCGTTTTGGATATTGTGAAACTGACTCATCCGTTCCTGATGCAAATTGTGTTGCTGATTTTCTTGAGTGGAAACTTTATCCGCAACAATGTCTGGCGCTACCTGCTGCCCGAGGAAGTGATCAGGAGGCTGAGGGCCTAGGCGACGGGGCGACGCCACTAGATTTCGGCATCCCCCTATAATCAGCGCGCGATGGACATCGGCCACGAACTGAAGGAGCGGGCCCGGGTGCAGCATGAGATGCTGGGTTATACGCTGTTCTTCTTCTCGCTGCTGCCCGCGCTGTACTTCAACCTGATGCTGGCGCTGGATTTCTACCTGACCGCACCGGACTGGTTGCCCAACCCAATCCTGCTCGGCCTCGCCATGCTGCTGCCCGGCTGGGGGCTGTGCTACCTGCTGGCCTGCCGCCTGAGCCGGATGCTGATGGACAGTTTCCGGCCGCTGCTGCAGGACAGCCAGGCCGTGCAGCAGTTCGCCACCCGCATGATCATCCACATGGACCAGCGCGAGGTGCCGCACGGCACGCTCATCCTGCGCGACAATTCCCTTGAGGCCTGGGTGCAGCAGGGCCAGGACCTGCGCGGCTGGCTGCACTATGCCTCAAAGCACCTGATCGCAAACCGCTTCGTGCTGACCCATCCACCGCGGAAGAGTGACCCGCTGCGCAGGTACGCATATGCCTGCTGGACGGTGTACGGGCTGCTCGGGATCGTGATCATCGGGCAGCTGCTGGAGCTGCCGCAGCTTGCCTATGTGCCGAGCTTCGGGATCCTGATGGGAATGGTGTTCATCAGCATGCTGCCGGAGATGCTCAGGCGCCGGATCGAGCTTTTGCTGATCCTCGAGGAACTGGAATCACGCTTCAGCAGGGAAGATCCAGAGGATGAAGCAGGTGAATCAAATGCCGGAATCGAATAATCCGCGCCGTTTTGCGTCAGAGCAGTGTCTTGCGATCATTTGCGCAAGGGTCGTGCAGCCATGTTATATAGTCTGCACGTTCAAGCTGCGGTAGCAGCCGGTCCGTCTGATGGCCGGCGAGCACAGTACCAAGGAGATCAAACGATGAAATTCAGAATTGCAATGCTTCTTCTTGCGCTGGCGGCCATCCTGGTGGCAGCCGGCTGTAATGACAGCAACTACAGCGCGGATGCCGCCGACAACGGCAAGGCCGTCGAGACCGTCAACGCCAGCACCGACACCGGTGTGGCTCCCCCGGCTGCCAACCCCTGTGGCGCTGAGGCCGCTGAAGGCGGCTGCAGCAGCTGCGCCGGTTGTGCCGGTGACAAGGCGACCGAGGCTGCTTCCAAGGAAGCCTGCGCTGAGTGCGCTGCTGCCGAGGGTGGCACCTGTGAGCATTGCGCCGCCGAGGCCAAGGAAGGCATCGTGACCACCGACGCCAGCATGGGCGGCGAAGGCGAGAAGGACTGCTGCGGTAAGGAAGGCTGTGAGGGCAAGGAAGGCTGCGAGGGCAAGGAAGGCAAGGACTGCGGCGACTGCGATGGCAAGGACTGCGGTGACTGCGAAGGCAAGGAGAAGTCCACGGAGAAGGACGACACTGCCAGCACCGAGACCGGCACCAAGGGTTAAGCCCTTCGCCATTCGGGCAATGCAGGCGGTGAGAGCCGGCTGCAGGCTGGAACCTGAACAACTTAGAGGCCCGCTCCGGCGGGCCTTTTTGTTACCCGGCGACTGATTTGGCTGCATATTGCATGTGCATAGGAGATTTTGATACAGTCTTGCTTATTCCGATATGGCGGACAGTTCATGAAATCTCTACTTTCATTGCTCAGCTCAACCGTCTTGCTTGCAATGATTTGCATATCCTGTGGGGGCGGACAGTTCGGCCAGCAATCCGGCCTTGAGCCGGCTGGAACATTAGCCGCAAGCCCTGACCCGTTTACCGTGATTCCGCAGGACAGGCCGCATGCCTGGGAACTGGATCCGCAATCACAGTTCAACCAGCGCAGTCCGTTGGCAATCAATGACCAGTCTGAAGTCGTACTTGGATTTGACTGGTTCCGGCGCAGTGGTGATGTGATACGGATGGGCATTGCAGCCAGGCTTACCGGCGGCGCATCCGCAGATTCCAGTGCATCGTGCATCTACCGGATTGACAACCATGGTGGCAGCCCGGCGGTAGTGAGCCTTGACATCAATCCGCTGGAGGACTCGAAAGGCAAGGCCAGCAGCTATTCGGTCGGGCTGGCGAACTACACCACAGGCCGCTGGGACTGGTTCGGCCCGATCCACGACAGCCAGCTGCGCATTCCGCTGTTCGACAATGCCACAGACTACACGAGTTCGCTTGGCAACACATTCGTCGCCGTGGTTGCCAGCCAGGGCGCTCGGCTGGATGTGGTCAACTGTTCCGTCAACATGCTTGATACTGAGGACTTCACTTCGCCCGATGCGGTGGAGGACTTCTTCGTGCAGCCGGCTGCCGGCGGCATCCTGGCAGGCTGGACAAGGCTTGCGGATCCCTCGATCGCCGGTTACCGGCTCTATACATCGTCCAGCCAGTTCAGCGGGACGGGGGACCCGGGTGTGACCCTGCACGAGTTCCTGTTTGCCGGCCCGCTCTGCCAGCTGGAAATGCCCGGCGGTGGCTGGGCTGCCCTGACAGCCGTCGACTTCGCTGGCAATCAGGGCCTGCTTAGTGATGTGCTGCAGTTTGAGCCCGGCATCGGTACCGCCTCCATTCCACTGCTGCTGCCGGACTCAAATGAGCCAAAGACCGATACGCTACTGGATGTTGATGTGGTCGGAGCGGAGAGCTATGACCTCGATGGCAACGGTGACGGCAGCTTCGAGCAGACCGGACAGGTGCTGGGCAGCTTCACGACCGTGGCTCAGCCAGCAGGCTTCATGCGTCCCGGCATCCTCTCGCGTACGGCGGACCAGCAGGCGGTTCGGCTGGCAGCCTGCTGCGTGCTGGTAACTGACAACCAGCCGCCACAGGTCGCAGCCGCGGCAGATGTGCTTTCCGGTGATGCGCCGCTGTCCGTCGGCTTCAGCAGCACGGCTTCGGACCCTGACGGCTACATCGTGGATTATGCGCTTGACTATGACGGTGACGGCTTCTACGACATCTCCGGCCCCGACCCGATCACGCCGTATGTGCATGTCTACATGCAGCCCGGGGAGTTCACCGCCCGTTTCCGGGTGATTGATGACAACGGGGCAGTTGACACCGATGAGCTGCAGATCAGTGTTGCGGCATCCGGAGAACCACCGGTTGCGGTCCTTGCGTATCCCGAGAGCGACGGCTTTGCCGGCGCCCTGGTCCAGCTTGACGGCAGTGCCAGCATGGACCCTGACGGCACAATCGAACTGTATGAATGGGACTTTGACGGTGACGGCAGCTATGACCAGCAGGGCAGCGAGGATACGCTGACGCACCAGTTCAACAGCCCCGGCAGCTACCGCGTCAGGCTGCGGGTGACTGACAACAACGGATTCCAGGACAGCACAAGTGCGGCGGTGCACATCTTCCACTCGAGCTGGCCCGTGCCGGGGGCAACCGCCTGGAACACGCGGCGCAGTCCCTCGCCCGGATTCACTGCCGGAGCGGAAGTGCTGTGGACCTACGATGCACCGGCACCGGGCACGATCCACCATATTCCCGTGGTTGACAGCGCCGGCAACATCTACTTCGCCACCACTGACAACGTGATGTTCAGCCTGGACAAGGACGGCGGGCTGAACTGGGACAAGCCGATCAGCGGTGCCCCCGAGATCAGCGTGATTGACGATGACCACCTGCTGGTGCCATCCACGGCCGGCGGCGCGGTCTGCCTGGATGCCAGCGGAGCGCAGGTCTGGCAGACCAGCGGACTGACGGACCCAGTGCTCAGTGCCACCTACAGCCATGCCCTGGACCGCGCGCTGCTGGTCGGCACGGACAAGGTCGCACTGATCGACGGCAGCGGGAATACCTTCTGGCAGCTGGACCTGCCGACGCAGGGCGGCCTGACAATGCCGATGATTGACGGGGCACGGGGCGTCGTCTACGGCAGTGGCATCGGCTGGTACAGCTGGACCTCAATTGATGCAGCACTGACTGAGGATATGCTCGGTGCACGGGGCATCGCGATGCTGAACCGGGATGGTTTGCTGATGGTCGGCGACACCGATGCGAATCTCGTCGCCTATGACAGCCAGCTGCAGGAGCAGTGGTCAGTTCCGCTGGCGGACAACCACGTGATCAGCGCTGAGTCCCGCGATGGCAAGCTGCGCATCGGAACCAGCTCCGGTGACATCTACCAGGTTGATCCCTCCGATGGCTCGGTTGACTGGCATGTCAAGCCACATATCTACGGCATCCGTGGTGTGGCAATCGACTCACAGGACAACACTTACTTCAATGACTCAAGCGGCTGGGTGATGGCATTCGATGCCAATGGCAATCTGTTCTTTGACCAGGACATGGGCACTGGCACCTTCCACGGCCCGGTGATCGGGGCTGACGGCAGGGTGCTGATCGTGATGCCAAACGGCATGCTGAGCTGCATCGGCAACCCGCCCATTGAAGGTACGCCACCGATTGCCGTGCTGGCTTCTGATTTGAATTCCGGCGAAGCCCCGCTGCAGGTGAACTTCGACGCCACAGGCTCCAGCGACCCGGACGGCAGCATCGTCAGCTACGACTACGACTTCAACACGGACGGTGTCTGGGACCTGACCGATGCCGGCGATACCGTTGACTGGACCTTCAATGACGCCGGTGAATTCACCGTCACCCTGCGCGTGACTGACAACGACGGGCTGCAGGACAACGACAGCCTGCAGGTGACCGTCAGCGCTGCAAACCAGTTGCCGGTGGTGCTGTGCACCGCCAGTGCCTACAGCGGGGCCAGCCCCCTGTCGGTCAGCTTCGACGCCTCGGCTTCCTACGACCCCGACGGCTCCATCGTGGAATACCGCTGGGACTTCGATGGCGACGGTGTGATGGATGAGACGGGCAGTTCGCCGACAACGGGGACGACCCTGTCCGGTACCCTGCGGCATGTGGTTGTCTGTTATGCCTATGACGACTCAGGTGTCTTCAGTACGCGCACGATGGAGATCTGCACCGCCCCCAGCCCGCCCGGCGATGATGTGTGGTGGACGGCCAATGGAAATTCCAGGGGCAACGGTCAGTCAATGAACATTGCAGACCCGGATCCGGACAGGCGATGGTACCTGCACTTCAGCAACTCTCCACGTAACCTGGTAATCACACCCGATGATGTTGTGCTGCTGAATGATGGAGCGCTTCTGCGCGCGATCAGCCAGGACAGCCAGGAGCTGTGGACCTACCCGACCTGGGGGCCGGTAATCGGCCCGTGTCTGGCGGTGGACGGCATCCTCACGTCGAGTGCGAGCGATGCCCAGCTGGAGAAGATCGACTTCAATGGCAACTTCCTTTGGAAATCGGGCCACACTGCGGAGATGTACACCACGGCCAGCATCGGACCGAACGGCAATATCTACTATTCCACCGAATCCCCCGCCCGTCTTGTGTGCCATGATCCAGACGGCAATTTCCTCTGGGAATACAGCACAGGAAAGAACTACGATGTCAGCCAGGCCAGCTGCTTTGACCTGTCCGGCAACATCATCTTCCCGACTAATGACTTTGTCTACTGTGTGGATCCTGACGGCAATTTCCAGTGGAAGGTGCCCTCCTCTCCCGATGTGGCACCATTGGTCACCCCCACAGGGAACATCATCGTGGGATTCACACATGTGTACAGCTACCTGCCTGACGGAACTCTTGACTGGCAGGATCTGTTCTTCGGGGGAGTCGGCCATTTCGGGGTAGACAATGCCGGCAACATCATTGCCTACAAGAACAGCAGCATTCGTTCATATGACCCGGCCGGCAACCAGAACTGGAACTTCCTGAATTCGTTCAGCATCTTTCACAATCCGACAGTGGATGCCTCCGATTCAATAATCTGCGGCACCAATGACGACGCTCGTGGGATTGCCAGTTCCACCGGGCTGTCAGACTGGGTTTATGCCCTGCAGGACGATGCCCCCGCAACCTACCAGCCCGTGATCGGCACTGACGGGACTACCTATCTACCCGTGGATGGCCAGTTACTTGCCCTGGGAGGGGATGGTGAATACTGGCCCTACGCCATCCTCACCAGCGACGTGACAGCAGGTGAATGCATCCTGACGGTGAACTTCGATGCCAGCCAGTCATTCGATGTGGATGGCAGCATTGTCGACTACTCCTGGGACTGGGACGGCGATGGAAGCTATGACGAGGCAAGCGGCACGGACCCGACCGTCTCCCATGACTTCGGCATCGGTGACTACACAGTGGTGATGCAGGTGACTGACAACGATGGTCATGTGCACACGGACAGCCTGACGATCGACTGCAACCCGCTGCTGGTGCCAATTGACAGCAGCGTGAATGTCGGGGACTACCAGGACCTGGAGCTGATCGGCGGCATGCCCGCCGTGGCTTACTCGACTGCTCCATCCGGTTCCGGAATCCGCTTTGCGATTGCCAGCCAGGCGGATGGCCGGGCCTGGAGCACACCGGTCCAGATCGTGGGCAGCGGCACGATTCTCAGCCTGCAGCTGATTGAGGCGGACGGACACCCGGCCGTGATCTACAGCCGCAATGTGGTTGACACGCTCAGGATCATCCGGGCTGACGATGCCTCCGGCAGCAGCTGGACCAGTGCACCGGTGGACATCCCAACCGGGCTCGGCGTGGTGTTTTCCAGCGGGGCAATCGTTGACGGTTATCCGGCCCTCTCCTTCCAGGATGACCTTGCCAACAGACTGTGTTTCATCCGGGCGCTTGATGCACAGGGCACGAGCTGGGGCAGCGTGCAGGTGCTGGACAGCACGGCTGACACGGGTCATGACACTGACATGATCATCGTGAACGGCAATCCGGCCATCACATATGCAGATGAGTCAGTGGGCTATATCTGGTACCTGCGTGCCAGCAGTGCGGATGGCAGTTCATGGAACGCCCCGATTGCAGTAGCGCAGTTCCGTTCCAGGCCCGACCTGGCCATCATCGACGGCTATCCGGCAATGGCGCTGTTCAATTGGAACCAGCTCTACTACATCCGGTCTGACAATGCGGATGGCAGCAGCTGGTCCGGCACCGAGTACCTACTGGGCGCAACAGCCAACACCTATGGCAACTACCCGCAACTGCTGGATCGCAGTGGCCTGCCCAGGATATATGAATGCCCCTTCACCACAAGCCTGCAGCGTGGGCTGGATGTCAACGGCAGCAGCTGGCTACCTGTCACTAGCGGGCCGACCATCTCCCGCAAACCAAACGCGATGATGATCGGAAATGATGTTGCAGGAACAACCACCACTGGAGGAATGGGTCTCGCGATCTGCATCGAGTAGGGACAGAAACGCCCAAGGGAGGCGCGGTTGTATCCAACGCCTCCCGTGGCCCCTACTGTCCCTGTGCATCCATCGGTCCCCACCTGTCCCCCCGGCGGGACTGTCCGGCCCGCCGGCCGTCCACCCGGATGGCCGTGGATGCTGTGCTTGTGTCAGAGTGATCCGTTCCCGTCTCCGCTGCGCCCTCGCACCCAGTCCAGGTTGTCAGCCTGGCGGCGCAGCTTCTCCTGCTCCTCGCGGTACCGCTGGGCCATATCCGCCAGCCGGTCACCAGCCTCACCGTAGCTGGCCCGCCAGCCCTGCCGGCGCAGCCTGTCCGGTACCAGCAGCACTTCAGGCTGCTGCTGCTCCTCGATGCCGTAGTACTGCTTCCAGCCACCCGGGCGGTGCGCTGCCGTGAATGCGGCTTCGTTCTTCTCGATCTCCTGGCCCAGCTCCTCGCGGGTGCTCTTCTCCAGGTAGTGATCCAGCCAGAATGTCAGTCCCATTGCCAGCAAGATCAGCAGGATCACCGGGATGCCGTGCCAGGTCCCGAGGAAGATGCTGCGCAGGCCCTTGCCTGAGTCGTAGGTGCTGAAGGTCAGCACCAGGGTGATCAGCACCAGCGGCCAGAAGGCCGGGGAGCGTCCGAGTATCCTCGAACCGTAGAAGAAACCGAGTCCGTCCATTGCATCGTCCCATCGTCTCGGGAGACCCTTCCAGTGGAAGTGCTCCCTAGCGTTCAGTGCCCCCTGGCACTTCGGTCCGATGCCCAGACGCCCTCGGATATTGCGTGGATCTCCTATCCACGTCCATTCACTTACAGGAAGATATTATCAATTCCTTTTCGATATGTCAAGGCTTTTGTGAATGATTGAACGAATTACCTGCAAGTAATTCAATTATCTTAATCAAGTAATTAATTATCTTAAGGTAAGAGGAATCCGCTGGACCATCAGGACCTGCTGAGCCGGTATGAGATGCGCATCCGACCGCCATGCTCATAGCGCTCCAGCGCTTCAACGTTCATTCCATGTTCCAGCGCCGCCTGCCGGACTTCTTCCTCGCTGTCCCCACAGATGCCGCGGATCCCGCCTGATTCAGCCAGCAGTCCGCTGGAGATACTGATGAACAGTTGTGGCGAGGCGAAGGCGCGGCTTATGATGCAGTCGTATGGCCCGCGCTGCACGGCTGGCAGTTCCTCGACCCGGCTGCAGATCACCTGCAGGTTCGTGAGCTTCATCTGGCGCATGGCGAACTGCAGGAAGTCCGTTCGCCGGCTGCGGGCCTCGACAGCGGTGAAGCTGGCCTGCGGGCAGGCCACGGCCAGCGGGACCACCGGTGCGCCATTGCCGCTGCCGATGTCCAGCACACGGCTGCCTTCCACGAATGTGCTGTCACCGAGCAGTCGCAGTGATTCCAGCACGAGCTCCGCGGCCATCTCATGCGGCTCACGCAGACCGGTCAGGTTCATCACCTTGCCGGCCTGTTCGACGAGCATCAGCCACTTGCCGAGCTGGCCACACTGGGCGGCATCGAGTGGGCTGTCCATAGACTGCAGCAGGGATGCGTAGGTTTCAGCGCCGGTGGGCATGGTGCACAAGTATAATCGTGCCGTGAGAAGGCTACTGACCCCGACCCTTTTGTGCTGCTGCCTGCTGGCCGCCGCCATCCTGGCAATCCCTGCCATGGCATCCGCTGCCGGAATCCCCGCTGTGAGTGATGCCGACATCGAGCAGGCGCTGGCGCTGTCCGGCAGCAACCGGGCCCAGCTCGAGGATGCGCTTGCGCAGTCGGATGGCGACATGCTGCGCCGCAATGCGATGCGCTTCACCGTGGCCAGCCTGCCGACCTGCGACCTTGGCAGCATTTCCAGCGCGGAACTGACAGGAAACCTGGACATGGCGCTGGCAGCCCGCAATGACTTTGCCTGGGGTGATGACTGCGATTTGGCGACCTGGGCGCACTTCGTGCTGCCGCCGCGCGTCAGCCAGGAACCGCTGTCGGACTGGCGGCGCTTCTTCCTTGCCGAGCTTGGCAATGAGCTTGATGGTGCCACCACGCTGGAGGAAGCGGCCGTGCTCGTCAACAAGTGGTGCGGGCAGCGCGTGGGTTTCAGGCAGACCCAGCGCCGCGACCAGGGCCCGCTGGCAACGCTGGCCAGCGGCTACGGGCGCTGCGAGGAGATGGTGATCTTCTACGTCGATGCCTGCCGCGCGGTCGGCATCCCGGCGCGGATGGCCTACTGCCCCTACTGGGCGGTGTCTGACAACAACCATGCCTGGGTGGAGGTGTTCGGCAGCGACGGGCTGTGGCACTACACCGGCGGCTGCGAGCCGCAGGACCAGCTTGACGACGCCTGGTTCAACGGTGCGGTGAAGAACGCCCCGCTGGTCTGCTCGATGGCATTCGGCATCCCCGACACGCGTGACGAGACGGTGCTGGAGGTTGAGGAGACCGTCGGCGCGCGCTACACCCGCTTCAACTCCACCGCCTTCTACCGTGACACCGGCCTGCTGACGGTCGAGGTGCCGACGGCAGCCGGCAGTGAGGAGGCGCATGTGACGGTGCATGTGTTCAACTTCGGTGCCCTGCGCCAGATCGCACGGGTCAAGCTGGACAGCCAGGGCAAGGCACGCATCACCCTCGGGCTCGGCACATTCGTCGTCAGCACGGATGCGGCGGTTGACAACCGCCAGACGATGGTGGAGATCCGGCCCGGCGAGATCACCGAGCTGTACTGGGATTCACTGCCGCAGCTGGACGAGGAGATCCTGCTGCAGTTCCCGCCGGACGCGGCCTAGGCCTGGGCCTGCACGCCCTCGTCACCCGGGTCTTCGGAGGAATCCCCGCCGGTGGCCGCCTGCAGGCTTTCCACGCCGGTGCTCTCTTCAGCGTACTCTTCGTTGCCAGCTTCCTCCGCGGGAAGCTGGGGCACGAATGAATCCATCGCCTCGCGTGCGTCGTCATCCGTGATGTATTCCAGCAGCTGCTCCGCAATCACGAGGTTCAGCAGGTGCTGGCGGTAACTGCCCTGGATCACGAAGATTGCTGCCGGCACACAGACCAGCATCACGCCCTGCACGACCATCAGCTTGCCCTGCCCCTGGATCGCGTCATAGGGCAGCACGAAGCCGCCGATGATCGTGAACAGGCAGTAGGCCGCCACGATCGCGGTGTTGATCATCAGCGGGACATTGTTGTTGGCAAACAGCTTCTGGCCGCGGTCCATGTTGACTTCAATGTCGTTCTCGGAGTAGATGATCTGCTTGCGGGTGCGGCGCTCAAGCCCGCTGCCATCCGTCAGGTAGATCTCCTCGAAGCTCATTTCGCCGCTCTTGCCATGGTCGCGCTCGATGCGGTCCAGTGTACGGGAACAGAGCCGGTCCTCCATGATCCGCCGCTGGCCGAAGCTGCGCACGTTCTCCACCCAGCGTGTGGTGTAGACGAAAATCGCGGCGGCAATCAGCAGGTAGATGCAGACGAAAGTCGTGATGACGGCGGGGTTCCTTGAGAACCACTTGGCAGCTTCCAGCGGGATAAGGAGTGGCGGAAGCATGGCAAGCACGGTCAGGACGATGCGGTAGCGGGCCGCCAGTCGGGCATACTCCCTGCCGAGCTGTGGGAGCAACTCAGCCAGTTTGCTCCAGTCCAATGCGTGTTCCACATGAGGATTATATGGCATTTACTTGCCCACTGCATTCTCATGCTTGCACAGGACTTGTCCACTTAACCGGGATTTAACTTTCGATTGATACGGTCTGGCAGGAAATGCAGCGCAGTTCAGTGTCTCCCGGTGGCTGGGCGAAGATGTAGAAGTAGGCGGTCCGGCCCGCCCAGTCCGCAGGGATTTCCAGTTCAAGGCTGAAGCTGCTGGCCTGGGCATCGTAGGATGCGCGTGCCGAGGGCAGTTGCATCGCCTGTTCGATCAGCTGCGGGTCAAGCGGCAGCTGGAAACTCTCCTCAGGCAGGGTGTAGTACTTCGGCATGGCATTGAGCTGTGCCGGACTGAGGCCTGCGGCTGTCGGCTGCAGCCCGATGCCGATGTAGCCCGGCTCCACGCCCTGCTGGAACTGTCCGCCCAGCTGCAGGCGCTCACCGACGGACATCAGCTGCGGCAGGCGGCTGTAGTCCCCGCGCTCGCAGACGAATTCCTGCACCGCTCCCATGCGGTACAGGCCTCCCACCCGGAACAGCTCGAAGGAACTGCCGTAGTGCGTGGCCTGAGGACTGAGCAGGGTGCGCCGGTGCTCCGGACTGGCCATCCACTCGCGGTGGAATGAGCGTACGAGCCGCTCGGTCAGCAGTAGCGGCCAGTCAATCTCCAGCAGGATCAGGTTCTCCTGCACATAGTCCGTGCCACCGAGCCGGTTGTAGCGTTCCACCGGGTTGCGTCCGTCCGTATCGTAGTGAGCGCTGTATCCATCGCGCGCCATGTCTGAAGCGTGTCGACGGGCCATGAAGGCCGCCAGGTCCAGTGGGGCCAGCTTGGGCAGGCCGGCCTGCTCACGCTCGTGGTTCACGAGGTCCAGCAGCAGGGCATTCGCTTCAGTCTCATTAAGCTCGTCAGTTGAGTCACCGTATAGCTCCAGCAACTGCTCGCGGCTGAGCAGCTGTTCCTCCTGGCACCATGCAGTGGTGGGGAACAGCAGCAGCAGGGCCAGCAGGCTGTATATCAATCTGAGCATTACGGTTTATATAATAGGTGCCTGATGGCAAAACGGCCGACACTGATCATGGACGTGATGGGCAGTGACCAGGGTGTCGCTGAGATGCTGCGCGGCGTGGCTGATTTCTGTGACGTGATGCGCGGCCGCGAGTTCGATATCGTGGTGGTGCACAGCGCACCGGACGAGATCGAGGACCTGCGGCGGCAGATCGCGCTGGACAGCAGCAACAGCCCGGACTTCAGCGTGCGCTTCGAGCATGCGAAGGATGTGCTGCCCAAGGAATTCACCAGCCCGGTGGATGCCTACAAGAAGTACCCGGACAGCAGCATCCGCCGCTCGATGGAGATTGCGAAGCAGCATCCGCAGAGCGCGGTGATCAGCCCCGGCACGACCGGGCTCGTGATGACCGCCGGACTGTTCACGCTGGGCCGCGAGAAGGGCATCGACCGCCCGCCGATCGGCACCCCGCTGCCCACCCACAAAGGCGACATGTGGTTCGTGGACGGCGGCAGCAACGTCGACTGCAAGCCGGTGCACCTGCACCAGTTCGCCGTGCTAGCCAACCAGTTCGTGCGCACGCTCTACAACAAGCAGAGCCCGCGCATCGCGCTCTTGAGCAACGGCACCGAGGATTACAAGGGCAACACCCTAGTGAAGGAAGCCCGTGCCCTGATCGAGGCGGACCCGAATCTGAACTGCGTCGGTTACGTGGAGGGGCATTCCCTGTTCGACGGCAATGTGGACATCATGGTCTGCGACGGCTTCCTCGGCAACATCACGCTCAAGCTGGCGGAAGGCGTCGGCACATTCATGGCCGACACCATGCGCTCTGCGCTGAAGCGCAACATGTTCAATGCGCTGGTGGCCAAGCTGTTCCTCGGCCCGGCCCTGAAAGAGATCCGCAACCGCACGGACTACGCCCAGTGGGGTGGAGCGCCGCTGCTCGGTCTGAAGGGGAACGTGATCATCTGCCACGGGCGCAGCAATGCGCTGGCGATCCGCAATGCACTCAAGGTCGGTTACGAACTGAGCAGCAAGGACCTCGTGCACCGCGTCGAGGAAGTGATGGAGGGCTACGCCCCCAGCGCGGCCGAATAGCGCTGCCGGCAGCACACTGGTGTCATAATGTTCCCCACGTTATGAAAGATGTGGTCATACGCAGCTCAGGCCGCTACCTGCCTGAGAAGGTCATTACAAATGACCATTTCGCCACGATCCTCGACACCAGTGACGAGTGGATCCGCGATCGCACGGGCATCCGTGAGCGCCGCTTTGCGGCCCCGGATGAGCGCAACTCCGACATGGGCACCAAGGCTGCCCAGCAGTGCCTTGAGCGCGCCGGTGTCGATACCTCTGAAGTGGACCTGATCATCTGCGCCACCGTGACAGGTGACCGGATTTTCCCAGCCACGGCGAACTTCATCCAGGAGAACCTCGGCAACCGCACCGCCTGGTCGTTCGATGTGAATGCGGCCTGCGGCGGCTTTGTCTATGCGCTCAGCCTGGCCTACGGCATGCTGGCAAGCGGTGTGAACAAGCGTGCGCTGGTGATCGGCAGCGAAAAGATGACCTCGATCCTCGACTTCACCGACCGCGCCACCTGCGTGCTGTTCGGCGACGGTGCCGGGGCGCTGCTGCTGGAGGCCGTCGACCCGGCGGACAACCCGCAGGGCTTCGGCCTGCGCGAGTTCGTGCTGGGCTCGGATGGCTCGCTGGCCTACAAGCTCTGGCAGCCGGACGGCGGCAGCGTCAACCCGCCGAACCCGGACAGCCTGGCGCGCCATGGGCACTACATCCACATGTCCGGCCGCGAGGTCTACACGAATGCGGTGCGCACGATGAACGCGATCGTCGAGGAAGTGATCGCCAAGGCCGGGTTGACGCCGGACCAGATCGACTGGTTCGTGCCGCACCAGGCCAACAAGCGCATCATTGACAGCGTGCGCGAGCGCCTGAAGATGCCGGAAGAGCGCTTTGTGGTCAACATTGACCGTTATGGCAACACCACCTCCGGCACGATCCCGATCGGGATCGATGAACTGTACACTGACAACAAGCTGGCGGTGGGCCAGAAGGTCGTGCTGATGACCTTCGGCGCGGGCTTCACCTGGGGTGCGACCTACCTCGTATGGGGCGACCCGCTGGCAGGGAATGGATAATCCGGTGGGAAGGATGATATACGCACAGGTGATGCAATCAATCTCAGGAGTCGGCGGATGAGTCTGGCAGTGGTATTCCCGGGACAGGGCAGCCAGCGCGTCGGGATGTGCCAGGACTGGATGGACGTCCCCGCGGTGGCGCAGACCTTTGCCGAGGCTGATGCAGCGCTGGGCTTCCCCCTTTCGGAGCTGTGCTTCAACGGCCCGGAGGAGCAGCTGCGCCTGACCAGCAACCAGCAGCCCGCCATCCTGACGGCTTCGATCGCGATCTGGCGCGCCCTGCAGGGCCAGCTGCCGGAGGTGGCCTGCATGGCCGGGCACAGCCTCGGCGAGTACAGCGGACTGGTTGCCAGTGGCGCGCTCGACTTTGCCGACGCGGTACGCATCGTCAACCGGCGTGGTGAGCTGATGCAGGAAGCGGTGCCGCAGGGCACGGGCGCGATGGCCGCCGTGATCGGGATGGAGGCGGAGCAGATCCGCAGCATCGATGCGGAAGTGCGCAAGTCACTGCCCGGACGGGTGCTGGCCGAGGCCAACTTCAACAGCCCGGAGCAGACCGTTGTCAGCGGCCATGCCGATGCGGTGCACGCGGCGATGGAGCAGTACTCCAGTGCCGGTGCCAAGCGCGTGGTCGAGCTGCCGGTCAGCGCACCCTTCCACTGTGAACTGATGACCCCCGCGGCGGATGCCCTGAAGCCGATGCTTGACGGCACGGCCTTCGCCACGACAGAGCTGCCGGTGGTTGCCAACCTGACCGTGCAGCCCTACCCGACGGACCCGATGCAGTATGCGATGCACCTGCATGCGCAGATCTTCAACCCCGTGCGCTGGACCGACACCATCGCGTGGTTTGCCGCCAGTGGCGTGACGGACCTGCTGGAAATCGGCCCGGGCAAGGTGCTGCGGATGCTGACCGTGAAGACCAACCGTGACATCCGCACCTACAACGTGGATGCCCGCAGTGATGCCGAAGGCCTGGCGGCCTGGCTGGAGGAGCTGTCATGAGCAGCCGCCCGCTTGAAGGAATGGTCGCGCTGGTGACCGGCGGAGGCACCGGAATCGGTGCCGCCTGCGCCCGTGCCCTGGCGGCGCAGGGTGCCCAGGTGGTTGTCAACTACCTGGACAGCGCCGAGGCCGCCGAGGCCGTCGCAGCAGAGATCGTGGCAGCGGGAGGCACGGCCTGGACGCTGCAGTTCGACGTGAGCGACAGCGCGGCCGTGAACGCCGGCTTCGCCGAGGTCAAGCAGCGCTGCGGCCGGCTGGACATCCTCGTCAACAATGCCGGCGCGAGGCTGGACGGCCTGGCGCTGCTGATGAAGGACGAGCAGTGGCGTGACTCGCTTGCCGTCAACCTGGACGGCGTGTTCTACTGCTGCCGCTCCGCGATCGCAATGATGCGCAAGGGCGGCGGGTCGATCGTGAACATCGCAAGCGTTGCCGCCTTCGCGGGCAGCGCCGGACAGGCGAACTACAGCGCTGCCAAGGGCGGCGTCGTCAGCCTGACCCGCAGCCTCGCGCTGGAGTACGGCCCGAAGGCCATCCGCGTGAACTGCATCGTGCCCGGCCTGGTGGACACAGGCATGACCGAGAACCTCAGCGATGAGCTGCGCGCTGACTTCGTCAGCCGCATCCCGCTGGCCCGCTTCGGCACACCGGAGGAGATCGCGGCAGCGGTGCTGTTCCTCGCGGGACCGGCGGCGTCATATGTATCCGGGGCCTGCCTGCACGTGAATGGCGGCGGCTACCCGGCCTGAGAGGAGAGGAGAAACACATGGAACGACGCAGAGTTGCAGTTACCGGAATGGGTGCCGTCAGCGGATTCGGCGCCGGCGTGGACGTGCTCACCGACAGCGTGTTCGCCGGGAAGAGCTGCGTGCGCCGGATCAGCGGCTTCGACCCGGCCAACTTCCCCTGCCAGATCGGCGCGGAATGCCCGGACTTCGACGCCCCGTCCTACTTCGTCGAGCCGCGTGACGCGCGCCGGCTGGAGCAGAGCATCCTGCAGGCCACGGCGGCGGCGAAGATGGCCGTGCTGGACAGCGGCATCAGCTTCGAGGGTGACTTAAAGACCCGCACCGGCGTGTTCATCGGCAGCGGCATCGGCGGCCTGCGCACCCTCGAGGAGCAGATCATGCGCTCCGCCGAGAAGGGCGCTGAGCGCATCTCGCCGTTCTTCATCATCAACGCGATTGCCAATATGCCGGCTGGCGTCGTCGCCAAGGAATGGGGCGTGCATGGCCCCTGCTTCTGCGTGACCAGCGCTTGCGCCACCAGTGGCCACAGCATCGGCGAGGCCGCGCTGGCGATCCGCCACGGCCGCACGGACGTGATGATCGCGGGCGGTACCGAGAGTGCACTGAACCAGGTCGGCATCGGCGGCTTCTCCACCCTGAAGGCGCTGACATTCGACTTCAATGACGAGCCCGAGAAGGGCAGCCGCCCGTTCGAGAAGCGCCGCAGCGGCTTCGTGATGGGCGAGGGCAGCGGCGTGATGATCCTCGAGGAATGGGAGCACGCCGTGGCCCGCAATGCGAAGATCTACGCCGAGGTCGTCGGCTATGGCGCCAGTGCGGATGCCTACCACGTCACGGCCCCGCCGGATGACGGCGCCGGTGCACAGCTGGCGATGAAGTGGGCGATGGAGGATGCCGGCGTCAAGCGCGAGGAAGTGACCTACGTCAACGCGCATGGCACCAGCACTCCCCTGAACGACCGCGCGGAGACCGCCGCGATCAAGGCCGTGTTCGGCGACCTGGCCTACAAGCTGAAGGTGTCGTCAACGAAGTCCATGCACGGCCACCTGCTCGGCGCCGCGGCCGCAATCGAGGGCATCCTCAGCATCAAGGCCTTCGAGCGCAATGAGCTGCCGCCGACGATCAACTACGAGGAAGCGGACCCGGACTGCGACCTGGACTACGTGCCGAACGAGGCAGTGCCCTTCCATGGCGACTACACGATGTGCAACACCTTCGGCTTCGGTGGCCAGAATGCCGTGCTTCTGTTCCGCCGCGCCTGAGCCTAGCGGAAGATCACGGCCTGCATGCGGCTGCCGGCACTGCCCGGCACTGACTCCGGCTGGGTGCTGAGCACGCCGAGCACGTCCATGTCAGGGCTGAACAGCGGCCTGAGCATCGGGTAGGCGGCGCGGCGCACTTTTACCGCACGGGAGTCCCCGAGTTCGATGCGGCGGATGTCGCCGTTGTCAAGCAGCACCAGCCGGTCCTCACCGAAGCGGATGGTGTACTCCACGTTCTCGCGCATGCCCTCGAACTCGGTCACACTGCCGTCCTCGGCATTGACAAGGTGCAGCTGCCCGCCGCTGGCCGGGTTGTCAGGATTGCCGGTGCTGCGGTTGGTGCCCAGCACGAACAGCCCGCTGGCCAGTGGCATCGCGTCCTCGACGACCACGCCCTCCAGCGTCTCGCGCACATAGGTGTCGCGCGAGTCTTTGCGGAACAGGCGCACGGTCGTGTCGAACTTCCCGTCAGCGCGCCGGTCCGAGCAGGCCAGCAGCAGGTAGCCGTCGTCAGCCACCATCACGGGCCATTCAGCGGTGGTCTCGAAGCGGTCCAGTTCCTTGCCCTTGCCATCCCCGAATCCGCGCACATAGAGCACAAGGCTGTCGGCACCGTTCCCCCAGCTCAGCACATAGACCTGCCGGTTGGCCGGGTCCGGGCTGGCGATGATCACCTGGGTGCTGCCGGTCTCGGCCCAGGCACTGCCCTGTTCGAAGTCAATCATGCCGACCGTGCGGTCGACCGTGTACAGCAGCTGGGTTCCGATGAAGCGCATGTTCATCCGGCTGACATCCAGCATCGTGCTGTTGGCACCCTGCAGCATCCTGCCGCTGCCCTTCACGCCCTTCACCGTGTCGTAGATCGCCACGCGGTAGCCGTCAGCCAGGTTGTAGGCCACTGCCAGCCGGGCGTTGTCATTCGCGATGCTGATGTTCTGCGCGCCGTCGATACTGAAGTCCCACACCGGGCTGCCATCCGCCAGGCTGAATGCCTGCGCACTGAAGCCGTGGTCGTCCTCGCGGTGCACCACCAGGTTGCCACCGCTGACCAGCATGCCGGACAGGATGTCATTGACGGGCCGTTCCCAGGCCAGCTTGCCATCACTGATCGAATGCGCCACCAGCTTCTCCACCAGGCCGGAGGAGGGCTGGCCGTCCACCATGCCGGCGTTGGCACTTAGCAGCAGATCGCTGCCGAGCGCCGTGAACAGCGGCTCCGGGCGGAAGTCGATCTGGCCGGCCTCGCTGGCAGCCGTGGTCTGCACTTCCGGTGGCAGCTGCGCCTGGTCCAGCTGCTGCGGACCGGCCCCCGGGCCGGAGATGCAGCTCTTCAGGCCGATGACCAGCACGACAAGCACCAGCAAGCCGGCGGTAGCCAGGATCGAGAATGCCAGCAGCCGGGCCTGGCGCTTGCGGCGCTTGGCCCTGAGCTGTTCCAGCAAGTCCTGTTTCCCGTTGTAGGAGCCGGGACCGTATCCCACCTTGCATCCTCCATCTCGCCCGCGTCATCCACGGGCCTGTTAGGTTTGTGTTGTCAGTTCGTTGCACCGGACAGCGCACCTGGCGCGGTCTCCAGCGCGATATGCGTCAGCCCGGCCTGCCCGGCGGCATCCATCGCACGCACCACCAGCTCGTAGTCCGTGCCGCGGTCAGCCGCAATGCGCACGCTGGTCTCCGGGTCGCTGCCCTCGAACAGGCGTGGCAGGGCCTCCCACTGGTACTCCACGCCATCCACCGCCAGCAGTCCGGCCTCGTCTATCGATATCATCACGGAGGGCTTGTCGTCAACCGCCGCAGAGTCCGCCTCCGGCAGGGTGACGGACAGCGAGGGCGGCAGGTAGCGCGTGATCAGCATGAAGAAGATCAAGAGCAGGAAGATCACGTCCAGCATCGGCGCAAACGGTAGCCCTCCCCCGCTTTCCAGCATCTGGCTGACCTTCATCAGCCTTCACCGCCTTCCACGGCAACACGCACCGGGCCACGCTCGGCGGTGATCTTCACGCAGTCGTCAACAATCGTGTTCAGGTGGTTCTGCCAGCGCAGCAGCCGGCTGCGGAAGTAGCGGAACGCAATCACGGCCGGGATGGCGATCATCAGGCCGGCCACCGTTGTCAACAGTGCCTCCCAGATGCCGCCGGCCAGCACCGAGGGGTTGACCTGGCCCTGCAGTTCAGCCACGGTACGGAAGGTCTGCACCATGCCGGTCACGGTGCCGATCAGGCCGAACATCGGCGCCACCTGGGTGACGGTGTCCAGTGAGTTGAGGAACTGCATTCCCTCCAGCAGCTCCTGCTCGACGGCCAGTTCCGCCCGGCGGCGGTCAATCCGTCCATCCTGCATGCCACGGGCCAGCAACGGTGCCAGTTCGCCATTCAGGCGCTCCGGCAACAGGGCCGTGCCGCGCAGCACGTTCTCCAGTTCAGTGTCGGTTTCCGGGATGAACCGCGTGAAGAAATACAGCCGGTTGAGGATCACGAACACGGTGTACAGCGATATGACCGCGAGCGGGTACATCGCCCAGCCACCCTTGCTGAACCATTCAAGACCGTTAATCACCAGGATCACAGACGCTCCTTGCCCAACGGGGCCTCAGACGATCGGGAATTCGAGCTTCATGCGGAACTTCCAGCTCTTGACAGTGATCTCCGGCGGGAACTTGCCGAAGGGTGCCGCGACACGTGTGGCCTCGAAGCATTCCTGCTCGAGGATCTTGTGCGGGCTCTCGATGGCCTTCACGCTAAGCAGGTTGCCATTGCGGTCAAGCTCGAACTCGAAGGTCACGGGGCCCTTGATGTCACGCTCGCGCGCACGTTCCGGGGTGCGCACCAGTCGGCGGATCTTCTTGCGTGCCGCATCGCCGTAGTCACCGAGGATGTTCAGCTCGGCCTGGCTCGGGCCCGGCGGGGCCGCGGGCGGTCCCGGGTCCACGGAGCCGGTGGTGTTGCTGTCAGGCTTGTCAGCGCTGACATTCACCTGCGGGTTGTTCTCTGGGGATACCGTCACCGAGGGTTCATTCTGCTTCTCGGCCGGCTTGTCCGGCACCTTCACGTCCGGGCTGTGCTGCTCCTCAGCTGGTTTGGTGGCGGGTTGGGTCGCATCCTGCACGGGCCTGGCCGGCGCATTGGAGTTGACGTTGACAGCGGGTTCGTTGGTGGCGGGCTTGTCCTGCTGCTGCGAGGGCTTGGCGTCCTTGTTGCTCGGGCTGCTCTCGCCGGAGGGCTTGACCTTCTCCGGTGACTGCTGGGTCTTGACCGGCCGCTTGGTGTCAACCACCGTCGAGCTGTTCGGGTTGTCGGCATTGGTCTGCGGCACCTGGGTCATGCTCGAGCTGTTGCTGGCCTGGCCCGGCTGCGGTGTTGCCCCTGCATCGCGCGGATCGGTGGAGGGCTTGAGGTTCGAGGGGCTGGATGCCTGGGTCGGCGCACTGCTGTTGCTGGGGGCCTGCTGCATGTTCTGCAGGGCGGCGGCATTGGACTGTGCCCCGGCGGCCTGGGCGGTCAGCCCTTCCTCCGTCGGCACGATCAGCGGCACCTGCGGCTTCGGCCTGGGCGGGTCCGCCGGGTCAATCAGCTCAACCTGGAACACCAGCGGCAGGTCCACCTGGCGGCTCAGCGCCGGCAGCAGCAGGATCACGAGCACGTTGAGCAGGATCGAGGCGAGCAGGAACTGCAGGTTGCGCCTGCGTTCAGCCTCCGGACTGTGCGGCCCGGGATCCACTCTGTCGTAATGCCTGCTCACGAAAGCACCAATGCGTACATAGAATATTCGGAGTACCGTCCGTACATGTAAATCCGCACTGATACAGGACGCGGGATATTGGCAAATGATTTGATGATCCCGGATCCGACCGGTGAGAATTGCAGAGCCTGCTGATGTCCAGTCAATTAAAGCAAACAACCTTGCAGGCTTAAGGCAGCAAGCGGTTACTGGCCCGGCGGGAAGATGAGGCCGGAGATTTCCGGCCAGTAAGCCCAGACCAGCACTGCGAACAGGAGAAAGGTCACACAGCTCAGCAGCCCCAGCAGCATTGAGCTGACACTGGCTGCCAGCCTGCCGGCAAGCATCCAGCCGGTGTTGCGACGTGGCTTCTGCTGTGGCTGCTGCGAGGGGATGGCTGTGCCCTGGCGGCGCAGCTCATGGTTCTCGACCACGAGGTGGCTGACGACGGCTTCGGCGCGGGCCTTTTCGATCTCAGCCTGGCGGCGCGCCACCTCTAGCTCCTCCTCCAGTTCGCGCATGCGACGGGCATGTCCACTGGAGTGCACCTGCGGATCCTGTCCGGCCCAGCTGTCTTCGCCCTCAGGCATGGGCGGATTCTAGCAGACACAACAGGGCCGGCAGGCCGCCGCGGCTGTTGGCAAGCTGCAGGGGGGCGCATTCGAGCAGCCTGAAGCCGGCTGGCAGCAGCAATTCCTCCAGCATTGCCAGTGACAGGCAGCTGAAGTCCGGGTTGCCACAGTCGCTGCAGCCCCGCACAAGCAGCCGGCCAGCCGGGCGCAGTACGCGGCGGGCCTCGGCGGCATACAGCGGCCACTTGGAGTGTGGAAGCAGGTGCAGGCAGCCGCGGTCGGTGAGCAGCTCGAAGGAGTCGTCATCCCAGGGGAGTTCAAGTACGCTGCCAACGCGCCAGTCAATCCCGAGGCCGAGCACTGCGCTGCGCTCCCGGGCCATGCTGACTGCTGCCGGGCTGATGTCTATCCCACTGGCACTCCAGCCCAGCGCGGCCATCGCGCATGCTTCCAGCCCGGTGCCGCAGCCCAGGTCCAGCACCCGGCTGCCGGCCGGCAGCACAAGGCTAGCCAGCATCCTGCCAACCTGCGGGTCAGGCTCCTGCTCTTCCCACAGTTCGAGGTAACTGCCGTTGCGGTACATCCTGTCCCAGAACTCGGCGAAACTGTCGTCAACGGCCATGGGCTGTCAAGAAAAAAGAGCGGGGCAGGACCGCAATGGCCCTGCCCCGGTGAATCCGGCTTGCCGGATTGACTACTTCTTGCGTGCCGGAGCGGCCTTCTTGGCAGCCGGCTTGCGGGCCGGGGCAGCCTTCTTGGCCGGGGCGGCCTTCTTGGCCGGAGCGGCCTTCTTGGCGGCAGCCTTCTTCGGGGCGGCCTTGGCAGCGGCAGCGGCCTTCGCTTCGGCAGCCTGGGCCTTCTTCCATGCATCCATGGTCATGCGGCGCCCGCTGTCAATGAAGCTCTTGAGGCTGTCAGTCGCCCAGTTCCAGTACTCCTGGAACTTGTCGATGTCGGTCTTCTTGGGCAGCTTGGAGTGGGTCACCTGGACCTTGCACTTGTTGCGGCCGAAGGGACGGAAGTTGACGGTGACGACGGTGCCGGGGGCGTTCTTCGGGTTCTCCCAGGTGTAGCGGAGCTTCTTGCCCTTGGAGACCTCAAGGAACTGGCCCTTGTCACCGTTGCTGTTGCTGTATGCACCACCGACCTTGGCGTCGTGGTTTGCACTGGACGCATACCATTTGGCATTCGTCTTCGCATCAACCCACGCATCGAACGCCTTGGCGGCGGGAGCATCGATGGTGCGCTGAATGCGACTTCTGTAAGTGGTTTTCCTTGCCATTTTGTCTACTCCTTAGAGAAGTACTATTGGCAATATTAGCGCAAGTCAAGCCCTTTTGCCCGGAATATTGCCAGAAATGGGGCGTTTTTGGCGAATTTCCGGTGAAATCCGGCCAATTGTTGGCATTTTCCGGCGTTGCCGGAATCGTTGGCACCCGGCCCCCCGAAGAATTGGCAGGTTCAGGCGCTGGAAACGGTTAACTGTTGGCAGGCCGTCCGGCAGGCAACGCAGAAGCGTTTTCAAACCGGCTCCCCGGGCACTGCCCACGGGATTGGCACGATTGCAGCTCAGCCTTGGCTCGGACTTGGATCGCCAGCCACTGTTTGGACCGACATCCTGGCCCCCCGGGCTGCCATCCCGCGCTGCCAGCCGGGAGGCTCGCGGAGATTCTGGCATTGACAGACAGTCCGGCTGGCAGCAGAAAGTGAAAAGGGCGCGGCATCCCTGCCACGCCCCGTTTTGCGTTGCCTTTTGGCTCACTCCTCCGGTCGGAAGAGCTCCGCGTCGATGTTGAACTTGGGCAGCTGGTCGCTCATCAGGTCGTTCAGCGCATCAAGGTAATAGGGGTCGATCTTGGCCTCGCGCAGGTCGACCATCAGCTGCTCCTTGATCTGCTCGAAGGTCGGGCTGACCTCCGGGTAGCGCCGGTGGCAGTACACGATGTGGTAATTGCTGCCCTTGATGATGCCGCTGTACTGGCCTTCCTGCAGGGAGAACGCCGCATCCTCCAGCGGCTTTGGCAGGCCCTCGCCGCGGCGGTAGGAGCCCAGCTCGCCGCGCACCGCGCGCATCTCCGGGTCCATGTTCACCTCGGCGGCGATGTCCCCGAAGTTCTCGCCCTTGCCAAGCCGCGAGAGCACCGTGTTGGCGGCGGCCTCGTTGTCGACGGAGATGATCGACAGGTGCGCACCCTCCGGCAGGTGGAACTGCTCGATGTTCTCGAGGAAGAACTTGTTGGCCTCATCCTCGGTGACCTTGATGTTCTTCTCACGGCTGATCTTGTCACGCAGCCAGGTCTCGTACTTGGCGGTGACGATGGTGTACTCGATCAGCTGGTTGACGTTCTTCTCGCTGTACAGCAGCTTGAACTGGTTGTAGACATCGCGGCCCATCGTGTTGTCCACGAAGTCCGTCATCTCCTGCTGGGTCGGGCGCAGGCCCTGCTTGAGGCCCTCCTGGTAGACGACCATCGTCTGGAAGAAATCCAGCAGGCCATCCTTGCCGAGGTTACGCAGCCAGTAGATGTTGAGGTCGTCAAGCGTGAAGGTAACGCCGTCCTTGCTGGCAACCGGGCTGTTGCCCGCAGCGCTGGCCGGTGCCGCACAGAGCAGCACGAGCATTGAAAGCAAGATGGCGGTGGCGGTTGTTCTCACCTGGGTCTCCTGAGGCTAATTACTGGAATGGAACCGGTCAGTGCCCGGCGCCTGCCTCACCGAGTCGTCCGGCAATCCACTGGGCGGTCAGCGCCGCCAGCTCATGCTTCTCCCTCCAGCCCGGTTCGGCAATAACACTATCGCCGGTGACCATCGCGCAGTTTAACTTGGAGCGCCCGAATGGCAGGTCGCCACCGAGCTCGACGGCAAGCAGCATGTCCGCACCCTTGCGACGGGCCTTGTCCTTGGCCCGTTCAAGCCAGTCGCTGTCCTCCAGCGAAACGCCACAGATCACCTGGTCCGGGCGGCGCAGCTGCTGCATCGAGGCCAGCACGTCCGGGGTCTCTGACAGCGCAAGCATCCAGCTGTCGCCGTCCTTCTTGCGCTTGGAGGAGATGTACTGCGCCGGGCCGTAGTCAGCCACCGCGGCCAGCATAACCAGGCCGTCGGCATCCGGTAGCCTGCGCGCCAGCTCTCCCTGCAGGTCGTAGGCCGTGCGCACTCGGGTCACCTCGCTGAGCCGTTCAAGCATCTCAGGACGCAGCTCAATGCCGGTTTCCAGCAGTTCCACCGTGGCCCCCGCATCAAGCAGGGCAGCGGCAATTTCGAGGCCGAGGGTGCCGGTGCTGGCGTTCGTGATGTAGCGTACGGGGTCAATGTATTCTCGGGTGCCGCCGGCGGTGACGATGATGTGCCGGCCAGCCAGCTCGCCGCTGCTGAAGTCAGAGGGAGTGGAGGCGATCACGTCGAATACAAAGTCGTGGATCTCCTCCGGCTCGGACATCCGGCCGCTGCCGACGTCGCCACAGGCCAGGCTGCCGCTGGCGGGGCCGATCACATGAGCACGGCGCTCACGCAGCAGGCGCACATTGGCCTGCACGGCGGGATGCTCCCACATCCGTACGTTCATCGCGGGGGCGACGACCAGCGGGGCGGTGTTGCTCAGATGGCAGGCGGTCAGCAGGCGGTCGGCGCGGCCATGGGCCATGTCAGCGATGCAGTCCGCGGTGGCCGGGGCCACCACCATGCAATCAATCCCACGGGTCAGGTTGAGATGCGCGTACAGCTCCTCGCTGCCACCGTCGTAATCGTCGGTGACAAGTGCGCGGCGGCCGCTGAGTGCGGTGAAGGTCATCGCGGAGACGAACTGCTCCGCTGCCGGAGTGAGGACGACCTGCACCTCGCAGCCGCTGTGCACGAACAGGCGCGTCAGCTCGCAGGCGCGATATGCGGCGATGCCGCCGCTGACTCCCAGCAGGATGCGTTTACCGGCGGACATGCGATCAGGCGACTGTTAGTCGTCTTCCTCGCCGATGGACAGGCCGAACTCATCATCATCGATGTAATCCGGCTCCTCCTCCTCCTGGTCCGCATCGTCCGGGATCGAGGGGAAGCTGGCCTCGGGGAAGTCGTCCCCGGCCTCGCCCTCCTCGGGGGGCCCGAGGCTGTCAATGTCGGTGAACAGGTCGCTGGTGCCCTCTTCGTAGTCGGTGAAGTTGATGTCCGGAGTGGACAGCGTGGTGGAGTCGACACGGCCCTCGACGATGTCGTTGAGCGCGATCGAGAGCGGCTTGCGGCGCAGGTCATCCTCGCTGTAGCCCACGGTGTTCAGGCGCATGTCGCGGATGATCTGCTTGGCGCGCCGGGTGGCGGTCAGCACCAGCTCATACTTCTTGGGAATCCGCTCCTGCAGCGCCTCTAGCGAGGGCTGGATCAGGGAGTCTTCCTTGTACTTCATCAGTTTGTTCCTCCGGCTTTCTCAAGCAGACTGTCGACAGTCGGGCTGACACTCGTCAGCCCCGCCCCTACCAGGGACATCAGTTCAGTGAGCTGGCCACTGGCCCGCTCCAGGTCATCATTCACGATCACGAAATCAAAACCGCGCATCCGCTGCAGTTCCGCCACACTGTTGGCCAGGCGCAGCGCGAGGCTTTCCGCACTCTCCGTCCCGCGGCCCTCCAGACGGCGCCTGAGCTCCGCCAGTTCAGGGGGCACGATCGCCACCAGCGGCCACTGCGGACGCAGGGACCGAATGCTCAGGCAGCCCACCGTGTCCACCTCGAACACGAGGTTCCGGCCAGCCTGAGCTGCTCGCTCAATCTCGGATACCGGGCTGCCGTAGTAATTGCCGTAAACCTGGGCGAACTCCAGGAATCCGCCGGCCACCACCTGCGACTCGAACTGCTCGCGGGAGTGGTAATGATAGTTCACGCCGTCCACTTCACCGTCACGTTTCGCGCGCGTTGTGGCGGAAACGGAAAGCATCCATTCCGGCAGTTTGGCCAGTGCCCTGGCAATCAGCGTTGACTTGCCGACCCCGCTGGGACCGGCCACCACGATGCAGGATGGGGTGAAACTCACGCCGCCACCCCCTGCCAGCCGAAGATCGCGGACATATAGCGCTTGCAGTCCTGCAGGCTGGCCTCGCTGAGGCGGGCCGGATCATGCTCGCGCATGCCGCGGTCAGCGCCACAGCGCAATGCGACCCGGCATTCGCCCCGGTCGTTGCGGCGGATCTGCCCGCTGAACCAGCCACTGCTGTCCGCCGGACGCTCACGCATGCCGTGTACAGTGAATTCGATGTCGTGCAGCCGGCTGGCGGCCGGGGCGTTGAATCTCAGCGGAATCCAGCTCCAATCGCCACGCAGGCTGGAGAGGTTCTCGCGCGCACTCCAGACCCAGAGGTTCGGGTCCGCCATCTCATGCTGGAAGAAAATGCTGCGCAGCACGCGCAGGCCTGCATTGACGGAGCAGTCCTCCGCGGGTCGCTCGATGAAGTGGAACACCAGCGCGCTGAGCAGGTCAGCCGGCGGCGTGCCAATCAGGTCCGGCCAGAAGCGGTCAGCGAAACTGCGGGATTCGCCGTGGAAGAATTCCGAGGGACGCAGGAGCGAGTTGTATAGGTCCTGGTGCAGCTTGAACAGGCGGTAGTCCATTCTCTCGCTGAGCTGCTGCACGCCTGATTCACTGCGGGCATGCACCGGGTAGCAGCCACTATCCAGCAGGTCCACCGAATCGGTGCCCGCGCCGCCGAGCTCGGCCACGAAGGCTTCGAAGTTCCTGTGGACTGGCCAGATGCAGGCCCCGGGTGTGAACAATGCTAGCTGCATTACAGAACTGGATATTTTAAGGTATTACCGGGGCACAGTCAAAGCCACAGCGCGCAAAAACAGGGCTAAGGGCAGTGTTGGTGGGGATTCGGCGAAAAACCTGCATAGAAAATAAAAGAACCGGCGGTCTTTCGACCGCCGGAGCGGACACGCAATATATAGACTAGCAGAAATTCAGGAAGTTCCAAGTGTTTCCTGGGAAATTGCGCAAAAAAATCCCCGGGGCATGCCCCGGGGACTGGCTTTGGTCTGACTGATCCGACTTAGCTGTCGAAGGAGTAGTTGATGCTGCCCATCACGCTGAAGGCCTCAGCATCCATGAAGTAGCGGGCGTAGAGGTTGAAGCTCCACTCGTCCCAGATGTAACCGAAGGCCAGGTTCGGACCGAAGTCGTCACCACTCACACCGGCACCGCTGTCGTTGAACAGGTCGCTGTAGTCCATGTAGCTGGCACCAACGCCGAACCACCAGGAACCACCCTCGCCGGCGCAGGGGGCGCACTCGTCGAAGTTGTCCGCCACGACGTAGTCGAGGTCGAGACCCCAGACGTCAACATCGCTGTCCAGGCCGAAATACAGCTGGTAGGCAAGCACGTCGGACAGGCCACTGAGGTTCAGGGTCGGGACGAAGTCATTCTGGCTGTTACCAGCTGAGTCGTCACCACTGAGCAGCAGGCCACCGATACCGATTGCCGGACCGAATTCGTTCTGGTCATCAAGAGCTGAGTACTGAGCGAATGCACTGCTGGCCCACATTACGGTAACCACAAAGCAAAGGATTGCCGTCAGCTTTTTCATCGCTTCCTCCCGGAATATTCCATTAGCTGGCATCTTACGACACCTGCTGATCGAAGATACTACCCTATCCAGAGAAAATTTGTCAAACATTCTCTGTTCATTAATAAGGTATATCGGCCGATGGAGGCCAACAATCCATCAACCGGGATTTGCTTTCGTTGATATTCCCGGTCCGGGACTGGCTGGCTGTGGAAAAAGGCACGGGAGAAGCCCGGAGGCTCCTCCCGCAATGGGGGGGGAATGGCTATATCAATGTAGGTTTGCCGGTAACAGGGCCCATCCACCCTGCAGGCTATTCATCGGCCCGCGCGCACGCGACTGCAGCGCTTAAGCGCGAGTTCACATATGAGGAATTCGCAGTCCCTGGGCTAGACGGCGGTGGCCAGCAGGTTCATGTCGGCTGCCGTGAACTGCTCATGGCTGTCCAGCAGCAGGATCCGCTCCCCGGGCAGCCAGGTCAGCGGCAGCAGCTCGGCCTTCTGCGCATCGCTGACCTTCACGTTCAGCAGTTCCACCGACTCGTCAATCTGCAGGTTGGGGAAGACATATTCGCCGTTCGCCGCGGTGGTGGTCACGGCCAGCGGCGTGGATTCGCCAAGGATGTAAACCTCGACCTCGATACCCTCCAGCGGGTTCTTGGGAGGTTCATCCTGCCCGCCCAGTTCCGGGTTGCTCTCGTACTGCCAGACGAAGCCGTTCAGGTTGAGGCCGGGCCCAGCCGGATCCGTGACCGTGACACTCACCGGGTCGGAGAAGGCCACCTGGCCATCCGCCAGGCAGACCACGGCCAGCACGGCATTGAAGGTCCCGCCGCTGAGGAATGTATAGGCCAGCGGGAAGGAAGCACTGTCCTCAAAGCTGAAGCGTGCCCCGCCCTCACCGCTGTCGAGCACGTAGCGGTAGTCGCCTGGATCACCCGTGCTGGAACCGCCCAGCCCGAACATCACGCCAAGTGGAGCCTGCCCAGAGGGGACATCAACCGTCAGCTCCGCCACACAGCTGCCCGGCGGAGATCCGGGATCACCGCTGACGCTGACTATGTTGGAAAGCTGCGCGGCCGAGCTGCTCTGGCTGTCGTACCCTGCCACGGCGATCTCCGCCATCCCGGAGGATGGCCAGGGGATGCTCGCTGTGTAATTCGCCGGGCCGTTTCCGGCGGCCTTCAGCGAAACACTGACCGAGACGAATGGGTCGAGCAGGTTCGGCAGGATGCTGAACTCCGTCTCGCCGGTCTGCTTCAGGTAGATATTGAAGCCATCAATCCGCTCACCGAAGTGGATCGCGATCGGGGTGATGTCGGCCGCGTTGATCTCACCGTTGGCATCGCCGTCCACGGCGGCGCTGCGCCAGTTGGCCTTGCCATCCGCGAGTGGGTCGCCGGCCGGCCAGAAGCTGATGCCGTCGTGGTCCAGCGGGTCGTCATAGGCAACGGACTGCTTGAAGAACTGCCCGAGCGGCGTGATGTCGGCAATCCCTACCTCGCCGTTCTGGTCGTAGTCGCCCACGATGCGCGCCGTCCAGCTCAGCTCAACGGACAGTGGCGGCTGGCCGCCCGGCCCGTCCGGGTCATTGGGCTCCGCCGTGAGGTTGAATACGGCGTTGCCACTACCCTGCGGTGCACTGGCCACCGCACGATCGGGGTCCTTGCCCAGGCGGGCCAGTTCCGAAAGCAGGCGGCCTTCCAGCTCCCGTTGGAGATCCGCCCCGGACTGCACTGGACGGCCATCAAGGCCAGCCGAGCAGGACGGCAGCAATGCGATTGCCAGCAGGAGGGAGAACAGGGTGATCCAGCCGGAGGATCTGCGCTTGGCGGTGTTCATACAATATCTGTATACCGCAAAGAGGGAGCGCTTCAAGCGCAGGGGCACTAAACTGCGTTGCCATCAACCGCAGAGCAGCACGCACCTTCAATGGAATGCAGGCCCTGCACACCGGTTTGCACACAGCCTGGTTACATGGTAACCGTGTCCATATCCACATTTTCCAGCCGGCAGTAGCTGACTGGCATGCAGGGACCTGCATCTATGCGGATTATGCCAGAACAGGCATAGTGGCAAAAGGTTCAATTCATGCCGTTTTCAGGGAGTCCATTTTGCACCTGCCGTCAGACCTCCGTTGCCAGCAGGTTGATGTCAGTGCATGTGTAAACCATGTCAGCCGGCGGTGCGGCGATCGTGGCCTGGCCCGGGAACCAGTCCAGCGGGACATGCTTGGCCCGTTCCGCATCAGTCGGCCGCACGAAGTAGATCTTGTTGACATCAAGGCCCAGGCTGTCACCATCGAAGAAGTATGCACCTGACGCATCCGTGGTGGTCGTGCCCATCACTACGTCGTCAGTCGAGTTGTAGATCTCCATCTCCGCGCCAACCATCGCGAACTTGTCCGGCTCCGGTCCGCCGATCGGCGGGTTGGACTCGTACTGGTAGACCTTGCCCGCCGCATCGAAAGTGTTGATCGGTTCAGGCAGTACGAACACCAGCACCGAGTCGCTGTGCATGCTGTCATTGCAGAGGATGGACAGCACCGCGGTGTAGGTGCCGATCTCCGGGTAGGTGTAGAACACCGGCTCCGGCCCCTGCAGGTTGATGAACTGCACGTCACTGCCGTCGCCGGGGTCCAGCAGGGCAGCAGAACCGCTGGTGCCGCCGAAGAAGAATGCCGTCGGTGTGCCGATGATCGGGCTGTCGTCATCGACTGACAGGTTGACGCCACACTCGTCATCAGGGTTGCCGACGGTTATCGTGACCGTCGTCTCGACGTTGCCACCATTCTCGCAGACCACCCGCAGGGTGGCGGTGTAGCTGCCGGTCTCAGTATACTCATGGGTGATTGCCAGTTCAGAGGGCGTGGCCCCGCTGGCGACCTCGCTGCCATCGCCGAAGTCCAGCTCATAGCCGGCCGCACCGGGACTGGTGCCGAGCGGGCTGAACAGCACCTTGAGCGGGGCGAAGCCATCCATCGGGTTGACACCAAGCACCGCCTCCAGCTCACAGGGCAGCGGGGTGGCGATGATCTGGAAGCTGTCCGTGGCGACATCCGTGCCACAGCTGACCGTGAACACCACGTCATAGATCCCCGCTTCGTTGTACGGGTGGCTCAGCGGGAATTCGGCCAGGCTGCCCAGAGTGGCATCCGTGCCGTCGCCAAAGTCAATCACGTATGAGTCGGCCAGCACGGATGATCCCGCGGCCGTGAAGCTCGCGTCAAAGGGGAAGTCAGCCACCGTTGGGCTGGCCTGCAGGAATGCCTCGCAACTGCCTTCCGTGAATTCATAGATACTGCTGTCGCTCATCGGACCGCCACTGGAACTGGCCGATTCCCAGCCCTGCACCCGCATCTCGAGGTAACCGCTGGCCGGCCAGTCGCCGGGCAGGCGGTAGCCGATGCTGTTCTCGGCGAGTTCCTTCCAGCCGACGCTTAGCTCACTCTCAGGATTGTCAGCATGCGGCAGCATCTCGAAGCCGGTCTCCGCAGCGAAGCGCCGCTCGATGCGCCAGCCATCGCAGTGCTCGCCGAAGTGGATCGCGATCGGGGTGATGTCCGCCGTGTTGATCTCGCCGTTGCCATCGCCGTCGACGCGGGCCTTCAGCCAGTTGGTGCGCCCGCCGCCGTCCGGTTCACCGCTCGGCCAGTAGGCGATCCCGCCGTGCTCCAACGGGTCGTCATACACCACACTCTCGCCGAAGTACTGCCCAAGCGGGGTGATGTCACTGATGCCGACCTCGCCATTGCCATCGTAGTCACCGACCATACGGGGATAGAAGCGGAATTCCGAGTCACCCTGCCCGCCGAGGCCGTCCGGCGGACGGGCATCCACCAGCAGGTTGAACACGGCGTTGCCATTCCCGGCGGGTGGCGCTGAAGTCGTGCGCTGCGGGTCCTTGCCCAGCCGGGCCAGCTCGTCCATCAGCAGGCCCTCCAGCTCAGCCAGCAGCTGCGGGTCAGCTGCGGGAGGCTGCTGCAGGGCAGCCTGCTGCTCCGTGTTCTGTCCTCCGCCGCCTGCACAACCCACCGTCAGCAAAAGCAGGCAGGCAAGCAGTATCCACCGGGATGATCCGCTCAGTCGACGCATGCATTACTCCTGGGAGCGGTTACGGCCCGCCGCTCATGATTCAGCCATTAGCAGTATACGGTGTCTCACAAGCTGCTTGCAAGCGAGACCGACCGCTGCGCTGCCTGTTCAGCTGCGCGGACGCAGCCTGATGTAATGCGTGCCTCCATACACAAGTTCAAACGGAGAAAGGCTGATGTCCCCTTCAGGCCAGATGTAGTCCGCTTCCAGCAGGGCCCGGTCAGCGGGGTCCGGCAGCAGTACGAGCGGGTCAGACCCATCCGGATTGATCAGTTTGCTGAGCTTGTCCTGCTGGGTTCTGACCATGAAATACCCGCCGCTGCCGGTGGTGTACTTGTTGACCAGCGGTGAGCCGGTGCTGGCATGCTGGCTGAGCAACAGGCTGAATCCGACTCCGGGGAAGGTTTCGAGGATGTTGCCAGTATTGTCCATGGAAACCAGCAGCACATCCAGCTCGCCGGGAGTCAGGACAATGTTCTTTCGCGGGATCATCACGGAATCGCTGTAGGTCTGACCGGCAATCTCGACGCTGATCGTAGCCTTCTCATCCTTGTCCAGCTGCATGATCTGCTCGCTGGTGATTGCGTACTGCTGGACCAGTCCGAGGTCGATTTCTATCGGGGCAAATACATCTCCAAGTGACAGCACGGCGGTGACGGGGGAGGATCCACTGAAGTCGAAGATGATGCTGTCATTGCCGGCGTCAATGTACTCCGCCTCGATGCTCAGGTTCAGCTCAGGCGTACCCTGCAGGATCGTGACCGGCACGCTGGCAACGGAAGTCCCGAGGTAACGGGCCTCCAGCGTCAGGCTGGCGGTGTATTCCCCGGCCGTGGTGTAGACATGCTCCGTCGGCAGCTGGGTGGCCCACTCCTCGACCTTGATGGGCTCGCTGCCATCGCCGAAGTCCAGCGTGTAGCTGACCGCCGGCTCATCAGTCCACTGGTAGGAGAAATGCACTGTCTGCGGGGCGAAGCCCGTATTGCTGAAGGCCAGGATGTGGGCCTGCTTGGCTGTCGGCACCGGGGTGGCAACCGCTGTGATGCCGGCCTGTGCGCTGTCCTGGCCGCAGTTGACGGTCAGGGTGGCAAGCGAAGTGCCACCGGTTTCATACAGATGCTCGACCGGGAATTCAGTGATGCTGGCAATCAGCTGGCTGCTGCCGTCGCCGAAGTCCAGCTCGTAGCTGTCCGCATCGACCGTGCTGCCGGTCGCGGTGAAGCGTGCAAGGAAGGGGGCCGGCTGCTCATTCTCGATGAGCTGCAAGGCGGCGACGCAGTCAGTGGAGGCCACGTCATAGACCTGAACGGCACTGGCTTCGCCCCCGCTGCCGGTCCGGGCATCCCAGGCCCGCAGCCGCACCTCGGCATGTCCGCTCAGCGGCCAGGGCAGGATGAACTCCTGGGCCAGGTTGGAAACCCGGCCGTCCTGCCAGCCGAGGCTGTAGCCATCGAGCAGCCCGTTGGGGTCCGCCAGCGGGGCGAATCCTGAGAAGTCATCATTGCGCCATTCCACGCGCCAGCCATCGGCGCGCTCGCCGAAGTGCAGCGCGATCGCGGTCAGGTCGGCACTGCTGATCACCCCGTTGCCATCCCCGTCGCAGCGGGACAGCAGCCAGTTGGCATGCCCATCGCTGTAGGGGTCGCCAACCGGCGGGTTGTCCGCGCCACCGGGCAGCGCCGGTTTGCCATACAGCACGCTCTTGCCGAAATTCTGGGCCAGCGGTGTGACGTCCGACAGTCCGACCTCACCGTTGCCATCGTAGTCACCGGCCAGCCGGGGCACGAACAGCAGGCGCAGTGATCCGTCATCACCTGCCCCGTCCGGTTCATTCGCCGTGAGCCGGCTGGAGAACACATGGTTGCTTTCACCGAGCGGTGGGCGGCTGGCGCTGCGCTGCGCATCAATCCCCCGATCGGCCAGCAGTCCAAGCAGCTCAGCCTGCAGCTGCTGTTCGAGCTTCATGTCTTTCCCGGCGGCATCATTCAGTGCGGTGGATCCATTGCCGGATCCGGCATTCCCACCGCAGCCCCCAAGCAGCAGCAGGATGATGATGGCGCAGGGAAGAAAAGCGATCTTACGTCCCTTCATAACATACTCCCGGGAATTCTGTTTCAGCCGGTGATTCCCGCTGTGATTGTACCCCGTCAATGCGGTGGAAACAAACCTTGCGGGCCTTTGTGCGGGCTGTCCAGCAATGCCCGGCTCTGTTACATTATTCCTATGGTCACGCAACTGAGGCGCCTGTTCGCCTACGAATTCGAAATGACGGAAAAGGTGATCGGCGCCGTGGAACGTGCCGGTGACTGCGAACACGCGAAAGAGGCGCGGCGGCAGGCTGCGCACATCATCGCCGGGCGGGCATGCTGGCTGGAGCGGATTGACAAGGGCAACTCGGACCACGTGGACATGTGGCCGGACAAGCTGATCCGCCAGATTCGCGACATGGACCTGGCAACGCAGCTGCGCCTGCAGATCATCCTTTCAAACATGGACGACACCTACCTGCGCCTGCGCCTGCGATACCGAAGCCATGAAGGGGAGAACTGCGAGCGCAGCATGCATGACATCCTGATGCACATGGTGCTGCACTCGGCATTCCACCGCGGGTATGTGAACACATCGCTGAAGGCCTGCGGCCGTCCCGCCGTCAATTCCGACTACATCGTCTGGGCCGACTAGCCAGCCGGCCTAGCCGGCGCTGGCCTGCAGCTTGTCGAGCAGCTTCCTGTAGCCTTCGCCGAGGTCGCCCATGTCGAAGCGGAACAGGTCCTTGTCCAGCTTCTCGCCGGTCTGCGCATCCACCAGGCGGCAGGTATCGGGGGTGATCTCGTCGGCAAGGATGATGCGCGCCTCGCTTTCGCCGGCCGGCTGGTAGCGGCCGAACTCAAGCTTGAAGTCCAGCAGCTTGATGCCCTGGCCAAGGTAGATCTCACGCAGGGTATGGCCGATGGTGAGCGCCATGTACTTGATCTTGGCAAGCTCGTCGTATGTCGCCAGTCCCATCAGCACCGCGATCTGGTCGGTGATGAAGGGGTCATGCAGGTCGTCGTTCTTGTAGCAGATCTCGTACAGCGGCGGGTCGCAGACCAGGCCGGGCTCGATGCCATAGCGGCGGCAGAGGCTGCCGTGCGCCTCGAAGCGGATGATCACCTCGATCGGCACGATCTTCACGTTGCGCACCAGCGAGTGGTTGGCATCAATCAGGTTCAGGAAGCTCGTCTCGACATGCATGTCATTGAGGCGGCCCATCAGGAGCGCACTGACTGCATTGTTGATCGCGCCCTTGCCAAGCGAGGTGCCGCGCTTGGTGGCGTCGAAGGCGGTCAGGTCGTCCTTGTACTCCATGATCAGCAGGTCCGGGTCATCGGTCCTGTACAGGCGCTTGGCCTTGCCTTCGTAGAGCATCTCTCCCTTGCTGTGACTCACGGCTATTCTCCCTTTTCCTTAGTATCAGATCCATTACCAGTGCCACCCTCTGCGGGCTTGCGCGACGGGCTGCGACGCCTGCGCCGGCGTGGCTTCGCCGCCTTCTCCTCATCGGCGGACGCCAAAGCGTCGGCGGGAGGGGCGGGCTTGCTGCTTCCTACCCCGGAAGGCTTCTCATTATCCTTGCCTTCAGTGGCAACTTTATCCTTATCCTTGTCAGTGCGCGGCTTGCTGCGCGAGCGGCTGCGGGAGGCGCTGGCAGGCTTGCCGGTACCTTCACTGGCCACCTTCTTCTTCTGGTGCTCCGCCTCGCCAAGCGTGTCATCACCCTTCGGTGCATCCGACTTCGTACGGCTCAGTACCACGCTGGCGGACTCGTAGTAGTCGGAGGCGCGCTCACTGATGTTCTGGATCGCGCCGGTGTCCACTGCAATGCTGTCAATGTTGCCCTGTTCGCTGCGCATGATGCGGTCATCCTTGCGCCGGCCGCGTCCCCGGCCGCGGCGCGGGGCCTGCACCGGCTTCGGGTCGTCTGAGCTGTGCTTCTTGCCGTCACTGAGGCCGACGCGCTCGAACAGCCGGTCGACATGCTCCAGGAACGGGTCGATGGTGAACAGGCTGGAGATCTGCGCCGTGTCCAGGTGGCTGCGCACGTCCCGGTCATTGAGCAGAGCATCCAGCAGCGGGGTGCGGTCCTCCCAGCAGCGCATCGCATTGCGCTGCACCATGCTGTAGGCATCCTCGCGGCTGACGCCGGCCTCGGTCAGGGCCAGCAGCACACGCTGGCTGAAGATCAGGCCCTTCGTCAGGTAGATGTTGCGGTTCATCTGCTCCGGGCGCACGACCAGCCCGCCGATCACCGTTGACAGCTTGTCCATCATGTAGTCAACGAGGATGCAGGCGTCCGGCAGGATCACGCGCTCGGCGCCGGAGTGTGAAATGTCACGCTCGTCCCACAGCGCGACGTTCTCAAGCGCGGTCACGGCATAGCCGCGGATCACACGGGACAGCCCGGTGATGCGCTCGAGCAGGATCGGGTTCTTCTTGTGCGGCATCGCGGAGGAGCCCTTCTGGCCCTTGGCGAAGGGTTCCTGCACCTCGCCGATCTCCGTGCGCTGGTAGCTGCGCAGGTTGACGGCGATCTTCTCCATCGTGGAGGCCAGCCCGGCCAGCACCATCACGAAGTGCGCATGCCGGTCGCGCTGCACCACCTGGTTGGAGACCGGCGCACTCTGCAGGCCGAGCTTTCGCAGGATCTGCTCCTCGAGGTCCGGCGGGATGTGCGCGAAGTTGCCAACGGCGCCGGACAGCTTGCCGACGGCCAGGCCGTCAATCGCCAGCGCGAGCCGCTCCTCGTGGCGGTTGAGCTCGTCATACCAGACCAGGAGCTTCAGCCCGAAGGTGGTCGGCTCGGCATGCACGCCGTGTGTGCGGCCCATCACCGGGGTGTGGCGGTACTCCAGCGCACGGGCGCCGAGCGCCTTGCGCAGGCGGATCAGGCCCTCCTCGATCAGCTGCCCGGCCTCCTTGAGGATCAGGCACTGCGCGGTGTCCACCACGTCATTGGAGGTCATCCCCTTGTGGAAGTAGGCGCTGTCCTCGCCGATGTAGTCCGCCACCGCCGTGTTGAAGGCGATCACGTCATGGTGCACGGCCGCCTCAATCTCGTTGATGCGCTTGAGCTTGTAGTTGGCATTCTTCCTGATGCGCTTCCAGGCATCCTGCGGGATTTCCCCGCGCTCCGCCCAGGCCTCGCAGACAGCCAGCTCAACCTTCAGCCAGGTGTCAAAGCGATGCTTCGCCGTGAACAGGCGGCCCATTGGCGGCCGCGTGTAGCGATCGATCATCCATTGCTCCGGATGCAGCCGGGCACGGCACCCACCGCCGCGCACGGCACAGTTTTATTTTTTATTGCGGAACAGAACGCGAAGTGCGTGGCGCCTACTTTCCTGACAGCTCCTGCTGCAGTTTGGCACTGTCACGCCGGTTGCTTTCACGCATCTTGTCCCTGAAGTCCTTGAGCTTACCACGCAGTTCACTGCGGCCGATGGCAACGTGCTGCACGGCCAGCAGGGCGGCGTTGCGCCCCGCATCCATGCCGACGCAGGCCACCGGGATGCCCGGGGGCATGTTCACGATGGAGTACAGCGAATCCTGCCAGATCCCGCTGTTGACTGCGGGCACGCCGATCACCGGCATGGTGGTCAGGGCGGCGCAGACACCCGGCAGGTGTGCGCTCTTGCCCGCCACTGCAATCACGCTCACGCAGCCCTTCGACTCAGCCTCGGGGATCAGCCGGGCGAGGCGTTCATGGTCGCGGTGCGCGCTGCACACGGCCACATGGGCGGTGACGCCGAAATCGCTGAACACGGGCAGCATCTCCTCCGCCACCGCGCGGTCGCTGATGCTGCCAAGCAGCACGATCACTTCAAGTCCATCGGGCAACTGCATATCACTCACGGGCAGAATTCTACTATGGGATTCCGGGGCTGCCCGTATGGCGATACTTTCTCCACAGAAAATGCAGGAGCCCCGCCGTGGCGGGGCTCACTGTTTCCTTGTTGCTGACTGTCTGCCTAGCGGGCCAGCTCAGTCCTGAACTGGAACTGCGGGGCGATCTTCAGCTGCTGGACGGCGGGCAGCTCGAACAGCTTGCCCCAGTCCACGAAGCCCAGGTCGTCCATCAGCCACCAGTTCGGGATCGGCTGGTGCTCGACGAGGTCCGGGATCTTGAAGTCGATCGGGTCGCCGATGATCACTTCCACGTCAGTCACATCGCTGTAGTAGTTGTTGCCGGTGATGGCGATGGTGAAGTAGCCACGCTGGTACTCGTTGATGTTGTTTGTGTAGAAGTTGTAGACCTCGTACTCGCCCTCTGCGAAGGGGCCGTACCACTGGTAGACACCGCTTTCGTAGTTGCTGTAGCAGACGTAGTACTCAGCGTTCGGGCTCTCACTGGAGTTGAAGTCCGTGGTGAAGCGGATGCCCTTCATGATCGCGCCCTGCGGAACGTCCTTGACGCCGAACACGGCGTAGTTCAGGCCGCCGCCGGTGGCCGGGAAGTTGAGGTAATCCTTGCCGTCGTCCTCGAAGTTGTAGACGCCCTCACTCTTGGTGATCAGCTTTGTCTCATCAAGGTCGTTCACGCCGTAGCCGACGCTCTGGTGCTTGTTGAGCCAGACGGTGTACCAGTCGATCAGGATGTCGCTGCCGGTCCACTGCTCCCAGCCGCTGGAGAGCTTCTCAAGGGAAGGCATCTCGTCGGTGGTGATGGCCTGCTCAATGATGGCGGCCTGGTCGACTTCGGTGTTACCCGGGTTGGCTGTATCCATCCCGGCTCCGCCGGAGCAGCTGGCTGCCATGATGGCGGCGCCGCTGATGATGATTCCTGCAATGCTGTTAGTGAACTTTCCGTACATTTCTGTGGGTCCTAGATTTGGATTTGGGGGTTCCACAGATGAACCATTCTTGTTACCCGGCCCCTCCCAAACCTAAACAGCAAATGCAGTGAAAGCGCACAGGATCGTGCAGAAAAACAAAAACGGGCCCGGCAGATGCCAGGCCCGCTGTTCAGGACAGCTTGTTGCTGCTCAGAAGATCAGGATCGGACGGACGATGATCATGATCTCCTGGAACTCGGGACGCTTCCACAGCAGGTCCCAGTCCACCTTGCCATACTCATTGAGAACCCAGTCGTTGGGGATCGGCTGGCGCTCGTAGAGCAGCGGCAGATCAACCTTCAGCGGCTTGCCGATGCTGACTTCCACGTCCGTCACGTCGGAGTAGTAGTTGTTCCCCGTGACCGCGATGGTGAAGTAGGCCTTCTGGCCGACACTGACGTTGTTCGTGAACAGGTTGTAGAGCTCGATGTCGCCCTCGGCGTAGGGGCCGTACCACTGGAACACACCGGTCTCGTAGTTGCTGTAGGCAACGTAGTACTCGGCGTCATCACTCTCGGAGCTGTTGAAGTCCGTGGTGAAACGGATGCCGCGGATGATCGAGCCGACCGGGATGTCCTTCAGGCCGAACACGGCGTAGTGCATGCCGACTCCGGCGGCCGGGAAGTTGATGTAGTCCTTGCCGCCGTCCTCGAAGTTGTAGACTCCCTCGCTCTTGGCGAAGATGCGGGTCTCGTCCAGCTCATTGCTGCCGTCATGCACGCTCTGGTGCAGGTCCAGCCAGCCGAGCTCGAAATCGCCCCACTGCTGCCAGCCGCTGGAGATCTTCTCCAGGCTGGGGGCACCTTCCATGGTGAGCGCTTCCCCGATGACAGGCGCGCTGTCCTGCGGGGAGGGGACCTCTGCCATGCCGTTGCCACCGGAGCAGCTGGCTGCGAGGATCATGATGCTTCCTGCGATGATACCGGCAAACCCGGTATAAGACTTTCCATACATTTCTGTGGGCCTCTGATTTGGATTTTGGGGTTCCACAGATGAACCGTTATCGTTACCCGCCCAGCGCAATCGCTAAACAGAAACGGAAAGGGGCCGGTTTCCCGGCCCCACCGATCAGGCAGTCAACACCTGCATCAGTCCAGTTCACTCAGCCAGTCAGAAACCTGGCAATAAGCATCGTCAGTGTGGTCACCTGCAACGGCCATGCCGATGCGCTGCCCCTCCCGGCTGCCGCCCGCGGCATCCGCAGAGGACAGCATGTGAACCACTGCCATTGCAAGTACCAGCAGCACTGCCGCCACTGCATAGATCATTGAACGCATGGTCTGCCTCCTTTGGAATTTGGTGGGGTTCTCACAAACCAGATGTGTTACCGCAGGGGGGCGGAACCCTAACAGGAGTTTGATTAAGTGAAAGTTAAATAATCAGTAAGCAGTGGGCAGGAGGCCAGACGAGAGTCTGGCAATAGTGTAGATAGTCTGAATAGTTGAAGAAGTGGGAGAAGTAAATGAAGAAGGAGATTGTTAGGCGGAGCCAGGGAGCAGAAAGCAGAAAGGGCCCGCCGAAGCGGGCCCACTGTGGATCAATCCGATGAAGATCAGTTGACCGTGATCTCCAGCCGGCAGGACACGGTCTCATTGGCATTGTTGTCAACGTAGTTAACGAGCAGGGTGTCCAGCCCGGCCTTGACCGCGGTGATCTTGCCGTTGCTGTAGCTCAGCTTGTCATTCACGTCCTCCAGCCAGACATAGGCCGAGGTCGCCGTGACGAACTCATCCTTCTCCTTGTCGCCGATCGCCGAGCGGAAGCGGTAAATCGTCGTGACATTCAGCGTCTCGCCGACATTCATCGTGATGTGGCCCTTGCGCTCGGTGGAGGCCAGCACGTCATTCGGGTCGCCGCCCTTCACGAGGCGCAGGCTGTAGTCCTGGCCGGTGGGCAGCATGTACTCGCTGCCGCCACCGCCGCAGGCGGCCAGCGCCAGCATCGCCACCATTGCGAGGAAGATCCCCGCCATCCTGTTGATTGTCATTTCCAGCTCCTGTAACTGTGGTTTCCTGATCCGTCTGCCCATCCCGGTACCGTGCCCCTATTCAACGGTGATTTCCAGCTTGGCGTCGAAGTCCTCGAAGATGTCGTTGTCGCGGTACTCCGCCTTGAGCGTGTCCACCCCTGGCTTGAGTGCCGTGACCACCCCGTTGTCAAAGCTGAGTGTGTCATTCACGGCCTCCAGCCAGTGCCAGCTGCTGTCCGCGGTGACGAATTCATCCTTTTCGTCAGTGCCGGTGAAGATCGCAGAACGGAAGCGGTAGATCGCCGAGACCGTCAGCGTCTCGCCGACCCGCATCGTGATCCGCCCCTTGTCCTGCGTGTCGGCCAGCACCGAGTTCGGGTCACCGGCGCGCACGATGCGCAGGTTGTTGTCAACGCCGGCCGGCAGGCGGTAGGAATATGTGGATGAACTGCCGCAGGCACCTGCCAGCAGCAGTGCAAAGCATACAATGCATAACCAGACTGAGCTTTTCGCCACTGGGCGATTATAGCCCGGGCTGCGCAATGCAGGCATGCCGGAATGTGGAGATTCCATGGAATTCCCTCAGCACGAGATTCAGTGCCTCGTCAGTCCTCGATTCAGTAAACGACCTCAGCGCGCATGTGGTTCACGGTCACGCTGTCTCCACCGAACACAGCCACGGTCACGAAGCAGTGGCGCGACTGGTAGCGCTCATCCCAGCGCAGCGGGCGCACCTTCCACTCCATCCCGTTGCGGTAGGGGCCGTACCAGCGGGTGTCACGGTCGCCGTACTGGCGGATGCCGAAGTACACCCCGTTGCGGTCGCCACTGCCGAAGCTGCCCGTGCCGTTGATGGCGAAGCTGGCCAGCTGCTCGTAGCCGGAGAACTCCTCGAGCGTGTAGGTCACGAGGCTGACTCCGTCATAGCTGGAGTTGAGCGTGATCGCGCTGTCCAGGCCGCCGTCCTCACTGAGCACCGCATTGCGGCTTGCCAGCGTGTACTCCCCGGGCGGGATGTCAACTGAGTTGCCATCCACGCGCACCAGCAGGTCCTGCAGGCTGCCGCCGAAGTCCGCCAGCATCTCGGAGTAGGTTGAGTTGACGAACTGCGAGACCGTGCGGTCGTTGATGTTGGCATAGTTCTGCATGAAGGGGTCGTTGCCACGTCCGTTGCGGTTGACGATGTTCACGTAGGCCGGGTCATTCGAGTTGTACAGCTGGTTGCCATAACCGTCGTAGTAGCCGAACTGGTCATAGTAGCCATACTGGTCGTAGTAGTAGCCGTTCTGGTAGTAGTAGTCGCTGTTACCTGAGTAGTAGGGGCCGTTGTTGCCACCGTAGTAATAGGGGTTGTCCGGCACCACGTAGCCGGTGATGTTGCCCCCTCCGCCGCCGCAGGCCCCGAAGACCAGTGAGGCCAGGCTGATGGCGAGCACGCCTGCGAAACCGATACCCTTCTGCGTTCCCATGCTATTCCCCTTGGATGGACTACCAGTCAATTATCCGCGGATGCGGCTTGCGGGTCAAGCGGGGGAGCAATGAGTGGGGAGCAATGAGCACTGAAGAGTGAGCAATGAGACTGAACCTGCATCGAGTCCTGCTAAACATTGATAGGATCATTCTTCATTGATCCCTACTCATTGCTTCCTACTCATTGCTCACTCTTCATTGCTCATTGCTGTCAAGGCTGGCGCAGCCATGCCCGCAGGCGTATAATCCCCATGGGAATGGACATGCTTGATACAGAGGGGACGATGCAGACGGCCAGCTTTGAGAACCGGGTGTTTGGCGAGCACGCCAGTCGCGAACCACGCAGCACTTACCTCTATCCCCTGTGGCCTGCGCTGGCCATCCTCGTGCCTTCGCTGCTGCCGCCGCTCCTATGGTTACAGTACACGCTCGCTCCAATCAAGGCTATCAATCCCGGTGTGCGCCATGCCTTTGATTACGAATACATTGAGACCATTGGCTGGTCGCTCGCGCTCAGTGCCGTACTGCTCAGCCTGCTGAACCTGCTGCTGCTGGCACGCAGGATCTCCGTCGCCAGGCGCATGCTGAGACGTTCTGACCTGGTGGCGAGGGTCATGACCGGCTGGCAACCCGACAGCCCGGATGCACCGTTCCTGGCATTGCTGAGGGAGATTGAGCAGGGAATGCAAACTGATTCCGGCAGGGATCTGGCGCTGCAGCTGCGGCTGGTATTCCAGCAGCTGTCCTTCATGCAGGGCCGAGAAAAACAGCGCTGGCTGCCTTCAATCCTGATGCTGCCCATGCTTGCAGCCCTGCTGGTTGCCATTGTGCTCAATGCCCCGGTCAACTTCTACAGTTTCCTGAATTATGCAGCCATTGAAGCATGCCTGCTGCTGGCAACGCATGTCTGCCTGCATGCCTTTCTTGCGCAGCGCTGTGAAGCATTGCTGCTGCGCGAGCACCTGCGCGACCTTGACAAGCAGGCATCCAGCGTGAGCCAACGGCCAGCGGCAGTGGAGGTGTTGCATGGCTGATGTGTCCGACACTCCCAGGGCCAGCCTGGAGCAGCAGGTGTTCGGCGAGATGGACCGCAGGAGCTTCGGCCTGAGCCGGATGGATTCTGCGGATGCCTTCATCAACATGGTGATGGCAATGGGCCTGACGCTTGCGCCAATGATCAGCCTGCTGTTTGTTGCAATCTCCCTGATAGTGGACATGATGATGGCAACGCTGGGCTCGAGCCAGGGCAACCCGCAGCTGGACGGCCTCACCATCGCAGCTCTTGTGCTTGCGGTACTGGCCCCGGTGCTGGCAACACTGTTCCTCACCAGCCGCGCCCGGGCGCATCTGGACAGGGTGCGCAGCCGGCTGAAGCAGTCCGACATCGCGGTCCGGCTGATGCATGGCTGGCGGGTGGAGTACCACGATGGCCCGCTGGCGGGCTGGCTGCGCAGCTTCGAACTGCTGGCATTGCGCAAAGAGACAATGATGAACCACTTCATCGAGGCTTTCCGCCAGCTTGATTACTGCATTGGCCTGAGGAAATCCCCCTGGCCTCCCCTGATCGTGAACCTGCTGCTGATCTGGTTGTGCCTCTCAGTTCCAGTCCTGGTTCCACTGAGCCATCTGCGGTCCAATGCGCCGGCCAACGGCAGCGGTAACGAGACATTCATCATTGCTGTCACGCAGGTTGTGCTGGCCGTAATCATCACCTGGCTGGCCCTGCCGGTGATGTACCAGCTTGTACAGCAATCCCTGCTGCGTGAGCACCTGCGCGAGCTTGACAACGGCCTACTGCACATCGACCAGCCGTCTGACACAGGACAGACAACCGATGCCTGAGCGGCACAGTTTCGAGCGCATCCTGTTCACCCCGCCGCAGGGAGAGCGCGTGCTGCCGGCCGGCCGCGTGCTGGGACCGGAAATGACAATGCTTGCCGCCTGGCTGTTCCTCGTGATCATCCCCGTAGTGCTCTACCTTATCTGCGGCTGGCGCGTGGTGTACTCACTTGCGGCTGACTACCCGCTGGCTGGCAGCGTGAGCCAGACACCACCCTTCCGCCTGCTGATGGCGGGCTTCATCCTCTCATTCTGCTTCGGCCTGTTCCAGCTGCTGCGGCTGGGGATGCTACTCGTGGAGCTGCGCCGACGCATTGCCGGTTCTGACCTGCTGCTGCGGCTGCTCAGCGACGACAACTACCCACCGGTGGAGGACTACGCTAGCGGATACCTTGCCCGGCTCGACCATATCCACCTCAACCTGGCAACGGGCTTCGGCCGGGCCCGGGCCGCGGGGATGCAGCTACCCTACCTGCTGGAGCTGCGTCGCAGGCCAGGTGCAGCGACTGCAATCAGCACGATCGCCCTTGCCCCGCTGATGATCCTTTCCGCGCTCAACCTGCTGCTGCACGATGCGCAGAGCATCGCCAGCTTCACACCGCTGGGCATGCTCATCCTCTCCACGCCACTCTGGCAATGGGGCTTTGCCAACCTGCTGGAGATCACGCTCGGAACGGGTGTGCTGCGCGAACATGTGCGGCTGCGTGACAGGGAGGAACGGGAGGCCAGGCTGTAAGCCTGGCTGGGGATGCGGGATGAGGGATGTGCGGAGCTACCTGCTTCAGCGGTAGTCTGGATAGTCTGCATAGTGGGGGAAGTGAAAGAAGTAGGGGAGCATAGGCATCTGCTGCTTCTCATTCTGTTTCTCATTCTCATCCTGCCTACTGCCCGCTGCCTACTGCCCTTTGCTAACTGTTGCCAGACTTTCGTCTGACATCCCTCAGCGGCGGGGGCGCCGCTGCTACTCAGAACTAAACACTAGCAACTTCTTACCCTCTTCGGACTGCTTCACCATCGAATTGCGCGCAAACAAGTTGCGCGCCTCCCAACTCCAAACTCCCCACTCCAACCTGCCCCAGCGGCGGGGGCGCCGCCGCTACTAAGAACTAAACACTAATCACTTCTTCCACTATTCAGACTTCTTCCACTATCCGGACTCTTCCCGCGCCATGCCCTGCAGCTTCACGAGCCGTGCGTACTCCCCACCCTTCGCGATCAGTGCCTCATGGTTGCCCTGTTCGAAGATGCGGCCGGCCTTCAGCACCACGATATTGTCAGCATGGCGCACCGTTGACAGGCGGTGTGCGACGAGGAGCGTGGTGCGGCCGAACATCAGCTTGTTGAGCGCATCCTGCACCATCGCCTCACTCACGCTGTCGAGTGCGCTCGTGGCCTCATCCAAGAGCAGGATGCGCGGGTCGCGCAGCAATGCGCGCGCAATCGCGATGCGCTGGCGTTGGCCGCCGGACAGGGTCACGCCCTTCTCGCCGACCACCGTGTCATAGCCATCCGGGAACTCCATGATGAAGGTGTGGGCGTTGGCACTCTGGGCCGCGCCGAGGATCTCCACATGGTCCGCATCCGGCGTGCCGTAGGCGATGTTCTCGGCGATCGTGCCATGCACGAGGATCGTGTCCTGGCTGACGAGCCCGATGTGGCTGCGCAGGTTGGCAAGCTTCAGGCCGCGCACGTCATGCCCGTCCAGCAGCACCCGCCCGCTGCTCACCTCGTAGAAGCGCGGCACGAGGTGCACGAGGCTGGACTTGCCGCTGCCGCTTTCGCCGACGAATGCCGTCAGTGTGCCGGGCTGGATCACGAGGTTGACCTCGCGCAGGGCGTAGGCATCCTTCGCGCCGTACTGCAGGGTCACGTTGTCAAACTCGATCCGGCCGTCCACCTCGGCGATCTCCTTGGCATCCGGCAGGTCGTGGATCGCGGCCTCGGTGTCGAGGATGCCGTTGATGCGGGAACTGGCGGCCTCGCCCTGGGACAGGGTCACCATCAGGCGGCTGACCTTGCCAAGCGGGTTGGCAATCAGCGCGCCGTAGCCGGCCAGTGTGAGGATCTCCGCCGCCTTCAGGTCCACCCCGCCGCTGATCGCCCACCAGCACAGCGAGATGATGATCACCAGCGGGCCGATGAAGCCGATCGCCTCGACGATCGGCAGCAGCACCGCGCTGACCTGGGCATGCCCGAGCAGGTGCCGCCGGGTCTCCTCATTGGTGTGCTGGAAGCGTGACAGCTCGGTGCGCTCGAGGCCGAAGCTCTGGGCCAGGCGGATGGTGTTGATGCCCTCCGCCAGCTCCGCCGTCAGTTTAGCCACCCAGTCCTGCGCCTCGCGGTTGATGCGCCTGAGCCGCCCGCCGGCGAACTTCAGCATGATCGAGATCAGCGGCATCGTCAGGATGATCACCACCGCCAGCTTCCAGTTGAGGAAGATCACGCAGGCGATGCCGATGTAGACCTTCAGCGGGGCCACGAAGAAGTCCTCGCTGGAGTTCAGCAGGAAGAACTGCAGCTTCTCCACGTCGTTCGTCAGCGTTGACATCAGGTCGCCCTGGCGGGCCTTGTCAAAGTAGCTGAAGTTCATCTTCTGCAGGTGCGAGTACAGCTTCTGGCGCAGGTCGGCGGAGATGCTGTAGGCCAGCGCCTGTGCGTGGTTCTGGCGGAAGTAGCCGCCGACGGCGCGCAGCACCAGCACCGCCAGCAGCACGCCGATCGCGATGTAGAGCCCGGGCATGCTGCGCTGTGTGTTGACAATGTCATTCACCATGTAGCCGATGAAGGCCGGCAATGACATCTCGGTCACGACGAAGATCGCGCTGCCCATCAGCATCTTCGAGAAGTGGCCGCGCTGCTCGAAGATCAGCGGCATGATCCGTTCCCACTCGCGCCGCTCGCCGCCAAGCACCGGCAGCAGGAGCAGCAGGCCGCAGCCGCCGGCCAGCATGAAGATGGATACCGCCAGCGGGCCGCCCTCGATGCTGCCGAGCGAGTCGAAGTCCGCCAGCAGCGTGTTGATCTTTGTATTGAAGACGAGCAGCAGGCCACCCAGCAGCAGCGAGACCACGCTCGAGATGATGATCCAGCGCGCGATGAAGCGCCGCGAGTTGCGCAAGCTGGTGCGCTGCGCCTTCTGCTGGCTGCTTTCCGCGGCTGGAGGGGCCGGCTTGTTCTGCTCAGTTGGCATATGTTCCAGTGACAGTTACGTTGCGGGACGCACTGGCAGTTTCATCCCAACACCTGTAAAGTGCCACGGGCTGAGTATATAGCAGGGACCGGGGACCTGGGACCGGGGACCAGAATCCGGTTTCAGGGTGCAGGGATCGGGTTTATGCATCAAACGGATAACCGGTACATTGTTTGTATTTCCGCTAATTCCTGATCACCATTCCCACCCGATCCCTGGTCCCTGGTCCCCGGTCCCTTCTTCTCCACACTTCCTCCACGCCCACCTGCGATAATCCCTCCGTGCCCACCCTGCCAAAGCTGATCGCCCTGGACCTCGACCGCACGCTGCTGCCCGTCGATGACCACCGCATCCCGGAGATCAACCTGCGGGCCCTGCGTGAGCTGCATGAAGCCGGCGTGGCGCTGGCGGTGATCACCGGCCGGCGGCGCACCACCCTCGAACCCTACATGGACCAGATCGGCCTGCCGATCCTCGCCAGCAGCAACTCCGGCACCCAGCTCTGGCAGCTGCCTGACTGGACCCGGCTGGCCAGCAAGCCGCTGGAGCACCGCCTCGTCGAGCAGGCCGTCTCCCTGCTGGAGCCGCATTCGCTGAACCTCTACTTCGAATGGGATGACGAGGACCCGATGGACTTCGCCTGGCTTAAGCGCGCCGAGTCCGTGCTGCAGACACGTTACTTCTCGGAGTATGGCGCACGCGGCGGCACGATTGCATCACTCGAAGAGCTGCCCGAGCGCCAGGTGCTGCAGCTGAGCATGCCCGGCACTGAGGAGCTCGTGCTCGAAGGCAAGCGCACCCTTGAAACCGGGCTTGGCGACGATGTGTTCGCCGAATGCGTGCTCTGGCCGCGCATGCCCTGCCACGCACTGGAGGTGTTCCATCCCGATGGCAACAAGGGCTGGGCGCTGGGGAGATTCGCGCAGCTGCTCGGGCTGGACATAAGTGAGACCATGGCCGTCGGCGACGATGCCAACGACCTGCCGATGCTGGCAGCAGCCGGCAGGGCGGTGGCAATGGGCCATTCCCATCCGCAGGCGCTGGCGTTGGCAAGCCATGTGCTGCCTGACAACGGCGAAGCGGAACTGGGCCGCTACCTACTGTCCCTGCTCGCCTGAACCCTGCTGCTGGATCTGCGCTGTCAGCACCTTGCTGGCATTCACGATCCAGCTCTCGATCTGGCGCAGGGCATCCACGATATTGCGGTTTGATTCCAGCAGGCCCGCCACCTGCGCCTCCAGCTGCTCGACGCGCTGCTGCAGCTGCTCAACTGTTGCTTTGTCTTCCACGGCTAGAGCCTAAGGCATGGAAACACCGGGGCCAAGTGGGTTGTCAGGGAGTTCACCGGGGCTTAAGCGGGATTGGACCGACTGTCAGCTCAGGGCTTGGACGCCGGGGCCTCGTAGGGGTCCTCCAGCCGCGGCACCGTCTGCTGCACCCCGGCATAGGCGAAGATGTTGTTCTCCAGCTCATTGCCCGGCCAGGCCAGCGTCCACTCCCGGTTGACATCGTAGATCATCACGTCCAGCACATCCGTCACCAGCCCGTCGAGCATGCTGTACAGCTCCAGCCTGGCAACGGCCAGCCGCGCGCGGTGGCTGCCGTAGCGCGTGTCCGGGATGCTCACATTGCTGATCGGGCCCTTGCCCAGCACGCCCGGCACGTAGCTCTCCACCAGCTCGCGGTCACGCACGATCGCGCTGTCCAGCGCATGGCGCACGATCAGCGCGGCCTCCAGCCGGCGCGTGGCATCACTGATGCCCTCGCAGTCCGCCGGCACATGCGCCACGGCGCTGATCTCCTCAGCTTCCGCCGGTTCATACTCCAGGTAGTCCGTTGCCAGCCGTGAGAATTCGTTGTCATGGTAGTGTGTCAGCGCAGCGATCCGTTCCGGGCTGAGCCGCCCGAGCTGGTCCGCCTGGATGCGCTCCACCTGGGCCAGCAGGTCAAAGTCGAACTCGTTGTCCGGCCAGGCACTGTCCCAGTCCTGCTGCAGGGAGTCCAGGCTGCCGCGCAGCTGGCTGCGCAGTGCGCGCCAGTCGGACATCGCCGTCTCCTGCTGCGAGGCATAGTCGTCAATCTGCGGCACGATCTGGCTGATGCTGTCCGCGTCATTGCGCTCCAGCACGTCCAGCACCTCCGCCGAGAAGCGCATGCTGAGGTCACTCTGCTCTATCAGGGCCTGCCAGCTCAGCTCTTCGGAAGTGCGGTTGGCAGCCAGCGCCTGGTAGCCCTGCTCGAGGTTCAGCTTCTCCAGTGCCTTCGGCACTTCCGGTTCATCCGGCAGCACGACTTCATCACTGCCCTCTGCCACCGCATTGACAACGGCCTGCCAGCGCGAGTCATGGTACTCCCGCAGCACCTTCTCGGATGGCCCGAATACGCCGCCGGGCTTGTTCGCCGCGCGCTGCAGCTGTTCACATGATGCACAGAGCACCAGCGCCAGCAGCAGGAGCGGCAGGCAGCGCGTCATTCCCAGGCACCGACCTCGCCGTCCCACAGGCCGAAGTTGCTCAGCAGGATCTCGGCGTCGCGGAAGCTAGACTTGCTGCCCTTGCTGCACAGGGTGATCACGATGTAGTCGCGCCCGCCGCTGCGGTACCACAGGGTCAGGCAGCGCCCGGCCGCATTGGTGTAGCCGGTCTTGCCACCGATCAGTCCCGGATGGCGGCCATACAGGTCGCGCAGGGTACCGGAGTAGACCTCGCCGTTGAGTTCAACCGTTTCACGGGTCATCGCATCACGGATTCGCGGGTAGGTCAGCGCCACGCGGGTCATCAGCAGCACGTCCTCCATCGTGGAGTACTGCCCGTCCCGCGGCAGGCCGCTCGGGGTCGCGAAACGTGTGTTGTACATCCCGAGCTGCTGCGCCTTGGCATTCATTTCCTTCACGAAGGCGTCGTCGGAGCCGCTGATGATGCGTGCCACCACGCTGCACATCTTGTTGTTGCTCGGGATCAGCATCATCTCCAGCATCTTCTGCCCACGCATCGTCTCACAGTGGAAGGTCTTCTGTTCCTCCGCGGTCAGGATGTAGCGGCCATCGAAGCGCAGGCGTTCGGCCGCCAGGATGCTCGTCATCAGCTTCGTGATGGAAGCAATCGGCTGGCTGCGGTCCGGGTTGCCCTGGGCCACGATGCGTTCACTCTGCAGGTCGAAGATCAGGTAGGACTTGCAGGACAGTTCATTCAGGTCATGCGTCTGGGCCTGCGCAGCACCAAGCTGCAGCAGCGCCAGCAGCATACCTGTGTAGATACATCTCAACCTCAGCACGTGAAACATTATCGCCCAGAATGCGCGCTGAATTCAAATCCGGCTGCTGCGGACCCCAGCGGACAGAGGGCTAGTAGTGCCAGCCCTCGCGCCAGATGTTGAGCCTGAGGCTGCCGTCCGCCACGAGATGCGCAATGCGCTGCTCGACGCGAGCCCGCAGCCAGTCCGGCTCAAGCCTGATCCGGCGCCACTCCACCCAGGCTTCCCCGTTGATCTGGCGCGTATCCAGCCAGTCACTGATCTCACTGGTCAGGATAGCCAGCGATTCGGGGCTGAAGCTTGGGCTGTCCTCCATGAAGCGGACGATGCGCCGGTCGATCTCCGGACAGTGCTTGCTCCAGGCGGCCTCCCAGGCCCCGAACTGCTCCGTCTCAGTCTGGTAATCAACATTCATGGCTTGCCTCCCATCCGCGTGTCCGCACGGATAACCGGAGCCTGTGCCTACTCCTCAACAACCGGGGCCTCGACAACCGAGATATACAGGCGGTTGTCCGCCAGCAGGTGGCTGAGGCGCCCGGCAAGCAGCTGCTGCAGGCAATGCGGATCGCACTTCGTGCGCTGCCAGTCGGGGTCGTAGTTGATGTGGGGCACTTCCTGGTCAAACCAGAGCCGGAGCTCGTCGGTCAGGCGCTGCACGCGGTCGGATGTCAGCTCACCGCAGCGGCGTGTATAGCGCATGATAAGGGTGTCGATGTGGTCCGTCCGCTCTTCCCATTCGCGCTGCCAGCCCTGGGCGCTGGTGCTTTGTTCTCTGATGGTCATACTTGCCTCCGAATCCGGCAGTGTGCCGTGGCAGTCTGACAACTCGCAGGGGTCCACCCACGGCCCCCTGCGAGTTTACAGACGAAGGGAGGCCGGGAAAAGTTCCCGATTCCACTGCCTAAAGTGGCCTGCGGCCGCTGATGATGTTCACGAGGATCATGATGATCGCAATCACCAGCAGGATGTGGATGAAGTTGCCAAGTACGTGGAATCCCACGAATCCGAGCAGCCACAGGACGATCAGGATTACGGCGATGGTGTAAAGCATTGTTCTCCTCACTTCAACCGGACAGGTTGGTTTGGTTTATTCCCGGCCCCGCTGCAGGGCAGCGGGACCGGATGGTGTAGTTCGTTGGCATCATTGGGGGGAGGGGCCACCAGGCCGTGGGCACCTCCCGCACAGGATGGAATGCAGTGGTGTTCCTAGAGGATCGCGCGGCGTCCACTGATGATGTTCACGAGGATCATGATGATTGCGATCACCAGCAGGATGTGGATGAAGCCTCCGATGGTCGGGAACCCGACGAGTCCCAGCAGCCAGAGGATGATCAGGATTACGGCGATGGTGTAAAGCATTGGATTTCTCCCGGCGGTCGCACGGCGGCCGCCCAGTCAGTGCTTGTCAGTGGATGCTGCGCGGGGTCGCCTATCCGGCGCCGTTGCGGCGGGTCCATTCCTTCCACTTGAGCTTGCCATCCTCAACCAGGTGCGTCAGGCGCTGCTCCATGCGGGCCCGCACCACCTTGCCGTCTGCCCTGGCCTTCTGCCACTCGGCACGGACCTTGTCGGACATCGGCTGCTTCTCCCACCACTCGCTGAAGTTGTGGCTGAGGTCATCGATCATCTCCTCGGAGAGCTCATCGGCCTCATGCATGAACTGGGTGATGTAGCCGTCGATCTCGGCCATCCGTGACTTCCAGGCTGACTCCAGGCTCTCCTGCCCGTTGTCAATGCTGTAGCGCACGTCCTCTCCGAACTGCGCGCCGTCACGGTCCTCATTGTCGAGGCCATGGTTCTGCCAGCTGTTGATGTTGTCATTGTTGTTGTTGTCAAGGTAGTACATTGTTTCCTCCCGTGGACCAAACCGGTCCCTGTTCCGGTGATCCAGCCACCGGATGAATGAGATTCCTGTGCCTGCCCGGTGGTCCCGGATCAGAAGCGTGTCTGTGGCACGGTCCCAGGCAGCATTGCCAGGACCCAGAGCGTTGTCAGTATCAATGCGAGCATGACCAGCATGTTTCCTCCTCGCGGCGGCCACAGTCGGCAGCGCCGCTGCAAAGCTTGGTATGGGATGCACTGAGCCCGTGGCTTGCCGTGCACGCACGGCCGTGGTTCAGTGAATCAGGTCAGGGCTGCAGTCCGTGGTCGCTACAGGCCGTCGGTGCGTGTGGCCTGGCTGGTACAGCCCGGGTACCGTGTCAACGGGACGCATCCCGGATCACGGTCGCTGCCAGTGCTCCCTGGCAGCATGCGCGGTTCTCGCGGCTTATCATCCTTCTCCGTCATCCATTGCCTCCTATACGGTTGCATAACTTGGCAATCCGACTCTGTTTTCCGTGACTGGGGAGGAACCCCATCACGGGCAGATAGACGAGCAGCCTGGCTGCTTTGTTCCCCAAATGGCAACGAAATCCTGCAAAATCACCGCACCGGAATGCGTTGAGCCCTGTGCTGGACAGGGCTAAAGAAATTTCGAGAATTTTCGGAATATCTCAGTTGAATCGGTGGAAATCTCAGTTGGCAAGCGGTACCGCAGGCTTGGCAGCTACCACTTCCGATTCCGGATCACGAGAGACAGGCGGCACACGCAGGTCGTGCAGTCCGGCGGCGATTGTGGCAACCAGCCAGGCGGCGAACAGCATGCACCACAGCCATAACGGCGGGCCGCTGGCATAGGCGTTGGCATTCGCGCTGAACTGCCAGGACAGCAGCAGCATCACGATGGACAGCGCACTGACGTGCACCGGCAGGGACAGCCGGTGGCTGCGCAGGCGGTAATAGCGGAATCCGGCGCCGATCAGGGCGGCCGTACCGAGGCCTACCAGGCAGGTGAATAATGCCTTGATTGGGGTCATGGATGAGAAGGCTGTGCCGAAATGCCAGACCAGTGCACGGCTGAGCGCAAATCCGGCCAGCAGCGCAGCACTGAATTGCCACAGGATCATGAGCATCCCAAGCAGGATCGGAGCAGCGTGTTCCTCCGGGATCCGGCGCGCCGGCCTCTCCCGCCCGAGGATTTCCTCGGTCTTCAGGCGCGGACGGCTGGCTGGGCGGACCTTCAGCGACGGGTTGGCACCGGCGCGTGACATCAGGCTGCGGAAGTCCAGCGGGCGGCTGGTCTGCTCTTCCTGCTGCAGCTCCTGTTCCATGCGTTCACTGACATCAGGCACGCGGCTGATCAGCTCGCTGACGCGCTCCTCGCTGTGCTGCTCCTCACGCAGTTCGGAAATGACCTGCTCGGCTTCCTCTGCGGCCAGTTCATGCTGGCTGCTGAGGCGGCGCTCTCGCAGTTCAGCGATGAACTGGTGGCGGCTCGGCACTTCCACATGCTCACGCGAGGCAGCCATGGCGGCGGCCAGCTCGCTGCCGGCATCGCCTGATTCTGCTTCAGCTTCGTTGTCAATACTGGAAGCAATCGCGTCGTCAATTTCCAGCACGGATTCCGGCTGGATGACCTGCGGCTCAGCGGCGAAATCAATACTGATGGCTTCCGGTTCCGGTTCATCCGCCGTTGCTGTCTCCAGTTCAGTTGCGGATTCCACTGCCGCCTCGAAATGGCTGCCGGAACCGAGCACGAGCTCGACCATTTCGTCTTCCGCGGGATCCGCAGTCGTGCCGCTCAGCAGCACACCGGCGTAGTCATCGCGTTCAGCCGGCGCGGCAACGGAGTTGTCAACTAGGGAGGCCTCGTCGGTTTCCACGGCAGGCTGTATTGCTTCCTCCGCATGGAAATCCGCGACCAGCTGGCTGGCATCCTGCACTTCCGGTTCAGACTGGGCAATATGCGCAAGATCCAACGCTGGTTCAACTTCTGCGGCATATTCCGCAGTCACCTGCTCCCGGCAGATATCGACCACATCCGGGTGCACACGCTGGATGAACTGCAGGGCCTCCTCAATCTTCTCGAGCTCCAGGCGGGCGGTGTCGCTGTCATGTGCGCGCAGCGCATGCTGGCGCGCCTTGGCGGCGGCACAGATGTCCTCGACGGGACAGTCATCCCGCAGCCGCGGGTCGATGTACTCTACCGCAGCCCGGTAATAGGAGGCCAGCTCCTTTCCTGTCATGTTGTTGCCCTCGCTCCGCCACCCGTGGGCAGCGGTCCTCCTCTCTAATCCAGACGGTGCCGCGCACCGTTTCCATTCAGTATCAGCGGCCGGAATCCGTCGTCAGCCATGCAGCCAGCAGGTCCACCGCCGCGTTCAGGTCATCCTTGTGCACGGTTTCCACCACCGTATGCACGTAGCGGCAGGGGACTGACAGGCATATCGCACGCCTTCCCGGTCCGAATCGCTGCAGGGCGGCGGCGTCCGTGCCACCCAGCGGCAGTACCTCGTACTGGTACTTGATGTTATTTCTTTCGGCAAGTGCGACGAACTCTTCAAACAGTGAGCGGTCGCTGATCGCCGAGCTGTCCATCACCTTGATGGCCACGCCGTTGCCGAGGCGGGTGATGCCCTCCTCTTTGCTGATGCCGGGGGTGTCCACGGCGAGCGTGACGTCGATTGCGATGCCGACATCGGCCTTGCTGGTCTGGGCCGCGACGGTCGCGCCACGCAGGCCGACCTCCTCCTGCACTGTGCCCACCCAGTCGATGTCATACACCGTCTTGCCCTTCGCCTTCTCGATGGCGTTGAGCGCGACCCACTGGCTGATGCGGTTGTCCATGCACTGCCCGCAGACGTGGTCGCCCATTTCGATCGTGGTCTGCTCCAGCACCACCGGGTCACCGGGGCGCACGATTTCCTTTATCTTCTCCTTGGAGAGGCCGGTGTCGATCACGAACTCGGAAACGTCGGGGATCTTCTTGCGCTCCTCGGGAGAGGCGACGTGCACCGGCTTGGTGGCCGGGTTGAGGATGCCGACGATGTCACCGCCCTTGCTGGTCATCACCAGCACGCGGCGGGCGAACAGGTTGCGGGTGTCAAAACCGCCGGCCTGCTGGATGCGCAGGAAGCCCTCATCGTCCACGTGGCGCACATAGAAACCGATCTGGTCCATGTGGCAGGCGATCACGACGCTCTTCTCGTCACCGCAGTTGGGGGTGGACGCCTTCAGGCGGCCCCACAGGTTGCCAACGCGGTCGACCTCGCTGCTGTCCCACCAGCCCTCGGTATGCTTCTGCAGCAGCTCGCGGACGCGCTCCTCGCGTCCGGGAATGCCGGGGGTCTCGCACAGTGCCTTGAGAAATTTCATGCCTTCCTAGTCCTCCTGAACATCCGATTCTAGCACCAGCGGCCTGGCCGCCATGTGCCTACTGGTTCCAGCCCTTGTCCTCGCCGGAACCTGAATTCTGTGCCTCAACCGCAGCAATCCGCTCGTTGATTGCAGCCACGATCTCGTCAGTTGAGCGCAGTACGGCCCACTGCTCGCGGAACTCGCTGATATGTCCGTTCATCGCAGGCAGCATCAGGTCGAGCTGCCAGCCGATCGGCGGTGCCGGACGGTTCTCGAGGTTGACCCGCTCCAGTGAGAAGCGGCCCTCGTTCAGGTACTGCTCCTCCATCTCGAGCGCGGGCAGCATTGCAGGCTCGTTCTGCACCACCTGCCGGGCCAGCTCGATCGTTGCCCTGGCGTCATCCGCGCGGCCCAGCAAGCGCTGGCAGACCAGGAGCGCCATCACGGTCTCGGCCTTGCTCTTGTCCGGCAGGCCCTCCCAGTCAAGGTCGATCGCTGTCTGGAATTCCGAGGCAGCCAGCGCATAGAAGGCCGCCGCCGGGATGTAATAGCCATGCTCACCGGACCAGACGGAGAAGTTCGAGGCGTAGGCCCCGCTCAGTGCGGTCCAGCCGCGCTCGATATGCTCCGTCCCTGCAGCACTGGTGGAGAGGTAATGGTCAAACTGCACCAGGTCCGGTGTCCACTCTGTGGAGTCAATGGCAGCGAGGGCAGGACTGAGCTTCGTAAGGTCCCAGTTCTCCCGCAGCTGCGCCAGGCGTTCCGGCCAGCGCAGGTTGTTGAGGTCCTGCTCCTGGTAGGTGTTGAGGCAGCTCGGGCAGGTCACCGGCAGCTGTTCCCACTGCTGCACCAGAACATCCGGCATTGCAGTGCTGCCTGCAGGCGGACCGACCGCGATCTTCATGAAGTCCGAAGCGATGCCGCCGACCGAGTTGTCCATCCGCTGGCCGGCCTCATTGATCTTCGAGACCGGCAGCTCCAGCGGTGAATTGTCCAGCGGGCACTGCGCCTCGCGTGTGACATAGGTCGGGGCGACTTCAGCCAGGCGCTGGTAGAACTCAGCCAGTTCATCACGCACCGGGGAATCCAGCACGGGCTTCTGCTCCAGCTGCTTCTCGAGGTCCTTCAGCGCCTGCTCCGCCTGCTGCTCGGACTGCGAGGTACCTGTGCTCACGGGCGGGTTGAAGATCCGCCAGGCCGCATACCAGCCGACGACCGCCACCAGCCCGAAGATGAACAGGGCCTCCGGGGCGAGCTTCAGCGCCGCTTTGCTTTCCTTCTTGCTCATAATGAAGCCAGTCCGGGACTATTCGTTAATGGTCGCCGTGACGGTCAGGTCACAGGAATTGCCATACTGTCCGAGGCTCTGGCCGTAGTAGATGTCGATCATCACTTCCTTGCCAAGGCTCTTCCTGAACATCTCCACGAACGTATCGTGCAGGCCGCTGGCCGCCATGTCCAGCTCAAGCGGGAAGCTCATGTCACCGATCGTGATCATCTGCGGCTCCTCCTCCATGCTGCCGTAGTAGCCAAAGGTGGTGGTCATCAGCGGCATGTACTCCACCTGCGCTCCGGCCAGCACGCTGTCGGGCATGGACAGCGCCTTGAGCAGGATCTTCACCTCGCTCGGGCGGATGCCGCGGAAGCTGATGTCGTACTGGTAGCCGCCCTCCGTCTCGATCTCGTAGCCGAGCAACAGGACGCCGTTTGGGTCATTCAACAGGTTCTCGTCGCCCTTGGCGATGCGGCCGGCATTCACCACGCCGGCCAGGTAGCTGTTGTCGTAGTCAGTCAGCTGCATGGGCAGGGACTGGCCCCACCACTCTCCCGCGTCATAGTTGTAGGGACGCTCCTGGGTGGTGATCAGCAGCTGCGTGCCGAAGTAATGGTCCACATAGTCGTCGTCGGACATCTGGGCCATGGCGCTGCCGGCCAGCAGCAGCAGGATGAACAGTGTGCTTGCGAGAATACGCATTTCCTTCCTCCGTTAAGGGCACGATTTTATCACCGCCGCCCTGCCCCGTGGCCTGCGTGCAGCGGCTGGTCGGATACATTAATGAATATGTCACCGAGCCTGCTGCATCGAATCAAACCCGCCATCCTGGTCGGACTGGCCATCCTGCTTTGTGCCGCCTGTACACGCAACAACGTGGAAGCTGACGGAAGTGTGGATACCACCGATGCAGTATCCGCTGTTGACTCGGGACAGCAGGCTGAATACCTCGATGTCGGTTTCGCAACGGTCTACTCCTGGTCTGCCGTCGGTCCGGCCCGCAATGTACGGATCACCGGCCGCCTGCACCGCTGTGACGGCAGCGAACAATGGCTGCCCCAGTCCGCCGGGGCACCCCAGCCGGGCGACTACGTGCTGTACCGCTATGTGGTGGACTGCTGCCCCGGTCACAGCGTCCCGGCCGTGATTGCCCTTGGAACCTTGCCGGATGACACTGGCAGCCTGCAGCAGGATCGCTGGGTTGAGCTGACAGGGCAATTGCGCCTGAGCATCGAACCGGGGGGCCTGCCGCTGCTGGACCCGGACAGCCTGCTGGACGCGAAAGCTCCCGATGAACCACTGGAGCAGCTCAATCCACCCTCAAAAATGGGTGCAGCCTGCGCCGGCAGCCGGCCGGATGTGCCTTACCCGCCACGCTGAACCACCTCAGCAGTGTTAGAATCCAGTTGATGCAGACATATCGTCGACTCGGCCAGCGCCTGGGGACAGCAACTGTGGTCCTGCTGCTTGGCCTGATGAGTCCGATTACATTCACTACAACCGGAGCTTCCGCCTTCACATTTGCAACTCCTATGCAGGATGAGCTGCAGGAACTCCAGGGCCTGTGTCCATCCTGCAGGCACATGTACCTCTATCCCGGCATGTATTGGTGCGGAAACATTCAGCACTCCGGAGAATGCAGAAGGGTCTGGCCTTAACTGAATCCCCACTGATTCATCAAACTGATCACGTTATAATCAACTCAACTCAGGCTGCAGTTCCAAACGGAGGGTTGAGACCGTGATGGATATGCTGTATTTCGACCTGCAACAACGCATGTTCTCCGCCAGCGCTGCCGGCGACCTGCCGCTGCTGCGCGAGCTGATCAGCAACGGCGTGGACATCAATTGCCGGGACCGCACCGGCATGACCCCCTTCCTGACCGCCGTGCTGCACGACTGCGCGAAGGCGGCCCGCTTCCTTTTGCACCATGGCGCTGAACTGGGCGAGGTGCTGGATGAGGATGGCAGCGTGCTGCACATCATGGTCTGGATTGAGCACCTGCCACGGGTGCGGCAGCTGGTGCGCAGCCCGCGGATGGTGGAATCACGCGACGGCGAGGGCCGCAGCCCGCTGCTGCTGGCGGCCATGCGGCGCAATGAAACCATCGTGCGACTGCTGCTGGAGCACGAAGCTCCGGTTGACACCGCAGACCACGATGGCAACACCGCTCTTTCCGTCTCGGCGGCCAATGGCGACATCCGCATCGTGGAACTGCTGCTGCGCAATGGTGCACAGGTGGAGGGCAGCGCTTACCACAGCCGCACACCACTGCAGCTGGCAACGGACGATGACGTGATTGCACTTCTGCGGGAGTATGGCGCGCAGGACCAGGCCTGCTGGCAGCGCCTGGTGGGCTGAGCCAGTCTCATTTCGCCACAGAAATCACACAGTTTGCGCCCTGCCGCAGTGATTGCCGCCAGTCAACAGCAGGCTATACTCAGACTATTCCAGCCCGGGCAAGTCTCAGCTGCCTGGCTGCTGGCCGGACATGCAGCTGATACAACTGGTTGAGTCCGCGGTGCAGCAGTTCCCCGCACCGCCCCGAGGAAGGCCCATGCGCATGCGACGCATCCGGCCGGCATGCCCCCCCGGGTATGCCCGGCTGCCAATCCTGTCCGTACTGGCAATGCTTGCCTGCCTGCTGGCCACTGCATGCAATGAGGATCCAGCACCCTCTTCAGGTGGAGGAGGTGGCGGTGCATCATCCGGACCTCCGCCTGTCAACGTGAAGACAACGACTGTGCAGGAGCTGGCTTACGCCCCCGCCATCGAACTGATCGGCGAGATGCGCCCGCTGCAGAAGGTGACGCTCGCCAGCGAACTGAGCGGCCGGATTGACAGCATCACCGCGCGTGTCGGTGACAACCTGTCCGCCGGCCGGGCGCTTGTGCAGATTGACGACAGTGAGTACCGTGCCCGGCTGGCGATTGCGGAGGCAAACCTGAACGAGGCCGAGCTGGCGCTGGCTGAGGCCCGCAGTGGCTCCCGCCCGGAGGACATCGCCGCCCAGCAGGCCGCTGTGCAGCAGGCCGAGGCCGGCCGTGATGATGCCGCCGACCGGCTGGCGCGCCTTGAGCAGCTCAGCGCCGGCAATGTCGTCAGCGAAAGTGAGCTGGTGACGGCGCGCAATGCCCTGCGTGAATCGCAGGCCGCGCTTGAAGAGGAACAGCGTGTGCTGGACCGCCTGCTGGCCGGCACGCGGCAGGAACAGGTTGACAGTGCAGCCGCCCGGGTGGAATCCGCCCGCCGGGCGCAGGAGCTGGCCGCGCTTGATGTTGAGCGCTGCAGCATCGCCGCCGATTTCGATGCCTCTGTGACAATGCTGCTGGTGGAGGTCGGCCAGTATGTCAACGCCGGCAGCCCGCTTGCCGAGCTCGTCAGCAGTGAGCCGGCGGAAGCCTGGTTCAGCCTGCCGGAGCAGCAGCGCGACGTGATTGGCAACGGCACGGCGGTCGAACTGCGCGCCGATGCGATCCCGGATGAGGTGTTCCTGGGCACGGTGGCCGGCATCAGTGCCGCGGCTGACCCCAGCACCCGGCAGTTCCCGCTGCGCGTCACTGCCAGCGAAGCGCGCCTGCTGCCCGGCATGAGCGTGCGCGCTCGCCTGCTGCTGACCGAGCCGGCCCCGCGCCTGCTGTTCAGCCAGGATGCCGCCTACGACAGCCGCATGGGCCAGGTTGTTTATCGTGTGGCCCCGTCCAGCGGTGAGGATCCACCGGGCTTCGAGACCATTCCAGTGGTGCTCGGGGAGCGCGTGGACGGCCTGGTGGTGCTGGAGGAAGGCAATCTCAGTGCCGGTGACCAGCTTGTCACCCGCGGCAAGGAGAGCCTGTTCGAGGGCGCGAAGCTGCGTATCCAGCAGCAGTCCCCGCCTGGCTCCGGTGAAGCGGCGAAATGATCCGCGCATCGATTGGCAACCCGCACGCCGTGTTCGTCGGCGTGATGATCCTCGTGATCTTCAGCGTGCTGGCCTACATGCAGATCCCGGTGCAGCTCAAGCCCGAGGTCGACCCGCTCGAGTACAACGTGCGCACCAGCTACACCGGTGCCTCCGCGCTTGAGGTGGAGGACCAGATCACGAACAAGCTGGAGAAGGAGCTGGCCGCGCTGCCCGACCTCTACCAGCTGACCAGTGACTCGAATGAGGGAGAGAGCCGCATCAACCTGACCTTCGCGGAATCCGCCAACACGCAGGAGATCCTGTTCAACATCATCTCCGCCGTGGAGGGCGTGCGCGACATTCCAGAAGCAGCGGAGCGCCCGCGCATCACGCGCAGCAACGCCTTTGGCGACGTGATCCTCTGGAGCGGCGTGCTTGGCGAGGGCGATGTCAACGCTCGCTTCGATGCTGTCAATGAGCTGGTGATCCCGGCGCTCCTGCGTGTCAACGGCGTGGGCGGCGCAATCCTGTCCGGCGCCGAGGAACGCCGCATCATCGTCGAGCCCGATGTCAACGCGATGGCCGCACGCGGGATCAGCATCAGCGAACTGTCGCGCGTGCTCTCGCTGGAGAACCGCGATGCGCGCGGCGGCCTGCTGGACGAGGGCGAGCGCCGCTTCACGGTGCGCACCACCGGCCGCTTCCAGAACCTTGACGATGTGCGCAACACGGTGGTCCGCAGCGGCGTGTCAGGCGACACCCTGCTATCCGACATCGCCCGCGTGTACGACGGCCGTGACCAGTCGCGCTCGCTGGTGCGCATCAACGGCCGCCCGGCGCTCAGCCTGCGCATCGAGAAGCAGAGCGGTGCCAACACGGTCAAGGCGATCGAGGGCGTGGAGGAGGTCTTCGCCCACTACAACGAGCAGTTCGCCAAGCAGGGACTGGACATCCGCATCGAGGTGCTGTCGAGCGAGCGGCGCTACGTGGAGGACGGCATCCACCTGGTCTGGCACGACCTGCTGATCGGTGCGCTGCTGGCCAGCATCGTGCTGGCGCTGTTCCTGCGCGCCGGCCGCCCGATCCTGATCACCGTGCTGTCCATCCCGATCTCGCTCGTGAGCGTGTTCCTCGTGCTGCTGGCTCTGGACCGCAGTGTCAACATCATCGCGCTGGCCGGCCTGGCATTCGCCGTCGGCCTCGTGGTTGACGACGCGATCGTGGCGCTGGAGAACATCGAGCGCCACATGACGGAGCTGAAGAAACCGCCGAAGCAGGCCGCACGCGACGGTGTGGAGGAGGTCTGGGGTGCAGTGCTGTCGATCACGCTCGTGCGCATCGCCGTGTTCATCCCGATCGTGCTGAACACCACCGAGGCCGGGCTGCTGTTCAAGGACATCGCGATCGCGATCGTTGCCAGTGTGATGGTATCGCTGCTGGTCACACTGTCCGTCGTGCCAAGCTTCGCCGCCCTGTTGCTGCGCAGTGAAAGTGCGCGCAAGCGACTGGAGACCACCAACCCGGCACTGCACCGCACGCTGAGCGTGATAGAGCTGCAGTGGCTCGGTGAGTTCGTGCAGCGCAACTACGAGCGCTTCACGGTCTGGGCCTGCACCAGCCACAACCGGATGCATGACATCGGCCGGCTGGCGCTGCTGGCCACCGTTGCCATCCTCTGGCTGGCCAGCTTCGCACTGCTGCCCGCCGCCAGCTACCTGCCCAACGGCAGCCAGGGCTTCATCCTCTGCCGGGCCCAGGCGCTTGTCGGCCAGCGCCCGGATGTGACGATCGAGGCCTTCGAACCGCTGGTGCAGGCCGCGCTGGCCGATGAGCGCGTTGACAGCGTGTTCAGCATCGCCGGCGGTTTCACCGCGGTCGGCGTGCGCCTCAAGGAGGAGCACTCGACACCGGCGGACATCGCCGAGGTGATCGCTATGTTGCGCAAGGCCGGTGGCTCATTGTCCGGCTTCAACTATGTGCGCCCCGGCCAGCGCTCGATCTTCCGTATCGAGGACAAGCAGTTCACGCTGGAGGTGACCGGCCCTGAGCTGGAGACCCTCAACCAGATTGCCGGTGAGCTGCAGCGCAAGCTGCTGGCCCGCCAGGACATCGTCGAACCGGGGCAGAGCGCCGTGCGCTCAAGCTACGTGGAGGGCGTGCCGGAACTGCGTGTGCAGATCGACCCGCACCGCACCCGCGCACTGGGCCTGTACCTGTCGGACGTTGCCAGCGTGGTGGAGAGCATGGTCGCCGGGCGCAGGGTGTCAACCTACACCGAGGCCGGCCGTGAGTACGACCTCGAGATCCTTGGCGACCCGGCCGTGATCAACAGCCGTGACAGGCTGGGTGCGATCCTGCTGCAGAGCCCGGACGGCCGGCTGGTGCGGCTGGATGAGATAGCCTCCATCAGCGAGGGCACCGGCCCGACCAGTGTGCGGCACTTCAACCGCGAGCGCAGCATCTCGCTGACAGTCAACACGCGCGCCGAGCTGCCGACGCAGACCGCACTTGAATTGACCGAGGACGAGGTGGTGACCCCGATGCTGGCAACGCTGCCGGAGGGCTACACCATCAGCTTCGGTGAGGCGGCTGACAAGCTGCGCTCGACCTTCCAGTCGCTGATCTTCCAGGGCATCCTCGCCGTGGTGATCATCTACCTGCTGCTGGTCGCGCTGTTCCGCTCCTTCTACTACCCCTTCGTGGTGCTGATCACGATCCCGCTGGCCTGGAGCGGCAGCTTCCTTGCGATCTCACTGGCCTACCGGCTGACGGACGGCGTGGTGCAGTTCGACGTGCTCGGCATGCTCGGGTTGATCATCATGTCCGGCATCGTCGCTGCCAACGCAATCCTGATCATCGCGCAGATGCTGAACTTCCAGCAGGAGGGTCTCGGGCCGAACGAAGCGCTGCAGAAAAGCGCTGCCAGCCGCCTGCGCCCGATCATGATGACGGTGCTGGCGGCGGTGTTCGGCATGGCACCGCTGGCACTGGGACAGGGCAGCGGCTCCGAGCTGTACCGCGGCCTGGGCATCGTGGTGGTGGGCGGCCTGATCAGCTCGACGATCTTCACCCTGCTGGTGGTGCCGACCATGATGAGCCTTGTCAACGACATGCAGGCGAAGCTGCGCGGCGGAGGTCAGACGAGAGTCTGACAACAGATGGGATAGTCCGAATAGTTCCAATAGTGTGGGGAATCGGATGAAGCGCGGGCATTCAGCTCGCCAGCCCAACGGCATTCAGCAACTAAATGCCGTCCACTGTCCAACTCCTCACTAAATCCACTATTGGCACTACAAATACTATACAGACTATTCCCACTCCGTTGCCAGACTGAATCCCGGCCGCCTTGCGCGCAAGCAAGTTGCGCGCCTCCGAATATGAAAAGGGCAGGCCCGTTGACCTGCCCTGTGCGATCACTTCTTCAACTATTCGCACTATTCAGACTATTCCCACTGCCTGCCACGCGGAGCGCATGTGAGGCGTGGTTGTCAGACTTTCGTCTGACCTCCTAGTGCTGGCTCCTGAAACCGTTCCACTTCTCCTCGAGGTCGGAGCTCGTCAGCGTGGCATGGATGTACTCCGCCAGTTCATGGCCCGTCGCCCCCGTATCGCGGCCGGTGGTGACGACCTTCTGCTCGAACTGGCCGCAGATGTCCAGTGCCATTTCAAGTTTCTTCTGCAGCGCCGGGTAGCCGATGTGCCCAAGCATCATCGCCGTGGCACGGATCATGCTCGAGGGGTCGGCGTACTGCGCGCGGCCCTCGTCCACCATGCGCGGGGCGGAGCCGTGGATCGCCTCGAACATCGCGTAGCGCTTGCCTATGTTGGCGGAACCCGCGGTGCCGACGCCTCCCTGCATCTCGGCGGCTTCGTCAGTCAGGATGTCGCCGTACAGGTTCGGCAGGATCATCACCTGGAACTGGCGGCGGCGCTTCTCGTCGATCAGCTTGGCGGTCATGATGTCGATGTACCAGTCGTCGACATTGATGCCCGGGTAGTCCTTCGCCACCTCCTGGCAGACACGCAGGAAGCGACCGTCGCTGGTCTTGACGACGTTCGCCTTGGTGACTATCGTGACCTGCTGCTTGCCCTGCTTCTTCGCATACTCGAAGGCCATGCGCGCGATGCGCTCACTGCCCTGGGTGGTGATCAGGCGGAAGTCGATCGAGATGTCGTCGTCAACGTCGAGGCCGTAGGGCCCGAGCGCGTAGAGGTCCTCGGTGTTCTCACGGAAGAAAGTCCAGTCGATGCCCTGTTCCGGGATCTGCACCGGGCGCACGTTGGCAAACAGGTCGAGCTTCTTCCTGAGCGCGACGTTGGCACTTTCGATGTTCGGCCAGGGGTCACCCTTGCGCGGCGTGGTGGTCGGGCCCTTCAGCAGCACGTGGCACTGCTTGCACTCCTCGAGCACCTCGTCCGGCACGGCCTGGTTGACCTCGGCGCGGCGCTCGATGGTCAGGCCCTCGATGTTGCGCATCTCGATCTTGCCGCTGGCGACCTCGTCCTTCAGCACCTGGCGCATGATCCACTCCGCATCCGCGGCGATGCTTGTGCCGATGCCGTCGCCCGGCAGGATGCCGATGATGATCGGATCAAGCGATCCGAAGTCAAGCCAGTCCGGCTCGTTCTTCAGGCGCTCGGCGCGGGCCTGCATGTCCTCCAGCAGTTTGCCGAAGTGTGCTGTTGCTCTGTTGATGGCTTCGTTGGACACAATCTACCCCTGATAGTGAATGTGGCGCGCCTATTATAACGGCGCGTCCGTGGCCCGGCCGGCTTGCGGCAGGGGCTTACTCAGCCGGCTCTGCGGCCAGCTGCTCGATCCCGCCGATCAGCTCGCGCAGGTTGAAGGGCTTGTTGAAGGTCAGCGAGGCACCGAGCGCCTTCGCCGTCTCGAGGAAGTCCACATTGTCCAGCCGGCCACCGCCGGACATGGCGATGATCTTCGTGCCGGGCCTGAGTTCAAGGATTTCCATGATGGTCTCCAGCCCGTCCTTGACCGGCATCACGATGTCCGTGATCACGATGTCGAAACTGGACAGCCTGAATGCGGCCACGGCCTGTGCGCCGTCCTCGACAGCCTCAACCTCATAGCCGGAGCTGAGCAGGATGCTGTGCAGTACGTCCCGCACGTCCTTGTCATCATCTACCAAGAGGATCCTAGTCATTGGCTGGCACTGCGGAAACCGGACCCAGCACCCGCCTGATGGCGCTTGCCAGTGAGTTCTGCTCCAGCGGCTTGTTAACCACCGTCTCGATCCGCAGTTCCTCCATGATATCCCGTGGCAGGCCTTCGCTGTATCCCGTGATCATGATTACCGGCAGCATCTCCCCGGATGCCCGCAGGCTGCGCACCAGCTTCTCTCCGTCCATGCGCGGCATGGTCAGGTCCGTCACCAGCAGCTGGAAGCTTCCGGGCTGCTCCCGCAGCAGGTCCAGGGCCTGTGCCGGCTGCCTGCAAGTGCTGACCCGGTAGCCCAGCCGTTCCAGCTGCTGCACCACAAGCCGGTTGATGTCCGGTTCGTCATCCACGAACAGGATGCTTTCGCCAGTCCCCCGCAGTTCAAGTTCATCCTGCTCCAGTTCAGCACCAGTCGTACCACTGCGCGATGGCAGCTCGCGGCACAGCGGCAGGTAGACCCTGAAGCAGCTGCCGCTGCCGGGGCGGCTCTCCACCTCGATCTCTCCACCGTGGCTGAGCACGATGCCGTGCACCACCGACAGCCCGATCCCGCTGCCGCCCTCGCCGGGCCGGCTGGAGAAGAAGGGCTGGAAGATCAGCTCCATGTCCTGGCGGCTGATCCCGCTGCCGTCATCCCGCACGCTGAGGAGCACATGCGGCCCGAGCTTCAGCGCTGGCAGGCGCTCCAGCGAACCGAGGTCAATGTTCACCGTCTCCAGCGCCACGCTGATGCGGCCTTCACCGGTGCCGATCGCCTGCAGCGCATTCGTGCAGAGGTTCAGCAGCACCTGGTGCAGGTGGGTGGCATCCGCCATCACGTAATGCGGCCCGCCGGATTCATGCAGCTCGAGGCGCACGCGCCGGCCGGCCCGCACACTGAGCAGCCCGAGCACCTCCTCGGCCACGCTGCGCAATGCCACCGGATTGGGCTCCTGCTGTGGTGAGTCACTGAATGAGAGGATGCGCTGCACCAGCTCGCGGGCCCGGCTGGCCCCGCGGCGCACCTGCTGCAGGTGCCGGTGCACGCTGCTGGAGCTTTCAGTCTCCTCCAGCCCGAGGTCGGTGAAGCCGATGATCGGCGTCAGGATGTTGTTGAAGTCGTGGGCGATCGCGGATGAGACGCTGCCGATGGTCTCCAGCTTGCGGATCTGGTCCAGCTTCTCCTCCATCCGGCGGCGTGTCTCCGCCAGGCTGTGCTGCTCGGTCACGTCCTGCACGGTTGCCAGCAGGCGCAGCGCCTGGCCGCTTTCATTGCGGTCCACGATGAAGCGCGCATGGTGCCAGCGCTGCAGGCCGCTGCCAGGCAGCAGGCGGTAGCTCTGTTCATGGCAGCTGCCCTGGCGGATCAGGCTGTCCATCGCCATCTCGATCCCGTCGCGGTCCTCCGGGTGCACGAGCGAGATCAGCAGGCGCATGTCCGGCTCGACCTGCCCGGCCTCAAGGCCGAACTGGTGGAACAGCTCATCAGACCAGAACATCCGGCCGTCCTGCAGGTCCAGCTCCAGGTTGCCAAGCCGCGCCAGCTGCTGGGCCTCACGCAGGCGCAGCTCGCTCTGCTCCAGCAGGCGCTCATGCATTCGCTGCGCACTGACGTCGCGCACGATCGCCAGCACACCGCGCTGTCCGCTGCGGGTCAGTTCCGCCGCGCTGCATTCCGCAGTGAACAGGCTGCCATCCCGCCGCTGCGCGCTGACCTCACGCACACTGCCGAGGAGGTCGTTGCCATTGCCGTGGACCACGCTGTTGAGGTGGCACTCTCCGTCCTCCGGCTCGGGGAACAGCTCGCGGAAGTGGTGGTTGACAATCTCAGCCGCCGAGTAGCCGAACAGTCGCTCGGCTGCCCGGTTGAAGCCGTCGATAAAGCCCTCCGGCGAGATCGTCAGCACGGCGTCCGGGGCGCTGTGCTCCAGCACGTGCAGCCGGCCGCTCAACTCCGCTTCGTTGTCATGTGATTCCTGCAGCCGGCCCCGGATCGCCTCGAGCTGGCGGCGGGAGCGGGAGAGCAGCAGTGCGAGGTAGAGGCAGCCGGCCAGGCCACAGAGGCCGATGAACAGTGCCGGGGACATCAGGTTGGCCTGCAGCGGGACGTGCGCACCGGGCTGCCCGCCAGTGATGGCAACAATCTCCAGATCCGGCCTGTTGAGCTGCATGGTCAGTATCGGTTCCCGCCGGGAATTCCTATGCTTAATAGATACCGCAGGACGGCCGGTCTGGGAATTGTCTGTGAATTGATAACCGGGGCTTAACCAGTTGTGAACGGCTCAGCTGGCAAGGTCGCCATGCACCGGCATCACTGCGATGAAGCGGCTGCCCTGGCCCGGTTCGCTGTCCACGTTGATCGCACCGCCATGGTTGGTGACGATGCCATGCACCACCGACAGGCCAAGCCCGGTGCCCTCTTCCACGCTTTTTGTGGTGAAGAACGGCTCGAACAGGCGGCTGAGGTGCTTCGGGTCGATGCCACAACCCGTGTCGCTGACGACGAGCTCCAGCCAGGCCGCCGGCGGTTCCGCTAGCCCGGTCTGCTCCAGGTCAACGGCAGCGCTGTCCAGGCGCCTGAGTGAGATCCCGAGCCTGCCGCCACCGTCCTTCATCGCATGCAGGGCGTTGATCACAAGGTTCATCACCACCTGGTGGATCTGGGTAGGGTCAGCCAGGATCTGCGGGCTGTCCGGTGCGATATCAAGCACCACCTCGATGTCCTCGCGCGGGTCCAGCTGGGGGCCGAGGATGCGCAGTACCTCACGGCAGAGCTGCTCAACGTCCACCAGCGCGCGGCTCTGCTGGGCCTGGCGGCTGAACACAAGCATCTGGTCCACCAGGCTGCGGGCCCGGTCGCTGGCACTGAGCACGCGCTCGAGGTCATGCTGGACCGGGTGGTCATCAGGCAGGCGGGTCGAGCCGAGAGTGGTGTAGCCCATGATTGCCTGCAGGATGTTGTTGAAGTCATGTGCGATGCCACCGGCCAGTGTGCCAATGGTCTCCATCTTCTGCGAGTAGCGCAGCTGGCGCTCCAGCCGGCGGCGTTCCTGCTCGCTGGCAACGCGCTGCGAGATGTCCAGCAGCGTGCCCGTCATGCGCAGCGGCTGGCCCTCCTCGTTGCGCTGGATCACACGTGCGCGGGACAGCACCCACAGGTAGTCCCCATTACGCCTGCGCATGCGATACTCCACCTCAAAGCTGTCAGTATCTCCCGACAGGTGCTGTTCCATGCAGGCCAGTACGTGGTCGCGGTCCTCCGGATGGATCCGCTCGTCCCAGGAAGCGACATCTGTGTCCTGCACGTCCGGGACGTAGCCAAGCATATCCGCCCAGCGATCATTGGTGACGAACTCCTCGGTTGCGAGGTTCCAGTCCCACATCGCGAGGTCCGCGCCGCTCAGTGCCAGGCGCACGCGCTCCTCGTTCTCGGCCAGCTTCAGTTCGTTGCGCTTACGCTGCGAGATGTCCTGCCCGATGGCCATCATGCCAAGCGGTTCATCCCGTGCATTGGTGATGCGCGAGAAGCTCCAGATCATCGGGGTTTCCTTGCCGTCCCGGCTGACCACCTGCACCTCATGCTCGCGGATCTGCCCGCCGTCCATCACGCGCTGGGCGTCCGTCTCGATCCCCGCCCAGATGTAGCTCGGGAACAGCAGGCTCAGGTACTTGCGCCCGATCAGGTACTGCCGCGGGTAGCCGAAGATCCGCTCAGCCTCCTCGTTGTAGTCGATCACTTCGAGGTCCGCATTGAAGTTCACGATCGCATTGCCCGCCAGCTTGACCATCTGGCGGTTGCGTTCCTGGGTATCCAGCAGCTGGTTCTCGAGCAGGATCTGGTGGTAGGGCTGGCTGACGAGGTTGCCGATCACGAGTGCCGCGGTCGGATAGGCGATGATGATCACCGCCATGCTGGCCAGCATGGCCTTGGGTTCAAAGTTCGGCGCACTGTGGAAGTGCGAGTAGAACAGCACGGCCTGCGGCAGGCTGAGCGCCAGGCCCAGCAGCAGCAGTACACGGCTGGAGATGAAGTCGCGGTGCAGGCCCCAGAAATGGCGCACCACCAGCCCGGCCGCCACGCTGTACAGCACCGGCAGCAGCATAACCGTGCTCAGTGAACCGTTAAGGAAGTAGGCCAGCACGGCAACGGCGACGGCTGTCACCAGTCCGTCGAGCACTCCGGCCAGCACGATTGCCAGCGCGATCACGATGGTGGCTGCACTCGGGTCCACCCAGTGCAGGCGCTCAGCGCCGCGGTTGAGGATCACGCCTTCCTGCAGCGGAATGATCACGAAGCTGGCGATCAGGGCGATCCCGGTGAACATCAGCATGCCGGTGAAACGCTGGAGGGATGGCAGGGAGCGGCGAATCGAAGTCAATGCCCAGCTGAACGCCAGCATGAGCATTGTCATCAGCAGGATGCTGTTACTGAGATTCACGAACTGCGCCAATCCTGACTCCCGATCTTTGTGCCTTGCCCCGGGGGCAGACCCCACCAAGACACTAGACCATTATTAATCAAGATCGGTTCTTTAAGTCCGGTTAAATCAAAGATAAATCACAAATCCCGGAATTCTCAGACACCGACACCCTTCTCGCCGAACTTGCTCACGTAGTTGGCCATCGACTTCTCAATCGCCGTGATCGCGTCCAGCGGGCCGAGGAAATCCTCCACCTTCACATCCTTCTCCTCGAGCTTCTTGTAGTCCTCGAAGAAGGCCTTCAGCTCGAACAGCCGGTGGCGTGGGATCTCCTTGATGTGGTCAAAGCCGTTGTACTCCGGGTCGTCCATGTGCACGCAGATAATCTTCTCGTCGTTCTCGCCCTGGTCAACCATCATCATCACCCCGATCGGCTTGGCACGCAGGATGCTCATCGGGAACACCGGCTCCTGCATCAGCACCAGCACGTCAAGCGGGTCGTGGTCGTCGCCCAGCGTCTGCGGGATGAAGCCGTAGTTGGCCGGGTAGAACACGGAGCTGTAGAGCACGCGGTCCACCCGCATCAGCCCGGTGGGCTTGTCCAGCTCGTACTTAACCTTGCCGCCCTTCATGATCTCAATCACGGCGTTGAATTCGCGCGGGGCGTTGTCCCCGATCGGTACGTCATGCCAGCAATGGGCCATTGAAGCTACTCTCCTGCGGTGTCCGCCGCACTGCCCTGCCCAGCGGAGCCTGCTCCGCTGATTTCCGCCAATGGGTCAATCTCCTCACCCAGCGGGGTGTCGCGCCCCTCTTCCTCGATCTCCGAGGCGAAGAAGATCGCGATGCGCTGGCCGGGTTCGATGCCGAATTCCGGCAGCACCTCACTGGCCACGCTGTCGGAGAACTCAAGCTTGTCCGTTGAAGTCGCCGCCACCTGGCCCCAGAAGCGGATCCGCCCGCCGACGCCCGTCACCGGTGCCTGTGGCTTGACCGCCGTCACCGGCAGGCCGCAGTCCAGCCAGTAGACCGTCCCAAGCGAGGGATTCGGATCATCCCAGTTGATCGGGTCTCCCTTCTTGTCATGCACGAACAGCACACTGCCGCTGCTTTCCGTCCAGACGGCCAGGCTGCCCTCCGGGTCGGCCACGATGGCCGCCGGATCCACCACGCTCGCCTCGTCGCGGATCACCTGCTTGTCCGTCATGGAGATCTGCACGTTCACCGGCGCTACGTCCTTCAGCTGGATGTACCGGTGGCGCACCATCAGGAAGATCACGAGCGTCATCACCACGAGCACCGCGCAGCTGAGCACGATCATGCGCCGGTCGCGCTCGGCGGTGAAGCCCGGGTCCGGCGCATACTTCGCCCGCTTCGGCTCCTGCGGCTGCTCCTGCTGTGTGTTGTCCTCGCTCATCTCTCTCCAAATGAAAAGGGGCCACCGCAGTGGCCCCGCTCATTTCAGCCCATGCACTCCCCGGCCAGGGCGCCCATCGGGTCCCATGCCGGCAGCACTGTCGGCTCGCCCTCCAGCGCCTGCTGCAGCTCAGCACTCAGCAGCGCCTTTGGTACGGCGATCTCGAACATGTATTCGTCGAACCAGTTGTCATTCATCACGTAGAAGCCCTGCTCGCCGCCCTCGCTGCCCCAGGAGTTCTCCACGCGCCAGCGCCGCGGGTCGTTGTCAACCACGTCCACGCCGGTGAACAGCATCGCGTGCGTCATCAGGGTCTGGTGGTGCAGCAGGCGGCCCGGCTTGTCCTGCGCGAAGGGCGTGTCGTAGATCCGCTCGAAGCCGAACAGCTCGCGGTCCCACACGCCGCGGCGGCGGTCCATCATCTTGCCCACGTCACAGCCCATCCAGACCGGCTGGCCGTCGGTGATCTGCTTCATGGTGAGCTGCTTCATCAGCTCGATGTCAACATTCAGGTAGGTCACGATGTCGCCACCCACCACGTTGCCAAGCATGTCAACGGTGTAGGTGCGGCCCTGCGGGCTGCTTTCGCGCGGGTCATGCACGATGCTGACGTAGTCATCGAGGTTGATCGAGACGTACTTGTCGGCGAACTGCTGCGGGGTCAGCTTCCCGTCGCGGTGGAACTTGTTGTCCTTGTCTCGCCACTCCCAGTCAAAGCTCTGCGGCGGTGTGCCGAGGTGGATGCACAGCATGCGGTAGACCACGGAGACGAAGCCGTCCTTCAGCTTGCGCACCTCGTCCTCGGACTTGCCGCTGGCAACGGCATCACGCAGCTGCTGGGCGAAGTCGCGCAGCTTGGAGATCACGATTGCGTTCATGTAGCGCGTGTTGCTGGAGCTTTCGCTCTCGGGCATAGCGCTTTGCGGCACCAGGCCGTGCTTCTTCACGAGGTTGACGAACATGTTCCACTGCCCGCCATCCTCGAGCGGCTTGTCCAAGAGGAAGGCCACGGTGCGGTCGTCAATGTCGCGCTCCGCCGTGGCGATGATCGCCTCGAGGAAGTAGTTCGCCCGCTCGAACTTGTCCCAGAAGTGCAGGTAGGTCTGTGAGAACTCGAATTCCTTGATGTTCATCGCCTGCATCGCGCCGACGCGCAGCAGGTTCAGGCCGGCGAACAGCCAGCATCGTCCGCTGGCACGCTGGTTGGTTACCTTCCAGTCGTCCAGCTTGTGGCTGAAGGTATGCGGCGTGGAGGTGATGATGTCGCGGTTCTGCGCGATGTCCATCACGCTCACCTGGGTGACGGCATTCCGCATCAGGCTTGCCGTCGGATGCGCCATGAACTCAGTGTGCAGCTCGGAAAGCCGCTCGGGGCTGAGGCTGCCGCCTGTGGAAGATGCGAGGCGTTCCACCACCGCCGCCTGGTTGTCTGCTGCTGTCATATCCGCTCCTGCTGCCGGCCCCTGATGTGCGGTCGGACCTCGACCGGGCCGGGATTCTGCTGTGTGCTGGTCCTATGTATGTCTGCGGAAGTGATTTTATCGTGTGCAGGCCGTGTGATCGTCCATTTGTGCACGATTGAAGCATAGTGGTCCGTGGTCGGTGGTCAGTGGTCGGTGGTCAGTGGTCGGTGGTCAGTGGTCGGTGGTCAGGAAGAATGCGATCTGACTTCTGACCACTGACTACTGACCACTGGTTTCCCCTACACTTCTCCCATGCCTGATCCCCGCCATCGTGACATCAATGTGCTCTGCCTCTGGCAGCCGCGCCCCGAGCTGCTGGACTACATGACAAAGGGGCTCAAGGGCTGGCCCGTGCACTTCATCTCCGCTCCCGATGGCCATGAATGGACCGGAGCGGATGAATCGCTGCTGCTGCCGCTGGCCGGTGATGCCGATGTGTTGCTCGGCTGGCGTCCGACGCGCTCACTGATTGACGCTGCGCCGAAACTCAAAGCCGTGATCAACCCCGGCGCCGGGGTGCAGCACCTCTACGGCATGTTCGCTGAGATCCAGCAGACGCGGGACATCGTGCTGATCAACGGGCATGGCAATGCGGCCTTCACCGCGCAGACCACCGTCACGCTGTTATTGGCAATGCTCAGCGGCACCGTGCAGCACCATAACGCAATGCTTGCGGGGAAGTGGCGGCTGGGGGATGAATTCCTTGCCAACACACCGATCAGCCACAGGACAATCGGCCTGCTGGGCTACGGCCATGTCAACCGCAATGTGCACCTGATGCTCTCCGGCTTCGGCTGCCGGGTGCTCGCCTGCAACAGAAGCGGCAGCCTGTCAACTGACAGCCCGGCCACGCTGGACGGCCTGCACTCGATAGAGCAGCTTGACGACTTCCTGCAGGCGGTGGATGTGCTGGTGGTCGCCGTGCCCTTCACGCCTGACAGTGAAGGCCTGATCGGCAGGCGCGAGATCGAGCTGCTGGGCCAGGGCAGCTTCCTTGTCAACGTGGCACGCGGCGGTGTTGTCAAAGAGGACGCGCTGTTCGAAGCGCTTGAAAGCGGCTTCCTCGCCGGGGCCGCGATTGATGTCTGGTACGACTACCGCCCTGAACCTGATGAACAGGGCCGCATGTTCCCCTGGCACCGCCCCTTCCACGAACTTGGCAATGTAGTGCTCAGCCCGCATCGCGCCGCCTCGCCCTTTGACGACCTTGAGCGCTGGGATGAAGTGATCGAGAACCTCAAGCGCCTGAGCGCCGGCCGGGATGACCTGCTTAACATCGTGGATTGCACGCGCGGTTACTGAACCGGGCTGCTACCCCGCCTACCAGGCTTTGACATAGTCTCCGTTGTCACCATGTACGCTGACCGTGAAACTACCATTCGGTAGGTGCATGAAATCCAGGCTGAATGGAGAACCGTCTGTGTTGAAAGGCATTCCAGTTGCCGGATTCAGCATGTCACTCGTGACCGGGCAGAACCCTGTGTCCACAAACTGCTCCCAGTCCTCATTGGCAGGGAATGTACCATACACAGCATGATATTCACCAGAACCCACCATGCACATGTAAGCAATCGCCATCAGTTTATGTGCTGCCAGATTGCCTCCATACCTTGCCTCACTTGCATTTGCATTCAGATCCGGGTCACTCTCAAGTTTTCTCTTGCTTTGTTCCGCATATACATGAAGAGGTTTCAGATTTGGCAAGCTCATTGCAGTTGATCCATCCGGAAGAGTACTGATAAAACCTGTTGAATCTGCATGTTCTTGTGCGTTCTCTGACAACTTAACACTTCCCATAGTGGCAATCTGTGGTGGAGTTTGAGGACCGCGATAGATGTATAAACGATCATAATATCCATCGAGAATTCCGTCATCAGGAGAAATAACATGTTCACCATCAATCGTTAAGTTGTCGCGTATTAGCCCTTCGTCAATGATCGCCTGGAATGTCTCAGGCCACTCTCCGAATACTTTGAAGTAGGCTTGAGGTGCTTCGCTAATAAATACCAAGGATGGGCACTTACTCATAGCAAATTCACCATAATAGTCTTGTTCAACTTCAATGGGGTACATTCCTTTATCTTCTGCATAGGAAAATCCCGAATAAAAGACTACAAAAATCATACAGAGCAAGAAAAATCTGGACTTCGTTCTCATGCAACTCATTTCATTCTCCTATTGGTTAGAATCTTAGGTGTACTAGGTCTGTTAATGACAATTCTCTGGATAATCGGTTTATCAACTTCCGCAATAATGATAATGTCCAGCATGTATTGCCCAATGTCCAGCAATGTCGCAACACCAACCCATTTTAGGAATCGAGAAGGAAGTAGGATCAGTCGGATACGCGGGAGAGCATCCAAGTGGACCATCTTCCCATGTTGTACGGCTGCATTTAATACATTCGAGATTATACCAACACTCATTCGTAGGTGGTCCGCTGCAATTATAATTCAAAGCTGCATCACATTGTTCAACCCAAACATAAAAGTTAGCAGATCCTCCTCCGGAACACGGATACGAACCTACGAATCGATAGGAACCTGTTGAGTTTCCCGTAAACTCAACCTTACAGCTATAATTTGCGCAATCTCCAAAGATGCCAACGGGACAGTCACATTCTGCTTTAGCCTCAGTAGATGCTAAGAACAAAGAGACAACCAATACTGAATATCCAAATGCAACAAGCTTCATGAAGATTACCTCGTATTCAATTAATTGAGTTCAAGTTAACTCTCTCTCTCTCTCTCTCTTGTCAAGCCATTCTCAGAAATTTCACACAAATGAGAACCTAGTCCCATTGCTACTATAACTGCTATGTCCGCCGATCCCAAGCAGCCGCCCGTGTTTGCCGACATCCAGGCCGCGCATGCCCGCATCCGTGACTGGATCCACCGCACACCGGTGCATACCTGCGCACACCTGGACTCGCTCACCGGCGCGCGCGTGTTCTTCAAGTGTGAGAACCTGCAGCGCATCGGGGCCTTCAAGATCCGCGGTGCACTGAACACCATCATGCAGCTCACGGACGAGGAGGCCGCGCGCGGCGTGGTCGGCCATTCCAGCGGCAACCACGCCCAGGCCGTGGCCCGCGCCGCCCGCATGCGCGGCATCCCGGCCTGGCTCGTGATGCCCGAGGACGCGGTCGCGCTCAAGGTGGATGCCGTGCGCGAACTCGGCGCGGAGGTGGTGTTCTGTACCACTGACATCGAGGACCGCCGCCGTGTTGTCAACGAAATCATCGAGCGCACCGGTGCGGCTTCCGTTCACCCGTTTGACGACCCGCGCATCATCGCCGGCCAGGGCACGGCCGCACTCGAGTTCCACGAGGACTGCCCCGGCCTCGACATCCTGATGACGCCGGTCGGTGGCGGCGGGATCGTCTGCGGCTCGATCATCACCACACAGGCCATCGCGCCGGACTGCCGCGTGATCGCAGCCGAGCCCGAGATCACGGATGACGCCTGGCGCTCGCTGCGCATCGGCTCCCCGCAGATCAATGACAACACAGACACCATCTGCGACGGGCTGAAGGCCTGGATCAGCGAACTGACCTTTGGCATCATGCGCGACTACGAACTGCAGGTCGAGCGCGTCAGCGACGATGAGATCACGGCAGCGATGCGCCTGTTCTGGGAGCGCACGAACCTGATCATCGAAGCCTCCTCCGCCACGGTGCTGGCGGCCGCGCTGTCCGGCCGGATGGACATCGCCGGCAAGCGCGTCGGCATGATCCTCACCGGCGGCAATGTGGACCTCGACCGCCTGCCCTGGATGAGCTGATCCCCTGATTGAGACGAAATCCTCCTTTAGCGCACACAGTCCATTAAAGTCACGTAAAATGTAGGCGGACCACCCCCCAGGGGTGATGGCTCTACTAACGGGTCGATACAGGACAACGACTACTGGAGAGGATTGCATGCAACGCATAGCACTTACCGGCTTGACCATCCTTGCGATCAGCCTGCTGCTCGCCGGCTGCGGCGGACAGGGCAGCCCCCTGGACCAGGCAGCACAAAGCCCGGATGCTCATTCAACGAGTGGCTTCTCGCTCAGCACCCCAACCGCAGGCGGGCGGGCAATTGACGCCAGCGAGCTCAGCCTTAGCACCCGCACTGAAGGCAGCCAGACCGTGCTGGAGATCAGCGCGGCGCGTCCGCTGAATGCAGGCAGCCTGCTCATGGAGCTGCATTACGACAGCGCAAGCTACAGCCCGCTCGGAGTCTCCGCCACTGAAGCGCTTGGCCCCGGCAGTGAGGCGATCAGCATCGAGCAGCTTGAGGCCCCGGGCCTCCTGAGCTACGGCCGGGTGCCGCTTGGCAACAGCCAGCGGTCGGTCGAGGCCGGCACCGTGCTGGCCACCGCCCTGTTTGACAACACGGGCATGCTGCCCACGCGTGGCATGAGCGGCGTGCCGGTGCATTCCGCGGCACTGTCCCCGCTGTTCTGGGATGTGGATACTACGACCCTGACCTGGTACTACAACAACCCGGGCGACTTCGACCAGAACGGCGTGGTCGGGCTGGCGGACCTGGTGCCGCTCGGCCTGCACTTCGGCGAAAGTGGCCCCTTTGACTACGAAAGCGCGCAGAGCGTGATCGACGGCAACTCCGACGGCGAGATCGGGCTGGCGGACCTGTCCGTGATCGGCCGCTACTGGGGCAACAATGTCGACGGCTACCGCGTGTTCGCCAGCAACGACATCAATGACGTACCGGTCGGCTACGGCGAGGCCAGCACGGTGGACCCGATCGCTGAACTCAGCTTCGGTGACAGCTTCTCCAATGCGATGCTGGAGCGCCGCAGCTGGCAGAGCGTTGTTGCCAGCCCGGCGGCGGATGAGTTCTACTGGGTGCGCCCCTTCGTTGGCGACAACGAGGGCACCCGCTCCAACATCAATGGCGGCGGGCTGGGCACCGACCCGGAGGTCGGCCCCGGTGAGCCGGACTACAACTTCCTGCCGGAGGCCAGGCTCAGCCTGCGCATCCTCGGCCAGGGGATCCCGCTGCCCGTCGAGCTGGATGCCTCAGCCAGCACTGATGAGGATGGCAACATCATCTTCTACGAATGGGACTTCGAGGGCGACGGCCTGTTTGACGCCTATGGCTTCGAGCCGCTGATCAACCACAAGTACGGCACGGCCGGCACCTTCGCCCCGCTGGTGCGCGTGACTGACAACAGCGGCGGTACCGACACCTTCCAGGCCAACCCCTTCGAGGCCACCGTTGCCAGCGTGAGCAATGTCGACCCGAGCGCCGACATCGCCGCCACGGCGGTGAGCGGCTTCAACCCGCTGACCATCGGCTTCATCGGCAGCGGCAGCTACGACGTGGACGGCCTGCTGGTCAAGTTCCAGTGGGACTTCGACGGCGACGGCAACTTCGACCTGGACAGCGGCAGCGACAGCACCGTGCTGCACACCTACAACGACAGCGGCACCTTCCTCGCGAAGCTACGCGTGACTGACAACAGCGGTGACAGCGCCGAGGACACGATCGAGATCACGGTGCTTGATCCGCCGGCGAACATCGCACCGGTGGCGGACGTGATCGCCAGCCCGAGCGGCGGCACGGCCCCGCTGACCGTCAGCTTCGATGCGGGCGGCAGCGTGGACCCGGATGGCCAGATCACCTCATACTTCTGGAGCTGGGACGAGGGCGGCGTACCCTTCGGCAGCGGCAAGGACCCCAGCGTCTCGCATACCTTCAACAACCCCGGCGTGTATGACGTGGTGCTGACCGCGATTGACAACGGCGGCAAGCAGGACACCGACACCGTCACCATCACCGTGGTGCCGCCCGGCGTGAACGTGCCGCCCAGTGCAGACCTCGTGGTGCTTCCGCCGACCGGCGTGGTGCCGCTCAACGCGATCCTCGACGCCAGCGGCAGCAATGACCCGGATGGCGTGGTCACGGACTACAGCTGGGACTTCGGCGACGGCAGCCCGGTCATTTCAACCGGCACGGACCCGACCACCTTCCATCCCTACCTCGCCGCCGGCAGCTACTCGGCGACGGTCACCGTGACTGACAATGACGGCGGAGTTGACAGCGACAGCTTCCTCGTGGTCGTCAGTGCGCCGCCGGCCAACCTCGTCCCGGTGGCGGACATCTTCGCCGTGCCGACCTCCGGTGATTCCCCGCTGACCGTGGCCTTCACCGCAGCCGGCAGCACCGACCTCGATGGCAGCATCGTCAGCTACGTCTGGGACTGGGATGACGGCACCGCCGCCGAGGACAGCGGCGCGGACCCGACCATCAGCCACCTATTCGGCGCCAGCGGAGTGTACGACGTGGTACTGACCGTGCAGGATGACGACGGCGCGACCGACACCGACACGATCCAGGTCAACGTCACGAACGTGAGCAACATCCCGCCGACTGCGGACATCTATGCCAGCGTGCTGAGCGGACCGGCCCCGCTGACGGTGCCCTTCACCGCCGCCGGCAGCAGCGACCCGGATGGCGTGATCGTCAACTACAGCTGGGACTGGGATGACACGACCACCACGGACAGTGGCGCCGACCCCTCGGTGGCGCATACCTTCAGCAACCCGGGCACATACAACGTGGTACTGAGCGTGACTGACAACGACGGTGCCAGCGACACTGATACCATCGTGATCACAGTCACAAGCGGTGGCGGTGCCAACCAGGCCCCGACCGCCTTCTTCACGGCGGACACCACGAGCTACACCGGCGTGCCGCTCACCGTCACCTTCAACCCGGCGGGCAGCTCAGACCCGGACGGCACGATCGTGCGATATGACTGGGACTGGGAGGGTGACGGCCTGTTCGACGCTACGAGCTTCACGAACGCCACGGTGCAGCACACCTACACCGTGTTCGCTGAGTACAACCCGGTGCTGGTCGTGACTGACAACGAGAATGCGACCGACAGCCACACGGTGGCGATCCTGCCGGACATCCCGCCGGTGGCGGACATCGTGACGAGCCCCAACCCCTCAGGCACCGGCGTGACAGTCACCGTGGATGCCAGCGGCTCGGACGACCCGGGTGGCTCGATCACCAAGTTCGAGTTCGACCTCGACGGCAACGGCAGCTATGAAACCGACAACGGAACCAATCCGGTCGCCACCACGAGCTTCGGCAGTACAGGCGACTACATCCTCAGGGTGCGCATCACCGACAATGACAACAACCAGGACACGGCGCAGGTCACGCACCAGGTGCGCATCGCCGAGCTGATCACGGTCACCACCGCCGGCAGCCCGGCCACCCGCATCAAGGCTGACATCATCGGCGGCAACCCGGCGATCATCTACTACGATGCCAGCGGCCAGGACCTGAAGTACGTGCGCGCCACGAACACCAGCGGCACCAGCTGGGGCAGCCCGGTGACCGTCGCCTTCACGGGTGACGTCGGCCGCAACGCCCACCTGGTTGAGGCCAATGGCCGCCCGGCGGTCTGCTACAACAACAACTCCGGCGGGCTGTACTACCTGCGCGCTGATGACGCCACCGGTGCCAACTGGACAGAGACCAACAAGGTGGAGGTCTACTCCGGCTCAGTCAGCGACTGCGAGATGGAGGTGATCTCCGGCAACCCGGCGATCTGCTACATTGACAACGCAGCGAACGCCACAAAGTACGTGCGCGCCAGCAATGCCGACGGCTCCAGCTGGGGCACGGTCCGCACGGTCAACTCCGGCGGCACCAACGGCGGTGGCGTGCCCAGCCTGGCGGTCGTGAACGGCATGCCGGCGGTGGCCTTCTTCTACTGGAACGGCTCGGCCGGCGTGAAGTACCGCCGCGCCAGCGACGTGGACGGCGCCAGCTGGGGCAGCACGGTCACCATCGCCAGCAACGCATCGGTGAACGACAGCTATGACAACCCCTCACTGCTGGTGATCAATGGCAACCCGGCGATCAGCTACGAGAGCCGCACCGGCAGCGACATCGTCTACAAGCGGGCGACTGATGCGAACGGCACCAGCTGGGGCAGCCAGGTGAACGTGGCGACCAATGACGACAACACGGTGAGCAGCCTGCTGTGGAGCAACAGCCTGCCCTTCGTGGCCTACTTCGAGAACAATGCCAACCAGGTGCGGATGGCCTGGGGCAGCGATGCCTCCGGCACGGCCTTTGATGCGACGGACCTGGTGGACACCGGTGACAATGACATCGACACCATCGAGGTCGGTGGCAACCCCTTCATCGTCTACTTCAACGGCGGCGTGAAGGTGGCCCGTGTGTTCTGATTGAGCTGCCATCTCGCCCAAGGGCTCGATGAGCTGGCGACCCGCGAGGTACGGCGCAAGCTGCGCAACAAGCTGACAACAGGGAGGGGGGGCCTGCGGGCCCTCCCTTTTCATTCCGCGATGAATCACTCCCTCACGGCATGGCATGTGCACATGTCATCAGCTCAGTTGCAGGCAAATGGAGGCTGCGCCGCTGCCTCATTCAGCCTGTGTTCGATGTCCCATAGCGGTCCGGCATGCGGATGGAGGCCGACGAACGCTTGCGCGGGGCGGCAGGCGATTCTTGCACCTACGCCTGCAGCGCTGAGGGAGCAGGCTCCTGAAGTGGCTGCGCGAAGCAAGACCGTCGAGTGCTCGCACGAGACGGCAATGTGCTCAATTGGAATCAGTGCCTGCAGCGCTGAGGGAGCAGGCTCCCGAAGTGGCTGCGCGCCCCATGACCGTCGAGTGCTCGCACGAGACTGCAATGTGCTCAATTGGAATCAGTGCCTGCAGCACTGAGGGAGCAGGCTCCCGAAGTGGCTGCGCGCCCTAGGACCGTCGAGTGCTCGCACGAGACGGCAAAAGGATCTGGGCGAGGGGGGACTCGAACCCCCACACCGAAGTACCAGATCCTAAGTCTGGCGCGTCTGCCAATTCCGCCACTCGCCCGGGTGGCGATTATACCCCGGCATGCCTGCCGCCGAAGCACCGGTATCCCGCACATCGTCGCGCTCCGGTACCCGACGCAGTGGCTCCTGCTCCGTTACAATGCAGTAATGCCGCCGATCCGGGGAGCGAGACAGCCGGGGATCCTTGCAGCCATAATGTTTGGCTGCCTGCTGCTGTCCTGCAGCACGCCGACAGTACCCGAACTTGATGACAACACTCCCCAGAAATATATTGACGAGCTGGAATGGTTCGAGCTCGGCGGCCTGCAGCAGGTTGAAGGCCTGCCGATCGAGAATGCCTGGATAGCAGCCGCGCTGGATGAGCAGCTCATTGGCCGGCGGCTGCTGCTGCCCTTCACGGACGGCCAGCTCGAGGGCGGTGTGGCGGACATCCAATTGCGCTTCGACGAAGTGCCCCTGCCCGCTTCATGGAGTTCCCCGCCCGGTGAGATCCTGCTGCAGTCCGGCATGGGCAGCCTTGAGCATGTGATCCACTACAGCCCGGACCCCAATCTGCCGGACTACCTGCAGCAGGTGGATGTGGTCAACCTGCACGGCCGCTTCTCGGCGGACCATGCGGAAAGCCTGCTGCGCCAGGCGGTCAGCCTGCGCAGCAGCCAGCCCGTGATCCAGAACAATCCGGAGACGCATGAGCGCTGGCTACTCGGCCGCAGCCTGTCAGCACTGGATGTGCAGTGGGAATTCGAAGGCCAGCTCGGCGGCGTGCCATTCAGCTTCACGGCCAGCCAGCAGCTTGTCGCGGTGTCCAGTTACTACGAGCTGAGCATCCTGTCCGGCCAGGATGCCCGGGCCACGGCCACCCAGCTGCGCCAGGCGCATCTCAGGCTGTTCGGACAGTAGCCGTCCCGTTTTAACGAGCGGCCCGGCTGCGCTGATAAACTTACATCATGCAGAACATCACTCGCATCCTCGCCCTGCTGGCTCTTGCCGCACTCTGCGGCTGCGGCGGCGGCGGCGCGGGCTTCGACCGCCCGCAGTTCTTCCTCGGCAACACCCCGCACGACTTCGGCGGCACCAATGGCGATGACGCCGCGGCCCGCCAGGTGGCGACGGAGATCCTCGCCAACCGCAGCTTCGACCTGAGCCCCTACGGCTGGATGCTGGAAAGCGGCCCGGTGACGAGCTCAAGCGAGGGGATCGTGAATGACTTCGGCGCCGGTGAAGGCGAGCAGTCCGTAGTCAGCCTGACAGGCTCGCTGGATATGCGCATCGTCAGCCGCGAGGCCGCCTTCCGCGAGGTGCGCCTGTTCGGCGTGTACAGCCTCTCGCAGGCCACGGTGGCCAACGCCCAGGAGGGCACGAGCTTCCCGATCAGCTGGACCGTCAGCTGGCAGGACCTCGACAATGCCTACCAGGTAACCTGCACGCAGGACATGACCGGCACGCTCTGGCAGGACGCCGCGCTGTTCTTTAATTAACCTTCCGCTTCATCTGAAGATTCAGCGGTCTGGCGCTGCGGCTGCGCATTCGCGCATCCGGGTCGCGCTGGAGCAACATTGCTGCCCACGTAGATGCACCTTGCAATCAGCGAGAAGCTACGCTTTGAGCTGTATTGCAGACCATCGAGTGCTTGCACGAGATGGAAACAGAATCAGGTCTGGCGCTGTGGTTGCGCATTCGCGCATCCGGTTCGCGCTGAAGTTGGCTCGCAACCGCAATCCTTGAATTTGAAAGGGTAGCGGTGGCGCCTTGCGCCAATTGAAAGGGCATCTTCCGAAGTTCACTGGCACACCAATGCGCCGGAATACCTAATCCTTACAGCGACATTCAGACAAGCGCATCCTGCTAGGAATGTCAGATTCACAAGGATCTGGCAATCTCTCCCAGTTGGCACAAGGCGCCACCGCTGCACTTCATCCTGAATTGTTTCCGCATTCAGCAGCTGGCCCTGCACCGTTCCCCAATTTGTATGATTGCGCGGCTGTCCCCGGCCACTGGCAGCGATTCGCCACGCGCCCCGGCCTCATGCCGCCCCGGCGGCAGCCGCCCCGCTTCCGTCCCGGCCGGCCATCTTCAGGAGCCTGTCCAGGTCCTCACCGCCGGCCTTCATCCATTCCACGAAGATCCAGTCCGGCAGCTGGCGCATGCAGCGCAGCAGTGAAGCCAGCTCGCTGGCGCGCTCCGTTCCCTCCAGGTGCACTGCCAGGCGGCTGCGCAGCAGGCTGGCCAGCCCGGCCGGGTTGAAGCGGGAGGCCGTCGCATGGCGCAGTTTCATGTGGCGCAGGCGGCCCTGCCCGTCCTGCATGATCGCGCGGGACTCCACATTGTTGAGCCCGCAACGGCGCAGCTCCTCTTCGGAAAGCTTTCCTTCCTCCAGCAGGCACCACAGCAGCACGCGCACGGCGGGGTCATCCAGTAGTTTCTGTACTTCAGGCATTTGATCCTCCTGGTAATGTCAGCTATTTTACCTTTCCTGACACGTAAAATCAATTAATCAGGCAAATAATAACATTACTGGTTGATTTTTGTCATTATTATGCTATACTCCTGACTAGTGAACGAGCACTGCGCTCTACTGAGGAACAGGAGGATGCGGAAATGAGCGAGATCCAGACAGCCCAGCCTGAGGCTGTGGCAAGGCAGGAGGCGAAGCCGGTGCAGGCGGCCCCGCAGGCACCGCAGGCGGGCAGTGGCCTGCAGGCGGTGACCTTCCAGTTGTTTGATGCCGTACCGCCGAGGCGGATGTACCAGCTGCAGCAGGGGATCGAATCCGAGGACCGTCGCCGGTTGTTCAACCGTGTCGAGCCGGACCTCGACCGCGGACTCGGGCAGTGCTGGCTGCGTGAGGAGCGGCTGGCTGCCATCGTACGCGACAGCCTGTTGCATTACCACAGGCAGCGCTACCGGATGCATGCCTGGGTGATCATGCCCAACCACGTGCATTGCCTGATGGAGCCGCTGGGGGGTTATTCGCTGGGCCGGCTGGTCGGGGCGATCAAGGGCTTCAGCGCCGGCCAGATCAACAAGCTTATGCAACGCAGCGGCAAGGTCTGGCTGGATGGCAGCTTCCTCAGCCGCATTAAGCATGAGGAGCATTTCGACGCCGCGGTGGAGTACATCCACAACAACCCGGTCAGCGCCGGGCTGTGCGCGCATGCGCATGAGTGGCGCTGGAGCAGTGCTGCGGAGCTACCCGCTTCAGCGCTAGCCGGAGCTCAGACGAAAGTCTGACAACGGAGCTGCTGCTAAGCTGCGCAGTTGGAGGTGCGGGCGAGGCGTAGGGCACGGCCACCGTGCCTTGCCCAGGAAGGCTTGAGCCATCCGTTTACTGGAAGCAGTCTGAATAGTTCGAATAGTGCGAATAGAGGAACCAGCAAGTCAGAGAGGCTGCTTCAAGCTGCTGCAAAAGTGGGTGGTAGGCAGTGGTCGGTCGTCAGTTGGCAGTTATCAATGGCCAGTGGCCAGCATACCGGAGCAGCGACGCAGGTCGCACAATGGAGCTACCGCTTCAGTGGTAGTTGACATAAGGCAGAAGGCTATTGGCAGAAGGCAGTTGGCGGAGCTGCTGGGAAGCTGCGCCGGCGAACGTCGGTTTCCGCGCCGATTGCAAACAAAAATGGGGAGCCCGGAGGCTCCCCCTTGATTGGATCGATGTTGCCAGATCTGTCGGCTGCATCCTGCTTCGCGGGATGCAGCACCCCTGGTGGAGGCCAGGCAGTTCTGCCTGGCAATTGCCAAGCTTACAGCTTGGCCTCCGGCGGGACTGAGCTCCGGCGCACATCTTGTAACCGGGCATCCGTTGCCAAGCTTACAGCTTGGCCTCCTAATGCATCTCGGTCTGGATCACGCCGGCGCCCATCGTGCTGATGTAGTACATCAGGTACTGGAACACGGCCTTCTTCATGCGCATTTCGTGGCGCATCGCGTCGCCGGTGTAGGCGGTCATCGTCATGTATCCGAGGCCGTCCTGCTCAGGCACGTCCCACAGGTACTTCATGCTGTCCACCGGCCAGTAGACCTCGTCATTGCCATCGGCGATCTCGTCGGCCAGCATCTTCATGCCGGGCTCCACGACCTTGCCGTTCAGCGCCGCCATGTTGAGCGCGAAGTGCGCCTGGCAGGGAGCGACGCTCATCGAGCCGCCGTCCATCAGCTTGCCAAGCACGAAGTCGGCATTGGTGGTGGCAACCACCATGCTGTCGTTCATCACGATGCCGAGGCCCGGCATCATCGGCACGTCGAACACGTCCCAGCCGTTGGCACCGCTGTCGGGGCGAGGGGTCAGGCCGATTTCGCTGCCGTAGGTGCCCATCATCTCCCTGACGTACTCAGCATCCTTGATGCCGATCGCCACAGCGGCCACGAAGTCCGTCGGCTGCACGTCGCCGCCGTTCACCAGCATGTCGATGGAAGGCATGTCGAACAGCGCGATGCCGACCTCACCGGACAGGGTGCTGTCGATGATCTTGTCGATCTGCATCGCCTTCATGAGCTGCATGGTCTGCTCCAGCTCCTGCATGTCCATCTCGCTGAAGATCTCGGACAGCGGGCCGTCCATGCCCTCCGCCATCGCAGCCTGGCGCTGCATCTCATCAAGCTGGATCATCAGGCGCGTCGGCATGTGCTGGATGCCCATGTACATGATGAAGTCACCGTCGTCCACCAGGCTGTAGCTCTGCAGCGGCAGGTTCTCCAGCGCGCCGAGGCGGGCCGGGGCACTGTCCGCCGGCAGACCCTCGCAGGTCTGGGCACAGTTGAACATGATGTCATCACCGGTGATCGCCATGTCCACATGCGAGGTGCCCATGTTGAACAGGTACATCTGGTCCAGGAAGCTGATGATGTCATCCTTCGCCGTGCAGGACGCCATGCCGGGGTCCTCGAGCAGCACCGTGCGCAGGCGGCCCATGAAGGGACGGAAGTCGATGTCCTGTACCCAGAACTCCTCCCAGGCACTGTCGCCCCTGTGCATGCCCATGGAAGCAGCCGTCTGGCCGCCGCCGGCGTGGGCCCCGCCGCCGTAATTGGGATCGCGCTCCTGGATACGGGCGATGGCCTCGGCCCTCGTTTCCGCATTGATGTCCGCGTGTGCGATGCCGGGCAGGACCGAGATCGCGATCACGGCCGCCAGCAGCATAGAAAAGATACGCATATTGTTCCCCTGATGGGTGTTAGATGATTATTAAAGGGATTACCGAGCAGCTATATTAACATCGCCATGCTGCCGATAATGTCGCAATGGACGCTGTAATGTACCAGAAAGTTCCCCGCAGGGACAGTCTGCTCAGGCTGCACAGCCACGATTTCGGCCCAGCCGAGGAAGCCGCTGTGCTGGAGGTGCTGCGCAGCGGCTGGCTGACCCGCGGCCCGCGCACGCAACAGTTCGAGCTGGAATTCGCAGCGCGTGTGGCCGCGCCCCATGCGCTCGGGCTAAACTCCTGCACCGCGGCCCTGCACCTGGCCCTGCTGTGTGGCGGGGTCGGCCCCGGGGATGAGGTGATCGTGCCCGCGCTGACCTTCGCGGCGACAGCGAATACCGTGGTGCATTGTGGCGCGACTCCCGTGTTCGCCGATGTGCTGCCGGACAGCCAGTGCATCGACCCGGCCAGCGTGGAGCGCCTGATAAACGGGAACACGAAGGCCATCGTGCCGGTGCATTATGGCGGGATCGCCTGCGAGATACCGCGGCTGCAGCAGCTCGCCGGCCAGCATGGGCTGTTCGTAAGCGAGGACTGTGCGCATGCGGTGGAAACGGAGCTGGATGGACGGCCGGTGGGCGTGGCCAGCGGCTCACGCTTCGCATCCTACAGCTTCTATGCCACCAAGAACCTGATCACCGCCGAGGGCGGGATGCTCTGCTGCCGCGACGAGGCCGACCTTGAACGCGCGCGGGTGATCGGCCTGCACGGCATGAGCCGCAACGCATGGAAGCGCTACAGCGGCGAGGGCTTCCAGCTCTATGACATCGAGGCCGCCGGTTTCAAGTACAACATGTTCGACATCCAGGCGGCACTGGGCATGGTGCAGCTGGCCAAGCTCAACGCCAACCATGCCCGCCGCACGGAACTGGCCGCCCTGTATGCCAGCCTGCTGGCGGATGATCCGCGGATTGAAATTCCGCAGGCAGGTGCGGACAGCGTGCATGCCCACCACCTGATGGTGGTGCGGCTCAGCGAGGACTGGTCCGGCAGCCGGGTGGGACTGAGCCGCTTCGAGGCCCGCAATACGGTGATCAGCGCCCTGCGTGAGGAGATGGTGGAAAGTTACGTGCACTATATCTCCCTGCCCGGCACGCGCTTCTACCGGGAGCAATACGGCACCGCGCCTTCTGACTGCCCGGTGGCGCAGTCCGTCAGTGAACGGGTGATAAGCCTGCCGATCTACCCGGACATGCAGGACAGCGACGTGGAGTACTGCTGCCTGAAGCTGCGCGAAGTGCTCGACGGCGTCGAATGAGCGATCTCGGGACGCTCACGCTGGAAATTTCCGGCAGTGTTATACTGACTCCTTTCCATGAGGAGCAATAACGGATGATCCAGCTTGCCGAGCGGCTGAAGAAGCTTCCGCCCTACCTGTTCGCCCAGATTGACAAGGCCCGTGACGAGGCCCGCGCACGTGGCATCGACACGGTGTCAATGGGCATTGGCGACCCCGACCGCGACCCGCCCGAGTGGATGCGCGAGTTCCTCGCCGAGGAAGTGATGCGCAGCGGCAACCACCGCTATCCGAGCTACAAGGGCCACCCGAAGCTGCTGGAGTCAGCCCTGCGCTACATGGAGCGCCGCTTCGGGGTGAAGGGGCTCGGGATGGAGAACGTGCTGACCACACTCGGCAGCAAGGAAGCGCTGGCAAACGTCTGCCGCGCGATCGTCAATCCCGGCGACCATGTGATCGAGCCCGACCCGCTGTACCCGGTGTTCGGCACGGTGGCCCGCATGTTCGGCGGTGCCAGCTCCACCCTGCCGGTGCATCCTGACAACGACTTCCTGCCGAACATGAGCGACGAGCTGACCAAGGAGATGATCAGCCGGGCCAAGGTGCGCTACCTCAATTTCCCGCACAACCCGACCGGCCGCGTGGCGCCGCGCGAGTACCTCAACGACGTGGTGCAGTTCGCGCGCAAGCATGACATCATCCTCGTGTCCGATGCGGCCTACACGGAGATCTTCTACGATGAGGAGAACCCGCCGGCCAGCCTGCTGGAGTTCGACGGTGCGCTGGACTGCGTGATCGAGTTCCACTCCTTCTCGAAGAGCTTCAACATGACCGGCTGGCGCTGCGGCTTCGCGGTTGGCAACCCCTTGCTGATCGAGGGCCTCGGCACCGTCAAGAGCAATGTGGACAGCGGCACATTCAACGCGATCCAGATCGCCTGCTCGCGGATCCTTGACGACGAGCGCTGCGATTCCTTCCTCAGGGAAAACCGCAACCACTACCGCGAGCGCCGCGACCGGATCTGCGACGAGCTGGACAAGATCGGCATCGTCAACTTCCGCCCCGGTGGCAGCATCTTCGTGTGGTGCCGCCTGCCGGAGGGCGAGACCGACAGCTTCGACTGGTGCAGCCGCCTGCTCAACGAGACCGGCCTGGTGGTCGGCCCGGGCCGCGCCTATGGCTGGTACGGCGAGGGCTTCTTCCGCCTCTCGCTGGCAACACCTGACGCGGACATCGAGAAGGGCATGGCCCGGCTGAAGGACTTCGTCGGGAAGTAGCTCCTGCGGAGCTACTTGAGGGACCAGGGACCGGGGACCGGGGACCAGAAGAAGGGACCAGGGACCGGGGACCAGAAGAAGGGACCAGGGACCGGGGACCAGAAGAAGGGACTAGGGACCGGGGATCTGGGACCGGCAAGATGTCATACGAGAGTCTGACAACAAGGCTCAGTGTCACCGACTCCGATCCGGCCCAGCTTCCTGCATCAGTTTGTGCCAACTACCGGTGTTGCCAGTTTACGGTGCATGCTGAACAGCATCCTCGCAATTTCATCCAGCTTGCTGTCTAACTCTTCAGCATGTCCGCTGGAAATGAATCCGAGCCCCCTGGATATCAGTAGCAGGGTTTCAATCTCCCTGGCTGAAGCAAGGGCGATGGACACGAAGTGGGCATAATCCCGCCGACTCGCCCTGCCATTGCCTTCCGCGATGTTGGCAGGAATGGAAACCGCTGCCCTGCGGATCTGTGAAGTCATCCCGTACATTTCGTCCCTCGGGAATGATCCGGTGAGCCGGTAGATCTCTGCAACGAAATCCATTGCCAGTTGCCAGACAATCAGGTCCTTGTAAGAAACTGCATCCATTTGCACGCTCCTTTAGTGTGTACATTTGTATAGTAACCTGTAACTACAATAAAGTCAATTATTTCCTCATTTTTGTAAATAGCGCAAGAACCGCACAGATTACCAAACCAGCTCGATACTCCAGTAGGCATTGGCTTTCCCCGGTCCCAGATCCCCGGTCCCAGGTCCCTGAGTATTGAGTTCTGTTAAACTCATGTGAACTCTCACTACCGGTGGAGACAGGCATGAGGATTGTGAACTGGGCCCTGATGCTGCTTATTGCAGCGGTGTTGATCGGTTGCTCCGGCAGCCAGCACTCCCGTGACGGGCTGGACAGTGTCGGAGACCGCTCCGTACAGGCCGGGAAGTCACTGAGACCGGCGCTGGGCACGGATGCGGGAACAGCCAACGTGGACCGGACTGACTCGCAGTCCATTTTCTCGAGCATCCCGCTGGATTCCGCCAATGCACTCGACCCGGCACTCAGCAGCCTGTTCGTCGCACGTGACAGCGGCCTGCCTTCCCTGTCTGGCATGGAAGCGGATCTTTCGGGATCGCGCAGTGCCAGCGGGATCGGCCGAGAATGGAAGGATGGGGCGGATGCCTTCGACAAGTCCTCCAATGCGGTTGTCAGCAATACCAGCCTCAGCATGTTCACCGGGGCCGGCCAGCGCAACTGGGCGATCTACATGCTGCCCGATGTCAACGGTGACCTCGGCTTCAACAAGCTGACGATCGAGACCAGCAACGTGAACTTCACCGGTGGCAGCCCGGGCTTCCTCGTCGGGCTGGCCAACTATGCAAGCGGCCGCTGGGAAATCCTCGACCGCAGCGAGAGTGAGACCTACACGAAGACCCTGACGGCCTATGCCGACTACGTTTCCCCGCTTGGCAACGTGTTCCTGTTCGTGCTGACGCATGACGGCAATGGCATCCAGCTGGACCGCGTCGGCTTCGACGTGGACCGCAGCGCGCCGGAAGTGGGCAGTGTCAGCCCGAGCAGTGGCGAGACCGGCGCACAGATCCAGCCCGTCGCCAGTGTGAGCAACCTGGTGGAAAGCTGGGAGTGGAACTTCGGCGGTGGCGCCAGCCCCAACACAAGCACGGAGGAGAGCCCGCAGATCACGCTCGGTGCCGAGGGCAGCTACAGTGCCAGCGTGACGGCGCTGTCACGCTTCGGCGAGGCGGTGTTCAACTTCACGCTGGAAGTCGGCCCGGTGACGGGCGCGGCACCGGATGTGACGGCGGTCAGCCCGCTGTCCGGCGAAAGCGGCAGCATTGTCACTTTCATCCCGGAGTTCAGCGGCACCGTTGACAGCTGGGACTGGCAATTCAACGGCGCTGGCAACCCGGACAGCAGCACGCTGGAAAGCCCGGATGTGGAACTGGGCGAGCCAGGCACCTACAACTGCAGCGTGACCGCCACGAACCTGTTCGGCAGCGACCAGTTCGACTTCAGCTTCGAAGTCACGCAGTCCGGCGAGGCGCCGGTGATCATCTCGGTTGATCCGCTCAGCGGTGCAAGTGGGGCGGAAATCACTTTCACACCGAGCTACACCGGCACGGTTGACACCTGGGACTGGCAGTTCGGCCCGGCCGCCACGCCGGCCACGAGCCCTGACGAGAACCCGCTGGAAACGCTGGGCGCACCCGGCATCTACGAATGCAGCGTGACTGCATCCAACTCCTTTGGCAATGACACACTGAACTTCAGCTTTGAGGTGACAGGCGAGCCCACCTTCCAGTGGACGGAAGTGGACCTGTCAACAATCACCGGCACGGACGGTGGCTGGACACCGAGCGTGGCCGTTGCCAGCAATGGCAACCCGATGGTGGCCTATGCAAACCTGGATCCGAATGTACTGAAGCCCTTTGTCGTGATCGGCGACAGCACCCTGGACCTGGCGGCTCCCGCGAACTGGACCAATACTGACCTGCTGGGGGCGATCGTGCCACCGGGCTTCCCTGCATTCACCGATATCGGCTTTGCGGACGGGGAGAACCTGCCACGCGTGTCGCTGGTCTACATCGACCCAGCCGCCGCCGTGCCGGCCGAAAACTCGGTTGTGGGCTTCAGCGCATTGAACATCACGAATGAAGTGCCGACCTGGTACAACTTCTACCTGAGCAACATTGCGACCGAGGCCCAGCTGGCGCGAGACGGCGCGATCTGGACGGGGATTGACTACAACCCGGTCAACACCCACTTCGGCATCAGCAACTGCGTCGAGAACTCGAACAGTCCGACGCTCAACGCCCAGGACCTGAACTATTACGACCTGACGTATGACCCGGCCAGCACCCCCGGGAACCTGACCTACACCCGCTGGTACGGCTTCGGCACCGGCCTGACATTCCCGCATATGCGCTACCACGACACCACTGGCGAGATGCAGGCCAGCCTGGCTGGCGGCCTGTACCTGCGTGAGGACGGTGGCAACTGGGCAAATCCCTTTGCCAATGCTGACAGCGGCCTGTTCGGAAGCATTGACATCCTGCCTGGCAGCTACACCGGCATGAGCTACCAGAGCATCAGCGGCACCGACACCGGCCTGCGCTATACGGAACTGGCAGAGGATGACACAGTGCTTGCCGACGAGGACATCACCATTGTCACCGATACAGGAAGTGGCGAGGAAATCGCGCTGGTTTCGCAGCTGGCTTATATGCCGGATGGTACGGCCTGCATCGCCTACACGGAGTTCGACGGCAGCGGCACGCACGTGCGCTTCGCAATCCAGGACGAGGGCAGCTGGACCATTGAGGACATCTCGGCAAGTCCCAATACCTTCACGCCCGGCAGCGCAGATGTGTTCGTGGACCTCGCACATTTTGCCAATGGCAACAGCATCGTCTGCTACAGCCGCTTTGACAGCGATGTGAACACGCTCAGGGTGGCGATCCGCAGCAGCTGAGGGATGTGGAATGGGGGATGCGGGATGAGCAGATGAAGATCGCAAGCCTGTGCCTGTCGGCATAGGCGACAGCAATTTTGGCAAGTGCTTTCCAACCGGATGGCTGTCGCCATCCTGGGCAAGGCACGATGGCCTTGCCCTACGCCTCCCAGACGGCATTGAGCGGATAGGTTCCTGGAAGATCAGGCGACAACATGTCGCCGCTAAGTCTCCCTGCCCACTGACTACTGCCCATCCCACATCCCACATCCCATTCTGCCCATCCCGCATCCCCCATCCCATTGTGCGCAAGTCACGCCGTGGCGTGACGCACCCTCCCCATCCCCCATCCCGCATCCCCCATCCCTTATAGTTAGACCGTGAGCAACATCAAGCTGACCTTCCTCGGTGCCGCCCAGACGGTGACCGGCTCCAAGTACCTCGTGGAGTACGCCGGCCAGCAGATCCTCGTGGACTGCGGCCTGTTCCAGGGCTTGAAGCCCCTGCGCCTGCGCAACTGGGACGACTTCCCGATCAAGCCCTCCCAGATCGACACTGTGCTGCTGACGCATGCACACATCGACCACTCGGGCTACATCCCGCGCCTGAAGAAGCTCGGCTTCAATGGCACGGTGTACTGCACCCCGGCCACGCAGAAGCTGTGCCGTATCCTGCTGCCGGACAGCGGCTACCTGCAGGAGGAGGATGCGAAGTACGCCAAGCGCAAGGGCTACTCCAAGCATGAGGACCCGCAGCCGCTGTACACCGCGGAGGATGGTGAGAAGGCGCTGGGGCTATTCAAGTCGGTCCGCTTCGGCGACTGGCTGGACATCGCGGACGGGATCAGTGCGCAGTGGCTGCCCGCCGGGCACATCCTCGGCGCGGCGCACCTGATGCTGAAGCTGGGCGATAAGAAGATCCTGTTCAGCGGCGACATCGGCCGCCTGAAGGACGAGATCCTCGTGCCGCCCACGCCCTACCACGAAGCGGACTACCTGCTGTGCGAGTCCACCTACGGCGACCGCCTGCATGAGGACATCGACCCGCGCATCGGGCTGGCGAAATGCCTGAAGCGCACGCTGGAGCGCGGCGGCACCGTGGTGATCCCGAGCTTCGCAGTCGGCCGCACGCAGCAGCTGATCCTGTTCATCTCGGAGATCATGGAACGCCGGGACGTGCCGCAGGTGCCGGTCTACGTCAACTCGCCGATGGCTGTCAACGCGACGGACATCTATGACGACTGCTCCGACAGCCACCGCATCGACTGCAACTACCTGCGCAAGGTGTTCGACAAGGTCAGCTATGTCAACAGCGTGGAGGACAGCAAGGAGCTGAACCTCAACCGCCAGGCCAAGGTGATCATCTCCGCCAGCGGAATGGCAACCGGCGGGCGCGTGGTGCACCACATCAAGGCCTTCGCACCTGACCCGAAGAACATGATCCTGTTCGCCGGCTACCAGGCGGCGGGCTCCCGCGGCCGCAAGATCCTCGAAGGGATGGACCGCATCCGCATCTTCGGTGACGACGTGCCGATCAACTGCGAGGTGGAGCAGTTGTCAAACATGAGCGCGCACGCCGACTACCGCGAGATCATGGACTGGCTGGGCAGCATCGAGAAACGCCCGCGGAACACCTTCATCACGCATGGTGAGGAGAACGCCGCCGACTCCATGCGCGAGCGCATCACGCATGAGCTGGACTGGCTGTGCCATGTGCCGGGTTACATGGAGAGCGCGGACCTGTAGCTCTGGCCTCAGGCCAGAGCGGGATGAGGGATGGGGGATGAGGAGATGCGACAGCCAGTGTCGCACCTCCGTTCTACCATTGCATTGCGTGCAAGCAAGTTGCACCCCTCCGCTTCCCGCAAATGCGCAGCTGTGTCAGGCTTACGCATGCCTGCGCTACGCGCTCCCACATCCCACATCCCGCATACCTCATCCCGGATCTGCAACCTGCTCCCTGCACCCTGCAACCTAACAAAAAGGGCGCACCTCGCGATGCGCCCTGATGGGTGGGGGATGGATATCCCGGGAAGCCCTCTTTCCCGCTTCCCGGATTATCGTCTGGGTTGTAGTTACTGGTTCCGCTGGCCGCCCTGGCCGCCACGCTTTCCGCCGCGCTTGCCGCCCTGGCCACCCTGTGCGCCGCCGCGTCCACCGGGGCCGCCCTGGCCGCCACCGAACTCCTCGAGGTACTGTCGCACCCGCTCATGGGCCAGCGCTGCATCCACGATCGCCTTGGCACCGCCGGCATCCGGGGGACCGAGCACGATCACCTTGTCGCCGACCGCGAAGGGGTTACTGTCAACCAGGCCGTCCTCGCCGACGAAGCGGGTCTCCGCGCTGATCTCCCAGGTGATGCTGTCCGGCAGTTCCGGCAGCTCGCGGCCGTTCTCCTGCATGCGCTGCTTCATCTCCTCCGGGATCTCCGGCTTGATGGTGATGCTGTCGGCGCTGATCGCGGTGATGCTTCCCATGGCAGGCGGACGGCGGTCACCACCGGGTCCCTGGCCGCCGGGGCCTCCATGGCCTCCCGGCCCGCCTTCACCGCCCGGTCCGCCCTGGCCGAAGCCCTGCCCGCGTCCGCCGCCTCCACCGCGCTCATCCATGCGGCGCTCGACGAACTGCTTGGCACTGTCCTTGTCGGACACGGTGCGGGCGATGCCGTCCCTGTCCTTCACCACGACCACGATGTCCCCGGCCTTGAAGTCGGAGCTGGAAGCCATCTCGCTCTCGATGATGAACTTGGTGTCAGCCCCGATCTCAACCGCCATTTCGGCGGGAAGCTCAGGCAGCTCGCGGCCACGCTCCTGGGCCATCTCCGCCATCTGCTCCGGGATCATCGGCTTGACCACGATCTCGTCCGCACTGATCGACAGGATCTCACCGTAGACGATGTGGTCCATCAGGCGACCCTGCCGCCCTTCACCATCCTGTCCACGGCCTCCCTGCCGGTTACCACCCTGCCGTCCCTGGCCGCCCTGGGCCCATGCCACGGAGCCCGCCAGCAGCAGGACCAGCACTCCAATTGCTATTCCGTATGTCTTGTGCATCTCTGTTACCTCTCGCACTTTGTTTCTCAGCCGATTCACTGATGCCTCTTGGAGCATCTGTGGGGTCCAGTCAGTTTCAGCACGGCGCGGGGATTTTTCATATCCGGGTTAAATCAGCATTGGAGCGGCCCCGGGCTGTTTCAGGCGCCACTGCGCCTGTTAATCATTATGTGTGAGACGGGTATAATGCATATTCCGGGCAGATCAGGAGATTATGGGACGAGCTTCACACAAGCGCCAGGCGAGGATTGAATCCCTCGTGCTGCGAACCATCAGCGAGATCATCAGCGGTGAGCTGTCGGACCCCCGCATTGAGGGCTACAGCATCACCAAGGTGGACGTCTCGCCCGATCTCGCGCATGCGGAGGTCGGCATCTCCACGCTTGCGGGCGGTGAGCGCACGAAGGAATGCGTCGAGGCGCTCAACCGGGCTTCCGGCCTGATCTGGGGGCGGCTGCGCGAGGAGACTGACCTGCGCATCGTGCCGCGCCTGCGCTTCATGGAAGACCATTCGCTGCAGTATGCGGCCGAGGTCGAGAAGCTGCTGAATGAAATCCCGGACTACCGCGACGACTACTCGAGCCTCGAGGAGGAATAGTCATTTCCAGTTCAGATCACAGCACCGCCAGCGTGGCTGACGGATACATCACGGCTGACCAGCGCGACGGCCTGTTCGAGCGCATCGGCAGCCTGCTTTCGCAGGCCAGCACCGTCTGGCTGTTCTGCCATGAGAATCCAGACGGGGACACCGTCGGCTGCAACAGCGCAGTCTATGAGGCGCTGACCCGCATGGGCAAGCAGGTGCGGATGTTCACGCCGGACCCGATGCCGCGCATGTACCGCGACCTGCCCTACGCCGACCGCTTCGAACATGTCTCGGAACTGCCGAGTGAGCTGCCCGACATCATCATGGCGAATGACAACGGGGCCTTCGACCGGCTGGGCCGGGCCTACTGCGAGCAGCTGACCGCACTCGGGATCGGCCCTGAGACGAAGCAGCACGCCGAGGGCTGCCTGATGATCAACATGGACCACCACCTTGGCAACCAGTGCTACGGCGACATCAACCTCGTCGACCCGAGCTTCGGGGCCTGCGGCGAGCTGTTCTACCGCTTCTTCGGCCACCTCGGCTGGGAAGTCAGCCTGGAGATGGCGATCAACCTCTACGCCACGATCATCACCGACACCGGCCGCTTCAGCTATGGCAACACGAAGCATGAGACCTTCGTGATCGCCGGCGAGCTGATCGAGATCGGGGTCGACCCCTTTGATGTATACAACCGCGTCTACAACACGCGCACGCCGGGGCAGATGCGGCTCCTGGCGATGATCCTGAACACGATGACCGCGAATGACGAGCTGGGCTACTTCTACTGCTACGTCACACAGGAGATGGTCCGCGAGACGGGCACCGTGCTCAGTGACACGGAAGGCGCAACGGACATCCTGAAGACCGTGGACGGCTACGACGCCACCTATTTCCTCAAGGAGGAGGAGGATGGCAACGTGAAGGTCAGCGCGCGCTCCAACGAGGGCTTCGACGTGCGGGCCGTGGCGCGGCGCTTCGGCGGCGGCGGGCATACCGCGGCCTCCGGCTTCCGCATCCATGCCGGGATTGACGAGGCCCCGGCGATCCTCGAGAGCACCCTGCGACTGCATATGGAGGAGCTGCGCCTTGGCAGCGGGGACTGATCCCGCAGCCTTGGCGAGCTGGTGAGAGATGAGTGGCAACAACGGCCCGAGCGGCTTCCTGACAATTGACAAACCCTCCGGGATCACCTCCTTTGACGTGATCCGCGAGCTGCGGCGCATGCTGCGCATCCGCAAGATGGGGCACTCAGGCGTGCTGGACAAGCCGGCGACCGGCGTGCTGGTGGTCGGGATCAACCGCGCCACCCGACTGTTCCAGCACTTCGCCGGCTTCGAGAAGAGCTACACCGGGGAGTTCATCCTCGGCATGTCAACAACCACCGACGACCTGGCGGGCGAGCTGTCCGCCGTCAGCGAGCAGCCGCTGCCGACGCGCGAGCAGTTCGCGGCGATGCTGGCGCAGTACACCGGTGAGCTGCAGCAGATCCCACCCGCCTTCAGCCTAACCAAGGTCGGCGGGCGCGAACTGTACCGCTATGCACTGGCCGGCGAGGAAGTGGAGGTGCAGCCGAAGCAGGTAGAGGTGATCTCTTCTGAGCTGCTGGACTTCGAAAGCGGGCTGGACCCGAAGGATGTGCTCTGGGAGGACAGCCAGTTGCTGGAGCGCATCGACGAGATCGGCCCGCTGGCACGCGCGCGCGTGCGGGTGCTGGGCCGTGGCGGGGTGTACATCCGCTCGCTGACTCGCGATGTGGCGGCGGACCTCGGCAGCCTCGGCTGCATGGGTCGGCTGCGCCGCGAAAGCGTCGGCCCGTTCAGCCTCGATGATGCGATGCGGCTCGAGGATGTGGCGGCGCGGCTGGAGGAAGGCGCGACTGTGGAGGACCTGCTTGAGCCGCTCGGCGCGATTGCCAATGGCCAGGCCAGCCTGCAGCTGGACGCCCAGCAGTGCGGGATGCTGCGCAACGGAATGGGCATCCGCTGCCCGCGCAAGGCGCTGCCGCCGGGCAGCTACGGCGAGGGGGACACCGTGTTCGCACTGGACGGTCGTGAGCTCGTGGCGGTGCTGCAGTTCCACGGCGTGACCCCGCAGGGCCTGGTCGAGCTGCGCCCGGAGAAAGTACTCGGATAAATCAGGGACCGGGGACCCGGGACCTGGGACCAGAAGTAGGGACCGGGAATCAGGGACCGGGGACCCGGGACCTGGGACCAGAAGAAGGGAGCAGGAATCAGGGAGCCGGAACGAAAACTCATACCATTGACTCCACTCCGGTCCCAGGAACCACGCCACTGAAAAATGGTGGATTCCTGACCCCAGGAACAAGGTAGCGATACTGTGAAATCTGACCTCAGGCTGGTCCCGGGTCCCTCACATCTGTCTCTCATCTGGTCCCCGGTCCCAGGTACCCGATCCCTGAGCATGCGACAATGGTCGCATGCTGAAGATCGTTGAATGCGTGCCCAACATCTCGAACGGGCGCGACCCCCATGTATACAACACTGTGGCCCAGGAGGCGGCGGCGGTGGACGGCGTCACGCTGCTTGACGTCGACCCCGGGCATGACACCAACCGCACGGTGATCACCTTCGCCGGCGAGCCGGAGGCTGTGCTGGAAGCCGCGTTCCGCGTGGTGCGGAAGGCCGCGCAGCTGATTGACATGTCCCGCCAGCATGGTGAGCACCCGCGCCACGGCGCCACCGACGTCTGCCCCTTCGTGCCTGTGCAGGGCGTGGAAATGGCTGAGTGCGTCGAGCTGGCAAAGCGGCTCGGCGAGCGGGTTGGCAGCGAGCTTGGCATCCCGGTCTGGCTGTATGAGCATGCGGCGCGCAAGCCGGAATGGCGGAACCTCGCCAATGTGAGGCATGGGGAATACGAGGCGCTGAAGGGCAAGCTCGGCACAGAGGAGTGGCGGCCGGACTACGGCCCGAATGAGTTCAGTGACAGCGTTGCCAGGACGGGAGTGGTGACGGTGGGCGCGCGCAACTTCCTCGTGGCCTACAACATCAACTTCAACACCAAGGCGCTGTACAACGTGAACCTTATCGCCTGGACGATCCGCGAAAAGGGCCGCCAGGCGCGCGATGAGCACGGGAAGTTCGTTAAGGACGCGGATGGAAACGATGTCTACGCGCCGGGCCTGTACAAGGGCCTGAAGGCGATGGGCTGGTACATTGACGAGTACCAGTGCGCGCAGATCACGATGAATGTGACGGACCTGAACGCCAGCCCGCTGCATGTGGTGTTTGACAAGGTGGACGAGCTGGCGCGGGAGTACGGCCTCAGGGTGACCGGCAGTGAGCTGGTCGGGCTGATCCCGCTGTCCGCGCTGACGGATGCCGGGCGGCATTTCCTCAGGAAGCAGAAGAAGGTCTGCACCGGGGTGAGTGAGCGCGAGCTGGTGCGCGTTGCCATCCAGACGCTGGGCCTGACTGAGCTGGGCGAGTTCGATCCGCAGAAACGCATCGTGGAGTATGCGATTGACGACAGTGTGCGGCCGCTGGCAAAGATGAGCGTGACGGACTTCGTGGAGGAGCTGGCCTCTGTCAGCCCGGCCCCCGGTGGTGGCTCGGTGGCCGCCCTGGCCGGCGCATTGGCGGCGGGTCTTGCAGCGATGGTGCCGAACCTGACGGTCGGCAAGCCGGGCTATGCGCCGGTGAAGAAGGACATGAACCGGATCGCAACGCGGGCGCAGCAGCTGAAGGATGAATACCTGCGCGCGATTGACGATGACACCGCGGCATTCAACATCCTGATGGACACCTTCGGCATGCCGAAGAACACTGACGAGGAGCAGAAGGCGCGCTCAGCCGCGATCAAGCAGGCGACCGTCGGCGTGACCGAAGTACCGCTGGCAACGCTGAAGCGCTGCGTGGAAACCCTGGAACTCTGCCGCGAAGTCGCCGAAAAGGGCAACCAGAACGCACTGTCGGATGCAGGCACTGGAGCCGCGATGGCGCTGGCCTGCGCGGAAGGCGCATACTACAACGTGCTGATCAATACCAACTCGATGCCGAAGAAGAGCGAATACCGCGCGAAGGTCCGCGAGGAAGCCGATGCGGCGATGGCGCAGTCCCGCCAGATCGCAGGGGTGGTCAGGGAACAGATGGAGAAGGGTCTGGGGTAGCTCATTTCAACATTATGGCTTTGCCGCAAAAGGTCTGGCATGCACTCGCAGCATCCTGTATTTCAGCTATCAGGTCATAGATCGCAGCTACGTCAACATCTTCCATGCGAAACTCCTCCCTGAATCTCTGATACTTCAATAGTACGGGAGGGCCAGTTGTAATCCTTCTGACAGCGAAATTCGCATGTACGAAGAAGTTTCGACGCTCACGAATATCGTCTAGGCTCTTAACGTGTGCTGCGATTTCTCTATGTTCAGTCTGGTCGAACACCCTCTTGAGTAAGGTCTTATACATCTCCAGAACTTGGGAAAAAGACAAGTGCCCCATCATCAAGCGAGAGAAGATTCTAATCTCCTCTATGTCCTCACTCAGCTCAACGCCTGGAATCAAGAAGGTGCTCTGCCATTTCAAATCCACTTCCAAATCATTGAATGCAACGACGAGCATGCCAATTGCTTTGCAATATTCGTCACGCAGCTCTTCCTCGCTTTGACTCATTCTCAAAATTATACATTGACATACGCCCTTGTCTTTTGCTTCTAATGATCAATTCCATAGCGACTGCATCGTTCTTTGATGGCCAAGCACTTCCGGAAGATGTATGCCAGAAGTTCTACGAAAGCTTGGCGGAAATGCAGGAGGACTGAATGCCTATCTGGTGCACTACAACACCAGGCGCCCTCAACAGGGCCGAGGCAAGGACGGCAGGACACCCTACGCGGTGTTCACGGAAGGGTTCCAAAGGAGACGAAAAAGGGGGTGACAAAGAAGCGGAATACAGCCTAGACTGAAAACCCCGCCGGAGGGGCAAGTGTCAGGTGATTACCATCACCGTACAATTATTACCTAATTTCTTTATGTCACTTTTACGTTATTAATTGTTCAGGTAACATTCCAGATAAAACAATCCATTGGCTTTTATTCTACTGAAGTCTCCTTTGAATTCAGTTCAGATTTTCTCAATTGCAAAGATTTTGTCAACTCCTCAAACAAATCATCATTCATCAGATAAACTTCCAACACATTTAGTCGTATTGCATCAATCTGTTCTAAATTTTCTGTTTTTAACATTAATGAGTTAAACTGATAGGTTACACTATTCCTATTCGCAGTAACAGCCTTGGGATCTTCTGAGAGCAGATAGTTGCCTATACATACTTCTAAATGTGATGCCATAAAATCCCATTCCCATTCCGACAACTCATCTTGAATGTTCAGCATTCTTAATCTTTTATTACAAGACGCAATTGTATTCGAAACATCTACCAATTTGTTTTTTTGCTTATTAGTTAGTCTACTCACATCAAAGTCCACTTTTTCTAATTCTCGAATAATATATACCAAGCCAACACTAAGTAAATTACTATTGTAATGTTCCTCATAAAGACTACCAGGAACTATGCCCCATTGTGAACGATTGATCACCATGTTATCATATATAGACGACAATTCTTTTAAATCCAAGCTGTCATTATATGCATATCGAAATAGAAGTTGAGTGTTTCTCGCATGTCCAACTACACACTTAAAACTCAGGGAATTTGAGAGAAATGCATTATGACTGAGTTCATATGCTTCTTTCAGTTTACTCGGATCCGTTGGACTTATCCCAATGTCATTATCCATATAAGCCATATAAGTAAGAATCATTGACTGTCTATTTACCCAATCAATGTATTGTTGTCGATTCAATTGATCTGGATCAATTCGTTCATTAAGAACTTGATAAAGACTCTTGGAAAATATGACTTTCTTGCTGTTATCATCTTTCAACTGAAAAGTACACAGTTTCTTAGTGTTTTCACTCCAAATTTCTAGAATGGCAATACTTATTTCAGACATTAAGTAAACACTTCTACCGTATTCGTCTTCTGTACTTGTACTTCCCTTTCTGATTTCATTGAGTCTTTCAATACAAAACACACAATCCTTGCAATAAATATCCCATGCATCTTGTAGCTTCAATATTTCAGTATGATTATCTGATCCTGTAGAATTTGTTTCATAATCACGAATCAAAATAGCAAAACGTGTGTTCATGAATAATTTTAAGAATCTATCAATAGTTGCATATTCAATTAGTTGATATTCATACTGATTATCAACAATGCCAGTAAAATGTTTCATGCACGATTTCACAATGTTTGACTCGCCAATATTTTGATCCTCACTCACACTCTTGTCGGATTCTTCATCTTCTAACTCTTCTAATTGAACAATGCATTGTTGTAAATCAGCAGCAATTTCCTTACTCTTTAAATAATCAAGAATGTGTGTTTGCTTTTTTAAAGAAAGTATATGCTTATATACTATTGAATCCTCCGAAATAAACAGTGCGTTGATATAAACACCAGTGACTAGACTGATAATTGACAAACCACAAAGTGACATCAATCTCATTAAAATCAATTGCTGCACTGGAAAGAGTTTTAAAATATTGTAATGAACCTCAGGTAATTTAGCAAAATCAGTAATTGACCTTAACTTAGGATTTCTATCTCTTAAATTTCTATAAACTGTAAAACCACCTGGTGCTTGATACTCTTCTCCATCATCGGTCTTAAATGTCATAACATGGGCCCCTACTATTACAAGTAAACATATTCCAACCATACAAAAAATGATCAGTTCAATGGAAATGCGATACCTGTAATTATAAATATCTACAATGCCTGTAAAAATACATATAACAAATGCAAAATTATACAACCATTTTTCTCCCGGAAACAAATCACTGTTTGGATTAATCTGAAAAATTGTTCTTGCCTTTTCAAGCAATGATTTGTAATCTAACATGTTTTCTCCTAGAGAATGACTTGCGATCACTATGTTCTTTAGAGTATCTAAGAACATTGAGTATCAACATTACCTAGTATCATGCAATGAAACTCAGAGAGTACGACAAGTAAATTTGAAATCAACTTACGAAGCCTTGACACTATACCAGCCAAATCTGTTTCGACGTTTTGTGAATGCTTTCCTTCTCCTGAGAACATGTCATTGTTCTAACTAGAACTGCATTCGCATTACTTATACAAGGCCGGCGACTGGTTGTCAATCAAGATATCATCATTGATTTATCAATATTTCATCAAGATGCCAATGTGGTGTATTCAGTGCTTACCCGCGTGGGAAGCGGTAGTGCGGTTCTCAGTCCAACGAAGGAGGGACGCTGCTGCGGGGAGGTAATGAAGTGCGAGTGGGGCGTTGAAGACGGGCGATGCATCGATGTCACTTTTCAAATCAGCGGCGGGAGCGCTGCTGCTACATGATCTGACAACTGGCCACTGACCACTGACCACTGACTACTGACAGCCCGGCTTGTAGCCGGGCTACTTACTCAGCTCCCCGCATATTCCAGGTCCTCGTGCTTGTTGCCGAATGATGCGAGCTTGCCGTCCTTCTCCCAGATGTGCTGCAGGCTGACGCCGAAGACAAGTGGCCTGGAGGCGCGGAAGGAGAAGAGCTGCAGGCCGGAGGACTGGTCCTCCAGGTGCAGGCTACCCGCGGGGGACGCGGGATGTGGGATGGGGGATGGGGAGTACTGCGCAGCTGCCTCCGGCTCATCGCCGGAGTCCGCTACGCGCTCCGCTTGTGCGACATTCACGCCTTGCGTGATCGCACCTCCATTATTCCCTCGTGCACCAGGCAGGGCAGTGTTGCCAGAGTTTCCTCTGGCCTCCAGTTCGGCGGCCAGGTCGTAGCCATCCGAGCGGTCGTAGGCCAGTTCCAGCGAGCCGCTGGTGGCCTGGTGCTGGGCATGGCAGGCGAACCAGTGCCCGCCCGCGTATGTCGGCGGCACCGTGTAGCCCAGCAGGCGTGAGAGGGCCGCCAGTGACAGCGTCGGCCGTACGTAGTCGTGCAACTTCACTTTGGCAACAAAGCTGCGGCTGCGCAGCCGCTCCATCTGGAAGTCCAGCACGCCGAAGCTGCGCAGTACACTTGAGAGGATCCCCGCCGACTTCCGCTTGTGCTTCTCACTGGCGATGCTGAACTCATGAGTGCCGACGCGGTGCACCACGCTCTGCTCCACGAACACCCTGTCCAGCTCAGGCCAGGGCTGGCCGTACCAGTCCGGCGGCTGGCTGTTCTTCGCACGGTGCCAGAGGTGGCCGAGCCGGGAATGCTCGGTGTCGAGCATCGTGGTGTAGAGCGCGATGGGGAACTGCATTGCCATTGCTACAGCCTCACCACCACGCACTGGCTGTCATCCAGTGGCCGCGCATGCGCATATACGCCCTCGCCCTCGTCGCTGCCACGGTGATTTGTGTTGCCCTCGACCGTGCTCGCCCTGTTGCCACTGACACCGGTGATCACGCCGACATGCTTGAAGCCGGTTTCGCCGCCGCGTTGCACCCAGAGGTCGCCGGGCTGCGCGTGCAGCGGGTTTTCTATAAGCGAATGGTGGAGCCGGGCCCATGCCACCAGGTTGCTGCAGGAGCGCTTCTGCACCGGCTCAAGCACCGGGGGCATCTGCTGCTCGAGGAAGTATGCGAGGTCCACCACCGCCCAGACAAAGGCCATGCACCAGGCAAAGGCGCCATCCAGGCCGGCATGGCGCAAAAGCATGCGCACGGTGGCACCAGAGTTGCTGCCATGTTCCCGTATTCCGCGGGCCTCAGCCGCCTGGGCGATTTCCACTATCCGCCTGGCAACACGGTCCCTGGCAGGGCCGGCAGCCGGCAGAGGATCACCGTTGCCAACCGGCGCCGTTTCGCAGGCCTCGGCAAGCTTCTTCCAGCAGGCATCATCAACTGAATCAGACACTGGCAATCCGTTGGCATTCTGGAATGCGTGCACGAGGGTCAGCAGGTTGTCATCGAAATGCCAGTCTACATCGACGGCGGGGTTCATCCAGTGGATCGGGGCAGCGCCGGCCATGGCCAGCATCCGGCGCAGCAACTTGACGTGCCAGGACCTGTCGCCGGCAGATATCTGTTCAGTAGAGGGCAGCTCCTTGTATAGCTGCAGTGGGGTCTTTCCCATGCCTTCCTCACAGCAAAACCAAGTTCTAACTTTATATAATTTCCGTTAAGCTGTGTCAATGGGTTTTTGCTATTTGTTTACTAATACATTATTTGTAAAATCACTACATACACTTAGAGTTTCTAATGTGCATTGATGTTTGGCAACGCGATTCTTGTCTGTTATCTGGCCGCTGGACTGGGGCCTGCAGATTTGGCAGCGTGGATGAAGGGGCAAGTAATTAAGCAATGAAGGATGTGGGATGAGGGATGTGGGAAGCAATGAGCAATGAAGAATGAGCAATGATCCAATCCTGCATTGAGGTTGCTTCGCTCATTGCTCCGCAATCAATGCTCTATGCCTGCTCTGCTCATCCCGCATCCCGTGTTGTCAGTCCAGCTGGCGGTGGATTCCCTCGTCGAAGTCCGGCATCGGTTCGGCGCGACGCGGGATGTACTGCAGCTGCTCGCGCTGCAGGCCGAGCAGCACCTCCCAGTAGTAGTCCGTCAGCGCCTGGCCGGTCAGTTCCTGCGAATTGCGGTTGGACACCGGCGCGAGGAACTCCACGCGCGGGAAGTCGTCAGTGTTAAGCTCTGCCCCCTCGCGCCGCGGCCAGTCCCCGACATACAGCTGCAGCAGGTCCTGCACACTGCGCAGGTTCGGGTCCGGCAGCGCACTGTGGCGCGGCAGGCTGGCAATCCGCACAGTCAGTGCATCAGCATCCATCACCGGCGGCTCATCCGAGCCACAGACCATCATCAGCGGGAAGCTGTTGTCATTGAACTCCCCGCGCCAGAGCGTGACGACGGGGAACACCGCCGCCATGCTGTCGCAGATCATCTCGAACTCGCGCGCGTCCAGCTGGTAGAGCGGCAGCCACTGGCAGAACAACCCGCCCTCTGCCAGCCGTGCCTGCGCGGCGCGGTAATGCTCAACGGTGTAGAGGTAGCCGGTCTGGCTGTGCCAGGGCACGAACAGGTCGCTCACGATCAGGTCGTAGCGGTTGGCCGTGCCATAGAGGTAGTGTCGCGCATCATTGATGATGATGTTGCTCTTCGGGTTGTCATTGATGGAGTTGTTGTCAGCGGCGAAATAGCGGGCGGCCTGTGCCACTTCAGGGATCAGCTCCGCCGTGTCCAGTTGCACAAGCTCCGGGTGGTCCAGCGCAGCCCCGGCTGTGATGCCGGTTGCCAGCCCGAGGAAGCAGACCCGCTGAGGGTCGGGATGCAGCAGCATCGGGATGTTGCCCTGGCGCAGCTCACTTTCAATGCCGCGCGTGGCCCCGAGTGTGTAGTGGTTGTTCTGGCGCAGGTACAGCTCCGGCTCGCCGTCAACATCAACCTCAACCACACTGACAACGCCGTAGGCCGTTTCCTGCACCATCAGCTTGCGCCCGGCCTTGGTGACAACCGGCCAGTTGGTGAACCAGGCCAGCGCCAGGCAGGCGGCCAAACTGACAGCGCCCCAGCTGGACAGCTGGCCCAGCCTGTCGTCACGCCACAAGAGTGCCAGCCCGAACAGCAGGTAGAGCATCGACAGCAGCATGAAGGAATGCCACAGGCCGAGCAGCGGCAGCATGATGAAGCTGGCGGACAGCGCACCTGCGGCCGCGCAGACAGTGTTGAGCGCCACCAGCCGCCCGACGAGCCGGCCGCTGTCAGCGGCGTGGTCCTGCAGGCGGCGCAGGCACATTGGCAACAGTGTGCCGGCTGCCACCACAGGCAGGCCGATCGAGATCACGATCAGGAGCGTGGCCGCCAGCATGTAGCCGAGGAAGCTGTGGTCCACCAGGTCGCCGCCAAGCAGCGGCACGCTGACGCCGAGGTAACCGAGCCGCGTGCTGCGCTGGAAGACCAGCACACCGAGCAGGATGGCAACGGCACTGAGCAGGGCGGCGCGCGCACTGCGCTGCGAGAGATGCATCGCCGGCCATTTAGAGACCAGCCAGCCGGCCAGCGCCAGCGCTGCGAGGAACACGGCGATGATCGCGCCGAAGGAGTAGGTGCTGTTGTGGAACACCAGGCTGAACATGCTGTTGTACAGCACCTGCACCGCCAGCATGCAGAAGCCGCTCAGGCCGGCCAGCAGGTACCAGCGCAGCGGCAGGCGCTGTTCAACTTGTTTAGCCGCCGGTTCAGGTACAGCCGAATCCGCCGTAGCCCCCGGTGCCGGCAACAGCCAGGCCGCGATGCCGCAGACGAGCGCGATGGCAACGGCGAGGTGCAGGCTGCCCTGGATACCGAGCTTGAGGATCAAGACGAAGGTTGCCAGCATCACGCCGCCGAAGGCGCCAAGCGTGTTGAAGCTGTAGGCGAGTGTGATGCGGTGCGTATGGTCGCCACCACCGCATGCGAGGTGCTGTACCACGAAGGGCAGGCTGGCCCCGAGGGCTGCAGTGGCAGGCAGCATCAGGAGGAAGCTCAGCAGGGCGCGCATCGTGACCTGCAGCGTGGTGTTGTCATTGTTGAGCAGCGCGGCCAGTGCGCCCGTGGCCAGTGTGCCGAGCAGGAGCGGAATCGCCAGGGACCAGAGTGCAGCGATGATTTCCGCTATGGCGTAACCGCGCAGGGGCCGTGCCAGCCGTCCGGCCAGCCGCGCCGCCAGCAGGTAGCCGATCGTCATCCCGCTGAAGTAGGATCCAAGCACCACGGCGGCGGCCTGGGCCGTATGGCCGAACAGCAGGCCGAACTGGCGCGACCAGACCACCTCGTATACGAGCGCGCAGGCTCCGGTCAGCAGGAACAGCAGGTAGATCATGCAGACCGATTATAGGGGAACACCAATCGGGATGGGGGATGCGGGACGGGGGATGGGCAATCGGGGGGCGAGGGATGCGGGATGGGGGATGGGCAATCGAGGGGCGAGGGATGGGGGATGGGGGAAGGGCAGATCATCTGGAAACAGGGAACAGGGAACAGGGAACCTATCTGCAGCTCTCACGCCACTGAGGATAATCGGGGCAGTGTCCATGCATGGAATGACAATGAGAAGCGGAGTGGATCAGGCACTCAATTCCAGTCGTATGTCAGCTGCTGCTGCAGCCCTCGATAATTCTGCAGCAATGATTCCAGCATCTGATCAATGACAACTGGACACTTCATTTACCATCGCACATTCCCATTCGCGCAGCTAAGTCACGCTGGCGCGTTCCTTCGCTACGCGCTCCCTTATGCCCGTCCCCCATCCCGCATTCCGCATCCCGCGCTAAAGCGCCAGCGTCATGAACACCTTGTAGGGGTCCTCGCGGTAGTCCGCGAAGGGGCCGCATTCCGTGAAGCCAGCGCTGCGGTACAGTTCGCGGGCCGGGCGGAAGTACTCCTCCGAACCGGTGTCGAGGCTGAGCCTCTGGTAGCCGCGCTCGCGCGCGACGGACACAATGTGATCCAGCAGGCAGCGTGCCACTCCGCGACGCTTGAAGGTCGCTACCGTGCGCATCGACTTGATCTCGCCGTGCGTGCTGTCCAGCTCCTGCAGTGCACCGCAGCCTGCCAGCACATCATCAATGCGCAGGTTCCAGAAAGTCAGCTCCGGCTTCTGCAACGCGGAGACATCCAGGGTATGGGAGCTGCCCGGCGGGGCCATGCCGCGCAGTTCGCTGACATGCTCCGTCAGCAGCGCGATCACATCCTCGCGATCGAGGCCGCCCTGCTCAATCCGCATCTGAAGCTCCAGTCGTTGCCAGGTTCACCTGCTCAGCATCCTCGTCCTGCATTCCAGCATCGCGGCTGCCGGGCATCGCAGTCCACAGCAGGTAGGCGAACACCATAAGCAGCGCGGCACTGGTGCCGAGGCTGCCTTCCGGGCCAAAGGGCCCGCCGCTGATCAGCTTCAGGCCGGCCCCGTTGATCCCGCCCAGCAGCGGCTGGCAGACGAGGATGCCGCTGACCGGCAGGCCCATCACGGCCTGCCCGAGGTTCCAGACGATGTGCAGTGCCGCCGCCCCGCCGACCGAGGCCTGGTTGAGGAACAGCTGCCCGAGCACCATCCCGGCCAGCCCGATGTTGACAATCGCCAGGGTGTCAACCTCCGGGTTGCCGCTGTGCCAGATCGCGAAGGTGGCGCTGACCAGCAGGTTGACCACCAGCCCGCTGCCGATCCAGCAGGTACGGGCCCACAGCTCACCGGCGTCTGCGGGCCGCATGTAGCGCATCGCCGCGGCGAACACGCCGGTCACCAGCATGCTCATCGCGAAGCCGCGGTAGACCAGTTCCTCCGCCAGGCCCTGGAACAGGAAGAAGCGCAGCAGGTTCAGGAAAGGCACGTTATCAGCCTTGCCATGCGGGTCGAACAGCACGAAGCCGCTGGCATCCGGACGGAAGGCCCCGCTCCACAGCGCGGGCTGCAGCGCCAGCCACAGCGCGAAGATCCCGAGCAGCGTGCCGAGCAGCAGCTTGGCAAGGATGTTCTGGCGCATGCCCGTCGGCACCTGTTCCAGCCGTGCCACCACGAAGCGCTGCATCAGCTGCCAGGCCAGCAGTGTCAAGAGGCCAGCAAAGCCGCAGACGATGATGTAGCCAACCAGCCGGCTGTCCAGTTCCGCGGCACTCACAGCGTGAGCTCCCGCAGGTACTCCAGCATGCGCGTTGTCACCTTGTCCCAGGAGAACTGCTGCGCACGGGCCAGCGCCTGGCTGGACAGCTGGCGGCGCAGCCCCTCGTCACTGCTGAGTTTCAGCGCGGCGGCGTACAGCTCATCCAGCCCGCCGTTGATCAGCATCGCTGTCACATGCTCACCATGCGCGCCGACGTTGTATGCGATGCTCGGCACGCCGTGCCAGGCGGCCTCGACGATCGGCAGGTTGAAGCCTTCCCATTTCGAAGCGCAGAGGTAGATGTCAATCGAGCGGTAGAAGTCCGGCATGTCGCGCGGCGGCAGGTTGAGCACCGGGATCGCCCCGGCCTCGCGCACCCAGGCGGCGTCATCCTCGCTGCCGATGCCGGCCATCACAATGCAGGCCTCCGGGTTGTCCTTCAGCATCCGCCGGGCGATCTCCAGCAGCTCGCCGGTGCCCTTGTAGGGCGGATGGTTCCGGTGCAGGCGGCCGACGAAGCCCAGGATCACGCTGCGCGGCGGGATGCCGTGCTCCATGCAGAAGCGCAGCCGGGTCTGCTTGTTGGCAGGCGCCCTGTAGTGGTCGCCACCGAGGTGCAGCACGCGGCCCTTGTGCCAGAACTCACGTGGCTGGCTGCGGTGCAGGAACTGGCTGATCGAGATGATCATCGAGGCCCGGCGCTTGAGCCAGTAGCGCTCGGAGATGTCGAGCCACTCCCAATTGAGCTTGCCCTTCCAGGAGAAGCCGGTGGTCGGCACGTTGCCGAAGTTGAAGAACACGCCGGGGCAGCGGAAGTGCCGCGCCGCATTGTAATAGGGATGGGTGCAGGGGATCACCAGGTCGTAGCGGATCTCCTTCGCGGTCAGCTCCTTCGCCAGCTTCTCCATCGCGATGTTGGCATTGCGCTCAAGCACCGGCAGGATGCGGTTGCGCTCGCCGCCATAGACCGTGATCTTCTGCAGCTTATAGGGAGCGTCGTCGTAGGTGCCGTCGGAGGTCGGGGTCCAGACATCGACCTCGATCTCGTGCTGCTCCACCATCCGGCGGGCGATTTCGTGGATGGTCAGGTCCACGCCATAGCCCAGCATCATGCGAGTGGTGAAGAAGGCGATCCGCACGCAGGCAGTATAGCAATCGCCATACAGTTAAGGAGAGGTTAAACCGCGGCCAGCAGGTAAGAAAAAGGGAGGGGCCGAGGCCCCTCCCAGGTTGAGCAAATGCAGATCCGCCCTAGCGATCTGCGGGCTTGGTGCCCTTGCCGCTGCGGTCCGGATAGGCCGGCACCGGCGGGATGCTGTAGGGATGCTCCTCCACCGCCTTCATGATCTCGGCGATCGCGCGGTCCAGCTGCGGGTCCTGGCCTTTCGCCAGCAGGCCCGGGTCGTCAACCACCTCGATGTCCGGGTCGACGCCGTAGCCCTCGATGCCCCAGGTGCCGTCCAGCTCGAAGAAGGCGAAGATCGGGATCGTCGGGCGCGTGCCGTCCACGAGGTTCGGCTGGCCGCTGATGCCGATCAGGCCGCCCCAGGTGCGGGTGCCGATGATCGGGCCGAGGCCCTCCTGGCGCCAGTAGTAGGGGAAGCAGTCGCCGCCGGAGCCGGAGTGGCTGTTGGCGAGCATCACCTTCGGGCCGTTGTGGGCCAGCGTCGGGGTCGCCCAGGTGTTGCCATCGCGGCGCGCCCAGTAGCTGCGGGACTTGCGTGAGAGGATGTCAATGAAGTAGGTCGGGATGTAGCCACCGCCGTTCCAGCGCTCGTCGACGATCAGGCCCTGGCGGGTGAACTGGCCGACGAACTGGCGCATCAGGTTGTTGACACCGTCCTGCGCGGTGTCCGGCACGTAGATGTAGCCGACCTTGCCGCCGGTCTTCTCCTCGACGTAGCGGCGGTTGGCCTCGATCCAGTCGCGGCGGCGCAGCTCATAGTCCCAGCCGATCGGGGTGACGACCACCTCGCGGTCATCGTCGCCAACCGTCGCATCGTCACTGATGGTCAGCACGGTGGTCTGGCCGGCGAGGCCCTGCATCGCCGCATCGAGCGGCATGCCCGGGTCGACCGGCACGTTGTTGACGGCGATGATGAAGTCGCCCTCTGCCACGTCCTCACCAGGCAGCCAGAGCGGCGAGCGGGCATCAAGGTCCCAGTCCGCGCCGCCGAAGATGTGGGCGATGCGGATGCCGGACTGGCCGTTGCCATCATTCACGTATTCGTAGTCAGCACCAAGCAGGCCGACGCTGCGGCTGGGGGCCGGGTCGGAGGGGCCGCCGTAGTAGGAGTGGCCCACGTTCAGCTCGGAGATCATCTCGGAGATGATCCAGGTGATGTCCTGGCGGTTGACGGCGTCGTCAACCATGCCGATGTAGCGCTTGCCGACCTTGTCCCAGTCCACCTTGTGCAGGTTCGGGTCGTAGAACAGGTACTTGTACATCCGGTGCGCATCACGCACCAGTGAGCGCCAGTGCCCACGCGGCTCGTACTCCATCACCAGGCCGGAGGTGTCTACCGGCTTGTCCAGCTTCTGGTTCGGAGCGGCGTTGATGATGCCCATCCGGCCACCGACGCTGACAAGCATGCGCTTGCCGTCGGGCAGCAGGCCGAAGCCGAAGGCACCGCCGATTACGGGGGCGGGCTGGTCCTCACCGGCGCCGAACATCATGATCGTCGGGCCGGCCGGGTTGTTGCCATCGACGTAGAACACCTTGCCCTCGCCGGCCTCCAGGTTCCAGTAGTTGCCACCGGGCAGCGGCATCAGGATCGCACGGCCCTCGAAGCCCTCGATGTCGATCTTCAGGCCGGGCTTCTCTTCCTCCGCGGCTGGCTTCTCCTCATCGGCGGGCTTATCCCCGTCGGCGGCCTCATCGCCCTCGCCTTCGGCCTTGGCCTCGTCCTTGGATTCGTCAGCCTTCTCCTCGGCCTTGATCTCCTCATCGTCATTGCCGCCGGCCCAGGGGTCCTTCACGTCATTGCGCAGCGGCACACAGGCCATCAGCGTGCTGTCCGGGAAGACGTAAGTCTCGTCCAGGTCGCCGAAGCTGTGCTGGAAGCTGCGGTTGGTGAGGAAGTACAGGTAGTTGCCATTGCGGTCAAAAGTCGGGTTGGTGCTGGAGAACATCGAGCTCGTCACCTGGTGCGCCCAGGCGTTGACGACGTCGTACAGCACGATCACACCGTTGCCATTCTCATTGTCCATCCGCGAGTAGGCCAGCCAGCTGGAATCCGCCGACCAGACCACATTCGTGTAGGGGTAGGCCGCCCAGGGGTCCTCGTCGATCAGGAATGTGGTCTCCTGCTCGATGCTGTGAATGAAGATCGATCCTGTGCGGTCGGCAAAGGCGATCTTGCTGGAATCCGGGCTCCAGACCGGGTTGGTGAACCAGGTCTCGTCATCCGTCGTGAGCTGGCGCGTCTCGCCGCGGCCGTCACTCTGGGTCACATACAGTTCATAGTCACCGTCGGCATCGCTGAAGTAGGCGATCCACTTGCCATCAGGGCTCCAGACCGGGTAGCGCTCATTGCTGTCCGGGGACATCGTCAGGTTGCGCTTGATGCCGTCCTCGACGGGCACCGTCCAGATCTCGCCGCGGGCCTCAAGCGCGAGGCGCACTCCGTTCGGGGAGGGGCTGGCACTGAAGATCAGCGGGCTGACATCCTCGCTCTGGGTCATGAGTGTCGGGCGGTCACCCGGGATGCGGATCTTGACGGACTTCAGCTCGCCGCTGGCGATGCCGTAGAGGTAGAGGTCGCCACCGTTCTCGAGCACGATCTCGGAGGGACCCATGCCGGGGAACTTGCAGTCGAAGTCCTTGAATTCAGTGAGCTGGCTGCGCTTCTTCGTAGTGCGGTCATAGACCCACAGGTTCAGGCGGTTCTCCGGACCGGCATCGGACACGAAGTAGACCTTGTCGCCGTGCAGCATCGGCTGGGCATCGGTGCCGGGGAAATCGGTGATGCGCTCGCTCGCGAGTGTCTTCTTGTTGAGCAGCCAGATGTCCTGCGCCAGGCCACCCTGGTAACGCTTCCAGGTGCGGTTCTCGCGGGTGGACGGCGTGAAGGCGATGGTGTCACCCTCCACGCTGCAGAAGGCGCCGTACTCCAGCGGCAGGGCCTCGGGGATCCCGCCATTGGGGCTGATGCTGTAGATCTTCCCGCCGCCATAGTTCTTCATTTCGCTGGCGTTGGAGAACAGCACATTGCCCTCGGAGTCGAAGCCGACCACCATGTCCTGCATCGGGCCGAAGGTCAGGCGCTTCGGGATGCCGCCTTCGACGGGCATGATGTAGACGTCCTGGTTGCCTTCGTAGTTGGCAGTGAAGGCAATGGACTTCCCGTCCGGGCTGAAATGCGGCAGGATCTCGGTGCCGGCCGGGCTGCTGAGCGGCACGGCCGTGCCACCACCCTTGGGGGCGATCCACAGGTCGTTGTTATAAGCAAACGCGATCTGCGTGTCCGAGACATCAGGGAAACGCAGCATCGCGGCGTCGATGTCAAAGTCGGCAGCGGCCGCCGGTACTGCTTGGGCGCAGCACAGCAGAAGCACCGTGGCGATAAGGTTACGGTAAAGCATTATTCCTCCATGGCTCGCGCCAGGATATGTGGATGAATACAGCGGGGCTTCCCCCATGGGAAGTCCAGACACCATATCCATATGATTATGTTTCAGGCGACGCAAGTTTATCGCCTACTTCTCACTTTCCTTCACGCCCACACCGCTGCGGTCCGGCCAGGGCGGGGTGCCCGGCTTGCGGTAGGGCTGCTCGAAGATCAGGCGGCGGATCTCGGTGATCGCCGCGTCCAGCTGCGGGTCCTGGCCCTTTGCCAGCAGGCCCGGGTCGTCAATCACTTCAATATCCGGATCGACGCCGTGGCCCTCGATGCCCCAGCTGCCGTCCAGCTCGTAGAAGCCGAAGATCGGGATCGAGGGGCGGCTGCCGTCGATCAGGCGCGGTGAGCCGGAGATGCCGACCAGGCCGCCCCAGGTGCGGGTACCGACCAGCGGGCCGAGCCCGGCCTGGCGGAAGTAGTACGGGAAGGCATCGCCGCCGGATCCGCTCTTGGCGTTGATCAGCATCACCTTCGGTCCGTTGTGCGCGAGGTCCGGCGTGCTCCAGTCCTCACCGTCGCGGCGCGCCCAGTAACTGTAGGTCTTCCTGCCGAGGATGTCGATGAAGTAGGTCGGGATGTAGCCGCCGCCGTTCCAGCGCTCGTCGATCACGAGCCCGTCAAGGTGGTACTGGCCCTGCAGCTGGCGCATCAGGTTGTTCACGCCGTCGCCGCTGGTGTTGGGCACGTAGATGTAGCCGACCTTGCCGTCGGTCGCCTCCAGCACCTTCTGGCGGTTGGCCTCGATCCAGTCGAAGCGGCGCATGCCCTGCTCGTTGCCGACGGGGCGCACCACCAGCTCGCGGTCGTCATCATTGCCAAGCACCGCGTCGTCTGAGATTGTCAGGATGGTCGTCTGGCCGGCCATGCCCTGGAAGCCGGCCCAGACCGGCAGTTTCGTTGACAGTGCCACGCCATTGACGGCCAGCAGGAAGTCACCCTCGCCGACATCCAGTCCGGGCTCGGAAAGCGGGCCGCGGCTGTCCACGTCGAAGTCCGCGCCGTGGAAGATGTGGCTGATCCGCCAGGCGCTGCTGCCGTCCTGCGTTGCCAGCTCATAGTCAGCGCCAAGCAGGCCGACATTGCGGTTCGGCTGCGCTTCGCCCGGGCCGCTGTAGTAGGTGTGTCCGGTGTTCAGTTCGCCGATCATCTCGCCGATGATGTAGCTCACATCCTGGCGGTTGACGGCGTGGTCCACCATCCCGATGTAGCGCTTGCCGACCAGGTCCCAGTCCACCTCATGCAGGTTCGGGGCATAGAACAGGTCTCGGTAGAAGCGCCAGGCGTCGGTCACCAGCTGCTTCCACTCATGGCGCGGGTTGATGTCGGCGGTGAGGTTGGCAACGCTGACCGCCTTGTCGAAGCGGGCATTCGGGCCGGCCTTGACGATTGCATAGCGGTTGCCGCGTCCGCTGATCAGCATCTGCTTGCCACCGGGCAGCAGCTGGAAGTCGCCGATGCCGTCACCGAGCTTCTCCTCCTTCTGCTCCTTCAGGTCGTAGGTGTAGGCCTCGCGGCCGCTGTTGAAGCCGCCGAAGGTGTAGAAGATGCGGCCCTCGGCGGCCTGCAGGTTGCCATAGCTGCCGGGACGCAGCGGGATCTCGATCGCGCGGGACTCGAAGCCCTCAATATCGATGTCGATGCCCTTCTTCTTGTCCTTTTTCTTGTCCTTGCCATCCTTCCTGTCGGCTTTCTCTTCCTTGCCCTCGCCAGCGCCGTCCTCGCCTTCCGCCTTCTCCTCATCCTGCTTCTCATTCTCATCCTGTTTCTCTTCAGCCTTGATCTCCTCCTCGTCATTCGAAAGCGCGAAGGGGGAGTCCACGTCATTGCGCAGCGGCACGACGCACAGCACCTGGCTGTCGGTGTAGATGTAGGTCGAGTCCATGTCGCCGAAGCGGTGGTTGAAGTTCAGGCGCGAGATGTAGTACAGGTAGTCGCCGGAAAGGTCGAACACCGGCTGGACATGGCCGAACATCGGATCCGTCACGCTGTGCAGCTTGTCGTTGTCAAAGTCGTAGAGCATCACCTGGCTGTTCTGGTTCTCACGGTTCAGCCGGCCGTAGGTCACCCAGCGGCTGTCCGCGCTCCAGTTCACGCTGGTGTAGGGGTAGTAGGCCCAGGGGTCGCGGTCGATCTCACGCGACTCGTCCTTGTCAATGTCGAAGATGTGGATCCGGCCGGTGCTGTCCGCATAGCTGATCTTCTTCGAATCCGGCGACCACTCGGGCCGTGTGTAGAAGGTCTCGCTGCCCTTCGTCAGCTGGCGGGTCTCGCCCTTGCCGTCGGACTGCGCGATGTAGATCTCGTAGTTGCCCGTGTTGTCACCGAGCCAGCAGATCCACTGCCCGTCCGGGCTCCAGCGCGGGTTGCGCTCGGCGAAGCCGTCCGTCATCGTCAGGTTGCGGTTGATGCCCTCCTCCACCGGGATGGTCCAGACATCGCCCCGGGCCTCACCCACGAGCCGCTTGCCGTTGGGGCTGGCCATCACGTCGCCGAACTGGTCCGTCACATCCATCGCAGTTGTCATCAGCGTCGGACGGTCGCCGGGCAGGCTGACGGCCACCTTGGAGGCCTTGCCGGATGCCTTTTCATACAGCCAGAGGTCGCCACCGTTCTCGAACACGATGTGCGCGGGGCCCATGCTGGGCCACTTGATGTCGTAGTCGGTGAACTTGGTGAGCTGGGTATGCTCTTTCGTCGTACGGTCGTAGCGCCAGATGTTCAGGCGGTGCGCCGGGCCCCGGTCAGACATGTACCACACATCGTTGCCATCGATCATCGGCAGGGCGTCGGTGCCCGGCCAGTCGGTGATCTGCTCGCTTTCGAGGCTCTCGATGTCCAAAAGCCAGATATCCTGCGCCAGACCGCCCTGGTAGCGCTTCCAGGTGCGGGTCTCACGGCTGGAGGGCGTGAAGGCGAAGGTCTTGCCATCCTTGTCCAGCGTGCCGTAGACGGCGAACTCCATCGGCAGCGCCGTCGGGATGCCGCCCTGGCTGCTGACCCGGTAGATCCGCCCGCCGCCGTTGTGCTTGCTCTCGTAACCGGAGTAGAACATCACGTCGCCGTCCGCGGTGAAGTCCACCATGTTGCAGGACCCGGGGTTCCAGGTCAGGCGCTGTGGGATGCCACCCTCGCGCGGCAGGATGTACACATCGCGGCTGCCCTCGTAGTTGGCGCTGTAGGCGATGTGCGAGCCGTCCGGGCTGAAGCGCGCGAGGATCTCCTCGCCGGAGGTGCTGCTCAGCCGGGAGGCGGTGCCGCCGCTGATCGGCACGGTCCAGACATCATTGCCGAAGCTGAAGCAGATGCTGTCGGCGCTGACATCGGGGTAACGCAGCAGCCCGGCATCGACGGTGTACTCGTTGGCGCGGGCATTGGAATGGAGCGCAGCAGTGCAGATGCACGCCAGCGCGGCAGTCAGGAAACGGTTACGCATGAAGCCTCCCGGGGCATTGCGGGGCAGGTCCGGCGCTTCCCGGCCCGGGAGCGCGGCACGTGGGGATCCCCTGCATCCTCGTCCAGTATCTCTATTAATCTAGCAAAGGCGGAAACATCAGTAAACAGTAGTCAGTGGTCAGTGGTCAGTGGGCAGAAGGCAGAAGGCAGAAGCAGAATGCAGTGGAGGTCAGGCCCATGGCCTGACAGGAGGCCATTCCCGTGGAATGGCAGGCAGGCAGCAATGAAGAGTGAGCAGAATCAGAATCAGAATCAGAAGGAAAAGGATCAGATCAGAAGGAGAAGGATCAGATCAGGAAGGGAGTGAAACTCAAGGCATGAGCCGGCAGGCTATAGCCTGAGTGCTGCTGCTTCTGATTCTCATTCTGATTCTGCTTCTGTTTGCTTCAAGGTACAATCCGCCTATGCAGCAGGATCTGCAGGGGACAGCCTGGCAGGAGCATCAGCGGGAGCGCGGCGAGAGGGCAGCGCATCCAGCAGCTTCCACGCCTGAACCTGTGGACCGCGCGCAGCAGGTGCGGCAGGCCTGCGAGCTCGTTGAGAAGGAACTCGAGCTTGCCATCCGCGAGGGCCAGCCGGCCCTGATCCGCTGCCTGTGGCTGTTGCCGGGCCTGCTGCCGCTCAGCGCCTGCCTGCTGGTGGCATTCCTCGTGATCGGATTCGGACCCGACCCGTTCCAGCTTCCCTATCCCCAGGCAGGCTGGCTGCTGCTCCTGCTGCTGAGCATACTGCCGCCGGCTGCCTATGCGATCTACCGCAGGCTGGAGAAGCTGTACTACCGTGACACGCTTGCCCTGCCCTATCCGCTGCTGCCTGCCCCCCTGCGGGTACATAACAGCATGGCGCAGGCCGCACTTGAGCGCTGCCTGAATAGCAGCGGTATCGCCGAGCAGCTGGCAACGGCCGCAATGCGCGACCCGGAAAAAGTTGAGGAGTTGCTTGTCAGGCTCGGGCACCAGTTCAAGCTTGCCGAACCGGGCCCAGGCAGCAGCAGGCGCTTCACAATGAATCTCTCACTGGCTTCTGCTGTGATCGGCCTCCTGCTCCTGCCAATCAGCCTGACTTTCAGGCATGTCGAACCGGTGCTGCCGATGGTGGCCCTGCTGTTCGCAGGCATCGGGACTGCCCTTCATTTCACGGAAGCCAGCCGTTACATCGTCGGGCTGAAGCTGGCAGCGCCCTACCTGAAGTCCGCCCTGCGCTACTATGCCGCCAGTGGCAGCCTGCAGGCCGAGCGCACGCGAGATGCGGAAATCCCGCCGGCGGTGCAGGTCGAGCAGGGCAGCGGGCGGCTCGGGCGGATGACGATCGAGCTGGCGGCGGAGCTGGCGCGGCGCGGCAGCGGACTGGGCTGGAGCGTGCCAATCGGCACGGTGGCTCCGCTCCTGTTCTCGATCGTTTTCTGCGGCATGATGGCTGTCCTGAACATGTTCGAAGTGACAACACCAGGCGAGGTGTTCACCAATGGCGTCTCAGCAATCCTGCTGTTCCTGCTGCTGCGCCTGCTGAGCTGGCAGGTCGGCCGGCAGGCCCTGGCGCGGATGGAGCAGCTGGAACACAGCATCCGCCGGCGCGGGTTGGTCAGCCAGATGGCAATGGGCCTGTTGCCAATCCGCGAACTGCAGCTGTCCTGCCCGCCCTTCCTGCAGCGCATGCTCTACCTGCCCACGATGCCGAAGCAGCTGCGCGGCACCGCCAATGAGCAGGCCTGGCTCCTGATGTGGAATGCCGACTGGTTCTGCGGCGAGCGGGTGCCAATGGTACGGCCGCGCTGGCACAGCAACTGGCTGCTGCCACTCGGCCTGCTGCCGGCGATACTAGTGCTGGTCGGTGTGCCAGTCTACCTGGTCGGCATCCTGGTCGGAGAGAACCCGTTGCCTGACAACATCACGCTCATAGGCTGGTATCTGGCAATCCTGTTGCTGACAACCTGCCTCATCTACCTCAGTATGCTGGGGGCCGCCCGGCACCTTGCCGGTGCCTGGGCGGTGCTGAGCTGCATGGAGCAGCTGGTGCAGGAGGGGGAAGGCGATGGAAGCTGAACAGGGAAATCTGTTGCCAGATCGTGCAGGCACTGCCGAGGCCGCAGCTGGCCCAATCGCGAGAGAGGGAAGCGCACCGCCAGCCCAGCGGATCAATGAGATCCGGAAAGCGATGGCGGCACTTGAAAAGGAGTGCACCAATGTCAGGCCACGGGTGTTCTGGATCAACGGACTGGCAAGTGCGAACTGGCTGCTGTATTTCGGCCTGATCCTCGTGCTGCCGATGTACAGCATGCGCTCCTTCCAGCCTCCCTTGAGCCTGGCGCTGTTCATTCCCCTGCTGCTGCTGGCCTACCTGCTGCTGTCGGCCGCGATTGCGCGCTACCAGTCACTGGCCTATGCGCGGGATCCCGGGCGCCTGCCGGCGGTGTACAACCCCGGCGGCAGCCTGCTGAGCCCACAGCCATTCCTGAAACTGCTGAAGGAGGGCCTCGCAGGCAGTGGCCTGGCGGAGAAGCTGGTTGCCAACGAATTTGACGACCCGGCCATGCAGGCTGGACCGCTGGCACAACTGCGGCGCATCGCCGGGAAACTGCCAGAGTACTCCGACTACGGCAAGGACAGCCGGACCAGGAACATCTGGTTTGTCAATGTGATCCAGTGGCCCCTGATGATGCTCATCATCGTGCCGATGGTCTTCCGGCTGCCGTTTTACTACGGGATAGGCCTGGCGCTGGCCTGCCTGTCAATCGGCCTGCCGGTGGAACTGATGCGGCAGGGTTACCGCTTTGCATTCCTGCTGCCGGTGCTGCGGGATTACCTGGAGCCGGTGCTCGAACACCTGGAGAGTGGCCGGGAGGGCGAGGAAGCCGAGGCGGCGATTCCCCGCGAGGTGCAGGTTGAGCGCAGCACGGAGGTTTTCCGGCGCACGGTGGCACTGCTGTCCTACTACGGCAGCATGGTTTCTGACAACCGCAGCGGCTTCCTCGTGCGGCATTACATGGGCTTCAACATGATGCTGTTCTTTGCCTTCAGCTTCGGAGTCAGCGCCTACCTGCCGCTGTTCGGCATGCTGTCCGGCTTCGTGGCGGTCGGCATCGCCCTGCTGGTCCAGGCCCGGCTGATGCCTGGCCTGCTGGAGCCACACATGGTGCAGCGCATCACGCAACGGCGTGAACAGATCCGGCAGCGCGGACTGGTGGACCAGGTGGTGCAAGGCACGCTGCCGATGCAGGAGATGCTCAATGCCTGCCCGGCCTGGCTGCATGGAGTGCTGTCCTTTCCACCGATCGCGAAGCAGCATCGCCAGCCCGGGATGGAGGCCTGCTGGTCACTGATCTGGAACCTCAACTGGTACCTGCGGCAGGAAGGCAGCTCACTGCGGCCGGGCATCATCGCGGAAGCGCTGGACATGCTCGTGACCATGGCACCGCCGCTGCTGCTTATGCTGGTGCCGATGTCCTACTTCCTTGGCAACAGCAGCCCGGGCAGTGGCCTGAGCCTGAGCGGGATGGGGCCCTTCATGCTCTGGCTGTTCCTGCTGTCCCTGCCCCTGCATGCATGGATCCTGCGCACCCGCCTGCTGCAGCAGTGGGACTCTTCAGCCGTGATCGCCGAGCTCGAGCAGCTGGTGCAGGAGGGGGAAGCCGATGGAAGCTGAACGGAATGCGCAATCACTGCCCCCTGGTGGTAAGGCGGACAGGCTGGCAACGGAGCCGGCGGAGCAACCACAGGCCGTATCCGGCACAACCGTGGCCGAGGCAGCGGACCGTGTTGAACGGGTACTCACGGACATGCTGGACAAGGCAGCGGATGAACGCCGCCGCAGCCTGGCAATTGTCTACGCCCTGCTGGCAGCCGGCATTGCCTGTGCAGTTTCCCCAATGCTCCCGTTCGTAATCTCAAGTGCCTGGTCCTACTATTTCAACGCTGCGGATTCCCAGGTTGCACTGACAGCCATCGGAGCCTTGCTGGCAATCGCCTGGCTGGCAACCGGGTATGCGCGGGTCGTGGCACCTGGTCTTGAAGCAAGCGGAAACGTGCCGCAGCCATTCGCACTCGGGTTCGTCAGCGGCCGGTTCGAGCGGGACCGGCAACATGTGCGGCGCAGCCTGCTTGCCGACGGATCAGCCCAGCAGGTCCTGCAGGCAGCTATGTCCGGCGCCACGGATGAGCAGCTGCGGCAACTGCTGGACGGCCTGGCGCGAAACCTCGCAGTCAGTGGTGCCCGGCCCGGCCTGTGGGGCAGCCTGCGGCTGATGGGCCTACGCTGGCTGCACTTCACAGTGCCGCTGGCCTACATGCTCCTGCTGTCAATCTTCGACGGTTACCTGGCAATGTTCTGCCTGCTGTCCGTGCCACTGCTGCTGCTGGCGGTGCTGCAGGCCGCGGGCCGGCGCGGTGCATTCCTGCTGCGCCATATCGGCAACGCACTGCGGCCGGCGCTGGCATACTTCCGCTCGCAAGGCAGCCTGCAGGCCGGCCGGGGCTGGTATGACAATGTCCCGCCGGAGGTGCAGGTCCAGTCCGGCAGCGGCAGCCTTGCGCTGCTCTCATCCCAACTGCAGGTCGAGCTGCAGTCGCGTGGCAGCTGGATGGGCCGCTTCGTGGCCCCGGCATACGCCATGCCCCTGTTCATGCTGCTGCTCCTCGGCGGCCTGTTCACACTGACTATCCTGCAGGGCGGCGAGGCGTCACTGGGGATGGGCAGCCTGTTTGGAATGGCACTTGTGGCCATGCTCGCGATCAGTGGCGCGCGTGCACTGGACAGCCATGCCCTGCTCCACTACCACCGCATGCGGCTGCAATGCGGGCAGCACGGCCTGCTCGCGGAAATGGCAATGGGCAGCCTGCCGGTCGACGCTCTGCGGGAATCCTGCCCGGTGTTCCTGCAGCCGCTGCTGTTCCGTCCGGGCCGGCCACAGGCCGTGAATGCGCGCGGCGCTGAGCACTGCTGGACGCTTCTATGGAACGCCGCCTGGTTCTGCGGGGAGGATCAGCGGCAGCTGAGGCAACGCTGGCTCAGCTACCTGCTGCTGCCGGTGGCAACGCTCCTGCTGGCGCCGGCCACAATCCTGGTGTTCTCCATGTTCGCGTTTGGCGAGAGTTACTTCGCCAGCGGGGCTGCGATCCCCCTGCTGTCACTGCTGCTCCTGTGCATCGGCTACATCTACTACTTCCGCATGCTGCAGTATTCAGCGGAGCATTTGGCAGCGGCCTTGGCCGTGGCCGACGAGCTGGAGGAGATCATTGCGGAAGGGGAAGGCAGTTAACAGTAAACAGTAAACAGTTGCCAGAAACAGAATGAGTATGAGAAGCAGAATGTGAATGAGAAGCAGAATGAGTATGAGAAGGAGAATGAGAATGAGAATGAGAAATAGAATGAGAAGCAGCTTGTGTAAGGTCTGGGTTGCTTGGCAACCTTTCACACCCTGATGCCCCTATTCTCTGCTGCAACTGCTTCTCATTCTGCTTCTGCTTCTGCTTCTGTTTCTGCTTCTGTTCCTGCCTCCTGCCTATTGCCTTCTGCCTTTTGACCACTGACCACCGACCACTGACAGTCAGGCCATGGGCCTGACCTCCTTCACCACCACCAGCTTGTCCTGGCACATGTCACGCATCGCGTAGTTGATCCCGCCCACGCCCAGCCCGCTCAGCTTGCGGCCACCAAATGGCATCCAGTCCACCCGGAAGGCCGTATGGTCGTTCACCATCACCGCCGCAGCATTGAGGCGCCTGACGCAGTGCATGGCAACGTCAATGTCCTTTGTGAACACTGAAGCCTGGAAAGCATAGGGTGAATCGTTGGCACGGCGGATCGCATCGTCAACCGTGTCACTGCTGTACACACAGGCCACCGGGCCGAAGATTTCCTCGCGCGTGACCAACGCATCGTCCGGCGGGTCCAGCAGCACCGTCGGCGCATAACAGGTATCGCTCAGCCTCTGGCCTCCGCACAGCAGCTGCGCTCCAGCCGACACCGCCTCGTTCACCCAGCTCTCCACCCTGTCAACCTCGCCGGGACGGATCAGCGGGCCGCACTCAGTATCCGGCAGCGTGGGGTCGCCGACCTTCAGCCCGCTGGCGATCTCTGCCAGTTCATGGGCAATGGAAGTGGCAATGCCCTTGCAGCCGTAGATCCGCTGCACGCTGACGCAGACCTGCCCGCTGTGGTAGAAGGCACCCTTGGCCAGCGGGGCCAGCAATTGCTGCGGCTCAATTGCCAGTGCGTCCTCCCCGAGGATCACCGGTGCCGTGCCGCCATGCTCCAGTGCCAGGCGTGTGCCGGGAGCCAGCTTCGAGCGCAGCATCCATCCCACCTTCTGCGAGCCTATGAAACTGAGGTAGTCCACCCGCGTATCCGTTGCCAGCTTCTCGGCGTCTGGGATGTCCGTCAGCAGTACCTGGCAATACTCCGGCGGCAGGCCGGCTTCATGCAGGATCTCCACCACGGAATAGGCCGATAGCGGCGTGCCGTCCGCCGGCTTGACAATCACCGGGCAGCCAACGGCGATGGCCGGCACCGCCTGGTGGACGATCAGGTTGACCGGATGGTTGAAGGCGGATATCGCCGCCACCACGCCGATCGGCTCCGGCATCGTCCAGGCCGTGCGTCCCAGGCTGGCAGCGTTGAGCCCCATCGGGATCGTTTCACCCGTCATCGTGCCCAGTGTATTGATTGCGATGTCAAAGCCGTTGATGGCCCGCGTGACCTCCACGCGGCTGTCCACCAGCGGCTTGCCACCCTCACGCGCGGCCTGCACAGCCAGCTCCTCAGCCCGGTGCTGCATCAGGTTACGCGCGCGGGTGAGTATGCCGATGCGCTCCGCAACACTCAGGCGGGCATCATAGTTGTCAGCCAGGGTCCGTGCGGTATCCAGCGCCGTGTCAACGGCCTGCCAGCCGTCCAGCGGCAGCTCCCGGATCAGGGACAGGTCCCAGGGCGCGGTGACGCGGTTGGTCTTGTTTGCATCTGCGGACATACCCGCAGTGTAGCGGCTGAAGCGGTAGCTCCTGCTCTATTGATCCTTTGCCGTTTCCGCGTCTTCAGCTTCCGGCGGCGCAGACCTGGTCTGATCGCGATACTGTGAATCGTAGTTCGAGTTGGTCTGGATGTTGTTGCTTGTGACTCCGGGACGGCTGAAGAACACATGGCGCTCCACATAGTTCATCAGCGGCAACCTGAGCTCCGCATCGCCGACACGTTCCCTCACTGCCTGTGTGCGATACACGATCCCATACTGCTCAGCGTCAATCTGCTCGAAGTCCCCCGGCTGATCACTTTCCTGCATCGCCTCGCCGCTGTAGGGGTTGGTCCAGAATGCGGAAGCCAGTTCGTAACTGTCAAAATCCCGCGCAAGCTCATCGACGTCCTGGTCATGGTACCAGCCCAGCAGGATGTCCCGGCGGGCATCCGCGAGCCAGCCCGGGCTGTTGGCACCCTGCACCATGAATTCATAGGTCTTCTTGCCACTGGACTGGTTTGAACTGCCGGGAATATTGCCGAGCGGCTTGTGCATGTCAATGCCTGCCGGGAAATGGGTCACAGGCCAGAAGCCGCTGTCAACCAGTTCCTGCGGACTGACGGAGAAATCGAGCGTACTGATCGCATAGTATGTCGCCGCCAGCTTGATGGTTTCAGCTTCCCTGACGTTTTCAGGGAATGGATCACTGCCTTCAGAGTCAAACTGGATTGCCAGCGGCAGGGTGATCTCAAGCAGGACGGTTTCCTCCGCTGAATGGTCCAGCACCCGTTTCAGCCGTTCCTCTTCGCTTAGGCTTTCAGCATCCCCTTCCTGCGCCATAGCCGCATTGGCGACCAGCAGCATGCCGGCGATTGTTGCCAGCCAGATATATCTTGCAATCATTTCCACATTCCCCAGTGATGCTTCCTGCTTCACAGACTCGGTCAGCGGCCGTGCTGTTCATGCACCTCGCACTTTACCAGCCTGCCCGCATTCCCGATCATTTAAGCATGATCCCAATGCCATCATTCAGGAACCTGCTCACAGTCGCCATGCTGCTGCTGGCGGCCGGCACCGCGCTCGTGCTCTGGCGTAATGAGGCGGACGCACGCCAGGCGTCAAACAGCACGCTCGTCTGGCCCGGCCCCGATGGCCGGCTGCAGTACAGCGCGGACGAACGTGGCAACCGCATCCCGGACTTCAGCTACGCCGGTTACTTCGCCGATGGCCGCCAGCCTCCGGCTGTCCCCGCCGTGATGGAACTCAAGCCCGGCAGTGGCGATGACACGCGGCGCATCCAGCGCAGCCTCGATGCCCTCGCCCAGCGCAAGCCCGGCAGTGACGGCTTCCGCGGCTGCCTGCTGCTTGGCCCCGGCGAGTTCCGCATTGACGGCACACTGCGCATTTCCGCCAGTGGCATCGTGGTCCGGGGCAGTGGCCAGGGCCCTGGTGGCACTGTGCTGCGCGCCGCCGGCAAGGGCCAGCGCAGCCTGATCCTCGCCAGGCCGGATGGCAAGCTGCCGGCCTATCCCGAGATTGCACGCACGCGCTCAGCAGTGGCGCAGGACTTCGTGCCACTCGGGGCGCGCAGCCTGCGGGTGCAGGAAGCCTCGCTGTACCAGGTCGGCCAGCTGGTCGTGGTGCAGCGTCCGAGCACGGACAAGTGGATCAGCGAGCTCGGGATGGACCGCATCCCGGAAAGCCGCACGGAGAAGATCACGCAGTGGACCGCCGGCAGCCGAGACCTGCGCTACCTGCGCCGCGTGACGGCGGTCAACGGCAACACCCTGGGCTTCAACGTACCGCTGTTCCACGACCTCGACCGCGACTGGGCGGACAGCTTCGTGTACCGCTACGACGAGTCCGTGCTGATTGACAACATCGGCGTGGAGGACCTGCAGCTCGTGAGCGACTATGCCTCCGAAACGGACGAGGACCACGGCTGGACCGGCGTCGAGTTCGACTACTGCCGCAACATCTGGGTGCGCAATGTGACCAGCCGCCACTTCGGCTTCGCGCTCGTCAGCTTCGGACATGAAAGCTACCACGGCTCGGTGTTCAACTGCAGCAGCCTCTCGCCAAAGTCGCAGGTCGTGGGCGGGCGGCGCTACAGCTTCAACTGCGGCGGGCAGAACCACCTGGTGAAGGGCTGCCTGGCGGAGGGCGGGCGGCATGATTTCGCCGTTGCCACCAACCGCAGCGCGGGCACCGTGTTCACCGCTTGCCAGTCGCGCGGCACGCATTCCTCAAGCGAACCGCACCACCGCTACAGCACCGGCACGCTGTATGACAACATCACGTTTGAAAAGCCGGACACCCAGCTCGTGCTCGGGCTGTGGAACCGCAGCAACTACGGCACCGGGCATGGCTGGAGCGCGGCTTACTGCGTGCTGTGGAACTGCCGCGCGCCGGGGGCCGGCATCGCCTGCGAGAAGCCTCCGCTGGCCCAGAATTACGCCATCGGCTGCGAATCGAAGTGGATGAGCGGTAACATGCGCTGGGGCGAGGACCCCGGCCTGAAGAAGCGGCTCAAGCCAAACGGCGCGCACTGGGAGCACTGGAACAACGGCCCGGTGGAACCGCTGTCACTCTACGAAGCCCAGCTGGCGGACAGGCTCGGCCGCTGATCCGCTGCTAACCGCCGGCCTTCCAGCTGCCCTCATAGGAACCGTCCTCGTTGGCAGCGGTCCAGCCGCCGGAAGCGCTGCCACCGCTGGCTGTGCCGGAGAATGTACCGGAATAGGGCTTGCCGTCGCAGACCCCGGTCAGGGTCCCGCTCAGTGCACCACTGTCCGGGTCATAGGATCCCGACAGGTTGCCGGAGTAGGGCACGCTGCCACTCATGTCGCCCCATTTCCAGTTGACAACGCCGCTCACGAATCCCGTGAAGCTGCGCTCCGCCGCATTCAGCGTCAGCTCCAGGCGGCCCGGGGCCGGCTCCGAGAAGCTGCCGCTCAGCACACCCTGCAGGATCTGCTTCGTCACTTCGACCGAGGCACTGACCTTCGATGTCTTCCCGCCAGCATCCGTCACGGCGAGCGTGATCGTGTATGTGCCGGGTTCCTCATAACGGAAGCTGGTGCTCAGCGACCCGCTGGCGGAATGGCCGGCAGTATCCGTGATCTCAACCTTGCTGAACTGGCCGTTGAAGCATTGGCTGGCCGTGCCGTCAACCGCCACATCGAGCGGGGCCGCGCCGAGTTCGGTGCCCAGCAGGATCGCTGCCACCGGTTCGCTGTAGACAGAGAAGCTGGCCGTCACCGGCTCACTGGCGTTGCCATTGGCGTCATACACCGTGAGCGAGACCGTGTACTGCTTGCGGCCACCGGGAGCGTCATACTGCAGGCTGACTGAGCTGCCGTTGTGCACCCCGCCCTTGCCGTCATTGAATTCGTACTTCTGCACACCCTCGCCGCTGGCCGTGCTGCCACTGAAGTCCAGGTTGAGCTGCAGCGGGGCATAGCCCCCCGCCGGCACGCTGCCCAGTACCGCCTTCGGCTTGCCATAGGCATTGATCGTCAGCTCAGCGGGCAGGGAGCGCCGGCCCTGTGCATCGATCGCGACTGCCTGCACCTTGTACTCACCCGGGCTATCGAACTTCTGGGTATGCCTGTTGCCAACTTCCCAGCCGGATATGCCCGTGCCGCTGAACTCGAAGCGCGTGATCATGTTGCGGCTGGCATCCCAGCCCACCATGCTGAAACTCACCGTAAGCGGTGCCGGACCGGCCAGTGTGCTGGCGGTGATGCTGCAGCTCGGCAGGTCACTGTCCGGCACCGTGTCCTCGGATGGCAGGCCTTCACCGGATCCACCGCTGCCGTTGCCAGCGCCGTTGCCTCCGCCGGAACTGGCCGTGCCGCCTGGTGCATTGCCGCCTGCGCCGCCACTGCCTCCCGACCCGCCGGAAGGCTGCCCGGCAGCGCCACCACCATTGCCGGCGTTGCCATCGCCATCGCCGTCAGTGCCGCTGTTGCCCGCATCACCCTGCGGGTTGCCACCCGCACCGTTCCCGCCACTGCCGCCGGTGTTTCCCGCCTGGTTGCCACTGCCCGCCGCCGCCGGCTGTCCAGTGCCCGGTGCAGAGCCGGTCGGTGGAGTGCTGATCTGCGGCCCGCCGGGCAGGAAAGGGTTGGGCCGGCGCTCGAAGCCCGTGCCATAGTCCTCGCCCCACTCCAGCAGCTCCTTGCCGCTGTCCGTCAGGTAGCCCTGTCCGAGTGCCGCCGTCAGTTCCCGCATGCCGCCGTTGGCACCCATCCCGGCCGCGGTGCGCACGGCATTGCTGACACCTTCCACCGGGGCACTCAGCCCGCCGGTGCCGGCGGAGGCAACGGTCAGTCCGATATGCAGCACACCGTGGCTCACTTCACCGGGGGTGGAGGTCGGGTCCAGCACCTTGTTGACACCCTTGCCCATAGCGGTGAACATCCCGACCCCGGTCTTGGCCAGCTTGCCTGCCAGCCAGGGGGCGAAGTTGCCGCCGCCAACCGTGGCATCGCTCAGTACCCGTACCGTCTTCGAGGCGGCCTGCTCGGCGTATCCCTCCGTCGCCTCCATGTATTCAGTCGCGGTGCGGAACACCCGCGTGCCGCTGGTTCCGTTGCGGTAGTTCTCGCCCACCGCCGTGTACTTGCCCTTGATCTCGCGCCAGATCTCCTGCCCACTGTCGCCGTACCAGGCGCCGGCCACCGGGATCACCGCCGTGCTGACCAGCGCATCCAGCGTATCCACCGTGGAGCCGGCCAGGTCCTGCGTGGCACGCACCATCCCACCGATGGCATGCGGGATGCCTTCATATTCCGAGGTGGAGCGGTCGAACAGCCGCCTGTCACGCTGTAAGGCGCGCTGCACATTCTGTGAGTAGACCTTGTCATCGGCATATGCCGTGTCGATTGACAGCACGAACATTGCCGCGCGCAATGCCCCACCCGGAGCATCATCCGCCATCGCTCGCAGCTCCGCATCGTCCAGCAGGCGGCTGGTGTCCATGTTGTCAAACTGTTCCTGCAGCTCACGGGACAGGGCATCCAGCCAGTCCACCGTACCGAGTGCCAGCCGGGCACTCTCTTTGTCGATGCGGTCCGAGGTGCGCAGGTTCATCGCCCGGAAGCGCACGCTGGCCATCTCGGTGCGCATGAAGGCCACGGCCTCCAGCCCGTAGTAGTAGTCCGCGGTGTCCAGCGCGCGCAGGCCGTCGTCAACATAGTGCAGCGCATGGTCCAGCCGCGCCTTGCGCCCGGCCTCGCGGTCATGCACGGCCAGCCCGGCCAGCAGCCGCTGTTCATAGTCCGCGGCGGAAGCACCCATCCCGCCGCGGGAAGTGGCCACCAGTACAGCGGCCTGCTTGATCAGGTTGTCAACCTGCTGCAGCTGCAGGCTGCCGAGCCGCATCGCCATCAGGCTGCGCTGGTACTCCAGTGAGCTGCGCACGAATTCGTCCTTCGAACCCGTGTCCAACCGGGCGAGGAAATCCGCGGCCTCACGCTGCTCCCCCGCCAGGGCCGCATTGCGCTCACGGATATGCGCCGCCAGTCCCTGCTGGGCCGGGATGGCGTCTGCCAGTTCATTCGCTGCGTTGTTGACAACGGATTCCAATTCCCGCAGCACCGGATCGAGGCCGGCAGCGGCCTGCACCAGGTCCGCGCTGTCGCTGAGCACCTGCGCCACCTTGGCCGCCCGCAGCCGCTCATACTCTGCTGAGGCCGCCCCCGGAGCCGTGCTGCCGGCCGTGAAGGGGCTGCTGACGAAGATGTCCTCGAAGCTTTCACGCTGCTGGAGGAAAGCCGCGACGGAGTCATCGCCGGCCTGCAGGCTGAACATCGCGCTGCCCGGCTCGTCTGCCAGCTTCTGGCGGAAGCGCGTAAGCAATGCCGTTGCCAGTGTGTAGGCCTCCTCACCGGGGGCGGACAGGGCCTGGGCTTCCTCCAGCACCTCGACGGCGGCACCGCGGCTGCCTGACTGGAACAGGGCCAGCGCCAGCGTGCAGCGCACGTAGGCGTAGCCGGGCTGCAGGCTGATCGCCTGCTGGCAGGACGTGATGGCCAGTGGGTACTCACCGCGGCCGTACTGAGCCAGCGCCAGGCCGTTGTAGGAATAAGGGTTGTTGGGATCGAGGCGGATCGCCTCGCGGAACTGGGCCTCGGCATCATCCCACATCTCGAGTGCGAGGAACTGGTTGCCCTGGTTGTGGTAGGCGATCACCCTGTCCTGGTCAACGCCGGGCGGGGCCTTGTACTCCTCCACCGGGGCCTGGGCCGCCAGGATCAGTTCAGTGCGTCCGGTGGTAGCCTGCCCCTGTGGAAGCGCCGTAGTGGTAGCGGGCTGCAGGTGGGGCTGGCAGCACAGGAGCAACATCAGCAGCGAAATAAGGTACGCATGCTTTGGGGAAATCGCGAAGCAGGTTTTGCAGGAATCGGTTCCGGACATGATCAGCCTCCGGGATTGCTACACTGATTCTAACGCCAGACCCGAATCTCCTGCTGCCTCACGCAAGCGCTCGGCAGTTTGCATACCGGAGTGAAACAAGTTCCACTCCTCCTGCCCGAAGCACCTCCCAATCACCTGCAAGTTCAACCCGACCCGGATGCGCGAATGCGCAGCCGCAGGGTCAGACCCGCGAATGCTGGCATGAGCGGGCAAAAAAAATGGGGGACCCGCACTGCGGGCCCCCCGTTTTCCTCGGAGAAGGATTACTCGGTGATGAACTCGACTGAGTTGATCAGGTTGTAGGACTCATTGAAGATGTCACCAACCGGAGCAGTGTCATAGAACTTCACGTTGGGCTCAGCGGCGGTGCCATTGGCCCAGTTGGCGAAGTCGTTGAATCCCGGATAGACGTTCCAGATCTTCTTGCTCTCCGCGCACCATGCGTAGGTGTTGGGCACGATGAAGGCCAGCGGACGTCCGTTGGAATCGATGTAGTCACCGGGCTTGGTCCACAGCGGAACAACGTAGACGTTGCCACCACTCGGATGGACACGCAGCTCGGGCTCGTATGGCATTGCGGTGTAGCTGCCCTGCTTCATCGGGGTGCTGAACTGGATCTTCACGATCGCGTAGTCACCCTGCACGACGGGCTGGCTGTCGAAGGCGTTGGTCGCCCAGTAGCCCTTAGGAGCCGGCAGGGCCTGCTTGCTGCTGACGAATACCGGGATGCTGACACCCTGGTTGGAGTACCAGACGCGCTGCGGTCCATGACGGAGGCCGGTGGCGTAGTACTGGTCAATGGTCGCGACACAGACCGCACCCGGGAAGGCGCTGTCGATGTTGAACTGCCAGTCATGGTCGTAACCGGCACCACGGGCCAGGGCCTTGATCTCAAGGTTGATCTCGATCAGGTCGCCGTTGCCATCGCGGATCTCCTTCAGGAACATCGAGGAGACGAAGTCGTTGTAGTCGTAGTCGGAGTTCTGGATAAGGTCTTCCCAGACCATCAGGTTGTGACCGGTGATATTGTGGCCGAAGTATTCACCATCGCCTGACTCGTTCCAGTAATCAGAGTTGCAACCGGACTCGACATATGTACCACGCAGCCTCTTTCCACTGTTGGAACCGGTACCGGACGCGGTAGCCACGAAAACGTTCTGGCCTTCGTAGTTGAAACTCTGGCTCGTAAAGTCCTCAAACTGCAGTGTGATGCTCTTGAGGGCAGCGGATGAAGTGGCAGTGACCGACAGGTCATCGTCACTCCAGGCCACGCTGATATCGGGGACACAGTCCGGGTTATCGCCCGGAGGAGTCTCGGTCGGAGGCTCGTAGGTGTATTCCTCGTTCGGGGTGTTGGCCTCAATGGTGAACGGAACGTTCACGGTGTCGGGGCCTTCCACGCCCGGGCCGACCACCACGCTGGTGATCTTGCCGTAGTCGAGGGTGAAGTCATAGCTGGCCTGGCCGGCGGAGCCGACGGGCACGGTGGCGGTGAACTTCGTGGTGTAGACACCGGCGCCGTCAGTTGCGATGAAGGGCGCGGTGTAGTCAATCTCGGTCTCAGCGGAGTACCAGCTGATGGCCACGCCGGGAGCCTGGCCACTCACCTCGTATTCGACCCACAGGGTGACGATCTCACCCTCGGTGAAGCTCGGGTTCTCAGCGTCATAGTCCGGCTCGGCACCGAAATCCGCAATGGTCGCGGCACGGATCGCCATGTCGTCACCTGGCTGCAGGGCTGAGGAGCTCTTGGCGGAGGACTTGGTGGTCTCAACGCCGCCGAACACCGGGGAATACTCGGTGTTAAGGCCGAGCGGGGCATCTACGGATGCACCGGGAACCTGGTCGGGGGCAAATCCAGCCTGGGGCAGGCCCACGCTGATGTTGCCGGTCAGGTTATCGCCGCCGACGATCCCGTTGCTGCCGGGATCATTGAGGTTGACCGGGTCGGGGGAGGTACTGCCTCCGCCGCAGCCAACAATCCATGCTCCCAGCACAGCCGTAGTAAGTACGGTAGCTGCAAGCTTGCTGAAATTCAGGTGTGTCATTTCCCTTCTCCTCAGAAATTCACATGCCTTTCTAATTTAGTTTTCCTTACAATGCAGTTTAGCGAGCGTATCCGCACACCTGCTGCATCCACAACCTAAGTAGTTTACCCTTTGATAATCATGGAAGTCAAACTGAATCTTAAATTTTGCTTAATTTTTCAATTTTTTCCATAATTCACAATTTCAGTCCATTCCCTCTTCACGATGAATCCGCTTCCTGTCTCAAACGGGCCCTGTCAAGCGAGAATTGACTAAAATGGCAAAACTACCCGGTCTGTCCAGCCCCCTGCCTGCCGAAACCGGCGGTCACAGGTACTCACAACTCGGGCATGTCAAACAGTTTTTACCCATTGCTTGCGACCTGCAAAAGTGCTGGCACATGGACTTACCAATAATATGTATAACCCTCCAATTCTGACTGTAAGCCGGGTTTGCCGGGGTTTCACAATCAAGCTGGAGGCAGCGCAGGGCCAGGTGGCCATACGGCTCGCTTCAGCTACAATGCTCGCATGGTTGAGGATCTGTTCGGCACCCACGATGAGGCGGCCGATCACACGGAGGAAGAGATGCCCGGCAAGGATGGCGATGCAGTGAGCCCGCAGGCTGAATCAGGCGCTGGCGCGTTCGAGGCCAGTTTCGCCCGCCTCGAGGAGATCGTGGCGGAGATGGAGCGCGGTGAGCTTCCGCTGGAGGAACTGCTGGGCCGCTTCGAGGAGGGGGTCGGGCTGGTGCGCAACTGCCAGAAGTTCCTGGAGCAGGCCCAGCTGCGCGTATCGCAGTACGTGGAAAACAAGGACGGCCAGTGGGTCCTGAAGGATCCGGACCAGCACTGACCGTCTGATTAGTCGGGTTTGATTCCCGGCTTCAATGCCGGGAGGGGCTGTTTACCAGCCGCGGCCGCCATCGCTGTAGCCGCCGCCGCCGCCGCCATAGCCGCCACCGCCGCCATAGCCACCACGGTCGCCGCCACCGCCGCCATAACCACCACCGCCGCGACGGCCACCGCCGCCACCGCCGCCGCCGAACTCCTTGCGCGGGCGGGCTTCATTCACCACGATCTCGCGGCCGCCGACTTCCTTGCCGTTCATGGCCTCCATTGCACGCTTCGCCTCATCCTCGTTGTCCATCTCGACAAAGCCGAAGCCCTTGGACTGGCCGCTGTACTTGTCCTTGATGATGTTGGCCGAGGAAACAGAACCGAACTCCTCAAACAGGTTGCGAAGCTCGACATCAGAAAGCCTGTATGACAGGTTGCCTACATAGATATTCATACAATCTCCAGAAAAACAGTTGCGTGAGTCGGGTTCTTGGGAGGGGGAAAACGGAGTCGGGTCAATCTTGGTAGACAGCCTTCAGCAAACCGGTATCTCTACTCTTCAAATCCTTCGTGCACCCACTGTGTTTTGCCCGCACCCCGCTTGGATTCTGTGATACGGAACACAGGCACCGTTGAGAATACCACGGAAAATCAGAAGCGTGTCAATGGCTTTGGGGTATTGTTTCTGCGGAAACATTTCGCCACGGGAGGCGCATATGCCGAAGAAGAAGAAGGGCTCCCGTAAGAAGGAGCACGTACTGAAGTACGGACGTGCTGAAGAGCATATCCGGCACATCCTGGAGTACAGGGGCGGTGGCAGCCACAGCCCGAGGAAGTACGACAGGAACGAGAAGCACAAACGGGACTGGACCCGCGAGAAGGATCCGGTCCCGTTTTGCCTTTCTGCTTCAGCTGAAGCTTCAGCAGTCTGGCGCTGCGGTCGGCTAAGCCGCCCGGGTCGCGCTGAAGTTACGGGTTGAGCCGCAGGCGAAATCACGCCGCAGGCGTGATCGGGTTGAAGTTACTTCTCCCGTTGGATACCCTCCTGTCCACGCAATCAGCGAGAGGCTTTGCCTTGAGCTGCATTGCAGACCCGTGAATGCTCGCATGAGCGGGAAACAGAACTTGGTCTGGCGCATACGCTGCCAGCGAGTCGCGCTGAAGAAACGGGTTGAGTCGAAGACGAAATGCCGCCGCATCCGGGTCGGGTGGAAGTAACGGGTTGAGCCTTGAGGAATTCAGGCGCAGCTGGGAGCACGAAAACAGAACTTGAGAGGGGGTAATAGGCTACATGATATGCTGGTTCTCCAACATCGTTAGTGGTCCCGGGATGAAGGGAAGGAATTTGGATGATCAAACATGCGCAGAATTTATGGGAGATTTTCCATTAAGTATTCGTAACTAGGATTTGAATGATAACATTCAAAAATTGTAAGTAGCAATAATTTATCTTCTTCCGAAAGATTCATCCTGTTCGACTCTGAGTTTCTTAACATTTTATCAATTACACGTAAGATACTGTAGAGGACTATATCATTGCCTTCTAGTAATGCACGATCTTCTTTTGTAAGAACACCACTGTCAATATTTTGTTTCACAACTTTATCAACTGAATTGTAAAGATAACTATCTGTAGATATCCTTTGGTAAAACATATGATAAACAGATGGATGAAGAGTTTTGAGAATGACTGAATACTCATCTTGATCGATTTTTAGTTGGATCTGAGATAGGATCTGGTCATCCTCAGTGCTTGACTGAGAGTCGTACATTTTGGAACACAGCCACAATCTTTCTTCGTCGTTGAGTTTCAGCAATGTAGAATCCGTGATATGCAGATATGAAGTGAGTAACTGGTCTATGCTTTCGGCATATGCCGTAGTCTGGCAAAGAACAAATGACATACTGACTGTCAAGAGAGCTATCCCGAACTCTAACATTCTATTCTTCATAATAGTTGTCAACCTTCCCTATTTGTAGCACACAGACAATTCATGACGCAATTAATGCCAAGTGTATAGCTGAAGTTGGATGTATGTTCTCCCTTCCACAAGGTAACTCATTGCCTCCACTCCAGTCAGTTTATTCGTGCAATAATATACCTAATCCAAAGCAAGTCGCACCAGTCTGTGACTTCAATCATCAATTCGTACGGATGAGCAGCGGAGATAAACAGTTCTTCCTAGACTAAATGCACAATCGCCTGGATAATGCGTCTCTCAGGATTGCTCGTCGGTCTGGGCCTGCGCTGAAGGCAAGCTTCAGCGGGTCGGCCTGAAGTTACCGGAGGCAAGATGTCAGTCTGGCAACATATCGGCCAGCGGGTCTGGCTGAAGCGACCTCGCTGCCAATGAAGTAGCTTCATCCGCTGGGCAAGGCGGAAGTTCGTTAAATCCGGTTTTGCCGTTGCCTGGCCTGCTCCCCTTCCGCCCAAGAACTACTGCCCACTGACTACTGACCACTGCCCACTGAACACTACTCCCCCTATACTCATCGCGTGGACCCGGAAGGCATCGCAGCGCCAGAGCTGCGCCAGTACACCATCGAGGAATTCGTGCAGACCGTCTGCCCGCACTGCTTTGCGGAAAGGCAGCGCGCCAGCGATGAGGCCGGGGTCTGGAAGGACGGCATGCTCGTCAGCCATTCCGGCAGCATCTGGATGCGGCGCTTCTGCGAGGTGCACGGCGAGACGGAGTCCCTCTACGAGGAGGATGCCACACTCTGGCAGGGCCGCCGCGGCTGGTCCACGCCGACAAGCACAGTGGTCCCCGACCGCCCCGGCCTGCCCGGCGGCTTCCCGGATGCCTATCGCCATGGCCTGCCCGCAAGCCATGCGCAGCACACCTGCATCCTGCTGCTGAACGTCACCGAGCGCTGCAACTACGGTTGCCCGGCCTGCTTCGCCAGTGCGAAGCCACCGGGCACGGCCGAACCCGTCGAGGAGCGCCCGACTCTCCCGGAAATCCTGGCAACGGTGGACACGATGCTCGCCCGCGAAGGCGGCCGGCTCGGCGTTGTGATGCTCAGCGGCGGCGAACCGACGGTGCGCCGCGACATCGTGCCGATGATCGAAGCGCTGGCAACGCGCAACATCACCCGCATCATGCTCAACAGCAACGGCCGCGAAATTGCCACTAACGACACGCTGCTGGACTTCCTCGCGGCCCATCGCCGCCAGGTGGAGGTCTACCTGCAGTTCGACGGCTTCGATGGCAACACCTCACACGTGCTGCGCAATGAGGACGTGCTGGAGGAGAAACTGCTGGCCAGTGCGCGCATGAACGAGCGCGGCATCTTCCATACCCTGGTGACGACCGTGATGCGCAATGTCAACGAGGAACAGTGCGGCCGCATCATCCGGCACGGGCTGGACAGCCCCTACTGCTCCGGCGTGGCCCTGCAGCCGATGTTCGGCAGCGGGCGCTTCCCGGGCTATGACCCGATGGACCGCACCACCCCGACCGGCATCCTGAAACGGCTGGCCGGCTGGACTGACGGCGCAATGACGGCGGACGACTTCGTGCCCCTGCCCTGTTCGCACCGCGACTGCTGCGACATCTCATACATGCTTAAGCTGTCCGACGGCAGCTGGAAGTCCCTGCCGCAGCTGATCGGGCGCGACAACCTCAGGCAGTGGGTGCACCTCGTTGCCAATACGATCACCTTCGACGGCCTGAGCCAGCCCGTCGTTGACATGCTGAAGAGCGGCAGCCTGACGAAGGTGCTGAGCGAACAGCTCGGGCCGGGGGCGCCGCAGCTCGCACTCGAGGTCTCGCGCATGTGCGCCTGCGTGCCGGGCCTGTTCGAGAAGCTCGGAGGGATCTGGCAACGGCTCGGCGGACGCAGCGGCGGCGAGCGGCCCGATGGCAACGAGCTGGCCACCCGCGGCTTCCGCATCACCATCAAGCAGTTCATGGACGCCCACACCTTCAACTCCGACCGCATCCGCCAGTGCTGCGTGCACAGCGGCAGCTTCGAGGAGGACCCGCGCCGCCTGAGCTTCTGCTGGCGCTGGCTGTTCGATGATGCATCCGACTTCCCGGATGGCAGGCCGCGCTACCGCCGCGATGGCAGCACGCTCGTGGATGGCAAGGGTGCCTGAGCCGGGCAGCAACCCGGCGCTTGGCAGCAGCCTGCACGCCGCCGGCTACCTCGTTGGCAGCATCGTGTTCATGCTGGCCCAGCGCCTCAGCCGCCATCCATTGCCAACCGGCAATGCACGCATCATCCTGCTGGCTGCCGCGCTGCTCGGCGGCACTGTCGGAGCGAAGCTCAGCCAGTGGCTGGCGCTCGGCCTGCCGACAGGCGACACATCCCTGCCAAGCCCCTTCGGCGGCGGCCGGACCGTACTTGGTGGCCTGCTAGTGGGCTGGATCGCCGTCGAGATTGCCAAGTCACGGCTCGGGATCCGCTACAGCACAGGCATGCCCTTCGCGCTGGCCCTGACTGCCGGTGAAGCCGTCGGCCGCTTCGGTTGCTGGTTCAGTGGCTGCTGCGGCGGCCGCGCCTGCAACCTGCCCTGGGCAGCCGCGCAGGATGGCAACACCGTGCACCCGAGCCAGCTTTACATGGCGCTTGGCCTGATTGCCCTGCTCGGACTGCTGCTCTGGCTGCGCACACGCCTCGCTGAGGAAGGCGACCTGTTCCTCTGCTACCTGGCGGGCTACGGCCTGCTCAGGTTTACCGTGGAAGCCACGCGCCAGCAGGACGGCCTGTTCGCCGGATTGTCACTCGCCCAGTGGGTCTGCCTGTTGTTCATTGCCGCTGGCGGGGCGGGGCTGTATGCAAGGACGCGTGACAGGCGCGATAATCTGGAACAGCATCCGCTGCAGTCCGCAGCAGGGGAGAGAGCCGATGGATAGCCATGTGGGACAGGCCCAGCCTGACAACGCTGAACTGCAGCGCCGCGAGGCCGCCAAGTGGGAAGGCATCGCCTTCACCTTCTGCAAGGCCGCCACGCTGGCCTTCCTCGCGATGCTGCTGGCCGGGCCGAAGTACGTGCTCACGCTGATCGCGCTTGGCACCGTGTTCTGCTACGTCGTGATGATGTGGCACGGCCGGATGGACACCCGCTGCTTCGCCAAGAGCCCGCCCCTGATCTGCGGCTTCTGGGGAGCGGTGGCACTCGGGGCCGGTTACTGCGCCTGGGCCGGGATCGAGCTGCCCAGCATCCTGCGCCTCGGAGGCTGGCAATGAACGACTTCCCGCATGATAACGAACACGATCCGGTCGATCCCCCGCATGCCCCGCAGAACCACGGCGAAGCTGCTCCACCTCCACCGCCGGATCCACCTTCCGCCCCGCCACCGCCGCCGCAGTGGCAACAGGGTGGAGCGCAGCAGTGGTCACGCGAAGCTCCGCCTCCGCCGCCGAGCTTCCAGCAGTCAAGCGGCGGTGGACGATCCCTCATACGCGGCCTGGGCATCGCCTGCCTGAGCTGCATCGGGGTGTTCGCCGGCTTCTTCGGCACTTGCTTCGTGGTGCTTGGCGGCACCACCTCCGAGACCATTCCAGTGGTTGTCGCATCCGCGCTGGTGTTCGTCGGCGCAGCGGTTTCGTTGTACTTCCTGATCCGCAAGCGCCGCTAGCGTTTTCCGGAATTTCCGCGCGTTACCGGAACAATCAGCGCTTGTCTGCGTCATATGGAGTGTAAAGCGACTGGCGCGGACACGCCACGCAGCCCCCTGACAACCCGGGTCATGAAACCTTGCGCGTTTCTTCACATCTAATTCACCGCCATCCATAAACATTCCGGATTTTCCTGACACAGCCGAAACCATCGCGAGATCGGGCGCGTCTATTGCACTGCATCGGGGAATGACACTTAACGTGGATGGGAAGTGAAATGCTGCACCTGCAGGGATGGATTCACGATGCGGACCGCCTGGGAAGACTGATCGCCACCGTAGTCATCTTCCTCAGTGTACTCACAGCCGGCCAGGCCCAGGCCATCCCGGCGAAACTGACCCACGGTGACCTCGACAGGCTGGTGCCGCGCCTGATGGACGGTGCTGACATCCCCGGGATGTCCGTTGTCGTCCTGCAGCACAGCCGCGTCAGCTATGTTGGCAACTTCGGCACGATGGACCGTGCCACCAACCGGCCGGTGGAGCGTGACACGCGCTTCTTCGCCGCCTCACTGTCCAAGCCGCTGTTCACCTACGCCGTGCTGCGGCTGGCCAACCGCGGACTGATCGACCTCGACCGCCCGCTGTGCGAGTATGAGGAGAACCCGCGGCTGAAGCATGACCCGCGCTACCGTGAGATCACGGCGCGGATGGTGCTCAGTCATACAAGCGGCCTGCCGAACTGGACCAGCGGGGCGGAGCTCGAATTGTCATTCGAGCCCGGCAGCAGCTGGGAATACTCCGGCGAGGGTTTCGTCTACCTGCAGCAGGTGGTGCAGCGCATCACCGGTGAGGACCTGCAGGACTTCATGCAGTCCGAGGTGTTCGGACCGCTCAGGATGCGCAACTCGAGCTATGTCGCCGATGAGCAGGTGGCGCGCAAGCTGGCCGGCGGGCATGACCTGCTGGGCCGGCCGACCGGCCAGACCCTGCCGACACGGCGCACGATGAACCCGGCCGGCACACTGCTGACAACGGCTGAGGACTACGGCCGCTTCATCGAGGCCCTGCTGCGCCGCGAGGGAATTGACAACAAGCTGGCCAGCATGATGAGCACTGCCCAGGCCCGCCCGACCGGCTTCTTCGGCGGCGAGAATGACAGCAGCGTCTACTGGGGGCTGGGCTTCGGCATCGAGGCCGGCCGCCATGGCAACAATGTCTGGCAGTGGGGTGACAACCTGGACTACCGCAGCTTCGTGATGGTCGACCCGCAGCTCGGCAGCGGGATCATCATGCTGACGAATTCCGCCAACGGCCTGAGCGTGGCCGAGCGCCTGGCCGGCACCGTGCTGGACGGACCGCACCCGGCCTTCGACTGGCTGCCCTATGCGGACTTCGAGGACCCGCGCTTCATCGCACGCCGCGACCTGGAGCACGACTTCTACGAGAATGGCGGGCGCGGGGCGGAGCGGATCTACAGTGCCGCCAGCCGCAGCCTGAGCGAGCAGCAGCTCACTGAGCTGGTGGTCTCGACCGGCAAGCACCTGGTGCGCGACGGCCTGCCGAAGCAGGCGATTGCGCTGCTGCAGCTGCACGTTCAGCACAACCAGTCCGACCCGGACGCGCATGACATGCTGGCCAGCTTCTACCTTTCCACCGGCAGCACCGAACTGGCCCTCGCCTCACTGAAGCAGTCCGCGAAGCTCGACCCGGACAACCGGGACCGTAACGCAACGATTGCCAAGATCGAGCGGCAGCTGTAAAGGCCGCTGGGCGCAGGGCTCGGGCCTTTACTGCGGGATGGGGTATGAGGTATGCGGGATGAGGATTGGAGCGCGAGCATTTTGCTCGCTGGAGTGGCGGCAGCCAGCCGCCAGAAGATTCCTGATAGCTTGGTTAGTGGATGCTGAGTTATGTAAGCTCTGAAGTCCGGCGGCTGGAAGCCGCCGCTACAGAATCTGCTTCTGCTTCTGATTCTGCTTCTGATTCTGTTTCTGCTTCTGATCCCCGTTCCCTGATCCCCGTTCCCTGTTCCCTGTTCCCTTAGAAAGCATTAAGGCGATGGAGTCATTGCTGCTCCACCGCCTTGAATAACTGCCTCGCGGCGCTTTTGGTGTAAGCGTAAGTTATTCATGCTGCAGGCAGGCTCGCACCCGCCTGGACCAGTTCGGCGCGCAATACGTGCCGAGATTCACGGGATCCACGGGCACGGATCCCCTTAGCATGGTACGGGATTATGGGGTGCATCTCAATGATCACTTTGTATGTATGAGAAAGTGATCACTTTGCAACAGGATCTCAGGAGCTGGAATTCGTGCGGGGGTATTCGGCAGGCCCAAGAAAGAGGATAGCGCACCCCACGGGCCGATGGAGGTGCGCTATGGAGATGATACTCAGCTATTGATATTGCAGCAATGATCACTTTCTGATGATTTTGGCATGATCACTGATTCCCCATGGATAAAGGCCTGACGGAGAATACGGCAGTCTCAATACTACTGAACATTGACATCAGAATGTACTGATTGGAATATAAGGTGTGGACCTGTATCAATGGCGAACGGGCAGTCCCCAGGCCGGCCACCTGAACCGCCATATAAGTGCTGCCACAAAGCGTTCTTCCAAAAACGATACGAAGTGATTACTTTCTGCTTTGCTGATTCTGGAATAATTGAGGTGCGTGGACCTTAAGATCCTGCTTGATAAGGACAGCCAGACTCCTCTCTACCTTCAGATCCATGAACAGATCGTGAGTCTCGTCCGTGACGGCCTGCTCGCCCCCGGCGAGCGGATTTCGAGCGTGCGCAACCTGGCCAGGGACCTTGACGTCTCCGTCACCACGGTTTTCAACGCCTACGACATGCTGGCGGCGGAGAACATCATCGAACGCCGCAGTGGCAGCGGCACCTATATCACCGAACATCCGGAGATCGTGCTCGGCAGCAACCTGCGCACCCGCGATGAAACCATCGCCTCCCAGCAGAACCGTGTACCGCTTGAGTGGGAGCCGCTTGTCATCCCGACAGAGTTCTTCGGCGTTCCGATGAGCCGGAAATTCCACGGATCAACCATTTCTTTCGTAAGCAATTTCCCCGACCCATCGCTGTTCCCCTTCGACCGCATCAAGCAGGTTGCCACCAGCATGCTCTGGAACCCGCAGGAGTTCTTCTTCGACACCGGCCATCCGCAGGGATACCAGCCGCTGGTTGAGCACCTCGAGAAGGAAATGGCGCTCAACGGTGTGGCGATGGCCGAAGGTGAGAACGACATCATCATCTCAGGCGGCTTCCGCCGCGCGCTCGGGCTCGTGCTTTCCATGATCCTGAAGCCGGGCCAGAAGGTTGCCATCGAAGCCCCGACCTTCCATGGCATATTCAACTGCCTTTCGGTCCAGCGAATTCCATTTGTGCAGATTGAACTGGACGAACATGGGATGCGCACCGATCTGCTGGAACAGGAACTGCAGTCCGGCAACATCGGGGCGATCGTAGTCACGCCGACCTACCACAACCCGACCGGGATCACCATGTCCGTGGAGCGGCGATCTGCCCTGCTGGAATTGGCGGAGCGCTTCAGGCTGCCGATCATCGAGGATGACTATGGCCGCCAGCTGCGCTATGAAGGCAAGGCCCCGCTGCCGCTGAAGGCAATGGACTCCGGCAACTACGTGATCCACATCGGCACCTTCGCCAAGTCCTTCCTGCCGGGCATCCGGGTCGGCTGGATCTGCGCGCCCTCCAGCCTGGCCTACGACATCGTGGCTGCCAAGCTCGGGCGAGACAGCGGGGACAGCTACTTCCTGCAGGTGCTGCTGCATGAGTTCATCCAGCGCGGTTACTATTCCAAGCATGTGCGGCATGCGGCCCGGGAATACCGCAAGCGCAGGAACATCATGGACAAGCTGCTGCGAGAGCACCTGCCGGAGGGCTGCAGTTACGACATCCCGAACGGCGGCTTCGCCTTCTGGCTCAAGCTGCCGGCCGGCATCCGCGGGATCGCACTGCTCAGCATGGCACGGCGCGCGGGCGTGGACTTCACTCCGGGAGCGTTCCTGATGCCGGACCATTCCGACATCAATGCGCTCAGGTTATCATTTAGCCGGACCGCAACCAGTGAGATAGAAAAGGGAGTAGTCATCCTCTGTGAGCAGATCGGCAAGGCAATTGCCGACCCGGCCCTGCTCAAGCGGGAAGCATCCTCCTTCAAGGACCTGTACGAATGAACTGGCAACGGCTCCAACTGCTCGCGCTCCCGCTGCTCCTGCTGCTGTACTCCTGCGGCGGCGGTGGCAAGGCTGGCGCGGATACGGAGCGGAGCGGCAGGCCGCTCACCATTGAGGTCCTGCAGTCAGGCCGTGATGGCCTCCGCCTGTCCGCTGCCAACATCCCCTCCACAGGTGCCACCCGCAGCATCGGGCTTGCCGATGGTCCGGCGGAAGGCAGTGTATTCCTGAGCAGCACTGCCGATCTGCTTGCCCTGGCGCAGGTCAATGGCAATATGCTGGACATCAGCCTTGCACCATTGCATGGAGCCGTGGCCACGGCCGAGATCCAGCTCAGCGGGTTGCCGGAGGAGCGTGATCCCAGCATCCTCGCGGTTGACAACCGCGTGACCGACTTCATCATCAGTCCCGCCGCTGACAACTACCTGAAGCTGAACTGGACCGCGGTCAACCTCGGGGACTACGACCACAACGGCGAGGTGAACGTCGCCGACCTGATTCCGCTGGCACTGTACTTCGGCCAGTCCACCACCGGCAACGATCCCTGGAGCCGCTTCAACCCGCGCTACTGGGTGGACGGGGATGGCAACGGGGAGCTGAACCTGGCGGACATCACGACCATCGCCCGCAACTTCGGCAACACGATTGACCACTTCCACCTGTACGCTGATGGAGAACTGCTGCAGCAGGTGCCATACTCAGACGGCATCCGCGAGCCGGGCAGCGGGCTTCCGCCCCGCTTTGAGCTGCTGGTCTCCGCTGAGAGCGTCTCGTCCGCGGCAGCGCTCACGGTCGTCACCCTCGATCGTGACGGAAATCCGGGTGGCCCCGCCAGCGGCCAGGCTGTCAACGCCGAGCTGACCGCGAGCCTGCGCTTCCTGGACATGCAGCTACTGGACCTCTGCGGCAAGGCTGGCAGCGCGCTTGGACAGTACGTACCCTCAGACCCGGACAGCTACGACTGCTATTCGGTGATGCGCCTGATAAACCCCATCGAGGATCCCGGTGCGTATCACTATCCGATTGACTTCCCGCTGCCCTTCGGCACGGCGATGTTCGATGAAGTGCACCGCGATAAGCTGTGCTACCTGCAGACGGACTTCCTGCCCGCTGTGAACCCGGCCACCGGCGAGCCCAACCAGCCCAGCGGCCCGGACGGCCCGGCGGTGTTCACCCTGTCCTTCCCCTTCAAGCTGCCAGACGACGGACGGAGCTACGGCATCCAGCAGAGCATCCAGGCGGTCCCCAACGGCCAGTCCGGCAGTTACCTGGACATCTATGCCACAAGCACGGTTCCCGGCCAGCCCAGTAGCGCTCCGACCCGGCTCAACCCGGCCAGTGGTGCACTGGCGCGCGACCTGAACGGGGACGGGGATTACTCGAACGAGACATGGCTGCATGACAGTGACCTAAACGGCCTGAGCGATGCCCTGGAAGAGAAGCTGCGCACAGATGAGCAGTACTACGCCGATGACGACGTGACCATCGTCGGCACGGTGGAGGACATCCAGCTCGACAGCGGCCTGCTGCAGCTGCGCAATGCCTACCAGTACGATGACTCCGGCGACGCCGAGCTCAGCGACATCTCGGTCTGGTTCACCGAACTGACTTCCTTTGAGAATGCCAACCCGCTCAACCAGGGCCTGGCACTCGGCCGCATCACGGGAGCGGATATTGAGCCCGGCCGCCAGGTGACCCTGCACTGCCGCATGCAGCGCCTCAGCCAGTTCGGCGAGGTGGCGCGCATCTGGACCGACCGCGTCAGCCAGCTCGAGCAGTTCGGCGCGCAGGACAGCATCCACGTGGTGCCGGCCCTGACCGAGCGCCGCCCGGGCCAGGTTGTCAACGTGACGGTCTATGCCAACCAGAGCGAGGACCCGTTCAACACCCTGGACAGGATCACGCTGCACGTGCTCGGCAGCGCTGAGGTGGTGGAGGGCAGCATCAACCCCGGCGTGCAGGGTGGCGCTGACGACTTCGCCGACGGCATCTGGAAGAACCTCGGCAGCGGCCCGCTCACGATGGATGCCAACATCTATCCGGTCGCCTACTTCGCCGGCAAGTACTTCCAGAACTTCGACGTGCAGATCACGCCTGCCAGCAGCCTCAACCTGAGCAATGCCTCCGGTGCGCTGTTCAACTTCGACCTGCGGATCTACGAACCGGCCTTCGTGCTGGCCGGCTACCGCTACAAGACACCCGTTGCGCGCTACAAGGATGCGCAGGGCAATGAATATGACTGGGTCAGCCCGGAGTTCGAGGACGCGATCAAGATCAACCTGCTGGCCCCGCTGCCCAAGCTGCTGCTGTTCGACACGCCGCTGGGCGGTGACGGCAGCCTGGACGACCCGTACATCATCGAGACCGGCAAGCGCTACCGCCTTCAGGTGCTGGACGAGATTGACCTCGACATCACCGAGAACCCGAACACCTGGTACGTGGTGGACCCGCCGGAGGCGAGCTACATCGACTACACGGACCCGGTTATCGAGCTGGAACCTGGTTTCGAGGGCTATGTGACCGTGCATATCCTCTACCCCGGCAAGCTGGAGATCCCGGGCTACGTGGCGGACAAGGTCTACTTCCACACGCCTTAGCAACACATTCCACCGCTAGAATGGGCCATGCGCAAACCCACCCTGTCGGCCTGCCTGCTGCTGGCCCTGATCCTGGCAACGACCGGTCCCGCTTCCGCTGATGACTGGCCCTTTGAGGAGGACAGCTGGCTGATGGTGGTGCTGCCGGACATCCAGAGCTACGTGGACCACAGTGAGCACATGCACATCCTGAATGACTGCATGGACTGGATCAGTGAACACCGCGAGCAGTTCAACATCGCACTCGTGCTGCAGGAAGGCGACATCGTGTTCCAGAACGGCGTGCTGTTCGCCGCCCAGAGCAGTGGCAACCAGAACAGCTTCCAGCAGTGGCGCAATGCGCGGCAGGCCATCGGCCGGGTCAGCGATGACATCCCGGTGATCATGGCAACCGGCAACCACGACTATGGCCGGCAGAATGCTGAGAACCGCAACAGCCGCTTCAGTGACTACTTCCGGCTGGAGGACTTCCCGCTGCTGGACCCGGCCCAGGGCGGCATGCTGGCTGATTCATGGTCGCCGGACGGAGGCAGGGTGACCATGGAGAATGCCATCTACGACTTCACCGCGCCGGACGGCAGGAAGATGCTGATCGTCTCTCTGGAATGGGGTCCGCGGGCTGAGATCGTGCGCTGGGCTGATGCGGTCTGCAGCCTGCCGCAGTACAGCGGGCATACCCAGCTGCTGCTGACACATGCCTACATGTACCACGACGATACCCGCTACGACTGGGCCAGCAAGGGTGACAGCCAGGCGGCCAACCCCTACAGCTACAAGGGCACGGCGGATGACACCAGCGACGGCGAGGACCTCTGGAACGGCCTGGTGCGCGGGCAGCCGCTGATGCAGTTCGTGTTCAGCGGGCATGTCGGCGGCGACATGGTCGGCCGGCTGACGACGCCAAACGACGCCGGCAACGACTGCCACCAGATGCTGTTCAACGCGCAGTTCCTGCCGCTCGGCGGAGAGGGCTGGATCCGCCTGCTGGAGTTCCTGCCCGATGGACGCACGGTGCATGTGCGCACCTACAGCCCCTGGTTTGACAACGATGGCGATGAGGACACAGCCGCCTGGAGGCGCGGACCTGACGACGACTTCGTGCTCGAGCTGCTGCCCGCCGGCTGATCAGTCCAGCAGGCTGCGGATCGCCTCGGCCAGCTCGCGGCGCTCCACCGGCTTGTGCAGGAACATCGCCACACCGGCACGCTCCCCCTCCTCGGTACTGGGTGCGGTGTTGTTGCCGGAACAGATGATGATCGGCAGGTCATCCCTGATTCCGCGGATCTCCTGTGCCAGCTGGTTGCCGGTCATGCCCGGCATCGCCTGGTCACTGATCACCAGGTCAAATCCGTCCGGGCTCAGGCGGAACTTCTCCAGCGCGTCCTTGCTGCCGGTGCAGGCCGTCACGCTGTAGCCGAGGTTGCTCAGCGAGGTGTACATCACGCGCACGATCGCCTCCTCGTCGTCAACCACCAGCACGCGCTCATGGCCGCGCGGCACGTCGCGGCGCAGCGTGGGCAGCTCCAGCATCTCGGGCTGCGCCTCGGGCAGCAGGATGTTGAAGGTGGTACCGACCCCGAGCGTGCTCTGCACCTCGATCGCACCCTTCATTGCCACCACGATGCCATGCACGGCGGACAGTCCCATGCCGGTGCCCTCGCCCATGCCCTTGGTGGTGAAGAAGGGCTCGAAGATCCGCTCCCGCACCTTCTCGCTGATGCCCGTGCCGGTGTCCTCGACGCTGATCATCAGGTAGCTGCTGGCCGGGTCCATCACGCGCCCGCCGAACTCGGCCACCGGGCCGAAGCGGCGCAGGCGGATCGTCAGCCGGCCACCCTTCTCGCGCATCGCATAACCGGCATTGCTGCACAGGTTCATCATCAGCTGGTGCATCTGGGTCACGTCGCCATATACCAGGTTCTCCCCGTGGCTCAGTTCGCTGACAATCTCGATGCTGGCCGGGATAGTGGCGCGGATCAGGCGCAGCACCTCGGCGAAGGTCTGGTTGAGGTCCACCACCCGCATCTCCACCTCGCTCTTGCGGGCAAACGAGAGGATCTGCTGCACCAGCTCGGTGGCGCGCGCCGAGGCCGCGAGGATCTCAGCCAGGCACTCGCGCGTGTTCTCCTCGTCTCCGGGCAGGGTCAGCGCCAGGTCGGCGTTGCCACGGATGGCGAACAGCAGGTTGTTGAAGTCGTGCGCGATGCCGCCGGCCAGGGTGCCGATCGCCTCCAGTTTCTGGGTCTGGCGCAGCTGTGATTCCAGGTGGCGGCGCTCGGCCTCGGCATGCTTGCGGTCAGTGATGTCGCGGGCCACCACCAGCACCGCCCAGGGTTGCCCGTCACGCTCCAGCCGCACGCCGGCTGACTCGTACCAGATCCGCTCGCCGCTGCGCGTGGTGGCACTGAACTCCTGCAGCGCACCGCGGCGTTCGCCGGTGAGCACTTCCGTGATGCCGCGCATCGCGCGGTTATGCTCATTGCGGCTGGTGATGTCCTGCAGTCCCAGCTTGCCCAGGTCAGCCCGGCCGAAGCCGAAGCGCTGCAGGGCGTTGTCATTCGCCTCAATCAGCCGGCCCTGCGGGTCGACCACGAAGATCAGCTCAATACTGTTGTCAAACAGGGCGTTGTAGGCCTGTTCGCTCTGCTCCCGTGCCTCCTGCGCGAGGCGGATCTCGGTCACGTCCTGCACGGTCCCGCGCAGCATCACCGTGCGTCCCTGCCCGTTCATCACCGGCTCGAACACCGTGTTGGCATAGCCGATGCGTCCATCCGCGTAGTGGATGCGGCGCACGATCGAACCCGGCTGGCCATCGCGGATCGCGTCACGCAGGGCGATGCGCAGCATGCTGCGGTCATCCTCATGCGTCACCTCCAGCGCGTCGGCCAGCGAGGGGGTGATCTGCGGGTCCAGCCCGTAGATGCGGAACACCTCCTCGCTCCAGTCCAGCTCGCCACTGACGACGTCATAGCTCCAGTTGCCAACCCGCGCGATGCGCTGGGCCTCGGCATAGCCGCGGCGGTGCTTCTCCAGCTCCTGCAGCACGCTGTGGTTCTGCTCCAGCTGGCCGTTGAGCTGGCGGTTCAGCTCCGTCAGCTCCCGGGTGCGGAACTGCACGGCGCGCCGCAGGCTCAGGTTGAAGAACAGCAGCAGCCCGAAGGCCAGTACAGCAGCCAGTGCCAGTGCCAGCAGGGCGCGCCGCATGCGGCTGACATCCGGATCAAGGATGTCATAGTCGCTGTACATCATTCCGTCCAGGCGGTCCAGCTCGTCCACCATGCCGAACACCTGCATGTATTCGGCCATGTGGCGCCAGCGGTCAGAGCTCATCTGGCCGATGTCGGAGAATGGCGGGTTGACAATCGTCAGCGTCAGGCGGGATTCATACTCCAGCTGCTCCGCATCGAGCTGCGGGTTGTACTTGCTGCGGATCAGGGCCGCAATCTCATCCGGATGGTCGTAGGCGTACTGCCAGCCCCGCAGCAGTGCCTGGCGCATCGCCATCACGCGCGCCGGGTGGTCACGGATCTCCCGCTCCGTCGTGAACAGCGTGTCGCCGTAGAAGTCGACATTCTCATCGGAGGGGTTCAGCAGCCGGGTCTCGTATCCCAGCTGGTGCAGCAGGAAGGGTTCATTTGTGGTGTAGCCCTGGATGGCATCAACCTTGCCGGCGATCAGCAGCTGCATGGCGTTCCCATTCAGCGGCAGCACCTCATACTGCCCATCGGCCAGCCCGCCCTTCATCAGCATCGAGCTGATCTCAACTGAGCGCGGAGCACTGTAGAGCATCAGGCGCCTGTTGCGCAGGTCCGACACGGAACTGATCTCGCTGTCGAACAGGCTGATCAGGGTGGAGGGGGTCTGCTGCATGATCACTGCCAGGGCAACCACGTCCGCCCCGTTGAGGCGGCTCTGCAACAGTTCCGGCCCCGCGATCCCGAAATCAGCCTGGCCATCCAGCACGGCTTCCACAGGGCTGTCAACGCCGCCTTCTATCAGCTCAACATCCAGCCCGAGTTCCGAGAAGTAGCCCTTTTCCAGCGCGGCGTAGCAGCCGGCGAACTGGAACTGGTGCTTCCACTTGAGGCGCAGGCGCACGCTGTCGTTGTTTCTCTCAAGTGAAGGCGTGTCCGCGCAGAGCGCTGCGCTTGCGCCAAAGGACATGTAAACTGCGATCAGGGCCAGCAGCCCCTTCAGGCAACGCCTGAACACTTGCGAAATCCGCCTTGCTCGTGTTTGAAAATCGTGCCGGTTACGGCATTACAGCCGACCCATATATTTTAGGATTCAGGCACAAATCCCCGGTTTAAAAGAGTGTTAAAAAACGCGCACGAAGATCAAGTCGCGGTCAAACGACTTAAGAGGCGGAGTGGGGAACTGCCGAAGGCAGGGCTACATGCCGGATACGAGGAAGAAGTCCCAGCTGTACTCGGCGATCTGCTCCTGGTCGGTCACGACGCGCATCACGAAGCGGCCGTTGCCGTCCGGACCCTTGCCCTCGATCACGAACTCGTCGTAGCAGTCGATGTCCTCGATCGGCTCAATCACGCGGTAGACGGAGAAGCTGCCCCAGGTCTGGTTCTCGGGGAAGGTGTAGTAGATGTTGCTGGCGGTCGGTTCACTGTCGACGACGTGGAAGCGATAGTAAGCCTTGGAGCTCTCGCGGGTTGCATCCAGCGTGTCAGAAGTGGATGAGCTGCAGCCAAACAGCAGGAGCGCAGCACAGATTGTAACGATAACCTTCAGCATGGAAAGGGTTCCTTAACCGGATACATTATAACAACGATCCATGAAATTGCGTCCCGCACAAAGATTATGCCCGATAAGGGCGCTGAATCCATGATCGGGGTGGAATTTTCCGGCTGATCCTGAGAAATTGCTGCATCCAGTCCTGTAAAGGCCGGAATTGCACTCAGGCAATAGCGTTTCAGTTTGCAAATGAGACGACAGGTCTCTATTGCATTTCAAACTGAGACACGATGGGCCGCTTCAAGTCCATCGTGCCTCTTTCAGGATCGCAGCCTAGCCCAGCTTCGCCGGGCGCACCTCGCGCACAGCCAGGTTGTAGCCGGTCTCGGTCAGGCTCAGCTCCGCCACCACAATCACATATTCGTCCACCGCCGGAACGCTGACCTTCTCCTCTCCGGCAGCCCTGGACAGGCGTACCGGCACCCGGGTCTGGGGGCAGCAGCCGTCCTGGCAACCCTTCATGTTGTCGCAGTCCACCAGGATGATCGTGCCCTTGTCGGGGTAACTTTCCGCCACCCGGCCCTCCAGTGCAACAAGTCCTTCCATGTCCTTCGCCTTGCTGTCCAGGTCGGCCACGCTGACGATCAGCACCTTCTCATCCTTGGACAGTTCCAGCTCCTTGCCGGCCTGCGGCTCGTAGCTGGACTCCTCCTTCGTGGGCGCGGCTGCGGTCGATGCAGCTTCCGCACTGGACACGATGGGCGGCACCTTCGCCGTGCCCGCTGCCGTGCTTTCAGTGCTGGCCCCGCCCTTGTTGCAGCCCGCCACGGGCAGGATCAGCAGTAGCGCGAGGATCGCGATCAGTCTAATCATCTGGCACCTCTCTTATTCACGTGACAATACATACCAGGCCCATGGGCCCTGTTGCTCAAGACTCATTTTGCGGAGCGCAGCCCCGCCGCTATGCTCAGTGTGCGCAGGCGCAGTGACGGGACAATGCTGCCTACCACCCCGATCACCGCCGCGAGGCCGATGCCCTGCAGCAGCACCTGCTGGTCAACCACGAAGCGGAAGGCGCTCATGCTGAACTTCATCGGCACGCCGGACAGCAATAGCCCGGCAGCACTGCCCAGCACGCCGCCCAGCAGGCAGAGCAGCAGGCCCTCCAGCATGATCCCACCGACCACCTCGAAGCGGCGGTAGCCCAGCAGCAGCAGCACCGCCAGCTCATTGATGCGGCCCATCACGGAGTTGAACATCGTGTTCATGCCGGCCATCATCCCGCCGCTGACGAGCAGCAGGGTCATGATGCCGCAGACCGCCAGCACCGGCTTCAGCCGCTCGCTCTCCTTCGCGAAGTATTCCGTCTCGCTGACAACTGTCGTACGGATGTCCGTGCGCGTGTCCAGGTCGAACCTCACATCCTCCAGTGTCGCCAGGTCAGCTGCGCGGGTGATCACGATCGAGAAGTCGTCCCGGCGTGCTGCCGCCATCAGGTCCTCCAGCGGGGCCCATATCTCGGATTCATAGGCGGTCCCCGGCGCGGACAGGATGCCGACGACCTGCCAGTCCTGGCCTTCGAAGGCCAGTGTGCTGCCAATCGCCAGTTCCTCGCTGCCCATCCCGAGCCGGGTTGCCACCAGCGGCCCGAGCGCCACTTCATTGCCACGCTCCGGCAGGCGTCCCTCGGCCACACTCACCTTCGGGTGCAGCCCGGCATTCCCGCTGCGCAGCCCACGCGTGAGCACTGCGGAAGCCGGGCACCCACCAGCCTGGGCCATCGTGTTGATGTACAGTTCCGGGCTGAGTTCCACCCCGCCACCGATGCTTTCCAGCGATGCCATCGCACGGATGTAGGCCGGCTCCACCGCGCTGAATTCCTGGCTGACCGCGCCATAGCTCATCACGATCAGGTTCAGCGGCTCAGCGGTGGAGGAGGCGGTGCGGCTCAAGCCCTTGCCGAGTGCCAGCATCGTGACCGACAGGAAGATCGCGATCGCCACGCCGCCGCTGGTCATCAGGCTGCGGCTTGGACGGTTGAGCATGCTCCTCAGGCTGTAGCCGACGGGCAGCTTCATCAGTCCACCCCCCTCAGCGCCAGCCCGATCGGCCGTGTGGCGCCGCGCTGCGCCGGCACGTAACCACCCGCAAGGCACATCCCGACCCCGGCCACGAAACTGGCAAGGGCTGTCGCCGGCGTGAACTGCGGATACATCGTGTAGCCTTCGACGCTGATGCTGGCCATCCCGTTGCCAAGCACCGCAATTCCCAGCCCGACGCCGATCAGGCTCGCCAGCAGGCCGGTCAGCAGGGATTCCATCACGATCAGCTGCGCCGCCAGCCGGCTGTCAAAGCCCAGCAGCTTCAGCTGCGCCACCTCACGCATCCGGTCACGCAGTCCCATTGACACCGAGTTCGCCGTTGCCAGCATCAGCAGGCCGAGCGAGACCCAGGCGATCAGCTGGGCAAAGGCCACCAGCTCGGAGAAGCCGCTGATCTGCTGCGCCATGAAGCCCTTCTCTGGTGTGCTGCTGGTCATCGTAGCGTAGTTGGCGAAGTTGCTGTCGATCCGGTCAGCCACCGCCCCGCCATCCGCACCGTCGCCAACCTTTGCGAGGAACATCGTCACCTCGCCGATCTCGTTTATGCTTTGTTCGAGGTATTCACGGTCCACCAGCACCACCTCATCGAGGCTGGAACCACCGCTGTCAAACACCCCACGCACGGTGAAGCTGACGCCGCGCAGCTGGGCCAGTGTGACCGTCTGGCCCGCCTGCCAACCGTACTTCTCCGCCGCCTTGCGCCCGACCATCGCCCCGCCCTTCTCGGCCTCGAAGTCCTGCCAGGCGCTGTCGTCAACATCAAGTGCGCGGAATGTGCGGAACTGGTCCGGTTCGATGCCATGTACGGCGATCAGGTTCGTGGTGGTGCCGCAGTCCGACAGCAGGAAGCGCACCGGGGTGACGGCACTGACGCCCTCAATCCCCGCGATCTGCGAGGCATAGCTGACCGGCAGGCGGCTGTAGGGCGGGCAGGCCTTGTACTTCTCGAACACGATCAGCACTCCCTTATCCGAACTGCGCTCCAGCATCGCGCTGACGCCCTCGTCCAGCGAGAGCAGGAGCGAGAACACGAACACGCAGACCGCCACGCTGCCGATTGTCAATACGCTGCGCAGGCCGCCCGCGAGCAGTGTGCGCATTGCCATCCTAAGCATCAGCATGCGCTGCCCGTACCTCCTCCTCGATCCGTCCCTCATTGAGGTGCAGCACGCGCTGGCCGTAGGCGGCCACCGCCGGGTCATGCGTCACCAGCATGACGGTCTTTTGGAAGCGGCGGTTGAGTTCCGCCAGCAGTTCCATCACCATCTTCGCGGTCCTGGAATCCAGCGCGCCGGTCGGCTCGTCGCCAAGCAGCAGCAGCGGGTCGCAGGCGATCGCGCGTGCAATGGCAACGCGCTGCTCCTGCCCGCCGGAGAGCTGGCGCGGATAGTGCCCGGCCCGGTCCGTGATGCCGGTCACCTCAAGCGCCGTGTCCACCAGCTCGCGGCGGCGCGCGGCCGGGATCGGCAGCAGGCTGAGGGGCAGCTCGACATTCTCACGCGCACTCAGCACGCCCAGCAGGTTGAACTGCTGGAAGATGTAGCCGATCGCGCGGGTGCGCCAGCGCGCCAGCGCATCCTCGCTGTAACCGGTGATGTCCTCGCCGGCAACGATGATCCGTCCGCTGTCGGGCTTGTCAATCCCGGCCACCAGGTTGAGCATGGTGCTCTTGCCGGTGCCGGAGGGGCCCATCAGCACCACGAACTCACCTTCATTGATTGTCAGGTCGACGTTCTCCAGCGGAGTGATGAAGCCACCGCCGCTCCTGAAGCGACGGGTTACACCGCGCAGTTCAACAATCGGCCCGGCACCGCGCTCAGGCATCACCGGCCTCCCGATTGCCATCTTCGGCCTCGCTGTTGCCAGCGCCTGCTTCCCTTGTGTCTATCGCCACGCGCACCCCGAGCCCGGGCCGGAAGTCCTCTGGCACCTCGTCGATGCTGAGCTTGACCTGCACCGTGTTCTTCTGGATGCTGGCCAGCGGCATGATCGCACTCAAGCGGCCGCTGACGGGGCGGTCCGGATGCGCATCCGTTGTCAGCGTGACCGGCTGGCCGACACTGAGCAGCCCGCTGTCGCGCTGGTTGATGTCCGCCCAGGCCTGCACATGCTGCGGGTCATAGAGCGAGAGGATCGCGGCACTCGAGGGGTCGTCCTTGGCAACGCCGACCCAGTCTCCGATCTCCGCCAGCTGCTCCAGCACCACGCCGTCAACCGGGCTGCGCAGCTCGCAGTGCCCGACCTTCCAGTTCAGTTCATTGATTTCGCTGTCCAGCTGGCCGATGCGGGCCTCGGCGATGCTGATCTCCTCGCTGCGGGTGCCTGCCTGCAGCCTGCCCAGCTCGGACAGGGCGGCATTGTGCTGCTCCTCGGCCGTGTCACGGCGCGTCTCGAAGGTGCGCATCTCCGCCCTTGAGACCACGCCTTTCTCGAACAGCTCGATCGCGCGCTGGGCCTCCTCGCGCGCCAGTTCCAGCTCCGCCTTCGCGGAATTGACAACCGCGCGCGCGGCCTCGATCTCCTCCGTGCGGCTGCCGGCCTGCGCCAGTTCCAGCTCACGGCTGGCAACCTCGCGCTCCGCCCGCAGCTTCCCGCGCTCCAGCTCCAGCTGGCTGGAATCAAGTGTTGCCAGCAGCTGGCCCGCACTGACATGCTCGCCGGGCACGGCATGGATCGCCGTGATGCGCGCATCCACGTCACTGGAAACCACCGTGGCCCCCGGCGGGATGATTTCGATGTAGCCGCCGGCCACGATCTCACCGGGAGCGGCGGGGGGCAGGCTGTCCCGCTGGGCGGTGTCTGCACCTCCAGTGGCGGGCTGCACTGCCTCGACCTGCTCGGCCTGTGGCTTCAGCGCCGGCAGGCGGTCACCCAGCAGCAGCCAGGCTGCCAGCAGGATGCAGGCCACGATCAGGATCTCGACCAGCGGCAGGCTGCGCCGCAGGCCGGGCCGCAGTGCCGGTGAATCAATCCGCAGGGCGCTCAGGTCAGCGCCCTTCCGTTCATCATCCATTGCAGCAACCCTCCGATCCGCAACCCTGGGCACCGCGTTCCTCCACGCATTCGCGCTGGCAAAGGCCGCGCTCCAGCAGTTCGAGAACGCAGTCGTCCACCACGCGGTAGTGGATGTTCGTGCCGCAGCGCCGTGCCATCACGATGCCGTTGCCGGCCAGGTTGCGCAGCTGGTTGGAAACCGCCTGGGTGTTGAGCCCGATCTTCTCGCACAGCTCGCCGACGGGCAGTTCGCCCTCACGCACCAGGCAGTGCAGGATCTTCAGCCGGGTGGTGTTGCCCAGCAGGCGGAACAACAGCTCCAGCTCGCCGGCCTGGCTGTCACTGAGCAGCGGGCGGGCCTGCAGGGCGGGCCGCTGCGGGCAGGGCTTCTCCCCAAGCGTGGCCGGCAGCGGATTGAGCCGCAGCGCGGCGGGCCGGGCGCTGCCCCGTGCAGGCGCCTGGGCCTCGTCAGCGGACTGCCGTTCAAGCGCTTCCATGGATTCCAGTTTGTCCATGGAATGTATTATTACACCATTTCATGTAATAGTGGAATTCCTGCCCCCGAAGCCCTTTATCAAAGAAGATAACGAATTGATCGGTTCTATGGTTGGCATGTTATTTATATTGATAATACTTGCTATATTATGGATTTCTGCTAAAATATGCTTAACGTACAGTTAGCAATGTTGCCGGAAATCCGGCAAAGGGGCGGAAAATGACTCTCAGCCAGAAATTGCATGATGACCCTGTGGTGCGCGCACTGCTGTGGTGCCTGATCAGCGATGGCGACCTGAGCGAGCAGTCACTGCGGGACAGTGGCCTGAGCGCGGAGGATGCCGCCGCACTGATCCGCGATGAGGATGGCCTGCTGCGCCGGATGTGCGTTCGTGCCACGGTGGCCGAGCGCTTCAGCTTGAAGACCCTGAAGCTAGTGCTGCGCAACCGGCTCAGCGAGCACCTGGAGATGGCGCAGAAGGCGGCCGAACTTTCGAGCATCCTGCGCAGCCTGAAGAGCCTGCCGGACTGGCTGTTCCCGGAATGGAAGGCTGCTGCGGAAGCAGATGACGTGGACGGCCTGCTTGCGGCGGTGAAATCCGCAGGCACTGCCGCCTGAGCTATGTGGGATGTGGGATGCGGTATGCGGGATGTGCAGAGCTGATCGGAGCGCGTAGCGAATACACGCGATAACGAGTGGCAGCTGCGCAAATGCGATGCATCAAGCTTGCCAGGATGGTTCTGACAACGCGAAGGCGCAAAGGGAAGGGAAGGAAGTACGGGAATCACCTGATACAAGGCAGTAGCGGCGCAGTATCAATGCGCCTGGGAGGGAATGCTGCGCAGCTATGAGCTATGAAGATTGAGCAATGAGCCCGGCGAACATCTTCCAGCACTTCGGAACTCTGTGGATCTCTGTGTTTGGCAATTCCCTGACATCCATATTGCCAACATAGTACCGGCGTCGCCCTGCGACGATTGAGAGTGCATGCTGCCAGCAATGAGCAATGCAGAATGAGCAATGAGCAAAGCGGACATTGAATTCCTCTGCGCCTCTTCATTCTCTGCGCCTCTGCGCCATTAAAACCAGGCTGGCGAGCACCCAGCTCACCGCGCGGCTGCGCGCCACCATCGTTTTGGCTGCAAATATCTTTGGTTCGTACGATCACGCCATGGCGTGATTCGACTGACGCGGAGGTACTGCTTGGCGGTTTTGTTGGCGCAGAGGCGCAGAAGGGATCCTGAGGCGCAGAGAAAGGAATTCTGGCAACTTACTCTCACTCATGTCACGCTTTGCACAAATGCCTCTTCTCTCGTGCAGGCATTGCGGGGCAAGGCCGGTACTGTTTTCCGTCAGGCGTTTCATTCCCTTCTTTTCCTTAGCGGCTTAGCGCCTTCGCGTTGAAGAATTCCTTTTTATTTGCTCGATCTTTCCAGAGCGAAGCGAATCACTACCGTTAAGACGAGTTACTCCGTCATCCTCCGCGTCTCCGCGACTCCGCGTTAAGAAAACCGCGGCAAGCCAGCTCGTTGCCAGCAGAGCACAGCGAACCGATGCAAGGCGCGCAGTCGCGCGCTACCTGAGTTTCGGATTGCGCGTCGCGCCTCGCCCTGGCGTGACTTGCGCACAAAGAGTAATGAGCATCCTGCTCATATTTAGTTGGGATTAATGGACTGGTTCAGGCAACCGGCCCAGCCCGCTAATTTCGGCTGACGTTCTCACGGCCGCTGCGTGCCGCGGTGCTGCCATTTTGTCTGGCGCAGTTGTGGCAGTAGCCGCGGGCCTCGATGTGGGTCTGCTCCACCGTGCCCAGCTCGCCGACCGTATAAGGCAGTGCGATGCTGTCCAGCTTCTCGTCGAAGAAGTCCTGCACCTTGCCGCAGGACAGGCAGACGAAATGGTGGTGCGGTCGCACATTGGCATCGAAGCGCACGCGCTCACGTGATGCGCCGAGCGTCTTGACGAGGCCGAGGTCCTGCAGCAGCCACAGCGTGCGGTAGACGGTATCGAGTGAGATCGTCGGGATGCGGCGGCGCACGCTCTTGTGGATGCTCTCCGCATCCGGGTGCTCGGTGGTGCCGGACACCTCGCGGTAGACCTCCAGCCGCTGGTAGGTCATGCGGATCCCCGCCTTCAGGCAGGCCTCGCGCAGGCGCTGCTGGATGCCATCTTCCATGTCGTGCTGTTCGTGCATCGTTGACCTACTTAGGAATGATTCCTAAATTGGAGTATAACACAAAGAAGTTTAGAGTGTGGAGTTTGGAGAGCGGGAAGTGGGATGGGCCATCACGCATCCCTGGATGGCGCATCCCGCTTCTGCATTCCGCAAAGCCCATTCCGCAGCTAAGCTAGATCGGCAGCATGGACAGCGAACACCAGCCTGATTCGACCAAACCCGTAGTGCAGCGAAGGAGTCGGGCAATCCTGATCCTGCTTGTTCCAGCGCTCGTGATGGGTGCCTTGCTGCTGCTTATCTTCAGGCCGCAACACCAGCTGGAAACAATCTGGAGATCCGACGAGATTTCGTACAATCCGCGTGCGATCCTGATGGCCAGCCCGGGAAACGGCGTGCTGATGCTCAGCGGCCAGCATATCCGCGCCTGGGACGATGCAGGCAGGCAGCTCTGGGACAGGGAGATGGGCAATGGCTGGGATGACTGCCGCTGGGTTTACTCTGATACGGCTGGGCTACTGGTGTTCAACAATGGCAATATCCTGCGCTGCCTGAACATCAATGACGGTTCAACCAACTGGCAAAGCAGCCTGGAGGGCGGCGTACAGACCACGAGAAGAAAATCCAGGCTGGACTGCAGCCCATCGGGCGAGTTCATCGCGCTTGCCAATTCGGACAAGGTGTTCCTGCTGGATGACGAGGGAAAGTTACTGCATTCGATGGACCACCTGACTCTGCAAGGCGAGCTGCATGACCTGTTCGTTGAAGACAATGGCAGGCTGACAACATGCATGAAGCAGAACGGGGCAATGGGCACCGTGTACAACTACTACCGCGAGGGGGAAGAGGGCTATGGGCAGGTTCAGCCCCTGATTCCCGGCAGGATCAACCGTGCGATGCAACTGGACAATGGCAACTACTATGGTTTTGCACGTGATGCTTCAGGGCACGACCAACTCGTGCAACTCTGTACACCTTCAGGAGCACTGCTGTACAGCGATCGCGAGGAGAGCATGGTGCACACCGGGCGCGGCAAGGGGCAGTGGCTGGCATGGATTGCCAGCGGAGCCACTCATGGTAACGAATATGAGATCGACTCCAGCATCAGGCTGCTGGACATGGAAAACATGGCGGTGCAGAGCTATCAGACGGGCAGCTACCATGCTTCCCTGATATACGACATCGCAGATGATGGAGCATTGCTGCTGGAGGGCAAACCTGGCGCAGACAGCAGTATCCAGAAAAGCCGCCGTAACCTGCTGAAATCGATGCGAATCAACCACTCTTCCAATCCGACAATCGCGGAGCTGATTGCCCCACGGCAGGCACGGGACTGGAACTCGCTTCTGTACCTGCAGCCGGATGGCAAGCAGGCTTTGTACACCTGCTCCGACGACGTCCTGATCCGACACCTTTATCGCAACTCACGCGACCGCCAGGAGTTCGGCACGGTATACGGCTTCGAGGTGGAACTCGACAAGCAGGGAGAGCCGATCGGCTCAGGGATGATGCGCCTGGTTTGCATGGAAATACCTACTGCGAAGCAATGAGCTATGAAGAATGAGCAATTAGCCTCGCGTACATTGTCAAGCTCTGCGCCTCCTGAATCTCTGCGCCTCTTCGCCAATAAAACCAGACTGGCGGGTACACAGCTTCCCGCGAGGCTGCGCGGCTCGTGATTATTGGCTCCATATCCCTGTGATTCGTAGCATCAGGCCTCATCACGCCATGGCGTGATTCGACTTGCGAGGGGGCACAACGTGGCGGGTCTTCTGGCGCAGAGACGCAGAAGGATCCTGCGGCGCAGGGAAAAAGGAATTCTGGCAACATACCCTCACTCAGGTTGCGCCTTGCCCCATTTCCACATCCCGCGTGCAATCGCGGCAGGGCCGCGCCGGTACTTCATCATCTTCTGCTTCTGCTTCTGTTTCTGTTTCTGTTTCTCATTCTGATTCTGCTTCTCATTCTGATTCTGCTTCTGCCCATCCCCCCATCCATCATCCCTCATCCCCCATTTGTAACCAGTAAACTATTAGCAGTGAACTTGCCCTTCCCAGTCGCCCTGCTCGCCGGAGCCTCCCATCCCGAAAGCGCACTGCTGATCGACGTGATGGTGCTGGCCGTGGCAGCGATCATCGCCGCGCTGCTGCTGGGCAAGCTCAAGCTGCCCGTCGTCAGCGGCTTCCTGCTGGCCGGTGCAGTGGCCGGGCCACACGGGCTGGGACTTGTGCGCAGCAGCGACGACCTCACCATGCTCGGCGAGATCGGCGTGGCGCTGCTGCTGTTCACCATCGGCCTCGAATTCAGCCGCGAGCGCATCAAGGCCGCCGGCCCACTGGCCCTGCTGGCCGGCGTGGCCCAGATCGGCCTGACGATCGGCATCGCCTTCATCGGCGGGATGGCCTTCGGGCTCACAAGCCAGCAAGCACTGTTCCTCGGGATGGTGCTTTCGCTGTCCAGCACGGCGATCGTGCTGCGCAGCCTGAAGGACCGCAACGAACTGGAGGCCCCGCACGGCCGGCTGATCCTCGGCACCCTGATCATGCAGGACCTCGCGATCGTGCCGATGATCATCGCCGTGCCGCTGTTGCGCGGGGACGGGGGCTCGCTGGTAACGGAGCTCGGCAGCGTGGCGCTCAAGGCCACCCTGATCCTGGCCCTGACCTGGCTCAGTGCACGCTACGTCGTCAACTGGGTGCTCGAGCAGATCAGTGCCCTGCGCAGCCGCGACATCTTCCTTTTGACCGTGCTGACCCTCTCACTCGGCCTGGCCGGCATCACCGCCAAGGCCGGCCTCTCCCCGGCGCTCGGGGCCTTCATGGCCGGCATCATGCTGTCAAACTCCGACTACGCGCACCGCACGCTCAGCGAAGTGATCCCGCTGCGCGATGTGTTCTTCTCGCTGTTCTTCGTGCTGATCGGCATGCTGTTCGACATGGGCGTGCTGTTCAGGCAGCCGCTGCTGGTGTTCGGCCTGCTCGGCGTGCTGCTGCTCGGCAAGGGCATCGTGGCAACGCTTGGCGGGATGTTCCTGCGCTTCCCGGCGCGGATCGCGATCATGTTCGGCTTCGGCCTCGCGCAGTTCGGCGAGTTCGGCTACATCCTGCTGATGGCCGGCCAGGCCGAGGGCGGCATCCTGCGTGACAACCTGGCCGGGCTGGCGGACGCCCTGCTCTGCGCCGGCCTGGTTTCGATGTTCCTCACCCCGCTGATCCTGCAGGCCGCACCGCACTTCAGCGCCGGCCAGCGCCTGCTCAGGCCGCTGGAGCGCCTGCTGCGCGCACGCGGCATGGACGAGGCGGACGAGGAGCATGGCTCGCTGAGCGGGCATGTGATCATCGCCGGGATGGGCCCGAGCGGCCGGATGCTGGTTGAGGCCCTGCGCGCCGCCGGCCGGCCCTACCTGGTGCTTGAGCTGAACAGCCGCACGGTGCAGGAGCAGCGCCAGCAGGGCGAACCGGTCTACTATGGCGACGCCACCGCACGCGAGGTGCTGGAGCATGCCGGCATCGAACGCGCCAGCGCACTGGCGCTGATGTTCAATGACGACGGCATCCTGCGCCGCGCGATCAGCCTCGTGCGCGACATGCGCGCCGACATCCCGGTGGTGGTGCGCACCCCGCTGGCCAGCCAGGTGCAGCCACTCAGCGAACTGGGGGCGACCCGTGTGGTGGCCGGTGAACTGGCGGCAGGCGAGGCATTGACCGAAGCGGTGCTGGAGCTGCTGGATGATCCGCCGGCCAGGTCCTGATGGCCTTGGCAACCCTTCCGTTCAGGCAGCCTTGCTGGCAACACCGCCCGCAGGTTTCCAGAGCATGAAACCGATCGCAGCCAGCAGCGCACCGCTGGCACCGTAGGCAAACACCAGCCAGGGGCCCGGACCTTCCCACAGCAGCCCAGCCACGATACTGGCAACAAGCGCTCCGGCTCCGGCCGTGAATCCAAGCATGCCGCTGGCCGTGCCCTTTATTTCAGCCGGCACCAGTTCCATTGCAAAGGCCTTGCTCACGCCTTCCGTGGCCGCCATGTACAAGCCGTAAATCAGGAACAGCACAACCAGGTGCAGCGTGCTGGATGCGAAGGCGAATCCGCAGTAGACCAGTGCGAACAGCAATAGCCCTGCGATGAGCAGGCTGCGCCTGCCGAGGATGTCCGACAGGCTGCCGAGGAAGGGGCTGGCAAGCGCATAGCTCAGGTTGTACAGGCAGTACAGCAGCACCACCGAAGTGGTTGCCAGGCCGAGCTCACTGGCCCGCAGCAGGATGAACACATCGCTTGAATTGCAGAAGGCGAACAGCGCCCAGATGAGCAGGTAGCGGTGGAAGTCCGCGGGCAGGCTCCCACCAGTAGCTTCCTGCCGCACCGCCGCCACCGTCTTAATCGGTTGTGCCTTTTCCTGCCTGCGCCGGTCGCGCACCAGCAGCACCAGCCCGGCACCCAGCAGTCCCGGGACCACCGCCAGCCAAAGCACCTGCCGCAGGTTGTCATTGTTCAGCTGCAGCAGCCACAGCGCCAGCAGCGGGCCGACCACCGCGCCGAGCGTGTCCATCCCGCGGTGCACCCCGAGCGCCTTGCCGAGCCAGGCCCTGTCAACGCTGTCGGACAGCAGCGCATCCCGCGGCGCACTGCGCAGGCCCTTGCCGAAGCGGTCGGTCACACGGGCCAGCAGCGCCAGTGGCCAGCTGCCCGCCATTGCCAGCAGTCCCTTGGCCAGCGCGGCCAGTGTGTAGCCGCCCACGATGAAGCGCCGGCGGCGGCCGAGCCGGTCAGACCAGCGTCCGGCCAGCGGCTTGAGGATGCTGGCAACGGCTTCGGCGCAGCCCTCGATCAGGCCGACCATCCCGACCGGTGCGCCGAGCACGCCGGTGAGGAACAGCGGGATCAGCGGGTAGAGCATTTCGCTGGAGACATCGGCGAGGAAGGACACCCAGCCCAGCAGCAGCACATTGCGGCTCAGGCCCCGAAGCGGGCCAGACCGGTAGCTGCCATCCCCGGACGCCGCCAGGTCATCCTGCGGCTGTGTCTCGGGCTTCATGGGGTGCTCCGGCTGGGCATCGCAGCAGAGCATAGCAGCAGCGGGGCCGGACTGGTGTAAAGTACAGATGGCGATGCTTCGCCGCTGGTGCCACATGGGTAAGTACTTCCATTTCTGTCTGACAATCCTCGCCTGCGCCCTGCTTTCAGGCCAGGCCTTCGCTGCCGAACTGCCGGATTACGCACGCGAGTACATCGCCGGTAACTTCTTCAACGGCACGGACCCCAGTGATCCGGCGATTGCCGACGCAGTCCAGATCCTCAGCATCCCCGAGGCGATGGCGGCTGACATCGCCGGGCTGGGCTGGGAGGCCGGGCAGCTGCAGCGCTTCGCCACGCCGAAGCTGTACATGCTGGTGGACTGCCCGGATGGCAGCATCCACGCGCTGATGTTCCGCGATGGCAAGAAGCGCAATGACCGCACGCTGGATGAGTCGCGCGCCAGGGTGCTCAGGCGGCTGTATTCGGCCGAGCTGTGGGCACAGAAGGAGGATGTGGCACTGGCTCAGTGGCGAGCCAGCGCTGCCCCGGACCCGGAGAAAACCTGGCAGCAGACCCTGCGGGCATCTGCCTACGAGCCCTGGGATCCTGCAACCATTGAGCGGGCCGCTGCCAACTACAATGCGGATGGCACCCGGCAGGCTGAACTCGCGCTCGCACTGGCCGCACTGGCCGACTCGGATTACGGGCATCTATCGGCCCGCCCCGCGATCTGGCTGATTTCCCGCATGGACGCGATGAGCTTCCGGCGTGAGAATGGCACGGACAGCATCCCCGACCTGCAGGCTGTCAGCGCGCGGGTGTTCTACGAGAATGTGTACTATGCCGTCAAGGCGCGCTACGAGTTCCCCTGGGCCGCCGATGTCAGCGAAAGCGATTTCCTGCAGCAGGTGCTGTCCCCGCGCGGATCAGGCGAGCCGCTGCAGCGCTGGCGCCGCCATTTCTACATGGCGATGCTGCCGGAGCTGGTCGGGCTGGGAGCGGAGGATTCAGAACAAGCAATCAATGTTGCCAGGAATGCCTATGCCGACTACTACCAGTACGAGGGCGATACCACCTGGGAGGACTTCGGCATGCTGACTTCGCTTGCGGTGCATGAGGGCCGCTGCGAGGACTGCAGCAACGTGGAGAATGCCTTCCTGCGCGCGCTCGGCGTGCCGGGCTGCCAGGCCTACACCCCGTGGTGGGGGCACCAGGATGGCAACCACGCCTGGACCTGGATCCGCGGGCTGGGCGAGCCGCCGGGGGATGGCCGCAATGGCGTGAAGGTCTACGTCAAGACCTGGGATGGCAACGAGGATGTGACCGCGGAGTACACCCCGGTGACGGAGATCATGGTGCCGGACCGCAGCAGCGGCGAGGTGGCCCTGATGGTCTGGAACAGTGACGACTGGCGCCGGCTGTGCACGGCGAACGCGACGGACGGGGCCGCCGTGTTTGGCGACGTGGGCTGCCGGCTGAACCAGGCGCTCTGCTTCCGCCAGGAAGGCCGGCCGGACATGCTTTGCGACCTGCGCAGCGATGGCAGCTTCCGCTGGCTTAACCTGAGCCCAGGCGCGGATGACCCGGCTACCGGCTTCACTGTCAACTACGACAAGACCACCCCAGTCGGCGAGATGTCACCGGATGAGGATTACGAGCTGCTGTACTACAGCGAGCAGGGCTGGATGGCCGCCCCCGCGGAGCGCCTGTCCACCGGCGGCTTCAGCTTCATTGGCAACGCTGACAGGCTGTACCGCATCACCGGCCCGGGCATCGCCAACCGCCCGTTCACGGTGGAACTGGATGACAGCGGCGAGGTCGTCACGCTGAAGCGCTAGGACGAATAGCCGGAACCCGGATTCATGGAATCTCCATAAATCAGACCTCACCAATGACCACATACTGGCTGCCGCAGAATGCATGGATCCTGCCTTCAGGGCCGAAGGCCGCATAACACTCCTGCAGGGGAGTGAACTTGGTCCTGAACCTGAGCTGCCCCGCATTGTCAAGGCAGTAAAGCTTGCCATCGGTGTTCGTGACAAGCACCTGATCGTCGGCACTGAGCAGCACCTTGTAGTGAAACGAAAGCTGGTTATCCCTCGGAACAGTTGAATCATCATCCAGTGAGGTGATCCAGTTGCAGCTGCCCACTGGCGAGATGCTGATGATGTATCCGTCCACATTGGCAGCTATGACATTTCCCGCGCTGTCAATGCAAGGACGCGAACTGATCTTCGGCGGCAGGGTTGTCAGCCAGCGCAACCTGCCATTCAGGTCCAGCGACTGCACTGTTCCATCAAGGGTGGTCAGCGCGATCATACTATCCTGGCAGGCGATACCGCAGACCTTTCCCGTCGGTACCGGCTGCCGCCAGATTTCCTCCCCTTTGCCATTCAGGTAGTACAGGTCCTCCCTGAATGAAATCAGGTGATGTCCATTGCTGGAAACCAGCAGGCCGGGATGCAGATCCGGGTCCTTCAGCCAGAGCCCTGCCAGATCAGGAGAGTCCTGGAACTCAATCATGTCGTAATTGCCGGGATTGTCCAATCTCGCCCTTGTCACACCGGTGTTGTCAATTACTCTGACATCATACCGATCCGAGGCTGCCAGCATCTGACCGTAATTCCCCAGCACAAAGTTGCTGCTGAAGATATCCAACCTGATTGAGTCAATTACATGCCCTGAATAGTCCAGTCTGCTGATCTTGCTCCCATGCATCACATATGGAGTTCCATAGTTGTCAATATTCACCCTTACCCGCCTGTGCTTTCCCAGCGGCATATACCAGTCCAGCCCGCCATTCCCGGATATTGCCAGCAGGTTCATCGGCTCAGGATTCCCGTAATCCCATTCGCCGCCCAGACAGACGAAAACCCTGCCTTCCGCATTCACTGCGGGTTCGCAGCGATACTGCTTCAGGCCAACATTGAATTCCCAACCCTGTGGAGATACATTCCTGAGATTAAATCTGAGAGGTGCTTTGAAAGGCGAGCGGCCTGAATTCTGCAGCTGCGAATGGTCAACACTTTGTAGTTCAAGCATTGTCTGAGGCTCAATGCCATTGGCATCTGCCAGCAGTGCAGCACAGGAGCATGTTGCCAGAACTGCAAGGATGCCGGCAATCATCTGCACTGGTCGCAGCCACATTGTCCCGGGCGAGTCCATCTGCATCCAGCCTAGCAAGCCGGCTGGCATGCCGGCCTACCCGGTCAGCGTGGATTTCAGGGATACCACTTGCGATATTCATGAGAGGCAGCGGGGACGACTATTGCCTGCCGTCCCGCCGCCTGCGATGGATGATAGGTGTGATGCTTGCCAATGAGGAAGCGAAAAGGGGGATCATCCTCCGCCGGCGGGCTGGGACCGCGCGGCTGAGGCCTGGTTCCATCTGATACGCTCTGTCAACAGGGTATCCGTGCGATGTGTGGATGCCGGAAAGATCCTGCGGGAGAAAACAAAAAGCGGCGGGATTTAACCGCCGGCAGGAGCAATGAGCAATGAAGAGTGAGCAATGAGTCCTGGCTGCATGGAGGTAACCTCAACGCAACGCAGGCTCATTGCTCCTTACTCATTCTTCATTGCTCACTCTTCATTGCTCATTCTTCATTGCCCACGAATCAATTCGCGAAGATCTCGTCGAAGAAGTCCAGCATGGCCTGCCAGCTGCGCTTCGCCGCCTTTTCGTTGTAGGCCGCGCCCTTGCTGTTGTCAGTGCCGGCGCTTTCATGGGTGAAGGAGTGCACTGAGTTGCCGTAGGCCACCATCTGCCAGTCCACGCCGGCATTGCGCATCTCCTCCTGGAAGGCCGTCACCGTCTCTGCCGGGACATATGGGTCGTCCGCCCCATGGCAGACCAGCACGCTACCCTTGATGTTGTTCGCGTCAGCGGGGTCAGGGGTGTCAAGGTTGCCATGGAAACTGACAACACCGGAAATCTCAGATCCGCTGCGGGCCAGTTCCAGCACGCAGCCACCGCCGAAGCAGAAGCCGATCGCCGCCACCCGTGACTCATCCACCGCCGCAACGCTGCGCAGCCTGTCAATCCCGGCCTGTACGCGGGCCCGCATCAGGGAGCGGTCGCTGCGGTAGATCGTGGCCTGCCCACCGGCTTCCTCAGTGCTGGCCGGCCGCACGCCCTTGCCGTAGACATCGGCTGCCATCGCAACGTAGCCCTCGGCAGCCAGGCGCTCAGCCCAGGCCTTCTCATGCTCACCGAGACCCATCCACTGGTGCACCAGCAGCACGCCCGGGCGCTTGCCGTCGAAACTGTCGTCCCAGGCCAGGAAGCCCTCCAGCACCGTACCGTCGTGCTCGTACTCCACTACCTCTGTTGTCACTTTTGCCTCCGCAACCGCCGCCATTGCCATGAGCATCAGCAGCGCCAGGATGATTTTCCGCATATGCATTACCTCCACACCTAGTATATTCCGCTGCCACAGCCGCCCTGCCGCAGCCCGGAACTGTCTCCTACCCCTGGTTCGCGGCGGCTGTTTCAAGCCGGCATCCGGAAAGCCGTTCAGCCATGGCTGGCACTGGCCTGAGCGGCCCTGAAAATCGCCCGGTTTTTTTCCGGAAACCACTTGTTTTCTGCATACATTGCCGTATGATTTCGCTGATCGCGCAAACATACTATGCGATCAGGAGAAACAAGTGGCCGCAAAGCCCAAAGCAGGCGCCAAGCCCGCAGCCAAGACCACCGGTGCTGCCAAGACCAGCACTACCACCGCCAAGCCCGCGGGCAAGGGTGGCAAGAAGAAGTAACAACTTCTGTCGAGCTGATAATGACAGGCCGGAGCAACCGTCAGGGCTCCGGCCTTTTGCTTTTTCGGGCAGGGCCAGGCGGGAAATCAGTGGCCTGGTTCCTGGGCCGCCGCATCGCGTGCCTCGCGACTGACGCGGCTCTCGGCCTCGATGAACACACGGCGCACATCCGGGAAGCGGAATCTCAGGCTGCGGTCCACACGGGCGATCGCACGTTCGATCTGGTCCGCCACGCAGTCGTCGCGGAATTCCACGCTGAGGTTGACAAGCACGTACTGCGGGCCGATGTGCATCGTGAGCACCTCGTTGACATGCAGCACCTCAGGTTGCAGCAGGGCAATCTCGCGGATGCCCTCCACCACCTCCGCGTCAGCGCTCTCGCCGATCAGCAGGCCCTTGGTCTCCAGCGCCAGCAGGGTGGCGACGGTAGCCAGGATCAGGCCGATGATGATGGAGGCACCACTGTCCCACATCGGGTTGTGGGTGTAGCTCGTCAGCCAGACCCCGATGAAGGCCACCGCGATGCCGGCCATTGCGGCACAGTCCTCGAACAGCACCACGAACAGGGTCGGGTCCTTGCCCTCACGGATCATGTGCCATGCGCGGCGCGTGCCGCGCGCATGGTTGAACTCCTTCAGCGCCATCCAAAGCGCACCGCCCTCAAAGAGAGCGGCGAAGCACAGCACGATGTAGTTGAGCTTCGGGTCGCCATGCTCACCGGGCTGCATCAGGTTGTGGATCCCCTCATAGAGCGAGACACCGGCACCGACCGCGAAGATCAGGATGGCAACGATGAAGCTCCAGAAGTAGACCTCCTTGCCGTAACCGAAGGGGAAATCCCTGTCCGCCGGGCGGGCGGCGCGCTTCAGGCCGTACAGCAGCAGCACCTGGTTGCCGGTGTCCACCAGTGAATGGATGCCCTCGGAGAGCATCGCTGAACTGCCGGTGATGGCCGCCGCCGTGAATTTGGTGACCGCAATCAGCGAGTTGCCGGCAAGCGCCGCATAGATGACTTTCTTCGAGCCGGAGGCCATTGCACCATTCTAGCCTGCCCATTCAGAACTGTCCGCAAGTAGCCCAGTCAGACTATTCTGATCCAACTTGCCTTTTCACCGTATAATGCCTTGCTGGATATTGTTACTTTCAGTCCAAACAGAGGTGGAATTGCATGTATCGAATGCAAGTGACACGCGTATTCATGGCCCTGCTCGGTGGTGCCGTTGTTTCCCTGGCAATGGGCTCCGCGGCCCTGGCCCAGCATGAGGGCCACGAAATGCATGGTGGCGGGATGGCGGCGATGGATGAGGCCGGCCCCTGCCCCGGCTGCGGGATGTCCGGCGGCCTGTGCGCCGGCTGCGAGCCGATGGCAATGGAGATCCTCAACAACATGGCGGTCGGGATGTGCCCGGACTGCGATGACCCGGATGCGCTGTGCGAGAAGTGCAGTGCGGCGGTCGAGGGTGCGATGGGCATGATGAACCACATGAACCCGCGTGAGATGGATGGACCGGAGCACACGATGGTCTGCCTGGCAACCACCATCGGCGGCGACTTCGGTGCGGCCTATGGCCAGCTGTTCGAGCTCGGTGAGGCCCAGGGCCTGATGGGCGAGAACATGATGACCGGCAGCGTGCTGCCCGATGCCGCAGCCGATGTGACCGGCGACTCCGCGATCTACGTCTCCTTCAGCATGCCTGAGGGCGGCGAGCCGCAGGACCCGCTGTTCGCCTACACCGTGCCCGCCAACGAGTACGCGGTGTTCCGCCACTTCGGCCCGGACCCGGGCATGACCTGGATGGCGGCCTACACCTGGCTGGCGCTCGGTGGCGTGGAGGTGCAGCATGCCCCGGCCGGCGAGCACCACATGGGGCCCCCGGATGCCGATGGCAACATGACGATGGACATCTTCATCCCGGTTGACGACGATGCGCTCGAGGCGATCCTCGGCGATGACGGAGACGAGATGGACGATGATGACGACATGGACATGGATGATGATGACGACGATGATGATGACTAAGGCGGGCGGGGCCGGCAGGCCCTGCTGACAGCAGGACATCCGAGGGCGGGCTGCGGCCCGCCCTTCTGCTTTTCTGTGGTGTAGACTCTGCCTGCCGCAATCCAATGACAGGCCATGACACATCCTCCAGCAGCCGCCAGCAGGGACACCTTGCGGTGTTCGACCTTGACGGCACGCTGTACCGCACGGCCCCCGTGGTCGTCGCCGCAATCCTCGGCGCGGCGGACGAGCATGGGTATCCGCGGCCGGCGGAAGCGGACATCCTCGAGTTCATCGGACGCGGTATCGGCGACCTGGTGCGCGCGATGTTCCCGTTGCCTGGCAGCGAGGAGTTGGAGGCAACACGGCTGACGGTCAGGAGGCTGGAGCGTGCGGGAATCCGCAGTTCCGCCACCCTGTTCGATGGCATCCCGGAGCTGCTGGCTGGCCTGGTGCACGATGGCTTCGCGCTGGCGGTCTGCTCCAACGGCAGCCACGAATACATCAATGCAGTGCTGGAATCCACCGGGATCTCAGACCACTTCGTACTGCTGGAAAGTGGTTACCATGACAGCTCAAAGAGCGTGGCCATGGCGCGGCTCAGGCGGGAATCCGGCTTTGGCAACATCATCCTCATCGGTGACACGCCGCAGGACCGCCAGGCAGCGGCCGACAACTGCCTGCCCTTCATCGCCGCAATGTACGGCTACGGGGCGGCGAAGCTGGCAGACTGTGAACTCAGTGCCGACGGCGCCGCCGACATCGGCCTGCTCCTGCGCCGCTGGCAAGCTTCCAGCTGACAACGCGCTGCTCCCTGTCGATATGCCAGCGGAAGCTCAGCGGGCTGAATTCGGGTTCGGCGGCGTATCAACCGTGATCGGCCCCCAACTAAGGGAATAGGTGAAGTCACCGTCCACCTTCTGCAGGTTGTCACCGGCGAAGCTGAAGTCCGGGTTGAGGGTCAGCAAAAGGCCTTGTCCCGTCCCGAAATATTCATCCATGTCGTCAATGAAGCCGAAGTATGTATCGTGGAGCGTCGTGCCTCCGCTGTCAACCAGTTTCTCCTTGTAGTCTCCGAAGGCCTGCAGCTCAAGCAGGAGATCCATATCAACCAGGTCCAGCACCCCCGTGCACAGGATCAGGTTGGACTGGGGATTCATCGGATCATGCGGTGGCAGCTGCGTCAGCGTTCCATCGTTCCAGGTCGTGGTGTTGTTGCCGCCGTCCGTGTAGCTGCCCGTTGAATGCACCGTGCCGTAGCTGTCGTTGGCACAGTTGATGGGCGTGGGACCGAAGCCGAAGGCCCCCTTCAGCAGCGGATCCGTGGCCGGGAACATGCGCCAGTCGCCGATGTCAGCGCGGAAGTGGATGTCGAATGAAACGCTGCGTTCCAGGGATCCCTGCCCCTGCGCCTTGAAATCAAATGTGCCGCGCCAGTCAGTCAGCTGCCTGACGTTGCTCGGGTGGCCACGCACGTAGACAATGACATCACCGGAGGAACCGGGTCCACTATCAGGGATTTCGCAGACAAGGGTAACGGGATCCCACTGGGTGACGGTTACCTCCTCGCCGCCGACGGTCACCACCCCCTCATGGTCACCGAAGTCCCCCTGCAGGAACAGTTCACCGCTCTGGTCACTCATCTGCATGTTGGAGATCGTGGGGGACAGGAGCCAGAAGCCGGAGGTCTCGTCGCCGTCGTCAGTGCTGAATATCAGCTTCGTGAACACCTGGTTCTTCGGAACCATCGGCGGATACTTCACCGGGTAGAAGATGCTGACTCCGCGCGTGTACATGTCCGTCAGGGTGTCCAGGTAATTAAATGGCCGGATCGGGGGATTCTCCGTGCGCGACAGCACATTGGCGCCGAGTACGCGGTCGAAGAAGTGCGCGGCGGCTTCGTTGGCATCCGAATCCCGCACGCTGACGGTCCAGCCGAGGTAGACGGTCGCACCGGCGGTGTGGAAGGCGTCAATCATGTCAGTCGCAGTGCCGCTGTTGCAGGCATTGATGAACACAACGCTGTTGGCTGAGAATGTCATGTATTCGCTGACGAACTCATCCGAGAACGCATACTTCCACACTTCGTTGCCAGCCGCATCCTTGGCAAACATGTAGAGCAGGCGGTTGGCATCCAGGTCGTCACCCAGGGCCACTTCGTTCTCGGCCGTGTACGGTTCGTCCGTCCAGATCGCATACTGGTGTGCATCGTCCCGCTGGACCGCCGTGCCTCCGTGCGCGTCTATGTAGAACACACCGCTGTTCTTGACGACCTTCAGGTAGGACACGTAGGCTGGATCGGCAAACGGGGTGTAGCCCTTGTCCTCGAAGATTCCCTTCAGGTCCTCCACCGGTGAGTGGTAGACGGTGCCAGTCCCGAAGGAATTGAAGAAGTCAGCGAGTTCGCTGGCAGGCACACCAACCGTGCTGGTGTCCCTCAATTCCAGCGATGAAGCCTGCGCCCCGGCCATGTCGGGTTCACGGTTCTTGCAGACGATGAAGCAGCGGCCGTCCGAGAAGCGGCCCCAGGCATTGCCCTCAAAGCTGCCCGAGGCCTCGACGTTCGGCAGCCCGCCGATGAAGTCGGCCAGCTCCTGGTCCTGTTCAGCGGATGTCTCCGTATTGAGGTTGCCAATCTTCTCAGTGATGGCATCCAGCACGGCGGAATGCTCCTCGAAGCTGAGACCCGAACCTCCGCTCTGGCCTGTGTAGGTAAAGGGCAGGCCGGGCACGCCGCTCGCCGGACCGCTGAAGGGCACGACGCGGAAGGACTCGCCGGCCACGGCAGGCACCGCCACGCTGAAGCGGCGGCGCACTCCGGGTGAGGACTGCGTGCTGTCGCTGAACTGCGCCATGCCGACGGTGGTCCAGCTCGCTTCGACCAGCGGAGTAGTCGTGGACTGGACGAAGTAGCCGTCCACCCGGCTGAGCAGGTTGGCACCCAGCGGCGTGATGTCGGCGATGTTCACCTCGCCGTTGCCATCTCCATCGGAGAGCTGGGCAGTGCTCCAGTCAGGATCGGCGCTGGTCCTGCCCAGCTTTGCGCCGAGCGGGGTGAGGTCAGCGATGTTGGCTTCGCTGTTCTGGTCGTAGTCGCCGACATTGCGGTAGCTCCACTGGGCCTGGGCAGTGAAATCGTCCAGCCTTGTGAGAGCGAGGTCCGCCACCACGTTCAGCTGGCCCTGCGGTGCCCCGGCCAGCCAGCGCTCCTGGCCAGTTGCCAGAAGTTCCTGTCTGGCGGCTGCCCGCAGGGAATCAAAACCTGCGGTATCAACGCCTTCAGGGGATGGCAGGGAATCGATCCCGGCAAGGGCAGCTTTGAGCGTCAGTGAATCCGGCTCCTGAGTCAGGGGCGCCTGGCCCACGCAGGAGACCTGGAACATGAGAGCAAACATCGTCACGAACACGGCAGCCAGGGGCGTACGGCACACGTGCGTTTCCTCCCTGCAATTGACTTGCAGTGAAAAAGTAACACCTTTCGGCCCGCCGTGTACAGGGACACCTGTAATGCAGTTCAGTTCCGGAATTCCATGGGATGTCCCTGTCGATGGCGCGGTCAGTGACAGGCAGGATGCGGTCAGGCCCTAGACTTCCGGCATGGACTCGCGCAGCATGGCCACGAGGCCATCGTTCGTGCGAGAACGCGGCTCCTCCCCGGTCTCAGCGAAACGCAGGGCGCTGTCAGCACGGGTATGCATGCCGCATTCCTCGAACAGGGCCGCCGCCTTGCGGGCCGGCTGGGCGAACAGCTCGACATTGCCGGCGCGGTGGCGGATGATTGCCAGCTCAAGGTGCAGCATCGCCGCCTCCTGCGGCCGCAGCCAGGGGCGCTCCAGCCCGCGGTTGAGCACCTGCACCGCCTGTGATGCCTCGTCCGAGGCACAGAGTGTGCGCACCGCAGCGTGGTAGCAGTCAATCGGCACGTAGACCACCTTGTCATACTGCTCCAGCGTTGCCAGCACCTTGTCCACGGGGTATTTCTCGCCGAGCTGGCTGCCGGCCTCCATTTCACGCAGGGTGATGGCCGGGAGCCAGACCGCCAGGTCGTGCTTTTCCGCCACGCTTCGCGCGGCAGTGAGATATGCGAGGGCCACCTGCGGGGCGGAGAGGTCCATGCAGATGATCGCCGCCAGCACCATCGCTTCGGTGAAGCTCATCACATCCTTGCGGCCGTAGTAGGCCTTGACGGCCTCGATCGCGAAATGCGTGGCGCGGGCCGGCTCGCTCATCAGCCGGCAGGCCCGGGCGATGTTGATGCAGACCGCGCCATATGGCTTGCGCACGTCCTGGCTTTCCATCATGGCGAGCAGTGTCTCCAGCTCGTCATGCATCTGGGCCACCTGGCCGGTCTCGGAATTGATGATTGAAAGGTTTATGCGCGCCGTGAATTCCATGTCCCGGTTGTTGCAGCGTTCGGCACAGGCGATGGTCTGGCGCCCATGCTCGCGCGCCCGCCCGAATTCATGCTGCATCGCGGCGGCAGCCATCATGTGCAGGTAGATGCTGGCCAGCTTCTCCATGGACATGCCCGGGTGGCGCAGGGCGCTGAGCATCTGCTCGTAGGCTTCGTAGCTTTCCGAGCGCAGGAACATCTCGCCCATCTTCTGGCTCAGCAGTGAGTTGGCCGCAAGCTGCTGCTCCTCAGTGCTGGCGGCCTGGTCAAGGGACAGTTCACTGGACAGCTCAGCCGGGCTGAGGCTGACCACCTTGGCCAGGCTCTGCAGGTTGTCGGTGGTGATGCGGCTGACCTCGCCGTTGATCCAGCGGATCACGGTGCGGCGGGCGACACCGGTCTGGCGCGCGACGGCCCACTGCTTGAGGCCGAGCTCACTTATCCGCTCGCGCAGGCGGCGGTTGTTCAACCGGACTATCCGTGACTGATCTGCCACTACGGAATTATATTCCGCAAAGCCGGCAATTCAAACAGAAATACAGGCGTTTGGCCGGCTGGCCCCGTTCCTGCCACCCCTGCCCACCCGGCTGGCCGAAGCCAGCCGGGCGACAGATAGATGAAATGATTGAATGACGTCATAGCTGCAGCAGCGGCAGGAGAAGGATACTTCTCCATGCCAACTGCAGCAGCGCATTTGCCAGCGGACTTGGTGACATGGTGTGACTCAGGAAGCAGGGCCACACAGTCCGGCCCCGGGGCATTCCCGGGACCGGGCATGGGAGGATCAGCTGAGCGGATGCTCCAGCAGGAATTCACGCACCAGTTCCGCCGTACGGTCCGGATCGGTGAGGAAAGGCAGGTGTCCGCTGCCCTCCAGCAGTTCAAAGCGGCAGTCCGGGATGGCCTGCACGGCCTGCCGGGCAACTTCGGCAGGGGCCATGTCATGCTCGCCCCAGACCAGCAGCACCGGCTGCCTGAGGCTGGGCAACTCCGCACCGAGGTAGAGCTCCGGGCGGAAGCCGGTCAGGTCGGCGATGCGGGTCAGCAGGGTGGCCCATGCAGCCTGGGTGCCTGGCAGCTGCAGGGCGGCGAGCCGCAGGCGGAAATACAGCTCCGGCAGGCTGTCCGGGTCGATGGAGAACATGCCGCGGTACTGGGCGCGCAGCCCCTCCATGCTGGCAATCCCGGCCATGAAGGCCTCCGGCGCGCCGGGTGTACCGCACAGTTCGGCAAGCTCCGGGCCGCACTCGCTGAACAGGCCGACCGGCATGCCGACGAGCACCAGCCTGTCAACGCGCTGCGGATGGTCAAGCGCCGTCGCCAGCGCGAAGAAGCCACCCATTGAGCCGGCCATCAGGGTGGCATGCTCAAGGCCGAGCGCATCCAGGAGCGAGCAGACGAAGTCTCCGGCATGCCGGCGCAGTTCCACGCTGGAGTAGTCGAACTGGTCCGTCAGGCCGAAGCCGGGACGGTCGATGCCGATAAGCTGCACATCATCCTGCAGCTCGGCCATCAGCGGGGCCCAGTCCGCCGCCTCCCCGTCCCCGCCATGCAGGAACAGCACCGGCTCGCCATCGCCAGCGAGCAGCAGGTGGACCCGCAGGGCCGGGTTGGCAATCTCGACGAACACTGATTCGGCCTCGACGCCGTAGTGCTCCAGCAGCTGGCGCTCCAGCTCGCTGTAGCTTTCCGTCTCCTGCATCTGCACGGCCGGCTGTGCGGCCGCAATCCCATTGATGAACATCGTTGTCTCCTTAGTTGTTTGAATGAACAGTGCCGGCGTGCAGGCGCACGCGGTTGGGGCCTGGGCCCAGGTTGAATGTCGGAATCGTGCCGGCATCAGGTGCCCGGCTTGTGTTGTCAGCGTTGTGCTGCCAGCCCCCGGATCATCACATCGAGCCAGCCGGCGGTGCGCTCCTCTAGGTCGGCACCACTACTGATCACGCGTGACATCTCATCCGCACCGAGCAGTGCGGCGAACAGGGCTGCCCCGGCCTGCTGCGGGTCAAGCTGCGGATTGACAACGCCCTGCTGCTGCCCGCGGCTGATCAGTTCCGCGAAGGCCGCCACCGGGACCTCATACGATGCGGCGAACTCCGATCCCGGGCCGAAGCGCACCGTCATTTCCGAGGCCAGGCGCAGGAAACTGCGCAGCGAGGGTTCCTCCTGCAGCAGGCGTGCGCGGGCCAGCAGCATGCCGCGGATCTGCTGCAGGGCATCGTCATGCCCGGCGGCTGCCTCGCGCATTTCTGCCACCAGCTGCTGCTGCTTGTCACGGAATACCGCCTGGGCCAGCTCATCCTTGGAGGCGAAGTGGTGGTAGAAGGCACCCTTCGTCATCCCGGTCTGTGCGATGATCGCATTGAGCGAGGCCCCGTCGTAGCCCTTCTGCTCGAACAGCTCCGCCGCCGTGTTGATGATCAGCGCACGCGTCTGCGCACTGCGCTCCTGCTGGCTGCGCGATTCGTCCGGCTGTGTTTTCCGTGGCACGGAAGAAACATACCGCCCGGTCGGTATCTTGTCAAGCGGTTCCGGGGAAATTCCAGTGAGTGGTCGGAAGCTAGACCTGGAAGCGGTTCACCAGCTCATGCAACCTGCCTGCCAGGCCGGCCAGGTTGTCGGCATTGCCCGAAATCTGGCGGATGCTTTCGGTCTGCTTCTGGGTGGCATGGCTGACCTGCTCGCTGGCGGCGGCATTGTCCACAGCGAGCGAACTGACGGATTCCATCACCTGCACCACCTCGTTGGTGGTGGCATAGACTTCCTCCGCCGCGGCACTGATGCTCTGCACGCGCTCACTGAGCACCTGCACCCCGTTGACAATCTCGGACAGGCGGCCGGAGGCCTCGTCCACCGCCCCGGCCCCTTCGGTGACCTGCTGCTCACTGGTGGAGATCGCCTCCAGCACATGCTGCATCTCGGATTCGATGCCCGTCACCAGGCTGGTGATGCTGCCGGCAGCCTCATTGGATTCCTCCGCCAGCTTGCGCACCTCCTCGGCCACCACGGCGAAGCCTCGTCCGGCATCCCCGGCACGGGCAGCCTCGATGGCGGCGTTGAGCGCCAGCAGGTTGGTCTGGTCGGCGATGCGGGTGATGATCGTGATGAAACCGGCGATCTGCTTGGTCTTCTCACCAAGTGCGTTGACAATCGCCATCGTGCCCTGCACGCTGCCGGCGGCCTCGCTGATGATGCGCGAGGCCTCGCTGGCCTGGCGGCGGCCGGACTCACCCTGGCTGGCGGCCTCGGACACGAAGGACACGATGCCCTCGATGTCACGGCTGACACCCTCGATCGCCGTGGCCGCCTCCCGCATGTTCTGGCGGGCGTCCCCGAGCTGCTGGTTGGTGTCATTCGTGCCGTTGGCAACCTGGCGGATACTGACCTCCACCTCGCTGATGCTGCGACTGGATTCCTCCGCACCGGAGAGCAGCTCCTGCGAGCTGCCGGAGACCGCCACGGCGGCCGCGCTGACCTGGCGGATCATCTGTGCCGTGCTGTCCTTCATCTCAAGGAAGGCGCGCGTCATGCTGCCGATCTCGTCAGCGCGCGGCCTGAGGCTGATTTGTTGCGTGAAGTCACCGGCGGACATCGCCTGGGCCGCGCTGGACAGCTGCGAAACCGGGCGGATCACCGACAGCAGGGTCATGATCAGCATCACGATCACGGCTGACAACAGGCCGATGGAACCGAGCGAGGCCCAGAGGATCTCCTGGCTGCGCAGGCTGATCTCATCCTGGTTGGAGGTGACGGCCCCGATTGCATCCTTGAACTCGCCCTCGATCTCGGCGACCATCGTCTCGGCCATGTCATTGATGTTGCCGGCCACGAGGTCGAACTCGTCCATCATTGCGTTGCCACCGGAGGGACCACGGTCCACATAGGCCTGGGCCATCAGCGTGCCGGTTGCATAGAATTCGTCAAATGCCCGGTTCATCTCGTCCAGCTCCGCCTCGCGCTCCGGCTGGTGCTCATGCAGGTAGGCAATCTGCTCGTGGAAGATGGCGGCCCACTTGTCCGCCTCATCGAAGCCGTCGTCCAGCCCGTCCAGTCCGCGGGTGCTGGAGATGTCCTGCAGCCACTGCTGCACCTGCACCACCGCCAGCTTGGCCGTGTTGCAGGCCTGCAGCGAGGGATAGAGCTCCCCGCTGATGTTCGAGACGGCCTGGTTCACGGTCTCATCGTTGCTGGCCAGCCCGGCCATGTTCGCCTGGTTCATTCGCAGGACCGTGATGGTTGCGGCAACAGCCACGGCAAGCGTCACGGCGATCAGTATGTTCAGCCTGGTCTTGAGTGTCATTTATCCCTCTTTTATCCTGGTGGATGCGCAATCCGGCCATCCGCACAGCGGTTGGCAATTCCTGTTCAGAAATTCTATTGCCTTTGTATCCTGCCCGGTTTCACACGCGATTAGCGTTTGGTGAATTCGCGGTAAGGGAGGGTTGGGAGGGATGGCCAGCCGGGCAGCAAGCCGGGAGGATCCTAGTCCGGCGGGGTGCCGGTATGGGCGCCGATCTCCAGGTAGCCCGGGCTGGTGTGCACGGTGTCAACATTGATGTCCCCGGCGAATCCACCCATGTCGATCACCGGCAGGGCGCGGTCGAAGTCCAGCCCGAGCCCGCTCACTCCGATGTTGACCGGGCCCAGTTCCAGCTCGCCGAGCTCGAATGTCACGTTCGGAGAGCCGTCGGCCACGAAGCGCCCCTTGGCCCCGAACTTGACCTTGCCCAGCAGCTTGTTCTTCTTCCTGGCAACGAGCTTGACGCCGTCCGCCTCGATACTGAGCTGCGGCTCGAGCAGGCCCTCCGCCTCGATCATTGGCCCGAGCCTTTCCTGGATATGCTGCTCTGCGACCTTGATCGACAGCCAGGCGAAATCCAGGGCGCTTAGTTCGGCCTTCTCACCGCGCAGGATGCCGCGCATGTTGAAGTCGATGCCGCGGGCCTCGAAATACAGGTCCTCCACCGGGATGCCGTCGATCACGGCCCGCTCGCTTTCCACGGTGAAGCGTGGCAGGTAGCCGCGCAGTGTGCGGGCCAGCATCCCGCGGTGGATGTGCACCTCGGCATCCTCGGAAAGGGCGAACTCGCGGCGCACGGCGGATTCGAGCCGGCGGTCAAGCTGGGGCATCAGGATGAAGTTGATGAGGCTGAGCAGCAGCACGAGCACGCTGGCCGTCCCGACCAGGATATTGCCTGCCAGGTTGCGGCGACGATGCTCCTGCCTGCTGTCCCGTAGCTCATCCGACACATATCTATTATTGCCGCCCAGCTGAATCTCTAGCAGTTTCAGGCAGATTCCCTTGACAAGTGACCGATGGTCTGTTATTAATAGACCATCAGTCTCTTATGATGACGAAGCAGGAACAGCAGGAATGGATCCGGGCGCGGCAGCCTGAGCAGATAGAGGAGCGTCGACGGGCGATCCTCGCCACGGCAAGGGACATGCTCGCGGAAAGTGACTTCCGTGATCTGAGCCTCAATGAGCTGGCGCGCCAGGCGGGCTTCACCAAGAGCAATCTCTACCGCTACTTCGGCTCCATGGAGGAGATCTTCCTCGAGATCTATGCGGAGGAAGTCGGGCAGTGGCTCAGCGCTGCCAGCACGGGTGTGCAGGCGCTTGGCAACAGGCCGGATGCCGGCCGGATAGCCGATGCACTGGCAACTGCCCTGGCTGGCCGCAGCCTGCTCCTGAAGCTGATGCCTATGCTGACCGGTGTGCTGGAGCGCAATGCCGGGGAGGAAGCGATCCTGCGCATGAAGCTGCAGTGGACGGCGGACATGCAGGTGCTGCTTGCGGCACTGGCAAGCGCCAGGCCGGACCTTGGCAACGGGCAGCTGACGGTGCTGATGCAGGGATATTACGGCCTGTGCATGGGATTCAGCGGCACCTGCAACACCGGCGAAGTCGTGGACAGGGTGCTGGAGCATCCCGAGCTGCAGTACATGAAGGTGGACATCCACACCCTGCTCAGCGGCACGCTGGCAGCGCTCATCAGGGGACTTGAGCAACAGTAGAAAGGAGCACGGAAACATGGGAAACACGATCCTGGTCACAGGAGCAAGCAGCGGCATCGGCAGGGCCACGGCACTGCATTTCCAGCAGTCGGGCTGGAATGTGGTTGCCACGATGCGCAGCCCGGAAAAGGAAGAACAGCTCAGCGGACTTGACAACGTACTAGTTACACGGCTGGATGTGCTGGATTCGCAGTCGATCAGCAGCGCTGTCAATGCGGTTGTTGATAGGTTCGGCGGGATTGACGTGCTTGTCAACAATGCCGGCTACGGTGCCTATGGCCCGCTGGAGGCCTTCCCGCTGGAAGGCATCCGCCGCCAGTGGGACACCAATGTGCTGGGCCTGCTGGAGGTCACGAAGGCCGTGCTACCGCATATGCGCAGGGCAGGCTCAGGCCATATCGTCAACATTTCCTCCATCGGCGGGCGAGTGACTTTCCCGCTGGGCACGCTGTACCACGGCACGAAGTGGGCGGTCGAGGGGATTTCGGAAGCTCTGAGTTATGAACTGGCCCACATCGGCATCAGGGTCAAGATCGTGGAGCCCGGTGCGATTGCCACGGACTTCGCCGGACGCAGCTTTGACTTCACCAATGACGAATCCATGGCCGAATACCAGCCGGTGGTGCAGAACCTCTGGAGCGGCTTCGGCGCATCACTGGAGCAGACCTCACCCCCGAGCGTGGTGGCGGAGGTGATCATGACGGCGGTGACGGATGGCAGCGACCGGCTGCGCTACCAGGCGGGGGATGATGCCGTGGCGATCGTGGCCCAGCGCGAGATGCATGGCGACGAGGCCTGGATGGCAGGCATCCGCCAGCGCTTCGGGATTGAAAGTTATCAGTCATAGCGCACCGCGTACTTGATGCGGTACAGGCCGTCCTCCGTCACCAGCACGCAGATGTGCCCGTTGATTTCTGCGATCTCCATCGGGCTGAACGGTGTGAATGCGTCGTACTTGATGGTGTCAATCACCTCCGTGTCCCATGAGCCGGAACCGTCCTTTTCAGCATTGCGCAGGTAGTAGAGCACCTCATTGCTGCCAAGGTACAGCACTCCGATGCCGGGCCCATCGCCGATCAGCAGCGGCACGTGGCCGGTCAGGAAGAAGGTTCCGGGTGATGCTCCAAGCCAGACCTGGCTGTCCGGATCCAGGTAGCGATACTCGATGCGGTACTGTGTGTTCAGCTGAAGCTCTGCTGCATACGTGAAGCCGATTGAGCTTCCGATCCTGGCAATGTTGCCAGTGTAGTAGGGAACCAGCGGGTCATTGAACACGAACAGCGCGGACCAGTCCCCGGGCGTGCCCCCGGTGGCACTGTCACTGCGCATCATGGCGAGGCTGGATCCGACCGTGCTTTCGGAGATGCGCGTATGCAGCAGCCATGGACGGCCTGCATGCTCCATCAGGCTCGGAAGGTTGCCGCTGTCCTCATGGTTGTCAACGAATATCATCGTCCAGTTGCCTGCCCCGTACTGGTCATCGGCAATCGAGTAACGCAGGCCGGTGGTGGTGAATTCCTTGTAGGCCACCGCCGGGAAACCACCGACGACGGCAAGGTCGCAGGCCCCGCCAACCTTTCCGGCGTAGTCATCAACCGTGACCAGCTGCCAGTCAGTATCGGCTGTGCCCCTTGCCGAAGTGGAATGCGCGTAGAGGAAATCGCGCGGTTCGGCAAGCTGGCCCCAGGCGATTGCCGGATACCCGTTGACATCGGCGAAGGCCGCATCCTGCACCACGAATGACGGCTGCTCCGTCCAGACCGTGCTGTGCAGCCAGTCCGTCGCCAGCGCACCAAGCTGGCTGCTGGCGATCGCGTAGCGCATCTGCTGTCCCAGTGAATAGGCAATGGCGGGACTGCCGTCAATCTCGCACAGGCCAAGGGCATAGGCCGGCTGCGTGCCACCGTTGACAAGCACCATCGAGCTCCAGCCTGTGCTGGTCAGCTCCACTGCAAATGCCGCCGCGGCACCGTCGTCATCAATCACGCGCACTGCCGCAAACCAGTTGCCCGGCTGCCCCAGTGTGAGCTGGACAGTTGACTGGCCACCTGCTGCCGCCTCCTGCCCGATTTCTCCATACCGGCCGTCGCCATCCAGGTCCCACTGGTAATCCACGATGCTGCCGTCCGGGTCGGATGACAGCGAGGCATCGAGGCTGACGGCCGTGCCCGGCGGGCCCTTCTCCGGCGTTGCCGTGAGGAAGGCCTCCGGCGCCGTATTGCCTCCGATTCCGTCCGTTGCCAGGAGGCCGTCCTCGATTGCCGGCGAAGCGGCACTGCCCTGCGCTGGGACATAGCCGAGCACGCTGCAGTACACATTGCGCAGGGGACTGAGGAAGCCGGCCTGGGTTCCCGGCGGCAGGTAGATATCCGCTTCATGGACGCTGAAGGGGCCGAACCAGTCCCAGCGGCCCGCGTCGAAGTCGGCAACGGCCACCCAGTAGGGAGCGGAGGGATCACCGGCCTGGCCGACCAGCGCCTCGTCACTGACATGCAGGCGGAAGCGCTGCGGCAATTCGCCGGCCGGCAGGTTCAGGCTGTACATCGCCCAGGCTGACTGGCCGGGCTGCACATCCAGCGCGTATGCATCACTGCCCGCTACCGGATGGTTGCCGGCACCCTGGTCGAGGCTGTAATCGGTACCGATGAACGAATATGCCTTCTCACTGCTTGTGCGCAGCACTGCTGCATCCGCCGGCAATCCAGCGAGGCCGGGGAGTTGTGTCGCGGGCGGGAAGCTGCCGGGCTGCTGGTCCGCCGGAAGCTGCGGTGAGAGCTGTGCAGTGGCTGGGTGGTGGCTGGCGCTGCAGGAAACGAGCATGCCGGACAGTGCAAGGGAAGCAAGCAGCCGCAGGCTGGAAGGAATTCGCATTCTGGTCTCCTTTGCCGGAGATTGCGGCGGCAAGTCGGCTCGCCGCAGATGGAATATCAATAAAGTATATATCAAATCTGTTATATCCGCATTTTTGGATAATGCACATTGAGTTACTCCATCAAGCCGCTTGATTCAGCATCTCCACACTTTCGCAAGACTCAGGCTTCATGATGAGGGTAGTGATAGTTGGCCAGCCTGGCCAGGAGAGACCCTATGTTCAAAGCAGGAAAATCACTGGCAATGCTCGCAGCGGCAATATTCATAGCAATGTATGCCGCCAGTCCGGCGTCAGCCGCACCGATGACGGAACGGAATGAAGGCAACTGGGACATCAGCGTGGAGTATCCGCACTTCAACTCCGGCAGCCAGGTCGCCACGCTGGCCAACGCGATCGGTGAGGCGAAGACGATGGTTGAGTTCCACGACTTCCTCAGTGATGCGATGCGCGAGATTCCGGAGCTGCGCAGCTACGGTTCGCCGGCATTGTTCTACCTGGAGGCCAGCCCGGTGGTCACGCTGGACACGCCGACGCTGTGCAGCGGTTACGTCGAGCGCTATGCGGCTACCGGCGGCGCCAATGGCATGAGCTCATTCAGTGTGGTGAACTATGCGATGGATGGCAACAGGCCCCGCGAGCTTGGATTGCCAGACTTCTTCCTGCCGGGCTACGACCCATATGGGATCTGCTCGAAGGTCGCACGTGAGGAACTGCTGGCGCAGGACACACCGCCAAGCTATGTGCAGGACGGCAGCTGGACTGAACTGAGCGGAGAGCAGGCGGACCAGTTCGTCATCACCCCGGGCGGGATCATGTTCATGTTCGACAAGGGCGAACTGGGCGCCGGTGCCGAGGGCACTGCCACGGTACTCTGTCCCTGGCAGTCACTGGACGGGCTTGACTATGGAGGCTTCATCGCCCCGCTGTTCAAGTCCAGCGGTGGCGGTATGACGCCCGCTGACGACCAGCGCTACGACCTTGGCATCCTGCAGGACAAGCAATGGGTGCTGTATGAGATCCAGTACATGGATGACACGAAGGAAAGTGCGGCGCAGAACGCTGACGGCAGCCTGGTGGATTCCAGCTGGGTGCAGTTCAACTCCGACAACAGCGTCAGTGGCCGGGCCGGCATCAACAGCTTCAGCGGCAAGTACAGTGTGACGGAAAACGGCAGCCTAGACATCGTCAACCTCGCGATGACCAGGGCGCTGAACCCGGACGGGATGGACGCGCACTTCGAGCGCTTCCTGCCCACGGTGGTCAGCTGGCATCTCGAGAATGCAGTGCTCTACATGGACCTGCCGATGGACGGCGGGATCATGGTGTTCATGATGAGCGGGGTGGACGGCGCACTGTAGCTGATAGGCAACTGGAGAATGCAGACAGGCCGGTCCTGCGGGGCCGGCCTTTTCTATTCGAGTGCATCGAGGAAGCTGCGGGCCAGCGCCAGGATGTCTACCCGTTCCGCCTCGTCCATCCTGTCCCATGTGCGGTACATCATCGCCATGCGCGGGTTGGCTGACAACAGGGAGCGGTGGCGCTCGAGGAAGTCCCAGTAGAGGTAGTTGAAGGGGCAGGCGTCTTCCCCTGTGCGCTGCTTCACGTCATAGCGGCAGGAGCGGCAGTAGTCCGACATGCGCTTGATGTAGCTGCCGCTGGAGGCATAGGGCTTGCTGCCGAGGAAACCACCGTCGGCGAACTGGCTCATGCCCGTCACGTTTGGCAGCTCGACCCATTCATAGGCGTCGGCATAGACCACGAGGAACCATTCGTTGACATCATGCGGGTGGATGCCGGCCAGCAGCGCGAAATTGCCCAGCACCATCAGGCGCTGGATATGGTGCGCATAGGCATGCTGCCGGGTCTCTGTGACGCACTGCCTGAGGCAGTTCATCTCCGTGTTGCCATCCCAGTAGAACCAGGGCAGGCGGCGCGTGGCGTTCAGCGCATTGAGTTCGCGGTACTGCGGCATGCGCAGCCAGTAGATGCCGCGCACGAATTCGCGCCAGCCGATGAGCTGGCGGATGAATCCCTCCACCGCGTTCAAGGGGGCAAGGCCCTCGCGATAGGCCTGCTCGGCGGCTTCGACACACTCCAGCGGTTCCAGCAGGCCGCAGTTTAGGTACATCGAAATGTGCGAGTGATACATCCAGGGCTGGCCGGAAAGCATCGCGTCCTGGTAGTCGCCGAACTCCGCCAGCCGCTCCGTGATGAACAGTTCCAGCGCTTCCAGTGCATCCCTGCGGGTGACGGCGAAGTGGAATGGCTCCAGATCACCGAAGTTGTCCGGGAAGCGGCTGGCAACAAGCGCCAGCACTTCGCGCGTGATGTCATCAGGCTCGACCATGTGCGGCTGGGGGATCAGCAGCCCGGAGGCGGGCGGGCGGCGGTTCTCGCTGTCAAAGTTCCAGCGCCCACCGAGCGGCTGGCCACCATCCATCAGGATGCCGAGTTTCCTGCGCATTTCGCGGTAGAAGAACTCCATGCGCAGCTGCTTCCTGCCGCTGGCCCAGTCCGCGAACTCGTCGAGGGAACAGACAAAGCGGCTGTCAGCGAGGATCTCAACCGGCAGTCCGAGCTCGCGTTGCCATTGCAGCATCTCCTGCAGCACGCGGTATTCACCGGGCTGTGTCAGCTCGACACGCCCAGGGCCATGCCGCTTGATTGCACGCCGCAGTTCGCCCCCTAGGCTGCCGCTGTTGGCAGGGTCATCGAGGCGGATGTAGTCAACCCGGTATCCTTCGGCACGCAGTTCATCCGCGAAGTGGCGCATGGCGGAGAAGATGAAGGCGATCTTCTTCCTGTGGTGCCTGACGTAAGTCGCTTCCTCAATCACCTCGCACAGCAGCACGACATCACGCTGCCTGTCAACGCTGGACAGGCTGGGCAGTGAATGGCTGAGCTGGTCACCAAGCACGAGGCGCAGGCAGGACATGGGCTATTAGTACCGCATGCGCCCCAGCCTCAGGTGCTCCTCCACAGAATCACCACACCCTGCAGCGCGTGGCTGCCCCGCCAGTGGCGGCCGTGCGCGGGTAGCTCTCCGGACGGCACCGGCGGATCGGACCATTCGGAGCACTGGCACGGACCGGCGGACTGAGTTTTGGCTGCATCAGTCACCGATGCAGTATACGTTCGTGTCCCAGCTACCGAAGTACAGCCTGTGGTCCGCACTGATCGCGGCGTTGCCACGCACGTCGTGCCCGGTGACGTAGATCCAGAGCTGTGTGCCATCGGGGTTGACGGCGTACATGCTGTTGTCCAGGCTGCCGACGTACACGACACCACGCACGTCCACCACTGGGTCCGCCAGGATGTCGCCGCCCGTCGGGAAGCTCCAGTCGAGGCTGCCATCCGGATGCAGGGCATACAGCTTGTTGTCATCGCAGCCAAACAGCACCGTCCCGTCCCAGGCAATGGCCGGTGCACTGCGGATCGGGCCGCCGGCTGTGAAGGTCCATTGCTCGGATCCTTCCGCACTGATGCAGTAGAGCTTCCCATCGAGGCTGCCAAAGCAGATATCGCCATCATCATTCACGGCCGGTGATCCCAGCAGGTCGTCTCCCGCCGGGAATGTCCAGCGCAGTGCACCGTTGAGGTCAAGGCTGTACAGGTTGCCATCCATGCAGCCGAAGTAGATGTTGCCGGCAGAGTCCACGGCTGGTGAACTCCTGATTGAGCCGGTGGATACGAAGCTCCAGTGCAGCGTGCCATCCGGCCGCAGCACACGCAGGCGGGAATCCCAGCCGCCGAAGATCACCCGGCCATCCTTCCAGACCAGTGCGCCACCATTGATCCAGTCCAGGGTGCTGTACATTCCCAGCAGCTGCCCGACCGGGCTGACGACATACAGCCTGTCATCACCGCAACCGAAAACGAGGGTGCCGTCATCCGTGATCGCGACCGGGGACTCGACCCAGCCCGTGGTGGTGAAGGTCCAGCGTTCCGTGCCGTCCGGCCGGATCGCGTGCAGGGCATAGTTGTCACTGCCGATGTAGACGGTGCCGTCGGCACCGATGGCGGGCGAGGCGTTGACAACGGCAGCGCCGGTGTCATAGGTCCAGGCCAGCGTGGCACTGTCCGGCCCGGCGAATGGACTGCGGCGGCGCATGCCGTAGTCCAGCCCGTCCATTGCATGCTGCCCGGGCAGCGCGATGCCAAATGAGGCAGTGGCGGTCGCACCACGGTCGTCAGTCACCCGCAGCAGTGCAATGTAGGTGCCGCGTTCAGGGTAGGTGTACGTGCAGCTGGCTGTGCCGCCGGACTCCTCGAAACTGCCGTCGCCATCCGGGTCCCACTCGTAGAGCACGATGCCGCCGTCAGAGTCGGAGCTGGCGGAAGCATCGAATCTGACCGTGAACGGCGCGCAGGTAGAGCTGTGGTCAGCCGTGAGCACGGCCACGGGTGGCTGGTTGGCGGGGTCCTGCCCGCCGACGAGGATCGCCAGGCTGTCAACGTCCCAGTTGCCATGGTTGTCAACCACCCGCAGGCGCAGGTTGTACAGCCCGGGGCTGGTATAGACGTGCTCGAGCTGGGCGATGGAAGCGAAGTCATCGTCCGACCATGCATCGTAGCTGCCGTCGCCGTCGAAATCCCAGCCACCGCCGGTGATGCTGCCATCCGGGTCTGTGGACTGCGTGGCGTCCAGGCTGACGGCCAGCGGTGCCTCGCCCATGCCCGGGCTGGCCAGCGCGAGTGCCACCGGCCGGCCATTGGCGGACAGCAGCACACTGAGCACTGCCAGGGCCTGCACCGTGCCATCCACACCGTGGGCGCGCACCGCCGGGCGCAGCACGCCCGGCAGGGAGGTGTCGAGTGCCACGGTTGCCAGCGGGCTGTTGATCACATCCCACTCACCATCACCGTCAGTGTCGTAGTCAAAGCTTACGGCACCGGCTGCGCTGAGCTGGACCGCTTCCCCGATCCCTCCGGATGCCGCACTGACCGTGATTTCCAGCGGCAGCGGGGCACCTGGCAGGGGCCGGGCGGACACAATCCCGCTTGGAGCGGAGCTGTTGCCCGAGCGGTCAATCGCCGACACCCGCAGCCAGTGGGTCACTGCCGGCAGGGGCAGCAGCATTTCCCGCCGGCCCTGCAGCGACTGGATGCTTGTCAATCCAGCTGATCCGGGATTCGTGAAGTATCGCGTTGCGTAGTGGATGCGGTAGCCAGCAAGGTCATCCGCCGAGACGGCGTCCCAGCCCAGCAGCAGTCCACTCTGCAGCGCTGTCACATGCAGGCCGTCAGGAACCGGCGGAGCCAGCTGGTCCAGCGGATCCAGCGGGTCGGCGGCCACGCAGACAAGGTCCAGCGTGCTTTCAGCTGCCGCCAGCACCACGATGAACAGGTTGCCAAGCGGGCTCAGCAGGCCGGGTTCGTCCGCCGTTGCCAGCCGGAGCTGGCCTTCGCTGATTGGCCCGCGCCACTGCCAGCGCCCATGCGCATAATCCGACAGGCCGACGTAGAAGCCCTGCCCCGCGATCCGGTTGGCATCGATGCTGACAATCCCCGGGGCCTGCCCGGACAGCGGGATCCGGTACATCGCCCAGGCCGGACCGGAAGCGCCTGAGTGCAGGCGCGAAGCCTGACCGTAATCCGTCACAGTGCCGGATTCAAGGTAACGCTGGCTGCCGGCCAGCACCATGCTCTCAGCTCCCGTGGCTGACGCGTAACGGCCGTCAGCTGATTCCCAGGGCTGTATCGAATCAACGGGAAGCTGGGCTGGTACGACGGATTGCATGCCACCCTGAGCCGGCAGCACGGGGCCGTCCAGGGGAGCAGTGCCGGGGGCTGAACAGGAAATGTGGATTGCAAGCGAAACGAGCAGCAACAATGCAAGGCAGCGGCTGAGGGACATACTGGCCTCCTTTGCCCGCCCGGCAGCTGCCCGGCGGGACTTTCCGGATGTCCCGCTCTAGCTTAATGACATATATATTATATCTTTAATATCTGCGATGTGTTTAGCAGGCAGTCCGAATCAGTCCGGCCAGCGGACCATGTTGCAGTAGCGTTCCATCATCGCGATGGAGATGGCGTCGGCGGAGTTGACCCGCCGCCCGTAAATCTCGCCCTGGCTGAACCACCAGGGGAACCACAGCTTCCACTCCGGCAGCACCGCACCGCAGCGATGGGCCAGCTCGTGCAGCAGCAGCTGTACGTCACTGGCTGAGCAGCCCCGCGCGACGTCCTCGCGCAGGCGGATAGAGTTTGTCAGCAGCGGGATGGTGTGTCCGCGCGGATTGCGGATGCCGCGGACCTCGTCAGCGTACATCGGCATGACCCTGAAGCGTACGCTGCGCAATGCTGCCTGCATGCCACTTCTCCAGTAACCCTCCGGCTGCACCTGCAGAACCCGCCAGGTCTCGCACAGCAGGGGGAAGAATGGCTGCGCGCAGTCGCGGATGCGGAAATCCACCGGTATGTCATGCAGCACTGCGAACGGGGAGCCGGGCCGCGCGGACCCGGCAGCTGCGTTGCCAGCCAGCCGGCAGCGCGCGCAGCCCATCGCAGTGCAGTCAGTGCAAAGTGGCATCCGCAGCAATCATAGCGCCGGACCTAATACCAGCTCAGGCAGCGGATTTCCTTGGTATTGCCACTCCAGTACACGTAGGCCAGCACGGGCTTGCCGTTCACCACGGTCCCGTTCAGTTCGCACTCGTACTCACCCATGTAGTTCCAGACCAGTTCTGGCTCGCTCCAGGCTGTGGCGTCATCATCGCTGGCCCGGACCTTCAACAGGCGGCTGGTCGGTCCGTCCTGGTAGTAGATCTCCGGCCGGCCATCGACGGCCAGGCAGACATTGGCAATCGAGCTGTCTGCATATTCGGTCATCTCAGTGGGCCAGGCATTGCCATCGCCGTCCAGCGACCTGATGAACGAACCGGCCGGGGCGGTCTTGCCAAGCTCGCTGCCAACATAGGCCGGCTTGCCGTTCACATCCACGAAGTTGCCGCGCGTCGTCCAGCCTTCAAGCACTGTGGGCGCATCCCAGCTCGTGCCGTCGATATTGCTGGCAGAGGTGATGTAGGTACCAGTGTGAACCAGTCCGTTGCGGTAGCCGGCGGCGATGATCGGATCCTTGAACAGCCCGTCAGTCGCCCGGCCCAGTGTGATGCTCTCAAAGTCCACGCCGGGGGCGGCCATCAGCGCGATCTGTGGCAACTTCCAGGTTGTACCCATGCCGTCATTGGCCTGGAAGTACAGCACATAGCTGGAGCCGCTGGACTTGGACGGGTCATAGACCGCGACGCAGGGGATTGTGTTGATCACGCGCAGGCTGGAACCGATGCCATAGTTGTTGCCACCATCAATGAGGCTTGGGCTGGACCAGCCTGTGGCGGCGAAATCATCCGCCTTGACGCAGTACAAGTCGTAGCCGCTGTTGCCGGTCTGGCCATAGGCGATGATCGGGATCCCACCGGGCAGCACGTCCATGCTGGGGGAATAGCCGGCCTTCAGCGCCGGGGAAACCGGATTGGTATAGCCGGCCCAGGTGCTGCCATTGGCTGTGATGGCGCGCACGAAGCAGAGGTCATCCTGCTGGAAGCGGTAGAAGGCGACGCAGGCCCGGGCCTCCACTCCAGTGCCGGAGGTGCACATCGCCAGGCGGTACCGCGTGTCCATGTTTCCGACGATGCCATTTGTCTGCCAGCCCTTCGTGAGCGTGACGGGGAAGGTCACGCTGTGTGTCGCCAGGTAATTGTCAGTCACGCGCAGGGTCACCTGGTTGGCACCGGCCAGCGTGAAGGTCCACTCAGCAAGCGGACTGTCGGAGACATACTCATAGCCGCCGCCGTAAGCAAAATCCCATTCGTACTTGGTGATGTAGCCGCCCATCCCGTCAGTCGAGCCTGAGGCATCGAACTGCACGGTCAGCGGGCCTTCCCCGCTTTCCGGGCTGCGTGTGAAGCTGGCCGTCGGTGCGGAGTTTGCCGGGTCTATCGCGGCAAAACTGACGACGTATGTATTCTGCTGGCCCAGGTTGTCAGTGGCCCGCACCGTCGTATCGTAATTGCCGGCGCTGAATTCGTGGATGCCCAGGCCGTCAAGGTTGCCTTCAACATCCCAGTTGCCGTCGCCCTCCCAGTCGAAGTCGAAGGATTCGATGCTGCCACCGTAGGAACGGCTGCCGGATGCGTTGAAGCTGACGACGCGGGGGGCGATGTTCTTCAAGGGATCCGGGTTCAGGTCCGTCGTGACCTGCATCTGCGGCAGGGTGTTGTTGCCGGCCAGCACATAGTCGAGGATGAAACTGCCATTGTCCAGCGAGGCCACCAGCACATAAGTATTGGCACCCGGGCTGATGTAGTCAGCGAAGCCGGGCAGAGTGGCCTTCCAGTCCTTGGAAAAGGTGTACCAGTCCCAGCGCCCCAGCGAAAAATTCGCAATTGCTACGTATACATCCTGCGGGGTATCGCCAGCATCACTCCAGCCAAGCACCAGTTGTTTCTTGCCGCCGTATTCAGCCAGGTTGCTGAAGCGGTAAATCGCATAGGCGGCATCATCCGCGAAGATCCTGCCAGCCGCTCCCGCGAACTGCGGCGTGAAGTTGGCGGCATCCATCCTGTTGTGCTGTAGTGCGGTCTCCCAATCGGTTCCGAGGCAGAGCCGGTCCTCATCACTGGGCGGGGCTGAAGCGGAGCGCGGGGCGTCCTGCGGGAGTGCCAGGAATCCAGCCAGGCCGCCCGCCACAACATCGGCAGCCTCAATATTGCTGGCCGGTGATACAACAGGCGCCTGTGCTTCCAGACCGGCCAGTTCGGTCTGTGCAGTGTCGCCGCCGGAGCAGCCGCCAATCAGGTAGATTGCCAGCGACAACAGTGCCGCGAGTAGTCCAGTTCTCTTCATCTGTCTGTCCTTGTTCCAGTGCCCGCCTATCTGCATCGGCAGGCCCAGCTGGTTTAGCCGCCTGTATTCTCCCCGGACGGCAGCGCCGGGGGCTGCAATTCACCGGTCAAAAGGGTGCCATGAGGTGACATGGTGATCTCAATCTGCTTCAGAAAGTGACATCGGCGGTATGATTTCTTCGGTGAAGAACCGCAATTTCCATCCAGGAGTACACGCACATGGCAAAGGCGCTTCCCGGGGGTCTGATTCCCCGGCTGGTGTCTGCTTCAGTCATGTCCTGCATGGTCCTGCTGTCCGCCTGCGGCGGTGGCACTTCCATCCAGCATGATTCCACGGTCCTGCCCGATCCCGCCCTGGAGATCGCGGCCGGTCCCGGTGTCCCCTTCCCTGCAATGCCCGACGCCCAGCGCCTGGCATCCGCCATTCCCGGCTCCCTTGGCTGTGCCGGCAGCGACTTCCGCCCCGACCTCGCAGTGCACAATGTGACCGCCGACGGTTCTGTGGCCATTTACTCCCCACAGGCCGGAGGCGGTGCTGCAGCAATGGCCTACGCGATCTACGAATTCGACCTGTCCCTGCTGCCTGATCCACATGCCCCGTTTGGCATCGAACTGGTACCGGATGGCCCGGTTGATGAGCCGGTGGGAATGTATATCGGTCTTGGTGACCCCTCCACCAAGCGCTGGTACTGGGTTGAACCGGAACTGGCAACCGACGGACGCGGGATCCTGCGCTGGAGCTGGGGCATGAGCGACGGGAGCAGCGCTGTCAGGAGCGAAAGCTACCTGCCGGTGGCCGTGATGGTCAGCGGTGCCGAAATCAGGCTCGCCAGCATTGCGATCCGGCCCTCGGATGCCCTGCCGGCCGGCGGCACACTGGCATTCCGCAAGGGCTGGGACGGCACGGTGAAGTGCCCCTGCGCAGTCGAGCTGGAACGGGATTCACTCGGTGTGCTGAATGCCAGCTACTACGACGACAGCAACGGCCAGATGTACCACATGTGGCAGGAAGGCCGCTCGTGGTTCAGCCAGGCCCTGAGCTGCTTTGGTGACAACGGCTCCAGCCATGACATGGTCAATGCCCCGGATGGCGGCCTGTGGCTGGCGTTTTACGAGTCGGACAGCGCAAGCGGCGGCATGCTCAGGATTGCCCCGGAGAACCTCCCACAGAAGAAGTGGCTGCCGGCCAACTTCCGCTTCGAAACCGGTGATGACGGCAGTGGTGCCTTCATCGAGGCTGGTGCCAACCCTTCAGTTGTCTTCGATGACGACGGTTTTCCTCACGTGTTCTACGAGTGCGCCAGCACAGGCCGGATTCGTCACGCCTGGCTGGAGCTGGGGGCGATTGACTGGCTGCATGAGTATGTTTCGCCCGATGGCTCAGTCGAGGGACAGCCGATCGGCCTGAACAGCTCGCATGGGATTGTCTGCCTGACCCGCAAGGGATGGGATGGCTGCATCTACCGACCTTCTGAAGGAACATGGACCGCAGCTCCCATTACCGGCAACATGCACAACCCGCTTGACCCGGAATCCGACCAGGCCTTCTTCGATGCAGTGTGCCGCGACAGCACGGTGGTGATGGCGATGGCCTGCACCAGTGGCCAGCGGCTGGTGCGCTATGACCTCGATACTGAGGAAGTGGTGCAGGATGTGATTTACAACGACGATCCTGCCAGCGGCTGCTTCATCGATCTCGTCGTGATGGGGGATGGCAGCGTACGCATCGCACAATACAACGCCGCTGACAGGGTGATCTACTTCGAGACCGGCGACATTCCGGGTGATGAGCAGTTCACGTCCCTGCCGGCCGTGCAGTATGGCGAGGATGAGGACTGCGACGGCATCGCGTTCTGGGTGGATGACGCCCCGGCCAGTGGCTCACCGCGTGACGCCTTCCTCGTGGAACTCAGTTCCGCGCCACTGGGCATCAAGCCGCCGGATGACGGCAAGATCACACGCAAGAAGGAATTCAAGGGCCACGTGACCCTGCTGAAATAGGCGGCAGCCAGCCAGCCAAGCCAATGCGATAATCTCCCTGCCGGCGAATCCAATCCGGCAGGGAGATGCATTGGACGAGGACAGGCCGCTTACGGCGTTCAGCCTCACACTGATTGTCAATGGCGCCGGCATGGCACTGCCAGCGCTCAGCTCTCTGCTGCGCAGCCTGCACAGCCTGCTGCGCGAAACCGAATTCCAGCTGCGGGGCACGAGCCGCATCGAGTGGCTGGCCGGCGAGGTCATTTCCGGCTTCAGCGAAGATGACCAGCAGCGCCGGCTGGCGATCGAACTGCGGGCCACGGCGGAATGCCAGGAGCTGGTGGACGGGTTGTGCTCGATGCTGGCGGGCCTGCGCAGCGGCAGCTTCCCGGAGGCCGGCCGCTGGAAGTCCATCCTCTCGCATGTGCTCGTGCTGGCGCGCTATGTTGAGCAGGAAGTTGTCAGCGAGATGTGGCTGTCACAGCCAGGGGAAACGCCGGTTTATGTGACCAGTGACACTTTTGGGCATGCCTCGCAGCTGATCCGCGAGCTGTCGGTCTGAACAGCCTGACACTGCACGACAGGCTGTGCCGGCCAGTTCAGAAAATGGAAGATCCAGCCGCGGCCGTGCCAACGGGCTGGATCCTCATTGAAACCGGTCAGATTTCCCGGCCTACAGGCCCTGGTACCAGCGCCAGTTGAACTGGTCCACGTACCACAGGCCGCCCACGCTCTGGCTCTCTGACACTACCGGAGTGATCACGAAGTAGTTGCCCTCGTTGGTCCTGACAGCGAATGTCTTCGTCAGCTGCTGGGCCGCCGCGGGATCGAGCACGAACCAGGCAGGCGTCGTCGCACTGTAGCTGTAGCCGGCCTTGCGGACATAGTTGTAGTCAACCACGAAGCTGATGCCCGTCAGGTCCGGCGGAGTCTGGCGGTTGTCATTCGGGTCATTCACGAAGTAGGCATCATGCAGACCGGCGCTGCCGCGCGGGTACATCTCGAACAGCACCACATCGTTGGGATAGGTCTGGCCGTGCACATCGTTGCCGGCGGTGACCGCTGTCTGCACGACCAGGAAGTCGTCGCTGACAACGGTACCCTGGATGCCATCGATGTTGATCGACTGGTTGACCTCCACCTCGGGCGTGATTGCGAGGTTACGCTTGCCATTGCCGGTCAGGAAGCCGAGCTGGGTGCCCTCCACCTTCACCGGCAGCACGGTCTGCTTGCCGACGCGGTTGATGGCGATCACCTGTTCGAAGCCAGTCCAGACGTACTGCTGCGGCAGCTCGTAGGTGTAGAAGAACTGCTGGTGCTGGTCCTCAACGGAGTATCCGATGCCCATCAGCTCCCCGCTGTAGTCGGCATCCGGGTCCGGCTTGAAACGCATTTCAAGGATGCCGCGCACGTCACGGGAGAAAGCCCTGATGCGGCGCGTGGCCGGGTCGAGGGTGGCCCAGTAGATCTGCGGATTGAGCAGGGCCTCCGGCGGTGGGGCACTGCAGGCGTACACGCGCTCACCGGGATTACCCGGTTCAAGCGGCATGTTGAATGCATTGCCATAGCGCTGCGGATCGGCAAGCATCTTCTCGATCGTCAGCTTGTCGAAACTGAACTCCCAGAGGGCCAGCGGTGAGCTGTGGGCCTTGCGCGTCACCGGATCGCGGATCGTGACGATCGGGCCGATCTCACTGTCCTTGGTGTAGAAGGCCCAGATGAAGGCATCGCCGATGTTCACCTCCGGTGGACTGCCGTAGTAGTTCGTATCCGGCCGGTAGCAGAACACGCGCGTCTCCATGATTGTGCGCGGCGGCAGGCCATTGATGGTGCCGAGCGGGAAGTTCGGGTCCTCACGGAAGTCGAGCACCACCCGTGCCGAGACGTTCTGGATGGAGCTCTGGTAGGGGTCCCACTCGCCCATCTTGAGGAAGGTGCGGCGGCCGGTCTCAGGGTCCACATCCCAGACGAGGGTTTCAGCGGTGAACCCCTGCGGTTCGATCACGATCGGCACACCACTCTGGATCGTGCGCAACTGGTAGATCGACAGGGTCAGCAGGTCACCTTCCGGTGCAAATGGCACTGAGCGGCCGTCATGCGTGACCTTCACGTCGATCGGATCCTCGTAACCGGGCCGCAGTTCGCCGTACTCATCAAGGTTCAGCACGAAGCTGTTGATGGCAACTGCACCGAGCTTGAGGTTGAACAGAACCTTGGCGTTCCGTACCGGCAGGGTGCCGGTATTGATGACCTTCATGTTGAGCGTCAGCTTGGCAGCCGCCGCCGTGTTGGTCTGGTTGGTCGTTGCCGTGGACCATTCCTCCGTTGTCAGTCCGGAGTTGTCAAAGCTCTCTACGCTGCTGTTCACCGTGGTCAGGCCACTCCCGTTGTGCTCGTATCCACTGATGCTCGTTTCGATGAAAGCTGACCATGACGGCGTTTCCACCGCTGAGAAACCTGACTGCAGTTTCTTTTCGCGCTTGGTGGACAGGCCAATCTTGAATTCGCCATCGCGGCCGTCCTCGACCTTGAAGTCGACTGTCCCGTTGCTGACGGTCTCCACTGAATTAGTCCAGGACTTCTCAGAGGTGCGGCCCGTGCTGGTCTGGACCTCGACATCCTCGATCATGTCGATCGTGTATGAGGTCAACACCGCTTCCAGCTTGGGGAAGGCCGGGATGCAGGGGTGGTCGCCAGGCGACTTGACCCGCTGATCCATGTTGATCCTGGTGGTCTCTTCCCAGTCACTGAAGGGATCGCCATCCGAGGACCACTGGGTCGGGTCGGTCTTCACATAGGGCTTTGTGATGTCAAGCCCGTCCCACTTGATGATGTATGGCAGGCCATCCGGTTCAATGCTGAAGTAGTAACCCTCCAGCTCAAAGTGGTTCGGGATGCCGTCACCGTCAATGTCATTGGGCAGGAAGACCTGGTCATCCTGTGTCGTCACCGGGATTATGGTCTCATCGAGGATTGCCCTGGCACCCTTCAGCACCTGGCCCGCCATGTCATCGGGATCCAGTGCTGCATTGATGCCATCCCCATCCGCATCCGTCAGCGGAATGGAACGGTCAACCTTGCCCAGCGGCAGGCCGTGGATGCCCCACAGTTCATAGTGGTCCGTCAGCCCATCCCGGTCAGTGTCAATCATGGCCGGGTTGGTGCCGATCTCGAGCTCGATCGAATCGAGGATGCCGTCCCGGTCATAGTCCAGGCTGGCAACGCTGCGGTCCACATCCGGGAGCTGCTGCAGGGCCGCCTCGAGCACCGGGGCCAGCGGGCCGGAAGACCCGCTGCCACCCGCACAGGACGGCAGGCAGGCACAGGTGGCAATCGATGCCAGCCCCAGCAGGAGCCTGGAGCCTCCTGAATACAATCTGTTTCGTTCTTTGTTCATGCCAGGCATCCTAGATTCCCTCATAGCTGCGCCAGTCGATCTTCTGGACCGAGTACTTGTACAGGCCGCCGCCGATTGGGGTGGCTATCAGCACGGGCTTGAACACCCCAAGCGTGCCGTTGGCACTCTTGAAGGCGTATGTGCGCGATACGGGCGGTATTTCGGAGATCCCCGCAAACACGGTCTCCCCAACCGGCGTGCCGACGTAATTCTGCTTGCGCAGGTAGTTGTAGTCGATCAGGTAGACCACGTTGCCACTCCCGTCAAGCAGCGGCCCGCCGTTGCCGTCATCAGGGTCAACCACGTAGAGTGCATCGTGGACCAGTCCATTCCCAAGCGGTTCGATCGATAGCACAAGCGAGTTGCTGGGCCCGCGCGTCTGGGTGAAGCGCAGGTCATAGGGCGAATTGACGACAATTTCATTGTCAAAGCCAAAGCTCTGTGAGTATGGAGCAAGTTCATCCCACAGCACTCCGAAGCTGTCCTGGCGTTCCAGGCTGCCCAGCTCCTCCCCAAGGATGCGCACCGGAAGTTCGCTGCGCTTCTCGTCGGTGTTGATTGCCACGACCTGCTCGAACCCCGTCCAGACGTACTGCTCGGGCAGGTCATAGGTGTAGAAGAATGCCATCTCCGGGTCGTTTGGATCGTAGCCGACGCGCATCAGTTCGCCGTCATAATTCGCCTTCGGATCAGGCTTGAAGCGCATCTCACGGATGCCGCGCACATCGCGGCTGTAGGCACGAAGCTTGCGCGTCTGCGGATCGCACAATGCCCAGTAGATCTGGGGACTGGCCAGTTCACCCGGAGGCGGAGCCGTGCAGGTATAGACTCGCTCTACTGGATTGCCAGGCTCGATCGGGATCGTGAACAGGTTGGAGAACCGCTGCGGGTCGGCAAGGATCATGTCAACCGTCTGCTGGTCAAATCCGAATTCCCAGGCCGCGATCGGGCTCGTGTGCTTCCAGTTGGACACAGGGTCCCGGATTGTCACAACGGGGCCGATTTCACTGTCCCGTGTCTCAAAAGCCCACATGAATGCATCAACGAGGTCCACGGCGGGAGGACTGCCGAGATAGCTGCCATCCAGCGGGAAGCAGGCCACACGGATGTCGTCAATCCGCTTGACCGGTATGCCGTTTAGCAGCTGCGGTGAGTTGAACAGTTGCGGACTGTAGGTCGGGTCATCGCCGAAATCCAGCATCAGGCGGGCGCTGGTGTTCTGGATGGCGTTGTGGTACGCGGACCAGTCGCCCGTCGTCAGGAATGTGCGCCGGCCCGTATTCGGATCAATCTCCCAAACGACTGTATCCGCTTCGAAGGCCACGACCTCGATGCTGAGGGGGGCACCGGACTGGATGGAGCGCAGCTGGTTCATGGTGAGCACCAGTGGTGCACCGGTCGGCAGTTCCGGGGTGGAACGGCCGGTGGTGCTGACCTGCAGCGGAATCACCGTTCCCATCTTGCCCTGCAGCTCCCCGTTCTCACCGTTGCCGGCGAGGAAGCTCTCAATGATGAAGTTGCCAAGGCGCAGGTTGCAGACCGCACTGACGTTGTCAGCAGGCAGGGTGCCGGTATTGACCATGTGCAGGTTCAGGTTGACGAAGGCTGCCTCCAGGCTGTTGCCGGAAACCGCACGGGCGGAGGACCACTCCTGGGCCGTCAGGCCACTTGTGTCATTCGTGACCGTGGTCTGGTTCAGGGTATTGCTGGTCTTCTTGTAGCTCCAGCGCATCTGGAAACCAGCGGATCCACCACCTTCGCCCGTACTCACGCCGGGTATTCCAATGCTGCCATTGCCATACCCACCGAAATCCTTGAGGTTTTCAGTGATGGTTTCCTTTGACCAGGCGGCAGCCGTCTGGTTAGTCCAGCTTGACTGCGAAGTGTTGCCAGTGGAGCTTTCTATCACCACATCCTGGTTGAGGGTAATGGTGTACTTATCCAGCAGCAAATGCAGGTCCGGATAGGCCGGGATGTTCGGGTGGTCACCCGGTGACTTGACCCGCTGGTCTATGTTGAACTTCGTTGATTCCTCCCAGTCGCTGAATGGATCCCCATCCGTTGACCACTTGGTCGGATCAGTCTTGAAGTAGTCCTTCTGGTAATCACCTTCAGTCCACTTCACGAACCAGGGCTCCTGCTGGTCGTCAAACTCCACATAGAAGCCGGACAGCTCAAAGTCATTGGGGATGCCGTCACCGTCTATGTCGTTCGGCAGGAAGGTGCCCGCCTCGGGGAAGCTGACACGCACGCGCTCTTCCCCGATGGTGGCCGAGGCGTTGCGCAGCACCTGGCCCGCCATGTCACCGATGTCCAGCGGGGCGATCACACCGTTGCCATTTGCGTCGGGAATCGCCGACATGTCACCGACGATGCCAACCGGCACGCCGGCGTAACCCCACAGCTCGTAATGGTCGGACAGCCCGTCGTGGTCACTGTCAATTTCATCCGGGTCGGTGCCCAGCATCAGCTCAATGCCTGCAGGCACACCGTCCCGGTCCAGGTCGTCCAGCCGGGCGGTGCCACGGTTCGTGTCCGCTGCCGGCAGGCTGCCCAGTACCTCAGGCACCAGGCTCTCGATCGCACTTCCACCATTCCCGCAGGCTGCCAGCAGCAGGCATAGTCCAGTGCACGGGGCATGGCGGAGCAGGGTTGCCAGTTTCATCAAATTCTCCTTGGTTATACACTTCGATGACACTGACATTTCCTAGAACCAGTAGATGTTGAATGGTCCCTGCGACTGCACCAGCCAGTTACTGTTGGTGTAGTCCCCGTTGGGATAGCCGCTGTATTGCACGGGATCACGCCACCAGACTTCGGTCTGCAGCTGCCTGCCCTCCCCGTTGCTGTCAATCTTGTACTCAATGTATCCCCAGTACTCCGTCCTGGTGGTTGCTTCACGATTGAAGTAGTGGTAACCACCCCAGCCATAGTCAGCGCCACGCCAGAACTTGGCCCTGAAGTAAAGCGGCATCACTGAACTGAGGTCCGGCCGGTCAAATGTCATGTAGACATTGCGCCTCCATGCGCCGGCACCGAGGTCATAGTACTTGGCGCCTATGTAACCGCCGGAGTAGTCAAGCGACAGGAAGCCGAGGTCACTGCAGAAGCCGAATTTCTCAGGCGTGTAGGGACTGTAGCCATACCCGTCCACATAGGCTCGCACCTTGAAGCGGCCGGCAGCGGGTGCCTGACCGGAATCCTGGTGGTAGTACTCGTACACTCCGGCGTCCTCATGGGGAATACCCTGGGGCGTGAGGTTCGTCCAGGCGGCATCGAACTCGCCACGGAAGTACACGAAGTACTTCGTCGGCTGGATTCCGGAGGGCGAATTCCAGCGCAGGCGGATCTTGTCCGGGAATACGTTCTGGGTCGCCTGCATATTGGTCGGAGCATTGATGCCGGTGATCCGCCCGGTTGTCGTGGATGAACTGCTGGGCCGGTCCGCATGCACTGCCACGAACCTGAAAGTGACTGTCACACCCTGCAGCTGGGCGGGGGTCCAGTTCGGGCTGCCTGACCATGAGTAGTCAAAGCGCAGGCCCTGGCGGGCAGCGACCCCGCCATCCGCAGGGACAAGCACCTCCGTGCCGTTGTTCGGGTAGAAGGTCGCGATCTGCGTGTCTGGCAGGCCACCCGCCGGGTCGGCCCACACTTCGTAGTAGATCGGGTCCACGCCGAACTTGTCAATCCCGAATGTGGGATCGGTCGGCGAGTCGTAGAAGTGGATGTCAATCTTGTCGAGGTACTCGTCGGTGGTCGCACTGGGCAGTGTCGGCGGCTTGGTTCCACTGACATAGCCACTGTCAGCCTCACTGAATTCGCTGTCCTGCTGGCCGGTGATGGTGGCCTTGACCTTGTACCAGTACTTGTTGAGGTGCAGCGGCCAGTTCTCCTCCGCCGTCAGGTCATGCACGTATGCCGTGCTGACCAGGTTCTCCGCCAGCAGGCTGTAGATGCCGTTCTTCTGGCTGGAAATGTAGAGGTCATAGCCGTTGGGGGTGTTGCCTCCCGGCGGCGGCGGGGACCAGCTGACCTCGATCTGCCCGTCGTTCGAACCATCCTGGGCAGTCAGCCCGACGGGCACTCCCGGCGGGTAGCCGACGGCCAGGGTGTAGTTGACCTTCTTGCCGCCGTGGGCCACGACCTTCACGAAGACGGTCTTCACGCCGCCCGGGTCAGGCAGGGTGCGCCAGATCTCCTCGTTGTCATCCGCACTGGAACTGTAGCCCAGCAGGCTGAGGTTCTGGTCATAGAGGAACAGGTCGATGTCACCGATCTGGTGCGTGAAGTTGGCCCGCACGCGGGTCGTGATCACGCTGGAGTACTGGTAGGAGTACCAGTCCTCCGGGTCGGTGGCCTTGTCAACGCTGCCCCAGGCGAAGGGCAGCAGCTGGTCAATCACCGTCGTCTGCAGGTCGTCCGCGTTCGGATAGTCATCGTTATTGTTGTCAACCACGGTCTCCGGGTAGTATGCAATCGGCGTGGTCTTGAGGAACAGCCTGTAGTCCTGTCCCTCTCCCACGAAGCGGTTGACGCGGATGAAGTAGAAGCCCGGGTCACGGAAGTCATAGTCAATCAGCTCATCCTGGTCATTTGAGAGGGACTGCGCGAGGATCGTCTTGCCGTTGGTGTCGTAGAGGCGCAGGTTCAGGTCCGTACGGGACTTGTCATTGAACTGCAGGTCAACACGCACGTGCGCACCGTCCGACAGCTTGAACATGTACCAGTCGTCATCATCGCCGTCGTAGATCTCCCCGAGGTTCAGCTCGCCGAGGCTGCCCTTCACATAGAGGCCAAGCAGCGGGTCGGAGTCGACCAGTGGAATGTCCCTGCGCAGGTAGGGGCTGGCGGACAGCGCCTGCAGGGTGTCGCCGGCGGGGTTCGGGTCGAATGCCCCGTCGGTGCCCGGGCCGACCAGCAGGTTGGCCTCGCCATAGGCGTCATTGTCCTCGACCTCGCTGTAATGGTCGCGGATCTCGAGATCGACAGGCTCAACCGGTACCAGCCCGTTCTCATCAAGTATGAGGTTGCCGTCAATGTCTCGCAGGGGCTGCCCGTTGGCATCCAGCTTCTGGATCTGGACCACGTTCGTGATCGCGGTGGCACCGATTTCATTCGTGGCCTTCAGGCGCGGTGCGACCTTGCCACCCGGGTAGTTGGCGAGGTCATCGATGTCGAAGCTGGCGGTGGCGAAGGGGCTGACGCCGGTGTTCAGCTCGAAGTTGCCGTCACCGTCCAGGTCCCACTCGAACTTCGCAATGCTGCCTTCCACGCCCTTGCTGCGGGAAGCGTCAAGGTGGAACTCCGCACCCGGCACCTCCGCATAGGCCCTGTCGGAAACGACCACAAGCTCGGGGGCGTTGCCGACAATCACGTTGTCATGGTAGTAGGCCACCGCCCCGTCACCATCCGTCACGCGCAGCACGCAGTTGTATATGCCAAGCACGTTGTAGGTGAAGCTGACATTGCGGTGCGTACTGGCATCGCCGGAGGCGTCCCAGGTGCCGTCGCCCTGGAAGTCCCACTCGTACTTGGTGATGTCATTGTTGTCATCGGTGGACGAGCTGGCATCGAAGGTCACCGGCGCCCCCGGCGGGCTGCCGACGGGATTGACGGTGAAGTGCGCGGTCGGCGGGTCGCTCAGGCCGTTGCTGACGACGATCTCCACGCTGGCGGACGCCGTGCCACCGAGCACATCGACAACCTCAACTGAGGGTGAGTAACGTCCGGCGGCGGCGTAGGTGAAGAGCTTCTCGGTGCCGAGCAGGTTCGTCTGGGCATCGATGATGCCGTCGCCCTCGAAGTCCCAGTTGAAGTGGTCAATCCCGCCATCCTCATCCGGATCGGAGCCGCTGGCGGTGAACTTCACCTCCAGCGGCGGGCTGCCACTGTAGACATCCGCCACCAGGGTGGCGGCCGGCGTCAGGTTGCTCTGCGGTTCGAGGACGGTCACGACAACGCTCTGCGTGCTGGAGAAGCCGAGGTTGTCAGTCACGCGCACGACGATGGTGTTCTCCCCGACGGAGTACAGTGTCTTGCTGGCCCGCGGCAGGATGCCGGTGTCCAGGTCAAACACACCGTCATTGTTGAAGTCCCACTCGTACTTCACGATGGTGCCGTCGATGTCCTGGCTGCTGCTGGCGTCGAAGTTGACAGCCAGCGGACCGGGACCGCTGCTCGGGCTGGCCTCAATGCCGCCGAAGGGCGGAGTGTTGACCGAGACCAGCGCGCGCTCCAGGTCAAACTGGCCCTGCTGGTCCGTGACCCGCAGCCAGACGTTGTAGATGCCGCTTTCACCGAAGGTATAGGTCAGCCTGGACTGGGAGCCGCTGTTGATGTCGAAGTTGAAGTCGCCGTCGATGTCCCACTCGTAGCTGACGATGCTGCCGTCCGGGTCAATGCTGTCATCACCGATCAGGGTGGTGGTCAGCGGGACGGAGCCGAATGCCGGGTTGATCACGATCGAGGCACTCGGCGGCCAGTTGCCGTTCGGGTCACTGATCACAACAGGCACGAAGACGGTGTCATAGCCGCCCTTGTCATCGATGACACGCAGGCGGGTGCGGGTGATCTTGGCACTGGAGTATGTGTAGTTCGCTTCCGGTACGTCGCTGGAGAAGTCGGCGTTGCCGTCATCATCGAAGTCCCACTCATAGAACTGGATCGTCCCGTCCTCATCCGTGCTCGTCGCGGCCGAGAAACTGACGGTGAGGGCGGCCTGCCCGAGGTTGTTGGTTGCCTTCACTCCGGCCAGCGGGGGAATGTTGCCCTCCGCACTGTTGACCTGCACCTCGATGGTTGAAGTCTGGCCGATGGATATCTCGCTTGCGGTGCGCACCAGGGCCGAGGCACTGCTCTTGTTCTGGTTTGTCTTGACTATGCGGACGGTTGCGTCGTAACGCGCATTGTCAGTATATGTATGCTCAACCGTCGGGTCATCGCCGCTGCTGTACTCATAGATTCCATCACCGTCGAAGTCCCAGAGGAACACGGCGGTGAAGCCCTGCGGGATATAGGAAGCCGATGCATCAAAGTCGACAGTCAGCGGGGCGATGCCGATCACGGTATCCGCATCGTTGGCAGTGGGATTACCGTCGCCGGAACTGGCCACGGTGGCGGACAGCTTCGGCAACAGGCCGCCATTGAGCTGGCCGTCGGCGAAGGGCAACACTCCGATCGAGATGGACTCAGGACCTGTGGCGGCCGCCTCGATGCAGTAGGGCTGGACCTTGTAGACAAAGGACTTGTCCTGCTCAGCCGTTTCCAGCAGGTAGAAGTCAGGCACTGAGTACTGGATCGGGGCCACGAGCTTCAGCGACTCACCCATACTGGCGATCCTCTCGAGCCGGTTGATCGTCATCGGGCTCTGGGGCCTGTCAGGATCGGGCATCGGGGAGAAGTCCGCATCCTCCGGGCCCTGGCGCATCACGATGTAGCCACTGATGCCTTCCTGCCAGTGCTGCGCGATCACGGTTACGTCCGGCAGGCCGATCTCGCCGTTGCCATCTCCGTCAATCCGGGCCAGGCGCCAGTTGAATGCACCGGAACCGGCGGCAGGCGGGCTGCCCGGGTCAACCTCACCGAAGTCCTCCGGGTCACCGTAAGGCACGAATTCATTCCCGAAGTGCAGTGCCGGGTCGTCGTATGCCACCTTGTAGCCGAAGTACTTGCCAAGCATCGACAGGTCCGCGAGGTTGACAAGGCCGTTCTGGTCGTAGTCGCCCAGCAGGCGCTCGGTCCAGCGCACGCTGGCGCCGAAGGGCGGCTGCTTGCCATTGCCATCCGGATCCAGCAGGACCGCCTGCAGGTCCGTCACCTCGTTGCCATTGCCAGGAGCAAGGATTTCGGTGCTTGAAATGTCCTTTCCAAGGCTGGCAAGCTCCGCTTCCAGCATGGCAGTGAGCTCAGCCATCAGCTCAGCATCCGCCTCCGGGGGATTCGGATCCTGGAAGCTCCCTCCACCGGGATTGCCTGAGCTGGATGTCAGGTCAAGCATCCCCGCGCCGCCTCCACCGCAGGAGGACAGCAGGAAGGCCAGCAGCAGAGCTGAGGCAGTGTTTGAAGCAAGAACGAAATGACGGTGCATGTCCGCACTCCCAACCTCGGGATTCACCTGCAGTTCCAGTAATGACGCAACTGAGCATGTACAGGCCAATTGAGACTAGCAGTAGTGAAATTAAATAGTCAACTTTGAATTAACTTTGCTATTAATGTATAAAAGCAAATCCTGCCAATAAATCGCACCGATCCATCAAGGCTGCTTGCCTTTGAGCTTGCATGTAAATCGCAATTTAACAAAGCTGTCAAAGAATTAAATCCCGGTTAAACGAGTTATTGAGATTTGGTGATAAACCCGGCAGCCGACCGGCAGGTTCCGCCCGGCGGGGAAATGTCCCAGTGATTACCGGAAACTCCGGCCCTGCAGGCAGGCTGCCCTAGTTCTGCATGCTCCAGCCGAGGATGTAGTTGCCAGAATCACCGCCATGGCGCGAGACCAGCACCAGCACCTCCTCACTGTCCAGCTCCACCGACACATCCTCGTTGTCAGTCACGCTCTGGCTGGCCCCGAGCAGCACCGTCCCGTCACCGGAGTAGACGCGCAGGTCAAGGTCCGCCTCGGCATGGCTGAAGCAGAGCTGGAAGTGCAGGCTGGCCGGCCCGGAGACGGAAATGCGCCACCAGTCGGCGTCATCCGCATGCGGCCCGCTGCTGTCAAACCGGCCCCAGTAGCCGGGCAGGACGCTGCCGGTCTGGGGACCGAGATCGTTTGCCTGCTCCAGCGTGTCATCCTCCTCCTGCTCGTCGATCACGAGGTCCGCGAATGACAGGTCAAGGCTGTACTCCGCCACGCCGGCACCGGGCCCGATCTCGCGGGTGACACGCAGGTAGTAGCGCGCGGCGAACTTCAGCCCGTGGATGATCTGCTCGTTGTCAGTGGAGCTGGTGGCCTTCTGCAGCTGCTCCGCCCCGTCCGGCCCGAACAGCGTGAGCGTCAGGTTGGCATCGGCATTGCTGAACAGCAGGCTGGCATCAACGATCATCCCGTCATCGACATCGAACGCGTACCAGTCCACATCATCGCCATCGTAGCCACCCTGCCCGATGCTGCCGTTGAAGCCGCTGGCGGAACCGCCGGCACTGAAGCTGCCGATCGGCGTCGCTTCCTGGAAGCGGTCATTCTGCTCCTGCTCAAGGTAATTGTCAACAAGCTCGATGGTCAGGCTTTCCGTGTCCACCGCGCCTGAATCATCCGTCACTCGCACCCCGATCGTGAAGCTGCCGGCGGAGTCGAATTCCAGTTCGCGCCAGCCAAGCGAGCCGGTGTCCAGCTCGAACTCCCCGTCATTGTCCAGGTCCCATTCGTAGCCTTCGATCTCCCCGTCCAGGTCGAGTGAATCCTCTGCGCTGAAGCGGATGCTGAGCGGGACCTCGCGTAGGGCCGTGTCTGTCTTGAGCACGGCTGAAGGAGCGATCCCGACGGAGATCTCAACCCCTGCGCTGCCGACATTGCCGAGGTTGTCGTAGACATAGACCACGGCGAGGTACTTGCCGGCCTGCTGGTATGTGAAGCTGGAGAACGGCTCCAGCTCAGTATCGTCATCCAGCTCACCGTTATTGTCAAAATCCCAGGTGAAGCGGAACAGCTGCGCCTCGCCGACGCTGCTGCCTGAGGCATCGAAGTTCACCGTCAGCGGGGCTTCTCCCTGCAGCACATCAGCCTCCAGCGTGGCCAGCACGCTGCCGATGCCGGTGATGTTGAACGGCCCCTCGGTGTCCGTCGAGGCGTCATAGGCGGCCACGGCATACTCGAAGTCGCCATCCCCGGGGTTGTCAGTGAAGCCGTAGCGCACCGGGCGGGAGCCGTCGATGCTGGATAAGCTGCGTGGCCCGGCCTCCGTGCGGCCGATGGTGTATGGCAGCTGGTCGTCAATTGGATTCGGCAGCAGCTCGTATTCCTCGCTGCCGAGCGGCCTGCGGTAGATGCGGTAGCCGTCCATGCGCTGGCCGAAGTGCTGGGCCAGCGGGGTGATGTCGGAGATGTTGACAAGACCGTTGGCATCGCCATCGACACGGGCCCGGCGCCAGTTCTGCGCACCGGAGCCATCCGCCGGCGGGTTGCCATCGCCCGCGGCGCCGTCCAGCTCAGGGTTGCCCTGCGGCCAGAACGGGATGCTGTTCTTCAGTGCGGGGGAGAAGTAGTCCACCTCGGCCTGCCAGTTGGCGGCGATCGGGGTGACGTCGGCGATGGTGACCTCACCGTTCTGGTCGTAGTCACCGACCAGGCGCTCCGTCCAGGCCATCACCCAGCTGCCATCCTGCTGCTTGCCGTAGAGCAGGTCGAACACCTCACTGCCGGCGGCCGGGCCGGAGGACGTTGCACGCTGCCAGTCGACGCCGAGGGAATCCAGCTCCGCGATGAGGGCGGACTGCAGCTCTGCGACGCCGGGTTCGGTAGCGGCCTGCGGGGTCTCGCCACCAGGCTCGAGCACCGTGGTCGCACCGGAGCCACATGCGCCCAGGGTGAGCAGCAGCGCCAAGGCGGATGCTGCGGGTAATGCGTGCCTAATCTTCCAGTCGATCACACCTATATGATACAGCGCCAGCCGAGCCTACAAGCCCTCGTAGCGCCTCCAGTTGAATTTGTCGATGTACCAGCTGCCTTCTGCACCAGTTTCATCAGCAACCATAGGGTGATCTTGGGGCAGGAACCGCCGGAACATTTTGGGCGGACGCAGTCGGCAAGCTCAGGGTATCGCGATTGTGCCATTTCCCGATCTCAGGCGTACAATTCAATGATGCGTAACTCATCTTCCAGGCAACTGCTGTTGCTGATCCTGCCAATCTGCCTGCTGTGCTGTTCCGCCGCTCGGACTACTGACTTCCTGCCGGAGCAGGGCGAACTGTTTGAGCGTGCGCTGGCCGAGGCGGGGCTCAGCCCGGAGGATGTGCGCATCAGTGATGCGGACCTCGGGCTGTGGGGCGGCGGTAAGTACCGCCTCAGCGCGCATCGCTTCCTGTATGACAACCCCTGGAAAACCAGCGCATACACCCGCTCACTGACCAACGGCCTGCTGCAGAACAGCGGCAATCTCGGCTCACTCGTGACCTCCGGCTTCTCACGGCTGGACTGCGGGGTGCGCCTCGGCCTGGTGGGCGATGAACTGGCAACGGAGCGCGCACGCATTGAGGAACTGGGGGATGACTGCCTGGCAGTGGCATTGGCTGAGCTGAACGGGCCTGAGGCGGACACAGCTTCCCTGCAGGCGGAGACCGCCGGTCTGCCGTTGGCAGTGAAGCAGGCGGCGGCACTCGTGCTGTTCACAACCCCGCGCATCCTGCGCTACCGCGAGGAAGCGTTGACAAAGCCGGTCATGGAGCTGGGGCTGGATCCGCAGGAACTGTACGACCGCATCTTCGCCTTCACGATAAACACCTTCGAGGAGGAGGACGACACCACTGGCAGTGAGGTGGTTGACGACCTGGACGATGTGCTGCTGCTGGAATCACTGATGGACGGCATCGACTGGAACCTGCTGAGCGCCGGGGCGACACTGGCTGTGATCACGGCCCAGGAAGCGGAGCGCATCTTGTCCGCGGCAGAGGGTTCAGCAAGCTGGCCGGTGGTGCAATACAGGGTGCAGACTCCTCTGGGCCTCGTTGTGATCAGCACGGGTGACCAGGATGACGAACATGACTTCAGCGGGGAGAGCCTGCTCCTGCAGATCGACACCGGCGGGAATGACACTTACAAATCGACGGTGGCATCGACGGCCGCATACAGCCAGCCCCTGAGCATCTGCATTGACCTGGCTGGCAATGACATGTACCAGGCCAGTGGTCGTGATGACCTGCCCTCGACGGCGGCAGGCGTTTTCGGCTACGGCGTGCTGATTGACGCTGCTGGGGATGACAACTACGCCTGCAGCTACGGCGGTGCCGGCTTTGGCCTGTTCGGCTGCGGCCTGCTGGCAGACTACTCCGGCGATGACAGCTATGATGGCTGGGGCAACTGCCAGGCCAGCGGCGTGATGGGGCTGGGCCTGCTCGTGGATGGCAGCGGCGATGACCAGTACCACGCCTTCAAGTACAGCCAGGCATATGCGGGCACGATGGGCTGCGGGCTGCTGGTGGACGCGGATGGCAAGGACCACTACCTGGCCGACATGGAATCGCACTTCAACGGCGGGCTGTACGGACCGGACCACCATGTGCATTTCTGCCAGGGCAGCGCCTACGGCCGCCGGGCGGACTTTGTCAACGGGCACAGCTGGGCCGGCGGTTTCGCGCTGCTGCTTGATGGCGGCAGCGAGGCGGACGAGTACACCGGTGACTGCTACGTGCAGGGCAACAGCTACTGGTACGCGATCGGCATGATCGTGGACAAGGGTGGCGATGACAGCTACCGGGCTGCGCAGTACAGCCAGGCCAGCGCGCCGCACTTCTCCATCGGGATCCTGCAGGACGAGGCCGGCGACGACCGCTACATCGTGACCCGCCGCCAGAGCATGGGGCACGGCCGGGACTGGAGCCTGGCCTGGTTCGAGGACGTGGCCGGCAACGACTGGTACCAGGGTGCGCGCACGACTCTAGGCACCAGCCATGTGAACGCGATCAGTGTGTTCTGGGACCGCGCCGGTGACGACGTCTACCTTGGCAAGGGACCCTGCCTCGGGCAGTCTGAGCCGGAGACCGGCGGCAGCCCGCGGGACTGGCTGCTGACGCTTGGGCTGTTCATCGACGGCGCTGGCAAGGACAGCTACTTCGAACTGCCGGGTGACCCATCATACGAGGGCTCCGACACCTACATTGGCGACGTGGAGAGCCTTGAGGGACTCACACCTCTGGATTACTCCGGCGACGGCAAGAGCTGGCAGATGTCAGCGGACGCCCCCGGGGCCCCAGGCTACCGCGGCGTCGGACTTGACGCAGAATAGAAAAGGCCCAGGAAATGAGGATCAGCGGGCCGGTTCGCAGGTTCGCAGCTGCCAGGATGCTCATCGCTTGAACCAGGCAGCCCGCACACTGGTGCAGGCTGCCTGACAATCTCTTTTGCGGGTCGTGAGAAGTTTGCTGGCGCTAGTACAGCTTTGCGTACTTCAGGTCCGTGTCTCCACTATGCTGATAGCTGATCGCTGGCTTGCCGTTGATTACCAGCAGGTCGCTATATCTGCCAACCGAACCGTCCGTATCCACATCCTCCGGGGTTCCCCAGCTGCTGCCGGAGGCATCGAGCGCTCGCACAAGTTTCAGGTCATAGTCAGTGTAGGAGAGATAACTGACAGCGGGAAAGCCATCCAGGATGGCAATTGAGTTTCCCTCACCGGTACCGCTGGTTGCATCTATGGTGATCGCGGCACCCCAGGAGCTGCCAGTCACATCAAGTGCACGGATATACTTCAGCCTGGCACCCGCGCTGCCAACGAATGAGATGGCGGGGTAGCCATCCACTACAAGCAGTGATGTGTACGAGCCCGCAAGATCAGTATCGAGTACCTGCGGGGTGCCCCAGCTTACGCCATCCGCATCCTGCGCGCGCACATACATCAGGTTTGCGTTTGTGTAGTCCTGATAGGAAATCGCTGGATTGCCGTCAACTACCAGCAGGGAGCTGAACCGCCCGACATCATCAGTGGTATCCACCTCCAGCGGCGTGCCCCAGCTGTCTCCCGTGGCATCCAGCGCGCGGACGTACCGCAGGTCGTTGTTGGTAAAGGTCCTGTAGCTGACGGCCGGATTGCCGTTTACGATCCGCAGGCTGCTCTGCTGGCCAGCGTCGTCGACCAGGCCATCCAGCACAAGCGGGGTACTCCAGGTTTCTCCAAGGGCATCCAGCGCACGGATGTACTTCAGGTTGCCATTTGAGCCATCGTAATAGCTGATCGCAGGCTTGCCATCAACCACATGCATTGAAGTGGAATAGCCCACACTGCCGGCTGCATCAAGAATGATCGGAGTGCCCCAGGCCAATCCGTTCTCATCCAGGGCACGTACATATTTCAGGTCTCCATTTCCCTGGTCAAGGTAGCTGATTGCCGGTGCTCCGGCAACGATTGCCATGGAGTTGTCACCGCCCACGGTTCCCGGGGAATCAAGCACCTTGATATCCCAGCCGTGGACAATCACGGTGAAGCTCGACGTATTAGTTGCCGCCTGGTTGTCAGTCACCACAAGCCTGACGACCACCGGAGGCCCAAGCAGGTAGGTCTGGGCCGGTGGATTGGCCTTCCCGCGGTTGTCAGCCTCGACTCCCACCTCATTGAAGAACCCATCTCCATCAAAGTCCCATTCGTAATCCGTGATGCTGCCATCAGGGTCATATGAATCTATGGCGCTGAACTCCACTTCAAGGCTGTCCTGTCCACTGAACTGCGAGCCGCGCAGCACGGCAACAGGAGGAATGTTGCCAGGCGCGGAACTGATCAGAACCGGCACGGTGTCAACATCCCAGGCACCTTCACTGTCGGTCACGCGGAACTTCACACCGTAGATACCCGGCACGAAGTATTCATTGCCGGGCACCAGCGTATCGGTATCGGGTTCGTAGAATCCATCCCCATCGAGGTCCCAGGCGTAGCTGAGTGCTTCGGCAGCGTCCTCCACATCCTCCGCGAGGCCGGTGAAGCCGACGTTCAGCGGGGCCTGTCCATTCTGGGGAGTGGCCGTTGCGCTGGCAACAGGGCGGCTGTTCGCTGTGACCACCAGGCTGATGGTGCCGAGTGCGATTGCGCTGCCTTCAGTACCGGTTGCACGGACGCGCGGCCGGATGATTCCCTTGCGGGATGTGTCAACGAAGGCTTCACCGGAACTGTCACCGGTGATGTCATAGCTGCCATCGCCGTCGATGTCAAAGTCGTAGCTGACGGCACCGCTGGCTGTGATGAACACAGGTTCGCTCAGTCCGGCATTCGGCTGGTTGACCGTCAGAATGAGTTTTGGGGCGCTGCCATCCAGCGCCGCGGCGGAGACCATGTCGCTGAGCGGAGATTCGTTGCCTGAAATGTCGATTGCACTGATGCGTACATGCTGCTGCTCGCCCGCCGGGCTGGACAGCTGGTGCTGCAGCATGCCCTCCAGGCTGTCAACCCTGCTGACTCCGGCCTGACTGCCATCACTGAACTCCGCGTCAGAATGGTAAATGCGGTATCCAGCCAGGTCGCCTGCTATCACGCTGTCCCAGTCCAGCAGCAGGCCGCTGGCAACTGGTGTGGCTTGCAGGCCAGTGGGCTGCGGCGGTGCCGTGGTATCCCCCGGGTCCTCAGTGTTGACTCCGATGCCGATCACGTCCGCATAGCTGCCATTGTGCACCAGCACGCTGACAAACAGGCTGCCGAGGCTGGAGGTATATGGCCCCTGCAGGGCGGTCGAGATCCGAATGTGGTTGTCAGTGAAGGGCCCATGCCACTGCCAGCGGGAGCTGCCATAATCGGCCAGTCCGATGTAGTATCCCCTGCCTGAAACTAGGTTGGCATCCACACTGACGACTCCGGGGTGCCCACCTCCCAGCGGGATCCGGTACATCGCCTGGGCGGTAGTGCCCGGTGCACTGGAAATGTGGCTGGCCTCGCCATTGTCACTCACTTCGCCACTGGAGCTGAAGCGCTCCACCCCCGGGATGAACTCGCTCTCGAGGTTGATCGCACTCGCCAGCCTGGCTGCAGGGATCACATACCCTTCGGCATCCAGCTCTTCCCAGGGCTGTATGTTGTCCTGCGGGATCCCTTCCGGCCAGCCAGAGCTTCCGGCCTGGGTCTGCAACTCCATCAGCGGGCCTTGCGGCTGCGCATCGATGGACTGCCTGGCAGCGCCGCATGAGAAGCTTGCCAGTGCAATGCTTACTGCCGCTGCAATGGATGCAAGGCGCAGGAATAAGACAGGTAAATGTGTGCGTGACCGCATGGCCCTCTCCGGAACTTAGATCAAGTATTCCGGCGGGGCCGGATAACTGGAATTCTAATTGAGACAGAGCCTTGCAGTCAACGAATCTGAGGAATGTCAGAAAAATGGCAGCCCCGGGGCCGCTGCTTGCCTCATCGCCCGGTTCGGCGAGGGACAGCAGGTGACCGCCGGGGCCGCTTCAGTGCCCAGCCGTTGTAACTACCTGGCTATCTCCTGTGGCCCTTGCCTGGGTTGCCACTACTCTGCTGGCCCGGGCTGGCACCGCTTTTCTTGCCGTTGCCCTTGCCGGGATTTTCGTCCTTGTCCTTCTTGTTGCCCTTGCCAGGCTTGTCATCCTGCTTGTTGCCCTTGGCACCCTTGCTGTTGCCCGGGTTGTCCTCGTCGTAGCCGTCCGGGTCATTGCCATGGCCGCGGTCATGGTCGCCACCTGAGTCACTGGTCCAGCGCCGGCCCTTGCCGTCATCCTTGTCGAATTCGAAGTATTGCATGGGACGCTCGTGGTAATGCCCCGGATACTCCTCGTAGTCACTGTAGCGGCCGTTGTCGCCAAATAGGTCGCCATGCTCATAGCGCAGGCTGAAGTCACCGAGCTTCAGCTCCACGCTGAGGAAGCCGTCGTTGTCATCCCAGCGCGGATCCTGCCAGTGCTCGTCATAGGCCCGTTGCCAGCGGCCGTCATCGGACCAGCGGTCGTTGTCCCAGCCGCGCCAGTATACGCGCTCGTGCGCCTGGTCCGACCAGTCATACAGCCGCCAGAGCATGTCCTCGTAGCTCAGCACGGAAGCATCCCGCTTGCGTGCCTCGCTGCGGGCAGCGGTCAGGCTGCTGAAGGCCAGCACCAGCGGGGTGCCGCCACGGCTGTAGCGGTCGTGGTCCCAGACGTACCAGGCGTAGCGGCCATCGATCAGCCCATGGCCCTCGTGCCCGTGGCTCTCATGGCGGTAGCCGCCGTACTCCGGCACCTCGAGGTGGGTGATCGATGCGCGGCGGTAGGTCTCGCGCAGCACGAACATCATCGCCGGCAGGTTGTCAAAGTAATGCTCGTGGTAGCGTTGCCCGTCATGGACCTCGGCGAACACGCGGGTTTCGCGGTCCGACCAGCCATCGAAGCGCTGGCCGCTGTCACCGATGATGATGTCAAAGCGATCAAGGAAGTCGATATCAGCCTTCAGCTGGCCACTGACCTTCACATCCTCGGAATGCGCGGGTATGAGCAGCATTGCCGCCAGGATTCCCGCGATCGCTGTAATGCCCAATATCTTCATGTTCAGCCTCCTTCGGCGGATGACAGCAGCCTCGCTGCAATCACCCGGGTGATTGGCCTGGGTCCTTAATCAGACTTTAACCTTTGCGGAATTGTTCGCGAAAAGCCGAAGCAGCGATTCCGGATCTGATCGCCGAAGGGAATCAGAATATCCCTGGGCGCTGGTTGAGGCTAGACACCATGCTCCGGATCAGGCGGGTTGACGGCTGGGATGCTGTCCCAGGTCGTGGTGACAGGGCCATATAGAGACTCATATTCTATGGTGCCGGGAACAATGCTGTAATCCTCATTCAGCAGGAGCTCGATACGGTCGCCACTGTCAGGGCCGAATCCCAGCTCCATCGTCAGAGTCCCGCTGTCAAACTCCTCACCGGTGGCCGGATAGTACTTTGTGATATCCACCGGCATCCAGCGCAGCCTGGAGGTCAGCAGCAGCTTTGGAATGGCACCATTTTCGGCCGCCCGTACGAATCCTGCCATGTGCGTACCATGGTCCTCGAACTTGATGATGGGGAAGTCAACGGCCTTGAAATCGAATTCACCTGAGCCAGACTCAGTGTAAGTGGCACCGGGCACGAAGTCGTAGTCAGCCAGGGTGCCGGAGATGGAGTAGCTGACGGAGCTGTCCGGCATGAAATAGAGGTCGGATGTCGGCGGCACGACAGGAGTGTCGCCAGGCTTCAGGCGGGTCTTGCGCACGTCTGCACGCATGTGGATATCGAACACAAGGTTGTAGGTGATCGTGCCTTCGCCACTGTTGCCGATGATGATTCCGCCAGGGCTTTGGAGGGTCATGTTGAACTGGCCATGCCACTCAGTGATATTGGCTTTGTTGCTTCTGATCGCCCCGTCGCCATCCCCGAAGCCGACCTGGATCGGACCACTCACTCCGGAAGGCAGGATTGCCGAGATTGACCCACTGTAGGGAAACTCCTCCAGTAAAAGTTCCTGCTCGCCAATCCAGACCTTCGGCAGCTTCAGGCTTTCACCCAGCGTGCCGAACTCACCAAACAGGCGCAGGATCGTATGTGGGGCCGATGGACCTTCCGGGGTGGCAGCAGGCTCCAGTATCTCGAATCTGCGGATTGAAGGCGCCAGCACTGCGTTAGAACCTGTAGTGAGCAACAGCACATCCCTGTCAAACAAGGCCGCGACTGCATCGTGGTTGCCTTTGTAGTCCATAATCTCCTGCAGGCTGAATGGCCGCATGGGCGGGCTGTCAATCGGGTGCTTGTAATCCAGCTCATACCTGGTACCCCTTTCGAGGCTGTCCAGGCCCAGCGCGTCATCATAAATCTGCAGCATCCTGGCATTCGCCGCGTCGTTGCCAACTGGATCATTCCATCCAAGCACCGTGGCAGCCCCGAGATCTATCAGCCGCTGGCGAAACGCAGCAGCCGAATCAGTACCACTATGGCAGCAATTGAGGTAAACCAGCGCCCCCGGCGCCAGGCCCCACTCGATATCTGCCAGTGCGGTATCTGTCAATCCGTAGTATTTGCCACCCGCGTTCAGTCCATAGAACAGGCTGAGATCCCTGTGCAGGTCGATGTAGGTCTCGTCGTTTTCCTTTGTGACCGGCGTAGCGCTGACGAGCTGGAACCCGCCTTCCTTGCCTTTTTCTCCGTGACTGTCAATATGCACGATGCTGACCGGACTCTCACCGCCGACATTCAGCAGTTCGTCGATCGTCATGGTTTTCCGTACGACCTGGTAGCCACTGGCAGTGAGCCCAGGAATGATTTCAGCATGGTCAGTGGGGATACCCTGGCCGGCAGTACCATCCAGCAGCAAGGCCAGTCTGCCCTGCGGGTGGATGGTGGAGGTTTCCTTCCCATCCTGCCCGGCGGGAGGATCAGCTGGCAATGAGTTGGCCTCACTTTCATTCACGAATTCACGGTTGGTATTGACAACCAGCGGCCGTCCATCACTGAAGTTCGCCCATGCACTGCCACCGGAAACATACGGATCCTCCAGGCCATCCAGGCCTTCCATGAAGGTCACCATGGCGGCAGCCCGTGCTTCGATCCGCTCATCCATTGGCAGTTCCGTGAACTGCTGGAGCACCTCGACTAGCTCAGCCTGGATCTCGTCCATGATCTGTTCGCGTTCCTCAAAGGGCATCACCGGTTTGCCACCCGTGCCGTCGTAGTCATAGGGCAGCCCGGGAGTGCCGGCAACAGCGCCACTGAGCGGCACGACCCGGAAGGTCTGGCCGGCCACGGCGGGCAGCTCGATGCTGAACTGGCGCTTGCCACCGCCATCTGGCACGGTGCTGCCGGAGAATTCCGCCAGGGCGACTTCAGTCCAGCTTGACTCCTCATCAGGAGTGCTTGTCATCTGCACGCTGTAGGCACTCAGGGTGCTTTGGTAGTTGGCGGCAATCGGGGCGATGTCCGCCGCATTCACTTCGCCATTGATGTCACCATCTGCCAGCTGCGCCAAGGCCCAGTCCGCACTCTCCGCTGTCTTGCGGTAATGCAGGGCGATCGGTGTGATGTCGGATCCGCCAACTTCACTGTCCTGGTTGTAGTCGCCGGCATTGCGGTAAGTCCATGTCGCCGTTGCGGTCGTATCGTCAACGCGCGCCAGCAGCAGGTCGGCAACGGCATTCTTCGCGCCGGAGGGTGCAGCCGAAACATACCGGTCAACGCCTGCATCGAGCAGTGCAGCTTTCAGGCCGGCTTTCAGCTCCGCGAAAAGCACGGGGTCTACCCCCGGCGGTGCCTGCATGTCGTCAATCCCCGGACCCGCCTCGCCGGGGGCCATGTCACGCTGTGCGGCTGACTCAGGGAAGTGCTCGCTTGTGTTGCTCGCGCATGCATCAATGGCAGCAAGAGCAAGAAGGACAGTCAGGAGAGTGCCGGCATTCATGTAGTTGCGCATCATCAGAAAAAGGCTCCTTCTCAGTATGTCAGCCTCGAATTCTATTGGAGGCCAAACCGGAGAACTGCTGGCGACAATCCAATGTGTGAGATTGCGCAGGCCATGTCATATTAGCAAATGGCATTGGCAGCCCCGACGCCCGAATTGAGGATTCCTTCACATATCAGGCCTGGAATGTGGCGCTTGTGAATGATTGCTGAATCGCATGCAATTGCAATGGACAGGCATCAAGGCTGTATTTCGTTCACCCCTGAGGGAAGCTTGCATCCTGCATCTGCCAAGGGTTGAAAGTGTTAATAACGTCTAGCAAACTTCAGGTCGCCGTTGGTGGCGTCGTAATAGCTTATCGCCGGTTCGCCATCCACCACCTTCAGGGAAGTGTATTGCCCGACAATTCCTGCAGAATCAATCCAGAGCGGTGGCTGCCATGAAGTGAACTGGGCATTGCCACCCTGCACATACTTCAGGTCACCGTCTGTTACGTCGTAGTAGCTGATCGCCGGATTTCCGTCTACAACTACCAGCGATGTGTACTGGCCGACATCATCGAGGGTATCAATTGCCACCGCTGCATCCCAGGCAGTGCCCTGGGCATCGCTGGCCCGTACATACTTCAGGTCACCGTTGGTCACGTCGTAATAGCTGATCGCCGGGTAGCCGTCCACAAGCGCCATCGAGGTGTACTGGCCGACATCACCGTTGGTTTCAATTACCACCGCTGGATTCCATGCCGAACCCTGGGCATTGCTGGCCCGTATATACTTGAGGTCACCCCTGACCCAGTCGTAATAGCTGATCGCCGGGTTGCCATCCACCACCGCCAGCGAGGTGTATTGCCCGGCCCCGCTGCTGGGATCGACCCACACCGGCGCATTCCATGCTGTCCCCTGGGGATTGCTGGCACGCACATACTTCAGGTCCCCTGAGGCTTCGTTGAAGTAGCTGATCGCCGGGTTGCCATCCACGATTGCCAGCGAGGTGTATTCGCCGGTAGGGCCACCGGAGTCAGCATCCAGCGGTGCATCCCAGGCAGTGCCCTGGCTGTTGCTGGCCCGTACAAACTTCGTGTAACCCCAGTCGCTCCAGTAGCTGATTGCCGGGTTGCCGTCCACCACTGCCAGCGAGGTATATAGGCCGAAAGCGAGAAATCCCACAGGCGTTCCCCAGGCACTGCCCTGGGGATTGCCGGCCCGCACATACATAAGCTCAGTGTTCGTCACGTCAAAATAGCTGATCGCCGGGTTGCCGTCGACCACCGCCAGGGAGGTGTACCGGCCGACATTGTCTGTCGTATCCACTGCCTGGACAAACCAGCCGTGGACTATCACCGTGAAGCTTGTTGAACTGGTGGCAGCCTCGTTGTCAGTCACCCGCAGCCCGACAGCCACCGGGGGACCGGCGTAATAGGCCTGCTGCGACGGATTCACCTCACCACGGTTGTCAGCCTCTGCGCCGGGCTCGTTGAAGATCCCGTCACCATCGAAGTCCCACTCGTAGTCAAGGATGCTGCCGTCCGGGTCGTGGGAATCCATCGCGCTGAATTCAATGCCGATCTTGTCATCACCGGTGAACTGCGAACCGCGCAGGATGGCCACCGGTGGGATGTTGCCGGCTGGAGGAGAGACAGTCACCGTAACCGTGTCCACATCCCAGGCACCCTTGTCGTCGACAACCCGCAGCTTGGCGTTGTAGGTGCCAGGCTGCGTGTATGTATGCATTGCCGAGGTGACATGCACGATGTCCGTGTCGTCCCAGACCTCGTATGTACCGTCGCCGTCGAAGTCCCAGCCGCCACCGACGATGCTGCCGTCGAAGTCCGTGCTGTCAGTACCGCTGAATGTGACCGCAAGCGGAGCTGTTCCGGATGCCACATCCGAGATGGCCACCGCCACAGGGCGGCTGTTGCCGGAGATGACCAGGCTGACGGAGCCGTGGGCAATTGCTGTGCCTTCCACGCCCGTTCCCCGCACACGCGGGCGAATGATGCCGAGCCGGGAAGTGTCAACCTGGGCGGTGCCTGTTGCAGCACCGGTGATGTCGTACGTACCGTCGCCGTCCACATCAATGTCATAGCTGTCTGCACCACTGGCTGTCAGGGCAATGCCCTCCGCAAGCGAGCCGCTGGGCTTGTCAACAAGGATCACCATTGCCGGAGCGCTTCCATCCAGCGGGGAGTCACTGACGATGTCGCTCAGCGGGGATTCGTAGCCGGAAATGTCAATCGCGCTGACGCGGATGTAGCGCAGGCTGCCCGGGTCAGACCAAAGCTGGTGCTGCGTCAGCCCTTCAAGGCTGTCAACATGGCTGACTCCGGCTGCGGATCCACTGCTGAACATACCATCACTGTGGTAGATGCGGTAGCCGGCCAGGTCGCCGGCAATCACAGGGTCCCAGTCCAGCAGCAGGCCGCCGTCAAGCGGGGTAACGGCCAGTCCGCTGGGCTGCGGTGGTGCTGTTGTGTCAGCCGCATCTTCATTATTGATGCCAATGCCCACCACATCAGCTGCACCGCCGCCATGCACGAGCACACTGACGAACAGGCTGCCGAGGCTGGATGTATAGGGGCCCTGCAGGGCTGTCGAAATGCGCACGTGGTTGTCAGTGAAGGGGCCATACCACTGCCAGCGGGCACTGCCGTAGTTGGCCAGCCCGAGGTAGTAGCCCTTGCCCGCCAGCAGGTTGGCATCCACGCTGACAACGCCCGGATGCCCGCCGCCCAGCGGGATGCGGTACATCGCCTGGCTCGTCGTGCCGGCCTGGCTCGCAATGCGGCTGGCCTCGCCGTTGTCATTCACGTCGCCACTGGAGCTGAAGCGCTCCACGCCGGGAATGAATTCGCTTTCAAGGTTGATCGCACTCGTCCCCTTGCCCGCAGGGATCACATACCCGTCAGCACCAAGCTCTTCCCAGGGCTGCATGCGGTCCTGCGGGATACTATCCGGCCAGACTGCCTGCATATCCACAGGTTGCGCTCCCTGCAGCTGACCGAATGATGCCTGCTCCACAGGCTGCCTGCCCACGGAACAGGAGTAGCAGGCAATCGCGGTGATGGACATCGCAAGGATGGAAATGAAACGCAGGAAGCCGCCTTTGATGCTGCTTAAGGACTGCATGGAAATCTCCGGAAATCTATCTGTTAGTCTGGCGGAGCCGGAACAGCCATCATTCTAGTTGAGACGGAGTTGCGCAGTCAATGAAGAGAGAATGTGCCAGAAAGGTGGCAGCCCCTATGGGAATAATCAGGCTGCCGTACGACCTGAAGATTGCGAGGGGGAGGAGGGCAAAACCTCAATCCACTAAACAAGCAACTAGGTAACTCGGTCAATTGTTCCTAAAAAATCCAGCGCGCTAGAATTGGGATGGTGGGTTTGCTCAGAGCAGCCTCGCTTTGGAGAAGAACACTTGAAGCTATCAGTTGAAGATGCATTGAAACATACATGCTGGTTTGTAGGAGCTGCAACTGGCGCTGGAGACGAAACCGAGCGCTTCATCAGCGAGGGTATCTGGGAAAACGGATACGAAGACAAGTACCTGGACCTGGTCCGCTCGGTCAGGCCAGGCGACCTGATCGCAATAAAGTCCTCTTATATCCGCAAGAAGGACCTACCTTTTGACAATAAGGGGCTCCCGGTCAGCACGATGGCAATCAAGGCCATTGGCAAGGTGACAAGAAATTCTCTCGATGGCAGACACCTGAATGTTGAGTGGTGGGAAGTCGATCCTGTCTGGGAATGGTACTTCTTCACGAACCGAACGACAATCTGGAAGGTTGAGGCAAGCGACTGGATGCGCAAGGCACTCATCGAGTTCGCATTCGCCGGAGGGGAGCAGGACTATGACAAGTTCTGCAATGATCCATTCTGGGCCGAGCGATTTGGCAGGAAGTCCACGGCACAGGACCTATTCCCCTGGACGGAAGCTTACGAACGCATAGCTGACGCCTTGCTGCAATTCAAGGATGACAGAAGTGAATTGGTCAGGGCATTGCATGAAATGGACGAGGAACTTGATCCATTCACTCCAATGGAAGATCGCGACGCAAAGGGACGGCCGTTTCCATTGGAGGATATCTGCCCATTCACTGTCATGGGAATCTTCAACCGGCAGACTACCGAAGACAACCGGCGTGCGTCCCTTGAAAGAATTGCTTCCTTTCTTGGGGTCAAGGTTGGAAGGATCAATTCGTTCCGAGGAATTCCACGACTGAACAATCAGAATTCCTGGTTCTTCGGTTGGCACTATCTTCGCGAATCAGATGACATGGATAGGCTTTGGACAGCCTTCGAAGCGGGTATCGAGTTCGCGGATTTGCAGGATACGGCAAGCGAAGACTACTTCATCCAAGCATATGACGCAGCCCTTGACGTGCGTGGAGCTAGCTGGCGTTTGAGTACTGGATTATTCTGGATTCGCCCCTGGACGTACCCGACGCTGGATGGCCCCTCTCGTGCGTTCATTGAAAAACGTCTGAAAATGAAGATTGGCAGAAGCCACTACAAGAGAATTGCAGAAGCAGCAGATCTGCTGGCGCTTAAGGATTCTCTGGAACAGCGATTCCAGGAGGTGGACTTTCCAGCACATTCATTCCCCGAGTTGTCACATCTCGCGGATATCGAGGCTGTCGGTGGCGACAGGTTTGATGACCTTGAAGTTGCTGAGGCAGAAGAGGTAATTCATGAATCTGAGGAGATCTCAGAATCTCCAGTCCAGGCTTTCGACCCTTACTCCACCCGTGACATCATCAACGACGGCTGTTTCCTGTCACATGATGAGGTGGATGCAATTGTGGATCGACTACGCAGCAAGCGCAACCTGATACTGCAGGGACCTCCGGGAACGGGTAAGACCTGGCTGGCACGCCGCCTGGCGTATGCCCTGATGGGAGAGAAAGCCAAGCCACGGGTCCGCAGCGTACAGTTCCATCCGAACCTGTCATATGAGGATTTCGTGCGCGGCTGGCGTCCATCCGGAGATGGCAGACTGGAGCTGGTTGACGGACCATTTCTGGAGATTGCCAACCAGGCACTGCAGGATGCCTCAAATCAGTATGTACTTGTAATTGAGGAAATCAACCGGGGCCATCCCGCCCAGATCTTCGGTGAGCTGCTGACCCTGATTGAGGCTGACAAGCGCACACCTGACGCCGCGATTGAACTGAGCTATGGAGTCAAGGGCGACAAGCCGATGTATGTGCCGGCCAACCTGTACATCATTGGCACGATGAACATCGCCGACCGCTCGCTGGCGCTTGTGGATTACGCTTTACGCAGGCGATTTGCCTTCCAGGACCTGGAGCCACGCCTTGGTGAGGCATGGCGCAGCTGGATGGGCGAACAGTATGGAATGTCTGCGTCGCTTTGCCGCGATTTTGAACGCAGGCTTGCTGACCTGAACTCCACAATCTCAAGTAGCCCAACCCTCGGAAGTCAGTTCTGTGTAGGGCACAGCTACCTCACGCCGGCCCGGGGCCAGGAGATCAAGGACCCTGTCAACTGGTTCCGGCAGGTTGTCAATACGGAGATCATGCCTCTGCTGCGCGAGTACTGGTATGACAATCCGGAAGCAGTCGACAAGGCCAGCCAGGACCTGCTGAGGGATCTGTAGGAATGACTGATCAGGTGTTGGCACACGAAGGAACAGAGACAGCCCAGGCATTTGTGGGCAGAATCCCCGTGCGCAACATCTGGCTTCTGATGCTGTATGCCTCGCGCCTGCGCAATCAGCAGGAGTTCAACAAAGCAGGCGTGGAAGATAACCCGGACCAGATTCCTGATCTCGTCGCTGAGTACCTTGCGAGGATTGTCGAGGTCCGCCTGAGACGCAGCCTGAATTACAGCTTTAGCACCCGCAGTGCTGATGTTCAGCGTGTACGTGGCCGGATAGACCTGCTCAGGACTGAGAGACGATCACTGCTCAGCCAGGGCAGTATCCATTGCCATTTCAGTGAGTTGACAGTGGACAGCCCGCGCAACCGTTATGTAATGGCTGCACTGGAGCGCGCCTCCCACCTTGTCAAGGACAAGAGTCTGGTCCGGCGCTGCCGAGACCTGTGCGACGGTCTGAGCCGGATGGGAGTCAGCGGAAGGATGCCGACTCCGGCTGAACTGAATTCAGACAGGTCAGGCTTCAATGACCGGCATGACCAGAAGATGCTGGAAGCGGCACGGTTGATGCTTGAGTTTGCAATTCCTGCAGAATCGGCAGGCCCACGCAGGCTCGAGCGCCCGGACCGTGAGGAGAAGTGGCTGCGCCAGTTGTTTGAGCAGGCTGTTGCTGGATTCTATGACGTGATGCTCACTCCGGGAGGCTGGAAGGTCGTGACCGGCCGCAAACTGGCCTGGGACAGAACGGAAGAGACCTGGCGCATTGCTGAGCTGATGCCTGAAATGAGGACCGATATCGTACTTGAGCATCACAGCTCTGACAGGCGAATCGTAATCGACACGAAGTTCACGGAAATCGTGAAGGCCAACCAGTTTGGCCGGGAGAAGCTCAAAAGCGGCTACATCTACCAGCTGTACACCTACCTGTTCTCTCAAATCAATCAAGGAGACCTGCTTGCGGATGCGGCATCCGGGATGCTGCTGCACCCGGCAATCGACACGCACTACTGCGAAACCGTCTGCATCCAGGGCCACAACCTGCGCTTCGCCACCGTGAACCTCGCTGGCAGCGCCATGGAGATTAAGGAGCATTTGCTTGATGCAGTGGATGGGCTGTGACAGTGCCTACAAGCTGACAAGATTGTTAAAGTAGCAGGCTAACAGCTCTCTCCCTTGGAAGGTTGTCCAATGTAAGGATAATAGGCAATTACCTTAAGATTCATTGACAATCCGGGAGGGACTTGAATTGAAAGTGAGAACACCTTGTGTATGGGTCGGCGGAAAAACCAGATTGGCAAACTGGATACTGCCATTGATCGATGTGGAGTGCAAGACTTACGTGGAGCCTTTTGGCGGCAGTGCGGCACTTCTGCTGAACAGAGATCCTGTAGACGTCGAGGTCTACAACGACATTGACAGCGCACTTGTCACCTTCATGCTTTGCATCAAGCATCACTACCACGAGCTGGTTCGTGAAATCAGCGAGCTGCCTATCTCAAGGGATCTTTACAGGAAGGATCTCCGCTGGCTCAAGGATGGCTATCCCGGCGTAATGACTGACATTCAGTTTGCCGCCCGCTGCTGGTATCTCAACCTCAATTCGTTTGGAGGAATCACTGGTGGTGGCTTCGGAACCGGGAAGCATCAGAATCGGACATTCAGAAACCGAAGCAAGATACTGGATGCAGCCATGGCGTAAAAACGGCTGATGAATGTTGTCATTGAGAGTGATGGATTTGAGAGGATCATCTATCGATATGATTCACAATCCACCCTAGTCTACTGTGACCCACCCTACCTGGGCACAGAGTCTGTTTATGCCGAAGGTGGAGAATTCCGTCTGGATGATCATCTGGCTCTGGCAAAGTGCCTCAATCTCTGCCAGTCAAAAGCAGCTGTCAGCTACTTTGCGCACCCGTTACTGGAGATCCTCTATCCATTTCCGAAATGGAACTACTCCTATCTTGTGCGAACGTGCAACTTGAGTCGCCAGAAACGCCGTGGCAACACGAGAATGGAGGTGTTGATCCGAAACTATGAAAATTAGTAATCGAAACTGATTACTAGTTAGTTTCAATCAGCCCCAACGGGACTCGAACCCGTGTTTCCGCCGTGAAAGGGCGGCGTCCTAGACCACTAGACGATAGGGCCAAAAATCTACGCCGTACAGGGCTCGAACCTGTGACCACCTGATTAAAAGTCAGATGCTCTACCAACTGAGCTAACGGCGCTTGGGGCGTAGATTATACCCAACACACCGTCAGGGGCAAAAATTATATCCCAGAAGGCCGCCCAGTCAGCCACATCCCATTCCAGAAAGACCAAAATACCCCTTGCCCGGGCCGGCCTGCGGCCAGCATCGAATACTCCAGGATTTCCGAAAACTGATCTGGTGCGGGCCATGCCGGCCCCTGCGCCCTTTATCAAATCCGTCTCAAGCCCTGAGATAAATTGCGCAATAATCCAATTTTCAAGGGGTACCATCATTAGCCTGCAAAGGGCCGCTGAGATGGACTCACAACGTACAATCGCGATCACCGCGCCGCTGGGCAACATCGGCCAGCTGCTGCTGGGCCAGCTGCTGGATGCGGGCGTGAATGTGCGGGCGATGTCGAAGAACCCGCTCAAGCTGGCCTGCAGCCCGAACTTGCGCAAGATCGCAGGCTGCATCCACGACCCGGCCGACATCCGCCGCCTCGTGGAAGGGGCTGACACCCTGTTCTGGGCGATCCCGCCGGACTTCCAGAGCCCCGACGTGCTGGACTGGTATCGCCGCGCCGGTGATGCCGCCGCCGAAGCGCTGCAGGGCAGCGGGATCCGCCGCATCGTTTACCTCTCCTCGCTCGGTGCGGAACTGGGCAGCGAGACCGGGCTGGTCTACGGCCACCACCTGGTGGAGGAGCGGCTCAACGGCCTGGCCGCGGATGTGCTGCACCTGCGCAGCGCATACTTCATGGAGAACTTCCTCACCTGCCTGATGAGCATCGGTGAGCAGAAGCGCATCTGCCGGCCGGTGAGCGGCTCGCGCAGCTTCCCGATGGTCTCAACCTCAGACGTGGCGAGCATCGCCGCCGCCAGCCTGCTGGACACGGACTGGCATGGCCAGCTCACGCTGGAGATCCACGGCCCCTGCGACATGAGTCTTGATGAGGCGGTGGGGATCCTCGCAGATGAGCTCGGAATGGAACTGAGCTACGAGCAGCAGGACGGAGCGCATTGCCTGGAGCACCTGACCCAGATCGGGATGGGCGACAGTATGGCCGGGCTGCTGGTGCGCACCTATGAATGGATTGAGCAGGGCACGCCGGACTACGCTTCGCGGCGCGACCCCCTGCAAACCTGGCAGCATGACTTCCGCTCCTTCGTGAAGAGCACCTTCGCGCCGATCTTCTCCTCGCTGAGCTGAGGCGGTTCACCGGGCGTTAACCCGGATCAGTCCCAGATTGCGCGCAGGCCCCGGCGGCTGGTGCTAGAATCTGCGCGCCGGTGGCAGCCAGGCGCCGGACAGATACATATATAGAAAGGACTTCCACCATGGGAATCATCGTCGGCAATGACACCCGTCTCGTCGTGCAGGGCATCACCGGCAACGACGGCAGCTTCCACACCCAGCGCATGCTGGAGTACGGCACCAATGTGGTGGCCGGTGTGACGCCGGGCAAGGGCGGACAGGTGTTCGAGCATGATGGCCACAGCATCCCGATCTTCAACACGATGATCGAGGCCGCCGAGGAGACCGGTGCCAACGCCAGCTGCGTGTTCGTGCCGCCGGCCTTCGCCGCCGACGCCGTCTGTGAGGCGGCCAGCGCCGGGATGGATGTGATCGTGGCGATCACCGAGGGCATCCCCGTGCTGGACAGCATCAAGCAGTACCAGTTCGCCTCGCGCTTCGGCAGCGTGTTGATCGGGCCCAACTGCCCCGGCATCGTGACCGTCGGTGAGTGCAAGGTCGGCATCATGCCGGCGAAGATCTTCACCCCCGGCCCGGTCGGGCTGATCAGCCGCTCGGGCACGCTGACCTATGAGGTTGTCAACGCGCTTTCCGAGGCCGGCATCGGCCAGAGCACCTGCATCGGCATCGGCGGCGACCCGATGATCGGCACCACCTTCCTCGACCTGCTGGTCGAGTTCGAGGCGGACCCGAAGACGGAATGCGTGGTGGTGGTCGGCGAGATCGGCGGCTCCGACGAGGAGGACGCAGCCGAGTTCGTGAAGGAGATGAGCAAGCCGGTGGTGGGCTTCATCAGCGGGCGCACCGCGCCGCAGGGCAAGCGCATGGGCCACGCCGGCGCGATCGTCAGTGGCAACAAGGGCACGGCTGACAGCAAGGTGGCGGCTTTCAAGGAGGCTGGCATCAAGCTGGCCGACATCACGATGCAGATCCCGGACCTGGTGAAGAGCGTACTGTAGTCAGGGAACTGGGAACAGGAGTGGCGGCATCCTGCCGCCGAAACAGATTGACAATGAAAAGGCGAGGCAATGTCCTCGCCTTTTTTTCGTGTGATGAAGTTTGGGTAGATTGAATAGTCTTTGTAGTCTGAATAGTATTGACAGCATAAGCCGCCTGCCTGTTTGACATGCCCGCCCTGCGGATCGTGCCTGCGGCACAATCCCCACCCGGGATGTCAGGCGGCACTGCAAAATGTTGCCAATGGGGGCAGCCGCGATTGTGCAATCAGCGAAGAGCTTGCTTCGAGCTGCATCGCAAATCGTCGAGCGCTTGCTTGAGACGGCAACTACATTACTTCAGCGCGATCACGCCTTTGGCGTGACTTCGCCTATGGCTCAGCCCGGCAACTTCAGGCCGACCCGCTGAAGCTTGCCTTCAGCGCAGGCCCAGACCGACGAGCGCTTGCGTGAGTCGGCAGATCTAAAAGAACGGGATCTGCTGGTTGATGCCGAACACGTCCGTCAGCACATCCTGGCGGACCTGCTCCCAGGGGAAGTAGGTGTCGCCGACGATGTGGCTGTTCTGCGTGCGGTAGTCGGCGTGCGCCGGGTACTGCTGCAGGGCGTTGATGTACATGTTCAGGTAGACTTCCTTGAGCTCCGTGCGCCAGCCCAGCTCCATCGTGGTGCAGCAGTTCACCTTGCGCACGGTGACCTTCTTCAGGTAATCCTTGAAGAAGGGCATCGCGAAGTCCGGGTTCGGCCCGTTGGCGGTCTTGCGGTAGTCGCCGACCAGCTCCGTGGACCAGCCATAACCCCAGCGCTTGAACCAGCTGGTTGACAGCTTGGTGAGCTGCCACTCGTCCTCCGGGTCGTTGTCAATCGTGAAGTTCAAGAGCCAGTTGTAATAGCCGTCGTCCGCGATGTAGGGCGAGCGCCAGGTGCCGACGAGGTGGCTCTGGTTGAAGGTCCAGCTGGAGTGCGTGGTGTCATTGCCTGCGTCCGTGTTGGGCCGGATGTTGTTGCGCAGCTGCAGGGTATGGGTCAGGCCGAAGGTGCGGTTCGGGTCGAAGTAGAAGGTCGAGCTGATCGGGTTGGGGCGCCCGTCCTCCAGGTTGTAGCCACTGCGCAGCTGCCAGCGCCAGGAGCGCATGTTGCCAAAGGTCCAGTTGTAGGTGACGGTGTGCAGCTTCGTGGCACGGTCACCGCGCACCGGCGGCTCCTGCACGCCCTGCTGGTAGTTCAGGCGCCACTGGGCGTCGAACACGTACCAGCTCTTCGGGTCGTACTTGTACTGCGCACTGGTGTTGATCACGTACTGCGAGTTGGTGTCGTCATACCAGTACTGCTTGAAGTTGGCGGAGGTGTCCAGCGAGGAGGCATTGCTGAATTCCAGCCGGTCGCGCCCGCCGAATTCGACCTTCATGCGCTGGGCGGCCTGTGCATCGCGGCGGCGGCCCGTAACCAACTTGTCCAGGTTCAGCTTGAAGGTGGTGAAGTAGGCCCCGTCGTTGATCAGGTCGCGCGGGGCGGTGATCTCGATGGACGGGATCTGGCGGTTGACCTGCACGTTGCGGTCCGTGGTGTTGTCATCGCCGTCCAGGTCAATGCCCTGCTCGGCGTAGGTCAGCTTGCCGGTGTAGCCGTCCAGCGCGGTCTCCTGCCTGCCCTGGAAGGTCAGGTCAAGCTTGTAGTTGGCTTCCTGGTCGGCGGCGATACGGGTCTGGTTCTGGCTCTTCGTCGAGTTGTACTGCGTGTCGCCATTGAAGGTGAATTCATCACTGAGGTTCTGGCGCAGGCTGAGCGTGCCGTTGATGGTCACCGGCTCACTGCGCGGTTCCTGCGTTCCGTCGGCATTGGTCTGGCCACCGCGGATGTCGATGTTGTGGCGGAATGACAGGTTGGCCGTCGTGTCGCCGGCCTGGTACTTCATCGTCAGGTTGTTGCGCCAGGTGTTGGTCAGGCGGCCGATCGAAGTTCCGCTGGCGGAGGGGATGAAGCTCTTCTGGCGGTCGATCTTCAGCGAACCGTTGAACTTGCGCGAGAAGTTCAGTTCCTGGTCCAGCAGGAAGCTGAACTCGTTGCCACTGTCAGCGGTGGTCTCCTTGCGGCCAAACAGGTCGACGGCCACCATCTGCGGCCATTCCTCCTTGATGTAGGAGGAGATCGTGGTCACACCGACTTCCGGGTTGTAGAAGTCCTGGCGCAGGCCGACGCCGACGCCGCGGCGCTGCATCACGTCCACCTTGGCAACACCCAGCAGCGGGCCGTTGACACCCTCCGCGTAGCGCGTGGAGTAGGTGTAGGCGAACTTGGCGAAGGCCCCCTCGGCGCGGCTCCAGCCGTAGGTCTGCTGCACCTCGCTCTCGCCCGGCTTCCATTCGCTCTGCTCATGCGGGATCGGGATCGCGAGGATCGGCACGTAGGCGATCTTGTTGTTGTGGACATAGATCCAGACATCGTGCAGCACGACGCTGTTGTCCTTGCGGTAGTTGACCTTGCGCGCGTTGAGGCGGTACTCCTTGAGCTGGCCGCAGTACGGGTCGCAGGTGGTCACGTCCGCGTTGTACATGATCATCTGGTCAAAGGTGCCGAGCGCCCGGTCCGCCATGAAGAAGATGTTGCCACGCACGCGCGGGCCGGTGGTGTTGCCCTCGACCCAGAACAGCTCGAAGGTCTCGGTGTCGTAATTGAGGTAGGCCTCATCGGCGTAGACGATGTCATCGCCCTGCTGGATGGCAACGTAACCCTTGGCATAGGCAGTCGCCGCCTGGTCATTGACCTCGATGAAGTCCGCCCAGACAGCGATGGTGCCGAAAAGCAGCTCGGCGTTGCCGGTGAAGGTCAGGATCCGGTTGCGGCGGTCGTACTGGAAGGCATCGGCGGCCTTGAAGGTCAGCTGGCCGGATGGCAGCGGGATGTTGATCCCGCCGTCGGGCCGGGTCTCGCCGGCCAGGTCCAGCAGGTCGAGGCTCTGCTCGACATTGCGCGCCAGGCGTTCCTCGTCGGTCTCGGTCTCATCCAGCGACGGCAGTGGCCGGCGGCCAAGGTAGCTGCGCTCCGGGCTGTAGAACTCGTCCACATCCGGCGGCGGGCCGACATTGTCAAGCATCGGCACCTGGATGTTGAGCGGCTCGGGTTCACCCTCCGCCACGTTGCCAGCTGCTTCCGCCGGGCTCGGGAGGATCATCTCCGTTTCGGGCGGCTCGGCGATCCCTTCCGCATTCACGCCCGGATCGCCCTCCACCGCAATGACGGTATCGGATGCTCCGCGCTCGACCACTCCGTCCGGCAGCTCCTGCCCGCCGGACTCGGCGGTGTTGGCAGGATTGCGAGGGTCGATCTCCGGGGCGGTCTGCATCGGCGGCGCCTCACCGGGCTGGGCCGGTTTCTGGCCCTCCGGCTTGTCACCTTCGGCCACATTGGCAGGCGGTGTGGATTCTTCCTTCTTCGGCTCGTCTTCGCCGGCCGGCTTGTCAGTCTTGCCAGCTTCAGCTGCGTTGGCATTCCCCTTGCCATCCGGCTGGGCCGGTTCTTCCTGCGGCTTAGTGCCATCACCCTTCTCAGCGGCGTTGGCAGGCGGGGTCTCCTTCTCGGCCGCATTCGCGGGCGGAGTTTCCTTCTCGGCTGCATTGGCCGGTGGGGTTTCCTTCTCCGCATTGTTGGCAGGGGGCGGGGTTTCCTTCTCCGAGGAACTGGCGGGAGGTGGTTCCTTTTCGGCGGTGTTCTGGGCGGCAGCCGGTCCAACGAGCAGCCAAGCGCAGAGGCATGCGCATAGCGCCGCCAGCATCCTGCTGCCTGTAGACGAGCCGCCCGAGCTCAAATTGATTCCGCCTTCCTTGAGTCCACTTCATACGTCTAGACGCATGCCGGTGGAACGTGTTTGGTCACCATACACATAATGTATGGACCAGATGAAGATTATCCCACAGGAATATGCCCCGTCCGGGGCGATGGAGGGGCAGCGGATCAGATTCCGGTGTGGTCGTCGCTGTCCAGCGGGCGGCCCTTCTTCTCCAGCTCGCTGCGGCGTTTTTCCTCGCGCTTGAGCTTCCTGTCCAGGGCCGGGTTCTCATCACGCAGCAGCTGCTGGCGCTCGATCGGGTCCAGCACTGACATCGGCTGGCGCCCGTAGAAACTGATGTGTCCGCAGGACAGGCACATGTAGACGTCGATCGGGGTGGCGCGGTCATACTTGACCTGCATCCAGCCGTAGCTCGTCACGAAGTGTGGTTCACGGGTCACGCCGAAGTTGGCAACGGAGGAGAGGTCCCCGCGCACGGCCTGACCGCCGCACTGTCCGCAGGTCTTGTGTCCGTCCGCCGAGTCATGATTTTTTTCGCCCTTGCCGAAGTCTATCGGCAGCGGGTCGTTGTTTGTCGCCATGGCTGATCCGGTTAAATGTTATCACAGCAGGCTTTTCAGCGCAGCTTGCCCCGGCCCTCACTGAGCCGGTCATGCCGGCGGCCGAGCGCACTGACACCGCTGCTGCCGGCGGGCTGCGGACCGGCCGGCTGGCGCGGGACCACCACCTTTGGCTGGCGCTCCCCATCACCGGAGGGGGAACCGTCTTCCTCAAGCCCCGCAAACTGCATCCGCAGCCAGAGGCTGACCCCGCTCAGGACGAGACCAAGCAGCAGCAGGCAGCCGAAGGGCAGCCATAGCGCCATGCCATGCACCACACCCTGCCTGACATTGAATTCGACCACCGGGGGCGCGCTTTGGTTCGCGTTGAATACGCCGTTCTCACTCTTGAAATGGAAGTAGTAGTAGCCGGTTTCGCGGTCCAGGCTGAACTGCTTGCGGATGCGGTCTTGCATCCCCGGACGGAAGCTGTGCTCGCCGTAAAGCCTGACCTCGTCCTGCCCGAATACCGGCAGGCCGGATGCATCACGCACCTCGAAGCGGCTGATCCACATGCCCTCCGGGGTATCCGGCAGGGTGGCGCTGATGTAGTAGCGGCCGACCACGCCTTCCTGGATGTAGACCGGGCCGAAGGAGAAGCCGCGCTGGAACTCATCTGCGGAAATCTGCTGGGAGAGGCTCAGGCGTCCGGAGAGGTTGAAGGCCCACCACTGCCAGGCCAGGGCGAGCAGAACCAGCACAAGCCCGGTCCATGCCAGACCGCTCAGCCTGCGCAGCACTGTGTGCCTGCCGCGTGCCCCTGCGGCATGGCCACCCCTTTTATTCTCAACCACGTCAACATTATAGCAAACAAACGTATATATTGCAGCGGCTTTTCCACAGCTGATCCACATTCCCCCGGCTGTGGCCTAAGATGGAGCAATGAGCATCCGGGTCGTTGTCAGCGATGCACTGAACAGGCGCGTGCCGATGTTCGATACCAAGCGCTACGCGGAGTTCGAGCGCGCGGTGGCGGACGTGGTGAAAGGGCGGGCGAAGTACCGGCTGGTGCATACATCTGCGCGCAGCAAGCGCAGGTACTACAGTGTGCGCCAGGGGCTGTACACACTGTATTACAGCGTGGCAGCCGATGACCCGGCGAACACGGTGTTCGAGGAGTTCCTCTCGGATGACGAGGAGGACCTGATCATGGATGTGTTCGCCGAGGGGCATGACTGAACAATGCAAGGTGGAGAGAAGCAGGCATGAGCCAGGATCCCTGGAAGAAGGCATACCGCAACAGCCGCAGCCAGCGCAAGGCGGATGGTGGCAAACCGGCGCGCCGCAAGAAGGCGCACAGCGTCCAGCTCGGGTTCATCTTCATCGTGGCCCTGCCCTTCATCGTCGGCATCGGGCTTGTCTGGTACGCCTGGCAGCACCGCGGCAGCCTGCTGCCGGAATACCAGGAGCAGATCCCGCAGCCGGTGGCGGAGCGCATCGACATTCCACACAGGCAGGTGGACCTGCGCCTGCTGGACGATGGTCTCGGGATCGGGCTGCGGGTCTTCGGCAGCCAGGGTGAGGTGCTGCGCACCACCCGCGAATGGGGTGTGGAGTGGAAGCTGACCGCGCTTGGCTCGGACCGTGCCCGGCTGGACACGGACGGCCTGCGGATCACCGCCGCCGGTGACGTGATTGAGTCATATGAGCTGGAGCTGGACACGATCTACAACGACGAGAAATGGGACCCATGGGTGGCGGACCTGCGCGAGGCCAATGTGGAGCAGCAGCTCAACCTGCGCGAGGTGCAGGGCGATGCCGAGCTGCCGAAGGGCAAGACCATCATCGAACTGACCGGGCCGACCAGCCTGCAGTATTCCGGCAACTGGCGGCACCCGGCCTATGAGCTGGAATTCGTGGACGGCTGGCTGGAGGAGCTGCGCGCCGGGATGGCGATCGGCACGGCGACGGAAGGCGAGGACGTCACGGGGCAGGACGGGTAGAATATGCTGATGCGCATCCTGCTGACGATCTGCATGCTGGCAATGCTGGCAACACTGTCCGCCTGCCGCCAGCCCGAGGAAGGCGAGAAGAGCAAGACTGGCAACGCAAAGCCTAACCCGGCCTTCCAGCCGGCGGACGTGATCCCGGCCGAGGGAGCGCTCCTGCATTACGACGGGCTGAAGCTCGGGATGAGCACCCTGGACCTCTCGCAGATCTACAACGCGCCGCAGGGCAAGGGCGAGGGCTTCTTCCGCGGCCTGCAGGACTACGACGATGTGCAGACGCATGTGATCGAGTTCGAGCGCGAGGATGAGGGCATGCCACGCCGCACGCTGACCCTGTCCTTCTACCGTGACCAGCTGTACATCATCGTGGACCGCATCGAGGGCATCTCCGCCCCACAGGCCGATGAATGGCGCCAGCGCCTGGTGGACCTGTACGGCGAGCCGGTGGAGGAACGCCTGCCCGGTACGCAGTGGATCTGGGGCAGCGAGGACAACCTGCAGCTGGTGTTTACCCAGGACAATTCCAGCGAATCCAGCATGACGGCAAATGTCGTGCTGGAGCACAAGCCGACCGGTGAGGCGGCGTACAACTATCTGGCGGAATGGGAGGAACGGCATCCGGACTTCCTCGAGGAGCGCCAGAAGGCAGCCGAGCAGCAGGAACAGGCCCAGCCCCCGGCAGGCTCCGGTAACTAGGCTTCCTGCAAGGTAAAATTCCGGTAACGGAAATCACCTGAAGGAAGCCTGATGGACCGCAATCTGATTCCTGCGATCTTACTTTCGATCCTGATCCTCTCCGCATGCAATGGCAAGCGACAGTTCGACGGCGAGGCCCGGCAGATTCCGGTCCCCGCCACAGAGCTCGACCAGCTCGGGGTCTTCAACGCATCACTGCCTGCAGACAGCGGTTTCGACAGCACCCGCGTGCCTGCGGTTTCCAGCCTGGCGAAGGACGGTGAGCAGTTCCATGAAGCCAGCTCCAACGTTGGCTCAGCCAGTCCGGCGGCGCTGTTTGACCCACAGGGTGAACTGCACTACGCGATCTGGCGTTTTGAAGCAGCCCCGCTCGACAGCATAGGCAGCCTCAGCATCCAGACCAGTGGGGAGCAGCCGGGCTTCGTCTACTGGGCCGGGATTGCCAACTACGACACTGGCCGCTGGCAATGGCTCGGTGGCACAGGGGAAGCCGGCGGTGACAATTTTGACGTTGCCGGCGAGCCAGGCATGCACAGTTCCGGGGCCGGCTACATCTACGTCGCCATCATAAGCAACGGCAATGCGGGCTTCGCAGTGGACAGGCTCACACTGGAGTACCTCAACCGCTACGACATCAGTGGCCATGTGCTGGACTACGGCGGGCACCCGATTGCCGGGGCACTGGTCACCACCAACCTCGCGGACCCGCGCCAGGTGTTCAGCGCGGAGGATGGATCCTTCAGCCTGCCCGGCATCCCAAACGGTTCATGGTCGGTGTTTGCGACCGTGGAGAACTACCTGTTTGACCCCTTGGTGAACACAGTCGGGGTTTCCAATGCCGATGTGGAAGGGCTGGTGCTGCGTGGGGAGATCTTCAGCACGCGGCCGAAGGTGAATGATCCGTATGAGCCGAATGACATCATCCGCGATGCACACCAGATCAACCAGTTCCCGGTTGTCAGTTCGACGTTGAGCGTGCTGAATGACGCAGCGGACTTCTATAGCTTTGACGCCAGCGAGACGGGCTGGCATTACCTCGAGTTCCGCGGAGATGACAGCATACTGTTCCCGACGGTCAGGCTGCAGGGCAATCTCGACATCTTCTCCGGGCTGAACTATGACAGCCTGTCCGGGGCCGCCTGGTTCAGTTTCTACATTCCGCAGCCGGGCAGCTATTTCGCCGAGGTGCGCTGCGAGGCGGGCGGCGGCGAATATGAGCTGCACCTGCAGCAGGGCCGAGGCGAGTTCCTGAACCTCACGCTGTTTGACAACGGTGCGCCGGGAGACGGTGACGACGGCCTGCAGGAGGCGATGGACAACACCGTCATCGAGCTGGAATTCGCGGAATACACGGCGAAGCTGCTCACGCCGGGGGAATTCGAACTATGGCACTACCACATACCGCCGCTGCCGGCCACGGTGCGGCCGGTCAGCCCGCGCTACACCTTTGAGCCGGCCAGCATTGAGCATGACTTCTCCAGCGGCCAGCTGGTGGCGGACTTCAATTTTTCCGCAGTGGCGCCGGCGGATTCCATGGAGCCGAATGACGACTTCAGCACGGCCAGCCCACTCAGCCTGCCACTGGCAGCGCCGCTTGCGGGCTTCATCGGAGGGAATGACCTCACGGGCAACGACGCCCGTGACGTCTTCAGCTTCAGCGCAGCGGGGGACGAATATGTACTGGCCCGGGTACGCTTCCCCGAGGATCAGGCCTCCGGGCCGGACATGGCCGGCAACCTGCGGCTTTTCAATTCCAGTGAGAACACCGTCCAGATCCATGACATGTCAGGTCCCTGGCAACTGGAACTGCGCAGCCGGGACCCGCTGGCGGCGGGCGACTATTACCTGCAGCTGGACATGGGCGGGACCATGATGGCCTATGAGCTGGAACTGTTCCTGTTCGAGGGCCGCACGCTCTCCAGCAGCTGGCTGCTGTCCGGCAATCCGCTGTCTGACGGGCAGATGCACTGGCAGACCGGGGATGGCAACTACACTGACACGGAAAACGTCTCCAGCGGCACAGCCACCGTTGGAGTGCCCCTGATGGAGGGTGAGTTCATCAAGCTGGCCTATGAGCGCAACGGGATGGCAATCGACCCGCCGGTGGAGTGGATCCAGCTCGGCGCCGAGGACAGGACCACCTTCCCGAAGCTGACAATCGGCAGCGACAGCCTGGAGCCCAATGCCCTGCCATCACTGATCACTGAGGACCTGGAGCTGCCTGTCGAAGTCGTTGCCAGCATCAGCTCGCTGTCTGACGAGGTCGACTGTTACCGGCTGGGCGGCCTGGAGGCCGGCGGGGTGGCGGTAAACCTGAAGATGACGGACCCGGACACGCTCTGGACCTGCATGTTCTACGGGGAAAGTACACCCGGCGACTACCAGCTCGTCAGCGGGCAGGGTGATGAGCAGCTGTACTACCGGTCAGCGGCAAAGGCCGATTACATCCTGCGGCTCAGCGCGGACGGAGGGTCATCGACCTACAGCCTGGACATGGACATGGCCGGCGGGCCGGTCTACAGCATCAGCGGATCGCTTGACCATGGTACACCCGGCGACCAGTACGATGGCGGCTTCATCGTCAACCAGACCACCGGCAGGGTGCTGCCCGTCACGGGGCCGTCATACGACCTTGGGTTCGTACCGGAGGGAAGCTATGACATCCAGTGGTACATCGCAAACCACCTGACCGTACCGCTCGGAGCCGTGACCGTGGTTGTCAATGGCGCGGATGCGGTGCAGGACTTCACCGCAAGCTACCAGAGCAATGACAGCGGGGAGCCGAACAACAGCACCATCGCCGCCACCCCGCTCAGCATCCCGATCAGCACGGTTGCCAGCCTGGACTTCGATGATGTCAATGTCGGAGCCTTCGGGGATGGCCAGGACTACTACAAATTCACCGCACCGGGCACGGGCAGCTTTGAGCTAACGGCCGTGCCCTGGCTGCCATCCCTGAGCCAGCTGAAGCTTGAGCTGCGCAGCACTGCCGATGGCGGCACGGTACTCGCGCAACGTGACGAGCTGACCGGCGTGCACCGGCTGACCTTTGAGCTGCAGGCTGGCCAGGATTACGTGATCCATGTAACATCGGATGTTGACATCGTTTACCAGCTGGCCGGGGATTACCTGCCCTGACCCATGCTACAGTTCCACCGAAAAATTCCAGAGCCAGGGAGTGAATCCCATATGAAACACCTTACATCCACACTGATTGCCATTTCGTTGCTGCTGTGCTCCTGCGGAGGCCGGGGTGGACAGCAGGACTCAGTTGCCGTATCAGCAATCGTGCCTGCCGTCACGGAGCACCAGGCCATATTCAACACATCCCTGCCGGATGAGGGGCATTTCAACCCCTCCCGCGTGGCGGCGCTGGCGACAATCGAGCTAGCGGGCAGCGGATTCAATGAAGCCTCCACGAATGTCAGCGTGAATGGCGAACTGGCGGATTATGCCGTATCGGCAGGCAGCGAGTACGCGATCTGGCGCTTCAGCGGCACGCCTGATGATGCGCTTGGGATGGTGAACGTCACCGTTGAGTCTGCCCAGCCCGGCACACGCTACTGGACAGCGCTGGCTGACTATTCCAGCGGGCGCTGGAGCTGGCTCGGGGATGTGGCGGACGGCTCGGACTTCGATGCCGTGCCCGGCAGTGGCAACGGCCAGTACAGCTCACCGGCGGGCTACATCTATGTAGCCGTGCTGGCTGAGGCCGGCTCGCAGCTGAGCATAGCAGCCGTTGGCATCCAGTACCTGCAGCGCTATTCCGTCAGCGGCTTCGTGCAGGACAAGTCCGGCAACCCGATCGAGGGTGCACTGCTGTCCACCAACCTGCTTGACGTGCAGCAGGTGCTCAGCGCGGCGGATGGCAGCTTCCGGCTTGACGGCCTGCCGGCCGGCAGCTGGGCGGTGATGGCAACCCTGCGCAACTGGGGCTTCGATCCGGACCTGACCATGGTGGACATCACGGACAGCGATGTCAACGGTCTGCTGCTGCAGGGCTTCCCGCGCAGCTTCGGCTTCCCGGACGACTTGTACGAGCCCAACGACCTGGCGGAGAATGCAGAGCCACTTGGCCCGGAGATGGTGACGGATGCCACGATCAGCGCCCTTGACGATGAGTACGACTGCTACACCTTCCCGGTGGCAACGGCAGGCTGGCACTACCTGCAGCTCAATGCTGACAACAGCATCCTGTTCCCGCACCTTTCCCTGCAGACCGACCTGTTCTCCGATTACATCGGGGACTATGAGGTGGTACGTGGCACGAACTGGCTCGGATACTACTTCCCGGTGGCGGGCGAGTACCGCGTCGAGGTCTACTGCGAGGGTGGCGGCGGGCATTACAGCCTGGAGCTGCTGGATGGCCGTTGCCATTCGCTGGACATGCAGCTGATTGACACGGGCCTTCCGGGGGATGGTGATGACGGGCTGGCTGAGGAGATGCGCAACTGCGCCGTCACGGTTGATTTTGGGGATTCCAGCTGCGAGATCCCCAGTTCAGGCGGATACCTCGACCACCGCTTCATGCCCCCGCTTGAGGCGACGATCACCCCGCACTCAGAGCGCTATACATTTGACCCACTGGCAATCCAGCATGACTTCGCATCAGGAGACCTGTCCGGCGTCGACTTCAACTTCAGTGCGGCAACAGTTGTTGACAGCGACGAGCCGAACAATGACAAGCTGTCCGCCGTGCCGCTGACATTGCCGATGGCTCAGCCGCATGCCGGCTACATCGGCGGCCGTGACCTGACCCTAAATGATGAGCAGGACTTCTACAGCTTTGACGTGCAGGACGGGATGGACCTGACCCTGCGGGCCTACCTGCCGGAAATGGAGAACCAGGCAGGCGGGATCCCCTTCATGTTCCTGTTCGACGACATGGACAGCCAGGTGTTCTGCCTTGATTACAGCCACGGCCAGTATTCAGAACTGCGTACCCTGCAGCCCCTGCCTGCAGGCAGCTATTACCTGTACATCTACTGGAGCGGGGAACTGACCCCCTATGAACTGGAAGTCTTGCAGTTCCCGCGACGAAAGCTGTCCGTATACTTCACACTGGATGGCAAGGAGCTGGACTATGGCAGGGTTTCGTATGAGATCGTGCCATCCGGGTACCGGTACGCGACCAACTACTACAGCCCCGGGCTGGATTTCGACTCCGACCCGTTCATGGACGGGGAGCTGCTGCACGTCTCCTACAAGCACCGCGGCCTGAGCTTTGACCCGCCGGAGCAGTGGATCCAGTTCGACGGCTCGGACATCCTGCTCGAACCGGCGATCAGCGTGGCGGATGATGCCACGGAACCGAACGACTTCGCAAGCGACCCCTTCGTCGTCAGCTTTCCGGCGGATGTGAATGGCAATATCAGCGCCGTGACTGACTACGCTGATTACTACGGAGTTCAGGGCATGAGCGCCGGGCCGGTGATGCTCACGCTGACCCCAGACGAAACTGATGTGGAACTGGAGTGCTGGGTGGAGAAGACCTCCGGCAGCGCACAGCTTGGGTCCCACAAGGCCCGCGGCAGCTCCACCTTCTGGTTCGAACTGCCTGACGATGATGATTACACCTTCGCCATCCTCGCCAACACTGGCGAGACTTCCTACAACCTGAAGATAGAGACTTCTGTGCCCGTCCACTACATCACCGGAACGCTGGACCACGGCAGCTTGACGGAGAGCTATGCAGGCACGCAGCTGGTCAACGAAACCACTGGCGAGGTCTACAGGCCGAACGGCGGCAGCAACTACGAACTGGGCCCCTACCCTGATGGGGACTACGACCTGCGCTGGTACACCTCGAACCACACCGTCTCACCGCCCGGCGCGGTGACGGTCACGATCAGCGGTGCGGATACGGTGCAGAACTTCACTGCCACCTACGTGGACCAGGACAACCTGGAGCCGAACGATTCGGCTAACACCGGCGCAGTGCTTACGATCCCCTTCAGCTTCAGTGCCAGCCTGGACTATGACAACGACGTGCTGGTCGGCGGGAAGGACAGCCGGGACTACTACAAGTTCGTGCCGGCCCAGGACGGCTTCTTCCAGATCACGGTGGTGCCGCTGTTCGGGGGACTGGAGGTGTTTCCGGTCTCACTGAGCGAGGAAAACATAGGCAACATCGTCAACTTCGGCAGGTTGAACCCGCTGAATGGCTCACGCCGGCTGGGCTATGAAGTGAAGTCCGGACTGACCTACTATCTCTACATCCAGTCAACGGAGGATGTGCGGTACGTGGTCAGCGGCGACTTCCTGCCATGAGGGGCTTAATCCGGCGTGTTTTTCGCTAGAATGATCTTCCCTGGACAGACTACAAACAGATGAAATAAGAGGTACTTCGGATGCGCACAACGCTAGCATCACTGCTGCTTGCCTGCTGCCTGCTGACGGCCTGCGGGGGGGCTGGCCGGGGAACTGACAGCCCTTTGGTGGAGGCCAGGCTGTTACCGGCAGCGGTCGAGTCACAATCAGCCGGCACTGAGATCTTCCAGGCTGCCCTGCCGTTGGATGACGGCCAGCCTGAAGACCGCGTACCGGCGGTCTCAAGCCTGAGCCTGCCGGGGTCCAGCTTCAATGAAGCCAGCGGCAATGTCACAGCCGGATCCACCACCGCGGACTTCAACCCGATTGCCGGCACAAGTGAGTATGCGATCTGGCGCTTCCTCGGCACTCCGCAGGACAGCATCGGCAAAGTCAGCGTCACGATCGACAGCGCTGAAGCCGGTGCGCGCTACTGGGTCGCGGTGGCCGACTATTCCAGCGGCCGCTGGGACTGGCGAGGAGGCAGGGATGATGGCAGCGCTTTCGAGACCGACCTGGCGGGCAGCCCTGGCCAGCACAGCTCAGCCGCCGGCTACATCTACGTGGCGGTCCTTTGCGACACGGACAAGGCACTGAGCGTTGGCAGCGTCAGCATTGAGTACCTGCAGCGCTACAACGTGAGCGGTGTCGTACTGGACATGCTGGACCGGCCGCTGGCGGGCGTGCTGGTGACGACCAACCTGGCAGACCCGCAGCAGGTCTTCAGTGCTGCGGATGGCAGCTTCAGCCTGGCGGGCATCCCGAATGGCAACTGGGCCGTGATGGCAACGCTTGCCGGGCATGAATTCTTCCCGGCGGCCACGAATGTCACAGTCGCTGACGCAGATATCAACGGCCTGGTGCTGCGGGGCAATCCCCGTGTGAGCGGGCTCGTGGGCAGCGACGAGTTTGAACCCAATGACTTCTTTGCCAACGCCTCGGACATGGGCAGCGGCGCGCTCACCGGAGCCAGCCTCGGCATCCTGGATGACCCGGTGGACTACTACAGCTTTGAAGTCCCCCAGGAGGGCTGGTATTACCTCGAGTTCATCGGCGATGACAGCATCCTGTTCCCGGACATCAAGCTCCAGAACGATGAAAGCGCCAATCGCGTAGCAAGTGACTTCACGGTGCTGAGTGGTGCAACCTGGGTTGGCTATTACTTCCAGCGGCCCGGTACTTACTATGTCAGTGTGGGCTGTGAAGCCGGAGCGGGACAGTACAGCCTCAGCATCAAGCCGGGGCAGACCAGTGGTTTCGGCTGCTACATCGAGGATACCGGCGATCCCGGGGATGGAGATGACGGAATATTCGAATCACTCCGGTCCTCACGAATTGAGCTGCGCTTGCCTGATGCGACATGTACGCTGTACAGCTCAGGAAACGGTTACGTCAGCATGCAGTACGTTGCTCCACTGCCGGCAACGATCGTGCCGCTGGACCCGCTTTACAGCTTTGAGCCCCCGCAGGCCCAGCATGATTTCTCCACAGGGGACCTGTTCAACCTGGACTTCAACGTCAGCGCCGTTGCTCCCGATGACCCGATGGAACCCAACAATGACAACAGCAATGCCACCCAGCTCGTGCTGCCGCTGTCAGCACCGATCACCGGCTGGATCGGTGGCGAGTCCCTCACTAATGATGAGTATGATGTCTTCCGGTTCGAGAGTTCCGGCAACAAGCACCTCTTCGTGCAGGTGCGTTTCCCGCAGAACGGACCGCTGCGATTCATCGACAGTGGAGGTCTGGCACTGCGTGATTCGCTGGGCAACAATTACACCCTGCTGGCAGACAGCATCTTCCAGATTGACGGGCGCAGCCAGGTGGCACTGCCCGCGCAGGAGTACTTCCTGACACTCAACATGGATGGCAACCTGATGCCCTACGAAATCTGGATCGAGGAGTACGACCCACTTTCGCTGTCTGCCTACTATGAGTACAAGGGTGTGCCGCTTGAAGACGTGAAATTCAGCTACATCACGGCGGATGCAAGCATCATGAATCTGGAATACTGCTTTGCCGGCCTGGCGGAAGTGGAGGATAAGTTCCGCCCCGGTGAGAGAGTACTCGTACACCACCAGCGGTATGGCATGCAGTTCGATCCGGAGTATGAATGGGTGGAATTCGGCACACAGGATATCCAGCTCACGCCAACGGCGACGCCAAGCACGGATAAGCTGGAGCCGAGTGACGTATTCGCCGATGTGCCGGAAGTGCAGTTCCCGGTCCAGGTCGAGGCCAGCTGCTCCTCCTCAACTGACAATTATGACTATTACATGTTCAGCCTGCAGGGCCCGGAATCACTGGTGGTGCAGCTCGGCTGCAGCAGCCCAGACGCCCTGGTGCGCCTGCGCTTCAGCAAGGCCCCCAGCACGCAGGTGATCTACGACCACATCGGCCGGGGTGACCACAGCTTCTACTACCGCACACCTGATCCGGGCGATTACATCGTCGAGGTCAGCGTGGCCAATGCAGTGGACCTGGACTACTCTCTGCAGATCAACAAAGCAGGCTTCAATGTCTACAGCATCAGCGGCAGCCTTGACAACGGCGAGCCGTCGGAAAACTACCTGCGCGGCTACATCCTGAACCATACTACTGGTGAGTATCGCGAGGCAACGGGTTCGAGCTACCTGCTGGGCTACTATCCCAACGGCAGCTATGACATCCAGTGGCAGATCTCCAACAGGAACATCACGCCATCCGGAAAGACAACCGTTGCCATCAGCAATGCGGATGCCGTGCTGGACTACAGTGCGGTATACAGTGACAAGGACAGCAACGAACCGAATGACAACTCCGGAAGCGCTGCCCTGCTGACACTGCCCGTAGACCTGACTGCCAACCTCGACTATGACAACGACTACCTGCCCGGCGGACGGGACACGACGGATTACTACAAGTTCATTGCCCCGACGGATGGCCACATCGAGCTGCAGAGCATGCACCAGGAGAACAGCCCGGCTGACTACGATTTGTCACTGTTCGAAGGCAGCATTTCGACCCTGGTCAACATTGGCAAGTTTTCCACGGATGGCAGCTCGCAGACCATGCGCTGGAACGTCAAGGCCGGCGAGACTTACTTCGTAAAGGTTGACGGCTTCGTTGACCTGCGATACCAGCTACTGGTTGACTACCTGTAACCGCCTGGAATGATGCAACCGGCAGCGGCCGTACCGATTTGACAACTGACAATGAGGAACAGAAGATGAAACTGAGAATGACCGTGATGCTGCTGGCAGTGCTTTTGCTTGCCTCCTGCGGCGGACGTGATGCCACCAACCTTTCTGTACAGAGTGCGCTGGTTCCGGCTGCCGTGCTTGACAACGCAGCGGGTACGGAACTGTTCAATGCGGCACTGCCGGCGGAGGGCGAGTTCAACCCGGTGCGCGTACCGGCAGTGTCCAGCCTATCGCTTTCGGGCAGTGAATTCAACGAGGCCTCCGCCAACGTGGTGGCCACCGGCCTGGATGCGGAGTATGCCCCGGCGGGAGCCAGCGAGTACGCGATCTGGCGCTTTGCGGGCACACCGCAGGACAGTGTTGGCAGCGTACAGGTTGACTATGGCGATGGCGGACCCGGCACGAGTTTCTGGATCGCTGTTGCGGACTATTCCACCGGACGCTGGGACTGGCTGGGGCATGCTGCGGAAGGCGATGAATTCCTGTTCCAGCTCAACGGCAGTGCCGGGCAGCACAGCTCCCCGGCCGGCTATATCTATGTGGCGGTGCTGGCGGACAGCGACGTTGCGTTCAGTGTCTACGATGTGGCGATCGAGTACCTGCAGCGCTACGACGTGAGCGGCGTGGTGCTGGACATGCAGGACCAGCCGCTGGGCATGGCGCTGATCACCACGAACCTGCTTGATTCGGAGCCGGTACTGTCCGGCCCCGGCGGGACCTTCACTCTGAATGGAATCCCGAATGGCAGCTGGACAGTGATGGTTGCGCTGGACGGTTACCAGTTCAGCCCGGCGATGGTGACTGTCAATGTCGCCGATGCCAACGTGGAGGGCCTGGAACTGCGAGGCAACCCGCAGGTCAGCGGGTGGGTCGGAGATGACCCCTATGAGCCGAACAACCTGTATGACAATGCGAGTGATACCGGCGGCACGCCGCCGACTGCAACGATCAGCATCCTCGATGACCCGGTGGACTTCTACCAGTTCCCGGTGCCTGACCAGGGCTGGTACTACATCCAGTACGAAGGCGATGACAGCATCCTGTTTCCGAGCCTCTACCTGCATGTTGACAGTTTCATCAGTACGGTCTCCAGTTCGTCATCCGCATACGGAGCGAACTGGGTCGGTTACTACTTCCCGCGTGCAGGCAACTACGAGGTTGAACTTACCTGCGAGGGCGGCGGTGGAACGTACAGCCTGAGCCTGCATGCCGGACAGACACAGACAATGTCGGTCTACCTGGGCGATGATGGCAGCCCCGGCGATGGCGATGACGGGCTGTATGAGGAAATGTACCTGACAACGGTTGAGATAGCATATGACGACGTGAAGGGCTACGTCACGAGCTATGGCACGGGCACTGCAGTGCACAACAACATCCCACCGGTAGTGGCAACCATTACGCCGCTCAGCCCGCTCTACAACTTTGACCCGCCCTTCGTTGAGCATGACTTCTCCACCGGCCCGCTGGTCTCATTCGACTTCAACGTGTCAGCCGCTGCACCTGTGGACTCACAGGAGCCGAACAACGACTTCGCCGATGCAAGTGTGCTCAGCCTGCCAATGGCGGAGCCGCTCGAAGGCTGGATCGGCGGCTTCGGACTGACCAATGATGATTCATACGATTTCTACAAGTTCGAGGTGCAGGGGGGCAAACACCTGATGGCCCGGGTCCGTTTCCCCGAGAACGGCCCGAACGAATATCCGGATGCCGGATACATCGATCTCTATGACGAAAGCGAGAATCCCGTGAGTACTGACAATTACTCCGGGTTCACCCTGCACAAGCGGACCACCGATCCGCTGGCCGCCGGGACCTACTTCCTGCGGGTGTTCATGGAAGGCCCGGTGATGCGATACGAACTTGAGCTTACCGAGTTCGAACCCCGCACCTTGTCGGCGCAGTACATGCTGGACGGGGAAGCGCTGGATTTCGGAATTTGCACGATACTGACGGCTGACCAGAGCTACGACGAGTACCAGAGCGTGAGTGACGGCCTGTGTGACTTCACTTACAAGTTCATGGATGGGGAACGAGTACTGGTCCAGCATGAGCGCCACGGACTGGTGTTCGATCCGCCAACTGAATGGGTTGTGTTTGAAGGCAGCGACATCACCTTGGCTCCGCAGATCAGCTATGGCACAGACAGCAATGAGGTCAACGACTTCGCGGCCTCAAGCAAGGAGCTGATGTTGCCGGTGGACATCACTGCGAGCATCAGCAATGAGACGGATTTCCAGGACTTCTATGAAATCCACGGCCTGGATGGCGAGGAACTGGAGATCTTCCTCGAGCCCGTCGATGCAGACATGCACAGCGAGCTCTCGGTCACGCGCATTTCCAACGGCAGCCTGGTGTTCAGCAGCCAGCAGCAGGGGAACCTGCACTGTTATATCAAGGCGGAGAATGCCGATGACTACAGGTTCATCGTGCGCAGCCGAACCGAGGGCTCAAGCGAATACCGCCTGCGTATCCGCGAAGCCACGGTGCCGGTCTACAAGATCAGTGGCAGTGTCGACCCCGGTGTTGTCGGCGAGACGACGTACAATACGATGGTTGTCAACCACACAACTGGCATCGCTGTGTTCCCTCAGGCTGACAGCTACAATCTTGGCTGGCAGCCGGCGGGCAGTTACCAGATTGAGTGGCAGGCCTCCAACAAGAACATCACGCCGTCAGGCAAGACGACAATCAACCTGACAACAGCCGACGTCGTACAGGACTTCAGCGCCACGTACGTCGACCACGACTTCGGCGAGCCGAATGACAACTCTGGGGCCGCTTATGTGCTGAGCATCCCGGCGTCCTTCCACGCCAGCCTGGATGATGACAACGATGCCGGCCCCGGAAATGACCGTACGGATTACTACAAGTTCACGGCAGCCAGTGACGGCATCTTCGAGATCACGGTCCAGCCAGCGGCTGACTGGGCGGCCGGCTTCCGCGTGGAGCTGGCGCAGGATACCTGGTCCAGCACCGTCAACAGCGGCAAGCGTAATCCGATCACCGGCGAGCAACTGATCCGCTTCCCCGTCATCGCCGGCAAGACCTATTACATCAACGTCGGTGATACGGATGACCTGGAGTATGACCTGACCGCCGGCTACGTCTTCTAACTGGCGCACTGGCAACGGCAGTCCCGCGTCGGCTGCCGGTATCAACGGATTGACGGAAGGAGGCCGGCGCAACGCTGTTGCTCAGCTGCGCAGCCGGTCTCCAAGCTCGCTGCAGAGGGCCTCGCGCCAGACCTGCTGGCGAATCACGACCGGCAGCACCAGCAGCACGAACAGCAGCAGCATGCTCATCAGCGGGTTGGCAATCACCTGCAGTGCGTGCAGGTCCAGGTCCGGCAGGCGCGCCGGCAGCTGCTTCCCGGCAATCACCAGCAGGGAGAAGAGCAGTGCCAGCAAGCAGCCCCATAACGGCTGGCGCGGGACCAGGCTGCCCACCAGCATGTCGCACTGGCTGCTCTGCCGGCTCAGTGCGTGGTGCAGTGGCAGCCCCCGCTCCCGGATGCCACGCACTCCCGGCAGGATAAGCGGCACCTTCCTGCCCAAGCTGCTGACCTGCACTTCCTGCCTGTCAAGGTAGACGCCTGCAGCAAGGTCGCCGGTTGCCGGGCTTTCCTGCAGCATGGAGCCGGCGCGTGGCAACAAGTTGCGAGACCAGACGTAAATCCTCCAGCCGAGGACCAAAGAGAGAACGACCCAGCCCCCCAGCATCCAGGGCAGCTCACGCAGGGTGAATCCCGTGGTGTTGTTCAATATGGAAGTGGCAATGAACATAAGCAGGATGCAGACCAGCAGTCCCATCAGGATGCTGATGACAAGCGCAACCCTGCGGCCGGCGGCCTGCTGCACAGCCAGGATCCTTGCAGCTGTGTTCATTGGCGGATTATAGCAAGGCTGCATGGATGCCTGAACAGCCTCTGGCATGCCGTTCCGGGTATTCGCTAAAATGTAGTCACCTGCAAGAAATGTTCTACTGAGAGGTTCCGGATGCGCATTCTGACTGTCCTGCTGCTTGTGATCAGCCTGCTCACTGCCTGCGGAGGAGGGGCCAAACCAGATTCCAACCTGGGGATCCAATCGAGACTTACACCAGCAGTTGTCGAGGGTACCGCTGCAGGAACCGAAGTTTTCCTGGCCGCGCTGCCGCAGGACGGCAGTTTTGCAGCGTACAGGGTTCCCGCAGTCTCCAGCCTGAGCAAACCCGGCTCAAATTTCGATGAGGCGAGCGCCAATGTCTCTGCCGGCGCAGGCTCAGCAGACTACAACCCGGCTGCCGGGACCAGTGAATATGCGATCTGGCGCTTTGAAGGCACTGCCCAGGACAGCATCGGCAACGTAAGTGTGTCAATTGACAGCGCGGATCCCGGGGCCAGCTACTGGGTGGCAGTTGCTGACTACTCAAGCAGTCGCTGGGACTGGCGCGGAGGGGTGTCGGACGGCAGCAACTTCGAAACGGACCTAGCCGGCAGCCCAGGCCAGCACAGCTCACCTGCCGGATACATCTATATTGCGGTACTGGTTGACAGCGAAGCCGGCATCAGTGTTGGAAGTATCACGCTCGAGTATCTTGAACGCTTCAACGTAAGCGGAATCGTGCTGGACATGCATGACAACCCCGTTGAGGGCGCGTTGGTGACGACAAACCTGCTTGATCCGCAGTCTGTGTTCAGTTCTGTCGACGGTAGTTTCAGCCTTTCAGCCATCCCGAATGGCAACTGGGCCATTATGGCCACACTGGACGGTTTTCAGTTCTTTCCTGCAGCAACGATGTTTACAGTGGACGGAGCGGATCTGAGCGGTCTCGAGCTGCGGGGAAATCCCCAGAAGAGTGGATTCGTCGGCAGCGATGAGTTTGAACCCAACGATGCATTCGCCAATGAGCATGACATGGGTACAAGTCCATTGAATGGTGCGTCCATCAGCATCCTTGATGACGAATCCGACTTCTACAGTTTCATTGTCCCGAGTGAAGATTGGTATTACATCCGCTTTGACGGTGATGAGAACATCCTTTTCCCAAGCCTGCAGCTATTCAATGACAGAAACTCATCAACCGAATCAAGCAGCTCTTACGTATTGTATGGAACAACTGTCGTCGGATACTACTTCCCACGCGCCGGCAAGTACCATGTCGAGGTCAACTGCGAGGGTGGCGGTGGATTCTACGACCTCAGCCTGCATAGCGGCCGGCCTGAGCTCTGCGAGGTTGACCTCTACGACTCAGGAGATCCCGGAGACGGAGACGACGGCCTGTATGAGGAACTATATACCAGCCTGGTCCGCCTGGAATACGCAGATTTCACGACAGTCATGGTAACAGCCGGTACTGGAACCATCAGCAACAAGCAGGTGGCACCGTTGCCAGCCACGGTCCGCCCTGTTTCATCGGTGTACACTTTCAGCCCTGAATCCATACTGCATGATTTCTCATCTGGTCCACTGGTCGGACAAGACTTCGATATGTCAGCAACAGCTCCGGTTGACGACATGGAACCGAACGACGACTCAGCCAGCGCCACGCCGCTCAACCTTCCCCTGGAAACACCCGTATCTGGCTGGATTGGTGGTTACGACCTGACTGGCAATGATTCCTATGACTACTTCAGTTTTGACGTACAGGAAGGCAAGCACGTGATGTTCCGTGCCCGGTTCCCCGAGAATGGTCCTGCTGAATATCCTGATGCAGGATATTTCGACCTGTATGATTCAAGTGAAGTCAACATAGGCTTTGACGACATGAGCGGTACACATCTTGAGGGTAGGACCAACGGTCCGCTTAGCGAAGGCAACTATGTCCTCCGCCTGTTCATGGAAGGCGCCCTGATGGCATATGAGCTGGAAATCTACGAGTATGACCCCGTCAGGCTCTCAGCCTATTATGAGCTGAATGGCACGCCACTGGATGAATGTGTTTTCCACACTCAGTCTGCTGACCAGGAATACACAGAGCACGAATACTCAGATGAAGGACTTGCAGAGTCCAATGTGGATTACATGCCCGGTGAACGGATATTCGTACACCACGAACGCTTCGGCATGCAGTTCGAGCCAGCTTATGAATGGGTTGAGTTCGGCAATTCTGACATCCAGCTTGCACCTGTTATCAGCCTTGCACAGGACAATCACGAACCCAATGACATTCTGGAAGATGCATCTGTGCAGCCCTTCCCAGTGAATGTTGACGCCACAATCAGCAGTAACTCTGACGGCGGCGACCACTACGGGTTTACCCTGGATGATCCTGGTTCGTTGATATTCACCATCGCGACAAACGAGCAGGACATTGAATTCGCTGTCACCTTGTTAAGTGCAGACCCAGTGCAGCAGCTCTTCCAGCACACAGGAACCGGGAATCATTCATTCTATTTCCGGGCGGACAATGCCGGCGATTACTTGATTGCAATTGAAGTCATCGGTGGCGAGGCTTCATACAATCTGCAGGTTGACAAGGCCGGACTGGATGTCTACAGCATCAGTGGCACAGTGGACAATGGTGAACCATCGGAGTTATACAGTGATTCATATCTCATCAACCACAGCACTGGCGAATACAAGGAAACATACTTCGCTGATTACCTGTTTGGTTTTTACCCAAATGGTGTCCAGGAGATGCAGTGGCAGATTGCCAACCGCAATGTCACTCCCTCCGGCAAGGTACCCGTTGCGATCAGCGGAGCAGATGTCGTGCTGGACTTCAGCGCTGTTTACAGTGACAAGGATGACCTCGAACCGAACGATACCAGCTTCACTGCCGCATCAATCTCGCTGCCTGCAACCATCTTCGCAAGCCTGGACAATGACAATGACTATCTGCCATCAGGCCGGGACACCAAGGATTATTACGAGTTTGTTGCCACTTCAGATGGTACGCTTGAAGCCAGCGTGAAGCATCAGGAACTGAACCCGTCCAGATACAGCCTGGCTTTGTCAGAAGGTCCGTCCAGTATTCATCTGACGGAAGGCAAAATCAGCGTGGATGGCAGCAGCCAGTTGCTGCGATATCCGGTAGTCAGTGGCCAGACTTACTTTGTCCAGGTAAGTGGCAACGTCGATCTTCGTTATCAGCTTGATATCGTGATCATTCCATAGCAGCAGTAGGGATTCACCGCCGGCTAGCCCGTCCGGGTATTCGCTAAAATGTAGTCACCTGCAAGAAATGTTCTACTGAGAGGTTCCGGATGCGCATTCTGACTGTCCTGCTGCTTGTGATCAGCCTGCTCACTGCCTGCGGAGGAGGAGCCAAACCAGGTTCCAACGAGGGAATCCAAACGAGACTTACTCCGGCGGCCATCGAGGATACCGCTGCGGGAACCGAGATTTTCCGGGCAGCTCTGCCGCAGGACGGCAGCTTCATCCCGACAAGGGTTCCGGCAATATCAAGCCTCAGCCAGGACGGTGCCGGTTACCACGACGCAAGCAACGACGTGAGCAAGGCGGGTTTTCTGGCAACATTCACACCGAACGGGCAGAGCGAGTTCGCGATCTGGCGCTTTCCGGGCACTCCGCAGGACAGTATCGGCCTCGTGAACGTGGCAATCACGACGGCGGATCCCGGCTCACATTACTGGATAGGAATTGCGGACTACTCCAGCGGGCGCTGGGAATGGCTGGGCAGTGAAGGTGACGGCAGTTCATTCAGCACACCGCTGGTGGGCAACCCGGGACAGCACAGCTCCCCGGCCGGGTTTGTCTACGTGGCCGTGCTGGCTGATGAGGATCCGGTCTTCAGCGTGGAGAGCGTGAGCATTGACTACCTGAATCGCTACGATGTGAGCGGGGTCGTGCTGGACATGGAGGACAATCCGGTCGCCGGCGCGCTGGTCACCACGAACCTGCTTGATCCGCAGGCCGTTCTGACCGAGCCGGATGGGTCTTTCACGCTGAATGCGATCCCGAATGGAAACTGGACGCTGATGGCATCGATCAGCGGCTATGAGTTCTTCCCTGCCGCACAGAACTTCACGGTCGCGGATGCGGACCTGGCTGGCATTGAATTGCGTTGCAGCCCCAAGACCAGCGGATTTGTTGAAACTGATGCATTCGAGCCGAATGATTTCCAGGAGAACCGCTATGACTTCGGTGCCGGTCCGCTGCTGGATGCAACGCTGAGCATCCTCGATGACGAAATTGACTGCTATGCATTCAGCATCCCTGCGGAGGGCTGGTACTACGTCCAGTATGTTGGCGATGACGGCATCCTGTTTCCCGGACTGCAGCTGTTCGTCGATCCGAACAAGGATGCCACATACTCAAACGACGTTCTCTACGGAGCCAACTGGATCGGTTACTACTTCCAGCGCAGCGGCGAGTACATCGTCAAGGTGGACTGCCAGGGCGGTGGAGGGAGCTACTCGCTCAGCATCCACAGCGGACAGCCACAGGAAATGCTCGTGTACCTCGGGGATGGCGGCGGACCGGGCGACGGGGATGACGGTCTGTATGAAGAGCTATACACAACGACAATGACGGTTGAGGTTGACGGTGTCACCAGCACGATGGCAACGGAAGGCACGGGGTCGATTTACCATCGGCATATCCCTCCCTTCGAGGCCGTCATCACCCCGCTTGATCCGCAGTATGTGTTCAGTCCGCTGAGCACGACACACGACTTTTCCACTGGGCCGCTGAACTACGACTTCAACATGCAGGGCACAGCCCCGACGGACACGATGGAGCCGAATGACGACAAGGCAAATGCCACTCCGCTGAGCCTGCCGCTGGCTGCACCCGTTGAAGGCTGGATCGGCGGATATGACCTGACCAACGGCGATGATTACGACTACTTCAGTTTTGAAGTACCGGGAGGCCAGCACCTGATGGCCAGACTGAGATTCCCGGAGCATACCCCAAGGGATTTCTATTCCAGTGGCCAAATCAGGCTGCGGGACGCCGCCGACAGCAACATCACGCTGGATAAATTCGGCGTCACTGGTATGCAGGCGCGCAGCCGCAATCCACTGGACGCCGGGACCTACTACCTTGAAGTGTTCATGGAAGGCACATTGATGCCATATGAGCTTGACGTTGCCAGCTATGACCCGGTGTACCTTTCGGCGAACTACATGCTTGATGGAAAACCGCTGGATGATGCGGAACTGGCCGTGCAGATTGAAGTCGGTGGTTACACGGACATTGACAGCGCCGGTGCCGATGGAATTGCCTCGATTGACATTGCCTTCATGCCCGGCGAGCGTGTGTTCGTCAACCACCAGCGCCATGGAACCGACTTCAACCCTGCCTATGAATGGGTGCAGTTCAGCAACAGCGACATTCAACTGACGCCAACGGCAAGCATCGGCAAGGATTCGCATGAACCGAATGATGACCTGCTTGGTGCTGCAAGCGTGGACTGGCCTGACGAGTTCGAGGCCACGATCAGTTCAGACTATGACCTCTATGACAACTACCTGCTTGCACTGGATGATGCCTATCCGCTTGCCATCAGCATCCAGAGTGATTCCCAGGACATCACGTACAGGACCAGGATCTACGACAGCCCCGCATTCAGCCTGCTGTATTCGCATGAGGAGCAGGGCAGCCACAGCTTCTATTTTGATGCTGATGCAGCGGGCGATTACATCGTCCAGGTCGCAGTATCGGGCCAGGGTGAATCAACGTATTCACTGTCGCTGGACAAGGCAGGCTTCCCCGTCCACAACATCAGCGGCAGCCTCGACCACGGTGTGATGAATGAGGGATACAGTTACATGCATGTCGTCAACCACACGACCGGCTATGCGGTTGATGCATTCACGAATGGATATGACCTCGGTTACTACCCTGACGGGAACTACGAGATCGAGTGGCAGATTGCCAACAGGTCCGTTGTACCGGCCGGCAAGGTGCCGGTCGTTGTAAGCGGATCGGATGTGGTGCAGGACTTCACCGCCAGCTTCTCGGACAATGACAGCCTGGAACCGAATGACAATGCCATTGCCGCAGCCGTCATCAGCCTGCCTTTCAGTGTTTCAGCAACGCTGGACGGGGATGATGACAACAAGCCGATGGGCCGGGACAGCAGCGACTATCACAAGTACGTCGCCGACACTGACGGACTGCTGCAGGTTGTAGTGACCCCCTGGGAGAACAGCCCCGTCAACTTCAGCCTGCTGATAGCCGAACAGTTCTGGTCAAGCACTGTCAACAAGGGCAAACGCGACACACCCAACGGTGCGCAGATGGCCCGCTGGCCAGTCACCAACGGCCAGACCTATTACATCATTGTCAGCGGTGGCGAGGATCTCGCATACACAATTGAAGCTGAATTGATACCGTAGTGCGGGCCCTCACGGCTGTGTGGCCAGCCAGTCCAGCAGGCCTTCAAGCTTCGGACTTTCACTGAGTGGCTGTGCCAGGCGTTCCATCACGCCCCAGGAGCCGTAGCGACCGTAGCCGCCGATATGCGAAAAGGCCATGAAGCGCTCGCCGCCGGCCAGGGTCCAGTAGTCCAGGTAGTCCTTGTAGACCTGGCGCATGCCGGGATCACGGTTGGCAGCGGTCAGCTTGGCGGTCAGCGCATCATTGTTCTGCCACTCGCCATAACCCACCATATGCTGGCCACCCTCGTAGGCAATCAGCTTCAAGCCGCGGCTGTGCGCATCCTCCGCGTTCTCCTGCATCGTGGCATAGGTCTGGGGCAGGCTGTCCGCACAGAACTGCACGATCTCAGCCAGTGACATCGTCAGGGCCGCATCGGCGTTCGGTGAGTTGCCGATCCCGCCGCCGAAGTACGGCGCGACGGCATAGCAGTCCGCCTTGGCATAGGCATCCTGCCAGTCGAGGATCTGGTCCGCCGCCCAGGCGTTGACATGCTGGCCGGCGATCACGCGCACCAGCCTGTCCTCCTGCCCGGCGAAGACATCCTCCCAGATCGCGAAGATCTCGACTGAACGCTGCGAGTAGTAGCGCAGGTGCGCCTCGTAGTCATTCTCCGACAGGCCGAGTTCCAGCCCGCGCTGCTGCGCATAGCCGGCCGCCGGAAATGAACCGTTCCAGACCTCATTGGAATACTCAATGTAGATGCGCAGCTCGGGGTCCAGCGTGTCCCGCACCATGCTGGCGAACTGCGTGATGTAGTCATCATCAGCGCGGTGCGGCATGCAGAACCAGGGATCCTTGTGCGCCTGGTTGGCAAGCAGCACCATGTATTCGAGGCAGATGCCGGCATTGCGGGCCTGGCTGGCATGCTGCGGCGTGGTGCGTTCGCTCCAGTGCTCGACCTGCGTGCCGTTGGTGTTCATCATGTCCATGAAGCGCAGGCTGGAATAGGGTTCGAGCGTGGCAACGAATTCCGGGTTCCAGACATTGCCTGCGTAGTCAGCCTCATGGCCGGGCAGGAGCAGGCGGATGTTGCGCACGGGGTCAGACGGGTTGGTGGCGGTGAGCTTCAGGTGTGCCGTGTTGTCAGCACCGGGGGTGATGTGTACCACCTGGCGGCCGGGCTCCTCGCTCACGAGGCTGGCGTTGATGCCCCAGCTGATGCTGCCCTCGCCGTCGTACAGGCAGATGTAGTCACCCTCGGGATAGTTGCCCGCGTTGTTGGTGACAAGCACATTGCCGGCGGCCTGCCCCGGCTCAAGGCTGGCCACCCAGCCGTTGGCATCGATGTCCAGCGTCTCACCGGTGTCCCAGGTCCAGCCATCCGCCTCCTGCGGGATCCAGCTGCGCGACAGCTTGAACACATCCGTGAACGGGATGCTGCGGCCCCAGTCCGACAGGCCCTCGAGGTTCATCCCGAGCGGGTTGCCATCATTGATGAAGCCGCCCGGCACGTCATCACGGAACACCGCCTGGATGCCTGCCAGCACGGACTGGTCCTGCCCCGTTGCCAGGACCACGCAGGCCAGCAAGTCGTCACCCGGATGCAGCAGGGAGGCGGATGGCATGAACTCCAGCTCCGCCGGGTTGCTTAAGTTGCGCCAGACCCAGCGGTCACTGCCCCAGTCCGCCAGCGCGATGTAACCCTCAAGCGGCTCGTTCAGCCAGTTGAGCTTCAGCACATTGGTGTCAGTCTCAGCGGACAGGTCCAGCATCCAGGCCGCCCAGGCCGGCTGCATCGCCGATTCGTTGTCGCCCGGGTTCCAGTCCGGGCTGAAAATGGCAGTGTTCCCATTTCCAGCCACAAGCTGCGGCCCGAAGGACGTGGAATATGCGCTGCCATTGATCTGCAATCCGGGATGGTCCGCGCTGGATATGCGCAGCAGCTCGGTAGGTGCGGGGATGCCAAGGCTGGATTCCGCGCCAGCAAGTGCAATCTGCTGCGTGGGGTTGATCTCCTGTGCCGAGTCCGACACTCCTGCCCTTGCACAGCCACTGCCCAGCAGTATGGCTGCCAGCAGCACATATAAGGTTCCATTCACTCTCATCAGCTGATCCTTTGACCCAGTGGATTCTAACGGAAGGCAGCACCGACTGGCTGGGTTGCAGCAGCGATGCGCCGCTGCTACTAGGAACTAATCACTTCTTCCACTAACAACTTCCCACACCGCCCTTGACACATCCGAAATATATGTTACCCTTTAGTCACATATCATGGATGATGCGCTGGATGCAGTCTTCAAGGCACTGGCGGATCCGACGAGGCGGAGGATCCTGGATCTGCTGAAGCCGGGGCCGAGGACGACAGGCCAGCTGTGCGGGGCTTTCGACGAACTTTCGCGCTTTGCCGTGATGAAGCACCTTGGCATCCTGGCGGATGCGGGGCTGGTGCTGGTCAGGCGCGAGGGGCGCAAGCGCTTCAACTACCTGAACACGGTGCCGATCCGGCAGGTGTACGAGCGCTGGATGGGTCCGTACGCCGAACTGTGGTCCAGCTCGCTTCTGCGCCTGAAGGACCATGTGGAAAAGGACCTCAACAGGGATGACAAGGACGGGAAATAGCGGGATGTGCCAGAATCAGGGCAGGACAATTCGTTCAGGAGTGGGAATATGAATGTCATGAACATCATTGCGGGGGCGCTGGCTGGCCTCGTGATCTTCATCTGGCTGACGATTTCCTGGATGGCGCTGCCATTCCACGGTGAAAGCCTCAACGGAATCAAGCACGATGCCCAGATCGACGCCCTGCTGATCCAGCATGGTGCGAAGGACGGGCTGAACTACTACCCGAGCTACGAGGGCATGGAGCAGGGGGAGTACATGGAGCTTGCCAAGAGCGTGCCGAACATCGGCATTATGTCCTTCAGCGCCGGCGGCTTTGACATGTCAAACCCCTGGGCCTACATCCGCGGCCTGCTGGGCTGCATCGTGGCCGGCATCCTCGTTGCCATCTTCGTCAGCGTGCTGCCGGCAGGCTCCAGCCGCGCGGGACGGATCCTGTTCTGCACTCTGTTCGGGGCAGCAGCCTTCTTCTGCACGCAGTGGGTGGATGGCGGCTTCTACCACTTCCCGATGCGCCATACGGTGCTGCAGCTGATGGACAGCATGGTCAGCTGGACGCTGGCCGGGGTGGTGCTGGCCTTCATGGTGCGGCCGCAGGGCGCGGCAGCCGATCGCAACTGAGACATACCTGAAAGGAACCTGAAATGACAACACACAACACGGCGGAAATGAGGATCTGCGATGCGATCTGGAGCATCGGCGTGATGCTGGACTACACGCAGAAGATAGCCGGCTTCGTGACACCGGAGCTTCTGGACTGGCGGCCGGAGTTCCCGGCGGGCGACTTCGCCTTCAGCCTCGGTGAGCAGCTGATGCACATCACGGACATCCGGATGTGGATCGTCTCGCAGCTCGGGACGGAGGAGCATGCCTACGAACGCTGGGCCGGGCCCTATCCGGGTATCGACCAGCCCTGGACCTTCCGGACCGGCAGCCACAGTGAGGTGATGGAAGCACTGGAATCCAGCCGGAAGCTTGTGCAGCCCTGGATCGAACGGCCGATGGGCGAGCTGCCCCTGCCGACTGCAGGCACGGTCGCGGCCTGGGAGAAGGCGCTGGCAGCCATGCGGGAGAAGGGCGAGGACACCAGTCAGCTGGAGGCCAAGGGGCCGGGCACGCTGGGCAGCGCGCTGTTCTTCCTTTTGGCCCATGAGAACGGGCACCGCACGGTGACCCAGACGATGCTGCGCATGGCCGGGGCTCCTGTCGAGCGACTGGCCTGAGGACGGGGCGCGGGGCAGCGCCACTACGAATACAAGGCGGTTATGGAAATGACAACAGATACACACCAGGTGCTCAGCGAGGTCGGCAGGTTCCGCATCGACTATGAGGTGTTCATCAACGCCCCGGTGGAGCGTACCTTCCGCGCACTCGTGGAGGAACCGCATCTGTACTGGACCCATACCTGGAGCGAGAACCCGCACAGCATCATCCTCGAGCCGCGCATCGGTGGCCGCTTCTTCGAGCAGTTCGATGAAAGTGGCAACGGGGTGCTGTACGGCACGGTGGAGATGATCCTGCCGCCCTACCGGTTGCGCTACAGCGGCAATGTCGGCATGCTGAAGGCCGTGCACTTCATCTTCGACCTCGAGCTCGAGGAGAAGGACGGCGGCACCCTGCTGCGCGAGGTGACGCTGGCCGCCGGCGACGTGTCCCAGAAGATGATCGCCAACATGCTGGCCGGCAGCGCAGAAGTCTATGAAGGGAAGCTGAAGGCCCTGCTCGAGGGCGGGCAGGCCTGAACGCGAACATGGAGGAAATGTAAATGGATACCGCAAACCGTGAAGTCGATTTCAAGTTCAAGGACCCGCTCAGTGTCGAACTGGTCAGCTCCGAGTATGAGATCTTCCTGCGCGCGCCGATCGGCAGGGCCTGGGAGAAGATCATCGACGGGATGGACAACTGGTGGCCGCACCGCTTCAAGCCGGGCAGCATCGTCGTGATCGAGCCGCGCGTGATGGGACGCTGGGAAGAGCGCTTTGATGACAAGGGCAATGGCGCGCTCTATGGAATGGTCACCTACTGCGACCCGCCGAACGCCTTTGCCGCCGTTGGCCAGTGGGGAATGTTCGGAGCGATCAACAGCGGGGGTCTATGGAAGCTGACGGAGCAGGACGGCGGTACCCTGCTGCGCACGCGCGGCGAGATGATGGGCCACATCACCCAGCAGATGCTTGACGGGCGTACCGAAGGGAGTGTCGGCCTGCTGAAGTCCCTGCGCCACTGGGTGGAGGATGACCTCGACTGGCGCAAGCTGGAGGAGATGAACAAGTAGCGCTGTGGAATATACATAATGAGTGGTGAATGCTATTGCATTTATCGCCTAACATGTGTATAGTTAAGTCATTCGGGAATTCTGAATCATGAAAGTTCTCTATTCACTGAACCTGCTCGTACTGCTCTGCCTGCTGATGCTGCTCGGCTTAAACCGGGTGCAGGCCCAGGATGGTGAAGCCGCTGAGGCTGAGCCTGCCGCAGCCGGGGAACTGACTGGCCGCGAGATGGCGGCGCAGATCCCCGGCATGGTGGATGGCGCAATGATCCGGGTGGACATTCCGTCCAATGACCTGGAGGAATCCCGCGAGTTCTACAGCGAGGTGTTCGGCTGGAACATCACCGACAACGAGGAGACCAACGGGAAGATCCTCAACTGGGAGGATCCGGCCGGCAACACCGGCGGGATCACCAGCTTCGTGGCACCCGGCGATGGCCGGGGCGTGGTGATCTACCTGTTCAGCGATGACATCAAGGAGAGCTTCAAGCGGATCAACCGCGCCGGCGGGCGGTCGATCGACTTCACGATGGAGATCGAGGGCGGCAAGGCGACTGTCGGGCTGTTCAACGATCCCCAGGGGAACATGCTCGGACTGATCAGCCCGAACGGCTGACAACCGGCTGAATCTGGCATTTTCGCCGGCGGGAAGGTCCCGTTGGCAATATAGAAAGGATGGTTAGGAAAATGCGTTACCTGTTGACGGCGCTCTGTGCGCTGCTGTTGATGTCGTGCCTGGCGTTTGCCCAGGAGGCCGGATCCGATGCACCGATGCCGGAGTGGAACCCCGCCCCGGGCCAGATCGTGCACATGGAGATCCCGAGCCTCAACCTGGATGAGTCCGCCGCCTTCTATGGCAACGTGTTCGGCTGGACCACCGTGCCGGGACCGGAGGGCATGGAATACATGTTCTGGAGCGATGGCGGCAGCGGCATGGGTGGATTCACCGTGGACGCCCCGCCGATGGACGGCGGTGTCGTGCTCTACATCTACACGGAGAACATCTCCGATGCCTACGTGGCGATCGAGGCTGCCGGCGGCGTGCCAAGCGGGATGGAGGTCTATGTCGGCGAGGGCTTCATCGGCATGTTCCACGACCCGCATGGCAACCTGCTCGGCCTGTTCGCGTCCGAAGCCTCAATGCCCCATCCGGAGCTTGAGGAAGCCGCCGCTGAAGCGGACCCGCATGCGGGCCACAACCACTGACAATGTGCATTGAACGTCCTGCCCAGCGGGCGGGGCGATGCATGCAAACCACACCATATTCATATAGAGAGGTAGGAAAACAAGATGGCACACAAGATCTGTCATATCGAAATCGTCTCCCACGACCTGGAGGGCACCAAGGACTTCTACAGCAAGGTGTTCAACTGGCAGTGCAACGACCTGATGCCCAACTACGGCGGCTGGGTTCCGGCGGAGGGTGAGCTGGGCGGCGGTTTCCGTGTTGAGGAGAAGACGCCTGAGCTGCAGCGCACGCTGATCTACATCCATGTTGACAACATTGACGAGATGCTCGGCACGATCACGGCCAACGGCGGCACCCAGGTGATGCCGAAGACCAAGATTTCCGATGAGCACGGCAGCTTTGCCCTGTTCCTTGATCCGAGCGGCACCTGCGTCGGCATCTGGAGCCAGGAGTAATACCAGGCGGGAGGTGCTGCCAGCCGCACTGCGGCCGGGCAGCGCCTCCCCCGGATCACAGGAGAAAGGGAAATGGCTTTTCACATTGACTGGATAGAATTCGCTTCCGCTGACAACAAGGCACTGTCCGAGTTCTACGGCGGCCTGTTCGGCTGGAAGATGCAGTCCTTCATGCCCGGCTATGATGTCTGGATGCCGGACAGCGGTCCCGGCGGCGGCTTCCGCGAGAACTGCCCGGAGGGCACCCCGCAGACGGTGGTCTACGTGAATGTCGATGACATTGACGCAGCGCTCGTGAAGGTGGCCCAGCTGGGCGGCACGGTCGTCGTGCCGAAGATGGAAATCAGCCCCGATGTCGGCTGGTCCGCATTCTTCAAGGACCCCAGTGGCAACATCGTCGGCCTGCACCAGAACCCGGCCGCACAGTAGTTCGCGCCAGCGGGCGTCCAAGGGGTGGAACAAAGGAGCAAGCAATGACTGACAATGCACTACCGGTAGTGAGCCTGAACCGGATGGAGGTCCAGGCCGAATACACGATCGCTGCGCCTCCGGACCGCGTCTGGCGGGCACTCACCGAGGAAACACAGGCCTGGTGGGGTGCGCCTTACAAGTGCTGTGATGACACGGTGGAAATCAGCCTGGAGCTGCGCGGCGGCGGCGCAATGCTTGAGAAGGGTGCCGACGGCACGCATGTCGTCTGGGGCATCATCAGCGGCTTCACTCCCGGCAGCTACCTCGAGCTTGAGGGCAGCTGTGGGATGGCCTGGCCGAGCTTCGGCAACTGGAGCTACATGCTCAGTGACAACGGCAACGGTGGCACCATACTGAAGTTCCGCCACAGCGCGCTCGGCCTGTTCAAGCCCGAGCAGCAGCAGAACTACGGCCGCGGCTGGGATGACCTGCTGGGCGAGCGCCTGCGCAACTGGTGCGAGAATGGTACGAGGCTGGGCCTCGGACATGAACCGGAATGGGCTCGGCAACAGGCCTGACAGGCAGGCCGTAGCTAAAGGAGTTGACAATGGGAACACGGATCATCATCGCGTTGCTGCTGGCCAGCCTCGCATCTGGCGGACAGGCCCTCGCACAGGAGTCCGGCAGTGAAGCTGGCCTGCCCTATTCGATTGAGACGAGCTGGCAGGAAACCATGGTTGGCGATGCCAGCGTGACTCTGGCAATGCACCTCGAGCTGGAACCCTGGGATGTATATGAGAAGTTCGTCGGCGAAACCAGCAACTGGTGGAGCAAGGGCTTCACGATGGGTGGCGAAAGCTGCCTCAACATGCAGCTGGAGGCCTACGCCAGTGGACGCCTGCTGGAGATTGACGAGAACGGCGAAAGCCTGTGGGCCAACGTGATCCAGGTGGTCCCGGGCAGCTTCCTCGGCATGAGCGTTCCAGAGGGCAGCTTCTGGAGCGGGGCCGGTTCGATCAACATCAGCTTCAATCCGGGAACCGAAGGCGGTACGGACCTGCTGCTTGAGCACCGCTCCTTCCAGCAGTACGATGCTGAAATTGACGGCGCGGAGGGCTACGCCTTCGGCTGGACCAAGCTCGTGGCCGAGAACTTCCGCATGTACTGCGAGGGCGAAGTGATCGAGGATGCGATCGTGCCGCTTGAAGTGATGCCGATGGATTCCGAGTGACTGCGAGACAGGGAGAGCGGGAATGAAGATTGAGGGAAAGACTGACAGGGTTGAATATGCCTTCGTGCAGATTGAGCAGGAGATTCCTGTCAACGCCGAACCGGCCCATGTCTACGACGCCTATGTCAACGGCATTTCGCACTGGTGGAGCCGGGACTGGGTGATGGGCGGCCCGCGCACCACGGAGATTGTCATCGAGCAGCAGCCCGGTGGCAGGCTGATGGAGGTCTGGGAAGGAGGCGGCGGTTGCCTGTGGGCAATGGTGCAGAGCCTGAGCCCGGGCCGGATGATCAGCTTTTCCATCCCGGAGGGCGTGATGTGGAGCGGGGCCGGCATGTTCCGGCTGGTGTTCGAGACGAGGGAGGATGGCAAGGGCACGACGGTGAAACTGAGCCACCACTGCTTCAACCAGTACGCCGAGGACAGCCACTCCGGTTACGTCGAGGGCTGGACCGAACTGCTGGGCAAGCGCCTGAAGGACTATGCCGAGGGCCGGCCGGTGGAGGATGCGATCCGTCCCTCTGGTACATTGGCATGATGATCCCTCTGGAGTAGACCATGCCTGACAGCATCTGCCATATCAACATACCCTCACGCAGCCTGGCCGAGTCGCAGGACTTCTACGGCAGCCTGTTCGGCTGGAGCTTCGTGCCCAATACGGAGAGCTACCTGCTGTTCAATGACGGCGAGCAGGGACTGGGTGGCGGATTCACCACCGGCCGCGAACCGAGCCCGAGGTCCGGCCCGGTAATTTTCGTCAAGGTCGAGGACCTGGAGGCCCGGCTGGCAATGGTCACACAACTCGGCGGGAAGGTGCTGACGGAACGCCTGCATATCGGGGCTGAGGACACCGGCTTTGGCTGGTGGGCTTCCTTCGAGGACCCGCATGGCAACCACATCGGCCTGTTTTCCACAAACCAGCGCAAGGGGAATTAGGTGGCAACGAAGAAGAAGGAACAATCAGGTTGGCCGGGCTACCGCGAGGATGTGGTGCAGCTGCTGGACGAGCTGTTTGATGGCGACGACGGCATCGTACGCGGGCAGATGATGGGCCATCCCTCCTGGTACGTGCTGGTGGGCGGGAAGAAGAAGCTCTTCGTCTCCGCCTGGGAACACGGCATCACCCTCAAGCTCAGTGAGGAACTTGCCAACGAGATGTTCGAGGAGGGCCGGGGCCGGCCCTTCGAGCCGATGGGCCCGGGCAAGGCCATGAAAGGCTGGGTCTATGTTGACAAGCCGGACCTCGAGGAGATCCGCGCCGAGGAGGAGATGATCCACGCCGCGCGGGACTATGTATCCGGAGGTCAGGGGTAAGTCTGGCGCGGGAGCTGCGTTGCGATGGCAAAGCCTGAGCTGCGCAAGCTCGCAATTTGGCTTGCCACTTCGTTCCAGAGCCTGCGAAGCTGCGCTTCGCGGCTCCGCTTATCACCCTCACGGCTGACCTCCAAACTCCCCTCTCCAAACTCCAACCTGCCTGCCACGCGGAGCGACAGCGAGGCGTGGTTGTCAGACTTTCGTCTGACCTCCGTTGCCAGGCTTACAGCCTGGCCTCCCCTAGCCAGCCATCTCAGCCAGCTTGCCCTCGATCAGGCCCACCGCGTTGCCAAAGGTCGCCTCATCGAAGCCGAAGTGCGCACCGGCGGTCTCGAACAGCTGCGGCAGGGTCGCCGTGCCACCGAGTGCCAGGCCGCTCAGGTACTGCGTGACGGCCTGCTTCTCATCCTCAAGCGAGTTCGCCCAGATCTGCACGGCTCCGAGCTGCGCCAGGCCGTAGTCGATGTAGTAGAACGGGTAGAGGAAGAAGTGCAGCACGCGCTGCCAGTTCCAGGCGATCTCATCCTCGATGCCCGTCGTGTCAACATCCGGGTAGTACTGCTTGAACAGCTCCAGGTACTTCGCCGACACATTGGCAGCGTCCTTCGCCTCTTCTGGGTTAGCGTAGATCCAGTGCTGCAGGGCATCACCGATCGCGATCATCACCCAGGTGAAGATGATGTACTCCAGCTGGCTCGTATGGTCGCGGGCATGGTCCTCCGCGCTGTAGAAGCCGCCGTTGTCAGCCGTCAGGTAGGGCGCTGCCAGCAGCTCCATCGCCATGCTGGCAACCTCGGAGAATTCCATCGGAACGTCCCGCTGCTGCATGTAGGGCAGCTCGCCGGTCTGGTAGACGTGGAAGGCGTGGCCGCATTCATGCAGCATCACGCGCACATCGGCGCTCATGCCGACGGCGTTCATGAAGATGAAGGGCTGCCAGCGCTGCGGCAGCACGGTCATGAAGCCGCCCGGGGCCTTGCCGTCACGGTTGGCAAGGTCGAACAGGCGGTCGCGGCTCATCTCAGAGACCCAGTTGCCAAGGCGCTCATCGAGGCGACCGTAGACCTCGCCGGTGCGCTGCTCCAGCTCTGTCGCATCCGCGAAGGGCTGCAGCGGGGCGCGGCCCTCGCTGTCGCAGGTCAGGTCCCAGGGGCGCAGGCTGCCAACGCCGAGGCTGCCACTGCGGCGGCTGAGCTGGCGGCTGAGCGCCGGGGTGACAACGGACAGCACCGCCTGCTGGAAGGTCCGCGCATCCTGCGGGGAATAGTCATGGCGGCCCCAGCTCTGCCAGGTGTAGTCGGTGAAACTGTCGAAGCCGGCGTTCCTTGCGACCTGCAGGCGCAGCTCCAGCATCTCACTCCAGATTGCACTGAGCCGCTCGCGGTCCTGCTTCATCCGGTCGGCACCCATCCGCCAGGCTTTCTCTCGAACTGTGCGGTCATTGTTCTCCACGAAGCGGCGCAGCGCGGCGATCGGCAGCTGCTGGCCATCCCACTCGACGCTCCAGTTGCCGCAGATCTCGTTGTACTCCATCCCGAGCTTGGCAAGCTTCGCCTGCAGCGGCAGGTTCTCCTCGCGGTACAGCTCGGCTTCACCGCGCAGCCGGCGCAGCGGCACTTCCATCCCCTCCGGCACGATGCCGCTGTCCAGCAGCACCTGCTTGAGGCGCTGGTCCAGCTCCTTGGCCTGCGGGTCGATGGTGTCGATGTACTGCCGGTAGCGCTCCTGCGCCTCGGTATCCCGTGTATCCACCATCGTGGCGAGGTGCACGAGCGTGGCGTATTCGATCAGCTGGTAGGCCAGTTCGGTCCAGCGGCGCAGCCAGCCATCGATGCTCTCTTCGGTGAGTTCCTGTTCGGTGAGCTCCTCGAGCTCAAGCTTCAGGGCCGGCCAGTCCAGCCGGGGGTTCAGATCTGATTTTTCCATGTGTGTGTACCTGCGAAACGCCTATGTTAGCAGCAACCGCCTGGCCGGGACCTGCCGTCCCGCACCGCCCCGTTGATGCCGTGCGCCGTGGGACGCAGGTTTGTGTCATATAATTTTCTGATGCCCCGCAATAACGTCCCGGCCGCCGATGCAATCCTCAACAAGCAGTTCAAGGTGCTCGACAAGGGCTTCGTGCGCCTGGTGGATTACATGGGCGGGGACCACAGCATCGTGCAGAGTGCACGTGTCAGCTACGGCTCCGGCACCAAGAGCGTGCGTGAGGACAAGGGCCTGATCAACTACCTGCTGCGCAACTGGCATACCAGCCCGTTTGAGCAGGTGCAGATGACCTTCCACTGCAAGATGCCGATCTTCGTGGCCCGCCAGTGGGTGCGCCACCGCACCGCACGGCTCAATGAGGTCAGCGGGCGCTACAGCATCATGACGGACGAGTTCTACGTCCCGGATGAGGCCCGCGTGCAATTCCAGAGCCTGGACAACAAGCAGGGCAGCGGCGACAGCATGCCGGCGGACTACGCGAAGCGGATGGTGGATGAGATCGGTGGCGACCAGAAGCAGCTCTACAGCCACTATGAGGAGATGGTCGAGCAGGGCATGGCGCGTGAGCTGGCCCGCATCAACCTGCCGCTTTCGCTCTACACCGAGTGGTACTGGCAGATCGACCTGCACAACCTGTTCCACTTCCTGCGCCTGCGGCTCGACCCGCATGCGCAGTATGAGATCCGCGTCTACGCCGAGGCGATGGCGGAGTGCGCCCGCGCGGTCTGCCCGGTGGCCTTCGAGGCCTTCGAGGAGCACATCCTCAACTCGCGCACCTTCTCCAAGGGTGAGATGCGGGTGCTGCGCAAGATGCTGAAGAGCGGCGGCTGGAACCAGGACAGCCACCTCGGCGAGGTCAGTAAGATGAGTGCGCGGCGCAAGGGCGAGTTCATTGCCAAGCTGTGGAACCTGCCGAAGGAACGCGAGAACCGCCCGGAGATCACCCCGGTGGATCGCGACGGGGACGACGAGTAGTCGCTTTAAGTTGGCCTACTGCCTGACGCTGTTGACCGCTGAGGGTTCGACCACACGGGTCTCGACCCCTCCGCCGGGGTCCTTCTCGACTATTTCATAGACGTCGTAGACGTTGTACTCCGCATGCCCGAGCTTGAGTGCCTCGCGCACGGTGGCCCAGGCCATCGGCTTCTCGAGGTAGGCGTAGAAGTCCTCGCGGCTTTCCCACTGCGCGTAGTTCACGACCTTCGTGCCGTCCTGGCTCTTGTGGAAATTGGCGGCGATGAATCCCGGCTGCTTGCTGATCACGCGGCTGAAGGCATCCACCAGATGGTTCAGCAGCCTGTCCTGGTCACCCGGGTTGACCTGGAAATTGGATATCACGGTTACGTACTGGTTCTTGGCGATCGTTGTCATCCCGACGAGCTCCCTCTAACCTTGCCGCGGCCCGCGGCAATAAAAGCCTAGCAGAATTCGCCAGATAATTGAATGGATTTGCCAATGGTTAAATTGCGGTTAAACCAATGCTGATGCGGCTTGCGGGGCAGCCGCCTGCTGCGCGGTCCAGCCGGAATCCTGCAATGCTACACTTGAGCGATGTTTGCGCTGAACCTGATCGCCCGCGCCGTGATCGTGCATGACGGCAAGTTCCTCGTGACCGTGCTTGACGACGGCAAGCGCGCGCCATTCATGACGTTGCTCGGCGGCCATATGAAGGTCGGCGAGCCGATGATCGACAGCGTGGTGCGCGAGGTCAAGGAGGAAATCGGCCTCGAGGTCGCTCCGGTAAAGCTGCTTTACCTGATGGAGAACTACTGGGCGCGCCAGGGCAGCAAGCTGCATGAGATCGGCTACTACTTCCTCTGCCATCCGCTGCGCCCCGTCGAGGGCGACCTGCTCAGCCAGCTCACGCCCGACAAGGAGGAGCTGATTTCACCCGAGCTGCTGACACCGGATGAGCTGATGGCAGCGAACTTCCAGCCGGAACCGCTGAAGAAGTTCATGGTGCAGGACCTCGCAAGCAAGTGGGCCAGCTGCCCGCGGCTGGTGGTACATAACGAACTGCCGGGTCACAGTGAGGCAAGGAACGCCAGCTACGAACTGTAGGAGGCGGCTGGATGTCAGTCCCGCGCAGCAGGACTGACTATAGGAGGTCAATCCCGCGAAGCAGGATTGACATTACTTCAAGCACACGGAAGCAATGTCGGAAGCTCGCTTCGTTTGCCTGCTTTCATGGTCTTAAACGCATTGCCGGCGGTATGCAGAAATAGAACTGCATCCTGCCTGCGGCGGGATGCAGCACCCCTGGTCAGTCCTGCTGCGCGGGACTGACCTCCAGTCATACCTGCCCCCTGCAACCTGCCCCCTGCAAACCTTGAGTTACTGCATCCGCTTGAAGGCGCCGCTCTTGAGCATGGTACTCGTCATCCGCTGCATCTGCTTGAAGTTGTTGATGAAGCTGTTAATGTCCTGCACCGAGGTGCCACTGCCGATCGCGATGCGGCGGCGGCGGCTGGCGTTGAGCAGCTTCGGGTTCAGCCGCTCCTGGCGGGTCATCGAGTTCACGATCGCCTCGAACTTGCGCAGCTGCTTCTCACCGGCCTCGGCCTGGTCGTCCGTCACGCGCACGCCGGGGATCATGTTCAGCAGGCTCTTCATGCTGCCCATGCGGCGGGTCTGCCTGAGCGCCACGATGAAGTCCTCCAGGTCGAAGGTCTTCTGCCGGCGCAGCTTCTTCTCAAGCTTCTCGGCATCCTCATCGTCGAATTCCTTGCTGGCCTTCTCGATCAGGGTGGCAATGTCACCGCGTCCGAGGATGCGGCTGGCCATCCGGTCCGGGAAGAAGTACTCGAGTGCGTCGAGCTTCTCGCCGGTACCCGTCAGGCGGATCGGCTTGCCGGTCACGGCGCGCATGGACATCGCGGCACCACCGCGGGCGTCGCCGTCCATCTTGGTGAGCACGATGCCGGTGATGTTGAGCTTCTCATCGAATCTCTGGGCGGTCTCGACCGCATCCTGCCCGGTCAGGGCATCCACCACGAGCAGGATCTCGTCCGGCTTGAAGGCTTCCTTGACCTTCACCAGCTCGTCCATCAGCTCCTCGTCGATCGCCAGGCGGCCGGCGGTATCGATGATCACCGGGTTGTTGCTGTCCTTGTCGCCCTGCTTGAGGCCGTTCTTCGCGAGGTCCACCGGGTTGCTCTTCGGATCGGCGAACACATCCACATGGATCTGCTTGCCGAGCACCTGCAACTGGTCCACCGCGGCCGGACGGCTGAGGTCGGCAGCAATCAGCAGCGGCTTCTTGCCCTCGCTCTTGAAGCGGTTGGCCAGCTTGCCCGAGGTGGTGGTCTTGCCACTACCCTGCAGGCCGACCATCATGATGCGCTTCACCCCGGGATCGAACTTCGGGTCGTACTCCTTGCCGCCGAGCAGCTCGGTGAGCTCCTCGTACACGACCATCACGAGCGTGTCGATCGGGTTGAGCTGGCCGAGCACATCCTGGCCGACGGCCTTCTGCTGCACCCGGCTGATGAACTTCTTGGTAACGCTGAGGTTGACGTCCGCTTCCAGCAGTGCCAGGCGGATCTCCCGCAGCCCCTTTTCCACATCCGCTTCGCTCAGGCGGCCACTCTTGGCCATGTTCTTGAGAGCCCCGAGGATGCGATCCTGCATCTTGTTGAACATAGGACGAAGATTATACCTACAACATTGCCCTCCTGCCAGCCCATGGAGGCATCCACGGTAAGATGTATCCGTGCTGAGATACTGCCTGAGCCTGCTGGCGCTGTGCCTGATAGCGACGGGCTGCAACAGGCATGGGCAGGCCAGTGCCTCCGAGGCCGCTTCCTTCCCGATGCCGCTAAAGTGGCCCGTGGCGGCCATCGCCGTCCCGCCTGATGCCACCCCGGCTGCGCTGCCCGGCGCTTTCCCGGCCGATGAGGGCGACCCCTACCGCGCCAGCGGGATGCCCTTCAACGAGCGCAGTGAGAACAGCGGGCATATGTGGAGCACCGCCTACACCTGCCCGCTGAGCTGGGAGGAGCAGCTCGGCCTGTTCAATTCGCAGCATGAGGAGCTGGGCTACCAGCTTAACTGGGACAAGCCGCTCACCCGCGAATTCATCTCGACCGACGGGAAATACATTACACAGCTGTACCTCGACGTGGAGAACGGCGTCAGCGTGCTGTCGATATTCGTCTACGACGATGGCTGGCCCGGCGCGCGGCCGATGGATTCCTGAAGCGCTGCCCGGCGCGCGCTTCGCTATAATTGAACCCGGCGCCCAGGCGCTGATTGCCAGATCTGTGGAGGACCGCAATGAGCTCAGAGTTGCGCGAGAAGATCATCCAGTTCATCTATGATGAGTACGTTGACGACGGCACGGAGGTCGATGACAACACCCCGCTGATCTCCAGCGGGCTGGTGGACTCGTTCTCCATGGTCAGCCTGAAGATGTACCTGGAGCAGGAATTCGAGATCGAGATTGACGACGACGAGGCCAGCACGGAGGAATTCGAGACCGTCAGCCGCATCCAGTCGCTTGTCAACCGCAAGCTGCAGGAACGCCAGTAGTCCTGCACATACAACTAAGCGCCAGCGGCGCGGGGAGCTGAAGATGGCCTACACGAAGGAGCTGCGCGAGAGGCTGCAGCAGACGCTGAAGGAGGTCGACGAAGCCGGCCTGACCAAGGACGAGCGCTACATCAAGAGCGCCCAGGGCGTGGAGATCGAGGTCGAATACCCGCTCGGCAGCCCGGCGCGCAAGGTGCTCAACTTCTGTGCCAACAACTACCTTGGCCTGGCCAGCCACCCGCGCGTGGTGGAAGCAGCCCACAAGGGGCTCGACGAGCGTGGCTACGGCATGTCCAGCGTGCGCTTCATCTGCGGCACCCAGGACAGCCACAACATGCTGGAAGAGCGGCTGGCTGAGTTCCTCGGCCTGCCGGCGGCGATCCTGTTCGCCTCCTGCTTCGATGCCAACGCTGCCTTCTTCGAGGTGTTCTTCGGCAAGGAGGATGTGATCATCTCCGACCGCCTGATCCACGCCTCGCTGATTGACGGCATCCGCCTGTGCGAGGCCCAGCGCGACACCTACAAGAACAGTGACGCGGAGCACCTCGAGAAGAAGCTGCAGATGTGGCAGGACAAGGCCCGCAGCATGTGCGTCGTCACCGACGGCGTGTTCTCGATGGACGGCATGATCGCGCCGCTGGACCGCATCGCCGAATTGTGCGAGAAGTACGGCGCGCTGCTCGTGGTTGACGACAGCCACGCCACCGGCTTCATTGGCAAGACCGGGCGCGGTACGCATGAGCACCACAATGTGATGGACAAGGTGGACGTGATCACCACCACACTCGGCAAGGCGCTCGGCGGTGCCTCAGGCGGCCTGGTGGCCGGCCCGGCGGAGATTGTCAACATGCTGCGCAACCGCGGCCGCCCGTACCTGTTCAGCAATGCGGTGCCGCCCTCCGTGATCTACGGCGCGCTGGAAGTGATGGACATGCTGTCGGGGAGCACCGCGTTGCGCGACACGCTGGAAGCCAACGCCGCGCATTTCCGCAAGCGCATGGAAGCCGCCGGCTTCACGCTGGTGCAGGGCGAGAGCCCGATCGTGCCGGTGATGTTCGGCGATGCCCGCCTGGCTGCTGACATGGCGCGCTCGATGCTGGACGAGGGGATCTACGTGATCGGCTTCAGCCATCCGGTGGTGCCGATGGGCAAGGCCCGCATCCGCGTGCAGTTGTCTGCGAGCCACACCACGGAGCAGATCGACCACTGCGTGGAGGCCTTCATCCGCTGCGGCGAACGACACGGTGTGATTGGCAAGGGTGCCGCGGGGGGTTAGGAGGTCAGACCCGCCGGAGGCCAAACTGTAAGCTTGGCAATTGCCAGTCACGCCAGGGCGTGACTGGCCTCCACCAGGGGTGCTGCATCCCGCCGCAGGCAGGATGGAGCCTGAGTAAGGCGAGTCTGCCTGGCGCATTTCGCGGCAGCCACTCCGTCGCGCACGAGGCGTGCGCCGCTACTGATCACTGTTAACAGATCACTAGATTGTGCGGCAATCACGCCGTGGCCTAACCGCAGCTCCAACACCTTAACTAGATGTTCCTGAGGTAAGCGTCCTATTCGGAATTTCCTACCAGCAATAAATCCTGTCGATGAGGATGCTATCCTCGGTCTCACCCCAAATCACTACCCTAAGCAAGCCACTGATCAGGGGCCAATCTTCAACCGGGGCAGGAGTGTTACCATCCATTTTGACGACTCGATATGACTGCGGGTCATATCCCAATCCAGCCCACTCTGATTCCGGCGGCAGGTAGGCATAAATGCCAAATGGAGTCCAGTTCTCGTCGTTGAATCCGTCGTAGAGCTTCCCTGTACTGGGATCAACCATGGTCTGGAGCGCATTGAGAAGCTCATTCTTTGAAAGCTCATCAAATGCGGATTCGCCTTCAGGTGTAAGCCAACTGCTGGACTCAAGAAGTGAAAGGGCATTGTCAGGAATAACCTGATGATTCTGGTAATACCCGTAAATGGATCTCGGTATCCGACTCATCATGAACTGCCCATACTCGGGATAACCAAACTCCTCAGAGGGATCGTTGACAATCCGGATGCCCAGCATTTTCAGTTCCTTCTCTGTGAATGAGCGGGATTCAATCATTCCTGCTTCTGCTTCCTGCCTGACAGCGTCAATCATGCCCTGGATCTGCTGATTTGCTCCGGTGGAAGAAGAACCATACTCAAGGATGGTGGACTGAGCAAACAGATCCGAGAAGTCCTCTTCCATCAACCGCTGGCAGAAGGCATCCTTGTCAAATCCGGATTCCGTTCGCAAGTTGTCAGATGCATCAGCGCGTAATGTCCATGAAGCTGACAGAATGACGACTATCATCCAAACAGCAATGTAACCAGTTTTCTTCAAGAAATTCTCCTTGCATGCTTATCATTTATCAGCACAATACGGGCATTGGCAAAGTAAATTTCACGGTCAGCAAATATTAACCCAGCAACCTAACTGAAACTGCGTAACATGAGTGACATAGGGTTCTCTGTGTTTGTTCAAACAGTTCATTCCCAATCTCAAATCATACATAGTTCTGCATCCCGCCGCAGGCAGGATGCAGCCTGAGTAAGGCGAGTCTGCCTGGCGCATTTCGCGGCAGTCACTCCCTGGTGCACGGGGCGTGCGCCGCTACTGACCACTGTTTACTGATCACTCGGCTGTACGGCATTCACGCCGTGGCGTAAACGCAGCTTTGCGTCTGTTGTGCGGCAGCTCCGCATCCGTTCTGCGGAAACCCGAAACCGGAAACCCGTTGTCAGCTTTACAGCTGACCTCCGACAACTATTCAGACATACCCTGAAAATCTCTGTGCTCTCTGTGGCTCTGTGGTTGAAATCTCCGTGTACTCCTCTATCTCCCGGCCCGGCTTACACCGGACCTCCTTGTCAGCTTTACAGCTGACCTCCGCTACCACAGTTTGATGTTCCACAGGCAGCCCGCCGGGTCGCGGGCGATGCCATTGCGCCAGTCGCTCAGTTCCTTCACGTCGCGCTCGATATTCATGTAGCCGATGCTCTCCGCCCGCTGCAGGGCGCGCTCGCTGAAGTAGAAGCTGCGCGGGCCGAACAGCGTGCGGATGTCCCAACCCCAGCGCTGGTGCACCGCCAGCACCAGTGCCCTGGCAATGTCCAGCATCAGCACCATGCATTCCCCGCGACTGATTGCCACATTGTGCGATCCCGCCGGCTGGCCATCGCGCTCCAGCACGAACAGGTAGCCATCCAGGTCCTCGCGCAGGCCGATGCGCAGCGGATTCTCACCGGGGTATTCGAGGATGAAGTCCACCGGGCGGCCCCGGCGGCGCGGGTCGCGCTCGCGGCTGGCGGCCGGGCTGACGCTGTCATGGCGGCAGAGCCAGATCAGGCAGTTGAGCGTGAAGTCCAGTAGTGGCACACCGTTGTCAACATTCAGCAGGCGGCGGCTGCCGCGGCTGACGGTCACCCCGGCGCGCAGCATCTCCTGCAGGTCGGCCGGCGTGGAGGGCAGTGCCGTCAGCTCCATCAGGCTGATGTCAACCTGCAGTGCGAGGCCGGACTGTCCCTGCACCGGGAAGGACTCGTTCGGCCCCTCCAGCAGCACCTCCATCGGGATGTTCGGCACCTGGGCGGCGGGCAGGCGCTTTTCACGGCCGGCAATGCTGCGGCTGCCGGGCCATTCCAGCACCAGCTTCTGCAGATCGAAGCGCGGCAGCACGGCCGGGCGGGGCTCCCTGAGCGAAATCGACTGGCGCGCGAACAGCGGCAGGGCAGACCAGCCGGTGTGTTCATGCAGCTCATGGACCAGCTGCGTTGCCAGTTCCAGCAGCAGCAGGCCGAATTCCTTCTCCGGCACCTCATTGCCACGCACCGGGTTGGCCCCGCTCAGCAGTTCGATGCGCTTACCCCGGCGGCGCATTGCCAAAAGCAGCTTGCCCGTCGCGGGATCACCGAGTTCGAAACCGCCCCAGACCGGTCCGCCGGCACTGCTGCCCCGATGCAGGCGCATGCTCTGGTGGCTGGCATCGCTCAGCCAGTCCAGTGCGCTGTGCAGGAATTCCAGCAGCTGCACATCCGGCAGGCGGACCATCTCCGCCACCCGGCGGCGCAGCACAAGGCTGCCGGTGATCACCGGCATCAGCTCATCCGGCCCGGAAATGTCAACGGATGGTTCGTACAGCCACCAGTCGGCATGCCACTCCCCCTGCTCCACCTTGCCCTTGCTCTCCGGCCAGTCCAGCAGTTTCAGGATGTCCAGCTCGCGCGCCACACTGCGGCCAGGAGCCTTCTTGAGAAATCGTTGCGGCCTGCGCGTGATGAGCGGCGCGATGTCCCAGCCGGACTGGGACGCGATGCTGGCGGCGAGGTGTACCAGGAGCGACCTGCCGATTTCGCGCAGGGCCGCGCTGTCAATCCCGAGCTCGATCCGTTCCAGCCCGTTGTCAGCGGACAGGTCCTCGCGGATGAGCTGCGGCGGCTCAGCGCTGAACGCGATGATGAGGTCACCTTCCTCGTCCAGCAGGGCGAAGTCCTGTGCCGTCAGTCCGCCGGGCAGGTGCTCCATTTCATCACGCAGCTGCGGGTAGTGCTCGAACAGCCACCACGCATGCGGGCTGCACCAGGCGGCGAAATCCAGCGCGAACTGCAGCAGCGGGAAGGAGTTGCCAAAGGACACGATTGTGCCGCTTTGCAGCACAATGCTCAGCGGAGCGCGGAACTGCTCCAGCAGTGCGGCATAGTCTGTGGCCTGCCGGACCTGCGGCAGCGGGCCGTACTCAATGCGCAGTGCCCCGCTCCCGACTGTGTGACCCCCGCTGTTCGACATGTCACCTGATTATAGGCAAGGTATCCCGGCCGGGCCTGCGGGGCTGCTAGAATCAGGCCATCACGGCAGACGCCGACAAGGATGGCTGGCAATGGCAATCAGCGCAACTGGACTGAACTATGAGATCCGCGGCACGATCCACCAGATCGTGGAACTGCACCTGCAGCCGGGCCAGCGGGTGATGAGCGAGACCGGCGGGATGATCTGGATGGACCCGAACATCGACCTCGACACCTCGATGCCGGAAAGCGGCGGCGGGCTGATGGGGATGCTGGGCGGCGCGCTGAACCGCGCGATCTCCGGCGAAAGCGTGTTCCTGAACTACTTCCAGGCTGAAGGGTCGAGCGGGCGCGTGGCCTTCGCCTCCAGCTTCCCGGGCCACATCGTGCCCTACGACATCCTGCCGGGGCGCAGCCTCGTGGCCCAGCGCGGCAGCTTCCTGTGCAGCCAGGACAGCTGCACGATCAAGATGGAGACCACCGGGCTCGGCAAGGGCTTCCTCGGCGGTGAGGGCTTCTTCCTGCAGCGCATGAGCGGGCCGGGCACGGTGTTCCTTGAGATTGACGGCGAGCTATCCGTGGTGGAACTGGAGGCCGGCCAGACCATCAAGGTTGACAGCGGGCACATCGCCGCCTTCGAGGACACAGTGCAGTACAACTTCGAAATCCAGAAGAAGCTGAAGAACATCTTCCTTTCAGGTGAGGGACTGGCGCTGGCAACGCTGACCGGGCCGGGCAAGGTCTGGCTGCAGCACCAGGTGATCCGCGAACTGGCACTGCGGCTGATTCCGTACCTGCCTAGTAAGTCGAACTAGGTTGCTGGTTACAGGTTGCAGGTTGCAGTAGTCCCGCTTCGCGGGACTGAAATCCATTACTGGTTACTTCTGCAACCAGCAACCAGCCCCCTGCAACCTGAGGCTTACAGCCTCTTCAGTATTAACCCATCAAACTTCGGCACGGTCACCGTGCCCTCCTCGATCGCGCCGCTGTTCACCTCCGGCACCTGCGTGCCCTTGATGCGTTGCCACTTACCGGCCGGCAGCGGCACCGTCATGTCCTTGTCCAGCGGGTTGACGATCACATAGCCCTTGTCGTATTCGCGGGCCCAGACGCCCCAGTCCTTGTTCTGGCCGCTCTTGCCGATCTTCGTGATCTCGCCCTTCGGGAAGCCGAGGTAGCCACGGCCCACACCCGCGTCGTCATATTCATCGAACCACTCGATGCCGCGCAGGCCGTAGCCGTCGGTGGTGATCACATAGCCGTAGTAGCTGCCGGACAGCAGCGCGGAGCAGATGCCCCAGCGCATCTTGCGGTAGTTGGGCTTCCAGATCGTGGCGGTGTCGGGGTTGCGCAGCTCAGGAAAGCCGGCGGCGTCAAGGTCCATTTCGAGGTCGTCAGTGATGATCTGCGTGTAGTTCGGCAGGTTGGTGCCCTTCTGGAATTCGGTGATCCCGCCGCGCACTTCCTCCCGGTCACCGAAGAACACGTTGTGCCAGAAGCGGGTCCAGCCGTCGGTGTTGACGGCGCGCTGGGCGTTCCACTGGTCGTGCGGGAAGGAGACGAAGCTCTCGCCGTTGTAGGCGTTGTAGTCCCGCGAGCGGCTCTGGTTGCGCACGATCGCCTTGCCGGGGAAGCGCGCGCTGAACATCGCCTTGTGGTCATTGAGGGCCTTGGTCCAGGCGCTGTCGATGCTCGCGAAGGTGTCGGACACGTTGTCACGGTTGAGGTCGAGGCTGTTGGTCTCGGCCCACATTACCCAGCTCAGGTTGTCAGGCATCATGTCCCACAGGAAGCCGTCCTGGTCGCCGCCGATGTAGCTGAACCACTCGTTGGCACCTTCAAGGCTCATGCGGAAGGCGTACTGCGCGTACTTTTCACCGGAGCCGCCATCCACGCTTCCACTGCCGCTGGAGTCGGTCATGTTCATGATGTAGCTGCCGCGCCAGAAGCGCGCCATCGGGGCCACGCGGGTGCCGGAGGTATGCGCCACGGCGGCGGTGCCGTTCATGCCGCGCTCGACGGTGATGCTCATTGAGTCCTTGTCAACGGCGGTGATCGTCATGATCTCGCCGTCCACCTGCACATCCTGGCCGATCTTCCAGATGTCCCACTTCTTCGGCTTGTTGCCCTGGCTCTCGCCGCTTTGCTGCCAGTCAGCCACGCTCAGGCGGCCGCTGTTGGCACTGATGTTGGCGGTCAGCGTGCTGCCGGCCTCGGTCAGGAACCAGCTGTCAGGCCAGTTCTTCAGCAGCGGGTTATGCTTGCGGGTGCCCTCGTACAGCGAGCTCGGGCGGATCACCAGCGGGCGGTAATAGGTCAGGAGCTTCGTGCTGCCATTGGCCTTGCGCAGTTCCGAGGCGAAGCTCGTGGTGCTCTTGCGACCCGTGGCACGTTGCCCCGGGATGCCAGTCGCGAAGTCGCCAACCAGCACATCGAAGCGCGCACGGTCCAGCATGCTGGCCTTCGGATGGGTCGGGAACCACATCGCGAGGCGCGGGAAGGCCGGGCCGTTGGTGTCGGAGGGAGCGGCGGCGCCGATCAGCACCAGGGCCGCAATCAGGAGGATCAGCGTGCAGGCACGCACCAGGTAACGCAGCATGGATGGATTATATATCTCCGGCCCAGAAAAGTTAAATGGCCGCCCTCGCAGTGAGGCGGCCATTGAAAGTGGACGTGACTCAGTTACTGGATCACGTTTACGATGTCGTAAAGTGGACCGAAAAGCAGGACATTTGCCCCGATCACGACCCCAATTACCCCAAGAACAATCAACGCCTTTCTAACCATTAGTAATTCTCCCGTTAACGAATCGTTAATCGACCGTTAACTGTTCGTTATTGTAACGGGAAAATAAAAAAAACGGGGATCGCCGTGGCAATCCCCGTTAAAATCACGTTTAAATTACATCCACAGGCTGCGGATTACTTCGGCTGCAGCCCGTACTTGCTTTCCAGGATCTCGCAGATCTTGAAGGCCATGTACTCGGAGCCGTGCTTGCTGAAGTGCACGCCGTCGCTGGCACGGATCATGCGGTCCTTGCCCTCGTACTCCAGGTTCGGGACGTAGTTGCCCTTGTTGTCAGCGGTGAACTCCCAGGTATCCAGGTAGAATCCGCCGGCTGCCTCTGTGGCACCCTTGAGCACCCCATTGAGCTGCTCGACCTGGCTGCTGAAGTTGCGGTCGCGCATCGTCGGGATGCCGAGCATCACGGAATCAGCACCGCTGTCCTTGACCATCTTCACGAACTTGCGCACGCGCTCGTCGTAGACCTTCTCCCACTCGGAGGTGCCGAAGCGGGCGATCGGGCCGTTGGAGTCAGTCACGGGCGCGCAGTCGTTCTCACCAAGGTCGGCCACGACCAGGTCGGGCTTGTTGGCCTTCAGCAGCTCATCGAGCTTCTTGTGCCAGTCCAGCAGCTCCGGATTGGCCAGGCCGGTGGAGTGCTGTCCCCAGCGGACGATCTTGACGTCCTTGTATTCCTTCTCGAGGCGGTCCTCGATCTCCTTGCCGAGCGTACCCTCGATCGAGGACGCGCCGACCAGCAGGATGGTCTTGGTTTCCGCACGCGCCTGCTGGTTGCCGGCGATGATGAAGGCCGCCGCAAGCAGGGCCATGGCCGTGATTCTGATTCTGTTGATGGACATGGGCTGATTATAGCGGTGGACGGATCCGTGCACCGCTGCCCCCTGGTGTGGGATTACTCCGGTCAGGACGTTTCCCGCCGGTCAGCGTTCAATATCGGAAAAGCGCAAATGGCGTTAAAACAGCGTCAGTCTTCCGGCTCCTCGATCTCCACCCAGATCGGGGAATCATCGTAGACCGGGTAGACCTTGCCCTCCACATCCTGGCGCAGCTTGCGCAGACCGCTGTCCACGCAGAGCTTGCTGAGCTTCTCGGTCAGGGGCTGCACCTTCTCCTGCACATAGGGGTTGTCGGAGCTGAAGGCCGCGTAGTTCACGTCATAGCCGAACAGCAGGGTCAGCAGGATCAGGATCATCCATGAGCTGCCGATCAGGAAGCCCGGGCTCATCCGTCCCTGCTCGTTTTCCTGCGTGTTCCCTGTCTGTGTCTGGTCTTGCATATCAGAATCCGAAGTAGAGGTTGGGCGACATACCGCTGGGCTTGAGGGCGAGGATTACAAGCCCGATCGCAAGCCAGGCGACGGGCCGCAACAGCGGTGGCATTCCGTCGTGCAGGCGGATGAAGCCATTGCGAATGCGTTCGCCGAAGATGTGCATGAAGGCACCGAGGACCAGCACCACGAGCACGAAGGCCTCGAAGCCCTCACCGGGAGCGCTGAAGCGCCACAGGCCGGTGAGATAGGCCCACAGAGTCTCGAGGTCCGGCGAGGCGAAGATCACCCAGCCGAAGCAGACCACGATGAAGGTGCCGATCTGGCCGGCCACGCCGCCCTTCCATTTCTTCTTGATGCCGCTGCGCAGGTAGTGGTGGATCAGCAGTGCGATGGCGAAATAGGCACCCCACAGGATGTAGTTCCAGGCGGCGCCATGCCACAGGCCACACAGCACCCAGGCCCAGAACAGGGCGGTCCAGCGCTTGTTGATGTCGCGCCCGCCGAGTGCCACGAAGAGGTAGTCGTTGATCCAGCGCGACAGGGTCATGTGCCAGCGGCCCCAGAAGTTGGAGACATCACTTGCCAGGTAGGGATGATTGAAGTTGTGCGGGATGCTGACGCCCATCAGCAGCGAAAGGCCGACGGCGAGGTCGGTGTAGCCGCTGAAGTCCACATATATATACAGGGCATAGGCGAACATCCCGACCCACAGCGACGCTGCCGAGTAGTCAGACGGGTCAAGGAACACGTCCCCGACGATGTGCATGTAGAGGTAGTGGCTGAGCACCACGTTCTTGAACAGGCCGGAGAGGATCAGCGAGACTGCCCGGCTCGGCTCCGGGATGCTTTGCGGCAGGCCCTCATGCAGCTGCGGCAGCAGTTCCTTCGGACGGCAGATCGGGCCGGACAGCAGCTGCGGGAAGAAGGAGATGTACAGCAGGAAGTCCACCACGGTGTTGGCACGCACGCCCTTACCGCGGTTGAGGTCCATGATGTAGCTCAAGCCCTGGAAGGTGTAGAAGGACAGGCCCACAGGCAGCATGATCTCGAGGATCGGCAGGTGCGAGCTCATCCCGAAGTTGCCCAGCACGTTCTCCACGTTCTCCTGGAAGAAGCCGTAGTACTTGAAGACGCCAAGCGTCAGCAGGTTGCCCCAGATGCCGAGCCTGAACCAGGCGCGCTGTGCGCCCTTGTTGCCGGCTTCGCGGGCCTTGAAGATACCCTCACCGCAGAAGTAGTTCAGCAACGAGGAGCCCGCGAGGATCGACGGCATCAGCCAGGTGAAGCTCAGGTGGAAATAGAAGTAGTAGCTCGCCAGCACCAACAACAGCTTGCGCGGCATGTCATGGCGGCGCAGCAGCCAGTTCGCGCTGAGCACGAGCACGAAGAACACCGCGAAGATCAGGGTCTGGAACTGCATGACAGGGGCAGCGGTGCATCCTGGCGCACCGGCCTGCCGACCTCCACATATCCCGGCTGGACGGCGACCAGTTTAGCCGTGCAGCACAGCGATTGTCAATCTGCACCGGAAAAGGAAACAGGCCGCCCCGCCACGGTGATGTGGCGAGACGGCCTGCACTGCGTTGTCAGTCCGTGTTACTGGACGATCACCAGCATGCTCAGGCTGCCGGTGCCGCCCTCGTCATCCGTCACGGTCAGCTTGGCCCAGTAGTTGCCAGGCGAGGTGAACGTCACGGTGACGACCTTCGGGTCACCGAGCGGTCCCTGCGGGAAGGGTCCCTTGCCGTCGATCTCCCACTTGTACTTCACGATGGTGCCGTCAATGTCCAGGCTCGGGCCGGCGTCGAATTCCACGGTCAGCGGGGCCTTGCCGAACACCGGGTCGACGAACATTACCGCGATCGGGTCGTAGTTGCCGTCATCCGGCGGGTCATTCGGGTCATTGGGGTCATTCGGATCACCGGTGTTGCCACTGATCACGACCGCCACGGTGGCGATGCTGGAGCGGTTGCCGTTGTCTGTCACCCGCATCCAGGCGTCGTACTGGCCGGCGCTGGCATAGGTGTAGTCATAGCTGCTGTTCGGGCCGCTGTAGTCCACCATGCCGTCGCCATTGGCATCGAACTCATACTTGACGATGCTGCCGTCCGGGTCCTCGCTGGAGGAACCGTCGAGGCGCACCGCGAAGGGGGCATTGCCGTTGAATGCCGGGTCAAGCTCCAGGCGGGCGATCGGCGGCTCGTTGTTCGGGTCAAAGGGCAGCTCGACGGTGATCATCACGCTCACTTCCGCCGTGTTGCCATCATTGTCCGTGGCACGCACGCGGGCAGTGTAGTCACCGGGGGTGTCATAGGTGTAGGTGAACTTCGAGGCCGTGCCGTTGGCCTCGTAGCTGCCGTCGCCATCGGTGTCGAACTGGAACTTCGTGATCGTGCCGTCCTCATCATCACTGGCGGAGGCGTCGAACTCGACCTCGAAGGGGGCCGGGCCGGTCGTGCCGGGACGCACCGTCAGGCGCAGGGTCGGCGCGACCTGGGTCTCCTCGCCGGTCTGGCCCGGGGCCAGCGCATGCATGATCACGGTCAGCAGCGAGCTGTTGCCGTCGTTGTCAATCACGCGGGCGCGGGCCTCGTAGTTGCCGGCAGTGGCATAGGTGTAGTCATACTTGGCGCTCGGGCCGCTGTAGTCGTAGGTTCCGTCGCCGTCGGGATCGAATTCATATGTCTCGATCGTGCCGTCCGGGTCGGTGCTGCCGGATGCGTCGAACTTCACCGAGAACGGGATCTCACCGCTGGTGGCCGGCGTGACCGTCAGGCTGGCGACCGGGGTGGTGGCGGAACCGGGGTTCGGGCCGGTCACCGGGCCGGGTTCGCTGGCCTTCAGTGCACTGACCTGCATGCTGGCAACGCTCTTGTTGCCGCCGTTGTCCTCGACGCGCACCTTGACGGTGTAGTCGCCTACGTCGGGGTAGGTGAACTGCACAGTCGGGCTGTTGCCCTTCCAGTCATAGCTGCCGTCGCCGTCGCGGTCGAACTCATAGCCGACGATGCTGCCATCGCTGTCAAAGCTCTCGCTGGCATCCAGCGTGACCTTCAGCGGTGCCGGGCCGGTGCGCGGCGAGGCTGTCAGGCGGGCGGTCGGCGGATTCGGGCTGCCGGCCGCGTTCTGGTTGGCATTGCCCCCGGTGGTGTTGCCTCCGGTGGTATTGCCACCCGTTGTGCCGCCGGAGACGGAGATGCTCATGGTGGCCGTGGCGCTGCGGCCACCGGTATCGGTCACCTTGACGCTGGCCTTGTAGCTGCCGCCGTCCTGGTAGGTCCAGTCCAGCGTGGCGCTGCCGTCACTCACCTCGAAGCTGCCGTCGCCATTGGTGTCCCAGTCATAGCGGGCAATGGTGCCGTTGCTGCTGCGCGAGCTGGCAGCGTTGAAGCTGACCCTGAACGGTGCCGCACCGCTGCTGCCGGGGTTGGCCGTCAGCACGGCGACGGGGGAGCTGGTATTGGCGGCATCAACAGCCGTCGATCCGCCACCGCCGCATGACGCGGCCAGCAGCAGGCCGAACAGCATCACAGCCAGCAGCCCCTTCATTCCACTTCGCTCTTCCCAAACCTTGTACATGTCCTATACCTCGACAACAATGGAGGTCGTGCCTGAGTTGCCACTTTCGTCAGTGACCCTCAGCCAGATGCGGTAGCTTCCCGGTCCCGGGAAATGATGGACGAACACGGGCTCACCGCCCTTGATCTCGAACGTCCCGTCGTTGTTCATGTCGTAGTCGTAGACGAGGTCCTCGCCGGTGCGGGCCCAGCTGCTCTGGGCATCGATCGTGCGGTACTCATCGCCGCCCTCGGCCCAGTAAGCCTGCAGCTTGACGACCGGTGCAAGGTCGGAGGGATCCCAGGCATTCGGGTCATCCGGCTGGATGGTCTCCGTGAAGGAAGCCGTCGCCGAGTTGCCCTTGCTGTCGGTCACGCGCAGCACGGTGGTGTATTCGCCGGGCTTGGGATACTCATATACAAGGGACTTCTGTCCATTCTTGATCTCATAGTTCCCGTCGCCGTCAATGTCGTAGTCGTAGCTCAGGTTGCCCCCGTCCTTGGCCCAGCTGCTCGTGGCATCCAGCGTGCGGAAGGCGTTGCCACCCTCAGCCCAGTAGATGTTGAGCTTGGCCACCGGCGTCTCATCAACGGGATCCCCGCCGCCATCGCCGCTGCCATCCCCGCCGTCGCTGCCGCCGGTCTCATCGACCGCAGTTGCCTTGGCGGTGTCGGTGGCTGAGTTGCCCTTCGGATCTGTCACACGCAGGATCACGGTGTACTGGCCGGCCTTCGGATAGATCCAGGTCTCGACACTGTCGCCGGCCAGCACGTCATATGTGCCATCACCGTCCATGTCGTAGTCGTAAGTGACGGCACCTTCGGTGGACCAGCTGCCGGAGCCATCGATCGTGGCACCGAGGTTCTTGTCCGAGCCGAAGGTCTCCAGCCAGGCGACGATGATCGGATCACCGTTCTGGTCCGGAGTGGTTGTGGTGGAACCGCCGCATCCGAAGATCAGGCAGCAGGCGCACACAAGCAGGACAATTCCGCCCTGTCTCATGTACTGAGATAACCCGCCTGCGCGGGAGTTCAGCCAGTGTCTGGTCATCAATATCACCCCTGAGCCAGCCGGTCGAATAATGACCGGATGCTAAATTCTAGTTATATAGGGTGTGTGAGTCAACTTGGATCAGTGCACAAACTGTCAGCAAGTGCGCGAAATCAGTTAAATCAAGGTTAAATGGAACCGGCAGTCAGGAAAACAGGGGTGAAACCTAGAATTTGACCTGCCCGGAGAGGGTCCACAGCTCATAGCGGTAACCCGGACCATCGGTGACCAGGGTGGCCAGTTCGCTGTTGGAATATCCGGCTCGCATCGTCAGGCGGTCACGGAACAGCTTGGCCCGCAGCCCGACCTTGTAGCGCAGCACATCCGCCGGGGAACGGTCCGCCGCATCGTCCCAGCCGTAACCGACACCGAAGTCCCAGAGGAAGTCGTTGTGGCTGGTATCGATCCAGTCCGCGTAGATCTCGCCGAAGCGGTAGTTGTTCGGGTCCCAGTAGCCGTTATTTTCGTCACGGCAGTAGTCCAGCGTGACGAAGTGCAGGCCGTAGATCAGCTTGCCGCGGCCCCAGTGGTTCCGTTCGCGCTCGATGCGCCAGTCGGTGTTGATCCGGCTGTTGCCGTCGCTCAGGTCGCCATAGGCGAAGCTCGCGATCAGGCGCGTCTCCTCATCGTGGAAGAACGGCATGGTCGCGCCGATGCTGTACTCATCCATCACGATGCCGTTGCGCGCCAGTTCCGGGGTCTCGTAGAACATCCGGCTGTCATAGGCCAGGCGCAGCTGGCGGTTGTCATTCATCTCGACGGTGTAGGAGGCCGACCAGTCCCAGTTGTCCACCGGGGCGTCGGCACCGTTGTCGATGTCGAGGTAGCGCGCCAGCACCTGGAAGCGCTGGCGGTCGTTGACCGGCAGCACGAAGCTCAGTGCGGTGCTTTCACCATCGCTCTCCTGCCCGGCCACGGTGTTGTCAACCTTGAAGTCCTCATGCACGATTCCCATCAGCGAGCCGCGCGCATCAAGCGGCACGGTCAGCGTGGTCGTCACCGCCCGCAGGTCGTTGTCCTCGCTGTCATGGCTCTGGCGCCAGGCCACATCGAGCGTGGCGTCAGGCACTTCCTTGATGGCCATCACAAGGTCCCAGACCTCGCAGTTCTCCGGGTCGTCGCGCATCACGTAGCAGGCCATTGCCATCGCATCGCTGCGCTGGCCCTTCCACAGCAGGCCGTAGGCCTTGGCGATCCGGCCCGGCAGGTAGTACTGGCTGTCCAGCGGGATGCTGTCCCATTCACGGAATGCATCACGGTACTGGCCCATCGAGGCATAGGTGTAGCCGCGGCCGAGCATAGCGGGCTCGAACATCGGCTCCTCGCGCAGCACGGCGCAGTAGATGCCCATCGCCTCGTCATAGCGCTCAAGCGTGTTCAGCGCACCGGCGTAGTATGTCTGCCAGTAGAGGTTGTCAGGCTGCCAGTACATCGCCTGGCGGAACCAGTAGAGCGATTCCTTGCTGCGCTCGCAGATTGACAATGCAACAGCATAGTTCAGCAGGGCATCCTCATAGGTTGCCTGGTCGACCGTCGCATCCTCGGGGATGCTGCTCATGCCGGACTGGAATTCATACAGCTTGTGGCCGGCCAGGTTCTCCGGCTCGCCAAGCGCAATCAGGGCCCACAGTTCACACAGCGCCGCGTTGCAGTCACAATTCATCAGGGCCTGCGCGTAGTACAGGCGGGCCTGCGCATCGTCCGGCATCAGGCCGAGGTAGGCCTCCCAGGCCTCGATACTCGCGCTGTAGTCCTTGGCAACCATTGTCAGCACCGCCAGCCCGCGCCAGCTCTGCATGTCCTCCGGATCGTCGGCAACCTTCTGCTCGAAGTCCGTGCGCGCGGTGTCATACTGGCCGCTCTCATACATCTGCATCGCGATGTTGGCAATGTCCGCCTCGCCGATGTCCATTTCGGCCAGCAGGCGGGCCTTGACGGTCTCCACCATCTCGATGATCCGTTCGTTGCCGGGGCGGGCCTCCAGCAGCGGCTTGACCTCGGTCCAGGGCGCGCCTCGCGCCACCATCTCGCGGATGTCGTCATTGGCGGAATTGGTGGCGATCAGCTCACCCAGGTCCATCAGTGTTTCCTGGATGTAGTCGTTGTGGAAATAGCCGTAAATCCGCGCCAGGCGGACCTCAGTGCGGCTGGTTTCATCCATGCGCAGCTGGTCCAGCAGCAGCATCGAGTCGTTCAGCTCGCCGGTGCGCGACAGCAGCTTCGCCAGCGCGATCTTGGCCTCGGTGTTCTCCGGCTCCTGGTGCATCACCAGTGAGATGTTGTCCTCGGCCAGTTCAGTCTGGCCATCCTCCAGCAGTGCCAGGGCGTACTCCAGCCTCACACCGGTGTCGAGGTTGTCATCTCCGACCTCATCGATGTAGTTCTGGAATGCCAGCACGGCATCGGACCATTCCTCGGCATCGTAGTGCTGGCGCGCGGTGCGCAGCCAGTCCATCGATCCGCCGGCGGGCTGGGAAGCATCGTCATCTCCTTCGCCGGTAGCCTGCATTGCATGGATCTCAGCGCCCTTGAAGAACTCAGCCGTGTTGCGCACCCGGGTGTTGTCAGCGATGTTCGTCGCTGGCTGGCCCGTGCCTGCGGTGCTGCCATTCACCTTGCTCTCAGCGAGGTTGACCTGCATCAGGCTGCTGTCGGATCGGAAGGGCTCATGGAAGTCAGCCCCATCCCCAGCCGGTGCGGGCTTCTCGCCCGGGCGCAGCATGCCCTTGTCAATGCGCTCGCCGGCCGGCTTGGGCGGCAGCAGCGCGGACATGATGCTTTCCTCGTCCTCGCCCGGCAGGTCCTCGATGCGGGAACTGCGGAAACTGGCAGCGGCCGGATCGAAATCCAGCCAGGTCTTCTGCCCCGTACTTGTATTGCCATTTCCGGCGGGCTGTCCGCTTGCCGGCGCGGCCTGGCTGCCGGAACCGATCAGGCTCTCAATGCGAGCGTTGGCAGCCTCAATGCTGCGCTCCTCCTCACCGGGCACGATCAGCATGCGCTGCGGGCGCTGCCGGTCCTGTTCCTCAAGGTGGGAGCCGTCAACGCTCTGCACCGAAACGGCCTCAGGCAGGTAGCGCTTGGTCTGCTGGAATTCCGGCGACATCGGTGTGCCGACGGCCATGTTGTACTGGGCGATCCCTTCCTCGAGCCGTCCGGCGCTGCGCAGGGCATCGCCGTACTCCATGCGGATCTCCTTGCCCAGCGGCCCGAGCGACTCAAGCTGGGCGTAGGCTGCGACGGCTGATTGCCAGTCCGCATTGCGGGAGTGGATGCGGGCCAGCCCAAGCCAGGCGGTCGGATGCCCCGGCCAGTTACGGGTCACATCCTCGTAAGACTGCTGGGCGGCTTCCAGGTCCCCACGGTCAAAGGCATCACAGGCGCGGGAGAGGGCCTTGTCAACGCTTTCGGTGACGGGGGCCTCTCGCACTGCCAGTTCGTACTGGGCCAGCGCGTCCTCGAGCCGTCCGACATTGCGCAGCGCATCGCCATAGGCCATGCGGGTGTCGCGGTTGACGGGGCCAAGCGTGACGAGCTTCTCATAGATGGCAACCACGTCATTCCAGTTGCCAAGTTCCTCGTGGATCTGTGCGAGGCGCAGCCAGGCTGTTGCGGTGCCGGGGTAGGTCTCGACGATGCGCTCGTACTCCTGGCGAGCCACTGCCCAATCACGGCGGCTGAATGCGGCATCGGCACGGGTGAATGCATCCTCCTGGGCGAACGCAGCTGTCGCCAGTATGACCAGGATGATCACAACCAGCAGCAACAGATGCCGTCCTCGTATGCCTATCATGCCTCTAGCCGCCCTGCGGCACTTCCTCTGAACCGACCCGCTGGCCGGTTTAAGCCTTCTTCCATTACAAGCAGCACCGCCTTCCTCAGCCACGGTGAGAGCTCGTATGACGCGGATATTAACACATTATTAACAGGGTTATCAACAGTTTTCTCAAAAAGGCTGACTTAAGTTAAGGGTAAATGAGCACTTATCCACAGAAAATGTTGATAAATACAGGATGTCGCAATTGAGACTGGCCCTGTTCCCAATTGAAACAAAGCCTCCTGTGGAACGGTAGCTAACAGGGCCGGAAAGCACTTATATAATTCAGGCTATGTTTCAGCTGGACCACATCGGGATCGTCGTGAAATCACTGGAGGAAGCAGTGCCGCTGTGGTGCGCGATGCTCAGTTATCCCGCGGAGGCCGTGGAATACCACGAGGTGCCATCCGAGGGGGTGCGCATTGCAATGCTCACGGGCAACACCAAGCTGGAACTGCTTGAGGCGACTGATCCGGCGGGCTCGGTGCAGCGTTTCCTCGAGAAGCGCGGACCGGGGCTGCACCACCTCTGCTTTGAAAGCGGGGATGTGGACCAGGCGCATGGCAGGCTCAGCGATGCAGGGATGCAGCTGCTGAGCGAGTCTCCGTTCCAGGGTGCCGAGGGCCGGGTGTTCTTCATCCACCCGAAGAGCGCCTGCGGCGTGCTCACCGAACTGGTGGAGCTGGATGAAACGGGGGAAGCGGGGTAGACTGGACCGGGAACATGGAAAGTACAGCACAGAACAAACGGAGCCTGGATGTGCCGATCGTGCCGAAGCCCGGCAGCGACGAGGAACTCGTCGTGCGCCTGGCCTCCGGTGACGGTGCGGCATTCGACCAGATATTCGACAGGTACCACAAGCAGATCTACAACTTCATCCGCAAGCAGGTCAGCGAGCGGGAGAACATCGAGGACCTCGTGCAGGAGGTGTTCCTGCGGGTGTTCAAGAGCGCGAAGAACTTCGACCCGGAGAAGAAGTTCTCCAGCTGGGTCTACAAGATCGCGCTCAATGAGGTCAAGCGCCACTGGAAGAAGAGTGCGGCCAAGCAGACATTCTCGCTGAACACCCCGGTGGGCGACGAGGGCAGCGACAGTGAGCGCCAGGATTTCATCGAGGATTTCCGGGATCTGCCGGAAAACGTGCTTGAGCGTGAGAATTTTTCAGAGACCCTCAAGGTACTGATAGACAGGTTGCCAGAAAAGCAACGGACCGTGGTGATCCTCAAGATCTACCACGAGCTGACCTTCGAGGAAATCGCCGAGATCTGCGAATGCCCGCTCAGTACGGTGCTTTCGCGGATGCGCTACGCAGTCAACAAGCTCCGCCGCTGGCTGGGCGTCGAGGAGGACTGAGCGCGATGGACGGGGCTTGTCATGGGATGCGGGAAATGCTGGATGGTCAGGCTGGAGCGAGGCGGGAGATGCACATTGGCAATTTCTCCGGCCTGAAGAAGGACGATTGCGATGGACTGTAAGAAGATTCAGGATGTGATTTTCAACTTCGTCTACGGTGAGAGCAGCGAGGCGGAGCTGGAAGCGACACGCGACCACCTGGAGAAGTGCGGCGACTGCGCCCGCGAGAAGCAGGTGATCGAGAAGCTGCTCAGCAAGATCAAGAACTGCGAGGCGCAGGAATCCGTCACGGAGGAATGCCGCAACCGCATGCTCAGCAAGATCAAGAGCAACCTGGCCAGCGAGGAACTGCCGGGCTGACAACGCATCCACGGGAGCCTTTGCCCCCGCGTTGCCAGATTGCCGCGCAGCCGGACTGACGCCGCCAGCGATTATTGCGCACCCTGCCCGCCCCAGCGGTGCATAAATCCAGAATTTCCAGAAACTAATAATGTCGGCCCACGGCCGCTGCCCCGGCTATTCCGCCGGCAGGGCTTGCCATTTCATTCAATCCGGGTATAATACGGCACTGGCCGCCAAATGGCGGCACCTATCCCAGTAAAGGAGGTACGCAGATGAACATGATCAGGAAGCCGCTCGACGGCAAGCGCATCCGTACCGGCCACACTGGGTTCTGCTTCTGCTCTTGAGTCCGTCTGACTGACTCAAGCGGCCCCCCCTTCCCCAGACTGGCAAGTACCGACCGGCCCGCATGCACACGTGCACGCATGCATCCAGCAAAGAACCTGGCCGGTCCCTCCCGACAGCACAGGAGTACGCAATGGACATCACTGCAGGAATACTTTCTGACAACGAGGAATGCTACCGCGGCATGGCACGCTGGTATGACGAACTGTACGGTTTCCGCGATGCGGTGGACCTGCAGTTCTGGCTGTCACTGCCCGGGCGGCCCGCGATGGACATCCTTGAGCTGGGCTGCGGCACGGGACGCGTGAGCATCCCGCTGGCCTGCAATGGCCACAATGTGACGGGCCTTGACCTGAGCAGCTCCATGCTGGCTCAGCTCCGCGCAAAGCTCTCGGCTGAGGAACAGCCTGTGCAACAGCGCCTGCACGTGGTGCAGGGCAGCATGGCGGACTTTGAACTCGACGCACGCTACGACCTGGTGATCATTCCGTTCCGCGCTTTCATGCACCTGATCAGCCGTGATGAGCAGCACAGCTGCCTCGCGGCCGTGCGGCGGCACCTGCGCGAGGACGGCCGGCTGGTGTTTGACCTGTTCGATCCCAACCTGGCTTTCATTGCCAGGATGGCGGAGGCGTGCAGCACCTGGCGCCAGGACCTCGAGACGGAGACGGAGGACGGCGGGCTGCTGCGTCGCTACACGAGGATCCTCGCGGATGCACGCAGCCAGGTACACGATGTCAGCATGCGCTTCGAGCGGCTAGACGGCAAGGGGCGCGTGGTTGACAACGACGAGGAGCAGTTCCGCATGCGCTGGATGATGCACAATGAGGCCGAACTGCTGCTTGAGGGAAGCGGCCTCGAGATCGAGGCCGTCTACAGTGACTATGAGCGCAGCCCGCTTGCCGAGCGCAGGGGCGAACTGATATACAGCTGCCGCAGGGGCAGCGGGGACTGAACCCCGAGGAGATGGGAAATGGACGCAGTGAAGGCCCCGGGCCTGCACCCTGAACTGGAATTGATGAAGGTCGATGCGGCGACTGACGCACTGGATGTGCGCAGCCTCTGCAAGCACTTCATCGTCAATGTGCCGAAGAAGGAGCTGACACCGGTCAGCGGCCTGGCAAGGCTCGGCCGCCTGCTGGTCCGGCCGAAGAAGCGCAAGGTGGCTGTTGACAACATCAGCATGCAGCTCAGGCGTGGCGAGATCTTCGGCGTGGTCGGGCACAACGGCAGTGGCAAGAGCACGCTGATCCGCATGATCAGCACACTGCTGGAGCAGAGCTCAGGCGACATCCGCGTGTTCGGGATGGACCCGCTGCGCCAGAGCTACCAGGTGCAGCGGCTGCTGAACCGCGTGAGCGTGGATGCGGCATTCTTCAAGAAGCTCTCACCGAACGAGAACCTGCTCTATGCGGCCAGGCTGTACGGCGTTGACGACAGGTCAGCGCTGAAGCGCGCCGAGGAGATCCTGCAGAAGCTCGGCCTTGAGGAAGGGCGGCTGACGGACAGCATGCAGGAACTGAGCCGCGGCATGCAGCAGAAGGTGGCAATCGCCCGCGCGCTGCTGACGAGCCCGGTGCTCCTGCTGCTGGACGAGCCGACCACCGGACTGGACCCGCGCAGCAAGCGTGACGTGCAGGACTACATCCTCGAACTGCAGCGCACGCATGATGCGACCGTACTGCTCACCAGCCATGACATGGACGAGGTGGAGCGGCTGTGCGGCCGGATCGCGCTGATGGCGGATGGCCGCTTCGTGGCCCGCGGCACCTCCGAGGAACTGAAGCAGCAGGTGCTGAAGCGCCGCATCGAGCGCGGCGAAGCCTCCGAGGGGGATGCGCTTCCGGGCATGGAGGAAGTGTTCATGGAACTGACGGGACATGAGTGGCTGAGTGCCGAAGAGGACGTGGACAAGTCCTGACGAACTGGAATGACAACGGCCGGCGGAATGTAACGCCGGGCATACAGGGATACAAGGAGAACGGAAATGACTGACAACGCAAGTACCGAACGCGGTTTCGTGGAGGGCGAGCATATCGTGCTGCGCCCCGTGCTCGAGAAGGACCTCGAGCAGCTGGCACCGCTGATGGCGCAGAACCCCTGCGAACGCAAGCCGACGCCCTGGACACTGCAGCGGCTGAAGAAGAAGTTCGAGGACGAGAAGGACCCCGGCCTGTGGGGCAGCGGCGAGAAGTACTACGTCGCCGTGCGCAAGGCCGGCGGTGTGGTCGGCTTCCTCGTGCAGCGCGGGCAGAACCGGGTCTACTGGATCACGGTGCATGTCGATGACAACATCGCTGACCGCGACGCAGTCGGCATGGACATCCTGAAGGCCTATGAGTCGCTGATGATGGACTGGCACGACCCCGTCAGGATCGGCTGCGAGATCATCGAACCGGAGGCCGCCAAGGCCGGCTGGCTGAAGGACTGCGGCTATGAGCTGGAGGTTGTGTTCGAGCGCATGCAGATGTGGCTCGGTGAACCGGTGGCGGTGCACCACTACGGCTGGATCGCACCGGCCTACCGCGAACTGGCCGAGCAGCAGCGGCGGGAATTCGCCGGGAAGTAGTCAGTGGTCAGTGGTCAGATTAAAGCAGATGAATTGATCTGACTTCTGACTACCGACCACTGACCGCTCCGAAGGAGCACTGATTTGCAAATGACAATCGAAGGCAGTCTGGTCCGGCTCAGGCCCTTTGCCAGCGCGGTCGAGTATGCACAGCTCAACCATGAACTGTGGATGCAGCGTGACGACTGGTGGGGCTATGGCTGGGTCGGGCTGTCCGCACTGGAACAGGACTGGGCCCGCTTCGGCATGCTGGACGAATCGCACTACTTCTCCTTCCTGGCAATCGAGAGCCTGGCCGGGAAGGAGCTGGTCGGCTACGAGGTGCTGCGCATCCCGACGGGAGGCCGCACCGCCACCGAGATCGGCACGATGATCCTTGAGCCATACTGGCGCAGGGGCTATGGCCGAGAGGCCAAGTTGCTGGCCATGAAGCTGCTGTTTGACAACTACCCGGTCGAGATGGTCTACGGCGGCACCCTGTCCAAGCATGAAGCCGCGATCGGCGGGATGCTGAGCTGCGGGATGCGAGAGCTGGGACGGACACGGGTCAACTGGTACTCGCGCGGTGAGTGGACAGGGATCGTGTACTGCGGCATCACGCGGCAGGAATGGATGGAGAGTAGTCAGTAGGCAGTGGTCAGAAGCCAGATCCTCTTATTTCTGACCACCGACCACTGACCACTGTCAACTGAGGTATTGAAATGCAAGTCGTTTACACGGGTGAGCGTACCCGCATCAGGCCCTTTCGGGACCTCGATGAATGGATGAAGGTGCAGGGTGCCCTGGAAAGCAACTTCAACGAGTTCTGGGGTGACTGGCACTGGGCTGAAGCCCAGAAGAAGAAGGAGTTTGAGCCAGGCGGGATGCTGTCAACGGACGAGTATTCCTGCTTCGCGATTGAGCGGCTGGACACGGGCGAGGCCGTCGGCTTCGAGGAGTACGGCGCGATGAATCCGGCGCGCACGAACACCTGGCTCGGCACGATCATTGCGCGGGAGCACTGGGGCAAGGGCTTTGGCCGCGAGGCCAAGCTCCTGAACCTCTGCTACCTGTTCGAGAACTACCCGATCGAATGCGTCTGGTCAGATACGACTGATGAACACAGCCGGGCCAAGGCCGGGCTGGAGGCCTGTGGGCTGAAGCTGGCCGGAAAGCATTACGGCTACCTGTACAAAGGCGGCAGGCTGTTGCCATCGCCCTGCTACAGGATCCTGCGCGATGAATGGGAACAATTGCCAATCAGGCAATCTGTGAAGCGAGGCCACTGATGCATGTCGTCTACACAGGCGAGCGAGTGCGGCTGCGTCCGTTCAGGGACCTTGATGAGTACATGCAGCTGCAGGGCCAGCGTGACCTGCACATGAATGCATTCTGGGGTCCCTGGCACAGTAGCGAACCAGCGCTCAGGCAGGCATTCGAGGCTGACGGCCTGCTCGGCGGCGAGGAAGCCTGCCATGCGATCGAGGACCTCAGTGACGGTGTGGTGGCAGGTGTGGCGCTGCATGGCACGCCCTCGGCCGGTGAGCTGTCCTGCTGGCTGGCAACATTCGTGCTCGAGTCACGCTGGGGCCACGGCCTGGGGCGGGAGGCGAAGCTGCTGAAGCTGTGCCACCTGTTCGAGAACTACCCGCTGCAGTCGGTATGGGCCGGCACCACCGGCGAGCATGAGCCCGCATCACGCGGACTGCTGGCCTGTGGATTCCGGCTGGCCGGCGGCCTGCGGCATTACCACTGGCACGGGAAGTATGTTGACATCCTGGACTACCAGCTGATGCGCAGTGACTGGGAAGCAATGCCGATCAGGCAGACAGTCAGGAGAGGAAACTGATGAACCATGTCTATACAGGCGAACTGGTCAGGCTGCGTCCTGTGAGGGACCTGCAGGAATGGCAGCAGCTGCAGGCCTCCCGTGAGTTCACATACAGTGATTTCTGGGGGCCGTACCATACAGTTGCCAGCCAGCTTGACCGCGAGTTCAGTGACGGCGAACTGCTGGATGACAAGGGCGAGAACAGCCTGGCAATCGAGCGGCTTGACACCGGAGAGTGTGTCGGCATCGAAAGCTTCGGTGTGCCGCCGGCGGGCCGGCTGGCAACATGGCTCGGCACCGTGGTGGACCGGCGGCACTGGAGCCGGGGCTTCGGCCGTGAGGCCAAGCTCCTGATGCTGTGCCACCTGTTCGAGAATTTCCCGATCCAGACTGTCTGGGCGGATACCACGGCGGAGCACACCCGCGCCCAGGCCGGACTGCTGGCTATCGGGATGCGTCGGGTCGGGCTGTACCGCTGCATCCACTGGCATGGTGACAGGAACGTCGCCGTGCCGCTGTACCAGGTGATGCGTGAGGACTGGGAGAGGATGCCGATCCGGCAGACAGTGGTGAGAGGCCGGTAGTCAGTGGTCTGAGGTCAGTGATCTGAATTCTGACCACTGACTACTAACCACTATTGGAGTGAGAAATGCATGTTGTCTACACAGGTGAGCAGGTCAGGCTGCGTCCCTTCCGGGATGCGGATGAGCTGTGGAAGTTCTCCAGCCGCCAGTTCATCACCCTCAGTGACTTCTGGGGTGACGACTGGCACCGCGCGATCAAGAGCCGCAAGCGCTTTGGCAATTCGATCACGCATGATGCCGCCGAACGCTTCTGCATCGAACGGCGGGACAGCGGTGAGGCCATCGGCTGGGTCAGTGCGGTGCTCGGCACCTACCAGCTGGCGGCCAGCGTCGGCACGGAGATCCTGCGGGAGCACTGGCACCTGGGTTTCGGCCGCGAGGCCAAGCTGCTGTCAATGTGCCACCTGTTCGAGAACTTCGCGATTGAGTCCGTCTGGGCCGACACCCTTTCGGTACACACCCGGGCGCGGGCCGGGCTGGAAGCGCTGGGCTTCAGGCATGTCGGCACGATCCCCTGTTCATTCCGCTTCAGGGGCACGCGGGTTGCCAGGGTGAAGTACCAGATCATGCGGGAGGACTGGGAGAAGCTCCCGATCAGGCAGAGCGTCAGGCGAGGCTGACAATGTTCACGACATATACGGGACAACTGGTGCGCATCAGGCCATTCGCCTCGGAAGCGGAATGGGCCGGCTTCACGCGCGATTACGCAGTGGTGCCGAATGCCCACCGCGGGCCGCAGTGGTACTTTGCCAATTCAGCCTTGCAGGTCTGGAATCTGTTCCCGACCGAGGATACGGTCTGCCGCTTTGCGGTTGACAGGCTGGACTCGGGGGAGCTGGCTGGTGTGATCACCTGCGGGCTGGGCCGCTGGCAACTCAGCGGCTTCACCGGCACCGGACTGCTGGAGCGGCACTGGCACAACGGCTTCGGCCGTGAAGCCAAGCTGCTGGCCAGTTGCCACCTGTTCGAGAATTTCCCGATTGAGTCACTGTGGTCTGACACGGTGGCAACGCACAGCCGCGCGATCGCCGGGCTGGAGGCGATCGGCTACCGCTTCGCCGGGATCCTGGCCTGTGCCTTCCCATCGCAGGGGGAGAACGAGGGCCAGGTCTGGTACCAGCTGCTGCGTAAGGACTGGGAACGGATGGATTACCGGCACGGAGTTGCCAGGAGTTGAACATGTATACGACTTACACAGGAGAGAAGGTACGGATCAGGCCCTTCGCCAGCGAGGCGGAGTTCTCCGGCTATGTACGCAACTACGCGGTCTCGCCCAACGAGCACCTCGGCATCCAGTGGGATGTGGCGGCGCGCAGCGCGTCGGAGTGGCAGCGCTTGTCCATCTCAATGGACAGTTTCGCCTTCGCGATCGAGCGCACTGACAACGGCGAATTCGTCGGGCTGGAATACTGCGGCATCGGCCGCTGGCAACTATCCGCCTTCCCGGCGACGGGCATTGTTCCTGCGCAGATGAGCCAGGGCTTCGGGCGCGAGGCCAAGCTGCTGGCATTCTGCTTCCTGTTTGAGAACTTCCCGGTCGAGTCCCTATGGTCCGATACCACGGCGGTTCACAGCCGCAGCCGCGCCGGCCTTGAGGCCGTCGGCTTCCGGCAGGTCGGCAGAACCCGCTTATCCCATTTTGTACGAGGACACTTTGTTGACACGGTGTACTTCCAGCTGCTGCGCAGTGAATGGGAGGCGATGGACTACCGCCACAGGGTGCAGAGGAGCTGAGCATGTACACAACCTACACAGGACCACAGGTCAGGATCAGGCCATTCCGGGATCTCGCGGAATGGGACAGCCTGGCCTGCATCGGCATTGATGAGCCCGGCGAGCACTGGGGTCCCTGGTTCGAGAGCGTGCAGCAGAATCGTCCGCTGTTCAATGACTACAGCGGAATGAATGAGCAGAAGGAATACTGCATGGCAATCGAGGAAATCAGCACGGGACGGCTCGTTGGCGAGGAGAACATCCATCCGCATCGGCTCGGTGCCTGGCTGGGCACGCATGTGCTCGAAGGACACCGCCGCCGGGGCTACGGCGTTGAGGCAAAGCTGCTGGCGGCCTGCCTGCTGTTTGACAACTTTCCGCTGGAGAACATATTCGCGGTGACACTGGCGGGGCACAGCCGCGCCATCCGCGGACTGCAGCTCTGCGGCATGCAGCCACTGGGTTGTGAGGCCACCAGCTATTTCAGCGCCGGCAGGTATGCCAACCGGGTCTATTTCAACCTGTCACGCACTGCCTGGCTGGCAATGGATTACAGGCACAGGGTGCACAGGAGCTGATGATGCATACGGTTTACGAAGGACAACTGGTCCGGCTGCGGCCCTTCAGGGATGCAGACGAGATGCTGCAGCTGGTGCATGAGGAGCATGCCGAGCCGAACGCCCACTGGGGGCCGATGCACCACAGCGGGCATGAATTGCGCAGACAGTTTGACGAGAATGGCATGCTGTCAGCCGACGGCTCACTGATGATGTGTATTGAGCGGCTGGACACCGGCGAAGTGGCCGGCTACGAGGAGGTCGGCCCGCTGACATTGCCACGCCTCGTGGCCTGGGTTGGCACATTCATCCGCCCGCTTCACCAGAAGCGCGGCTTCGGGATGGAAGCCAAGCAGCTGATGTTCTGCCTGCTGTTCGAGAACTTGCCCTTGCAGTGCATCATGGCTGACACATTGTCAACGCATGCCCCGGCCCGCCGTGGGCTGGAACTGAGTGGAATGAATTACATCGGCTGCCGGCCGGCGGTGCATTACCGGCAGGGCCGCTATGAGGCCGTAGTCTATTACCACCTTACACGCAGCGAGTGGGCAGCGATGGACTACCGGCATGGAATAAGGAGGAGTGGACATGTACACGGTTTATGAAGGCCAGCGGGCACTTATCCGGCCGTTCAGGGATGTCGATGAATACCTCACGCTTGTGCACGAGGAACTGGAGTGCGGCAATGACCAGTGGGGACCGCACCACTGGCCAATCGCCGGACAGCGCCGGGAGTTCGAACCGGCCGGATACATCTCCGAGTCCGGCATGAACATCTTCGCCGTCGCCTGCCGGGAAAGCGGGTCGCTGATTGGCTATGAGGAAAGCAGCACGGGTGTGCTGCCGGGCATCAGCGCATACCTCGGCACATTCATCCGTCCGGCCTGGCAGGGCCGCGGATACGGTGTTGAGGCAAAGCAGCTGATGGCCTGCTACCTGTTCGAGAACTACCCGCTGGAATCGCTGTTCGCGATCACAGTGGCAACGCATGCAGCCGCCATCCGTGGCATGGAGCTCTGTGGCATGCGGCAGGCCGGGCTGAAGCCCTGTGTGCACTGGCGGCATGGCCAGCGGGAAGGCACGCTGTCCTTCCAGCTGCTGCGCAGCGATTGGGCGGCGATGGACTACCGGCACGCAGTCAGGAGGGCCAGCTGAAATGCAGTTGATTGTCAACGGAGAGCGGATCCGGCTCAGGCCCTACCGCGACTACGGGGAGTACCGGGCCTGGCGCCAACTTGAGCAGAAGGAGGGCAATCCCTTCTGGGGGCCGATCAACCCGCCGGGCATGCGCGACAGGCAGGCCTTTGCAGGCAGCGGCCTGTTCATGGACGAGCGCGGCTGCTTCGCGATCGAGGAGCTGGCAACGGGCCGCCACATCGGCAACGAGTACTATGAATCCACCGACGGGTTCAGGATGTCGGCAACGCTTGGCACCCGCATCCACCCGGAGCTGCGCGGGCGGGGATACGGCGTTGAGGCCAAGCGGCTGGTGATCGGCTGGCTGTTTGGCAACCACCCGCTGGGCACCGTCCGGGGGGACACGCTGGACAGCCACCGGGCTGCCCGGCGCAGCATGGAACTGAGCGGCATGCAGCTCAGGGGCCTGAAGCCCTGTGAGTTCTGCAGCCGTGGCAACTGGCATGGGGTCGCCTACTACGCGATCACGCGCCAGGAATGGAATCAAGGAACTGGGAGCTAGGTTGTAAGGTGTAGCAGACCGGCATCAGTGGCGCGCAATGCGCGACAATGTGCCCAGGGCAATACCCAAGGCATTGCACCTGCCCTACACCCAAGATCCAAGCTCCCAGGTCCTCAAAAGGAGACAAGCAATGTCTGTGAACCAACAACGCGTCGAGGGCCGCGGCAGCCGCATCATGCGGGAGCTGTCGGCGATCCGCGCGTTCATCATGCGCGACATCGACCTGACGAAGCGCTACCTCGGCTGGGACATCGTCTGGCTGTTCTACAACCTGATCAACGCAGTGATCATCGGCCTGATCGGCATGTCCAGCGGCGCAGCCCCGGACTACGCCGGCAAGCAGCCCTACGTGTTCTACCTCTTGATCGGCGCAATCATGTGGAGTTATCTCTCAGTGCTGTTCATCATCGTGGCGGAAACCGTCGCCTGGGAACGCTGGGAGGGCACGCTGGAGTACACCTTCATGGCGCCGATCCACCGGCTCACGCACCTGTTCGGCGTGTGTGCATTCGCAGTGCTGTACGGCATTGTCAGGATCATCCTGATGATGGGCCTCCTCGTCTGGTTTTTCCACATTGACCTGAGCAATGCCAACATCCTCAGTTCACTGGTGGTGCTGGTGGTCGGCAGTTTCGCAGTCGTCGGGCTGGGCCTGATCGCGGCCACGCTGCCGCTGATCAGCCCGGAGAAGGGGGCGCAGGGTACGCACATCATCCTCGCGATCATCCTGCTGATCAGCGGCGTGTACTACCCGATCAGCGTGCTGCCCACATGGCTGCAGGGGGCGGCGATTGCCAGCCCGGCCTACTGGGCACTGACGGCGCAGAGGAAGGCGCTGCTGGAGGGTGCACCGCTCAGCCAGCTTGGCAACGAGATGGCGGGGCTGGTGGCAACCGGCGCGATCTTCCTGCCGCTGGGCTACCTGATCTTCCTCCTGGCGGAGAAGTATGCCAAGCGCACGGGGCTGCTGAAGCGCAGTGGATGATGCGGAAATGGCGAACAGGGAACTGCGAACAGCGAACGAATCATCATTGCAACAATCTTTTTCTTCCAGTTCCCAGTTCCCTGTTCCCTGTTTGCTGCTTCAGGGAAGCACCGTGATGCTGGGTTGGCCTTCGTTTGAAATGTCGTGCCAGAGCACCTCGCCTTCCATCGTCGTGAAGGATGTGACAACCACATCCGTCGCCTCGAGGAAAGACAGTGCATAGGTCCCCGGCTCGCTGCACTTCAGCTTCAGGTTGCACAGCACGCCACTGCCGAACTGCGGCGTGAGTTTGGCTGCGGCCAGCGAGATCTCCATGTGCTGCAGGCCGCTGCCCGGCCCCGGCACTTCCGCCAGCCAGCTGTCCGGGTAGCTCAGGAAGAATGCGTCGTCATCCGGCTGCAGTGCCCAGAAGCCGTCGATTGCCCATTTCTCCCCACCCGGTGCGCCGGTGTTGAAGCTGTCGGAAACATACTGCAGGCCGGTCGGGAACTGCAGCGCCACGCGCGCTGTCACGGCCGCCTCGGACTGCGGGATCAGCCCGGTGCGGATCGAGACCGTGATTTCCTCACCGGCGAACACCATGCTCTTCGAGGGGACGGCGTACAGGTGAAGCGGCTCGTACTGCGTGGCGGGCAGCACGCTGTAGCTGAAGTCGTGGACCACGGTGCCGGCGGAGTTGGCAACGGTCAGCGTGCCGCTGTAGTCGCCGGGTGTCAGCACGCTGTACTTCGGGTTGGCCAGGCTGGACTGCGTGATCGACAGCCCGCCGCCGAACTGCCAGCTGTAGCTCTGGGCCGGGTCATCGGTGAAGCTGACGCGGAAGTCGTTGACAGTGCCGGCTGACATGGCCCGCGGGCTGACGCTCTTCACGAAGGGTGGCGCGCTGCCGCCGGCCACCAGCCATTCCAGTTCGTCATAGTTCGTGCAGACCACAGCCACGAGGATCATCCCCGCCTGCCTGTGCTGTGGGCCGTACTGCAGCTGCTCGCCATGGCCGAAGTCCCAGCGGTCCGTCGAGAAATTGGCAATCCCGAGCCAGGCCAGCTCCCGGTCGAAGCCCGGGTCGAACTGCACCGTCGGCTCTGCGCTGGAGGGCGGCACGTTCAGCCAGTACAGCGCATATGAGATCGGGTCGAACTTGGCCGGGATGAATCCCAGCCTGTCGCCGATCATGCCGACATTGCGAAACGGCAGGTCCTGCTCGAAATCAGTGGCCTGCTTGAGGTAAGCGCTCTGGGTTTCGGAGGGCAGCCTGATTGCTGAAGGTGCCGGCAGGTCCATCGGGGCAACTGCTTGCGGTCCGTCACCGGGATCTGGATTGACATTCGCCCGGCTGCCGCAGGAAAGCACAAACAGGCAGGTTGCAAAGCCTGCCAGCCAAAGCAGCAAGGTCCGTTTCAGTCTGGACATCAAACTCCCCAGTCCAGCTTAACCAGACGCAGGGGAAATTACAAGTCCCGCTCAGTTTCCCGGACCCTGGCCAGAACGCTTCCTCAGCCCCCTGCGCGAGTCCGCTCAGCCATGGTGATGCGGTCCAGCCCCGGGCTGTCCTCAAGGTAGATACTGCGGCTCGGGAAGGCGAAGCCGGCACCGATGCTGTCCATCGCACGGCGCACCTTCAGCAGCAGGCCCTCCTTGATCGCCATGTAGCGGGGCATGTCTGTTGTATCTGCGAACACATTGATCAGGATGTCCTGCGATGATGCGCCGAACTGGTCGAAGTGCACCCAGCCCAGGTCACGCACGAGGCCCTCATGCGTCCGGCAGATCTCGCGTATCTCGGCCAGCGCCCGTTCCAGCATCTCAGCGTCGTGGCTGTAGAGCAGCCCGACGGCGAAGCGGATGTTGCGCATCGGGCTTTCGGTGATGTTGATGATCTCCGTGTCGGCGATCGTCGCATTCGGCACCGTGACGATGTTCGAGTCCAGCTGGCGGATGCGCGTGGAGCGCACGCCGATCTTCTCCACGAAGCCCTCGGTGTCACCGATGCGGATGAAGTCGCCCACCTTGTATGGCCGGTCGGCGAAGATCACCACCGTGCCGAAGATGTTGGCAATGCTGTTCTGGGCGGCGAACGCGAAGGCCAGACCGCCGATGCCCAGTCCGGCCAGCAGCGCGCCGGCGTTGTATCCCCAGATCTGTATCAGCAGCACCGCGGCGAACACACCGATCGTGATCTTCAGCGCATCATTCAGGAGCGGCCTGAGCTGCTTGTACAGCTCATTGTGCTCCTTCGCGAAGCGCGTGCGCCCGATCAGGCGGATCTGCAGGGACAGCAGCGTGTAGACCAGCTGCGATGCGAACACCAGTGCAACGGTCATCCAGCCGCGCAGGGCGAAGATGTTCCAGTCCAACGGCTTCTGCGGCAGGTTGAGCAGGGTCACGCCGACGAAGATCGCCAGCAGCAGCAGCACATCGCCGATCAGCTTGAACACGATCGCTGCGAAGGGCCGCTGCTCCATCTCGCCCTCGTCGTCAACATCCAGCACCCGCGCCGCACCCTTCAGCAGCACGAGCCGCACCAGCAGCATCAGCAGCAGCAGACCGATCACGATGGCAACGTTCGTCAGGCTGATCCCACCGGCGGCCGGGTCACTGAGCGGCAGCCAGTTCCCCATCCAGGACCGCAGGGCCTCTCCGTACTGGCTGATCGCCTCGCTGACGGCATTGATCGAGTCGGCAGCCACATCAGGCGTGGCGCTTGTTGTTTCCTGCTGCAGCATCAGTCAGCCTCCTTCGGTTTGGCTTCCTCCTTCCTGCCGCCACCCTTCTTCGGCGGAGCTGGCGGAGGTGCGGCCGGCCGCGGTTCAAGCTGGTACTCGACCTGGGTCGGGAAGGCGAACTCGAGGCCCATCCGGTTGAAGGCGCGCCTGATGTCCAGCAGCAGCCCGTGGCGGATGCGCATGAAGTCCTGGAAGTCATTGCTCCTGGTGAAGCACTGGATCAGGATGTCCTGGCTGTAGGCATTGAACTCCGTGAACCAGGCCCAGAATGTCTCGGCCTCGATCTCCTCATTGGCGGAGATGATCTCCAGCACGGCGTCGATCGCCTGCTGGATCTCCTCCGGCGTGGTGTCGTAGACCAGCCCAATCGTGAAGCGGATGCGGCGCTTGTTGATCGCCGCGAGATTGTAGACCTTTTCGTTGGCAGCGGCCTTGTTCGGCACGCTGACCAGAGTGCGGTCGAACATCCGGATGCGCGTGGAACGCACGCCGATGTCCTCCACCACGCCCTCCACACCGTCGATGATCACGTGGTCGCCGACCTTGTACGGCCGGTCACTCCAGACCACCATCGTGCCGAGGATGTTGGCGATGAAGTCCTGGGCTGCGAAGGCCACCGCCAGACCACCGATACCGACACCGGCCAGCAGGGTGGTGGCGTTGTAGCCCCAGACCTGCACGCCGAAGATCACGGCGATGATGATCACCGCGACCCGCATCAGGTCCCGCACCAGAGCGAGCAGCTGGAGCTGGTCATTGCGACCTCCGGCACTGGCCCTGTGCGCCAGGGAGCGGATGATGAACTCAACCGTCTTCACCAGCAGCCAGCCGGCATAGGCCAGCGCGCAGCTCAGGTAGACCTGCCAAAGCCAAAGCTCCCAGTTGACCGGGCGCCGTGGCAGTTCGATAACGGCGAAGGCATAGAACAGAGCAAACAGCACTATCGCGGAGCTCAGATAGCGCATCAGCAGCACCCAGATGCTGTGCTGCCAGTCCGATGAGCTGCTCGGGCTGATCCTGTGCAGGATCCGGCCGACGACCCAGACCAGGAACCAGCGCAGTGCCAGCGCCAGAATGATGCCGCCGATGCCGTACAGCAGCTCCGCCAGGTTCACTCCGACGAACTCTGTTTCTGTGGTGGCTAACGGGATTGTCTTGTTGATCGTGCGGTGGAAGTCATCACCGAGTTCGCCGATCGACTTAGCAATCTCCTGCATCTGCGTGGATTTGAGCAGCATGGCCGCCATTGGAAGCATGTGCATATTATGCAATACCGGCGCGTACACCCTTCAATTGCGGACGGTTTGCCAATCAGCGGCAGGTGCTGGAAATGGCTACTGCACCACCGGCAGCAGCAGCGCGGATGCCTGCTGCGGGCCGAAATAGACAGTGTTTTCCTGCACCACGTACTCGCCACCATCCACCCAGACCTCTCCCGTGCCGGGGTTCAGGTCCCAGCGCGCATGGTTGCTTGATGTCAGTGCCAGCCGGATGCGGTGCCCGCTGTTGAACACATAGCTCGTGCTCCACAGGTCGACCTCCACCTCCGTGCGTTCATCCGGCACCAGCAGCACCGCCTGGCTGAAGCCATTGCGGTAACGCAGGCGCAGGATGCCATCCAGCAGCAGGATGCTGCGGCCGTCCGGGTACACATCACTCAGGCGCACAGCCACATCAGTATCCACAGCATCACTGGCCACGAACAGCTTAGCCAGTACGCGTCCCGTCACCTCAAGCGGCTGCGCCAGCGGATCGGTCGTGAACAGCAGGTTGTCACTGCGTCCCTCGATGCTGCGCTGGTCGAACATGCCCTTCGGTTCATACAGGTTGCGCCCGCCGACGGTCGGGGTCGGATCGGACGGGTCAAAGCTCCACTGCATCGTCTCCGGCTCCAGCGGTGCCTGCGTTGACAGGCTGCCGTCAGCATGCAGGTAGTAACTGGCAACGCTGTGGGGCACCGGCCAGTCGTCGGCGAACTGCCAGTCATTGCCGGGAGCTCCTTCCTCAGCGATGGCCCCCATGCGGTAGTAGGTCACGAAGGGCCGCTCCAGCAGCCCGGTGTCCGTGCCGAGCACGAAGTGGTCCATGAACATCGGGTAGGGGTAGTCCGGCGGCTTGATCGCATTCTCCGGGAACTCGATCTCGCCCTGCTTCCTGTTGTATTCGGTACCGTGGCCCCAGGGCCCCATCACCAGCCACTGCCGGCCGCGTGCCCCCTGCCCGCCCTGCTTCTGGCGGATGCTCCAGCTGTCAATCGTACCCTGGCTGAATGTGTCGAACCAGCCGCCGTAGTGCATGCCGGGCACCTGCACGTCCGCCGCGGTGTTGGCAATGTTGAACTGCTCCCAGTATTCATCATACTCCGGGTGTGCGCGCCAGATCTCCAGGCTCTGCGGGTCAAAGCCCGCGATGTCAACCCACTGCTCCATCTGCATCTGGCGGAAGGCGCCGCCGACATAGACGAACTGGTGGTACATCGAAGCCGGGGCCACGCCGATGAACTGGCCCTTCAGGCCCTGCGGATGGTGCGGGGCTGAGTAGAGCTGGGTCATGCCTAGCATGCTGCCGCCGGTGCTGCCGATGCTGCCATTGCACCATTCCTGGGTGTTGAGCCAGTCAAATGTGTCAACGCCGTCGCGCGGCTCGAGCATGTCCTCCCCTTCCAGCGGGATGGACAGCTCGCCCTCGCTTTCATAGCGGCCGCGCATGTCCTGCGTCACCAGTGCGTAGCCGGCATTGTTCATCTCCTCCGCCAGCGGCAGGTAGACCGAGGGGTCCTTGCCATAGGGTGTGCGGACCAGCATCACCGGCCAGGGCCCGCTGCCGGACTGCGGCAGGTAGACATGCGTTGACAGGCGGACTCCATCCGACATCCGCACCTTGTAGGCCGCCGGGCGCATCTGCTGCACCGGTTCCACATAGACCACGCGGCTCGCCACGTTGGCAAGCCCATTGCCGTCAGTCACGCGCACGCTGACCCGCCAGGCCCCGCTGCCGCCGAAACTGTGGTCCACCGTCGGTGCTGCCCCACTTGAGGTTTCAAAGCTTCCGTTGCCATCCAGGTCCCAGTCGTAGGCCGCGATCCCGGCCTCCGCACTGCTGCCGGATGCATCGAAGCGCCACTCACCGGGTGCCGCGAGGCTCAGTTCAGACGGCAGCTCGCTGCCGTCGAGCATCACACTCGGCCCACCCGCGGAGACACTGGCAAGATTGCCAGCATCGCCCGCTGTCCCGCTCAGTTCGTCAAAGGGCCGGACGCGGAAGCTGTACTGCCCGGCCTGTGGCACCTGCAGCTCGAAGTAATAGCGCACCGGCCGGTAGGGGTCCGCCACCTGGCTGCCCTCGGGGAAGGCGGCGCTGCGCCAGACCGTGAACGGCATGCTGTCGTCAACCGGGTTTGGCAACTGGCTGAAGCCTGACTCGCCGGGCTGCTGCCATTCAATGACATATGCGCTGATGCGGGAATGCCAGTTCTCCGCAATCACCTGCACGTCAGCTTCGGAGATGGTCCCATCCCGGTTGGCATCAACCCGCGCCATCCGCCAGTTGGCAGCTCCACTGTCCGCCGGCGGGATGTCACGGCCCTGGTCATCCCACCAGTAGCCCTGCGGCCAGCCCTGCTCGCCGTGGTATACCCGCGGGTCACGGTAGCTGACGGACCCGGCATGATTTGCCTCGATCGCATCCAGGTCAGCCTTATCGACGGTGCCGCTCAGGTCGGCGTCACCGGCCAGTACCTCCGTCCAGGACAGCAGGATCGTGTAATCCGAACCGTCAGCGCGGGTCTGCTCCGCCACCATGTCAAACACACTCGCATGCGGGGCCGTCGGCGCGGCATGCTCCACGGACAAGGGCTCCAGCCCCAGCCGGGAGAACTCCGCATCCAGCCGCGACTCCAGCTCGCGCCGGACATCGGGGGGAGTCGGGTCGGGCGTGTTGCCGCTGGGGGCAGCGCCACCTCCACCGCAGGAAGCAGCTGCCAGGCACAGCAGTCCCGTGGCCAGCAGGCCAAATCTGTTCTTGTTTGATTCCATTCCGCTCGTCCAGCCTTCCGATCTATTCCGCCTGCCGGCGGGCCATCCTAGTCATCCATGCCCAGCAGCTTCACGGTCTCCCGCGGGCCTGGCACATTGAGCCCTTTTTCCAGCAGCACGGCGATGCAGTCAACACTGCCCCCGCGCAACGCCCGGGCCAGCAGCTCCTGCTGCCGCTCCGACGAAAGCTCCGTTCCTTCCTGCCCGGCCAGTGCGGCCAGCAGGTCACTGCGGTCAAGGTCGATGCAGCAGGCCATCGCGCCCAGCAGCGCATCCGGCGTTGACAGTTCAGCAACCTGCGCGACCAGCTCGCGCTCAACACCGGGCCAGCAAACGATCGTTCCCAGCAGGTCCGGCAGCATGTCATCACGGCCGGTCCAGGCGTCCGACAGCCCCGGATGCTCCGGGTTGTAGATCGCCAGCAGCACCTTCAGCACCGCCTGGTTCTGGCGGGAGCGCTCGGCATCCGGCATGAGCTCCGTGCCGGCAGCCCGTCCCTGGGTGGCGAAGTAGTCCAGCCCGCGGCCGGGGTCGGCCCCGAGCTGCAGCAGGTAGCGTACGTTGTCAATCCGGCCGGCACTGCAGGCACTCACAAGCGCCGTCATCCCGGCGGAGCTGCGGCGCTCCACCGGCGTGCCGTAATCCAGCAGGGCCTGCAGAAAGCGGCGGTCCTCCAGCTTGGCGGCTTCCATCAGCGCCTGGTCCTGGGCCTCTTCCAGCCAGTGCTGGTCATGAGGCAGCACACTGAACAGGAACTCCAGCAGGTCGAGGTTCTGGCGCTTGACGGCCACCGTCAGCGAACTGTCAACGGTCAGGTTCTCACTGATCAGCAGTTCCTGGTCAAAGAATGCCTTGCCCAGCTCGCTGTCCATTCCAAGCATCACAAGTGCCTGCATCAGCGGGGCCCGCCCGCTGGCAATCACAGCCTTGAGCGCCGCCCCGTTACCGGCCTGCCCGGCCAGCAGCATGCCCTTCTCCAGTTCGCGGTTGGCCTGCTCATCCGTCAGTCCGAGCTTTGCCACCGCATCATTGAACTCGGCAACGCGGCCGAGGGCCACCAGCGCCACTGGCTGCGGGGACTGCGCCTTCGCCAGCCAGGCCGTTGCCAGTTCATCACGGCCGTTGAGGATCGCGATGTGCAGCGCGCTGCGGGACAGGAAGTTCTCATGCAGCGGGTCAATCCCGAGCTGGCTGAGCTCCTGCAGTTCCTTGTCACTGAGCAGGCCGTTGAGCAGCAGCAGGTTCAGTGCATTGTTGCCATCGCCGTCGGTGGCATTCAGGTCGAGACCCATGCGCCTCAGCATCTGGAAGTAGCGCAGGTCGTCAATTGCGGTGCAGACCGCGTATTCCTCACCGGACAGCTGGTCCAGTTCCTTCAGGCGCTCATCCAGCCGGCCCTTCAGCGCGCCATCGCGTTGCAGCTTCTCCAGCAGTTCAGTTGTGGTCATCGCCAATGCTCGGCGCGAAAGTTCCAGCCGGGCAACCCCGAGCAGCGGGGCTCGCATCTCCAGGCTGCGGCGCTGGCCACGGTAGGCCCGGCAGATGGAGACCAGGGGCTGGCGTGAACCGGCGGAGGCATAGCGTGCCACGTCGAATCCATTGCTGCTGAGCAGCTTGAGCTTCGCCGCGTCCGACAGGCAGGCCCCGAGCAGTTCATCTCCGGCGGAGCTGTAGTCCCAGTGTGTGCCCGCTTCCAGCAGGCGACTGAGCTGCTCCGTACTGGCGACCGGCACGATCCGGCTTATGAATGCAGTCCATTCCGCCGGTTCAGTGCTGGGCTTGCCCACTTCGAGCAGGCGGCCGAGCAGCTCAGGGTCAATTCCTCCCGGCCGCTGCAGCATTTCGCCGGCCACGCCACTGCCGAGCAGCGCTCCACGCCCGGCGAGCAGTGCAGCCATGCCGTCGTTCCCGCTGTGCAGAGCACTGACCAGCAGCCGGTCCAGCCGCAGCTGTTCGAGGGTGCGGGGATAGGAATCAAGCAGCGTCTCCACCGCGTCCGCATTGTCCAGGACGACGGCGAGGCTTAACAGATCGGCCCCGAGAAGTTCAGTATCCGCAGTTACCGTTCCATTCAGGCAGTCCTCACGGAATGCCGGTGACCAGGCAAGGAAACCATCGAGCATGCTTCGCTCAGATGCGTCCAGATCCAGGCTTCCGGCACTGCCTATTTGCGCCTGCAGCACGAATGCGAGTCCATTGCCCCTGTCCGCGAGGTCAAGCTGGCCGATATGGGCCACTTCGGACTGGGACTCGCTGTACTGCGCTGCCAGTGAATTGCCGGCAGCAATAATTACCATGACGCAGGAAAGCAGTAACATGCGCAAAATCGCATGTCTTTGCATCACATCAGTCATTATTACCGGAAATTCTAGGGATGAAACCTAATGCGTAATTACACGCATTCCAAATGTTGATTTTTCCAACATTTAATTTTTGCCTTTCTGCAAACCGGGAATTAATCCTCATATTGAGAATGTAATCTGCCCGGCGCTGGTATGGTCTATTGGACCGTGTAACTCCGCTTCGGAGCTTTTATCGCTAACAGGCATGCAATATGCCGTGGTGCTGATGCGACCTGCTTGTCAGGCTTGAAGAAAATGCTTAGCTATTCCAGGGCCCAATGGTATGTGGATCTGATGGATCCAATGGCGGAAGCCCTCAACCAGCTTGATGTGAATCGATTCAATGAATTGCATGCGCGTGCGCTTGCGATCATCTCCGCTGAAGAGATGGACCGGGACATGGCGGACGCAATTGACATGGTGGTGTCATACCTTGGATTCCTGCGACATGTGGCATTTCGCGAAGCGGGCAAGGCTGAGCTGGAGTACCCGCTTGCCCGGGAGAGGCTGCTGCGGCGGACCCATGGCCCGGAAAGCGACCTGACCCGCCGCCGTTACTACCTTCAGTTGCGCATCATCGCGGACAACATGAAGCTTGAGCCCCTGCAGATCAGTGAGTTCCGCTGCCTGTTCTCAGACCTGGACTTCCATGAGATGCATACGGAGCAATGGTATTTCGCTTCGAACTTCGCCTTCAGGCACAATGACATCGAAACCATTTCACGGGCCTACGAGCAGTTCCTGCTCTATCGCGACGAGCACGACAATGAGCTGTTCCAGTGGGTGCGCCTGAGCGTGATGTACCGCCTGCTGCGACAGGAGGCCCAGCCACGGCATGTGGAGAAACTTCTCCTGAGCATCCGTACTTCCGCAAATGCACGCGAAGTGCGCGCTCTGCTGCTCCCGGAGATCAAGCGCCAGCAGCTGATGACCGCTGAACTGGAGGCATTGCTGGAGCGGACAATGGACCAGCTGGACATGGCCCGCTGATTTCGCGGCCCCCGCTGCGCTTTGAAACAATCAGGCCCGACTGGGATATCATTAATGAGAGGCAGGGACGGACCGCAGATCCCCTGCCGGCGGGCCGGTCTGGGTAGGCATGATCATCTTCGAAGTCATACGCATGGCAGTGCGCGGCGTGCGCGCCAACCTGCTGCGCTCGATGCTCACCACACTCGGCATCGCCGTCGGCGTGGGCTGCGTCGTGACCTTGATCGCCTACAGCGCCGGCAACACCAAGCAGCTGCTTGACCAGTTCAGCGGCTTTGGCACCAAGTCAATGTCAGTGTCACTTGAGAACCGCGACACAAGCCTCGGCCTGACGATTGACGACGCCGCGGCACTGCGCAGGGAGATCCCCGTGCTGCAGGTGGCCGCCGCCACACTGTTCTTCGCCAATGTCGACCTGGAGCTCAATGGCGCCGCCAAGAGCGGCGTGACCCTGACCGCCGTGGAGCCCGAGTACTTCAAGGCGCGCACCTTCGAGCTGTCATCCGGCCGCTACTTCAGCCAGAATGACAACCTCTCGATGCAGCAGCAGGTGGTGATCGGTGCCAACGTGAAGGATGAGCTGTTCATGAACCTCGACCCGATCGGCCAGCAGCTGCTGATCCAGGGCAAGCCCTTCGAGGTGATCGGCGTGATGGCGCGCCGCGACGAGGGCCGCCACGGGGGCAGCAATGACGAGGTGCTGGTGCCGCCTTACACCGCACTGGTGGAGTTCCCGACGATGGACCCGATGGTAAACATCGACATCGAGGTGAAGGACGAGAAGTACCTTGAGTTCGCGAAGACCCGGGTGACGGAAGTGCTCGAGGCCCGCCACCCGGAGATCGTGCTCGCCAAGAACGAGCGCTGGAGCCCGCTCAACATCTGGATGTTCAACGACTGGCTGAAGCGCCGCACCGCCGCTGCCAACTCGATGTCGCGCTTCCTGCTGGTGATCGGCCTGCTGTGCCTGACGATCGGCGCGGTCGGGGTGATGAACATCATGCTCGTCGCGGTCGAGGAGCGCACGCTGGAGATCGGCCTGCGCAAGGCGCTCGGCGCCACCCGGCCTGTGATCATCGGGCAGTTCCTCAGCGAGTCACTGATCGTCTGCCTCAGCGGCGGGGCGATCGGGCTCGGTGTTGCCATTGTGGCCTGCGCCAAGATGGCGGCCCTGCCTGACGATGCCAACGTACCCGACCCGCTGCTCAGCCAGAGCCTGATGGTCGGTGCGATCCTCGTCTCACTCGTGATCGCACTGGCAGCCGGCACCTGGCCCGCCGTGCTCGCATCCTCCACGGACCCGATCGAGTCCCTCTCCTACGAGTAAGCCATGTCATCCATCGAGATCATGCTGGCCTGCGTCAAGTCCATCTCCGCGAGGTGGAACCGCAGCCTGCTGACCGTGCTTGGCGTGGTGGTCGGGGTCGGCACAGTGGTGCTGCTCTTGGCCTACGGTGCCGGGCAGAAGGCTGAGCTGCTGGCACGCTATGAGGACTGGGGAGCCAATGAGATCCGCGTCAACATCCGCGGGCGCTGGGGCCGTGGCAACTGGATGTCGGAGCGTGAGCGCCTGACACCCGGCGACCTGGATGCGATCCTGAAGGACTGCGGTGCCGTCTCGCGCGCCGAGCCCTCCGTTGACACGAGCACGACCGTCCGCCTTGGCTCATACGAGCTGGAGGAGGTCGAGGTGCTCGGTGTCGGCCCGGACTACTTCGACATCCTCGGCGAGGAACTGGTCACCGGCGTACCATTCGGCGCTGAGGAGAACGTGCTGCGCGAACGCGTCTGCATCATCAACACCACGATGCAGAAGGAGCTGTTCTTCGGCGCCCCGGCGCTCGGGCAGTTCATTGACATTGCCGGCCGGCGCTTCCGCATCGTCGGCACGATTGACTACGAGGAAGGCCGCCGCGCCGAACCGACGGCCTTCATGCCCTACCTGACCTTCACCGACCGCACCTTCATCAACCAGCGCGGGCTCGGCGAGATCGTTGCCAGCGCCGTTAGCAGCAAGCATGTGAAACTGGCGGCGCAGCAGATCGAGGAGCTGATGTACCTGCGCCACCCGCGCATCGAGAAGCCCGACGAGAGCGAGATCCGCGGCTGGTGGGACAAGCCGATCCGCGTGATGTACTCCGAGGAACTGCGCAGCCAGCGTGAGGCCACCGCCGACAGCTTCGGCCAGTTCCTCGCGGTGATCGGCTTCCTCTCGCTGCTGATCGGCGGCGTCGGCGTGATGAACATCATGCTCGTCACGGTGCACCAGCGTACCGCCGAGATCGGCCTGCGCAAGGCACTCGGGGCCAAGCGCGAGGACATCCTGCGCCAGTTCCTTGCGGAAGCGGTACTGATCAGCTTCAGCGGCGGGCTGATCGGGCTCGGGGCCGCCTGGATGGGCGCGAAGATCCTTGCCAACATGCCGGAGGATGCCCAGGTGCCGGACCCGGTTATCTCGCCGCTGATCATCTTCATCGCCTTTGCGGTGACCGTCGGCACCGGCGTGTTCTTCGGCTACTACCCGGCCTGGCAGGCCTCGCGGCTCGACCCGATCGAGGCCCTGCGCAGCAGCCGCTGACAACGGCCTGCCGGCCTAGCCTTCGCCGGCATCCATCCCCGTCTCGTTCTCGGCGCGGCTGCGCTTCTCAAGCGGAGTGGATGGCAGTGGATGCTTGCGCTCCCGCTTTCCTTCCGGCGCCAGCCGTTTGCCGGATCTGCCATCCGTCATGTTGTGCAGGTAGACGCTCTGGCTCGGGAAGGCGAATTCCACCCCGATCTCCTCGAACAGGTCCATGATGCGCAGGTTCAGGTCCTCGCGGATCACGAGGTAGTCGCTCCAGACGGCGGTCTTCGTGAAGCAGTAGACGAGGATGTTCAGCGCACTGGCGCCGAAGTCCGAGAAGCGCACGATGTAGCTGGACTGGTCGATGTCCGGGTGCTCGCTGAGGATCCGGCGGATGCCGGCCACCGCGGCGCGCACCTGGTCCGGGCTGGAATCGTAGGTGATGCCGATGTCCATGTTGATGCGCCGCTGGTCACGGGCGCTGAAGTTCTGGATGTTCTCGTTGGTGACGATCTTGTTCGGCACGCTGACAACGGTCTTGTCGAAGCAGCGGATGCGCGTGGAGCGGATGCCGATTTCCTCCACGTCACCCTCCACCCCGGCCATCACGATCCAGTCACCGCGCTTGAAGGGGCGGTCCATGAAGATCATGAAGCTGCCGAACACGTTGGCAACGGTGTCCTGCGCCGCGAAGGCCAGCGCCAGGCCGCCGATGCCGACGCCGGTCAGCACGGCGGTGATGTCGCCGCCCCAGCTCTGCACGCAGGTCAGCACGACGAGGGTGATCAGGATCACCTTGCCGGCATCGCGGATCATCGGGATGAACTGGCTGTCCAGCGCGCTGCTGCTGTCCTCGCGCCGGAGCTGCCCGAGCCAGCTCAGCGTGATCTCCAGCCCGCGGTACAGGATCAGGCCGATGTTGATGATCAGCCAGGTTGTCAGGATGGACCAGATGATGCCGTTCGCGCGGCCCGGCAGGTCCAGGAATGTGAAGGCCAGGAACAGGCCCCAGATCATCACGAAGGTGCTGACCTGGCGGCGCAGGGCGCGCACGACCTGGTCGTCATACTTGGTGGTGGTCTGCTCCACGAATGGCTTCAGGTAGCGGTCCATCACGAGGCGCACCACACGGCTGACCAGGTAGGCCAGCAGCAGGAAGAAGATTGCGGCCACCAGCCCGAAGGCATTCAGGCCGAACACCGTCTGGCTGTTGAGCTGGTCATAGGCCTGGCGCACCTGCGGGCTGAGCACGCGCTCGATCAGGGCGTTGGCTTTCTCCCGCGACTCAGTGCGCGTGCTTTCCGCATCCAGCACATGCAGGAGCGACCTGCCTTTGGGGGCGCCGCCCTCCGTTGCCTGTCCATCCGTGCCCGCGTCCTGCTGCAGCCAGATCATCATCGCGCCATTATACAACTGGCGGCATGCCGCATCCGGACTGCACTACAATGTCAACATGTTCCTGCGACCGCCCGCCGATGCCCAGCTGCACACGCGGCTTGACCAGGCCTTCCTCAAGGCTGACCCCGCTGCCACGGTGGAGTCCCTGCGTGCGCAGGTTGATTTGGCAATCCACCTCCAGCTGCGCAGCCTGTGTGTCCCCCCGCTGCTGGCCGGCACCGTCAAGAAGCACAACCCGCAGCTCAGGGTGTCAACGGTGGTGGCCTACCCGCTCGGTATGGAAAGCGCCAGCTGCAAGTACTTCGCCATCGAGGAGCTGATGGAGCAGGGCATCGACGAGTTCGACGTGGTGCTGGACCTGTTCGCCCTCGTGAATGGCAACATGGCGAAGCTGGCTGCCGAGGCCGGAAAGCTCGGCACACTCTGCCGCCGCCAGCAACGCATGCTGAAGGTGATCATCGAAACCCCGATCCTCGATGATGCCCGCATCACTGAAGTGGTGCATGTGCTGCGCGATGCACCGGTGGACTGCGTCAAGACCAGCACGGGCTACGGCCGCGATGCCACGAAGCTGGAGCATGTGGAGCTGATCCGCCGGGAGCTGGGCGAGGACAGGCTCGTGAAATGCAGCGGCGGTGTGCGCAGCCGGGAGGATGCGGTTCGCATGGTGGAGGCCGGTGCGGACATCATCGGCACCAGCAGCGCGGAGGAGATCCTCGCTTCCTAGACTCCGATCTCCTCGCGGTCCATGCCCACCTGCTCCATCAGCGGGAAGGCCATCCAGTACAGCAGGCAGGTGAATATGGCAGCGACGCTGCTCATCACCCCGGCCGGCCAGCGGTGGAAGTCATTGCTGAAGGTGAAGTACAGCCACATCCCGCCCAGGATCAGGCAGACGACGCCGGCGATTGCGAGGAAGCGGCTGGTGCCGCTGCTTTCCAGCGTGAACTGCCAGCGTTCATGGTCGCTCGTATCCATGTCCCAGTAGACCACGCCCAGCAGCAGCTGGTAGATCCCGCCGAGCACGAGTGCCCAGCTGCACATGTAGCTGAAGCCGATGATGCCGTGGTTGAAGCCCTTGAAGATCACCACTGTGTCGGCGGCGTCAATCCAGGGCAGGCGCGGTCCATTGACCAGCACGAATGCCGTGGAGACTATCGCAGCTATCAGGTAGAGGCTTCGCATCCTGTTTGATTCTATCCCGGAATCCGCTGGAATTCCGTGACACTATTCAGACATTGCCCATGCCTGCGGTGTTCCCGCCGGCCGGTCCAAGCGCATCCAGCCAGTCACAGAAAGCCTCCAGCTCCTGCACGCTGATCTCATGGCCGCCATCAAAGCTGAAGCGGGTCAACGGGCAGCCCTGTTCCTCGAGGAAGTCAGCCAGCATCTCGCTTTCAGCCGGCAGCACTGCGCTGTCGCGCAGGCCATGGCCGGAGAACACCGGGAAGTCCAGCTCACGGCGCGGCAGTTCGTCATCCACCGCAAGCGTTGTGCTGAAGCAGGCCAGCGCGTCATACTGCCCGCTGCGGGTCAGGGCACAGTAGCTCGCCAGCATCCCGCCCTGGCTGAAGCCGGCCAGCACCACCGGGCCGATGCGGAAATCCTCCCGCATCCTGGCAACCACATTGCCGACGTATTCCGCATTCTGCTCGAGGTACTGCATGCGCAGCTCGTCACCGATGGCGCCAGGCCACCAGATACGGGAATCCTGGTGGTCGCTGAATACCGGATAGGCCGCCGCCGGGGCCGCCATGATGAAGTTCCTGTGCGGCATCTGCTGCCGCCAGGCCGCGATGTTCTCCGGTGTGCCCGTTGCCCCGTGCAGCATCACCACGAGGGTATATTCCAGTTCGCTGTCAAAGTCATCCGGCAGGAAGTAGCGCACGCTGCCCATGCTGCCCATCGGCACCAGCATGGTATCCCCCATCTGTTCGCGGTAGCGCAGCTCGCGGCCGCGCAGCACATCAGCCGCCATCCGGAAGCTGTAGTCATCCCGGACGTTGTCAAAACGCGGGTCACCAATCCGGGCGCTGATGTTGCGCAGGCCGGCCTGCTGGGCGAGGCGCAGTGCATCAGAGGCCAGGCTGGCCCGCCCGAGCTGGCCATAGCAGCCCGCCAGGCGCAGCAGCACCTCGAAGTTCGTGGCATCTGACTGCAGGGCCGCGATGTAGCAGGCCGCAGCCTGTTCCAGTTCGCCCTGGTCCTCATACTGCAGGCCCATCAGCACATAACTGGCCCGGTCGTTGTCCAGAACGGTGAGCGCGTCCCCGGCCAGCGGGTCAATCTCGTCCGGGCTCAGGTATTCCCACTGCGCATGCGCCTCTGACAGTGACAGCAGGGCGGCAAGCAGCGCCAGCATGGCAATCCGGTGGATCATCTTCATTTCCTCCACTCCCCCATGGAGCATTATGACAGCCGCAGCTTCAGTGGCGTGACCCGAGCTCCGCCAGGATCTGCTTGAGGTCCGCCAGGCAGCGCTGCTGCCCCGCCGGGCTGCGCCCGTCCACCTTGCGCACGAGGTCAAACCAGGAGTAGGCCAGCACGTTGTCAGCACCGGCATTGAAGCCGGCCTGCACCATCGCCCGCATCTGCTCCAGGCTCGGGAAGCTGGCTGAATTGCTGCCCTTGCCGTACATCCGCCAGTCGAAGCTCTGGAACACGAGGATCAGCGGCTGCGAGGGGCGGCGCAGCTCATTGGCACGGCGGACAAGTGCGTCCACCTCGTAGCTGATCGCCTCGATGCTGTGGCCATCATCCAGCCAGTGGGCACCGACGGGGTAGCAGTCCACCATCACCCAGTCGCAGCAGTCGCGGATCATGCTGCGCATGCTCTGCTCGAACTGCTCATCATGCTGCAGGTAGTCCGGGGTGCCGTGCGGATAGTTGCGGCTGTCAAAGCGCCGGTTCATCTCATGGCGGTCCGGGAGCTGGTTCCAGACGCAGATCTGCGGCCGGTCGGGGTCGATGCGGCGGATGCTCTGGTACAGGTCGCGCATCTGCCCAAGCGACAGGCTGTACTTCTCCGTGCCGTCCACCCCGCTGAGCATCGGCAGGATCTCATCATGCACGTACCAGGCCCCGATCTGCTCCTCGTTGCGCAGGGCCTCCACCTCGGCCAGCGCCCTGGCAACCTGCACGGAGGATGTGCGCGGGGTGGCACCTTCGAGGGCATTGAACAGGCTGTAGCCGATGCTGATCCCCTCGCGCCTGGCAATCGCCATGTAGGCATCGAAGTTGTCACGGTCAGCCGGGCCTTCCGGCCACTGCAGCGCGTAGTCAATCACGAAATTGACACCGCTGTCGGACAGCTCGCTGAACTGTTCATTCACCTGCAGCAGGTTCCAGCAGCCCATCGAGATGTAGCAGCCCACCAGCCGGTTGGGGTCTGGTGTGCTGTTGGCAGCCAGCGCCCTGCCACCGTTCAGGCAGGCGATCAGGATCAGGCTGGCGAGCAGGGTCCTCATTGCTTCTGGTTGAGCTTGCGCATCACGACTTCAGTGGTGCCGGTCGGGATGTTGGCAATCAGCATGTCGCCGCTGCGGCGCACGGAGCTGACCGGCTTGCCGTCGGCCAGCACCTCGGCCTGCTCCCAGTCAGCCGGGACGGCGCACTGCACGGAGATCACGTCCCAGTAATTCTGGTAATCCGGCAGCTGGCTGATCTTCGCAATCATGTAGTCCTTATCGAAATCGACAAGCTCCATCGTGAACTGCCGGCTCTCCAGCATGTAGCGGGCCACATTCCTGATCGGGGCCACCCAGACCCGGTCCCCGAAGGATGCCAGGTACTCGTAGTGCTCGACGAAGTCGTCATAGGGGCGCGGGCTCCAGCCCACACCGGGCTCGCCCGCCTCACCGATGCCGTGGCACTGCTCGATCATCCAGCCCTGCTTGCTGATGGCAAGGTCCGTCGTGCTGTTCCACATCCACATCGGCAGGATGTCCTGGTTGGCCCAGCTGTAGAGGTGCATCAGCGGCGGGTTGGCGGAGCAGTTGCGCTGGGCGATGTCCTCCCGCTCCTGCGGGCCGCTGCGGGCGAACATGTATCCGAACTCGGCAGCGGTGTGGAAATTGCCGTAGTGGTACTGCTCATATGGGTAGATCAGGGTATCCACCTGGTCCAGGCCCTCGATGTTGTCAATGAGGAACTTATGGCAGGTGCCGATCTCATCACGCACCACTTCCTCGCTGCTTTCCGCCATGTTGAGGTGGGTCTTTGAATGGTTGGCAATCTCATGGCCATCGTCAAAGGCCTGCTGCAGCTGTTCCTTCCAGCCCTTGCGCTTGACGATGGTGGTGGAGACGATGCCCAGCGTGACCTTCCAGCCGTACTTATCCCACAGCGGCATGCCCCGCTCCCAGTGGTCCAGTGAGCCGTCATCAAAGGTCAGGCTGACAGCTCCTTCCGCGCCGTTGTACCAGCGGCAGATTTCCGGCTTCGGCCTCCAGCGCTCGTCGGCCTGGGGAAGCTGGTCCTTATGCGGGATCACGATGATGTCTCCTTGGGCCAGGGCTGTGCCACCCAGCAGGAACATCAGCAATAACAGGGAAAGTGTCTGTCTCATAGGCGTTGTCGGCTGGAGATTCTACCCGCGGACACCCGTCCGCGCTTCAAATATGGATGGACTCGGAGCTAATTCCGTTCAGCGGAAGGGATAGACCGGCACCTTGATCGGTGAGATCAGGTCGGCTTCCTTGCGCAGGATGTTGGTCACCACCGGGTAGGAACTGTGCCAGAACGGGAAACCGGTCGAACCCTGCACCTCGCGGCCGTAGAAGCTGCGGTTGATCTGCAGGGTCAGCTTGGTGTCCGCCGGGCCCATCGCCTTGCCGAACTCCGTCATCTCACCAGCCATGTAGTAGCTGTTGTAATGGGTCTGCTTGCGCACGATGGCCGGGATCACCAGCGGCAGGTCGTGGCGGCGCATCTTGTCCTTGCCGCTGTCCGTCAGCTTGAACTCGAAGTCCGCGAGGATCTCGACGGAGGGATCCGGGCGCACGGTCACGACGTCAAACCAGTAGGTGAAGGTGCTCGGGCGGCTGCCCTGCATCACGTCCAGTTCCATGTAGTCGGTACGGGGCACGAACAGCATGCCGCCCGGAGCCACGTCCTCCGCGTCCGTCAGCACGAAGAATTCGTCCTCGCCATCCTTGCAGAGCAGGTAACCTGATCCTGTCAGGTCCCAGTCCTTGCCGTGCTTCTGCTTGTACAACTCAAACAGCCACCAGGGCACATCAGTGACATCGCCGAAGTCCACGAAGTAACGACCGATCCAGTGGGTCCAGTCCACCCCGAAGATCTCCTCCAGCCGGTCCCGCAGTTCCTCATCCGTCGGGGATGCCAGGGTATTGAATTCAGCGCAGATGGTGCGTCCACCCTGGTCGAGGAAGCCCTCGATTGCGGTGATCTCCTCAGGTTTCATGCCTCCGTAGATCTTCGGGGAGTAAATCGTATGTGCGATGTTGTCGCCCCAGTAATCGCTGCGGAACTGCCAGTAGTCAGCGCTGTATACGCCATAGCTGTCACAGATGTACAGCAGGTCACGATCAGCGAGATCGGCGGAGTCGATGTAATCGAAGCGCCAATGCACATCATTCTTGAGGCGGGCATCCTCCGTGGGATTGCTGCTGCTTGGCACCGGCCCGACGAAGTTCGGGTTGAACTCCTCCGAGAACATCGCGTTTTCCTGCTCAGGAGTCGCGAGGATCCTGTCATCCGGCGGCGGGTAGAAGCCCGTGTAGTCCAGGTCCTCCGCATAGAAGCGGTTGTCCGTCTGCTTGGTCGGGTCAATGAACTTGTTGTTGGTCAGCAGCCAGAACAGGCCGCGATGCTCACGGTAGTCCTGGAAAGGCACCGTCTTGTCCACGATCATCATCTTGAGCGGGATGTCCGGCGTCCGCTCCCAGAACAGGTGCGGGATCAGTACGCAGAGGTAGATGATCAGCGCCAGGATCAGGATCGTATGCAGGCGCCGGCTGGTGACGAAGGCCACCAGGAAGGGCTTCTTGCGCGGCTTGCCAATGCCTTCAGCCTCGCGCCGGTGCCGGGCCTTGCGGTCCGGTGGCGGCACGAGCGTGGCAGTGGCCGTTCCACCCGGCTGCTGCTCCTCCAGATTGTCTCCCTTGATCAGGTCACTCATATCCAGTCACTTGCTCCCGTGGATCAGGATCCCGCGGTGCGGAATCCACCGCGCCGGATCGCCCCCCACAGCTTGCGGAAGCCGCCGAGGTATTCAAGCATGGCCTGCAGTCGCCAGATCGCATTGATCTGGCGGAAGCCGAAGTTGTACAGGAAGCCGCCCCAGAGCAGCTTGAACAGGTCGGATGTCCGCTGGTAGCGGTGGAAGCTGAGCTCCTCCACGAGCACCGTGATCACGGTGAACATGAAGCCCAGCGACATGCTCAGCAGGATGAACATCAGCATCCATTCCAGCGAGAGCACACCGGCCCACCAGAAGATCACGATCAGCACATAGCCGAACAGCTCGACGATGCAGCCCAGCATCTCGAATATAAGGTAATAGGGCATGCCGAACATGCCGAGTGCGCCGAAGCGCGGGTTGAACATCATTTCGCCGTTGTAGCGCAGGCTGTCCACCAGGCCCTTCTGCCAGCGGCGGCGTTGGCCGGCCAGGCTCTTCATGTCCTCCGGCACCTCGGTCCAGCAGACCGGGTCCGGGTTGAAGAACATCTTGAATTCCTGGTTCTTCTTCTTGAAGATGCGGTTGAGGCGCACCACCAGCTCCATGTCCTCACCAATGGTATCTTCGCGGTATCCACCGACCTCAATCACGGATTCCTTGTGGAACATCCCGAAGGCACCGGAGATCAGCAGCACCACGCCCATCTGGGCAAAGGCGATGCGGCTGGAAAGGAAGGTCATCAGGTACTCGACCGTCTGTGCCAGCGCCAGCCAGTTGGTGGCGATGTTCACTTCCTTTACTCGGCCGTAGTCCACCACGCAGTTGTTAGCCACGCGGATCACGCCGCCGACGGCGATCATCGTGTCCGGATGCTCAATGAAGGGGCGCATCGTCTTCAGCAGGGCGTCCGAGTCAAGGATCGAATCGGCATCCAGCGTGCAGAAGTAAGGGTACTGGCTGACGTTGATGCCCACATTGAGCGCGCTGCTCTTGCCGCCGTTGGGCTTGTCCACCACCACAAGGTTCGGGTGCATGCGGCTTTCGTAGATCGCCTTGACCGGCTCGGTCTCGATCTTGCGCTGGTAGATCTTGCTCACCGGAACGAGGTCGAAGGCCTCGATCAGCACCTGCATGGTGTTGTCCTTCGAGCCGTCATTGACCACGATCACCTCGAACTGCGGGTAATGCAGTGTCAACAGCGATCGTACCGACTCCATGATCACCTTCTCCTCGTTGTAGGCGGGACAGAGGATGCTCACGGGCTTGGTCAGCGATGTCTTGAACAGGGCGTGCAGGTCCACCACATTCACATAGTGGCGGTAGCGGCCGAGGTTCATGATGCCGATCAGGAAGAATGCGATGTACGAAATGATCAGGCCGAGGGTGTACAGGATGAAAAAGCCTGAAAGCCAGAGGATAACGATGATCGCATAGCTGTTATCAAGATCATAGCCAAACATCAGTTGTCACCCTCCGTATCCCGGCTTCCCGGCAGCTCCCGCTCGCGGCGCGGGGAAGCTGCGGATTCCAGCTGGTCAGCCTGGAAGAAGCGACTGAGATTGCCGTTTGATTTCTCGAGCTGGTAGTTGGCCACATCCCTGGCGAAGTCATCATCATCCCGCCGGGCCTGGTGCAGGATCTCACCACCGCTGCGTCCATAGGCCGCCAGCGACTGGGCTGCGTTGCGGCGCACCCAGTAGCTCGGGTCGGACAGCGCATCGCGCAGGATCGGCAACCCGTCCTTGACCTGCATGGTGCCCAGCGCCTTGACGGCCTGGGCCCGGATCTCCCAGGAGCGGTCCTTGGAGAGCCGCAGGAATTCGGGGATGCTGCGCGGTGAGGCGATCTTGCCCATCGACTTGATGGTGCGAATCACCTTTTCCTTATGAGAGGAACGCAGCACCTCGTGCAGCTGGTCAACCAGCCGGTACTCCTGCAGGTCTCCGACCAGGTCAATCGCCATCAGCTTGGACTCGAGGGCGAAGTCCTGGTGCTCCAGCATCTGCCTGAGGGGGACAATGGCCTGGCCGCGCATCTTCTGCACGATTTCCACCAGGCGGGTGGTTTCCATCAGTTCGGGCCGGTTGAGGATGCTCAAAAGAGCTGTGCCGGCCTCCGGCGTACCGATCATTCCCATACTGCGGGCGGCGGTGAAGCGCACTTCCATCCGCTTGTCACGCAGGTTGTTTGAGAGGATCGGCACCGTTTCCTTCAGTCCGTAGATACCGAGCTGCATCGCGGCGATGTCCCGGATGCGCCAGTCCCAGTTATTGAGACGGCGGGCGGTGCGGTTGAGCAGTTTCAGGCGGTCAGCGAGGGTCAGGAGCTTCTTGCGTTCCGATCCGGTCAGCTGGCGCAGCATCCCGAGGATCATTTCCTCAGCGAGGTCGACATGGTTGCCGATGCTGGAGATCATTTCCTCAATGGAGCTGTCACCGCTCAGGTAACGGGCGAACACGGGCAGGAGCTCGGCGCGGCGGTTGCTGGCCCATGTGTTGTGGCTGGCCGACATCATCCGCTGAACGACGATGATCAGGAACAGCAGCGCTGAGTTGAGGAAAATTCCCGCAACCAGATATTGCACGCTGTCAGCAAACATTGGTTAACCCCGCTCCGATCCTTTCTATTTCCGGGCGATGCCCCGCCCGTCACTCCAACATTAGTACGTCAGCCTGCCTGTGCAGTACCTCTGACATGCTTCAGGGCGTTGTACAGTCTCGCAATCAGCACGTTGATGCTGAACGGGATGGTGACGTAATCAACGCATCCCAGCCGGAACGCATTGAGAATGTCATCCTCATCCTCCCGGGCGCTGATCACGATCATCGCCCCGGGTTCGTTGACCTTCTCGCGCTGCTGGATCTCCCTCATCACTTGAAATCCATCCAGTTTCTGGATGAGGATATCTATCAACAACAGGTCAAAGGTTTCCCGCTCCATCTGGTCGAGCGCTTCAATGCCGTCAACGGCCCGACTGACCCTGAAGCCCTGCCGTTCCAGCTTGTATGACAGAATGCCGAACAGACTGTCATCCTCGAGTACGACAAGGATCTTCGGGTTGGAGACTGGGGTAGAATCCATTCCCAAAATCACCTTTCGATAGTATGTGCCCTGATTTGAGCGACTGATTCTACCACACACATATTTATATGTGAAACGATTTGATTGTACATAATGTAATCTTAGTTTAACTAAAGTTTAACTTGTGACAATATGAACAGTCAGTTTTCCCTGACTGTCAACACTAAGTGCAAGCACCTTGTTAATACATGGTTTATCATTCTGGCAATACTCTGCTGCGCGGAGGAGCACGTGTCTCTCACAACCCGGAACTTGAAACTTGTCGCAATTGCGTTGACAATTTGCATGCTTGCTGCGACTGAATCTCAGGCCGCTCCTGACGTGCCAACTCGTGCCGGCGAGAACTTCCTCGAGATCCGCCAGCCGGATGGAAGCTACAAACCGATCTTCGTGAAGGGCATGAGCCTGTCTGCCGCACTTCCCGGCAAGCACCCCAGTGAGTTCCCACACGACGAGCAGCTCTTTCGTGACTGGCTGAAGAAGCTGGCGGACATGAACTGCAACGTGATCCGCCTCTACACCATCCTTCCGCCCGAGGTTTACCGCGCGTTGCGGTACCACAACACCACCTACCCGGACCAGATCATCTACCTGATCCAGGGCTGCTGGGTCACGCCGCCGACCGACCCCGACTACGATTTCTGGGGCCAGAAGTTCAACGATGAAGTTGAGCTCAACTCGCGTCATGCAGTAGACCTGGTCTATGGAAATGCGAACTTTGATGACAGGCCGGGCTGGACGGGCGGCCGCTATGACGCAGATGTGTCCCCCTGGCTGCTGGCCTGGCTGTGGGGTCGTGAGTGGGAGCCGGATGACATTGAGCGCTTCCATGAGCTGACCAACCGCCGTGAATACAAGGGCCGCTACATCAGCGCGATCGACAAGCAGCCGATCGATTGCTGGCTGGCCAAGATGTGCGACTACGCCGTGTCCTATGAAATGGACCAGTACAACAAGCAGCACCCGATCACCTACAGCTCATGGCCGGTGACTGACCCGATGGAGCATGTCAGCGAGAGCAAGCTGTCCGTCAACTCGGCCGAGAATGAGGGCCGCGTGGACATCTTCAGCAGTGACACGATCCAGATGACCGTTAAGGACTTCACCGTCTCGCCTGACTTCAAGGCCGGCGTATATGCCTCTTACCATATCTATCCGTACTGGCCGGACTTCTTCGACAACGAGGTCGAATACAGCCTGTGCAAGGACCGCTTCGGGATCAGCAACTACTACGGCTACCTGACCCACCTGAAGGAGCATTACGGCACGATGCCGCTGCTGGTCGCCGAGTATGGACTGCCTAATGGCCCGATGCCGGCGCACAAGCAGAAGCAGGGCCTGCACCATGGCGGCCACTCGGAGGAAGAGGTGATTGACGGCATGGAGCGGCTGACCTATGACATCTGGGACAGCGGCTGCGCCGGTGCGATCGTGTTCGCCTGGATTGATGAGTGGTTCAAGAAGACCTGGATCTGGGCCGATTTCTACGATCCCTGGGATGACCGCCGGCTCTGGTACAACCAGTATGACCCGGAGGAGAACTACGGCATGATTGCCCTACTGCCCGGCGAGGGCGCACCGAACAACACGCTCAGCGGCAATGACGCTGAATGGGAGGATGTCAGCATCCTGCCTGGCGATTCCGTGGCCGTCGCTGACAACGCTCCGGTGATCACCAGCGTCAAGGCAATGCACGACGAAGGCTGGTTCCACCTGCGGATCAGGCTGGACAACTTTGACGACTGGGATTTCAACAAGACGGAGCTGAGCATCGGCTACGACGTACTTGACCGCCTCGGAGGCAACTTCGCCTGGCCCGGCCCGCTGAAGTTCCTCAGTGACAGCGGCCTGGAGACCGTCGTGCAGATCAAGAGTGGCCAGGCCTATATGTACCAGACCGAGACCTGGCGCTTCTGGCGGCCCTTCAATGATGAGGTATCAAAGTCCATCTCGCTCGGTGAGGCCAAGCCGCACTACCTGCAGATGGAGGAGAACCGCTGGAGCTGGTTCGAGCCCTGGGTGGAAACCAACATCTACCGTCTCGGGCGCGACGGGACATTCTTCCCGTCCCAGTCCTTCAAGCTCAACCCGCTGCCGCGTGGCACCCTGATCGAGGGCCAGCCACGCTATACCCAGCAGGCGATCTGGAACTCCGACCCCGACAGCAAGGTGGTGGAGATCCGCATGCCCTGGATCCTGCTTGGATTCGTCGGCCCGCACCAGCGCCGTGTGCTTCAGAGTGACATCGATGAACCCTCGAAGAATTCCAGCGTCGTGACAGACGGCATCGGCGTGGGACTGGCAATGTCCAGCGCGCGCGGTGATGCGCTCGCGGTCTGGCCGGGGATGGATGTCTATGATGCGGAGGACCCCAACAGCATCCTCAGCTCACAGTTCGACGGCTGGAACCGCATCCTGACCAGCAAGAGCGGGATCTACACCTGGGACGAGTGGGGTGTCGAGGACATCAGGTACCACGGCCGCATCAAGCCGATCTACTACGCGATGCGTGACCTGTTCGGAAGCATTGAACAGGTGCGCCCGTTGTGGAAAGATGGCCCGCAGCGCCAGCCGGTTCCGGATGGCACGGAGATGCCTGAGACACCTCCGCTGGCTGAGCCGCTGAAGATCGACCACGCGGCGATCCTGCGCCAGCAGAACTGACCGTTGTCAATTCCTGGTTAAGCACTGCGCCGGAGCAATCCGGCACGGGAATGCGCGCAGAGGCCAGCGCCGGTCAAATATGCATCTAATCAGAGCAAGTGGCGCCAGTTGCTGAAGAACACGTACCAGCAGCCGTTAAATATCCCAGCAACCACGACCGCGATCAGGATGTAGAGCAGGGTATTCCTGACGATCCGCATCCGATCAGTATAGTCCATCGGGCAGCTCGAGCCGGCTGCCGGGAGGCGTCGTGGAATCCACGGGATGGCTCACGGCAATGGATATTGCAAGCCTTGTAGGAGTACTGATCTGCTTCGGCGGAGTGTTTGCAGGCTTCTCGATCGAGGGCGGGACACCGACGCAGCTGATGGCGATCAGCGCTGCCTGCATCGTGTTCGGCGGGGCCGGCGGGGCGACAATGGTGGCCTTTCCGCTGGCGACCTCGATCAACCTCTGGAAGGTGATCATGCAGTGCTTCATGCGCCCCAAGGTTGACCCGATCCCGGTGATCAAGAAGTTCGTGGAATTCTCCGAGAAGGTGCGCCGCGAAGGCCTGCTGGTGCTGGAGGAGGATGCCAACAACGAAACGGATCCCTTCCTGCGCAACGGGCTGCAGCTCGTGATCGACGGCAACGACACCGAGCTGGTGAAGGACATCCTGCACACGGACATCAAGTTCGTGGAGGAGCGCCACCATGTCGGCGCGGCCTACCTTGAGACTATGGCGGGCTTCACCCCGACCTTCGGGATCGTGGGAACGGTGATGGGCCTCGTGCTCGTGCTGTCAAACCTGTCAGATCCGGGCTCCCTGGGGCCAATGGTGGCAGCGGCCTTCATCGCCACGCTCTACGGTGTGGGCAGTGCCAATGCACTGTTCCTGCCCTGGGCCTCCAAGCTGAAGAACGCCAGCAAGGAGGAGGTGCTCGTGCGCGAGATCATGGTGGAGGGCATCCTCTCAATCCAGGCCGGTGACAACCCGCGCATCGTGCAGGAGAAGCTGGCGGCATTCCTGCCGCCCAAGGAGCGTTCCCACGTCAAGCAGGAAGGCTGACGGGGAAAGCACGCGAGGAGTGATACGTGTACATACCACAGGCACCACAAGGCAATGAAGGCGGCGATGAGCGCTGGCTGATCAGCTATGCAGACATGATCACGCTGCTCACCGTCGTGTTCATCATCCTGTTCTCGATGTCGAACATCGAGATGGAGAAGTTCAAGGCCCTGGCGGAGAGCATGACGAACGGCATGGGTGCCAACCGCAAGAGCACATCGCTCGATCCCGAGGTGAGCATCGGGGAGGACGCCAGTACGACACCGATTGACATCGGCACGATCAGTGGCGGAGAGTCGCCCTCGATCCTGTTCCCGGAGCACCAGACCCCGATCCAGATCTTCCGCTTCCGCCGCATCATGGAGGGCGAGAACGGGGATGAGGGACTGCTGGAGAAGCTGCGTGACATCCTTGACAACGAGGCCCGCCAGCAGGGTGAGCAGATCATGCAGGAGTTCGGCCACGATGAGCGTGTCAGCATGCGCTTCACCGAGCGGGGAATCGTGCTGACATTCCTTGACGACCAGCTGATGTTCGACAGCGGCAGCGCCGACATGAAGCCCGGTTTCCGTGAGGTGCTGGCCGCACTGGGTGCCGAACTGAACCGCCTGCCGAATTCCGTCGAGGTGCTGGGCCACACGGATGACCGGCCGATTGCCAGCGCGCGCTACCCGAGCAACTGGGAACTGTCCGCCGCACGAGCAGCCAGCGTTGCCAGGCTCCTGATCGCCAACGGCCTGCCGCGGGACAAGGTCAGTGTGGCCGGCTATGCTGACACCCATCCGCTGCAGGGCAATGACAGCGTGCACGGCCGGGCCGCGAACCGCCGGGTGGAGATCGTGATCCTGCGGGGCTACAACGAGCCGGAAGTGGATGCCGCGGAGGAGCCGTCCGGGCCGCTTGTCGGACCACAGCCCAGCCCGGGGATACCGGTGCACGAGCTGGGGGCGGGGCACTGAGATGGCTGAGGCATGGTACGGCAGGACCTGGTTCAGGCTGGCCATCATGCTGCTGCCGGTCTGCCTGGTCGCGCTGCTGGCCTGGGGCTGCCCAGCTGGGGAAGGCACCGGGTTTGGCCAGAATTTCATGGACGTTGCCAGCACCGGGCACACTACGATTGACGACTACCGTTATGTTGCTGACAGCAGCCGGCAACTGTACTGGCCGAACACGCCGAAGTACCGCAACCGGATCAGGAGCGAGAACCGCGTGTACATCCTCGACCACGACACGCTGAAGGAATTCCACGGTTATAAAGCGGGACCGAAATAGGACACATGTTCGAAAACTGCAGGTTATAGATACTGTTGAGTTGAACCCCGGAAGAGAGGGCATTTTGTATGGCTGACAATCAGGCAATTGATGTTGATGAGGTGCAGGAGGGCAAGCCTGCGAAGAAGGTCCGCAAGGCCGCCGGTGGCGGCGGGAAGCCACCGCTGATGATGATAGCCTCGCTGGCGGTCGCGGTGGCGGCCATCGCATTCAGCGCCCTGCTGTTCATGCAGCTCAACGGGCTGAAGTCGAAGCTCGAGGACAGCGGCACCCTGGCCGTGCCGGGCGAGGAGGACGCGGCGCATGCCGACGACGGGCATGCTGAGCATGGCGACTCCCCTGACAACTTCGTGGTCCCGGCAGAGGGCGTGCTGTACGAGCTCGGCGAGTTCAAGACGAACACCGCTGACAATGAGTTCGTTCAGATGAACGTGATCCTCGAGGTTGACAGCCTGTATGACCGCCACGAGTGGGAGGTCTACGAGGCGATGATGGAGAAGTACGACAGCGGCGTGCAGCTCTACCGCAACTACCAGCTCGGGCTTGACGAGGAAGGCAACCCGAAGGACGGAGGCAAGGGCGGACATGCCTCGCTGCCACCGGAGGAAGGCCTGGAGGAGCACACTGCGCCGGCTGACGGAGCCACGGAGGTCGTCAACGCTGCCGGCGGCAGCACGGACGGGGTGGAGGTCGTGCCTGCGATGCACGGCGCCCCGAAGGAAGCCCCGCCGCCGGAGATGCCTGAGCTGCCCGAGAAGCCGCGCTCGATCATGGAGATCCGCCTGATGGAGAATGAGTCGCGCATCCGCGACATGATCATCGACGAGATCGCCCGCACGGTGTCCGACGACTTCATCCGCCCGAGCGGCAAGGACCTGTTCAAGGACAACATCCGCATCAAGATCAATGACATCATCGGCGAGCAGTACGGCCGCGTGACCGAGGTGCTGCTGCCCAACATCGTCAGTTCATAGGAGGGCCTGCGATGAGGGGATTGAGCCTGTGGGCCGCGCTGGCGGCCCTGGCATCTGTGCTGGCTGCCTGCGGTGGCGGCGCACGCTATGTGCAATTCAGCCCGCAGGAGCAGACCGTCACCAGGCTTGAGAGTGACGGTGGACGGATCACGGCGATCATCCAGCCTGGCACCCTGGCTGACGATGTCGAGATCGCGCTGCGCGACCGCAGCGAAGGTGACCGCGGCCTGCCGGGAGTGGAGGGCCGCAGCCTGGCAATCTCCTTCGAGATCAGCGGCAGCATGCCCGCCCCGCCGGTGGCAACTCCGGATGACGGCAATGCCACGACCTCAGCCGTGCAGGGCCGGTTCATCCCTGTCGAACTGGATGGCAGCATTGAGATCGAACTATTGCTGTCCAGTGCCTGGCCACTGGCAACACCCCTCGATGTGCAGTCCTGGAATGAGTCCAGCCAGCGCTACGAACAGGCCGGCCTGTCCGCCAGCCTGGCGGAGGATGGCCTGTCCCTCTCCTTCAGCATCACTAACTTCGGGCGCTATGCGCTGTATAGCCCGCTGCCGGTGGAGTACCCGCTGGCGGCACCTCCGGCACCCCGGCTGAGCGCCGCTTCCACACAGTTGCGCCGCCTCGAATGGGACAGCGTGTCAGGTGCAACGGGCTTCAACCTGTACCGCCGTGCGGCTGGAGAGGATTCCTTCAGCAAGCTCAATGAGGAACTGCTGCAGGCCGGCAGCCATACGGACATCCTGCCGGCTGCTGGGTCATACGAGTATGCTGTCACTGCCCTGCGTGACAACGGCATCGAGAGTGGGTTGTCAGCAGTGCTGGCCAGCCAGGCGGTGGACTTCGACCTGCTGCGCCAGATCACGAGCCCGCAACTTGATGCACCGGGCAGCCTGCTGTTTGATGCTGAGAACCGGCGCCTGCTGGTCTGCGACGAAGCTGATCCGGCCCTGCTGGCCTTCGACGAGGACGGCCGCCTGCTGCACCGGATTGACAAACTGGGCAGTGCCGCAATGCGTGAGCCGGCTGCGCTGGCAATCGACCCCGGCACTGGCGAAGTGTACCTCTGTGACAATGGCTACAGCCAGGTGTTCCGCCTGAACAGCGCACTGCAGTTCCGCTCCAAGTTCGGCTCCGCTGGCAGCGGCCCCGGTGAATTCGGGCTGCTCAGCGGCATCTGCTGCGACGGTGAGCGGATCGTGGCGCTGGACGGCGGACGCAACCTGCTTTCGACCTTCACCCCGCTCGGCGTCTACCTTGACAGCCCGCTGGACCCGCTTGATGCACAGCTGGTGCTGTCCGGGCCATCCGGCCTGCTGCTGCTGCCCGATGGCAGCATGGCGCTGGCCGATACTGGCAATGACCGTGTGCTGCTGCTCGACAATGAATTCGCGGCTTCCGCTGAACTGGCCCGCCCTGCTGGCAACGGAACACTCACTGCGCCATGGGATGTTGTGGCTGATGTGACCGGCCGCCTGTTCGTCAGCGAGCCATCGCTGGGACGCGTAAGCGTGTTTGACAGCAGCGGCGAGTACAGCTTCCAGTTCGGCAGTGACGGCCAGCTGAATGTGGAGTTCGGGGCACAGGGCCCGACCGGCCTGGCCTATGACCCGGCCACGGGCTACCTCTATGTCAGCGACCCCTCGGCTGCGCGGATCGCGGTGTTCGCCAGCTAGAGCCGGCAGTCCAGCAGCAGCACCGTGATGTTGTCAGGCCCGCCAGCCGCATTGGCGGCATCCACCAGTGCCTGGGCGGTGACCGCCAGGCCGGCTTGGGCATTGGCGGCCAGCACGGCGGAGATCTCACTGTCACGCAGCGCATCACTCAGGCCATCGCTGCAGACCAGCAGGCGTTCGCAGGGCCCGGGCCGGAAGCTGTAGATGTCCGCCTGGATCTCCAGCCCGTCGCCACCGAGGCAGCGTGTGATCACGTTCTTGCGCGGATGGTCGAAGGCCTCATCCGGGTCTACACTACCGTTGTCAACCAGTTCCTGCACGAAGCTGTGGTCGCGGGTGATCCGTATCAGTGACCGTGCCGTGACCAGGTAGCAGCGGCTGTCACCGACATTGAACACCGCTGAGCCCGCAGCCGTGTCGCTGCTGAGCGTGCTGCCGGAGCCGAGCATCGCGAAGCCGCACAGCGTGGTGCCCATGCCGGTCAGTGCCTGGTCGATCGCCGAGCGCTCGATCAGCGCGCGGTTGATGCCGGGGATGATCGTTGCCAGCTGCATTGCCAGCACACCGGTGTCCTGCGGCCGGGTGCTGGGAGCCGTCAGGGCGGTCTGCAGCTGCTGGCGCAGCATGGACAGCGCGAGCGAACTGGCGATCTCGCCGCTTTCATGCCCGCCCATCCCGTCCGCCACCGCGGCAATGCACAGTGAACTGCCGATCGCACTGTGCTGGCGCATCTCCAGCATCAGCCAGGCGTCCTCGTTGTGCTGGCGGCGCATGCCGTTGTCAGTGGTGGCATGTCCGGCAAGCTGCAGCTGGTGCAGGCTGCGCTGGATCTCCGTTGCCAGCTTGCTGAGGCTCAGGCCGTCATTGTTCTGCAGGCCGTCCAGCAGCCTGTCCAGTCCAGTGGCGATGCTTCCGGCGGGCAGCAGTTTCGGTTCTGACAGCAAACTGTCAACCAGCGGCCGGAGCAGGGTGACGATCTCCGATGCATCAGCCGGCTCACCCGGCTGCAGTTCGCCGAAGCCCGAGAAGCGCAGTTGCCAGCCTGCCGGTGCAGTGTCCAGCCTGCGGCAGAAACCCAGTGCGTCGGCATTGAGTCGCCAGCCGAGCCCACCTGCTTCGCAGCGTGCGAAGCCGGTCGCCAGGTCATGCATCGCAACGAGGATGTCCAGTACGCGGACGCGCAACTGGCCGGACTCGATGCCCGCGGAGAATTCGCGGAAACTGACATCCACCGGCTCAATCGCTGCGCTGAGTACGGACCTGTCGTCAGCCAGCAGGTCGCGCAGGCCGAACAGTGCACCGCCTTCCAGCAGGATTCCCGGCAATGCGTCTGCGACCGCCCCGCCCTGCTCCAGAACCAGCTTGAGGAATCCACCAGCGCCGTCCCCGGCCCCGATGCTGACGCGATCGAGGCGCATGCCGTCCCAGCGCTGGATGGTCTCGCTTTCCTCGCGGTAGCTTGCGACATTGATCAGCGGGTCAGTCGGGTCGTCATCGGCAGGCATGGACGGAGCGGCAGCCGCGGCATCATGTGCAGCGGGCTCCTGGGCCGGCTCCTCATCATCCCTGCGCCTGAACGGGTTCCAAGACATCTGCATCTGCTCCGGGCCGCAAGCGGCCAGCCACACGGAGTATACTTCCCGCGTGCCCCTATATTACTTGACAGTGCTGGCGCTCGCCGGGTTCCTGAGCGGATCCCTGCCCTTCGGCTGGCTCGTTGCGCGGCTTGGGGGCATGGACATCCGCAAACATGGCAGCGGCAACATCGGCATGACCAATGTCTGGCGCGTGATGGGCTGGAAGGCTGGCCTCACCGTGCTGCTGCTGGACGTGGCCAAGGGCCTGCTGCCCGTTTTACTCGCTGGGCGCCTGATGGACACGGTCAACCCGCCGGGGCTGACCATCAGCGGCCGCGCCTGGCTGCTGCTGATCACCGGCCTGGCCGCGATCCTTGGGCATACCTTCACCCCCTGGCTGAAGTTCAGGGGCGGCAAGGGCGTCGCCACCAGCCTCGGCGTGCTGATCGCGCTCTACCAGCTATGGGTGCTGGCGCCGCTCGGCGTGTTCCTGCTCGCGCTGGCAACAACACGCATGGTGAGTGTCGGCAGCATCCTCGCGGCACTGAGCGTGGGCATCCTCGCAGTGGCGGTGCCGGCGCTCAGGCCCTATATGGCGTTTGGCATCCCGGTGGCCCTGCTCGTGGTCTGGACGCACCGCAGCAACATCCGCCGCATCCTCGACGGCACGGAAAGCCGCGTCGGCAGCGGGAAGAAGAAGCCCGCAGCGGAATCAGCGCAGGCGGATCAGTAGATCCCGGCGGAGTGGATCGAATCCAGCATCGCCGAATAGCCCGCTGACATATGCATCAGCCAGTTCGGGTAGACGCCGAGGAAGATGATCGCTACCCCGAGTGGCAACAGCACGATGGCCTCGCGCAGCGGCACGTGGCCCTTTGCCGACTCCGGCGCATCACCGGGCAGGGTGCGCTGCAGCAGGCTGATCATGTACACCGCGCTTGTCAGCACGCCGATCACCGCCACCGCGGCGAGGATCTGCAGGAGCAGGCTGCCGTCGATGCTGCCAACCAGCACAGTCTGCCAGCCCGGCCCGTTCTCGAACGCGCCCATCAGGCTGTACAGCTCACCCCAGAAGCCGGCCAGCGCGGGGAAGCCCATGCCGGCGAAGGCCGCCAGTGAAAGCATGCCCGCCAGCAGCGGGGCCGCTGATCCGAGCCCTGCGATCTCATGCACATTGCGCGTGCCGTAACGCCGCTCGATGCTGTCCGCCAGCAAGAACAGCGTGGTGATGATCACGCCGTGGCCCACCATGTGGTAGATTGCGCCGGTCGTTGCCAGCGGATTCATGGCGCTGCAGCCGAGGATGATGAAGCCCATGTGGCTGATCGAGCTGTAGGCGATCATGCGCTTGATGTCGGTCTGCACCAGCGTGACCGCCGCGCCCCAGACTATGCCGACGACCGCCAGCGTGGCAACCACCGGGCCGATTGCATAGCCCTGGTCCGGCAGCGCCCAGTACAGCACGCGCAGGAAGGCGTATGTCCCGCTCTTGAGCATCACCGCCGCAAGGATCACTGACATCTCGGCCGGGGCCTGGGTATGGGCCGGCGGCAGCCATGTGTGCAGCGGGAACAGCGGTGCCTTGACGGCGAAGGCCACAAGGAAGCCAAGGAAGATCCACATCCTCAGCCAGGGCACGACGTCGGTGTAGCCCTCGTTCAGCAGGAAGGTTGCCAGGTTCGGGATCTGGAAGCTGTACACGCCGGCGCTGATCACCTTGCAGATGATGAGCGACATCAGCATGAACACGGAGCCGGCCATCGTGTAGACGAAGAAGCGGATCGCGGCGCGCGCCGCCTTCTCGCGGTCCTTGCCCCAGCCGCCGATCAGCACGTACATCGGGATCAGCATCCATTCCCAGAACAGGTAGAGCAGTACGAAGTCCAGAGCGACGAAGGAACCGATCAGGCCGACCTGCATGAACAGGGTCAGCGCGAGGAATTCCTTCACCCGCTCCGTGCGGTACCAGCCCCAGATGATGATCAGTGGCAACAGCGCACAGGTCATCAGCACCAGTGGCAGTGACAGGCCGTCGATGCCGACGTCGTAGTGCACGCTGAAGCTGCGGCTCTCGCCGATCTTGATCGCCATCCACTCGATGTCCTGACGGTACTGGAAGCCGGGGAACTCAGCCTGGAAGGGCGTGTACTGCCCGAGCGGCTTCAGGTCCTGCACATTCTGCGAGGTATCCGTGTATCCGGCGTAGGGCCGCCAGCTGGTGGCGCCTTCAGGCATCCCGGTCAGCAGCAGCACCGCAAACAGCAGGCTGAGCAGCGAGAACACGAGGGCCACGATCTTGATTGGCAGGATCTTCTTCTTCGGGATCAGGCAGACCAGCAGGCAGCCGACCAGCGGGGCCAGCATCATCTGGGTGATGGGGTTGCTGATCCACGAGATGAAGCCTATGAAACTCTGCGTCTGGTCCAACTACTCGTACCTCCCGAGGAAGCTCTGAATGATGCGCCGCAGTGTCTCGTTGAGCGGGAAGGAGACGACGATGCACATCAGCACGGCACCCAGCAGCAGCACGAACATGTAGTTCTGGATCTGCCCGTTCTGCCAGTAGCGGCCGTGCAGCCGCTTGATGATCCACCAGATCTCGCAGCACCACCAGCGGATGCCGTCGACGAAATGCAGGTCCAGCCAGGCGCTGGCGTTGGCCAGCCCGCGGCCACCACGCCCGATGCGCGTTGACAGCCAGTCGATCAGGCGAATGTCTGAAATGCCTGCCAGGATGGCGAGGAACTCGCCGAAGCCACCGACGAGACCGGTGAAGAAGAGCTTCAAGTAAAGCCCCTCGCGGAAGAATCCGGTCACGCTAGTCAGCAATGGAGTCGGGCTGGCCAGCCCGCGCTCCGAGGCGGAGATGAATCCAAGCACTGCGCCGGCCAGCACCAGCACGACCGAGAGGCCGGCGGCCAGCGGTTCGAAGTTGCCAGCCCAGGCCAGGTCATGCAGCCGGCCCTCGAAGTAGGCGCGGTAGGACGGCCAGAAGGCGGCGATGCCGATGCTGCCAAGCAGCGCCAGCAGGATGGAGATCACAGTCGGTCCGGCCCAGCCATTGCCTGCGGACTGCTGCTCCGCCAGGCCATTGGCAGCTTCCTTGCCGGGGGAAGGCATCAGCCCGCTCAGCAGGCGCGCACAGTAGGCTGCGGTAAAGGGAATCGATGCGATCAGCAGCAGTGCCCCGGCCTGCCAGTAGCCCGGCATGGCGGGCATCGTGGTTGCCAGTGCGTTGCCACCGTAGTCCTGCCCGGCGCGTGACAGCAGCGCTGACAGTATCTGGTCCTTACCGAAGTAGCCCGCCAGCCCGATCACACCTGCCAGGCTCAGTGCGGCCGGTAACAGGGCCAGCCAGAACAGCTGGCCGCTGGCCGGGGACTGCTTCAGGTCGTCAAAGCTTGGTTCGTCGTCAGTATGTGTTGCCTGTGCCTCATGCCAGCGGGCCACCACGATGCCGACCGCAAGGAACAGAGCGGCCTTGAACCAGGCATGTGCCAGCAGCTGGAAGCGGGCGGCCTCCATTGCCAATGCTCCGCTGCCCATCACGCACAGGCCGAGCTGGCTGACCGTGCTCCAGGCCAGCAGCTTCTTCGGCTGCTTCTGGCAGCAGGCCACGATCGAGCCCACGAGCATCGTCAGCCCGCCGAGCATCACCGCCAATGCGAGCGGAGCCACGTACCAGCCGGGGTTGCCACTGTCCGCCTGTACCGGTACGACGGTGCGCCCGAACAGCAGGTCGCTGGCCAGCAGCGGTCCGGCAGCTACAAGCGTGGCACTGTGCAAGAGCGCACTGACCGGCGCCGGGGCGACCATCGCATCCGGCAGCCAGAATGACAGCGGCAGGAGCGCTGCCTTGCCGAGCACGGCCAGCAGCACCAATAGTCCGGCCACGATCATCCAGTTCACGGCGGACAGCTGGTCCGGCACATGCTGCGCCACCCAGCCGATGCTGACCTGGCTGAGCTGCACCATGTGCACACCGAAGCGGCCGAAGCCGAACATGAAGATGAAGATCGCGAACAGCAGGCCGAAGTCCGTGGCGCGCGTCGTCCAGAATGCCTGGCGCGCGGCGCGGTTGGCCTCCGGCGTGCCCTTGTGGCGGATCAGCAGGTAGCCGGCGAGGCCCATCATTTCCCAGGCGATGTACAGCAGGATCAAAGTGTCGCTGACGAGGAATAAAAGCATTGAGCCACAGAAGAATGTCAGCAGTGCATGGAACTGCGCGGCCTTCGGGTCAGCGCGCCGCTCGCGTATCGCATACAGCAGCACCGCCACGCCGATCAGACAGGTAGTCAGGATGAACAGCACCTGGGTGTAGTCCGCGCGCAGGGCCAGCGGGATCGGCGGGAAGGCGCGGATCTCCGTGGTGTAGCCGCTGATCCAGTTGACCAGCCAGACCGCGCGGCCGGTCTCCGCATCCAGCGTTGAGTTGACGGCGAGCGCCATCCCGGCGCTGGCCACAAGCGACAGCACGCCGAGTAGGGCAGTGACGACGGCCGGCACACGGCGCATGAGCAGGCCCGCACCCGCCGCCAGCAGCGGCAGAAGCGCAATCAGCGGCAGCAGTCCCTGCATCTCAGGCACCACCCACCTCCTGCTGTGTCGTCGTCATCTGCAAGTCGTCAGTCCTTCATCAGGTTGGCATCATCAAGCATGATGCTCTTCTTCATGCGGTAGAAGGCGATGATGATCGCCAGTCCGACCGCGGCCTCGGCCGCGGCAACGATGATCGTGAATATCGAGAATACCTGGCCCATGTTCGTCATCACGGATTCCTCCGCGGTGAACGAGGCCAGGGTGGATTTCGGTCCGTAGTAGAAGTTGAACGCGCTCATGTTGATGTTGACGGCGTTCAGCATCAGCTCCAGCGCCAGCAGCATCCCGATCGCATTGCGCCGCGCGATCACGCCGTACAGCCCAAGGCAGAAGATGAACGCGCTGAGCACGAAGTACTGGTGGTAGTCCACGTTGGTGAACCACACCATCGGGGTGTCTCCGCTGGAGGCGAACCACTGGCGCGAGGCGAACTCGATCGCCTGGATGATCGGCGCCAGGCCCTCGCTCGCCAGCGAGCCACCCTCGGACTGTTGCAGCAGCAGCAGTAACATCAGTCCTTCCTCACCAGGATGATCGCGCCGAGCATCGCCATGAGCAGGAGCACGCTGGCCACTTCGAAGGGAAGTGTGTACGTTGCCATCAGCGACCAGCCGATGGCCTGGGTATTGCTTGTCAGCACGGCCGCGCTGGGCGGGAACTCGGTGTTCTGCGGGAACTGCATGAACATCCCGACGAGTGCCATGAAGCCGAACAGCATCGTGCACAAGAGCGCTGCCCAGGGGCTCAGGTCAGTGTTCTGCTTCAGTTCGGTGCCGATGATGTTCTGGCTGACCATGATGCCGAACAGGAACAGCACCATGATGCCGCCGATGTAGATGATCACCTGCACCATCGCGAGGAATTCAGCGTTGAGCAGGATGAAGTAGCCGGCCACGCCGAACAGCGAGAGGATCAGCATCAGCGCACTGTGGAACACATTGCGCATCGTCACACAGCCGATTCCGCCGCCGACAACGCCTGCGGTGAACAGCCAGAAGAAGAAATTCAGCAGCCTGAGCGCCGGTACGCTGAGTGCCAGCATGCCCCAGAAGAAGGCGATGAAGCCGACGACCGCGAGGATTGCCAGCAGGCGCCGGTGGTCATGGAAGCGGTGCAGCGAAAGCTGCACGCAGGCGATCGTGCCGCCGACCAGCCCGATGATCAGCATGTTGGACAGGTTGACAACCAGCGGCTGGAACAGCAGGGAGCTGATCACGAATACGGCCAGGCATGCGCTGGCAGATGTTCGCAGCAGGCCCGCTTCCGCCGGCAGGCGGTTGAACAGCAGCAGGTTAAGCAGGTAGAAGCCGGCGAGCATGCTGGCCGTCACCAGGATGCGCGCGTCCAGCTGCCAGGCTTCCGCCCAGCTGAGCTTGCCGCCGATAGCCGCCAGCGGGGCGGCCAGCAGTGCGATGAGCACGGCGATCCCGGCCGTTGCCAGCAGCTGGCGGAAGATGCCGTCCAGCCGGCTGACGAGCAGGCCGGCGGCGGCCAGCAGCGCGGCCAGCAGGGCCACGTTGCGCAGCAGCAGCAGTCCGGCGGGCAGGCTGGTTTCCATCAGTCCCGCACCTCCCCGCGTGGCCGCCTGAGCGGCAGCACCAGTGCCTCGCGATTGGCAACCGGCATCGCCCAGCGCTCCTCGAACACGACGAGCGCGGTGCCGTCCGCGCGCTTCAGTTCGCCAAGCGCCGGGTCATGGTCATAGCGTCCGAGGTCCACGAACAGCACCGTCGGCTGCCCGGGAGCCTGCGCGATCGCACCGCTGCCATCGGCGGCGATGATGCGCAGGGCCTCCTCCTCGCTCAGTGAATCAACGTTCAGCAGCGGCACGCCGCGGTAGGCCGCGGGCAGCTTCGGCCGGCTGCGCGGGTAGTCCTCGGTGAAGGGCTCGTTCGTCGCCAGCCGGGCGGTTTCGCGGAAGCCCGTCAGCACTGAAGTGCCGTAGCGGTGCACGCGGTTGCTGAAGAACCAGAACTGGCTGAATCCCGTTGCCAGGTAACTCAGGTTGAGCACGAACACCAGGAACCAGAACAGCGCCCAGAGCAGGAAATAGCCGAGCTGGAACTTGAACACCGGGAGGCTGCCGGTCTCGCGCCAGATCGCGAAGCCCTCGCCGCTCAGCAGCAGCGTCAGGTTCGGCGTGTCGGCGATGCCCTTCACGCTCATCTTCGGGTGGATCCGGTCCAGCGGGTCAAACTCGACGATGAAGAAGAACAGGATGATCACGAACAGCAGCAGGCGCCAGAGTGTGAAGTCGCGCAGCATCCAGCGGCTGTACTTCACAAGCGCGCCGGAGGCCCACCAGAAGAAGCCGAGGATCGCAGGCAGGGCCAGCAGCAGGCCGCTGGCGGTGAACCACATCAGCGAGTACTGCTCGGTGGGCTGCTTGGAGGCATAGTCATCAAACAGTGCGCCGTACTTCGTGTAGACGAACACCAGCGTGAACCAGGACACGGCGATGAAGCCGTAGAACTTGAACCAGTCCATCGCGGTGTAGCCGAACCAGCGCTTCGGCAGCGGATGGTGGATTGTCAGGTCATGCCCGTCAGGCACGCTGCACCTCCTCCACCGACTGTCCTTCGCTGGCAACTGCCTCCTGCGCCCCGGCTGCGGCAATGTTGCGCAGCTGGGCATGGTGCCCCGGCGCCGTCACCACGAACCAGTAAAGGAAGCCTGGCGCCAAGAGCAGCACTGGCCTGAGTGTGAACTGCAGCTCGTACTGCAGCCACAGCGAATACAGGCAGCCGCAGGCCGCGAAGCTCCACAGCAGTGAAGCGACTCCCGGACGCTGCCTGAACCAGGGGTTGATCCAGGCCGCATTGCGGGCCGGGGTGAGCGGCAGCACGGCCAGCAGCAGGCCGATCGCCAGCAGGGCCAGCGGACCGAACCACTGCGTCGTCAGCACCGGCGCGATGCCGAGCACGATGCGCAGGTACAGGCCCCAGGCCCCGGCGGCCACGAGCAGCAGCTCACCGAGGATGTGCAGCAGGTTCTGGCTCGTTGACAGCATCCTCATCCGGTCCAGCTCACCTCCCGGCGGGGCTGCGGATGGCGGCGCGCCACGAACAGGATGCGCCAGGCCATCATCAGGATGAACAGTCCGAAGAACAGGCACAGCACGTTGTAGCCCCAGAAGAAGGCCTTCTCGGGGACTGTCATCACCGCCAGTGCCTCGGCCGTTGTCAATGTCTGGAACTGGGTGACGCGCTGCAGAGCGGTCACGTCAACGTCTGACACTGCGATCTGGTTCGCGCTGAACCAGGGATGGCGGTTGACGACGCCGAGCGCCGTGGCCGCCATCACGACCACGCTGGCCGGCAGCAGGAACTTCCAGGAGAAGAACATGATCTGGTCCACGCGGATGCGCGGCATCGTGGAACGCGCCCAGATGAAGAAGAAGCACACGGCATAGGTCTTCAGCAGGAACCAGAACAGGCTCGTCAGCCACAGCCCGTCGGGGCCGAGGAACATCGGGCCCTTCCAGCCGCCGAAGAAGCAGACGGTCATGATCGCGCTGACGATGAACACGTTCGAATACTCGGCGACGTAGAACAGCGCGAAGCGCATCCCGCTGTACTCCACGAGGTAACCTCCCAAAAGCTCGTTCTGCGCTTCCGGCAGGTCAAACGGCGGGCGGTTGGTCTCAGCCAGGCTGACGACGAAGTAGATGATGAAGGCCGGGAACAGCGGCAGGATGCCCCAGGTCATCGTCTGGCGCTGCACGATCTCCGTCAGGTTCAGCGAACCGGCGAAGATGGCAACGCACAGGAGGCTCATCAGCATCGGGATCTCGTAGGTCAGCAGCATGGCGGCCTCGCGCATTGCGCCGACCAGTGCATATTTGTTGTTGGAGGCGTAGCCGGACATGATCACGGCCACGAGGAACATCGCGAAGTCGGCGATGATCAGAAGCAGGCCGACGTTCAGGTCCTGGATCATGTAGTAGATGATCTGCCCGTCGACCGCCGCCACGCCAAACGGGATCACCACCCAGCTCAGCAGCGCCGGCAGGTAGACGAGGATCGGCGCGATCAGGTACAAGAGCTTGTCAGCGCTGAGCGGGACGGTGTCTTCCTTGAAGAAGATCTTGATCGTGTCGTAGAAGCCCTGGCGCCAGTAGTAGCGCAACATGTAGCTCATGTAGAGCACGAAGGCGACCACGGTGCACAGTACGGTGAGCTGCGGCAGGAAGGGGATGTGCGCCTTCGGGATGAAGCCCAGCAGGAGAGCGACGAGCATGCCGCCGCAGGCTGCGAGGGATGGCCAGGCCAAAAGCGAGAGCAGCGTTGCCAGAAAGCGCCAGACGGAGGTCTGCGCGGCCTGCATCCGGCCGAGCGCCGGCAGGATCATCAGCCGGTTGATCAGCCCCATCATGCCCACGGCGAAGAACAGGATGATCCAGCCACCGAACTGTTGCCAGCCGGCGGTGCCGCCGGTCCAGTAGTTGATGCCGTACAGCAGCGCGGGCAGGCCGATCAGCACGCCGATCTGCATGAAGATCCGCCGGAAGCGCTGCGGGGTGACCTCGCCGTACTCCTGCGGGCCGCGGCGGCCCTGCATGCGTGCCATCAGGCGGCGCTCCCAGACCTGCAGGCCGATGGTGATCATCAGCTCCAGGAGGAAGATCAGCAGGAGCGCCGTCACCAGCATGATGCCGTTGGCAACCTCCGGGCTGAAGCGCAGGCCGGGCAGCGGCTCGGTATTGAGCCAGGCGCGCATCGCCTCCCAGACGGTGCGGGCCTCGTCCATGTCGTAGCGCTGCTGCAGGATTGCCAGCATCGGGAGCATCACTTGTCGACCTCCCCGATCATGATGTCGAGGCTGCCGTAGATCACGAACAGGTCCGCCAGCAGGTAACCGCGGCACAGCTCGTCCAGCAGGAACAGGTGGTACAGGCTCGGCGCACGCAGGTGCATGCGGTTTGGGCGGTTCGTGCCGTCGCTGACGAGCGTCAGGCCGAGCTCGCCGCGCGGGCTCTCGACCGCCGTGTAGACCTCGCCGCGCGAGACCGCCATCTGCGCGAAGTCCGGGTTGACTTCCGCATTGCGCAGCTCGCCGTTGTCAATGTAAGCCAGGCAGTGCTCGATGATGCGCAGGCTCTCGCGCATCTCGACGAAGCGCACGCGGTAGCGGTCCAGCACATCGCCATACTCTCCGGTCGGCACATGCAGGTCCAGCTCGCCGTACATCGCATAGGGCTGGTCGCGGCGCAGGTCATGCGCGATCCCGCTGCCACGCAGCACCGGCCCGGTGGCGCCATGCTCGAAGGCAAACTCGGGCTCGAGCGTGCCGATCAGCTCGCTGCGGTTGATCCAGATTGCGTTGTCAGAGAAGAAGTCCTCGTATTCATCCAGCCGGCCCTGGAACCACAGGCAAAATGCCCGCACATGGCCGCTGAAGTCCTCCGGCGGGGCAGTGCGCACGCCGCCAGGCACGATCCAGCCATGGTGGTGGCGGTGCCCGCTGAGCATCTCCAGCAGGTCGAGCAGCATCTCGCGCTCGCGCAGCGAGATGAAGATCGGGGTATAAGCGCCGGCCTCGAGACCGAGGTTGCCAAACCAGAACAGGTGGTTGCCGATCCGGCTCAGCTCCAGCACAAGGGTGCGCAGCCACTGCGCGCGGGCCGGGATAGTGATCCCCTCGATGCGCTCGATGGCATCCGCCACCAGCCAGTCGGCGTTGCTGCCAGCCAGCCATTCGCAGCGGGACAACAGCCCAGCCGCCTGGGCGTAGTTGCGCTGGGTCACCAGCTGCTCCACGCCGCGATGCATGAAGCCGACCTCCGGCGTGATGCGCTCGATCAGCTCGCCGTCCGCCTGTACCCGCAGCTCCAGCGGGCTCGGCAGGCTTGGGTGCTGCGGACCGACGGAGTAGACCAGCTTCTCCGTCAGCAGCGGGTCGCGGCGGATCTCAACACGGCGATCAGAGCTGCGCGTCATCAAGCACCTCCCGCATTGCCGCGTCGGCGCGCTGCTTCAGCACGTTCTCTGCGTAGTTCTCATGTGAGGCAGCCCGGAATTCCCGCCTGAGCGGGAAGCCCTGCAGCTGCGGGTCGAGGATCAGCCCGATGAGGTTCGGGTTGCCAGCGAAGGGGATGCCGAAGAACTCGAAGATCTCGCGCTCCATCAGCTCCGTCGCCCGCCAGATCAGGCTCAGGCTGGGGTGCACGCTCTGCCCGGCATAGGCCGGCGCTGCTTCAGTATCCTCCCCACCCCTGTCCGCTGCCGGGGCATTGCCCTCCAGCAGGGTGAATTTCCATTTCAGTGTGAGACTGACATCATGCCGCCTGCCGTGCCTGAGCGTCAGGTAGAGGTGGAAGTCCGGCCCGCCGAGGTGGTTGGCGGTCATGTTAAGCGCACGGATGAAGCCGATGTTCTTCAGCTGGCGGCAGACCAGCTGCAGCTGGCCGCTGTCCGTCAGGATCGCCCAGCCGCGGGCGGGGTCCAGCAGCAGCACATCACCGCAGTCCTCGCGGATCTGACCGGCAAGCTCATCAGGGAGCACCAAGTCCTCCCCATCCTGGCTGGATTACGGCAATCGGCATACAGATATAAACGATCAAAAGCCCCACAGCGTTACCTTATACATATCAAATGCAGAAGGTTCCTGTAATTCTAGCCGATGGGGCAGCTTCCAATGCTGTTCCAAGGCCCTGCAGCAAAAGCTAGAATCAGCCCGGAGGCAGGCATGGCGAAGAACAAATTTGCGGATGTGGACCCGGCAGTGCTCGCGGCCTACATGAAGATGATCGAGGGCGTGGAGGGGGTCGAGGCCAGGGGGGCGGCGGCTCCCTACACTTCACTGAACGGCAATATGTACTCCAGCATCTCGAAGTTCAACGAGATCGGCCTGCGGCTGGCGAAGGATGAGCGTGAGGCCTTCCTCGAGAAGTACGGTACCCGGCTCTACCACTCTATCCCCGGATATGTCCAGCGGGAGTATGTCACCGTGCCGCCTGCACTGTTTGGTAACACACGCACACTGCGCAGCTGGTTCCGGAAGTCCTACGACTACGTCTCATCACTGCCGGCCAAGCCGACGAAGAAGAAGTAGCTGCAAGGATTCCAGAGACCGGTTGTTGGAAGTTGTGGCGCAGTCCCTCTGAGCCTGGGATAGCATGCCGCGAGGCAATGAGTGATGGTGTGTTGGTCTGCAGACCAACAGGGCCCTGTGGCTCTCAAGAGCCACACTCCGCCGCGTGCGCGCAGCCACGCGGAAAGCCCCTCTGCAATGAGCAATGCGGAGCAAGCAATGAGCCCGACGACACTCATTGCCAGACTCTGCGGCTCTGCGTTCACCAATATCGCTCCGCCCCAGCCGCATTGCCAACCAAGTGCAGGCTAGCCTCAGCCCAGTCAAACTGGAGAATTGTCAACACAGAGCCACCGAGCGCACAGAGTTTTCTGATCAGCTCCAGTCCCCGCATTTCCCTGACTTCGCTGCATCCCCTCCCAATCGCGGCTGGGCCGCGCCGGTTCTTCCGGTATCCCTGACCCTTGTTCTTCAGGTTGACTGATTCACTGGGAAATCCGAGACGAGCCAGTCTATGAATACAGAAGATCCTCAAAATCCTCCGTCAGCTCTCCATGGAAAGTCGGGTAGTCAACCCTCCGGACATTGCGCCGCCATGGTCGCGGCCCCAGCTCGCTGCTTGTAAGCAGCTTGAGGCGAAACGGATCGACATCTGTTGCCAGGCTGCATTCAGATCCGATGATCCCGTCCTTGTCCATGAAGTCCGTGTTTGGCCAGAGATTGAAACAGCGGCCGGATGACGTCCGGATCGAAGTCGGATTGAAGCCCATGGCAATCTCCATGGCATTGTAGCTTTCCCTGCGGATATCCAGCGGCAGGGCAAACCTTGACTGCTCAACATGCGCTGCATCCGACAATGCAGACTCTCCCTTTTGCCATTCGGGAAGGGGCATCGAGGCACTCAGGATGACAAAGGCCTTCTCATGCCAGACGCCCGCATGATCCCTGACACAGCATGGGAACATCAGCCACTTCATCCGCCTTTGAAACGCCGCGAATCCAACGCTGCCAATGTTCAGCAGCAGTTCCGCAAGCACTTTCGCCGGTTTCTCCATACCGGCATCCCAGGACCTGGCCTTATCCAGGCAGCCTGCCGGAATTCTGAGCAGAAATCCCGATGCATGATCGAGATACCAGTCGGCATTGCATCTGGTGCAGATGTGCAGGATTCCGCGTTGCCAGCTTTCCCTGCGGATGATGAGCTTGTGCAGTTTGAAGTATGGGGTTTCCTCCCGGACACTTGCAGGAGGATCAGGATCCCAGGGGAGTGATTCCCTGACCTGACAAGGGCAGCTGGCCTTGATACTCATGGTTCATGGTAATGCGATCCTACCGCCACGCAAACCGCTCATCCAGCGCACCCGAGAGGATGCGCTCGCGCAGGGCGATGATGCCATCGATCAGCTGCTCGGGCCGCGGCGGGTCGCCCGGCACATAGATGTCCACTGGTACGATGCGGTCCACTCCCCCGTCCACCGCATAGCTGCCGTCGAAGGGCGCGCCGCTGATCGCCCCCGCGCCGAATGCCATCACGAAGGCCGGGTCGGCCATCGAGGCATGCAGCCGGCGGATCACCGGGGCCATCTTGTTGTTGACGACGCCGGCCACGATCAAAAGGTCCACCTGGCGCGGGCTGGGGCGCATCACCTCAGAGCCGAAGCGCGCGATGTCATAGCGCGGCGAGATCGCGCTGAACAGTTCCAGCGTGGCATAGTCCAGTCCGAGCATCAGCGGCCACAGGGAATGGGCACTGGCCTCGCGGATGAGGTCCTTCAGACCCATTCCAGCGCTCCCTTGCGGTAGGCATAGGCCCAGCCGACGAGCAGGATGCCGAGGAACACGAACATCTCACCCAGTGAGGCGGCCCCGATCGGCGTGAAGGTGATGTCGTCATTACCGAACACCAGCAGCCGGAAGGCGGTGGCCCAGGGAAAGATGAACATGATGTCCACGTCGAACATGAGGAACACGATCGCGAGGATGTAGAAGCGGATGTTGAAGCGCACCAGCGCGTCACCGGTGGCCTGCGCGCCGGATTCATAGCTCAGGCGCTTGAGGAAGTTCGGCCGCCGCGGACGCCACAGGTTCAGGAAAGCGAATGCCAGCCCGATCAGCACCGCCCCGCCCAGCAGGAAGAGTGCCACCCAGTTGTACTGTCCAACGGTGTTCATGTCTCACGAGCGGCACAGCGCCGCATCCTGATTATAGGCCAGAGCGGGCCGGCCTAGTTCACGGTGATTATCTTGTAGGCGATGTCAGTTTCCCCGAGCGAATCCGTTACCCGCACAGCAAGCGGGTATGACCCGGGTGAGACGAGGGTCGTATTGATCGTGCTGTTCTCAAAGGTGGTTTCGAAGAAGCCGTCACCGTCCAGGTCATAGTCAAAGATGACCGACAGCCCGTCCTCATCGTCCGAGCTCAGGCTGGCATCCAGCATTACCAGCAAGGGTGCAAACCCAATGTCCGGTGATCCAGTCAGCACGGCGATGGGCGGATGGTTCTCCAGGCAGGTCAGCTTGTAGTTGCCCGGGCCGGTCTCGATGGCGGAACCGGGCACGAACACCTTCAGGTAGTAGCGCCCGGCGGCCGGCAGGCCAAAGTTGATGTATTCACGGTCCACGTTGTCAATCGATTCAATCAACGGAACGACCAGGTCTGACTCATGGTACAGAGCCAGTGAAAGGTCGACCGTCGCCGAACTGAAGTCCACCCAGAAGCTGGCGGTCGTGGCCCGGTCGGCATCGATCGCGTACCAGTCCTCGGTGTCGCTGCCGCCGACGCTAGCACTCCAGTCGCGGATATGCTTCGCGTAGTTGAGGAAACCGCCGAGGCTGTCCGCCTCCGTCTCGGCATTGTTGGGCTCAGTCTCCTGCGGGTCCACCCCGTTTGACACGATCACCTTCAGGCTGGCGGTGGCCTCCCGCTCACCACTGTCGGTGATGCGCACCGTTGGCGTGAATTCGCCGGGCAGCGTGTAGGTGATGTCACCACCGGGGTTCAGGCCGAGGTCATAGTCAAACGTGCCGTCACCCTCGAAGTCCCATTCGTACTTGACGATGTCATTGTCGGGGTCCACGAGGCCGCTCGTGTCGATGTAACGGATGATTCCGCTCTGCAGGCAGTAGTAGTCGATGCTCAGTTCAGCAGTGGGTGGGTTCTCACCGCTGATCGGAGTGATCGTGACATCCGTCGTGGCCGTGGCACTTTCCCCGAAGAAATCGATCACCATCACCCCGACGGTGAAGGTGCCAGCCTCGATGAATTCGCGGTAGGCGAAGGGGACCGGGGTCTGCAGCTCATGGAACCCGTCGTCGTCAAGGTCCCAGCGGTAATTGACGATGCCGCCATCCGGGTCCATGCTGTTGAAGGCGTCAAAGTTGATGGCCTGGGGCAGCGGACCGCCGTTCGGCAAGGCCACGATGTCCGCGATCGGTGGCAGGTTGCCCGGTTCACCGGTCACATTGATCGTGGCGGTGGCTTCGCCGGTGCCACCTTCGTTATCAACCACGCGCAGGGTGCAGGTGAAGGTGCCGACATGGTCGTAGTCGTGGCTGGGGGTCGGCCCGAGGTCACCGGGTGTGAAGTAGATTGGGTCCTCGAATGACCAGTGGTACTCGGCGATCGTGCCATCCAGGTCGGAGCTGGCGGAGCCGTCAAACCCTGTGGTGAAGAAGTACTGGCCGCTGTCCTGGGCCACGGTGAAGCTGGCGGTCGGGGCGAAGTTGCCACCGAGCCGCACACGGGTCAGCTCGAAGCTGCCGCTGCCGGTCAGCAACACGCAGCAGTAGATCGCGTCGAAGTTCGAGAAATAGCCGTCCAGCGAGCCGAAGTCGAAGTGGTCATCGTCATTGCCAAGCTGCCATTTCCAGCGGCCGCTGCCGTAATCCGTGATGCCGACGTAGTACTCGCCGGAGTCCGGGCGCACGCCCCACTGCAGGTCGACCTGAGCCTCCCTTGCGAATCCCGGCAGGTGGTAACCGTAGATGCCCCAGCTCACATCCAGCTTCGGCGGGTTGGCGGCGGGGTCCCAGTCCGGGGCCATCAGCAGGCTGTCCCCGAACACGATCGCATTCTCGCGGCTGCCGGGCGTGATGATCTCCGCACCCTTGCGGATGTAGTCCGCCGGTGTATCACTGAAGCTGCGCCCAACGGCGGGCAGCTCGGCCGGGGCTGGAAGCTGGGCAAGCAGGTCCTGCGGCAGTTCAACCGGACCGGACTGGCGCTCAGGCGTGGCAGCCTTTTCCTGCAGGTTGGCAGCGCCGGATGAACAGGCTGCCAGGCAGAAAAGGCAGCCTGCCAGCAGAAGGGCAAATGAAGCACGCATCTTTATTCCTCACTGCGCCCGGATACTCTCCAGCATGCTGGAGGGGCAGCACAGAATTCTAGCTGAAAGAATCACCAAACTGAGCTTCGCGGCAAGCAGGTCCCAGCTACCCCTGGCATGGTTCAAATGGGCAAGGCAGTGACTATGACGAAGTCTGTATCCGCGAGGCCCCACTCATCGATTACGCGCACGCTGACGACGATTGCACCGGGTACTGTGATCTGCGTGTCATAGGTGGGCTGGAACTGGCCGGTCACTTCAAAGATCCCGTCACCGTCGACATCAAACTGGTATTCAGTGATGTAGCCCATCTCAACTGTGCTGGCAGATGCATCCAGCGAAATGTCAAATGGAACCGACCCAAAGAGTGGATCAGCGGACAGGGCGGCGTGCGGGCCGTCATAGTTGCGGCAGCGGAATGTGTAGTCACCGGGGCCCTTCGCCAGTGCTGAGGGATCTATGCTCACACGGATCAGGTAATGGCCGGCGGCGGGTAGCTCGAACTTGAGGATTTCCTTGTCCACGATGCCGTGGGAGCTGGCCAGTGGGTTGTCGGTGTCGCCGGCGGAATACAGGTCCAGGCGCATGTCTATCTCGCTGCGGAGGAAATCCGCGACGAACGCCACTGGACCGCTGCGGTCGGATTCGAAGGAGTACCAGTCCGCGCTGTCGCCGCCGCCCTCATCCAGTGAGCCCTTCCAGTTGCAGATCCCCTTGGAGTAGTTCATGAAGCCGGTGAACTCCTCGGCCTCGCCCGGGGTACCGTTGGGTTCAGTTTCCGCCAGGCCGGAATTCGGCCCGATCCGCAGCGGTATGCTGGCAACGTCTGTCCGGCCGCCGCTGTCCGTCACGCGGAATGTCGCGTTGAAAGTCTGCCCTGTCTGGGCATAGGTCGCCACGAATTCCTCACCGGGGGCGAAAGAATAATCGAATATGCCATCACCCTCCAGGTCCGTCTCGAACGAGACGATGTCATTGTCGGGGTCGCTGCTCTCGCTCCAGTCTATCCTGAAGGCACCCGGTGAGTTGAAGCTGTAGTCGGACTTGACGACGATGGTCGGCGGCTCAGTACCATCAACCGGGTCAATCACCACCGTGGTTGAGGCTGTGCCGAAGCTGCCCTGGTTGTCAATCGCCATCACGGAGATCTCATAGCTGCCCGGTTCGGCGAAGAACCACTTCTGCACGGCACTGCCAAAAATCTCGAAATGCCCGTCTCCGTCGAAGTCGAAACGGTAGCCGGCTATCGAGCCGTCCGTGTCACTGCTGCCGCTGCAGTCGAAGTTGATCCACTGCGGGACCGGTCCTCCGCTGGTGTCAGGCACGATCGAGGCAAGCGGCGCAGCGTTGCCATCCACCAGGGCGACCGAAATCGGGATGCTGAGCTCGGCGGTGGCTCCGTCATTGTCCGTCAGGCGCAGTGTGCAGGTGTACTCGCCCGCGTGGTCGTAAGTCCAGAAAACCACCGGGGCCGGGTACCGGAAATCCGTGTAGTCCGGATCCTCCATTGACCATTCGTAGCCTGCAATGCTGCCGTCCGGATCGTGGCATCCCGAGGCGTCGAACTGGACCTCCAGAGAGCCCGTTCCACTGGTCTGGTTCGGGATCAGGCTGGCCACGGGCGGCAGGTTCTCCCCCAGACGCAGCCGGCTGAGATTGAAGTTGCCCTTGTCCGCGACCAGGATGGTGAAATAGATGTCGCCATTCCCGGAGAAGTAGCCGTCAAGGCTACCGAAATCAATGATGTCCTGATCCGTGCCCTGGAACCATTGCCAGCGATTGCTGCTGAAGTCGCTGACACCGATGTAGTGGCGCGCTCCGTCCGGCCTGGGGCCTTCCCACAGTACCTGCAGTTCCGGCTGGCGCTGGAAATCAGTGATGTTGAAACCGTAGATCGCCCAGCTCAGCTCACGTGTCGGCGGCTCGGCCGCTGGCTCGTAATCCGCAACCATCACAAGCATGTTCCCGACAATGCTCGCATTGGCGAATGCATCAGGCTGATAAGTCTGATATCCATCCCGCAGGAAGTCCTCCGGGACATTGCTGGCGCTGCGCTGCTGCTGAGGCAGGCTGTCCAGACCCGGCAGCCCGTCAGACAGCGAGGGACTGAGCTGTACAACCTCAGCCTGCGCGGAAACGGGCAGGTCAGCCGCTTGCTCCGGTTGAGCCGGCTGGCTGCTGCATGAAGCCGCGAGCAGCAGGCAGCCTGCGCACGCGATGGCGAGAAGAGCTTTCATCTTTATTCCTTGAACCTGCCTGGTTCCTTATGGCAGTGCAGGAGGCTGGGAAAATTCTACTCGATCAGTCTCGATCATTGACTTTCCCAGGAAGCAATCCGCCAGCGATCATTCAGGGGGCGATGCCCGTCACTGTCACCGTGGCGATTGACTCCATTCCCAGCATGTCCTGTACCTTGACGCCGAGCTCCTGCGGTCCTTCCCAGCTGACGGTGCCAGTACCGAGCCATCCGCCGGGCTCGCTCTCGAAGATCCCGTCGCCATCCATGTCAAAGAAGTAGATCAGGCCCTCCAGGTAACGGTCATAGCTGCGGCCCGCGTTGAGCACAACCTCGGTCCCCGTCTCCACTACCGTTGCGGAGGCCGTGACGAAAGCCACCGGCTTGGAGGGGTCCCAGAAGTCCAGCTTGTAGCCGCTGTCCTGCCCGGCCTCCCCTGCCTGGTCGGTGAACACCCGCAGGAAGTAGTCCCCCGGTGCCGTAATTAATACGGACATGAACTCGTTGTCGGTATCCGAGTAGCTGAAGTACAGCGGGTTCACCAGGTCAAGAGGGCTGTACATCTCAATGTCCATGTCCATGAAACTGTGCGTGAAGATCAGGTTGAACCACAGCTGGCCGTTGTGTGCGGCATGGACCACATACCAGTCCTCTGTATCCTCAGCGAACTTGAGCTGGCCGGGAAAGTCGCGCACCCGCACGCACTCGTTGCCAAAACTGCCCAGGCTGATCGCCGTCTCCGGGCTGTCATTCGGTTCGAGCTCCGGCTGGCCGGAGAATGGCGTGACCATTACGGGGCAGGTTGCCGTGTCACTGCGTCCGCCGCTGTCAGTGACCCTCATAGTGACGTTGAACACGCCGCCATCCTGGGAATAGGTCACGTTATTCACGGGATCGATCCCTGAATCAACGTCGAACGTGCCGTCACCCTCGAAGTCCCATTCGTACTTCACGATGTCATTGTCAGGGTCGTAGGATCCCTGTGCGGTGAAGTACCGTTCTCCCGCAGTGTTGTCATACCAGTAGACGGCTTCCAGTCTGGCAACGGGAGCTTCCGTGCCCTCCACGGGCAGCACCTCGATCTGCATCGTGGCCGTGTCGACGGCACCGAACTCATCAATCACCATCACGCTGGGGTTGTAGGTGCCGGCTGCGATGTACAGAGCCTTGAACACCGGACTGCCAAAGGTGAACTGCTCGAAGTACCCGTCCTCGTCAATGTCCCAGCGGAATGTCATGAAACCGTTCTCCGGGTCCGTGCTGTCCTGTGCATTGAGCGTGACGGAAAGCGGCACCAGGCCGGATTCCACTTCAGATTCAGAGTAGATATCGGCCACCGGCGGGTCATTGCCAGGCACGGGGGTCACGCTGATCGGGATGACAAATTCAGTCATCCCTCCTTCGAGGTCATGCGCCCTGCCTATGCAGTCGTACTCGCCGACATGGTCATACTCCCAGTACAGGAACGGACCGGATGGCTCGAAGATCGGCCCACCCTCGGCGGACCATTCAAAGAAAGTCAGAGTGCCATCCGGATCGTAGCTGGCGGAGGCATCGATGTTGACCGTCAGCTTGCCCTGGGCGCTGTCGTTGTCAATCGTGTAATCAATCACCGGCGGGAAGTTGCCGCCGAGGCGCAGCCTGCCGAAGGTGAACTGGCCCTCCGTTGCCAGCAGCACCACCACATACAGGTCGCCGTTGGCAGAGAAATAGTCAGCCAGCCCCGGGAAGTCCACGGTCCCGTCCGCCGTACCCTGGCGCCACTGCCAGTGTCCGCTGGAGTAATCACTGACCCCGATGTAGATGCCGGAGCTGGCGGGCGCAGTGCCATTCCACTTTGCCTGGATCTCCGTGCCGCGCTGGTAGTCTGCGATGTTGAAACCGTAGATCCCCCAGCTCAGTCCATGCATCGGCGGGTCGCCCTGCGGATCATAGGTCGGGCTCATCGAGAGCTTGTCACCGGTCACCTCGGCATTCATCTTCGCCGAGACCTTGTAGATGTCGGCTCCCGTGCGGATGCAGGCTTCCGGCGTATTGCTGGTACTGCGCTGCATGGCAGGCAGGGCAGAAATGGCCGGCAGCTGCGATTCAAGCTGCGGCAGGACAGCGTCGCCTGTCGGCTGGTTTACCTGGCCGCCACTTCCGCTGGAGCAGGCTGCCAGCAGCAGCATCGCTCCGGCCAGCAGGCCACTGAGCTGTCTGAACATGCGCTTGTCCTCGCACTTTACCGGGTTCCGTCCGCACAGATTCTAACCCAGGACAAACCAGGACAAGCAGTTGCATCGCAGTCCGGTCTGCAGCCTAGGCTTCCGGCAGGACCTCCATCATGTAGTCCTGCTCGAGCTTCGGGTTCGAGCTGGCCCACACGTAGGCATTGATGTAGTAGGTACCGGGCGCGGTGAAGTTGTACGTGATCGACTCGTTGTCAGTGGTGCTTGTCGATGAGCCGATCTGGGACGTGCCGTCGGTGTCATACAGCTTCAGGTCGAGGTCGGACAGCGCATCGGTGAAGTACATGTTGATCACATAGCTGCCCGGTGTCACGATCTGGATCTTCATCCAGTCCGACTCGTCTCCATCCAGCGGCCCGTCCGGCCCGAGGTTGCCGAACCAGCCGGTGAAGTCCGTGCCGGGGAACATGTTGCCGGTCAGGTAGTCGTCATTGTCCTCAACCTCGTCGTAGGTCAGGCTGACAGAGATATCCACCGAGTCGGTGCCACTGGCACCGTACTGGTCCGTCACCCGCACCATCGCGCTGACTGTGCCTGCCGAATAGTAGGTATGGGTCACGAAGGGGTCGGTGGTGGTCTCGTCCCAGGTGCCGTCTCCGTTGTAGTCCCACTCGAACTTCGTCAGGTCATGCCCGTCCGGGTCGGTGCTGCCACTGGCATCGAAGTCCACCACAAGCGGGGCCTCGCCACTCAGCGGGCTGGCGGTCAGGACCACATTCGGGTTGCCATTGATCGAGTTGACATTTACGGTCTTCGTCACCTTGCCGCCCTGATCGTCGGTCACGCGCACCTTGACCGCCACCGTGCCGGAAACCGTCATGTCGCCCATGAAGACTGAGGTCGTGCCGGTGTCTTGCTCGAAGCTGCCGTTGCCATCGACGTCCCACTCGTACTTTGTGATCGTGCCGTCCGGGTCGTAGCTGCCCGTCGCATCCAGGGTGACCGGGAAGGGCACGTTGCCACTGAGCGGGCTGACGTTGAAGGTGACCACCGGCAGGCGGTTCACGCTGGCATCGAAGGTGTAGTCCGCCGGACCGCGGTCAGTCGCGCTGGCGTAGATGTAGATCCGGATGAAGTAGGTGCCGGTCTTGTCAGCCGGGATCGAGTAGCTGATCGACTCCGTGTTGCCGGTGCCGGTGGAGGATGCCACCGAGGTGCTCAGGTCGGACTCATGGAACAGGCGGATGTCAATGTCAGCCTCGGCATCGATGAAGGCCAGGTTCAGCTGCACCTCCAGTGGCTCGGGTGCCGCGAACACAAGCCAGTCCTCCTCGCTGCCGTCATAGCCGCCCACTCCGAGGTTGCCACGCCAGCCCTGGATGCCCTTCGCATAGCCGCCATAGCCCGGCAGCTGGTCAGCGGAAGCGCTGTCGTCATTCGCCTCGGTCTCGTGGTAGTTGCCGGCGCTGTCAACGATGAGCGTGGCCTGGAAGGTGTCATTCAGGCCGCCGCTGTCGGTCACGCGCAGGACCGGCGTGTATGTGCCGATGCCGGGATAGGTATGCTGGGCAGTGGCCGTGCCGCCGTTGTCAAGCTCGTAGGTTCCGTCACCGTCCCAGTCGAACTCATACTTGACGATGTCGTCGTCCGGGTCGGTCGAGACGGAGGCGTCGAAGTTGAACACGCCGTCATCGGTACGGAAGCCGTAATCCACCAGCATCAGTGCGTCCGGCGGGCTCTGCGCACCGACCTCCATCACCTCGATCAGCAGGTTGTCAGTCGCCGTGCTGCCGAGGTCGTCGGTCACACGCAGCTTGATGTCATAGTTGCCGGGATCGTTGAAGGTGGTGGACGTGCTGTCAACCGCGCCGGTGTCCTTCTCGAAGCTGCCGTTGCCGTCAAGGTCCCATTCGTACTTGACGATCGTGCCGTCCGGGTCGGAGCTGCCGGTGCCGTTGAACAGCACGGTGAGCGGGGCGGAACCGGTGGTCTTGTTGGCGCCGAGCACCGCCGTAGGCGGGTCATTGTCAATGACAGGGGTGACGCTGACAACGGTCTCCGCGATGCGCTGGGCGCCCTCATTGTCCGTCAGCTGCACGCGCACGAGGAAGTTGCCTGTCTGGTTGTAGACATGCTGGGCGGTCTGGTCGGTACCGGGGGCACCGAAGCCGTCACCGGTGAAGTCCCATTCGAAGCTTGTGATGTCGCCGTCGATGTCATAGCTCGCACTGGCGTCGAAGTTGACGGTCAGCGGCACGGTGCCGCTGGTCGTGTCAGCCTGCAGGTCCGCCACCGGGGCGATGTTGTCACCGAGGCGCAGCTGGCCGAGGCTGTAGCTGCCCTGCCCGGTCAGCACGACGGCGATGTACAGGGTGTCCGTCGGGGAGAAGAAGTCCGCCAGGTTGCCGAAGTCCATCGCCGTGCCGGGGGCCGGTCCCTGGAACCATTGCCAGCGGCCGGCATCGAAGTTGCTGATGCCGATGAAGTAGTTGCCGGCGGGCGGCGTGGTGCCATCCCACCACAGCTGCAGGGTGCCGGGGCTGACATAGCCGGTCAGGCCGAAGCCGTAGACCGCCCAGGCCAGGTCGCTGGTGGGCGGGTTGGCGGTGCGCACCCAGTCCGGCGTCATCACGAGGAAATCCCCGTCCACACTGGAGAAGGACTTCATTTCCGGCGTGATCAGCTGCGAACCAAAGCGGATGAAGTCCTCCGGCGCATTGCTCGAGCTGCGCTCGACGGCCGGCAGGTCTGAAAGGTCCGGCACCCCGTCCATGGCCACGGTGATCTCCGGCGCGGGCTTGGCATGTTCGATGCTGTATTCGAGGACCGGCTGATCCTCGTTGAACTCGAACTTCTCGCGCTTGAAGAGTACCTGGTCTCCGCCCGACCCGCCTCCGCAGGAGGTGAGCAGGATTGAGACGGCGATGGCCCAGACATACAGTGCATTTCTCATGAGGAATTCCTCTGGTTTCAGCGTGGAATACGGGTAAACACCCTGATTTTACCGGATTTTATGGTGACACATACCAATCATTAATTGTGTACCGGCGGTCGGTTTCATCTCAATTTGAAGTAGCATGTAATTTGTGGAAGAATTGTAAAGGGCAGGCAAGCATGCCTGTCCGACTGGCTGGAAAAGCAATGAAACGAAGCATCTTCACTCCTATGATCCTGTTTGTGCTGTTGATCGGCGCATGCGCCTCGCAGCAGCAGCTCAGTGCTGAACCGGATGCAGGCAGTGCCCCGGTGTTCGGCAACGATGCAGGCAGCACCGGCCTCGTGGATGACCCCGGCATGCTGGCCCTGCCCGGTGAGCCGGCCAACCTCGCCGGATTGCGCAATGCAGCCGACCCGGAGGCCGAGCTGGAACTGCCTCGGCGCACGGCGCGGGCCGGACAGGACTTCGCCGCCAACCGCCTCGTGGTCGTCTGGGAGAACCAGCCCGACCCGGCGGTGCAGCAGCAGTACATGGGCGGCGGGGCGCAGGCGGACCTCAGGCGGGCGACGGACAACCACCCGCTGGTGGACCATCCCTTCTACCGCCGCGTCAGTCACAACTTCGCCCAGCATTACGGCCTCAGTGAGTTCGGCCGCGTGTTCTACAGGGATGTCAATTTCACCGCTTACGAGGTGCCGGGCCTGGCGGATGTCAGCCAGCTCGATGCCTTGATGCAGAAGCTGCTCAGCGAGAACAAGGGCCTGGTGCGCGAGGTGACCTACGACTTCTACCTGGACATCAGCCAGACGGTGGAAACTGAGCCGGTGCCGCTGGATCAGGAGCGCATCCAGCAGGTGATCCAGTCCTCACCGGCTGCACCACAGCGCATGGGCGAGCTTAACCGCAGCACCAGCGCTGCCCCGAATGACCCGATGCACCTGAACCTGAGCGGCAGCGACGGCGGCACCTGGGCCAACTGGCGCATCGGCGCGATCGACGGCCAGGCCTGGGACAGCGGGGTCGGCAGCCATGACGTCGTGGTGGCGGTGGTGGACACCGGCGTGCGCTACACGCATGAGGACCTCGCTGACAACGCGATCGAGCCCGCCGCGGAGTTTCCCTACAACGAGCCGGGCATCCTGACGGACGTGATCAACAAGGACAACGACCCGTTTGACGACCACGGCCACGGCACCTACTGCTCCGGCATCGTCGGCGCCGTCGGCAACAACGGGCTTGGGCTGGCCGGTGCCAACCAGCAGGTCAGCATCCTGCCGGTCAAGGTGCTCAGCGGCGGCGGCAGCGGCAGCGAGACCCAGGTGGCGGAGGGCATGCTGCTGGCGGACTACCTCGGCGCGGACATCATCAGCATGTCGCTCGGCGGGGACTTCCCGGACCGCATCATGCAGCTGGCGGCCAAGCAGTGCGACAGCGACGGGGTGCTGGTGGTGGTGGCGGCCGGCAACAACAACTGGGGCGGGCTGTTCTACCCGGCTTACTACCCTGAATGCCTCGGGGTCGGTGCGACCACGCTTGTCAACGACTCCAACGACCAGGACTTCAGCCAGGTTGACGGCGAGATCCCGACCGCCGATCGTTACGACGCGCGCGCCAACTTCTCCAACTACGGCAGCTGGGTGGACATCGCGGCCCCCGGCGTGCAGGTGCGCTCGACATCGAACGGTTCGGACACATCCTACGGCGCAAGCGGCGCCGGCACCAGCTTCGCCTGCCCCTACGTGGCGGGCTGTGCGGCGCTGTTGTGGGCGCATATGGGGCCGGACAGCAGCAACCATGAGGTGCGCGGCATGCTGCAGGGCAGCGCCACCGTGATGGACCATGTGAACAACGGCGCCAACCCGCGCGGCTTCATTGACAACGACACCAACGGCACGGTGCGCTTCGTGAACGTCTGGGAGGCGATCAAGCTGTACGATGCCGGGCCCTATGAAGCGCCGGTTGTCAGCTGGGCCAGCCCGCTGGAGGGAGCGACCGTCAGCGGCCTGACGGACCTGCAGCTCGAGATCACGGGCGGCAGCGGCAACATCCTCAAGGTGTCCTTCGAAACCCCGACGCGGCACCTCGGCACCGTGATAGCGGAGAGTGGCGGGTTCTGGCAACTGAACTGGGACAGCGCGTTTGAGTTCAACGGCGGGCAGACCATCACGGCCACGGTGACGGACGATGTCGGGCACATCATCAGCCTGCCGCTGCATGTCAGCTGTGACAATGCGCACATCGTGCCGGAGTGGCAGGAGGGCTTCGACGGCCTCGCGGATGACACACTGCCGGCGGGCTGGTCCGTGCTGGATGGCAACGCCGGCACGAACAACACAATCTGGGGTGCTGACAACTCAGACGGCGGCGATGCCACCCCTTCGATGCACTCCAGTGGCAGTACGGCCAACTACGCCCCGAACAGCAATGACTGGCTGTACGCGCCGGTGATCGACCTGACCGGCTTCGCCAGCGCGTCTCTCGAGTTCAACTACCTGCACCGGATGGCCAACGACGGCGGCTTCCTGTTCATCACCGCTGATGACGAGACCTACGCCGGGGACGGCTTCTTCGGCGGTGGCAACCCGGACTGGGACAGCTACAGCTTTGACCTGACACCGTTCTGTGGAGCGGAGGTGCGCATCTTCTGGGTGATCGACTGCAATGGCGGCAACCAGGCCGGCGGGATGTGGATTGACGACGTGCACATCACCGTGCCGGAGGGCACGCCGCCGACCGTCAGCATTGACAGCCCGCTGGCGGCTGCCAGCGTGGACGGGATCGTGGATGTGCAGCTGACGCTGAGCGATGACACAGTGGCGGTCGAGCTGATCGGCCTGCCGGTCGGCGCTCCGCCGGTGCTGTTTGACAGCATCCCGGACAATGACCTGGAGAACCCAACGAAGACATTCACGGCAAGCTGGGACAGCCGCCAGACGGGCACTGGCACGGTGCTGCTGCGCGCGCGGGCCTATGACGACGAAAGTGACAACGGCGGGCTGGACGACCTGGCCGCCGAGGACAGCGTCGTGCTCAGTGTGGTGAACCCCGTGGCCGGCCCCGGCTGGCTGGAGGATTTCGAGGATGTGGTCGACCTCGGTGGGACTGACAACGGCCAGCCGGATGGCGAGTGGTTCCGCATCGGCGCTGACCCGCTGCGCTGGCGCACGGGCACGCAGGCCCCCTGGCGCGGGTTGAACCATGCCTACTTCGGACCGGATGGCGGTGGCGACTATGGCAACGATGCGCTGGGCTGGCTGTACAGCCCGCTGATCGACCTGAGTGCGACAGTCCGGCCGCGGATCCGCCTGCACCACAGCCTCGATGTCGATGCCTCGAATGGCGACCGTGCAGTGGTCTACATGGTGCGCTATGACGGCACAGAGGTGCTGGAAGCCAACCTGTTCGAGCAGCGCAATGACAGTGCGGGTTACCAGCCGCTGCTGTTCAACCTGGACGGGATGTCCCAGCAGCCCTTCCGCCTGCTGTTCCTGTTTGACTCCGATGGCAACAGCCAGGCTGGCAACGGCTGGAGCCTGGATGACATCGAGGTGCTGGATGCCGATCCCTTCCTGCTGGGCCTGACTCAACCTCGCGGCTATCCCGGACAGACTGTCGTGCTCAGCGGCGACAAGTTCGGAGTGCTGCAGGAGGACAGCTTCGTCAGCTTCCGCAGCGAAGGTGGTGGCAGCACCCTGGCCACGGTCAGCGCATGGAGCAATACGGAAATCAGCGTGATCGTCCCGCCTGATGCCGACAGCGGTGATGTGTACGTCACGGTGCTGGGCCATGAAAGCAATGCACGCCACTTCAGCCGGCTGCTGGACCCGACTGAGCTGACCGGCATCGGACAGTTCAGCCTGTCTGACGGCATCTGATCACAGGCTGTCCGGGCTGAAGGGCCTGAGCGTTTCACCATCGAGCCAGTACAGGCCGTGCTCGCCTGTGCCCACCCAGGTGCGGGCCGCATTGTCACGGTAGACAGTCATGGCGAACACGCCATCACCAATCAGGTACTTTTGCACCTGGCCGGCGGCATACTGCCAGACTCCGTCAGTGCCGCAGGCCAGCCACAGCGAGCCGTCCGGATCCTGTGCGACTGAGGCGAAGTAGCTGAAGTTATCCGCATTGTCAGTGGCGGCATCCGGCAGGCCTGGCTCTCTGTCATAGACAAGCTGCTGGAATCCAGCTTCTCCTCTTGAATCAGCGGAGAACACAAAGCGCTGCCGTGTGTTGCAGATCCAGAACCTGCCATCCCGGTCCTCGAAGATGGAGCGCAGGCCGAAATTGCCACCACCCGGGGGGTTCACCAGTTCGTCCTCGTACAGCCAGCTGAACTCGTGGCCATCCCAGCGGCAGGCTCCAAGCGAGGCGGTACCGAACCAGACATTGCCACTGCGGTCCGTATGGATGGTGTAGACACCGGCCGGGTCATAGCCGACATTCGGGTTGCGCCTGCGGAATTCCTCCAGTCCGGGAGTCGGCGGCAAATGCAGGCTAATCAACTTGTCGCCATCAAACAGGCAGGGATTATTCCTCGCAGGGTCCAATATCAACCAGATCTGCTTCGGCCCTGGCTTGAGACTGCTCCAGTCGTCACCATAATCGACCGGTTCAAGCAGCGAGAAGCGCTGCCCATCAAAGCGGGAGAGCCCCTTGCTCGTGGTGATCAGCAGGCCGCCGGAGCCGTCGCCAGTGATGCCGCGCACATTGTTACCAGCCAGGCCGTCGGCTTCCGTGTAGTTAGTGATTTCCTGACCGTCAATCCGGTACAGGCCGCTGGCCGTGCAACCCAGCCAGTAGGTGCCATCCGTGTCCTGATGGATGCACCAGGCGTCCGTTCCCACTTCACTGACAACATGGCCCGGCCGGGAAATGCCCTCGCTGGCAACAGCCGGCCTGGCCAGCGGGCGCTGAGCCCGGGCCAGCAGATAGATGGATACGATCAGCAGCGGGACGATGACGAGGCCAGCAATGCGCCAGGCAAGGGGTTTTTTGGACATCACAGCGGATTGTATGCGCTGCTGGGTGCTCAAAGTCTGGATTGGCATTCCAGTCTGGGCTGCAGTAGAATCTATGCATGGGACAGAATCTGCTGAGCAGGCTTGCGCTGTGCAGCGCGCTAGCCCCTCTGCTGGCCGGCTGCAGCAATGACAGCGGCAATGCACGGAAACAGAGCGCACAGAATACTGTGAATGCCAGGCCACCGGTGGCTGGTGAGATCCGTTACGAGCCTCGCAGCATGGATGAGATTGCCAGCCTGCTGGATGAGCTGCCTGTTCAGGACATGACTGAGGAGCAGCAGGATGCCCTGGCCTTCATCCGCGCCACCGATGCAGATGACAGCGACACAGTCCGGCAGCTGATTGCGGATGGCCGGCAGGCAGCCGCCCAGATTGGCGATTTGACAGCGTTGCACTTCGCCGTGCGCAAAGGCAATATCCCGATCATCAAGCTGCTGCTGGATGCGGATGACAACCGCGACTACGGCCTGCCCGGCAGTGACGAACTGACGCTGGAACTGGCCTGCCGTGGCATGGATGACAAAGTGCTGGCGGTACTTGTCGAGAATGGCCTGAAGATCACTTACACGAATTCAGATGACTGGAGAATCCAGGACCTGGATTACTCACCCAACCCGCAGATGCTGGATTATCTGCTTGCAGACAGGCCTGAGGAGTTCGTCTTCGCAGAGATGATCAGGAAGGCCTGCTTCAGCTCCAACCCTGATTACCTGCGTCACATGCTGGTCCGTTTTGGCGACATCAGGATGGAGCCGTTCATGTTTGACGAAGCATTGCACAGCACAGAAATGATGCAGGTGATGATTGACAAGGGCCTGACCATTGAGCTGCGGGAAAGCACTAAGGAGTATGAAAGCGACGAATTGCCCAACACATTGGTTGGCAGTTTCAGTCTAAGCGAGACTTTCATGGGAATTCTCTTCCCTGATGAATCATGGTCACTGACATTCGGTATCCCTGACGAACATGACAGCATTGTTGATATCCTGGAATTCCTCCAGTCCAGTGGTGCGGACTTTACTACTTCTACTGGTAAGCAGGGATTGAATCCCGTGCAGGCGCAATTGGTGCTCACTCCATATCTTGAGGTTCTTCAGGCGTTTGCCGAAATTGGCTACGACCCGCTAGCTGATTGGGACAATGCAGACATCCAGGGATACCCTGGCTATTTCATCATCAGTTCTGCAGAAGAGATCGAAGAGTCATTGCAAAATGGCGATAATCCACTTGACGAGTGGGAAGAACTGGGTTTCAGGCTTGATGCCCGGATGCCATATGGAAAGACACTGCTGGGTGTTTCCATGCTTGAAGGTTTTGACAAGCTGCGTGATGCACTGCTGGAGAGAAGCGTTGCCATCGGTATCCAGGAAGCGTCCGGACTGGGAAATGTGGAGCTTGTGAAATCCCTTTACGACGATGCATCCGACCTGGAACGAACGCGCGCCTGCAGCATGGCAGCCATGCTGGGCCAGAATGAAACGTTCGACCTGCTGCTGAAGCTTGGTGCAGATGCAGAGCTGCGGGACTTCGTGCTCATGGGAAAGCATGAACTACTGGAGGACCAGCTGGCTGGCGGCCGGGATCCAGACGGGTTCATTGACGACGCACTGGATGAGAATCAACTGAAGTTTGGGGTTGTCTCCCAGATGCCTTTTTACTTCACCGCCGTGCGTGTGGCCTGTGAGCTTGATGATGTGGAAGCACTTGAGCTGCTGGACCGCCATGGCGCTGATCTGGAAGTCGCTGACGACGAGCGTCACCTGCAACCGAAAACAATCCAGATATGTATTGAGTATGATTCGCCAGCAGCATTGCAGTACCTGCTTGACAACGAAGTGATTAGCTGGCCCGAAAATTACTACGATGGCATCAGCTCCGCAATCAGCAAAGGCAGTATTGACTGTGCGGCGGTGTTGTTGGCGAATAGGGCAGCAGAATGGAGGAACTGGACTGGGGACAGCCTGGCCTATCAATATGTAAGAAGCAATGAACAGGCTGACAATGAGGAAATCGAGCGGCTGATTCAGTTTGCGGGAGAAGGGGGTAAAACCGATTTCCTCAGCCAGGGTCTACTCAAGGAATTGTCAAAGATTGCCACAAACTACAATCCATATGCATGGGACGGAGAAGATCAGGCCCATCCAAACCTTGACAACGTCCGGCTCTGGCTGGAATCAGGGGCTGACACGAATGTTTCCGCCGCAGATTACGACATTCCGTTCGACAGCAGCAATGGTGTTATGGAGCTGGCGCTGCGCAGTGGCAATCAGGAGCTGATCGGCCTGCTTGTGGAATATGGCGGCTCTAAGCCTCCCGCCAGCGAACTGGCGCCTCTGCTGCTGAAGGATTACCTGCTCGGTGAGATCAGGCTGAACTACGGTTTCCAGCAGTACTGAGCCTGCGGCCTACTCGTCCTTCGCTGCCTCCAGCTTGCGCAGGCGGATGTCCATTTCCGCGATCTGCTCGCGCATCTGCAACAGCAGGTCGGCGGCGTTCGAGATGCCCTCGCCAAGCTTCTGGCAGTAGTCCTTGATGCGTTCGATGTCGGCGCGCTGGCCCTCGAGGCTGTCCTCGCCGAGCTCGACGCCGTCCGGGTCCTTGTGGTCCTGTTCGCTCATATGTGCTCCAGTGGCCGCCCGCCGCAGCGCGCACGACGGGCGGACGGATAGGTTAGCAGATGCCCTTGAAGGCCTATCCGCGGCCCTTCAGTTCAGCGCTGAGCGTGAGCTCCACACCCTCGCGCACCACCACGATCTCCACCACGTCGCCGGGCTTGTGCTCCTCCAGCGCGTAGGTGAAGTCGTAGATGTTGCGGATCACGCTCTCGCCCATCTTCACCAGCCGGTCGCCCGCCTGCAGGCCGGCTTCGCTCGCCGGGCTGTTCTGGCGCACGCCGGCCAGCAGCACGCCGTCGCCACCGAGGTAGCTGTAGTCCGGGATCGTGCCGAGGCTGACCTTGTAGCCACGCCCGGTATCCACCTCGCCCGAGCCCTGGCGGTTGATCTGCGGTGAGAGGTCCTCGGTGAAGGTCAGCTTGCCATCCAGCGAGTTGAGCTCGTCAATCACGCCGCTGACGATCCCGACCACCTGCATCGCACCCTCGTAGTTCAGCAGGTCAGCGGTGTCCGCCGGGGTGTGGTACTGCTCATGCAGGCCGGAGAAGAAGTTCAGCACCGGCAGCTGCTGGGTGTAGAAGGCGGTGTAGTCACTGCCGCCCACGCCGTCGTCAAAACGCTTGACCTCCAGCCCGCTGGCGGCGGATGCACTGTCGAGGATGCCTGCCCATTCCTCGGCGCTCCCCAGGCCCTGCACGGTGATCACCTGGTCCTTGACGCGGCCGATCATGTCCATGTTGAGCATTGCCACGCAGTTGCCAAGGGGCACCGTGGCATTGCGCACGTAGTGCAGCGAGCCGAGGATGCCAAGTTCCTCGCCGCTGAAGCAGATTAACAGGATGCTGCGGCGGCTGCCATGCTCGGAGAAGTGCCGCGCCAGTTCCAGCACGCCGGCGGTGCCGCTGGCGTTGTCATCCGCGCCGTGGTGGATCCGGTCATGCCAGCTGAGCGCGTTGAGTTCCTCAGGCGTCAGCGAGGTACGCGCCTCGCCGTGGCCGAGGTGGTCATAATGCGCACCGACCACGATGTACTCATCGGGCAGCTCGCTGCCGCGCAGCAGGCCGACCACGTTGTCAGTCTTGCTGAATGTGCGCTCGAGGTCTGTGTTGAGCTCCACCGTCAGGTAGCTCATGTCCAGGCTCTGCGGCATGAGCTCCGTATCCATCGTGTCCTGCATCTTCGCCAGGTCGCCTTCCCAGAATGTCATCAGCTCCTGCAGGCGCTCGGCCTTGAGCTGGACCACCGGGATCGGCGCCTCGCCGTACACATCGCCGCTGCCAAGTTCCATCAGCGGATCACCCGGATCCGCCAGCCTGTCATTCGGCCCAGTGACGACCACCAGGGCCGCTGCCCCGTGGCGGTAGGCATTCTGCGCCTTGTAGCGCAGGTCGCCGTAATGCGACATCCGCCTGCCGGCAAACATCGCCTCGTCATCGGTCTGCGGCTCATGGCGCAGCACGGCGACGATCTTGCCCTTCACATCGAGGCCTTCGTAGTCGTCATAGCCGAAGTCCTCGGCGGTGATGCCGTAGCCCACGAAGATGATGCCGCTCGCGACCTGGCCGTCCGGGCAGAAGTGCAGCGGAGTCCAGTCCGTGCCGAGCTCCCATGAGGTGTTCTGGCCATGTGCGCCCCACTGGGCGGAGTTGCCATCCCCGAGCACCACGCCGCTGGTGAAGTCGAAGGGCTGCATGAAGCTGCCGTCCACGCCGGCCGGTTCCAGCCCGCAGTCGATGAAAATGTCGGCGATGTAGTGCGCTGCCTTCTCGCCCCCCGGCGTGCCGCTCATGCGGCCCTCCAGCTCATCACTGGAAAGGTACTCGACGCTGTCGCGGTAGCGAAGCTCGTCGAAGGCGGCTGTTGCACGGATGCTCGCCGCCAGCAGCAGTACGGTGCACAATAGGGTCAGCGCATTGAAGGAAACTCGCATAGCCATACCTCGGACCAGTTGGTCCATGGCTGCGATTATACAATGCGCGCAAAGACGGAAGGCCGATCCTGACTGAATAAACCGCTTATTCGTGAATCAATGGGCGATCACGCGACGGCTTCCCTGCCATTGGGCAGGAAGGCCCGCACTCCGGCCACGCGCTCCAGGATGCTGCGGCAGAATCGCTCAACGAGCCAGTCCTCGCCAAGCTCGACATCCGCCTGGGACACCGTGAGCTGCGTGGACACGCGGGTCCAGCCGAGGTCTATCATCCAGCCGATGCGAAACTCCCCGCGCCGGCCGTTGAAGGCCGCCCCGAGGCATTCGATACGCTGGACCTCGACGATTTCCTCAGTCATTACGGCACCTGTTTTTTGTGCCAGTTCCTCGAAAATTCCCAGCATGCCAGCAGACTAGCACTGCCGCAGCTGACCGTTAATACTGTTCACCGGGGATTGGCCGGAATTTGGCAATTGTTCAACCCGGCGCGCTCAGGGACGCGGCTTGTCAACCGGCTGTCCACGGTCCGGGCCGGGATCGGCCTTCTGCTCGCGTGCGTCCGCAGCAGCAGTGGCCGCCATTTCCGCCTTGCCCAGCGGCTCAAGCGGTACTTTCGGACTGTCCATCGTCAGTCCCGTGCGCGCCTCAAAGGAAGCTTCATCCAGCCAGCGCAGCTGCCAGTCCACGGCCCCCCTGAACTCCGGCGGCAATGCCGGCGGGCCGCCGACGAACTGGATGCTAGTGACGCGGTCCTCGCTGCGCAGCGAGGCGTGGAAATCCTCCGGCGCTTCCTGCCCGGCGATGTGCAGGCTGCCCTCCAGCTTGAGGCGCTCGCCGATATGCGTCATCTGCAGGAACAGGTTGCCATGCCCGGTCTGTTTCGCATTGGTGTGCACGATCCAGCCGCGGGACTCGAAGCCTTCGGTCGGGTCCATCGGCACGCTGACCAGGTGCCTGCCGTCCACATGCGGCAGCAGCAGGCCGAAGCCGGTGGTCATCTCGCTGTCGTCGACATACTCCTCGACGATGAACAGCTGGCTGCCGACCAGCTTGCCGTCCTCATCGAGGCCGGCCAGCTCGAAGTAGCCCTGCTCGGGGTACTCGCAGGAACACAGCCCGCACAGCAGCATCAGAATCGCAGTTGAAAGGATGAAAGCCCGCACAGCGCGATTGTAACTCAGCGCCGGCGGGCTTTCGGTTTTCAGTCAGTTTTTGCCTAGTTGTCGGTCACCTTGCGTACATGCTCGACCCAGTACTTGGTGGGCAGGATGTCGCCGGTGTCCTCCAGGGCATAGAGGTCGATCTTCAGCAGGTCGCCGGCGAGGATGTCATCCGGGTTGAGCTTGCCTTCCTCATCCGTGATCTTGTTGCGGAACTCGAAGGGCGTGAACTCAGTGAAGTAGACCACCACGTCATTGGGTAGCGGCTTCTCGGTCTCTCCCACCTCGACAATCGCATTCGTGAGGAAGATCAGGCCGTTCTGGCTGTCGAAGCCGGTCACCGTACCTTCGATCTCGATCTCCGGGCGGCTTTCGTAGGCGTCGTCATCATCCAGCACCTGCTCCTCGCGCTTTGCGCTGAGACAGTCGCGGTCGCTGTCGCGCAGCTCCGGTTCGTCCACGAAGCTGAGGTCGGCATCCGTGTCACCGGACAGCAGGTTGTCAACATAGTCCAGGCGCAGGTCGCGCTGGATGGTGTAGCCGTTCTCGATGGCCGGCGTGGCCGGGTTGTCACCGGGGATGTCCTGCGTGTCGTCAAGGTTGACGAAGAATCCGCCGGACGGGTTGGACATGCCGAGGTCGATCGCCGTGTTCAGCACCACCGGGTCGTCGCCGACCGGCAGGCGGATCGGGATCGTTGTCACTTCAGCACCTTCCGGGATCTCGCTGGTTCTGCGGTTCGTGCCGGAGATGGCGCGGGCCGGGGCCTTGGCCCCGCCGGTGGCGAGGTCCACGGTCGGCGCATAGGCCACCTGCAGGAACAGCGCCTGGCCCTGGGGCAGGCCGCTCACGCTGAACTGGCCGTCGGCAAGCGGGGTGACCGTGCCGTACTCGATCGCGTTCACTTCCTTGATGTCGTCAATGATGCGCAGGATCACCGTATCATTGGTGAAGGTGGACGGCAGGCCGGTGACCTGGTCATACAGGGTCTGGCCGGTGATGTCGAGGTTGAGCTCCAGGTTCGGCGCACCACTGAGCACCGCTGCCACACTTTCAATACCCTCCAGGTCGCCGAAATCCACGGGACGGACCGTGAAGGTACCATCCGGCGGGCTGCTGACCGTGACGGAATAGGTACGCGGAAGTTTCTGGTTGACAGTGGCTTCGGCGGCATCCGCGAACTGCAGCAGGCCGAAGGCCGGCGGTGTGCTGCCTGCCACGCGGTAGGTGTTGTATCCCTTCACGCTGGTGCCGTAGCGCTGGCCGATCGGTGTGATGTCCGCCAGCGTGATCACGCCGTTGCCATCACCATCCACCCAGTACTGCGGCTCGCTGGGCTGCCAGGGGCCGGCCTGGCCGAAGTAGATGCCAAGCGGGGTGATGTCGGAAATGCCGACCTCGCCGTTGTGGTCATAGTCCGCCCAGTTCAGCTCCGTCCACTCCATCAGGACGTTGCCACCACCGAGGTCCGCGACCTTCAGGTCCTGCACCTTGTTGATGTTGCCATCGGGCGGGCTGCTGATGCTCCGGTCCACGCTGCCTCGGCTGAGCCGCAGGCTGACCGGCTGGCCACTGTACTCCGGCGTCGGGGCGACGCCGACCTGCAGGCTGTTGCCAATCGGGTGCACCATATGCACGGTGCCCTCATCAGCGCTCCACTGCTCGTCAAAGTAGCGGGCGTCGAAGGACGGCGTGACTTCCACGAAGGCTCCGCGGCTGCCCGGCTGCAGCTCCAGCAGCAGATCATTGCCACTGGCCACCAGCCGCACACTGTCAGCGGAAGTCCCTTCCAGCAGCCTGACTCCATCCAGGCCGTCCGGCCGCATCGTGCTGTGTCCCCCTGAGCAGGAAGCCAGCAGCAGGATTGCCAGGAGTGTGATTCCCATCCGTCTCATTGGTAAAGGTCCTCGAAATCTTGTGCCCCACCCTGAAGCAGGGCCGGATTGTCAATGCAGTCGCCGATCACGCTGCACAGTGCCTTGATGCCTTCCTCGATGTCCTCCGGACGCACCCTCGAAAAACAGAGGCGCAGGCCATTGGTGTCATTGCGCTCGGGCATCATCATGTTCGCCGGTGTGAAATCAACATCAGCCTTGCGGGCCAGGCCCAGCAGGGGCACGGAAAGCATACCCTCAGGCAGGTTCAGCCAGATGCTGAAGCCACCCTTCGGTTCCACGAAGCTGCAGCCCGCTGGCAGGTGCTTGTTCAGGGCATCCACCATCACGTTGCGGCGCTTCTTGTATTCCTTCAGGGTCTTGCGCACATGCTTGGCAAAGTGGCCCTTGATGATGAACTCATGCAGCAGTGACTGCAGGAAGAAGGAATCGCCGCTGTCCAGCCCGAGCTTGGCACGCACCTGCGGCACGGCGATCTCGGAGGGGATTGTCATCCAGCCGATGCGCATGCCCGGCAGGAAGACCTTGCTGTAGGTTCCGATGTGGATCACATGCCCGCCGGTGTCCATTGCCTTCAGCGGCGGCGGGGCCACGCCTTCATAGCGCAGCTCGCGGCCCCAGTCATCCTCGATGATCGGCAGGTTGAAGCGGGCGGCGATGTCCAGCAGGTGCTCGCGGCGGGCCTGGGACATCGTGATCCCGGTCGGATTGTGGTAGGTCGGGATAGTGATCACCGCGGAAATCTCACCACGGCGAACGAGGCCCTCGAGGTAGGCGGTGTCCATGCCTTCGCTGTCCATCGGCACCGGCTCAATGCCGACGCGCTTGGCAATCAGCACGTTGAGCAGGCCGCTGTAGCTCGGCACCTCCACGGCGACCTTCTGGCCCGGCTGCAGGATGAAGCCGAGGATCAGGTCGAGTGCACGGCGGAAGCCGGCGGTGACGATGATGTCATTCTCGCCTTCCGCCATCGCCACCCCACTGAGCGCCATCTGCTTCTCGAGGTGTTCCACCAGCGGCTGGTAGCCCTGGGGGTGTCCCACATCGAAGAAGAACTCCTTGGGGTACCACAGCATGTTGGCGCTGACCTGCTTGATGCGCTCAAAGGGGAACAGTTCCGGATCAGGCGAAGCACGGGTGAAGTCAACCAGCTCCTCGTCACGACGGCTGCGCGGCAGGCCGAAGAATTCGCTGCGGAAGTTATAGGGATCCCAGCGCATCTTGCGGGAATCTCCGCCGTTGCCGTTCTCCTTCGTGGTGCGCAGGTTGTGCTCGATGGCAATCCCCGGGCTGTCAGTGATATATGTACCACTGCCATGCCTGGTCTCGATGATGCTTTCGGCCGACAGTTCGTCATAGGCCTGGCTCACCGTGTTCTTGCCGACACCGAGCTTCAGCGCAAGCTGGCGCACGGAAGGGATCTTGCTGCCCGGGGGCAGCAGCCCGTCACGGACGAGCTGCACGATCTGCCGGCGGATCTGCTCGTAGATCGGCTGCTCGCTGTCTTTGTCAATTCTTAGATCCATTGCACTGAAAGTATCCCCGCTGTGACTATCCCGGGCAAGAGACACTTGTTTCAATTAGGGGCGGGCACACTTGCCAGCGGCCCCGGGAACTGAGAATGCCTATCATTTATTCAGAAAAGAACACATGTTCCAAACGGCAATGATATCTAAATAGGTATCCGTGTATCAACTGGCGGGGCAACTGAAAGTGTCACCGGTGCAATCAGCCAGTAGTGACACTGTTCGATCACTTTCAGTCTCGGTACACTCATCACATCATGAACCTCACCTGGAGCAATCAAATGAAGAACTCAAGCAAGTGGAGCAACCGTATCCTCGCCTCCGGCATCCTGCTGGGCGCTCTCGCAGTATCTTCCTGCGGCGGCGGCGGTGGAGCGGCCGGCCAGCCCGACCCCGGCAACGGCGTTGCTCCGGGTACCACCAATGTCAGCGGCCAGCTGGTGCAGGGCAGCGATGTAAAGGTTTCCGCCACGGTCGGCTCCGGCCTGCCCGGCATCCTCGTCTCCCTGCTCAACGGCAGCGGCCAGTCATTCGGCACCGATGTGACCGACAGCACCGGACATTATGAGTTCAAGGGCGTGCCGAGCGGCAACGGCTACATGGTCAAGGTCGAGTTCCAGTCCAGCCAGGACCTGGACGGCGACGGCAATCCGGACCATGTCGAGCTGAACTTCCCGGTCAACCTTGCTGACCAGTCCGTCACCCAGCTGCTGCAGCGCATCGGTGTGAGTGACTCGGACGATGACGGTGAGTTCGATGCAGTGGAGGTTGAGTTCCATTACAGCGACGACCACGGCCATATGGAGGACCACCACAGTGAGCACCGCCACCGCAGCGGCGAGACCCTGATCGACGACGACGGCGATGGCCAGTTTGAGGACAGCTTCGATGACAGCGATGCCGACGGCATCTCCGATGATGATGACGACCACGACTCCAGCGACGACAACGGCGGCGATGACATCGGCGACGACAACGGTGGGGACGACAATGGCGGCGACGATGTCGGTGACGACAACGGCGGGGATGACAATGGCGGCGACGATGTCGGAGACGACTCCGGCGATGACAGTGGCGATGATGTCGGCGATGATTCCGGTGATGACAGCGGCGATGACTCCGGCGACGACAGTGGAGATGACTCCGGTGACGATAGTGGAGACGATTCCGGTGATGACTCCGGCGACGACATCTGATTAGCGACGTGCATTACCGGCCCGCAGGAGGCGGACCGGCAACTGACCGAAAGTGGCCCTGCGGATTGCGGGGCCACTTTTTTTTGGAATGTGACCGCTGAAACAGCCTGGAATTGTCCCTCCACAGGAAAGTTAAATTCCGATAAAATGTATGCATGGCCAGCGGACAGGGAAGTCCGCCGGATGGCCAGTGTGCTGTAGACGGGAATGCATGGAGGCAGGTCATGAATGACCGGACAACCATCGCCGGGCGGCTTGTGGTCGAGGAGTACTACCTCGAGCAACTGCGCCGCTGGGACTTTGAGGAACTGCTGACGGCCCTGCGCCACAACCCCGTGATGCGCGGCGATACCGATGACTGCTTCATCGTGGCCCAGGACTATCTCGCCTGCGCCTGAACCGGGAATAAGCTGCAGGCAAACTCCACTGAAAAACATTAGTGACCCTTGTTTCTGCGACTGTTATAAGGGTCACATTTTTACGTGCACCTTTGCCCTGGATACTCGACAAGTCCCTTAAATAAAGGGCTTATCATCATTTTCACCTAATGCAGTATTAATCCATGCATGAGTGTCACCGGTGTTAATTCGTATTAGTGAACCTGTTTATGGATTTACTTGGCAGGTACACTACCAACATCAGATTCAACTCAGGAGCACTGACATGAAAAACACGGGATTCAGAAACAACGCAATCGGCCTCCTCGCGGCGGTCATCACCAGCCTGACCATCGCCTCCTGCGGCGGTGGCGGTGCAAGCGCCCCCCTGCCGGGTGACAATGGCCTCGGCAACGGGAACGGTGTGGCCGCCGGCACCACCAATGTGAATGGCACCGTGCTTCAGGGCACGGATGTGAAGGCCTCCAGCGCTGTGGGCGACGGCATGGCCGGCCTGCTGATCAGCCTGATCAACACCTCCACTGGCCAGCTGATGGGCACGGATGTGACCGACAGCCTCGGCAAGTACGAGTTCAAGGGCATCCCCAGCGGCGACGGCTACCTGGTCAAGATCGAGTTCAAGTCCACCCAGGACCTGGACGGTGACGGCCGCCTCGACGAGATCGAGCTGTACTTCCCGGTGGACCTGGCCAACCAGGCAGTCACGGACCTGCTGCAGCAGATCGGCGTTAGCGACTCCGACAGCGACGGGCAGCTTGATGCGCTTGAGGTCGAGTTCCACCTGAACGATGACAAGGGCAACTCCGAGAGCAGCCACCGCCAGCACCGCCGCCGCGGCGGCGAGACCCGCGTGGACGACAACAACGACGGCAGCTTCGATGACAGCTTCGATGACAGCGACGGCGACGGACTGCCGGACACCAGCTTCAGCGGCGGCAGTATCGATGACAGCAGCAACAGCGGCCTGCACGAGCTTGAGGTCAAGGGACTGATCGAGAGCATCAGCGCCGACAGCATCACCGTCGGCGGCAGCACCTTCGCCCTGTCCAGCAGCACGGTCTGGCGGATCGGTGACAACCGCAATGCGGACCCGGCCCAGTTCACCGCCGGCACTTTCGTCGAGGTGGAGGGATTCACCGACGGCAACGGCGGCTGGATCGCGAGCAAGGTCAAGACCGAGGACGGCTTCATCGGCAGCGGCTCCGGCAGCGGCGATGACAGCGGCATCGGCAGCGGCACGGGCATCGACGAGCTCGAGGTGAAGGGCTTCATCGAGAAGATCTCCGACAGCATCATCACGGTGGCCGGCCAGGACTTCGACCTCTCCGACAGCACCGTCTGGCGCATCGGCGACGACCGCAATGCGGATCCCGCGCTGTTCATGGTCGGGATGTTCGTGGAGATCACCGGCGACCTGAGCGGTGACAGCTGGCATGCCCGCCGCGTCAAGCTCGAGGACGATGGCATCAGCGGCGGCAACGGCGGTGACGACAACGGAGGCGATGACATCGGTGATGACAATGGCGGCAACGGCAACGATGACGGCGCCGGTGATGACAATGGCGGTGGCAATGATGATGGCGCCGGTGACGACAATGGCGGCGGCAATGATGACGGTGCCGGCGACGACAACGGCGGCGATGACATGGGCGACGACAATGGCGGGGATGACGACAACTCCGGCAAGGGCGGCGACGATGACGGTGAAGACGATGACAACTCCGGCAAGGGTGGCGGAGACGACAGCGGTAACGATAACTAAGTGAATCGAGGCCGGCATCACAGGGAGGTGAGCCGGCTACCCAGAGTGGATATGGAGTGGCCCTGCAGATGGTGGGGCCACTTTTTGTTACGGGGCGGACCTGGCCACCTGATCAAGCTTTGGGAATAAAAGTTAAATTTGCCGGATATTCTGAAATTCCGGTTAAATTTCGGTATTATCAATTAGCTCGCAGGCTGACAAGGATGGTTGGCTGGAATGCGATCCGCGCTGTGGGAAGGAATGCACTGGAGGCAACATGCAGGTAGACGGAATCCGGGAAGAGCGGGGCAGTGAGGAGAACAGGAACCAGCGGGGCATCAATCGCTGGGAACAGGCGGAATGGGACCAGCAGCACCTGCTGCAGCGCTGGGACTTTGAGGAGTTACTGGCAGACCTGCGCAGAAACCCCGTCCTGAAATGCGTGGTAAGCGGCGCACCGATCATTGCAAAGGAATACTTCGCCAGGGCCTGAGCACTCGCCCGGCAAGCGATCAATCCGCATCAGTACTGGCCTTACCAAAGGTTAACTACCGCTTGACTTCCATTTAACTGGTTGTTAATTAAAATCCCTTTTCATTACGGCTAACTATAGGTAACTTAATTACGATTATTTCAATCGCAGCAGTTCGGGGCAAATGGACTGGCTGCGGTTGGGAGAAAAGGGAAACGGGAGGTCCGCATGCGGGCTGAAGAACTACATTCGCAGCGGCTGGAGGAAACCAGCCATTTCAACCACATGGTCAACAGCTGGGATTTCGAGCTGCTCCTGATGGAACTGCGCCGCAACCCGGTGCTTGAAGGCCTTGATACCCGCGAGAAGATCTACCTGCTGGACAGGATCGCCTCGGCCTGAAGCTTTGCTGCCGCAAGCATGTGCTGTTTGTGGCAGGCAATGAAGAGCCTGAAAAGACAGGCCGGATAAAGTCTCGGAAGCGGTTATTTGCTTCCACCCTCCCTGGTTGCCCACCTGGCAAGTACCTGAATCACATCCCCTGCATATCCCATCCGTGAAAGGCATAACAGATGCCTGCAAAACAAGCATAACAGTTGCAATTCCTGCAGCATAAGGTACATCTGTTATGCAATGGCTCAGCAGGGATTCCTTTACGAAACTGTCGCGGACAACATCGCCCGCCGGATCGGCAGCGGTGTGATGCAACCCGGGGACAAGATGCCGTCGCTGCGTGCGATGAGCACGGAACTCGGCATCAGCATCTCGACCGTGATGCAGGCCTACGGCCTGCTGGAAAGCCGTGGACTGATCGAGACCCTGCCCCAGAGCGGCCACTATGTGCGACACAGTACGGCGCGGCCGCTGGAGCTTCCCGCGATCACCAGCCCGGACATGGAACGAACCAATGTACCGGGCAACCGCATGCTGCACGACTTCCTGCACAGTGCGGCCAACCCGGAGCATGTGCAGCTGGGCTGCGCGGCTCCCAGCCTGGACTTCCTGCCCGTGAAGCGGATGGCTTCGATCCTCGGCCGCTGCGTACGCGAGCAGACCGAAGCTGCAATGCAGTACCAGTTCCCGCCGGGCCTGCCGGAGCTGCGGCGGCAGATCGCGGCGCGCAGCCTGAAGTGGATGGGCGAGCTGAGCTCGCGGGACATCCTGATCACCAGCGGGGGGATGGATGCGCTGAACCTGACCCTGCAGGCACTGACCAAGCCGGGGGACACAGTCGCGGTGGAATCGCCGACCTTCTTCGGCCTGCTGCAGGTGCTGGAGCACCACGGCCTGCGTGCGCTGGAGCTGCCGACCAGCCCGCAGACCGGGATGGACCTGCGGGCACTGGAGGAGGCGGCCAGTGTGCGGCGGATCCGCGCCGTGCTGACGATCCCCTGCTTCAGCAACCCGCTCGGCAGCCTGATGCCGGACCAGTCCAAGCAGAAGCTGCTGGAGCTGGCGGCGAAGCACGACTTCATGGTGCTGGAGGACGACATCTACGGTGAGCTGCAGTACTCCGGCCGCCGCCCGACGCCGATCAAGGCCTGGGATACGGAGGGCCGTGTGGTGCTGTGCTCGTCCTTCTCGAAGAGCCTGGCGCCCGGGCTGCGCATCGGCTGGATTGCGGCGGGGCAGTCCCTGCTCGGGGAAATGGAGCAGCTGCAGTTCAACACCACGATCGGCGCACCGTCGATCCAGCAGCTGGCGCTGGCGGATTTCCTCGCCAGCGGGGCCTATGATGCACACCTGCGCCGCTTCCGCCGCACACTCAGGGACTGCATGGAGCGCTGCTCGCTGTCAGTGCGCGAGCACTTCCCGCGCGGCACACGCCTGACCCGGCCCAGCGGTGGCTACGTGCTGTGGGTGGAGCTGCCGGGTGGAGCCAACGCGATCCGGCTGTTCCAGGCGGCGATGGCGGAGGGGATCTCGATTGCGCCGGGGCCGATCTTCACCAGCCAGGCGCGCTATGGCAACTGCATCCGGCTGAACTGCGCGCTGCGCTGGACGGATGAAGTGGAGGGGGCGATCCAGCGGCTCGGCCAGCTGGCTCGCGAGCAGGGCTGATCAGAGCAGTGTTGCCAGCCAGCTGAGCAGCCAGAGGCTGCCCATGCCGCTGAGGATCGTCCAGAGGATGCTCTTGGTGCGCAGCGCCACCAGTGTGGCAATCAGCATCGCCGGCAGGCGCAGCTGCACCGGGTCTCCGGGATGGATCACGCGCTCGGGATGCAGGCTGGCCACCAGCAGGCCGGCGAACACGGCGGCGGGCACGAAGGCCAGGGCGCGGCGGAAGCCTTCCGGCAGGCGGGCGGCTGATCCCGGCAGGATGAAGGCCGAGCGCAGGGCGAGGGTGCCGGCACCGACGCACAGCGTCACCGTGGCGAACTGCAGGAGCTCAGGCTGCATGGCTGCGCTCCGCATGGGCATAGCCGACGATGATCGCCAGCACAGCCGAGATGAACACACCGAGCATGTATGGCAGGCCGCACAGCAGCATGCTGCCCAGCGCGGCGATAACGGCGGCGAGTGCCATGGAGCGGTTGCGGATGGCGGTGGTCAGCAGCGCGCAGAAGATAAGCGGAACGCTGAAGTCGATGCCCCAGCCGGCCGGCAGGCTGCCGCCCAGCGAAATGCCGAGCAGGTTGCCAAGCTGGAAGGCCGCGAGCAGGCCGAGCGCGGCACCCATGTAGTAGCTGATGCGCCTGAGCCCTGTGCGGTCCTGGTTGAAGGCGCGCATGGATATGGCGAAGGCCTGGTCCGTCAGCAGGTAGGACAGGCCGAGCTTTTCGGAGAGGCTGCGCCGGGAGAACTCGGGGGAGATTGCGGCGGAGTACATCAGGAAGCGCAGGTTGACGGCGAGGGCCGCGAGCACGACCACGGCGGTCGGGGCACCGCTGGCAATGAACTGCGTGGCGATCAGCTGCGAGCTGCCGGCGAACACGGCGAAGCTGAACAGCACGGCCTGGCCGGCGGACATGCCCGCTTCGAGCGCGCCGACACCGCAGATGATGCCGAAGGGCAGCGCACTGAGCAGGATCGGCGCGACATCCAGCAGGCCGGCGGTGAAGCTGGCGCGGCGGCTTGGAGTGGTACTGATGCAGATTGTGCTCATGTGATGGTCCTGGGCAGAACCGCCAGCCCGCACTGACTTGGCACGGGGAAATATTACGCAGCCCGGGCCGGCAGGTTCATGCAGGGAGATGATCACGCCGATGGGACGGACATAACAGATTCAGAAAGTGGAATCTTGAGCAGTACAGATCGGGGATGTGGGATGCGGGATGAGGGATGCGGAGCTATCCGCTTCAGCGGTAGTGGCTCGCATGAGTTCGACTGCGAATGGGTTAAATCAAGTGATTCTCCGTTGATCTCTTTGGAACTCTGTGTTTGTCCAGACCGTTTTCTCACAACACAGAGATCCACAGAGGTCCACAGCGAAAACTCAGAATCCACCAATCGGTCCAAAGGCTGGCCTTCATGCGGCAGGCACTGTTTGCCAACATCTTCTTCCCTGTCCCATAATCATTCTGTGAACCTGACCGGGATTGTCACGGATGAATGGAACCGCCTGCTGGCGCACTGCGTTGACACTGGCTGGAAATGCGTGTTCTCCTACGACATGTTCGACAAGGGGATTGACTACGACCTGTACATCCTCGAGCGGCCGGGTGAGGAGATCCGCTTCGGCTGGGACAACTGGTTCGAAGGGGAGATCCAGTGCAGTCCGCAGATGCGAACTGAGCTGGAAGGACTGCTCGGGCACCAGCTGGAGGAAGGCGAACTAAGCACGCTCAAATCCGAAGTGGTGGAGATTGTCACCGGCGGCCGGTTCAAGTGACACGCAGCAACCAAAGTGGCAACGAAGAGGCATCAACGGTTTTCCTTAACGCCAAGGCGCGAAGGAAAAGAAGGAAAATTGGCTTCATTGCTCATTCTTCATTGCTCATTGCTTACCTGCATGCACTCCCAGGCGCTGCAGGGCCGCGCCGGTACATGTTCCGGGTTCATATTGTCCAGATAAAGATGATGTACCACCGAGGGACAGAGAACACTGACTGCAGATTGCTGATGCCCATCTCGCCTCGCCGCCTGCCTGTTTGCCATCCCCGCCCGTGGATCGCAGCTGCGCTGCAATCCCCACCCGGGATGTCAGGCGGCTAGCCGGAGAATTCCCTGTGCTAACCGTTGTGAGAATTTCATTGGGTTCTGTTGTCAGACTTTTGTCTGACCTCCGCTGTGCGACTTGCGCCGCACCTCCCCTATGGAATTGGGATGTCGTTCTTCGGGTATTTTGACAACAGCTCACGGGTCTCGTCGCTGACGGGGAAGCCCCAGTGGGCGAACAGCTCCGAGAAGTCGATGCCGTAGCCGATGCTCATGCCCTCGATCAGCAGGCGCTGGCGCTCCGCATTGTCCTTGAGCTTCTCCCCGGCTGCGCGCCGGGTTGCCACATCCGTCAGGAAGGCCTGCATCCCGTCCCAGCCGTAGCGTTGCCAGATCATGTCCAGGCAGCCCAGCAGGATCCAGTTGTCAGAGCTGAGCTTCGCGTAGTCCGGATGCTCGTGGTAGTCCCCGCCTGCCCTGCCGTAGTTCTCATGGTTCGGCCAGCCCATCGCGTTGTTGGTCCACACGCTCCAGACATTGGCCCAGTTCTCTCCGGTGCCGTCCGGCACCATGTTGTTGCCACAGCTGGAGATGTGCATGTTGTGCCCCAGTTCATGCACGATGCCCCAGCCCAGCCTGTGCTCATTGTTGTAGGTTTCCACGATGTCCTTCGCGGCGTACTGCTTGTAGACCACCGGGTTGCCACTGTGCATGTACCAGCCGGGCTCATCAGACTGCTGGGGCACAAACCACTGCTTCGCACCATCGTAGGGTGGATTGGCATTGCCGATCAGCAGGTTGTGCGACACGTACATCTCATCAAACAGCCCGATGATGCCGCCGACGGATTCCAGCTGGCCCCAGTACTCATTCGGCAGGCACAGCCCGGTGTGCTCCCCCTCCACCACGAAGATGTCCTGCGGGTTGTCGGCGGCCCGCTGCACCACACTGTCAGGATCTTCCAAGATCACCACGATGCGGCCGGGATTGTACTGTTCCAGTGGCAGCACACTGAATGCCGGGGTGCCGGCCTCGCCCATCGGCGAGCCGGGGTCCTTGATGGTGCTGAACTGCACCCGCCAGCCGAAGCGCTCACCGAGCCGGTTGGGGATGTACTGGTCCGGGTCGGGATCGTCGGCATAACCGCTGTAGGCCCAGCCGATGCCGATCACTAGCAGGCCGCCACCGTTGAGCACATAATCCTCCACGGCATCGAGTTCACTTTCAGTGATGCGCTGCCAGCTGGAACCGATCACCAGCAGCCCGCTGCCAGCAAGATTCTCCGTTGTCAGCTCGCCATCAATTTCATGCGGTTCGGCGCTGCCGTCAAGCAGGTGCTGCCATGGCACGCCGCTGAACACCTCGCCCATCGGCTTCTCTCCATGCCCGCGGGCGAAGGCCACGCTGCCGCCATCCCGCAGCCAGTCAATCAGCTGGGTGCGCAACCGGTCGTTGTCATCACGTCCGTCGGCACCGGCGGTGAAGAATGCCGGGTGCCCGTCCCAGATGGCGACGCGCCCGCTGCCGTAAGTACCGAGCCAGGCCGGGGCGGGCTTGGTGCCCTGCAGGCCGCGGGTATCGCTGGAACTGGCCAGTTCACTGCCCCAGATCAAGGGGTAGAGGTTTTCGGATGTGGCAACAGTGGCGCTCATCACATTGAAGGGTGAGACCAGGCTGCAGCCATCGGTGACGATGTCGCGCGGGGCAGGTTCCTGCGCGAAGGCAGTGGCAGTCAACGCGCAGCAGATGACAAGCAGGCGGAGGGGGAGTCGCAGCATGGAAGGGATTATCGCATGCTGAAGGATCGGGCAACAGGCAAAAGGCAGGAGCCAACAGGCAGAAGTAAGTCTGGAGGTGCGCAACTCGCTTGCGCACAATGATATGGTTGACAGGATTGCGACACTGAGAATGATTGCTGCGCCACATTGCGCGCAAGCAAGTTGCGCGCCTCCGTTGGCAATGCGACCACTGCATCCGCCTGCGGCGGGATGCAGCACCCCTGGTCAGTCCTGCTTCGCGGGACTGACCTCCTACAGCCTGTCGATCCAGGGCTGTACGCGGCGCAGCACCGTCTCCTTGCCGAGCGTGACAACGAGGTCGTAGAAGCCAGGGCTGATCGCATCGCCCGTCAGGGCCACGCGCCAGGGCTGCATCACCTTGCCACGCCCGAGTCCGCTTGACTCCACGAAGCCGTCCACGATCGGGGCCAGCTTCTCCTCGGTCCACTCGCCATCGCCCAGCGCTTCCATCCCGGCTGCGATCTCGGACAACACCTGCTTCGCACTTTCATTCTCCGTGAGGAACTTGGCAACGCTCTTCTCGTTGTTGTCAGCCTCGACGGGGTCGCGGAAGAAATACCAGGCATTTGCCTCCATCTCGTTCAGGTAGGCGATCTTCTCCTGGAACAGGGTGAACACATGCTTTGCATAGTCCTCACCGCGGTGCTCAAGCCAGACAGGCGGGATGAAGCGGCGCAGGCGCTCCAGCAGCGCATCCGGCGACAGCTCGCGGATGTACAGCTCATTGAAGAATTTCAGCTTGTCAGGGTTGAAAGCCCCCGCCGCCTTGGTGCAGCGGTGCGGATCGAAGGCCTGCTTCATCTCCTCGAGCGTCATCTTCTCGCGGTCATCCCCAGGTGCCCAGCCGATCAGCGCGAGGAAGTTCACCATCGCCTCCGGCAGCACACCCTGCTCCTCGTAGGCATCCACCGCCGTGGCACCGTGGCGCTTTGACAACCTCTGGCGGTCCATCCCGACGATCAGCGGCACATGCCCGAACTCCGGCGGGGTATGCCCAAGCGCCTCATGCAAGAGGATCTGCTTCGGGGTGTTGGAGATGTGGTCCTCGCCGCGCAGCACGTTCGTGATCTGCATGTCGATGTCATCACAGACCACGACGAAGTTGTACAACGGCTGGCCGTTGCCCTTGAACAGCACGAAGTCGCCGACCTCATTGCTGCTGAACGTAACCTTGCCTCGCACGGCATCCTCCCAGCTGACCTCCACATCACGTGGGCAGCGGAAGCGCACCGGCATCACCTCGCCGGCAGCCAGCCGCTTCTCCTGCTCCTCTCTCGTGATGTCGCGGTAGGGGGAGAAGGTCAGCTTCTTGCCGTCCGGGCCAGTCATTTCCTCAGCCGTTGCCGGACAGTAGAACACATGCCCCGCGTCCCAGAGCTTCTTCATGTATTCCTGGTGCAGCGGGCGGCGCATGCTCTGGTAGTAGGGCGGGAAGGGCCCGATGGACTCGCCGAACTGCTTCGGGTCCGGCCCCTCGTCCCACATGATCCCGAGCCACTGCAGGCCGTCGAGGATCGCGCGCATGCTTTCCTCGGTGGAGCGCTCCTCGTCGGTGTCCTCCACGCGCAGGATGAACACGCCGCCCTGGCCCTTGGCCCAGAGGTAGTTGAACAGAGCGGTGCGCGCGCCACCGGTGTGCAGGTAGCCCGTCGGTGACGGGGCGAATCGGACTCTCAGTGTTCCAGCCATAGGCGCAGATTATAGCGGGGTGGAGCCCGGCTCACATCCGGCTAAAGCTTTCCGGGGAATATTGATTGCTGCAAATCTATAAGGTATAAATGGAACACCAGCCGGGGCCGGTAGTCTAAACTGTGCCCGCCGGCGCCCTGACACGTGCGCCGAGGCAATACCGGCTGGTAACCGGGCAATATCCCTTTGACAGGCATCTTAGGGCATCATCGCTGTGAGGATATGAAATTGGTCATGACATCGGCCCGTCTGGGCGTCTTCCTGCTGCTTGCAATCCTGCTCGCCTCCTGCGCGGGACAGTCCAGTTCCGTCGATCAGTCCGCCAGCCGCGACACCGCCGCCGGTGGGATGGATGAGGCCGGTACCTACTTCGACCTCAAGGGCGGCGAGCGCATCAGCTATGCGGATGCCTACCTGCGGCTGGAGAACAGTCCCGGTACTGCCGGCACGGACTATGACGCCAGCCGGATCATGGTGGCCTACGACCCGCAGGCCCCGGCGCTCAAGGGCGGCAGCCAGCTCCCGGGCGCAGGCAGCAGCAGTGCGGCCAGCCAGGGCAATGCAATCAACAAGCAGAACACGCAGTTCATCGCCTGGACGGACAAGATCGCCCAGGACTATGGGCTGGAGATCCGCACTCAGCTCTATGTGGCTGACAACAATTTCGCCTGCTTCCAGACGACGGACGGCAGTGATGCCGCCGGCATCATCATGGCGATTCGCAGCGATGCCTCGCTGGCCCCGGCCGTCGAGCACGCATTCTACGAGCCGCTGCACCAGGCCTGCTTCACCCCGAATGACCCGGACTACCTGTCGAGCAATTCGAACGGCGGCAGCGGCGGGCAGTGGAGCCTGCACAAGATCGGTGCCTCCACCGGCTGGGACTTCACCCGCGGTGCCAGCGACGTCTGGCTGGCGGTGGTGGACACCGGCGTGCGTACCACGCACGAGGAGCTGAACCGCGCCTGCTTCACCTCGGCGGACTTCCCCGGCGAGAAGCTGAACGTGATCAATGACAACACGAACATCTCCGACGGCGACGGCCACGGCACCTTCATTGCCGGCATCGTGGCGGCGGAGGGCAACAACGGGCGCACCATCACCGGCGTGGCCCCCGACATCCGCGTGCTGCCGGTGAAGATCGCCAACGGCGGCTCCGCCCCGCTCGGCTCGATCATCGACGGCTGCTACCTCGGCTTCAACCTCGGTGCGGACGTGATCAACCTGAGCTGGGGCAGCTACGGCGGCCCCGTCCCGCAGGAACAGGCGATGGTCAACTTCATCTGGAACAACGGCGGGATCTTCGTCAGCGCAGCCGGAAATGACAACACCAGTGACGCGCACTACCCCTGCAGCTACACCAACTCGATCAGCACAGGCTCCACCTCCGTCGGCACCAATGACGCACGCGCCGGCTTCAGCAACTTCGGCACCTATGTCGACATGGCGGCCCCGGGCAACTCGCTCAAGAGCTGCCGCGAGACCGGTGACAGCGCCTATGTGCCGAACAGCCAGGGCACCAGCTTCAGCGCCCCGATCGTGGCCTCCGTGGCCGCGCTGATGTGGAGCTTCAAGTCGGACCTGACCAACTCAGAGATCCGCGCGATGATGTACGACACCGGCCAGCCGACCAGCGGCTTCTCCGGCTCCAGCCCGGTGCGCCGTGTGGACCTGCCCGGCATCTTCGAGGTGCTGGCCGCCGAGGCGATCGAGCTGCCGCTCTTGGACAGCCTGACCGTCAGCGGCACGAAGCAGTTCAGCATCAACGTGGCCGGCAGCCCGGACAGCGTGGTGCTCTACGTGAATGAGGAAGTGGCCCAGGTGCTGACGAGCGCGCCCTGGGACTTCACGGTGGATTTCAGCAACTACCTGTTCGAGAGTGTCAACCTGCGCTTCAGCACGGTGATCGACGGCCAGCCCGTCTCGCGCTCGCTGGACGTGATCGTTGACAACTCTCCGGCCACCTTCCCGCTGCAGGAGGACTTCGAGGACCCCGAGCGTGACTTCTACCCGGCGGACTTCCGCTACTACAACGATGCGCTGATGGATGCCGTCAAGCAGCAGGCGGGCTGGAGCAGCGGCACGGTGCGTGCCAACGGCTCCGCGCTGTGGAAGGACCAGGCCGGCCAGACCAACAGCGGCGCTTTCGCGCAGCACATTGTCAACGACTTCAACTCATACAGCCCCTTCGAGACCGACGCGCTGATCAGCCGCCGGATCAGCTTCAAGGGCATCTCCGACCCGAGCCTGGTGTTCCACCACCACTTCAACATCGAGAACGGTGGCAGCGAGAAGGACCGCGCCTGGGTGCTCGTGACTGACGACGAGGGCGCGAGCTACAGCCCCGGCAAGCTGAAGGGCGTCAGCAAGGACAGCTACTGGAGCGGCTACCTGCCGGGCTGGAGCACGGCGGCGGTTGACATGTCGGCCTTCGCCGGCAAGACCGTGCGTGTGCTGTTCTTCTTCGAGTCCGATGCCAGCGGCGCCGGCGAGGACACCGGTGAAGCCACCGGCTGGTGGCTGGACGACATCACCGTCGGCCGCGCCTACCAGGAGGACTTCCCGAGCATCGACGGCGTGGACTTCATTCCGGGCAGCAGCGTCGGCCTGGCGCCGAACCTGCAGCAGTTCGCCGTCAGCGTGGAGAACCCGGTGGACGTGAGCAAGGTGCGCTACTGGCTGGACGTCGCCCCCTTCGGTGAGCTGGTGCCCGGCCTGGACACCATCGTCGATGTGGAGAGCGGCGGCGTGTTCGACGGCCTGATCAACGTGCCCGGCCTGCCCAACCAGGCGGCGCAGCTGAATGTGTACGTCTATGACGCCGGTGGCAACCAGGGCCCGGTCACGACGATCCCCTGCTGGATCTTCAACCTGCCCGGCGATGCCGACGCTGACAACGACGTGGACATGGTGGACTACGACCTGATCCACAGCAAGCACGGCCTGCTGAAGACCAGCCCTGGCTACCTGCCCTTCTACGACAGCAACCTCGACGGCATCGTCAACGAGGTGGACCTGTCGGCGGTCGGGTATTTCCTTGGGGAGAGCATCTAGGTTACAGGTTACAGGTTACAGGTTGCTGGTTGCAGGGTGCAGTGGAGGCCAGGCCGGTGGCCTGGTGGGGGTGCGGTCACGCTTTGGCGTGACTGCCGCACAATCTAGTGATGTACTATTGGTTCTCGCCGGACAGCTGTATCAATCTGTGACGTCCGGCTCGGAATGTTCCCTGGCTTCGCTTAGCTTGGCATTGAATTCATCAAGCCACTGCCGGTTTGGTGGAAGGTACATCTTCGTGTATTGCCAACAATACTTGGTCTGATTATCTCCATTGATGGCAGTGAGCCTAGTGATCTCAGACTCAACTTCGTCAATTGATCCTACAACTTTGACGATTGTGGGGGTGGCGAGCATAGTGTCATTATTAGCAGAAAAGCTGATCACTTCTCTATCGAAACAGTCTATTCTGACAATTGCATACAGCGCAATGAATTCTTTTCCCTTTCCCATCCGGTACTCCAAAGGCAAATCACATTTACAAGATTGAATTCTCTCTATTGCGCGCAAACCAGTTGCGCGCCTCCCGCTGCAACCAGCAACCAGCAACCTGTTAGCGGCCCTGCCCGGTAGCTCTCACCAGGATCTCGCTCACGTCCACATGCGGCGGCTGCTCCATCGCCCACAGGATCGCATTCGCGATGTCGGAGGCCTCGAGGCTGTAGTCAAAGCGGTTGCCAAGCCCGGCGATCACTTCATCATCGGTGATGTGGTGCGTCAGCTCGGTCTTGACGATGCCCGGGCTGATCACGGTCACGCGCACGCGGTCATCCAGCTCCTGGCGCAGGCCCTCCGAAATGGCGCGCACGGCCCACTTTGTGGCGCTGTACACGGCGTAGTTCGGCCAGACCCAGTGCCCGGAAATTGACGACACATTGATGATGTGCCCGCTGCCCTGTTCGAGGAAGCGGTTCAGCGTGGCGGCGATGCCGTACAGCGTGCCCTTGATGTTGACATCCACCATCCGGTCCCACTCGTCAACGTGCATGTTGCGCAGCGGGCTGACCGGCATCAGGCCGGCGTTGTTGATGATCACGTCCACCCGGCCGTACTCGTTGATGGCGGCCTGCACCAGCGCTTCCACCTGGGAGCGATCAGTCACGTCGCACTCGCGCCAGGCGCACTCGCCCTGCCCGCTGCGCACCCGGTCGCAGACGGCTTCCAGCCTGTCGGTGCGGCGCGCGCCGAGCATCAGCTTCGCACCATGTGCGCCGAGCTCGACGGCAGCGGCCTCGCCGATCCCGCTTGAGGCACCAGTAATGACAACGACCTTCCCTGCAACGCTGGACATGCATTCACTCCGACCGGTGGTCCCGGCTGACAAGGGGGATTATAGGGGACGGGCTCAGGCCACGCTGGCGCCGCCATGCGGCTGGACGCGCACGCGGCGGATGCGGTTGCGGTCCACGCTGAGCACCTTGAGTGTCATGCCCCCGGTGTCCACCGTGTCGCTTTCCTCCGGGATGCGCCCGAGCGAGTTGGCAATGTAGCCGCCGAGTGTGTCCACGTCCTCGGCCTCGAGGCTGACCCCGAGCTCCTCGTTGAAGTCGCTCAGCAGGCACTGCGCGTCGACGATCCAGCTGCCGTCCTCCATGCGGTGGATCTGGCGGCTCTCGTCGTCATACTCGTCCTGGATCTCGCCGACGATCTCCTCCAGCAGGTCCTCGATGGTGACCATCCCGGCGGTGCCGCCGTACTCGTCGAGCACTATCGCCATGTGGCTCTTGCGCAGCTGCAGGTCGCGCATCACGTCGTCAATCTTCTTCGATGCCGGGTAGAACACCGGCTCTCGCACCAGCTCGCGCAGGTCAAGCCGCTCACTGGCACCGCCGCGCGCGAGGTACTCCATCAGGTCGCGGATGTGCAGGATCCCGATCACGTTGTCAATGCTGTCCTCATAGACCGGGAAGCGGCTGTGGCGCGAGGCGGAGATGGTCTCGATGATGCGCGGGCCCTCCCAGCCGTTGTCAATCGCCACGAAGTCCGTGCGCGGGGTCATCACCTCGGAGGCGGTGGTCTCGCCGAATTCGAGGATGTTCTCGATCAGCTCGCGCTCCTCCTGCTCGACATCCTCGCCGCTGGCGAGGTCGATGCGGAACTCCGGCTCCGGTTCATCCTCCTCACCGTTGGCATTGCCGGCCGGCAGCCATTTCGCGAATGCCTCGGCGAGGATCTGCCCGGTGCGGATACCCCAGGTCATGCGCTCACCGCGCGCGCTGACGGCACCGGCCACCACGCCGATCGCAGGCAGCAGCACGGCCGGCAGCAGGGACAGCGCGATGCGGCTGCCCAGCACCCAGGCCTCCAGCGAACTGGCCGCGAGGAACTGCGGGTCCAGTGCGTCCTTCAGCTCAGTGGCGGCGGCGTTGACAACGCTGCCCAGCCCGATGAACAGGATGATGAAGCCGAGCAGCAGCTGCACGATGCCGCCGGCCAATGTGCGGCGGATCTCTTCATGGCGCAGCACGCGCGCCATCCGGCCGGCCACCGCCGAGTTTGCCGCGAGTGCGCTGCCGGCGCAGGCCAGCAGGCCGAACACGACCATCACGCCCCCGGTGAAGGAGATCTGGTCGAGGAGCAGCATGGCTTGTAAGGGTACGTCAGTGTCCAAAGTTTTCCACCTTGATTCCGGCATCAGCGCACATCAGGCGCGTCAGCCTGTCCATTTCCGCCTGGGCGGCATCGTCCGGATGGTCATGCCCCGCCAGGTGCAGCATGCCGTGCGCCAGCAGCGCACAGGCCTCCTGCACATCAGTGTTCCCGTTGGCACGGGCCTGCCTGAGCACCGCATCCCAGCTGAGCGCCAGGTCCCCGCGGTGCGGGTAGTCGGAGGGGTCGGCCGGGAAGGAAAGAACATCCGTGGCGCTGTCCACATTGCGGAACTCACGGTTCAGGCGGCGGATGGAATCGTCATCCATCACGCGCAGGGCCACCTGCCCGGCCGGGAACAGCCCGCGCGCCATCGCCTCTGCGAGCGAAATCAGCTCAGACCAACTTCGGGGAGGGACATCTATATCGGATGCCGCGTCGAGATTCTTACTGGAGTTTTCCTGACTCAAGGCCGTCAGTCCGAGTATAACACAACAGGCAAAAGCCGCCCGGACGCGATATTATCCGCGGCTGGCGCGTCAGAATTAAAGTGAAGCGTGCAAAATCCCGATCCAGCCGCCCCGGCGGCGGGCTGTTCCCCTATAATAAGCTGGTGCGAATCACTGCTGCCATACTGCTGGGCTGTGTACTGATCTTTGCCGGCCGCAGCTGGGCGGACAGCGGCTCCGTCACCTACCGTGCCCGCGTGGTGCACGATGAACGCCAGAACATCTCCTACGTAGACGGTCGCGTGGACCTCGGCAGCAATGCCTATGAGGAGCTGGTCGGCCAGAGCTACAGCTTCAACTGGCACAGCATGCCGGCCCAGATGGTCAGCACAGAAAGCGCTATGCCCTCGATCTGGTCAGACGGTAAGCGCACGGCACAGCGCCTGGCGGATGCCTTCCCACGTTTCGACAGCCCGCTGCTGCGCCACTTCATCGTCAGCCGTGTGATCGGCCAGCTGGACAGCCTCGAGTCTGGGCAGAAGTACCTCGGTGATACATTGCAGATCGACAGCATGGAGAAGGGCGAGGGCAGCTTCGAGCTGATCGCGCTGTTCCGCGGCTCCCCGCTTGTGGTGTTCGGCAAGACCCGCGAGCAGGACGGACATACCCTGGCGGGCGACTTCGGCGTGCTCGATGCCGCCGGCGAACTCTACCAGTACTTCATCGATGAAATCAGCTACAGCCCGCAGCAGCTGGCCAGCCTGCCCAGCCTGCCGCAGTTCGACCCGGCGCAGTACGTGCAGTTCAATGACGGCAGCCAGCAGGTGCCGATCAAGCCCGTGAAGGACTGGCTGGTGTTCCAGGCCCGGCTGCCCAACGGCCGCCCGCTGAACCTGGTGTTCGACAGTGGCGCTGAGCAGATGATCGTGGACGAGCTGGTGCTGCAGCTTGATGCCGGCCTGCACCCGCAGGGCAGCGTTAAGGTGGGCGGTGCACTCGAGCAGGACTCGATGCAGCTGTACAACGGCTTCGGCTTCGATGTCGGCGGGGTCAGCTTCCGCAACATGCCGGTGATCGGCTCGCAGCTCACGAGCCTCGGCTACGGTGCGGACATGCGCATCCACGGCATCGTCGGCAATGAGATGCTTCAGCTCTGCCGCCTGGACCTCGACCTGAAGCAGGGCCTGATGACGCTCAACCCGCCAGGTGAAGGCGCACGGCCCAGCGGCCAGGAACTGGCGCTGACCTTCATCCGCGACCTGCCGCACGTTGAGGCGGACGTCAACAACAGTGGCCCGTCGCTCTTGCTGCTGGATACCGGGCAGCGTGCCCCGCTGTCGATGAACCTCGACTGGGTCGAGCAGCGCCAGTTGGCCGACAGCCTGAAGATGAACGGCTTCCTCGGCGACGTGACCGGCGGCTTCGCCCCGCGCTACATCCTCGAGGAACTGGACATCAACTTCGCCGGGCAGGACTACCCGGCCCGCGTGGTGGATGCAGGATACGAGCGCAGCTATGACTACCGCGGCCGGCCAGTGATCGGAGCGATCGGCTTCCCGATGATCTCCCAGCACTTCGGCGGGATCACCTTCGACTACTCCCAGCGAAAGGTCTACCTGCGCAACCCCGGCACCGACCTCAACTTCACCGGAAGCGAGGCGGCATGGGACTTCGAGAGCCGCTACACCTACCTGGCGGATGGCAGCATGGCGGACGGGCTGGACCTGGCCGCCGGCGATGCCGAACCTGTCAGTTCGCTGGACGAAATCGACCCGCGCCGGCCGGAGCTTTTGCGGGATGGCGACAAGCGCAAGCCGCGTGACGAGCGCAATGCCGAGGACTGGGTGGAGAAGGTCAAGAGCGTGCATGACCCGCTCAACCTGCTGCGCAGCGGGCAGTACAGCCAGGGCCCGACCCGCTACTGGGACGAGAACAAGCCGGCGGATGATGCCGCGGACAAGGCGAGGATCAGGCTGGACCGCAAGCAGCTGACAGATACGAACCCGGCGCTGGCCGGCCAGGATGGCGCGGGGGATGGTGTCAACCCGTTGCAGACGCCGATTGAGTTCCGCAACATTGACTTCTCAACCAGGCTGCAGGTGCTGCGCAGCGTGCGCAACCTGTACAAGTACATGCAGAACACGGCCTACATGGTCAGCCACTGGTACCCGCAGCATACAGATGAGGGGGGGAACGGCGAACTGCCGGAGCGCAGCGAGTTTGACTACTCGCAGGACAGGCTCAAGTTCTCCGAACTGAAATAGGCCGGGCCCGGGCCAAATACCTAATTATTTAATTTTGGGATAGAATGACAGGGTAGTGCTGGTCCTGACGCGCAAACCGGGAGAGAAGATCATGCTCGGCCCCACTTACGAGGTCGAGGTGCTTTCCGTTGAGCGCGGCGTGGTGAGATTCTCCTTCTCCGTGGACCGGCCCGTCTCCCTGATGCCCGGCAATGTGCAGATTGATGCCATGCCCGGCGGCGACGACGGGGCGATGTCCCCGATCCGCCTGACACGCAAGGTGGACGACTCCGTGGTGATCGAGCTGGACGGGCTGGACCAGATCGAGGTGCTGGTGGTCAGCGTGAAGGGCGAGAGCGTGCGCGTCGGGGTGAAGGCCCCGCGGCATGTGCAGATCCACCGCCATGAGATCTACGAGCTGATCCAGGGAGAGAACATCGCCGCCTCCCGCCCGGCGGAGATCGACGCCGCCGGCATCCAGGAACTGCTGCGCCGCCAGCGTGTGGAGACGGACGGCGACGGGGAATAGGAGCTGCCTGCGGCAGCATGCAGGGAGCCGAGAGCGGAAAGCAGACCCGATCAGAGTGACAGAGCAGCTCGCTTTACTCGGATGGCAATGAGCTGGCTTGAAGCAGTTTTCTCAACACAGAGTTCCACAGAAAGAGAATCAGAATGAGAAACAGTACCGGCGCTGCCCCGCAACGCCTGCACGCGAGATCTGGCAATGAGGCAATATGCAGCGCAGGACAGGTGAAGTAGGGATGGGGTAAAACCCCATCCGCGGCGGCGGTATTACCGCCGCCCTACGTCATTTCGCATTGCCAATAGCACTTCGCGGCATCCACTCCCAGTCGTGGCGGGGGATGATCCGTCGATGTCCATGATTTCTTCGTGTCTTCGTGACTTCGTGGTTAATCCAGCGCTGGCCTGGTCACAAAGGCACGAAGCCCAATCAGCAGCTTGCCAGGCCCGACTGCCAGGCAGTGCCTCCTCGTCAGTCGAATCTCGCCATGGCGTGATGAAGCGTGAAGGTACGAACCAGGGGGATATGCAGCCAACACTCCGGAGGCGCGCAGTGGCGCGGGAAGCTGCGTGCTCGCCAGTCTGGTTTTACTGGCGCAGAGACGCAGAGAATTAAGAGGCGCAGAGCCGGAAAATGATTGATTGGCTCATGACTGAATTGTCATTATTTCGTGGCGTGCACTCCCATGCGCACGAAGCGTGCGCAGGTACTTTAATGGGATCATGGATGATTGGGCTTTGTTTGACACAGAGATCCACAAAGTTCCACAGAAGAATTCAATGCCAGTCAGGCTCATTGCTCACTCTTCATTGCTCATTACTTCGCGGCTTGCACTCTCAGGCGCAGTGAGACTGCGCCGCTACCCCCGACAAGCAAGGTCCTGAAGCCTTGCAGCTGACTTGACCCCCCCCTTTCTTGTTATACTGCTAACAACCATCCGGGGAGGGACAAATGAAAGACCTGCTGAGAACCGCCGCCGCTGCTCTGCTGATTGCGACTCTGGCAATCACAGCCCCGCAGGCCGGGGAGCCTGCCTACGGCATCAATGAGGACTGCCGCATCATGACGATTGCCAGTGACCCATCACTTGCCGGGCCTGGACCGTACCAGTGGATCGGCTGGAACATGCAGGACGCCGCCGAACTTAGCCCGGGGCATGAGCTGAGTGAGGCCGAGCAGATCAGGCTCGGCGCCTGGATGGACGAGAACGGCTTTGAACACAGCCTGCGAACATTAACCGGACTACTCGGCAGATACTACCGCAGCACCGGTACGCTGCCCGCAGACTCACAGGCGGTGCTGGCGGAATTCCTGGTCAGTGACAATGCGGATGGCAACTCTGCTGCCAGCAACCTGAACCTGTACAACAACCTGTATGACCCGGTCACAGACGGGCTGTATACGGACTTCCAGTCCAGGGAATGGCAGGCCGGCGCGCTGTTCGTCGAGCACTTTGACAATGCAGAGGAAGCTCAGGCAAAACTCCTTGAGCTGTTGCGTGAAGGCGCTGCCGGACATAAGGCGCAGTCTGCGACGCACATCATTGTGTATGGCGCAGAGCCCGGCTCAGTGATCTTCGACGACTGGTTCTTCTAGAACCGTCAGTCCTCCATTGGCCCCTTGGTCTGGCGGATCGTCCAGTGCGCCCCGCTGACCAGCTGCGGCAGGCGTTCCACCACGTTGTCAGTTTCCCGCAGCTCGCCGGCATCCGGGTCGGTAAGCGTCAGCATGATGTAGTCCGACTCCCGCTGCGGGTTCTCGCCGAAGCTGACGAAGGCGTAGATGCGCCAGTCGTGGTAATAGTCAAAGGGGTGCTCATAGTAGATCGGCAGGCGGCCGCGGGCATACACCCGCCACTCACTGCCACCGCCGCGCAGCCAGGCCTCGTTCCAGTTCGGCCCGCTGGGCAGGTATTCATCCTCCGGATCCATGAACCACAGGTCGTCCTCCATCACCGCCAGCAGGCGCAGGCGCGGTTCCAGCCCGGTCTCGTTGCCATCCACCGTGACAACCAGGTCGATCACGAATTCATCGCCGGCCTCCAGCCTGTCATAGCCCGGTCCCTCCTCCCAGCTGTAGACCTGGAAGTCGTCAAAGCCGACGGAGGGCATGCGGGGCCCCTCGATCGTGAAGTCCTGCTCCAGGCTGACGGTCTTCGCACCCTTGAGCGAAGCTTCCAGCACGGCGGTGAAGTCGCAATCGTCAAACCAGGAATCAGCATCCATGAACTCGCGGAACTCGACCACGAATTCGCCGTTGCCAAGGCTTTCCGTGCGCTTCTGCTTGAGCAGCGGATGCTTGCGCTCCTCATCCTCCGCGCGATAGACCACCATGAACATGTCGACCTTCTCATTGCGCCGCCCGTCGAGGCCGCGGATGTCGAGCAGGGCGTACAGGCCCAGTTCATTGGCTTCCTCGTAGTCGAAGCTGCGGGCGGCGGAGTCGGCACCTAGCGCCAGGTCAAACACGGACAGCTCGCGGATTACGAGTGCGCGATCCTGGGCCAGCGCCGGACGGGCGGCCAGCAGGACCAGAGAGGCCAGCAGCAGGGGAATGAATCTGTTCACGCGAGGAAGATAACACATCGGATCTCCGGACGGTCCGGGACGGCAAACTGTTGAACACCTCAGGGGTGGAGATTGCGTCTTACAGGGCATCATCCAATGCCCGGAACAGCAGTGTTCTGCGGCTAACATATTCGGGACCAATGTACGGATTCGAGGCACAGATTGCGGCGAACAAGCTCAAGACCTTCTGGGTCGTGCTGGGCTTCACGCTGTTCATCATGCTGCTTGGCTATGTCGTCGGTGAGGCCTACTCACCGGAGATGACATATGTGATCCTCAGCGGCTGCCTGGTATTCAGCATCTTCGGCACCGGCATCGGCTACTGGTACAGCGATTCGATCATCACAAGCATGGTCGGCGCGCGGCCGGCCAATCCGAACGTCTACCGCGAGCGCTTCCTGATTGACAGCATCGAGGGCCTGGTGCTGGCCTGTGGCCTGCCGGCAATCCCGCGGGCCTATGTGATTGACAGCCCGGCGATGAATGCCTTCGCCACCGGGCGCGACCCGCAGCACTCGCTGATAGCGGTTACCACCGGCCTGCTGGACACCCTGGACCGCCAGGAGCTGGAAGGCGTGCTGGCGCATGAGATGTCGCATATCTACAACCGCGACATCATGCTGATGGGCGTGGCCGCGATCCTCGTGGGCGGCATCGCGATGTTCTGCCATGTGATGACCCGCGTGCTGTTCTACGGCGGCGGCGGGCGGCGACGGGACAATGACAGCGGTGGAGGCGGCGCCGGGATCTTCGCGCTGGTTGGGATCGTGTTCCTGATCCTTGCCCCGATCTTCGCCAACCTGCTGAACCTGATGCTGTCCCGCAAGCGCGAGTTCCTCGCTGACGCGACCGCGGTCAAGCTGACGCGCAACCCGGAAGGCCTGAAGAATGCACTGCTGAAGATCAGCCAGTCCGCAGAGCCGATGCCGGAGGTGGAGCAGGAACTCAGCGCGCTGTTCATCGACCATCCGCAGAAGAAGGAATTCAGCGGTGGCGGGATGGCTGCGATGTTCGCCACGCACCCGCCGATCGAGGCCCGCATCGCCGCGCTGGACCGAATGTAGGCTCCACGAATGCTGCAGGCCCAGGCCGGGAAATGACCCTTTATCAGTCCTGACCGGGGGACATGTAAGCCTGGCTGAAATGGCGTTAGAATTCTGGCGGTTAATTTGCCCGGTGACGGGCTACTTTTTTTCAACCCAGAGGAACATGCAATGCGACTGACCCGCCTGCCAGCGAAACTCAGCCCTGCCATCATCTGCGTGCTTGCCATCGCCCTGTGCGCCGGCAGCTGCGCCCAGGACAGCGCGATGCCCCTGCACCAGCCTGCGGCAAGCATGGCGCAGCAGCTGCCCGGACTGCCTGCCGGGGAAGCCCCGCGCGGGACCTCAGCGCTGATGCAGCATGTGTTCACCGAGGCTGACCAGGCGGCTTCCCTGAACTGCACATGGGAAGGCAGTGTGCTCAGCCTGGACGGCCCATCCTTCGCCTGGAGCATCGTCGGCGTGGACATTGATGACGAGCCGGCTGCATCGATCGCACTGAGTGGGACGCTGAGCGGCCTGCACGTGGCGGTCAGTGATTATGGCAACGGGCGCTGGAAGTACATCGGCAGCAACCTGACCGAAGAAGCGCTGCTGGCCCTGCCGGAGGGGGACTACACCAATTCGGGTGGTTCCATCTACTTCGCCGTGATCGCACCGCTGGATGCCAGCGGGCAGGTCGGGCTGACCCTCAACTACGGTGTGCCGGACACGGATGTCACCCCGCCGGCCTGGACTGATGGTGAGGGGATCATCAGTGTGGATGCCAGCCACCTGTGGGTTGAACTGAGCTGGCATGAGGCGACTGACAGTGAAAGCGGTCCGGTGGAATACCTGGTCTACCAGGCATTGAGCAGTGAAGGGATTGACTGGGACAACCCGCAGCAGGTGGTGCCGGCCGGCTTCCTTGACACGCATGTGATCGTGCCTGAGGAAAGCACCGAATCCTTTGACTACGGCGTACGGGCCCGGGACAGTGCCGGCAACGTGACAACAAACACCAACTTCCTCGGCGCATCCTTCAGCGAGCGCTTTGAGGACTTCATCTTCGACTGGGTGCCGGGTGACCGCTTCGAAGTGAGCTGGCAGGACCCGCTGGCGGACAGCACCCTCGTGCTGCTGGGACCTGACAACACGGAGGGCTTCCCGGAGTCACCGGAGGGCATGGCCGGCATGGTGCAGTTCAGCGAGGACAGCGCGGTCAGCGGCGTGGCATTGGAGAGTGCGACACTCGTGGATGCCAACTCCGGCGGCTTCCTGCTGGAGCTGCACAACGCCCCGGGCCAGACATATGCCCTTAGGCTGTATGACTCGGAGGGAGCGCTGAAGCAGTCACTTGGCAACGTCACCCCGGGCTTCAACGGCGCCTTTGACTACCTCTACCTGCGCCAGGACCCGGCCAGCTGGCCGCAGGCAGGCGGCTGGCAACCCGGCTACCGGCTGCAGGTGGACTGGGACGACGTGGAGCAGAACATCGACCTGTGGGTTGAGTCCCCCTCATACCTCTATGCCGGCCCGGGCTGGACGGATGACCTGGCCGGGCAGCTGACATTCAGTGACGACAGCAGCACCGCCGGTACATCAACGGAATGGATCGGCTTCACCGAACTGGCTGAGCTGGGTGAGTATGAATTCGTGGTGGACTGGCTGCCAACGGAGATCCCCTCGCCGGAAGGCCTCGACCTGACCTGGACCGTGTTCGACTCCGAGGACCAGGTGGTGATGGGCCCCGGGGTGTTCACGATCCTCAACAGCGGCGATGAGATAGTGCTTGGCGAGGTCTGGCCGATCGCCTGGTTGTACCGGGCGGAGTAGGCAAGGACAGCTGGCAATAAATCTGGCAACAAAAAAGGGAAGGCCATGGCCTTCCCTTTGCTTTCATAATCGTGAGAATCAGGTCAGCAAGCTACAGGGTCTTGTCTCCCCGTTTCCAGTTGATCGGGCAGGCACCACCAGCCTGCAGGGCGGCGAGTGTCCTGATCAGTTCCTCGGTATTGCGTCCGACCTGCAGGTTGTAGATGCTGGCAAACTGCACGATGCCCTTCGGGTCAACGAAGAACACGCCACGCAGGGCAATTCCGGCTGCCGCCAGCACACCGTAGGAGCGGCTCATGCGATGGCCCATGTCCGCCAGCAGCGGGTAGTTCAGGCCGCCGAGGTCCTTCTCGACCCAGGCCTGGTGGCTGAACTGGCTGTCGATGCTCACGCCGAACACCTCGCAGCCCATCCCGCTGAATTCAGATGCTGCCTCGCCAACTGCGGGCATTTCCGTGCTTCAAAGCGGGGTAAAGTCCAGCGGGTAGAAGAACAGCATGTACCACTTGCCCTTCAGTGCCTCGCTGGAGTACTCCTTGAATTCACCATTCAGATAACCGGTCGCCTTCCACTCGGGGGCAGGGTTGCCCACGAGCGGAACGCCTGCATAGGCTGGTGCTTCTGCACTCATTCCTGACTTCCTCCTGACGGACATTAACAGCCTCTGGATGGGCTGCGGCGGACAGATTCTACCATCGGAGCCCGCGCGGGCAGCCCTGCCCGGTTGCTGGATGCGGGTGCGATAATGCAGGCATGCGATACACCACCGCCCTGATTATGGCAATGCTAGTGCTGTGCTTCACATCCGCTCTGGCGGATGAGATAGACGAGGAGGCCAATGCCGCCGAGGCACGTGAATGGCTGAACAATGCCGCTGCAGCATTCGCATCCGGTGAGCATGACGGCCTGCCGCTGTACTCGGCGAAGATCATGGAGCAGCTGCCGCCGCTTGAGGAATTCCGCGAGCGGGAGGGCTGGTGCAGCTATGTGAACTGCTGCGCCCCGGTGATCGACCTGTATGCCTCATCCAGCCTGGAGGACAGTGCCGGCCTGAAGTACGATGCGGACCAGTGCATGGACTTTGACTACACCACCGCCTGGGTGGAGGGTGTGGAAGGGAACGGCGTCGGACAGTCGCTGGAATTCACCTTCCGCACGCATGGCGGGGAGAACATGGATGGTGGTTCCTATCAGCAGCAGTATGTCAACGGGCTGGAGATCGTGACCGGCTATGCCAAGAGCCAGGCCCTGCACCTGGCAAACGCCTGCCCGCTGATGCTGAAGGTCTCACTCAACGGTGTGCCGGCCTGCGTTGTGGACCTGCAGGACAGCATGGACATCCAGGAAGTCAGCTTCCCACCACTGTACCTCAGCGGTGAATATGACCCCGTGATCACGCTGGAGATCATCGGCGTGCGTGACGGGAAAAAGTATGCCGATGCGGCGATCAGCGAGATCGACCTGCGCGGCGGACCCTGCCACTGACCGTGGAATTAGGAGCTCCGTTGTAGGGTGTAGGGGAGGCCAGGCTGTAAGCCTGGCGAGACAAGAAGGGCCGAGTCAAGAGGGGAGCGGAAGGTACACGAATGAAAAGGAAATCGAACTGGTTGGTATTAGGACTGGTTGTTTTTGCCGTTGCAGCAATTGTATGGTTCTGGTTCAATCCACCAATCTTCAATCTGGTGAACATCATTCAGTAGCAATCAATTGATTCGCTACTCCCGACAACCCAGATCCTACACCCTCACATAACAAACAGGCGATCCGTCAACCGGACCGCCTGAACCAGGTATTTCCCGTTCCCGCCTGCGTCCGCACCGTGGAGGTTGATGCGGACTCGTATGGCTTTTCCTCAGTAAGTGATACCGCAGGATCCATGATCCTGCAGGGGCCTGATCAGCCCTGGCCTCCCGCTGCGAGCGCCTGCAGCCGGCCGAGCAGGTCGGCTGGTTCCGAGCGCTTGCGCCAGTCCGGATCGATGTAGCTGTAGCTGATCCGGCCACCGGGCAGCACGATGTAGCTGGCCGGGATCGGCAGGAAATCAGAACCGCTGTCCGCCTTCCGGGTCAGCTCGATTCCCAGCTCGCCGTACAGCTCGCTTTCCGCGGCGTTCAGGTCATAGGCGATGCCGTAGCGGTTGGCAACCGCCCCGCCCGGGTCACTCAGGAGCATCAGCTCGATGCCATGCTTCTCCATCATCGCGCGGTGCCTGTCCGGGCTCTCAGGACTGACGCAGAGGATGCTCGTACCAAGTGCGGTGATCTGCTCCTTCTGCGCGGTCAGCTCCCTGAGCTGGGCCTGGCAGAAGGGGCACCAGTCGCCGCGGAAGAACTGCAGGAGCACCGGGCCATGCTCCAGCCAGGCATTCAGTTCCTGAAAGTTCCCATTGGTGTCCTCCAGGCGGAAGTCCGGTGCCTGGGCGCCCTCGCGCAGGGCGGTCTCAAGCAGGCCGCTGCCGGACAGGCGCCTGAAACCGGCCAGCAGGATGTCCAGCTGCTGCTCGTTGATCTGCGAATTGCGCACGAGCTCCTCAAGTTTCTGTGCCAGTGACTGCTTGCTCATCGCCTTCCTCCGGTGCCGGGAAATAGCATAGCCGATTGCCAGGCCGGCCAAGACTGCACTGCTAGCATGCCGCAGTCGGTATTATTAGTTGAGCGGATGGACCTGAAGGAAACAATCCTCGAGCGCGTGAACATCGCCGAGCTGATCGGCCAGTATGTCACGCTCGTGCGCTCGGGCAACAACGAGTTCAAGGCCTGCTGCCCCTTCCACAATGAGAAGACGCCGAGCTTCAACGTGGTGCCGGCCAAGCGGATGTACCACTGCTTCGGCTGCAAGGCCGGCGGGAATGTGATCGACTTCGTGATGGCGCGCGAGAACCTCGAGTTCTACCCCGCGATGGAATTCCTCGCCGGGCGCTACGGCATCGAGATCCCGCAGTACAACCCGGGGCAGAAGCGGGAGAAGAGCGCGAAGCAGCGCATGCAGGAACTGAACCAGGCGGCGCAGAAGTACTACGCCGGCAAGCTGCAGTCACCCGATGGCGAGCTGGCGCGCAGCTACCTGAAGAAGCGCGGCATCGACCCGGAGGTGGCGATGCAGTTCGAGCTGGGCTATGCGCCGAAGGAGTGGAGTTCGCTGACCGACCTGCTGCTGGCCAAGAACGTCAAGAGCTCCGAGCTGGATGCGATCAGCCTCGCGCGCCCCCGCAGCCAGGGCGGCGGCTACTACGACTTCTTCCGCCACCGCCTGATCTTCCCGATCCACGACGTGATGGGACGCAACGTGGTGGGCTTCGGCGGCCGTGCGCTGAGCGACGAGGACAACCCGAAATACCTGAACACCGGTGCCACCCCGCTCTACGAGAAGAGCAAGGTGCTGTACAACCTCAACCGTGCGCGCAGCGTGGCGCGTGACGAGGGCATCGTGGTCACCGAGGGCTACATGGACGTGATCGGCCTGGCCCAGCATGGCGTTGCCAATGCGGTGGCGACCTGCGGCACGGCGCTGACCCCGGAGCATGTAGCCCAGATCCGCAGCTACACCGAACGCGTCTACCTCGCCTTCGACGGTGACAACGCCGGGCGCAGCGCGGCCTGGAAAGCCGGCAAGCTGTTCCTCGGCGAGGGGATCGACGCGCGGGTGGTGGTGATCCCGGGCGGGATGGATCCCGATGACTTCGTGCGCGAACGTGGCAACGCAGCCTGGAAGGGCCTGCTGAGCGAGTCACGCGGCGTGGTGCAGTTCTGGCTGGAGCACCAGCTGGCCGCGCACCCGGATGCGGACCTGCCGCTCAGGCGGGCCTGGATCGCTGAGCTGCGGCCGCTGTACATGGGCATCTCGGACGAGCTGCTGCGCGAGGACATTCGCCGCCAGCTGGCGGACCACCTGCTGCTGCGCCCGGAGATCGTCAGCCAGCTGCTCAGTGGCAACGTCCAGCCGCGGCAGGCGGGGCGCGCGATTGACAAGCAGCGCCTGGCACAGGACCGCTACCGCAAGCTGCAGCGCGAGGAGCGGCGCAAGGGGCTCGTGAACATCCGTCCCGGCTGGACCGAGGACGTGGAGGAGAGCGAGCAGCTGCACCGCCGCGCGCTGGTGGAGGATGCCCGCAACCGCGCCGCGATGCAGGGCAGCCAGCCCGTCGAGCGCGAGGTGCTGCGCAGGCTGGCAACGGATGACGAGTTCCGCTTCATCTACCTGCGCATCGCCCAGCCGGAATGGTTCGTGAACGGGCTGCACCGCGAGATCTACAATGCACTGCTGCTCGAGCAGGAGAAGCCGGACCGGGTGGTGCATGACGACCGCTGGCGGCGCTTCTTCGCTGAGCTGCTCAGCCGGCCGCAGGAGGAGGAACAGGAGTCCAGCGCGGACATGCTGATCCGCCGGCACTGCAACATCTTCCTCGAGCGGCGCGTGGCCGAGCTGCTGCGTGAGATGAAGCAGGAGGAGCAGCGTGGCAACCATGAGCGGGTGCAGCAGCTGACAATCGAGCTGCTTGACACAAAGAAGCAGATCAGGCCGGTGCAGGGCATCGGAGGTATGAATTGAGAATGATGGCAGTCAGGATGGGCATGGCAGTGCTGCTGCTGGCGGCGGCGCTCATGCAGGCAAGGGCCCAGGACAGTGCTCCCGCACCGCAGGAACCGGCGCCGATGATGCGCAGCTACCAGGTCTACGCCAACGGCCTGACGATCACGCCGATGGAGGAACTGACCCTGATGCGCTTCTCCGGCGGGGTTCGCATCGAAGGGCGCGGGCTGGTACTGTACACCGACGCGCTGGAACTGACGCTGGTCGGCGAGGCGCTGCCGGTCGACGGCAAGCTGGAGCTGCCCGATGAGGGCATCCCGAGCCTGCCGGAGGAACTGGAGAACCGCGCCGAGGGCGAGGACCTCGGGCAGATCGCGCGTGATCTCGAACTGCCGAAGGCACGCTTCCGCTCCGACAGCGTGCGCCGGCTGAAGGCGAATGGCAACGTGCGCTTCGAGGGCCACGGCGTGGTGATCAGCACCGCCAGCGTGGAAAGCACCGACGGCGGCCAGACCTGGACCGGCAGTGGACGCACCAGCCTCTCGATGGATGATGCCAACGGCAGCACGCGGCTCAGTGCGGACGGGATCCACCTGGACAGCAATGCCGGTATCGTGACCGCCTCCGGTCACATCTCCGGCAGTTACAGGCAGAAGGGAATGGCTGAGCCGCTGCAGCTGCAGACTTCAGGCTGCGTGTTCAACATGAACACCGGGATTGTCAATGTGCCCGGTGAGGTGCGGCTGGCGTACAGCGGGATCGACATGCTGATCAGCCCGCAGCCGGACGACGGCAGCCTGGAGCAGAGTGTTGCCAGGGAGCTTGACCCGCTGGTGCCCGGCGGCAGCCAGTCCGCTCCACCCGCGCCGGACAGTGCGGCACCGGGTGTCAGCATCGACCTCGAGGCGCATGTGGTGCGCGCCCGTGGCCGGGTCAACGTGACTGACCCCGAGCGCGACATAGAACTGACGGCCCTGAACCTCGACTTCATGATGGACGAGGGCCTGATGCAGGCCTGGCAGGTGGAGCTGGAGGACATCGGGCACGGCATGACCCTCAATGCCCCGCTGGTGGAGATCTTCACGAACGAGAAGCGGCTGGAGGCCAGCGGGATGCCGGTGCTGCGCTACAAGTCAAGCAGCTACACCGGTGAGAAGATCCATGTGAGCGAGGACAAGGACGGCGTGCTGGTGATCGAGATCGAAGGCCAGCAGCTGGCGGAGCTGCACATGGACGAGCTGCGCGACTATGGCAAGGACGCTGAAGCGGCTGAAGATGGCAACGCTGATGTTGCCATCAGCAGCGAGAAAGGCAGCAAACTGTAGTCAGTAATCAGTGGACAGTGGTCAGGGAGAATCAGTTTGCAGAAGCAGAAACAGCAGATTGAGGTAATTGGTTTCCTGACCTGCTTCTCATTCTGATTCTGTTTCTCATTCTGATTCTGCTTCTCATACTGCCCACTGACTACTGACTACTGACCACTCTTCACTGGTTCATCCGCCAGGCGCGTACCTGCTGCAGCGCCAGCCGGTACATCACGAAGATGACAACGAACTGCAGCGCAACATGCAGCGGCCAGCGCCACCATTCGATCAGCGGCTCATGCAGGCTGTTCCAGTCCCCCCAGAAGATGGATGACTGCACCGCCAGCACACTGCCGACGGAGTAGGCGGCGACACTGCGCACCAGCTCCTGCATGAGCACCGGCAGGCTGCCGCCTGACATGCTGAACATCAAGGCCAGCAGGATCACCAGGCTGAGCGCGCCGAGCAGGGCTGGCATGACCAGTAGAATCGTACGCACCCAGGCCCTGTATCGTGCCAGCCACAGGCCCGACAGCAACATCACAGGCAGCAGCAGGCTCAGCATGAATTCCGGCTGGTGGCTGGCAACATATCCATCGGAAAGGTACTGCAGGTCAGGCAGAAGCACCACCAGAACGATTGATGCCGAAAGCAGCATGCCAAGTAGGGCAAGCAGGTCAGCCGCGGAATCCGCGGCCCGGCGCAGGGCAATCGACAGCGGTACTGACAACAGCAGCGGGCTGAGCAGCAGCAGTTTCTCGCCCAGGTTGAGGTTGTTGCAGTAGGAGTCGGCCTCGCGGCCCGGTTCGAACATCACGAAGCAGGATGCCAGCGCCAGGCCGTACTGCGCCCCGATGAACAGCAGCAGCACTGACAGCCGGGAGCGGCCGCTGCTGCCCTGCAGGCGGATTGAGAGCGCTGCCAGCATCAGCATTACACAGGCCGCCAGTTGTGAACTGACCCATACGGCAGCCCCGAGCATGGCCGGTGGCAACACCAGATTGGCATTGTAGAAATCAGATGTTGTCGACAGCACGAGCACCATCATCACTCCCCAGCCCAGCCAGGCGATGCGCCTGAAGAGCTGCGGCAGGTGCAGGGCGAGGTAGGCCAGCAGGACCTCGCGGTCGCCAAGCAGTGAGAGCCGGATGTCCTGTGCAGACTGGTCCCGGCGCGCCTCGCCCGTCTCCGATGTGATGTCCAGCCCATGCCCAAGCGCCGCAAACAGTCCAGCCAGCGTATATGAAAACAGCGGGATCAGCACGGCGAAACTGAGTGCCACCATGGCATCCTCGACATCCGTGCTGTACAGCCTGAAGCCTGAGAAGGAGGCGGCAAATCCCAGCAGGCCGCCGATGAGCATCAGCAGCGTCCGCATCGTTGCCAACCTGAGCGGCAGCAACAAGCCGATGAGCAGCACAAGCGGCCCACCGCCCAGCATGAGCGGAACGGCGAAGTTCTCAGGATCCGGCGGATTGCTGAATGGGAAGGATGCGAAAAAGTAATAGAGCGCCAGGCTGGGCAGCCAGCAGATCAGGATGATGCCGTAGCGGGCCCACCAGCCGCTGCGCTGCCACTTGCGCTGCCTCGCCAGTTGCCACTGTTCCAGAAGCGGGTTGTGCGCCTGCCCGCGCATCAGCGCGAAGAGCTCGCGTGCGTCAGTCAGCAGCCCCGGATTGCTGCTATCTGCAAGCATGGCAGAAGCAACATGCTTATCAGCATTCATTCAGCAAGCCTCCGCCAGCGATTGATTGCCATTAGTGCCAAGCGGTGCATCAGGAACAGCATGAAAAACTGGAGGGCACCACAGAGCAGAGCATGCGCCACTATCAGTGAAACATTCTGGTAGTCCCGGTAGATGTAGGCAATCATGAAATTGAACACCGGCTCGCTGCCGATAATCGAGAATGCCGAAGTTGTCAGCAACAGCAGCACGAATTCAGCAGGCACGAATCCGGCATTTCCCAACTTGAATGTCAAGCCATACAGCAGGATCAATCCGGCCAGGGGGGCAAGCATTGCCACCAGACGCATGAAACGGCTGTACTGTGATGCCAGCAGTAATGAAACCCAGCCGAGGATCATCAGCAGGCTCCAGCAGACCCCCTGAAGATACTCCTCCAGTTCAGCGTATGCCGGGCGGACAATCAGCAATGCTTCATTTGAAACTGCAACCATAAAGAGCAACAGGTAGGCAATGAACAGCAGCAACACAGATGACGCAAGTATTTGCCTTCGCTGCGCGCTGAGCCTAGCCAACAGGCGGGCCGGATGGATCGCAAACAGCCAGCTGAGGGCCAGCATCATCAGCCATGTACGCATATGATGCGGAGTGATGGCTGCGACATCGAACAGGAAACGGATGTTATAGCTGTGGTAGTCCAGCGCGAAGTAGCGGAATAAGAACACCTGGGCGAGTTGCCCTAGCAAAATCAGGCTGCAAAGCCCAATGGCAGCCAGACGGACCGGCAGGTGTGGCCGGAGCTGGACCACGAACATCATCAGAAGTAGGCAAGCGCAAAGAGAGAATAGAAGAATCACAAATCCAAGCCCGAAGGAAACCAGCATCGCTTCAACTAAGTGGATCTCCCCTATGTATGCTGTCAGCTCCATCCCGGAAAACAGGCTCAGCCAGGCGAAGCTTCCAAGCAGTGAAGGAAAGTGGAATGCGATGAAGGCCTGCAGGATCTCGCGGTCATCCAGCAGTGAGTTGCGGATGTCCGAGGCGTCCTGCTCCGGATGGAAGCCGGACTGCGAACCGGTCAGCAGCATGCCATGCTGTATCGCGCGGCCGATGGCCTGCAGGCAGTAGATACCGGCCAGCAACTGCAAAAGAATGAGCTGTCCGCTCCCATCGGTATTGTGGAAATCAGGCCAGAATGACGAGAACAGGTAGTTGCCGTCGACATGAATCATGATTGCCAGAGTTGTCGCCACTGCGATTGTCAGGGCGATACGCAGCAGCAGTTTCAATCGCGGAAGCAGCCATGCCAGCAGCAGCAGACAAGAGAGAACCATTGGCAGCAGATCGAGCATTGACTGGCCAATTGATTGATTCATCCAGATGATGATCGGGATGAACAATGGCAACAACCAGCTTGCCTGCGGCTGTTTCAGCCTGCCGTGGAAGCCGAGCCTGAGGCTACGCCTGCGCCTTGCCAGTTGCCACTGATCCAGAAGCGGGTTGTGCGCCTGCCCGCGCATCAGCGCAAAGAGCTCGCGTGCATCTGTCAGCAGCGTGGCGGTCACGCTGTGAGTGTATCAGTGATCAGTGGTCAGTAATCAGTAGGGAGCTGATAGCAGACAGCAGACTGGATGTATCGATAAACCTAGTCTGCCCCCTGCTCCCTGCTTTCTGCTCTCTGCCAGCTATTCCTCAAGCGCGCGCTCGGCCACCTGCTCAAGGCTCTCCGCCTGTTCCAGCCCGAGGCGCTGCTCGATGATGCTCAGGCGCCTCTCCACCACGCAGACCATTTCCTGCAGGGCCACCAAAAGCTTGGTGGAAGCCTGCATGCCCTCACTGACCTGCAGGCTGAATTCCTTCATGAGGTCCATCTCGTCGCGCATCCTGACAACGGACATGTTCAGCTCGTTGATGTCGACTTCTGCGGGTGAACCTCTTTTCATTGCGTCTCTCCTCCGGATAACCGGGCCCGTGCCGCCGCCAGGGCGACCTGCCTGCTGGGATTATATCCGGGCTTTACCGGGATTTACTGACAGGCAGTACCAGAAGCGCGGAAGCGACCGGAAGTCCAAACTGCAGTGGTCAGTGGGCAGTTTGAGAAGCAGAATCAGAATGAGAATCAAGTCAGGATTCAGGGAACTGACAACTGGGATATGCTGCTTCTGTTTCTGCAAACTGATTCTCTCTGACCACTGCCCACTGACCACTGAGTACTAAAAGGGGGACCATGGCATTGCCATGGCCCCCTTACTGACAATGTCAGATCAGCCGCGTGCCAGCTTCCAGCCCGCGATGCCGGCCAGCAGCAGCACGCCCGCCACGCCGTATGGCGCCGTTGCCACCCTGCGAGTGCCGGCAGCCGGGGCCGCGGATGCATCACGCCTGGCGCCTTCCAGCGCGCGGCGCAGGCCGTCAATCTCGGCCTTGCTGCTGTTCTCAAGCTCCGCGCCGGTCTCCAGCGCGATGTCGTCGTTGACAACGAACACCACGTTCTCACCCTGGCTGAGGTAGTCGCCCAGCTCCGGATAGTCGTCCAGCAGCGCGAAGTACTCGTCGCTGTAGGTCTGCAGCCTGACGGTCTTCTGCTCATCATCACGGAAGCGGGAATCGACCCAGCGGCTCTCGCTGTTGACAAAGGTCTGCTCACGCACGTAGTTCACTGTGGTGCCCGGCGTGGCGCTGCCGAGGCCCTCGTAGTAGCCGAACCAGCCCTCGGAGTACTTCATGTAGGCCTGGTCGAGCATGATGTCCGCATCCTTGCCGTAGACCTTCTTGTCGAAGCCGCTGCTGCCGGCCACGGCACCTGCGGTCTGCGGGGCGGCGGCGTTGTCAGCTGCCTGGTTCTGCATGCTCTGGCGGCTGCGTCCTACGGCGGCCTCGCCGCTCTCGTCCTCCATCGCCTCCTCGATGTTCATGGCCAGGTTGGCCATACGGTCCTGCTCGCGGAAGTACATGTCGGGTTCGGTGATCAGGTAGCTCGTGTATGGCGTGACGATGCCGTAACGCACCGCCAGCCTGTCAACCTCGTCCAGCAGCTCCTTGTTCTCGCCCTTCAGGCGGATCTGGTCCAGGAGGAAACTCACCTTGCGCGTGGCCCACAGGCGCGGCACATGGTGGTTGCCACTGCTCACGTTGGCGGGGATGTTGGCGGCATAGGTCTTCTCCTTGTCGCCGGACTTGCCGGTCACGCTGACCGCCACATTGGCAAGGTTGATCGAGCTGTAACGCCCGGTGATGAAGATCTCGTTGTTGTGGAACAGGTCCGGCAGCTCACGCGGCATCACGTCGTACTCGTTGATCCCGCCGAGCTCGAGGCGGATGTCCGTCAGTGCGGGGCTGGCGATCTTCGAGTAGAACTGGCTGACCTTGACCTCGATGTCCTCGCTCGGGTCGACGTAGGTCGCGGCCCCGTGGTGGTCATAGCTCAGGCTGTCCAGCAGGGTGGTGTTCACGTCATGACCCACGCCGAAGGCGAACAGCTTGACGGCCTGCTTGAAGCTGCCCTTCGCATTGTTCAGGATGTTGTCAACATTCGTGTCACCGACCGTCGGCAGGCCATCCGTCAGGAAAACCACGTAGGTCGGGCGGCCGTCCGGGCGCAGCATGTCGGCACCGGCCTGCAGCGCCGTGTTGATGTCCGTGCCACCGCTGGCATCCAGCTGCGTCACACGGTTGCGGGCCAGTTCGATGTTCTCGTTCGTGCCTGGCCGCATCGAGTCAAACAGGGTCTCGACGTTGTCACTGTAGTAGATCAGGTTGAAGCGGTCCTGCTCGCGCAGCTTGCCGACGACGAAGTTCAGCGCTCCGCGCGCCTGCTGGATCTTCTCGCCGTCCATCGAACCGCTCTTGTCGAAGATGAACAGCACGTCCTTCGGGATCACCTTCTGCTCCTCGGGCATCGCCGCCAGCAGGCTCAGCGTGAAGTAGCCATCCTCGCCGTTGTCACCGGGGAAGCACAGCAGGCTGGCGGCGAAGTCGTCAGTACGCCGGCCGATGTTGAGCAGGAAGTCCGAGCTGAAGCTGGACATCACGCCCTCATAGCTGCCGCTCACCTTGCGGTTGCCATCGCGGTTGACGCTGACGGCGAAGCTCGGGCTGGCAACGCTGCCGATGTCGTGGTCGGCGCTGACCTTGTAGCGGATCATCAGGTTGGTGTCCAGCACGCGGCTCCAGCCGGCCCAGCGCAGCGGCAGCATGTACTGCTGCAGCTCCGTGGTTCCGCTCAGCGTGTTGCTGAAGCTGATCTTCACCTGGCGGCTCTGGCCTGGCTGGAATGGGAATACGCTCACGCTGACCGTGCGGTTGTTCTGGTACTCCAGCAGGCCGGGGTCCTTCATGCGGCGCACGATGTCCTGGTAGATGCCGCGCGCCTCATTGCTGTCGAGGATCTCCGGCGTGAGCGCGTTGTCACCGTCGATCAGCGTGAAGTCGGTGATCGTCGCACCCTCCGGCAGCGGCATCATCCACTTGCCTTCGGCAACGCGGCCGGTGTCATTGCGCAGGGTCTGGGTGACAACGGTGCGCGCGGTGCCGTTGCGGATGTCAATGTCGATGTCCATGTCGGTCAGTGTCAGGTCGCGCTGGATCACCGGGTGCGGCGGCAGCGGTTCACGGGGGGCGATGCTGTCCTGGGCTCCGGCCTGTGTGACGGCCAGCGCCGCCAGCACAGAAGCGATCAGGCCGCGCACTGCGACCTGCAGATGAGGTTTGTTCACGAGATACTCCCGTTTCCAGATTTATTGACTGGCCCGCAGCTCTTCCCTTATGCGGCGGGTCACCAACGTCTCCATTCCTGCCAGTGAGACGCAGGGGGATTGCTCCCTGTTCGCAGGTGCACCGGGGCACGTTGCGGAGATTTTCCGGAATTTCCGCGGAAATGAGAACCTTTCCGGCTGAACTTCAGTCATAATGACGGCGGGATCAACACCGGCCGGGGACCGGGATTATCCACCTCTGTGTTATAATCACCCGGCTTCAGTCTGTGTGCCCCTACGGCACATGCTACCCCAGACAACAAACGTTCTTGCGTAGCAAGCGGATTTTCCCTTCCCACCTGCATTTGATTTCCAGGGGAGTCAAATGATGGATCACATTTCGTTTTGGAGACCCAATGTCTGACGATTTCAACTCCGACGTATTGTCCGGAATGACCCTGTCACGCCTCTACGAGCTTGCCAGGGAGCGGGATATCAAGAACCCGCGAAAGTACAAGAAGCAGGAACTGGTTGACCTCATCCTCGCCGAGAGCCCCCGCCCCGCGCCGCGCCAGGCCACGATTGAGCGTGAGCCGCAGGAGTACCGTGGCGGATCTGGCAACGATGACGGCGCACAGCCCGCCTTTGCCGAGCCGGCGGCCCGTCGTGAACAGTCCGCTGCCAACTCGACGGACTACGACCTGCCCAGCCGCCAGAATGATGAGAGTGACTACATCGAGGACGAGCCCTCGGGCTTCGCACCGGCGCAGTCCGGCAACGCGATGCGCGGTGGCCGCAACGACGTACGCCGGGACAAGCGCGACCAGGGCCGTGACGGCGGGCGCGACAACCGCCGCCCGATGCGGGAGCAGTCCGACTCCAGCAACCGCTACCCCTCCAGCAACATCCAGGACGGGCGTGGCGGCAAGGTCCGCAACAACCGCCAGGATCGCCAGGAGCGTCCCGACCGGCAGGACCGGCAGGACCGCCAGCTGCGCAATGATGGCCGCCGCGGCCGGGACAAGGTCCAGGGTGGCCTGAGCAACAGCGCCTCGCGCGACCTGGAGAATGCGGAGATCACCACCGGCATCCTCGAGATCATCGAGGACGCCAACTACGGCTTCATCCGCCAGAAGCAGTTCGGCTACGGCGAGCAGGACATCTACGTGTCCATGAGCCAGATCAAGAAGTTCAACATGCGCACCGGCGACCTGGTGGAGGGCTATGCCCGCTCCCCTCGCGAGCAGGAGCGCTACCAGAGCCTGGTCAAGATCGAGAGCATCAACGGTGAGCCCTTCGACGCCGACAGCGAGCGGATCAACTTCTCCAAGCTGACCCCGATCTACCCCAAGCACCGCCTGCTGCTGGAGACCACCTCGAAGGAGGTCAGCACCCGCCTGATCGACCTGTTCTCCCCGATCGGCAAGGGCAGCCGCGGCATCATCGCCGCCCGCCCGAAGGCCGGCAAGACGATCATGCTGAAGAAGATCGCGGATGCCATCGCCCACAACCACCCGGATGTGGAGCTGATTGCGCTGCTGATCGACGAGCGCCCCGAGGAAGTCACCGACTTTGAGCGCAACATCAAGGGCCAGGTGATCTCCTCCACCTTCGATGAGAAGCCCGAGAACCACATCCAGACCGCCGAGCTCGTGATCGAGTATGCCAAGCGCCGCGTGGAGCAGGGCAAGGACGTGATGGTGCTTTTGGACTCCCTGACCCGCCTGGCCCGTGCATACAACCTGACCTGCGCCCCGAGTGGCAAGACCCTGTCCGGCGGCCTCGACCCCAACTCGCTGTACAAGCCCAAGCGCTTCCTCGGCGCGGCCCGCAACATCGAGAACGGCGGTTCACTGACGCTCCTGTGCACCGCGCTGGTGGAAACCGGCTCGCGCCTCGACGACATCATCTTCGAGGAGTTCAAGGGCACGGCCAACATGGAGCTGCACCTCAGCCGCGAGCTGGCGGACAAGCGCATCTTCCCGTCCATCGACGTCGTGAAGAGCGGTACCCGCCACGAGGAGCTGCTGTACAAGATCGACGAGATGGAGATCGTCTGGAAGCTGCGCAAGATGGTGGCGGACATGGATGAGGCCGAGCGCATGAGCCGCCTGATCACCCGCCTGCTGCAGACCTCGACGAATGCAGAGCTGCTGATGATGATCCACGCGGCGACCACCTGATCCGCTGGTTCCCGGCCTCTTGTACTGAAAGTCAGTTTTCATTCAGGTTAAAGCTGACACTGCATCGCACATAGTGCCGATAATAAAGGGGTCGGTTTTGTGCTGCGCGCAAGCATGCACATGCCGGCCAGGGCTAAAGAAGGCGATGCTTGAAACTCTTAACAACTGTCCGCAGGTAAATGCATGATGGATGCACTCCAGATTGCACCAGCTGACCTGCAAGCCGGACAGGTGCTTGGCCAGGACGTGATGGCCGGCAGCATGGTCTGGCTGCGCGAGGGCACCGTCCTGAACGAAGCCGCGATCGAACGCCTGCGCCGCATGAACCTGGAGTATGTGCTGATCCACCGCAGCGTGGTGGAGGATGAAAACGCGAGTGAGCTGCCGGCGGAAAGCGCAGCACGCGCAGTGGAAATAGCCCCGCCGGACTTCCGCAAGCTCAGTGACGAAGAATCAGTCAGCTGGATGTCCAGTGAGCATTTCTCCCGTCCCGTCGAGCATAACCAGCCAGGTGCGGCTGAGGAACAGATGTTCGCCGCGCAGAAGACCCAGATCCGCGAGCAGGCCGGCTTCAAGGAGATGATCCCGAGCTCCGTCGACACAAAGGTGCGCAAGGGGCTGCAGGCGAGCATGATCAGCTCGGCAATGCGCAACCGGATAGACCTGGAGCGCATCAACCACCAGGCGGATGAGCTGAGCGAGCACCTTGTTGGCAACGGACGCGGCTACATCCGGATGGAGGACATCAACACATACGGTGAGCACCTGACGGCACGCACGGTGATGTCGTCAAAGCTGTTCCACCTGACCCGCGGCAACCCGCAGGACTCCGACATCCGGGACCACGTACGTTGCCAGTTCATGATGCAGGGCATGTACACCATGCTGCCTGACAACCTGCAGCAGCCGATGCTGGAGATGCAGGTCCAGGACAGGCGAACCCTGCGGGACACACTGCTTGAATACTGCGAGTGGATCAAGAGCAGCACGGATGTGGACTCCACGGTGATGGAGAATGTGATGCTGCAGCACGAGCGCTTCGACGGGCTGGGCCTGCCGCATGGCTACAGCGGCGAGCAGATCCCGGAGGACAGCCACACCTGGGCGCTGGCAACGGCCTATTCGAGCAGCATCTTCAGCCGTCCCGGGCAGCGCCGGCTCAGCCCGCGCGAGGCGGCTGACAACCTGATCCGCCAGAGTGGCACCTCCTACGGCAGCACCGCCGTGAACATGTTCCTGCGGCGTTTCGGCTACTTCCCGAACGGCAGCCTCGTGAGGCTGAACACCGGCGAGCTGGCGCTGGTGCGCCGCCAGGTGGAACGCTCGATGTTCAAGCCGGTGGTCTGCCGGCTGGACAGCGAGAACCAGCCTCTGCCGGAAACCGAACTGGCCGCTGAAAGCGGCATCTTCATCAGGGGCTCAGTGCTAGAGTACTAGCGTGGAAGCGATCATCGTTGCCGGTGCGGCGGCGTCCCCGGCCCTGCAGGAGCAGGGCGTGCACTTCATTCCGCTGCTGAAGGTCGGCGGCATCACCATCATGGAACGCATCGCCGTCGCGCTGCATGACGGCGGCGGGTGCAGCCGGGTGCACGTGATCACGCGTGAGGATATTCCGCTGCCGGACTACCCCTGGATCAACCGCCTGCCCTACAGTGGCCGACCGATCAGCGACCTGCTGGAAAAGCTCGACACCATCACCTCAAGCGAACATGTGCTGCTCAGTGCCGGTGACATCCCGCTGCTGAGCGCGGACTCCATCCGTACGATGCTGCAGGCGGCTGGGGGCCGCAATGCCGACGTGGTCTACCCGGTGGTGCGCCGCGAGGACATGGAACGGATGTTCCCCGGCGGAAAGCGAACATACCGCCGCATGGAAACCGTCACAGTAACCGGCGGAAACGTCTTCAGGATCAGGCGCGAATGGCTGGCGGGCAACCGTGAATGGCTGCAGAGCCTGTTCGCCAACCGCAAGAACCCGCTGGCGCTGGCCAGCCTGCTGGGGCTGGACTTCCTGCTGCGGGTGATGACCGGCACGGCCTCACTGAGCTATGCCGAGGGCCGGCTCAGCCGGGCGATCCGTGCCAGTGTGCATGCACCGGTGGTGGACTGCCCGGAGCTCGCGGCGGACCTCGACAAGGTCGAGGACCTGGAGACCTTCCGCAGCTGGCTTGATCCCTGGGACCGCGGCTGAACGCCGGCCTGTTCCAGTGCAGGTCAGAAAGCTATAATGAGCGGTGTTTGTAGGGAGGAGATCGTCCATGTTCCGTTTCCTGACAGTGCTGGCAACCGTGCTGCTGCTTTCGATGCAGGTGGCCTTTGCCCAGGAGGGCACGTTCAGCTTCGTGAACGGTCCCGTTGCAAGTTATGAGCACATGGCCATCGACGGCCACCAGACGTACTTCCCCTCGTCAATGTACGGGAATTACGCATTTGCGGACGGGGTGTCCTTCTACTGCCGCCGCTACGGTGACGTCGGCGACCTGATCGGCTCAGTCGTGGTGTTCGGCCCGCAGACCGACAGGACACGGCGCATCGAGGACATCCCCGACAGCGCAGTGGTGTATAGCACTTCCCTGTTCAACCTGAAGGACTGCCCGGAGGACGGCGGCTGGTTCCACGTGCCGATCGACCTGCTGCTGCTGCCCGAGGGTGGATTCAGCATCGTGCTCTACACCCGCAGCAACGACGAGCGCGGCCTGGACATCGGGCTGGCTCCCTCCGCCGGCGATATGAGCCAAAGCTATACGGCGAAGCTGATGACCAAGGAACAGATTGAGAAGGACCCGGATGCCGGCCTGCTGCGCCGCAACGACCGGATGGACTGGATGATCAGCGTCGATGTGAAGATGGACAGCGGCCTCGGCCAGGGTATCCAGAGCGATGACCTGAAGGGCAGCGGCTTTGCCTTCTACGATGACGGCAGCGCCGAGGGCTGGGAAGAGTTCGCCCGCAGCGGTGCAATGGTGCGCTTCGAGAACAGCAGCAAGCGCAGTGTGGATGCGATCTACCTCTACGCCAAGCTTGGCGCTGACTGGTTCGGCACTGACCGCAACTGCAGCGTGGTGATCGCGGACGACCGCCTGAACATCATCAAGCGCATGTCCATCCCCTACACCGCCTTCAACGAGGCCGGCAGCTGGGCGAAGCTGGATGTGCCCAACCGTGAAGTGACCAAGACCTTCTACGTGATCGTGCAGCCCCACAGCGAGGCGGACGTGAAGTTCCTGCTGGGCGCTGACCTTTCCGGCAACAAGGCCTCCAGCGTCGGCATCACCGGTGCGATGCAGGAATGGTCAGCGGAGAACAGCGAAGCTGACACAAACTGGATGGTGCGCGTGCATTACTCCCGCTAGGCTCCTGCGGGTATAATTCGCCCGCTGGCAGCCATGCCAGAGGGCAGACCATCATGAGCATTCAGAGCAAGTACTGGATTCTAGTCGGCCCCGCATTGCGGGGCTGATTTTTTGCGGTCGGTGATCTGAACTCCGCGGGATGCGGAGCAGCTTGGAACCGGGGCATCCCCTGCCCCCTTCCGGAGAATACGATGGATACAGACAACACTGCCCGGGGCGGCCAGCGCGCCGGGCGCTACAACCACATTGCAATCGAGAAGAAGTGGCAGGACATCTGGGAGGACCGCCGGACCTTCGTCGCGCCGGACAGTGACCCGCGTCCCAAGATGTACGTGCTGCAGATGTTCCCCTACCCCAGCGGCAACCTGCATGCCGGGCATGTGCGCAACTACGTGATTGGCGACGCGATCGCCCGATTCTGGCGCATGAAGGGCTACAACGTGATGCACCCGATGGGCTACGACAGCTTCGGGCTGCCGGCCGAGCAGGCGGCGATTGACAGGAAGATCCAGCCCGCGGACTGGATTGACCAGTGCATCAGCACCGCACGCCGCCAGTTCAAGCGCTACGGCTTCAGCTTCGACTGGACACGCGAGGTCAACACCTCTGCACCCGACTACTACAGGTGGACGCAGTGGCTGTTCACCACCTTCTACCGCCACGGCCTGGTCTACCGCAAGCAGATCGAGGTCAACTGGTGCGAGGAGCATGGCGTACTGGCCAATGACGAGGTGAAGGACGGCGCCTGCTGGCGCTGCGACCGCGAGGTCAGCAAGAAGAAGATGGCCCAGTGGCTGATGCGCACCACCGACTACGCGCAGGAGCTGCTGGACGGGCTGGATGACCTGCCGGGCTGGACCCAGCGCGTTGTCAAGCTGCAGACCAACTGGATCGGGCGCAGCGAGGGCACGCATGCGGACTTCGCCGTGCCGGCGATCAAGGACAGCTGCCCGGATGGCAGTGAGCCGGTGCTGCGCATCTATACGACGCGCGTTGACACGATCTTCGGCTGCACCTTCATGGCTGTCGCGCCGGACCATCCGCTGGCGGAGGCGATGGCGACCATCGGCGGCTCGACCGGGCAGTTGGCAACATTCCAGGAGGAATGCGCCAGCGAGGACGTGCGCTTCAAGGTCGCCGAGGAGAAGCCCAAGCGCGGCATCCCGCTGGGCGTGAGCTGCGTAAACCCCTTCAACGGCGAGGAGGTCCCGGTCTGGGCGACGAACTACGTCGTCAGCGACTTCGGCACCGGGGCCGTGATGGCAGTGCCCGCGCATGACACTCGGGACCATGCCTTCGCGAAGGAATTCGGCCTGCCGATCCGCGAGGTGGTGGTGCCGGACGACGGCTCGGAGCGTGGCGACGTGCAGGCCGAGGCCTGGACCGGCAAGGGCGTGTGCGTCAACTCCGGCGAATTTGACAACATGGACTTCCACACGGCCAAGGCCGCGATGGACAACTGGCTGATGAAGCACCACAAGGGCGGCAGCGCGGTGCAGTACCGCCTGCGCGACTGGAACATGGGCCGCCAGCGCTTCTGGGGCGCACCGATCCCGATGGTGCATTGCCAGGGCTGCGGCTGGCAGCCGGTGCCGGACAGCGAGCTGCCGGTGCGCCTGCCCAGCGAGGCGGACTACAGTGACATCCGCGTCAGCCCGCTGGCCAACGACGAGGACTGGAAGCGCGCCAAGTGCCCGGCCTGCGGTGGCCAGGCCGAGCGTGACACCGACACGATGACGACCTTCATGTGCAGCGCCTGGTACTTCCTGCGCTTCTGCGACCCGCATAACGAGCAGCGCATCTTCGACCCGGCAAAAGTGGCTGCCTGGATGCCGGTGGACTACTACATCGGCGGCCAGGAGCATGCCGTGGGCCACCTGCTGTACAGCCGCTTCATCACGATGGTATTGCAGAAGCTGGGTTACCTGGAACTGTCGCGTCCTGACTTCGCCGGCGAGCTGCCGAAACTTGGCAACGAGCCCTTCCGCCGCCTGTTCAACCAGGGGATGGTCTACAAGGACGGCGCGAAGATGTCCAAGAGCAAGGGCAACGTCGTCAGTTCCGATGAGCTGGCCGATGAATACGGTGCCGACACCGCGCGCATCTTCGGCCTGTTCGGCGGCCCGGCGGACCAGGACCTGGAGTGGACCACCTCCGGCGTGGAGGGCGGCCTGCGCTTCCTGCGCCGCGTCTATCGCCTCGGTGATGCGGTTGCCAATGCTGACAACAATCCGGACAGCCTGCCCGAGGCGGCGGAGTCCGCCGTACGCGCGCGCCACCGCGCTGTGGCCGGCGTGACCGAGGACCTGACCAACTGGCGCTTCAACACGGCGATCGCCAAGCAGATGGAGTACTTAAACGAGCTGGAGAAGCTCTGGCAGCAGTGCAGTGAGACTGACCACAGCGGGGCCTTCCGCGTGGCGCTGACGAGCTTTGCGCAGCTGCTGAGCCCCTTCGCGCCGCATGTGGCGGAGGAGCTGTGGGAGATGCTGGGCGGCCCGGGCCTGTGCGCCGACAGCGAGTGGCCGATCCACGACCCCTCGATGCTGATTGAAAGCACGCTGGAGATCCCGGTGCAGGTCAATGGCAAGCTGCGCGGCCGGATCAGCGTGCCCGCCAATGCCACGCAGGAACAGTGCATCGCCGCCGCCCGCAACAACGACGACGTGGCGCGCTGGCTGGAGGGCAAGGAAGTGCTCAAGGAAATCTTCGTGCCCGGCCGGATGATCACCTTCGTGGTCAAGGGATAGGACAATGCGGGGCGGGGCCATGCGCTCCGCCCGTCTCCATTCCGCGCACCTGCCATAATAGGATCGGAAGGAAGTGGAAAGGTGCGAGTGATCACAAGGGCGCTGGAGACCGTCGGCGGCATCACCATCCTCAGCCTGCGAGTGCTGCGGATGATGCTGCGCGGCGGCGTCAACCCGCGCCTGCTGCTGGAGCAGATGGTCTCGCTGGGCGTCAACTCGATCCCGATCGCCACCATCGTGCTGTCCTTCGCCGGGGCCGTGTTCACCTTCGTGCTGTCCGACCAGCTCGCCAAGCGCGGTGCTGCCAGCCTGGTGGGCGGCCTGCAGCTGCTGGTGTTCCTGCAGGAGCTGATCCCGGTGTTCGCGGGCATCGTGCTGGCAGGCAAGATCGGCGCTTCGATCACGAGTGAGATCGGCACCATGAAGATCAGCGAGCAGCTTGATGCGCTGCGCGCCCTGTCCACCGACCCGGACTGGTACCTGACAGTGCCGCGTGTGCTGGCCGGTATCCTGATGACCCCGATCGTGGCCGTGTTCTCAGGCTATGGCTCCTGGTACGCCGGCTATGCGATGGCGCACAACCAGATCGGCCTGCGCTACACGCAGTACGCCTCCGGGGTGGAAAGCCTCGTGAGCATGCATGACTTCCGCATGTGCTTCGTGAAGTGCATGATCTTCGGCGCCACCATCGTGCTCGTGGCCTGCCACAGCGGCTTCGTGGCCAAGGGCGGGGCCGCCGGCGTGGGCAAGTCCGTCACCAACGGCGTCGTGCTGAACATCGTCCTGATCTTCCTTCTTGACCTGCTGATAACGATGGTGATGGGCTGATGATCAACTTCGAGAACATCAACCTCAGTTTCGACGGCGTCCAGGTGCTGCGCAATGTCAGTTTCAACGTGCCGCCCCAGCAGATGACGGCCGTGCTCGGTCCGAGCGGCAGCGGCAAGTCCACCATCCTGCGCCTGATCATGGGCCTGATCAAGCCGGACAGCGGACGGGTGATCGTGGACGGCGAGGATGTCACCCAGATGAGCGAGCGCCGCCTGCAGCGCGCCCGGCGCAAGATGGGCATGGTGTTCCAGCATAATGCGCTGTTCGACGGCCTGAGCGTGGCGGAGAACGTCGGCTTCTATCCCACCTATGTGGAAAAGAAGCCATGGAAGCAGGTGCTGGCGGAGGTGATGGAGCTGCTGGCCGACCTCGGCCTGGCGGACAGCGCCGACAAGCTGCCGTCTGAACTGTCCGGCGGCATGCGGCGGCGCGTGGCACTGGCCCGCAGCCTGATCTACCATCCGACGATCCTCCTGTACGACGAGCCCACCACCGGACTGGACCCATACATGACGGAGGTGGTGGTCGAACTGATCGCTGAAATGAACGAAAAATACTCGGTGACCGGGATTATGGTCAGCCATGACCTGCCCACCGTGTACGATATCGCTGACCATGTGGTGCTGATCGCGGATGGCAGCGCCACTGTCGTGGGGCATCCCAGTGAGCTGCTGCGCAGCCAGTCCAGCGAGGTGATCGGCTTCGCTTCCAGCTGGCGGCGGCATATCATTGAGTACTCCGCGGAGATAGAAAGGAAGGATGAAGGGCCGGAGGCCCGTTAGAGGAAGGAAGGCGGAACGTAGATGGGCACAGGCTCCAACGCGCTAAAGGTGGGCATCTTCACCATTGCCGGTGCGCTGCTGGTGATGGCGGCGATCGCCACTGTGCGCGGCGGCGGGATTGCGAGCATCTTCGGCGCCACGGGCTACCTGGTCAAGGTCCATTTCACCGGTGAGGCCGTTGGCCTGTCAAAGGGCATGCCGATCCGCCTGAAGGGCAGTGATGTAGGCTACCTGGCCGAGACCCAGTTCTCCAATGAGAACCAGGATGTGGTGGCCACATTGCGCATCGACGAGGACATCCGCATCTACGAACGCGCCCGGGTCGAGATCCGCGAGGAGGGCCTGCTGGGTGAGCGCTACCTCTCCTTCGTATATCCAAACGAGCTGCCGGAACAGCCGATCTGGGCGACCGAGGACCATGTGTTCGAAGGCAGCAGCGCCACCGGCCTGGCCTCGCTGATCGCCAGCGCCAACAACGTGCTGGAAACACTCGATGAACTGCTCAGCGACCAGAGCCTGCGTGACAGCATGACCCAGATCGCCGACGGCATCACCGACAGCCTTGACCGCGTGAACGGGATCATGGAGAACGTGGACGGCATCATCATGGAGAACCAGGGCTACATCAAGGAGTCGATGGCCAACGTCGAGGCGATGAGCGACAACTTCCTGCTGCTCAGCCAGAACCTGCAGGAGGCCAGCGTGGCGGTGCGCGACCTGTCCACCGACCCGAAGAACAAGGAACAGCTCTCGCTGATCATGGCGAACATCGAGTCCACCACGAAGAACATCGACAGCATGAGCAATGAGATCAACACCCTGCTGAGCGACCCGATGGTGCAGGCCGACCTGAAGGACAGCGTGCGCCTGATGCCGGAGGTGCTGCAGGAGACGAAGAACACGATGGCCGGCGCGCAGGAGACGCTCGAGCGGCTCAATGAAGTGCTCGAGAGCGCGGACGGGATGGTGAACACCGCCACCTGGGCGATCGAGGACGTCAGCGGCACGGTCAAGGGCCTGGGCGGGATCGGCGAGGGGATCCAGACCCGCGGCAGCGTGGACGTGCGCGGCGTGGACCTCAACACTGATGACAGGCTGAATGGCGACGATGTGTACGTCGGCGACATCAACTTCGCCGTCGGCAACGAGAGCAACTACGTGCAGGTCGGGATTGACAACATCGGCGAGGGTGACGACCTGAACCTGATGCTCGGCATCGGTGACCTGCGCGGCTTCAGCTTCCGCGCCGGCATCCACCGCAGTGAGCTGGGCGTCGGTGCCAGCTGGTGGGACCCGGCCGGGATCGGGCTGGAGGCCACGCTCTACGACCTGAACGACCCGAAGTTCAACACCTACGGCCATATCCCGATCGGCGACAGCGTGGATGTGGTGATCGGCGTGGACGACCTGGCGGACGAGGCAGTGCCCACGCTCGGCCTCGGCTGGAAGTGGTAAAGCCACTCACTAGAAGTTACAGCCCCAACTGATTCACTTCCCTGGAGCCATCGAGGCCTTGGTTGGTTTTACAGCGCGACCCGGATGCGCGAATGCGCAGCCGCAGCGCCAGACCGTCGAGCACTTGGGCGAGACGGCAGATCCATTCAGAACCGGCTCTTGATGCCTTCGGTCGGCTTGTAGTGGAAGCCCGGACCCTGACCCTTCTCCGCTTCCTCCAGCACATTCTTCGGCTGCGTCAGCTCGCTGTCCGGCAGCAGGGCTTCCGCCTCCACGATGTTGCCATCATCCGGCGGCTGCGGCGCACTGGACTCAATCGCGCCGGGCGTATCCGTGCCGGCCAGCACAGCCTGCGGGCGGGTCAGTTCCTCATCGTTGCCAAGCCTGTTCTGCGCCAGCAGTTTGTCAACCTCCGGCGCGGCCCTGGCCCGCTGCGGACGCTGCTCCCCGCCAGCGAACAGGCTCTGCCCGCCCCCGGCGGAACTGCTGCTGCCTGAGCCGAAGATGGAAACCGGCTTGTCACCGGCGTTGTCAAGTTTATAACGGGTGTGCTCGATCTTCGGCGCTGACCAGCCCTGTTGCGGCACGAACTCCGGCTCGGGCGCCGGAGCGGATTCCACAACCTCGGGCACTGGATCCTCTTCAGGCACGGGCTGCACCGCTTCCCGCGATGGCTGCACTGTGGGCTTTGCCTTAGACATGCTGCCGATCGTGTCACGCGCGATCTGCATCACCTCATCCGCATCGCTGTGGTAGCCACCCTCCGGCTCCGGCTGCCCGACATGCAGCACATTGGCAATCACTTCATCCTGGCGGGGGCTGAGCGGGTCGCCGGAATTGAAGCGCTGCTGCAGCTCCTGCTGGCGGCTGTCCGCCACGCGGAAGCTGCCGTCCCAGCTGCGGTCCACTGTTGTCACCTTGGGCGGAGGCGGGGGTGGCGTCTGCATCATGCCGGAGTCCGCGCTCGTGCTTGAATGTGGCTTGGTCATGCGGCCGTCTTTGCTGCGCGGCTCTGGGATCTGCTTGACGGCACTGGCCACCTTCTCGGCGGCCTTGCGCTCCGCCCGGGCCTTGCGCCGGGTTTCCAGCTGCGCCTGCAGGTTCTCCTCATCCTTGCGCTGGGCCGCATGGTCCACGAGCGAGGTACGCATCAAGAGGATGCCAAACCATGTGATCGCCGCGAGGATGCCGGCTCCCTGGAAGGAGATGTCCCCCCCGGCGAACATGCCGACCATGCCGCACAGCATGGAAATCGCCAGCACGATGCCGGCTACTTCCTGCTTCACGTTGCGCGGGGAACTGAGGATGTAGCGCCCCTTGGTTGCCCCGTGTACCAGAATCCACCCCAGTATGAAAAGAACGAGGAACATGCCGTTTCATTTTACCGTGATTCAAAGATGCTAGAATCTGCGCCGATGAAGCCCCTCGCCGGCATCCTCGCCCTGCAGGGCGATTACGAGAAGCACCGCAAGTCCCTCAAGCGGCTTGGCCTGCGCGTGCGCTATGTGCGCAGTGCGGAGGACCTCACGGGCCTCGCGATGGTCGTGCTGCCCGGCGGGGAGTCCACCACGATGTCGCTCTTGCTGGACAGCACCGGCCTGCGCGCGCCATTGCATGACGCAATCGCCGCCGGCCTGCCTACGCTTGCCACCTGCGCCGGCACGATCCTGCTGGCCCGCGAACTGCAGGGCGACACTGGCAGCCGCAAGGTGGACCCGCTCGGCCTGCTGGATGCCACGGTGGACCGCAACAGCTATGGCCGGCAGGTGGACAGCTTCGAAACCGTAGTCGAGATCGACTGGGCGCTGCTCGGTGTGGATGACCCGAAGCCCATGCTGCCGGCATGGTTCATCCGTGCCCCGCGCATCCTCGGACCCGGCCCGGACACACATGTCGTGGCACGCTACGAGGGTGAGATCATCGCCGTGCGCCAGGGGAACATCCTCGCGATCACCTTCCATCCGGAACTGAGCCGCGATACACGCATCCATGCGGCCGTGCTGGGCTTTGGCACGGCGTAGGTCTAGCGCCAGCTGCCCGTTACAATAGCCCCGTGTCCCCCTCAGGCAGTCCATCCCAGCTGAGCATCGGTGTCGTCGGCAGCGGCGGCGACGGTGTGGTGCTGCTCGGTGAACTGCTGGCGCGCTCGGCGGTGCTGGCCGGCCTGCACTGCTACATGGATAAGGTGTTCGGCCCGCAGATCCGAGGCGGGGAAAGCAGCGTCAGCCTGCGCATCAGCCAGTCGCAGGTGCTGCGCAGTGCGGATGAGCTGGATGTGCTGCTGGTGCTGCAGTGGTCGGACCTCGCGCGCTTCCACGATGTGCTGAGCATCGCGCCCGATGCGCTGGTGATCTGCTCTTCCGAGGACGATGGCGACCCTCAGGCCTGTGGCCTGCCCATTGGCCATCGTGGCCCGCTCCTGAGCCTGCCGCTGAAGCAACTCGCACTGGACCACGGCCGCAGCAAGCAGGCGCGCAACATGGTGCTGCTCGGCGCGGCCAGCGGCCTGCTGGACTGGTACCCGCAGCAGCTCAGGGCGATCCTCGAGCGGCGCATGCAGCGCTACGACGAACGCAGCCGGGAGAATAACCTCGCCGCCGTGGCCGCCGGGCGCGATGCCGTGGCCAGCTGGCAGGGCAGCGGAATACCAGCATTGCCAACTTCCAATGGAAATGCGGACCTGGAGCTGGCCAGTGGCAACGAGCTGCTCTCACGCGCAGCAATTGCCAGCGGCTGCCGCTTCATGGCCGGCTACCCGATCACCCCGGCCAGCGAGATCCTTGAATACATGACACGCCGGCTGCCGCAACTCGGCGGGACCTGCATACAGGCCGAGGATGAAATCGCCGCGGCCTGCCTGACGATCGGAGCGGCACTGGGCGGTGTGCGCAGCATGAGTGCCACCAGCGGTCCCGGCATGACGCTCAAAAGTGAAAGCATCGCACTCAGCGGGATGGCCGGCCTGCCGATGGTGGTTGTCGACGTGCAACGCTGCGGCCCGAGCACCGGCATCCCGACCCGCACCGAACAGGCGGACCTCAACCTCGCGCTGTATGGCGCGCATGGGGACAGCCCGCGCATCGTGCTGGCGGCCGCGCACCAGGCGGACTGTGCCGACCTGGCAACGCAGGCCTTCGAGCTGGCCGGTGAAGCCAGCGCCCCGGTGATCCTGCTGTCTGAGCAGCAGATCGCCCAGGGACTGGCAACAGTGCCACGGGACCTGGTCCCGGAACCGAATGGCAGCGTCCCCGGCTGGCCGGACACGGCAATCGGCGCGGACAGGCAGGTGCAGCTCACCGGGCTGGAACATGACGACTCCGGCAGGCCGCTCAGTGATGCAGCCTCGCATCAGGCCAACTCGCTATTGCGGAACGCCCGTGTCAATCGGGCTCTCAGCAGGGTTCCAGCGCTGTACGAAGGGGCCGCAGAGGGGGAGCTGGGACTGTTGTGCTTCGGTAGCAGCTACAGCATCTGCCGCGAGGCCATCGAACTGGCGGGCTCACGTGGAGTCACTGCCGGGATGATGTGCATCCGCATGCTTTCCCCGCTGGACCAGGCTGAACTGCGTGACTGGCTGCGCGGATACAGGCATGTTGTCATCGTCGAGATGAACTACAGCGGCCAACTGCATGACTACCTCAGGAGCCGCCTGCAGCTGCCGGAATTGACAATGTCACTGCGGCGCAGCGGCGGCCGGCCATGGCGCCTGGCGGAAGTTGAGGACTTCCTCGTCAGGCACGGACTGCTGCCAGCTGGCCCCCCGGAGCTGCAGCCATGAGCAGCACCCCATTGTTCCGCAACGCGACCGAGCCCGTCTGGTGCGACGGCTGCGGTGACTTCCATGTACTGGACGGCCTCTGTGCCGCGCTGGAAGGGATGGGCCGCGAGCCGCGCAATGTGGCGCTTGTCAGCGGCATCGGCTGCTCCTCACGCCTGCCGGGATACATGGAGTCGCACGGCTTCAACAGCATCCACGGCCGCGCCCTGCCGATTGCCAGCGGCCTGAAGCTGGCCCGGCCGGAACTGACGGTGATTGTCACCGCCGGCGATGGCGACATCTTCAGCATCGGCGCCACGCACCTCGTGCACACCGTGCGCCGCAACCCGGCGATCACCTTGTTCGTGATGGACAACGGGGTCTATGGCCTGACCAAGGGCCAGCAGTCGCCCACCACCCCGCCGGGCACGCAGATGCGCACCGCCGCCCAGCCGGTGGGCGATGCCAGCGTGGACCCGCTCTCGCTGATGCTCAGCCTCGGCTGTGGCTTCGTGGCCCAGGCCTACGCCGCGGACCAGCCCGCAATGCAGCAGCTGATGCAGCAGGCGATCGAGTACCCCGGCTTCAGCTTCGTGAACATCCTCAGCCCCTGCCCGGTGTTCCGCGGCGGGATGGGGATCTACAAGGAACTGCGCCGCAGCATCAGCCGCATTGACGACAGCGGGCATGACCCGGCCGACCTCGCCGCGGCCCATGCGCTGCTGGCATCGGCGGAGGCACCGCTGGCGGGCATCCTCTTCCGGCGCGACCTGCCATAATAGGTCTGCATGCATACCGGCACGATGCTGCGGGAACTGACGCGGCTCAAATTCAGGCTGACGATCCGGCACTACCGGAAGAACATCGGCAACACGATCGCGATCATCTTCGCCTGGATCGGCATGACCATCGGCGCGCTCAGCGGTGCGGCGGCCGTCGGCGTGTTCCTGTTCAACAGCGGCGGGGACGTCTTGCAGCAGGCTGGCCGGATCATGGTCTGGGTCAGCTGGATCCTCTCGCTGATCTGGCTGTTCTCGCCCTTCGCGCAGGTTGACATCCAGCGCAACCTGGACCTGAACGGCCTGCGCCTGATGCCGCTGTCCGGCAGCCAGTTCCTGCTGGCGGTGATGATGGACGCGCTGGCTTCACCGCTGGGCGTGATCCTCCTGCCGGCGATGCTGCTGTTCGTCGGTGTGCTGGCCTTCGCCGGTCTGGGGCTTGTGCCGATGCTCGTCAGCTTCGTGCTGCTGCTGGCAATCCTGCTGGCCTGGACCCAGGCCATCTTCCTGCTTGTCAACCGCCTGCTGCAGTCGCGGCGCTTCGCCGAGATGAGCATGTGGATCGGCATCACGCTCGTGATCGGCGTGCAGATCGTCAACCTGACAATGGTCGGCGGCGTGGATGACATCAGCGGCCAGCTGGCCAGCTCCCCGCTGCAGCGCTGGATCGAGCCCGTGATGGCGGCGATGGACTACAGCTTCCCGACTCTGGCCACGCGTGCAACCACCGCATGGTCAACCGGCCAACCTTTGGCAGCACTGCTGGACTGGGGCCTGATGCTTGTATGGCTGGCACCGGGAGTCTTCCTGCTGGGCCGCACCTCCCGCGCCTTCTACGAGGGTGAGCTGGAAAGCGGCGGGCTCGCGGAGGAGCATGGCAGGGCCGATCGCAGCCAGGGGATCGCCGGCCTGCTGCCCGGTGGCGTGCTGCAGGCGCTGGTGCAGCGTGAGCAGCGCTATGTGAAGCGTGACCCGGTGCTGCGCAGCCTGCTGATCCAGAGCCTGTTCTTCGGGATCTACACCTGTGTGGTGATGGTCGTGCTGCGCATGAGGCTGCTGGAGGAAGGCGCACCAGGCATGGACCACCACGGGATTGTCAACTACGTGCTGCTCGGGCTGAGCTTCGGCCTGACCTACTCCGAAAGCGGGATCATGTTCAACCGCTTCGGCTACGAGGGCAGCTCGCTGGCAACGGTGCTGGCCAGCCCGCTCAGCCGCCGCAGCCTGCTGCAGGCCAAGAGCATCTTCCTGTTGAGCCACCTCGGCGTCGTCAACCTGCTGCTCGTGCTGGCAATGGGCGTGATCCTGCGCTGCGACCCGATGTACGTGGCGGCCGCGATGGCGATGATCATCGCAAACATCGTGATCGTGGACATGGCCGGCAACTTCCTCTCGATCTCGCACCCCTTCGCCTTCGCGCGCGTCGGCCGCCGCTACCGTCCGGTGCTTCCCCAGCAGGGCTGCGGCTACCTGCTGCTCTACGGCCTGCTGTTCAACTTCTGCAACCTGCTCGTGGCGCCGGGCAGCATGGCAATCGTGCTCGGTACCGTGTTCTACGGGCTGCCCGGATTGCTGGGCGGGGTGCTGCTGGCCTGGGCGATCGCCGCCGGGCTGTGGCTGTTTGGGCTCGGGCAGGCAGTGAACTTCCTCGAAGGCCGCGAGCAGCGCCTGCTGGAATCCCTCAGCCGTCCGCCGGACTGATCAGACCGGGCTGCGCTGTGGGTAGAGCCTGATTTCAGTCGGGCAGGAATTGTCCGGCCAGCGCACCACCGTCGCCACCATCTCGGCCACCTCGGACGGCTTGATCGCGCGGTCCATGTCGATCCCGCTTTCCTCCACCATCTCGGTGGCGATCCAGCCCGGGCAGATCGTGCAGACCTTCAGCCCCAGCTCGCGCTCCTCCTGGAACAGGCCCTCGGAGAAGCCCATCACGCCGTGCTTGCTGGCGCAGTAGGCAGCCTCGCCGGGGATGCCGAAGCGGCCGGCATTGCTGGAGATGTTGACAACCACCGCGCGGCCGCGCGCCATGCAGCTTTCCTTCAGGTAGGGCAGGCAGATGCGCGTCGCATGCAGCAGGCCCTTCAGGTTGACATCCAGCATGCGGTCGATGTCAAACGGGTCCGCGCTGTCCAGCCGCGCCGGGTAAAATACGCCGGCGTTGTTCACGAGGATGTCGATCCGCCCGCAGCTTTCGCTGATGTCATGCACGGCGGCCGCCAGCTCCTCCGTATCGCTCAGCTCCGGCGACCAGCACCCGGCGATCTCCGCATGTTCGCGGCACAGCTCCGCCGTGCGCTCAAGCGCCGCCTGGTTACGCCCCAGCAGGGCGACACTGGCCCCGAGCTGTGACAGCCGGATGGCGGTCGCGCGGCCCACGCCGCGGCTCGCACCGGTGACAATGGCAACCTGTCCGGAAAGATCGATCAGCATGCGATGAGCATAGCAGGAGGCTGCTCAATGAGCTCAGTATCCCACGCAGTACAGCCGGCGCCCGGACCAGACGTAGAAGCGTCCATGCAGCGGGTCGCACACTACTGCACATTCAGCGTCCGGCAGCATCAGCATCCCGCTTTGCGCACCTGTGTAATCGAAGAAGCCAATCCTGTCGTCACGACGCATCAGCACCAGCTGCCGGTCCGCATCCAGCCAGATCTCCTGCGCCGACACGCCGGGATGCGGGATCGAGGCCAGGATGTCGCCTCTGCCGTCCAGCAGCTGCAGCTTGCCGCTGTACCCGGTCAGCAGCACTGTGCCGTCATCCCTGAATTGCAGCACGCTCGGCGGTGCTTCCTTTGCCGGCTTGTAGCTGATCGGTTCCTCGCGGCAGTCCAGTGACCAGAGCGGATTGCCTGCCGGATCGATGCATTCCAGCATCCCGCCGTCGTCACTGAGCCAGATGAACTGCCCGGCACTGCGGACATGGTAGTAGCGGTCAGGGTCCAGCAGGCGTTCCCAGCGCAGATTGCCCATAACATCCAGCAGTACCAGCTTGTCGTCATCCAGGCGCGTGACGGGGTTGAAGGCCTCATACTGCAAGATCCCGCCTTCCGGTCCGGGGACGCGCTGACGGCCGGAAAACTGCGTCCGCTGGAATCCAAAGGATAACTTGCCACTGCTGTCCCATGCGCTTGTCACACACTGCGCGGTCGAGCCACTGCTGCCCCTGGCATCCGTCAGTACAACGTTGCCAATCAGGTCCATGCCGGAAACATAGTTGTAGCCCTGTCCGGGATCGAGTCTGTTGAGTTCTTCGCCATCGGCGGAGATCAGCCTGATAGGTGGCTCAGGTGGAACAGTGTTAGCCGCCGCTCCCACACGGAAATCCCCCATCTGCAGGACCACAAGCGTTCCGTCAGCCAGGAAGCCGATGTCATAGTAGCGGAACCAGGGCCTGAACATGCTGCCATGCACACCCTCCGGCCTGAGCTTCCAGCGCCGTTTGCCATCCGGCCCGTACATGCAGAGGTATCCGCTGGTGGCATCAACCAGCAGTACATTGCCATCCGGGCCGGGAATGATGGAGCTTGTGTTCTTGCTCACAGGTGCCTGCCACAGCAGCCCGGGTGGATTGTATGGCGGCGTTGCCTGGCGCAGGAACAGCCGTCCGGCAACAAGCGCCAGCAGCACTGCCGGCACAAGTATCCACCTCGCTGTCCCTTTACGCATCGTCAGAGTTTAGCGCCGGGCCGCCTCAGTAGCTGAAGCAGCTCAGCCGTCCGTTGTCATATACGTAGCCCTGGCTGCGCTCCGTGTCCAGCACGGGCCTGCCCCGGCCCCGGATGAAGGAGTTGTTGCTCAGGCGCCGGCCCTGCATGTCAAACACCTCCAGCCCCTCGTCGCTGATGCTCACGATCCTCCCGCGCTGGGTGTCCACCGCCAGCTTGCGGGAGTAGTTGTAGGGCAGGTTGACGACGCTGTCCGCGCCACTGCGGCAGTCCAGCAGGTGCAGGCCGCCCTCTTCATCCATGGCCGCCAGCCTGCCGTCAGCAGTCAGCTGCAGCACTTCAGCATTGTCCATCCAGGGTCCGCGCGAAGACAGTGAGAATGGCCCGTCATGCGCGAACACGCTGCCATTGCCGGCAAACTGCCACAGTTCATTGCCATCCGCATCCAGGCAGCGGATGTCGCCTGAGTTGTCAACGTAGTAGATCCGTTCACCGTCACACAGCAGGCTGCTGCCGAAGTCCCCCGGCAGCGGCTTGAGCCAGAGCTGCTGGCCGGCCTTGTCAATCAGCGCCAGCTCAGCCGTCTGGCTGATCGAGTTCACATCCGCACTGAGCATCCCGCTGTCCGGTCCGGGCAGCAGCAACTGCCCGACGGTGGTGGTGCATTGCCAGGCGGTGTTGCCGGATTCATCCACGGCCTGGATCTGGCGGCTGGCATCGGACAGCACGATCTGGCCCTCGATCGGCAATAGCCCGGTGTTGCTGTCAAACACGAAGCCGGGCTTGATGCGGGCCAGTTCCCTGCCATCAGCATCGATGCGCGTGATCTCCGGCGTGCCGCTGCTTGTTATCACGACATTCGCCATTCCGCCACCGGTATGCTGCTGGTTCAGCGGCCCTTCCGTCACGATGTAGGCTTCGCCGTTCGGCAGCTCGCGGTACAGGCCTTCGGATTCGGCATTGCCATAGCTCGGACCCTGCACCTCGTACAGCTTCTCACCGGCCGGGCTGAACACCAGCTGCATTCCGCTGTAGTCCTGCACCAGCAGGCGCCCATCCGACAGCAGCCTCGTCTTGCCGAAGTTCCAGCTGGCGAGCTGCTTGGTCCAGACAATGTGGCGGGACTGCACGCTCAGCTGGCGCGAGACGAACACGCCGAGCGCAAGCAGGTAGGCCGCGAACAGCACGACGGAGATGCTCAGCCAGCGGGGGATTCCACGCATGCGCTATATGATGCCGTATGGGCGGGCGGTAGTTTCAGTCGGGAGGATTGAGCTAGGTGCCGATCAGGTGGTTACGGGAGCTGTAGATTCCCACGCCGGCCATCAAAAGTGCGCCGAGGCCGGTGGCCAGCAGGGTGCCGAGGCTGGCGCTGAGCGCCACGTCCCCGAGGTTCATGCTGAGCGTCAGGTCGCCCCAGTTCCAGTTCATCACGGCCAGCCAGGCCTGGAACTGCGGGGTGAAGGCCAGCACCAGGGCAAGCAGTGCCAGGCCGATGGCCACGCGCTCGCCGGTGCCGATCAGTGAAATGAACCAGCGCCAGTCACGCTGCAGCGCCGGGGGCGGCAGCAGTTCCGGGTCGGGCAGCTTGTCGATCGCGCTGAGGATCTCGCTGCGGAAACTCGAGCCGAGTTCCACCGGCCCCTGCTCACGCAGCAGGCGCTCCACTCCCTCAAGCCTGCGATCCCTGTTCTCGTTCATCATTTCAATATTACCCCTAAGCAGCGTTGGATGTTGCAGTGGTGCCCCCTCAGGGCCCGAGCACACCCTCGTCGATCATCGTGGCCAGCTTCTGCTTGCCACGGCGGATATGCGTCCGCACGGTGTTGATATTCTGCTGCATCGCCTCGCTGATCTCCTCGTAGCTGAGCTCCTCGAAGTAATACAGCGAAAGGGCGGTGCGCTGGTTCTCCGGCAGCTGGGCCATTGCACTGTCGAGTGCGCGCTGGCGCAGCATGCTGTCCTCGCCGGCCTCGCGTCCATCCGCGGGCTGGCGGCCGATCTCAAGCTGCTGCTCCATGCTGTCGGTCGCCGGGCGGCTGGACTGCTTCTTGAGATGCTGGCGGGCGATGTTCACCGCGATGCGGTAGATCCAGCTCGACAACTTGGCATCGCCGCGGAATCCATGGATGCCCTTGAAGACATTGATGAAGGTGAGCTGGGCCAGGTCCTCCACATCGGAGGGGCTGACCCCCTGGCCGGCGATGCTGCCGGCCACCAGCCCGCTGTAGCGGTCGATGATCTCGCCGAAGAGATGCCGTTCACCACGGGCGATCCGCTGACAGAGCGCGAGTTCCTCGTTTGCCTGACTCACCGCCTGCGCTGATCCTCCCAGTAAAAGACCTCTGATCGTCATCATTTTACTCCTTCATGCCCCGCGGCCATCGCCGCTTGTGATGTGGGAGTGGCTCAGTGGGGGGAAAGTTGCATGGGATCTTCAGGTTTCGGGTTTCCGGTTTCGGGTTTTCGGTTGCAGGTTGCAGGGTGCAGGGTGCAGGGAGGTCAGATGAGAATCTGACAAGAAGGGGACAGGTTGCAGTGTGGAGGTTGGAGTGAGCGGAGGCGCTGCAGGGCTGTGCCATCGGAGCCGCGTTGCGAGGCGAAGCCGAAGCTGCGCAGGCTCTGGAGAACAAACGGGGGTCCAGCCTGACACTCAGAAGGGCATGCCGCTAAGGCCGTCCATCAGTCTGCGAGACGTAGGGCGGCGGTAATACCGCCGCCGGGATGGGGTATTACCCCATCCCTACTTCAACCTGAATGCCTCATCCCTCGTCCCTCGTTTCTCATCCCTCATCCCGCATCCCTTGCATCCCGCTTCCCTTACATCTCATCCCGGACCGGCAGGCAAGCATTCATCCAGGCAAGGCCGGAGGCCGCGCAGCACGCCTCAGGCGTGGAGGATTCCACTATTCGCACTTCCCAACTATTCAGACTGTTCAGGCGTTTCATTGTGCGCAAGCAAGTTGCGCACCTCCAATTTCAGCGGCGGGGGCGCCGCTGCTACTGGTCCCTATCCAAACTCGCCACGCCAAACTCCAACCTGCTCCGGCTGCTGGAAGCAGCCGCTACAGGTCCCCGGTCCCTGTTCCCAGATTCCTGACTTCCCCCACTATTCCTACTATCAAAACTATCCAGACTTCTTCCAGCTTCCCGCTGTAGAATGAAACCCAGACGGCCCCGCGGCACTCCCATTCGCTGAGGCAGACATACATGGACAACGGCGCAGCAATGTTATTCCTGATCATCTTCGTCATCTCGATGGCGATCATGATCTACGGCATGCGGCTCAAGGCCCGGCGCACCGAGCGGCTGGCCGACCTCTACGAGAAGGCGATGGCCCAGGGCCTGGACCCGCGTGAGATCAACTTCCAGCTTGATGACCGCGAGGGCGACCCACAGGGCAACCTGAAGGCGGGCATCATCCTGCTGGCCAGCACGCTTGGGCTGTTCCTCGGCATCGCGGCGGCCGCGGCCTTCCCCGGCCCGGCGCGCATGCTCGGCTTCGCCTTCGTACCCGGCATGATCGGGCTCGGGGCGATTTACATCCACTTCGCAATCAAACCCAGGCCCGCCGCAAAACTGCCTCCGGCGGGGGAACAGCAGGAACAGTCCGGTAACCGCTGATCCTGACTCTGCGTCATAATATCCGGTAATGCGCACCCTTGATTACCTGAAACTGATATCCATCGCCGCACTGGCCCTGCTGCTGTGCGGCTGCCCGCAGGGCGGCAATGAGCGCCCCGGCCGTGGACGCTGGGCCGGACAGGACGGCGCCGGTGGTGGCGAAGCCTCGGGCTCCCCGCAGATGGGTGAAGCCCAGTCCGGCGATGCGGCGTCTGATGGCACTTCCGACACCCCATCCGACGGCGGCCAGACATCCGGCGGAGGAACCGTGGATGAAGGCGGCGCGGATGACGGTTCCGCCGATACAGGCCAGGATGATTCCTCTGCGGAAGGCGATGAAGCCGGCGAGGAGGATGGTTCCTCGGATGAGCAGCCCTGCGCCGGCGCAGATGAAGACGAAGCCGCCCCGGACGAAAGCGATGATGCCGGGCAGCAGGCCCCACCAGCTCCCCCGGCACAGTCAAGCTCAATCGACCTTTCCGGCGAATGGCTGGCCCTGTTCGGCCGCAACCCGCAGGGTGTGCGCTCCGAGCTGTGGAAATCCGGCAAGACATACACGATCAGTGGTGCCTCGCATGAACTCACCATCCGCAGTACAGACGGCAGTGCGCTGAGCCAGGGCAGTGAGGAAGTGCTGCGCAATGTGTCGCTGATGCGCAGCGGGCCCTTCCTGACAGTCGATCGCGGCAGCAGCGGCAGCATTGCCTACATGCAGGCCGGCGCAAGCGCGATGGAATTTGCCCAGAGCGGCAAGTTCAAGGGCTCGGTGTCCGGCACCCAGGTCAACGGCAGCTACCGGCGCGGGGCCAATGGCCTCAAGCTGGAAAGCGAGGACGGATTCAAGTTTGACGGCGAACTGCGCGATGGTGCATGGTGCGGCTTCCTTGAGGCCGGCCGGACCCGCGGTTATTGCGTGATCGTCGGTGAAGGAAATGGCAAGCTGACGGGTATTCTGTTTGTGGACCCGTACATGTCATTCAACGCGAGGCTCAGTTTCGAGATCGTGGAATAGAATATCCAGCCGCAGGAAGCGGTTGGAAGCGGTAAGCTTGCGGATCGAGGCACGTGATTGGGGAATCGGACGCGTCCCCTCATTAAATCCGCATCAACAGGCGTTGCACGGCACGCGGCGGCTGATGGGCAGGCCCCCCATCGGTTAGAATGTGACGCACAGTTTGGCTGAAAATGGAGTTCTGAGTAGATGAGCGAGAGACTTTACGGAGATGCGAAGGCCACCGCCAAGGTGGCTGACGTGAACCGCAAGCAGAGGATGCTTGAGGATGCTGAGATGAAGGTCCGGCAGGACCCCAACGCGCGCAACCATACCAAGCTCGTGAACGCCCTGTTCGACCTCGGTCGCATGGAGGATGCCGAGCGTGAGGCCAACAAGCTGCTGCAGGCCTATGGCGAGGACCTGCAGGCCCTGACGGACCTCGGTTTCATCTACAAGAACCAGGGCCGCAGGGAAGAGGCGATGAAGACCTTCCAGCGCGTGGTCGAGCTGCAGCCCAGGCATGCCCTGGCCCGCTGCGCCGAGAACGAGATCTGGATGATGGACCCGAGCTTCAAGCCCAGCTGGATGCGCAAGGAGTAGCCAGTAGTCAGACATCAGTAGCCAGATTGTATGAACTGATTTCTGACCACTGACCACTCACCTCTTTCCCAGGGCTATCATCTGTCGCGATGACTTCTGACCAGACGAGTCCCTCACTGCGCGATGTGCTCAATGCTGCGCGCCGCGAGCTGGATGCACCCGGGGCGCTGGCCGTGCTGGCCCGCGGTGATGAAGTGCACAGCCTGGCCTGCGGCGTGGCGGATGTCGCCACTGTCACACCAGTGCGCCTCGAGCAGCAGTGGCCGGCGGGCAGCATACTCAAGGTGATGATCGGCGCCGTGCTCCTGCGCCTGGAAGCCAGCGGAGCCTTCTCGCTGGATGATGTGCTTGCCAACTGGATGGCGGACATCCCGCTCGCGTCCGACATCACGCTGCGCATGCTGGCACGGCATGAAAGCGGGATCCACTGCTTCGGCGAGGTGTTGTACCACCTGCCGCTCACGCTGCTCAGGCACAATGCCACGAAGCGCTGGGTGCCGGCTGACAACATCGAGATTGCCAACCACTACCCGCGCTACTTCGAGCCCGGCCAGGGCTTCCATTACTCCAACACGAACTACGTCGTACTCGGCGAAGTCGTGCGAATGGCAACGGGCCGTGAACTGAGCGAGCACCTGCATGAAATGGTCTGGGACCCGCTCGGCATGGCGGACACCGTCTACGCCGCCACTGAACCCTTCCAGCCGCTTGAGCTGCGCGGCTATGCCCGCGAGGAGCTGGGCGGCGTTGACATCACGGAGGCCGAAGCCTGGAGCCTGTACGGCTACGGCGGCGCGATCCTGACAACGGCCAGCGACCTGCTGAAGTTCATGCGTGCGCTGCACGGCGGGCAGCTGCTTGACGATGCGCAGTACGCCGTGATGCAGCAGGCCGCCGACGCCGGTCATGGCAAGGGCTACGGCATCGGCGTGCAGACCTTCAGCCGCGACTGGGGCAGTTTCCTCGGCCACGGTGGCAACACGATGGGCTACACCTCCGGCTGCTGGTACTTCCCGGATGAGCAGCTGCACATGCTGTTCTGCGTCAACCGCGGCTTCGTGCGCGAGAAGTCCCTGATGCAGTCCCTGCTGGAGTGGGTGCGGGTGCAGTAATGGAGTTGCATGCCTGGCAAGGAGCCCAGGCAGCCAGGCTGGCAATGCAACCTGCAGCTGCGCAATGCCAGGCGAGACCGTTGCCAGACAGAACCAGCAGGCCTCTGTATTTCATCAATGTCAATCAACCCTGAGCAGCCGCGCATCCTTGAGCACCGCGAACAACGTTCCCGCCGGGGACAGTACAGGCGCAGCCTGTGTATACAGCTGGCTGCCGGGCACCAGATGGGACCACAGCAGGCTGCCATCCCCATCGAAGCAGCGCACGGCCTGGCCGGTGCTGCCGTAGATCCGGCCTTCGCTGTCAACCAGCATGCGGCTGAAGAATTCATTTGCCTCACCCTGGCTGATACTGCTTGTCCAGACTTCGTTGCCGTTGCTGTCCAGCTTGCGCAGCTGGTAGTGGAAACTGGCGATGATGCTGCCGTCCGCCAGCAGGGCCGCACCCAACCAGACGTCATTGAAATCCGTGCCACCGGGGTCGGGTTGCTGCCAGAGGACGTTGCCATCGGCATCCAGCCTCAGCAGATCCTCATTGAAGACCCCCAGGCAGCTGCCATCTGCAGCGGCCAGCACCTGCCGCACTTTGTTATCCTCAGCGGATTCCGAAATGAGTTCGTGGCTGAACACCTCTGTATTGTCAGCATTCCAGCAGCTTAGCAGCAGCTTGCCCCCTGTCTGATAGGCAACATACACCTTATCCTGGGGCTGTGTATGCAGCAGGGTCCACTCGGGATACTTGGCAAAATCCGCTTCCAGGTCCCTGCGCCAGCGCTCTGATCCGTCTGCATTGAGCATCACGAATGTGGAACTGATGGAATCCCGGGCCAGAAAACAGATGCTGCCGTCACTGCCCGCCCTCGGCTGCCTGGGTATCAGTCCAGGTTCGTTGTGCTCCCAGAGCTGATTGCCCCCTGAGTCCAGGGCCCGTACCACACCTTCAACTTTATTGGTTGCGTCCTCGACATAGTTGCGCCCGGCGGAATAGACGACGGATGAATCCAGCCGGATCACCGGACTGCCCTCTGTCAGCATCTCGCCGCTGCCAGAATCCCAGAGCTGGCCTCCACCGGAGCTGAATCGCCCAATGCCGCCTCCGTAATTGAGGTAGTAGCCACTGTCGGCAGTGAAAACCGGTGGCATACTGATTTCAGCAACTTCACCTCGCTCCCAGATGATCTGGCCTTCCTTGTCAATCTTCCTGAGTATGGATAAACCCTGGTAGAGATTGCCACTGGCATCTCCGTTGCCATAAACCCGGCTACCATGGTCATTCCAGTATGATCCGCCGGCGTTGCCGGGGTTCGACTTCAGGCCTTCGAAGACGTCGTACCAGAAAACGCGGCCGTCCTGGCCGAGCACGATATCTTCCACATCCCCAGGTGATGTAACGGTGGCGAGATCATCCCCGTCAGGGGACACGAGATAATAGGAGTCCGTGGAATTGAAGCCACCGCCGATGGCAACGGTGCCATCATTGCCCACAGCCCAGGATCGGATCGGCTTGTCCTGTGTCCACAGCAGCTCTCCTTCCGGGGAATAGCAGTAGACATAGAAGAATTCCGTGAACAGTACCTTGTTGTCCAGACCGGGTCTGACCTGGGTTAGGGTTGAATCCCCCGCGCCGTCCCTTATCCAGAGCTCAACTCCATTCCCATCCAGGCAGGCCAGGCTGGCCGGGTCGGGATCTGGCTGGCCTGCGGGATCGCTCACCGCCACGTAGATGTTGCCATTTGCCGAACAGAACACATCACGCGCCACCCGCGCGCCCTGGGGATAGGACCACTTGTGCATGCCATCCGAATCAAAGGCGTGCAGTTTCCTTTCCGAACTATCTATGCACAGGTAGCTACCGTCAGGACAGACCTCCGGAGCGGCGGGCAGCAGGCCTGTGTCAAAGGCAACCTGCAGCTGGCCCATGCTGTCTAAGTGGAACAACATGCCGTCATTGCAACCCACCAGCAGTTCATCATTGCTGTTGAGCCTGTAATCCGTGGCCAGGTCGCTAAGTTCAGCGGACCAGCGCAACTGGCCATCCGGGTCGAAGCTGACGGCTTCTGCCTGGGAGGTCACGGTGTAGACATTCTGGTCCAGGCCCACGAAGGGTGCTTCATACTCCTGGCCGAAGGTCCTGGTCTCTACTGAATCCGGCTCAGAAGCAGGCCCGCTGAAGGGGGTAGTGCCGCTGTTGCCAGGACCACCTGGTTCACTGTAGCCACTCGGCGAGGGGTCGGATCCAGCCAGCTGCACCGTGTTGCCAGGCTCACCCAGGCTGCGCGGGTTGCCATTCTCATAGGGCACGGCGCGGTACCAGCCCTCGGATGCTGATGCAAGTTCGTAGCTGAAGCTGCGGCGGCCGCTGGAGACCGTGCCTTCGCTGACAGCCACATCGGCGGCTAGCGTCCACTCGCTCGCATCGCTGCTGTCGCCCAGCTGCAGCTCGAAGCCGTTGATGCGGTTCAGGTAATTCTGCCCGATCGGCGTGATGTCCGCCAGGTTGACGAGGCCGTTGCCATCGCCGTCGGCGATGCTGGCCGTGGCCCAGTCGCTGCCACTGGAATCCTTGCCGAAGTGCACACCGACCGGTGTCAGGTCTGCGATGTTCACTTCGCCATTCTGGTCGTAGTCCGCAGGGTTGGCATAGCTCCAGCTGAATGTCGCCAGCGAGCTGTCGCCACTGATGGCGAGGTCGGTCACCTTTGACTTCTCCGGGTCAGGCAGGGAAGCGATGATCCGCTCTGTGCCACGCTCCTCCAGCACCCGCACCAGCTCGGCCGTCAGCTCTGCATACAGCTCGCTGTCGATCCCGGCCGGTGCTGTACAGGAACTGATCTGCGCCACCAGCCCAGCGATGTCAATCTCCGCTATGGAGCTGCGTGATGCAGTTGCTTCCAGCTGCCCGCTGAGTGGCCGGCTGCCATTTGCCACCAGTTCGCTGCTTGTCACACTTCCCCTGCCTCCACCGCATGAAACAAGCAGCAGCAATCCTGTAGCGATCAGTATCCTTGTTATCCTGCCATGGAAACCCAATACCTGCATGCCGTTTTCTCCCCGTCTGGTCAGTAAATCGATTATATGACCCGCCAAGTGGGGCAGCAGGGCAGTTTAACCGTTTTTGAACCTTGCGTATCATTGCGTTGCCAGAATGATACGCCAAGCAGATCTTTGCCACCTGCCATCCTGGCTTGGCTTGAACATCCGGGAGGTGTGGATTGACTGAACACCATGGCCCGGTGGCCGGTTAACCGAAGTGCTGTGTAACCGCAACCGCTGCTAAGGTAACGCCATGCTTCGCAGGCGTGCATGGCTGTTCTTCCTGCTGCTGGTCCCGGCCCTGCTGCTGTTGTTCGTCTGGCAGCTGCTGCTCTGGCGCATGAGCCTGCGCGCGCCACTCTGGCAGGTGCAGCTGCCTGGCGACATCATCGGGATTGAAGCGGACGGCGAGGCTGGCTTCATCGTGCTGCAGCAGGTTGGTGGACAGGGAGGTACCCACGCTTATGTTTCGCGGACGAGGCTGGACTCCACCGGTGCAACTCAGTGGTCCGTTCCCGACCTGCCCATGCCGGGTGACTACAACCCACGAATGTCAGTTGACAACGGGAGAATCAGGATCAGCGGCGAGCTGGGTGTCCTGCTTGAGTTCGACATGCAGGGTGCAGCCCGGCCGCCGCAGTCCGTTTCCTATCTGCGGGATGTGCTGGGAATTGATGGCGTGTTCTCGGCAGCCCGGTTGCCTGATGGTGGCTCGCTGCAGTACTGCAGGCTGCTGGATGAAAGTGATGATTCAATCGCGGCCCGACTCGGTCTGGAGATATCGGGATATGGTCATTTCCTGCTGCAGCTCGGGCCGGATAACATTGCATTGAAGGCGCGGCAGTGCAGCTCGCCCCTGGTCGGGGGTATCTGGCAGGCAGACACGGACCTGTATGCGCTGATTGAGTTTTACGGCGATCCCTGGCTGGGGGATTATGGCAACAGCCGCACGGTGGCCCTGTTCAGCCTGGGCAGCACGGACGGCCTGCACCAGGTGGCTGCCTCTGAAATGCCAGGCTACATCACTTCAGTGCTGGAATGCCGCGACGGCCTTGCCGTGCTGGGTGGTGAACTGCTGGTTGTCAGCAACGAAAACATGTATGCCGTTGCTAGTGATCCGCCGGCCTACTCCCTTGGCAAGGGAGAATCAGGCGAGCTGCTTGCCAGCCGGGCCAGTTCCCTGCCGCTGCGCGGCTGGCTGCGTCAGTTTGCCTACGGTCCTGACGCGATGGAAGCCTGTCGGCTGGAGCATGGCCGCCTCAGGCGGATATTCAGCTTCCGCGCCGTGCTGCCACGCTCGCTGCGCAGCTGCCTGGCCGAAAGTGGAGGGCTGGTGCTGGTCGGTGAATCCAACGCCAGCCATTCCCCGATAAGCACGCTGAACTGTTACCGGCCGTGACTGCATTGATTGCACGAATAATGTAGTGAGCAAAATGCAGAGTGGGATGTGAGCGGAGGTGCGCAACTTGCTTGCGCACAATGAAAAGCTGCAATGGCCTCAATTTCGAGACAAGCCAGTAGCCAATCTGTCATCCGCTTGAGTTTCTTCCAACCATTCCACAGGCAGCATCAGTGATTCCGCCAGCTTCTGCCAGTCATACATTTTGTAACTGCTCATTGGCCAGTCACTGGCAGACCCGACAAGCCGTGCATGAACCGGATTCTGATGAATGTAGTCAATAGTCCGCCTTAACTGCAAAACATCCCTGATCATTCTGTCGAAGTAGCCGATTTGCCAGACCGGCTCTATTGTGCCGGTAATGCTCCTGATTTCATGCGTCGAGCTGCCCTTGATCTGTTTCAGCACTCGCGATATTGGATACCCTTCCAGCTGCTTGATCAGAATGTGCACATGGTTGGGCATCAGCACCCAGGCAAGGGTCTGGTGAGAAATCTGTTCCCGCCTGAGAATCGAGTTCTTCACAACAGAGGCAATGTCAGGTCGGGACAGTATGCAGCTTCCTTTTCCGCGGTCCAGTTGGCGATCATTCAATGCATAAGCGTGGCCGCTCCTGACTCCCAGCCCAAGTGCATTCCGGTACATCTGTTCTCGTGGAACTGCATCCACCAGATTGAATGTGATGAACTGGACCGCGCGAGCGACATCCAGGTGAGGGAGGTTGCCATGTTTGTAGAATCCGAGGTGCTTGTCAACGTCCATTTCCGCGTACCTTCCAGCATTGGCATTGATTGCCACTTTCCATTGTGCGCAAGCAAGTTGCGCACCTCCGTGTCCCGCATCCCGCTCATCGCACATCCCACATCCCCCATCCCGCATCCCGCATCCCGGCGGCTGACAGCCTGGCCTCCTACAGCTCCCGCTGGCAGAACAGCACCCGGCCCCAGATCCGCCCGGAGCGTCCGTTCTCGCCGCCCAGCTTGATGTCCGCATAGGCCGGGTTGGCGCTGCGCAGCCGTGCCTCGCAGTCAGCCGAGCGGCAGGGATGGTAGCGCTTCACCACGTCGCCATCCGGTTCAACGTAGGCCGCCACGATGCAGCCCTCGATCAGCTGCGCCGCCGGGCTGATGACAACGATGTCGCCCTCCAGGAGCAGCGGCTGCATGCTGTCGCCGACGATGCGCAGCGCAAAGGCCTGCGGGTCGCGTGCCACCACCCCGGCCGGCACCTCGATGTAGCTGCGCGGCTCCACCCGAGGCTGCTGGCTCTCACCGGGCCCGGCCGCCACATCCGCGAAGTAGGGCACGCCCGCCGCCATTTCCGGCCGCTCGGTGACCATCGCGCTCAGGAGCCGGTCCAGTTCGGCGGCCAGTGCCGGCCCCTCCTCATCCATCACGAGGATGTCCTGCAGCAGGCGCAGCACGGCGGAGGCCTGGTCCAGGCCCATCACATCCCCCTGCTCGAGGCAGATCGCCAGCCAGGCCGCGATATGCCCGGGCTCCGGGGAGCCGAGCCCCTTTTCAAGCCGGGAGATGGTGGGCTGGCTGACCTCCAGCCGTGCTGCGACAGCGGACTGCTCAAGGCCCGCCTTCAACCTAAGGAATCGTAAGTACAGCCCGGCTCGCTGCCGGATGCTGGTCCGTTCAGGCATGACAGGAGTTTACCACAGTTGTCTTACAAAGGCAACAAAATGTTAATTCTTGCCTCATTTCTTGACTAAATCGACTAATCTGGTAAAATCCCTAACATCAGAGGCATGAATAAATATTCATGCGTCAAGTGGAAAGGCAATAAGCAATATATATGTATAGTTCTTGTGAACGGGGAGAGGACATGAAACTGAGGCAGTGGCGCCTCTGCGCCGAAATGACCCAGCAGCAGCTGGCAAACCGCGCGAAGGTGGCCCGCGCGAGCATCGCCCACCTGGAGAATGGCTACTACCCACCCTCGCCGACGATGGCCGGCCGTATCTGCGAAGCGCTCGGCAGCGAGCTCGGGATGGAGCTGCAGCCGCATGAGGTGTTCGAGCAGACCCGCGAGGATGGCCGCGGCCGGATGAAGTACCAGCCGCGCCGGAGGTCCTGAGCATGGATGCACTGAAGCAGGCCGCCGGACTCAACGGGAATGGCACGGCGCAGCCCTATATGGAACTGGAGCAACAGGCTGCTCCGCCCGCCAGCGCCGCGCTTGATGAAGCGAAGCTGTTCAGCGGCGACGGCGCGGATGTGCTGGTGCGCATCCTGCTGGCCACCGGCCAGCGTCCGAGTGGCGGCTGGCACCAGGCCGTCGGTGTCACGGCGGATGAGCTGGATAGCTACGCCCGTTCGCCGGAAATCCGCCGCCTGCGCCTGCAGCTGCGGGACAGCGGCGTGGTCACGCCGGCGATGCTGCATGCGATCTACCGCCAGAAGCTGATGCGCGCCCTGCTGGACTCCACAGACAATGCATCACTGAACACCATCGGCAAGCTGGTGGAGAAGGTGCCGCTGGAAGGCGGACCAGCGCTGGAGGCCCCGGCTGGAGAGGAATCACTGAAGTCCCTGGAGCTGCTGCTGGAGCGCCTTGAATCCAGCCGTGAACTGCTGGTTGAGGGGCAGCATGCTGCCAGCGATGCAGACCCGATTGATATTGCCAACACTCAAACAGATACGCCGCAGCATGATGCTGCGGATAAGGCAGCGGCCGGGAGGGACTTCAGTTGATGACCAGTTCCGTTCCTGTCCCCATCCCCTTCCGGCCGTTGCCGGCTGATGCGCGGATCGCCATTCTGCGTGAGCAGGCCCGGCGGTCGATGCGCTCCGACCTGCTGCGCTTCTGCGCTGTCTGCCTGCCGGATCTGCTGGGCCTGCCTTTTGGCCGCTTCCAGCACGAGCTGGCAGCGCAACTGCTTGAGGCGATGCAGCCCGGGCACAGGCTGGCCGGTGCCCTGCCCCGTGAGCATGCTAAGACCACCATCGGCACGCTCGGGCTGGTGCTGCACCAGCTCTGCTGCGGGGACAAGCGCAACATCCTGATCGTCTGCGCCAACCGCGAGGAGGCCCAGGCCCGGCTGCGCATGATCACCACGGAGCTGGAGCGCAACCGCCTGCTGCACTTCCTGTTCGGCGAAAGGATCGCCCCGGCGCTGGATGCGCGTGGCACGAAGGTCAGCTGGAATGACAGCCAGCTGATCCTCGCCGGCGGGCAGCGCCTGGCAACCATCGGCGCGCTCGGTCGCGTGCGCGGCCAACTCTCCAACGGCAGCCGGCTGGACCTCGTGGTGCTTGACGACCCGGAGGATGACGACATGGTGCGCAGTGCGGAACAGCGCGACCGGCTCAGCCACTGGCTGGACCACGCGCTTGTCAATGCGCTGGACATCACCTCCGGCAGCCTGGTCTGGCTCGGCACGCTGCTGCACCACGACTCCGCGCTGGCGCGCCTGATGCAGCGCATCGCCGAGGGCAGCCTGCCGCACTGGCAGAGCGTCCGGCTGGCAGCACTGGACGACGAGGGCCGGCCCCTGTGGCCGCAGCGCTGGACCGTCGAGCGTCTGGAGCAGCGCCGCCAGGAGATCGGGCACAGTGCCTTCAGCCAGGAATACATGAACCGTCCGGTCTCACTGGCGCAGCAGGTCTTCAGGGAGGGGGACTTCGCGCGCTATGCCGCAGGCGGTGTTGCCATCAGGCCGGACGGGATCTTCCTTGGCAACGAACGCCTGCGGATCAGCATCGGGGTGGACCCCGCCATCGGCCAGGGGGACAGGCACGACTGGTTCTGCGCGGCGGTGCTCGGCACTGACGACGCGGGACAGCGCCTGTTCCTCTTGGACATGCAGCGGGCCCGCCTGCGCTTCGCCGAGCAGATTGCGCTGCTGGAGCGGCTCAATGAGTTGTGGCGCCCGCAGCGCATCGGCATCGAGAACACGGCCTACCAGGCGGTGCTCTCCCAGGCCGCGCTGGACCGTGGCCTGCCCGCCGTACCGCTGCCGGCGCACTCCAGAAAGGAGCTGCGGCTTGATGCGATGGCGGTGCAGGTGCAGCGTGGGCGCTTAGCAATCCCCGATTCGGCGCACTGGCTGGCGGCCTTCCTCGAGGAAGCGCTGCACTACCCGGCGGGTGCGCATGACGACCAGCTTGATGCCCTCGCCCGGGCGATGGAGGTCGCCCCGCAGCAGGCGGGAGGCATGGCTGGCAAGCTGGCCACGGCTGCCGGGAGGCGGCGCGGCATGGCGGTTCTGGCGGGCACGGGGCCCGCGGATGACGATGATGGCAGCGGCCATTTCACGAGCGGATTCTAGGAGGGAAGGATGCTCTTTTCAGGGAGGAAGAAGGCGCAGCCGCGCCGTGAACAATCCGTTGCCGTGCCGGGCGGTCGGGAGATTGCAGGCGTTGCCAGCGACCTCTACGAACCGCTGGCAGGCTGGCTCGGGGTGCGCCCCAACCGTGACCCGCTGCTGGCGGCGAAGCAGCCCTCGGCGGCCTATGACTGGCCCTGGGGACTGTTCGAGGAGGCACTGGACAAGGATGCCCATCTCTCCTCGCTCGTCGGCCAGCGGCGGGCCGCGGTGCTCGGCTGGCAGCGGCGCGTCGTACCAGCGGACGACAGCGTGCTGGCCCGGCAGGCCGCCGAGCTATGCGCACAGCTGTTCGAGGGCAGCGGCTGCCTGGACGGGCCGGGCGGGGCTGACAACTTGCTCAGTGAGCTGCTGGACGCGGTGCCCTATGGCATAAGTGTCAGCGAGGTGCTCTGGCGGCGGCAGCGGATTGATAATGGCTCGCTCTCCGGCGAGTACCTGCTGCCCTGCAGCGTGAAGTCGCGCCACCCACGCCGCTTCGTGTTCGCGGCCGACAGTTCATTGCGCCTCCTGACCCGCGAGCAGCCGGTGCGCGGCGTGCCGCTGCCGGACAGGCGCTTCATCGTGTTCGCGCCCTATGGCCGCCACGAGAACCCCTACGGCCTGCCGGCGCTGAGATGCGTGTGGTGGCTGAGCTGGTTCAAGCGCCAGGTGCTGCGCTTCTGGGTGGTGTACTGCGAGAAGTTCGGCAGCCCGACCACGGTGGCAACGCATCCGCCGTCCACCGGCATTGAGGAGCGCCGGCAGCTGAGGAAGATCGTCGGCAGCCTGCAGCAGGAAACCGGCATCGTGCTGCCCGAGGGCGTGGAACTCAGCCTGCTGGAGGGCGCACGCTCGGGCAGCGTGGAGACCTACCTCGAGCTGCTGGAGTTCTGCAACCGCGAGATGAGCAAGGCGCTGCTGGGGCAGACTCTCACCACGCAGTCCGAAGGCGGACGGGGCAGCTACGCACTCGGCCAGGTGCATGAGAACGTGCGCGCCGACATCATCAGAAGCGATGCCAATGCGCTGGCCGGCATCATCACGAGCACACTGCTGCGCTGGATCGTGGAACTGAACATGCCGCAGGCGCTTGGCCGCCTGCCGCGCCTCGAGCTGGATGCGCCACTGGAACGCGACCTCCGGCTCGAGCTGGAAATCGATGCCTTCCTCGCCGCGCAGGGCATCGAGCAGGACCCGCAGCAGCTCTGCACCCGCTACGGACGCAGCCTGCCGCACGGCGGCAAACCACAGGGAGGTGGACAGTGACGATGGCAACAACGGGAAGCCCGCTGAAGCTGCGGGACGTGGCGATCCTGCGGCCGGGCAGCTACCGCGACATGCAGGGCCGGCCGGTGGAATTCAGCGAACAGCAGCTGGCTGAGATCGCGGCGAACTACGACCCGCAGTACCACCTGGCAACGATCAACCTGGACCACAGCGACAGTGGGCCGGCACTCGGCAGCATCTCCGCCCTGCGCTTCGACTGCATGCACCTGCGCGCCGACATCGAGGGCCTGCCGCACTGGCTGGCAACGCAGATCACGGAGGGCCGCTGGCCGGCACGCTCGGCGGAGGTCTGGCGGGAGCTGGACGGGCGCGGGCCCTACCTGCGCGGCCTGGCACTGCTCGGGGCACGCGCTCCGGCGGTGCGTGGCCTGCCGGCCCTGCCCGAACCGGTGCTGGCCGCAGACAGCGGGGCCGGGCTGCTCAGTGTTCTGATGGAGGAAGAGATGGATTCTGGCAACACAGCTGGCGCGGGTGAGATCCTGCGCCTCGGGGAAGAGAACCGCCGGCTGGCAAGCGAGCTGGCGGACTACCGCCGCCGTGACAATGAAGTCGCGGTGGACGGACTGCTGTCGGAACTGCGCATTGCTGGCCGCCTGACACCGGGAATGGAGGCCAGCGGGCTGCGCGGGCTGCTGCTCTGCCTCTCGGCTGGCAACACCGATGCGGTATTGCTGGCGGATGGCAGTGAGCAAAGCGCGCTGGACTGCCTGACCGGCCTGCTGCACAGCCTACCGGTGCAGCAGCTGGACACGGAACTGGCGGCGGGGCATGAGCTGTTTACGCAGCTCAGCGAGTTCGAGCGTGAGATCGCCGGCAGCCTCGGGCTGTCGGACATTGAATATGTGAACATCCGCGATGAGCGGACGGGAGGGACGGATGACGGCACTGACTGAGAGCAGGTACACGCGCCACCGCGAAGGAACCGTGACGGCGCACAAGGTGAAGGGATCCACACAGATCTTCAAGGGCGGTATCGTCTGCGCCGACAGCACGGGACATGCCGTGCCCGGCAGTGACACGGCTGGCCAGACCTTCATCGGCGTGGCGATCGAGGACGCTGACAACAGCTCCGGCAGCGACGGTGATGTGAACGTGCGCGTGATGGCGCGCGGCGTGTTCAGCTTCGCCAAGGGCGGCAGCATCACGCAGGCCGACCTCGGCCAGCCGCTGTACATCGTTGACGACCAGACCGTGGCCGTGGTGTCCACGGTCACCAATGACATCCAGGCGGGCCGGCTCGAGGGTTTCGACGGCACCGACGTCTGGCTGCGCATCGACCTGCACTAGGAGGGGACACAGATGGCAAGACTGGTAACACGAGACTTCCTTGAAGCCTCATTCACGGGATTCCGCGCGCTGTTCGAGCGCGGCTTCCAGGGCGCTGACCCGCTCTACGCGAAGCTGTCAACGGTGGTTGACAGCAGCAATTCGAAGGAGAGCTGGAACTGGCTCGGAGCGGTGCCGGCGATGCGCGAATGGACGGACGAACGCGTGCCCGGTGCGCTGCGCACCAACGACTACGAAATCGCCAACCGTCGCTTCGAGGCCTCGATCGAGGTGGACCGCGAGACCTTCGAGGATGACCGACTGGCGCAGCTCAAGCCGCGCATCGAGGAGCTGGCGCTGCGTGCGGCCAGCCACCCGGACGAGCTGGTGGTCGGCCTGCTGGCCAACGGCTTCACCGACACGGGCTATGACGGCAAGGCCTTCTTCGCGGATGACCATAAGCAGGGGGAAAGCGGCACACAGGTCAACAAGATGGCCGACAAGCTGGGCAGCACCAGCCTGAAGCTGGCGATTGAGACCATGATGGCGTTCAGGGATGACCACGGCAAGCCCTTTGGCCTGCTGCCGGACACCCTGCTCGTCGGCCCCGACAACTACTTCACCGCACGTGAACTGCTCAACTCGACGGGCATCGTGCTCAGCGGCGGCACGGACCTCGAGAAGCCGGATGGCAATGGGCTGAGCGGCATGCTCAACCTGCAGGTCAGCCCCTGGGTGCCCGCCAACCACTGGTTCGTGCTGGCAACGCAGTACCCGGTGCGCCCGCTGCTGTTCCAGTGGCGCGTGAGGCCGGAGTTCAGCGCGGTGACGCGCCCCGATGACGAGTACGTGTTCAGCGCCGATGCCTACAAGTTCGGCGTGCGCAGCCGCTGCGGCGCGGGCTACGGCCTGTGGCAGATGGCGGTCGGCAGCGACGGTTCGGCCTAGGGGGTGAACGATGGCGGTCTACACGAGCATTGAGGACCTCGAGAAGCGGCTGGACCCGCAGGTGCTGGCCGGGCTGGCGGATGACGTCAACCCGCTGCCGGACATTGACGACGCGCTCACCCGCGACATCATCCAGCAGGCCATCGGTGACGGCGGCAGCCTGGTAGACAGCTACCTGATGGGGCGCGTCGACCTGGCGGACCCGCTGGTGATGGCCGGGCTGGAACGCATCAACGCCACGCTCGCACTGTACTTCCTCTACCGGCGTCGCTATGTGGATGACAGCCTCAACCCGCTCAGTGCATCGCGCGAGGCCGTCGAGAGCTTCATGGCCGAGGTTGCCAATGGCAACGCGCGGCTCGGGGGCGACCCCGGCCAGCCGCTGATGGCGGGCTGGTCCTCCACGCAGGACAGCGAGAGCGTGTTCGACGAGCGCAAGCTGAGCGGATTCTAGGGAGGTGACGGAGATGGCAACGACGATCTTCAGCAGGCTAACTGCCTGGCTGCAGCAGGAAGCGGGTGGGCTGGGACTGCGGGAGGTGCGCTCGGACGGGCTGGACCCGGCGGCGCATCCGGCGGCGGTGCTGCGCCTGGTCGAGCAGGGCGGACGGTATCCCGTCTCTGAACAACGCATAGAGCTGCGCGTGGTGGTGGCGGGAGCGCGTCCGGCGGACCTGATGAACCAGCTGGGCAGCCTCAGCACCGCGATCCGGGCCCGCATCAGCCGCTTCTGCCTCGAACAGCCCGAACTGCGCAGCATCCGCTGGCAGCAGACCAGCTACCCCCGACCGGCCTCCCTGGCCGGCGGGCCGGTGCTGGCCAGCTCGGTGACGGAACTCGGGCTGACGGCGATCGCTGACAGCGCACAGGAGGTGAATGCATGAGCGGGGCGAATTACAGCTACCACCCCTTCCATACCATCGGCGGCGCGCGGCTGTCGATCCATGATCCGCTGGCGGACAATGGCAACGGGGCCTGGCAGCCGCTTGGTCGTGTGGCGGATGCGGAATTCTCCGTCGAGGGCGAGAAGCTCGACCGGCTGGGCAGCCAGCGCGGCACCCTGCAGCCGGTGGCGCAGTTCTGCCGCTCGCTGCGTTACTCGCTGAGCTTCCGCCTGCTGGAATAGGCCTCTCCCTTGGCGCTCGGCCTGCTGGCCGGGCCGGGCGCAGCTGTCAGCAGCAGCACGGCGGGGGTTGAGCAGTACAGCGAGGTGCTGCACCTGCATGCCAGTGACTGGACAGAGCTGTTGCGCCCCTGGGCACTGGAAGCCAGCCCGGCCCCGGTGGTCAGGTCCTACGACGGGCTGGTGACATACGGCTCCCCCGCGGATTACGAGATTGACAGCGAGCGGGGGCTGATCCGGCGCAGTGTGGGCACAGCGATTGGCGAGGGCCAGCCCGTGGTGCTCATCGCCAGTGTGCGCCGCCAGGCCACGAGCACGACGAGCATCGGCGCGCCGGATGCAAGTGAGCGTTACCACCGCGTGCTGCTGCAGCAACTGGCAACGGACGGCGGCGATCCGTCCACGTGGATGGAGACCGGGCTGGAGTTCGAGTTCAGCCGGGTCAGCACCGTGATGCCGGGCAGTGGCATCGCATTCAGTGAAGAGCAGCTCGGCGAGGGCATCGCGCTTGACTGGGACTGCATGTACGACCCGGCGAATGGCAATGTCGGCCTGCTGCGCACGGCCTTCGGCGTGCTTGAGCAGTTCGGCCCGGGGCTGCCGTAGGACAGGTTGCAGGTTAATGGTTGCGGGTTGCATAGAGGGAACAGCATTCAGGTTCTTCTGCACCCTGCAACCTGCACCCAGCAACCTGAATAAGGAGGTCATGTGAGCAGGAGAAGGAAGAGAGAGGTGGATACGATGCAGCAGGCCAGCCACGCCGTGCTGGAGCTGCCACGGCAAGTCAACATCCAGCTTGGCAACGGGCGGCATGTGCAACTCAGGCGGCTGGACTGGATCAGCTTTGAGCTGCTCTGGCAGGAGTTTTGCACACTTGTCGGCAGCCTGCCGGAAGGCGGTATCGATGGCGGCGATGAGCTGCTCAAGCAACTTGGCAGCGCGCCGCAGCTGGTGCTGAAGCTGGCCTCGCTGTGCAGCGGGCTGGACGAGGCGGAGCTGTCACGCTGGGAACACGGCAGCGTGCTGGAGCTGGCAGCGGCGGCACTTGAGCTGAACTTCAATGAGCCGGCGGGCCTGCGGGATTTTTCCAGCGCGCTGGCGCGGCTCTGGCAGCATGCGCAACAGCCGGCGGACCCCAGCCAGGTTCCGCACAGCTGAGCATGCATGAGCTGGAGCTGAAACTGCGCGCACATGGACACGGTGGCGCGGAGATTGCCAGGATGGGCAGCGAGGAAGTGCAGTGCCGCCTGCTGCATATCGCGCATGGGGAAGCGCAGGACGAGCTGGAGGCGGAGCGGCGCAGGCTGCTGTCGGCCCCGTTCACGGATGAGCGGGAGCTGCGCCGGGCCCTGCGCGGGATCGAGCTGCGCAGCAATGCGCTGAGGGACACATTCCACCGGAGGCATCCGGCGGGGGAGGACAGTCATGGCAACTGAGACGACACGGATGGCACTGAACCGGCTGGCGGGCAGCCTCGGCCAGGCGCGCGCATCCACCGAGCAGCTGAGCGGTCAGCTGGAACGCTGGCGCGATGAGCTGCGGCGCGGGCTGGAGCCGCTGCGCGCTGCCAGTGCGACATCCGGCGGCACATCGCGGGCTGAGCTGCGGCAGCGCCAGGCGGGGTCGACGCGCACACTCATGGCGCCATTCATCGCCGAGCTGCAGAAGTCGCTGCGCAGCATGATTGCGAAGCTGACCCAGGGCATCACGGGCAGCCTGACTCGCGCACTTGGTGGCGGCAGCGGAGGAGGCGGGATCCTCGGCGGTCTGCTGGGGGCCGGCATCGGCCTGCTGGCGGACCGGCTGCTGCGCAAGCGCCAGCCGGTGCAGGTAGCGAATGAGGTGCAGGCACGCGTCGTCAACTTCCCCTCCGTGACGGATCTCGGCTTCGCACTCAACCCGGCTTCGCGCCTGTTCGGTGGACGCGCCGTGCCGCGCGGGCCGGCCTTCACGGTGGAACTTGATTACCGCAGCGGGGCCGAGGATGTAATTAGCGCGCGTGTTGCCAGCCGCCTGCTGGAGGAGAATGCGGCGCAGGGCCTGTGGCCGGGAGCTGAGCTGTGAGCACATCGCGCATCCGCATCTGGCAATCGCAGTCCGACCACCTGACGCTGAGCGGCAGCGCCGTCAGGCCGAAGTTCTCACGACCGTTCAGGGAGGCAAGCGACCTGTACGGCCTGGTGCACCGGCTGGAAAGCGGTGAGCAGGCCTGGGTAGTGCAGCTTGAGCTGGAACTGTGGCCCTTCCAGCTCAGCATTGCCAACTCGGCGGCGGCTACCACCAGGCTTTGCGTGGCGGACTGGCTGGAGCGCGCCTACCTGCAGCGCTCGGAACTGGTGATCTTCAGCGAGTTCACGGGCGAGGCTACGGACGGAATCTCAATCAGCCGCGACCTGGCCTGGCGCGGCAGCCTGACTGCCCTGCCGGAGGGAATCGCCGCCGATCTCGGGATGCAGGCTGACAATGGCCTGCCGCATATCGCGCTGTTCCATGTTGTGGAGGACGGCAGCTTTGCCAACTTCGACAGCGTGGGTAGTTATACGGCGGCCAGCCCAGCACGGCCCTGGACGGAGTAGCAAATGGGATTCACATCTGCGGCGACAACTGAACTGAAGCGGCCCGGCCGGCTGCTGGGCTGGAAGTTGGAGGCACGCACCGATCTGACCGACGACATGGCTTGGGTGGAGCTGCCTCTGTCCGATTTTCGCCTGCTGCATGATTCCTCCGGGGCCGCGCGCCTGCGTGCCGAGGTGCCTGATGCTGCAATGGACTGGGCCGACCCGGATGATGCGGGCAACCCGCTGCGCCTGTTGTCTGAGCTGAAGCTGACGGCGACCATCGGCGCGGAAAGCGAAGTGCTGTTCCGCGGCCGTGTGACCGAGCTGGACCCGTCCGAGGGATTGATCCGGCTCAGGGCACTCGACTGGTCCTGTCTGCTGGCGGAGACGGAATGCGACATCGCAATGAGCCCGGATGAGACGGCGGAGGTCGCAGTCAGGCAGTTGTCGCTTGTCAACGGTGGAGCCTTCGGCAGCATTTACGGCTTCACGTACAGCGGCGGCAGCGACCCGGCCTTCAACCAGGATGCCAACCCCGGCACGCGGCGGCGCAGTTTCGTGCCCGGCGAGATCCGCCTGTGGTACGACTCGGCGATGACGCTTGAGGTCTCGCCCTCGCATTACCAGGTCAACCTGACGGGCGGGACGCTCAGCATCCTCGAGGACACGGCTGGCAACAGCTACTGGCTGAGCGGCGTGCGCTGTTACATCGAGGGCACGCTGGACCTCGCGGAGGTGTACCGCACGGCACTGAGGTATCCGGCTAGCGAGGGCGGGCCGGGGCGGACTGACCCGGAGCTGGACATACCGGATCTCGGGCTGTCTCCGGCCGGTGCGATCAGCTGGCAGGGCAGCGTCAGCGCACTGTTCAGGCGGCTGCGGGATGCCAACCAGGCGAACCTCAGGCTGTGGTATGACCCGCAGGCGGCGAAGTTCGTGCTGCGCCTGGTGGAGCAGCAGCAGACGGCGGACACATTATTGTTATCTGCCTCTGAGCGTGGCCGTCCACGTGACATTTCCGCACTGTACAGCCGGGTGGTTGTCAGCGGGAAGTCGGAACGGCCGGTGAATGTACTGGCGGATACGGCTGTGGCCAGTGACATATCCACTCAGGGAGACTGGTTCAGCTGGGACGGGCTGAATGTCGGCGCGGACAGTTCCTTCGCGGCAGTCTCACCGCTCCTGTGCGATGGCGATACCAGCCGCGGAGCTTCACTGCACCACCTGGCGGCGAGTGAGAATGGCGGCACGGGCTTCTACGACTCCTGGTATGGGTTCATGCAGTTCGACCTCGGCGAAGTGCGCCGCGTGCAGCGCCTGCGGGCGGTAATGCCGGGCAGCCGCAACCTGAACAGTGCCGCCGGGCACCAGGGCCTGTTCTGGCCGGGGATCCGCGTGCTGGCGAGCATTGACGGCCTGGACTGGCGCCTGTTGTCACCGCTGGCGCAGGGCAGATTCGAGCCGCACAGCCTGCTGGAAATCGGGCCGGATGAAATCACGATGCCCCGCTTGCGTTACCTGCGGGTGCAGCTCGGGGCCTACAAGCATGGTTTTGACAACCAGTCCGACCCGAGCATCGGGCTGGCGGAGCTGGAGCTGTACTGCGAGGAGACATACCGCGTGGTGCGCGAGATCGACCCGCTGGCAATGCCGCCGACGGAGTACACCTACAGCTCGGACCATGACGGTGATGGCTTCACCGACCGCTTGATCCGCAACCACCCGCTGCTCTGGGCCAGGCTCGGCGGCAGGCACCGCACCTTGTTCACGGACTTCGATGGCAATGAATTTCTGGCGCAGGACCGGGCCACCGACCTGCTGGCGGAAAGCCTCAGGCAGCTCTCGGGAATCGAGTGGCGCAGCCTGCCGGATCCGCGCATCCGGCTGTGGCAGACGGTGGAAGGCACGGATCGCGCTGGCAACACGGTCAGTGCGCTGGTGGAGCGCGTGGAGCATACGCCGCGGGCGACGGTGATCGGCGGCACGGACTATCTGGCGGAGGAGACGCAATGACGATCAGGCGGAGGATGAAGCAGACGGGCAGCCTCGGGGATGCGATTGATGCGCGCAGGCGTACTGAACAGGCGCTGGAGCAGCGCGACACACTGGGCGGCAGCGCGGCGGCGCCGCTGTCCAGCGGAGGCTCGACGGCGGGTGGCGGCGGGGTGACTAATGACCCAGCGCTGCCGGAGAGTTTCGTGACAGGCCTCGCCGGCGGCAGTGGCAACCCGATGCTGGACGGGGAGATCACGATCACCGGCAGCGGCGCGGCGACGGTCACACAGGATGAGCTGGCCAGCGAGATAGACGTGCATTCGCCGGACTACACGGCTGGCGACGGGCTCAGTCTGGCGAGCGAGGAGTTCGCGGTGGACAGCACGGTGGTGCGCACCAGCGGCAACCAGGCCATCGCCGGATTGAAGACATTCTCGACCGCGCCCCAGACCCCGGCCACTCCGACGAATGACAACGACCTGACCAACAAGGACTACGTTGACGAGCGCACGAAGGTGGTCCACCGCCAGGTCTTCCCGGCAGCCGGCAGCCGTGACAGCGTAAGCGGCAACAACGAAATCAACCTGCCGTGGGTCATAAAGGAATACCCAACAGGTTCTTCACCTGCTAGCTTATCAATTCAAACCAATTCTGATCCTACTTTTGATACTTCATTAGGACCATGCATCATTCTCGATAACGCTCTAATACTTTCTTGGACATCAACGCAGATAACCGGAAGTATCGTTTCTGGACTTCAGTTATGCATCTCACTTTCAGCACGCCAGGTTGGCAACACTGCAATTCTCAGAGCTCACATGAAAGTTGTCGACACAGATCGTCTTGATTCGATTTACCTCGCCATTAATGACATGGGCGGAAGTTTGGTTGCATCAAGCACCAATCTCATTGGCACACTCACTGATGATACCTGGACAATTATCAGCAGTGGCGATCTATCCTTAGGATCTGGTGTTGACAATCTATTCATCACGCTAACAATTCAGGGAACTTCATCGGCAACAAATGTTGGCAATACAAATGTTCACCTTGAATGGTTGGAGGTGGTTCAGCTAGAGTAGCAAATGTGAATGTTGAAAAAGTAATTTTTCTAGCCTTGTTTTGCCCGCTCAGTTTGGCTTGGAATGTGTCATGTAGCTCGCCCACAACGCACACTGTTGATAATACGATAGCAATTGCCAATGCATCTGTTTATGCAGACACTCAGCTACAGTGTAGCGTGATTCTGAGTAGTAGCAATTTTGAGGCTTTACATGAGGAGGAGTTACGCACGACAGTCGACAATTACGCGGGTACCATTGATATTGACTTCACCAAGTATCTGTTAGGATTTATTCGAATATCGTTTTCAGAAAAACACAACTTATCTAGTTTTTGTGAGAGTTATTGTTCAAGTGAAAAATTTAAGTTGTTACCTGACACGCATAGTTTTGCAATGTCATCAGGTTTCAACGATCCTGATTGGCTGGATTCGCTAGGTGTCCCCGCGACCGATTATCATCCAATGTGGGGGCAAATTCACTGTGGCTTCGATGGAGTTTGGAATAATCCATTAAATCAACCACCATCAATTGCTGTAATCGATACAGGCATTAACTACCAGCATCAAGAATTGCAGGGTCAATACAATACACTAATCAACGACTATCCAACTGTGAAATTTGATTTGATTGATAATGACAGTCTACCTGAAGACATCAATGGTCATGGCACTTACATTTTTGGTCTGATTGGAGCACAGGCCAATAACTCAATAGGAATAGTTGGAGTAGCTAGTAATTGTCAACTACTGCCAATTAGAGTTTCATACAATCTCTCAGCTTCCAGAGCACAGCTCGTCGAAGGCGCCCTGCTCGCCGCCGATCTCGGGGCGAAGGTGATCAACTACTCCTGGGCCAGCAAGATCCCCAATCCGCTGGAGGAGGAGATGTGCCGCATCCTCGAGGAGAAGGGCGTGCTTTTGGTCTGCAGCGCTGGCAATGAGGACAATGACTTCCCCTGGTATCCCGCCGCCTATGGCACGGCGCTGTCCGTCGGCTCTACAGATGCGTTGGATGCGCGGGTACCGGAGCTGTGCGGCTACGGCGACTACATCGACATCGCCGCCCCCGGGGTGTTCCTCAAGAGCTGCTGGAAGGACAGCGACGATGACTACGTCTCGCCCGGTTTCGGCAACAGTTACGCCACGGCCTTCGTGAGCGGGGCGGCGGCACTGCTGCTGAGCGAGGACCCGACCCTGACTCCCGCTGAGCTGCGCGAGCTGCTGGTCTCAAGCGGAGCGCCTACCACCGGCTTCGGTGAGCATCCGGTGCCCCGGTTGGATATTGCGGCCGCGTTTGACAAGCTGAATGGATTGTCAATCAGCGCACCGCAGCTGGGCCAGCTGACCCAGTCCAGCATGCTGGAGCTGCAGCCGCTTGTGATCGGCGAGGCGGACTGGCTCAGTGCCAGCGCGCATGGGATGGAGCTGGCCCGGGCCGAAGATGCACCGGCAAGTGTCACCATTGATACGACGATGCTGCCGGATGGTGCACATGAGCTGGTGATCCGCGCCGGCAATGCCACGAGCACTGTGCAATGCAGCCTGCCTGTGGTGATTGACAACAGTGGCACGGGATTGGCCAGCTTTGGCGAGGACTTCTACACTGGATTGAACCTGCTCTGCTCACTGCCCTCATCAGGCTGCTCCGACGACCTGCTGGCACGGCTTCGGCAGTTCGGACCGATGGGCTGGGACATTGGTGATCTTCGCAGCGGCGGCGGCACCCAGTGGCAGCTGCTGAGCGGGGCAGGCTTCCAGGCTGCCACGCAGGTGTCCGGCCAGTCTGGCTACGGGGCATGGAGTACTGAACTGCTCGTAAGCCGCCGCATTGACCTCTCCAGCAGGGTGCAGCCTTCACTGTCGGTATCGGCGGCCTGCAACCTGGAGCAGGACAGGGACTTCCTGCGCTTCCTGGCCACAACTGACAACGGACTGAGCTTCAGCCAGCTGACATTTGAAGGGCCTGAGCTTCCGGCGGCACTCAGTGGCCTGCAGGAGATGCAGCAGTTCGAACTGGATCTCTCACCGTTTGCCGGTGAATCCCTGCATGTGGTGGTCATGCTGGAATCAGACGGTGCTGGCAGCGGGGAGGATACACACCTGCCCGGTGCCTGGATTGACAATGCACTGCAGCGGGAGGGTGGCCAGGCTGCGTCCGCGAACAGCGGATTCATCGGGCTGCAGGCCTGGCAGCTCCTCGGGGAAGCCGCTGGCGTTCCCGACCTGGAGCTTTCGCTGCCCGGAGCAACAGGTTCTGATGCGGTGCATTACGAACTGGACCTTGCACCGTTTGACAACTCCGGCAGCGAGGACATCCATATTGAGAGCATCGACACGGGCTCCAACTTCCCAGCCAGCATTCCCCTGTCAGCACTTGGCAACCGCATCGCGCTGCTGCGAATCAGACCCTTCAATGGAAGTGAAGCCGGAGCCATCCGCGAGATCCCGCTGTGGATCTTCAGCCAGCCGGGCGATGCCAACGCGGACGGCCAGGTGAACCAGGCCGACCTGGACTTCATCCGCACACGTGTGGGAATGTCATCGGATGACCCGGACTGGACGGTGTTCGCCGATTCCGACCTGGACGGATTGATCACGGAAGCGGACGCCGCTGCAGTCGGTTACCACTGGGGTGAGTGATCAACCTTACAGAGCCACTGCCGGCTTTCCCCCCCCCTCAGCGCCATTCTTCCGGGCACCTTATCAGCTTGCCATTGACTTTGATTGCGGCTGGTAATTGGCATTGTGCAAGCCATTTGTTGAAGCGCATTGTCGCACCGGATTCAAGCACCGATTCCAGGTCATTGTTCCTGCTCCTCTCCGGTGGGTATGCAAGTACAACGCTCCTGCCTGGAAATGCCTTCCTTACAGCCTTGATGGTTGGCACCTGGTCACTGTCGCCCGTAACCAAAATTGCCTTCTGATACATTCCTTTATATGCATCCGCCAGCATATGGATGCCAATGGCCACATCAGACTGTTTTTCCTCACCCCGTCGCCAAGTGTAACTGCATGATGGGTTGCGGCATGTTTCGATCTGAGTGTAATAGCGTCCAAGTATCACTTCCACCCCCCTTGATTTCAGCGCTTCAATGTAAGCGGCGTGCTTTCCTGCCTTATTCCTATCATCCTCCACAAGTGCGGAAAAGTATTTCACTGAGACCAGCTTGTCCCCAGTGGCAGCATGCGGGCTTGACTGCACCAGCCCCTCTCCCAAAGCCCAGTAGTCCAGCCATTTGTAACAGGCTCTCTGCCTTTTACTCATCAAGGCCTTAAGCCCAAAGTAAACATTGAAACCATCTACATAAACTGCTACATCTGCCATTTATCAATCCGTCAGCTTGACAAGTCATTACATCATCGTTACAATATCATTACCGACCCGAAAGGGCAAACCGCGTTGTGGGTAACCAGGGCGCGGTTTTTTGCTTTCTGGATGCTGTTGCCAGGCCTTAACCATTGTCATTCCGAGAAAGGTCGGATCCCTCCCGTGCTAGATTGGTCGCAGCACTGATTCACCGGAGGCTTCCCTGTCCGCCAGCCTGCTCCACACCATCCTCCAGTACGCCCACTGGCTGATTGTCGCCATCTTCCTTTGCGAGTACATCTGGCGGGTGCTGGTCCGACGCGATGGTGAAGCCTGGCCGGGGCAGCTGCAGCTGGTGGCCTTCGTCGTCAGTGTGCTGCTGGCGCTGCAGATGAACGACCGGCGCTACCTCGATGAAATGTCCGGCTCCGCGCTCAACTGGCGCATGTTCTGGCATGTCCTGAAGTTCCTCGGCCTCGCAAGCGGCCTGTTCTGGATCCTCTTCGCGCGCTACCGGCTCAGGCTGGAACTGGGCCGCCCTGAACTGGACTGAGCCAGCAGTCCCCTTTCTCCAGTTCCTGACACTTGCCCTATTGTGCGATTGCTGATAGACATTAAAAGCGGGTAAAACCCCTGTGGGTGGCCCAGAGGACCGGATGCAGCTTCGCAGATGCCTGTCAGCACTCGCCAGTGGCCTGTTGCCGCTGCTGCTGTGCGCAGCCTGCACCGGTGGACATGCCGCCACCCGCTCTGAGCCGGCCACCCGCAGTCCGCTGGCTTTGCGCATCCTCGATGGCACGCAGTTCAGCAGCGGCAGCTTCAGGCTGGAGCGCTCACGGATCGGCGGCAGTGAGCTGCTGGAACTGTACGCCTACGGGCTTAATGAAATGAGCAGCCTGTACATCGCCATCCCGTTGGCAGAGGATGCCGGGCAGCTCAGCAGCAGCCTGCACACTGAACTGGATGATGCCAGCCCCCTGTCATTGCAGCTCGTGCACGATGGCGAACTGCAGTTCGGCTGGGTGGCAATGGACAAGCCATTCAGCGCTGACGGGCGGATTGCCAGTTTCCGGCTGGACCAGCCAGGCCCCGGTACGCCGCGCACTGCCAGCAAGGCCGTACCGGCAGTGGCCGACCTGTCCCGCAATGCGCGCTGGAACATCCTTTCGTGGAGCTACCTGAACCCCGGCGACTACGACCAGAACGGGATCGTCAGCATCTCAGACCTGACCCCGCTCGGGCAGAACTTCGGCGCAACGGGACCATTTGCCAGCGACAGCGCGCAGTGGATTGTGGACGGCGATGGCAACGGTGAGATCAACCTGGCGGACATCTCAGTGATCGGGCAGAACTTCGGCAACACGGTCAGCGCTTATGAACTGTGGGCCAGCAAGGACGGCAGCGGCTACCCTAACACTGGCAGTGCACGCCTCGTTGCCAGCATTGACACGGCCGACTCGCTCGGTGCCCCGTCCGAGCGCCGCAATTTCCGCGTCAGCGACCTGGAGGTGCGGCTGGATGACCGCTACTGGGTGAATGCCGTCAGCAACAATGCAAGCAGCGAACTGACGCCGGCCTGGGAACGGCAGTGGCACAGCACTACGCTGTTCGAGTTCGAGTCCAGCGGAGGCACCACCGGTGCACCACGCGCCGCGATCATTGACGGACGGCCGGCGGCGGCATGGGTGGTCGGCAACAACGGCGGACGGGTGCATTACTGCATCAGCGAGAATGCCGCCGGTACGAGCTGGTCCAGTCCGGTGATCGTGCCCTCGTCCAGCAACATCAACAACTCCCCCTGGCTGCTTGACATCGGCGGGAGACCGGGGATCTTCCATTCCGTGCACAACAAGGGGCTGTGCTACTTCGAGGGCAGCGATGCCGAGGGCAGCAGCTGGAGCACGGAGCTGCAGATGAACAACGAATACAACACATACATGGAATATGCGTTCCAGACTGGCAACTCCCTGCATGCGATCACATACCGCTTCACCGATCATTTCATCCTGGACCACCACGGCAATGCACCGCTGCCGACATCGTTCCTGCCCGAAAACCCGCTGGCCCAGGCTGACTACGTGGATGCAACCAGTGATGGCAACAGGCTGATGATCGCCTACTACGACCTGCTGAACATGGATGCCCGTTTCGCGATGTTTGATGCCTCCGGTCCGAACCTCCAGCCGCTGATGTCAATGCCGATCAGCCAGGAGGGAGACATCGTGCGCTTCGCCGACCTGCAGCTTGTCAACGGGCTGCCACGGGCCTGGCTGGTACGCGGCAACCCGCAGCGGCTGTATGAACTGCGGGCCACAACTGCGGAAGCCACCACCTGGACCGCCGGCCAGCTGCTGGACTTCGGCCTGGAGTACTACACCAGCATGCAGTTCATGGCTGCCAATGGCGGGCTGTGGGCCTATGACCAGGGCCCTGCGAGCACCGGCCTGCTGGTGCACCACAGCCCAAGCGGCGAAATCGCCGACTGGGAGGACCTGCCAATACTCGAAGCAGGAGTGTCAGGCTTCGACCTGCTGGTCGGCGGGATCATCAGTGTGAGGGGCAATACCGCGATCCTGTACACGGACTACACCACCCTGAACAAGCGATTCATCTACAGTGTGTTCTACTGAGTGAAGGCCGTGCACAGTGGCGCAGCTGCCTGACGCCGCCTGCCCTATAATCCCGGGGTGCTGAAGCTGTTCACACGCTCCCCCTGGGCGGAACTCGCGCTGATCTACTGCGCCGCCGTCTGGGGCAGCACCTTCTACATCGTCAAGGACAGCCTTGACAACATAGACCCCTACGCGCTGGTGGCCTGGCGCTTCCTCGCCGCCGCCGCGCTGATGGCGCTGCCACTGGCAGCGCGCCGGGTCAACCTGTGGACCAACTGGAAAAGCGGTGCATTGCTGGGCCTGATCCTCGGCGTGCTTTACGTGTTCCAGACCGTCGGACTGGAGCACACAACCGCCAGCAACAGCGGCTTCATCACAGGCCTGTTCATCGTGTTCGTGCCGCTGCTGAACCTGATCTGCTTCCGTACGCTCTCCCCCTGGCCACGGCTCGTGGCCGTCGCCATCGCAATCTGTGGGCTGTGGCTGCTGACCGGCGGCTTCCACGAGGCCAACTATGGCGACATGCTGACGCTCGTGGCAGCCGTGACATACGCCGCGCATGTGCTGTACGCCGACCGCTACACCAACAGCGGGATGAATGTGCATGTGCTGAACTTCCAGCAGCTGCTGTTCACCGGCCTGACGGCGCTGATCTGCGGAGTGGCGATGGGCCGGCCATTCGGCATCGGCAGCACCGAGACAATGGGCTGGGTGCTGTTCCTGACGCTGATCCCGACACTATCCGCCTTCATGCTGCAGCTGACGGCGCAGCAGGGCGTGCCGCCGGTCACGACCGCGCTGGTGTTCTGCCTGGAGCCGGTGTTCGCCGCGATCTTCGCCTGGACACTCGGCGGCGAGGAGATGGTGAAGGTACGCGCCGTGGGCGGCCTGCTGATCGTGCTGGCGATGGTGATCAGCGAACTGCCGGTGGAGAAATGGCTCGCCCGGCGCCGCCCAACCGGCAGTGAAGCTGCGCTGTAACGGCACGGCATTCCGCGGCTTCTGCGCATGTGTTTAACCATTGCTTAACCCGCTGTGGATAATGGGTATTACAGCGGTTTGCCCCATGCGGGGGCAGGAGCAATGCCATGTACAGACTGATTACACTACTGCAGGCAAGCCTGCTTGCCATCATGCTCGCCGCTTGCGGAGCGGCAGGCCCGGGTCCGGAGCAGTCAGCAGGCGCCAAGGAATTCAGCCTGCGCGTGCTGCCGGAGAGCTTTGCGATGGGTGGCAGCGCTGAGTTCCGGATGTCGGTTGAACGGGATGCCGAGCGAGCGATTGTCAGCATCGAGGCTGCCAATGCAAAGGCCCTGAGCCATGCCTACCTGGAGATCGCCTACGACAGCTCACAGTGGACCGCAGGCGAGGCGGACAGTGCCGGGCTGCTGGGCAGCGAAGCGATCCACCTGCTGGCGGGCAATGGCGGCGGCAGAGTGCAGTACGGTGAGCTGCAGCCGGGAGCTGACCCGCCGGGCGTGGATGGCAGCGGCCTGCTGGCGACGATTGAGTTCCGGCGCGGAGCGGAAGTCCGGCGCAAGCCCAGCGCGGTGGCCGATGCGCAGCCACAGCTATCACGCAATGCGCGCTGGAGCATCCTCAGCTGGTACTACACGAACCCCGGGGACTACGACCAGAATGGCGAGGTGAACATCGCCGACCTGACCCCGCTCGGGATCAACCTCGGCCGCAGCGGGCCCTTCAGTGAAGGCCAGATGGAGTACATGGTCGACGGCGATGGCAACGGGGAGATCAACGTATCGGATATCACGCCGATCGCAGTGCATTTCGGCAACCTGGTGGAAGGATACACTCTGTACGCTGGTGTGGAGGGCCAGGGCTATCCCTCCGAGGCAACGGCTGCCAACGGCGCCGGGACACGTAATGTCGTCAGCCTGGCCCTGGCAGACATTGACAATAGTCCTGCTGAGCGCAAGCAGTTCCGCCATACAGACCTCAGCCCCGCCTTCGCCGATCGCTACTGGGTCCGGGCAGGCAGTTCCGCTGGGGAGGGACCGGCGGGCAACCTGACTCAAGAATGGGAGAAGCAGTGGCACCTCACCGAGATTGAGCATTACGACGCAAGCTGGTCCGTCACTGAGCCACGGCTTGAAATAATTGACAACCGGCCTGCGGCTGCCTGGTCCGCCGGCAATGGCGACCGCCGGCTGTACTATTGCCGGTCCGTAGACCGGGCCGGCCTGCTCTGGGAACCGAAAGTCGAGCTGCCCGGCACATATACCGATGCCTGGCAGCCGGAGCTCGGTGTGGTTGACAACCGGCCGGCGATCAGCGTGCCCGTGGACGTGGGCCAGACCTGCTACTACACGATTGGCGCTGATGGCGACGGCAGCAGCTGGAGCCCGATGGTGAAGTCCAGCGTGTCCAATGAGGACCAGTTCGCGATGATGGAGATCGCCGGACGGCCGCTGGTGTTCGGCCACAACGGGATGACAACGCTTTACTTCTACCTTGGCGACGCCCCCGCAGCCACGCTGTTCACGGAGCTGGGTTACACCACCAAGCTGCAGATGGGCAGCCTGCTGCAGCAGGGAGACAGCTTCCTCGCCTTCTACCGCGACAGCCAGGATTCGCTGGCCTATGTGCGCCGCTACAACTGGGACGGCAATGACCTGCCGGCTGAGCAGGCGATCCAGCTCGGCGCGGCCAGCACCAATGTGCGGCCCGGTGGGATCTGCGAGTACGGTGGGCAGGTCATCGGGTTAGCGGCCTATGATGCGAGCAACATGCTGCAGCAGTATGAGTCGAGCGACCTCAGCGGCGGCAACTGGGATGCTCCGGTGGACCTGTCGGTTTCACAGCCCGGGCAGTTTGCACCGGAGCTGCTGGCGGCCTACGGCGGGCTGATGGCCACATGGACGGATGTGAATGCGATGCAGGTGGCCAGCGCCTTCAGTGCGGATGGCTCTGCGGCGGGCTATGTGCTGACCGGGCCCGTGATTGAGCAGATCCCGGTGGTGGAGCTGAAGGAGATGCGCCTGCTGGGGCCGCATCCATGCATGGCCTTCACCGTGGAAAGTGGCGGCATCAAGTTCGTGAATTTCTATGTGTTCTACTGATGCTGGAAATGATTCCGGTAGCATTTAACCATTGCTTAACCTGATGTGGATAATGGGTATGACAGTCGGTTGCCCGGCGGCGCACAGACCGCACGGGTGGAAGTGGGCCAAACAGGCCCGCCAGACGGAGAGATGAACATGATTGCTATGACCAGGAACCTGGCGGCAGGCGTCGCCCTGCTGCTGCTTGCCGCGTGCGGAGCGGGCAACAACAGCCTGCCGGATGCGGCGGCGGAACGCGCACAGTATCCAGAAAAGCCGACGCTGAGCATTGCGGATGGATCACTGCTTGGCGACCGCTCCGCCGTGCGGTTCAGCATGGTGGAGGACGATGGCGGGATCACCGCCACGATTGACCTGGCGAAAGCTGCCCAGCTGAATACGCTATACACCGACATTGCCTATGACCCGCGGCAGTACAGCCTGGACAGCATCGAGACCGCGGCCGGGCTCGATGGCAGGCAGCTGCTGTCGCTTGGCGTGAATGTGCAGCCGGGCCTGGTGCAGACCGGACATGTGCTGCCGAACTTCGACCTGGCTGAGCCGCTCGATTCATCCGGCACGCTGGCAACGCTGCACTTCAGCCGCGGGCCGCAGCCGGCCATGCGGCGCACGGCGATGGTGCCGCGCAACGTGAATGCCAGCGCCCCGATGAGCGCGCTGGCCGGGCCGATGTTCTCCGGCAGCGATGCGCTGATCAGCACCGTGCAGTACACCAACCCCGGTGACTATGACCAGAACGGCGTGGTCACGATCGCCGACCTGACCCCGCTCGGCCTGCACTTCGGCAAGAGCGGGCCCTTCGGCGAGGACCTGCTGTTCATCGGCGTGGAGAGCTACCCGGTGGAGACCGTGGTGGACGGCGATGGCAACGGTGAGATCAACCTGGCCGACCTGACCGTGATCGGGCAGAACTTCGGCAATGACGCCCTGGGAGGCTACAACATCTACGCCAGCAGCAACCCGGATGACGTGCCCGCCTCCTCCGATGCGGCGAGCACCATCCCGGCGGCCAGCAGCGTGCCGTTTGCCAACGGCGTCGGCGACACGGTCACGGACAGGCTGGTCTACGGCTACATCCAGCCCTCCGCCCCGGCCGGGCCGGTCACGCTCTGGGCGCGGCCGGTTGACAGCGAAGGCAATGAGGGCACGGTCAGCCAGGTGGTTGAGCTGGCAGGCGCGCCGGGGCCGGTGCTGGACCTGGACACGGCCCCGCTGTCAGGCAGCGGCAGCGAGAGCAACCCCTACTTCGTCGACCCGAACTTCAACTACTTCCTGATGCTGAACCACTCCGTGGATGGCGACGTCACCATCAACGATGAGTCGCAGTACTTCCTGATCGGCGGCTTCTCAACGGGCGGCGGATCCGGCACGGGCGGCGGTGAGATCATCCGCATCCGCGAAGTCAGCGCGGGCCTGATCGGCTCGGGCTTCGTGGTGCCGAACGTGGGCGAGATCAACCAGGAAACGGCGGAGATGGACATCGTTGACATCTTCCAGGGCAACTTCAGTGTGGTCGCCACCTACAAGGGCCGCATCTCCAACACGCTGTACCTCTACGCGCCGGACCTTGACAACCTGGCCCCGGTGGCGCATATCACCGCGGACAGCACTAGCGGCGTGGCACCCTGGACCGCCACGCTGTCAGCCACGATGAGTGACGACCTGGACGGTAGCATTGAGCAGTACGACTGGGACCTGGACGGGGACGGCACATATGAGATCGAGGATGGCGCGCAGGTGCAGGAGATCGACCTGACAGGCGGCGGCTTCCACACCGTGCGCCTGCGGGTGACGGATGACGACCTGGCGACGGCGGTGGATACGCTGCAGCTGTCCACCGAAGGCTGGCTGTCCACGGCGATTGACAACGTGTCGGACACCAGCCCGGCCGACCCGATGATGAGCGTGATTGACGGCAACCCGGCGATCGCCTACCGCCAGTTCAATGCACTGAAGTACGTGCGCGCCGCCAACCCGCAGGGCACGGAGTGGAACATCCCGCAGGCCGTGCCGCTGTCGGTGACTGCGAAGCACATCTCGCTCAGGGAACTTGCCGGCGGCCGGCCGGCGATGGCCTACCAGCGGGTCGGTGCCAACCCCGGCATCTACTACGTAGTCGGCAACGCGGCGGACGCCACCAGCTTCCAGCAGGTGCAGATCACCAGTGACGGGCTGGACCACAGCCCGAGCCTGAACATCATCGATGGCAACCCTGCGCTGGCCTACGTCTGGCATACCGGCGACGTGGATGACCCGTACAGCATCTACTACGTGCGGGCGACGGACCCGGTGGCAACGACCGGAGGCGACTGGGACCTGTTCAACGGCGGCACTGTCTGGAAGGGCAGCGACTTCCACCTCGACAAGACCGCGCTGACGACCTGCGAGGCCAATACGCTTGGCACGGACGGGCGTCCGGCGGTGTGGTACGTGCTGAACAATGACCAGTACAACACACCCTGGCGGGCCTACTTCAGCAAGGCCGTGAACAACCAGGGCACGAACTGGACGCTTTTGCCCTACTCGCTTGGCAACAACACCCCGGGCGACCACGAACTGCAGTTCGCCGCGGCGACGAGCATCACCGACCGGCCCTACCTGCTGGCGCGCAACAAGACGACCGGCGGGCTGCTGGTGCGCAAGGCGAACGACCTTTCAACCACGGACTGGACAGCGCCGCTGTACATCCCGGACAGCGAGTCCGACGACTACGGCTACCACCTGGCGAGTGCCAACGTGGCGGGCTTCCTCGGGCTGGCCTACTACTCGACGGAAGAGCAGGCGGTGACATACCGCGCGACCCAGACGCCGGAGATCAGCGATGACTTCCCGGTGGGCGGTGTGGTGGCAACGGGCGTCGGCGAGTATGACACGGATGCGCACGAGTCGGCCTACCTGTCCGTCGGCAGTGCGCTGGGCAAGCCGCTCGTTGTCTACCACGACCTGGCAGCGGCGGAGCTGAAGGTGGCGCGGTACTTCGTGCCTTAGAGATCAGGGAGCAGATAGCAGAGAGCAGACCGCTATATTCGCACACCGAGTCTGCTTTCAGCGCTCTGCTTTCTGCCAGCTACGAAGTGTCAGCCGCAAACTGCCGCGCAAGTGTCCCCTGTAATAGCCTGCCTTTTCCTGTAGGATTTGATGGGCTGATAGTGTGATTGCACGGGGGATAAGACCATGTGCGGACGGATCGGATACGGGACACTGATACTGGTGATGCTGCTCCTCGGGAGCTGCGGCGGAGATGCGCGCACGCCTGAGCTTCCTGCGGCTGGCGAAGCTGCAATCCAGACCGGCAATGCAGCCGGATCGGACTCTGAGACTGCCACTGGATTAGTTACCGCCCCAGACGCCCCAATCTACCTCCCCGCCGCCCTGCGCGAAATCGCTGTGCTGGAGGCTCCCGCGGATGTCGACGCGGAAGTGTTCGCCGAACTGAAGGCGGAGCTGGCGAGGCTGCTGACGACCGGAAGCATCCCTGAGAATTTGACTGAGGTATCAGCACCAGGCCTCGGAGATGAGCCGCGATCCACCAGTGATGCCGAATTCTGGGATTCCGACATGGATGCCTACGATGAGCACTTGAGCCGTCCCGTGACCAGCTTCACCAGTTCCAGCCCGCTGCTCACGGCGGAGTACTGCGTGGACGGAGACTACGATCAGAACGGGATCGTCAACGCCGCCGACCTCGTGCCACTGGCAATCAACATCGGACGCAGCCCCGGCAAGAACCGCCTGCTGCGCCACATTGACGGTGACCGCAACGGCATCATCAACATTGCGGACATCGTGCCTATTGCCCGCAACTACGGCACCTCGCCCAGGATGCTGCTGTACGGATCGAAGGACATCCGTGACTACCCGTGGCAGGGCAGCGGACCGACCCTGATTGCTCCGTTGGCAAGCGATCCGCCCCAGGAGGCAAGTACATCGGAAAGCGGCCTGCGGCAGTTCAGCTTCAGCGGTTTCGCGGACCAGCCGGAAATGTACTACTGGGTCGGCACTGCCGGTTCCGGACGTGTCAGCCAGCTGTGCTATGACCCGCTGCAGATCCGCTACACAAGCTACAGCCGCCTGAGCTACGATCCAGCAAGCCGGGCACTCACATATGACGAGGTTGCGGTCGGAGATTCCGACAGGAACTCGGAAGTGAATGTCGCTGACATTGACGACTGGGCCATCCACATGGACAAGACTTATTCGGATGCGGCCGAGTCGCCTTTCCTTGCTGGTCTGGACTTCAACCGTGACGGCCATATCGGCTCCACGGACATCATTTCTCTGCCCATGTTCTTTACCGCGTGGCGGCCTACGACAAACGTTTACATGACCCTGGATGAAGCTGAGCTGCCGCTGAACGCACAGATACCGGTGTCGGAAGGACCCGCACCCTACGCGAGCTTTGTCACGATCTATATCAGGCGCGGCGGACCTCTGCGTGAGGACTTTCCCAGCCAGGAGGCATACGAGGCGACGGAGTGGTATCAGAACTACGCCGCACATCTACCGGATTCGCTTCTGTGGCACGAACTCATACTGGAGGATCTACCGAGCGGTGCTTGGCTCTGGCTGCGCCCGGTGGTTGACATTCCTGGCAGCAGCTTGCAGGTGCTGGGCTATCCCTCCGAAGTGATCCAGATTCCGTAGGCGAGTGGGCAGTAGGCAGTTGGCAGAATGAGAAGCAGAAGGAGAATGCGTTGGCAGAGAGCAGAGAGCAGACCAGCCAGTTGGAATGTCGAGGACTGACGAGACGGGAGACGGACATGGAAAAGAGAACGAGTAGTGAATGTAGGATTGCCGGACTGATGGCAAGTGCTGCATGCATTCTGGCAAGCATGTTGGCAGGCGGCTGCGGCAGTGGTGTCGATACCACTGATCTGGCTCAGTCCGGCAGGATGCCGGACCCCGCTGAGATTGTGCAGCAGGTATCGGAATCGGGAACTGTGGCAATCGACCTCACCGCCGCGATGCGCGAGATCGCCGCGCTGGAAACGCCTGCGGATGTCGATGCGGAAGTGTTCGCGGAGCTGAAGGCGGAGCTGGCGAGGCTGCTGGAAGAAGCAGATGCTGACGGGACCCGCTCAGCATCCTTCGCTTACAGCAAGCGCATTCCACTTTATGGTGATGACCTGCACCTGCGGGTCAATCACCAGGCCCGGACACTGCGTTGGCTGTACCTGTTCGGTGGCGACTATGACCAGAATGGCAGCGTGAATGCAGCTGATCTTGTGCCCCTTTCCAAGCACATCGGGGAATCGGCTGACAGGAATGTCGCGCTGGACTACGGCTGGTTCCCGGCAGGGTCAATGCAGTATGTGGTGGATGGCAACTTCGACGGGGAGATCAACCTGTCGGACATCGTGGCCATTGCCCGGAATTTCGGGCGCGACTTTGAGGGCTGTACGGTCACCGGCGGCATGACGCGCTACCCAGGCAGCAGCGATGCCGGGTTGGCAAGCAGGGCGGTCCCGCTGGAAATGGCGAGCACCGGGCCGGGGGGCCAGAAGCAGTTTGAACTTGAATTAGTGGGAGAGTTGGCAAGCCGCTACTGGGTGTATGTGGACGACGGACCGGATACCAAGGACCGCGTGGCCTGTTTCTCCCGCAGTGGCGGACTGTACGAGTCGGCTTTCGGCCTGCTTCTGCCAGTCAGGGTCGAAAGCACCGCACTTCAGTACAGTGAGACAGCGAACATGCTCAGCTGGCATCAGTACTTCGCTGGCGATGGCAACCGGGACGGCATCGTTGATGCGACTGACTTGACAATGATTGGCAGGTACCTGGGCGATTCATCCAAAAGCGATCCAACGGGCGAGGTGCAGTACGCTGACTACAATCAGGATAGCCAGGTGAGTATCGCCGACCTCTCACCTTTGGGCCTGCACTTCGGTGGCGGTTTCGAGGGCTACAGACTGTATTTCGCTGCCAGCGAGGCCCAGCTTCCTGATGGCTACTGGGGTGAGGAGAGCAACACTCCATTGCTGAGCATGGGCTATCTCGATTTACCCCTGCCGCTGACATTCTCGTACGAACTTCCCTTCACCCCGGCCAGCGGCAGCTACCTCTACCTCAGGCCGTACCTCGGCGAGGAGCTGGGGCCGGTCTGCGAGTTCGTGCAGGTGCCGTAGGAGGAGGCCAGGCTGTAAGCCTGGCAATCAGTAGTCTGTGGGCAGTGGTCAGTGGGCAGAAATCAGTAGGCCTTTGGCAGAATGAGAAGCAGAAGCAGAATGAGAAGCAGCTGGAGTTGCTGTGTGGCTCCTGGGAGCAATTGGGCCGGGTCGGCCTCAGACTAACACTCCGTTGAACGTGACCGTCCCGGCCGCGTCATTGCTGTCTATCACGGATTGACAGGGGAGGACGGCCTGTGGGAGTTCTCAGGTTCGCAGCTCTTGGCATCATGCTCAGCTCTGTGCTCTTCGGCGCCTGCACCAGCAGCGGCACTCCGGCCGGAGCCGATGCGGCGGATACTGCCGGAAGAGAGGAGCAGTACCGCACCCCGACGGGTGGGGACAGCGAGGGGGAGGAAGCATCAGCGGAAAGTGAGCCTGTGGAAGCGCAGGCTGTTGTCAGGCTTGGGCGGCTGTACATGGAAACCGGTGATGTGCACCCCGGAGAAAGCTACCTTATCCTGCTCGAGGATGACAACCCCTCAGACCGGGAGCTTGAATATGAATGGCAGCTTGACAGCGGTGCCAGCTCCGCAGCGGACCAGGTCAGTCCCTTGCCCGTGGATCAGGCAGCGGCAGAGGCCGGCCCAGATAGCGCCGGTCCGGGGACGGATACGCTTGCTGAAGCACTCGGTACGGTGGGAAGCGGGCTGGAATCGGCACTGGCGTCACTGGCCGGAACGCCGGATGATGAGCCAGCGGATCCCGCTGTGACAGTGGCATTCTCCGGCAGGCAGGCGCTAGTTGAGCCACTTATCCAGCCTGCCAATGACACACTGTTGCCAGATGCCGGAATTGATGAAGCAACAAGGGTCACTACAACTGAACCGCAGCTGAGGTGGACACCGGACAGGCCGGGGCCGGCGCGCATCAGGGTCCGGGCCCTGGCGGATGGCGAGGCTCTGACGGATTTCCTGGAGATGGAAGTCGTGGTGCGGGAGCCGGATCCGCTGGTAGAACTTGTCACTGAGCTGCCTGAAACGCTGCGTGAGGACGGGGATCTCTACGTCGAGCTGGATGCCACAGGGCTGCCGGCTTTCGGCAAGGGGCTGTTCGTGATTGAGTTTGACAGGACGAAGCTCAGCTTCCGGGATGCGCAGCTCGGTGGCTTCTTCGATGACTGTGCTGATGCCCGCATCTACTTCGCCCAGCCGGACAAGGAATACGGGCGGGTGCTGCTGGCAATCGACAGCCGCTCCCCGCAGGCGGAACCGGCGGGCGAGGGGCGGATTGCCCAGCTCAGGTTCAGTGCCAGGCAGGATATCAGGGACCCTGCGGACTGCAGGTTGACAATGTTGATGGAAGCGGGATCGCGCTACGTACTGGATGCCAGCGGTGACAATGTCCTGCCCCTGCCGGTCCAGCGGCCCGTATGGAGTTCGGACATGCAGCATGGGAACAGGCGGAGCCCAGAGGAAAGGTAAAGCCTGCTCCGTGGAGCAGGCTTTCTTTTCAAGGTTTCCGGGGCGGCGCGTGCATCCCGCACAGGCCGCTTATCCGGTGGGGTCCGGCTTACAGGCCGGGGAAGATGATGTCGAGGTCCGGCACCCACGGGCCCGGATCCGGGTCGGGGATCGGGTCCTCGATGCCGAAGTCGAGGTCCAGCTCAGGCCAGAAGCTGCCCGGCGGGATGAAGATCAGGTCGTTGTCAACAATCACGTTGACGACCTCCTCAGCCACGTTGCCGCTGGCATCGCTGGCCTGCACCGCCACCTCGTAGGCACCGTCATCATAGCCGGTCACGTCCCAGCCGAAGCTGAGCTCGCTGTCATTGCTGGCAGCGACCAGCGTGCCGTTGATGCGCATCGCCATGTTGGCGACACCGCCGGTGTCAGCCGCCACACCCTTCACATTGAGGAAGTTGACGCCGGGCTGCTGCTCGCCGTAGGCACTGCCTTCGCTGATGCCGCTGATCACGACCTCGGGGGCTGTGTTGTCAGCGGGAGTGCCGCCGCCACCGGGATCGCCGACCGTGAACCCGCCGCCCCCGCAGGAAGCGGCAAACAGCACGATCACAAGGGAAATCATCATCAGTACATTCCTGTACATACACACATCCTTGATGGAGATTACTGTTTGGGGGTTGCCTCCTGCGGCAACCATGTTTGTTACCCGCAGCCCCCAGGCGCTAAACAGCTAATCCCAAATCCCGGTTAAATTGATTCTCAATTGAGCACTGGACAGGACCGGCGAGCCAGCCCTGGCCTAACATTCTCCCGACAGAAAGATGTTCTGACCGGAGAGTTGCATGCCCAGGATTGCCAGGATTCTTCCCTTGCTGATTTCGATGATCGCGCTCAGTGCCTGTGGAGGCCAGCAGTCCCCACAGCCTATGCCTGATGCGGTGGTCAATCTGCAGGCTGATGACAGCCCTGGAGCCCCGCAGTTCATACCTGGCCTGCCGGACCCGTTGGCGCTGCCCGCTGGCGCCGGACCATCACGACAGTCCAGTGCGGCCGGTGACTTCGCCCTGCTCCTCGGCAGGGACTATGACGCCAGCCTGCCCAGCCAGGGTGTATTCAGCCTGTTCGGCGAGGACACGCTGTACATCCCCGGGGGCTGGTCAAGCAGCCATGACCCGGCCGACCTCGGTTTCGCGATGTTCAGCTTCGACCTGTCCGGGCTCAGCCCGCTGCCGCGGGTGCGGGTGGACTGGGTCGCCGGTCCGTATGAGGGCATGGCCTATTTCGCAGTTGCCAACTTTGACAGCAATCGCTGGGAATGGTTCAATTCCGCCAAGGTTGCCGAGCTTTCCTCCCTTGATCCGTACACTGATGCCGCCAGCCGGATGCTTGTTCTGGTGCTGCAGAGCGGCCCGAACACCCTGCAGCTCGGCAGCGTGAGCGTCGGCAGCGAGTGGAGCACAAGCCCGGTGGTGGATTACGGCGAGTTCGACGAGATCCAGCTGGACCAGGACATTGAACTGGTGCTGGCGGATGGCAAGCCGGCCATCGCCTGGATTGCGGAGGACTTCGCCGCGGAAATGTTCACGGTCAAGTTCGCCCGTGCGCTGGACAGCGCCGGCAATGCCTGGGGCGCGGCGATCGACGTGCTGGGACCCGCTGAGTTCATGCCGTACATCTCCCTGGCCATTGTTGATGGAAATCCGGCGATAGCCTGGCAGGAATTCGAATATGTGAACCCCGGCGACGGCTTCGTGGCCCACGGTTCACTCAGGTTCGTCCGCTCGGCTGACCCGCAGGGCACTGCCTGGGGCAGCAGCATGACGATTGACGACGGCATGGGAGACAACCACGGAATCTCACCATACATGACGATTGTCAACGGTATGCCGGCAGTCTCCTACGCGAATGAGGACCTTGACGGATTCAGCAAGGGCCTGATGTACGTACAGGCCAGTGCCGCGGACGGCAGCAGCTGGAACAGCCCGGTCACGGTGAAGGGTCCGGTGAGCGGCGGCTACGGGATCTACAACTCACCGCTGGCCGTGATTGACGGTTTTCCGGCAATCGCCTACCAGTCCGGCCTGAACCAGGAGACCGTCGGCTACATCCGTGCCACCGATGCCAACGGGACCGCCTGGGGATCCGGCACCCCGTTCTTCGTGCCCCAGCGCTCCGGCTTCAGCCTGTACCTGATGGACGTGGGTGGCCTGCCGGCGATGGTGTACGACACTGACAACACGGACAACACCTACTGGCGTCTGGCGCAGGATGCCGATGGCGGCAGCTGGAACGACCCGGTGCTGGTCTATCAGAGCGACTTCGTCGATGATCCCGGGTCACAGCCGCGCGGGCTGGTGATGCTGGACGGCAAGCCGGCGGTGCTGGTGGACCAGTACAATGCCAACCGCCTCGTATTCGTGCGCTCGGACGACGCCGGCGGCACGAGCTGGGGCGCGCCGGAGCATGTCTGCAACACGCAGGAATTCAGTGGCCAGAGTGACATGCTGGAGCTGGGCGGCGTGCCTTCCTTCCTGTATGTCAGCGGAGGCCAGCTGATCTTCAGCCAGCTGGAGTAAGCTGCGCGCATTTCCCAAATTCCGGTTAAACGGAGCACCCGGGACCCCGGCGGGGGTGACGCGGCGGGCCGACCTGCCATAGAATCCCGGGAAGCAAACCGCGAACACCAACCGGAGCCCCCCCATGCGCCTGCACAACCACCTGGCCTGCCTGCTGATTGCCATCCTGTCCTGCGCCTGCGCCGGACAGGGCACAGATGCACCTCCCGTCGATGCGATGCCGCAGCAGGCTGGCGCTTCGCTGCCGGATGACACTGGCCTGTCGGCAGCAAACGGACTGGAACTGCCCGCCCCGCTGGAACTGGCAGCGCGGAGCAATGGCACCAGGCTGGCCAGCTCCAGCCACCGGGAAGCACCGGCCTACTTTGACGACTACGACACCGAGCTGCCGAACCGCAATGTCAGCATCGATGAGCTGAACCACTTCCTCAGGATGAACAGTGACTGGTTCAATACCCGGCAGGGCGGCGACATGGCATATGCCACCTTCCTGCTTGACATGAGCGAACTGCCGCAGCTGCCCTGCGCCAGCATGGGCTGGCACAAGGTGCCGCAACGGCAGGACCTGCTGTTCGTGGGACTGGGCAACTTCGACACGAACCGCTGGGACTGGTACCGGCCGCAGCAGCCTGAATTCGTGGAGCTGCCGGGACTCGAGCAGTATGCCGGGCCGGCTGGCCAGGCCTACATGCTGGTGCTGTACCTCGGGGATGACGAGGCCGGGCTGGGCAGCGTCGGGCTGGGCGTGCCCTGGAAAGCGTCCGATGTGTACCAGTTCACGGCTGACCCGCCGCAGGCGAAGCACAGCTATGACGCGGCGCTGGTGAATGGCAATCCGGCCGTGGTCTATCTGGAGCCGGGGGATGTGCCGGGCAAGTTCGACATGAAGTACTCCCGCAGCCTGAATGTACTTGGCAGCCAGTGGGGCTTTCCGGTGGTGCTGACCTCCATCGATGACGTTGGCGGGGTGTCGATGGCCGAGGTGAACGGCAAGCCGGCGGTCGCCTTCCAGGACCCGCAGCAGGATGGCGAGGGGCATGGCACCGGCAAGCTGAAGTACATCCGCAGCATGGACCAGAACGGCAGTGTGTGGGATGACACGGAGATCGTCGACGCGCTGGAGGACAGCGGGCATGACCCGGTGCTGAAGGTTGTCAACGGCAACCCGGCGATCCTGTTCGGGCTGGAGATCAGCTTCATCGGCGGCTTCCGCAGCGCGAACTATGTGCGCGCCAGTGACCCGGAGGGCATGGCCTGGCCGGAGCCGATCTCACTGGCGTCGGTCGGCGCGAATGGCAACGCGGATGCAATGACCCCGCTGGCGATCATCGACGGCAACCCGGCGACGCTGATCCGCAACTTCGAGGGTGACAAGCTGTACTACGTGCGCGCGAAGGATTCGAGCGGCAGCGAGTGGAACTTTGCCAACCTGGTGGATGGCGCGATGGGCCAGGGTACGCAGCAGTACCTGGTCGAGTACAACGGACTGCCGGCGGTCACATACGATGGCAGCGGCGGTGACAACACGCTGTACTCCGCCGCGACAAGCAGCGCCGGAGAGACCTGGTCCGTGCCGCAGTCCATCAGCCAGACCTTCCTCGGGGTGGATGGCGGGGCGCGGCCGCAGGGCATGTACGTGTATGAGGGAGTGCCGCAGGTTGCCATCCAGCAGTGGCGCTTCCACCGCAACGTGCTGGTGCACGGCGCGGATGGCGGCACCACCAGCTGGAGCAAGCCGGAGCAGATCAGCTGCTATGACCTGCTGGACATCCACTGCCCGCTTCTGGACCTCGGGCCCACGCGGCACATGCTGTACGTGAGCGGCAACCGCCTGCTGATGACGGTGGACACCCTGCACTGAGCAGGCCGCGCAAGTCGCGGGCAATCAGCATCTTTGCAGTGCAGCTTCAGGATGAAGCCCGGATTTTGCGTGATATAATCCCGCATGGCAAGCGCACCAGAGGCCGTTTCAGGCCGCTTTCAAAGCATCCTCATCATTGACCTGGGCTCCCAGTACACACAGCTGATCGCGCGCCGCATCCGAGAACTCAATGTCCATTCAGAGGTTGTGGACAACAAGCTGACGGCAGCCGAGGTGAAGCGCCGCGGGAACGTGATCGGCCTGATCCTCTCCGGCGGCCCGAACTCCGCCCACAAGTACGGCTCCCCGCAGATCGACAAGAAGCTGCTCGCCCTCGAAATCCCTATCCTTGGCATCTGCTACGGCCTGCAGCTGCTCGGCAGCATGCACGGCGGCAGGCTGGAGGCGGCGAAGCGCAGCGAGTTCGGGCGCACCGAGCTGTGGGTGGACAACCAGGATGACTCGGTGCTGTTCCGCGGGCTGAACCCGAACCTGATCTGCTGGATGAGCCATGGCGACGCGCTGGTGACGGCGCCGCGCGGGGCAAGGATCACTGCGCATACGGACGCCACCAAGGTGGCGGCCTTTGAATACCCGAAGAAGAACATGTACGCCGTGCAGTTCCACCCCGAGGTGAGCCATACGCCCTGGGGCATCGACCTGCTGCGCAACTTCGTGATGGGCGTCTGCCAGGCGACCGGCGACTGGACGATGGGCAACTTCATCGAGCAGTCGATCGAAAGCATCCGTGAGCAGGTCGGCGAGGATGGCGAGGTGATCTGCGCGGTCAGCGGCGGTGTTGACAGTTTGTGCACGGCCGCGATCATCGACCGCGCGATCGGGCACCGCCTGCACCCGATCTTCGTGGACCACGGCTTCCTCAGGATGGATGAGGGCGACAAGGTGGTGGAGGCCTGGAAGGGGCATTTCAAGAGCCGGCTGGTTCGCGTGCGCGCCGGCAAGCGCTTCCTCGATGAACTGAAGGGCGTGACCGACCCGGAGCGCAAGCGCAAGATCATCGGCCGCGAGTTCATCAAGGTGTTCGAGGAGGAGAGCCGCAAGGTGCGCGGGGCCAAGTACCTCGCGCAGGGCACGCTCTACCCGGACGTGATTGAATCGAGCGGGATCGGCATGCATGCGCATGTGATCAAGAGCCACCATAACGTCGGCGGGCTGCCGAAGCGCATGAAGCTGGCGCTCGTCGAACCGCTGCGCGACCTGTTCAAGGATGAGGTGCGCCGGCTCGGCATCGAGCTTGAGCTGCCGCGCCCGATGGTCTACCGCCAGCCCTTCCCCGGGCCGGGGCTCGCGATCCGCATCATCGGCGAGGTGACGGCGGAACGGCTGAAGATCCTGCGCCAGGCGGACCGCATCGTACGCGATGAGATCGAGATGGCGGAGATGGAGCGGCCCTGGCAGTACTTCGCGGTGCTGCCCGCCATCAAGAGCGTGGGCGTGATGGGCGACAAGCGCACTTATGGCTACCCGCTGGTGGTGCGCGCGGTCAGCTCCGAGGACGCGATGACGGCGGACTGGTCGAAGATCCCGTACAAGAACCTCGAGAAGATCGCCTCACGCGTGATCGGCGAGGTGCCGGGCATCAACCGCGTCTGCATGGACATCACATCCAAGCCCCCGGGCACGATCGAGTGGGAGTAATTTGCACTTGAGGTTTCAATCTGAAACCTCAAGCGGTGAAGCCTTGATCCTTGTTGACTACGCCAATCTGGCAGGGTAAACCTGAGGTGCCAAATTGGCACCTCAAAGCGTGTATTGGCCGAATTGCTACGTTTTGAGGTTCCAGTCTGGAACCTCAAACCCCCTCCACCGGTATTGCATAACTACTAGTCCAGCTGGTACATGATGTAGGCCGTGGTCGTGAACACATGCGCCTTCTTCCTGTAGAACAGGCCCTGCCCAGCATTGAGGGCCTCCGAGCCGGGAACGGGCACCGCCACTTCGACCTCGAAGTTCAGCACACCATCAAGATCATCCACCACGATCACGTGATGCTCATCGCCAAACACCGGGAACCCGGCCCGGTAGTCCAGCAGCCGGCCCTGCGCGCGGTAGTCAACATCATGCATCACGCCCATTATTTTGTGGACCGGGCCTTCGTCAAACAACTCCGTCTTCTGCATCCGCACGTCGACCTGCACATCCAGCGGCTGATGGTCCGGGTTGTAGAGCACGATGCCGACGCGGATCGACTGGTTCGCGTCCGGCGCAATGCGCTGGGTGGCAAAGGGGTCATTCCCGAGGACGGAATCCACCTCGGCGGTGGAATCCGCTTCAGCAGCATTGCCAGATCCGGCCGCCCGGTAGGGTTCTATCTGCAGGCTGAAGCCGGCGGCACCGCTCCAGTGGTCGAGGAAGAACAGCAGGTTCTCCCGCAGGTAGTTGTCAACGGCCAGCTCCATCACGATGTTGCCCTGCGCGTCGATCAGCAGCGTCGTCGGGAAGCCGGGGATGTTCCAGTCCGCCATGTTGGAGCGCTCCGGGCTGCCGGTCTCGTTCCAGAGCACGGCATGGCTGATGCCGTAGTCCGCGATCGCCCGGTCCACCAGCTCGCGGCGTGAGGGGTCGTCAAAGCACAGGCTCAGCAGCGCGAAGTCCGTGCGCTGCCGGAGATCAGCGGTCTGTTCGATCAGGAGAGGCAACTGCCTCATGCAGGGCCCTCACCAGGTGGCCCAGGCTTCAAGGAGTACCCACTTGCCCTTCATGCTGTCCAGCTCGATCGACTGGCCGCTTACCCTGTCAGTGCCGTACAGTGGCAGCGCGCGGTTGCCGATTTCCGGGGTCCAGGCCAGGCAGGGTTCATACATTGCTGCCATGAGCAGCAGGACAAGTACGGTGGTCCTAAGCATCGCCAAGCATTATGCAGCCTGCCGTGATTCAGTACCAGCGGCAGCCGGACTGATCCGCCGGGGCCAAGGTCGTTCCGGCCGGCAGTCTGGCTGGCAACCGCGCATCAGCCCTGGGCCACACTGCCCTGCAGTTCGCGGATGTCGCGCAGGGGCGGGGCGCCGAACTGGCGGCTGTACTCGCGGCTGAACTGTGAGGCGCTTTCATAGCCGACCTGGATCGCGGCGGTTGCCGCATCGCAATTCTCCATCAGCATCAGGCGACGGGCCTCGTTCAGGCGCAGGCGCTTGACGAACTGCAGCGGGCTGAGCGTGGTGGTGGCGCGGAAGTGCTGGTGGAAGCTGGAGCTGCTCATGCCGACCTCCGTTGCCAGCTCATCCACCTTGAAGGGCCGGCTGTAGCGTTCCCTGATCATGCCGATGGCGCGCGCAATCTGCTCGCTCTGGCTGCCGATCTCGGCAATGCGCATCAGCCGTGCGCCCTGTTCACCCTGCAGCAGGCGGTAGAGGATCTCGCGGTTCAGCAGAGGTGCCAGCACCGGGATGTCGGCGGGCTGGGCCAGCAGGTCCAGCAGGCGGCTGAAGGCGTCGAGGATTGCCAGCGGGGCCTGGCTGACGGCGATCCCGCGCTGGGATTCGGCGGCCCGCGCCGGGGGCTTGCCACTGTCCAGCATCAGCTGGCGGATGGCGCGCGGGTCAAGTTCATATGACAGGCCGAGATAGGGCCTGTCCGGGCTGGCCTCGACGATGTTGGCCACCACCGGCAGGTCTACGGCAGTGATGAGGTAGCGCGAGACGTCATACATGTAACTCTCGTCGCCGACGGTCAGGCGCTTGCTGCCCTGGCCGATCAGGCAGATGCTGGCCGGCATCGTATAGCTGCTGGGCTCGGTCGGCTGGGCGAAGTTGTAGAGCTTAAGCCCGGGAATGGCCGCCTCCAATTGTTCCTGCCCTGCGGTGTATCGGGCAATCCGCTGGGCCAGTGCCTGTTGGGCTGCTGCAAAATCCTGTTGCTCTATGTTCATCTGAGTCACCATTCCATCACGTCTCAGCGCTTGCTGGACAGGAGGATGATACCAGCGATTTCCGGAGCATGAAACTGCTTTCCCTGGATGTCTGGAGGATCAGGCAATGATTGCGGAGGATTGATATACCGGATCGGCGGCCATGGGCGGTACAAACTAGGCAGCAAGGGCGAGCTGCCCCGCCAGCCGGAAAAGCGGAGGGCCAGGCGGCGGGACCCGGGTTCAGGGAGAGAACGAAATGAATGTACACGGATATGCAGCACAGTCAGCCACGAGCGAGATCGCCCCATTCAGCTTTGAGAGGCGCGAACTGCGCAGCAATGACGTGCTGATCGAGATCCTCTACTGCGGGGTCTGCCACTCCGACCTGCACACCGCCCGCAATGACTGGGGCGGTACGAAGTACCCGGTGGTGCCGGGGCATGAAATCGTCGGCCGCGTGCTGGAAACCGGCAGCGCTGTGGGCAAGTTCAGCGTCGGCCAGATCGTGGCGGTGGGCTGCATGGTGGATTCCTGCCGGCATTGCCATAACTGCGAGGCGGGCCTGGAGCAGTACTGCGAGAATTCCGCGACCTTCACCTACAACGGCAAGGACCGCCATGACGGCATGCCGACCTACGGCGGCTACTCCGACAGGATCGTTGTCAGCGAGGACTTCGTGCTGAGTGTGCCGGACGGGCTGGACCTCGCCGCAGTGGCACCGGTGCTGTGCGCCGGGATCACGACCTGGTCGCCGCTGCGCCACTGGAAGGTCGGCCCGGGCAGCAGGGTGGCCGTGGTCGGGCTCGGTGGCCTGGGGCACATGGCGCTCAAGCTGGCGAAGGCGCTCGGCGCGGAGGTCACGCTGATCAGCCGCTCACCCGGCAAGGCGGATGACGCACGGCGGCTCGGGGCATCCGAGGTTGTCATTTCCACGGATGAGGTACAGATGGCGGCCGTGAAGGGCAAGTTCGAGCTGATCATTGACACCGTCCCCAATATGCACGAGCTCAACCCCTACATCCCCCTGCTGTCAACCAGCGGCACCCTGGTGCTGGTGGGCTTCCTTGGCAACCTTGACGAGATGCTGAACACCCGGCCGCTGATCATGGGCCGCAAGTCCATCGCCGGCTCGCTGATCGGCGGGATCCCGGAGACCCAGGAACTGCTGGACTTCTGCGGGGAGCACGGCATCGTCAGCGACATCGAGACAATCAGGATGGATCAGATCAACGAGGCCTACGAGCGGATGCTGAGAAGCGACGTGAAGTACCGCTTCGTGATTGACATGGCGACACTGAACAGCAATGAGTAGGGAGCAATGAGAACTGAGCCAGACTTCCGGCTCGCCGGCAACACTCATTGCTCACTCATCATTACTCATTGCTCGCATGCACTGGAGGCATGAAATGACAGCGCAGAAAGGAATCCTGGCAACAGCCACGACACTGACAATTGCTGCGACGATTGCAGCAGCCAGTCCCTTCGAAGCCGAGGCGGACAACAGAAGCAGGACGGAGGTAAACACAATGACTACGACACTGAACACGACATGGGACAAGACCTTCCCGCTCAGCGAGAAGGTGATCCACGAAAAGGTGAGTTACCCCAATCGCTATGGGATCACGATCGCGGCGGACATGTACAAGCCCGCCGACTTTGACGGCTCCGGCAGCTACGCCGCGCTGATCGTGGGCACGCCCTACGGCGGCGTCAAGGAGCAGGGCGCGGGTATCTACGCCCAGGCGATGGCGGAGCGCGGCTTCATTGCGATCGCCTTCGACGAGTCCTACAACGGCGAGAGCGGCGGTACGCCGCGGCGCGTCTCCTCCCCGGACATCTTCGTGGAGGACTTCAGCGCGGGTGTGGACTTCCTCGGCACGCGGCCCTTCGTGGACCGCGAGCGCATCGGCGTGATCGGCATCTGCGGCAGCGGCGCCTTCGCGCTGACGGCGGCGCAGGTGGACCCGCGCATCAAGGCGGTGGCAACGGCCAGCATGTACGACATGAGCCACATGATCCGCAAGGGCTGGATGGATTCGATGACGGATGCGCAGCGCGCACAGAACCTCAGGCAGCTGGCCTACCAGCGCTGGGAGGACTTCGAAGCCGGCACTCCGGCACTGACACCGGCCTTCCCGAATGAGCCGGCCGGCAGCATCCCGCCGGGCCTGGACCCGATCACAAGTGAGTTCTTCGAGTACTACGCCATGCAGCGCGGACACCATCCCCGCGCGATCGCGGCCTTCACACAGGTCAGCAGCATGGCCTTCACGAACTTCCGGCTGAACAGCGACCTCGCGAGCATCTCACCGCGACCGATCCTGTTCATCATGGGTGAGAATGCGCACTCGCGCTACTTCACCGAGGACGCCTACGAGCTGGCGGCTGAGCCGAAGGAGCTGTATGTGGTGCCCGGTGCGCGGCACATCGACCTGTACGACAGGCTGGACATGATCCCGTTTGACAAGCTGGAGGCATTCTTCAGCAGGTACCTGGCCGCCAACCGGGGCATGGCGATCAGTCGCGCCGAATCACGTGGCGAAATGGATGGTCCCGCCGACTGGTTCAGCGGTGAGGTGAAGATTGAAATGCTGGCAACGACCGAGCTGCCCTCGCGCCTCGGTGCTGCCAACGTGAGCTTCAGCGCCGGCGCTCGCACCGCATGGCATACCCATCCGCTGGGCCAGACCCTGATCATCACGGAAGGCACCGGCTGGGTGCAGCGTGAAGGCGGGCCGATTGAGATTGTCAGGCCGGGTGACGTGGTGCGCTTCGCACCGCAGGAGAAGCACTGGCACGGCGCATCGGCCACGGAAGCGATGAGCCACATCGCGATCCAGGAAGCGCTGGACGGCAAGGCGGTGGACTGGCTGGAGCATGTCACGGACGAGCAGTACCTCAGGAACTGAGTTTTCAGGGACCGGGGAAGCGGGAAGAAAGCAGATAGCAGAAAGCGGACTCGCTAATAAAATAGGCTCGGTGCAATTGGCAGACTCGAGGCACCGGGCAGAGTGGTCTGCTCTCTGCTGTCTGCGTTCTGCCATCTCTTTCCCCGCCTATGGCGTGCTGCGCGGCCTCCGGCCTTACAAGGTAGCCGCGAATTTAATCGCGGAATCTATCGCCGAATGAATTCGGCGCCGCCGAGGCACATGGTAGGGCAGCAGCTCCGCCTGCTGCCATTGGCAACATTTCCCGGCGGGCCTTGGCGTAGGCAATCGCCGGAGTTCAGGGGTCTGACCACTTGTTAATGTTGCCACTCAGGCTGAAACTGTCATAAAGGGACTGGTCCAAGCTGAACTCCTCCAGCGCTGCCTGGAAGTATGGGTTTAGCCGTATGAGAAGTTCCACCAATGCCGGGACTGCCGTAAGCTCAAGTTACGCTTAGTATTGAGCGCAGAAATTACTATTCGTACTCTGTCGCGTACCTAAGTAACTTCATCAATTGATCCCAAGTCAGGCCTTCAGCGTTTTGATTAATAATTCCATTTGCAAACTCAGAATCCGCAACCAACAGCCTTCCGATTGCACTTAATAAACCCTCGATACTGTCATTCTCCCATCGAGTTTCATATTCTTCACCAGTCTCAGAGTTTATTCCTTTATGGATAAACCCATTGCGAGCTTCCTCTATAAGTGTTAACAGGAATCGTCTGAATTCCAGACTCGATTCATCTCCCCTTTCAAAGTAATCCTTCAGAGAATTCATGGAATTCACCTCCTTTCACATGAACGATTTCAAGCATTACTCGTTCTTCGGATCGTATGGACAGGAAAATTGACAACTCTTTCAATACTGTAGCACCCAAGATATTTTTCCAGCCTGGTATGCCCTTAACAACAGTATTTTCATAACACTGGCCATTCATGGCAAGAACTCGATACTACTCGTAGCATGTTGCATCTCGCAAAAGGACGATCAACTGCTCCCAAGTCAAGCCACTCTGATTGGGATCAATCCGTCCATGCTCAACAGAAGACTGCTCTTCTGGGTGGCCGCGAATTCATTAGCGGAATCAATCGCCGAATGAATTCGGAGCCACCAATGAATTCTGCGCCGCTGGGGCACATGTTAGGGCAGCAGCTCCGCCTGCTGCCATCGGTAACTTTTCCCGACAGGCCCGTCCGCACTGCCCGGCCGGACCTGCAACAGCGTTGCGCGAGCATAAGGCTCGCATGTCTGCGAACTGGAGGTTCGCGCTCCTTCCCGGAAACCCGTGAGCCGTGAACCGTGGGCCGTAAACCCGAGTCCCGAGTCCAGAGTCGCGAGCCAGGCGGGCAGGATGCCCGCGGTCCTGCGAAGCGGGAGCTTCGCGCTCCAGGCCGATCCGGCGATCGGCGCTCCTTACTCCCTTGCTTTTTCCTCATTTTTCGTTATACTAAACATATGTCTAGTCTGAGTTGCGCCAGCCTGTTTCCCGAGATGCCGGCTTCCCGGCAGCTGCTGCCGCCCCTGCCGCAGGGCTTCATCTACCAGCCTGAGTTCATTTCTGAGGCTGAGGAGCGCCGCATGCTGCGTGAGATCCGGGCCATTGCGCTGCGCACCGCAGTCTGGAACGGCTATGCGGCCAAGCGCCGGATCGCCAGTTTCGCTCTCAGCGAAAGCGTGCCGGAGACATATAAGGCTGACCCGAACAAGGGCAGCGCCACGCTGAGCGACAATCCCCGGCAGCGAGACGACGGCACCGTGGAGTCGAAACCCGTGCAGACCGAGGCGGCCCCTGCCTGGATGAAGGAGCTGTCCGAGCGGGTGGCGGACTTCCTCGGCTATGAGCGCGGCAGCATCTGCCATGCCCTGCTGACGGAGTACCCGCCGGGGGCGCCGATCGGCTGGCACCGGGACAGCCCGCCGCACCGCTCGATCATCGGTCTGTCGCTGGGCAGTGATTGCACTTTCCGGCTGCGCCCGCAGTTCGAGACGCAGCGCAACCGCAGCTCGGTAATCAGTTTCCAGGCCGAGGCCCGTTCGCTGTATGAGATGGCCGGGGCTTCGCGCTCCCGCTGGCAGCACAGCATCGCCCCCGTAAAGCGGCAGCGCTGGAGCATCACCATGCGCACGATCTGAGTCCGCACCGCAGCAGGATGGGCCCTGTGTTATATTCTGCCTGCCCCAAATACATATAATGTCAGGGGTCCTGGATTAACCAGCCACATAGCTGTACCTGCGAGGATTGACTGATGCACAGACACGCCCTCCCCTGGTTGCTTGCCAGCCTGCTCCTGATTGCAGTTTCCTGCGGATCAGGAAAAGACAGCGAAATTCAGGGCTCAAACGGACCGGTGGTGCTGGACAGCCCGCCCCTGAACGAGCCGGCACTGCAGGGCATGCCCGAGCTGCCGGCCATATCGGAACTGCAGCGCCAGGCCAGTGAGCCCGCGGATTACGCCGGCTACTGGATCACATCATCCGTTTCGTCCTCCATCATTCCGGCGCGGAATGTGCTGGGTGGCACCTTCACCCCGAACTACGATCCGGAAATGGGATTGTTCCAGCCGGCCTATTCGGCGTACCGGTTCTACACCCCGCCGGAGCTGGGGGGAAACGTGCCACTGACACTCAACTGGCTGGACAGCGGGCCGGAACCCGGCAGCTGCTTCGTCGCCGTTGCCAACTTCAGCAGCGGTCGCTGGGAATGGCATGCGATGACCGGGCGCAGCGTTGACATCGGCGAACTGGCGGAGCTGAAGGACGGCTTCGGCTCCGTGAATGTGCTGGTTCTGCTGACCGGTACGGAATTCCACGGACTGAACACCCTCGTCATTGGTGAACCGCCGCCGTACCTGTATGCGCGGACTGACCTGGACGAGGACCCGACCATGAACATCGGCCCGCTGACCGTGACCTTCGATGCCAGCTTCAGTGAGGTACTGGTGCATCCGATCGCCGGCTACGATTTCGATTTCGATGGCGACGGTACATATGAGGAAATCGGGGACGCGGATGGCATCGAGAGTCACCTGTATGGGCCGGGCAATTACTCGGCGGTTGTGCGCGTGAATGACACGGAAGGCAACAGCGACACGGTCAGCCTGGACTTCCTGATCATCGACCCTGAAAACAGTCCGCCGGTTGCCTCCTTCATCAGTGACGTGATTTCCGGCGTGGCACCGCTGACTGTCAGTTTCGACCCATCCGGCAGCTCGGACCTTGACGGTGAAATCATTGAGTACCGCTGGGACTTCACGGATGACGGTGAACCGGACGTGGTGACCAGCACTGACGAATCCGTGCAGTGGAACTTCGACCAGTACGGCTTCAATACGGTTGAGCTGACCGTGGTTGACAACAACCTCGCCGAGAACTATATCAGCGCCCCGATCGAGGTGACCGCCGGCTGGCGCAGCGCCGTGATCGAAAGCGGACTGAACCTGAAGGGCGAGCCCGACCTGGCGCGGATCGGTGCCGGCAGCGCTGCACGGATCGGGCTGGCCTACTTTGACGGCAGCAGCAATGACCTGGTGTTCAGGCTCTCCGCCAACACGGAAGGCTCAGCCTGGAACAACCGCCGCTACCCCGTCGGACAGGATATCAGTTATGACAACAAGGCCCGGCTTGACATCGTGCGCCATGGCTCGCTGTTCCGCATCGCCTATGACAGGATGAACACCGATACACTGGCTTTCGAAATCCACATCGTACGCTCCTTCACGGACACCGGCGAACTGTGGGATGCCAGCGACAAGGTCAGCGGCAGCGAGAACGTCCGTCTGGCGGAGATCGGTGCCGTTGACAACATCCTGTACATCGGCGGCATCGTCAACCAGTGGAACTTCGGCCAGCCGATGAGCGCGGTCTGCTACGCGGCGACTGACAATGACGCCACTGGCTGGGAAGCTGCGGTGACGGCGCTGGCCCTGCCGGCCGGCGACTCGATCTACGAACTGGACTGCGGCAACTGGAACCCGGCCAGTGGACTGAGCGCGGCGATGCTGGTTGACAGCCAGCAGGCCGGTGTGAGGCAACAGCAACTGCTGCGCACGACAAACCTGTTCCTCGGCAGCTGGCTGGACCCCGTAGCAGTCAGTGAAGTGCAGATTTCCGGCAGCGACCTCGCATTCAACGGCAGCGTGCCGCTCCTCGTCTATGGCCAGCCCTTCGGCTGGCCGTTGCTGGGAGCAAAGGCACAGAACCAGGATGCGACTGACTGGAGCGTGGCAGCATCACAGATCGGCGACCTGGCTGGCGACAACCCGCAGTTCTATTCAGGCAACCATTTCTACATCTGCTATTACGACATTGCCAGGGGCGGGGTGGCCGTCGTCCGTTCCACTTCCAGTGGCGACAGCTGGGATGCTCCACAACTTGTTGCCTACGGGGACGGGATCGCGAATGCACCGCGGATGTCCGGTGCTGATGGAAACCTGACCGTGGTGTACTACGACGGCAGCAGCCAGACACTGAACTGCTGCTGGTACGAATGATGCGGAAGCGGGACCGGAGCGCTGGGCATGCTCCGGCCCCGGATCGGATGGGATAGCTCAGTAATCCTGCGCCGTGGTGATCGGCTGCTGTACAACGAAACCGTAGGGATACTGCGGCGGGTTATACCCGAGGAAGTACACCAGCCCGTTCTTCAGGCGCAGCTTGGTGGGCAGCTTGTCAATCGCCTCGCCGGCCGGCGGGTCCATCAGGTAGATGCCCTTCACAACGCGGAACTCGTAGTCCCCGGCGGGCAACCGCAACTCCCAGTCCCCCATCCCGTCAGCGGTGGTGCTGTAGACGGTTCCGCTTTGCAGATCCTCGAATTCCACCACGGCATAGGACTGGGCCACCATGCCCCAGTAGTCTGACCAGGCCTTGCCTGTCACATGCTCATAGGATGCAGCAGCCTCACGGCCTGTTCCGGCTGCAGGACTGGCCGTACCACAGGCAGTCAGCAGGATCGCCGCCAGCAGGCAGGCCATGTTGGCAATGGAACGGTACATAGGATGGTCCTTCCCCGCGAAAGAGTCACGGGAGTGATGTATCGGGACTGCTCCCGACCATCCCTTATGCCCGGACCCGCCTAGTGTTGACAGTACACCTGAAGGGCATTTCGGCAATACAGCTGCAGGTGTACTGTGTATTGCCAAAATCACGCAGAAGTGTATGCCGGCATCCAACCATACACGGGGATAATCAAGCGGGGTAGAAGTAGCGCACCCTGGAGCGACCCGACCCCTGAGGACCGGTGATGAATCGAACGATCCCATACTGGCTGCCCACGCTGCTTGCGGTTTCGCTGTGCGCCTGCGGCGCACGGACCTTGCCCCTGGAAACAGTTCTCCTGCCTGCACCCGGCCAGCTTGACGCATCCGGTCCTGCGGCCCCGCTGCGCCATGCAGGATCCCTGTACAACCAGTACAAAGACGGGGCCTCAGTGGTGGAGAAGTCCGCGAACGCCTCCATCTATTTGATCACGTTTGATGTGGACCTGATCCCTGACAGCCAGAACAACAGCTGGACCATCTGGCAACTGACGGAGGATGGCAGCACGGTTGACTCATTCTCCATCAATTACACCGAAAACACGGACATCGACCTGTACCTCGGGATTGCTGACTTCCAGACGGGCCGCTGGCAGTTCCAGCCCGCCCCTGCCAGCATGGAGGAAGTGCAGGTAACTCCGGCCCAGCGCAGTGCAAAGGGCAGCACCTACATCTGCCTGCTGGCGGAGGGTAATGGCTACCTCAGCATCCAGGGGGTCAGCACCATGCTTGACAATGGCTGGGATAGCGCTGAAACCGGGATTGAGCTGCCGTCCTACATCGTGCAGTCACCACTCGGCGCGATTGAAGTCGCTGGGCATCCGGCGGTGGCATTCTTTGATGCCAACGGCCTGAGTTATCTCCGCGCGGCAACGGCCGACGGAATGCAGCCCGGGGACTGGGGCACGCCGGTGCTCGTTGACGCCACTGCCAGCGGTCAGTGGATTGACATGCGGATAATCAACGGTAACCCGGCGATCGCCTACCATGATGACAACTCAGCGGAACTGCGCTACGTCCGCTGCGGCAGCCCCGAGGGTGCGCTCACAACGGACTGGCCGAGCCCGGTGAAGATCGACAATGCCCCGCTGGACCACGTGCCGGAATGCTCCCTTGCGCAGGTGGACGGCACGCCGGCGCTTGCCTACCTGTCGCCCGACCTGAACCTGACATACCGGCACAGCAGCAGTCCGGATGGCAACCTGGCAGCTGACTGGCAGGCCGCTCTGGTGATCCACTCCGGGGGCGGTGTCAGCGCGCTGAACCCGAGCCTGCAGGTGATCCGCGGAAAGCCGGCAGTCAGCTTCTATGACAAGCAGAACGGCCGCCAGCTGTTCATGGCAGCGGATACAGCCTCCGGTGACAAGCTCAGTGCATGGCCGGCCCAGCCCGCCGTGGTCACCGAAGGAGACCTGCTGGAACACAGCTGGGCAGACCTGCTGTCGCTCAACAGCAAGCCGACCATGTATCTTATGCACGCTGACAGTGCCAGCAACACGGACCCGAACCTGCGCTTCCGCCAGATCCAGGGTGGAAACGGGAACGAGGACCAGGACTGGAGCCTGACAACGTCATTGTTCTATAGCCTCAGCCCGGGAAGCGGCCTGCTGTCAGGGATCGGTCTCGGTGACTACATCGCAATTGCATATTCCAGGGACGCCACCGACAGCCTGGACGTCAGAGTGCAACGGGAGTTGCCGAATTCACCATTCATCTATGGATACCCTGAGTATCCACTGCCCGGTTCCCCCAGTGTACTGGCATGCGACATGCTCGCCGTGGACGATTGCCCGGCCTTCTTCTACGTGACAGGCGACGGAAAGCTGCGTTATGCGCGTGACTTCAGCTTCAAGCAGGCAAAGCAGTAACTGTCCGCCGGGACAATCCAGGAGTACAAGACATGCGGAAAATGACAATCCTCTGGCTGCTTGGTGCTGTGCTGCTGTATGGCTGCAGCGCTACCGGTGACGGCAGGCCGGCCGTGCATGGTCCGGCGGCTGGCGGCAATACGCTGCCCGCGCTGGATGTCCTCAGGGGCAGCATGGTGCTGCAGACCCTGCCTGTTCGTGGCAATCAGACCTACCTGCGCTCGCCGGGTGCCACGGATGACGGTTCGACCCTGCTGCTTGACTCCGCTGCTGCATCGGAGTGGGCGATCTATGAACTGAGCCTGCACTCCAGTGAAATCACGGGAATCAACGTGAAGATCGACAATGCCAGCGGTGAAGGGCTGTGGCTGGCGCTGCCGGATTACGAGACTGGACGCTGGCTATTCAGCGGCCCGCACACTGACGACGTGATGGACCTGCAGCCGAGCAAGCTGATGTACTCCGGCACGGAGCAGCTCTATATCGCGCTGCTGGCAGCACCCGGCAACAGTGCATACATCGACGGCTTCGAGCTCAGCCATGAGAATGGCTGGCAGTTCAATGAGACCGGTGTGGCGCTCAGCAGCGGCGGATACAGCCGGATGGCCGCACTTGAGGTTGCAGGCAATCCCGCGCTGGCGTTCCTTGATGACAATGGCAGTACGGCCTTTCTGCGCGCGGACGGCAATGGATTCGGCCAGTCTGACTGGGGTGAGCCAACCGTGCTGGAGGAGGCTGCTGGGGGCGAGTGGCTGGACATGGCACTGATCGGTGGCAACCCGGCCCTCAGTTACCATAGTGGCAATGACAAGAAGCTGCGTTACGTGCGCTGCGGCATAGCGGATGGAACGGACGGCTGGGGCAAATCGGTCAATGTGGCCTCCTTCACGGACCATGCCCCGCTGCATTCACTGGCTGAGGTGGATGGCAAGCCGGCGATCTGCTTCATTGGCGAGCAGGCTGACCTGCTGTATGTCCGCAGCCTCAGTGCGGAGGGCGGGACGGATGACGACTGGGACAAGAAGGCAGCTCTCGCAGTCCTCGGGCCGGGCTATGTGCTGGGCTGCCCCTCGCTTAGCATCGTGGATGGCAACCCGGCTGTGGCCTGGTACCTGAGCAATCCGCAGCAGCCCCTGCTCAGCAGCCAGGTACTGTACATGCGCAGCAGTTCCGTTGACGGGGTCCTGTCACACGACTGGCCCGAACAGGCAGTGGTGGCAGCGGATGACCTGGAGGCCATGCAGGCCATGCCCACCCTGCGCTTCTTCGCCGGCTCTCCGGTGATCGGCTTCCATGCCGCTGACGACGATCTATTGGTCTCACTTTCCTATGGGCGATATGTTCGGGCTTCGACCAGCGGCGGCGAGCTGGCCGCGGACTGGAGTGAAGGCGCTCTGATAGAGCCGGGCGAGCTCAGCTACCCGCGGATGGAGCTGGTTGGCAGCCGGCTGCTGCTGCTGGGAGTGGATGCCTTTGGCGGCAAGCTGCAACTGGCTGATTGCGGCACACCCCAGCCACAGGAACCGCTTGGCTGGCAGGATGTGCAGCTTAATGGCAATGCCGGTGGTTTCGGCAGCCCCGTGCTCTTCGAATTGAATGGCAATCCCGCCGTGTTCTACCGCCGGACGGACGACGGGCAGATTATCTTCGGCACGATTGCACCGCAGGTACCGCCGCTGCCGATGCCTTAGACGCTGCCCCAGTCCAGTTCACCGTTGGCACTGTCCCAGTAGGCTGCGTTGCCACCGTACCAGCCGTCGTCCGGGTCATTGGGTCGGGAAAGCTCCTTGACGAGTGCACGACGCAACTCGTCCGGGTCCTGCCCGCCTTCAGCGCAGGCAGCTAAGTACTCCGGCGAATGCAGCAGGAAGGGCGCGGCCTCGATGCAGCCATCCAGTGTGGAGGCCAGTTCGGCGACCTCCGCACCGTTGACGATGCCGAGCAGGAAGCCGGCGCTGCTGATTGCAAGCGGGGTCGGCCAGAAGTAAAGGTCCTCGTTGTCATCCATCAGCTGCTGCACCGCAGTCCAGTCATGGCGCAGCACCTCCGCGCGCAACAGCTGTCCGTAGGCCCGGCCGGTGAGCTGCTGCAGCTGGTTGCGCTCGGACCAGTCCAGTTCGTTTGGCATGCCGTAGGCTCCGTCCGCCAGGCGCTGCTTGCCGCTGGCCAGCAAGTCAGCAAGCCGGTCGTGGCAATCAATCCTGCCGAGCAGGGCATAGCCCTCAGCCAGTCCCATCAGGCGGTGGCGGATGCTGATCTCGTTCGTTTCGGAGAACAGCTGGTCCACGCTTCCCGGCGGACTGCCATCCAGCAGTGACGCCCGGATCGTCGGCATGAATGCCGCTCCGTCTTCATAGACACCACCGAACCAGCCGGGACTTGATTGCGTGATCAGTTCCACCATGGGATTGCCTGACTGCAAAGCGCTGCCAAACTGCTCCATGAACTCACCGAACTCCCCGTAGTGCCCGTCGTACCAGAGCGCACGCAGGTAGATCCGGCCACCTCTGGACTGCCTGGCTATTGCCATTCCCGCAGGCTGGGGGGCCAGCGGATCATTGATCACCCAGGAGAGGTCGGCTGGATCTGCGGCATCCGCCAGGAAGTCAATGCAGTCACCATACAGGTACAGGCGGCACAGCAGGTCCGCATAGATCATGTTCAGGGCATGGTCCTCGCCAAGTTGCGTTTCACGCACCCATTGCATTGTCTCGGCAGGGTCACCATCCATCGCCGCTGCCAGCATGATGCGCAGCAGTATGTCGCGTTTCTCGATGCCGAAGCGGTCCAGGTCCAGCCCGAGTTCCAGCGAGCGCTTCAGTTCATCCGCAGCCTCGCCGAACTGGCTGGCATTCATCAGGCAGACCCCGGCGGCCCAGTGCACCAGCGCGTCATCACGGTTGGCAGGCAACACCTCGCGCATCAGCATCCGGCGCAGGTCGAGGTTCATGCTGTAGCGGTTCATGTAGCTGTCATGCTTGACGACGCAGGCCTCGCTGATCAGCATCAGGCGCAATAGCTCCGGCTTGCGGCGGCCGTTCTCAATCAGATAAAGCGCGTAGGAGTGGCGGTAGGTCGGCCATTCCTCACGGGCATGGCGGCCGATCTCCCCGAAGTGACGGTAGCGGCTCTCGATCAGCGTGCGCTCAACACCGGTCAGTTCACGCTGGCGCTGCACGGCGGCAGTGATTGCCAGCAGGCAGACGAGGCAGAGCCATCCGACCCCGAGCCTCTTGAGCAGCCTGCGCCTGTCCGATTGCAGCATGCGACGATTCTAAATGCTGAATCCTGCCTGACGGAACTACATGGTCAACACAGAGTTCCAAAGAGATCCACATAGAGCCACGGAGGAAGATGCTTAACGATGCGTCCTTCTGTGAAGCAGAGTTATCTCACAATTCGCTGTATGCCCTGCCGGAGGCTCGTGACATTGAAGTTTATTATCAGGCCTTTTCTAAGGTTTGCCAGTCTCAGGTATGTCAGTAGTTGCGCCTGGTGCAACTTCTCAATTCCCTTGCTGGACTTCAGTTCGACAACCAACTCATCTTGAACCAGCAGATCCAACCTGAAAGCGGTTGCCAACTTGCAGGATTTGTACTCTATCGGGACCGGAACTTCCATACTGAACTGGATGTTCCTCAGACTGAGTTCATGAGCCAGGCAGGTTGCATACGCCTTTTCCAGCAGGCCAGGGCCCAATGCTCGATGAACTTCAATTGCGGCTCCGATTACTTCATTTGATAATGGATCCCGTTCATTCAGCTGTTCCATTTCCGCATAGTAGTCATTCCACAGTCTGCCGTCAAGAAATTAAAAAATATTCTCTGTGGATCTCTGTGGATCTCTGTGGATCTCTGTGTTTCAAGAAACTGATAAGCGACGGCACAGTCGCACTTAATACAAGTTAGTTATCGGGCATCTCAACTTCCATGCCTGATATTGACACAGAGTTCCACAGAGGTCCACAGAGGAAGATGCTGTAACGCAATCCCGCATTGCATGTGAATCATCCGTCGCAGCCGGACAAGCGGCTCAGCTACAATGCTTCAGTGCCGAGGCCCTTTGCCAGCTGGAATGCGGAGATCATGCGCAGCGAATTCATGCGCTGCCTCTGGCAAGGACGCGGCTGGCTGATTGCAGGTGTGCTGCTGCAGAGTGCGGTGGCACTGTACTTCATCTTCATCTCCCCCTTCGGGCTGGGCCGGGAGTTTGCTGACCTCGTGGCCTGCGCGCTCTCTCTGGCAACGCTTGCCGCACTGCTGTCACTGGTCTGGCTGCTGGCTGCCTGGCTCGGTCCGCCGCAGCGCAGGGATGAAAGCCTGGACAGCCTGCCGATCCCTCCCGTGCAGCGCCAGCTGATGGACTGGTTCCCGCTAATCGTCGTGCCGCTGCTGCTCTCGCTGTCAGCCGTGGTGGTCTGGGGCTGCCTGCAACTGTACTTCGGTGTGCCCTTCGGCAGTGGCGCCCAGCTCGGTGATGACTGGATCGTGACAGACGGCCCGGAGGGCTGGCTCGAGGTCCCGAACCCCTGGATTCCTCGGGTACTGGCAAGTGCGCTGAGCATCCTCTCCGCTGGACTGCTGCCGCTGGCGATCGCGCTGCTGCTGGAGCGCTGCCTGCAAGGCAACCTGCTGCGCGCTGCAGGCCTGCTCGGACTGATGCTGGCGGGAGGCTATGTGGTGCACCGCCCGGGCTACCAGTACATTGAGATGTGCTACCGCCAGACACGCGGCCATGCCGCCTGGCTGTACCTGCTGGTCGGGCTCGTGATCCTGGCAACGCCGGTCCTGCTGGGCCTGCTGAAGCCCCGGCAACGCACCAGCCTGGTCGTTGTGCTGCTGCTGGCCTCCGGCTACTTCGGCCTGCACGCCCTGTTCGGGGCCGGCCAGCCAGGCGGCATGCCTGGCCTGTCAACGGCTGCAATCGGCGATGGCCGCTTCGCACTGGCCTGGTACTTCGGCCACACGGACTTCGTCAGCAACATCAACTGGCTGATGACGAGCTGGAAGAGCAACCTGCTGCTGGGCACGCCCGTGGATCCCCACCGCATCCCGATCTGGGTCGGGGCCGCACTGCTGCCATTCCTCTACGTACTCTGGCTGCCCGGCGGCTACCTGCTGGGGATGTCGATCAGCGGGCGGCGCGCAGACATTGACTGAGCGGATGGCCCGCTCAGTCCAGCCGCGGGGTCGTGAAGTACAGCTCCTGGTCCTCATCCCAGTATGCCAGTCCCGGCATGCCGTTGAACATCGGTGCTGCCGACATGAAGCCGGTCGTATCGCCGTAGTCGTAATACTCCCAGCTTCCCCAGCTGTCGCCGCTAATGTCTTCCGACAGGATGAACTCGCCGCGCCCGAGGACATCATCCCCGATGAAGATCGCCAGCCGGTCTCCCACAACCATCATCTCGCAGGTTTTTGCGTTGACATTGCCGAGATGGAGTGGCGTGCCCCAGGCACTACCGGAGGAATCGCTTGACTTCACGAACCAGACATCATTGAGTGAATCCAGGTAGGCTATGCAGAACTTGAAACTGATGCTCAGCATCGATGGATGTCTGCCGACATCACCGTCGTTGCCATCAACCATCACAGGCGATCCCCAGTTCAGGCCTGAGGTATCCGTTGACTGCACGAACATCAGGTTGCCATTGTCCTGCCTGTAATAGGCAATGCTGTGGTTCCCGCCGCTGTACACCACATCGGGATAGAGCCCTGTATCACCGGTTCCGTCCACATTGACCGGGGTGCCGAAGTTGCTGACATTGACACTGTTGGAAACTGCATAGTAAAGGTCCCCGTCGGTGGCATTGTAGTAGGCAAAGGCGGGTTTGTTGGTGAGTCGCACCGCATCCACGTACATCCCGGCATCGTCTGCGCCCGTGTCCACGTCGATCGGCGCTTCGAAGCTCTTGCCCTCGTCATCGCTCTCCCTGTAGTACAGGTTGCCATCCCGGTAATAGCCCATCTGGAAGTCGCTGGCGTTGGGCACGAGGCTCATCCATTCGCCGCCGAGTGCCTCCACAACGTAAGCGGGCTGCCAGCTGTAGCCGTTCTGGTCCGTGCAGTACGTGAACATCAGGTCATCATTGCTCGAGTCGTAGTACGCAATGCCGGTCCTGGTACTGCCGAGGATGCTGTCCACGGACACGATCGATGTTGCATTGCCAACGGTTCTACCACTGTCCACCAGCTGTGAATTGAACTGGTAGACGGCATAGACCACTGTGGCCTGGCTGATGTTGCCGGCCTCGTCGCGCACCCGCACGCCCGCGCTCTGCAATCCCTGGGTGAAGCTGGAGATGCTGGCAGTGGACAGTGATTGATAGGATGCATAGCTTCCATCACCATTCACATCCCAGGCGTACTCAAGCGTGTCAAAGTCGGGGTCGAAGCTTGAGCTGGCGTCAAACTGCATGTCAATCGGGCTGACATATAGGCCGGAAATGATGAAATCCGGGCTGAACACCAGGTTTGCCACCGGGGGCCGGTTCTGGGTCTCGCCGCCGTCCACGAAGATGCCTATCGTATCCACATCCCAGGCCCCCTCGTCGTCAAGCACCTTCAGCCGGGCGTTGTAGAATCCCGGCGTGTTGTACTGGTGGCTTGCACTGAGGTTGGCAGTTGAACCCTCATCATAGGAGTCATAGACCCCGTCGCCGTCGAAGTCCCAGCCCCCACCGACGACCGTGCCGTCAAAGTCTGTGCTGCCGCTGCCGTCAAAATCCACACTGAGCGGGGCAGTGCCGAACTGCACTGAGGCCAGTGCGTCCGCCACCGGACGGCTGTTGGATGAAATTAGCAGGCTGACTCCACCTAGCGCAATACGTTCACCATCCAGGTCGCTGGCACGCACCGCCGGACGGATCAGCCCGGTTTCCTGCGTCGGCAGGGCCTTGAGCGTATCCGTTTCACCGGTCAGTTCGTAGATCCCATCGCCATCAAGGTCGTAGTCGTACAGCAGGTTTTCATCTCCGCCGACAACCTCCACCGTTGCCACTGCATTGCGCGGCACGCTGTTGTTGCTGACCTCCAGCCGGATCAGCGGGGCATCCCCTGACAGAGCTGTGGCTGTGACCTCATCGGACAGCGTGCTTTCATTGCCGTTGTTGTCGACGGCACTGATCCGCACGTGCACTTCTCCGCTCAGTCCGGCCAGCAGGTGCCGCGTGTTGCCCTCCACGAATCCGGCATGCTGCACTCCCGCTTCATCAGGGGCACTGAAGGCTTGTTTTGAAAAATTCACACGGTATCCCGCCAGGTCCGCCGCCAGCACCGGATTCCAAGTCAGTGCAACTCCACCGTTGATGCCGGTGGCGGCAAGTCCCTGCGGCACGGGAGGCGCTTCAGCATCAGCGCCGCTCAGGCTGTCACTGCTGATGCCGAGCACATCCACCTGGCTTGAGCCATGCACGAGCACGTTGACGAATAGGTTGTCAAACTCAGAAGTGTAGTCCTCGGAGGCGAACACATCTGGGCCGGGCTGGCTGCTGCGCACCAGGCGCACATGGTGCTCGCTGTATGGTCCATGCCATTCCCAGCGGCCCGCGGCATAGTTGCTCAGGCCGATGTAGTAGCTGCTCGGCCCGAAGTCGCCATCCGGCAGGATATTGACATCGAATGCCAGCGCACCAGGCTGCTGTCCCGCCATCGGCAGGCGGTAGAGCGCAAAGCTCATGCCATCGCCAGCACCACTGCTGTCACCGATCCGGCTGGCGGCTCCGGCATCCAGCACGGAGCCCCCCTCCAGGAAGCGCTGCGTGCCGGCTGTGAATTCGGACTGGGCATCAAGTGCACTGCCAGCCCGGGTTTCCTCCCAGGGCTGCAGTCCGTCGGCAGGCAATCCGCTGGGGAATTCCATCGCTGGCTGCAACTGGCCGACGGGCTGGCTTGATTCGGGCAACCGGGCAGTCCTGTCGGAGCCGCATGAAGCAAGCAGGATAACAGTAAGGATGGCGCAAGCGCTCACCGGGTGCATGATGGGTCGCATCTGTTCCTCCGGGAGGGGATTCAATGCTCCATTCTACCGTCAGGCAAAATCCAGGCCGCTGTCAGGCTCAGTCCAGCTTCGGCCTGGCCACCCGCAGGCCCTCAAACACGTGCCAGTAGGCGAACACCGGGTGTCCCTCCTGCGTGATGCTGGCTGACAACAGGTCCGGGGAGCCGGAGGGGTTGATGACGTGAATCACCCAGTCCGAGCCAGCGGCATCCGCGGATACCATGAACCATGCACCGTAGAAATCGTCGCGGCTGGCACAGACCATCACGCGGTCACCGACCTGCATCAATTGCAGCGCGGTGATGTCCGGTGTCAGGCTGATTTCGACCACATCACCCCAGCTGTCACCGTTGACATCCAGGGCCCGGCGGTACTCGATCCTGTTCGTGGTCGCATTGTGGCAGGCAATCGCGGGGAAGACGTTGCCAGCCTCGTCCCTGATCAGGGCCAGGCTGGCATGCTGTCCGATGTCATCTGCTGTGCCGTCAACCACCACCGGTGCTGACCAGGTGGTGCCTTCCTTGTCGTCTGCGCGCGTATACAGCAGGTTGCCGTTGTCCGCCCTGTAGTAGGCAATCGCCGGCCGGTTGGCAACCAACTGCAGCGAGCAGAAGAGCCCGGTGTCCCCCGTGCCGTCCACCGCCACAGGCGGGTCCCAGCTGCCGACGCCGGTGCCGCCTCCGCTGGCCGCCTTGTTGAAGTACAGGTCACCGTCATCAGCGTTGTAGTAGGCCACGGCCGGGCCATTGCCCCGGGCGTCGTTGTAGTAGATCCCCGAGCAGTAGTTGCCGGCGTCATCCGCTGAATCATCAACGGTACCGGTGCCGAAGCTCGTGCCATCATTGCTGCTGTGCTTGTAGAACAGGTCGCCGTCTCGGTAGTAGAAGAATGCGAACTGGGAGATGTCCTGGATGAAGCTTGCCCACTCCATTCCGTTGCTGTCAAGGATCTTTGATGGCATCCAGCTGTCCCCGAAGCTGTCCGCGCTGTAGGTGAACCTCAGGTCATCATTGACGGAATCGTTGTAGAGGATGCCGATCCTGCGCGAGCCGTTGTCCTTGAGGCCCACGATCGCCGTACGGTTTGACAGGTCGTACTGCGTATCCAGCAGCAGCGAATCCACCCTGTAGACACTGACCAGCAGGCTGGCGGATGAGACCTGGCCCGCTTCATCTCGCACCTGGACGCTGACCTGATGCACGCCGTTTCCGTCGAACTCGTGGCCAATGCTGGACTGGCTGCCAAATGCAGTGAACTCGCCATCTCCCTCCGGATCAAATGCATATTCAAGTGCACCGCCCTCAGGGTCAGTGCTGCCCGAGGCATCAAGCGTCACTTCATAGGTCTGGTCAAGCCCACCCATGTAGACCCTGGAGTCGCTGCTTGTGAGCATGGCCAGCGGCGGGAAGTCCTGTCCAGTGCCGCTTCCCTCAACGAAGATGCCGACTGTGTCCACATCCCATGCTCCCTCGTCGTCAATCACACGCAGGCGGGCATTGTAGAAGCCCGGAGCGGCATAGCTGTGGTTGGCGGTCAGCTGGGCTGTGCTTTCCTCGTCAAAGGCGTCGTAGATGCCGTCACCGTCGAAGTCCCAGCCGCCGCCCACGATGCTGCCGTCGAAGTCCGTGCTCTCGGTGCCGTCAAAGTCCACTGACAGCGGTGCCGGGCCGCTCTGGGCCGATACTCCCGCACTGGCCACCGGGCGGCTGTTGGAGCTGACGATCAGGCTGACCCCTCCGAGTGCAGTGCGCTCGCCCTGGGAGTCAATTGACATCACCCGGGGGCGCAGCAGGCCGCTGTCCTGGGTCGGCAACGCCTGCGTTGCGGCAGACTGGCCAGCCAGCTCAAACAGGCCATCGCCATCCAGGTCATAATCGAACAGCAGGCCCGTCGTATCACCGACAACGAGCAGGTCCATCGGCTCACCACGCTGCACTGACGGCTTGCTCACACTGGCCAGCACCTGCGGGGCGTTTCCCGCAAGGGGCAGCGCCGAGGCTTCCGCCGACGGGGCGCTCTCGTTTCCATTGTTGTCAACTGCCGTTATGCGCACGTAGGTCAATCCGTTGAGGCTCTCCAACAGCTGGCTCGTGCTGCCTTCGACATAGCCGGCATGCCTGACACCTGCACTGTCCGGCGAGATGAATGAATGATCTGCAAAGTGAATCCGGTAGCCGGCCAGGTCCGCTGCGGCAACCGTCTCCCAGCTGAGCAGCAGGCCACCGGCCACCGGGCTGGCCTGCAGGCCGGTCGGTACCGGAGGCGCTTCGGAATCAGCCCCACTCAGGCTGTCACTGCTGATCCCGACCACGTCCACCTGGCTGTCTCCCTGCACGAGGATGTTCACGAACAGGTTGTCAAACCCTGATGTGTAGTCATCGTCGTTGAAGACATCCGGACCAGGGCCATCACTGCGCACCAGCCGCACGTGGTGCTCAGAGTACGGCCCGTGCCATTCCCAGCGACCGGCTGCATAGTTGCTCAGGCCAATGTAGTATTCGCTTTGGGCAGCGGATCCATCCGGCTGGATGTTGACGTCGAAGGCCAGCGCCCCGGGCTGGAAACCCGCCAGCGGAATACGGTACAGCGCATAGCTGATCCCGTCGCCACTGCCGCTGTTGTCACCGATGCGGCTGGCCAGCCCGAGATCCGAGACAGTGCCGCCCTCCATGAACCTGTCGGCACCGGCGGTGAATTCAGACGCAGCGTCCAGTGCGGTGGGCTGCCGGTCCTGTTCCCAGGGCTGCAGGGCGTCCTGCGGCAGTGTGGCGGGAACAGTGACCTGCGCGACACTGAGGTCCTGCGTGGCTTCAGGGGTAGCCAGTTCCGTGCCTGAACAGGCACTAAGCCATAGACAGGCTGCGACGACAATCAGAACGGGGAATCCAGTGGTCTGCATGGATTACTCCAGAATCAGCTTGATCACCCATTCTATGCTGCTTCCCGCTGGCAGCGCAAGCGCCGGTCCTCAGTCCACGTTGAAGTCCAGGCCCTCCTCCGGGCTGAAGATGTGGCGGCGGCGAGAGCCGTGCTCCTCGATGGTGAACATCCAGCCGACCAGTTCGCCGACGTGCAGCTCCACGCTGTTCGCCTGTTCATGCACCACGAACAGGTTACGGTAGTCGTAGACGCTGCCGCGCCCGCCCATGCCGTGTTCGCTGGCGACGAGGTGGTGCGTCAGTGCGCCTGCGATACGCTTCTTCCAGAGCAGCATGTTGCGCTCGCTCAGGTCAACGCAGCCGTTGTCAATGAAGGACTGGCGGCTGGCCGGCTCCGTCAGCAGCTCGCCCATGCTCCGCCCGGGATAGGCGCGCATCAGGGCCACGCTCGGCCCGAACAGCAGGCGGCGGTCCGGCGTGGCGATCGGGATGCCGATCGAGAGGATGCGCGAGCGGGCCCGCTTGTCACCCTTCACGCCGCTGACGACGCGCTCCAGCAGGTTGGGGGCGTTGTAGAGATTGTCAAACAGCTCGAGTCGTTCCTGGCGGCCCATCGGACCAGGCTTGAGCACGCGAAACAGCAGCTCACCCAGCCCGGCATGCGTCTTCAGCAGGCTGCCTTCCCACAGCAGCTTGGAGAGCCGTGGCGGCCCGAGCAGCTCAAAGGCCACGCTCTCCTCACCGCTTTCGCGTTCCATGCGCTCCAGCTGCTCGAGCGCCATGTTGCGCATCACGCCGCCGCGGTAGCTGGAATCCTGCACCACACTGGACAGGCCGCTGACGACATCGAGGCCGGTGCTTTCACCGAGGATCTCCTCCAGTGCTGCACGGGCCACGTCCTCCGGGGTGACCAGCTCCATCTGTTCGATGGAGGTGATCGCCGCGAACTCACCGGCGCTGAACACCCCGTTCTCGCCGGTGTCAATGAACACACTCTCGAGGTTGCCACCTGTCGCACTGGCCGGGGCGTTGTCAAAACTGTCCTGCGGGCCATCCAGCGGCAGGCCGCTTTCGAAGGCGCAGTCGTACATCGCGATCGGCTTGCCGTGCTTGCGGATCTCGCCCTTGCCGATGCTCTTCCAGCCGATCAGCGCGGCGGGCTTGATCTCCTTGATCACGGGGTTGCCAAGTGTGCGGTTCATCAGCATGTAGATCATGCTGGCGGCGCCGGCCACCGCGCTCTTGGAGAGCAGCGTGCGGCTGGGCTTGCTTTCACTGTGGGTGTAGGGGATGTTCAGGCCCATGCCGCCGGTGCCGGTCGTACCGATCTTGAGGTACAGCCCGGTGCCGGCCTGCTTCATGCCGTCTGACAGGATCTCGATGTGGCGGATCAGCGCCGGCAGTGCGGTTGACATCATCAGGCGCTGTGCGGCGGGCACGCTGTCCTCGCGTTCCACCCCGTTGTCAGCATCGTGGATCCAGCCCTTGGCCAGGCTGAAGATGTCCTGGTAGGCCAGCCCGGTGGCGGTGTTCACGCAGTCGATGATGATGTCCGGCCTGTGTGCCCGGCAGACCCGGTTGATGAACATCTCGCCCTTCTGCTCATCGCTGAATTCGTTGTAGTCCTGGAAGATGAAGCGCACATACTGGTCGGCGTAGCGCTTCTCGTCCTCGCCGCTGCCGCGCGCCGCCTGGCGCAGCTCCTCGAGCTCACTGGTAAGCAGCATGTTGCCATGCTCGGCCACGAACTCGATGCGGGCATTCGGCTGCCAGCGCTGCTGCCAGCGCAGGCAGTCCGTCACGCAGCTGTCGGCCTCCTCCTCAAGCATCGAGCAAAGCACCATCCGGCGCGGTGTGAAGGAGCGCAGTATCAACCTCGAGATGGCACTGCCGCACTGGCCGAAGGCCCCGAGGATCAGGATGCTCTTGTCATTGATATCCATGCTGTTACCCCTGCGGATAAGTCAGATCAATCATAACTGATTAGCCTGCTGCACCCGCATCCATGCTGGCAGTGGCTGGTCAATCCGAGCATATCACCCGGCGCTTGAATTGTGAATAAATTCACGTAATTCTCACATCCATCAGTGCTCCAGACTGAGGCTGAATCCGTCTGCCCGCTGCAATGCGCGCTACAATTCCGGCATGGCAAAAGCCTCATTCAAGCTCGACAACGGCCGCCTCGTCGGCAATGACTCCCGCCTGCTGCTGCTGGCCGGGCCCTGCGCGATCGAAAGCGCGGACATGTGCCAGATGGTGGCCGGGAAGATGAAGGAGCTGACCAGCTCGCTGGACATCGGCTACGTGTTCAAGGCCAGCTTCGACAAGGCCAACCGCTCCAGCATCCATTCCTTCCGCGGCCCCGGCATGGAGGAAGGGCTGAAGGTGCTGCAGTCGGTGAAGGACACGGTCGGCGTGCCGGTCGTGACGGACTTCCACGATGCCTCCCAGGCTGCTCCGGTCGGTGAGGTGGTGGACATCCTGCAGGTGCCGGCCTTCCTCTGCCGCCAGACGGACCTGCTGGTGGCCGCCGCGCAGACCGGCCGTGTTGTCAACGTGAAGAAGGGCCAGTTCATGGCTCCCTGGGACATGGACAACGTCGTCAGCAAGCTCGGCGAGGGCGGCGGCGAGCGCGTGATCGTCACCGAGCGCGGTGCCAGCTTCGGCTACAACAATCTTGTGGTGGACTTTCGCAGCCTGCTCTACTTCCGGGAGAAGCAGGTGCCTGTCTGCTTTGATGCCACGCATTCCGTGCAGCTGCCCGGCGGGGCCGGAACATCCTCATCCGGCCAGCGCCAGTACGTCGAGGGCCTGAGCTATGCAGCGGTCAGCCTCGGGATCAGCACCCTGTTCTGGGAGGTGCACCCCTGCCCGGATGAGGCCAAGTGCGACGGGCCGAACCAGCTGTGGCTGAGCGATGTGGAGCGCATCCTGACCCGCATCCGGGAACTGGACGACTGGGCCAAGCGCGGCAACTAGCCGGTTGCCAGCTGGCCGTTGCCACCGGCCTGCTCCCGCGGCAGGGGCGAGAACTGGCGCAGGGCCTTTAGCCCGAGCCGGAAGGCCTGCTGCTCGTAATCGGACTCCATCCGCCTGAGCATGCCCAGCAGGGGGACATCATCCAGCCTGCCGCTCTCCAGCACCTGCTGCATCGCCAGTGCGAGGTGGTACATCACATTCGGATGGCCCGGGAAGCTGTAGGCCTCCTCGTACAGTGTCAGACGGGCCACCGCCTTGGCCAGCATCCCGCGGTTGCCGGCTGAATAGGCGGCCTGGCTGAGCATCACGGCGGCCGTGCTGCCGACATGCTCAAGGTCGTCAAGGTAGCCCGCAAGCGTTGTCATTTCCGACTGGCGCACCTGGGCCAGGCAGGCCGACATGCACATCCTGGACCACTTCGTACGTGCATCCTTCTCACAGCGCTGGGCCGCCAGGGCGGTACGGATCCGGGTGCCCGAGTCGCAGTTGTGGAAGGCAGCGGCACTGAGCAGCAGGAGCGTCTTCCACTCGAAGTCGTTCCTGACCCGCCCGTTCTCAAGCTGCGGGGCCAGCAGGGTGATCAGCTCATCCAGCGAAGCATGGGAGCTGAAGATGCGGCTGCCCCGGCGGTAGATCGACAGCAGGCGGGAGAAGCGCATCTGGCTGCCGAAGTCCAGGAACTGCGGCGGCACATCTGGGATGTTGCCGGCAGCGAAGTTCTCGCTCTGCATGGTTGCTAGGGACAGGTTCAGTTCACCGGAGGCACTCATTTGCCTTATTTTCGGCATCAATACGGGGCGACTTGAATCCCCGTCCCAGAAAGCAGGAAGGGCGGGACCGTGGCCCCACCCTGTCTGGTTCACTCAGGATCGGCCTAGTTCAGGCCAGCGACCTTCTCCCTCAGTTCTGCGAGGGTCAATGAGCCAACCATCTTGTCAACCTGCTTCCCACTGGAATCATAGAAGTAGGTGGTCGGGTTAGCGCCGTCGTGGAAGTCCTTGATGTCGCCCCCCTCGCTCATCGCAAACACCTCGGCTGGCCAGCCCTTGTCAGTGACAAGCTGCTTCGGGTCACCGATGTCATCCGTTGCCACGAACAGCCAGTTGAACTTGTCGCCGGTTTCTTCACGCAATTCGAGGAATTCAGGAATCTCCTGAATACAGGAAGTTCACCAGACTGCCCACATGTTTACCACGGCGGGCTTGCCGGCCAGGGCGCTGACCTTGCCGCTGCCGCCGGCAAAGGTGGCATAGGTAAGATCCGGCTGGCCGCTCGGTACATTGCCACCGGTGGTTTCCCGCACGGGAGCGGGTGCTTCCGCCACCTGCTGGCCATTGCCGCTGTCCGCGTTCTCGCCCTGCTGCTTGTTGCAGGCGGAGAACACGAGCAGGACCGTCACCAGCAGCAGGAAGCTTCCGATCAACTGTCTGCGCATCAATCGCACCTCATCCTTGGATTAGATGATAAGACAATATCATTAATAAGCCGGGTGGCTCACATATCGTCGAGGGAAATCCGCTTGTCCTTCAGGCTTTCATCGACGGTGATCGTGCTGATCACGTCAACGACGCCTTCCTGGTCGCGGGCGATCGCCTCGGCGCGTTCCTTGAGCTTCTCACGCGAGACGATGCCGGTGATGCGTACCTTGCCGGCGTGCACCTCCTCCACGGCGAGCTGCTCCTGCAGCAGTTCCACGTCAGCCTTCCAGCTCATCTCGATCGCGGCCTGCAGCGAGCGGTCCTTGGCAATCACAGCCTCTTCCAGCCCGGGAACCTTCGCGGCCTCCTGCACCTTCTTCTGTGAATCAGGGCTGGGACAGCCGAACAGCAGTGCGGCGGTGGCCAGCAGCAGGAAACAACTGAATATTCTCATCTGTATATCCTCTCAATGCCCGCTACATGGTAACACTGCATCAGAGGCCGAGCCAGTGGGCGGCAAAATGATTCAGGCGTGATCCATCCTGTGTTCCACTGAGCACAAGCCGGCCGTTCGGGAAGACTGTGTAGCGCTCGGCGCCATGGTCGGCGACGAGGCACCAGCGGTTGGGCCGGACTTCCCAGCCAGTCTCGGCGGACAGGCCTGCCGCCAGGCCTTCGATGTCGATCGCACTGCCCAGCTCCAGCTCAAAGCGGCCGTCACTGCAGGCGGCGGCGGCCTGCTGGTCGAAGCGGCCGGAGAGGAAATCGTAGCTGCCACTGCAGGCCCGGCAGGTCTGCGCAGGACCATTGAGCTGCAGGCGGCGGATGCGCCAGTCCGGCAGCTCGAGAGAATACATTGCATCATCGTCGGCAGTGAACTCGCCTGCGAGGAAGCGGCCAGCCTGCTCCAGCTGGATCGCGTTGGCAACACTGAGCAGCGGGCCGAACACGCCTTCCGCGCTGCAGGTGGGCACACTGCCCGGCGGCGGCGGATCCGGCAGCAGGCAGCGCAGGCAGCCGGTCACGCCCGGTACCACCGCTCGCATGCTCAGTTCACCGCGCACCACGCCGGCGGACAGCCATGGGGTGGAAGACTGCAGCGCATAGTCGTTGACGATGTAGCGGGTGAAGTAGGAATCCAGCCCGTCGAACAGCAGCGTCGCTCCTGCACACAGCTCGCGGATATTGTGGCGGCTCAGGTCGGCGAACTGCGGGTCCAGTTCGACCGCCGGGTTGATCGCCGCCAGCATTCCGGCAGCAGCCTGCACCTTGGGCAGGCCAGCTTCAGCATGCGCTGTCGTGAACAGGCTCTGGTGCCCGAGGTTCTCGAAGCCGACTGTGTCGCGGTCAATCAGGGTGATACGCCGCACACCGAAACGTGTGAGCTGCATGGAGAGCCCACTGCCCAGCCCGCCGAGCCCGATCACCACACAGTGGCTTTGCTGCCAGGCGGGCAGCACCCGCCCGAGCGGGGCATAGCGGGAAAGGCGGCTGTAGCGAATCTCGGAATCCATGCGGCAGTACTACAATATCAGCCATGGGCCTTCTGAACTTCCTGCTGCAGCTCGTGATTGCCGGTGTAATCGGCTATGCCGCCAGTGCGCTGATGGGGACGCGGCGCGTGCACATCGTCGCCGTCGTGCTGCTGGGTTTCCTCGGCACCATCGTCGGGCCCTGGATCGCCAACTTCTTCCACCTGCCGGAACCGGTGCCGGTGCTGATTGGCGGCGCACCCTTCTCACTCATCTGGAGCATCGTCGGCGCAGCGATCGTGGTAGCCGTTGTCAGCATGGTGCGTTCGCACTGAGGACTTGGGAACTGGCGTGTAGGGGGTAGCAGTCCGAGGATATTGGACATAGGTTGTGGTGGGAAGCAGAGATCAAACCTGTCCGAAAACCTGCTGCCAGACCAACGGTCTGGCCTCCGCTACGCCCTACAACCGAGATCCTACGCCCTAATACAGGACGTAAACGGTCACGTCGCGGCGGCCCCACTGGATGCACTCATCCACGGTCATGAAGCCGAGGTCGATGTCATGCCCGTCGATCGCGCCGCCGGTGTCGGCGGCCACGGCGTAGCCATAGCCCTCAATGTAGAGGCGGGTGCCAAGCGGGATCACGGCGGTGTCAACCGCCACCACGCCGTAGCCGGCCTTGGTGCCGTTGGCGGTATAGCCGCTGGCCCACTTGCCGCAGCTGGTCGGGCCCGGCTCGTAGGCCGTGCTTTCCATCACGATCCTGTTGCGCCAGCGCAGCGGCGCGGCCATGCGGTCGGAGGGCGGCATGCGGTGCTCGAGGATCTCCTCGATGCTCGGGCCATCCTCGGCGGTCAGCTGGTGGTAATGCACCACGCGGGTGGGCTGCATCTCACGCACGACGCGGTCGTGCTGGCGACGGCCGACTTCGCGGCCCTTGAGGAAGAACACGGTGCAGGTGCTTTCAACGATGCCGTCACGGCCCGGGCTCTCCACAACGAGCGACTCGCCGCCGTGGTGCCAGGCATCAACCATCTCGATTGTGGGCGCGACAGTGCGCGTGCTTACGCCGCGCGTGACGCTCAGCCCTTCCAGGAATACGCTCATCCCATCGTTCAGGGCCGCGTTGACCGGCGGGTCAACGAAGGCGTCCTGCGGCAGGTTGATTGACAATTCGTCCAGGAATCCCGCGACCGTGGTCGCGTGGCTGTTCAGCGGGATGACCTCGTTGGCAAGGTGTACCTGGATCTGCTTATCCTCGCCCTGTGCGAACGCAGGAACGAGGCTTCCCATCACCAACCCGAGAGTACACCACCCGAAGAACCGCCTGATAAGCCCATGACTCATCTGCACTTCCTCCTGCCCGGCTTGCCGGACATGGCAGGGAATATATCACCGGAAGTCAGCTGCCGCAAGCAAATTCACCGCAATCTGAGAAAATCAAATTGAGGTTAAATCCGGTGGAATGCGAGGATTATATCATCAAATAACAAGACCTGTCAGTTCAATCGCGCAATCCATCAACTGATAAGGAAAAACAGGCAGGTCTGATTTGACAGGGGCGGCCCTTATCCCTGCCTTATCAGTTCACTAGCTGCCAGGTATCGCCGCAGGGCAACCAGCAGATTCGCCATGTCAGCCGGCGTGACCCCGCTCACCCGTCCCGCCTGTCCCAGTGTGGCCGGACGTGCCCGTGTGAGCAACTGGCGCGTGCTGATCATCAGGCCCTCGACGGAGTGGAATTCGAACCCGGCCGGAATGGGCAGCTCGCTGTGCCCGCGCACACGCTCGATCTCGGCCCGAGCCCGCTCGAGGTAGCCCTCGTAGACAATCTCGACAGCCACATGCTCCCGCGCCATCAGCCAGCGGTGCAGCTCCATTAGTTCCGCCGGTGGTGGATCGTCAGAACGGCCGAGCTTGCCGGAATGCGGGTTGTCAATCACGCTGCCAAGCTCGATGTCACTGTCCATGTAGCCTGACACCCCGACCGCTGGCGCATCCAGTGAACTGCCGAGCGGACGGTCAAAGGCCGTCGGCCAGCGCTCAGGCCCGGATGGCGTTTCCGGACGCAACCCCGAAGCATCGTTGCCAGCATCCTGCGCTTCGAGGATGTCCAGCAATGAGTCGATGCTCCTGCCCATCCGCATCAGCTCGCGGGCCCGGCGGGTCTCTTCGCGACTGAACTCCAGCCCGAGCGCCGCCTGGTCGGCAGCCGGGATGCGACCCTCCGCCAGCCGGGCATCCAGCGCATACACCTTCGTGCGCATCGCCTCCAGCTCGCGGACCTGTGTCTCGCTCAGCAACCCCGCGTCCCGTGCAATCGGCCCGAGCCGCATGAAGGCATTGTCATGCCGCAGCAGCAGGCGATGCTCACAGCGTGCGGTCAGCATGCGGTAGGGCTCATCCGTGCCACGGGTGGTCAGGTCGTCAAGCAGCACACCGATGTAGCTGTTCTCGCGGGTGAGCGGCAGCGGATCGCGGCCCAGCAGTGACAGCGCAGCATTCGCACCGGCACCCAGGCCCTGTGCGGCGGCCTCCTCATAGCCACTCGTGCCATTGAACTGCCCGGCGCAGTACAGCCCGCTGATCTGGCGGCTCTCCAGGTGCTGCGTCAGGTCCAGCGGGTTGACCGCGTCATATTCCACCGCATATCCCGGCCGGCGGATCCTCGCATGCTCAAGGCCCGGGATGGTGGCGAGGAACTCGCGCTGCACCTCCAGCGGTAAAGATGTGCTCAGACCCTGCAGGTAGAGGATGTCCACGTTCAGGCCGTCCGGCTCGATGAAGATCGGGTGCCGCATCACGTCCGGGAAGCGCACCACCTTGTCCTCGATGCTCGGGCAGTAGCGCGGCCCGGTGCCGGTCACGGCCCCGCTGTACAGCGCGGAAGTGTGCTGCTTCTCGAGGATCAGGCGGCAGGTCTCGTCCGTCGTGCGCGTCAGCCAGCAGGGCAGGAACCAGCTCGGCAGCATGCTCGGCTCGTAGTTCGAGAAGGCATTCGTGCGCCATTCGCTGAGCTGCGGCGTAAGCGCGGTGTAGTCAATCGTGTGCTTGTCGATGCGCGGGCTGGTGCCGGTCTTGAGCCTTTGCGTGCGTATGCCATGCTGCTCCAGGTCATGCCCGAGTGCCATCGCGGAATTCTCGCCCCAACGCCCGGCTTCATGCCTGCGGTCACCGACGAAGCAGACCGCCCGGGAGAATGTGCCGGGGCAGATCACGACCCGAGTGGCAGCCAGTTCACGCCCGTCAGCGAGCATTACGCCGCGGGCAGCCGGAATGCCGCCAGCTGGATCGGGCTGCGTGAGGATCTGCGTGACCTCACCTTCCACCAGCGTGATGTTTGGGGTCAGCTCGAGACGGCGGCGCATTTCCATGCTGTAGCCGATGCGGTCGCTCTGGGCGCGCAGGGCCTGCACCGAAGCACCCTTGCCGGTGTTCAGCATGCGCACATTCACATATGTCGCATCCGTCACGCTGCCCTGCAGGCCACCGAGCGCATCAATCTCGCGGGTCAAATGCCCCTTGGCCGGCCCGCCGATGCTGGGATTGCAGGGCATATGCCCGATGCCGTCGAGGCGCATCGTGACCAGGCAGCAGTTCAGGCCCAGCCGGGCCGCCGCATGCACGGCCTCGCAGCCCGCATGGCCGCCGCCCACCACGATGATGTCGAAGCTTCGCTCCACAGGGGGGGATGATACCAGAGCTGGCCCCGTTACATCGGCAGCTGAACCGGGTGTCCATTCTGGTAGTCTATATATGTATGTGCGATGGCGCAGCATGGCTGTGCCCGGAGGCAGGACATGGTTGGAAGGAACTTACTGATGATGTGCTCAGGCGCGCTGCTGGCAGGCTCGCTGCTGGCGACGGCGGCGCATGCGGATGACGACTTCTCCCTGCGCCTGCGCTTCGACTCCGGAGAGCGCGGCTACGTCAATGGCCAGGTCTACAGCTACGGCCTGTATGGCACGCCCTACTACTACAACTATGGCTACAACTACGGTTACCAGCCCGGCCTGTCCCTGAGCTATCGCGACGGCGACCTGCGAGCCGACTATGGCAACAGGCTGTACAACGGCCGGCACCGCAACCGCCACAACGACTACTACAACGACTTCAGCTACGGCTACGGCGAGACATCAGACCACCCGAATGACCGCGGTGGCTACCGCGTGTTCATCCCGCGCGGGCTGGAAAGTGGCAGCGAGCGCGTGCTGCCGGACAGCCAGTACCTCGGCCTGCCGCAGGTCAGCTACGGCGGGCATCGCGGCGGCTGCTACGACGGCTGCGGCTGCGGCTATTCCTCGCCGTACTACAACAACCGCTACTACTCCGGCGGCTACCCGCTGGTGATCCAGTACGGCTATCCGGTGATGGGGCTCGGTTACCAGAACCCTTACCAGCAGCAGGTGACCGGCCAGCTTTACACCGCACCGGACTACCCCGAGCTGGGCTACTTCCGTGACCGGCAGAATGACCGCCGCTATGACGACACGCCGGACACGGTGGTGAATGACAACAGTGTGACGAACAACTATTACTACTATGGCAACAGCGGGGCCAGTGGCGCCTCACTGCCCCAGCCACCGCGTGAGGCCCAGCAGCAGCCGGCCCCGCCACAGGAGCAGGCCGCACCGGCCGCACCGGTGGAAAGCTATGCCACCCGCTTCCGCACCGAGACCCGGCTTGAGCTGAGCGATGGCAGCGTGACGCATATCGCGCTGAATGAGGAGGGCCGCCTGAGTGTCGGCCCGGAGAATGGCCCGGGCCAGACGGTCAGCGCCGCCGCCGAGCGTGACTTCGGCTGCTTCGCCACCTTCCACAGTCAGCACGGCCTGACGCTGGTATTCCGCGAGGGCGACACCATCATGGGCGCCTACCAGGATGGCAGCAGCTGGTGGAGCGAAGCGCTCAGCGCGGATGTGGACTTCGACTTCGAGGTCAGCATCAGCACCATGAACGGCGAGCCCTGGCTGAAGTTCACCACCCTGAACGGCCAGCGCGTAATCATGAAGTTTGCTGACGGCGTCTGGCAGACGGTGGGTTACGGAACGGTCGGGAATAAGTAGTCAGTAGTCCGTGGTCGATAGGCTGCAGCTGGGATTGGCAATCCGGGCAGTCAGCCCATCCAGCGCAGCAGTTTGTCAATGAAGGCGCTGAAGAACTCGCTGGAATAGGACATCGCATTCACCTTGCAGATGTCGCGGATATCCGCCGGCAAATCAGCTGGCTGCGGCCAGCTGAACCCCTCCATCATCAGCGGGATGATGTGCGTGCCGCAGCGCAGCGCGGTGGAGATCTCATTGCGAAGCACGTCTTCGGGATTGCTGCAGCGCTCGAAGAAACCCGGCGTCATCAGCACGATCATGTGCCGGCTGTGGCGGATGGCATCGATGATGTCCTCGTGGAACTGGCCCTTATGCAGGTCCTCCTGGTCGCGGAAGATGCTGCGCCCATTCATGTCCAGGTGCGTCTTGATCAGCATTGAATAGGGCAGGCCGGGATCGCGGCGGTAGCTCAGGAATGCATCGTAGCGCTTCTCGCTGTCGGGCACCGGCTCTATTGGAGCGGGCTGGCTGGCCTGCTGCTGCGCTGCCAGCTTCTCCGGCTGCGGTGACAACCAGTCCTGCAGGGTCTCCATCATGAACGCCGGCTGGTCCACGCCCAGTTTGGCGCAGAGGGCGATGGCCTCGTAAACCTCCGCTATGGCCTCGCTTGCATGTCCGGCCTCGTACATCGTGATTGCCCGGCTGAAATTAAGTTCCCACTCCCCGATCACCCGCTGTTCATCAAGGATCGCCTGGGCACGGGAATAAGCCGCCATGGCATCCCCGTACCGCTTCAGCTTGCCGAAACACACACCACGGTACATGTCGATGCCGAACCACGGTGCCCAGCCCTGCTCATGGCAGAAGCGTTCCGATTCATCCAGCGGCAACAGGGCCTCTGCGTACTTCTCCTGCAGGATCAGGGTCAGGCCGATCATGGAATAGATGCCTGGGAACACAGGCTTGTCCTGTTCCTCGTACAGGCGGCGGGCATGGTCATATGCCTCAAGCGCTTCATGGTAGCGGCCCAGGGACTTGAGCATGTTGCCACGATTCGTGGCCAACGGTGGCGGGAAGGCAATGCCCTCGCCCGCAAAATAGTCCCCGGCGCGCTGGATCAGCTTCAGGGCCTGTCCGGGACGGCCCAGGTCAGCAAGGATGTTCGCCCAGGTGTTGTAGATACCGGGGAAGAAGTGCTCATCTGCCAGCGAGCGCTGTTCCGCAGCCTGGATGCTTGCCAGGGCTTCCGAGTACAGCCCCTGCAGGCGCAGCACATCAGCGCGGATGTTCATGATGCGGGCCAGCTCAGGGATGCCCAGCTCCGTACAGGCGGCAGCGGCCGAATCGAGCGCGTTGTGTGCCTCATCGTAGCGGCCGAGCCTGACCAGGATGCCAGCGCGCATCATGCGCTTCTCTGGATCCGGCGGACTGCCGGAAGCGCGCAGTTTGGCTTCCTGCGCCGTGAGTTCCTCCAGTTGCTGTTCCTGGCTAAGCTTTGCGCCCACGGCAGTGATTATGCCATGCAGGGCATGCAGAAATCAGATAGCTGAAAGCAGACCATGATATTCGCAGGCCGTGTCTGCTTGCAGCTCTCTGCTTCCTCCGCCCACTGTGCATTGACCTTTCACCCCGGCTGCCATAACATCTATATGTACGGCATATCGCCAATGGGGGTCCACATGTGGATTCGCTTCGCCACCGGCCTGTCCCTGCTACTCGCGCTGTTCGCCTGCGCCTGCGGCAACACGATGAAGCAGTTCAGCACGGACGGGAACCGTGACATCACGGCCAGCCTCAGCCTGCGCGTGATGGATGAAAGCTTCATCGGCGCGGCCTCCGCGGATTCCTTCGGGATCAGCAGCCGCCGGCAGGGCGATGAGCTGATTGTCAGTGTGCGCGCCAACCGGGCCAATCACCTGACCGCGCTGTACTACGAGCTGGACTTCGACGGTGCACAGCTGAATCCGCTTGATGCAGCTCCCACGACTGCCTTTGGCAACGAAGATGACACGCTGTCATTGATGCAGCCCACCGCAATGGGACAGCTGCAGGCCGGCCAGGTGCTGGTGCATCCCGATGAGCAGAACGGCTTCAGTGGATCCGGCGAGCTGGCGCTGCTGCGCTTCCGGCTGGAGCCGCAGGCGCGCATCGCTTCCAAGGTGAATGACAGCGCCAAGGCAACGCCGCTGCAGCTGACCTGGGACAATGACCCCAAGCTGCTGAGCTGGCTGTACAACAACCCGGCGGACTACGACCAGAACGGCGAGGTGAACGTCGCCGACCTGACCCCGCTGGCGCAGCATTTCAACAAGAGCCAGACCGGCGGCTTCCCGATCGGGAAGGTCGAGAGCGTGGTGGACGGCGATGGCAACGGTGTGATCAACCTGTCGGACATCACCCCGATCGGCGTCAACTTCGGCAATGCCGGCAGCGGCGGCTACCACGTGTTCGAGATCGTCAGCGCCGTGCATTCGGACATTGACAACCTCGCAATCTCCAGCGCAAGCGGCGACAAGAGCAAGGACCGCCTCAGCTTCAGCTATTCCCCGGGGAACCCGCTGCCCGGCAACGGCTACTACCCGCGGCTTGATGACGGTAGTGGCAACCTCGGCTTTTCGCCGGAGCCGGTGTTCGTGCCTGAGGTCATTGACAACCCGCCCTTCATCGTGCTGGACTTCCTTGACAAGCCCTCGCAGGGCAGCGGCACGCTGGCTGACCCCTATGTGCTGACGGACACGATAATCGGCAACAGCTTCACGTTCAGGATCACCGACGACGGCATCGACGTCACCGGAGACGCCGGGGTGGAGATCCGCGCCAGTGATGCCGGGGCCACCCAGAGCATTGACCAGGCGACGGGCGAGGTGCAGTTCAACGCTGCGTTCACGGACACGCAGTTTTCACTGGACGGAGTGGCGGCCGGCGTTGACACCCAGAACAGCCTCCACTTCATCTACGTGCCTGAGGTGGTGGAACTGCTGTACATCATACCGGACCCGGCCGATACGGACTGGGCCACTGTGGAGGGTGACGGCCTGACACCGGAGACGGCCTTCAAGGTGCGCAATGTGAGCTTCAACTCGGATGGCTCCATCGAGTTCAGTTTCGTTGCCAACACCCTGCCGGACGGCAGCGGCACGGCAGTTGACGTGAACACCCTGACCTGGCATGCCGACATCCCGCCGCCGAACTACATCATCAACAGCTGGACGCCGGCGGGTACCGCACGTTTCCACCCGACGCTCACAAGCGGCTATGTCTACGCCAAGAACGGCGATGGAGTGGAAAGCAACCACATCTACGTGGTGGCCAAGGCCTTCCCGGGACCGTAAGGGAAAGTCCGAATAGTTTGAATAGTATAGATAGCAGTGGTGGATTGATTTCCATCGCTGCTATCCATTTTCATCTTCCAGAACTTCCCGACTCTTCGCTCTATCAAATCTGTTTCCACTTCTCCCACTAACCACTTCTTCCCTTCCCCAATTTTCCAGACTGTTAAAACTACCCAGACTTCTTCACTTCCCCCATTTTCCTGTTATACTACATATCGTAGTATATGAAGGAGGCTGTCATGGCTCAGCAGGAGTACATGGCCGGGATGCTGCGTTTGCTCATCCTCAACGAACTCTCCAGGGGGGAGGGCTATGGCTACGGGATCGCCAAGGGGATCCAGGAAAGGAGCGGGGGCGACCTGACGGTGCGGCCGGAGTCGCTCTACCCGGTGCTGCACCGCATGGAGCAGGAGGGCCTGCTGTCCTGCAAGTGGATCGAGGCTGACAACGGCCGCCCGCGCAAGGTCTACCGGCTCACGAAGAAGGGCCAGGGCCGCTGGGAGAAGGGCCGCGTGCAGTTCACGAAGCAGGCCCAGGGCGCGCTGAAGGCGATCGGCGCGGACCTCGAACCTGGCAGCGCCGGGAGCTGAGCCGTGGATACACGCTTCGGACATCCTGATGACTGGGGGCTGTCGCCGCAGCGGCATTCCGAGATTGCCAGCGAACTGTCAGACCACCTGGACTGCCTGCAGGCGGATGAGGGCAGCGACGCTGCCAGAGCCGCCGAGGCGAAGCTGGCGGAACCGCAGGTACGAAAGAAGATCTCTTCCGCCCATGTGGCCGACCAGCTGACAACGACACTGCTGCGCTGGCCTACTCCAGCTGAATTGCGCGAATGGATGTGGCTGGGCTTCTGGATCGTGCTGCTGGCAGGAGGCACAGCGGCATGGCAGTATCTCGAAAGAACCGCAGCTTTGTTTCCGTATATTCCAGGAGAAAGATTCGGCAGGTACTTCTCCTCTGAAGAGTCCAGTCCAATTGTGTTCGCGGCAATTCTCCTTGCATGGCTTTTGTGCCAGGCGGGCAGAATCGGCGTCATTTGCCAGCTGGTTGCCATACTTAAGAGATCCAGCAGGATTGGCATCGGAGTTATGGCAGCCAGAGCCATCCAGCTTTCCCTCTGGATTTCCATTGTGCAGGCAGTGATGTTCCGCAATTTCCTGACAGCTGAGAACACGAGTCAGCTGAGGACAAACCTTGCACATCAGCTTCCACTGACATCCGAGTTTTTTGCCATTTCGGCAGGCATCGTTGCAATACTTCTTCTCTTGATGAATAGGTCGCGCCTCTGGTTGGTATCCTCCGGACTGGCAATGTTTGCGCTGGCTGCTTACTTCACGGGGCCTGGAGCTGTTGTTCATTTCCAGAGCAAGTCCAAGCTGAGCCAGAAGGTGCTGCAGGAGATTCTTGACAATGGGATGGACCCCCAGCGGGTCAACCTTGAAGAGGGCTGGGCTATCCTCGATGGCATCGCTTCGGATGTTCAGGTTGGGCATAGTCTCATCAATGCGTATTCAAAAAAGCGGGAATCCTTTGGCATTGACAAGGCCCACCTGCGTCCGGATATGGAAATCAGGAAGACCTGGCTGACCGAGCCATATATTGATGTGACCGGTAACTTCACTGTCCTGACAACGATCATCATGCTGCTGCTTACATTTGCAAGCGTGATACTGCATGGCACGAAAGATGCTTCCAGATCAGTCAAGGCTGGTTTGCACAAGATGCTTGCACCAACCGGGGCAGCATTTTCGCTGATAACCTGCCTGGTAATTTTCCTGCGGTTTCCGGATGCTCCCTTTTCACCTTGGAGCGGCAACACGAGTTGGACGGAATTCGGCACCCCTTTTCAGTATGCAGTCAGCTCAGTTCTGATCCATCCATTCCCGCAGTTAACCGTCGCATTGAACACCGGGAGCTATTCCGACAATAATTACGCGATCATCGTTTTCATGCTTGTGCCATTGTCATTGTTCATGCTGATGTCAGCCTTCATGGTCGATGCGGGCAAGAGTGATTCAGATGCAAATCTGGTGGAGACCACATAGGGGACGGACATGGATACACGCTTCGGACATCCTGATGACTGGGGGCTGTCACCCCAGCGGCACTCGGAGATTGCCAGCGAACTGTCGGACCACCTGGACTGCCTGCAGGCTGACGAGGGCAGCGATGCAGCCAGGGCCGCCGAGGCGAAACTGGCGGAACCTAAAGTGCGGCGCAAACTGTCGGCGGCGCATATCGCCGACCAGGTGGTTGCCACCCTGCACCGCAAGCCAAACCGCGAGGAATGGCGCGAACTGGGCTGGTTGATGTTCTGGTTCGCACTGGCCCTGCTTGGCGATGCCCTGTCCGGTTACCTGCAGGGGATTTCCCGGGAGTACAGCCGGACAATGTACAATCCCGGGGTATTGCCAAACCAGTTCAGCCCGCTGGCAATCAGCTGCTGGCTGCTGCTGGCAATCAGCCGGGGCATGTTCTTCTACGTACTGGCCCGTGGCGTGCTGGATGCCTGGCGGCTCGGCCTGGGTGTGTTGATTGCCAGGCTGCTGCAGTACAAACTGATCCACACCCTGATCCTGTTCGGAGGACTGATACTGCTGGAGCCGCTGCTGACTGAATATGGCTACAGCAGTGTGTCCGGCCGGCTGGATGGCGTTTTTGCCTGGATAACCGTGATGCTTGGTGGAGTGATGCTTGCCGGGATCATCGCCGGATTCCTTATGCCGCGCTGGCGCAGGGCTGGCATTCCTGCCATGCTGTCACTGGTGCTTGTATTCCTGTGGACGACCGGACCTTCTGCCATGCGCCGGGTGGACGTCACTCAACCCTATCCGGTGCAGGACGTACGCGAGGACAGCGAGAGCATCTATCTCGGGGCGGTTACTGATCTGGAGTTGATCGAAAAGAAGATGGCAAGCCACGTGCGAACCAACGGGAAACTGCCGCCTGGCTGGTCCCTTGAAAATCCTGTCGTCGCCCACTGGACCTATAAATCTCCTGGCCCATTCCTGAACGCGCGCCGGAACCTGAGCATGCACAGCTACGGATACGGTCCCTACCCGCTTGGAGGAAAACCAAGGGTCATAATCGGCGAGGAGATAACCTATGGGCCATTGTTCGCCACTGCCCCGCTGATGCATCCCGGCAGCGGGATCGCCTGGATCGCAGCTCCGGTGCCGATCATGGGCATCCTCGGCCTGTTCGCGATGCTGTTCATCATGGGACGGCGCGGTCCCCTGCCCGCCGTGCTGTATGCGCTGCTGACCTGCCTGGCGCTTTACTGCTCCGTCGTGCCATTCGTGCTTACGCAGAAGTACCAGAACCTGCTGGAGCTGAGCACCCAGGCCTTTGCATTCGGGCCCTTCCCGGGCTTCGAGCAGATCCTCACCTTCCGCTACAGCATGGATGGCTACATGATCATGGGCGCACTGCTGCTCTCCGCCGGCATCCCCTGGCTGCTGACCGGATTGTTCCTGCGCAGTGAATCCAGCAATGCCCGGCCGGTGGACGATGACGCCGACCTGGCGACAGGCTGACGTACGTATCGGAATGCAGACTGGCTTAAAGGGAGCATAGAGGGCATTAACAGCATTGACAACATGTGGATAACCCACGCTGTGCAGAATATCCATGTGCGGATTCCCGGAAATGCAGTGAAGTTAATCCTCAGTTGACAATCTTTTCACCGGGGCTGAACCTCAGATCAAAGCAGAAGATGTATCATCGGGGCCATAACGAGGTGCCGGTGGATATGGGAACACCGGCGGGGCCAAAAAGGCCTTCACCTTGTAAGCCCACACAGCAGGGCAGGATTGATTGGGAAGCCTGGATGGAAAGGCAACTGGTATGGAACTCCGAGAATACGGAGCGTTTGACAAGTACAAAACCCCCGCAGCAATGTGGGGGATTTTTTTTAGTGGTGAGTAGTCAGTAGTCAGTGGTCAGGCTGAATCCATAGCAATGAACCGGCGGCTGCTTCTGCTTCTGTTTCTCATTCTGCTTCTACCCACTGCCTTCTGCCTTCTGCGCACTCATGCGGTCCATGGGACCGTATACCTGTCAGGCCATGGGCCTGACCTCCCACTGCCCACTCCCACTGACCACTGACCACTGACCACTTAATTTTTTACTTTGTATTGGTTGTCATTTTACGCAGGCCAAACCACACGGATGGTCAGAACCTGTATCATCTCTGTACAACGCAGTGCTCAAAAAGAAGAGCGGATTTTAAAAGAGAAAGACCCCGCAGAAATGCGGGGTTCTTCCTTTTCTGGCTGCCGCTTCGTGCAAGCACTCATCGGTCTGGCGCTGCGGCTGCGCATCCGCGCATCCGGGTCGCGCTGAAGTTGCATCGCTGCCCATGAAGATGCATCGGGCAAGAGGAGTGAAGCTTGCTTCGCTCCGGTTTGCAGACCCGCGAATGCTTGCATGAGCGGGTAAGAGAATTCGGTCTGGCGCTGCGGCTGCGCATCCGCGCACCCGGGTCGCGCTGAAGTTGCATCGCTGCCCATGAAGATGCATCGCGCAATCAGCGAGCGAATATTTGTAGCGGTGGCGCCTCGCGCCAATTGAAAGGGCATCTCCCGTAGTTCTGTGACCGTCTTCATATAAGCGATCCCTGATTGGTTCATCGCGCATGCAATGACAAGCACCACCTGCCGGGAATGTCTGAATCTGAATGATTCGGCAGTCTCTCTCAATTGGCGCAAGGCGCCACCGCTACCCTGAATTCTGAATTTGTCCTATGTCCTAGCTCCTACCCTGCGGCTTCCTGCATGAAGGGCGGCAGCTCATCCGCGCTCGGTCCGTAGATGCTCGGCACCGGTACATCCAGCTGGCGCAGGTAGACGCTGAGCTGGCCACGGTGGTGGTAGATGTGGCTGAGCAGCACCATGCGAGCGAAGGCCACACGCGGCAGGGCCATCAGCACCTTGCCATCCTTGAGGAACTTCCACTCCGCCGTCATGAACTCGTCAGTCAGGCCAGGGAAGGTCTCACGCTGCCTGGCAAGGCTGTCCTCGAAGGCCTGCATGATGCCGGCATGCGTGATCGCCGGCTTCTCGGCCGGCGGGTCGGGGAAGCCGGTTTCGTCCTGCATCATCATCCACAGGATCCCGCTCGGGGAAGTGGCAATGTGCATGCCCAGCTCGCCGGCGCTCATCGACTTCTCCGCCGGCTTCCAGTCCAGCCTGTCGGCCGGGATGCGCTCGAGGCACTTGCGCGTGGCAATGGCCTCCTGTTCGATCTCCATCAGAATCGCTTCCGCTATCGTCATCCTGTTCTCCCGAAGTGTTGTCAGATTAATCAGTGAGCAGCTGGCTGAAAGCAGCAGGCAGACTTGATGTATCGAACAAGGGAGTCTGCTCCCTGCTTTCTGCTCCCTGCTGCCTATCCAAGCAGCCCGAGGATGTAGTCCCGCTGGCTGCGCAGGTTTGCCGGGATCCGGGCCGGATCCCCGCTGGCCTTGGCCATCAGGAGCGAACCCTGCAGGGTGGCCATCCACAGGTTCGCGAGGCCCATGCTGTCCAGTTCCCTGCCACGCGCCTGCGCGGCCCCGGCGATCAGTCCCCCGATCTGCCCGGCTGCATGCGAAAAGCAGGTACGGGCCGCCTCCCGCAGCGTCGGGCTGCTGTCCGCCACCTCCTGCACCGTGGTACCGACCAGGCAGGAGGGATACTGGCGGGCATCGGAGAACACCATGATGAAGAATTCCAGGCAGCCCTGCAGGCGCTGCACTGGGTCCTCCAGCTGCATGAATGGCGCGTCCGCCAGCATGCCGGTGGTCATCCGGTCCCAGTTCTCGAGGCAGGCGGTGGTCAGTGCCTCCTTGCCCTCGAAGTGGTAGAAGAAGCTGCCCTTGCTGACCCCGGCCGCTTCCACGATGCTGTCCACGCTGGTCGCGCTGTAGCCGTTACGCCGGATCAACTCCGTCGCCGCAGCTATCAGCTTCTCGCGCGCCCCGCGTTTTGGTGAATCACTCACGGAAAAACTATACTGACCAGTCAGTTTAAAGTCAAGCTCGTCCCGGAATTCTCCACAGAATGGCTGGCAGAGGCAGCGATCGCCAGCCCGATACTGTAATATCACTATGAAGCGGCCGCATGGCACGTGGCCGCGAGGTGAACAATGCAACAGATCACTGCAAGGATGTTGCTGCTGGCCCTGGTCCTGGTGACCGGGCTGGGCTTCTCCTGCAACAAGACCAACCAGGCTGGTTCCGGTGGTGGTGGCACGGTCAGCAGCGGGGGCAATGCCCTGCAACCCAACCCGGCCACGGATTTCAGCTTCAAGACCACGGGTGGACAGACCCAGACCACGGCCCAGTACCTCGGCAAGCCACTTGTCGTGAACTTCTGGGCCGACTGGTGAGGGTACTGCGTTCAGGAGTTACCTGATTTCCAGAAAAGTTACGAAGCGCACCAGGGTCAGTTCGAGCTGCTGGCAGTAGCCGCGCCGACATCGCAGGATGCGGAAGGCTTCTGGAGCCAGAACGGCTACAGCTTCCCGATGGTGCACGATGTCAATGGCGGCACGAAGTTCGGTGTGAGCGGCATTCCGCATACCTTCTTCATCGATGCTGAGGGCAACCTGGTTGACCAGCAGGTCGGCATGATGGGACACGATGAGTTTGAGGCTAAGCTGGCCAAGCTCATCAAGTAAGCCCGGATCGCGACAGGAGCAGTGCATTACATGATTCGCATCCAGCTATTGCTGCCTTGCATCGCATTGCTGCTTCTGGCTTCCTGCAATAAACAGCCACAGGACTCTTCCGGCTCAGCGGATGGCGTTCATTCCACGGTCCAAGGCAATGCGGACGATGCAGCTGCTGCAGGCCAGCCTATCAAGGACTCGCCCGGCGACAGCCCAGTGGTGCCGGAAGTGGCAGAGAGCAGCCCGCTGCTGACAGCGAAATACACGAGCCCGGATGGCAGCCCGATGGAGGCATCCCGTTTCATCGGGACGCCACTGGTGCTGAACTTCTGGGGCGAGTGGTGAGAGCCCTGCAAGCGGGAGTTTCCCGTGTTTGAGCAGATGTACAAGCAGCACAGCGGCGAGTTCGAGCTGCTGGCCCTGGCCTCGCACCGCGCGAAGGAACCGGTTCCCTGGATGCAGCAGAGCGGCTACACCTTCCCGTGGGGACTGGATGGCGACTGGGGTGACATGTACGGCGTGCATGGCATCCCGCATACCTTCTTCATCAACCGCGAGGGTGAAGTGGTGGATGAGCACCTCGGGGAGATCAGTGCTGAGGAGTTCGAAGCCAAGCTGGCGGAAATCACGCGCTGAAGCGACGAACAGTCAGCCTTCGATTGCGTCAATCAGGACAGGGGCACAGAACCGTGCGCCTGATATCATCTGAAACCTGTAATTCCCGGAGTGGACGACTGACCATGAAAGCCATCCAGCTGATTATCCTTTCCCTGGCAGCGATACTGCTGCTGGCCGTTTCCTGCAACAAGACCGCCGAAGAACAGGCCGGCAATGCAAAAACCCTCGCTCAAGATCAGGAAGGCCAGGCTTACGTCACAGAAAACAAGCTCGAGCAGGATGCAGCCGCATCCAAAGAGAATGCAGCAGGCGAGCAGGCCAATCCCGGCGGTGGATCGGAATCAGACGGTGCTTCCTCAGCGCGTTCGATGCCGGAATTCAGCGTGCGCCGTGCGGACGGCGAGGTGCTTGGTATCAGCTCCTTCTACGGCAGGCCGCTGGTTGTCAACTTCTGGGGTGACTGGTGCCCGCCCTGCGTGGACGAACTGCCCGCTCTGAATGAGGTCTACAAGGAGCGCAAGGCCGAGTTCGACATGATCGCGGTCTCCGTTGACAGCAAGGCCGCCGAGGACTTCTGGAAGGAGAAGGGGTTTGAGATCCCGATGTACCACAGCGTGGATGTCAAGGAAAAGCTCGGCCTGAGCGCATTCCCATCCACCTTCTTCCTTGACCGTGACGGCAAGGTTGTCGGCTACGTCACGACGGAGATGACCCGTGAGGACTTTGAAATGAGGCTGGCAACGATCCTGCGCTAGGCAGCGCCGTCCTCAGCCGCCATCTCATCCTCCTCCACGGCACTGCCCTCACCGGCGATGCGGAAGCTCTCCAGCAGCGGCTTGCCGAAATCCTTGACGCGGGTGTCTTCCTTGGTCATCGGATTGAGGTAGTAGAAGCTGATGGTGTAGATGTCCCTGCCGCTGTAGGTGCAGAAGATCGAGTAGTAGATCTTGCCGCCGTTGGCATCGGAGTGGTCGTCAATCTGGATCAGGTTCCAGGTATGCGAGCCGAGCATGCTGCGCGTGCGGCGCGGTTCTCCCTCACTGCGCGGCAGCGGCGGATCAAGCACGGTGTAGTTGTCATCTGAGTTGAGCCAGTTGGAAAGCAGGGTGTCGCAGAAGATGTCGTAGGCGCTCTGCTCGAGGTCATCCTCGAAGCTGTCAACGCGGCACTGGATCAGCACAATCGGGTCGGACTTGTCACCGAACCAGTTGAAGACGACCTGCTCCTCCTCCTTCCAGTCGGCATCGCCGGGGCGCTTGAGGGTGCCATGCGTGGGAAGCTCTAGGCTGAAGTTGCCAAAGCTCTGGCGGGCATACTCGGCGGCCATGGCAGGGGCAGCCGGGGTCTCCTCGGGAGCAGCGGCTTCGTCTTCCTGGGCCTGGGCGGCGAAGGGCAGCGCCAGTGCCAGCAGCATCACGATCAAGAGCTTCTTCATCAACATTCCTTCAGGCGGGCGGTTCCCGCAGGGGGTCCACAGGGACCCGATGATTGTAACTTACAGTCAGGAATCGGAAATAATCTTGTCATACATAAGATGATCATGTTTACGACGGGCAGGCTGAGGATCAGTTCAGTCCGGAAACCCGTATTCAACCAGGGCGATGATCACAACCGAGACAGCCACCAGCAGATAGAAACCGTTGTGGATCGGGGAGCTGATGTCACCCCTTCTGATTCTCACCCCGCTTGCGTACTGGTAAATCACCATGGCGATGCAAAGCAGCAGGTTCAGGCCGATGATGCCAACAATGACCATCAGTTTCGCAGACATCCTGTAAGCAGCCTCCTTGTTATCCGGGATCCTGCACAGACTGCCTTCCGGGTCAGGCCGTGACGGCGAATCCCACCGGAAGCCGGCCGCAGCTCCAGCATAGAAGTGCACAGCGGCTGGCCACGCCCCAGGTCACCTGTTCGGTGATCCGGCAGCGCGGGTCGAGGAAGGCTTCCTCACTGATTTCCACGCCGCGGTTGACAGGTCCGGGGTGCATGATGATCGCGTGTGGCGGCAGCTTCTTCATGCGGTGCCCGAACAGGCCGTACAGCTTGGAGTACTCATCGGAGTTCGTCAGGTAGCCGCCGTCCATCCGCTCGCGCTGCATGCGCAGCATCATCACGGCGTCCACATCAGGCAGCACGCGGTCGATGTCAGTGTCCCAGGTCACGCTGCCGTAGCCCGTTGTGTCATCCGCCCAGTGCTCAGGGTGCAGGCCTTCCCAGCCGTCCGGCATCAGCTGCGGCGGGGCGACGAGCACGGTGTCCATTCCGAGGCTGGCCCAGAGCTGCAGGTTGGAGCGCATCACGCGGCTGTGGCGCAGGTCACCCACGATTGCCACACGGCGGCCCTTCTCCAGCAGGCCGGCGCGGCGCAGGGTGAGCGCGTCCAGCAGGGCCTGGGTCGGGTGCTGGCCAAGCCCACTGCCGGCGTTGACCAGCCCGCGCTCGAAATACTGCGCGAAGATGTTGATCGCATCAGCGGTCTCATGGCGCATCACCACGCAGTTGTGGTCCATGGCGTTCAGCGTCAGCGCCGTGTCCTTGACGGTCTCGCCCTTTTCGGTGCTGCTGCCCTTGCTGCCGACATTGATGGTGTCGCTGCCGAGCATCTTGCCGGCCACCTCGAAGGATGCGCGGGTGCGGGTCGAGGCTTCGTAGAACAGCAGGATGCAGGAGGTGCCGCGCAGGGTGTCCATCTTGAAGCCGCCGGCCTCGACCTGGGGCATGAACCATTCGGAGAGGTCGAGCAGCTGGTGCAGGTCCGGTTCGGACAGGTCGCGGATGGAAACCAGGTGGCGGTAACTCACGGGGAATATTGTAAGGGAGAGAGCTGGCCTGCGGCTGGTCAGTGGAAGAAGTGGAAGAAGTTCGAATAGTCTGAATAGTAAGAATGGTGGAGAGGAAAAAGACCGGGAGGGCAGGATTCATTCGCGGCGGAGCCAGCTGTCCCTAACACTTCATTTCACTATCGGACTATTGGAACTATTCAGACTGCCCCGGCTTCTTCTTTAGTGCGTCCACGCCCATTGAGATCAGGAACACAAAACCCAGGCACACGGCCAGTACGCGGGTCGGTCAACACAGGATGTTGTTCTGGATCCATTCCACGGAATAGTTATACCGGCTGAAGCAGGTCGGAGTGGGGAGTTTGGAGTGTGGAGCAGCAATGAGCAATGAAGAGTGAGCAATGAGAGAGGAGTTGCGTTGCGGCGTCATGCCTCAGGCATGATGCAGCCTCGCTTGCTCGGCAACTACTTGGTTGATTCCGCAAAGCCTGCAAAGCTGCGCTTCGCAGCTCCTCACAATCTTTACCTCTTGTCTGAGTTCTGCGTCTCTCCACTTCTGCTTTGCAATAAACGTTACTTTTGCCGATTCGGCGATCGGCACTCCAGTTTTCCCCAAGCCCCTTGACAGCATACCCACTGGTCGGTATAATCATACCTACCAGTGGGTATGGAACACGAAGCAAAACAAGTTGATTCACGGACACGGCTGCTGAATGCCACCCTGCAGATCGTGCGCGCCAAGGGTTACACCGCCACGCGGATCGAAGATATCTGCGCTGAAGCCGGAGTGACGAAGGGCAGCTTCTTCCACCATTTCAAGAGCAAGGATGAGCTTGCGCTGGCCGCCGTGGCGCACTGGGATGCGCTGACCGGCGGACTGTTCGCATCCGCGGAGTACCACCGCATCGAGGACCCGCTGGAGCGCCTGCTGGCCTACATCGACTTCCGCCGGGAGCTGCTGCAGGGGGAGCTGCCGGACTACACCTGCTTCGCTGGCATGATCACGCAGGAGGCCTACCTCACCCGGCCGGACCTCGTGGCGGCCTGCGAGCGCAGCATCACGGCACATGCCCGCACGCTTGAGGCGGACATTGAGGCGGCGATTGAGCAGTCTGGCAACAGAGCTGACTGGACTGCCGCAAGCGTGGCGCTGCATACCCAGGCCGTGATCCAGGGCGCATTCATCCTCGCCAAGGCGACCGGCGATACAGCGATTGCCGCGGACAGCATTGCGCACCTGCGCCGCTACATTGAACTACTTTTCAGCCCCCGCTGACCAAACAGCGAGGCGGCAGTCAACCAGGAGTATCAGATGCCAAACACAGTCAAGCTGCACCGCGTGATCGCCACCAGCCCCGAAAAGCTCTACCGCGCCTTCACTGAAGCGGATGCCGTTGCAAGCTGGAACCCGCCATATGGCTACCTCTGCACCGTTGACAACATAGATGTCAGGATCGGCGGCGGCTTCCACATGTCGTTTCGCAACTTCACCACCGGGCACAGCCATTCCTTCGGTGGCCGCTACATCGAGGTGGTCCCCAATGAGCGCCTCGTGTACACGGACAAGTTTGACGACGAGACCAACCTGCCGGGCGAGATGAAGGTCACGGTCACGCTGCGCGAGGTCAGCGTCGGCACTGAACTGCACATCGTGCAGGAGGGAGTGCCGGACGTGATTCCGCTGGAGGCCTGCTACCTCGGCTGGCAGCAGTCACTGCAGAAGCTGGCCCTGCTCGTCGAACCGGAGATCAACCAGTAGTCAGCGATCAGAAGTCAGTGGGCAGTGGGCAGTAGCGGCGACACTCATGTCGCCGGATGACCTAAGGAGAACGCGATGAGGCGAATCATTTCATTGATGCATGTATCGCTTGACGGCGTGGTGCAGGGGCCGGGCAGCCCGGACGAGGACCCCAGCGGTGGCTTTGAGCATGGCGGCTGGAGCAGGGAATACCGGGATGAAAGCATTGGCAGGCAGATCCTGCAGATGTGCAGCGGCGAGCTTGACTTGCTGCTGGGGCGGCGGACCTATGAGATCTGGGTCGATTACTGGCCAAAGCATGATGACAACCTGATCGGCCGGAACTTCAACGCCGCACGCAAGTACGTTGCCACGAACACGCTGAGCGAGCTCAGCTGGAACAACTCAGAGATAGTCTCCCGCGACCTGGCAACGCGGATCCGGGAAATCAAGGCCATGGAAGGCCCGGAGATCCACATCTGGGGCAGCGGCGAGCTGCTGCAGAGCCTGACCGCCGAGGGCCTGGTGGACGAGTACAGGATGTTCATCTACCCGGTCGTACTGGGCCAGGGCAAGCGAATGTTTGAGCATGGCCTGCCGAAAAGCAGGCTCGAACTTGCATCCAGCGAACAGGGTGAGAGCGGGATGCTGTTCTCCACATACCGGCTGGAGAAGTAGGGAGCAGTGTTGCGGCTCCAAGGCATTCCCTGAAATCCATGGGTCCATTCCTGCGTATCATCATATGGGACGTGAGGAAACATGGGCTACTACGCACAGAAGCCACCCAGCTGGATGGATGAAAGCTCGCAGGAGATGCCGAAACGCACATCCGCAGGACGAAGCGGGATTGACCCGGACGGCTGGTGCTGCAGCCTCGCGGCGGATGGCTGCCTGATCGCATCCTGCATCACATTCCCCTGCAGTCTCCCGCTGATGCTGGCAGTGCTGCTGCTCGTGCTGGCAGGCTGCGGGATGGGAAGCTAGCGATGAAGAGTGAGTGAGGAGCAATGAGCCAAAGCAGGCTGAGATAACCTCGAACCAATGCAGGCTCATTGCTCATTCTTCATTGCTCAAAACACTCCCAGCGACATGAGTGTCGCCGCTACAGTTCCCAGTTCCCCATTCCCCGTTCCCTTTTCGCGCTATCATCACTGCATGAGCAGCTACATTGACGAGTACATCCAGTCCGGCCAGGGCGTGATCATCTCCGTCTCCGGCCAGCCGATCCACGGCGTGATCAAGGGCAGCGACAACGGCTTCCTCCTGGTCGATGTGGACAACCAGGGCCCGCGCCTGCTGAGCATCGCGCATGTGGAGCAGATCATTCCGAAGGGGTAGAAAGCTGAGAGCAGAAAGCCGAGAGCAGACTCGGTCGTGCGTTCAATCAAGTCTGCTTTCTGTTATCTGCTTTCTGCTCCCTTATATAATGTCTTCCCATGGCAGTGCTGCCCCCCGGAGTGCATGAGGACTATCCCCAGGACCGGGAGAACATCACGCCGCTGTTCCGCCAGTACCTGGCAATCAAGGACTCCCAGCAGCAGGGCATCCTGTTCTACCGGCTCGGGGATTTTTATGAGATGTTCGGCCCCGACGCCGTGCTGGCATCCGACATCCTCGGCCTGACACTGACTGCCCGCAATGCCTCGAAGGACTACCGCGTGGCGATGGCCGGCATCCCCTACCACTCCGCCGTGCGCTACATCCGCCGCCTGGTTGCCAACGGCGAGGTGGTGGCGATCTGCGAGCAGACAGAGGACCCGGCGCAGGCCAAGGGGCTGGTGGAGCGCGGTGTGACCCGGGTGATCACAGCCGGGACACTCGTCGAGGATGAATACCTCTCCGAGGATTCTGACAACTACCTCGTGGTGCTGCTGACACGCGGCAAACAGACTGGCATCGCCGTCCTGGACAGCGGCACCGGGCGGGTGGACCTGCATGAGCTGGGCAGTGACGAGCGCTCGATCCGGATGGCGGTCGAGCTGGTGCTGCGCCTCAGGCCCAGTGAGCTGATGCTGCCGGACGAGCTGATCTCCGACTCCGCGCTGACAACACAGCTGCGCGGCGGCACGGGCCAGTCTGGCCCGGCCCTGCAGCGCTGCCCGGAGCTGCCCGGTGACAATGACATAAGTTACTTCGTCGAGCACCTGCTGGGCGCGGCATCACTTAAGGCCTATGGCCTGGCCGGCAGGCAGGCCGCCTGCACCGCGCTGTATGCACTGGTGCGCTACCTGCGCGAGACCTACCGCAGCGAGGAGCTGCAGCTCAGCCCGCGCTTCGTACCACTTGGCAACAGCCTGCACCTGGACGCGCGCACGGTGGAGCACCTCGACCTGCTTGGACATGCGGCTTCCCCCGGCGAGCAGTCCAGCGGCGGGATCTACGGCCTGCTGAACCACTGCCATACCAGCGCCGGCCGCCGTGAGCTGAAGCGCCGCCTGCTGTCGCCATACGCCGCAGCCACGCAGGTCAGCGCCTCGCATGAGTGCATCGCCTGCCTGCTTGACAACCCGGCGCTGGCAACACAGCTCGGGCAGCGCCTGTCGCTGGTGGTTGACATCGAGCGCATCGTACAGCGCGCCAGCCTCGGGCGCAGCAACCCGCGCGAGCTGCGGGCCCTGGCGGACAGCCTGCCTGCGCTGTCTGACCTGGGCGTACTGCTCAGTGGCAGCGAGGACCCCATGATGCTCAGGCTCGCGGAACTGATCGGCGAGTTCTCCGCGCTGCATGGCTACCTTGACACACTGCTGTCAGAGGAACCGCCGGTCAAGCTGTCCGATGGCAACGTGGTGCGCAGTGGGGCAGATGAGCTGGTGGATGAGCTGCGCTCACTGATGGGTGGCGGCGAGCAGTGGTTTGCCGACTACGAGGAGGAGCAGCGCCGGCGCACGGGCATCCGTACGCTGAAGGTGAAGCAGACCAATGCCTTCGGCTACTTCATCGAGGTCAGCAAGGCCAACCTGGCGCTGGTGCCTGATGATTACACGCGCAAGCAGACCCTTGTCAACGCCGAGCGCTTCGTGACCGATGAGCTGAGCAGCCGTGAAGGTGAGGTGCGCGGGGCGCAGGGCAGGCTTGAGGCGCGCGAGCGTGAGTTGTATGACGAGCTGGTGGCACGCCTGCTGGGTGAAGGCCAGCGCCTGTCAGAGGCAGCACGCGCCAGTGCCGCACTCGATGTGCAGCTCTCAATGGCAATGGCCTCGAAGCGCCTGAAGTGGGTCCGCCCGCAGCTTGCCGACTCAGACGACGTGCAGCGCATGGAGCTGAAGGGCGCACGGCATCCGCTGGTGGAGCAGCTCACCGGCGAGCGCTACTACACGAAGAACGACTGCTGGCTGGACAGCGAGGACCAGCAGGTGATGCTGATCACGGGCCCCAACATGGGTGGCAAGAGCACCTACATGCGCATGGTGGCAACGATCTGCGTGCTCGGGCAATGCGGCTGCTACGTACCGGCGAGTTCCGCGCTGCTGCCGGTGCTGTCCCGCATCCACACCCGGGTCGGTGCGCAGGATGCGCAGTCCAGCGGGCAGAGCACATTCATGGTGGAAATGCTGGAGACGGCGGAGATCCTCAACACTGCCGGGCCGCGCAGCCTTGTGCTCTTGGATGAGGTCGGGCGTGGCACCTCCACCTACGACGGGATCAGCATTGCCAAGGCGGTGCTGGAGCACCTGCATGAGATGCCCGAGCGTCCACTTACCCTGTTCGCCACGCACTTCTTCGAGCTGACAGACCTCGAACTTGTACTGCCGCGCCTGAAGAACTTCCAGGTGCTCGTGAAGCGTGACAGTGGCCGCTTCGTGTTCCTGTATAAGATTGCGGCAGGGGCGGCCAGTGACAGCTTCGGCATCGAGGTCGCAGCCCTGGCCGGGCTGCCGGACAGCGTTGTCAGGCGCGCACAGAACATCCTCGCCGAGCTGGAGGAAACCCGCCGCGAATCCCGCGAGAAGGCGCGCAAGGCGCTGCAGATGGGACTGTTCAGAAGTGAGGAGTGAGGAGTGGGGCGGTTGGAGAAGGGGGTTGGTTGCAGGTTGCAGGTTGCTAAATGTTTAAACCGCACGACACAATAGGTTTTCAATGACAGCGGACAAGCGGATCCGGGGCAGAATAAGCAGCAGCAGGAAAGGCAGGCTGGCAAGGGTCATGCGCTGGCTGCTTGGCAACATCCTCGTACTTGCCGGGTTGCTGCTGGCGGGATACCTGATCGCGAGCCTTGTACTGCTGCCGCGCCTGAGCCGGATGCTGGACGAGGCCGTGCGTCGCGAGCTTAAACTGCCTGAAGCAGCGATGGTTGAGGTGCAGCTTGGCAGTCTCAGGCAGACCCTCTCCGGCTACCTGCCGGAGTTCCACGTTGACAGTCCCAGCGCCGTGCTCGATGACATCCCCTTCCAGGGACTGCGCTTCGATGCCAGCGGTGTCGACTTCAACATGCGGCGGATCCTGCGCGGTGAGCGGGCCCAGATCACGGCGGTCGGCTCGGCTCAGCTGAAGCTGAAGATGTCCGCAGACGAGCTGGCGGCCCGGCTGGTGCCGATGCTGGAAGAGGAAGGCATCAGCGATGTGCATGTGCAGTTTGACAACAACTCGATCAGCGTCAGTGGCAGCCAGGACCGCAGCATGGCGGCCACCGGGCAGTTCTACGTCACGGATGACCAGCGCGTGGGGTTTGCGTTGACGGACTTCCAGTTCAGTACGCTGAACATCACGGTGAGCGACCTCTCACTCGTGCTGGACGACTTCCTGCCGGCACTGGACCTCGGCGGGATGTATGCGCAGGTGCTGGTGGACGAGCTGCACAGCACGAGTGAGTACATCGAGATCGTGGCGCACACGATTTCACTGGACCCGCTGATGCTGGACCGGGACCTGATGGAGGTCTTCTAGGCTGGCAATCCCGGCCTACAGCACGTCCAACGCCCCGCGCGGAATCGCACCGGCCGGCAGCTGCAGGGCATGCGCCTCCACGTGCAGGTAGCCCCCGCGGAACTCCAGCCTGTCAATCACAACCTTCGCGTAGCTCGCGCCGAGGTTGAGCGGCGGCACTTCCTCGCGGAAGTCCAGCTTCAGGCTGGATACGCCGAGGTTGAGCTGGCCGCTTTCCAGCTCGGTGATCTTCAGGCCGATCGCATTTCCATTCTCCACCTGGAAGCGGGCCGAGGCGGAAAGCTTGAAGCTGCCCAAGAGCTTGACCTTCTTCCTGCCGGTGATCTTGACCGTGTTCGTGCCGAAGTCGATGCGCGGTTCGCGCAGGCCCTTGGCTTCGAGCATAGGCAGCAGCTGCGCCCTGAGCGCATCGCCGGAGATGCGCAGCGAGACCTTCGCGCTGCCAAAGGAGCTGATCCGCGCCTTTTCTCCTGCGAGCAGTTCGCGCACGTTCAGCTCCACTTCCGTGGCATCCAGCACCAGCTGCTCCACCGGCATGTCGCCAAATTCGATGTCCGTGCTTTCGACGTGGAAGCTCGGCTTCTGCACGGCCAGGCTGTCCTCGAACTTGCGGCGGGTCAGGTCGTCGGCCAGTTCCGCAGGCAGCGCCGGCCCCTGGGACGCTTCGCGCGATGGACCAGCCGCTGTGCCGGGCCGCTGGACAGGGTCGCCGACAGGGGATTCCTGCACGTAGCGCCAGCTGACCAGCAGCAGGCTAGGCAGCACCAGCGCGGACAGGCAGCCGTAGCTGAAGACATGGAGGACACGCTGCAGGAATCGGGCGGCTGGGCCTGGCCTGCCGGCCGTTATGCCCTTACCACCCGTTCGATTCGCACTGGATCGCCCGTCTTGCATCGCTTTTGAGATCATACAGGAGAGGGGAGCAGGGTGCTGGTTGCTGGGTGCAGGGTGGGATCGGCGGAAGTGGTCAGTGGGCAGTGGTCGGTGGTCAGTGGTCAGTAATCAGTAGCGGCGGCACCTTGCCGCCGGAGTGATCTTGAAAGTGGAATAAAGGAAGGAATCAATCCACCAAGGCGTACCGGGAGGGGGCAATGCATCTTGCGGAAGGAGCGGAGCTTGGCTTCGCTCCGGTGCGCAGACCGACGAGCCCTTGGGGCGAGTCGGCAGAAAAACGCAGCTGCCGGACCCGGGAAGGTCCGGCAGCCGTTGCCTCCGTAGGAGGCGAAGGGGGGTTAGGAAAACGGGAAATTGGATAGTTGGCGGCTTAGGTCAGGTACCGACAGGCGCAGGCGCTCTGTCCCTGACGCGCCGGAGAATTCTCCATACTCATTGCCTCCTGTCGTGGTTTGTACCGGAGGTCACCCTCCGAGTTATGTTACCCGTTTTGGATCCGTAATATCTTATTGGCCCCGCCCCGCCCCCGGCGCTGAGCCTTGGCTGGATATTGCGCGAGCGGACTATCGCCGGTCCTGAAGTGGTATAATCCAGATGGATGTCACTCACAAAGGTAGACTTCTTTGATCTGCGCTACGACCACCGCCAGAAGGCGCCGGTGCTCTTTCTGAAGGACATGGAGAAGGAGCTGTACCTGCCGATCTGGATCGGTGAGCTCGAGGCCAGCAGCATTGAACTGGCGGTTGACAACAAGGTCCCGCCGCGTCCGCTTACCCATGACCTGATGTCCACCATCCTCGGGCAGCTCGGCGTGCATGTCTCCCGCGTGGTGATCGACCGCCTGGAGAGCAGCACCTACTACGCCAAGCTGTACCTCGACAGCGACGGGCGCACGCTCGAGGTGGACTGCCGCCCGACGGACGCGATCGCCCTCGCCCTGCGCAAGAACGTGAAGATCTACGTCAGCGAGGATCTGATGTGCAACATCAAGTTCGTCGAGCTGGCCCCGGAGCAGGCCGAGGAAGAGGCCGCTGATTCCACCGAGCAGGACATCGCGAGCGAGGAGCAGATGGAGCTGGAGGCCAGCCCGGAGACCTTCAAGGAATTCCTGCGCCAGATCAGCCCCTCCGACTTCCGCGAGAACTAGGAGGGAGGCCAGGCTGTAAGCCTGGCTGAGGATATCCGGGATCGGGTTTCGGGTTTCAGCAGACTCAATTCCAACATTTACGGTGCGCATGCGCGCGAGTGGCTACGAGGCAGTCAGGGTTGGGTTTTTTCAACGGCGAGGCGCAGGGGTGCAGAGATTTTCCTGTTCGGGTTTGGGAAAGGGAGGTCAGCTGTAAAGCTGACAATTAGACCGTAGCGGCGGTACCTTTCCGCCGGGGACCCAAAACACCAAGTCACCAAGTGTGTTACTTCGACTTTGCCGAAAGACCATCCCACCAAAAGATTTCCCGCATGATCTCGGTAAGTTGATCGAAACTTATGAAAGATGAGTCTGGAGAGAGTCTCCCGTCGTCAAGCAGTTCAGAGAAAGCTGTAATCATTCTTGCCAGGAATCTGTCGGCTGTCCATTCTCGATTTGGATCTGCCGTGTGCCATGGTTTGTGATCTTCGCTCCATGGGTTGCACTTCTTTGCCTCAATCACACCTTGAAAAAGTAATAATACAAACTTTGTAAATGGCAACTCCATTTTCGGGTCACCCATCAGTATGCCAACACGCGATTCATCCCAGCCTCGTCTGCTTACGCCATAGTTCCAGTATCTTCCTCCGTCCAGTAAATGCGCAAGCTGGTTCCACTCAATTGTTTGAGTAGTCGGTGCTCCCTTGCCACTACCATGAGCAGGATCTGAACTAAACAAAAAAACTATCCCTGCCAGCATTCGATCAATGAAGTCATCTGCGTAGAAAGCCTGAAAAATGAAGTCATGTTCCAAAGCTTCAACTCTTGCTTCAAACAACAGCAATGTTTCTTCCCCCGCACTTGCGGGCGGAATCTGCAATCTGAAGTCTGCAAGGACTGCATGCAAGTAAACAATAAATGCAGCCAAACTATTCTCAGACAATGTTGGATCGTCGTCTTCGTCTTCCAACCATCTCATAATCAATGTGTCCTACTGAGCAAATGAAGAGTAAATTTGATTGTACAGGTGGCGACAACACATTCTTCTTGGTGTCCTTGTGCCTTGGAGGTTGGAGAAAGTCACTGAGTCACGAAGTCAGGCAGTCAATTGAGCAAGTTAGAGATGTCACACAGTGACTAATTGACTAGGTGACTTTGTGACTTTGGATTGTTGTCAGACTTTCGTTTGACCTCCGTTGTCAACCTGACGGTTGAGCTCCATGCAAGCTGGCACAGGACCTCCGTTGTGCGACTGGCGCCGCACCTCCGTTTGCCGAAACCGGAAACCCGACAACCGAAACCCGATTGTCAGACTTTCGTCTGACCTCCGTTGTGCGGCTGGCGCCGCACCTCCGTCTATTCGTCGCCGTCGTGCTCGCCGCCGGCTGCGTCGTTGCCAGCGCTGTCACCAGCAGCTGCGTCGCCAGATTCGGCTGATACGAACTCGCCGCCTTCACTGCCGGCGTCCGCCATGATGCGCACCTTGTCCCCGTCGACCTCCACCGGCCAGTGGTACAGCCCGCGCTTGGCCGGCCAGTTCTTCGGACCAGGACGCTCACGCACGCTGCCGTCCAGCGCGAACTCGCTGTCATGCAGCGGGCATTTGAACACATGCTCCGCCTCGTCGAAGTTGAGCGCGCTCTTCTTGTGGGTGCACTTGTTCTCAAGTGCGATCCACTGCTCAGCGCCGTCCATCTCGTAATGCACGAGGAAGGCCATCGCCCCACCGATCACCACCGGGCGCACCCCGTTCAGTGGCACATCTGCGGCATTGAACTCCAGCTGCTCAGGCATGCCGCTGGCGTGCTTCTCCGGCTTGCCCCAGTCGCTGCCGCCCGGGCAGGAGCTGGCCAGTGCGCCAAGGCAGGCCGTGCAGCCCGCCCCCAGCAGGCGGGTGATCATGTCGCGGCGGGAAATTCCCTCCGCTGCTTCAGGCTTGCTGCTCATCAGGTCTTCCACACATATATATTAGCCAAGTCCCCCGCTGATCCGGCGCAGCGCGACGGGGATTCCGGGTCTATAATCGGCCGATGCTGCGAGTAGTCTCGGTTTCCCTCGGTTCCAGCTCACGCGACAAGTCATCGCGCGCGACCTTCCTCGGCGAGGATGTGGAGCTGGTGCGCAAGGGCACCGACGGCGACTTCCAGGAGACGATGCGCCTGATCGCCGAGCTGGATGGCGAGGTGGACGCGATCGGGCTCGGCGGGATTGACCTCTGGCTCTGCGCCCGCAGCAGGCGCTGGATGATCCGCGATGCCAAGCGCCTGGCTGACCAGGCGAAGAGCACCCCTGTCGCCGATGGCAGCGGGCTGAAGCTGACGCTCGAGCGGCAGATGGTGGACTGGCTGAGCGAGAACTTCACGGAGCGCCCGATGCAGGGCAGCAAGGCGCTGGTGGTCAGCGCGGTGGACCGCTGGGGGATGGCCGAGGGCATCAGCCAGTACTGCGATGAGGTGATCTACGGCGACCTGATCTTCGCGCTCGACATCCCGATCCCGCTCAGGCGCCTGCAGGCCGTCTACAACTTCGCCTGCGTGGTGGCCCCGGTGATCACACGCCTGCCCTTCCAGCTGATCTACCCGACGGGCGACAAGCAGAAGGAGCACAAGCCCAAGCACAGTGAGCTGTTCAACTGGGCGGACTGGATCTGCGGCGACTTCCACTACATTCGGCGCAATATCCCGCCCAGGCTCGACGGCAAGGTGATCCTCACCAACACCACCACGGCGGAGGATGAAGCGCTGCTGAAGGAGCGGGGGCTGGGCTGGCTGATCACCACCACGCCGGTGATCGAGGGACGCAGCTTCGGCATGAACGTGCTGGAAAGCTGCCTGATGGCGCTGATCCGCAAGCAGGGAGACATCATCTCACCGGAGAGCTACGAGGTCTACCTCAACAAGCTGGACCTGAAGCCCAGCATCCGCCAGCTGAACTAGTTGGTACCTTCCTGACTGGCCTTCCAGTCCTCAAAGCGCTTCAGCGTTTCCTCATCGAACTGCAGGGTGGCAGAGATCACCCAGTCCGTAGCGTAGTCAATGACGGAGCGGGAACCCGGCCACATGCGCGTCTTCGCCATCGGGATCAGATAACCGTTGTCATCGACGTGGCCAAACAAGGTGACAATGCCCAACTCCTCAAAGTTCTCATCCGGGAAACCCTGGGCCAGCTCAGGATGCTCCTCCTTGAACTGCTCGAGCGACTTACCTGCCGCCTTGGCATCATCCGCCAGCTTCTGGCGAGCCTGCCAGTTGCTGTTCAGGATCTCCGTCTGCTTCTTCACATACTGCCCGTTATTCTCGAAGCAGAGCCTGTCCCATTCACTGTACATTCCTGCATATGGATTGCCTGGTGCATCCAGTGCCCTGACAACCGGTTTCTCAATGAACTCATAACTTCCCCCCTTGCGCGGGTATGCTGCAACCGGAGGCTCATATCCGTCGCCGGCAAGTACGGGCCCATTTGACAGGCCGCTGAAGGGGCTGGCTTCACTCCGGGTATAGCCTACGGAAAGCTGCGCATCGTAGTACAGCTTGATGATCGGTGCATCAATCTGCTGGCCGACGCGGGGCATATCATCGAAGTCTGACCAGGCTTCCTCAACGGAAATTGGCTGGCCATAGTAGTCGTAGCATTCGACAACTTCTGCTTCAGCATTCCGCGTGAAGACCTTCTCCCTGTCCCACAGCGCATCAGCTTCATTGCTGTAATGACGTGCATTGGAAGGGGAAAAACTCACCGTCCCATGGCGGAAACTGGCTGATAGCCCCTCTTGGTCCATCTCCATAATCTTCGACTGGAGCTCAGGCCAGTACAGAAGTATCCAGCTGTTGTCATAAAACCCGCGGCCGACCACGCCGGTCATACCGAGCAGTTCGCCGTCAACGCTGTAGCGGTACCACCGTTCCCGTGCAGCCATACTGCTGTTTTCCTGCATGTCATACTTTTCCGTGTTGCCAAGCCCGAGTGGTCCCTTTACCGCAAACTCTCCATTTGGAACGAACACCAGGCAAAGCGGCACATGCTCCCCGATGAAGGCCGGAATCGGCGGGTACCTGCTGGCAACGCCGGCATTGACCTGCATAGTCCAGTCGTCATAGACTGCCTGTTCAATCGGACCGCTGGCGAAAGCGTAGGTGGTTAGCCCTGGCAGCTTCGGCCCGGCAGGACCGGCTGGCACAAGGAAGCCTTCCGCATCAACCTTCTGGTAGGTCCACAAATGCAACTGGCCTTCCTCGTCAGTGCCCAGCTGCATGAATCCCGCCAGCTGCACCTTCGGCAGTTCAGGGGCCGGACCACTCAGCTCTGCCATGATGGCCTTGCCATCCATTCCCGGACGGAAATGCTCGTAAGTCCAGATATCCCATTCCTGATACTGCCCGAGGTATGGGTTGGCCGGGTCGTCCAGCGGACGCAGTTCGGTCGCTGGATGTACCTCTGGCGCTGCCTGTGCATATACGGGAATGACCAACATTGCACTTGCCAACAGCACCAGGAGAGTCAATGCATATCTGGCGTTTAAACTTCCCATTTCATAGCTCCCATCACAGGTTCCCCACCTGCTGTTAATACTCTACATCGAACTATATAACAGATTTTCAAGACCCAAGCGCATTCTGGATGGACCCGTCAATAGCGAGACCATTGATCAAAGCACTATGTTCAGGTCGTGTCAATTGCGATGCCTAGTGCGAAAGCGCAACTGATGTAGCCTTCCCCCTCCACTCAGCAGGTAGGTTCATGACATAACCCGACTAGATTGTGCCCAGGCCCTTGCATTCCAGCAAAATATATGTAACATAATGGTTACATAACATTTGCGGGAGACGGAAATGGAAAGCAGCATGCAGGAAATGACGGTTGAACTGGAACGCATGGTGATGGCGCCCGCCAGCCGGGTCTGGTCCATCCTGTCCACCGAGGATGGGATGAAGAGCTGGCTCGGGCCGAAGAACTTCGAGGCGCGCGAGGGCGGCCGGGTGCTGTTCGACGTGACCCACGATGGCACGCGCTGGCTGATGTTCGGCAATGTGCTGGAACTGAGCGAGAACCGGCGCATCCGCTTCAGCTGGCAGGAGTTTGACACGGGCACACTGGTGGCCTGGCCGCATCCGACCATCGTGACGGTCACGCTGGAGGAGCGCGAGGGCGGCTGCAATGTGCAGCTCAGGCACAGCGGATTCGAGAAGCTGCCGAATGCCGCAGCAGAGCTTGAAGGTTACGTGACCGGCTGGACCAGCCGTGACGTGCTGGCCGGGCTGGCCGCGCTCGTGGAGCAGGAGTGATGGACAGCCGGCGCGGCTTCATCGCGAAACTCGGGTTGGCAATGCTCGCCATCCCTTTCGCCGCCGGCAGGGCCGGGGGGCAGGAGAATGAAATGACAACGGATGGATTCACTACCAGCGGCAGCGCAAACCTCGGCGGCAGCTTTGCCGTTGACCCGGAATGGGAGAGGGACAACCAGGAGCTGATCCGCTCATTCGTGCTGCCCTGCCACTTCGGGCTGGACCAGGCGCGCGAGGTGCTGAAGCAGGACAGCCGGCTGGTGAATGCACGCTACTTCGACTTCGATGAGGCACCGATCGAAGCCGCCAGCCACATGGGACGGACGGACATCGCGAAGTTCCTGCTTGGCAACGGTGCTCCTTACACTGTGCACTGCAGCGTGATGATGGGTCATCTTGAGGCGGCCCGCAGCTTCTTCGATGCTGATGCCGCACAGGCGGTGCGTCCCGGGGCGCATACGATCCCGATGATGTTCCACGCCGCGATATCAGGCAGCATCCCGATGGCGGAGCTGCTTGAGCAGTACGGCGGCGGGCAGGACTATGACTGGGCCCTGTGCGGGGCGGCGGGCTGGCACCATCCCGAGATGGTGGAATGGATGCTCGGCCGCGGAGCCGACCCGAACTATGTCAGCCAGAAGAAGACCGCGCTGGACTGGTCGCTGCAGCGCGGAGAGCACCAGGCTGTACTTGCCATCCTGAGGAAGCATGGTGCGAAAAGCGCCGAGGAGCTTGGACTTGCCGGGAATGCTGCGCAATGAGTACTGGCCAGCCCTATCCGGGGAACATTGACGAATCACAGGACCAGTACACCGTCAGCGTTAGCCGCAGCATCCGTGCCACGCCGGAGCGTATCTGGAAGGTGATCGGGACGGCGGAGGGCATGCGGGACTGGATGTACATGCTCAACTGGCAACCAAGGCTTGGTGGCCGGATGCTGCTGGACGTCAGTGGCGCCAGCGAGGCCGAACGCATCATCGTCTTCGGGCGTGTGCTGGAGATCGAGGAGGCACGGCTTGTGCGGATGAGCTGGCGGGTGCTGCATGAGGATGGCAGGCTGTGGCCGGATGATACGGAAGTGGCAATCTCCCTGGAGCCTGAGTCGGGCGGCACGCTCGTGCGACTGGTGCACAGCGGCTTTGAACGACTGGCGGAGCATCGCAGCCAGGCCTACTCCGTCTACCACCACTGCTGGGTGCAGGCAGCTTACCTAAAGCGCCTGGACGACCAGCCAGGGGCACAGGCATGAGCATCCAGGTTGACAACACCTACCGTGCATTGGCGGATGGAACCCGCCGTGAGATCCTCGACTGCCTGCTGGAGCATGGTCCGCTCAGGGCCACGGACCTCGCTGCGCACTTTCCGGAGATCAGCCGCCCGGCGGTCAGCCGGCATGTGCGCATCCTCCGTGAAGCCGGCCTGCTGGAGGAGCGCACGAAGGGCCGCGAGCGCTGGCAGCAGGTGCGCCCGATCCCGCTAAGGGACGTGCAGCAGTGGGTCAGGCGCTACGAGCGATACTGGACCGGCAAGCTGGATGAACTGGCCCGCTTGGTCGAGGATTGATTTCAGGGGCTGATAGCAAGGATTAAATCCGGGTATAAATTGCGGTTACGGTTTTGGTATGCTTTCTTGCCCGGAACAGTGCATGGACGTGCTGACGGGAATCATTGCCGGACCACTTTCCTGAGGAGAATCTGCGATGAGCCCTGTGCTGGACACGACTGCCATGCGCGCCATGGTCAATGCCCTGCTGGCCCTCTCCCTGCTATGCCTCGCCGCCTGTGGTGGTGAGCAACAGGCGGAGATGCTTTCCACCCCTGCCGTGCTGGCCTCTCATGAAGGGCTGGACCTCCGGCAGCTGCCGGGAAGCACCCTGCCAGACCTGCCTGCGCAGGACCCGGCGGCAGGACCGGACCGCAACCTGAGCTTCACGAACATCGTGAGCTACAACGGCATCGGCATCTTCAGCTCCAGCCCGAACTGCCTGTACCCGAACAGCGCAATCGTACTGCCCAGCAGCACGGCGGAAACCGCCTGGGCGCTGTACGCCTTCAACACCGGTGGCTACCAGCCCGAGCGACTGAGCGTGGACCTGACCTGCAACCCGGGCAGTGTGGCCTACATTGCATACAGTGACTACCAGTCCGGCCGCTGGCAGTGGCAGGCCCCGACGAGTGGCCCGGCCAGCTATGACATGCCGCCGAGCCTGTACCTGAACAGCACCTCACAGTTCTTCGTGGCCATCCTGACCAGCGGGGGCAGCGCGGCAACGGTCAAGTCCCTGTCCGTGCGCTTTGACAACGATGTGATGTATGACCACAGCGTGAGCGGCACCATCCTCGACGAGCACGGCGAGCCGCTGGCCAGCCAGTACATCTTCGTCAACCCAAACCCTGATGGCGTCACCCTGGTGACGGATGTTGACGGCACATACTTCATCGGACTGCCGACAGCGGGGATGTACAGCTTCGAGCCGCAGAGCATGAATGTGGCCTACATGCCTGCCTCGCAGAACGTTAATGTCAGCGGAACGATGGAGAACATCGACTTCACGGGCACCCGAATCGACATCAGCGGCCGGGTGGCAACAGCGGAGGGAGTCGGCGTACCCGGCATCTCGCTCACGCTCAATCCCGGTTCAATCATGACAACGGTGTCCGGGGCGGATGGCGAATACAGCTTCGAGGGCGTGGCGGACGGTGCCTATACCGTCGACCCGCTGCAGGCCGGCTACAGCTTCACGCCCAGCTCGCAGAATGTCAACGTGAGCGGCGCCGATGAGGACGGCGTGGATTTCGAAGCCAGCGGCGGGCAGCCGACCTTCGCCATCAGCGGCAACATCAACGATGGTGGCAGCCCTGTGCCGGGCGTTGCCGTCACCCTGACCCCGGGATTCCGGCTGGCCTTCACTGATGTGAACGGCAACTACAGCTTCACCAACCTGGCACCCTCGCAGTACAACCTCAAGCCCACGCTGGGCAAGTGGACCTTCAATCCCGTCGTGCGCCTGGTCAACCTCGGCAGTGCCAATGAGAACGGTATCGACTTCGCAGCAACAGCCCCGCCGCCAACCCGCAAGGTTTCCGGCCAGATGGACTGGTTCGTGCCGGGGGACGCCAGCGAGAAGTATGGCATCCCGGGCCTGCTGATGACCCTGCAGGGACAGAATGGCAATCCAGCCAGCTATTCAACGTACACTGACAATACCGGTTACTTTGAGTTCCCGGCTGCCGACCAGGGAAATTACAAGCTGTTCAACAGCCAGGTTGCATATGGCGGTGCGAGCTGGAGCTTCCCCCTGGCGGACATTGATGTGTCCGTTTCCGCAACGATCCAGCTCAAGACGGGCGGTCCCACCTGGCAGAACTTCGCTGCCAGCTATGTCGGCAATTCCTGCAGCAGTTGCCATCGTCCGGACAGCCAGACCAGTGTCAGCCCCTTCCTGCGAGATTACACGGAGACGAAGAACGCTGGCACAGCCAGTAATGCGCGCATCCAGAATGACACGATGCCGCCAGGCAACCCCAGCCTGCCGATCCACAAGCGGCAGTTCCAGGTCTGGCGGCTTGCAAGCTACCCGCTGGATGACTACCTGAATCCCTGATACGCGTTGCACGAGTTAGAATGCCTGCATCGGCACGGGACCAGGAGATTGCGAAATGGCATTGAAGGGCATATCTGAGATCATTGTCTATGTAAGCGACATGGCAGCCGCCGTGGAGTTCTACCGTGACCGGCTGGGGCTTGAGATCGCCTGGCCGGCCGGCAAGGACGATTACTCAAATGAAATGTGGGTCAGCTTCAGTTCAGGCGCATGCACGCTGGCGCTGCATGGCGGCCTTGAACTCATGCCCAAGCAGGTGCAACCGCGCTTCGGTTTTGCCGTTGACGATATCGACGCCGCGCGCGAGAGGCTGCTCGGAGCCGGCGTAGTGTGCAGTGAGGTGCGCGACCCGGCTCCCGGGGTTCGCGTAGTGGACTGCGTGGACCCCGAAGGCAACGGCTTCTTCCTTGAGCACAACGAGTACCACTGATCCACGCAGCTCCGGCTTGCTATACTGGAACTGATCACTGATCGGAGGAATCCGGATGTTCTGCGGGCACTGCGGTGCGGAGAATGACAACCAGACGAAGTTCTGCATCAGCTGCGGCAAGCTGCTGGCAGAACAGTCCGGGTCGCCGCAGCCGGATCCACAGCATTTCCAGGCCCCTCCGCCACACAGCATTCCGCCACCGCCGCAGGCTCCCCCGATAGCACCCGGCACTGTCCCGCCCAGTTTCGGCAGCTACGAGCAGATCCCGAACACCAGCGGGATGGGCAGCGGTCATCCCCTGCCTCCAGAGACCCAGAACATGAACTTGGGTGGCTGCCTGCCCTGCGGGATCTTCGCCTTTGCCAACGGGGCCGCGATGTGGGGCATCATCGTGCTGGTCGCAAGCTGCTTCGTCGGCAGCCTTGCCAACCTGGTCCTGCTGATCAAGGGCAATGAATTCGCCTGGCAGAACCGGCGCTTCAACAGCCGCCAGGAATACAACGAAACCATGAATGCCTGGAACTACTGGGGCAAGGTCTACCTGATCTTCAGCATCATCATGTCAGTGATCGGGGCCATCCTGTACGTCGCCCTGATCGTGTTCGCCATCAGCATGGAAGGCAGCGGTGGTAATTTCTAGCCTGTATTAATTCCGCGACGGGGGGATAAGCAAATGAAGTGTCCTGCTTGTGGTGCCAGTAACGGACCGGGCCGCAGCACATGTTCAAGCTGCATGCGGCCGCTTGGCAACCAGGCCCAGGCCGAGTCTTCCAGCGGACCGAAGTACCGTTCCTGGACGGAGGAAAGCGGCAAGCGACCCGGCTATGTGGCCCCTTCGCCATCGGAGATGAGGCAGGAGGAACCACAGATCAGCGCCCAGAACCTTGACCCGGCAGTGGCCCAGGAGTACTACCGCCAGCAGACCATGAGCGGTTATGGCGAAAACAGCAGTGGGATGGGAGCTGCGGCCGGAGTACCGGCGGATGCCCAGGGCTTCACGGCCGCAGGCTGCGTGCCCTTCGGGCTGTTCGCTTTTGCCAATGGCCAGGTGGCACTGGGCATCGTCGGACTGATCGTCTGCTGGATCCCCGTCGTTTCGACACTCTATGCGCTGTACATCGGCCAGAAGGGCAAGGAGCTGGCCTGGCAGGGCCGGCGCTTCAATGACATCAACCAGTTCAACGACACGATGTCGGCATGGAACATCGCCGGCTGGATCTGCCTGTTCCTCGACAAGATCCTGTATGTGATCTTCGTGATCGGCGGCGGCGATTAACAGGACTGCTCCACACGGGAGCGGCTGATCAGTTTCAACCACCACCGCCGCAGCCACCGCCGTAGACCGGCGGACTGTAGCCATTGCCCGGATCCTTGTTTCCATCGCCAATGCCCCGCGCGATGAATGCCGGCTCGAGCTTCGGCAGCTCCCCTGCATTCGCAGTCAGCTTCACGTCACGCTCCGCCTTCTCACGCTCGATTGCCGCCAGCCCGGCGGCGCGGATCGCCTCGGGAGTGTAGATGTCAACGCCGGCGGCCGGGAATACGTACTCATGCGTGCCATGGTCCGGGGCCACATCCGAATGGCTGAGCTTGCCCTCATTGCGGAACACCAGCCCGAACAGCACAGGTGCTTCATACTCCTGCTCGCGGAACTCTGACATGCGGCGGATGTCGTAACGCCATTCGTCGCTGTCACGCTTGTAGGCCTTGCCGACGTGGTAGACGCTTTCCTTCGTGTTCTGCCATTGTGCCTCTCCCGCTTCTCCGTTGCCATCAAGCGGGAACTCGCCCACAAGTACACCGTCTGGGTCGGTGACCGTCACCATGTAGGCGCCGTAGGTCTTGTAATCGTTGCCACTGCGGTTGCGGATCGCCGTCTCCACCACCTCGGACAGCATGGGCTCGACATGCAGCTTGCACAACCCGACATCCACGATCGGGAAGTTGTCCTGCTCGCGGTGGTCCATCGAGAGGTGGGTCTTCATCCGCTCACGGTTGCGCCACTGTCCGACGAGTACGAAGTCCAGCTTTGACATGTCCGCGTCCGGAGCATCGTTGTAGTGCACTGCCATGAAGTCGAAATTGATCCGCACCGGTTCGTCACGGGGCGGTGCGGTGTTCTCGCCACGGTGTTCACCGCAGGAAGCGCAGTATTCAACGCAGTAACCGAGGTGCTCAGGCTGCCCAGCTGCAGCTTTTGAGTTGGAGGAATCCGCCAGTGTGACTGATGCATCCGGTTCTGCGGCAGCCGTTGGCGCAGTCGATTGTGCCAGCTGCGCCGACTGGCTGTCGGGGTTTCCCTCGTTGCAGGATACAAGCAGCACCAGCAGTGCTGCTATCAGGCCAAATGTAGCTTTGTGCATGGTGTCCCACCTCAGCAGTACAGGCAGATTATGACCCTGCGGAATCGGCCTGTCAAACTGGGGGATTCAAGAGCTCATGGCAATGTTGCGTCGTAGTCCAGCAGGCCAAGGTACTTGAACGAGGATTGGGTATCCTGCTGCTGGGTCTCGAAGATGCCCCAGCATCCGCTTCCGCTGTACAGACCGATGTATGTGAAGGCCATGAACAACCCTCCTCCATTGTCATGCCAGCGCTTGTGATGGTCGAAATACAGCTGCCGCATGCCCGGGTCCCTGTTGGTGGCGATGAATAGAGCTGCCAGCACGGGGTCGTTCTCATAGCCACCCTGCCCATACAGCGCCTGTCCTCCTTCATATGCAACATACCCGACTCCGTGTGCATCGCAGATCGCCCTGTTCGCCAGCGTCTTTCCCGCGGAAAGCACACTGTCGTCATCCATCGCCTGGATCACTCCGGCGATGTCCAGCAGCTTGGTGTTCTCGGCATTAGCCGGAGCACCGAGGCGTCCACCAATGTATGGTGCTGTCGCCACAACATCGACATGCTGCCAGGCATCCTGCCAGTCGAGTGCCTCCGTAAGAGTGAATGGATCGTGATGCGCTGCTCCCATCACCCTGACCAACCTAGCGCTGCCGGCAAATGACTCCTCGAAGATCTCAAATATCCGCACGCTTCTCTGGCTGTGCCAGCGGATGCGTGCCGTGTACGGGTCATCGCTGAGCTGGGCGGCGAGTCCCTGTGCCTCTGCATAATCGCCCTGGGCAAAACCGCCCCACAATTCATTGCTGTGCTCCACGAACACCCGCAGCCCAGGATCAAGGTTGTCGCGCAGGAATTGCGCATAGCTCGCAACATAGTCATCACTGGCGAGGTGCGGGATATTCACCCACGCATCTGCCTGCAGCCGGTTGCAGAGTGCACAGATGTATTCCGGGGCGACGCCATAGTTGCTGTCCTGGGTCTGGTGATCCAGATGGCCCCGCTCCTCCCATTCCACAAGCGGAGAATTGTTGCTACGAGTCCAGTTCAGGAAGCGCACCACTTTGAATGGACTGAACTTTGACAGGAAATCCGGATGGAAAATCTGGCTGTCATAGTCCACTTCATACTCGGGAAACACGACATGGATCCCACGTATGTAATCCTTCGGATCTGTGCTGGTAACGCGCAGGGCAGCCCGACCACCGGCAGTTGGTGCATAGTCCAGCACGATGCGCCCCGGCGTCTGCGAAGCAATGCTCACATCGCCAACCGCCAGGATGCTGCCACTTCCCTCGTACAGGCAGATGAACTGTCCGGCAGGATAGTTCCCCATCTGTGAGTTGAGGAAGATTGCAGTCGCTGCCTGACCGGACTGCAGGGACTTCACCCAGCCATGCTCGTCCAGGTCAAGCGGGCGTGCATCTGGTGCCCCGCCGGCAGTGGTTGAAGTAAAAGCCCGCGAACATTTGAACACATCCACAAAACTCCATGCCCTGGCACTGTCACCGATGCGCTCCATGTTCACGCCCAGCATCTCGCCTTCATTCAACAACGGCTCCGCAGGCTGCTGGTTGCTGGTCAGTACCAGGGATGTCAGGTCCAGTCCGTCCTGCCATGCCAGCACGGCAACATGGCAATGCCCTGCCGTGGAAACCAGTTCATCTCCATTCGCCAGAGGTATTCCGCCACTGCCGCTGAAGGAGATGATCCGCCAGCGATTGCGGGAATAATCGCTGATTGCAAGCCAGCCTGGCTTGTCGGTCTCAAGCTGGATGGAAAGTGGGATCGCTGATCCATCCGAGTCCAGGCCGGATGCCCTGAAGATCGCCCATGCCAAGTCCAGTTCGCCTGCCGGTTCAAGGTTGAGGCTGCCAACCGACCAGTTTGCAACTCCGCTCGCTTCAATCAGGGGGGCTCCGTCAAGCAACTCCAGATCAAGATTGCTGGCCTGCCGGCCGGCCGGATCCAGAATCCCGTCGTCAACTGATTCAAGGGCGGAAGGAGCAGGCAGGACCACTGATCCTGGCAGCAGGCTTTCTGCGTGAGGCGCGTCAGACGCAGCCAGCAGAGATGCTGAATCCCCGCAAGTGCATGACAGGCATATCAGGGCCAGTGTCGCCAGAACTCGACCGAACAACAGAACATAGGACAATGCATTGCTCCGCCGGATGGCTCCCGGTAATCATCTGAGCACTCATTCGCCCGAGGAGTTTCATCCGCTCAGATCCTAACCAATAGGACCGCGCATGGGGTCGATTGATTCGGATTCAACCATCTGCCAGTCGCTACTCCAGTCCGCCGGCCTCGCGCCAGCACCAGTTGATATTCCGGATGTCACTGCCGTTGTATTCCAGGAAGCAGATGACCATCCGGCCTTCAATACTCAGCGCTTTCGTGTAGAGCGTGGAACTCTGCACATTCTCATCCTCGACGAGTCCTTTCTGCCAGCTGCCCTGGATGCCATTGAGCGTGTTGGAGATTGCATAGCGCAGTTCCGAGCCACTTCCGTCCTTCAGGTAGGAGATGAAGGGCCGGCCGTTGATGCTTGACAGGCTTGTGCCCTGGCCAACGTTGCCGGTGCTGTCAATCACGAAGGGACTGTTCCAGTCATTGAGCTCATCGCCGGGGTCCGCCACCGCAGCCTGCAGGAACCAGAGCTCCTCACCGTTCTTGGCATCCTTGAAGGCGATTGCCGGATACTGGTCCAGTACATGCAGGTTGATGAACTCCGGGTTGTCATTGCTGGTATAGAGTGTGCGGTTCTTCCAGTTCTCCGCTGTCATACCGTCAGTGTCCGTGGTCCAGCAGTACATCACGTTCTCGAAGCTGTAGTCGAATGCGGCGATCGCCGGATGGCCGCTGACAATCTGCATGTCCGGTTTGTCAAAGCCCTGGTTGGCACCGTAGACCGTGACGCGGCTTTCCCAGTCCTCTCCCTGCAGGCCGTTCGGAGTGCCGCTGCGCATATATACCAGTGCGCCCTGGCTGTTGTCACCACCGGAACCATCTCGGTAGCTGATCGCGGCGTGCCCGTCCACTTCCAGCAGGCTGCTGCGGCCGCCCGATGCATTCAGGTCGCCGCTGAGCACGATGTAGTCATCCATGCCCTCGCGGAAGTAATTCAGGTCGTGGCTGTCACCATCACTGAATGTTACGGCTGGCTTGCCGTTGATGATTGCCATATCCGTGTAGCGCACGAACTTGTCGCCAGTGAACAGCCAGATCTGCTCATTCCAGTCCGACGGGTCCTCGCCGAACATCGTGCTGCTGCGCAGGATGCGGAAGGCATCCGTGTCCTTGTCATACCAGACCACGACCGGTTTGCCATCCACAATCTCCACCAGGGGCTGCGTGTTGACAGACACATCCGGACGGAGGGTGATGCACTGCCAGTTGTCCTCCGTGGTCACATTGACGGCAGCCACACTGGCCTTGTTGCCACCGGCGGTCAGCGCCAGCGCGTAGAAGTCCCCGCCAGGTGAGTAGAAGTCGAAGTTGTCAGCCCGGAATATCCGGCCGCTGTCGAATGGCCCGCGGAACTGCCAGCGGCCACTGCGGTAGTCAGGCACTGCGACAAAGTATTGATTGTCAGCCGGCACGTCCATCACGAACTCGAGGCTGGTGACGGCGCGCGGCCCGCCGGTGTACTGCCAGTAGGCCCAGGCCATGCTGTTCGACCCGCTCAGCAGGTCGAGCCGGTTGCCATCCTCGATCGCATTGCTGCTCTTCACGAGGTAGTTGCTGCCGACACGCTCGGAAACGGAAGTACCACTCGAGGAGCGCTGCGGGGGCAGCGGGGGCAGCTGGTCCTGCCAGGCATCCTGCAGGGCGTTGGGCGGCAGCTGGGAATCCGCAGCCAGCTCCGTCCGCCCGGCACACGATGCACAGCAGCAGACGGCGATTGCCGTTGTCAACGCAAGTAAGTACCTCATGACTGGTCCCTGTGGAAAGTACTGAGGATCAGACCGGACTCAGTCCAGGTCGTAGATCTGCCAATGGCCGTCCTCGGCCTGGCGCAGCTCCATGCTGCCGGACTCGGTCTCTGCTTCCTTACCGCTCTCCGAGATGCTGAATTCGTAGTCAACCATTGCGAAGCCCTTCATTGCTTCCTTGACCTCCAGGTTGACGACCTGCACGGCAGTGATGCTGCCCTGCTTGCTGTCAAACATCCCGGTCATCTCCTCCAGTTCAGGGGATTCCGGGTGGAAGCAGGCGATGAAGGAATCACGCTCGCCCGTGACAAGGTACTTGGCCATGTCGCGCACCACCTGCATGGCGGCTTCAGCCTCTTCGCCAACGGCGGCGGGATTGACAGGCTTGTCCGCATCGGCATCGTCACTGCCATTTACCGGTGTGCCATGCGCCCGGGCGATAGCCTCAGCATCGCTCTCAGTGGAAACCGTATCCCCGGCGCTGGAATCATCGGCATCAACGGATGCGGCACCGGAGGATGCGGAACCGGCAGGGGCAGCGCTCGAACCAGCCTGGTCGCCAGCTCCCTGGGGGCAGGCGGAGGCCAGAAGCGCAATCAACAACAGGCACAATACTGAAAGGTATCTCATCTGATGCACACTCCGGGTCTTTAACCTCACCCATTATAAAGGAGCGGCAGCTGGGCAGACCCGGCGGTATCATATCCGGCACGGATGCGGGCTGCATCCGCTGGACGGCAACTATGGATACATCAGGCATGACAATCGAACAGCAGCTGGACTTCCTCTTCGAAGGCAGCTACTTCGCAGATGAGGCCTCGCTCAGGCAGGGGCAGGACAGCGGCGAATCCGGCATCCGCGCGCAGATGCGTGGCGAGATGAAGAAGAAGCTGGAGCGCAGCGCTAAGACCGGCGAACCGCTGCGCATATATATCGGTGCCGATCCGACACGCACCAGCCTGCATATCGGCCATATGGTGCCGGTGGTCAAGCTGCGCCGCTTCCAGACGCTTGGGCACCAGGTCATCTTCCTGATCGGTGACTACACGGCGATGATCGGCGACCCCACCGGGCAGAGTTCTGAGCGCAAGCGCCTTACCCATGATGATGTGATGGAGATGGCGAAGTTCTACACCGGCCAGGCGCACCGCCTGCTGGACCCCGATAATACTGAAATTCGCTTCAACGGTGAATGGCTCGGCAGGCTGAGTTTCGCCGAGACGACGGAGATCGCCGCACAGTTCCCCCTGAGCCAGATCATCGCCCGCCAGGATTTCCGTGACCGGCTCGACAGCGGCGCCGGCGTGCGCCTGCACGAATGCTTCTACTCGCTGATGCAGGGCTATGACGCCTTCGCGCTGAACTGCGATGTGCAGGTCGGCGGTTACGACCAGCACTTCAACCTGCTGGCCGGACGCATCCTGCAGAAGTACTTCGCCGAACGGCACCACCCTGACAGCGGAGACATCCTCGCAGGCCAGCCACATCCGCTGGCGGCGGAGCAGCCACAGACCGGCACCGCCGTGAAAGGTCCGCATGTGATGCTGACCTTCCCGCTCCTGATGGGCACCGACGGACGCAAGATGTCCAAGAGCTGGGGCAATACGATTGATGTGCTGGAGAAGCCGGAGGATATGTTCGGCAAGGTGATGCGCATCACCGACGAAATGATCGCGCATTACATCGACATCGCACTCGAGGGGCCGAAGGATCTCAAGGATGAGTGGAAGGCGCGGATTGACAGCGAGCCGATGGAAGTCAAGAAGTGGGTGGCAACCCGGATCACGGCGATGTACAACGGCGAGGAGGCAGCTGAAGAAGCGGCCGCACACTTCCAGCGCACCGTGCAGGAGAAGAGCTTTGCCGAAGAGGACATCCCCGAAGTGGCAGTCCCGGCTGAGATGAAGGCCGATGCAAAGCTCGCCGACCTGATCGTGCACCTCGATGCCGCGCCGTCCAAGAAGGAAGCCCAGCGCCTGATTGAAAGCGGTGCCGTCAAGCTTGACGATGAAGCCGTGACAGACAAGATGGCAACGTATGAGCACAAGCCGGGCGTCGTGCTGAAGGTTGGCAAGCGCAAGGTTTTCAAGCTGGTTTAGCGGTGTGTCGGTCTATGACCGACAAGGCCAAGTAGCTCTTGGAGCTACATACCCCTGCGCACGGCCTGCAATGCCTTCTCGCATCTGATTGGCAAGCGCATCAATCGCTGTGGCAGGCATCTCACCTGAAGCGCGGTTCAACGAAGAGGTACAAGTACAGGAAGGGCAGGTGCCAGACCACCGCCCAGCTGCAGCATGCCAGGCCAAGGATCAGCCCCTGCAGCCTGACCCAGCGTGTACGCGAGAATGCGCTGACCAGCATCGCCACCAGGAACAGGCTGAAGCACATCGCCGGCAGGCTGGCATTCACCCACCAGGCCGCCGGTGGCGGGCCGAAGTAGCACCCCGTGTATGACAGGAATCCGTACAACGGCATGCTCAGCACACCGATCAGGATTGCGTGCAGGATCGACCAGACGAAACCCTCGTAACTGCGGGTGCGCGGCTCAATTGCCAGCCAGATGAAGTATTGCAGCAGCACCGTCGTGCCCAGCATCCACGCAGCGTCACCCATGCTGAATGGATGCAGCAGCGGCCATGAATGTTACCTGCCTGATAAGTGGCCGGATTCAGTTACTGCCGGAGTCAGAGGACCATTGTGCGACAGTCCCGCCCCGCGGGATCGCAGCTTCCCTACTCTGACAGTGCGGCGTAGCCTTCCGCCCCGCAGCCGCATTCGCAGTCGCAGCATTCCTTGCAATGGCAGCCATCGCAGTCGTTGTCAACCGTGCTGCGGCCCGAACCGCCGCTGCCCAGCTTCCAGCTCAGGCCGATGCCGAGTTCCAGGTTGTCAAGGCTCAGCTGGAACGGCTGGCCCATGCCCAGCAGGTCATTGAACGGATTGCCAACTGCCGAGCTGCGGCTGACGGACGGTGAATAGACCGCGCCGGTCAGCAGGCTCAGGTTGTCAGCGACTTCACCCTCCCAGCCCATCGTGTAATGCCATTCACTGATAGCAGGATAGAGCGGGCTGAGCGTGCTGTCCGGCACCGGGGAGGCCGCGTAATTCAGGCCGAAGCGCCAGGTGTCGTCGCCGCAGCCCGGGCTGTACTCCGCGCCGAGCGCGTACACATCCTGGTCGCTCCAGTCCATTGCAAGACCAAGCGGCGGTCCCTGCGACGGCACGAAGCTGATCGTCTCACCGCTGCCGCTCCACAGCAGCCTGCGGTAGTCCGCCATCCAGGTCCATTCCTCGTCAGCCTCATGCCGGATGCCGACACCGTACTGCTCGGGGAACTGGAAGCCCTCGATGCCCGTCTCCGGGATGACAACGCCCGGCGTCGGTGTCAGCGCACCGAAGGCGAGGTCGCCACCGCTGATGTCGAGGTGGCTGCGGCTGCGCCAATAGGCTCCGAGCGTGGTCTGCTCATCTGCACGGTGGGACAGGCCAAGCCGCAGCATATGGCCGGAACCACTCGGGCCGTTCAGGCTGTAGCCCAGGGTATCCCCGAGGATGTTGTAGCCCTGGAAGTCCGCGCTGCCGTTGGTGTAATGCAGCGAAGCGCCGATGGCAGTGTCGTCACTGAGCTTGTAGGCTATGGAAGGGGTGATCACGGCGAAGCGCACCTTAGTGCTGCTGCGGTCCGTGGTCCCGGCCGGGGCACCAAGCAGGCTCAGGTCGTAGTCCGTCACCCTGAAGGATGAGTTGACGGTGGTGAACACACCAAGGCCCCAGCTCAGGCGGCAGTCCACCGGAGCGGCATAGCCGATGTTGGGAACTACGTAGTTCTCCTTCTGCCCGATGCCGTTGAGCGCTCCGCTGTAGTCCAGCTGCGACTGCCAGAGCCGGCCGTCGAGGTAGAACTCGGACTCCCGCAGCCAGGCCAGGGCGGCCGGGTTGCCCATCATCGAACCGACCTCGCCCTCGGCACCGATGAAGGTGCCGCCGCGCCCCAGTTCACGGATGGTGGTGCCGATGTCCTCGATGCCATTGCCGGCCAGTGCCGGTGTTGCCAGCAGCGCGGCCATAGCCGCCCCGATCAGGCTGCCTCGCAGTGCAGTCATGTGCGCCTCCGTTCTTCCTCTTGTGCCGCAATGCGACACTCCCTGTCCTGATTTTAGGCCAGATCTGCCATTTCAGGCAAGCAGCATGGCAGCTCCGGCCACCACCATTGCGGAAGGCAACCAGCGGGCCCGGGTCTGTTCACCGAACCATAGGCCACCGAGTGCGATCGCAATGAACACCCCGAGCTGGGTAACGGGTTCGATCACACTGGGTGGGAAGTAGTCGAGGGCATACAGGAGCATCAGGAAAGCCCCCTGCCCGAAGATTGTAAGCACGAGCAGGATGCCCCAGCGATCGCGGGCCAGTGCACCTAAGGCTGCCAGCGATGAAGGCCGGCCCTTTGCGTTGCCGATGGCCAGCAGCACAAGCCCGATCAGCACCGTCGGCAGGTTGACAACTAGCGCATACAGCACGGCATGGGCCTCGGGTGCCATCGTGCGGTCAAAGAAGCGCACCAGCGCGAATGCCGTGGCATTGATGAGCATCAGCACCGCCCCCGGCTGGCGCAGCAGCCAGCGCGGGTCATAGCGTTGCCAGAAACTGATCCGGCCCTCCAGCACGACAGGTGCAGGCGTGAGGAATGCCACTCCGGCTGTCACCAGCAGTACACCCGCCAGCGGCAGCAGCGCCAGCTGGGCGAAGCCGGCCGCCACGTCGATGGCGTACATCAGCACGAAGCAGGAGGCGAACAACGGGGTCAGCAGGCTGACCTCGCCCACGCGCATCGCGGCGATGAAGGCGAAGAAGCAGGCCGCGTTCAGCAGTCCGGGGATGACGGCGAGTGGCAGCCAGCTAAGCAGGTTGGCAGCAAGGGCCGGGTCCTGCATGTACTGCCAGGCCAGTACGGCGAGGAACATCAGCTCGCCCGCCCCGACATAAAGCACAACAGTGGCAACGCTGTCCCGCTCCACACCGAGCCGCTTGACCAGCGGGCGCTCGAGGCCCATGCCGATCACACGCGCCAGCATGTAGGCATAGCCGAGATTCATGGAATGCCAATTATATGGTCAGGGGATGTCCAGTGGGTTGGGATACATGATGCAGGAGGCGAGATACGGGAACCAGGGAAAGGCACCCCAGAGGAATCCAGCAATGGCCAGCTGCTTCCTCGTATTCTCCGGGGGCCTGAGGAAGTAGCCTGTGGCAAGGTGCATTGCCAGCGCCGCGGATATGCATGACACTGGCAGCGGGCCGGGGTCAATGTCACCAATCCTCGCCCTGGAACACGTAGGCAGGAACAGATAAAGCAGCAGGATGCCAATCACACCGTACAGGAGAATTACGGAAATGCTGGCCTGTAGGATATCAAACACCCCGTCGAGGTCAAGCTGTTCCGGTGGGCATATGCGCCAGATCAGGTATGGCAGGAACAATAGCCACGCCATGATGTACTCCGGATAGAGGGGCACGCCCAGCATGCGGGTTGGACTCGTGACAGGCAGGCAGGTTCACCTCTGCAATGTTTGTACTAGATTGACGAGGAAAGTACACAGGTAATAATGATTGGTAGCGGGAGGCGGGCATGGACTTCTACAACTTCTTCAGTTTCAGTGCAAAGAAGGCGCTCTATCGGGCCAGCGAGATCTGCGCCCAGTTCGGTAACCAGTACCTCGAACCGGAGCACATCTTCTATTCCATCCTCAACCTGCGTTCCAGCTCAGCAGTGCAGGTGATGCACGAACTCAGCGTCAACATGCCCAAGATCACATACAGCATGGAAGCCTACCTGTATGAGCATTCCGGCAAGTACAGCGGCAGCGCTTCATTCTCCACCCGCACCCTGGCCCTGCTGGACCTGGCATTCAAGGAAGTGAAGCGCCATCACCACCGGGAGATCGGCACCACGCATTTGCTGATCTCACTCTCACAGGAACGCGGCCAGTTCCTGCGAAGCCTGTTCGCTGAGCATGCCCTCGACCAGAAGCGGATCCGCGACATGTTCATGACGCACCTGAAGGGGTACAGCGAGGAAAGCGCAAATGGCAAGGAGGAGCCCCGGCGCAGCACTCCACCTGACAAGGTCAGCTACCCGGTCCGGCTGTCGGACTTCGTGATGTCCCAGCATTGCCAGAAGGTGTTCGCCAGGGCGGCGTACATCTGCTTCAATGCCGGCAGCTCCACGCTTGAGCCGCTGCACCTGTTCCTGGCAATGCTCAGGAGGGTTGATTCCAGCGCCTACCGGATCCTGCAGGACCTGGGCTATGACAACGAAGGGACCATCCTGGCGCTGGAGGGCCTGCTGCAGGAGCTGCCTGTCGAGCAGGTTGACAACCAGGGCATCAGCGACAACTGCCAGCTGTTGCTGGACCGTGCCCAGGAGCTGCAGCACCAGCTGCGCCAGCGTGAACTGCTGACGGCGCACATCCTGCTGGAGATGATCCGCGATCCGAGCCCCGACCTGCAGCCACTGCTCGGTGAATCTAAGATCGAGTTCCGTGAGGCACTGAAGTCCTTCCTGCACTACCTGCTGGATGAGCAGCGGATGAAGCCGGAGTAGATTGCTCAGATCCGGCCGAGCTGGCGGTCCTCATGGAAGATGTGCCAGCAGCACAGGGCCCACAGGCCGCCATTCAGGCACAGCCAGACCCAGCCACCAGGCGCGGATAGCAGGACAAACGAACGCCGGCCCAGCAGCATGATGCGCTCGACGTGCGGATACACGGCGAACAGCTCTGACGCGAATCCACGGTAGCCGGCCAGTGCGATTGCCAGGCAGGCCAGTGCGGCGATCCCGCAGGCCAGCATCAGGCTCCGGCGGAACTGTGCGCTGTTGTGCAGAACGGCGGCAACTGCAGCCGCGCACAACAGCATTGGCAACCAGTAGAACAGGCCCGGGTTGCCCCAGGTGTAGGACAATGGCTGCGGATCCGCCACCAGCATGGTCGGCAGGTAGTAGTAGATGATTGCCAGTGCCAGCAGCACCCACATCGCCAAACGCTCGATTGCCAGGCTGCCAGTCAGCTCAAGGTCCATGAATTCCGAGGAACTTGGGGTGGAGGAAACCCTGGCTGGAGCAAGCATGGATTCCCGCATGCGCTTGATGAAGCCGGGCAGCTGCTGGTTCTCCAGGTTGGTGCGCTCGCGCTGCACGGTACTGGCCCTGCGGATGACACGGCCGCAGCCCGGGCACTTCAGGTAGGTCAGGTAGACCTCCATGTGCTTGCGGCACTTCGGGCACTTCTCCTCACCGCGCCGCCGGGGAGCGTTGCGCCCGGAATAAGGCCATCCCCCGTCTGATCCCCAGCCTGTCGTAGGCATGGCTAGATTCTATCCTGTCGGGCCTTTGGGGGCTAGTACTCAATCAGCCTTGGCAACGACTTCGCCTGGCTGATCCAGTCAGAGACCTGGTAGGGGTCCGGCAGTTCGATGACGATCTGGCTGCGTTCATTGCTGCGCTCCAGCAGTTCCAGCAGTTCCGCTTCGTCAAATTCCGCCAGCTGCTGCAGGCCGCCGACACCCGCCGCCTCGATCAGGTCCGCGAATTCCTCGGACAGATTGTCGATGGTCTCCAGCTCCGCGCGCTGGGCCCAGCCCAGCAGCAGGTTCTCGCTGATCCCGGTGCGCCGGCCGAGCTCGATGCGGCCGGCCGCGGTGCGGCAGGCTGCCAGCAGGGCTTCGACTGTCTCCACTCCGGCATCCTCCAGCCTGTCAACGTAGCTGCTGCCGATCTGCTCTATTTCAGTTAGCCTCGTCATCTCTCGTCCCTGTGAGATCTGGTCTGTCCGACTGCACGGACCCTGTGATTCCCCCGGACTGGCCGGGGGACTGACCCTTGCGATCCCCCTGATATGGAAAAGGCGACCGGGGATTCCCCGGCCGCCCTATTCAGTCGATGCTGGTCAGCGACTACGCCTTCTGGCGGCTGAGGCCATCGCGGGCCCACTCACCCTCGGCGCCACGGTTGGCATCGGGGTAGTTCTCAACCTTCTTGGGGCAGCACTCGCACTTGTCCTTGCAGCCGCACTTCTTCTCACAGCCGCACTTCGGCTTCTCGCAGCCGCACTTCTTCTCGCAACCGCACTTGGGCTTGGAGCAGCCGCACTTCTTCTCGCAACCGCACTTGGGCTTGGAGCAACCGCACTTCTTCTCACAGCCACACTTGGGCTTGGAGCAGCCGCACTTGCTCTTGCAGCCACAGCCGCAGTTGGCGCCGTGGTCCATCTTCATGTCAGCCTTGGCAGCGTGCTCGCCTTCCATGCCGCACTTGCCACAGTGGGCAACGTCAAAGCTGACGGCACCGACCTGCATGTTGACGGCCACGATGGCATTGTCAACCGCGCTGGAAACAGTGCTTGCGGAAGCGGAACCGAGCAGGGCGAAAACCGCCACCGCTGCCAGGAAGCTGCTGATCACAAACTTCTTCATCTTCTAACCCTCCCGGATTTCTCCGTCTGTATGTTTCTTTGCCTTGCTACTTATCGATATCCGGCGCGCCAGGCTTAAGCTTCGCTGGACTCAACGGTTTCAGACTTTTCGCTGCTCTTCTCGGCGGAAGCCATCTCCTCACCGCCTTCCTCGCTGGCGCTTTCCCACTTCTCATCACCCTCAAGGTAGATATTGCCGGTGCCGGCCTCGATGTTGAACCACCAGGGGATGGTGCGCGGACGCTCGGGAGCTCCGCAGGTGGTGTGGCTTTCCCAGGTCACATGGGAGCAGCCGCAGCTGTCGGTGCATTCCTTCTTGGTGCAGGTGGTCGTGCAGACCTCGCACTTGGGGATGCAGATCGGGCCGCTGCAGCAGCCCATGTCGCAGACCATGCTGCTGCCACGGTACTGGCATTCGTAGGGATGGTGGTTCTGCGCGACCTTCTGGACGCAGCAGTCACAGCCGCTGGAGCAACCGCACTTGGACTTGGACTCACAGCCGCACTTGTTCTCGCATTTGTTGCACTTGGGCTTGCTGCAGCCGCACTTGCTCTCGCACTTGTTGCACTTGGGCTTCTCGCAGCCACACTTGCTTTCGCACTTGCCGCACTTCGGCTTCTCACAGCCACACTTGTCCTTGCAGCCGCAGTCAGCCTTCTGGGAGCATCCGCACTTATCCTTGCAGCCACAACCTGCCCAGGCTGTGGAAGTGCCCCCTGCAAATACCGTCAGTGCCGCCACGATCATCGCGGCGAAGATCACTTTCCTCATCAGTTGCTCCGCTGATTCGTAATAGGTGTCGAAAATTATACAATGCGAGCCATGGAGCGACAAGCAGCTCAGCCCGCTTCAGCAGTGGGATTTAAGCGCTTAAATCCCTACATATGTTTAGGTGAATGCTTTATTCCATCGATTCCGGCTCCAGCACAGGCTGGTAGGCCGGTGGATCGCCCTCCATCACATAGGCCAGCTCAATGAAATCCGCCTCGGGGAACATCTCACGGAATTTGGCCAGGCCGCCCTCCGCCGCCAACCCTTCCTGGTCGTCATACTCGCAGCGGAACAGCGAGTCGGCCACGTCCATTCCCTGCCAGACCTCAGCGAATGCGCTGAAGCCCTTCTCGTCCAGCCGTGAGTTGTCGCCATAGTTGATGTAGATATGCGTGGTGCGCGAATCCGGGTCGCCTGTCTTGCCGTAGGCCACCATCCCGCGGGTGTTGCCAACCAGCACCTCCTCATCCGGGAAGGTCGCCTCGTCCCATTCCGCATTCATGCGCGGGTCCGCACTGATGCCACACTGGGCCACGAAACCGTCAATCACCCGGAACCAGGGTGCGCCGTCGTAGTAGCCGCTGTTGACAAGCGTGATGAAGCGCTCCGCCGCCAGCGGGTTCCACTCATGGTGCACGGCGAAGATGATGTCGCCATTCGTGCATTCGAACTTGACGTAGCTGATCTCCATTGCCTTGGGGGACAGGTGTTCAGCCGTGCTGTCAATCCCGCCCAGTTCCGGGTCCTGCTCGTCGTCAATCAGCGGCTCGTCCATCTGGATGTCTTCATACATTACCGTGTCGTCATCGGCATCCTGCTCCAGCTTCTCGAGCACGCCGGTGAAGCCGATCACGCTGCGCACCATCAGGCGCGGCTCAGTCTCCATGCGCTGCAGCCAGGCCAGCTTGCGCCCGTCCGGTGAGATCACCGGATGCTCCGCCTCATTCTCGTTGTCACTGATGCGCCACTCCTGGCCGGTTGCCAGGTCACGCACCCAGACCCCGGGCGGGATCTCCCAGTCGTATTCGACCTTCTGCTTATCTGCATAGCTGCGCCGCGTGAACGCAATCAGCCTTCCGTCCGCACTGACGCTGGGCTGCTGCGCATCCGGGACAACGAGGGTCTCGCGTCCGCTGGCCGGATCGAGCCGGAAGATGTGCCAGTCCCCCCAGCCGCCGCGCTGGAACAGCAGGCTGCCATCGGGCATGAAGCAGATGTTGCTTTCGTGGTAGTCATCAGGGCGCAACTGCGGCCTCGTCAGCTGGTAGGGTTCGCCGTTGTCATCGAAACCGTAGATCCGCTCGTAGGCCGGGCCGTTGTCCGCCGTGCTCTGCAGCAGGAAGGCCATCCGCCAGTCCGTCGGGCACATCCGCAGGCTGATCGCGCTGTCACCGGGCAGGGGCTTTGGCAGTTCGGTCTCGTTGCCACCCTCCGGCTGCTGGATCACGAGGCTGGCCCCGTAGAAGCGCGGCCCGACACTGTAGGCCAGCTCGTACTCACCCGGCTGGCCGACGAAGGCCAGGTCCAGCCCGCTGCCCTCGAGGTCCACCGGCGCAAGCGGCTCATAGCCGTCGCGCAGGAAGAGCTGCGCCTGTCCGTTGGCAATCACTGCGAGGTACTTCCCATCCGGGCTGTAGGCCGGCGAGCCTGCATCCCAGGTCCCGAGGTCGTACTGGATCCGACCGTACTGGTCATACACCAGCACGCTGCCTTCGTTGGCAACCTGCGGCTGGGGCCAGTCGTAGCCCTGCACCACGCACAGCTCGTGGCTGTCCGGGCTCCAGGCGATCGGTGCACTGTAGGTGTCGTAGCCGTTGGCAAGGGCCATCGCGGGCAGCAGCGCCAGCACGGCCAGCATCATTGCGAATCTGCTCATGGGCAGATTCTACAGCCTAGCAACCCTACTCGCGGCGCACTCCTCCATCGTCCGGCTCGTCCCGCTTCGGCGGGTTGGGTGGCAGGATCTCCACGCTGCCGTTCGGGAACATGTAGGTGATTTCATTGCCGAGTGGATCGCTGACGGTCTTGCGTGCCATACTGCCGTGCCGGTAGCTGACCCCGAATTCATAATGGATGGATTCGCCCTTGCCCGGTGTACGGAAGAACACGTACTCCGTCGGCATCATCGCATCATCGGTTTCCGAGATGCGCCAGGAGTACAGCTCGCCCTTCTCGGTGTCCTCCAGCCGCCCTTCTTCCCCGACCACGAAGCTGCCCATCACATTACCCTGCGGGTCACGCACGATGAAACGCAGTCCGCCGTCCATCCTCAGCCGCGTGCCACCGGTGCTTGTGCGTCCTTCCACCACCGGGTTGCGCAGAAGCGGCATCAGTTCCACGCTGCAGATGTCGAGCTCAAGCGTGGCGCTGTCGGTGGACTTCAGGCTATCCATCGTGAGGTCCTTGTAGAGCCAGTCCTTGCGGCCTACGCGGCAGCTGGCCTCGAAATCGAGGAAGGACATCTTCGCTCCTTCTTCCGGGTTGAAGCGCGCGTCCTTCAGTTCCATGCTCATGGACAGTGGGTTCTTGAACTCGATGACGGTTTCCTGCCAGTGCCGGTCGAGGATGTCATTGCCATGGCCCTCAACTACTCCACCATCATCAGCCCCGCTGTCTTGTTCGGTGCTGTCCTGCTGCGTTTCTGCTGCGTCATCACTTCCAGCGGAGTCTGTTTCAGCAGAAAGGCCGGGGGCAGGAGCACCATTTCCGGTGCTGGCCTGTTCCCGGCCCTTGTCATCGTTGCATGCTGTCAGCAACAGGATTAGTAATAAACCCGCTGCGCATACTGTTCGCTTCATCCCGATCATTTGATCCTCCCCCGACTGTCCGGGTTTCAGTGGACCGGGAATTCGGCAATTACTCGGCCTTGCCCGGCTCCAGCACGATTATCTCCTCCGCCACAAGCTTGTCCAGTGCATCGCGCACCCACAGCGGTACCCACTCACCGGTCTCGCCCCACTTGACACAGGTCAGGGCCTCACCGTAGCTGGTGAAGTAGATACGCTGCTCCCCGTTGGGAATGTAGCCGATCCACCAGTAGATATGGGGTGCGTCGGGGTCACCACTGTTGGTCGCCCAGGACATGCTCTGGGTATCGGGCGTGAAGTTCTCGTGAGCACGGATCTGCGCGACACTCATGCCGTCAAACGGGCTGGCGGCAGCCACTCCCGTCAGCGCGAGCAACACAAGCAATATCATGATCCAGACTTTCATTCTGTTCTTCCTCCGCAAATGAATGCAGCGCAATTATATCTGAATTGCAGCGGAATTGTTGCCTGGCGGGACATCGTAAATATCAGCAAAGGTCAAATGCTTGGAGTGGTCTGGCAAAGTGACATCCGGTGCGAAACTGCACCGGAGCACGGGCGAAACTTCGCAAGAACTGGCCCCAGGTTAATTCCAGTTAACATTTCATGTACATGCGCGTGGTTTGATGTGGAAATGACTGGCAAGAAATGATATATTTTGATGTAGCTTCGGAATTTAATTTTCGGAGAGGCGGAATCCGGCAGCAAGGGGCAGCCGGAGAAAGGTTAAATTCAGGTATAATTTCCAAGGCAATGACGCTAGACCTATCCAAGGAAAAGTGGTTCGTGGACTTCTGTGAGCCGATCGTGCACGCCCTGTACGCGCGTGATACGAAGCTTCAGGAGCAGCGCATGCAGGAAGCATGGAAAGCCCATGAAGCCGTCATGTTCCCAGAGGAAGAGAACTCTCGCTTCTTTTACCAGCTGACCTACCTGGAGTACCAGGTAAGGCTGGTGCAGCGTGAGGAGGGCTGGGCGATGAAGTACCTGCCGGGAATCCTCAACCGCCTCGAGCAGGAAAGCAGCTTCGAGAGTGCCGAGATGCTGCGCCGCCGGCTATACCTCCAGCTCAGGATCACGATGGACCGCCTGGAGTTCCTGCCGCTGGACCAGACCACGATGGACCGCCTGCTGAGCGTGATTCCATTGGACATGCAGACCTCCGAGCTGTGGAACAAGATCACCAGCTGGGCCTACAAGCTGGGCAATGAGCAGTACCTGATCAAGTCCTACGACTTCGCGATCAACAACGCCCGCGGCCTGCATGCCAACTGGAACTGGGTCCGGGCCTATGCCCTGATGCGCATCGTGCAGCGGCTCTTCAACAAGGAAGACCTGCTGTGGGTGATGGATAATGCCGAGTTCGCTGAACACATCAAGTACATCCAGAAGGATATCTGGCAGCCCTCACTGCAACTGGGAATCGTCGACGAGGATGTGGAGCAGAGCTTCGAGCAGCGCATCAAGCAGATCACTGATGACAACGGTGAAAGCCTGATGGATGTATTGAAGCGCCATTTCCGCAACCCCGAATTCGGCGGTGGCAACTCAGTCAACACCCTGACCGCCTGATCCCCGGTTCACTGCCTGCTTGTTCAGGCATGGCCTTCCATTGATTATCTGTCCCGTTCTTGCGCGCGCAGGCACATTTCTTGCCTGGCGAAATGAATGAGTGCGTGTCCGGCGAATGCCGGCAGCCTGCGGGTGGTCCATCATCCACCCGAGGATCTCCCATCCCGATTCATCAGTCATCCCGGCACGCCTGCACATCCAGGCGGCCAGTCCCTACAGCTTGTTTACTGCCGCAATCCCGGCAGCTACAGCTCGGCTTCGCAGTCGAACCAGACGTAATCCGGGCTCTCATCCGTCAGGCGTGTGCTGAGGATGCCATGCGCTCCTGCGGGGAGGCTTGCCGTCGGCTGCTCGATCTCGATGTTGTTCTTTTCCATTTCTCTTTCCTCTTGGGTGTTCAGGTGTTCAGTATTCAGACAGGAATTGCCTGGTTACTGTTTAGTCCACCGTCTCATCATCGAAGTGCACGAAACCCATGGTGGAGGTGCCATCCACGTTGTCGCGGGAGATGCCGTAGTAGTCTGCGATCGCCTGCTCGATGCCGTTCATGTCGGTCTCGAAGTCAGAGCCGTAGTAGATGTCGCCAAGGGTCTCATCGGAGTAAGCCGGGCCGAAGTTGTAGGTGGCGCAGTTGGCATTCCAGCCGTCGATCACGGAGGTCACATCTGCGGTGTTGCGCTCGGCAAGCATGTCGCTGGTGGACTGGCCGGAGCAGGAGCAGAGGATGCTGAGGGCGACGATGGCGATGAGGGTGTTGATCTTGTTCATTTTATTTCTCCTTGGATGTATCTTTCGGTCTGGTCCAGCCCGGTAATCCCGGACAGGTGCAGGTGGTTCCTAGAGCTCAGCCTCGCAGTCGAACCATACGTAGTCCGGGCTGCTGTCAGTCAGGCAGGTGCTCAGGACACCATGGGCACCGGCGGGGAGGCTGATGCTCTGGATGTTGCTGTCGTTGTTGATGTTGCTCATTGTTCTTTCCTCGCAGTAGGTGGTGGATTACTTGCAGGTCTAGTCGACCGTCTCATCATCAAAGTGCACGAAGCCGCTGGTGTCGCGGAAGTCCACGGAAGCATCCTGGCCAAGGCTCGGATTGCCGTATTCGGTGTTGCTTTCACCAAGCATGTCGGTGGATCCCTGGCCGGAGCAGGAGCAGAGCGCGAACAGGGCGATGGTGGCGATGGTGATGCTGATCTTCTTCATTGTGTATTCCTCTCTTGTAACTGGGTTGGATGGCGATTCCGCTCAGCGCGGAAGGTTTGTCACGTTCCTAGAGTTCGGCTTCGCAGTCGAACCACACATAGTCCGGGCTGCTGTCGGTCAGGCAGGTGCTGAGCACGCCGTGTGCGCCAGCCGGAAGGTTGATGGTCTGCTGGTTGATGTCGAAGTGGTTGTTGCTCATTTTTTTTCCTTTGTTAGTTGGTGAATTGGATACCAGTGCCTGCCGGCTCAGTCGACGACTTCATCGTCGAAGTGGACGAATCCCATGGTGGACTCACCCTGGATGTCATTGCGATTGAGGCTGAGTTCAAAGGCGATGGCTTCCTCCATGCGATCCATGTCGGCGTCGAAGTCAGTGCCCTTGTACAGCTCGCCGAGCGTGGCATCGTAGTCAGCCAGCTTGAAGTTGCACAGCGTGGCATTTGCATTCCAGACCAGGGTCAGTGACACGCTGCTTGCGTCCTTCTGCTGCATGCTGTCTGAAATCATGTCATTGCCTGCTGTACTGGAACAGGCAGCGAGGGCCATCATGGCAATGGCAGCGATAACGATGCTGATGCGATTCATTGTTCTTCCTCCGATCTATGTCCGTGTTCATCCGCGCGAAAGGGAATGCGGGGATGAATCACGAGGGGAGCGCAAGGTTTTGCTCCTATGCAGATTCTAGGGTGCTTCCGCCAAAAATTCAAATTTTGAATAAATATTCCAGGGAAAGCAGGAGTAAACTAAATGATTGATCTTTTTTCCAAAACATTCCTAGGCGAAATCCATCCTGTCGCCACTGCACCGGCAGGCATCAATCGGTTCCTCTACTGGAAATGATTTGGAGTGAGTCCTATTCCCTCTGCAGCAGCCTGAGGGCACCATTACTGCGCAGATGGATGGCAGCCAGCCGCCCATTGACAATCGTGGCAGCGCGCAATTCCCCGGCCGTCTGGCTGCTGATCCGACGAGTCTCGCTCCAGCCACTGCCGCGCGCATCGTGGCTGCGAAGATAGTGCACCCCACCATCGCCACCGGGGTTGCCACTGAGCAGCACCACAGGCTTGCCGTTATCCAGCAGCAGCTGGGCATCAGCCACTGAAGAATTGATGTCAATAACTCTGGCCGGATCGGTCCAGCTGGCAAATGATGGCGAGCTGGCGTGGCTGGCCCACAGGGTGTAATCAGTCACTCCTTCCTTGACGGTGTACAGCAGCAGCACGCTGTCGGAACTGGTGATCGACTGGATCCGGACAACATCTCCAATACTGAACAGCTGCTCGCGGAAGTTCCAGTTGCTGCCATTGCCATCCGGATCGCGGTTGGCCATGATGCCGTCCTGGTCGAAGTAGAACAGCAGCGCACCACCGGACGGATCCTGCAGCAGGCTTCCGAATGGACTGGCCGCCGACTGCGATCCGCTGATGGCACTCGGGCTGGCCTGCCAGCTGCTGCCGGTGCTGTCCAGCGCCCGGATATGGTGCCAGCCCCCGCTCTGATCGGAGCCATAGCAAACACCGGGCAGGCCGCTGAATTCCGCCAGCAGGGGCAGACCACGGTTGTCGCGGTCCGGGCGGAAGACCGGACCGGACACGATCTTCAGCGGAAGTGCAAAGGATGAGCCGTCTGAATTGAGCCCACGGCTGACGAACATGTCATGGTCGGCCTGGGCCGCGGTGCCCTTCAGCGTAAGCATCAAGGGCACGCCGCCGCTGACTGCAAAATCAACCAATCGGATGCTGCCTCCGGGATAGCCCGTGAGGTCACTGTCCACCAGCGAGCCTGTCACCGGCCAGCTATGCCCGTCCACATCCGCACTGCGCTTGAAGAACAGATCGGCCCCGCTGGACTGCCAGGCGACAGCCGGCCTGCCGCCAACCGCACGGAGGTGTGCATTCTGCGGGTTCACGATGCCTGTGCTCCAGTCATTCCAGCCCAGCGACGGCGGGGAAACCGTGAACTCCCGGCTGAAGGTCGCGGACATGCCGTCACTGTCCGTCACCCGCAGGCGCAGGTCCCGCTGGCCTTCGGTCACCAGGCTGAGCTGCGCGCTCGAGGATGTTGTCGCAAGGTCGTAGGATCCATCAGCATCCACGTCCCATTCGTACAGGCTGATCGAGCCGTCAGGGTCGCTGCTGCCAGAGGCATCCAGCACCAGGTCAAACGGGGAAACCCCGCTGAGGCTGGCCGCCTGGAAGAATGCAGTGGGAGGAGAACCGCTGCTGACTGTGATTTCAACGGGATCACTGGTATCCCGGAATCCGTAGCTGTCCGTCACCCGCAGCACTGCTTCATAGGTCCCGTCCAATTCATAGCGGTGTGAGACCGTGAAGTCGTCATCATCCAGCACGTCCCAGGTCCCGTCATTTTCGAAGTCGAACTCCACATAGAGGATGTCATTATCAGCATCCGTACTGCCTGTTCCACTGAACGTGACATCAAGCGGGGCCGGCCCGGACTGGGGCAGTGCGCTGAGCAGTGCCACGGGGGGTGAACCGGCTGCCACGCCGACGGTGACGGTGGCCGGTTCACTGACCGTCACGCCACCATTGTTGTCAGTCAGGCGCACCACCGGATGGAACACCCCATCACCGGTGTACAGGTTGCTCACCACGAACAGGGTACCGCTCTGGTCATATTCGCCATCACCGCTGAAATCCCATTCCACGAGCACGATGCTGCCGTCACCGTCCGTTGATTCACTGGCATCGAGCTGCACCAGCAGTGGCGATGGACCGGCATTCGGCACGGCGCGCAGCACGGCTGTCGGTGGGAAGTTGCCACCCACGTTGATGAACAGGGGTGAGCTGAATGCGACCGCGCCATCGTCATCCCGCAGCCGCACCGCCACTTCATACTGTCCGGGCACGACGAATGTATGCTGCGGCGTGAAGTCCTGGCTGTCCAGCAGCTCATAGCTTCCGTCGTTGTCAAAGTCCCAGCTGATGCTCTCGATGCTGCCGTCCGGGTCCGAGCTGGCTGATGCATCAAACTCCACCGTCAATGGGGTATTGCCGCTGAGCGGGTTGCCACTGACAACCGGCTGCGGTGGTTGGTTGGGGGGCTCCACGGTGATCAGCAGCGGGTCACTCACGCTGCTGGCTCCCTTGTCATCCGTCAGCCTGACCACAGCCTCGTAGGTACCTTCTGTGTCATACCGTCGCAGGGTTGTCAGCAGATCACCGGTCTCACGGTCGAATGTGCCATCGTTGTCAAAGTCCCATTCCGCGAGCACGATCTCACCATCCGGGTCGCTGCTCTGGCTGGCATCCAGTTCCACCGTGAACGGGACATTGCCACTGGTTGGATTAGCAACCAGAATTGCCTCAGGTGGTTCGTTGACATGGAAATACAGCGCGAAGGGATCGGAAGGCACGCCGTCGTATGTCGCCGTAACAAGGTAGTCACCGGCACTTGAGGCATCCAGCTCGAGGCTGGAACCACTGATGCTGCCGCCGGCCGGGCCACTGACAGCAAAGCTGCTGAGCGCATCCGCCGTCACGTCCGTGTCATCCTGCAGCAGCAGCTTCAGCGGGACACTGGCTGGCACCTCCAGCGAGAATGGGTCCGCTTCAGAGCCATTGCCGGTAAGTCCAGTGCCGTCAGCCACGGAAAGCAGTGGCTGCAGGGATGGATAGGTGAAGATGTAATCCGTTACCGGGCCGGTGTCCTCTCCACTGACCGGGGCGAGGCGTAGCCAGCGATAACCGGGATCCGCCGCATACTTATATGTGAACTGCAGCAGGTCCTGTGCGGGCAGGCCAGTGGCGGATGCAAACACGATGTCGGCCAGCGGGACGGTATCAGCCGGCCCGAGCCAGTCCAGCGGGCTGGCCAGCTCCCACAAGCGGTAGGCGGACAGGCTGCGGCCGTAGTTCACTCCGATCGGGGTGATGTCCGCGATGTTGATCTCGCCATTGGCATCCCCGTCAATGATCGCCTGGCTGCTGAGCGGGTCGCTGACGACCTCGCCGAAGTGGATCCCGATCGGGGTCAGGTCGGCAATGTTGACCTCACTGTTTTGGTCGTAGTCACCGGTGTTTGAATAGGGCCAGTTCAGTTCCCATGTCCCTTCATCCCACTGTGGCAGCGGCAGCGCATTCGAGACTGCCGATGTTTCGCGCGGGACATCTCCGGCGCCAGGCGTGAAGTGGAAGCGCGCCAGGCAGCCGGAACCGGTGAATCCGGCCTGCTGGCCCGCATCAATCAACACCTGGCCGTGGGCCAGCGTTCCATTCGAAACCAGCATCGAGCTTTGCAGCAGCAGAGGTTCGGAACCGAGCAGCTCGCTCGCTGCGGCATCCGCCAGCTGCCAGGCCTCTGCATCAAAGCAGATTTCAACCGCCAGACTGCGCAGGTCCTGTGCATCTTCCACCATCAGGCTGAGCAGCAGGCCGTCTCCAGCATTCTCCTGCTTCAGGGAAAGGGTGCCAGAGGCTGGATCGGAATCAATCGCGGTGGAAATCCGCCGGTAGGAAAAGGGGCCGGCACTGACATCCAGGCGGGAACCGGATCCGCAGGCACAGCACAACAGGCTGCACACTGCGATCAGGGTTGGAAGGGAGATGAGCTTGCGGCTGGTCTTGCGTTTCACGGAATAATTCTATCCCGCAGTACAAAAAAACGCAGGAGCAGCCAATCCCAGCCTGTCATACTCCCGCCCTTGGAGTACGGCCCGAATAATATGCAGATCAGTCCACTCATTCCAGGCTGATTGCTGCTGCCTACCTGCGACATTCAAAGTCTACGTCATTTCCCCGGAAACAATGGAGATCAGTTAACGGCGAATCCAGGGAAACACCTCAGCTGTTGGCTCGCCGTGTGCTTGCCGGACTGGACGCGTTCATTCCATTGGCCACAATCCGCAGGGCACGGCCGAAGCTTTCACTGGCTTCCATCTGGTCACCGTAGAAGCCTCCGAGTTCCATCTGCACTGCGCCATGCACCGTCAACAGCAAGTGCTCAACGGCATGCTCGGCGGTGATCCCCTGGAACATACCTCCCCGCTGTGCCGTGCGGACAGCCTCCAGCATGATCCGCACCGGCTCCTGCTGGCGCAGCAGGCCGACATCCGGCGGGATGAACTCCGGCACGGGGCGGCTGAACATCAGCGAGAACAGCACCGGATGGTTCAATGCGAATTCGCGGTACTTCCAGCAAAGCGTACTAAGGTACATCAGGCTGTTCTGCGATTTGGGTGCCGCCTGAAACATCTCCGTCATGATCCGGTAGCCATCGCGGTACAGCTCCTGGAACAGGCCTAGCTTGCCGCCGAACAGGGTGTAAACAAGCTGTGTGGTTGAATCAACCTTCTGGGCCAGCTTGCGCAGGGAAAGCCCCTGGAAACCGGATTCCTCAATCATCAGCACAGCCGTGTCCAGCACCATCCGGCGACGATCCTGCCTGCGGGCAGCTGAATTGATCTGCAAATCCATAACAACGTTATATCATTGTTGATGGATTGGTACAAGTCATATAAAGTGTGCAGTCTAAATGTTACGGAATGTGTATATGGAGATAAGTAACTAATTATGGTTTAATACTAAGGTATGTCAGCAGGGCCGGCTGCCATGCGGCTGATACTTGTCTGGGGTGAAAGCCCCGAGGATAGGGCGAAGTTGGCTGGGGAACTAGGATTCGAACCTAGACTACCTGATCCAGAGTCAGGCGTCCTACCGTTAGACGATTCCCCATTGGGGAGAGAGATTATAACACGACTGTTACCAAAGGACTTCGGATGAAGATTCTGCTCCAGAACTGTCGCTTCGTGATGCTTGTCACACTTGCACTCGCGCTTGTCTCCTGCGGCTCAGGCGATCCAAGGGTAGGTGATACAGGCACTGTGGACATCCTGCCGGCCGAAGCGGGAGACCTCAGCTGGCCACCGGCGGACAACTTCCGCAAGGCCAGTGATGACTCAATCGAGCTGCTGGGCAATGAGTTCAGCTCAGCCGGTGGAGGCGCGCATGCAGTCTCCACGGTCTGCAAGCTCAATGATGGCACGGCCCCCTGGGCGATCTACAGCCTGAGCAGCTTCGACACACTGGACCTCGGTTCCATCAAGGCTGAATACAACATCCTGACCGGGGCCGGCACTGTGCTGTACATCGGCATGGCCAACTACAACAAGGGCCGCTGGGAATGGTTCAGCACCACTGAGAATGGAAGCTATACCTTCACACCGGTTACTCCAGCACATTACGCCAGCCCGAACGGCAACGTGCACATTGCACTGCTGCGTACCGGTCCGGCTACGATAGACGTGCAGAAGCTGACCTTCAACCGAGTCGGCGATGTGACCATCACTGCTCCGAAGAACCTGCGCAGTGACGAGCAGACTCCCGAGAACATCGGCCTGCAGTGGGACCCGGTGCCCGGTGCTCAGAGCTACAACGTCTACTTCTCCCGCTGGTCGGACCTGCGTGACCCGCTGAAGCTGAACACAGAGCCAGTGACAGGCCCGGACTTCGATTACACCCCGATCCTCAAGGGCGTTATCTACTACTTCTTCGTCACAGCAGTCGGCGCAACGGAATCCGGCCCGAGTGACTACATCGACCTGTTCGCACCGACGATCGACATGCCGGCGCCGCAGAACCCGCGTGTTGACGAAGCGACGCCTGATTCAGTCACGATTGGCTGGGACTGGAACATCGAGGAACTCGGACCTGAGCCTGCCAACGGATTCTATGTCTACCTGAAGGCCGAGAAGGACTTCAACCTCGAACCAGAGATCGAGATCCGCTACCGCTCCCAGAGCTGGGCCCGCAGTGCGCAGTTCAACAACCTGCAGACCAACACGCTGTACTACTTCCGCATTGTCGGCGTCAGCCTGAACAACTCCCGCGGCCGGATGACGGATGACCTGCCGGCGATCACCGGTGAGTTCTGGGACTGGACCCAGGTGCACCCGATTGGCAACGGCTCCGAGCCGATCCGCGCAGTGGCCACCGGCAACACGGCCAGTGTCATCTGGCTCGGTGCGAATGCTGGTGGCACCCCGTCGGGCAGTGTAGCCTTCGCCCAGGGCACCGGCAGCAGCTGGTCAGTTGGCGACTGCGGGCTGGAGTTCGGCACAGAGAGCTTTGACAACTACCTGGACATCTCCGAGCGCAACGGTAAGTTCCTGGTTGGTGCATTTGACTTCCTCAACCAGGACCTGTATGCCAGTTATGGCGACCCGGGCAATGGCTGGACCAAGGAGTTCGTTGCGGACGGCACGAAGGTCGGCCAGTTCGACGTGCCGAGCGCAGGCAACCACCTGTCGGTGGCAATCACGGACGACAGCTACTACATCATCGACAAGGACTACTACGCCAAGCTGACCTACATGCGTGAGAAGCCGATCGCCGGGGGCAGCTGGACCAGTACCAGCGTCCGCACACTGAACGACAGCGGCTTCCCGGTGCAGCTCGAGATGAAGGCGAATGGCAACAATCCAGAATACATGTACTTCGACTATGAGATCCATGAACTGCTGTTCGGCAAGGGCCCGGCTCCGTATGCCCCCGCCGTGATCTCCGACAACATGGGTGACAACAATGGCCTGTACACCGACCTGGTGATGACACCGGGCGGCTGGGTCAGCACCAGCTACGATGTGACGAACGATGACCTCTACCTGCTGCGCCAGTCCGGCGGCAGCTGGAACTCCGAGGACCTGGCAACAGGCGGATATGGCGGGCACGCCAGGCTTGAGCCCTTCCGCGGCACTGGCCTGATCTGCGTCTACCTTGATGACAGCACCAACTGGTACTGCTCGGTTTATGACGGCAGCCAGTGGTTCCAGCAGGTGATGCTGATGCCGATCGTCAAGCCCGCCACCGGTGCCGAGCTGGTCGTCGTCAACGATGTGCCCTACTTCCTCGTGGAGGAGACCGAGAGCACATCCCCCAACAAGGACAAGATCATGTGCGTGACGGGAGTGATCCCGCCATTCGGAGAGCTGTAGGGAATAAACCGGCTGGAGGATCCGCGGATCCAGGGAATGGAAGTTGGAGGCAGGATGCCTCCGGGACAGGCGCCTGCCAGGCTTGCGGGCGGCGCAGGAGGTACGGACATGCGCAGGATTTGCATACTGATGCTGGCATTGCTTTTGTGCAGCTGCGGCTCGCGGACAGCGGTCGTGCAGGATGGCAACCAGGCGGATGACAATTCTCCACTGGCAGCACTACAGCCTGGACCGGAGATTGCTGCACCGCAGGAAATGCAGTTCCCGGATGGCCTGGACGCCGTCGAACGCAGCCTGAGCGACGATTCGATCAAGCTGCTTGGCCGCGACTGGATTGACAAGAGTGAGACCGCTGAGGAAATCGGCACCACGCTTGAGCTCAATGGCCCGGACAACACCTGGGGAATCTATGCGCTGGGCGGCTTCGGCGGAGTTGAGGCCGGCAGTGTCTATGCCAGCTTCTGGACGGACGAGGATTCCCCCTGCCGGCTGTACATTGCCGTTGCAGATTTCAATACCGGCCACTGGGTGTTCGCGGATGCCGGCAAGGATGACTTCAGTTACGTGTTCCCCGCCAATGGCCTGTACCATTCGGAGACAGGCAACTGCTATATCGCAGTGCTGCGCGTCGGCGAAGGTGATGCCAAGCTGTACTCGCTGACGATCGGTCGCATCGGGGACACCAACCTCGAGGCCCCGGCGGACCTCTCGGCCAGTGCGGATCCCGGCATCGTGCACCTTGGCTGGCAAGCAGTCGGCAATGCCGTCGGTTACAACGTCTACCGGGCCTACGACCGCAAGTTCACTGACCAGGTCAAGCTCAATGCCGAGCCGATCACGGAAGCTGGCTACGAGGATGACTGGCTGGTCAGCGGTGAGATGTACTTCTACCGGGTGACATCCGTCGCCGCGATCGAATCCATTTACAGCAATGCCGTGAATGTATATGTACCGGCGGCTGACCTGCCGGCTCCACAGAATTTACGAGTGCTGTCAGTCGGTGACTTCGACTTCGAGATCGCCTGGGACTGGGAAGGACCGAGCCCCAACGGCTGGGAAGTTTACATGGCCAACGCGCCGGATTTCAACCTCGAGCCGCCGACCATCAAGAAGAACATCCCGCAGGGCGGAACCCGCAAGTACAAGTTCAGCGGGCTGGACCCCGGTCGCCTGTATTTCGTCCGGCTGGCTGCCAAGGACAGCAATGGGGCACTCGGCCGCATGACGGATGCCCTGCCCTGCCTGACCGGCGACCAGTGGGAATGGTACGACATCGAGGAAATCGGCGACGGCAAGGAACCGATTGCCGCCGTGATTGCCGACGACAAGATCTGCGCCGCATACATGCTTGACAACGTCGTGCATGTGGCGCGCAACAACGGCGTCGGCGAGCCCTGGGTAGTGGAGGGCACCGACCTCGACAAGAGCATCACCTACTGGAACAGTTACGTTGGCAAGGAAATCAGCGCTGGGGGCTTCGAGCAGCACCTGGACGTTGACTACAAGGATGGCACCTACCTTATCACTTCAGTCACCGCACTGAGCCACGACTTCTACGCAGCAATCGGTGCACCCGAGGCCGGCTGGGATGTCGAGCTGATCGATGAGGGCACCGGCGGGGGGTTCCAGGCACCGACCGCGGGACTCTACTGCTCCGTGGCGATCTCTGACAACGGTTACAACGCCAGCGGCGTGGATTTCTACGGCGGCGGCCTGAAGTGGTACACCAGGCCCTATGGCAAGGACAAGCCCTGGCAGAAGCACGACTTCTTTACCATCCCGGAAAGCTGGCCGGCGGAAATGGATTTCGAAGTCCGCAGTGGCAGCCTGTTCGCCAGCTCCTTTGACTTCATAGATCGTGAGCTCTACCTCTGGTCCGAGGACCTTGATGAATTCACGCAGGTCACTGACAACCCGGAGGGCTGGACCTACGGACTGCTGTTCACCGACCTGGAATGGCTCGGCGACCACTGGGGACTGATCGCCTATGATGGCTACAACCGCGACCTGATGCTGTTGGAGGACAAGGGCAACCCGACATGGGACCAGTACCTCGTGACGGACACCGATGACTACAAGACCGGCAAGGGTTGCCGGATGGAACCTTTCCGCGACGGGCTGGTCTGTGTCTACATGGGGGGCGGTATCAGGGACTGGTACTGCTCCGTGCTGCGTGGCAACGGCGAATGGGAAACGCAGCTGATGAAGATCGGTGAGATTGATGCCTATGAGCGCGCCGACCTGAAGATCCTGGATGACAAGCCCGTGTTCATCGTGGCTGACAGGATCACGAAGAAGGTCTACGCCATCCGTGGCAACATCCCACCTGAGTAGGAATGGCCGGGCTGGGCCTTCCACGGCTGGAGACTGGACGGATACGCAACCGGCAGACTTGGGGGTTTGCATGTTGAGGAAACTGATACTGGCAGCAGCGCTGCTGTGTGCATCCTGCGCGGGATCCGGGGGACCCGCCTCCGTGCAGGATCCTGCTGATCCCGTGGAAGTCCAGCAGCAGCTGGCTGCTGCGGATTCACTTCCCGCATTGTCAGTGCTTGCGGATTCCGTGGAGCGCAGCATCAGTGATGACTCAGTCAAGCTGCTGGGCCGCGACTGGACGGAAAAGAGTGAAACTGCTGAGGAAGTCGGCACCACACTGGAGCTGAACGGCGGCGACACGGCCTGGGGCATCTACGCGCTTGGCGGCTTCGGCCAGGTCACTCCCGGCAGTGCATTCGCCTCGTTTTACACCGACCCGGACGAAGCCTGCCACATCTACCTGGCGGTGGCTGATTTCAACACTGGACACTGGGTATTCGCCGATGCCGGCAAGGATGACTTCAGTTTCCAGTTCCCGGCAGGTGGCAAGTACTACTCCGACTCCGGCGTCTGTTATTTGACGGTGCTGCGTCACGGTGAGGGCGCGGCCAAGCTGTATTCGCTGACAATCGGCAGGCTGGGCGATACTGACCTCGAGCCACCTGCCAACCTGGTGGCCAGCGCGGATCCGGGCATCGTGCACCTGAGCTGGCAACCGGTTGACAATGCCGTCGGCTACAACGTCTATCGCGCCTACGACCGCAAGTTCGCTGACCAGGTCAAGCTCAATGAAGAGCCGCTGGCAAGCGCAGGCTATGAGGACAGCTGGCTGGTGAACGGCGAGATGTACTTCTACCGCGTTACATCCATTGCCGCGATCGAATCCGCTTACAGCAATGCAGTGAACGTGTATGTCCCGGCGGCCGACCTGCCGGCGCCACAGAACTTGCGTGTCATCGATGTCGGGGACTTCCACGTTGAAATCGCCTGGGACTGGGAAGGGCCAAGCCCAAACAGCTGGGTGGTCTACCTTGCCAACGCGCCGGACTTCAACCTCGAGCCGCCGACCATCAAGAAGAACATCCCGCAGGGTGGCGCACGCCAGTACAAGTTCAGCAACCTGGACCCTGGCCGGCTGTACTTCGTGCGCGTGGCCGCCAAGGACAGCAACGGCGCGCTGGGCCGCATGACGGATGCGCTGCCCTGCCTGACCGGCGACCAGTGGGAATGGTACGACGTGGAGGAGATTGGCGACGGCACTGAGCCGATTTCCGCCGTGATCGCGGACGACCAGATCTGTGCGGCTTATTTCCTTGACAATGTGGTGCATGTGGCCCGCAACAACGGCGTGGGCGAACCCTGGGTGGTGGAAAGCACGGCCCTTGATGAAAGCATCCTGTACTGGAATGACTACGTCGGCGAATACTTCTCCGCCGGCGGTTTCGAGAAGCACCTCGACATTGACTACCGCGACGGCACTTACCTGATCACATCAGTCACGGCCCAGAGCCTGGACTACTATGCCGCGATCGGCGCACCCGAGGTAGGCTGGGATGTGGAACTGATTGACGAGGGTACCGGCGGGGGCTTCCAGCAGCCGGCCGCCGGGCTGTTCTGCCAGGTTGCCATTTCCGACAACGGCTACAACGCCAGCGGCGTGGACTTCTACGGTGGTGGGCAGAAGTGGTACACCCGGCCATTCGGCAAGGACAAGCCCTGGCAGAAGCACGACTTCTTCGGCCTGCCGGAGGGCTGGCCCTGTGAGGCGGACTTCGAGGCCCGGGACGGCAGCCTGTTCGCCAGCACATTTGACTACGATGCGGGCCAGCTGCTGCTGTGGAGCGAGGACCTCGACGAGTTCACGCAGGTCACTGACAACCCGGAGGGCTGGAGCTACGGCCTGCAGTACAGCGACATGGAATGGCTCGGGGACCACTGGGGAATCATTGCCTACGACGGTTACAACCGCAACCTGGTGCTGATGGAGGACAAGGGAAATGAATACTGGGACCAATACCTTGTCACCGACAGCGAGGACTACAAGACCGGCAAGGGCTGCCGGATGGAGCGCTTCCGCGACGGCCTGGTCTGCGTCTACATGGGCGGCGGGATCCACGACTGGTACTGCTCCGTGATGCGTGGCAACGGTGAATGGGAAACACAGCTGATGAAGATCGGGGAGATCGATGCCTACGAACGCGCGGACCTGAAGATCCTGAATGACAAGCCGGTGCTGATCGTGGCTGACAGGATCACGAAGAAGGTCTATGCGATCCGTGGCAACATCCCGCAGGCATGAGTTGGAGGGATAGTAGCGCTTCGCGCGATCAGTGATCCAGGTTTGAACTGCATTCAGCAGATTTGGGGGTTTGCATGCTGAGAAAACTGGTATTGGTAATTGTGTTGCTCTGTGCCTCTTGCGGCGGCTCCGATGGGCTGCAGACCACATATGATCCCGGCAGCCCTGTGTCCTACCCGCAGGCATTGGCGGATACGGATACTCTGCCAGCCCTTTCATCACTTGATCAGCAGGTCGAGCGCTTCATCAGCAATGACACCGTCACCCTGCAGGGGCACCAGTGGAGTGAGAAGAGTGACAATGCTGTGGAAATTGGCAGCACACTTGAGCTGAATGGGCCGGAGCAGGCATGGGGGATCTATGCGCTGGGCGGTTTCGGACAGGTAACTCCCGGCAGTGTGTTCGCATCGTTCTACACGGAGCCTGGCCAGCCCTGCCGGATCTACCTTGCCGTCGCGGACTTCAGCACCGGGCACTGGGACTTCGTGGACGCCGGCAAGGATGACTTCAGCTACGAATTCCCCGCCGGAGGCAAGTACTACTCCGACAGCGGGATCTGCTATGTCGCAGTACTGCGCCATGCGGATGGCAATGCCAAGCTCTACTCGCTGACCTTCGGCAGGCTGGGTGCCACTGATCTCGAGGCACCCTCCGGATTATCAGGCACAGGCAGCCCCGGCCTCGTCAGCCTGGACTGGCAGGATGTGCCCGGCGCAACTGGCTACAACGTATACCGTGACTATGACAAGAAGTTCGAGAACCAGCTGAAACTCAATGCAGAGCCGCTGGAGAGCAGTGAATACTCAGACTCTTTCCTCGTCAACGGTGAGATGTACTTCTACCGCGTGACCGCGCTTGCCGCCATTGAAAGTGCATACAGCGGATACATCAGCGTCTACGTGCCGGCGGGCGAGCTGCCGGCCCCGACCAACCTGCGCCTGGTTGACAGCGGTGACGACTTCATTGAGTTCGCCTGGGACTGGGAAGGCACGAGTCCCCAGAGCTGGAACGTCTACCTGTCTCACTCCGCCGACTTCAACCTGGAACCGCCGACCGAGAAGAAGACCATCCCGCAGGGTGGAGCGCGGCAGTACAAGTACAGCGGGCTGGAGGTCGGGCGGCTGTACTTCATCCGGATGTGCGCGCGTGACAGCAGCGGCCTGCAGGGCCAGATGACGGATGCATTGCCCTGCCTGACAGGAGACGAATGGGAGTGGTTCGATGCGGAGGAGGTTGGCGACGGCAAGGAGCCGGTCAGCTGTGTGATCGCCGATGGCCAGATCTGCGCCTCGTACATCAAGGACCACGTAGTGCAGGTCGCTCTCAACAGCGGCCAGGGCCAGCCCTGGACCGTTGAAAGCACGGATCTTGACATGACCGAGACATTTCAGGATCCAAATACCGGCGCAGAACTGCCGGGCGGGGGATTTACGGGTGTGCTGGACATTGACTATGCCGGTGGGACCTACCTGATTGCATCAGTCACAGTGGCAGGCAACGACTACTATGCCGCGATCGGGGCACCGGGCGTGGGCTGGACGGTGGAACGGATTGACATTGGCACGGCATATGGGATTTTCGACGTTGCCAGCGCCGGCCTCTATGGCCAGGTTGCTATCAGTGACAATGGCTATAACGCAACCGGCAATGACTGGGAACTCCAGCAGTACTGCCTGTACACCCGCGCCTTCGGTGCGGACAAGCCCTGGGTCAAGCAGGAGATCCGCCACCAGCCGGAGACGATCCCGATTGAGTTCGACCTGGAGGTGCTGGATGGCAAACTCTGGGGCAGCTGCTTTGACTATGTTGACCGCCAGCTCTACATCTGGAATGAGTCAGACGGCTTCACTCAGGTGACTGACAACCCGCCCGGTACCACCTTCGGGATCTACACCGACCTTGAGCGGATGGGTGATAAATGGGTGACACCGGGCTATCACGGGGCAGAGGAAGCGCTGTACTTCCTCGAGGACAATGGCGGCGAGAACTGGGACAGTCAGCTTATCTACAAGCAGGAGGGCTACCGCACCGGGCGCAACGTTCGCATGGAGCCCTTCCGTGGTGGCGTGGTCTGCGTCTACATGGGGGACCGCACACGGGACTGGTACTGCTCAGTGCTGCGCAGCAGCGGCGAGTGGGAAACCCAGCTGATGAAGATCGGCGAGATAGACGCCTACGAGAAGGCCGACCTGAAGGTGCTCAATGAGCAGCCGGTATTCGTGCTGGCTGACAAGATCACGCAGAAGGTCTATGCGATCCGTGGCAACATACCGTTTGAGTAGCTGCGGGTGCTAGAGTTTCGCCGTGTACGAACAGGCACTGCGCAGGCTGTATGAGCTCGGGCCCGGGCGGATGGTATTCGGCCGTGACCGGCTGGAACGCGTGCTGGCACTGGCCGGCAATCCGGAGCGCAGCTGCCCGGTCGTGCTGGTCGGCGGGACCAATGGCAAGGGCAGCCTCGTCTGCGCCCTGAGCCGCGCGCTGTCAACGCGCTGGAGGACCGCCGCCTTCGTCAAGCCGCACCTCGTCAGCATCCGTGAGCGCTGGCGCATCGATGATACAGACATTTCCGAGGAGCAGTTCAGCTGGGCTGCCAACGCAGCCTGCGACCTGATTGAGCAGAGCGGCGAGGAGATCAGCTTCTTCGAGGCCAATGTGCTGCTCGGCGCGCTGCTGTTCGAGCGCGAGGGCTGCGAAATCGCGATCTGGGAGGTCGGGCTGGGTGGCACGCATGATGCCTGCAACCTGCTGGACCCGCAGGTTTCGGTGCTGACGCATGTCGGCCTGGATCACCAGGCGATCCTCGGTGACACGGTGGAGCTGATCGCCGCTGACAAGGTCGGCATCGCGCGAGCGCGACGGCCCTTCATCCTCGGGCCCTGCCTGGCTGGCAATGAGACAGCTTACAGCCGCTACGAACCGGTTGCCAGGATGCATGCGCACGCCGTTGAGGCGCGCTACATCGCGCTGCCGAAGGAACAGCAGTCTGCCGACCTGCTGCCGGCCCTGATGCTCGCTGTCAACCATGAGCTGGAAGCGCTGGGCTTCGGACTGGACGAGGAGGAGCTGTTCGAGGCCGTGCGTACGATGCGCCATCCCGGGCGGCTGGAGTGCCGCGAGCTGCACGGACATCCGGTGCTGCTTGACAGTGCGCACAATGCCGACGCGCTGCAGATGCTGGCAAGGCATATCGCGGCAAACTATCCCGGCCCGCTGCCATTCATCTTCTCCTGCCAGGCAACGCGTGAGCCGCTTGAAATGCTGGAGATCCTCAGGCCGGTGATGGCCAGCCTGACCCCCGTGGAGATTCCGGTACTGCGTCCCTGCCCGGTGGGCCGGATCGCGGATGCAGCCACCCAGCTCAGCATCCCGCTCTCACTGCCGGAAGGCTTTGAGCTGTCCCAGGTGCCGCAGGAGTATGAGGTCGGGCACATCACCGAACTGGACCCGCCTGACAACCGCACCCACTGGATTGAATCCGTCGAGCATGCGCTCAAGTCCGCCAGTGCGGAGGCCCCGCTGGCAATTTGTGGCAGCATCTATTCAATGGGGGAAATACTGAGGGTGTTTGAGCAATGAATGGGGAAGAATGAGCAATGAGCCTGATTAGTTCTGAAGTTACTTCGACATTGCATTGACTCATTGCTCAGTCTTCATTGCTCATTGCTATTCTAATCCAATGCGCCTCGCCGCGATCACCTGCATCTTGCTTGCCAGCCTGCTGGCAGTGCGGCCGGCGCATGCCATCCCCGAGGCCGGCTTCGCGGAGATGATCGCTTCCGAAGCCCCGCGCGAATCCTTCACGCTCTACCGCTGGGATGCCTTCCCCGATGTCTACGTGATCCACTTCGACACCTACCTCTACCAGAGCCGCGCATTCTCACGGATGGCAATGTGGCAGGAGATGGCGGCCTCGCGCGGGCGGATCATGACGCAGTCCGAGCTGGAGGCCTGGTTCAGTGGGCAGGGTGCCACGCTGGAAGGGCTGTTCGGCGCGCATGACTATGACACGGAGGACCTCGCGGCCTTCTACAATGCGCTGTGGCAGAGTGGCGAGCCCTTGTATGACGAGGAGCAGCGTGTGGCGGAAGTGCTGGTCGGGGCGGGCTTGCTGGTGGCACAGTTGCCAGCAGAAGGAGAGGAACTGCCGCGCGATGCCGCGCCGTTTGCTGCAAGCGGTGAGCAGGCGGTGATCTCCTTTGCCACGCGGCTTGCGCTGCGCGACAGTGCCAACAACCTGCAGGGCAAAGCGGATCGCAGCTACGAGGCTGGCGCCCTGTACCACGAAATGCTGCATGGGATCTTCTTTACCGAGCCTGAGTATGCAAGGCGCTGCACGGAGTTCTGGCAACAACGGCTGAGTGCCGACGAGCGTCGCGCCTTTTCAACGCTATTGGCCAGCCTGAATTACGACCCGGCCTTCGAGACCCTGATGGTGAATGAGTTCCAGGCCTACATCCTCACTCCGCGCGGTTCCGGCGACAGTACCGGCAGCGGCATCCTGCTGGCCCGCGCCAAGCGCCTGCTGAAGCCGGACTATCGCCCGCGCTATGTCAGCGAGGCGGACAAGGCGCACTTCCTCGAACATGGCGAGGAACTGATTTCACGCATAAGTGGCAGCCTGGGCGATGAACTGCACGAGTGGCTGGGGGATGAGTATCTGGTGAAGCAGGAGTAACTTTATTCAGCTCGGTTGTACCAAATACGTACCATAACGAACACATATCCAGGTAGGCTTTGAACATCGAATATGGCAACTCTGGCATATTCCTCTCTTGTCGAAGTATGGTACTCAAGAGCAGTGAAGGTACCGGAGCCCTGGTGCACTTTCTCTTCACGCTGCTTCCTATATCCTAGCTTTCCAAACTGTTTTGCATAGTGTTTTTCAACATGCTTTCGATCCATGGGCGTTAGCATTGCAATCAGATATAGGTTGAATTGGGAATCATCCTGTTTCTTTTCAGAAATTTGCCCATCAAAATTGACAATGGAATCATCTAGAATGGTAACTTCTGCTGGCCAATGTTCAGGATACTCACCTTTGAATGGCACATAGTCCGTGCTATTGAGAACTCCCCATAAGAGATCGGTCCTCGGAATGCTGTAGCTTTCTATCACGTCCAGTGGTTCTTGATCATTCTCCTTGCAGCCCGTGAAAATGCTAGCAAAACCAAGAAATGCAACACAAAGAAATGAACACAGTCTCCTCATCATTGAAATTATACATTTGTACGTCAATTGCATTCAGGTTTAACGGTTTTAGGAATTGCTGCCATCAGATTCTAGAATTCCCCCTTTCCCCGTTCCCTGCCCCCTGTTCCCTCATTCTGCTACACTGCTAGTGACGCGCAATCTCCTGATCTGGGGTCTTCGATGAGCAAGGATGACACCGGCATGTCCGGTTCCGACGACAGCCACATGCCTCCCGCCGGCAGCGCCGGCAGCAATGGAAACAAGGGCCACGACATGGGCTACGAGCAGGGCTACGCCCAGCGCTCGCGCTTCATCCACGGCGAAATGGTCAGCCCGCACTGGGACTACTCGCACCATGTGGTGCCGCCGATGAGCGCCTCCGCCACCTACCGCCTCGACAGCGGCCAGCGCGGCGCTCAGGGCTTCTGCCAGTTCGGCACCACTGAGGCCGTTGAGCAGGAGATCCTGATCTACGACCGCCTGCAGGAGCCGACCAGCTCGATGCTGGAGGACCGCCTGGCCGAGGCCGAGCGTGCCGCCGTCGGCATCAGCTTCGCCACCGGCATGGCGGCGATCTCAGCCGCAATCACCTCGCTCGTCACCACCGGCCAGCATGTGATCGCGCACAAGTGCCTCTACGGCTGCACGACCTCGCTGCTGAAGAACTGGTACCCGCGCATCGGCATCAATGTCAGCTTCATCGACACTGACAACCCGGATGAACTGCGCGCGGCCATTCGCCCCGAGACCCGCGTTGTCTACCTCGAGACCCCGGTCAACCCGACGCTGGAGATCATCGACCTGCGCCGCATGAGTGACGTGCTCGATGAGGTGAACGCGAAGCGCCCGCCGGAAGAGCGCATCTATTCGATCTGTGACAACACCTTCGCCACCCCGCTGTGCCAGCGTCCGCGCGAGCACGGCGTCGACGTGGTGGTGCATTCGCTGACGAAGGGCATCGGCGGCTTCGGCACCGACATGGGCGGCATTGTGCTCTGCCCGCTGGAGCTGGAGCCGATGTACAAGCTGTACCGCAAGGACTTCGGCGGCAGCCTCAGCCCGAAGGCCGCCTGGCCGCCGCTGGTCTACGGCCTGCCGACCCTGCCGGTGCGGATGCGCCAGATGCAGTACAACGCGCAGAAGGTGGCGGAGTACCTGAGCGACCATCCGCTGGTTGCCAAGGTGCGCTACCCCGGTCTCGCTGACAACCCGGACCATGCCGTGGCGCGCCGCCAGATGACGAACTTCGACGGGGCCTTCATGCCCGGCAGCCTGCTCTACTTCACCCTGAAGGAGGAGCCAGGCAGCAATGACAACGCCGAGGCGATGATCAACTGGACGGCTGACAACAGCTACGTGATCACGCTCGCTGTCTCACTCGGGCAGGTCAAGACCCTGATCGAGAACCCCAGCTCCATGACGCACAGCGCGCTCGACCCGGAGATGCAGGCCGAGGGCGGCGTGGAGCCGGGAGGCATCCGCCTGAGCTGCGGACTCGAGGAGACGAATGACATCATCCGCGACCTCGAGGCCGCCCTGATGTACGTCGCCAGCCGCAAGCGCGAGAAGGTCTGATCCAGGGCTAAGGGTTCTGTCTCATTGCTGTTTGGCAGTGGAAAACTGCTGATCTTGCAGGTTAACTTGGCGTTAAGTTTCTACTGCACGGCAGTTTCGCCCAGCTACAGGAACGCCGAAACAAGCCGTCAGCATTTATGCTGGATACTTCCCAGACAGAATTCCGCGGGTATCTGCCGCGGTATCAGGAGCAGGCAACCAATGCGCAACACCGATACCGTCGTAATAGTGACTTCATTAGCACTGTTCGCCAGCCTGGCACTTGCCGGATGTGGTGGCGGCAAGGACCTGCCGGTCGAGGACCTGTCAGCAGGCCAACAAAGCGGATCATTGGCGCTTTCAGCGGCGATTGCGGAAGTCGAAACCGCTGTCCGTCCTGAGACTGTCAGCGAGCATGACTGGAGCATGCTGACTGAGGAACTGGTACGCGTGCTCAGCAGCCGTGGCCTGGAGCGCTTGAGCTCAGCGATTCCCCCGAACGACAAGGCTCTCATAGGTGATTTCACAGCGGAAGGCGATGCCTCACAGGCCAGCTTCAGCTGGAGTTACCGCAATGCAGCCGACTACGACCAGAATGGCGAAGTCAACATCGCCGACCTGACCACGATTGCCGTGCACCTCTTCAAGACACCGGCCAGCCCGGACTGGAATGCCGCACGACTTGCCGATGGCGACAACAACGGTGAAGTCAACCTGGCGGACATCACGCCGCTGGGCCTCAATTTTGCCAACAGTGTTGCCGGCTACCGGCTGGAGAATTCCGCTGACGGCGTCAGTGGCTGGAACGAAGTGGCCGTAGTCAACGTGGCGGATGGCAGCATTCCCAGCGGCGGCGGTGTGAAGCAGTTCAGCTACTCCCAGTCAGGCGTGCCCGAAGGCAGCTACCGCGTGGTGCCTGTAGACAAGGGACTGGACGGCCCGCCCAGCAATGTTGCCGCACTCGTGGCGTCAGACCCCTCGCCCGGCGACTGGAGCCAGCCCGGCGGCGGCCCGCAGAACCTGAACAACACCCCGGTCAGCGGCCCGGCCAGTAAGCCCGGCGATTCCATCACCGAAGTGCTGCTGCCTGCACTGGCAACGGCAATGGTCCTCGGTGACAACTTCCTCTATGCGCTCAACAACGCGGACCAGCTGGAGAAGCGGGATACGGATGGGAACATCATCTGGACATACGCCCATCCGTCCCGGATCCGCAGCTTCGGACTCGGATCTGACGGCGTGCTCTACCTTGCATCCACAAACTGCACCGTATTCGCCCTGAGCGGTACCGGCCAGCTGCTCTGGGAGTACACCCTGGTGGAGGGAGAGATCCCCTCCTTCGCCGCTGTACATCCAGGTGGCAACGTGATCTTCTGGATCACTGAGCCTGCAATCACGCTGCAGAAGCTGCCCTGGACCACCCAGGTGCTGATGCTGGATTCAGACGGTGGCTTCGTGGAGCAGCAGCAGATTCCGGATAACAACTTCGAGAATGAAGTGGCAATTGCCCCCGACGGCAGGCTGTTCGTTGCACTGCAGGGTGAGCCCACGGGGAAGATTGCCACCTACGGCTTTGATGGCAGCGGCACTTTCAGCGAAATGGACGCACCCGGCAAGGTGGAAGCCGGAGCTGGAAGGTCAATAGTGGTTTCTGACTGGGACCTGATATACCTTGACGCAGGCGGAGGCCAGGGCCTGCAGGTGCTGGACCTTGATGCCAACCTGCAGTGGTCAGTCGCTGCAGATGAATGGCAGCTCGGTCCCAGCCAGCAGCTGTACATCATTCCTGCCGGTGACACTGTCACTGAAGTGGAGGTGTATGACAACAGTGGAGCACTGGTGGAATCACACGACTTTGCAACGGGCCTGTTTGACCTCGGTCCAGTGAGCGACTCAGGGCGTGTCTGGGTCCGTTCCGGCAACCCGGAGTTCGGCATCAAATCGGTCATTCCCGGCATCCCTGCCACTGAGTGGTACTACCCAGACCTGATAATGAGCCTGCCGAGCATTGATGCTGATGACAACTTCCAGGTTATCGTCAATGGCCTGGTGACAAGCCTGGACCCATCAGGACAGCTGCGCTGGCAGATCGAACCTGCGGCTGGCGGAACCAGCGGTGCGATGGCCCAGGCTGCCGACGGCACGGTTTATGTGCCGCTGGCCGGACGTATGCAGGCCTACAGTGCCGGATTGCAGCTCAAATGGGACACGGAACTGCTGGCCCCGGTGGAGAACCATTTCATCAACCCGCGCGGTGGTCCTGCGATTCTCAGCGACGGCAGCATGGCCCAGTCGTACTCTGACTTCATCTCCGGGGCTCCGGTTGCACATGTGTTTGTTGTCAAACCCGCCGGTGCTGAGGAATGGCATGCCGAGTTCAACGACTACTGGCCGAGCCAGGTCCGAACCGGATCTGATGACACGGTCTATGTACTGCTGACAGACAGGGTCAACAGTACGGCACCACTGCTCAAGGCGCTCAGGGCTTCAGACGGGATGGAGAAATGGTCCGTGGATCTGGGCGGTGCCAATGGCAAGACGATTGCTGACTATGCCCTGGCTGTGCTTCGGCAGGAGGCTGGTGACCTTGTCTACTGCTCCAACAGCGCTAATTCCCTGTTCTGCTATGATGCATCCGGCAACGAACAGTACAGCCATGACAGCGGCTGGAGCAGCGGTGCAAAGTCGGTCCACGTTCTGGGAGACGGCAGCCTGCTGGCCCTGCAGAATTCATTCACAAGCGCTGATCTGCTGCTACTTGATCCATCAGGAAACGAGTCATGGAGCCAGACTTTTGCCACAGGTCTGCGGGAGATCGCCGTCAGCGGCGACGGTGCGTATATTGGAGCGACAGACTCGGATTTCACCAAAGGCCTGGACCCGGCGGACGGCAGTGAACTCTGGTCACAGCCGAATGAAGTGATCGAGCTGGTGGATGCAAACGGATTCCCGGTGTTTGATGGCAATGGCAATCTGTTCGTCAAGCGGGCCGCCGAGCTGAACTGCTACGATCCGGCTGACGGCAGCCTGCTTTGGAGCTACTTGCTCTATGGTAAATATGGAGTCCTGAGCGGTGAAACCATCAACTCGGGAGCCCCGCTGCTGCACAGTGACGGCAGCGTCATCTGTGCCTTGGAAGGCAACCACCTGATGAAGATCCTGCCGTGATTGGGATTGTCAGTATGCGGGCCGGAAGGCACCAAGCGGTGATTCACCCGCGAACCAGCCATATCCCCAGTGCCAGTGGTGGAAGCTCAATCGCAGCGCCGGCTGACTGGCAGTCAGGCTCCAGGCCTGTCCGTTGTCATTTCCGGATATCTCCCAGTCAAGCATGATCAGCCGTGACTGGTCACTCCAGCTCGCTGCATTCCATTGCCACGAGGAATTGCGTCCTGCATTCCAGCGCGTGTTGCTGAAACCGGCCCGGCACTGCAAACGCCCTGGTCCGGACGGCTGGTCCTGCTCTGGCCGTGAATCAGGCAGCAGCATCGAAATGGCAACCGTATCACCAACGATTGAGTCAATGCGGGCATGGAAACTACCCGGCGTGTCCCCCGGCGGATGCATGGTTTCCCCGATGTGGAACTTCAGCTTGTCCTTGCTCTGCTCATTGCCGGAGTAAAGCAAGGGGATGAAGCCATGCTCGAGCACCTCATCCACGATTGCCTGCGCATCCTCCGCATTGATACCGCTGGATTCCCTGATCTCAGCTTCTCCAAGCGCCAGCCCATCAGTTATCGGACTGGAATAGGGCTGGATCGCAATCGGCAGCGGCAGGCAGCCTGACAGCAGGAACATTGCCAGCAGGATTGAGCGAAGTGCCCGCAGCATTCCTCAGTCCAGGCTGATCCAGCTCGGCTGGCTGATGGTCATGCTGAATGGCCGGTCGCCATGGCTGCCCTCCACCTGCCATACGAGGGGCAGGCTGGCGGGATTGCCGCTGTCCGGCTCTGTCACTGAGGCAACCGGATTGCCAAGTGCGGTTTCCACCACATCGCGGGGCAGACTGGCCTGCACGCTTGTGATGTAGGCGATGCTGTTGTCAGCCAGCACTAGCTGGAGTGGCAGTATGTTCTCCAGCTGCAGCTGGGAGCCGGTGTCGATGAAGTGCAGCTGCACCGGTTTGCCACCGAGGAACGGCGTCGGATGCTGCCTGCTGTAGTAGACCTGCTGTTCAAGCTGGGCATCGCCTTGCCACAATGTGATCTGCTGCAGGGGCTGCAACCTGTCAATCTGGTCCAGCAGCCCGTGCTGCTCAAGCAGGCTGCGCACATCAGCTGGCAGGCTGGTGTCTATCCGGTCCTGGCGCATTCCTTCCATCATCGCGGACAGGGTTTCACCGATTTCAGGGTGCGGGCTGTTGTCAGATTCAATGTCAACCTCACCAAAGCGCCAGCTTAGCTTTGGGGGCTGCTGTCCCTGTTGGTCGTACCAGAATCCATTGGCCCGACGGAATGCCTGCTGCGATGCCTGGGCTGTCCACTGCTGCCCGTCACGGTAGCCGGTCACCGTCCACTCTATTTCAAAGCTGCCCTGCCGGGGAGTGCCGCTGATAGTCGGTTCGAAGATGTGTTCCTTGCCGGCCTGCCAGTCGCTGCGGCTGAAAACGCCACTGGCCAGCAGCATTGCATCCAGTCCCGCGCCGTTCCCATAGGCTGCCTGCTGGAAGAACGGGACCGTGATTGTGTATTGCTCAGTATTCGAAGCAGTGAAGCGTGGTGCCAGATCGGAAGTGACTGTGCCATTCCCGACCGGCAGCCCCTGACGCAGCAGCTGGCCGGGATCGATAGTGCGGTGGTATTCCGCAAAACCGATATTAATCGGGATGCTGCCTTCTGAGAGGGCCGCCTGCACCTGGGCCTGGGCATCAATAAGATCGATACCTTCAGCGGACGTGACACTGGCAGCCTTGAGTTGCAATACCTGGATGGATTGTTGTTCTTCTGTCCAAGCGATCGGCTGGCTGCAAGACTGGATGAGCAAAATGGAGAGAAGCGCTAAGCAGGACAGCACTGTCCCAGTAATTACCCTTGAAAGCATGAATCTATCCCCAACTTCTGGCCAGCCACTGCCAGCCGGTATTCGGCCCGTATACATTCTAGCGGAACCAGGGAATCCCTGTAACTCAGAACTTGCCGAACTCCGCCCGCATTGTCTGCACGAACTCCACGGTGAAGGGCTTGCCATCCAAGGCCCCGGTCAGGATGAAGCTAGCCAGGAAACTATCGCTTTCCAGTGGGGCGTTCTTCACCATGCGCGGGTTGATCTCATCGAGATGCTCCTGCACTTCGGTGCGATTGAACTGCCCGCGCAGGATCAGGTTGAATAGCGTCGGGTCATCGCTTTCAATCACATGCGTCAGCTTCATGTAGGGCCCGGCCGTGTACATGCTGCCTTCGCCGCTGAGTTTTTCGGGCGTGGCATCCTTCACACCAGCGCGCCAGACCTGGCCACCCTTGCGCACCTGGCTTTTGGTCCAGCTGTCCCGCAGCTGCATCGCACCATAATCCGGCTCAAACTGGCCTTCGGTGAAGTCAACGCTGCCCAGGTGGAAGTTACGCTGCGCACTGACGCGATTAAGCAGATCTACCAGCTCGGGGTGCGTGACGGCGGTGTCCGGGTCGGGAGTGATGGCGCTGCCACTGAGCACCACGTCTCCGATGTACAGACTCCTCGGTCCACCGGAACCGCAGCCTCCCAGCAGCAACGCAACAAGGCTTAGCAATATTCCCAGCGAAAACCTGGGGATCTGGCGGGAATCCCGCATCGTCAGGAACATACATATATGTTACGAATCCATTAAACGAGTGCGGGTACCGGTACCGCTGGTTTTCGTTGGTACCGGTCCGCCCTTGCGGAATCCTTGATTAGCGGATATCCTAAGCAAGTATAGTTAGCAATTCAGCTAATGGAGAATGTCATGGCCGGAGAAGGGATCGTTGTTGTCTGCACCTTCCGTGTGAAGGAAGGAGCCGATGCGCAGTTCGAGGAACTGCTTCAGCGGCACTGGCCGACACTCAGCCAGCTCGGGCTGGTGACTGATCGTCCGACCCAGCTGTACAAGGGTGGCGAAAAGGGCGGCGGCCTGGTTTACATCGAAGTGTTTGAGTGGCTTTCCGAGGATGCCTCGCGCCGGGCCCATGAGCTGCCGGAAGTGATGGCGATCTGGGAACCGATGGGCGGCCTGGTGGAAATGCGCGGCACGAAAACGCCGATGGACTTCATCCATGTGACGGACCTCTCCCTGTGACTGAGAACACCGCCACCGAAGGCCTTGACCAGCTGGACCGTGTGATGGCCGCCCTCGCTCATCCGCTGCGCCGCCAGGTGTTGCTGGTGCTGCACTTCCGCGGGGGAGAGATGGGAGCCGGTGACATCGCGGAGCGCTTCAGCTGCTCCTGGCCGACCACTTCCCGCCACCTGCGCCAGCTGGAGGAAAGCGGGCTTGTATCCGTGCGCCGAGATGGGCGCCAGCGGATCTATGTGCTGGAGCGCGAGCTACTGACGAACACCCTTGGCAACTGGCTGCACTGGTTCAAGGGCAATGTGCGGCCGAAGTGATCACGCAATCTTCACAGTGAGGAACTAGACTGTGCGCGTCATGCCAAGCATCCTGTTCCTCTGTACCGGCAACTCCTGCCGCAGCCAGATGGCGCTGGGTTTCATGCGCAGCAAGCACCCGGCCTGGCATAGTGAAAGCGCGGGACTGGAGGCGCATGGCCTCAACCCGCGAGCCGTTGCCGTGATGGCGGAGCTGGGGATCGACATTTCGGCCCAGCCCAGCCGCAGCATCCCCGACATCCGTCGGATTAACGGCGGCCAGCTGCCGGCCTTTGACTACGTTGTGACCGTCTGCGGGCATGCCCATGAGACCTGCCCGCACTGGCCAAGCGCCGGCCGCATCATCCACCAGGGATTTGACGACCCGCCCAGCCTGTCCGCCGGAATGGACGACGAGGAACAGGTGCTTGCCATCTACCGCAGGGTCCGCAACGAGATCCGCGACTGGGTGGACACGCTCCCGGCAATGCTCAGCAATTCTGCCAACTGAGACAGTCCAGCATCCATCAGCCTTTGCCCGCCCTATGCTGAGCACTGGACGCAACTATGCTTTACCGGCGCCGCTGACTTGCAATAGAATTGGCCATTCTCAATATACGGACCGGACCATGCGCAGACTTCTGTTTCTTCCCGTCATCTGCCTGGCAATGCTTGGGATATCCTGCGGCGGCGGCCAGACCGCAGCCGGCAATACGCCTCCTGAAGCGACTGATGCTCCACTCGCTGGCAGCCAGCCGGCTTTCCCCGTTGACAGCCTGCTGCCGGGCGAGGACATCGACTCTTCCGGAAATGTGTTGGTGAACCGCAATGCCGTTGCCAGTGCGATCGGCTCCGCTGATGAGTTCCTGCCGGGCGTGGACTTCATGGAGTCCAGCGGGCTGGCGGACAAGAACGGCGTGGCCGCCACGATGCAGGCCGCTCCCGGCGGCAGTGCCTGGCTGGTCCACCGCTTCACGCTGGGCGGACAGCAGCCCGGGGTTGTCAGTGTCGATGTGAACCTGCTGCCGGGTGTGAATGCGGCCAGCTACTATGTCGGTGTTGCCAATTTCGACAGCTCGCGCTGGGAGTGGCACGGGCCCTTCATGGACAGCCACGTGCGCATTCCGCTTGACCCGCAGGACAGCCACCTGAGCGGGCTGGGCAATGCCTGGACCGCCGTGCTGGGTTATGACGATGTCAGCTTCGATGTCGTCGGCGTATCCGTCAGTCCAGCAAGTGGCGGCGATGCCCAGGCTCCGGATGCAGTTACCGGCCTGAATGCCACGGCTGTTTCCGGCGGGGCCGAACTGGTCTGGAATGACAACGCCGAAGGTGATCTTGCCGGCTATGCAATCTACTGGTCCGATCGCAGCTTCATCAACCCGCATTCCGCAGGCGTAAATCGGCTGCCCTACCTTGAGGGAACCACACGGCACCAGCTCGACCTGTTGCCTGGCAGCTACTTCATCGCTGTCAGTGCACTGGATGTCAACGGCAATGAAGGTTCGCCCAGCGGTCTGGAGCAGGTTGAGGTCACCGGGCAGCCTGCGGCTGGCCTGGTCGTCACCGTCGGATCAAGCTTCAGCGAGATCGGTGAGCAGCTGGAACTCAATGTTTCAGGAGCGGAGCTGTACGACATCGACTTCGATGGCGATGGTAGCTTCGAGATCAGCGATGGCAGTGACAGCCAGTACATGATGCAGGCCAGCGGGGCCGGCATCCTGCGGGCGCGCGTGCGAGGACATGATGCGGACGGCAGCCATGTCGCACTGGGCGGCCTCAGTGTGCTGGTGACAATTGCCAACCTGCCGCCCTTCGCGGAACTTGAGCTTGAGCATGCAAGCATCGCCCCCGGCCAGAGCATCCGCATGAGTGCCGTGAACAGCCAGGACCTTGATGGCGTGATTGACACGTTTGAGTGGGACTTTGACGGCGATGGCAGCTTCGATGATGACACGGGCAGCACACCCTTCACGAGCCACACTTACACCGAGCCCGGCTACTACGACGTCGAAATGCGGGTGACAGACGAGGACGGAGACTCTTCCTCCGCCTTTGCCACCCTGACAGTGCGCGGTGCCAGCAGCATCCTCATCGCCGAAACGGGCAGCAACAGCAAGCTGCAGCTTCAATCAGTTGATGGAAAGCCGGCACTGTTCTTCATCAATGGTGCGAATTCCCGGCTGTGGTACATGCGCGCGATGGACGAACGCGGCGAGGACTGGCCAAACCCGACCAAGATCTACGACAGCTCGGATGTCGGCGCAGCCCTGCGCGTACAGGATGTCGACGGCAACCCTGCTGTCGCATTCCGCAGCTCAGGCCTGGACCGCCTGCTCTACATGCGCGCCTCTGATGCTGATGGCAGTACATGGGGCACCCCGATACAGATCGGCGCCGCAGGACTTGGCAATGCAATTGACATGGAAATCATCAATGGCAATCCTGCTGTCCTGACACAGAACAATTCGCAGGATGAACTCTGGTACTACCGCAGCAGCAATGCCACCGGCACCGCCTGGAATCCAGGCGTGAAACTCTATGATTCACCAGTGAGCGGGCATACCCCCCAGCTCTATGCGACGAATGGAGGTCCGTCAGCCTCTTTCCTCCAGGTTGCCCCGATGCTCAACTGGTACGGGGTGGAGGCCGATGATGCCGACGGTATTGCCTGGAAGGCACCTGTAATCGCCGGTGACGACACGATTGATGATGGCAACTGGTTTGATTCGGTGGCCACTGGTCCCGGATTCCTCGCCTGCTATACGGCGGATACTGATTCAAGCAACCAGCTGCGGATTGCCTACCTAAGTGAAACCTTGCCCAGTGATTACTGGGGTGAGCCGCGCATCGTCAGCCAGGGTGGCACTCCACGAATTGCGAAAATCGGCATTATGAATGGTCTGCCCTTCATCGTCTATGAGGATTTCTCGACCTGGCCCAAGCGCCTGATCTATGTAGGCGCGCGGGATGTATATGGCTACGAGTGGGATCCACAGGTCGTGCTGCTGGAACACGGCACCGACTACGTGGAGCAGCTTGCCGTGCTGGGAACTGATGAGCGGGTGATATTCGCCTACAAGGCGGAGGGCGAGAACTTCATCGTCCTCGGAACTGTCTACAAGTAACGCCGCGCTCGGGCAGGCTGACATTGATTGGGGACCCTGCGGGGTCCCCTTTTTATTGTGCTGATTCCGTGATTGACCTACTATTACTCATCCGAAACTTCAGGAGATCAGGATGTATCGCTTTCTGATTGCGATAACGGGCGCGTGCCTGTTGTTGTTGAATTCCTGCGGCGGGGGGACTGGCACATCGCAGCTTCCAGTGCAGCAGGATGACCAGACTGCTCTGGGCGCACTACAGGCGGACAGTTCAGCCTTGCCGCAGTTCCCCGAGGACCAGTTGCAGCCCGGCGAGAGCCTCGACGCCGATGGCTTCGTGATCCCGCAGCGCAATGCGGTGGCCAGTGCCCTGTCCCTCAACGACGAGTTCCAGGCCGGACGCGACTTCTTTGACGATTCCGGCCTGGTTGGCAAGGACGGCGCCGCCGCCACCCTGCTTGCGGCCGTGAACCAGGCAGCCTGGACCCTGCACCGCTTCCCGATGGGCGGCAGTGAGCCGGGCGTACTGAGCGTCGATGCCAACCTGCAGCCGGGAATGCAGTACTACGCCGCTGCCGCAAACTTCAGCAGCGGGCGCTGGGACTGGAGCGGACCTTTCAGCGACAGCCACGTGCGCATCCTGCTTGACCCGCAGTCCAGCCACATAAGCGGGCTCGGAAATGCCTGGGTTGCAGTGCTGACCTTCGACGGCTCGGAAATCGACCTCGTCAGCCTGGCCCTTGCCCAGCGTGCGATCGGCGACATCGATGCACCAGGCGAGGTGACTGGTATCGGCGGTCCGATCACCGGCAGCAGCATCGATCTCTCCTGGGATCCTGTTGCCGATGGTGACCTGGCTGGCTATGCCATTTACTATTCGAAGAACAGCTTCAGCAATCCGGATGCAGCCGGGGTGATGAACATTGGCTACCTTGAGGGAACAACCCGCCACCTGCTGACCCTGCCGCCGGATGTCTATTACATCCGCGTCGCCGCGGTGGACATCAATGGCAACCATGGCCCGTTCGCAAGCGGCATCATCACGGCTGACATCCAGGACGACACCGTGCAGCAGATCTCGGTCACACCGTCCACCACACTGCTGCCGGTCGGCTCGGAACTGAGTATCACGGTTTCCGGCGCTGAACTGTATGACGTCGACTTCGATGGCGACGGCGTGTTCGAGGTGACTGGCTCCAGTGACACCGAATACAAGATGGAGATGGACAGTGCCGGCGTGCTGCGCACCCGTGTGCATGGCTACGACGCCGGTGGGACCTACACCGCGCTAAGCGGCCTCAGTGTGCTGATCAACATCGGCAACCTGCCGCCCTTCGCGGACATCAATGCCTCAAGCAACAATGTCGCCGTCGGGCAGGTAGTGAACTTCGACGCCGGCAGCAGCATCGATCTGGACGGCCTGGTTGCCAAGTACGAGTGGGACTTCGAGGGTGACGACGTCTATGACCTGGACAGCGGCTCCAACCCCTCAGCCAGCTGGGCCTATGACAAGGCCGGCCACTACCCGGCCCGCATCCGTGTGACTGATGACGATGGTGACCGCACCGTTGCCAGCGTCGGTGTGACCGTGCGCGGCATGAATTTCTTCCCGATCGCCGAAAGCGGCGGTTCCAGCAACATCGAGCTGGTGACCGTGAATGGCAATCCCTCGATCGCCTTCATAAACCAGCTCAACAGCACACCGTACTTCCTGCGCGCCGATGACAGCGCCGGCGAGAGCTGGGACAACCCGGTTGTCATCTACAACACGACGCTGGTCACCTTCAGCCTGAGCATGGCAGTTGTCAATGGGAATCCGGCGATCGCCTTCTACGACTTCGGCAACCTGCGCGGCAAGTTCGTACGGGCCACCGATGCCAATGGCAGTGCCTGGGGCACGCCGGTTGAATACAACCCCGGCTTTGACACCGGCGGCATCAACGACCTGGCTGTGATCAACGGCAACCCCGCGATCCTGCACCGCGGGCCGAACACGATGCTGTACACCCGTGCCAGCAATGCGAACGGCACGGCATGGAACGCCACGGTCACGGTGGACAACACTGTCGGCACCGGCCTGCAGCCCGTGCTGCTCAATACCGTCGAGCGCCCGACCGCGGTGTTCATCCGCACCAGTGACGTGCCCGCCAGCTGGCGCTCCTGCGACGGCGACGACGCGGATGGCACCACCTGGGGCTCCGTCAACCAGGGCGGTGACGTGGATGCCACCAACTCCTACAAGCTCAACGCGATCGACATCCCGAACGGCTCACTGGCTGCGTCTTATGTCAATGTCAACAACGGCTTCGAGCTGCGCACGCGCTACATGCGCAATGTGCACATCAACCAGTGGGTCAACTCCCGCGTGGTGGCCAAGGTCGAGTCCTACGGAGAGGTCAAGCTCGGCATGGCCGGCGGCCTGCCCTTCCTCGTCTACCACGAGGACACCAACCACGCCCGCCTGATCTTCGTGCCTGCGCTGGATGGTTATGGCAACGCCTGGGGTGACCCGGTCATCCTGACAAGCTACGATGCGGCGGCGCCGATCGTGCTGGCCGTTGGCGAAGCTGATGGCCGACCGGTGGTGGCCTGGCAGAACAACACGGAGAACTTCATCAACTTCGGCATCATCTACAACTGAGCAGACGAAAGAAGCTGATTGAAAAGCGGGGGCCTGCGGGTCCCCGTTTCCATTTTCTAGCGGCAGCCTTCCTGCATATTGCAGCCGCAGCTCGCCGGGGCAAGCCGGCACCAGACGGCGGCAATCACCGCCCCCAGCACGGGGAACAGGATGTACATCCAAAGTTCGCGATAGTCATGGCCGGCAATCGCCGGGCCGATGCTGCGCGCCGGGTTGAAGCTGGCACCGCTGATCGTGGCCGTGGCCCAGCCGAACAGCCAGATGTAGCAGCCGACGGCGACGGCGATCACTTCCCGGCGCTTGCTGTTGGCAACCAGCCAGAAGATCAGCCAGACCAACAGCAGGGTGCCGCCGAGTTCCACGGCAATCGTGGCCCACAGCGGGAAATGTGCATTGTGGTGCGTCACACCGAAGGACAAACCAGCCAGCGTGCGGTGCCAGATGGCGACCGCCGCCTGTGCCCCGAGCCAGCCCCCGAAAAGTTGCCCGCTGATAACGAGCGGCAGGTTCTTCCATGGCAGGTCACCGCGCAGAGCGAAAGCCAGGCTGACCGCCGGGTTGATGTGCGCCCCGCTGATGCTGCCCACGGGCGAGAGGATCACCGCGGTGATCACGGCCCCGAAGCCGAGCAGCACCAAAAGCAGTCTCAGCAGGTGCGGCAGGGTACTGATTGCGGCATATTCATCGCCGAGGAAGATTGCGATCGACGCCAGGCCGACGAACACCAGCGCAGCCGTGCCGACCGCTTCGGATACCGCCTGCTTCAGCGCAGTTCGCATCGGGAGATTCTATCCTTGCAATGTGAAGATTGCGGGAAGCGCTGCGACTAGCGCCGGCTCTTGCTGGCCCGGGCCAGCCGCGCGCGCTTGCTGAGCTTCTGGTAATAGACCATATGTATATGCGTGCCGCGGAAGTCGAAGTTGCGCCGGATCGTGTTCTCGATGAAGCGCCGGTAGGCCTGGCGGATCAGCATCTTGTCATTCAGCTCGACGAGGAAGGCCGGCGGGCAGTTGCCAATCTGGCGGAAGTCGAAGAACAGCAGCTCGCGGTTCTTCACGATCGGTGGCGGGTTGAGCGCCACGGTCTCCTCGAGCACGGTGGCCAGCGCATTGTTGTCAATCCGGCGGTGGAAGTTGTCCCGCGCCCGGTTGGCGGCCGCCAGCAGTTCCGGCAGCCCGCTGACCTGCCCCTCCAGCGCACAGGTGTAGACCACCTCGGCCCAGGGCAGCTTGCGCAGGTTCCGGCGCACATAGTCACTGTACAGCTCGAGCGCTTCCTTGCCCTCGGGGATCAGGTCGCGCTTGTTGACGAGGATCACGATCGCACGTGAGAAGTCCGCGATCTTCTGCGCCACGCGCTTGTCCTGTTCAGTCACGCCGACCTCGGCGTCCAGGGTGAGGATGCCGACCTCGCTCGTGCGCAGGCTCTTCTCGGCGCGAATCATTGAGTAGTAGTCGACATCTTCCTTCAGCCGGGTGATGCGCTTCATCCCGGCAGTGTCCATCAGCTCATACTTCGTGCCTTCGAACTCGAACTCCGCATACAGCGGGTCGCGTGTGGTGCCGGCCAGGTCGCTCACCAGCGCACGGTGCCGGCCCAGCAGCGCATTCGTGATGCTGCTCTTGCCGACATTCTGGCGGCCGACGAAGGCCAGCCGCACCGGTTCGTTCTTCCAGCTTTCATCCGGCACGAACAGCGGCCCGCTGCGTTGCACCCAGGCGAAGGGGTAGTCCTCCTCGTCCAGTTCGATGCCCTGCTCCTCCAGCTCGGCGCGCACCAGCTCCTTCTGCTCCTCCTCGTCCGGGGCATCGCCATAGCGCTGCTGCATGAACTGCGGGGTCGCTTCCGGCCACTTCGACCAGTCCAGCTTCGCCACCACGAGGTCCAGCATCTCACCGAGCCGGCGGCGCGACAGTGCGCTGATCGATACCATGTCCTTGTAGCCCAGCTTCCAGAACTCGCTGGCGAGGATCTCATGGTTCTCGTGCTCCACCTTGTTGACGGCCACGATCACCGGCTTCTCACTGCGCTTGCGCAGCTCCTTCAGCACTTCGTCATCGGACAGCGTCATGCCGGTACGGGCATCTGCCATCAGGATGATCACGTCCGCTTCGTCCATCGCGCGCAGGGTGTTCTCGGCGACGGCCATCCACAGCGGATCTTCGCTCTCCTCGCCCAGCCCGCCGCAGTCGATCACCTCGAACTCATAGCCATCCCACTCGCAGACGCCGTACAGCCGGTCGCGCGTGATCCCCGGCACGTCGTCCGTGATCGCAAGCTTCTGTCCGACCAGGCGGTTGAAGAGGGTGCTCTTGCCGACATTCGGCCGCCCGATCAGGGCCACCTTCGGCCGCTGTACATCTGTTCCCATGGCGCGCAGATTATACCGGGCAGGCGGCCGGACCCATTCAAACAAAACAAAGCCTGACGGTTCCCGTCTGTTCTGCCAGTGTTCAGTTCCAGGGAAGGCGGGACTGATTCAATGATGTTCCAGTGCAACGAAACTGGATTCATGTAATGATCTTGCGAAGGGGGGGAACATGCCCAGGTTGTTCATTCGCTATCTTCAGCTCGTAGCGCTGGCCATTATCTCCATGCTGGTGGCAGCATCGTGTGGTTCCTCCGGCAACCAGCCGGGTAATGCGGGGGAAGTACAGGAACGCAGCATCTCGGGAATTGCACTTGGCGAATTCAGTGCGGCGGCAGTTCCGGACAGTTCCAACGAGCATGCGTACGAAATGCTTTCCCGGCAGCTGGAGGGCCGTTACCTGCTGCTGGAGGACAGCATGTTCCATGGCAGCTCACCGATCAGCGGCAGGAGCCAGTTGCTCCCCTCAGGAGTGCTGTATGAGCGACAGACCATGGCTCCGGCATCCTTCAAGTCCACTGCTGCCGGGGCCAGCCTGACAGTCCTGCTGGCGCTTGAAGACCCATACGCAAGGTACTACGATGGCGACCGTTTTGCCCAGAATATCCAGTTGTTCCTGCAGGGCAGCATAGATGATCCAGACTGGAAAGGCAGTGGTGCCGCAATTGCGGTAGGCTGGAACACCACGCTGGATACTGCCAGTGGGCCAATCTACCTAGGCGGCGACAGTGCTGGCCTTGCCAACCGATACGCAGACTGGTACTCCGGCAATGCCGAGCTGGGTCCGCCCCAGCGAATCCTCGTCAGCCTCATCTCGTCAGCCGCAAATGCCCAAACGCCTGCGGCCGGTCCGCAAGCCAGCCCACTGAGAATCAAGCAGCTGCTTGCAGGACTGCGCTACACGAAGGATGCAGACCACCTGTTTGAATTCCGCATGAATGAATTCGGAGGGTACGAGCTTGTTGATGCTTCGGTGCCGGACGCAATGCTGCTCGGCAGGCTTGGCAATGAATACGACATGCTGCAGTATGGCCCGTACCAGCTTGCCGGGGATTCGGTGCTGGTGGAACTGGATGAGTCCCTGCTGCACGCAGCCTGGCAGGAAATCCAGCCCATGACTGAATCCAGCTGGCCACTGGTCTCAGGTGCGGAATACCGGCTGCGGCCTGCGGAACCGGACATGCGCTATTCCGCACAGTTCAACCTGCCGACCGTCGTGCTGAATCCGTCCGGCGATGGAGACAGCTACTTGGAGAGTGAAACGCAGTACATGCTGCACTTCACATATGATTGGGCGGACAGCAAGCCGGATACAGCCCGGCGCCGGGTCTGGCATTTCGGCGCGCTCCACCAGGATGGGGATTCCGGCATTGTGCAGGACCGGCTGGACATCATCCTGGCAGTCCTCTCCGCCAACATGCAGTGCACGATTGCTGACCCCGCCACTGACCTGGCGTCGCTGGACAGGGATGACCCGCGCCTGGCGGACATGCAGGATGCGGACTGGCCGGGAATAGTGATCAGCTCGCAGCCGGATTTCCAGCTTTCCCAACGTCAGAATTCCGCCAGGAATCTTGCGATCACTTACAGGGAGCAGGAAGGAACATACATCATTGGCAACACAGTGGACTGCTTCATCCGCCTGCCTGAGGGAAACTATGCCAGGATCCATGACATGCACGCTGAGCTGAGGGTTGAGGACTACCTCTCCGCACTGGGCAATGCCGCAGCTGCTGGCAGCAATGCTGTCGAAGCCGGGCCGGCCTTATTGGTTCTGGACTGGCAGATCGGAGTGGAGATTGACGGCCAGGACCGGACAATCCATGCCGGCCAGGACAGCTGGATCACATACTGATTGGCAGCATGCTGAAACCAGCGCCTCCCCGCTGCTATATTCCTTGCATGCAAGCCAGCCAGCTGCCCGGCGGACTCGGGGCCGGAGTGAATGAATGCCTGAGGCCCGACGAGGACATCATCATCGAAGTGCACACCAGCAAGGGTGAGGGCATCACGCTCACCGACATGCGCCTGATCAAGGTCGTGGCCGGCATGAGCAAGGCCGGCAGCATTTCCGCCCGGCGCCATGCCTATGTCAGCTTCAACCGGGTGCGGGGCCTGCGGCTCAGCCGGCGGCCGGGGGACAGTGACAATGTCAGCTACATGCTGGAACTGGACAGTGACGACATCGGCATGCCGGAGTGGGTGGCCCGCACGGTGGTTTCGGCCCGCAGCGTCGGCGACGTGTTCACCCTGTATGGCGTACTGGTCACCCGCCTCGCGGAGATGAAGCTCAGCGGCCAGCTTTACGCAGGCAGCTCGCTGAAGGCGGTCTGCCCGCACTGCGACACACCCTACATCGTGGCAACGGGCGAGTAGAAGGATCAGCACAGGCCGCATCGGCTACTCCAAGTGTTCCCCGGAACTTGCCACCATGTGACAACCCCGTCCCGCTCCCCGAACTGTTAACATCGCTGTGCAGGGCTGAAGGGGAGGAAAACGATGCATTGCGGCTGGAAACTGGGGATGCTGATACTGCTGCTGGTGCTGGCCGGCTGCAGCTCTGGATCGGACGGCCAGGCCCGGCTGGTGCCTGCCCCGGGAAATGGGAACATCACGTCAACCTCGCCGGGCAACCAGCCCCTGACTGAGCCAGGCCCAGACCACGCGCTGCTGGCAATGCTGCAGGCGGAGCTGGAACGTGTGCTCAGCATCAGCGATACGCAGCGCAGCGCAGCAGCTGCTGCGGATCCGCGGCTGCGCAACCTGAACTATGTGGACGGCGCTTTCCAGTGGTACTACGACGCCCCGGGGGACTACGACCAGAACGGTGAGGTGAATGCAGCCGACCTGGTTCCGCTGGCCAGCCACTTCGGCGAAAGCGGCCAGTTTGACTACCTCTCCATCCAGGCCGTGATTGACGGCGATGGCAACGGCGAAATCAACCTGGCGGACGTCACCCCGATCGGGCTGAACTATGGCCGCCGCATCCTCGGCACCCGGCTGTTCGCCAGTCAGTCCTTCGACGACTTCCCGCTCGACCCACAGCAGCCTGATGGGCCCGGCGCGGTGGAAATCGCCACCGTCCCGCTCAGCACGGCAATCAGCGGTGGACGCCTGCTGTTCAGGCACATTGCCCCGGCGGACAACTACGACATTTTCTGGTTCCGCTTCACGGATGGTGATGCCAACGGAGCGGCCAGTTACCGCTTCAGCCAGCCGCAGTGGCCGCACTACGGCTTTGACAGCAGCCAGACCCAGCGTACGGCAATTCCCGGACCGCTCAACAAGTCGCTGCGCTGGAAGCTGGAAATGGCCGGCGGGCTGACCTCTTCAATCTCGATCGACTCCGTTGGCAACATGTACGTCGGGACGGAGTTCGCGAAGTTCTTCGCGATTGACGACGAGGGTAACATCAACGGCGAGTTCAGCGCCGAGGGCCGGCTGGACAGCACACCTTGCCTTGCCCACAATGGCAAGCTGTTCGTCGGCTGCTATGACAGCCGGCTGTACTGCCTGGACCGCTTCGGCAAACTGGAGTGGCAGTTCCCCACGAACGGTGAGATCATCAGCCCGCCGATCTGCGACGCCGAGGACAATGTCTACCTTGGCAACCTGGACCACCAGGTCTACAAGCTGGACCATTTCGGCAAGCTCATCTGGCAATTCAATGCCGGCGAGGGCATCAGTGCCACTCCATCCCTGACAACCTACGGCGATGTCTATGTGCCGACCCTGCAGGGTTCCGTGATCAAGCTCAATACCCGCGGTGAACTGGCCTGGAAGCACCATACCGGCGGCCGGATCTTCTCCTCGGCAACGATCCTGCCTGACGATTCAATCGTCTATGGCAGCGATAACGGCAAGCTGACCCGCCTCGACATCTTCGGCGAACCGCTCTGGGAGCTGCAGTTCCCGGATGCGATCAATGTCTCCGTCGCACTGACGGACGAACTGGACATCATCTTCGGTTGCCTGGATGGCCGGGTCTACAGTGTCAGCCCGGAAGGTGACATCAACTGGTCATACCTGACCGGCGGCCCGGTGGAGTCCGCCCCGCTTGTCAGTGGCAACGGAGTGATCTACATCGGCTCCTCGGATGGGCGGGTCTACGCCTTCCACCATTCCGGTGTGCTGCTGTGGTCATTCAACGCCGTGCATCCCGTGCGCAAGTCGATCTCGATGGACCGCCATGGCCTGCTGTACTTCTCCAATGACCATGGTGAACTGTTCTGCCTGGAGGACGGCGAGGAACCGCAGCCCTCTGCCATCCTCAGTGCCAGCCTGTCGGCAGTGCCACCGCTGCGGCCGGTGCAGTTCGATGCCTCGGCCAGCATTGCCGCCGCCGGGATCGCCGCCTACAAGTGGGACTGGGATGGCGACGGCTTTGGCGACCAGACCACCACGGAACCCTTCGTGGAGCATACCTTCGGGCCGGCGGACCTCGGTGTCAACACCATAAACCTGATCGTGCAGGACAGCGCCGGCAGGCAGGACAGCTGCTCGCTCGACATTGAGGTGTTCTCGATTGACATTGACGACGTGCAGGCCACGGATGCTTACTACAACAACCAGGTGGCGGTGTACTGGAACGCTATCCCGCGGCTGGATGGCTACCGCCTGCAGTACCGCTGCCTGGAGGGACAGGGCCCGGCGGACTGGACCCAGGTTGCCGACCTGCCGGCCACCGACTTCTTCCTGCACGGAAATGGCAACCCGCTCTCGCCGCCCTTTGATGCGGATTCAGTCTATGAGTACCGCCTGAAAGGGATCTATGAGGGGCAGCCCGGCCTGTTCTGGAGTGATAGCGCCACCGGCCGGGCCGGGGAGTGCTGGCCAAGCGAATTCCATGATCCGCAGCGCACACGGCGCAGCAGCCACGGCGGACCAGGCCCCGGAGCCAGCCTGGCAATGCTGCATGACACCGGCGGGCTGGCAATCACATCCGCGCTGGTCGCACCGGATGGTGACATCCTGCTCGTGGCCGGTGGCCGGCTGCGCCGCCTCAGTCCGCAGGGGCAGCTGCTATGGCAGTATGGCTCTGACGCGCTGCAGCTGTCCACGGCAGCCTGTGGCTACAATGACAACGTCTATGCGCTGCTGCCCGGCAGGCGGCTGGATGCACTGGACAGCAGCGGCCAGCGGATCTGGCAGCAGCAGCTTGACAACCATGATTACGCCGACCTGGCAATCGCACCGAACGGCTCCGTGCTGACGGCAGATGCCTGCCTTGCCAATTACTCCACGTCCGGACTCAAGCTGCGGGAGTATGGCGAGATTACAGTGCTGGCAACGGTCGGGCTGGACGGCATGCTCTACTGCGAGGAGGGTTCCCTGTCGAGCTTCAGAATGGATGGCGAACTGCTCTGGAAGACACTGGTGCCAAGCGCAGGCAATGAGTTCCGCTTTGCGGTGGATGCACCACTGTACATGGACAATGGCCGGCTGGCCTGGTATTCATTCCTGACGGGCAAGCTGTTGACAATGACCCGCACAGGCGGCGTGCTTGACGTCACGGCAATCCCGCAGGACAGCCTGAAGGCCGTCACACCGGTGCAGGACTGGAACCTGCGGGCGTATATGACAGGCTATGATTCCCCCTCGGGCAACTACAGGCTGTACCGCAGCGGCAGCAACGGGCTGGAGCAGTTCATTGACATTGAAGATGAGGAAATCATCTTTGTGGATGCTGAGAGCCGGATCTACACCGCGGGTGAAGATCCCTCCGGCGACGCAGTGCTGCGGGCCTATGATGCGGCCCTGAACCTGCTCTGGTCTGACACACTGGCAGCTTCCCCAACTGGCCTGGGCTTCGGCCCTCCGTTGTCAGATGGCAGGCTGTTGGCCTACAGTGGCGGTACCCTGTATGTCGTAACCTCGAATTGAGCGCCTAGCGTCCGAAAAGCTTGCCGGCCAGGCCACCGAGGTCATCCATGATATCCCCGTCGCCATCGCTGTCCAGCATGTCCGCTGCCATTCCGAGCAGTCCGCCGCCGGACTCACTGGCTTCGCGCTGTTTGCCGAGCATCTCGCTTAAGTTGTCAAGGCTGAAGCCACCCTGCTGCTTCTGCTGCTTGCCAAGCGCGCCCATCACGAGCGGCGCTGCCAGCTCCATCAGCTTGCCAAGTGGGCCCTGGTCGAGTTCAGTACGCGACGCAAGCCGCTCCTCCACCTTGCTGCGGCGCTCGCCCAGCACATGCTTGAGGATGCCGCCGCCCTTGCCCTGCTCCGGGTTGCCGAGGTACTCGCCGAGCTGGTCGAGGATTGAACCGTCGTGGTCCTTCTCCAGTGCATTCTTCAGCGACTCAGCACCGCCGCCATCGGAGGCATTGCGCTCCATTGCACCGAGCAGCACGGGGATCACGGCCTCCAGACCCTGGCGGGCCTTGCCTTCGTCCACACCGGCATGCTGGCCGAGTTGTTTCATCTGCTCATCACCGAGCTGTGAAAAGATAGTGTCGAGGATCGATTTGTCCATGTCTTCCGCCTCCCGGGCTGATGGGGATACATACCCCGCGGATATTGATTAAGCTCTGCTGAATCCGCGCCATTCAGGACGGTTGTATGAAGGTGCCGTTACATGCACAGGGAAAACAAAAAGGGGAGAGCCTGAAGACTCTCCCCTCTGAATTCAATTGGCTGTGCAGCTTGCGCCGCACCTCCGATCTCCTGCAACTTCAGCCCGACCCAGGCCGGTTCTACCGGACTGCAGGGCCAGACCGCTGAGCGCTCGCGCGAAGCGGAAGATCGAATGTCTAAATCACGCCGTTGGCGTAATTTAGAAATCCATGCCGCCCATACCGCCCATGCCCGGGGCACCGGCAGCGCCGTGGCTTTCACCCTTCGGCTCCGGGATGTCGGCGATGATGGCCTCGGTGGTCAGCAGCATGCTGGCGATGGAGCAGGCGTTCTGCACGGCGGAGCGGGTGACCTTCACCGGGTCGATGATGCCGGCCTTGACCAGGTCCTCGAACTGCTGCTTGGCGGCGTTGTAGCCCCAGTTGAAGTTCTTGCTCTCGGCGAGGATGTCGCGCACCACGACGCTGCCCTCCTCACCGGCGTTGAAGGCGATCTGCTTGCAGGGCTCGGTCAGCGCGCGGCGCACGATCTCCGCACCGACGCGGGCTTCCGCATCATCCTTGAAGGCCTTCAGGTCGATCGCCTGGGTGGCACGGGCCAGGGCCACGCCACCGCCGGGCACGATGCCCTCATCCACCGCGGCACGGGTCGCGCTCAGCGCATCCTCGTAGCGGTGCTTCTTCTCCTTCAGCTCAGTCTCGGTGGCAGCACCGACCTTCAGCACGGCGACACCGCCATGCAGCTTGGCCAGGCGCTCCTGCAGCTTCTCGCGGTCCCAGTCGCTGGAGGCCTTTTCGATCTCGTTGCGGATTTCCTTGATGCGGCCCTGGATCGCGGCCTTGGTGCCCTTGCCCTCGATGATGACGGTGTTGTCCTTGTCACACTTGAAGGTCTTGCAGGTACCGAGCTCGCGCAGGTCCACGTTCTCAAGCTTGACGCCGAGGTCCTCGGTGAAGAACTTGCCGCCGGTCAGGACGGCGATGTCCTCCATCATGGCCTTGCGGCGGTCACCGTAGCCGGGGCTCTTGACCGCGACCACGTTGAGGGTGCCGCGCAGGCGGTTGACGACGAGCGTGGCAAGCGCCTCACCCTCGATGTCCTCGGCGATGATCGCCAGCGGACGGCCGCTCTTGGAGACCTTTTCCAGCAGGGGCAGCAGCTCCTGGATGTTGGAGATCTTCTTCTCCCAGAGCAGGATGAACGGATCGTCAGCGTTGGCGTTCATGCTCTCGCGGTCGGTGACGAAGTAGGGGCTGATGTAGCCACGGTCGAACTGCATGCCCTCGACCAGCTCGATCTTGGTCTCGGCGCTCTTGCTCTCCTCGACAGTGATAACGCCATCCTTGCCGACGGCCTCAAGGGCGGCGGCGATGTTGCCACCGATCTCCATGTCATTGTTGCCGGAGATGGCAGCCACGTTGGCGATGGCCTTCTTGTCGGTCTTGATCTCCCTGGCGTTCTTGCCAAGGAAGTCCACGACCTGGGCGCAGGCACCCATGATGCCGCGCTTGACGGCCATCGGGTTGGCACCGGCGGCGATGTTGCGCAGGCCCTCGTGCACCAGCGCCTGGGCGATGATGGTGGCGGTGGTGGTGCCGTCACCGGCGATGTCGTTGGTCTTGGAGGCGACCTCCTTGACCAGCTGGGCGCCCATGTTCTCCAGGCCCTCCAGCTCGATCTCCTTGGCGATGGTCACACCGTCGTTGGTGATGGTGGGGCTGCCCCACTTCTTCTCCAGCACGACGTTGCGGCCACGGGGGCCAAGGGTCACCTTGACCGCATCGGCCACTGCATCGACACCCTTGAGCAGCTTGCCGCGGGCATCCTCACTGAAAAGAATCTGCTTTGCCATTTCTATCTACTCCTCTTATCTATGTGAACCGCCGGCACTGCCGGCAGCGGGTGATGGTTCGTGCTTAGTTCTTCACTGCGAGGACGTCATCCTCACGCAGGATCAGGAAGTCGGCGCCGTCGATCTTGACCTCTGTACCGCCGTACTTGCTGTGGAAGATCGTGTCACCGACGGAGACGAGGGCATCGTTGGCCTTGCCGTTCTCATTGCGGGACGGGGTGTAGGCGACGACCTCGGCGAGCTGCGGGCGTTCCTTGGCGGTCTCGGGAAGGTAGAGACCACTGTCGGTACGCTCAGCCTGCTCAAGCGACTTGACGATCAGCCGGCCGGGAGCCGGAGTGTAGGCAAACTTGCTGCTGGCCTTTCCCATTTCTATTAGTCCTCCAGTATCAATACTGTTAGTTCTGACGAGCAAAAACCAGCGAGATGCTGGTGATGATGCCCCTGCTGCCAGACGTATCATCTGGCAAGCCTGTTTTTCCGCTGCTGGCACTCTCGCTGGGAGACTGCTAAGCTGCGGAATTATAACGGGTGCTACCCCTGCGTCAATGCATTTGTTTGATAAGGGAGAAAAATCAGAGCATTTTTCTTATTATCTTAGTGATGATGACTCATATAACCGAAGCATCAAGCCTAAAGTCCATAACTCTGCCATTCTTGCTTCAGCATCCACCTGAAAACATGGTTATCCACAATTTATCCTCGAATTCTGGCAACGATGGCTCTTCAGGCCAGATGCAGACTGGCATTTTCAAAGGTTAAATGCAAATTAAATACTGGACAGACGGTACAAACATACTGTTAAATCTTCCTGCGGCGGGTAACTGTTAGGCTCGCAGCGTCGGTAAGCGATAACTGACCTCGCTTCCTCAACCATATACTGAGGTGGAATATGCTCAAGCGGATAACGATGATCATGACACTGCTGGCCCTGGCGCTCGCGCTGGCTGCCTGCGGTGGCAACGCTGAAAACTCACTGGACATGACTCCTGCTGACAACTCCCTTGTTGCCGGCCAGAGTGTTGACCTGGGCAGCGAGCTGACCGAGGCTGACAAGGCTGCGGCCAACTACATCCCCGGTTACTACGTGCTCACCTCCGGTGCCGATTACATCGATGGCATTGACTACCAGTTCCGCCTCTATGGAAACAATGAGGGTCATTACCTCTGGCACTTCATCATGACCAACAACAGTGCCTTCCCGAAGACTATTCATTACAACAACCATGTGCGCCGCTTCACCTTCCGGATCGACCAGCATGGCGTGAAGCGCTGGACCTCCAATGGTTACGTCAGCCCGATGCCCGCCGGCGACATCACCCTCGCCCCGTACTCCCCGCTGACCCAGGTCGTGCCGTGGGACGGACGTGACAACTTCGGCCACAAGATCCAGGGTCTCGTGACCGCCAAGTGCATCCATCGTCCCGCCAGTGGCAACCACACCATGTCCGGTATCGCCTGGCTGAACGGCAAGTAAGCCAGCCAGCTGAGCCAGGCCTGAGTTTTCAGGTCTGACAACATGAACCTCAAAGCCCCGGGTCCGCCCGGGGTTTTTTTTATGCCTGATTTCTCCGGGAACGCCAGACTGGCAATCGGTTAAGTAGTGGTTAAAGAATTGACATCATTCCTGACCCATAGTCTAATGAGGGTATCAACCTGAGACGCATTCCGGCCTGGCCCCTTGCAAACAAGAGTGGACTGGCGGAGCAGGAGGAAGATATGGCAAAGCGGATCACGCAGATTCTGTTACTACTGGCCCTCGCGCTGCAGCTTGCAGCCTGCGCTGGCAACACCGGCACCACCATGCTGCCGTCTGAAATGCCTGACGATGGCTTCGTGGCCATGGACGGCTTCGTGATGGGTGCCGAGCCCGCCGAGGCAGACAAGGAGACCGCCTGGATCCCCGGCATGTATGTGCTGACGGCCGGCGCGGCCTACTGGGATGGCATCGACTACATGTTCCAGCTGCTCGGTGACAACAACGGCCATTACCGCTGGGTGATGCGCGTCACCAACAACAGCGCCACGACGAGGCACATCGACTACCACCCGCACACCTGGCGCTACAAGTTCGGCATCCGCCAGAACGGCGTACTGCGCTGGCTGCTGCCGGACAGCGAGGTCGAGCACTTCGGCACCGACCATCTGGTGCTGCATCCCTACCAGACCCAGGAGTACTCAGCGGACTGGGACGGGCGTGACAACCATGGCCGCCCGATCCAGGGCCTGTGCGATGCCTATGCCGGCCACAACGGTGTGAACACCTGGATCCTGATGAAGGGCCTGGCCTGGCTCAACGGCATCGTCCACTGAGCTGGCAACCAATCAACGAACCTCCAATTGTAAAAGTACCGCCCCGGGGTCTCCCCGGGGCTTTTTTTCGACTGCCGGCATCCGGCTCTCGGCTAACATATCCGCGTGCGCCACGACTGCTTTGAGCTGGAAGCCCTCGACCCCGGGTCACAGGCCCGTGCCGGCTGGCTCACGGACCGCAATGGCAAGCGCCTGCCAACCCCGCTGTTCCAGCCCGTAGCCACTTCCGCCTCGCTGAAGACCCTCGACTGGGCCGACCTCGAGAAGATCGGTTACCGCCATGTGCTGATGAACACCTACCACCTGGTGGTGGACCCGGGCACCGAGCCGATCCGCGCGGCCGGCGGGGTGAAGCAGTGGAGCGGCTGGCGGGGCAGCGTGCTGACGGACAGCGGCGGCTACCAGGCCTTCTCGCTTGCCGCCCGTCGCTCGCTGAAACCCGGCGGCGTGGAGTTCACCGACCACCTGCATGGTGGCCGCCACCTGTTCAGCCCCGAATTCACCCTGACGGCGCAGCTCAACCTCGGCGTCGACTTCGTGATGCCGATCGATGTCTGCACCGGTCTGCCCGCCGAGCGCAAGCGCGTGATCAAGGACATGCGCTTCACCCACGACTGGCTGGCGCAGCAGGTACGCCTCTGGCCGGAACTGGCCGGACGGCTGGCCCTGCCGGCTGATAACCAGCCTGTGTTATTCGGCATCGCCCAGGGCGGACTGGAAGAGGACCTGCGGGAGCAAAGCATCCAGTTGGTTTCTGAATCCGGAGTGGACTCGATCGCCATCGGTGGACTGGCGGTCGGTGAGCCGCGCGAGGACTTCCTGCGCCTGACGGAATTCTGCGGACAGCGCCTGCCCGCAGATAAGGTGCATTACCTGATGGGCGTCGGCGAGCCGGCGGACCTCGTATTCGCCGTGGCGATGGGCTTTGACATGTTCGACTGCGTACAGCCCACCCGCATGGCACGCCATGGCTCAGCCTATACCCGCCACGGCAGGCTGCAGATCAAGAACTCGCGCTTCCGGGATGACAATCGCCCGCTGGACCCGCAGTGCCGCTGCCAGGTCTGCCGGCGCTATTCACGCAGCTACATCAACCACCTGCAGCGCACCGGCGAGCATACTGCGGCACGCCTGTTGACCTGGCACAACCTGGCCTTCTACCGCGACCTGATGAAGCGCCTGCGCCGCCTGATCGTCAACGGTACGTTTGGCAAGCGCTGGCAGCGCCTGTACCGTGACCTGAACGGACGCCTGCCTGAGGATCTCTGAGCGGTTACAATCGAGATATGCTCCTGCTTGCAAACCAGGCTCCCTTCGAGGGCTATTACCCTCTGGCTGCCGGTGTTGTGATCCTGGAGATCCTTGCCATGTTCATGGCATGGTGCGTTATTCGCCTCTCCTGGATGCTGTACAAGGTCTGGATCGACCAAATGCATGAGAACGAAATGCCCCGCCTGCTGAAACGAATGGAGCAGGCCGGCCTTTACAAACCTCCGGATAAAACCGGTTAGCGTTGAGCGTCCCGGCCGGCCAGGCTAGAATGAACCCATGGGTTCGATATCCCTTTACTTTATTCTGGCAATAATGCTTTGCTGCACGCCGATAGTTGTCTGGCTTGTCTGGCGTGGCACGAAGTTTGGCCACCGCAAGTGGGAGGAACATCGCAATGCAGTCGATGCGAAGTTCTACGCCCCGCGCATCGAGGAGCAGCGCCGATCACAGGTCCCGGATCCCAGTGCAATGGCCCAGCGGGGGCGCTATGACATGCAGGTTGAGGAAATGCTGCGTGGCCAGCTCTACCCGGAGGCGCGCCAGTTGTGCATGGAGCACCTTGCCAACGAATTCCTCGGCCAGAGCCAGCGTGAGATGTATGAACGCTATGTGCGCGTAATTGACGAGCAGCTGATCGACCAGCGGGATTCCTAGTAGAATGGAGCCGCGCCAGCAGGCGCGGATGGATTGGATGCAGCTCTGGAAACTAGTATGGGTACTGCCGGCCCTTGTGGTGTCCATCATTGCGCTTGCAGCCGTGATCCGCTTCATCAACTACAACAATGAGCTGGCCAAGGCCCGCGAGAATGAGATCCTCAACCGCGAGCTGATGGCAAAGCTGGAAGCGGAGGCAGAGGCCGAACGCCTGAAGAAGGAGCGCGAGATGATCGCAGGCTCACAGGATCCGGAACTGCAGATGCTGATTGAGAAGAAGCGCTGGCAGGATGCCCTGGAGTACATTGACGAGCGCCGCCGGCTGGCCTTCGAGCAGGGGAACACGGAGCGCGAGGAAATGTACCGGCGTTACCGCGAGAACATCGAGTTCGAGACCCGCGACCGCAGCCAGGACGGCTTCTAGCCCGGCAGCAGCGCCACAGCGCTGTCGAGGATCATCCCGGCCACGTCCAGGCCGTACAGCGCCTCCGGCATCTCATAGCCCGGGCTGCTGTTGACTTCCATCAGTACATAGCCCTTGTCAGTCTCGACAAGGTCAACCCCGGCAAGGCTCGTGCCGAACAGGGCGGCGGACTGCTCCGCGACCTGCACCATGTCGATTGTCAACTCAAGCTTCGCGGCCTGCCCGCCGGCATGCACATTGCTGCGGTCGCTCCCGGCTGCCGGGGTGAGGTGCACCGCCAGCCGCGCGCGGCCACCGACCACCAGCACGCGGATCGTGCCGCGAGTCGCCGCTTCCGGGATGTAACGCTGCAGCAGCACGTCGTACTGCACCATGTTGAGCGCATCCAGCACACTGCGTACTGTGTCCTCGCGGTCGGCGCGGATCACGCCGACGCCCTGGCTGCCGCGGATGAACTTGATGATCAGCGGATAGCCGCCGACGCTGTCAACCGCCGGCTGGAGCTCAGCCTGGTTGCGCAGCATCACGCTGTCCGGCACCGGGATGCCGGCCATTGACAATGCTGCCAGCGCACTGTACTTGTGGCGCAGGCGCAACAGGCCCGGGAAGGGGCAGATACTCGGGATGCCGAGTGCCTCAAGCTGCTCCAGGCAGTACAGCGAGTACTCCGTGGACAGACTGCCGATGCGCGGCACGAGCACGCAGCTCGCCGGGTCGAGGGACAGTTCATCATGGCTGACCCGCGTGCCGGAAGGCCCGGTCTGCAGGCGGATCGTATGCGGGTCCAGCACATGCAGCTCGAGGTCACTGCGCAGCGCGGCGGATTCCATCAGGCGGGTCACGCTGTGCCCGCTGGGCTTGCGCGTGAGCAGCAGCACGTTCGGCGTCGGCATCAGCTCAGTCGCCGTCCGTCACGAGGCCCTTGATCGTCAGGTTGTCAAAGCGGGTCGAGGTGCCGGGGCCGCACAGCAGGGCATAGCCGCCGCTGCGCAGGCTGTCGTCCGTGACGGTCGCCACCACCTCGCCGTTGACAATGCACTGGATGCTGTTGCCGATCAGTTCCATCCCGATCCGGTTGGAGAGCGTGCGGCTCAGGTTCGGGGCGCTGCTCCAGTCGCGCAGCACGGTCTCCTTGCCGTCCAGCACCTTGAGCAGCAGGAACTCGCCGCTCTGGCTGACGAACAGGCCGTAATAGGACACGTTGCCATTCTTCACCGAGAAGCGCGTCGCCAGCCCGTAGCCGACGTAGTCCAGCCCGCCGAGGTACTCCACGTCCACGCCGTAGCGCGCATCGCTGAAGGCGCCCTGCTGGTAGCTGATCGCCATCGTGTCGCTCTTGGTGTTGTCAATCTCGTAAGCCGCGCCGAAGTAGCGGTAGCTGGAGGTGTCACCATCCGCCACCGGCCAGCGCTGCTCGGTGAAGTCGTCATAGACCGACTCCACGTCCGGGTTGCCCTCGAAGGGATCGTATTCCTTGCTGGCCTGGTTGGCAGACTGGGTGTTGTTCAGCTTCAGCTCGCCGGGGTTGCCCTGCGGCTGGTTGAGCACGTCCTCGGCCCGCGGCGGATTGTCAGCGATCGGCCTGTCGCCACCCTTGCCACCATCCGGGAACAGTGACAGGCCACCACCATCGTCCTTGGCAGGGGCACTATCCTGCGGGACTTCGCGCGCCGGCTCACTGCGCGCGGGTTCCTCCTGCTTCACTTCCTCTGCAGGGGCTTGTTCCTCTACCTGCTTCTCTTCCTGTTTCTCATTCTCTTTCTGCTTCTCATCCTGCTTCGAGGCTTCCTTGCCTGGGGCCCGCGCCATGTCAAGCGGCGGCAGTTCGATACCCTTCAGCTCGCCGTTGCCGGACTCCCCATCCTTCTTCTCTTCCTGCTTGGGCTGGGAGTCCTGTTCCTTGCTGCCCTTGCCCTCATCAGCCTTCTCTCCATCCTTCGGCGGGTCTGGGGCACGGTAGGGCGGTGCGCTGGTGGACCAGTCGTCATCACCCTTGCGCACCTCGCGCATGATCTCCTCGGCGCTGCGCTCCTGCTCTTCCTTGGGCTGATCCTTCTCTTCCTGCTTCTGATTCCCGTCCTGCTTTGCTGGCGGCTCCTGCTTGCCGGGCAGCGTCACATTCGTATATGACTCATCCTTGGCCGGCGCAGCCTGGCTGTCTTCCTTGCCGGCTTCCTCCGCGGCATCCGGCTGCTTCCCATCCGCTGCCGGCAGGGGCGGGATCTGCGCACCGCCGACGCCTTCGGCATCCTGCGCGGGCTCATCCTTAGCGGGGGCTGCCTGCTCCACGACGGGCTTGCTTTCCTCCACAGGGGGATCCTCTTTCACCGGTTCCTGTGTTTCCTGCACCGGCGGCGGGTCACCCGGCTTGGGGTCACCGAAACTGTGGGTCTGCAGTTCGCCCTCGCCCGCCTGCTTGCCACCGGGAGCCACGCCGGAAGGAGTATCCGCCTTCTCACGTACCGGCTCGCTTTCCTTCACCGGCGGGTCGAGCTTCAGCGGCTCTTCCTCACGCACCGGCGTGTCGTCAACCTTCGCCGGCTGCTCCTTTTCTACTTGCTTCTCTTCCTCATTCTGTTTCTCATCCTGCTTCTGGTCCGGCTGCGGATCGAGGTCCTGCTCCAGGCGCTTCTGGGCCAGGTCAGCCAGTTCGCGTTCGCGGGATTCCTCTGCACGTTCCTTGCGTGCGGTCTCGCTCTTGTCGACGCCGACCTCCCAGGGGTAGACCGGCCGGTTGGGATCCTTCGGGATGTTCGGGAAGCTGTAGCCGCCGAAGTTCTCACCGCGTGAGACCTGGCTGCGCCCAGCGTCGTCACTGCTGCCCTCCAGCAGTTCCGGGCTCTCCACCTCTGCCGGGCCACCGCCGCGGCGCTCAACCTTCACCTCGAAGTTGTCAAATGCCGCGCGGGACTGCTGGCTGACGTAGAAGCCGAAGCCACCGCCGTCGATCCGCACATCCGTGAAGCCGTCCACATAACGGCCGTTGATGTACAGATCGAAGCGTGTGCCGCGCGCATCCACGGCGAGAATGTTCGGCCGGCCGACATCGATGTACTCGCTGCGGGTCAGCGGCAGGATCACCTCCGCGTTGTCACCGATCACCCGCTTGGCCCCGTAGTAGCCGTCAGCGTAGATGTAGAAGACGTAGTAGGCCAGCTTGCCGGGGATCTTCTTGTTGTAGTGGAACACCAACCCGCAGAAGGCCATCTCGCCGATGCGGGTGTCAATCAGCTCGCACTCGCTTTCGACGTAGTAGTAATAGAGGTTCTTGGTCAGTGCGCTCAGTGAGTCGATCTCAGTGTTGAGCCCGTCGATCACGTAGCGGTTCTGGTCGTCAATCCCGTAGTAGGCCTCGGAGGCCTGCCCGGTGTAGAAGCTGACCTCGCCCTGGCTGAAGTCCTCGGACAGCAGGCTCTGCCATTCCGTCGCGGCACGGGAGTGCCCCGGCGCAAGCGCACACAGCAGCGCGCACAGTGCCGCCAGCAGTCTGTATCCCGTTAAACTCATTTTCCGCCGCGCAGTTATTTCCAATACACCTTCTAGTCGGGGCTGACCGCCAGAATATTCAATTGCTGCTCAACTCTCGCCGGATTCACCACCTCAATGTGCAGTTCCTCCAGCAGCTCAACCGGCAGCTTCGCATTCACGTCGGCCACCAACCGGCGGCTGCGCTGCCTGAGCACGGTTGCCACAGTCGGTGACGCTGCATAGACGAACAATGTGTTGAGGTCCGCCCCGCCTTCATTGCGGGCCAGGCGTACATCGTAGGGAGCCGCCAGCCCATCCAGCTCCTGCGGCAGCAGGGCGAGGAAGTGCTTCATCGCGGTGAACTTGCGGAACTGCCGCATGAAGGGGCTGAACACGGATGCGGCCGCGCTCGAAAGCGGCTTCTCCTCGCTCCTGTACTTCGGGCGGCTCATGCCTGTTTCCACCTTTCGCTGTCTCGCCGGATGTGCTTCCGGCCGGATGCCGCGGACTGCCAGAATGCCCCTCAGGCTGCGCCCGCGCTAGATTCTAGCACGGCCTGCTCCTGCCTGCGGGAGTCGGGAGGCCCTAGTTTGAGCCCTTCGCTGGGCTTGCAGCCTGCTCCCTGCGATACCTGCGCAGGATCCGGGTGCCGACCAGCTTCCAGGCCAGCCAGATGATGCCGATCCAGATGAGCCACCAGATCAGGCGGGCCACGAAGAAGTTGATGAAATCATTGGCCACGTTGCGGATGCCATACATCAGCTCCTTCTTGGCATTCTCGAACGCCGCGCCGAATCCCCATGCGAATTCATCCGCCGGCGGGGCAATCGGCCGTTCGCTCAGGTTGACGGTGATAGTGGAGCGGTTGATGCGGTCGGACAGTGCGCTGACCCGGTTCTCCACGGTCTGCATTTCGGTGGTAACCTCGCTGAGGCGACGCTGGGTTTCAAGCAGCACGCTGTAGGCCTCACCCAGTCCGCGGGTGCGTTGCACCTCCCGCGCATCCTCCAGCATCCCCTGCAGGGTTTCATGCTCAGTCTTCAGCGCCTGCAGCCGGCTCACTCCGGCGACGAACTCGTTGGTCACATCCTCGCTGGAGACGCTTTGCACCTTCACGTCCCCAAGCGCCTTCAGGTCATCGAAGCACTGCTGGAACTTGTCCGTCGGCACCCGCATCGTGATCCAGCCGACCCGCATGTCATCACCGTACTTCTGCATCTGGCTGTCGGTGATGATGCCGCCATGCCGCTGTGCCACGGTCTGCACTTCGGCGGATGACTTGTCGTAGTCCTCGATCTCCATTTCGATATTGCCGGTGCGCACGATGTAGCTTTCATCCGGCGATGATTCCTGCGCCCAGGCCTTTGGGTTCAGCCAGTCGTCAATGCTCTCCAGCACCCCACCGGAGGGAATGTCCACCTCTCCGCCATTGGATGCACCATCCGGCTTGTAAGGACTGTTCCAGCCTTCATCGGCGAGCATGGCCTGCTTCTCCGCACTGACTGTCCCCATTTCCTCATAGGCCATGTCCATCGCTGGCGCTGATTCTCCCCCTGCCGCACCGGAGGCGCGGACCTGGTCGCGATACTGGTTGTCGTAGCTACTGTTGGTCTGGATGTTATTCGCGCCACTGTTACCATTACAGGAACTGCCCAGTGCAAGGATGGCCAGCACAAGCAGTAAGTAAATCGCAAGCTGGAAACGCTTCATACTTCCTCTCCTGTTACAACAGCTCTCTGACGGACCGCAGTTACCCAATGTTGAATGCCCCGCTTAAGCATAGCCCCGGCAGCCGTTTTGTAACATCCGTGCTGTTTTGGTATCTTATTAATTACAGGTATCTAACCCGACCTGCAGGGCGGCATGCCCGTCCAAAAGCCCGGTTTGCAGGAGAGAAGCTGGCTCCGATGAACCGGGCCCTTTTCATTTCTGGCCATCTGAACACATCCCCGCGGGCTTCTGCGTCCAGCTTCTATCAAGACAGGAAGTAGAATCGCCCCGTGAGCACAAGCGAAACGCCGCATACCCATGGACTGGCCAGCCTGCTGAACCCCGTCAGCGACCAGGAGAATTCGCTCGTCTGGCTGGCGCGGCGCCGTGAACAGAGGAACGGCCTGCTGGTGCCGGGCTGGCGCCGCAATGCCTGGATCCTGCTCGTGGCACTGGTGATGCTGGCCCTGTCAGCCTTCAGCACGCTTGTGGTTAGGACGGAAAACTTCAACCCGCGCTCCGACGACTGGCGTGAAGTGCTGATGATGTTCGTCTGGGTTGTGCTCACACCGGGAGCAGCGCTGTGGCTGCTCGGCGGGCTGTTCAGGCTGGTGCGCGACAGCATCGGCTGGCTGTCCTATGCCAAGGATTCCGGCGGCGCGATCATGCTCGACAGCATGACCTGCATCTCCCCGATGGAGGACCGCGACGTGGTGCTGGCCGGGTTGCGCATCAATGTGCTGCCGATCTGGCCGCGCGTGCTGCTGGCTTCCGCCGTGTTCTGCCTGGCCTTCATGATGCCGGCCTTCGACATGTCGAGAGATGCTACGCTGCAGGCCCTGATGTTTGCCCCGGTCACCCTCGTCGCGCTGTTCGTGCATGGCATGCTGGGCAGCGTCTGCCTCGGGCTATACCTGTTCTGCTTCGGCCTGCTTCAGAAGCACCAGTGGCTGGTGACCTTCCCGGCGGTGGCATTCGTCGGCCTGCAGATCTTCGTGTTCTCCTTCGGTTCAGCCTTCTTCGGTGCCATATCCGAAACTGAGAAGCTCGACTCCGATCTCTGGCCGCTGGTGCCCGTCGGCCTGCTGGCCGGAATGGCGCTGTTCATCGGTTCGCTGGTGCTGGCATTTCGTGGCAGCCAGCGCCACACCTGGCTGTTGCTGGCTGCCCCGCTGTTCCTGCCGATCACGGTTATGACGAGTTTCTTCCTTGGCAACATCAGCGGGATCTCGCCTGACGAGGAACCCTTCATTGCCTTCTTTGGCAACATGATGTGGGTCTACAACGCCTTCCTGCCCTTCAGCCCCTTCGCCGCCCCGAGCACCATGTTGCGCGGCATGCCCGTACTGGAAGCCTGGAATGCGCTGGCCTTCGAGGTCTGGCGCTTGCCGGTGCTGCTTTGCATCCAGCTTGTGGTACTGGGATTCCTCTGGCGCTACACCCTGCTCGCCGTGCGCGACCGGCGCACGCCCCTGGTCTGATGCTTCAGTAGTTCAAGCTGGTGATCGCAAAACCGATGCCGGCCTGCAGCTGGCGGATGATCCCCTCTTCCGCCGGACTGGCATCCGGGCTGGCAATGAAGCTCATCTTCAGCAGCAGCGGGTTGTCAGGATCGTCAAGGAACCAGTACTCCGCCACGCCCCAGCTGTCCCGTGCATGCACCGCCGCGAGCTGGCTCATCGCCCCGTTGACAGGCACGATGTAGCGGCCCTCTTCCCGGATCAGTTCCAGCCGGGCCGCCGTGCCATCGGCAATTCCGTTGCCCTTGCGCCGCGCCTCCACCAGCTGCTCCAGCTCGCTGGCCATGTCAGACTTCGCACCGGTGGTGAAATCCATCTGCCAGTCGCAGCTGCCCTCATCCTTCAGTGTTTCCAGCAGGCCCGCCGGGATCCACATCAGTCCGTAGTCGCTGGCGCGGAAGTCGCCATCCTGCCAGAACAGCGGACAGGCGATGCGCCGGCCACTCTGGTAGTTGTCAACCACGGCATCCCCGCGCCGGAAGCGCGTGAGGTATTCCGTGCGGGTCTCAATCGGGGCTTCCTGCAGTTCGTACATCTCATCGCCACCGCGCTGCTTCTCGATCTCCTCCTTGATCTCGTAGTGCAGCGTGATCCGGTTGCCACTGCGCTCACTGACGCGCACCAGGCCCTCGCCATAGTCCTCCGCGCTGTCCGGCGGGATCAGCCCGAGGATGGTCGGGCGCAAGGTGAAGCGCAGGTTCTCACGCAACGGGATCGTTGCCAGCGGCAGTTCCGGGGGAAGCTTCGGCGCCTTATCCGCCGTTTCCTCAGCAGCAGGCTCCTGCTGCGCCGGGGCCGGATCCTCACTGACGGGGTCATCGGCGGTGGCAGGCAGCAGTGGCAGGAACATCAATGCTACGAGGATTGTCAGCCGAACCAGGATCACAGGTTTCCGTCCGTGATCACGATCTCCAGGTCCGCCAGGCCGCGTGGGCCATCGAGCGCATTCATCACACGCGGCGCACGCAGGTGGATCACGTAGGGCTTCTGGCGAGCATTGATCTCTTCCGCCCGGAACATCAGCTCATTCATCACCGAAGTATCAATCCCGCCTGAAATGCGTGGCAGGAACCCGGAGGAATTGGCAGTATCGCGGTACAGCACTTCCAGTCGCTGGATGAAGTTGAGGTCAATGGTACTGCCGAGATTGAGTGCGGGCTGGCTGCCGCCCATCGCATACACCTTGCTACCGCCTTCCGTCACGGCTATGGTCAGCAGGTCGCTGCCACTGCTAAGTATCGGGATCAGTTGCAGGCCGCTGAAGTCAAGTTGAACCTTGTCACCTTCCTCATAGACTCCAACGGCATTGCGCACCACGACAACCGCACCCTGTTCCCCGATGCTGAAGCCTGTCGAGAATTCACGCATTGCCTCCAGCACACCTTCATCAAGCTGGAACTCTTCCTTGGCAAGCTCCGCCTGCAGCCCCCGCAGCTTATCGCCCATCTGGTCGAACACCGAAGCACCGCCCGGATTGAGCTGCCAGTAGGCCAGCAGTTCCGCAGGAGGAATCAGGGCTTCCTTTCGCTTCAGTTCCTCGATTTCCGCATTCAGCCTCGAGATGTCCGCAATGGCCTGGTTCTTGAGCTTGCGCAGGGCATCCAGCTGGATCTGGTCACCCTCCTTGATGAGTGCGACGTTTTCCATCTCCTGGCGGGCGGCCTGCAATTCCTTCTGGATCTTGTCAACCTGCTTCTGCTTCTCCCCGATCTCCCGTTCCTTGTCCTTGATCTGCAGGTCGGCCACGCTGAGCTGGTCCTCGAGCGCGATCAGCTTGTTCTGCGCAGCAGTCGTCAGCTCCTCCGCATCACGCAGGGCCTGCTCGGCATCCTGCTGTGCCTTGATCGCATCGTCCCGCCCGCTCTGGGCCTCCTTGATCTCAGTGAGCATGCTGTCGCGCTCCGCCAGAACGGAGGCCAGGTTGCTCTTGGTCTCGGAATAGCGAGTGAGCGCCTCGCGGAAGTCGCTCCAGACGGCGAACACCACGCCGAAGGTCACGATCGAGATAGCCATGCCGGTCAGCACCGCCACCAGGCGGGAGGCATCGCGTGGCCTGAGCTTGCCGATGCGGATCTTGCGCTTGGCGGCGAGCTGGCCCATGCGGTCGCCAGCAGCCGCCACCAGACCGGCGACGAGTGTCAGGACCACGATGAAGATAGCAATTGTCAATTCAGCTCCGGTTACCGCCCGGTACCACTGGCACTGAGCAGGTAGCAGGCGGCGGCCGCCTTGACGGGACCCTGCTCAGTCCCTGACTCAAGCAGTGCGGCGGCATCCAGCCTCTGTCCGGAATAAGCGAATTGGGCTGCCAGCAGCCAGGCCTGTCCACGCACCAGCGAGGACTCATCATCCAACAGGCCCAGTACCAGCTCCCGCAGCTTGGGTTCGGACGCGTGCTCATTATAGCGGCTCAACTGGGTCACAAGCTGGAAGCGCAGCGGTTCATCCGCCTGCCGGAATGCCTTTTCGTACCAGTCCAGCAATGCGGGATGCATTGCCTCGGGTGGCACCAGGCAGGCCAGCAGTTCCGGGTTAAGCACTCCTTCCTCCAGCGCGGCCTGATCAAAGGACGCAGGACTGCCCTGCATCAGTTCACCGAAGCGGGCCTGCCAGCGCAGGTCGCTGATCGTGGCATTCAACAGGTTGAGCCGGATCACCGTCGCATCGCGGCCCGGGATGTATGCCAGCGCATAGGCACTGTAGAACTCCTTCGACTGCCACTGGCGCTCCGGGTCGAGCTTCCCCATCGGCACTTCCTGCAGGCGCGGCACGAATGCCGTGGCCAGCGCTTCGCTGCGGCTGATCTTGGCTCCCTCCGCTGCAGCTGCAAAGAACTTGTCCTCGGAGCGGATGGCCTGCATCAGAGTGTCGGCCTGTTCATCGCTGGCCTGGCCGAAGCGCAGCAGGTATCCAAGTGCACGCAGGCTGATGTTCGGCTCCGGGCTAGCGGCGAGCTGCTTGAAGGTCCCGACCAGGTCCCCTGAGGGCTCGATCCAGTTGCGGACCAGCAGCAGGCAGGCATCCTGGAAATCAACGGAATGCTCGCTCAGGTCCAGTTCCTGCAGGATGTCCGTGCCGATTTCCGGGAAGCGGATCAGCGGCTGCAGGGCTGCAGCATTGTCTGCCTGTGCTTCCGCGAGGATGTACTGCTTCGCTGCCTCGGGATCAGTCGCCAGCCAGGCTGAGACCAGCTGAACCCCGGGATTGCCCCCGGCCTGGGCCACCTGCTGGTCAACCAATGATTTGAATGGAGCTGCATCAGGCAGGCGGGAAATGATGTTCCAGCTGTCCTCCAGCGAAACATGGTCATCCACCAAAGGCTCACGCAGGCTGGACTTGAGGAAGTCAACCGCTTTCTCGGTCGGTGCATCCGCAGGCACGCTGGTTTCATGCTCCGACTGCACCTGCTCCGGCCCACCACGTCCCTGCTGCACGGTATCACCGGGGCAGGCTGTCATAAGCATGGCTGCAAGCAGCATGCAGAGGATCAGCGTTAAGCGCATAACTGAATTATATGGTGAATTGACCCAAGCCACAAAAGCTCCTGCAGTTTAGTCCACCGGCAAATCAATTGTGTACTTAGCTAATGATGCAATCAACGCAGCAGGAACAGTGCCCGGCAATCCTGGGGCAATTTCTCCCAGCGCAGCACTTCCCGCACCAGTTCCGCACTGCCCAGCTGGTCCAGCGGGATGTAACGCCCGTCCGCCAGCAGGCTCAGTCCCGGCAGCAACGCTCCGCCATCCGTATAGGATGTCTCCTCGGAAATGATCCGGTCCAGCACCAGCTCCAATTCACCACTGGCCACCGGTTCGATCCGCCGGTAGCTGCCCTGCCAGATTGAGCGGCCACTGGCCAGCAGCGCCAGCCCGACATGTGTGCCACGCCGTTTCCCGGGTGCAGAGTAGAACTCAATCCCCCCATCGCTCCAGCGGGATTCGGCTCCGCTCCCCAGCAGCTCTGTTGCCCGCTGTAGTCGTTTCGGCGCACCGATGTCATCCGCATCCTGTTCGTAGGGCCGGTTGCCGCGGCCGGTGACCGTCAGCACCTGGCGCTGCGCATCGTAGTCATATTCCGTGCTGACCCGTTCCGCCCCCTGCCGCGCCAGCCTCTCCTCAACCTGGCGGGTCAGCTCCTCAATGTCCGTCCCCTTCGGCTCCGCTGTGCTGCGGCTGATGGAAACACATGTCACCGCCAGTGCAGCGCCGACTGCGCTGATCACAGGATGCTCATCAATCAGCTGGCCAGCAAATCCCAGTTCGCTTGCAAGCGGATCAAGCACTACCGGCGCGCCACCTCCACCGCCGACCAGTACCAGGCTGTCGCGGCTGGCTTCATGCGATCCAATCAACTCATTGATCGGGCGGCAAAGCTGGCGGATTGAAGCCTGCTGGGCTTTCGCCGCCTGTTCAAGCAGTCCGGCAGCCGCAATGCGCATCACTTCAAGTTGCGCCGTATTTAGCTCTATTCCCAGCTGATCCAACAGTGCCTTTCCTGACTCTGCTGATACAGCATGTGCCGAAAGAATGCGGTAATCAGTCAGTGTGAACGCTGAATTCTCTCCGGAGGAAGTTGCTATCACGCTGTAACTGTGCCCGTGGTTGTCCTGCCACTCGGCTTTGCCAGTGAACTCCTTTCCCTGCAACACAGCCTGGAACAGGTAGGGCAATCCGGCGATATGGGCACTACGCGGTCCGAATGAGCGGCCGCGGCTATCCAGCATGCTGCCCCCGCCGAGTGCGACGGTACGCAGGTCCAGCGCTGGAACCAGCAGGCGGTTGCCGCCGACCGTGGCATTGCGCTGGCGCACCCGGCCGGCCTGTACCAGCGTGATGTCCGTCGAAGTGCCACCGACCTCGATGAACACCAGCTCGCTCAAGCCACTGCGGTGCAGTGCGGCACTGGCCCCGGCTGCCGGGCCGGACAGGATGGAGAGGATCGGCTGGCGCCGCATCTCGGAGATATCCATCGCCCCGCCGTCACTGCGCACCACCTGCAGCGGCACCCCGGGCAGCAGTTCCTGCACCACCTTTTCCGTGTAGTTCGCCGTTTCCAGCATGCGCGGCAGCATTGCCGCGTTGATCCCCGCGGTGCGTGCCCGGGCATTCAGGCCCAGCACCTGGGTTATCTCCCCGGCCAGCACACTGCGCTGCGGATCCAGTCCGAGCCGCTCGCGCACCACTTCCTCAAGTGCATCGTGGCCTCCCGCCAGGGGCTGGATCACAGCACTGGGCAGCGAGCGATCCAGCTGCGGCAGTTCCGCTTCAGCAGAACTTGCCTTGCCTGCCGGCACCATCACCTGGTGCAGCGTCACTCCATTGCCGCTTCCGATCGGAATGCGCCGGTCGCGCAGGGCAAGCTTCAGCAGCAGCGCTTCACCGGGAGGTACGCAGACCACCCGGTTGATTTCGGAAACATCACCTTCCAGCAGGGCATTGGTGGCTTGCGTGGTTGAATGCGCCACCAATTCCACCTTCTCCGCGTCCAGTCCATCGACCAGTTCGGCAAGCACGGTGCGAATTCCCTCGGCAACCCCCATCTGCGCACTGTGGGTTGTGGGAGTGACGGATCGCTTCAACACATCACCGGGTGGCCTGAGCAGCACACCATGGGTGAAGGTCCCGCCGACATCTATGCCGATTCGCAATCCGGACACGCGACGATTATAGGCCAGCCCGGTTCCACTTCACAGTCCGGTCAGCAAGCATGCAAAGATGTGATCGCCACAAATTCGGAATTGCTCACGCAGGAGGGATCAATGGGCCGCAATCATCCAGATGAGAAACTGTCGTGTCTGCTGCCTAGGCGTACTGGTCCAGCCGCGCACCAATCGACATTGCGATGTCGCTCATGTCTGCGGCGACAGAGAACACAACGGCAGAGGCCTGCATCCCCTTGGCAGCCTTGCTGATGTCCACGATGTCAGCCACACTGCTGCGACTCTCAAGTTCCGGTCCCTGGGATTTCGGAGTGGCAATATGGCGTGCTGCAACGGATGCGGACTCACTGGCCCGCTGCATGCCACGCATGGCGGAGTTCAGGGCGTTACCTGTGGAGCAACATGACATCAAGGGGAAGATAACGCCTTGATTAGGCCTTCGGGAGCTGTTAACCGGGACTTGCAGTGAAGTTGTGGTTTCTCGTACTGGAGATGCCTCGCACGGAGCCTCATTGAAAGAGGCAATAGACTGGAATTGCACGGGGAAGTGTCAGCCACTCAGTAGTTCTGCCACCCGACAGATTAATCAGTGTTTCACGTGGAACGCTATTCTCCTGATGTGCACCTGGTGAATTATGTTTCACGTGAAACAAACAATCAACCGGCTGATTTACATCCGGATCATGTATTTGAATGGAGGCCGCAAGCTGCTTAGTGGCTGCTGCGCTTGCGGTTGATGCACTGCCATGCCAGCCAGGCATTGATCCAGACCAGTCCGAGCTGGGTCAGGAAGCCGATCATCCAGCGCATTTCCAGGCTGCTGCCGAATCCACCTTCCGCCGTCACCGGGTTGCGCCCGAACACATCCCCCCAGCTGGCTGCCGTGGGCACGAACAGCGGGTTGACCAGGCTGAAGCTGCCCCAGCTGCGCATGAAGCCGGCAGCCAGTGACACGAGCATGGAGGAGATCCCCTCCTGGTTCGGTACCACGAATCGGAAGAACAGGTACATTGTGGCTGCTGCCAGCACCGGCAGCAGTATCGCCAGGCCGGCCCGCGAGCTACCCGGCCGCCTGACCAGCAGGGCCACCAGGAATGCCAGCACAAGGAACACGATCGAACCGTAAATGCTGCCGGGCCTCGTCAGCAGCAGCACGTACTGGTCATTGATCAGCATGTTTCCGCCAACCAGCGACCAGGCGAAACTCACGCCCATCACAAGCACAGCGGCAGTCAGCGGGACCAGCGTACCCCGCGCATGCAGTCCGGCGGCGATGCATCCCAGCACCAGCGCCAGGCAGGCCAGCAGGCTGCTGAGCAGCATCAGCGGAACTGTTACGATGCCCCAGATCCAGGTATTGATGAAGCTTTCCGCCCGCAGGTCCACGCCGAACATGCTGGTCAGCATCAGCATCAGCCACCAGAAGCAGAGTGACAGCGCGAGCGCTCGCCAGAACAGCTGCGGCATGATCACCTGCAGGGCACCAACCGCAATGTCAGCACTGCTCATCTGCGAAACACTCACCATGTCATCAATCGTGAGTGAGGTCTTGCTCTTGCTTTCATCCGCCAGTAGCGACAGTGATTCCTGCACCGCTGTGAAGATGCCAGTCAATGCCCAGAAGAACACCGCCGGCAGGATTGATACGGTCAGCATGATCGTCACCAGCTCAACCAGGCTGGAACTGCTGATCAATGCTGAGTTGCGCTGGGCGTAGAGGAAGGAAAACAGGAATACCAGGGAAATCGCAACCGGGACAATCAGCTTGCGAACCAGCGGATATCTCTGGGTCCGCCGCTCACGGGCCGTCATCAGCCAGCCGGCCACCGGATTTTCATTGACCGTGCTGATCGCTGACATCCATTCACCGAGGAATCCCCCGGATTGACGGCTTTCAGGAACTGCGTCCATTTATCTGTCCCATTGCTGCTTCCTGATTTCATCTTAGCAGAATTTGCCTGTGGCCCGCTCAATGCAGGTTGATTGGACATCCAAATGCACTGCAAATCTTAAATTGAGGTTAAACAACCACCCAAAATCAGCAGCAGCCGCAAGAATTGAGACATGCGGCCCGGGCCTTGCCGCACAGCTGTGAGGGATCAACATGGCCGACTACGGACACGACACGATTACAACCGGTTACGCGCCGGAAATCCCGCTCGGGAATTTCCTGCAATCCTTCCATGATGACCTGCTCAGGGTCCAGCCGCACTGGGATGAGAAGCTGATGCTGGCAATGGACCAGGATGGAAACCCGCTTGGACTGAGTCTTACGGTGCGGGCCCCCAATCCCTACCGCATCATCACGCTCAATGTGCATGCTTCAGAGAACCCGCCAAGCGTAAAAATCGAATTCAACGGAGCAATCGAGGATTTCAGCGGCACTTTTGAAGCTGCCCGATACATCGGCTTCATAGTCAATGAAGATATTGTCTGCATCAGCAAGTACGTCAATTCAGAATTCTCCGGATGCTGGATGGCTGAGCCAGGAATGGCGTTACAAAGCACTGCATCTACCGAAAACAAACCTTCCGGTTGCCTTTCATTCCTCCAGCCGCAACGTGAGGAAAGCCTACAGGTAACTTCCTGGACCGGAAAGATTGATGGCTGATTCGAATTCCTTCATTGCTGACTGACTCCAGCCTAGTCCGGAAATCGTATTATCTTCATATGGTCAGCGACGGCCCCAGCAGGTACAAGGCGGAAAAATGGCATCCGGTGGTGAAGCTTGGCAGTTACTGCACGGAGTTCATTGAAGTCCTGAAGGAGACCCAGCCGGAACTGCTGGAACAGCTGGACATCCTGTCCGACTTCAAGGGTTACTACCAGGGCCTGCTGGTCTACCTCAAAAGTCCTGCCAGGCGTGAAGGGATTGACCTTGAAGTCATGGCCATTGAATCCACAAGGAGCACAAGTGTGGATTTCGCCGGAGTGAGGGTGGAGTTCCCCAGCCAGCGAGAAGCTCTGGAACTTGCCCGGTCCATCCTCAATGATGAAATCCTGTGTGTGGGAATCTTCAGCAATAACAAGTTTGAATCGGGACGGATGGCTTTACATGCAGATGCTGAAAAGGCATTGCAGGAAAACGAATACGTGTCCCGTGGCTGCCTGGACTACCTGTTGCCGGCAAGGTTCAAGCAGGTATCCGTCCATTCCTGGAGCGGAAAGCTTGACCGTTCAAGCAAGGGCTGGTGAGCCTGTCAGCTGACGACTGTCCCGTTGCAGGAAATCTTGAAGGTACATCCGAGATAGGCAGCACTGCTCTTGCACATGATCATGCGGCTCATGAAGATCTCAAAAAAGTCCATCATGCTCGCCGTCTCGCCATCGATATCCAGGTCAAGCCTGATTTCACGCAGGTCAGGATCAACGATCAGGTCACTTCTGGTGACTGCGTAATTCACGTCATCATGGATGTCATGGTTTGCCGGATCATATGCACGAACCCTTGATCTGTGGACATCTGACTTATCTGCCAGCACGACGGCCGCACATGTTTCGTTATAGCACTGGCCGTACTGCTCTTCATGGTTTCCCACTGCGCTGAGCACCTTGCCAAGCTGCCTGGTCGTGAACGGGAAGCGTTTGAGCATCATGTACAGGATTGCCGCCCCGGTCTGTCCATGGTTTGTGCGGCAGATGAAATTTCCGATGTCATGCAGGAATCCAGCACACCTTGCCAGTTCTATCTCATCATCCGGGTATCCCAGAGTGGAGAGGATTGAGCCTGACCAGCGTGCCACGATGCTTGCATGCCTGAGTCCATGCTCTGTAAAGCCGATCACCCCCAGGTGCTCATTGGCCAGCTTGATCAGCTCGACGATCTCCTCGTCATTGCGGATCATTTCAAACAGCCTGTGTTCCAGGCCAGGGGTGCGGTCATGCTCGGTGGTATTCATATCCTTTACTTATTTTAAGACAGTATTCGTACTAGGGCCTCGGACAGTTTGGATAAGTGCGGGACAACGCATCCTGACTGGCCGAACTGGCATACAGGGGCTTTGATTAATCTTTGCTTACGCTGAATTGAATCTTATCTTAATCAGCAGGAACTGTTGGCAGCCCACATCTGCGGGTGAAATATTGGTAAATATGCACATCCCGGCCACGTATCAAAAGCGATGTTGGATAGCCTGTGGGAAGTCTGTGAAGCACTTGGAAAGGACGGTCCGTGGGACACCGTAAGGCCAGTCCGGCAGTGTTATAATCGGTGTTCATAGATTGCATAATCCAAGATTCACCGGGGCTCTCCAATGCGTGTAGTGATCAGTCAGGAACTCCTCTCGGCCGTGTTGTCAACGGTCAGCAAGGCGGTAACCCGCAGCATCAATCCAGTGCTGAACCATGTGCGGGTGGTTGTCAGTTCCGACCATGTGGAGATGACGGCCACCGATGGCGAGTTCACCATCCGCCGCACGCTCGCTGTCAGCGGTGCGGATCCCGGCAGCTTCCTGGCTCCCGCGGACCTGCTGTCCAAGCTTGTTGGCAAGCTGCCAAAGAAGGACGTGACCCTCAGCACGGAAGGCAACCAGCTGAATGTGCAGGTCGGCCGCAGTTCCTACGACCTGACGATCATGCCGGATGAGAATTTCCCCAGCCTGCCGGAGTATGACGGCTCGCTTTTGACCAGCATCCCGGCCAGCCTGCTGAAGAATGCCCTGCAGCAGACCACATTCAGCGCCGTGAAGGACAGCTCAACGGGAGCCGTACATTACACAAACGGCGTGTTCTTCGTGTTCCATGGCGCAAGCCTGGACATCGTTGCCACCGACGGCCACCGCCTGGCGCTCAAGCGTAACAAGGGCCTCGCCGGAAACGAGCTGGAGCAGAACCTGCTCCTGCCGGCGCGAGTGGCGGACGAACTTGAGAAGATGCTGCCGGATGATGATGATGCCGCAGTCGCGATCTTCAACCCGGGCAATCAGGTGGCCTTTGCCTTCGGCAGCCAGCTCGTTGTCTGCTCACTGCTGGACGTGAAGTTCCCGGACTATGAGCGCGTGATCCCGAAGGACATCGCCACCCGCGTGTTCCTCGACAAGAGCGAGCTGAATGACGCCCTGCAGCGCGTGCAGCTGGTCTGCCGCACCCGGGACCAGAACCCGGTGGCGCATATCGAAAGCAGCGAGGACAAGATCGACATCCGCAGTGATGCCGGCGAGGTCGGTAAGGGTGTCGAGGAACTGGCTGCCCAGATCGAGGGCGGTGCGATCCGCATCGCGCTCAACCCGGAGTACATCATCCAGGTGCTTAAGAATGTGCCCGGTGACCAGGTGGTGCTCAACTGGATCAATGAGGTCAACCCGGTGCTGGTCAGCAGCCCGCGCGACCCGGACTACCTGTACATCGTGATGCCGATCCGGATGGATTAGCGAGAACCTGAAACCAGTTACCTGTTCCCTGAGTTAGTCGATGTTCCAGTTGGCGGAACTGGCCATGTGCAGCTTGGCCGGAACAGTGTTTCCGAGCTTGAGGCGCTGGCCGTTGGCACTGTCCTGTGGACCGCCGTTTAGCAGCATCATCCCCAGCGCGAAGGCCACGATGCTGGCCGTATACATAGCCGAGCGCTTCACGAGGCTGTTCATGTGGTCGAAGTAGCCTTCCTCGGCATGCAGCATCAGTTCCGCCACCGCATTGCGCCTGAGCTGCTGCGGGCTCAGGGGGCGCAGGCTGTTGTCCAGCTCGCAGCGGCTGCGCTGCTCCTGGGCCAGGGTGACTTCCATCAGGCGCAGCAGGCGGGCCTCCAGCCCGGCCTGGCTGTCCAGCGGAGGCAGGGCCTCGCGCAATGATTCGTGGTTCTGCAAGTTCATACCTGGCCCTCCAGGCCGGATACGGCTTCCCGCTCTCCATGAATACGGCTGTGCATCCTTGCAACCAAGCGGTTGGCTTGCTGCCGCAGGGCATGTTCGCGGATGTCGATGTCCATTTCCCCCAGTACGAGGCGCACTTCCTCGAGCCGGCAGTTGTAGCCTTCTCCGGCCAGCCAGAGCTGCATCAGGCGCAGCACGATGATTTCGCGGTTGCGGCCGCGGGCCTCTCCTGAGCTGGCCAGCCGGCACCAGAAGAACAGCTCCTCCAGCCCGCCGGCCCCGCTGCCACTGCCCATGTCTGCCAGTGTGCTGGCCGCTTCCAGCTGCTGCTCATTCTCACGCTGCTCAATCTTGGCGCGCAGCATGTCCCGGGCCTCATTCACGATGCAGCGCCCGAGATAGGCCCAGGCACAGTCGCGGAACAATGGCTCGTCGCCGGTGCCGTGGTGGCGCAGCATGTAGCGCCACAGGGATGCGATCCCCGCGGCGGCGGCGTCCTCACATTCCTCACGCGAGTCGGTCAGGCGCTTAAGCGCCGGCAGGCTGCTGAGTGCGGCCAGCTCGCGGGTGATGCAGCCGGCGAATTCGCGGAACAGTTCCGCCACCAGCGGGTCGCGTGCATCCCGGCCCCTGAGCCGCATGCGCAGCTCGTCGAGGCGCTGGCCGGCCATGCGGATGCGTGAGCGCGGGCTGTGCATTTCCTGCACGGATTCGCGCAAGAGCCAACGGATCTCGCGGGGAGTCAGCTCGGGCCGGCGGCGTGCGATGAAGAACATCTCAGATAAGCAGACATGCAAACGGGGAGAAATGCGACAGAATCGCGGGAATTTCCGGAGGAAATTCTGTCAGGGATCAGGGACCGGGGATCAGCAAAGAAGATCAACGGCGAATAGTTCAATCGAGCCGTTACCTATTTATTGAGCATGAACCGTTACATTTGTTATTGTCCGTTCGCCTTGTCCCAGGTCCCTGGTACCAGGTCCCTATTTCCCATCCCAGCCGTATTTGCTCATGCGGATCACACCGGCCGCTGTGAATTCGATTCCTTCCTTTTCCAGCAACTCGCGCTGGCGGTGGTCGCTGCCATTGCGGGCCTCGCTGTAGGAAATCCGCCCGGCGGCATTCACCACCCGCTGCCAGGGGATCTTCGAGACCAGCTCAGGCGGGCCGTGGAACAGGGCGGTGCCGGCGAGGCGCGCGGCGCGTGGCAATCCGGCGAGCATTGCCACCTGGCCGTAGCTCGCCACCTTGCCCTTCGGGATGCGCTTCACCACGGCATAGATTGCATGCCAGCTGTCCGGCACGACGATGTCAATCCGCGGGGCGATGCCTCTTGGTCTGCGGTTCATGGCCAGATTATGCCAGAGCGCGGCATTGCTCAGAGGTCCTCGTAGATGTTCTGGCGGTAGAGGATCGAAAACAGCCAGCCGCTCAGGCCGAACTCCACGAAGCTGAAGGCCATGCTGATCCAGTTGTGAACATTGAATGCCTTGTAGGCCATGTACAGGCTCATGATGGCAATCATGAAGGAGATCAGCATGAAGAAGCCCTTCAGGCAGGCGATCTGCTGCGAGAAGGTGAAGGCCAGCACGCCGGTCATGAAGGCTGCGCTGAGGATCGAACCGAGCCCGATACCGCCGACGCCGAACAGCGAGCTGACCGCGACCTGCATCAGGATCGTTGTGCCGAAGAAGCAGGCCAGGAAAGCGCCGAGCTCAGTCACGGACGGGGCATTGCTGCCATAGTTGACATTGATCCGGCCGCTGCGCCCGGCCTTCAGGCGCCACAGCTGGCCGGGGCTGTCCTCGCCGGTGCTACCACGTACCAGTGGATCCTCACCGGCCTTCGTACCGAATTGCCCGGTGGGGGAGCGCTGCTGGTAAGTGCGGCGCGAAGGCAGCTGTTCCGGGATAAGCATCTGGCTGTGGCCACAGCTCGGGCAGCTCAGTTCCCCGAGCCGGACAGTGGCCTGGCCACCGCAGGCTGGACAGCGTTGTTGCTCAGCCATCAACTAGCCCCGCAATCTTGAAGTGTTCCATGAATCCCCCTGAGGTAACCAATATAGCAGGACAGCGTCCCCTGATATGACACGCAACCGGCTGGAGCCGGTGACCCCAGGCAATATGTACCGGATTTCGCGCGTCTGGCCACACACAGAGGAGCGCAGAAATGGCATAATGGCTTGGGACACGCATCGGCACGCAAATAAACCATTTACTTTTCCCATTACATGAACCAGAAAGTGACCACGGGGCAGGCCAGCATGGCTGGCTGGATCCTGCTCTGCAAGCAATTACACGAGTTGCTCGAACTCCCGGACCCGACCGCATTCGGCGAGCTGCGCCTGCAGGCCGCGGAACTGCTGCGCGGGATGCCCGCCGGCGATGAAGCAACACGCTTCCAGCTTGAGCTGCAGCTGCTGGACATCTTCGCCGCGCTTTACCTCTGCTCACCGCATGATGCGCGGCAGGCTTGGAAATTGCTGGACGAAGGCTGCGCGCGGCTGAGCGTGAGCACCCCGAACCTGCTAGCTGCCACGGCTCGGGTGCGGTACATCGCCGCATTGCAGATGCTGCAGGCCGGCCTGATTGCGCGTGGCAGCATTGACCCGCTGGCAATCCGCCGGGAACTGGTACTTGAGGATGGACCGGACAGCCTGCTGCTGGATGCAATGCTTACTGAGGCACTACTGCGTCGGGACCATGCACTGGCGATGCATGCCTGCTGCCTGGCAAGGTCCTTTGAAAACAAACCGGAAGGTGCGTTTGGATTGCGATTCCGCCAGCTCAGCCTGGCTTTGCTGGAACAGCGGGGCACGGCTGACCAGCTGGCTGAACTGCTTGGCTCAGCCAGCACCTATGCAGACTGGCAGCGGATTGATGGAGCGATCTGGCAGCTTTGCCTGGAGGCGGATCTGATTCCGCTGGAGAACTGGCACAGGCACCTCGAGGCGCATGAACGCTGCCACGATTGGATCTACCGGGAGATTGCCCGCCTGGGTAGCTGATTAGCATAAAAGCTAATCGTCTCCATTCAGCGCAGGATTGAGAATTCGCTGTACTGTAGGTGGTTCTCCAGCTTTTCGCTGTGCAACTTGAGCACCAGCGCCCCCTTCGGCCCCTGCCACATTCGCTTCAGCATTTCATCAAGCACCGGCTGGCGCATATGCTGGATTACGGCTACAACTGAACCATCCGGTTCATTCTTAACCCAGCCATGGATCTTCAGCTCCGCCGCCCAGTCACGCACCGTTGCGCGATAGAACACGCCCTGCACCTTGCCGGTGACGGTCACCCGGATGCTGATTGGCCCAGCCATGACAGAATCATATAGCAGAAAGCAGGGAACAGGGAGCTGAAAGCAGACCGCTATGAACACATACCGAGTCTGCTGCCTGCTTTCTGCTCTCTGCCTTACTATTTAGTTGATGTTCTACGAAGTCAGCGCGCTGCTAATCGAGGCGAAGGCAATCGAGTTCCGCCGCATCCTGAAGGACGGCACGATCCGCCAGGAGAACCCGGACGGCCGCGAGATCTGCGAGTCTATGATGCGCGCGCGCTTCCAGGACAGCGGCCGGGTGCACTGGACCCAGGCCAGCTTCTCCTCCGAGCCGCTCAAGTATGAGATTGACAGCGTCTACCGGCACTACTTCGAGGACATTCAGGTAAGTGAAGTGGAGGGGCATATCAGTTTCCACGGCCCGATGTTCATGGACCACCTGCTTGTGCTGGAACTGCAGGAACTGGGTCATATTCCAAGGCAGGGGGAAGAACGGTGAGGCTGTCAAGGCGATTGGCAATCCTCTTGATGCTTGTGCTGGCAGGTCTGTGCCCGGCATTTGCGCAGGATGAGGATGCCGGGAAGTCACCCTTTCAGCTTGGCTTTGAACGCTTGGCCCAGGACGCACAGCAGCGTTTTGATGTGCTTTGCGGGGAAGCGGGGATTCCACAGGCCGTGCTTTACTACCGTGGGGCCAGTGGCCTGATGGTCATGGGCATGCAGCATGGGGAGATTGACAAGCAGCCACAGTCCGTCTGGCCGGTCGGCAGCATCACAAAGACCTACACGGCGGTGCTGGCGCTGGAGCTGCAGGAAGCCGGACTGATTGAGCTAGACGAGCCTGTATCAAGTTACGTGCCGGAAATTGACGACATCTTCACGCAGGCACGACTCGCGGACACAAGCCTGCGCACGCTGATGCACCACAGGAGCGGACTGCCCTACCAGCTGGGTGATCCGGAGGACTATGCCCCGCTTGTACCGGTGGTGCGGCTGATGCTCGGGCCGCAGCCACGCCTGGGCCACGATGCACTGCTGGCAACGGTGGCAAACCGCCCACTGGAATTCGAACCGGGCCAGGGCTACCTGTACAGCAATGCGAACTTCTGGCTGGCGGCGCTGGCAATGGAGCGCGCCACCGGGCGGGACTATGACGAACTGCTGCAGGAATACGTGCTGGACCCGATTGGCCTGGATAACATCAGCCTATGGGAAGTGCCGGCCGGTTGCCATGCGGTGCCGGCGCACATCACTGTCAACGGGCAGCTGCTGGACATCACAGGCTGGGACATGCCGGGCATGGGCCGCGCCGCTGGAGGCATCCGCTGCACCGGCTCTGACCTGCTGAAGTTCAGTGATGCAATAAGCGGCCCCTGGCGGATGAAGCAGGAGGGCATCGAGTGCGCCACCGCCCTGCATGGGCTCGACATCAGACAGGACTGGAGCATTCATTACGAGCGCAATGGCGAAGGCTTCCTGACGGCCGGGCAGCTGGAGCAGCTATACGAGTTCATTGACACCGGCAGCACGGCACATTCCGAACCTTACTCCTACGGACTGGGAATCGCCAGGCGCTTTGATGGAGAGCACTGGATGTACGGCCACAATGGCACGACACCCGGCAACCGCTCTCTGTGGCGCTTCGACCCGGAAAGCGGGGAGACGATGATCATCTTCAGCACGCTTGGCAACCAGGGCCTGAACCGGATAGCGGATGAGACGCTGGCAATGCTGCGGGAAGTCGAGCATACTGACTGGCAAGAGGAAGAGTAGCCATTAATCAATGGGCAGTGGAAAGGTTTAATACTCTCGTTGCCACCCAAGTACAACGAGCTAACAGCGATACAGGGATTGGTTTACGCTGTGCGACTTGCGCTGCACCTCCAACTACCGCTGAAGCGGGTAGCTCCATTCTTCACATCATACGTAATATGTACTACAATTATGTAGAGGTTCCCCCTCGGGGGACGCGCTTGCGCGCGCATAAAAGACTATTCAATGGCCCGGTCCACGGATCGGGCCTGCGAGCAGAAAGGAACGGAAAACGATGGCAACCAAGTCTGTGCTGAGCAATGTGGATGTGATCCGCCGCTTCGTGTTCGAGAACCAGCCCGCCGCGCTCGACGACATCGCCGCCGCGGTCAATGCCGAAATGATCCACCCGGTTGATATTGAGCGCGCCAAGGAGCGCTATGTGCTGCCGGTGCTGAGGAGCCAGCCCTACTTCAAGGAGACGAAGGACGGCAAGTGGGAGACCATCAACGACAAGATGCCTGAGTACAGCGTGCTTGAGCAGGTGATGCGCGAGGAGCAGGCCCAGATGTATGAGCGCGATGTGCGCTCCCGCATTGCCCGCAAGCTCGGCTGGAAGGTCAACACCGTCGTGGTCGACCTGGAGAAGGCGCCTGGCCTCGTCAAGCAGAAGAGCTGGTGGGGCATGAAGGACTGGGTGCTCTGCAACGACATCGCCGAGGAAGTACTTAGAAACCATCCAAATGGTTTATCTGAAAAGGAATTGATGAAGGCCGTAGTTGAAAAGGCCAAGGTGGCCGAGGACAAGGTGATCCTCAACCTCAAGGGCGACAACAAGAAGCGCTTCGGCCAGGATCGCAAGAACTGGTTCCTGAAGGAGCTGATGAAGGCCCGCGAGGAGGAGAAGGTCAAGAGCAGTGCCGTGATGGCCGTGCCCGAGAAGAGCGAGGACATCGACAGCCTGCTGGAGGGCAGCTTCCTCGACGCCCAGAGTGCATTCAAGACCGACGAGAAGCGCAGCGCAAGCGAGCTGCAGACTGGCAAGAGCCGCCTGAAGAAGGCGCTCAAGAAGCAGGCGATGGAAGTGCTCGAGCAGCGTGAGGACACGGCCCGTCCGGAGGACCTTGCAGCCCGCATGAACCGCATGATGCAGGATGCCGGCATTGAAGAGGACCGCATCAACAGCTTCCAGTACCTCGACAGCTCATCCAAGGAGCGCGGCCTGTCACCGCGTGAGCGTGAGGAGATCCAGCAGTTCATCGACCAGCTGCTGGAGCACGATACCGTGGCTGTCGGTGTCAACGAGGACAGCATCGTGAATGCGCCTCTGTCCGTCAAGAAGATCAACGACATCCTGCGCATCAAATACATCAACTACACCCGTGACCGGGTGTTGATCCCCAATGAGTTTTACCGCCTGCTGGTGACCATCCTCAAGCCGGGCATCAATGACAACACGCTGCACCCGGCCTGCCTCGAGGGCAACATGACCACGGAGATGCTGCGCTGGATGATGAACCGCCTTGAGAACGCCGCCTGGGCGCTCGTGGATGACGGTTCGAACATCGAGGTGGTGCAGCCCGATGGACAGCGCTTCCGCCTGGCCCAGACGGAGAAGTCGCTGATCGAGAAGGCGCGTGACCGCTTCATCGTCAGCCAGATGGACCTGATCGACCACTTCATCAACTACCGCTACACCGGTATCGAGGCCGACAAGGTGCTGGCGCTTGCTGCCCGCATCAACTGCCGCGTGAGCGGCTTTGACGACACCTACATCGTCAGCAAGGATTTCTTCAGCGAGCTGCCCGAGGTGTTCAACCAGGCGGCCAATGATGACAACGACATCCCGAACCGCTTCGACGTGATCCTCGGCAACTTCATCTTCGCCCACGACGCTAACCTGGCGGCGAACTACCTCGACCAGTCCATCAAGCTGCTCAACCCAGGTGGCCGCCTCGGCGTGTTCGTCGAGCCCGAGCTTCTGGTGCTGCTGCAGCAGCATGGCCTGCTCGGCGACTTCCTGAGCGGCATGAGCGTGACGCACTACATCAAGCTGCCGCTGATCGAGGGCCGCCACGACGTGGTGCTGCTGGTGCTCAGCTCGCTGGCCTATGAGGGTGAGAAGCCGGGCCAGATCGTCACCGCCGAGCTGGCGGACAGCAAGGCGGCCATCTCACTGGCTTCCGCGCTGGACCGCAACGAGGGCGAGGGTACGGTGTTCCGCCGCATCGAGCAGCTGGCGCTTGGCACCCTGATCGGGAACTGACAAGCCGCGCATAAATCCGGTTTAATTGGAGCCTAAGTCAGGCGCCGTACGCTGTGCCTGACACGGTTTGCGGTTAGAGTCTGTGCAGACTGAAGCCAATTCTGTTTGCGCGGAGCTGCTGAGATGGGCCTGAACCCTGCCGATTACAAGATCGAGATATCCGATGACCGCCTGATCGTCACTTTGACGCTCGTCAACCGCGAAATCGCCGGAAGCTACACACCAAATGACCTGAAAGAAGTGCTCGTCTCCGCCAAGGTGGTGCAGGGCATACTTGATGACCAGCTTGCCAACATGGTGGTAGCGCCGCAGTTCGGTGAGTCAGTGGTGGTGGCACGCGGAAAGCAGCCTCCCTGCCGGCTGATCAGCGAGGTGACCTACCTGTTTGAGACCGGGCAGCCTGGCCAGTCCAACCAGGCCTGCCAGGATCCGGAGGCGGAGGGTGATGAGGAGCAGCCTGAGGAAGTCCATACTGATGATCACGGACGCGTGGACCTGAAGGAAGTGCAGCATTTCCAGAATGTGCGCGAAGGCGATGTGCTGGCAAGGCGCACAGTGATCACGCCACAAATGTGCGGGATCGACGTGCATGGGCAGCCGATCGAGCCGGAATTCAAGAAGGCCAGTGCCCCCAAGGCCGGCCGCGGTGCCGAGCTGGATGAGGCCACGGGCACGATAACGGCCACACTGACCGGGCATGCAATGCTCAAGGCCGGCAAGGTCAGCGTGATGGACACCCTCGACATCAGCGGTGACGTTGACTACAGCGTCGGCAACCTGGACTTCATCGGCAATGTACGGGTGATGGGCAGTGTGCACCCCGGCTTCCACGTCAAGACCGGCAGCGACCTGACGATCAGTGGCAATGTCGACCGGGCCTGCCTGGAGTGCGGCGGCAACCTGACCATCAACGGCATCGTGTTCGGTGCCGGCGAAACGGTGATCAAGGTGGGCGGCAATGCCCAGATGGAGGCACTGGACCAGTGCGAGCTGTCCGTGCGTGGTGACCTGCACGTGCTCAACTACATGCGTCACTGCAATGCCAGCATCGGCGGCAGCCTGCAGGTGGAGAGCCAGAAGGGCAACCTGGTTGGCGGCGAGGTGCATGTCTACCGCAATGTCGATGTGACGAGCCTCGGTTCCAAGATGGCCGCACTGACCAAGCTGACGGTCGGGCGCAACCCCTTCTCCGACTCCAACCCGGACGAGCTGCGCGCGCAAATCCAGGAGAACGAGGGCAAGCTGCGCCAGGTCAGCCTCGGGATCGAGACCCTCAAGAAGCGCCTGCAGGCGACCGGCAGCAACCTGGACCTGCAGCAGCGCCTCGGCAAGCTGATGCAGGCGGAGGCCCAGTTCCAGCCGCTGCTGGAGGGACTGCGGATCCAGCTGGAGGAGGCGCAGAAGAATGCGGCCTACTTCCGCGAGGCAGTGATCAGCGTGCATGAGACCGTCTACCCTGGCGTGGTTGTCAACTTCCGCGACAAGATGCAGTACAAGACGATGGATTCGATGAGCAACATGTGCTTCTACGAGCATGAGGCGGAGATCAAGACCAAGCCGCTCTAGGCCGGACAGTCCGGCCGCGTGCAATAATGCGCGCGCATGCTGATCGATACACATTGCCACCTCTACTTCGATTCATTCGACGATGACCGCGAGCAGGTGGTTGCGCGTATGGCCGAGGCCCGCATCTCTGCGGCAGTTGTGATCGGGATCGATCCGCAGACCTGGCAGCAGGCCCGTGGGCTGGCGGAAGCGCACCCCAACCTGTACTACAGCATTGGCCTGCACCCGACCAGTGAACTGCCGGCGGGCTTCTCCGCCCATGAGGTCTTCGGCCCCTGGTTCGACTCTGGCAACCCGCCGATCGCCGTCGGGGAATGTGGGATCGACCTGCACTGGGACACCAATACTCTTGAGGCGCAGCAGCCGGTGTTCCGCACACAGCTTGAATTCGCCCGTGAGCGGGACCTGCCGGTGATCATCCATACCCGCGATGCCAACGCTGAGACGCTTGAATTGCTGCAGGCTGTTCCCGGCACCCGCGGCATCCTGCACTGCTTCAATGGCAGCCCCGAGCTGATGGCCTGGGCGCTTGCGCAGCCGCAATGGTACATCTCATTTGCAGGCAATGTGTCGTTCAAGAAGGCAACGGAACTGCATGAAGCGGCACGCTTAATCCCGGCGGGCAGGCTGCTGGTGGAGACGGATGCGCCATTCATTGCTCCGCAGGCCATGCGCGGCAAGCGCAATGAACCGGCCTATGTTCGCCACACATTTGAAGCGCTGGCAGCGCTGCGCAATGAGCCGATTGATGAGCTGGAACAGATCCTGCTGGAGAACAGCCAAAGGATCTTCGGCGTGGATTTCTGAGACGGGGGAGGGGGGCAAAGTGCCCAGAGGGCCTAACCACAGAGTACACAGAGGGCACAGAGAATCCATGGTTGGCTTGGGCTCAATAAATTGCTTAACCTGCGCAATGTCCAACGCTGCTGACTCAGCCTGATTTTCATCACGAGAGACTCCGTGCTCTCTGCGCACTCGGTGGCTAAGCTCTCTGCGTGCTCTACTTTCTCTGCTTCTTCCCTAGTACATCCGGTCAGTGGCTTCGCGGTGGCAGATGAAGGCCAGCAGGCCGAAGGCGGCAAAGTTGCCACCCAGCTGCAGGAGGGGTTGCCACCAAACCGGGGTCTGGGCGATGCGGTTGGCAACACCTGAGGCCAGGTCAACCCCATTGTGCATCGCACCATACTGCGCTGTCAGCATATGGCCAATCGGGCCGGACATCACGAGCCCGAGGAGTGCAGCAAGGGCGAGGGCTGCCAGCACATTGCGCTGCAGCATGCGCTGCGGCCCGGCCTGCGTGAAGGCTGCCCAGCCGGCAACGGCAATGGCGACGATTGCGGCGACTGCCGTGGGAATTGCATTCGGGCCCTGGCTGCCACCATTGACGAGCGGGAGCAGGTTCTGCAGCGGAGCGGCAATGCCAAGTGCGAGCACTCCGGCAAACAGCAGCACGCGCAGCGGTCCGAAGCCGGACAGCAGCTGCTCGTTCTGGGCCTGGCGCGCCGTGATGAATTTCTGCGAATGCAGGTCCGCGACCTGCTTCTGCCAGGCGGATACCTCGCCGGAGGCCGGCTTGTTATCCTTTTCCAGGCGGTAGCCGCAGGCCAGGCACACGAAGTGTGCACCTGCGTCATCCATCAGCACGCCGCAACTGCGACAGGGCTTGTTCGTCCGCGTATCCGTGATTCCGGAGCGAACCTTCACACCAGAATTCCTGCTCATTTCCCGACTCCTGTAACCGACCGTATTGGCCAACCAATACAGCCTCTAAAAGATACCTTATTAACAGGCTTTTGCACGCCTGGCCCGTTGGCTGACTACAATAGGAACCAATGGACCAGTTTGAGGCATCACAACAGGAACCGCCGGGCGGTTACAAGTTCATCCCGCCGCGCCATGACCCGCTGATGATGGGTATTGCGCGGCTGATCACCCCGCTTTACCTGAGAATTGTTACCCATGTTGACCGGGTTGAAATCAGTGAGGAACACCGCGCGATCCTGAAAGGCAAGATGGGCCAGCGGGTGATCCTCACGCCGAACCATCCAAGCTATGAACCGCCGGTGGTGATGCAGCTCGGCGGCATGCTCGGCACGGGCTTCTACTTCCTGGCCGCGCGTGAAATCTTCGATGACCCGCTGCAGAACTTCGTCTGCAGCCGGATCGGCGCCTACTCGATCAACCGCGGGGCGAAGGACGATGACAGCCAGCATGCGACACGCCAGCTGCTGCGGATGGGCAAACGCTGGCTGGTGATCTTCCCCGAGGGCCAGGAGTATTACCTGCATGACATCGTGCTGCCCTTCCTGCCCGGTGCCGCCCGCTTCGGCTACGGCGCGCTGGATGACATCCGCCGTGAGGGCAAGCAGGATCCGGTCTGGATCCTGCCGGTCACGATCCGCTACCACTACCGCGGCAATGTGGATAAGCTGATCCTTGGCTCGCTGGCCCGGCTGGAGAAGGAACTGGCACTGGAGAGCAGCGGCGGGATCTTCGAGCGGGTGCAGCGGGTGACCTACTGCCTGCTGGAAGTAAACGAGCGCCTGTACGACGTGGAGGTGAACGACCCGGAGAATGTCGACCTGCGCATCTCACGCCTGCGGGAGCGCGTGCTGATGGATGTCGAACGCAAGCTCGGGATGCTCAATGTCGACCTGGGCAGTCCCTTGCGCAACCGCCTGCGCAAGCTGTTCGTGGCGGTGTCGCGCATGCGCCGATCCGCCAACAGCCGCTATGAGCGACGGCTGCTGGACCGCCGCGCCAAGGTGATGCGCGCCGAGCTGCAGCGCGTGCTGGAGTTCGTTGCCATGCCCGGCAAGTATGTGCAGCAGGACAGCTCGGCTGAGCGCTACCTCGACCTGCTGGGCCGCTTCGAGACGGAGGTGTTCGGCAAGCTGAAGTTCTTCGGCCCGCGCACCGCCCGGGTCAGTGTCTGCGAGCCGGTCAACCTGGGCGATACCTACGAGCAGTGGAAGTCTGACAACGAGGGCCAGGTGGAGCAGATGACGGAGCAGATCGAGGAGCTGGTGCGTACGAGGCTGGATGAGCTGTGCGAGGAGTACCGGACGGAAGTGCGGGGCTAGCTGGCGGTCGTGAGATACTAATCCCGTGGACCGGCCACTGACAGCACAGCAGGAACTGGAGCAGCTACTGGCTGCTGAACAAGCGCTGCGGGATGGCGGCCGGCCGGCGGACCTGGAGCTTGTCGTGCGCCGTGCCGAACTTCAGAAACTGACGTACAACCTGGACCTGGCGCATCAGGCATGCGAGGAGGGGGAAGCCCTGGCCCGGGAGCGCGGCCTGTCTGGCAACCCGCGCCTGCTGGCAACACGTGCCGACATCCACAAGACGTACAACAGGTTTGATGATGCCCTTGAATGCTGTGACAGGGCTGACGCCCTCTGCCGGGAACAGGGCAGCGCACTGCTGCCGGGTATCGCCAACACGCGTGGCAACTGCTTCCAGAACCTGGGCCGCTATGCGGATGCGCTTGCCTCATTCGGTGAGGCCCAGCAGCGCCTGGCCAGCCAGGGCCTGCCGGCATCGCCGGTCATCACCTGCAACATGGGGGTTGTGCATCATCACAGCGGCCGCAATGAGGAGGCCCTTTCGAGTTTCGCGGAAGCGGAACGCATGTACATGGAACAGGGCCTGCCGGTCTTCCCGGGCATATACCTCAACCGCGGCAATGCCCAGGACCTGATCGGGCGGCACGATGAAGCGCTCGAGTCCTATGCCCGTTGCGAGCGGATGTTCAGGGAACAAGGCCTGCCTGTCTTTCCCGGCATTGCCAACTGCCGTGGGGAGACCCTGTCCCTGCTCGGGCGCTATGAGGAAGCGCTGGCCGCCTTCGATGAATCGGAGCAGCTCTACCGGGAACAGGGCCTGCCAGCGTACCCGGGCATCCAGTCCAGCAGGGCGGCTGTCTATGGCAAGCTCGGGCGCTATGAGGACGCTCTGGATGCCTATGCCCTGGCCGAGGAGCAGTTCAGTGAACAGGGAATGGCCGAGCAGTGGAACCTGTACTTCCAGCGTGCCATCACGATGTATGAGGCAGGCCATCGCGAGGAGGCCATTGACGAGGCATACCGTTCCATCATGATCTGCGGCAAACTCGGCATTGTACAGCCGGCATTCGTGAAGGAGACGCTCAAGGACTGGATGTCGCCAAAGCCGGAGAAGCTGCTTGAGGAGCAGATTGCCAGCCAGCCGCTCGCGGTGCAGCCCGTGCCTGACAACGAGAAGAAGCACGACGTCTTCATCTGCTACCGGCGCGATCCGGGGCAGACCCACTCCATGCTCTTGCAGGCCCACATGGAGCTCAGGCGGAAGCAGGTGTTCCGCGACCAGGACGGCTTGTCAAGTGGTCGCTTCGAGGACGGCCTGCGCGAGGCGATCCGCTACAGCCGGCACATGGTGATCCTCATGACACCGGAATTCCTCAGCCGCTGCTGTTCGGATGAGGATGACGTTGTCAGGAAGGAGATTGCCACCGCCCTGCACTGCGGTACGCACATCATCCCGGTGATGATGGAGGGATTTGCCTGGCCGAAGCCGGAGGAGCTGCCGGAGGACATCCGCGCGATCACCGGCATCAACGCCATGAGCCACTCCGCGGAGTTCTATACGGCCTTCATTGACAAGTTGCTGAGCTGGATGGGCGAGTGAGCAGATCAGCCCCGTGTTGCCAGAGCTAGAGCCCTCGAATAGTGTGCGGATGGGTGTTTGAACATTTCCCAGCTGGCATACATGCTAGGTGACGGCCACTACTGACACAGCTGAGCAATCGGAAAATCAGGCAATTAAAATGTTTTTATTTGCCTGTTCTAATTTTTTATACCAGTCGTCTATAGTAGCTGGAGCTTATGCAGATGCAGTGAGGCGGTTATGACGGATAGCAGTGGAGCGAACAACTCAGGCACCATGGGCGGGCAGTGCAACCTCAAGGGTGCCGTGCTTGATCCTGACGGCAAGCCACTTGCCGGAATCAAGGTCAGTGTGTCAACCAGCAACAACCAGCAAAACAGCTGCACAACTGATGCCAACGGACAGTTCTGCGTCAGTGGAATCCAGGTCCCAAGCGGTAGCGGTGACCAGTACACCTGTTCCGTCTGCGCGAACCTGCCCGGCGACTTCACCCCGTCCAAGATTGATGTGCCGCTGACCAGTGCGGATGCGGACCGGGACCTGACGGCCGGAAACTTCACCAGGAAGAGTTAGTCAATCTCCCGGCCTGCCGGCACATGCCGGCGGCAGGAACCTCTCCATGGGCCAGCTTCCCACAGCGGAATCCGAATTGCAGTGGATCGAGCAGGAGAACAGGCATGCTTCTGATCCTGCCGTGGCGCTGCAGCGCGCCAGTCTGCTGGAAACCCTGGCGCGCTACCCTGAGGCGCTGGCTGGCTACACCGTTGTGCAGGAGCTGCTTGAGCAGTCCGGCAAGCCACCTGATCCTGCCGCTGCGAAGGGAGCGGCCTCTGTGCTGTTCCGCATCGGCCGCTTCGAGGAGTCGCTTGACCTGGTTGCCAGGGCGGCCAGCCTGATCCGGAAACAGGGGCTTGTGGAGGACTGGGAGCTCGCCAAGATCCGTGGCAACTGTCTCTGCAGGATGGGCCGCTTGAAGGAATCCCTTGCAGCCTACAGCGAGGCGGAGGATATCCAGCTTTCCCAGGGGCAGCCCGCCTATCCCTTCCTGTCAATGAACCGTGGAGCGGTCTACCAGGAGCTGGGCAGACTGGAGGATGCGCTGGCGGAGTTTGGCAACACGCAGCGGCTGCTGGAGGAGCAGGGCCTGCCTCCTGACCACGACCTGGAGATGAACCGAGGTGTCGTGCTCAGTTTCATGTTCCGCTTCGATGAAGCGCTCGCGGCATATGAAAAGGCCATGTCTCTGCTGAAGGCATCCGGACTGCCAGAGGATGCCAACATGCTGATGAACCTCGGAGACCTCCTGTCCGAGACGGGACACCACGACCGTGCGCTTGAGCTGTTCGAACGCTCCGCGGAGCTCCGCTCGCAGCGGGGCCAGGAACCATCACATGTGCTGATGTTCCACCGGGCGATGGCGCTGGCCCGCGCGGGACAGCGGGAACAGGCGCTGGCCGAGGGCATGCGCTCGATCCAAGAAGCCGGCCGACAGGGAATCGTTGTCAAGCCCTTCTACAGCGAGAAACTGCAGGACTGGTTGTCAGCACCCGCAGCGGGTCCTGCCGGTCCGGCCGCCGGGCAGTCCAGGCTGGCCGACCAGGTACCGGACCACCAGAAGCGGCATGACGTTTTCATCTCCTACCGCCGCAGGCCCGGACTGCCACATGCCATGCTGCTTAAACTGCACCTTGACCTGAAGGGCCGCTCCGTGTTCCGCGACCAGGATGACCTGCGGGCGGGACATTTCGAGGAGGACCTGGTGGAGGCGATCCGCTATTCGCGCTTCGTGCTGGTCCTGCTGACCAAGGACTTCTTCGAGCGCTGCATTAGTGACGAGGCGGATGTTGCCAGGAAGGAACTGGCAACTGCGCTCAGCAGTGGCACGCCGATCATCCCGGTGATGATGGAAGGCTTCAGCTGGCCCAGCCCGGCGGAACTGCCTGAGGACATCCGGGCCCTGACGGGCGTCAATGCGATGTCCTGGTCCGACGAGTTCTTCTCGGCCTTCATTGACAAGCTGCTGAGCTGGATGGAGTAGGCAGTCACAAAGTCACGGAGTCAAAAAGTCAACATCGGGGCATCGAGCTCAGGACTCCTCAGCGACTTCTTGACTCAGTGACTGAATGACTGACAGGCAGCATGCGATACTTATCCCGTGGGACAGCCACTGACACCCCAGCAGGAACTGGAGCAGCTGCTTGCAGCCGAGCAGCAACTCAACGAAGGCGGCCAGCCCGCCGAACTGGCAAATGTGCTCAGGCGTTCCGCACTGCTGCGGGACCTCTCACGGCTGGAAGAATCACTGGCTGCCTGCGATGAAGCCGAAGCGCTGTGCCGTACGCTCGGCCGCCCGGCCAGCCCTGCACTGGAACTGTCACGGGCCCAGTCGCTGATGATCCTCGGCCGCCAGGAGGAAGCGCTCGCTGCCTGTGACCGGGCGCAGCAGCTCTCGATCGGACTGGGCGAACCGCTCAATGCCGAGGTCAGCAGCACCCGGGGCAAGGTGTATTTCATGATGGGCCGCTTCGAGGAGGCCCTCGCCTCCCTGGCCGAGGCGGACAGCATCTGTGCTGAGCAGGGAATCCCGCGGGCGCCCGGGGTTGCCATCAACCGTGGCAACGCCCTGTCCGAGATGGGCCGCTACGAGGAGGCACTGGCTGCGCTGGATGATGCCGAGCGGATCTGCGCTGAACAGGGCCTGCCACTGCCGCCGGGGATTGCCAACAGCCGGGGCGTTGCCTATGAGGAGCTCGGGATGTACCTCGAGGCCCTCGCTGCGTTCGACCGGTCCGAGCAGCTCTACCGGGAACAGGGCCTGCCGCCGCACCCCAGCATCATGCTCAACCGCGGGGCGGTGCTGCTGGGGCTGGGACGCTATAAGGAGGCCTTTTCCGCGTATGACCTGGCCGAAGCCCGCATCATCGAGATGGGCCTGCCGGTCTTTCCCGGCATTGCCAACAACCGCGGCATGGCCTACCAGCGCCTCGGCCGCTATGAGGAAGCGCTGGCGGCACTGGCCCAGGCGGAGCGGGGCTTCCGCGAGCAGGGCCTGCCGGTCTGGCCAGGCATCGTGCACACCCGTGGCAACATCTTCGGCAAGCTCGGCCAGTATGAACAGGCGCTCGAGGCCTACCGGCGCGCGGAGGACATGAACCGCGAGCAGGGCCGCGCCGAGGACTGGCAACTGTACTTCGACCGCGCCATCACCATGTTCGAGGCCGGACACAAGGCTGAAGCGCTCGCTGAGGTGTACCGCGCGATAGCCACCTGCACGAAGCTTGGCGTGGAGCAGCCGGCATTCATCATGGAGACACTGCAGGACTGGATGTCACCAAAGCCCGAGAAGCTGGTGGCGGAGCAGATTGCCAGCCAGCCCGCCGCTGTCAGAGCAGTGCCTGACAGCGAGAAGAAGCACGACGTGTTCATCTGCTACCGCCGCAACCCGGGCAAGACGTCATCGATGCTGCTGCAGGCGCACATGGACATGCATGGCAAGCGCGTGTTCCGCGACCAGGACGGCCTGCTGAGCGGGCGCTTCGAGGATGCGCTGAAGGATGCGATCCTGTACAGCCGCCACATGGTGATCCTGCTGACGGAGGACTTCCTCAGGCGCTGCCGTGAGGATCCGGCCGATGTTGTCAGGCAGGAGATTGCCACGGCGCTGCACTGCGGCACGCATATCATCCCCGTGATGATGGAGGGCTTCGCCTGGCCCAAGCCTGATGAACTGCCGGAGGACATCCGGGCCCTGACTGGCATCAATGCGATGTCATGGTCCGATGAGTTCTTCACGGCCTTCATTGACAAGCTGCTCAAGTGGATGGAATAGAGAGTCACAAAGTCACTTAGTCAATGAGTCAACTGTGCAGCAACGTGCTCGACACTCCAATTGACTTAGTGACTCGTTGACTGATTGACTCCATGAGATACTAGTCCTGTGGACCAGCCACTGACAGCCCAGCAGGAACTCGAGCAGCTGCTTGCCGCTGAGCAAAAGCTCGCTGAGTCCGGCCAGCCTCCCGATTCCGGGCTGGTCATGCGGCGTGCTGAACTGCTGGCGGACAGGATGCGCTGGCAGGATTCGCTGGCAGCCTGCGAGGAGTTCCTGGCACTTTCCGGCAATCCGGATCCTAAGAAATATGTAGATCTGCTGGTCTTGCGGGCAATGGACATCGTGATGCTCGGCCGGGCTGATGAAGCCCTGCAGGCCTGCGATCACGCTGAACGGATATGCGAAGAGCTGGGGATTGCGGCCAGTCCCTATATCTCCACTGTAAGGGGCAATGCCTTCTACAGGCTGGTGGATTTTGACAATGCGATGGCAGCACTGGATGAATCAATGCGCCGCTACGCTTCCGCTGGCCAGCCAGTCCATCCCTGGACACACCTCAACCGCGGCATTGTTTACGTCCATACGGGAAGGTATGACGCTGGGCAACGCGCCTTCAATGAATCAGAGCAGGCCTACATTGCGCAGGGCCTGCCGGTCCATCCGGGGATTGCTGCCAACCGCGCACTGCTGATGGTCACGATGGGTCGCTATGAGGACGCACTGCTTGCATTTGCCGATTCCAGGCGGAGGAATGCCGAACAGGAACTGCCTGACAGTCCCGTGGTACCGGTCAACGAGGGCTGGGTGCTTGAGAGACTGGGACGCTATGGGGAAGCGCTTGAAGCGTATGACAGGAGCGAGCAGCTCTTCGTGGCCCAGGGCATCCCGGTGTTTCCCGGGCTGCCTGCGAACCGTGGCAGTGTGTATGAGAAACTCGGCCGGTACGAGGATGCCCTGCTGGCCCTTGATGAATCCGAACGGATGTACCTTGCCCAGGGAATTCCGGTGCATCCGGATGTTGAGGTCGGCCGCGCGGTCAATTTCGGCAAGCTGGGCCGATACGATGAGGCAATGGCTGCATATGCCAGGGCAAGCGAGATGGCAACCAGCCAGGGCATTGGCGACGAATGGGAATGGTATTTCAGGCGGGCCATCACCATGTATGAGGCCGGCAGGCGTGAGGATGCCATCAGTGAGATATACCGGGCGATCTCACTGTGCGGCAAGGTCGGGGTCCAGCAACCCGGATTCCTGATGGAGACCCTCAGGGACTGGATGTCGCCAAAGCCGGAAAAGCTGGTGGAGGAGCAGATCACCAGCCAGCCACAGGCAATCCAGCCCGTGCCTGACAATGAGAAGAAGCACGATGTCTTCATCTGTTACCGGCGCGACCCGGGACTCTCAAACTCCATGCTGCTTCAGGCTCACATGGACATCAAGCGGAAGACGGTGTTCAGGGACCAGGATGGATTGTCAAGCGGACGCTTCGAGGACGGCCTGAAGGATGCGATCCGCTACAGTCGGCACATGGTGCTACTGATGACACCAGGATTCTTCAACCGCTGCCTGGACGGGAAGGATGTTGTCAGGAAGGAAATCGCCACTGCCCTGCACTGCGGCACCCATATCATCCCGGTGATGATGGAAGGCTTTGTGTGGCCGGCTGAGGAAGAGCTGCCGGAGGACATCCGCGCCGTTGCGGGAATCAATGCCATGTCCTGGTCCACGGAATTCTTCACGGCCTTCATTGACAAGCTGCTTAAGTGGATGGAGTGATTGCCCCGCGGCACTGGCTGCCCGAGCAACCCCTGCAAACTTGCACGGCAGCACCAGCGGCGGTATATTGGCGATGGGGAGGATAGCCCTTGCAAGGACAGCATCTGCCTGGCGTAAGAATGGAGGACGGACCTTACCGTCCTGAGCTGCAGCGTGAATATGTCCACTTCATGCAGGGGATCGACATTGACGTGCTGCGCATCGGCGGGATCGATTCTGAAGCACTGCGTCGGCATGCGCTGGCTGCCAACCATGAGGTGTCCCGCTACTGCTTCAACCGCGTCCAGCAGTGGTGGATGGCTCACGTAGTCCCGGTCGTGCTGCTCGGCTGCATGCTGGCGGTTGCCAGCGGGTTCATGGTTGGCCCGGAAGCGCTGTACGTGACACTGCTGATGACAATGCTGGCCTACCTGCTCTACTCAACCCTGCTCAAGCGCCCCGCAATGGCTGAGCTGGTGGTGATCAACCCATATGTGCTGGAGCGGCACCACATGAAGCTGCGTGAACTGTGCTACCAGCTGCTGCATGATGAGAAGCACGATGCCGGCAGCGGGATGCTGGAGCGCATTGCCAGGCCATCGAACTCAGGCCCGGCCACACAGCGCATCATCGATCGCTACCTGAGGGAAAGCCGCGGAATCGAGGCTGCCGGGCGGGGCGGCGGCTTCATCAATGATCCGCAGCAGGGCATCTATGGCCGGCTGGCCGTGCTGCGCCTGCTGACGGAACTGCTGCATAAGGACGAGGTACTGGGGCAGGCGACTGGTAATGGGCAGCAGCCAGGGCTGGTGGATTGATTGGCAACACAGCCACTAGGTTTAGTTGCGGGACACTTATTAATTTGCCCGCCGGCGGAACCTAGCCCGGCAGGCCGTGGAACAGGTCGGCTTGCGCCGGCAGCAGTTCGCCGTCTCCGAGGATGTGCTTCACGCCGATGTCATGGCGCATCAGGGTCTGGGCCACGAGGTGGTGGCGGTGGCTTTCCATCGGGTCCAGCTGGCTTGAGAGGATGCACACATTGCGCTCGGCGGCCATGTTCATCAGCTCGACGATGCCGTCCTGGTAGCGCTTCTCCCGCTCCTTGGCGAGGTAGTCCAGCCGGCCGTCCTCGGTCAGTGCACCAAGCTTGGCACCGAGCCAGAGGTACTCCCAGCCCTTCTTGCGGGTGTTGTGTTCGAGGCGGTCGCGGTTGAACCAGCTGGCGTCCACGTAGGGCCAGGCACGCACGTCCATCAGCACTTCGATGTTATGGCCGGACAGGCGGCGGGCGAAGCTGTCCCAGTCCTCGCTCCCGTGCCCAACCGTATAGACGCTGTACTGCGGCATCCGGCTTTGATTCTAGCATCAATTGAATGCGGCCCATGCGCATGTTGGCAATCTGCTGTCCGCTCTAGACCGGCTCGGTCGGGTCCTCGAACAGGTAGAGCGTGCGCCCATCCGGGTCGTTGATGCGACAGCCCCGCGCCCTGCCACGCTCGCCATCCGCTTCGCCGCATGCTGCTCCACCGGCCTTCAGTTCGGCCATCGCTGAATCGAGCTCATCAGTGCGCAGGCAGAGTACCGGCTCCGGCAGCGGGTCTCCCTCCTGCCAGCCGGCCCAGTTGCGCGGATGCATCAGCCCGATTCGTGCCCTGTCCGGCAGGGCCAGCATGCAGAAACCCCAGTCCTCCTCTGCCAGCACACTGTAGCCGAGCAGCTTCGCGTAAAAGTCGCGGGATCCGGGCAGGTCGAGGGTGAAGAACAGGAATTCATCAGTAACTAGCTTCACTTAATGAGAATAGCTTATTGCATTTGAGCGGGTTTCGGTTAAGAATTGATATAACCAGAGTAATGCCAGAGATGGAGGACAAATGATGAACAAGGCCCTGATAGCCAGCCTCGTGCTTGGACTGCTGATGCTGTGCGGCTGCCCCGGTGGTGGTGGCGGTGATAATGCGGACAGCGGTGGATCCAGCGGCGGCACTTCCAGCAGCGATACCAATACCAGTGACAGCTCAGGTGACTCCGGTACGGCCGCCGATACGGATGGCAGCGCGGATGCAGGTGGAGCACTGAGCGGGACTGAGCTGGTGGCCCGCGGCGAGGCGATCTTCCGCGGAACCGAGTACAGCAATACCGGGCTGACCTGCGCGCACTGCCATGCCGCCAGCCCCGATGATGAGAAGGAAGCGCGCCTGATCGCACACACCGCCTATGGTGCTGCCCCGCGTGGCAGCTGGAAGCATGTCGACCAGGCCTCGCTGGATGCGGGGGCCGGAAAGGCCGGCACCTTGCTTGAAGCGTCAAACTTCTGCGTCGGCGCGCCATACATGGCGCATAAGGAACAGCTGATCGAGGGCAGCGATGGTGAGGCCCTGACCGCCTACCTTGAAAGCATCGCCGATGAGACCGCCTGGGATGCCGCGCCCTTCGTGCTGGACATCAACCGCAGCATGCCGGTCGCCGGCCTGACCCCCAACATGGAGAACGGCGAGCGCATTTACGAGCATTCCTGCGAGCGTTGCCATGAAGGCGACATCGAGGGCCTCGAGGAGCTGCACGGTGCCAGCGAATGGCTCAACCCGATGCAGATCATGGCCAAGATCCGCAAGCAGAAGGACTGGTACGGTGCCTATGAGGATGCCGTCAACTCCGCCGCCGTGCCGAGCCATGACCTGGACCGCGCCGTGGCCTGGATGCTCGGCATCGACACCGCCTGGGCCCAGGATGAGAATCCCTGCGGCGAGCATGAGGAGCATCACGATGAAGGTGGCGAGCACCATGATGAGGACAGCGTGTTCGAGGAGAACGCGATGCCGCATTACGCCTCCGACATCCTCTCCGACCAGGATGTCGTGGATGTTGCCCACTATATTGCTGAGAACGTTTAGCGACATAGCTACGTCTTAGAAACCGCGATTCACTGGAAGGCCCGGGTACTGCCCGGGCCTTCGGTCTATCTGGCGGATGGAACGCCAGCGCGGATTTCCCGGTCTGATACAGCACCAGGAAATCATGAATGTGGGAGGAGAACCATGATCAGAATCACTGGAATGAAGCTGCTGCCGGCCATGCTGCTGGCAGTTTCCATCATGCTTCCCGCCGCCGCCAGCGCGGAGGGGATCTATGACCATATCAGCGGCACGATTGCCGGATCCGACCTGGCTCCGGGGCAGCCCTACTTCGACCAGAAGCACGATGCAAGCTGGGTCGCACCCGCGCTTGGGCGGCTCAGCGGACAGGCGATGGGCGATTCCGTCTCCAACGGTGAGGCGATCGCGATGATCCAGGCCCAGCTGGCCAGCTTGCCGGAAGTGGCTGTGATGCAGAACAAAATGGCGGAGCTGCCGATTCCGCAGTGGTACCTGACCGGCTACCGCGACAATCAGCCCACAAAGCTGGCCAAGAGCCGCTACATGAACGGCGTGCTGGACGGCAGCCTTGAAATGGAGCCGGACATCGCCGCCCTGTATGGCTTCTGGTGCTGCTATGACGCCGAATGGTTCGTGCTCAGCAGCGACCCCGAGCTGCGTGCCTGGCTGGGGGCCGTGATGCTGAGCTACGCCGACGACTGGCAGCGGCTGGACAGCGAGTCCGCCGAGTCGCTGCACAACCGCCTCGTCAAGCCGATCCAGACGAAGGACGAGCCTTACCGCGAGATCGACAACTGGATCCATGCCTTCAAGAGCACTGATGGCGTGTTCCTCAAGCCCAAGGTGCGTGATGTGCTGGTGCAGGAATTCGTGTACCAGTCCGGCATGCAAAGCGATGAGCGTTACTTCTCGCAGCGTGGCTGGGACAGCTTCGAATTGCCCGGGCCGGTCGGCATCAGCAAGGAGGATTTCATGCTGATGACGGCGCTCGTGCTGGAGTTCGCCCCGCAGCTGGCCGCTGATCCGGCCACGCCGCAGCAGATCGGCTGGTTCCGGGAGTTCCTGGTGCGCGACAGCGCCTGAGCCCATCCCGCCAGCCTCAAATCAAGTGTCAGACATATGGCCGTTCCTGCGATTCAGTGGGGCTGGCCATACCTTTTATCTATGGTTTGTTGATGGTTTTTGGATAAGTTGAAATCACCATCTGAAGTGTGAAGATTGCCCTTTACTTATGGATTGTCTGCGGTAGAATATCTAGCTCCGTGGTATCGGGCCTGTTGCGGGTGATCGCTATGAACTGCGTCAGGACCGGAAGGTAGCAGCGCTAAGTGGATGATTACGGCGCCGGCAGTCACCTGATACCCGGGGTTTTTGTTTTTTCTGCCCTCTGCCGCCTCGTGCTAGCACTCGGCGGTCTGCAATACAGCTCAAGGCTTAGCCTCTCGCTGATTGCGCTGAAGTTACACCTTCCACCTCACCTCATAACCTCGCAGGGTCAATCGCCACTATGCGGTCCCGCAGCGCCAGGTACACCAGCCCATTGTCATGTAAAAGCGGCACCATTGTGATGCTTGTCGGCAATAGCACACTTCTTCCTGGCTGCCCATCCGCATTGAACAGCTGGATCTCAGGCCTGCGCGCCTGTGTGTCACGCACCGCCAGGTAGCGGCCATCCGGCAGCTGCAGTGCGGCCGACACATAGCCTTCACCGGCAGACTCCCATTTCAGCTGGCCGGACTCGTCGAATACGTAAAGATTCTCCCGGTTTGCCACACTGAACGTACCGGGGCTGGATGCCACCGGGTCATCCTCGCGGATCTCGATTGGATGACTGGCTGTCTGCTCACCTTTCCAGTCATAGCAAAACAGGTGGTGGTCATCGCTCTTGTAATCATGCCAGCTGATGAACAGGGTGTTGCCAACCCGGCCCTGGCTGACCAGCTGGAAGTATGCATCGTCGTCATTCAGCACCCAGCGTTGCTGGCCCTCTGCATCCACCACTGCAACATCTGCTTCCGCGACTCCTGCGGTGTTGTAGGCAACTACGTCATCTGGACCGATGGCCATGCGAATGTATTCATCATGGTATCCGCACTTGCTGGGTTGCTGCTCGCCGGCCTTGTACCACCAAATGAGATTGCCTGACTGGTCCAGGCGCAGCAGGCGGCTGCTGCCATCCACCACAACGGCACCGTCATCCAGCGCTTCCACGGAGCGGACCCAGTACACATCCGCCGGGTTGAAACTCCAGACCTGCCGGCCCGTGCTGTCGTAGCGGCAGATGCCATCATCCCGCTCGTACCCGTATGCAGTGCCAGTCTGGCTGAGGTTGAACGGCTGGTTGTCCATCGAGTAGAAGCTGCCAGCCAGTGTTACGGAATCTTGCAGATCTTCATCAAACAGTTTCAGGTCCTGCTGCTGGGGAAGCAGTATCCTCCCCTGGTTATCCTGCGGAATCTGCTGGTAGTGCCAGGAGCCGCAGGTCATCAGCAGGCTGTATACCGTGCCGGGTGGGTTGCGCACCAGCCGCCAGGCGAATGCCTGCAGGCCAGCCAGCCCCAGCAGCACAAACAGGGCTGCGACCAGTGCCAGCCTGTGCTTGAGTCCCCATTTACCCATATCTGATTCTATCCGCAGCTGCGCTTCAGTTGTGAAATATCACGAATTATCGATTTTTTTCGAAATATCTGTTTACGATCCTCCGGGCCTGGGAATTACAAGCGGTTTGGCAAAGGGAGCAGGAACTCCGACCGGACCGAAAAGTATTTTCAAGCAATGAGGTGATGACATGAATGCAGTGAAGAACAACGCAATGAGGAACATCCTGGCAGTGATCGTACTGCTTGCCCTGGGCCTGCTGGCCTCCTGCGGTGGTGGTACTTCCGCCATGGCCGACCTGGATGGCGCCGCCGAGCAGGCAGCCGCCCCCGTGGTTGACATCGAGGCTCCGGTTGAGGAGATCGCCGATGTGAACTCCGAGGTCAGCAACGCTGCCGACATCGTCGCCGACAGTGAGGCGATCCCGGATGCGGCTGAAGGCGACATCGAGCGCGGCACCAGCGGAGTCTGGTACGTCGCCACCGCCGGTGCTGACTACGTCAACGGCGTGGACATGCTCTTCCAGCTCTGGACTGACGGCATGGGCAACTACAAGTTCGTGCTGAAGGCCACCAATAACTCCGCCTCGACGAAGCTGCTGATCTACGACAAGGACCGTCACTACCAGTTCAGCATCTCGCAGAACGGCCAGCTGAAGAAGGTGCTCCGTGACAACAAGATCGCCTGGTTCCCCGAGTTCCGCGGCCTGGCCCCCTACCAGACCATCGAGTACACCAGGCTCTGGGACGGACGCGACAGCCATGGCAACAAGCTCTACGGCATCGTGGATGTGGAAGCCCGCCACGTGAGCAGCTCCCACCCCTCGACGATGAAGGCCATTGCCTGGATGAACGGTCAGTAGGCCTGCTCCCAAATAGCCAGCCCACAGGAAAGGTTGGAGGAACCGGGCAGCTCCCTGAAAGATGGGGGCTGCCCTTTTTGTTTTCTGCGGGCACGGCAATCGGCTATGCTCAGGGGACAGATGACTGGGTGGTGGACAAACTGTATGGGCCGCACGGCAAGGCTGCCGGTAATCCTGTGTTTTCTCATGCTGGCAACGATGCTGACCGGCAATGTGCATGCCCAGGCGGAAACCCCATCGGAGCCTGGCGAATGCATCCAGCTTGATAAGCTGCTGCTGCAGCTTGACCAGTTCAGGCCGGATGCCCTGAACCGCGGCGAATTGGCCTCGCTGGCAACGCAGGCACTGGAGCTTTGCAGTGAGATGGACGAGGCGGTCCGGCGGGATGCCGAACTGCGGGTGTTTGCTGCGCTCAACCGCGAGCTGCAGCCGGCTTCACTGCTTCAGGAAGCTGATGATGTGACCAGCCTGGACTGGAGCCCGGATGGCAAGCTGCTGGCAGCTGCCTGTGATGACGGCCTGCTGCGCATCTACTCCCGGGAGCAGGGATTCAAGCTGACTGATCGCCTTGTGGGCCACGACAGGGACCTGACCGAAGTGGCATTCAGTCCCGATGGCAGCTTGCTTGCCAGCGGCAGCTTTGACGGCACAGCCATCATACGCTCAGTGGAGCCGGGCTTTCCGGTCCGCCACAGGATAGAGCTTGACGGCGATCTGCTGCATCGCACCCTCTGGAGCCCTGACGGTCGCTACATCGCGCTTGTGAGTAATTCCGGGCTGATGCACATCCTTGAAACAGAAGAGTTCAGCACGGTGCTTGAAGCAAGCCTCAGTGGCAAGAGTGCGTCTGCTGTGAGCTGGAGTCCGGACAGCCGCTGGCTCTGCGCCGGGGGATATGACCTGCGCCTGCAGCTCTGGGACAGCACTGACGGATTCAGTGAAACCCTGCTGCCTGAAGTTCACAGCTTCATCGTGAGCGCCACGGCCTGGTCGCCGGACAGTCGAACTCTCGTCTCCGCTGATGCGGATGGCTATGTGATGATCTGGGATGTGACGGAGGACTTCCGGCTGATTGCCAGCGAACGGAAGCATTCCGAGGCGGTAATGCGGATTGCCTGGAACCGGAAGGATGAGAGGTTCTCAACCTTCAGCTGGGATGGCAAGTTACGGATCTGGGCACTTGAGGACCGCAAGTTGCTTGGCAGCGGAGATTATGACTACGAAAGCTTCTTCCTGCTGGCAATGGAGTACAGTCCCGATGGAAACTGGCTGGCCTTTGGCTCGAGCGATGGCAACCTGGCAATGATCAACACCCGTGTCAGGTCCAGAAGGGTTGTGCAGCTGCCATTCTCCATCGCGGATCCAAAGCATCTGGCCTGGAGTGATGATTCGCGCTACCTTGCAGTTGCTGACTCCGCCGGTGGGCTGCACCTGCTGGACTGCTTCGATCCCGCAATCCGCATTGAAACGGGGCAGGGAGAGATTCATGAAATGGCCGGCAGTCCGGACGGCCGCTACATTGCCGTGGAGAGCTTTCCGGAGTTCCGCAAAACGGTAAGCCTGCTGGAAACAGGGACTGGAGCGATCATCCGCTTACCTGGACTCCATCTTCCGCCGGACAATCCCTTCAGCCCTGATGGCAACTACATCTGCTGCCTTGACAACAACGCCATTGCCCAAGTCTATTCCTGTGCTGATGGCAGCCTGCTCCACTCGCTGGGTGATGACGAAAAGCTAAAGTACCTAGCCTGCGCCTGGAATGGAGATGGCAGCCTGCTGGCACTATGCGGCTATGGCGAGCAGCTGGATGTGTTTGATATGGCCGATGATGCCAGCCTGCTGTCCAGCCTTGATATCTGGCAGGGCGGTGCAGGCAGCCTGGCATTCAGCCCGGACGGGGAGCTCCTGGCTTGCGCCACATATGCAGGTCGCTCATATATATGGAGTGTGCCGGATTTCAGACTGCTGGGACAGAGCGAGGAAGCACTGGTGCATGACCTGTACGGCTGGAAGGATGAACAGTCAGTATGCTTCAGTCCGGATTCAAGCCTGATTGCCCAGGTTAGCAGCAGGGGCAAGCTGATGGTGATGGAGCGGCGTGGCAGTGAAAGAAAGGGCCTGCTTGAAGCGCGGGGCGGCCGCTTGTACGGAAACATTTCCTTCAGTGCTGGTTCCACAACGGTTGCCGCAAGCAGCACCTCTGCTGTAGTGGAGCTCTGGCGCTGGGAGGATGGCTGGGACAGGCTGCCTGTGATCCGCTCCACTACACGTGAGCACGGTGATTTCCACTTTGACAATCCTGTCAGCTTCGGTTTTGCCCCGCAGGGCAGCCTGCTGCTGGCTGACCATGGTGCCGGAATGATTGGCCTGCTGGATTGTGCTGCTGAGAATCAGGCAATCGCCTGGCTGAACCCGCGGGCAGGCGACCTGCTGGACCTTCACTGGGATAGTGCCGGCACAAGGCTCTGGACCCTGCACGACGATGGGCGGCTGCGCGAGTATGGCCTCTCAACGGAAGAACTCAGCCGGCTTGCCAGGCGGCTACTTGAAGAAGACCCCTCTGTAACCCCCTGATTTTCCAATTCTTGAAAATCGTGTCATAAACACTTGACAAGTACTAATGTGATTAGTATAATTTTGTTATGGCCAAACGTGTCACAGACAAGCAGCGCGAAGTGCTGCAGTACATTGCCGATTTCATCGAAGGCAACGGCTATGCGCCTTCCATCCGTGATATCGCCGGCAAGTTCGACTGCAGCGTCAAGGGTGCCTATGACCATGTCGTGGCACTCGAGAAGAAGGGCCTGATTGAAAGGGCGCGCAACCGCAGCCGCAGCATCCTGCTCGGCCAGCGCGGTAAGCAGGTGCTTGGCGTGGAGGAGGCGGCGCGGATCCCGATCCTCGGCCGCATCGCCGCCGGTGTGATGACCTATGCCGACCACAACGTGGAGGACTACGTCAACATGCCGATGGACAACATGCAGCATGAAGGCGGCAACCTGTTCGCCCTGCGTGTGAAGGGCGACTCCATGATCAACGCCGGCATCAAGGAAGGGGACATCGCGATCTTCCGTGAGCAGCAGACCGCCAGCACCGGCGACATCGTCGCCGCAATGGTGGAGGACGAGGCCACAGTGAAGTTCTTCTTCCGCCAGGCGGGTCGAGTTGTGCTGAAGGCCGCCAACCCGCTTTACCCGGACATGTACTTCAACGAGATCCGCGTGCTCGGCAAGCTCAAGAGCCTGATCCGGCAGTACGACTGACGCGAAGCGTCAGTCGTGATTGATCTTCCAGCTCGCGCAAGCGCTCACTGGTCTGGCGCTGCGGCGAAAGCAAGTTTCGCCGGGTCGCGCTGAAGTGACGAATTCTCATGCCCTCTCGTGCGAGCACTCGAGGGTCTGACCCTGCGGCTGCGCATTCGCGCATCCGGGTCGGGTTGATGGGACATCTCCCATTGGATAGGGTGCCCGTCCGCGCAATCAGCATTTAAGGATGTGTAGCGGTGGCGCCTTGCGCCAATTGAAAGAGCATCTCCCAGATTTCCGTTATGCATCCATAATGAAGAATCCTTGAAACTCATCGAGCAAGCAATGGCACGTTCCTATAGGCTGGAATGACGGATTCATAAAAGTGCCGTAATCACTCCCAGTTGGCGCAATGCGCCACCGCTACCCCAAATCTGGTCGATTCTCCAGCCAGCTTCCTGATCGGTCCGTAATTTTGCTCAGTCCTTTGCTGGACAGGCCTGAGCTAGATCAGACGCCTTCAATCGAATCCACCTCAACCACCCGATTTCGCTGAATTCTGCTATTTTTCGAATTTTTTCGAAATATCTGTTTAGAACCATCCTGGGGCGGGAATTACAGACGGTTTGGAAAAGGAAGCAGGAACTTCCCCGAACTGAAAAACTAATCTGAGGTGACTGACATGGAAGCTAAGAAGAACATCAACGGTAACGACAACAAGCAGAACAACGGCGTGATCATCGTGATCCGCAACCTGATGGCCCTGGTGGTCATGCTGGCCCTGGGCCTGCTGGCCTCCTGCGGTGGTGGCAGCTCAGCGATGGCTGACCTGGATGCCCCGGCTGACGATGCCAAGGCTGTGGACTACACGATGGCCCCCTCGCTGGATGAGGTGGTTGCGGATCGCGAGGCCAGCTCCAGCTGGTACGTCGCCACGAGCGATGCAGCCTACATCGACGGCATCGACTACCTCTACCAGCTGCTGACGGACGGCAATGGCAAGTACCAGTTCGTGATGAAGGTCACCAACAACTCCAGCCAGGCCCGCCACATCACCTACAACAGCACCAAGCGCGCCGACTTCTCGATCGTGAAGAACGGCCAGGAGCTGTACCGCTGGAGTGAGGGCCGCTTCTTCGGGTTCGTCTTCGAAACCCGTACGCTGAGCCCGTACCAGACCTTCGAGTACAAGGCTGACTGGAACGGACGTGACCGCCACGGCAACCCGATCAGCGGCAACGTGATGGCCAACGGCTTCCACACCAGCGTCAGCAACCCGGCCAGCCTCGGCCAGGTCGCCTACCTGAACGGCAAGGTCAGCAACTAGCCCTGGCCTCCCCCACGGAAACAAAAGCCCCGCCAAGGCGGGGCTTTTTGTTTTTCTGCTATTCGCCTGCTTGTGCCTGGCGTGCCTCGATCGTCTGCCAGCGCTCATCACTGTGCAGGTTGTCAAGGTCGCTGTCCTGCAGGGCATGGTCCAGCATGCTCGGGTCAAGGTCAAGCGCCAGCACCAGGTTGAGGAAGCCGGCTCCCACATCGCCGCCCATCGCGCAGGCACAGGCCAGGTTGTAGTAGGCGTTGGCATTCTGCGGGTCCAGCTGCACGATGGTCTCGAACAGCTCACGGGCGCGCTCGTACTCACCATTGTAAAGCACGGTATAGGCCTCGTTGCCAAGTGCGAAGGGCCGGCCGATGTTCAGCAAGCGCGCCAGCTCATTGAAGGGATCCTCGGCGTCGTCAACCCGCAGGTCATACTTCAGGTCGTTGTAGCCGCCGTAGCCCATCCCGGCCTGCTGGATCAGCATTGCCGCACTCTGCATGCCGCGGCTGTCGCCACCCATCGTCTGCCCGGCCACAAGGCACAAAAGCAGCCGGCCGGCCATGTCATCGATGCTGACCGCGCGGTCAATCTCGGCGTTCTCGAGGTGGTGCTGGGACAGCCACTCCTCCGGCTCCGCCATCGCGGCATACATCTCATCCACCACGGGCTTACCGGTGAGGATGTTGCCCTGCACCGCGAAGATGTAACCCTCGCTGGAAACGCCGGTGCGCCCGCCGGCCCAGTCCATGCACTCGCTGCCGGTGTAGCTCAGCGCCTGGCCGGCCTCCGTCATCGCATAGCTGGCCTGCCTGCTCTCGGCCCATTCATTGCCGGGCGTGAAGTTGCCACCGCCGACCTGCACCATCCCGACCTGGCGCTGCTCGCGCCGCTCGTCGTCTCGCAGGAGCGTGCTCATCACCTCGTCGAGGCCCATCCCCTGGCTGATCATCTCCAGCCCGAGCGGACCGAAGGTGGTGTTGCCAAAAGCCTGGCTGGCAATCGCGCCCACGCCGGCCTCTGCGTAGGGCACCACGCTGCCGACGGCGAAGAAGCGGCTCTGCACCGCCACGCCGACCTCACCGGTTGATGGCTTGTAGGCCACCACGCTGAATGTGGCGATGTTGTCCTGCTTGGGGGGTGCAGCGGCGAGGACAATTTGAGAGTGAATTGCCACAATCAAGGCGGACACAAGCAATATAGCTGTCAAATTGATACGCATGTGAATCCTCGTAACTCAACTGATAGTGAAAAGTCTGGCACAAGACTCATATTAGACGCAGGTGAAGTTCAATTTTTGAAATTCAGCTATTGCCTCAGAGTGGAGTCACTAATTCAGGATTATGCCAAATTCCGAAAAGGAGTCTGCTGGAATGTCAAGCAGAACCTGATATCTATTTGCGATTTTACTTCCATCAGAATCCGTAGCAGCAACAATGCTGAAGGTGATATGTGGCCCACCGACTAGATAATTCACTACATTGTCATAATCATCCACTGTAACACCACCATGATGTTTCTCAAAAATGCTACTGAAATGTTTCAGAAGTTCATCGCGCGAGCCTCTGAATTCAAAACCTATACCTGCTTCATACCAGTTGGGAGTTTTATCTGAATAGAATTCCAGGCCGGAGTGATTCCATGTTGTCATTTTGGCAGGGGTACTGGACTTGGGAAGCTTCAGATAATCTGGCCAGTCAGCAGGATACTGAATCGTCTTCTTATTACTGGAACAACCGCAAACTGCCAGATAGATTCCCAATACCAGGAGGATGCAAATTCTTGCTTTCATAGTGCTCCCTCTTGAGTGCATTCCCGAAAGCATTGTAGGGGAGGCCAGGCAGTATGCCTGGCGATCAGTCAGCTATGTACTGCACCGTTAAATGATCCATTCTGACCACGGACCACTGACTACTTTCTGTTCCCCGGTCCCTGTTGTGCGGCTAAAGCCGCAGCTCCCTTTCAGCGGCGGGGGCGCCGCTGCTACTGGATTCTGACCACAGACCACTGACTACTTTCTGTTCCCAGGTCCCAGTTCCCTGTTCCCTGTTCCCTGTTGTGCAGCTTGCGCCGCACCTCCCAGCCTGACTTGCGTCAGGCCTCCGCTAGTTGTACAGCGTATTCGTGTCCACCGGGTAGCCCTTGAGCTTCAGGTACATGTGCAGCTGCGCGCGGTGGTGATAGATATGCGTGACCGTTTCCAGCAGCCACTGCTGGTAGGTCTGGCTGCGGCCATAGAAGGCCACGCCGTTGCCGTTCTCAAACTCGTCGAAGGTCAGGCCTTCCATGAAGCGGGTCATGTCGCGGCTGCCGCGCTCCATGTTCTTGAACAGGTCATCGCGGCTGCGGGCGAACATCTTCTTCTCACGGTCCTGCACCTCGGCCTCTTCAGCCCCGCGCATGATCAGGAGGTCGATCGCAGGGATCTGTGCGAGGTGGTTCACCAGTTCCTCAAGCGTGCGCATGTTCGCCGCCGGCCTGAACCCGAGGTCGTCGGGTTCGATCAGCTCAATGATGTTGCGGCAGTTGCGAAGCACGTGCTCCAGTTCGTTGAGGAGGAGTCCGCGGCTGGTCATCGATGTCTCCTGGTGATTTTCCGTGAATGATTGAACACATATTCTAGTTCAGGCATCCAGAGTACTTTGTAATCCCCGCCGGCCATTGCCTGCAAAGGGTGATTGCTGCGGGGAAGCGTCCGGGAACGGGTGGTGCTGCGTCTGCTGACCTGTATAATCTCTGCTCTGATTCTCGGACCTGGCCAATGAGCCATTAGTACTAAAGGAATCTGGAGTGGGAAAGCTATGATCGAAGTATCGGGACTGACCAAGAAATATGGTGACGTCCTGGCAGTCGATGATGTGAGCTTCTCCGTGTCCAAGGGTGAAATCGTCGGATTCCTCGGCCCCAACGGAGCCGGGAAGTCCACCACGATGAAGGTGCTGACGGGTTACCTCGCACCGACCGAAGGCACGGCAAGCATCAATGGACATGACATCATCGACGCGCCGCTCGCCGCCCGCAGCGCCGTCGGGTACCTGCCCGAAAGCACCGCCCTCTATGAGGAGATGGGTGTGGTGGACTACCTGCGCTACATGGGACGGATGCAGGGAGTGTCCGCCGCAGACATCCAGGGCCGCATCGACGATGTGATCCAGACCTGCGGCCTCGGCACGATGGCCCACAAGGACATCTCCCAGCTCTCGAAGGGTTACCACCAGCGCGTCGGCCTGGCGCAGGCGCTGCTGAATGACCCGCCGGTGCTGATCCTCGATGAGCCGACTAGCGGCCTGGACCCGGCGCAGATCGTGGAGATCCGCGCGCTGATCCGCCGCATCGCCGAGGAGAAGGCGATCCTGCTTTCCACGCACATCCTGCCGGAGGCGCAGAACACCTGCTCGCGCATCCTGATCATCAGCAACGGCAAGCTGGTCGGCGAGGGCACCTCGGACGAGCTGCTGGACATGGTCAGCGGCAATGAGCAGTACAGCATCCGCCTGCGCGGTGGTGACGGTACGCTGAAGAAGCTCGAGGACCTGCGCGGGGTGCACAACCTCGTCAGCAGCAAGGAGGGCAGCGAGCTGACCTGCACGCTGACCGCCGAGAAGGGCACCGACCTGCGCGAGCAGATCTTCGACACTGCGGTTGCCAGCGGCGCCAAGCTGCTGGAACTGTCGCACCGCTCCACTTCGCTGGAGGACGTGTTCCTCAGCCTGACCGGCACCACCGGCAGGCGCGGCGCTTCCGCAGATGCAGAAGGAGGCAGCGACAATGAGTAAGATCGCCACCGTCTGGAACCGAGAGTTCCGCTCGTTCTGGCTCAGCCCGATTGCGTACATCATCATCATCGCCTTCCTCGCGCTGACCAACTTCCTCTACTTCCGCACCTTCTTCCTCGAGGGCCAGGCCAGCCTGCGGACCTTCTTCGACTTCCTGCCCTGGACCTTCCTGTTGATCCTCCCCGCACTGACCATGGGCCAGTGGGCGGAGGAGCGTAAGACCGGCACCATCGAGCCACTGCTGACCCTGCCCGTCACCGAGTGGCAGGTCGTGCTCGGCAAGTACCTCGCCAGCGTCACGCTGCTGGTCGTGATCCTGCTGCTGACAACGCCGCTCGTGCTGACCGTCAAGGTGCTCAGCACCAACGGCATCGACGGCGGGCAGACCTTGATGAGCTACTTCGGGGCGCTTTTGCTCGGGGCGAGCTACCTCGCGATCGGCAGCTGGGTCTCGAGCTTCAGTGACAACCAGATCGTGGCCTTCATCCTCTCACTGGCCGCGATCGCCGTGCTGCTGTTCCTCGGCCTGCCCTTCGTGACCTACTTCGTCGAAGGCGGCTTCTCCGTCTTGCTGCGCAACATCGGACTGACGACACATTACTCCAGCCTCGGACGCGGCGTGCTGGACATGCGCGACCTGCTCTACTTCGGCAGCGTGATCTACCTGTTCACGTTCCTGACGACGCGCATGGTCGAAAGCCGCAAGTGGAGCTAGGAGGAAGACAATGGACAACAGAGCAAAGAGAAAGGGAAACAGTGTTGCCGAGATCTTCATCGTGCTGGCGATCGTGGTGGTCGTCAACCTGCTCGGCTACAAGCTGCTGCGCTACCGCGTGGACTTCACCGAGAACCAGATGTACACCGTCAGCCAGGCCACGCGCGAGTTCTTCGCCAGCCTCGACGCCCCGCTGACGATCGACTTCTACATGACGAGCGACCTGCCACCGCAGCTGGCCTCGATGCGCACCGAGGTGAAGGACCGCCTCGGCGAGTTCGAGAGCATGGCGCGCGGCAACCTCGTGATCCGCTACATCGACCCGAAGGACAACGAGGACCTGAAGCAGGAGGCGCAGGACAACGGCGTGCCGGAGGTCGAGCTGCAGGTGATCGAGAAGAACCAGCAGTCCACCCGCAAGGTGTTCTTCGGGATGGTGATGGCGCACCTCGACAAGACCGAGAGCATCCCCTTCGTGGTCAGCACCGAGAGCCTGGAGTATGACGTCGTCAGCCGGCTGACGCGCCTCACGAAGGAGAAGAAGCCGGTGCTCGGCGTGTTCGAGGGCACCTTCAACACCAACCAGCAGCAGGGCCAGCCCCCGGAGCAGACCTACGACACCCTGCGCCAGCTGCTCGGCGGCCAGGACGGCCAGTACGAGATCAAGCGCATCGGGGCCGAGGAGCAGGTGCTGCCGGATGACATCGACGGCATCTTCCTCGTCGGCGCCTTCGGCCTTTCCGACTCGATGAAGTACAGCATCGACCAGTTCCTGCTGGGTGGCGGGCGCGCGATCGTGGCGATCGACCCGATCATGATGCTCAACCAGGAAGGCATGCAGAACCAGGCCTACCCGAGCCTGCCGACGATGGAGGACCAGCTCGAGAAGTACGGCGTGAAGTTCAACAAGAAGCTTGTCGCCGACCCGGTCTCCTGCGGCATCGTGCAGGTGCCGACCAACTACTTCCGGATCCCGATGCCCTATCCGCTCTACACGCAGATCGGGCCCGATGGCTTCAACAAGGACGTGCCGGCGGTTGCCAGGCTGGAGTCAATGCTGATGCCGATGACCTGCCCGCTGGAGGAAGTGCCGACGGATGGCGTCGAGTTCAGCTGGCTGGCGCGGACCACCTCCGGCAGCTTCACGATGAACAGCCCCTTCGATGTCAGCATCGACCAGGACTGGGACTTCAAGGCCACCGAGTCTGACTCCAGCGGCCCCTACACCGTAGTGGCAATGATGCGCGGCAAGTTCACCACCGCCTTCCCGGACGGTGCTCCGTCACCGGCCGCCCCGCGTCCGAATGAGGACGGCACCGTGGACCCGGTGGTAGATCCCTTCGCCGGGCATGAGCACATCGCACATGGCACGGAGGATGGCAACCTGATCGTGCTGGCCAGCGCGCGTTCGATGACGGACCGCCTGTTCCAGCAGGCCCAGACGAACGCGCTGTTCGCCGCCAACATCGTTGACACCCAGCTGCTGGGTGACGACCTGCTGAACATCCGTTCCAAGCCGGTCACCAACCGCCCGATAAACCCGATGCTCAGCGAGTCCCAGAAGAACACCTGGAAGTGGCTCAACATGGCCGGCGTGCCGGTGCTGCTCGTGCTGTTCGCACTGCTGCTCGGCATCCTGCGCAAGGCGCAACGCCGCGCGATTGAGGCAAGGTACAGCGGAGCCTAGGAGGGAAAGATGGCAGCCAGTGGAAAGACAAACCTGACAACACCGATCATCATCCTCGTGGTGCTGGTCGTCGCGGCCTGGTTCGCGTTCAAGCCCTCCGGCGACAGCGCCGGCACGGGCGAGGGCGGTGGCACTGCCAGCGGCGGGGACAGCGCCCTGCTGGTGGATGTGGACCGCGATGCGATCAACCGCCTGGACATCACGAAGCCGGATGGCGACAGCTTCTCACTCCTGAAGCAGGATGACAGCTGGTTCGCGCTGATCGACGGCGAACAGTACCTCGCTGACGACATGCGTACGAGCACCCTGCTGGACATGCTGCCGGAGCTGAAGCAGGAAGCGATGATGAGCGACAAGCCGGAGCACCATCCGACCTTCGAGCTCAACGATGACCAGGCCTACAAGCTATCGGTGTATGCCGGTGGCAGCGACCCGAAACTCACGCTGCTGGTCGGCAAGAGCACCGAGAACATGAAGGGCTGCTTCGTACGCATGGCAGGGGAGGACCCGGTCTACCGCGCCAGCGCCAACCTGCGCACCTCGCTGGGCTATTCCTTCAGTGACTACCGCTCCAAGCAGCTCTGGGCCTATGACCCGCTGCTGGCAACGAGCGTGACCATCACCCCCGTCACCGAGGACGGCGCTTTCACCGGCGAGCCGATGTCCTTCACGAAGGACGGCGAGCTGTGGAAGCTGGCCAGCGACGGCAGCAATGGCAACCAGAACGACCTGAAGGAGATCGTCGAGAAGTTCGCAGCCCTGCGCATCCAGAGCTTCGTTGACGACACCTCCGAGCTGCCGCTTGAGCAGTACAACCCGGAGGCCACGCCCTGCCTTGTGGTGGAGGCGAATGGGAAGAGCTACAGCCTGAGCATTGACGGCCGCGAGGAAGGCAACATCGTCATCAGCGACACTGACGGCCGGGTCTACAAGACCAACCGCTCGAACCTCGGCTTCCTGCTGGAGCAGGACTTCAGCCAGCTCAGCTTCTATGAGGAGCCGGTTGCCGATGAAGCTGCCGAGGGCGATGTGCTTGGTGAGGATGCCGGCTCGGACGATGCTGCGGCCGGCGATGCCGCAGGAGATGGCGAAGCCGGCGAGTAGTTCAAGCCGCGATTGCCACAGCCGATAAGTGCACTGTGAGTGCCGATTCACCACAGCCTGACAAGCGGGAACTGCCGCTGCCCGAGCGCGAGCGCCGCTACATGAGCGGCCCGCATTCGATCGAGCAGCTCGAGCTGGGCCAGCAGATCACCACTGAGCAGGCCGAACGAATCATTTCCGAGCTGATCGAGGCCGATGTGCAGTTCCGCCGCACGCCACGTAAGCCCGAGCCCTACCGCGCACGCTACCGCAAGGGGGACTGACGGGCAGCCGTTTCAGCTGGCGGCAGGCGATCCGATGGGATAATCCCGATGTGGGACGCTTCGGACCATTTGAGGGACTCATCCTGCTGCTCATGCAGTTCGCTGCAGTCTGGCAGGTGTTCCGTGTCAACGGGCTGGCCTGGAAGGCGGCTGTCCTGCCCACGCTGGCCAGCTTCATCGCCACTTTTGTCGTCCACATCATCGTGCTGAAGCTGCTGGCGGGCCAGTCACAGATGCTGGTGCGCCGTCCCGTACTCGCCATCGTCTGGTTCACGGTCAGCACGCTGGCGATCTGGCCCTTCGTGCGCAGCCGCAGCGGCCTGGCCTGGCGCTGCGGCCTGTTCTGCGCCATCGCCTACCTGCTGTTCGCCTTTGCCTTTGACATCATCAAGCCCGCCTGAGAAATTCCTCGCAGCGGCTGAAACTAACTAAAAATAACTCCGTCACACCAAGTACGGCATCAGGATCATTGAACGGAATCTGAAGATCACTGAAGCCGGACTTGAAATCATTGAAATTGGACCCGTCCGCTGCCCAGGATGGCAGCGGTGGGAAGATGGGGTGAACCATGTTTGCTAGTATGCTCGCCTTCGCTGCCAACACGGCGGCAATCTATTACGGAGCACAGAAGACCGGCGTCGGCAGGATCGGCCTCGGCCAGGCTCTCGCGGTCTCCACCGTGCACCTGATCCTCTGGATCGTGGGCGCCGTGGTGTTCGGCATCCTGCTGTTCCCGATCAAGGCGCTGGCCCCCTTCCTGTTCTTCAATGCCCTGTTCTTCGCCGCCACTTCGCTGGCGGCACGCCAGGTGCTGGAGATCGAGTGGGAAAAGGCCTGGACGATCGGCCTGATCGGCATGGTCGTCAACCTGCTGGCCCGCCTGATCCTGTTCTAAGCCGAAGATCAATTTACCCAACCTGGCCGCCGGCCCCCGTTGCCAACGGCGGGGGCCGGCCAGCGCTATAATCCGGCTGTACTGAAACACATCTTCACGGGGGTGGAGGGATGCTTCCGACATGTGCACTGCTGCGCTATGGCATGGGTTACGGCTACGGGCTGTTCACCTCGCCTGTCAGCAACATCATCATGTCAGTGCTCCTGATCTGGATCGGCATCAGTGGCATGCTCAGCTCAGAGGGTAAGTATGACAACCGCTCCTACTTCGAGATGAACGCCGCGTACATATTCAGCCTGCTGCTTGGCCTGGTGCTTGGGGCATATGGACTGCGCAGGCTGCTTCCGGGAGAGTGACAATGGAAATGCAGGGTGAAGCAGTCGGTTCCCTCTACTACCTGATGCTGGTGCTGGCCGCACTGCTGCTCGGCGGCGGCATCTGGGGCCTCATCGCCGGCAGTCGCAGCGGCAATTCCGCCCGTGGCAACCTGTTCATCGCACTCGCGCTCGTGGCCCTGCTGGCCGGCTCCGCGCTCGGCGGCTTCCTCCTGCGCCACAGCCTGCCCCACTCCTGAGTTCCGCTTGCTACCATGCTGCGATGCAGATTCGCAGCGCTGCGCGCATGGTGTTCATCGTCCGCAACTTCCAGTTCTCGCTGGAGTTCTACCGCGACCTGCTCGGCCTGCAGCTGGAGGCTGAGCCCGGCAGCGGATGGGCCTGCTTCGACTGCGGCGGCATGCTCCTGTGCCTCTGTGCCTTCAATGCAGTGATGCCCTACGAGGAACATACGCTAGGCAGCTCGCCGGACCAGCTGCTGTTCGAGGTGGACAGCATCGAGGAAGTACGCAGCGAGCTGATCCGCCGCGGGGTGGATGTGAAACCGGTGCAGCAGATGAGCAGCACCGTACGCATCGCTGAATTCCGCGACCCCGATGGGCGCTACCTCGGGCTTGAGGAAAGAAGCTGAAAGCTGAAAGCGGGATGCGGGATGTGGGATGTGGGATGAGCAGAATGAGGTTCGCTACTCGAAAGTGTTCAATAGATCTTGCATTTCGGCGTTGGCGATCAGCTTGATGGTTTGCAGTCCGGTTAATTGGTGATTTGATTGGGTCTGCAGCTCGGTTCAATGTGAGGTTCCACTATCCGCTAAAAACTAGTTACCCATGGCAATGCGCCTGAACCCCTATACCTGAGCTCCCGTCCCTGATCCTATGCACATCCCCCATCCCGCGTCCCCATATGCCCATCCCCCATCCCGCATTCCCCATCCCCCACCAGCGCGAGAGCGCAGGATTCTTGCTGTAAACTCACAGCCGCATGAACCAGCCCGCCGCCCGCAGCCATACAGCGCTCTTCTGCTCAATCGCAGCATTCATCATCATCGCGGACCAGCTGTCCAAGGCCTGGTTCGTGTTCATGCTCGGCAGGCACGACCAGTCCGGCTTCGGCGCATTCCTCGGCCCCTACTTCTCGCTGTGGGGCAAGCAGATGATCCAGGAAAGCTACTTCCCGCCCGTGCAGGTGGTGAAGGTCTGGCATCCCTGGCTCCAGTGGCAGCTGACAACCAACACCGGCGCCGCCTGGAGCATGTTCCGTGGCAACAGCATCTACCTGAGCATCGTCAGCATCGTGATCGCGCTCGCGCTGATCTACGTCTGGCAGCGCTACTTCTCCGGCCGGCTGGGCATGACCTGGATCTTCGGCCTGATCGTGGGCGGGGCACTTGGCAACTTCATCGACCGCCTGCGCCTGCAGGAGGTGGTGGACTTCATCGATGTGAAGTTCCCGCTGATCGGCCGCCGCGAGCTGTACGACTTCCCGATCTTCAACGTGGCGGACAGCGCGGCGGTGGTCGGCACGATCTGCCTGGCACTGGTGCTCGTGGCGATGGACATCAAGGCCCTGGCCGGCAAGGGCCGCAAGAAGGCCGAGCCTGCGAAGCAGCATGACCCCTATTCCGGCGGTCTGGAAGTGAACGAGGAAGCGCTGCAGGAACTGAAGCAGACCGCGGATGAGATCCGCCGCGGCGAGCGCTTCACCCCGCGCTCCCAGACAGGCTGGCATGGCAACATCCCGCTTGACACTCCCGGCGGCCCTGCTCCGGACAGCAGTGATGAGGATCGGTGAGCGGGAACGCGAGCTGATCAGATCCGGGCTGGTGGCGATCGCCGGCTGTGATGAGGCCGGCCGCGGTGCGCTGGCCGGACCGGTGGTGGCAGCCGCCGTTGTACTTGACTACCAGTCCCTGCCGGAAGGCATCGCGGACTCCAAGCAGCTCAGTGCGGCCCAGCGCCGGCGGGCGGCGGACTCCATCAGGCGCTGTGCGATTGCCAGTTCCCTTGCCGCAATTGATTCCGCGATAATTGATCGTGATAATATCCTCAATGCATCGCTGGCAGCGATGAACCGGGCCGTGGCCTCACTCGGGATCCGCGTCGGGCATGTACTGGTGGACGGCAACCGCCTGCCGCCGGCAAACGGCATACCAACCGAAGCCCTCGTGAAGGGTGACAGCCGGGCCCTGTGCATTGCCGCAGCCTCGATCCTCGCCAAGGTGGAACGGGATGCGATTCTCGAGCGCCTTGCCGATGAATACAAGGGCTACGGATTTGAACTGCACAAGGGCTATCCGACGTCCGGCCATCTGGAGGCCCTGCGCAGGCTTGGTCCCTGCCCGGTGCACAGGCGCAGCTACGCCCCGGTGCGTGAGCTGCTGCAAGAGGACCTTTTCGGGAAGTGATATCGCAGGTTTGGGATTGACCCCGGGGAGTTGTGGAGATACAATAGGGTAACTATATCGTGAATGAATTAACGATATAGTTGTGGAACCAGGAGAACCATCATGGATGAAGCAAATGTCCAGCAGGTAAGTCATACCCTGCAGTTCTACGACTACGCGGTGTTCGGCTACCTGGCAGCTTTCACTCTCTACGCGGTGCACGTGTTCTTCGCACGCAATCCCCGCGTCGGCCAGATTGCAGCCGCTGTACTGGCATCCGCCTGGGTGCTGCAGACGGTGTTCCTCGTGAAGCGTACCCTCTTCTACTTCGAGCAGCACGGTGGATTCGTGCTGCCGTCCACGAATATGTTCGAGGTGATGAACTACTTCGTCTGGCTGTCGGTGCCGTTCTACCTCTGGGTGGAATGGAAACTGATCAAGACCAGGTTGTTCGGCGCCTTCGCCCTGTTCGTGCCACTGCTGATGCTCGCCTTCAACGCGCGCTCGATGTCCATGGACGCCGGTGCCGCTGATCCGCGCGAGCTGTTCCCCTCCCTCAAGAGCTACTGGCTGTGGATCCACGTCAGCTGCATGATCCTCAGTTATGCGATCCTTGCGTTGGGCGCGATCTTCGCCTTCCTCTACGTCCTGCGTGCGCTGGGCGTGCTCAACCTCGAGCGCTTCAGCCCCAAGTTCAGCCTGAAGGACCTTGACCGCACCAGCTACCGCATGGTGCTGTTCGGCTTCCCGATCCTCACACTCGGCGTGTTCCTCGGCGCGGTCTGGGCGGACTCCGCCTGGGGCCGTTACTGGGGCTGGGACCCGAAGGAAGTCTGGGCGCTGATCATCTGGCTGGTCTACCTCGGCTACATCCACTTCCGCATGATGGGCTGGGTTGGCTACCGGCCGGCCCTGATCAACCTGCTGGGATTCAGCGCCGTGCTGATGACCTTCTGGGGCGTCAACATCCTTGCCAATGTGTTTGGCCTGAACAGTATCCATGCCTACTCGAACGGCGGGCAGGAGGACATCTACTTCCTCGCGATCCTTGCCGTCGGTGGCCTGGCACCAATCGTGATGTTGTTCCTGCCGGGTCCGAAACGTGACCTGAAGGACATTGAGGATGAGGAGGACGAGATCGTCCCCAGCATCCGGCGCCACGTCGGCGGCGGTGCTCCCGGTTCATCGGATGGCCTGCATCCGACTCCTCCGGGGCGCAGCCCACAGCCTCCTGCTGAGCACAAGCAGAGCTGACCATGGCAGCACATAAAACCTGGGGGCCGTTCAACTTCCTCTGGAAGTGGCTGAACAGCCTGCCGATCGCAATCTACGTAATGCTGCTGCTCGCGCTGCTCAACGCCTTGGGCACCGTGCTGCCGCAGGAGCACCTGGTGGGCGGCATGTCCAACATGCCGATCGACCAGCAGTACATCCAGAAGTACGGTGAGCAGCGCTGGGAGATCATCCGCCTCCTGGGCTTGCACCACATCTACTTCACACCGGTGTTCTTCATCTCGCTCGTGTGGCTCTGCGTCAGCGCCACGGTCTGCAACATCACGCGCTTCAAGCGCACGATGCGCGAGTGGAAGACCCCTGCGGTGAAGCGTGGTGCCGGCTTCTACCGGGCCGACCGCCGTGCCATCGAATTCGATGTGGAAAAGGATGCACCGGCTGCGGATGTGGCGAAGCTTCTGCGTGACGAAGGCTTCCGCGTGGTCGAGGAGACGGACGACAAGGGTGCGCGCTGCATCTACGGCGACCGTGGTTTCTACCAGCGCTGGGGCATGGTGGTGCTGCACGTGGCAGTGCTCGTGCTGCTGTTCGGCGGCATCTACGGCAGCATCTTTGGCAACAAGGGCAATGTGCGCATGGCGGACGGCGAGCAGCAGACGCTTACGCTCGATGTGGCCGCCGGCAAGCACCCGCTGGTCAAGTGGTTCCTCAATGGCCTGCCCAAGCGCGACTACCAGCTCAGCCAGGACCGCTTCCGGATTGACTACGGCCGCAAGCTGATCCTGCCGACCGTGCTGCAGAACGACGAGGAGTACAGTGACGACTTCCAGGAGTACAGCCACTACTTCGTCAAGGACTATGTCTCAACCCTGACCGCCGAGCGCAACGGCCAGACCGTCAGCGCCGAGGTGATTGTCAACCACCCGCTGGTGATTGACAAGCTGATGCTGTTCCAGAGCGGCTACGAGCAGAGCGGCTTCCTTTCGATGACGGTGGATGGCAAGACCACCGAGGAGCTGGTGCCGGCCGAGATGTGGATCGGCATCATCCCGGACATGGCCGGCAATCCGCGCCTGGCCCGCGCCGAGGATGCCGTCGGCCGCACGGACACCGCATTCCTGCTGGAGAAGGTCAAGGCCGGCGACCTCTACATCGACGGCAAGCTGGACCGCCACCTCGGCCCGATGACGGTCGTGCACAAGCACAACCTGATGACGAACGAAGTCAGCGACCAGATCCTTGATACCGAGAAAGGCTTCAAGGTCAGCATGGACGGCCAGTGGGTCGAGCTGAAGCTGGCCGACCGCATCCAGAACTTCTCGATCTTCTCCTACAAGCGTGATCCGGGCATGCCGATGCTTTACCTCGGCTGGATCCTGATGATCATCGGCATCGGAGTGGCGCTGTACGTGCCGTTCCACAAGGTGAATGTACGTGTGGAGGATGGCCAGGCGATGCTGCTCGTGAGCGGTGCCCGCGGTGGCGGGCTGAAGGGGCTCAAGAAGCGGATACACGCTATACTCACAGCTGGTTAGCATGCGGGCTGAGCAGCTGAACAACTACATCGACCTCGTGGAGGAGCGGATCAGCGAGATACTCGCCGATTCCGACCAGCTGGTCACCCGTTACGTGACGGAGATCTCCAAGTCGCGAGGCAAGCGCCTGCGCCCGCGGATGCTGATCAGCTTCGCCGAGATCTTCGGCGGCTCCGAATTCTCGAGTGCGATCAACTGCTCCGCCTGCTGCGAGCTTCTGCATACCGCCACCCTGATCCACGATGACATCATCGACGAGGCGCATACGCGCCGCGGCAACCTCACGCTCAACAGCATGTTCGGCAATGAGGTGGCGGTGATCGTCGGCGACTACGTGCTGGCGCTTGTGCTGAAGAGCCTCAACCTCGAGCGTGACTTCAACCTGACTGAGATGCTGCTTGACACCAGCCAGGAGCTCGGCCTCGGGGTGATCGAGGAAGTGCTCAACCGCAACAACTTCCGCTTAAGCGTTGAGAAGTACTACGGCGTGATCCACCTGAAGACCGCCGTGCTGTTCAGCCTCTGCTGCGCGATGGGCGCCTACCTCGGTGGCGCGGAAGACAGGCAGATCAAGCTGGCAGCGGAATATGGCCGCCTGCTGGGCTTGGCCTTCCAGATCGTGGACGACCTGCTGGACCTGACCCAGGATGAGGAAAGCACTGGCAAGCCGGTGATGAGCGACCTGCGCGAGGGCCGCATCACGCTTGCGCTGGTGCACTCGCTGATGCAGGATGCGCCGCGCACCCAGCAGCTTGCCGAGCGCTACCAGGAGACCCATGCCCAGGAGGATGCGGACGCCATCAAGGCGCACCTGTTCTCCGGCGGCAGCATCCAGTTCTCGATGGATGCCGTGCGGGACTTCATCAGTCAGGCCCGCACGGTCGCCCTGCGGCTGGCGGATGAGGTGCGCAACCCGGAATGGATGGATGAGCTCGAGGAAATCGAGCGCAAGGTGCTGGAGGCCCTGCCCGCCAGCGTTGCCAGCAACTGAAGCTAGCCGGCCTCTCCTTCTGCTGGCTCTTGCTCCCCGTCATCCTCCAGCAGTGGCCGGATCGCCCATGAAGACGTATATCCCCCACCTTCCAGGCTGAATTGCCGGCGCGAGAGCTCCCAGTTGCCAATGATCACGCCGCTGTCCCGCATCTCGGTACCGGCCGCCGTGTCTGGTTCCTTCCGCCAGCCTGCAAAGCTCGCTGACAATTCCTCGAAACGGGCAACGAAGACATCCGTTGCCATTCCCTGCTGCCCGAGCCAGCTGTCGGTGAAGCTGAGCTGCTGCACCAGGCTGTTCTCCGCCAGCAGCAGCTCATACTGCGGGTAGCCATCCTCAAGCTGGCCGGTGTAGCCCATCAGCTGCGTGCGTGGCCTGAGCACGCGGGCCAGGCTGAAGCCCTCACTGCGATTTCCCGAAGCCGGATCGATCCCCAGCTCACTGAGGATTTCGCTGCTGCCTGCTGCGCAGAGTGACAACAGCCTGTCCGGCCCGGCTTCGTTGCCAATCCCCTCCGGTAGTGTGCGGTCAGGCATGGACTGGTCATGTGCCTCAGCAATGAACTCCCGGCGCGTTGCCAGTGTGGCACCGGCATCGATGCCGATGCAGTAGAAGTTCCATTCGGGGATGTCGCCATGCATCGTGAAGCGCTTGTGCGTCATGTAGGGGCTGCCCCAGGCTCCACTGCCGTCGTTGCCAAAGTCAAACTGGAAGAAGCTCACGTCGAAGTCCGGGTCGAGGTAGGCGTAGTTGCGCACCGCCCCGCCATGCTCTTCATGCATGCTGCGGAACTGCGTGTCCAGTTCATCCGGCGTCGTCCCGAAATTGGCGGCGTACCAGGCGGCGCTGAAGCCGAAGATCAACCGCCGTCCTTCACCGAAAGCCACGAGCTGCGCGCTGAAGCCGACGGGGGTGGTGTCCTCCGGCAGCAGCCAGATTGCGATCGGCTCCTCGCCCTCCGGGCCGCTCTCTGATTCCGCGCGGGTTTCGAAGCCACTGAAGTCCGCCCGGCCGAGCAGTGCAGCAGCGCCCTCATTGAGCAGCAGCTCGCTGAACTCCGGCAAGGACAGGCCATGCGCTTCCCCGTCCCATTCAACGGACCACAGGGGGCTTTCCAGCACCACCACGCCATCCGGCTGCGGTCCGACCTCATCGCCAGCGTTTTCGAGCGGGTCCATTCCAGATTGCGTGCCGGACTGTTGTGCCTGGTCCTGCGGGCAGGCGCTGAGCAGCAGCAGGCTGGCAACACAGGTGAGGGTAAGGAAGTGCTTCACCGGGGAATTCTAGGTGATACCGGCAGTCGCATCCTGTGCGGGCCTGCTTTTCCCGTAGAATAGAAGCATGGCATGGGGAAACGTACCGATTGGCGAGATCCGTGAGCGGCAGGGCAGGAAGCTGCACCAGTTCGTGGCGAACAAGGTCTATCCGTTCTGCCCGCATTACCGCAGGGTGCTGGATGAGGCCGGCCTCAACCCGGACAGCCTGCGCACGCTGGAGGACCTGCAGAAGCTGCCCTTCACCTACAAGAAGGACATTGCCAGCACAGAGGAGAACCCGGCGCGCTTCCGCGACTTCATCATCCAGCCGGATGAGGCGAAGCTCAAGCAGAGCCTCGGCCTGTTCGACAAGATCGGCCTGGTGACCCGGGCCAAGCGCGAGGGCAAGAGCATCAAGGATATCGTGCTGGACGAGTACCTGCCTGTGATGACTACCTTCACCACCGGCCGCACGGCCCTGCCGACTCCCTTCGTCTACACAAAGGCCGACATGCAGCAGCTGCGCCTGGCCGGCGCCCGGATGTTCGAGGTCAGCGGATTCGACCGCAAGCAGGACCGCATCGTCAGTGTGATGCCCTTTGCCCCGCACCTCGGATTCTGGCAGATCAGCGAGATGGGATTCGAGGCCGGCGTGATGGTGATGCACACCGGCGGCGGTAAGGTGATGGGCAGCCAGGGCATCCTCGCCGTGATCGGCCGCATCAAGCCGACCGTGCTGATCGGCACCCCCGGCTACATCATGCACCTCGTGCACCTCGGCGAGCAGCTCGGCACCGACATGAGTGCGATCCGCATCGTGGTGCTCGGGGCCGAGCGTGTGCCGCCGATGTACAAGCTCAAGCTGAAGGAACGCCTCGGCAAGCTCGGCGCGAGCAATGTGAAAGTGCTCGTGACCTATGGCATGACCGAGGCCAAGAAGGCCTGGTTGGAAAGTGCCGACAGCGAGGATTCGCGCTACCTGACCTACCCCGACATGGAAATCTTCGAAGTGGTGGATCCGCAGACCGGCAAGCCGGTGGCGGAGGGAGAGCCGGGTGAGGTGGTCTATTCCCACATTTCCGGGGCCGGCAGCACCGTGCTGCGTTACCGCACGGGCGACCTCGTCAAGGAAGGGCTTGTATACGGCCAGTGCCCGCATACCGGGAAGATGCTGCCGATGCTCGGCACCAGCATCACGCGTGTGAGCGAGATCAAGAAGGTCAAAGGCACACTGGTGGACTTCAATGAGCTGTTCAATCTGTTCAATGCCGAGCGGGAGATCATCGAATGGCAGATGGTGGTCAGCAAGCCGGAAGGCAATGAATTCGGCCAGGACCAGGTGCAGCTGCTGGTGGCCCTGCATGATGGCTGCAACCAGCAGGACTTCGAGAAGGCGATCCAGACCAAGTTCAAGATCCAGACCGAGATCGGCATCGACGAGATCCGCTTCTACAGCCATGAGGAGATGAGTGTGGAACTTGGCATGGAAACGATGAGCAAGGAAAAGCGCATCGTTGACAGGCGCCCCTGACAGCATGTGTGCGGACCGTGTGGATTTGCCGGCTGAATCCGGATCATGTTTGACCGGATTTGGAATAAATGTATAATCAGCCTTTCAATACCCTGGAGTCCAATTCAGGTCGCGGCGCAGGAAGCCGGCGGTCGCTGGGCCAATGGTTGGTACCTGCAGCAGAAGACCTGGACGTACTTACAATCTCATTTGAGGAGCCACTGATGGACATCGGCAAACTTTTCTCGGAATCATGGAACAGGTTTTCCGCAAACCTCGTTTCCAGCATCATAGTCGTCGTGGTTGGAAGTCTCGTCGGATCCCTTCTCGCGGGTTTCACCGCCGGTATTGCCGGCATTCCCGTGTTCGTGGGTATTGTCAAGGCGATGCGCAGGGTGCAGCAGGGTGGCACCGCTGACTTCGGCGACCTCTTTTCCGAGTTCTCCAACTTCGGCAAGTGGTTCATGGTCTGGGTCGTTGCCCTGGTGGCCGGCCTTGCCAGCGTGGTCACCTTTGGACTGGCCTCCATCGTGATCCCCTTCGTGCTGGCCTTCATGGTCCCGCTGATGCTGGAGCGTGACATGGCTGCCTTCGATGCCGCCAAGGAAAGCTTCAACTACGTGAAGGACAACCTCGGCCTGGTCTTCGTGCCCCTGCTGCTGACGATGATCGTCTCCGGCCTCGGTGGCGCGGTGTTCGGCATCGGTGCACTGATCACTGTCCCGCTGGCGATGATCGCCAACTGGTACATCTACGACTGGTCCATCGGTGGTGGCGCCCCGGCTGCTGCTTCCGCTGCCGCTGCTCCGGCCGCCGCAATGGACGATGACGACGACTTCGGCGACGAGGACTAGTTCCCCGCCTGATCTGCAACTGGAGGCCCCTGCCACGGCGGGGGCCTTTTTGCTTTCCCTGCTTGCAACGCAGGTGATGTCACGGCACAGGCCATGGCGCAGTCAGATAAAGTGTGAGGGGATTGCCGGGTAGTGACCTATTCGGGCTTTTGGTTTATTATAGGTAACTCAAACTTAACCCCCGCCATGCGGGGAAACCGGAGGACGGCACCCAAGTGGCGCATGCATACGTACCAGGCCTGAAGGTCACTGAACTAACCACGATCCGCAAGGATCGTATCCTCCCGCTGAAGGGAGATGTGCTCGTCAAGGAAGGCGACACGGTCAAGGCTGAGCAGGTCGTTGCACGCACTGAACTCCCCGGACCGGTAAAGACCCTCAACGTCGTGAACATGCTGGGCGTGGACCCGGGCATGATCAATGACTACATGCTCAAGAAGCCAGGTGACTCGTTCACCGCCGGCGAGGTGATCGCGGAGAACAAGCCCTTCCTGGGCCTGAAGTTCCTCCAGACCCGCATCACCGTGGATTTCGACGGCACGGTGGACAACGTTTCCGACGTGACCGGGCAGGTGATCCTGCGCTATCCGCCCCGCCTTGTTGAGATGCAGGCCTACGTGGATGGCAAGGTGGTGGAAGTGCGTCCCGGAGAGGGCGCTTCCGTCGAGGCCCACGGCAGCTTCGTGCAGGGCATCTTCGGCGTGGGAGGAGAGACGCACGGCGACTTGGTGATGGGCGTCTCCTCCAAGGACGAGATCCTTGACGAGCAGCACATCAAGGCTGAATTCCAGAACAGGATCGTCGTCGGCGGCAGCCTGCTGACCTCCGCGGCATTCGAGAAGTGCAAGCAGGTCGGCGTGAAGGGAGTGATCGTCGGCGGTTTCCATGACAAGGACCTGAAGGCGATCCTCGGTTACGACCTCGGCGTGGCGATCACCGGCTCCGAGGAGATCGGGCTGACCCTCGTGATGACCGAGGGCTTCGGCGAGATCGCGATGGCGGACAAGACCTTCAACCTGCTGAAGAAGCGGGAGGGCCAGCGCACCAGCATCAGCGGTGCCACCCAGATCCGCGCGGGCGTGATGCGCCCCGAGGTGATCATCCCGACCACCGGTGCCGTCGGCGCTCAGCAGGAAGCGCAGCAGAACGTCGGCACGGACATCGGCGCGATGGTGCGCTGCATCCGCGAGCCCTACTTCGGCCGCATCGGCCGCGTCGGCAAGCTGATCCCGGAGCTGACCAAGGTCGAGAGCGAGACGATGGTCCGCGTGCTTGAGGTGGAATTTGATGGCGGGGAGAAGATCGTGGTGCCCCGCGCCAACATTGAAATGATCGAAGGCTGATCCCGCCCAACGGTACGACGGGTCAAACATTAAAAGAGCAGGATATGCACATGGGAATGGGAAAACGGATTCTGGCCTGCATGGCAGCGGTGCTGGTACTGCTGCCTGTGCACGCCATGGCCGTTCCCGCTCCGGCTGATGTCGAGCTGGGGGATGTTGCCAATGATGATGGCAGCGCCCTCGCCGTAAGCTGGAACTGGAACGGGACACCGGCGGAGAGCGACCTGTTCTCCTTCGAGGTGCGCATCAACGAGCAGCTGCTGGACCACTTCGCCCTGACGGAGCGCCAGCAGAAGACGCTCACTGATGCACGCAGCTGGCTGGTCGGTCAGATCGCTGACGTGCTGACGCAGCGCGATGCCGCCAAGGCCGAGATGGATGCCGCACAGTCCGCGCTTGACCAGGCGATCCTGGACAAGGAGCCGGATGGCACCATCAACCAGAAGCGCCATGAATACTGGCAGAAGTACCGCGTGCACAAGCGCCTGGACCACCAGGTCAACAGGCTCCACAATGCTTTCTCCGCCCGCACCTATGCAGGCGAGGACCTGCGCCTGAAGGCCCTGACCTGGGAGTTCCTCAACGAGGCGCTGCGCAGCGGCAAGGAATGGATCAGCGTGGCCGATCCGGCTCCGATGGCCTCCGTCGGCACCCGCGGCGACCGCAGCGACCTGTTCGGTGTCAACTCCGCCAGCCGCGCTGACGCGGGCATGCTGTTCTACACCTTCGACACGATCTCCGTGCCGAACCCCGGCACGGCGGACTCCAGCGATGAAGCCACCGGGCTAGAGCAGTTCCGCGCGATCCCCGTCAGGCTGGTGCCGGACATCGAGTACCAGGTGCGCATGAGCACCTTCGGCACCGTCCCGGCCAACCCGATGTTCCCCGAGGCCGAGGCCGGCGGGCCGCAGCTGGCGGACGTGGTGCAGATCGGCACCGCCGCCCCGATTGGCAACGCCTTTGACAAGAGCAAGCTGAATAACCTGATCTTCGCACTGCTGTTCGGCGGAATCATCCTGACCTTCATCATCCTCGCGCGGCGCAACCCGAACATGTTCATCCGCCGCATCGCCGGCCTGGAGGCCGTCGACGAGGCGATCGGCCGTGCCACGGAGATGGGCAAGCCGGTGATGTACCTCTGCGGCCTGCAGTCCCTCTCGGAACTGTCAACGCTGGCAGCGATCAACATCCTCGGCCGCGTGGCCGGCAAGATCGCGGACTACGAGTCTGACCTGATCGTGCCGAACCGCGACCCGGTGGTGCAGACCGTCGCCCAGGAGGTCGTCAAGGAAGGCTACGCCACGGCGGGCCGTCCCGACGCTTACCGCGAGGACAACATCTTCTTCCTGACGGACGACCAGTTCTCATTCACTGCAGCCACCTGCGGCATCATGATGCGTGACAAGCCCGCCGCGATCTTCCTGATGGGCTACTACTACGCCGAGTCGCTGCTGCTGGCCGAGACCGGTGCCGACACCGGCGCGATCCAGATCGCCGGCACAGACGCCGAGCACCAGCTGCCGTTCTTCATCGTGACCTGCGACTACACGCTGATCGGTGAGGAGCTGTATGCCGCTAGCGCTTACCTGTCCCGGGAGCCGATGCTTTTGGGCAGCCTGAAGGGCCAGGACATCGCCAAGGCTTTCATGATGGCGATCATCCTGCTGCAGGCAATCCTCTTCATCTTCAGTGCGCAGTGGGACGTCCTGCGTGACCTGGTGACACCGCTGTAGGAGGCATGAGTTGATTTTCCTGAAACGACAACTGCCCATCATCATCGCCTTCGTGGCGGGAATCATGATGTGGATCAGGTACTACATCCCCAGCGAGGTGAGCACCAACCTGGTGGATGGCTACCTGGAATGGGTGCGCATCATCGTGGGCTTCGCGGCGATCCTCGGTATCCTGTCGCTGCTGCAGCACCACATGCTGAAGATCAGGATGAAGCGGCCGGGATTCGCGTTCTCATACGTGACGATCGCCGCCTTCATCATGATGACCGCAGCCGGCTTCCTGCCCTTCGCCTTCCCGGGATTCGCCGAGAAGAACATGGAAACCGGCTCGCTATTCAACTGGCTTTATGAATACACCTTCATCCCGATGCAGGCCACGATGTTCTCCGTGCTGGCCTTCTTCATCGCATCGGCAGCCTTCCGCGCCTTCCGCGCCCGCAGCATGGAAGCCACCCTGCTGCTTGTGGCGGCGATCATCATGATGGTCGGCCGCGTGCCGATTGGCGACCTGATCAGCAATGCCACCCCGGCTTTCATGATCGGCCAGAACGAGTACCACCTGATTGACTTCGAGGAGTGGACCGGCTGGCTGCTGAATGTGCCGAACGCCGCCGCCAAGCGCGGCATCCTGCTCGGGGTCTACCTGAGCCAGATCGCAATCTCGATCCGAATAATCTTCGGCATTGAGCGGACCTACATGGGAGGAGGTGACTAGAAATGGATTTCGTGACACTGATCCTCAACCTGGACCGCAAGATCATCTTTGCCTGCGTCGCCGTACTGGTGGCCTGGCCGCTGATCTGGCCGCTGTCAATGCCGGTCGGCACCACCCCCGAGGTGCGTTCGATCTTCAGCGCGGTGGATGCACTGCCCAACGGCAGTGACATCATGATCGCGGCTGACTATGACCCGTCCTCCAAGCCCGAGCTGCAGCCCTTCCTGTACTCGATGCTGGCCCACTGCTTCGAGAAGGACCACAAGGTACACATCCTCACGCTGTGGCCCGGTGGCCCGGCGCTCGTCCAGCAGGCGGTAGAGGAAGTCAGCAAGCAGTACGGCAAGACGAACGGAACCGACTGGTGCTTCCTCGGCTACAAGCCCGGCAACGCGGCGGTGGTCGGTGGCCTGACTAACAGCATCACCGGCACCTACCCGACGGACTTCTACAACCGGCCGACCGCCAACATGCCGATCTACCAGCGCGTGCAGAGTGTGAAGGACTGCGATTACATCGTCGACATCGCCGCCGGTGCGACGGTCGAGGTCTGGATCGCCTTCGCCAGTGCGCCGGAGAACGTGCCGATGAGCGCAGCCTGCACCGCGGTCTCCGCCGCCGGCTACTATCCCTACTACCAGGCGGGGCAGCTGGATGGCATCTCCGGTGGAATGAAGGGCAGCGCGGAGTATGACGTACTGCTGATGGACAAGTACCCCAACGTCCAGGGTGGCGCGCCCCGCGTGGCGGGCAACGCCGTCAAGGGAATGGATGCCCAGAGCGCGGTGCACCTGTTCATCGTGCTCTCGATCATCCTGGCCAACATCTGTTACTTCATTGCCAACAAGCGGCAGCGTGAGGAAAGGAGGACCGCATGATCCCGGCAGGTGAAGTACTAGGCACATGGATTGCCGTCGGCCTGACGCTGATGATGTTCAGCTTCATCTACAAGGACAACCCGGCCTTCAAGTTCGGGGAGCACCTGTACCTCGGCATCTCCGTCGGTTACTACGTGAACATCCAGTACTGGAGCACGATCTACCCGCTCGTGTTCCAGGCCATGAAGCAGCAGCACAACTACTGGGTGCTGATCCCGACCATCCTCGGCATCTTCATCCTGCTGCGCATCATCCCCTCGATGAGCTGGCTCTCGCGCATGGCATTTGCGCTGTACATCGGTGGTTTCGCGGGCTACTCGCTGCCACTGATCGTGCATTCGCTGCTGCTGCCGCAGCTCAGCCAGACCCTGCAGCCCTACTCCGGCGGCCCGGGCCCGGTGATCAACCAGATCATCATCCTGGTCGCGGTGTTCTCCACGCTGATCTACTTCTTCTTCAGCCTGGAGCACCGCCGTACCGTCGGCATGATCAGCCGGCTGGGCATCGTGTTCATCATGGTCAGCTTCGGCGCGAGCTTCGGCTACACGGTGATGGCCCGTATCTCGCTGCTGATCGGCCGCTTCCAGTACATCATTGAAAGCGGGCACATCATGTTCCCCTGGACACGGTCCTGAGGAACGGATCTCAGACTGATGAAAGGGGAGCCCACGGGTTCCCCTTTTTCATTTCCGTTCCACAGTATGCGGCAGATCCGCAGCAAGTGTCCCTTGGCGCGGCGCGGGCTGCTGGGTATAACAGGGAGTGAGGCTGATCCACCTGCCATGCCTGCTGCTGGCCTGCCTGATGGCGGCCTGCGCTTCCGCCGCGCCGCTGCTGCAGCCCGTGGATGGAGAGCTGCCTGGCATCAACGGCCTCGACCAGCTTCGACAGCCGAGCATCATCGAATCCTTCCGCCTGAGCCTCGTACAGCCCCACAGCCAGTTCAACTGCGAACCGCTTGATGAGGAACGCCGCGTGCTGAAGCCCACGCAGGATGAGCATGCCTGGTGCATCTTCCAGGTGCCGGCCCCCGAGGGACCGCTGGACAGCCTGATTGCCAGCGGCAGCGGCCTGTTCTACATCGCCGCGGCCGACTTCCAGCTCGGGCGCTGGCGCTTCTTCAGCGTGCTCAGTGAGGGCGAGGCCCTGATTGACCTGTCAGATGCGCAGGGGCTGATTTCCCCGGGCGGCTTCTGCTACTGCGTGGTGCTGGCCCCGGCGCTCAAGTCCGGCGGGATGCAGTCACAGCTGGACAGCCTGGCGCTTGTCTACGACGAGGAACACGGTGGCAACACGTTCTATGTCGCACCTGTCAGCAGCGGTGGCAATGACAACAACCCCGGCAGTGTGACCCTGCCCTGGGGCACCCTGCAGAAGGCTGCTGACAACGTGGTGGCGGGAGACACGGTGATCGTGCGGCCGGGCAACTACGAGGGCTTCATGCTGTCGCGCAGCGGTATGCCGGGCTCCCCGATCACCTTCAGTGCACTGGACGGGGCAGCAGTGATCTTTGACAATGTGGAAACCCCGGACGGGATCAACATCGAGAATTTCGAGGCCCCGGACATCCACGACATCGTGGTCGAGGGCTTCACGGTACGTGACTGCTCGCGGGCAGGCATCCGCGTGGTCGGCAGTGCTGCGACGCCGGCGCATGACATCATCCTCCGGCACAACAACTGCACCGGTAATGCCCGCTGGGGCATCTTCAGCGGCTTCACGGACAGGCTGGTGGTGGAGTACAACACCTGCAGCTTCAGCGGGGACGAACACGGGATCTACCTCAGCAACAGTGGTGATGAGAACATCGCCCGCGGCAATGTCTGCTTCAGCAACAAGCGCGGCGGGATCCAGTTCAACGCCGATGCCAGCCAGGGTGGCGACGGGATCATGAGTGGTGCGCTGATTGAGCGCAATGTCTGCTTTGACAACGGCAGCGGCGGTGGTGCGGCCCTCAACATGGACGGCCTGCGCGACAGCGTGATCCGCAACAACCTTCTCTATGGCAACCATGCCTCCGGCATCACCCTGTTCAGCCAGGACGGCCTGACCTCCACCGGCAACCTGGTGGTCTGCAACACGATCGTGCAGGCGGCTGACGGCCGCTGGTGCATCCGGATCGCAAACGCCAGCACCGGCAATACCCTGCGCAACAACATCCTCTGGAACCGGCATGACTTCCGCGGCGCGATCAGCCTTGATGCGGACTGCCTGGCGGGCTTCTCCAGTGACTACAACCTGGCCATCGGCCGCTTCACGCCTGATGACGACGCGAATGTCTACGACCTGGCTGACTGGAAGTCAAACACAGGCAACGACCAGCACAGCATTGAAATGACTGATGAGGCTGTGTTCCTCAATTCACTGATCGACGACTACCACATCCTGCCCGGATCGCTTGCAACTGAACTGGGCACGGACATCCTCGGCTTCCCGCCGCTGGACTTCGATGGCAACATGCGACCACAGCCAGTGTTCGACGGCCTGCTGGATGCGGGTTGCTACGAGGCTACTGAGTAGGCAGGAAGCTGTAAGCGGAGAGCAGACTTGGCAATCGGCACTTAAAGCACCAGATGTTCACAGTTTCCCGTAGGCAAACACACTTGATCTGGTCCTGGTGTTAGTATGTAAACCATCACTGCTGCCTGCGGGGGCTGGCCATGTGGCACACAATCTCATGGGTGATGACAATCCTCGTGATGCTGCTCAGCGTGGTTGGGCTCGTGTTCAGGCTGCCGTCGGGCCTGCAGCTCAACAGTACGGGATTGAACCAGCGTCTGCTGGCCATCTGGATCACTGTCAGCAGGCTGGCAATCATCATCAGTGCATCCCTGAATGCGATGTCACTGGCTGGCTCCGGCCCCAGAAGCACGGACATGTGGTCTGCGCTGACCTACGCCTGCTTCATCGGAATCCTGATTCCCTTCAGGCGTCCAAAGGACCATGTGGATAAGGTAGATGACACCGATCACGTAACCGTCTGAGCTGAACGGATTCAATTACAAGCAGTTGACTGAGTCCGGCGGCTGGAAGCCGCCGCAACAGATTCTACTTCTGCTTCTTATTCTGCTTCTGCCAATACTCCGTTTTCCCTGATCTCCGCAACCTGCAACCTGATACCAGTAACCTGAAAAAAGCGGCCTCCCCCGGACCATCCGGCCGGAGGAGGCGCTTCTCGTAAAGCTCAGGGATTAGCTACGCTTAGCCCAGCAGCTGCAGCATCTGCTGCGGCATCTGGTTGGCCTGGGCCATCGCCGCCACACCTGCCTGCAGCAGGATCTGGTTGCGGGTCGAGGCGATCGTCTCGAGGGCCACGTCCACGTCGCGGATGCGGCTCTCGGATGAGGTCAGGTTCTCGGCGCTGACATCCAGGTTGCGGATCGTGCTTTCCAGTCGGTTCTGCAGGGCACCCAGCCTGGAGCGCTGGCTGCTGACCGTGTTGATCGCATTGTCAACGATGCTGATCGCCTCCTGGGCGAGGTCACTCGTGACCACCACCAGGCCCTCCACGCCGAGTGCCTGGGCACTCATGTCGGCGATGAAGGTGTCGATCGTCTGGCCCTGGTTGGCACCGATCTGCAGGCTGAAGTCACGCGGCGCGACATGGACGAAGAAGCTTTCGATGTTGCCACCGAGCGAGATCGTCGGGCGCTCCGTCGGGGCCTGGTAGCCGAAGCTGATCATGCCGTTCGTGCCGCCGCCGGCGATGCTGGTCGGCGGCTGGGCATCCAGCTTGAGGCCGAGTGTGTTGTCGAAGAACAGCTTCACGCCGGGCAGCAGGCCGTTGATCTCGTTGGAGTTGACGATCACCTTGCCGACCTCCGCGTTCTTCTCGATGTTGAAGGCGCTGATGCTGTAGACGGGGGCCGTGCCCTCCTCGATCTCGATCAGGGACAGGGCCTTCAGGATGCTTTCGTCACCGGCGAACACCACTTCGGCACCCGGTACCGCCGTGGTGATGGACATCGTGCCCTTCGCCATGCCGATCGTGTTCACGTGCACCAGGTCCGGCACCTGCTGCGGGTTGATGATGCCGCTCTTGATGATGCCGCTGCCGTCGGTGTTGTACATCGCCAGGCTGATCTTGCCGGCCATGTCCTCGAAGCTGTCATTCTTGGTCAGGTTGATCGTGGTGGACTCGCTGGACCCGCGCAGGAAGAGCGTCAGCTCCACGCTGTCGCGGCCGTTGAACACGCCGAACTCCTGGAAGCGGTTGAGGCTTGCCAGGGTATTGAGCTGGTCCGCCGTCAGCACGTTGTTGGTGCTGATGTTGAAGGTGGCCTGCTCACCGACCTGCATGATGCCGTCCAGCGCGAAGTGGATGTTCTCCAGGTCGCTGCCGACCGCGCCCTCGAAGGCCACGCCGATCGAGAACAGGTTGTCGCCGTTGATGTCGACCTGCCGGTCGCCGCGGGCCGTCTTGAAGGCGATGTCCTGGTCCACGCCGCCTGCGACGAGGTCAGTGTATGCCTGGTTGTCGAATTCGTAGATTGCATATGTGCGGGCACCGGCACTGGACACGATGAAGGTGCCGTTGGTAACGGCCGGTCCATCCTGCCAGACCTTGCCGTACTCCTGGATGCTGTTGCCACCGTCCCAGCGGCTCCAGTTGATGGTATCGGTCGCCGTCGTGTTGGCGAGGCTGACCTGGCTGAAGTCATAGCGGGTGTCGAAGCGGATGCCGATCGTGCCCGTGTTGGCATCGCCGATCGAGAAGAAGTGGCCGCTGATGCTGGCACCGCCGCCGCGGGACAGGCTGCCGGAGGTGGCGCTGCCGTTGTTGAAGAAGCTGTACTGCACCGAACTGTAGAAGGTGTTCGAACCACCGGCGCTGCCGAAGCTGATGTAGAAGTCCGAGCCGCTGCCATCTGTGTCAACGAACTTGGAGCTGATGATGGACAGGGTCGAGCCGCCGTTGGAGACGTTGATGCTGAACTGTCCGCTGGCGTTGAAGGTCACGTTCGAGACGTTGGCAAAGCCGCCGTTCAGCGCGTTGCTCATCAGTCCGGCCAGGCTCGTCATGTTTGTGCCGAGGCTGCCGAGCACGATGCTGACCGTGCTCACGCCGCTCTGGGTGTTGACTGTCAGCAGGATCTTGTCGCCGACGGTCAGCTCCTCCGCCTGCAGGTTGCGGCCGATGCTCAGGGCGCCGCCGCTGATCGAGGCACCGCTGATGCGGAAGGTGCCGGGACCGGTGCTCTGCACGGCCACGCTGCCGAAACTGTCATTCAGCACCTCGACCTGGTAGATGCCGGTATGCCCGACGCCGTTTGTGCTGGCGGTGGCGATCTCCGCATCCGCGCGGAAGGTCAGCGCGGAGTTGATCCGGCCGACGGCGTCCGCCTGCTGCACCGTGGAGAACACGTCCGACTTCTGCACCTGCAGGTTGCCGGTTGTCAGCGCGGCGGCCTTCAGCACGAAGTTGCCACCCTTGCCGACGTTGCCGGTCACGGCCGCGCTGATCCGGCTGAAGTCGTCAGTCGAGATCAGGGCGCCGAGCGTCCCGTCGAGCAGGGTCTTGGTGTTGAACTCCGTGGTGTCGGAGATGCGGTTGATTTCCCCCACGAGCTGGCTGACTTCCTGCTGGATCGCGATGCGGTCGCCGGCGGTGTAGATGCCGTTGGCGGCCTGCACGGACAGCTCACGCATGCGCTGCAGGATGCTGTGGGTCTCGTTGAGCGCACCTTCCGCGGTCTGGATCAGGCTGATGCCGTCCAGGGCGTTGGTGCTGGCGCGGTTGAGGCCGCGGATCTGGCTGCGCAACTTCTCACTGATGGAGAGGCCGGCGGCGTCATCTGCGGCACGGTTGATCCTCAGACCACTGGACAGTCTTTCCAGGGACTTGGAGATGTTCATCCCCGTGATCTTGAGGTTACGGTTGGCGTTGATTGCCAACGGGTTCTGATATATACGAGAAACACTCATGCCACATTCCTCCTTGAACGTAGGCGGGATGCTCGGCCAGCCGTCACCTGCCATTTCTGACACTTGGTCCTGCTGTCCGGCGGGAAAAATCTACCGGAAAACTAAAGCTGCTGCAATTGTGGCCGATAAACTGCCTGCGGGGTGTAGCGCGGGGAGGAGAGGGCGAATGCCGGGACAGGAGCGGCCTGGAATGAAGGAATCAAACGGGGAGATTGGCAACCAATATCGGCGTCGCTTCAGCCGCGGTTAAGAAAATGGGGGCGGAGAATAGACCATTGGTCAGGGTCGCTGGAAAATGGACCGGATTTATTTTCGATTTCAGCCGCAAAGTCAGAAAAACAGTGGCCAGTTGTCAGAAATCAGTGGTCAGGCTCAGAATCAGAATCAGAATGAGAAGCAGGTCAGGAAACTTACAACTGTTTACCCTCTTCTGCTGCTTCTGTTTCTCATTCTCATTCTGATACTCCCCACTGCCCACTGCCAACTGATTATTAAAAAGCCCCCGGGCCACTGGCCCGGGGGCGCTGCTCACTGATCAAGTGAGATGCTGCGAAGCGTCAGAGGCTTCACTACCTCAGCAGCTGCAGCATGTTCTGAGGGAGCTGGTTGGCCTGGGCCATCGCAGCCACACCAGCCTGCAGCAGGATCTGGTTCCTCGTGCTGGCGATGGTCTCCAGTGCCACGTCCACGTCACGGATGCGGCTCTCTGAAGAGGTCAGGTTCTCGGCGCTCACGTCCAGGTTGCGGATCGTGCTCTCGAGACGGTTCTGGATCGCTCCCAGGCGGGAACGCTCAGAGCTGACCTTGCTGATCGCGTGGTCGACGATGCTGATGCTCTCCTGCGCCAGGTCACTGGTGACGACGACGAGTCCCTCCACACCGAGTGCTTCCGCACTCATGTCGGACAGGTAGGTGTCGATCGTCTGGCCCTGGTTTGCGCCGATCTGCAGGTTGAAGGCACGCGGGGCGACGTGTACGAAGAAGCTCTCGATGCTGCCGGACAGGGAGATGTCAGGACGCTCGTTGGGCTGCTGGTACGCGAAGCTCGTGAGGTTGTTGGTGGTGTTGACCGGGGGCTGGGGATCCAGCTTGAGGCCGAGCGTGTTGTCGAAGAACAGCTTCACACCGGGCAGCAGGCCGTTGATCTCGTTGGACCGCACGATCGTGGAGCCGACCGTCTGGTTCTTCTCGATGTTGAAGGCGTTGATGCTGTACACCGGGGCCTCGCCCTCCTGGATCTCCACCAGTGACAGGGCCTTCAGCAGGCTTTCGTCACCGGCGAACACGACCTCGGCGCCGGGCACGGCGGTGGTGATGGACATCGTGCCCTTCGCCATGCCGACCGTGTTCACGTGCACCAGATCCGGGATCTGCTGCGGGTTGATGATGCCGCTCGTGATGATGCCCGTCCCATCCGGGTTGTACATCGCCAGCGAGATCTTGCCCGCCATGTCCTCGAATGTGTCGTTCTTGGTCAGGTTGACGGTGGTGGTCTGCGAGGAACCGCGCAGGTAGAGGGTCAGCTCCACACTGTCGCGGCCGTTGAACACGCCGAACTCCTGGAAGCGGTTGAGGCTTGCCAGGGTATTGAGCTGGTCCGCCGTCAGCACGTTGTTGGTGCTGATGTTGAAGGTCGCCGTCTCTCCGCTCTGCAGGATGCCGTCCACCGCGAAGTGGATGTTCTCCAGGTTGGTGCCGACCGCGCCCTCGAAGGCCACGGCGATCGAGAAGGTCTGGTCGCCGTTGACATTGCTCATCCGCGCGCCGCGGGCGGTCAGCAGTGCGACCTCCTGGTCGGTGCCGCCGCTCGTCAGGCTGGTGTAGGCCTGGTTGTCGAACTCGAAGATCGCATATGTGCGCTCCGAGATCGCACTGACGAGGAAGGTGCCGTTGGTGACGGCGCTGCCCTCCTGCCAGACGGAACCGTACTCCTGCAGGCTGTTGCCGCCGGTGAAGCGCTCCCACTTCAGGGTGTCGCTCGCGTTGGAGCCGGCCAGGCTGACCGTGCTGAAGTCGAAGCGCACGTCGAGCCGGATGCCGACGGTACCGGTGTTGGCATCGCCGATCGAGAAGTACTGGCCGCTGATGCTGGCACCACCGGCGCGTGCCAGGCTGCCGGAAGTCGCACTGCCGTTGTTGAAGAAGCTGTACTGCACCGCGCTGTAGAAGCTGTTGGACTGCCCGCTGGAGCCGAAGCTGATGTAGAAGTCCGAGCCGCTGCCGTCGGTGTCAACGAACTGCGTGCTGATGATGCTCAGGCTGGAGCCACCGTTGGAGACCCCGATGCTGAACTGGCCGGCGGCGTTGAAGCCCACGCTCGAGACGTTTGCCAGGCCGTTGTTGAGAGCGGTGCTCATCAGGCCGGCGAGGCTCGTCATGTCGGTGCCGAGGCTGCCGATCACGATGCTGACGGTCTCGACGCCGCTCTGGGTGTTCACCGTGAGCAGGATCTTGTCGCCGACGGTCAGCTCCTCGGCCTGCAGGGAGCGGCCGAGGCTCAGGCCGCCGCCCGCATAGGACGCGCCGCTGATGCGGAAGGTGGCGTCCACGGTGCTCTGCACGGCGGTGGAGCCGTTGGCATCGCGGATCACCTCGACCTGGTACAGGCCGGTCTGGCCCACACCGCTCACGCCGGCGGTGGCAATGTCAACGTCGGCGCGGTAGGTCTTCTGGAAGTTGATCGAGCCGACCGCGTCGCCGGTCTGCACCGTGGAGAACACGTCGGTCTTCTGCACCTGCAGCTGGCCGGTGTCCAGTGCCGCGGCGCGCAGCACGAAGTTGCCGCCGTTGCCGACATTGCCGACCACCGCCGCGCGGACCTTGGTGAAGTCGTCGGTGGAGATCAGGGCACCGAGCGTACCGTCAAGCAGGGTCTTGGTGTTGAACTCGGTGGTGTCGGAGATGCGGTTGATCTCGTCGATCAGCTGCCCGACCTCGGACTGGATCGCCTGGCGGTCGTTGGCGGTGTAGATGCCGTTGGCGGCCTGCACGCTCAGCTCACGCATGCGCTGCAGGATCGAGTGCGTCTCGTTGAGGGCGCCCTCCGCCGTCTGGATCAGGGAGATGCCGTCCAGCGCGTTGGTGCTGGCGCGGTTGAGGCCGCGGATCTGGCTGCGCAGCTTCTCACTGATGGTCAGTCCCGCTGCGTCGTCAGCGGCACGGTTGATGCGCAATCCGGAAGACAGGCGCTCCAATGACTTGGAGATGTTCATTCCGGTGATCTTCAGGTTCCGGTTGGCATTGATTGCCAGCGGGTTCTGGTAGATACGTGTGACACTCATTACACATTCCTCCTTGAACGTGCTCGGTTGCTATGGCCGGCCACAGCTTGCTAAAGGCCGTGGTGCTCTGACAAAGCCTAACGAGTATCAGTAATCTATTCCCGGAACTTGATAAGGAGACTAATAATATTCAGGGTAATTTAGCCATTGAAAAGTGGTCTGTTGGCAGTGGTCAGTTGTCAGGTAAAAATTAAGAAACAGAAGCAGAAACAGAAGTAGAATCAGAATCAGATGCAGGATGAGAAGCAGATGCAGATGCAGAAGCAGGTAAAGGAATCAGCTCACTGACGATTGCATTCTGCTGCTTCTCATTCTGATTCTGCCAACTGCCGATCCCCGGTCCCTCGTCCCTGAAAACTGAAAGGCCCCCCGGGCGTTTCCACCCGGGGGGCTCCATCCCTTGCCTAATCCGGCGATGCTCATCCCCGCCGCCCGGCCCGCTTGATGGACCCGGTACGGCTGGGCTGGTTGCCTTATGCCTAGCGCAGCAGCTGCAGCATCTGGTTGGGCAGCTGGTTGGCCTGGGCCATCGCAGCTACGCCAGCCTGCAGCAGGATCTGGTTGCGGGTGCTGGCAATCGTCTCGAGCGCCACGTCCACGTCGCGGATGCGGCTCTCGGAGGAGGTCAGGTTCTCGGCGCTGACGTCCAAGTTGCGGATCGTGCTTTCCAGGCGGTTCTGGATTGCACCGAGACGGGAACGCTCAGAGCTGACCTTGCTGATCGCGTGGTCGACGATGCTGATGCTCTCCTGTGCCAGGTCGCTGGTGACGACCACCAGGCCCTCCACGCCGAGTGCCTCGGCACTCATGTCGGACAGGAAGGTGTTGATCGTCTGGCCCTGGTTGGCACCGATCTGCAGGGTGAAGTCACGCGGGGCGACGTGGATGAAGAAGCTCTCCACGCTGCCGGACAGTGAGATGCTCGGGCGCTCGGTCGGCTGCTGGTAGCCGAAGCTCGTCAGGTTGTTGGTACCGCCGCCCTGGGCCGTGACCGGGGGCTGGGGATCCAGCTTGAGGCCGAGCGTGTTGTCGAAGAAGACCTTCACGCCGGGCAGCAGGCCGTTGATCTCGTTGGAGTTGACGATCACGCTGCCGACCTGCTGGTTCTTCTCGATGTTGAAGGCGTTGATGCTGTACACCGGAGCCTCGCCGGCCTGCACCTCGATCAGGGACAGGGCCTTCAGGATGCTCTCGTCACCGGCGAACACGATCTCAGCTCCCGGCACCGCGGTGGTGATGGACATCGTGCCCTTCGCCATGCCGACCGTGTTGACATGCACCAGGTCGGGGATCTGCTGTGGGTTGATGATGCCGCTGGTGATGATGCCGGATCCGTCCGGGTTGTACATCGCCAGGCTGATCTTGCCCGCCATGTCCTCGAAGGTGTCGTTCTTGGTCAGGTTGACTGTGGTGGTGTTGCTGGATCCGCGCAGGTAGAGGGTCAGTTCCACGCTGTCGCGGCCGTTGAACACGCCGAACTCCTGGAAGCGGTTGAGGCTGGCCAGCGTGTTGAGCTGGTCCGCCGTCAGCACGTTGTTGGTGCTGATGTTGAAGGTAGCGGTCTCGCCGCTTTGCATGATGCCATCCACCGCGAAGTGGATGTTCTCCAGGTTGGTGCCGACCGCGCCCTCGAAGGCCATCGCGATCGAGAAGGTCTGGTCACCGTTGAGGTTGCTCATGCGGGCGCCGCGCGCCGTCAGCAGGGCGACATCCTGGTCGGTTCCGGCTGCCACCAGGCTGGTGTATGACTCGTTGTCAAACTCGAAGATCGCATAGGTGCGCTCGGAGATCGCGCTGACCATGAAGGTGCCGTTCGTCACGGCCGGGCCGCTCTGCCAGACCTCGCCGTACTCCTGGATGCTGTTGCCACCACCGTAGCGGCTCCAGGTCAGGGTGTCGGTCTGGGTCGCGCCGGCCAGGCTGACCTGGCTGAAGTCATGGCGCACGTCGAAGCGGATTCCGACGGTACCGGTGTTGGCATCGCCGATCGAGAAGTACTCGCCGCTCGCGCCTGTGCGGGTCAGGCTGCCGGAGGTGGCGCTGCCGTTGTTGAAGAAGCTGTACTGCACCGCACTGTAGAAGTTGTTGGACTGGCCGGAGGCACCGAAACTGATGTAGAAGTCGGAACCGCTGCCGTCGGTGTCAACGAACTGCGTGCTGATGATCGAGAGTGAGGAACCGCCGTTCGAGACGTTGATGCTGAACTGGCCGCTCGCGTTGAATGTCACGTTGGAGACGTTGGCAATGCCGTTGTTGAGCGCGGTGCTCATCAGGGCCGCCATGCTGGTCATGTCGGTGCCGAGGCTGCCGAGCACGACGCTCACGGTCTGCACGCCGCTCTGGGTGTTGACGGTCAGCAGGATCTTGTCGCCGACGGTCAGCTCCTCGGCCTGCAGGGAACGGCCGACGCTCAGGCCGCCACCCGCGAAGGAGGCGCCGCTGATGCGGAAGGTTGCGTCCACGGTGCTCTGCACGGCGGTCGAGCCGTTGGCATCGTTGATCACCTCGACCTGGTAGATGCCGGTCTTGCCGACGCCGCTCACGCTGGAGGTGGCGATGTCAACGTCAGCCCGGTAGGTCTTGGCGTAGTTGATCTTGCCGACGGCGTCAGCCTGCTGGACGGTGGAGAACACGTCGGTCTTCTGCACCTGCAGCTGGCCGGTGTTGAGTGCCGCGGCACGCAGCACGAAGTTTCCGCCGTTGCCGACGTTGCCGACCACGGCCGCACGGACCTTGGTGAAGTCGTCGGTGGAGATCAGGGCGCCCAGCGTTCCGTCAAGCAGGGTCTTGGTGTTGAACTCGGTGGTGTCCGAGATGCGGTTGATCTCATCGATCAGCTGCCCGACCTCCTGCTGGATGGCCTGGCGGTCACCGGCGGTGTAGATGCCGTTGGCAGCCTGGACACTCAGCTCGCGCATGCGCTGCAGGATCGAGTGCGTCTCGTTGAGTGCACCTTCCGCGGTCTGGATTAGCGAAATGCCGTCCAGGGCGTTGGTGCTGGCGCGGTTGAGGCCGCGGATCTGGCTGCGCAACTTCTCACTGATGGAGAGGCCGGCGGCGTCGTCAGCGGCACGGTTGATACGCAAACCGGATGACAGGCGCTCCAGGGACTTGGAGATGTTCATTCCGGTGATCTTCAGATTCCGGTTCGCATTGATAGCCAACGGGTTCTGGTAGATACGTGTGACACTCATTACACATTCCTCCTTGAACGTGCGAAAGGGTTGGCGGGCTCCCCACTGGCAACTTCATCGTTGCCAGGCAACCAGGGGAATCTGCCCGCAGGGAGAATCTACCCGCGGCCTAAAGTTTTTGAAAGTGGGGTCGATATAAAAACTGCCCGCTTTACGCAAATTAAGCCGGGGTTTACCGACTCAAGGTGCTAAAAGCGGGATGGGGGATGAGGGATGAGGGATGAGGGATGAGGGATGGGGGATGGGGGATGAGGGATGGGGGATGTGGGATGTGGGATGCGGAGGTGCGCAACTTGCTTGCGCACAATGGGACGGGGGATGGAGCGCGAGCATTCAGCTCGCTGGAGCGGCGACTGCCAGTCGCCTTGTTAGCAATGAGCAATGAAGAGTGAGCAATGAGCCAATGCTGCAATCTCTGTCTCGCCATGCAGAACTGTCAGAGTTCAACAACCCGAATTCAGTACCCGTTGTCAGAAATAATTCCATGCAACGAAGCAGGCAAACTGCCTCATGGGCTCATTGCTCACTCTTCATTGCTCATTGCTTAACTGCTTCTCATTCTGCTTCTGCTCATCCCTCATCCCCCATCCCTCATCCCACTTCTTCTCATTGCTCACTCTTCATTGCTCGAAGAAAGCAAAAAGCGAGCCCTGGGGCTCGCTTTATCTTCCAATGTTTGTTGGGAGAGCGCTGTTCGTGCGTGCGGCACGAAACTTGTTTCTTGCCGTCACGCAGACCGTCGAGCGCTTGCGTGAGACGGCAGGGGAATCAGGCTTTTGCGTTTTCTCTTTGCACCCGCCCGTTCAGCACCGGCAGTTCGTTGTTCCAGATCCCCACGATTGGCAGGATCTCGAACTCGATCAGGTCCGCCAAAAGCAGGCTGTCCCCGTTCGCCTGGGCCTGCTCCACGCTCATCAGCTTCTGGCGCAGGTTCTCAATCGAGGCGAAGGTCTTCAGCTCATTGTCCGGGTTCGGGTTGAGGCTGTCCACATCGAAATCCGTCTCGTTCTCGTCCGTCGCCGCATCTGCACTCGGCAGCAGGCGGAAACTGGGGTCGATCCGGCGGTAGATCCCGTCAATCGCATTCACCAGGCTGACGTAGTGGCTGATGATCTCCAGGCATTTGTCGAACATCAGGAGCCCGTCCTGGATGTTGCCGCCGCGCAGCTCCGTGGCCACGTTCGGCAGGTCCGCCTGCAGCGCCGGCAGCAGTTCTGTTGCATCCTGCATGCTCTGGCGGGCCAGGTCAAGCGTGCGTGCGGAGTAGAACTCAACGATCTCGAATTCGCTGAGCGGCTCCGTGGCCAGCTCCAGCTCACGCTCGGAACTGACATCGCTGCCGTCGATGATGATGCGGGTGATCACCTCATCCTGCGGGATCTGCTGCTCCTCCATGTACGAAACGAGCTCGCCGAAGTTGGCGCACCCGGCGGGGATCTCGCAGTTCTGCAGGTTGAGGCTGAGCTTCACGGCTTCCATCTTATTTCAGTGGATCGGCACGAGTCAATCTCTGCTTGAGGATCAGGCCCCGGTTCAACCTATAATTTACGCATGGCGGGAGCCTTTGACCAGTTCAGGATCCGGCGGATGGCTGAAGCGGACCTGGATCCCCTGCTCGTGATCGAGCAGTACAGTTTTCCCACTCCATGGAAGCGATCGATGTACGAATCCGACATCGATGCGAACAGGCACGCCCGCTTCTTTGTCATAGAAACGAAGGATCAGCACGAGCTGGTTGGGTACATCGGCAGCTGGTTCATCTACGACGAGGCGCACATCGGCACTATTGCCACCAAGCAGGAGTACCGGGGCAGGCGCATCGCCGAGCAGCTGATTGCGTACACGGCCTTCCAGGGAATCCAGGAAGGGATCGCCTATATCGTGCTGGAGGTAAGGGTCAGCAACGAGGCGGCGATAACCCTGTACGAGCGGCTCGGCTTCACGCAGGTTGGCCTGCGCAAGCGTTATTACACTGACACACAGGAAGATGCGCTGTTGATGACATGCCGGGACATGGAAGGCATGGCGCGGCGCCTGGATATAGAAGAGGTACCGGATGAGAGATAGGATGTTGATCATGTTGCTGGCGCTGGCCTTCACGGCCTGCGGCTTTGCGCCCGCGCTGGCCCAGGGCGAGGATGACTCCAAGCCCAACCCGGACTGGGAGTACTACGCCTTCGACCTGGACTACGTCAACGACGCGGGCGGCCTGAGCTTCGAGGAACTGGCCCGCAGCAAGAAGCCCTTCGTGCTGGTGTGGTGGCTGTCCAGCTGCCAGCTTTGCCGGATGCAGATGCCCTACGTGCAGGAGCTCAATGACTCGATCCGCGAGCATGAGCTGGACATGTACCTCGTCAGCATCAACATCGACGACCGCGAGCGCGACTGCCGCAGCTACATCGCCGAGACCGGGCTGTCAATCCCGGTGCTGTGGGACATGCACGGCCGGCGCACGGACAAGGCCTACGGCCTGAAGGACCTTGGCATGCCGGTGACCTACGTGTTCGGGGCGGGCGGCGAGTTCATCGACACTATCACGGGCTACAAGGCCGGCTACAGCGAAGCGGTGCTCAAGCTGCTCGACATCCCCGTCCCCGACGACAAATAGGAGGTCATCCGTAAGGATGACACGGAGGTCAGTCCCGCCGCAGGCAGGACTGACCAGGGGTTCTGCATCCCAGCCGCAGGCGGATGCAGCCGAAACATTCTGCATGTGCCAATCATGAGCAATGAAGATTGTGCAATGAGCCTGACAAAGGCTTGTTGTTGCCTCGACCTGCGAATCCATCATTGCTCACTCTTCACAACTCATTGCTTTCCGGAGGTCGAGCGCAAGCTCGGCGAGGAGGTCAGTCCAGCCGCAGGCGGATGCAGCCGAAACATTCCGCATGAGCCAATCATGAGCAATGAAGAATGAGCCATGAGCCAGACAAAGGCTTGTTGTTACCTCGACCTGCGAAACCATCATTGCTCACTCTTCACAACTCATTGCTTTCCGGAGGTCGAGCGCAAGCTCGGCGCGGTATCCCGGCGCAAGCCGGTCACTCGTGCAACATGCATGACGGAGGGATGGGCTGACACCCCATCCGCGGCGGCGGTATTACCGCCGCCCTACTTCCATATACGCCTTCTTCGCCATATCCACTTCCGGTTGCGTAAAACAAGTGCCGCTATCCGATCTGCTTGGTGTCTTTGTGTCTTGCTGGCCAACAAAAATGAAACCACCAAGTCACCAAGGCACGAAGAAGAGCATCATAGGATTGCCGCTGGACATCCCGGGTGGGGGTCGCCGCAGGCGTCCAACAGGGCGTGGATGGCAAACAGGCCAGCGGCAAAGCGTAAGAACTGTATCTTGTATGTGCTCATCATCTGCTTTACACTTCCAGTAACTTTGCATCGTCAATCTGCTCCACGATCGAAGAAAGGCCCAGCCGTATATCGCCCAGAACGTCTTTTCGTTCTGCATCTGATAGATTTTCTTTTGACAACAATTCGATCAAGTTGGGGATATCCACAAGAAAAAGAGGTTCACAATGCATCTCAATAGTCAGCAATGCATAGGCATACTTATCGGCTTCCTCCTCGCTCAGAATCTTGTGATTTATCAGTCCTTTTGTTAGCTGATTGACTTTGTCAACGTCAAACTTCAGAACCTGCTCTTTCCAGTCCCTTCGTGGCCCAATTTTGGACAGCGTGAAGTCCTTGCATGAAATTGTCACGGTAGATTCCGAATTGAATTCAACCAGGAAGTGTCTAAGATCACCCTCCGCCTCAGATTCCTGTATGCGATATATCAGGTCAGTTTGTCTATCCTCGTCTTCTCCTTCCATGACAACTTCAACGTTTGTGCAACCAAGGAATGACAGACGAAATCGCTTTAGCAAGGTTATCTCGTCATTGATCTCCAATACAACAACACAGTTTTGAAGATCAAGTTTCAGCTCAGCATTTGATCCATCTGCGAATTCGATTATCAGGTGCTTATAGACCTTCGCATAATTAATTTCTTTATTCATGATTCATTACCCACTACACCCCAGATCCAAGGTCCTCGCTAGAAAACCCCCGGCGCTTTCAGCTCCTTGCCATCGGACAGCACCGGCCAGACTCCGGTGAGCTTCCCGTCCTTGTCGAAGCTGAGCTTCAGCTCGCCGCGGCTGCCGTCGAACTTCAGGCGTGCTCCCGTTCGCGGGTTGATGCTCTGGCGGTCCACCGGGCAGTATCCGCTGTCAATCAGCTGGTCCAGCTCCTCCGGCCCGCCGCTGTTCTCAAGCGTGTACAGCTTCAGCCCCTCCTCGATCACCCCGCAGATCGCAAACAGGCCCAGCATCCCCTTGTCGTCAATGTAGTCCGCCAGCGTGATCCCGCGCGCGGCTGTGAAGCCCTGGCTGTCCAGCCATTTCAGGCGCTGGGCGTAGTCCGGCTGCGGTTCCAGCCGCCAGGTGCGTTCCTCCTCGCTTTGCAGCGCGGCTGCCCCGCGCGGCACCAGCACCACAAGCACCGCCCGACCCTCGCTGTCAACGCCGCGATAGTTCAGGCCGCTGCCGAGTTTGGGCGGTCCATCATTGTCCGGGTCCAGCGCCTGGCCCTGTTCATTGAGCAGCACGGATTGCCAGATCCCGCTCTCGCGCAGCTCCTTCCAGTTCTTCGGCCACTTGCCGTGGCTCGACTGGTAGGCGGTCAGCGCGATCTGCACCATGTTCAAGGCGCGCACCTGTTCCTGGCTGCCCACCATCCACTTGTCCTGTGAATGCGCGGGGTCACCGCCCAGCAGCACAAGCAGCTCAATGATGAGAAAGGCGTAAATGAACCTGGAAGCGAGCAAGCCACAGTCCTCCCTTGGCCGCGTCCCTGCAGCACTGCAATGAGCATAACAGCCGCGATGAATACTGCAGGCCCCGGCCACGTCATGGATAATGGCCTGCGGGCAATGTTAACGGAGTGGAAATGCGTGTTCTGAAGCTGACTGTCTTGCTGCTTGTGCTGGGCCTCCTCGGCTGGTCCGGTTCTGCCTTTGCGCAGGGAAAGGATGGGAAGGATGCCAAGCCGTCCTATGAGTTCGACCTGAAGGAAGTCGGCGGCAAGGAGCATGTCACATTCAAGGAGCTGGCTGACAGCGGCCGGCCGTTTCTGCTGTTCTTCTGGATCAGCGAATGCCCGCACTGCAAGCGCCAGCTGCCCTTCGTGGAACTGATGTACCGAAACATGCAGAAGTACGATGTCGGCGTGGACATCTACACCATCAACGCCGACAAGGTGGAGGAGCAGGCCGAGGCCACGATCCTCGAGCGCGGCCTGCAGGCCCCGGTGCTGTGGGACCCGGATGTGAAGCAGACTGAAATCAGCATGGACATGCGCGAGAAGGGTACGCCGCGAGTCTGGATCTTCAAGCCGGGCGGCGAGCTGGTGGAGGATTTTGGCAGCTTCAATTCAAACCTGATGGTTTATGCGCTGGACAAGATGGGAGTGGAGCTGCCAAAGGACCTGGCGCACCTCAAGCCGAAGAGCTGATACGAGGCCAAAGGCCATACACTTCGGACAAAATTGAAAGTGTATGCCGGCCAGAAAATACTCAGTTCCCAGCCATTCCTGATCCGTCCTGATCAACCGAGGCAGATCCCGGATCATATTACTCCTTCTATTCACGTCAGCGATAAAGCCAATACAGAGCTTATTCCGAGCTTATTCGCTAATAATAATTACGAATCCAATTCGAACTTGGCCAGGCATACTTTTCCAAGTTTGGAATAGCCCGTGATCTTCCGTAGTCTTATAATTAGCGCATCAGCTAATAGAATAATCCACTTTATCAACAGGCATTACAAACCATTTGATTGAGTCTGCTTTCTGCTTTCCGCTTCCTGCTCCCTGCCTCCTATCCGAGCAGTGCCTTGTCTTCCTCATCCAGCGCCTGCACCATCAGGGTGGTGGGCATGCCCTCCAGCAGCTCCTCATACATGTCGCGCCAGGCCTGCGATTCCTCCGGCTCCGGGGTGGCGAAACCTAGGAACACCGTCGTGGCCTGCATGCTGTGCTGCTGCAGCACCTCGCGGAAGCTTGCCTCGGTGACGATCACCACCGGCTCCGCCTCCACCCGCGCTTCCTCCATGATGTTGCGCAGGTCTGTCAGGGCCGGCTCCTTTTCCACCTCGCGTGGCACCACACGCAGGATGCGGATGCGTGCCGAAGTCCAGCCGATGCTGTGCTGCAGCATGTGCGCCAGCAGCAGCATCAGCGAACCGTTCTGCCGCCCGCGCCACCAGACGTCGATGCTGCGCTGGCCCATCTGCGGCGGCAGGCTCTTGCCGCGGATCATCAGGAGGCTCATGCCCTTGGCGGTCGCGCTCTTCAGGTTGCGGGTATAGGCCTGCAGGTTGGTGCGCTCCGAGGGCCAGCCGAGCATCACCAGGTTCGGGCGGATCGGGCCGATGCTGGCGGTCTGCAGCACCATCTCCATCCCGATCGACAGGTCGTCGGTGGCCACCGCGATCGGGAAGGCCGGCAGGTTGTTGTGCTCCAGGTAGGCCTCGATCTGCTTCGTGGCCCGCAGGTGGTGGAAGCCGCTGCGCTCATCACTGCCCACGATGATGTTCACGATCATCACGATCCCGCGCGAGCTCTCCAGCCAGTTGGCGTAGCGCACGAGGAAGTCGCGCGTGCTCGGGTTGCCGGTGAACACGAGGATCGTCGGGCGCCAGTTCTTCGGGTCGGCCGGCATCGAGCGCAGGCGCAGCAGCTGGTTGCGCACATTTGTATATATGAAGCCGCGCCGCGCATCACCGAATGCGGCCCTGAGCTCGCGGTGGTGCAGGTACCAGTACAGCGCGCCGATCACGAGCACCGCCACCACGGCGGCCGGCGGGTCGATGATGAAGGCGATCGCGCCGCAGGCCAGGAAGCCGACGAGTGCCGTGGACCAGTGGAACTGCTTGAAGCGCGGGCGGAAGCTCGGGTTGCGCCCGAAGGCCTCGGTGAAGGCGGCCAGGTTCAGCGTGCCATATGTATAAAGGAAGAACATCGTGATCACGCTTGCCACGATGTTGAAGCTGTCCCCCTGGGCGATGTTGTAGCTCCAGTACAGCACGCCGAAGGTGATCACCGCCGTCAGCGCCAGCGCCGGCAGGGGCTCATCGCCCTTCTTCGATCCGCCGGCGAAGGGGTTCAGGAACGGCAGCAGCCTGTCCCGCGCCACCGCCTGCAGGATACGCGGCGCTCCGAGGTAGCTGCCGAGCGCGGACGACAGCGTGGCCGCCACCACCCCAAGCGCGATCAGCACCCCCATGCCGAAGGGCGCCATCTGCCCCATGATCTCAAACGGCTGGTTGATCAGCTGCTCGCGGGAGAACGCGCCGCCGTTCACGAGGATGATCAGCAGGTACACGATGAAGCCTGTCAGCACGGCCAGGAGCGAGCCCTTGGGGATCGAGCGGCTGGGGTCCTTCAGGTCGCCGGACATGTTCACGCCGGCCAGGAAGCCCGTCACCGCCGGGAAGTAGATCGCGAAGATGCTCCAGAAGTTGTGCGGCTCCTGCCCCTCGGGCGTCGGCACCACGTGCTGGGTGTAGTTCGCCGCCAGGTTGTGCATGAAGGTGGCCTCGCTCCAGTGCATGCCGCCGGTGATGAAGATCGCCGCCACCGACAGCGCGAGCGCCCCCATCACGACGTACTGCACGCGGATCGCCCAGGAGGCCCCGACCCAGGCCACGACCAGCAGGAGCGCCGCCGCGGCATAGGCGATGTCCGCGCTCCAGGCGCTGTACTGCGGCAGGGCGAAGGCCATCGCCTCGGTGAAACCGAGGATGTAGAACGGGATGGACAGCGCCTGCGCGAGGAAGTACGCGAGGCCGATCGAGCCGCCGAATTCCGGCCCCAGCGAGCGCGAGATCAGGAAGTAGGCCCCGCCGCCGCGCACCGTCATGTTGGTGGCGATCGCCGAGACGCTGATCACGCTGAGCACTGATACAGCCTTGGCTAACAGCAGGATGGACAGCGCGCCGATGATGCCGGCCTCGCCCGTCACGAAGTTGGCGCGCATGAACATGATCGCGCCGAGGATGGTGAGGATGGACGGCACGTAGACCCCGGCGAAGGTGCCGAACTGGTTTTTGGTCTGCGCTGCTCTGGGTGCTGTATCCACCTCCTTTAATTATCGGGCACGCATACGCACTTGAGACCAGGTATGAATAGTTTGGATAGTCTGAATAGTGCGAATAGTGAGTACACGGGAGTGTCCGTTCTCAAATCTGACTATTGAAACTATCAATACTATTTCAACTGTTCCTACTGCCCACTGACCACTGACCACTGGTTACTCTTTTAACAGTTAATCCCCGGCCACCGGCGGCATCGGCAGTATCCATCGGGCCTGATCCCCCCTTTGCGGACGTTATTAACCTAACTGTCGCGAGACCCCCCTGAGCACCCCTCCAGACCCCCTCGGCAGCCCCTCCAGCCGGAAAATGTCCCAACAATCGGGGTTTTTCTGCTGACAACTGGTACAGGGGACCGGTTGTTAATCAGGGACCTGGGACCGGGGACCGGGGATCAGGGGGTCGCAGTTGGGAGAAGGGGATGAGACAGGAGCGGGATGCGGGATGGGGGATGTGGGATGTTAATCAGTGAGCAGTTAACAGTGGGCAGTGTTCAGAAGGTATCAGTGTCGAACAGGGATGAGACAGGCCGCTGGCCGCAGGGAGCAGGCCTTTGTATCGTTACATCGCATAAATGCGACAGGCCACTGGCCGCAGGTTTGGGGCCTACGTATCGTTACGCCCCGGAATTGCGACACGTTGGAAGACAGGCCCGAGCCCAGAGCCCAGCGGCCTGGGATTGTTAATGCTATGATAAATTCCCAGTGGCGACGGCCCGAAATGCCAACGCCGAGGAACTAACCGGTGGGTTGTTAAGAGGCTAATAATTGCCACGTATCTTCGACAACATAGAAAATGAATTAGCCCCTGCGCTAAGAGAAACGCTACAGGGTTCTCACAGGGCAGACTTCAGCGTTGGTTACTTTAACCTTCGTGGCTGGAAGATCATTGACTCCGAAATCGAGAAATTCTCTGGCATAGAGAACGACTATTGCCGACTGCTTGTCGGGATGGGCTACACACTTGACGATGAACTGAAAGCCAGCCTGCATTCCCTCAAGGGTGATCATGAAGCACCGGATAACAAGCAGCTTAAGGAAATGCAGGATGAAATAGCCAGGCAGTTCCGCAAGCAACTTGAGTTTGGCATTCCCACTGGAGAGGACGAGGCTGGCCTGCAACGGCTGGTTGGTCAGCTGCGCGCAGGAAAGCTAAAGGTAAAGGTATTCCTCAGGCATAGCCTGCACGCGAAACTTTACCTATGCCACAGAAATGACAATATCACGCCAAGGGTAGGCTACCTTGGCAGCAGCAACCTGACCAAGTCCGGACTTTCACTTCAGGGTGAATTGAACACGGAAGTAACTGACAACGATGCAGCGGACAAACTTGCCCACTGGTTTGAGGAACGCTGGAATGACCGCTGCAGCCTTGACATCACGCAAGCTCTGATTGACATTATTGAGGAGAGCTGGGCTGGTCCCGATGATCCGCCTCCTTATCATATCTACCTCAAGATGGCGTACCACCTTTCCCAGGAAGCACGCGCAGGGTTGGCAACTTTTGCCATTCCCAAGGATATGCAGGGGAAACTCCTGCCCTTCCAGGAGCAGGCGGTATTGATTGCTGCTCGGCACTTGATCAATCGTGGTGGCGTCATGCTTGCGGACGTGGTTGGACTGGGCAAGACCCTGATGGCAACTGCACTGGCAAAAGTCATTCAGGAAGATTACTCATATGAGACTCTGATCATCTGTCCAAAGAATCTTGTACCGATGTGGAATGATTACCGCACACAGTTCGCTGTCAATGCTCAGGTGATGTCAATGAGCATGGTCAACAAGGAGCTGCCGGATCTCAAGCGCTTCAGGCTAGTGATTATCGACGAGAGCCACAACCTGAGGAACTCTGACTCTCGGGTATTCAAGACCGTACAGGATTACATTGGCAAGAATGACAGCAAGTGCATTCTGCTGACAGCTACGCCATACAACAAGTGCTTCCTGGACCTTGGCAACCAGCTCAACCTGTTCCTTGATGCAGAAAAAGCACTAACACTTCGTCCCGAGAGACTGTTTCGCTCCATGAGTGCGACGGTCTTTTCCGCCAAGCATCAATGCCAGCCAAACACTTTGAAGGCATTCATGCTCAGCGACTACACGGAAGACTGGCAGGAGCTGATGCGCCTGTATATGGTTCGTCGCACGCGTTCTTTTATTAAGACAAACTATGCAGTGCTGGACGAACAGAAGGATCGCCATTACATGGAATTCGCTGATGATCGCAGGTTCTACCTGCCCAAGCGAGTTCCGAAGACCATCAAGTTTTCCGTTGATGATGAAGACCAAACTGATCAGTACGCACTGATGTACAGCGATGAAGTTGTCAAGGTGATAAACCGGCTTCATCTGCCGCGCTACGGCCTGGCAAGTTACATCGATGAAGTACCTGTCAAGGCACCGACTACTTCAGAGAAGGAGCAGCTTGCAAATCTCACCAAAGCTGGCCAGCGGCTTATCGGGTTCTGTCGTACGAATCTTTTCAAGCGGCTGGAGAGCAGCGGACAGGTGTTCTTACTGTCACTTAGAAGTCACCTGTTGCGAAACTTCATTTTCCTATATGCGATCGAAAACGGATTGGATGTGCCCATCGGCACCCTAGATGCAGGCATCCAGAATGCGCGCTATTCAGACGAGGATGTTGACAGCGCCCAGGGCGAACTCGAGTTCCTCAATGAAGATTCCGAATCCGAGTTCGAGTCAGATGAGAACCTGCAAACTGCTGATGCAATAGCGGGACTCAAGGATCTAGCTCGCCAGCATTATGACTGGATGCGGTCCCGCACTGGCAAGAGATACAAGTGGCTGCGCAGCAGCTTGCTGACGGGGAAACTTGCAGAGCATCTTTCTGAGGATTGTGAAGCGCTCATCAGCCTGCTTGAGTTGTTTGGCAACTGGGACTCATCAAAGGACAACAAGCTAAAGGAACTAAAGACACTGCTGGCGCAGCATCCAAGTTCCAAGTTCCTCGTATTCTCTCAGTTTGCAGATACTGTGAGGTATCTTTACAACGAGCTGACAGACACAGGAATTGACAAGCTGGCCTGCGTGACTGGTTCATCCTCCAACCCCACAGAGGCAGCATATCGCTTCAGCCCTGACAGCAATGAGCAGAGGCATCGAATCAAGCCGGAGGATGAGCACCGAGTCCTGCTGACAACTGACATCCTGTCCGAAGGACAGAACCTGCAGGACTGCGCAATCGTGGTGAACTTTGATATTCCCTGGGCAATCATCAGGCTGATACAGCGGGCTGGCCGTGTTGATCGCATCGGGCAGAAGAGTGACAGCATTTACTGCTACACCTTCCTGCCGGCAGAAGGGGTGGAGAACATCATCCTGCTGCGGCGCAAGGTGCAGAACCGCCTTCGCGAAAATGCACTGGTTATTGGCACTGATGAGGAATATGGCTTCGAGGATGCAATGCCTGAGCAGCACCTGCGAGACCTTTATACCGAGAAGTCATCTGCTCTGGATGACCTGGAGGATGATGACGTTGATCTCACATCACGTGCATACCAGATCTGGAAGAATGCATCTGATGCTGATCCAAAGCTGAAGAAGATCATTCCTGCCCTGCCAAACGTGGTCTATTCAACTAAGCAGCATGACCCGCGGGAGAATGCGCCCACTGGAGTATTGCTTTACATGAGGACCGGCGAGGGACAGGATGCCCTCGCGTGGTTGGATGAAAATGGAAACAGCGTGACAGAGTCCCAGAGCAGGATCCTTGAAATTGCCGAATGTACGGCGGCCACGCCTGCCATAGGCAGACTGGAAAACCACCATGAGCTGGTCGCCCAGGGGGCACTGCTGATTGCTGATCAGGCGAGGCTTGCGGGAGGCCAGCTTGGCAACCCACGGGGTGCACGCTACCGGACATATGAGAAAATGTCCGGGTACCTTGAAAGACAGAAGAACTCCCTGTTTGCCAGTACTGAGGAATTGACAACACTCAAGGAAGCAATCCAGGAAATTTATAACTATCCCTTGACGGGCCATGCAACGGATGTCCTGAACAGGCAGATGCGGCTTAAGGCTGCTGATCACCAGTTGGCGGAATCCGTTCTTGCATTGCGCAAGGATGGCAGGCTTTGCTCCCTGCCAACGGAAGGCCCGAATGAAGAACCGCAGATTATCTGTTCAATGGGGCTGCGTAACGAGGTGACTGATTGATGGCTGCCTTCAATAAGGAACTTGCTAGGAAGTATCTCCAGGCTTTTGATTTCCGTAACCTGTTCGTGGAAGCACTGGGTTGGGGCAGGAATGAGAACAGGATAGACCCGATCAAGCTTGATGGCGAAAGCTACAAGATTGAAGCTATCGCCGATCAGGAGGGCGTGCAGATATTCCTGGTGCATCCAGGCAAGAACGGCCAGATTCCGATAACCCCACACCGTTCAAGGCTGCACGTGCAGATCAGGAAGCAAGCCCATGAGCACCTCCTGATTTTTGTCGATGCAAAACAAGAGAAGCAGCTCTGGAACTGGTTCAACCGTGAAGATGGCCGTCGGGTTTCCCGTAGTCTGGAGTTCAACAGGCAACAATCAGGTGAGTTGATGCTGCAGACACTGCAGAAATTCAGTTTCAGCTTTGAGCAGGCTGGCAATCTCAACATCCTCGATGTAACAGGAAGGCTGCGTTCGGCCTTCAACAAGGACAAGGTTACAAAGAGCTTCTACACTAAGTTTGACAAGGAACGCAAGGCCTTTGAAAAGCTCATTACGGGAATTGATGACGCCCATGAGCAGAGCTGGTATGTGTCAGTGATGATCAACCGGCTGATGTTCATCTATTTCATCCAGAAGCGCGGGTTCCTTGGCAACGGGGACATAGATTACCTTTCAGAACGCCTCAAGTATGCAAAGAAGAACCTTGGCAAGGACAGCTACTACCGGAGATTCCTCTGCCCGCTGTTCTTTGAGGGTTTTGCCAAGCCAGAGTCTGACCGCTCAAAGAAGATGAACGAACTGCTGGAGCAGGTGCCATATCTGAACGGCGGCCTTTTCATGAAGCACCAGGTTGAGCAGCACTGTGGGGAGCAGATCGACATCCCGGACAAGGCATTTGACAAGCTGTTTGCCTTCTTTGATGAGTTCAAGTGGCACCTTGACGAGACAGCGATTGTCAACGACAAGGAAATCAACCCGGACGTCCTTGGCTACATCTTTGAGAAGTACATCAACCAGAAGCAAATGGGGGCCTACTACACGAAGGAGGACATCACAGGTTACATCAGCCAGAACACGATTATCCCTTTCATCCTGCAACGCATGAAGGAGCAGTGCGCTGTTGCGTTTGAGAAGGGTGGCTCAGTCTGGAAGCTGCTGCAGGAAGACCCAGACAGGTATATCTACGATGCAGTTCGCAAGGGTGTGGTTAACGAAGATGGGGGCATCATTCCAGAGGATACTCTGCCTGACTTTGTGAAGATAGGCATGCAGGACCCAGAGAAGCGCATGTTCGAAAAGCGCTATAACCTCGGGCTGGTTGGAGACGAACTTGGCCTGCCAACGGAAACCTGGCGTGAATATTCAGAGCGCAGGCAACGCTGCCTGGAGCTGAGGGAGAAACTCAGCAGAGGGGATCTCCACGAAATCAATGACCTGATCACTTACAACCTGGATATCCGCCAGTTCATGCAGGATGTGATTGAACTTGCCGGGGGAACGGACCTGATCAAGGCCTGCTGGATCGCCTTGCATGGTGACCATACCGCTGTGCACCGCGGGGAGGTCAGCTTGGGCATTACAGTTCTGGACCCGACGGTCGGCAGTGGTGCTTTCCTGTTCGCAGCTCTCAATGTGCTGCAGCCCCTATACGATGCCTGCCTGAACAGGATGAATGACTATGTATCCGACAAGCATGCGGCGGGAAAGCCCTTCCTGGGCGATGAGAAGTTCTTTGAACAGGTCCTGGACAACATTGCACAGCATCCGAACCGCGAGTACTTCATTCTGAAATCCATAGCTGTGGACAACCTCTATGGAGTGGACATAATGGATGAGGCCTGTGAGATCTGCAAACTCCGGCTATTCCTGAAGCTAGTAGCCCAGATTGATGATGTGGGGAAGATTGAGCCACTGCCGGATATTGATTTCAATATCAGGGCTGGAAATTCGCTAGTGGGTTTTGCAAACGAAATGGATGTTAAAAGGGCACTTCAACCGATAGGCGGAAATGCCTCATTTGATTTTGAGGATGAGTTGCCAGCAATAAAAGATGCGGCATCGAATGTAGATCAGCAGTATCGCAAGTACAGAAATCTTCAAGTTCAAACCGGCGTAAGTGCTTTGGTGTTTAGCGATGAGAAGGAGAAATTGATTGTTGCATTATCTAACTTGACAAACAAACTGAATCAATACTTAGCAAGACAGTACAAAGTAGATCCAGATAATACTGTCGAATATCTAAAATGGAAAACCAAGCACGCACCATTTCATTGGTGGGCAGAATTCCACGGGATTGTTTCAAAAGGGGGTTTTGATGTTGTAATAGGGAATCCTCCATACGTAGAATACCCTAGAGGTATAAAGGAATATAAAATTATCAACTATGATACCCTGAAATGTGGCAATCTTTACGCATTTATAATTGAAAGAGTTTCAAATCTTGTTTCAACAACCGGAATTGATTCTATGATTGTGCCGCTGAGTGGTCATAGCACAATCAGAATGAACCCACTGATTAATAAACACTATTGTAGTAATTGCCAACTGTTCATAATTAATTTGAGTGCCGATGCACATCCAAGTGTTCTGTTTAATGGAGTAAACTTTAGATTAGCAATCTATTTGAGGGCTAGAACAACTAAATATCAACAGGTTCGAACAACTTCATATCTTAAATGGTATCAAGACGAACGTGAGGATTTGTTTACTTCGAAGATCATGTTTGCATTGCATAAGGAACATCAATATGACAATTGTATTCCGAAATATGGCGATCGTCATCAAATATCAATTGATTCGAAACTCAAAGATGGCAATCTCAGATTCGGTTCTCAGTTGAAAAGAAAGAGCGATTACAATGTCTATTACAAGAAAACAGGGATAGCACATTGGTTTACAATAACGTTAGAACCTCCTAAGTACATTAATAACAATGTCGTTGGTAACTCTACCCGCGAAGCAGTAATGCCGTGTAAGGATGAGCAGATAATGAATCTCGCATTTGCACTTTTCAATAGCTCACTGTTTTACATATACTACATAATGAATACCAATTGCCGCGATTTTAATCCCGGAGATGTGAAGGATTTTCCGATTTCTAAGTCAATATTGGAACTAAATTTCAAAAGCATTAATGAATCACTTTGGAACTGTCTTTTAGAAAATAGTAAAATGATACCAACAAAACATAGTATTGCTGGATCCGTAACATATCAGCAGTTTCAGCCCAGTAGGTGCAAAGCAATAATTGATGAATTAGATGTAAGACTTGCAGAAGCTCTACATATGAGTAAGCATGAATTAGATTACATTTGTAATTATCAATTGAAATACAGGATGGGAAAGTCTGCACTACTAAGTTGATTTATTCTTTCATAAGTTAAATGTGTGCCATGATGCGTGCTTCTTGGCATCCTGTTGGAAGGGCATCGTAGCCCTTCCCTACATCTGGCCTCGGATGGATGGGTCACGCCTTCGGCGTGATTTCGTGCTGTGCACTCGACTCTCATGGTCTTCTCCCCTTTTGCATCGCACGTCAATTCACCCCGTGTTAATCTTCCGAGTGTCCCGTTTCAGGTGAACCGGGGTCTCACAAGGTATATATAAAGGGTGTGCCATGATGCATGCATCATGACACCCTATTGGAAGGGCATGGTAGCCCTTCCCTACATCTGGCCTTGCATGAGCGGGGCGAATCGGTTGGTGCCAGGATGGCACCGGCGGGGCAATGATGACGGCGGCAAGGGTGCCGCCGCCACGGAGAGTCTGAGAACATATGGATTTCTATAACTTTTTCAGTTTCAGCGCAAAGAAGGCCATCTACCGGGCCAGTGAGATCTGCGCGCAGTTCAACAACCAGTACCTGGAGCCGGAGCACATCTTCTACTCCATCCTCAACCTGCGCTCCTGCTCGGCAGTGCAGGTGCTGCACCAGTTGAACGTCAACCTCCCCAAGCTGACATACAGCCTGGAGGCCTACCTCTACGAACACGCCGGCAGCTACAAGGGCAGCGCCTCCTTCTCGACGCGCACGCTCGCGCTGCTCGACATGTCCTTCAAGGAGGTCAAGCGCCTGCACCACCGCGAGATCGGCACCACGCACCTGCTCGTCGGCCTGAGCCAGGAGCGCAGCCAGTTCCTGCGCAACCTGTTCGAGGAGCACAACCTCGACCACAAGAAGATCCGCGACATGTTCATGACGCACCTGAAGGGCTACAGCCACGGCCAGGAGCGCAGCAAGGACACGTCGACAACTTCGGTGGTGCAGAAGTTCAGCCGCAACCTGACGGAGATGGCGCGCGAGGACGAGCTGGACCCGGTGATCGGCCGCGAACGCGAGATCGAGCGCCTGATCCACATCCTCAGTAAGCGCATGAAGAACAACCCGATCCTCGTCGGCGAACCCGGCGTGGGCAAGACGGCGATCGTGGAGGGCCTGAGCCAGCGCATCGTCAACGGCCAGGTGCCGCCGAGCCTGATCGACTGCGACGTGCTGTCAATCGACCTCGCGGGGATCGTGGCCGGCACGAAGTTCCGCGGTGAGTTCGAGGAGCGCCTGAAGGCGCTGATCAAGGAGATCCAGGACTCGAAGGGGAAGATGATCATCTTCATCGACGAGCTGCATACGATCCTCGGCGCGGGAAGCGCGGAAGGCAGCCTCGACGCCGGCAACATCCTCAAGCCGAGCCTCGCGCGCGGCGAGCTGCGCTGCATCGGGGCGACGACCTTCAAGGAGTACCGCAAGTACTTCGAGAAGGACGGCGCGCTGTCACGCCGCTTCCAGCCGATCTTCGTCGAGGAGCCGAGCTACGACGAGACGATGGAGATCATGCGCGGGCTGCGTGAGGCCTACGAGACGCACCACAACGTGAAGATCAGCGACGGCGCGATCGAGCATGCGATCAAGCTGTCACAGAAGTTCATCCCGGACCGCAAGCTGCCGGACAAGGCGATCGACGTGATCGACGAGGCGGCCAGCTGGGTCAACCTCGAGCGTGAGACGCGGCTCAAGCGCAGCCGCGGCGTGGACGGCGAGGAGCGCAGCGAGGAGGAGAGCGGGCTTGAGTTCAACCTGCAGGAGCGCGGGCTTGAGCTGCCCGGCCTGCCGGAGGGCGTGGCCCCGACCGTCGAGCAGTTCCGCAGCGGGATGGGTGGCAACATGAGCCAGACCGACGACGGCGCTGACGACCTCGCCGTTGTCAACGAGGAGCACATCGCCAAGGTGGTGGAGATGTGGACGGGCATCCCCTCGCAGAACATCACGATGGACGACCAGCGCCGCCTGCTCTCGCTGGAGAGCAGCATCAGCGGGCAGATCGTCGGGCAGGACAAGGCGGTGGAGACCATCGTCAAGTCGCTCAAGCGCAGCTACGCCGGCGTGCGCAAGGGCAACCGCCCGATCGGCAGCTTCATCTTCCTCGGCCCGACCGGCGTCGGCAAGACGGAGCTGGCCAAGGCGATTGCCAAGCATGTGTTCGCGCATGACAACGCCTTCATCAAGATCGACCTCTCGGAGTACGGCGAGAAGCATGCGGTCAGCCGCCTGATCGGCTCGCCGCCGGGCTACGTCGGCTACGATGAGGGCGGCCAGCTGACGGAGGCCGTCAAGCAGCATCCGTACAGCCTCGTGCTGTTCGACGAGATGGAGAAGGCGCACCCCGACGTGTTCAACACGCTGCTGCAGCTGCTGGACGAGGGTGTGCTGACGGATGGCCAGGGCCGCAAGGTCTACTTCAACAACTCGATTGTCATCTTCACCACGAACCTCGCGGGGCGCTTCTTCGACGAGGGCGAGGTGATCGGCTTCAAGCGCGAGGAGGAGTACTCCGACGAGCTGATCAACCAGAAGTTCAGCGGCTACATCAAGCGCGCCGAGGAGCACCTGAAGAAGTTCTTCCGCCCGGAGTTCATCAACCGCCTGGACGAGGTGATCTACTTCAACCCGCTGTCCAAGGACAACGTGGCCGAGATCGCACGGCTTGAGCTGGCCTACCTGACTGACAACCTGCGCGAGAACAGCAAGGTCGAGGTGACCTTCGACGAGCGCATCGTGGAGAAGGTGGTGGACGAGGGCTTCAGCCCGGTGTACGGCGCGCGCAACATCAAGCGCACGATCATGCGCCTGGTGGAGGACCCGCTGTCCGACATGATCCTGCACCGTGTGCTGCCGGAGCGCCCGGTGATCATGACCTTCAACGAGAAGGGCGAGCTGAGCGTGGACATCAAGGCCAGCCAGCTGGACCCGGCGGGCTTCAAGCCTGCGGAGGAAGAGGCCGGCAAGGAGGAGTAGCGGGTCAGTGGTCAGACCTCAGTGGTCAGACAACAGAAGGATCTTCGAGAGGCCCCGGTCCGCCGGGGCCTTTTTAGTAGGCAGTGGGCAGAAGGCAGGAGGCAAAAGGCAGGCCGGTCATGTCAGTACCGGGGCAGCGTCCTCATCTGTAACCTCGCAGCTTGATAGCCGTCCATATATCTACTGCACTGGGGAAGTGCTGTACGCTGTAGACGGGACAGTCGGGGCTGGACTGGTTCCGCAATGGGAACGACTATGGATCTGAGATTGCTGCGGACGACAGGCCCGCGGACGGCGGCACGGCTGCTGTCCCTTACATTTGCGCTTGCATTGCCGGCATGCTCCGGCAACTCCAGTGTTACCACACAGGCGGCGAACCAGCCGGGATCGTCTGCTCCCGCTGCCAACGAAGTGATATCCGCTGATGCGGATATTGCAGCCAGCATCGGAAACATGCAGTCCGGCCTGCTTGATGAACTGCAGCGCGAGCTATCGCGGCAGCTCGGTGAGACCACTGACCGCGGCATTTCTGAGGCAGCCGTCGGCGCAGGCAATGAGGTATTCAGCCTGGTGATTGAGGAACTGCCCGGTTCTGGCAACCTGTATGAACTGAGCTGGACGGAAGTGCTGCGTGGCGACTACGACGGGAACGGCCAGGTCAATGCAGCGGACCTCGTGCCGCTGGCAAGGCATTTCGATGAAGTTGTTGCCTATCGTGATCCGCTGGATGCCAATGGCGTGGCGTACTGGCCGGACGGCAACTACTACGGCTGGGATACGACGAACTGGGAGCGCTCCCGCGTGGATGGCAACCGCGACGGCATAATCAGCCTGGCGGATGTGACAACGATCGCGCAGCACTTCGGCGAACTGCTGGACGGCTACCGGGTCTACCACAGCTTCAACGGGGCGGAAGCCGAGCTGCTGCCCTGGCCGGGCCTGCCGGAAGCGCCGATGAGCATCTCCCGGCTGGACAGCGAAATCATCGCGCTGAACAACCGGCGCTACAGCTTCATTGTCAAGCTGCCTGAAATCGGCGTGCATACGCTTTCCGTGGCACCGTACACGATTGCCGCCGGAGCGGAGGGGTCACTGAGCCTGCCGCTGGATTACACGAGGCCGGGTGAGCTCATTGCGGAGTTCAGCGCTGTGCCCGCAGCAGGTGACAGTCCGCTGCCGGTGGCGTTTGATGCCTCGGCCAGCACCTGTGAGTACGGTGAGATCCTGGACTATGCCTGGGACTTTGATAGCGATGGCAGCATCGACCAGTCCGGGGATTCGCAGCTGGCGCAGCATACATATGAAACATCAGGCGGCTTCAGCTGCCGGCTGCTCGTGACTGACAACTTCGGCCGGACAGCCGAACTGAGCCGGCTGATCGCCGTCGACGGTGCCCCGCAGGTCAAGCTCAACCTTTCCTCGGATGATACCTTTACCTACGATGGCATCCTGCTCAGTGCTGAGGTGATCCCCGGCCTCCTTCCCGTCATCCTCCGCAAGGTGGAAGTGACAGGCCCGGAGCCCAGGGAGATACTCTTCGATACGGACTACTACGAAGGCATCCTCAAACTACCGGTGCCTGGTACCTACGAAATCAGGCTGCTGGCCACGGATTCAGAGCAACGGACCTCCGCTGTGACAAGGTCCTTGCGGGTGTGGGGTTATGATGACAGGCCACAACCGGTGATAGAGCTCAGTACTGAGATCGCAGCGCCAGGTGAAGTGATCACGGCCGATGGCAGCCAGAGCTTCAGCAATGTCGGCACGATAGTCCAGTATGCATGGAGCGCCTACGGAGCGCAGTTCATCTCAGGTGAGAATGAAGCGCTTGCCAGCCTGTCCTTTGCAACCGGCGGAACCAAGTATGTGGTGCTGAGCGTCACGGATGACAAGGGCCATACGGCAACGAACAATACCCAGGTCAGCATTGGTGGTCCACCGATCGCCGAAATCAGTGGAAAGGACTGGATGCGTGCCGGCACCACGCGGCAATACTCGGCAGCTTCAAGCAATGTATTCACATTCGGACCAGTGACCTACGACTGGGACCTTGATGGGGACGGCAGCTTCGAAACGCTGGATGCCGGCACTATTGTCAACCTGACAGCCCCGGCCGGCACCGGCCTGATCAATCTTGGCGTAAGGATCACGGACAGCATCGGGCTGAGCGACACTGCCAGCCTGGAGATAGAGTACGCACCGGCCCCGAAATCAGTCAGTGAACTGCGGGAGCGGGAAGGCCCATCTGGCCGGGTGGTTGAATTCGATGCCAGCGGCAGCATCGGAGCACGGATCCAGAAGTACCGCTGGAAACTGCAGACTGGCGAGGTGATCGAAACCTCGGAACCGATATTCGAGCACCAGCCCTTCCAGTGGGAAGGCAGCATGTGGGTCACCCTGGAGATTTACGCCGAAGACACTTGGGCCAAGTACACGCTGGATTATCTCAACTCCGGCTGGGGCAGGATCGACACGGATATTGACCTGCATTTCGGCCCGGGTGGGCGTGGCATAAAGCATTACTGCGTCAGTACCAGGGATGGCGATGACAGCTACCTGGCCTTTCCGAAGGATGGCTACAACGGATCACTGGTGAAGATCAGCTCTGCAGGCGGATCACTGCAGATTTCCGATCCGGTGAAACTGCCCGGTGCGAGCCAGCCGCTGCTGGCAGCCGTGATCGGGGGCCGGATGCACGTCTGCTTCTTCCGCCCAAATGCGCTCGGGTACATTGTCAGTGATGACATGAGCCTGGCGAACTGGTCCGAGACGGAATACATTGGCTACGGGGGGGACCAGGATTACCAGGACTACCAGTTCCTGCTCAGTGGTGACCGGATCATCATGCTGGACAGCAGTGACCAGTTCATCACCATGCGCTACCTGGATCCGCTGGTATCGCCGGACTGGTCAGACGAACAGATCATTCTCTACCACGAGCAACCCTACTACGAATGCTACCTGTATGCGGCAGTGGTCGCGGGAAAACCGGCGATGGCATGGAGCATCTACAACAGCAACTACCCCGTTCGCAGTTATTACTCCAGAGCACTGGACGCAGGGGGAGAGGACTGGTACCCGGCGATAGACATGCAGCAGGATGACGGCATGCTGGTTGCCAATCTTGTGGAACTTGACGGCAAGCCCGTGGCCATGATGATTGGCAGGGGGTACTACAAGGAACAGGACTTCTACTTTGCGAGGGCGACAGCCGCTGATGGAGGGGATTGGACCAACCGGAGCTACATTCCCGGGCTGACCAGCCTGCCGAGCCAGGAACCGGTACAGCTGGACTGGCTGCAGGGGCGGCCTGTGCTCAGTTACTGGAGTGGTTGCCACTGCTTCATGGAGGCGGCGGACAGTGCGGGCCAGGCCTGGCTGCCGGAGGTGCGTTTCGTTGACAACTACGGACCGTCAGCCCTGCTCAGCTGCAAGGTGCTAGACATCGATGGCTATCCGCTGACCTTCACTTATGGCGACGACCTTGGACACTGGAACAGGAAGATGGACATCTATTACCCGCTGGACGCCCCATGGGCACCCTAGGAAAACTCATGCAAGATATCAAAAGAACCTCGCTGCTGATCCTGTCCGTCACTGTATGCCTGCTATTCCATGCGGGATGCGGAATCAATGCATCGAACACTGAGCTGCCTTCACCGGGTGGAAATGGCAATTTCATTGCGGATGACCCGGAGCAGGGAAGCATTCCGGCAGGTCAGCGGTTCAGGCAGGCCGGGAACGACGAGCAGTATGAACAGCTCCTCGGGAGCATGCAGGCCCAGCTGCGTGCCACACTGGCTGCACAGGCCAGTGCAGCCCAGTCAGGCAGTGGCGCACTCGACCCCACGAACAGCGTGTTCAGCCTGCGGGCTGAGGAGATTGATGTGGATGGCGAGAGCCTGGTCAGGCTGCAGTGGACTGACAACCTGCAGGGTGATTACAATGGCAATGGCCTCGTGGAAAGCTCCGACCTCGTGCCGCTGGCAGCCAACTTCGGGCAGGCGATCGGATATGTCGATGGCAGCACAGCCGGCGACCCGCTGCGCCAGCCGGCCGGGGATTTCCGCACGGATCCGGTGAACTGGAGGCTGGCCCGGATAGACGGTGACCACAATGGCCTGCTCGGGCTGGGGGACCTGGCAACGATTGCCAGGCATTACGGCGAACGTCTCGATGGCTACCGTGTATACCGCCGGCTGCCAGGCGCGGAAGCGGAAATGCTGCCCTGGCCGAATGCACCGGAAGCACCGCTGAGCGTGGCACTACGTGACGGCAGTTCTCCCGGCCTTGGCATCCAGCAGTACGTCGACTACGCACCGGTGCTTGGCGCAGCGGAGTACTTCGTGACGACCTACAACGTGGCGGAGGACGAGGAAGGCCCGGCCAGCAACCTGGCTGGCCACTTTCGCAATACGCCGCCAGTTGCCAGTTTCACGGTGGATGACCTGCTGGGCACCGTGCCGCAGAAGATCACGTTTGACGCGTCAGCCAGCAATGATGAAACGGGAGAGATAGTCCTCTATGAATGGGACCTGGATGGCGATGGCCAGCTGGAACTGAGCGGCCCGCAGCTGAAGCAGGTGAGTGGCTACTATGACAGCGCAGTGGACATCGAGGTCTCGCTCAGGGTAACGGATGACCACGGTGGCGTGGACTGGACAAGCCAGCGGCTCGTCGTCGGTGAGCCTCCGGCTGCTGTCCTGCGGGCAAGCCACGAATCGGGTTTCTCCCCGCTGGTGATGAACTTCAGCTTTGCGGAAAGCTCCAGCCCACAGGGCCTGGACCTGCAGCTGCACTTCAAGCTGCGCAGCGCTGACGCAACACTGATCGATAGTCCAGTGGCAATCAACAGCGTGCAGAGTTTCTACCTGGAAACCGGCATTTATACCGGCACCTTGACCGTATCCGATGAATACGGAGGAGTGGCGGTGGACAGCAGGACAGTCACGGTTTCGCAGATTCCGCAGACAGGCAATCAGCGTCCGGTCGCGGTGGCGAGCGCTTCAAGACTGGAGGCACAACCAGGTTGGCAGATCAGCTTCAGCGGCAGTGACAGCCATGACCCGGAGGGATCAGCGCTTGATTACAGCTGGTCTGTTGACAACCCGTTCTCGGACGAAGTGGACGAGGACTTCGCAAACAGCGAAGTGGAATTCGATTACGTATTCGAGACCGGTGGCACCAAGCTGGTCGAGCTTGAAGTCAGTGACAGCCTCGGTTCGACGGACACCGACAGCCTCGTGCTGGACATCGCTCCCCACCCTGTACTGGTCTGGAACTTCGAGGAGCCGGCAACAGTGCTGACAGATGAGAAGCTCAGATTCAGGGCCAACTCGTGCTATTCGCTGGTCGGTGGCGCTCTGAGCTACCAGTGGACGGCACCGGACCATGCATCACAGAATTACTCGACAAGCGATTACTTCGACGTTTCCTTTGACGAGCCAGGCACCTATGAGATCGACTTGCAGCTGAGGGATGTGCTGAACCAGTATACATATGGCAGCTTTACGATCAACGTCCTGCAGCGTCCGCAGGCCAGTGTGCAGATCGACCAGCAGTACGGCCTGCCGGGCCGCAGTGTGACAATTGATGCCTCTGCGTCAGCCAGCATCCACGGCGGGATCTCCGAGTACCGCTGGTACTACACCTGGCTGGGCCAGGACGATCCGGACGTGGCAGGCAAGGATCCAGTGCTCGTTTTCGAAGATCCGGGGGACAGCCTGGCCAGGGCAATCCGCCTTGTGGTGGTTGACGAGCTTGGATACGAATCTGACCCGCTGTCCCTAGACCTGTACTACGGCTGGCATGACTACTACCTGGACAGTGACATCCCCTCCGGACCCTCACCGGACGAGATGTATTCGGAGTCCGGCGGGCTGCTGCATGACACAGGCAGCGAACTGCATGTCTACCACTTCTCAGAGGTCGGCCTCGGCTCGATCCTGTTTCGCAAGCTGGACTGGAGTGGCGGGCCGCAGGTAACCGATCCGGTGCTTGTCAACCATGACGGCAGGCTGCTGGGGGCCGGTGACATTGCAGGTGTGCCCTATGTCTGCACCAGGGGCAATGACCCGGATGACGAACTGATCCACTTCATGCTGGCAACTGATGCCAGCGGGCAGGCCTGGGAGCAGAAGCTGGAACTGGCCATGCCCAGCAATGTGAACACCGCCTGCTTTGCCGTGATTGACGGAATCCCGAGCATTTTCCGCAGCAACTACAATGCCCCCTCCTACGAAATCTGGATGCACCGGGCGGCGGATGCCAGTGGCAGCAGCTGGAATGCCGGGCAGTACATGATGACAACGGGCCGGCGGGCTGACTACCTGTATGCCGCTTCGATTGCCGGGCACCCGGCGATTGTCTATTCAACATATGAATCCAGTGGGACGATGAAATTGCAGTACAGCAGGGCACAGGATGCTACGGGCAGCGCATGGGATGCAGCGCAGGTGCTGCATGACAGCCGCTCCGCGCAGGCGCTTGTGGAACTGGACTCCAGGCCGGTGGTGTTCGCCGCTGGCTTCCAGCATTACGGCTGGGATACGAGGCTGTACATGCTGCGTGGAACTGATGCCGTGGGAAGCAGCTGGGATGCGGGAACTGTGCTTGAGGACCTGGGCTATGTGTTTGAGGGACTTGATTATGCGGTTGTCAATGGGCTGCCTGTGATCTGCCTGACCAGTTTCGATGGCAGCATGGGCCGCCAGAATGCCGTGTTCGAGGCTGGCGATGCGGCGGGACTCAGCTGGTCGCCAATTCAGCTGGACTATGAGGTCCCCTGGATGCAAACCAGGCTGCGAGGACTGTGTGAACTGGATGGCCGGCTGTGCATGATGGGCATTGGCCGGGACCCGCTCGGGGCCGCCGAACATCCGATCAGGCTTATGCTGAAGGACAATTAACAATCGCGATCAGATCTCGCTGGCGCGCAGTACGAGCATCGTCCGGCCATTTGCCACCACGACCTGCTCCTGGGCATCGCAGTAGACTGGCGTCGCCGGGTACTCCAGCGGCAGGCGCAGCCGTCGCAGTACACGACCCTGTTTGCTCAGCACGGCGAGGTTGTAGCTGTTGGCATTGCCGAAGATGCTGCCCAGGCTGCTGCTGTTGCGGATGTCGTAATCCGGCAGCCAATCCCCAAGCCAGTCTAGCAGTGAACTGGAATCACGCTCCGTTGCCAACAGCCTGCCGTCCGGCAGCACGCAGGGCAGGCCGAAGCGGTTCTGCGGGTCAGCCAGTTGCCAGCGGACTGTACCGTCATGTTCCATGCAGACGATGCCTTCTTCCGTGTCGAGCAGTGTGTAGTCCTCCAGCTGCCGTACGCTGCGGAAGCCGTAGACGAAGTCACTGGGCTCCACCCACATCTTCCGGCCCTGCCAGTCCCGCGCCGTCACGCTCCAGTTGTTGGCTGGATCGCGAAACAGTGTCAGCACGTAGTCGCCAACCAGCCCGGAGCTGAGCAGGGAGGGGGTGTTGCCGGATCCGTAGTTGATGCGCCAGGCCAGCTCCCCATCCGGGCTGACCGCGACGATGCGCGGAGCCGAACCGCCCATGTAGCTGCGCGTCTCATAGACCGCGCTGCCGTCCCTGCCGACGGCGAGCGGGATATCCTCCCAGCCGGTGCAGCCACCGCAGTCGGTTTCCCAGCCCTGGTCGAACTTCCAAAGCAGCTGGCCGTCGTGGTCGAAGGCATACAGGGCGTTGTCATGGTCTGTGGCATAGACCCTCTCAGGCGTGGCCACCACCGCGCGGAAGCCATAGTTGTCAGCGGAGTACTTCCAGCGGATTGTGCCATCACTCTCCAGTGCAATCAGCTGCGTGGAAAGCATGTAGGCCATTCCACTCGGGGAGACGCTGGCCGGGATGGAGCATTCGAAATCCGGATAGTCGGGACAGATTGCACAGTTGGCGCTGGCCGGATCGTAGATGAATACGGAATCGAAGTACCTGTACAGCATTACAGGACCGGAGCCGGACATTTCGCAGTGGACGGCGTGAGTATCATCCTGCGGCAGTTCAAAGCTCTGGAGGGCCTGCACGGTCGGGCCGTGGCTTAGACGCAGCACAAGCCAGCCGCCCAGCATGACCAGGGGCAGCAAGATGATGGCGATGCGCACCAGGCGCTGCGAGCGGTGCAGCTGGCGCCAGCCATCGCCCTGCCTGCCAATGGGCTGTCTCTCCCCGCTTTGCATGCAACACCCCTGCGGTAGCTGGATCCCGCACTTACCTGATGCGCAGCCGGCGGCAAATGTTACCGGACATGGATTTCTGCTAGCATCAGTGCATGGATAACATGGGAATGAAAACCACCCGCCTGTCGATGCTGGCAGGCCTGATGCTGTGCCTCCTGATGCTGGCAGCCCTGCCGGCATGCAACAAGTCATCGAAGAGTGCAACGAACCCGGTTGGCAAGCATGAGGCGCGCGTGATCCAGTTTGCGCGTGAGATCGCCGGCCGCGAGGAGCTGATACCCACGCAGCTGGTGCTGGACTTCCAGCCGGCCAGTGCCCCGGCCAATGCCGAGACCGGGGCGCGCACATACACGATTGACTTCGCGGACCAGGCGGCAATGGACAACTTTGTCTCCTGTTTCAAGGGCCTGGGCTGGTACAGGATTGAAGTCGTGCCGGAGCGTGGCAGCAGCTTCGCCCTGGTCGGCGTGACTGAGGACAGCGCACTGGAGTTCTGGAACTACGGGCCGGGTGGCAAGGGCGTACAGGCGCTGTTTTCCTACTACAAATTCAGTGATGGCAGCAAGCTGAGTGACTTCGAGCGGAAGGTGCGGAAGAGTTAGTCAGTAGTCAGTAGTCAGTGGGCAGTGGGCAGTGGGCAGAAGCAGAATGAGAAGCAGGGGAGTGGGCAGGTAGCAGAAGCACAACCATCAAGTAATGGCAGGTGCATAATCCATGCAGTGCTTGAAACGCAACGACGGCCCCCTCGCGGGAGCCGCCATTGTGGTTTCATCCGATGTGATTCTCCAGTTCGCCCAAGGGCTCACTGGTCTTGCCTTGCGCTGGCACATCCGTTGCCAGCGGGTCGGGCTGAAATTGAGGGATGGGGGACGGGCTTGATTCCGCGCATCACGCATCCCACGTCCCGCATACCTATTTGATCGGCACCCGGCCACCGCCGTCGGGGCTGACGTCGCCATCGGCGGAGTTGTCAAGTCCCTCGCTCGGCACCACATGCTCATCACTGTTCGGGCCCAGTTCGCCCTGCACGATCACCTGGCTGCCGCTGCGCCAGCCTTCCCTGGATTCGCAGCGCGGTCCGGTATGCCCACCGGCCATCGCCGCAACGCGGTAGAGGTAGTGCGCGCCGGGAACCGCAGAGGTGTCGGAGAAGCTGCTGCCTTCCACGCGCCTGAGCGGCATGAACATCCCGCTGCCCTTCGTGGCACGGAAAAGCTGGTACTGCTCGGCGCCTTCCAGCGCATCCCAGCTGAGGCTGACCTTGTCGGAATAGCTGCCCTGGCTGGTGGCGAGGTTCAGCACCAGCGGGATCTCCACTGCTGCACTGGCCGTCGCGCTCGGGGCGCTGTTGCCACCGGGGCCGCTGGCCACCAGGCGGTACCAGTAGGTGCCCCAGTCGCGGGCGCTGAAGTCGAAGTATTCGGTTGAGTAGGAGGAGCCGAGGTTCGTGAACGGCCCACTGGCGGCGCTGGCACGCTGCACGATGTAGGACTCGGCCCCGCTGCTGGCCTGCCAGCTGAGGTTGATGCCGTAGCCGACGGAGTCGTTGGCAACAGCTTCCAGGCCGGTCGGGACGGCCGGTACATTCGTCTTCACCGCGGCGATGGTGTAGGCACCGATGCCGTAGGTCGGCTGCACCTTCAGCCAGGCCGTGCCGCTGGAGCTCCAGCTGCCGCTGATCGTCTGCGTGCCGCCGGCGTCATAGCTGTCAGCCAGCATGTTGCCGTTGGCATCGTACAGTTCCACCCCGAGCACGAGCTGGGATGCGTTGCTGGTGAAGCTGAATGTCGTGGTGTCGCCGCTGGCATAGCTGAACTTCAGCCAGTCCAGCTCGTCGCCGTTGTAGCCGAGGCTGTGCTGCTGCTCGAGCGGGAAGGCCGGCAGCTGCATGGCGGACGGCTGGCTGTCATTCGGCTCGCCCATGTCTTCCGGCTCGCCGCCGTTGCCACCGCCGAGGAAGTGCCCGGCCAGCGACTGGTCGTAGCTGACGTCCATGTAGTAGGCGTAGAAGCGGCCGATCTGGCTCATCTGGGCCACGCTGTTGTAGCTGAACCAGACATGCCCGCCGACGCCCCAGTTGCTGCCCCACTGGTTGCGGATGTCAAAGGCCTGCAGGCTGTCGTCATAGCCGACGATGCACATCGCATGCCCGCCGTTGACACCGGCGGTACCGCCGAACTCATACACGCCACCGCTGTAGTACAGCAGGCTGGTCTCCAGCCCGTAGGTCGCCATCGGTACCGGGGTGTCGGTCGCCAGCACGTTCTTGATGTCGGTCACCAGCTGCTGGCCGGTGCTGTTCAGCCAGTACCAGCTGTCAATCTTCACGTAGTCGGCATCGGAGTAGGCCTCGCTGCCGAAGTCCTGGCTGCAGTCCGTCGCCGTGGTGTAAGGTGCTGATGCCTCGGTGGAGGTGCCTAGCATCTCCAGCACCTCGAAGGCATCGCTCATGTAGCGTCCGCTTGAGCCGGCGCACAATGGGTTGAAGGTCGTGCTGGCAACCGGCGGCATGCCGCTCTTGACGTAGCTCCACAGCGGACTGGTGCTGTTGGCGCTGGTCGTGCTGTCCCAGCCCTCGCTGCCATAGGTGCGCGAGAGCATGATGCCAAAGCCGGTGTCATTTACCGCAAAGGCGGTGCAGGAACCGAAGCTGCCCTGGTTGTGCACCCAGGGGGCGTAATGGTTCAGGTCCACACTGGACGGCAGGGTCGAGCTGGCGCTCTTGCCCGGGCTCCAGGCGCTGGCGCCACGGGCCGGCTCGCTGTCAACCAGCAGGCCGGTGCCGCGCAGTTCGCTCACGCCCCAGCGCAGCTTCCAGAGGTCGGCTTTCTGCTGGCCCTCCAGCAGGATGGCGACGAGCGCGCTGTCACCGAGCTGCATGCCGGAGGCATCGAAGCTCAGCACGCCGTCATCCGGGCCCTGGAACCACTGCCACTGCGAGGTGGCGCGGTCGCCGATGCCGACGTAGTAGCTGCCGAAGTCCAGCGGCAGGCTGTACCAGGCGATTGCCACACTCGTGGGCAGGCTGCTGTCGGTCTTCAGCTCGAAGCAGGCCCAGGCGCTGCCGCCGTTCGGGTCGAATGTCAGTCCCTGCACCTCGGACGGGCCGGCGTTGCCGGAGTCGTAGGTGGCCAGCGCATCGCACTCCAGCCCGCTGGAGTGGCCCGGGCCGTCCTGCGGTTCGGTCCAGGGCACAGTCGCGACCGAGGAGCCGCTGCGCATGCCCTGCGCACTGAGCGGCTGGTCCGGGTTGACCCCGACGTTGACAACCTGCTCAGATTGTTCCTCCCAGACCACGCTGCCATCGAGGTAGCCCGGTGCGGGCTGCACATCCTGCGGCCCGCTGGCCAGCAGCTGGCCCTGGCTGGTCGGCGTGAAGCTGTCCTGCGCATCACCGGAGCCGCCGATCGTGCAGGAGGCACACAGCGCGGCGCCGAGGATGGCGACTATAGCCGTTATAGGTCTACCGATAGGATGTCTCATGTTTAGCCTTCCGGTCATATAAGTACTGATGCGCCCTCAGGCGCAAGGAAGGGTAACTGGACAGGCCAATATCGGTGTTTCCGATAGGTCAAGGGCAGGTGAAGTTATAATGAACCGGCCTGGGGGAAGCGGGCCTGTGAAGGCTATGCGATGTATGCGGCGGCAGTTGCCAACTGGCCCCGCAGGAGTGTGACGGATGTCAGTTCAAAGATTGTTACCGGTTGTCATTTTCATGTCCTGCTGCCTGCTGGCAGCCTGCGGGGGAAGCGCTTCCGTGCGTACGGATGCTGCATTGCAGCCCGTGCCGGCAGACGCTGTCCTGCCTGGCCTGCCCTCTGATCTGGAGGCCGTCGCCCCGCGCAGCGGCAGCGTGTTCCAGTCCCTGCAGCTTGAGGCTGACCAGTGGTACGCGATCTCCGATGGAGTGGCCGGCGGCGGTGGCAATGCAATCCTGCAGCCGGATGGCGCACCGGCCTGGGCGATGTACCAGCTGCCGGGCGTGGGCGAGGACTACGTGCCGCTCAACATCGCGCGCTACATCGTGGTGCCGACCGGCTCCTGCTGGTTCGCGGTGGCCAACTACAAGACCGGCCGCTGGGAGTTCACCAGCTATGGCAACCAGCTCGGCCAGTCCTTTGCCTATGGTGACAACTGGCAGGACTATGCCAGCCCCGGTGGATTCGTGTACTGCCTGGTGCTGGCCACGGCCGGGCAGTGCCATGTGGACTACATCAACTTCCAGGTTGACAACAACCTGCCGCCGGAGCCGCCTGCCAACCTGACGGCGACGCCCGGTGAGCTGTCCGCCCTGCTCGAATGGGATGCGGTGCAGGATGCGCGCGTCAGTGAGCTGCGGATCTACCACTCGCTGGACAGCTCGATGGCTGGTGCCAGCCTGCTCGGCACAGTCGGCCCGGGCCTGACGCAGAAGCTGTACGAGGACCTTGACCACACGGTGCTGCACTACTTCACCATCAGAAGCTATGTGATTGAACTGGACCAGGAGTCAGTGGACAGCAACATCGCCTCCTGCCAGCCAAGCGGCCCGGTGGCGGACACCTTCCTGCCGCCGGCAAATCTCGCGGCCAGCCCGGGTCCGCAGTCGGCCCAGCTCAGCTGGGATCCCTACACTGACCCGCGCGCCAGCCACATCCGCGTCTATGTCAGTGAGAACAGCGACATGTCCGCCGCCAGCCTCGAGGCTGAGCTTGACCCCTCGAACACGAACTACACAGTGGAGGGACTAGTCGAAGGCACGACGTTTTACTTCGCACTGACTGCCTGGTGGCAGGCAGCCCTGCTTGAAAGTGATTATTCAAACATTGCGGACTGCGTGCCCGGTGCCGCCCCGTTCGAGCTGATGGACGGCGTCTGGCCGCGCTTCGGTGGAGACATCACGAGTTCCGGCTACAGCAGTGTGGCCGGGCCGCTCAACCTGCGCAATGATGTCATTGTCAGCCTGTCCAACAGGTCAGCCCGGGACTGCGGCACCTCACCGGTGATCGATGCCAATGGCCGCGTGTACGGCCTCAGCCAGGATGGCATCCTGGTCTGCTACCCGGCAAACCTGTCGCTGCCGGTCTGGAAGGTGGATGCCAATGATGCTCTGGCGGACCGGGTGGGACACGACCCACTGGGCATCCCGAGCCAGGCCCCGCTGCTGGACAGCGCCGGCAACATCTACTTCGTCGGCATCGAGGATGACGGCGAGCGCGAGAACGGCCAGGGCTGGCTTTTGAGCTTTGACAAGGACGGCGAGTACCGCTGGCGCTTCGACCTCGGGGTGCTGCCGACGGACCCGCGGCGCCCGGCGGCCGACCTGAACATCGTGCCCGGTGCGATCATCTGTGCCGGCAAGGACAACACCGTGCTGTTCGGGATTGACCAGGACGGCAATGAACTGTGGAACAACGCCACTGAAACCTCGGAGGGCCGGCACTTCCATGCGGACATCGCGATGGATGGCAACGGTGAGATCGGCATGCCACTCTGGCTGGACGGGATCTGGATCGATCCGCGCCCGCACTGGGACAGCCTGTCCGCCAGCGACGGGCTGAAGCTGCAGGAGTACAAGCAGCTCGGCAGCGCACAGCACATCCTCGGCGGGATCTACCTGCCAAACGGCTTCTTCTACTACCCGGCCGGCAACAAGCTGCGCAGCATCGACCCGGCGGATGGCAGCGTGCATGACGAGTACGAGGGAATCGTCAACATGTCCGGTTCACCGGCACGCAGCGGCGACGGGCAGTTCCTGTTCTTCGCGGAGGACCAGGGCGGCGGTTTCAGCGGCTTCGCCAGCTTCCACTGCAACAGCTTCAATGACGACAACCCGCCGACCCAGAACAGCGTATGGGGGGTGTCCACCGGGCTGGTGACCGTCAGCTGCAAGCCGGCGGTGGATGTCAACCTGACCTGCTACTTCACGGATGACACCGGTGCGGTGCACCGCATCGCCTGGAACCCGGACCTGCCGATCGGTGATGGCAACCCGCTGCACTCAAGTGCAGTGATTGCCAGTGGCTTCCACCGTTCCAGCATCGCGCTGGCGGAGGGCCGGGCCTATGTGATCAGCACGGACAACAAGCTTTACATGCTGTCCAACGACTCCGGCCTGCCGGATTAGGAATGCTGCAAAACCCGCCTATTCGACGGCAGCGGCCGTGCCTTCCTGCGCTTCGCCGAGCTGGCGGTGGATCCAGTCCGCCACGTTCAGGTTGTAACCGCGCAGGTAGAGTTTCAGCTCTCCGTTGACAATGAGGATCAGCACCGGCTTCCCGTCATTGTCATTCACACGCAGCACATCGCGCAGCAGCTCCGGCTGGTAGTCCTCCGGCTTCTGCCAGCCCTCCGGCCGGTCCGCCCACTGCTCGGAGTGGAAGCTGATGTCATCGCGGCGGTCGAACTGCTGCACCAGCACAGCGGTGCGGATCGAGGGTTCGCTGTCATCATGGATGAAGAACAACTGCGTGCCCTCGTTGAGCCAGCTGAATTCATCCGGGATCTCGGTTGCGATCTGCCGCTCACGCAGCGCCTCATCCGGCAGGTCCAGCGGCGTGACGATGTCGAGATCCAGCGGCAGGTCATCGCCGGGCTTGATGGTGAAGTCGCGGGTCAGCACCTGCACGGTGCCGCCGGGGTAGCGCACGCCGGCCTGCAGGCGGTAGTCGGCGGGTGCGCCGAGCACGTAGGCCGGCACAGCGCCATCCCCCACGTTGGCACCATTGGTGAGTGGGTAGTCCGCGTCTGCCGTCGGGTAGCCGAGGTCATCCAGCGGGACATAGTCACCCTCATGCCAGGCGGTCACCGTCCAGTGCTCGAACTCCGGCAGGAAGTGCCCGTCCCGGCTGAACTTCGGACGGACCATGCCGACATTCGTATAGCGTGCGGTGACCTGCTCGCGGCCGAAGGCGTCACCTGCGGTGACGACGGCGATGCTGCCGCCGCAGAGCTCCAGCGCGTAGCTGCCGCGTCCGTTCTCCTGCGGGGCCTGCGGGTAGAGCGGCAGCCAGGCATCCGGGTCGTACTCCATCCGGTCGCCGCCGTAGACCTCGACCCAGCTCTTGCCGGTCATGTTCTCGCGGGTGAAGCGCGTGGCATAGCCCTGGCTGCGCAGCACGGCGGCACACAGCAGTGCCAGCTCGCGCTCGGTGCCGGCCCGCGCATTGTCAATCGCCACCGGGTCCGCCAGGTTGCCGAAGTAGCCGCGCTCGACGATGGTGAAGCCGTCGGCCACACGGCTGACCAGCTCGCTGGCGAGGTCCTTGCCGATTGTCTCCGTGGCCCGGTCAATCACGACTTCCGGCTGGTAGCGGGTCATCAGTTCACGGCGCCAGTCCGTCACCGGCTCGTCGTCAATCCGGTAGTTGAGGATGTAGCGGCGGAAGAACTCGCTGCCCTGCTCGTAGCCGGACTCGCCGCACCACTGGCGGGCCAGCTCCAGGTTGTCAGCCAGCATCGCGGACTGCAGCTCGAGCCGGTCGAGGTGCGGCGCGTTGGCCAGCAGCCAGAGCATGTCCGCCAGGTCCGCTTCGTTGCCAGCGCAGGCCTCGAGCGAGGCGGCAAGCTGCGTCCAGTTCTCACCGGCGTCACGCAGCGAGTTCGCGGCGGCCTCGCGGTCCACGCCTTCCGGAAGGTTCTCCGTGGTCCAGATAGCGACCTCGTCCGGTGCCTCGGCGGTGGTTTCATCCTGCGCCAAGGCAGGCAGTGCGCAGAAAAGCGCGAACAGCAGCGTGATCAGTCCCAGTCTGTGCAGCATCCCACTATTCTAGTCTGCGCAGGCTTACAGCTCCGCCTTGAAGCGGTCCGGCAGCAGTCCGTCGATGGTCCAGCTGCGGGTCTGTCCGGCCAGGTTCGCACCGGTGATGCTGCAGTCGGCGGCAGCGAATTCCGCGATCACCTGCCGGCAGGCGCCACAGGGGGAGATCGGCTCCGGCGTGTCGCCAACCACAACCACTGCCGCCAGCCCGCCTGGCTGCATCCCGCCGGCCACTGCGGCCGCGATCGCATTGCGCTCTGCGCAGCAGGACAGGCCGTAGCTCAGGTTCTCCACATTGCAGCCGAGGAACACCCTGCCGGATGAGCTGAGCACTGCCGCGCCGACCCGGAAACGTGAGTAGGGGGCATGCGCCTGGCTGCGCACCAGCATGGCGGCAGCCAGCATCGCATCCCGCTGCTCAGCGCTGAGCTTCATCAGCGCTGGTCCTGCTGGGCGCTCCGCAGCTTCTCCTCGATCAGGCGCTTGATCTCCTGCTTGTCCACATGTTCGCTCAGCTGGTGGGCGGCGACCATGTCACGGATCTGATCGGCAAGGGCCGGGTCCTCCCAGGCCATCCGCCCCAGCGTGAAGATCAACTCGACGAATTCGACGGGGATCTCGTCCGGGATCTGCATCGCCAGTTCCATCACCTCCGGGCGCATGTCGAACTGGCCCTGGAAGCCATGCGGCTGTCCATCCCAGTGCGGGTCGCCCATGAATTCGTGGAAGCGCTGGGCGCTGTCCGGGCCCTCGCGCATGATGTGGCGCTCGATCCGCTCATGCATCATCGGCATGCCATTTGCATCCTGCTGGGCAGTGTGGGGCGGCATCGGCTGGCCCTCGACGATATGCTCCTCGACGATCTCCATCGCCCGCTCGGGCATCCGGCCGCTGCCGAAGTAGAAGTCGTGGTAGGGGCTGCGCACCTCGCCGGGTTCGACCGGGGCCTCGTCACCACGGATCAGCATCTCGTAGCGCACGATGCGGCCGTCGTCATCGCGGCCGACGAACTGGGCCCGCTTCAGGCCCTCTGCGCCATCGAGCATGCCGTGCCACTCGCCGTCATTCATTTCCGGGTGCATTTCGTGGGGAGGCATGTCCGGATGCGGCGGGCGCTCGCCTCCGAAGCGGTCATGCCAGGGGCCGGGGCCGTTGTTGCCTGGTCCTCCGTGCGGTCCCTGCATGCCGGGGCCGCCTGGACCGCCGTGCATCCCCGGTCCGTCCGGAGCATGCGGACTCCACATGCCGGATGGTGCTCCCGGTCCGCCCTGGCCGTGTCCCTTCATCATCATTTCCATGATCATCTCGATCATCTCACCGGCGTCGCCACCTTCGAGGCTGTTGCCGGCGATGTTCACGTCGCCGATGTTGATGTTTATGTTGATCGTGTCCGCCGTGACATTCTTGTTGCCAAAGCCGACCGCCACCTGTGAATCAGACACATTCGGCTGGAAGTGGATGTTCATCGCCCGGTCGTGGATCCCGCGGAACATCTGCATCGCATGGTCGCGCATTCCCATGTGCTCGCCGCCCATGCCTTCCATCCAGCGGCGCATAATGCCGCCGTCACGGTCCATGCCGCCATCTCGCCAGCCACCGCCACGCTGTCCATCATCGCCGCGCCGGTCGCGTGCCTTCTCACCATCACGCCGCCCTTCGCGCCGGCCACCACCGTCCTCACGCTCCACGCGGATCTCGACCCGCTGCTCCTGCTTCTGCCTGTTTCCACCTTCCCCGCTGCCGCCGGCCCATGCCGCGAGCGGCATTGCCAGAATGACGATCGTGAACTCAACCAGCCATGTGAGGCGCTTCATATCAGTCTCCCTGAATTGCATGATTGTGCGGGCCGCGCGCACGCAGGCGCACGCTGTCCTGAACTCATGTTAGCAGGATGCTAACAAGAAAGTAGGCAGTAGGCAGTTGGCAGTAGACAGGTTTAGAAGCAGAAACAGAATGAGAATCAGCAGAGATTCACCTTCGGGACGGTCAGGATTCATCGACAAGCCTGAACTCAATTCTCTCATGGTCAAATATTGACATATAATGATATTAATGTTACTATACAAATGTTAGTTAGGAGATTTGCTTTGGGTACATACAAGGATCTGAAAGTCTGGCAGAAGGGAATTCAGCTGTCCAAACAGGTGTACATCCTGTCCAGGGAGTTTCCTAAGGAGGAGACCTATGGATTGACCTCACAACTGCGCCGCGCCTGTGTTTCGATTCCGGCAAATATTGCCGAGGGAAATGGCAGGTCATCCTCAAAGGATTATGCTCACTTCGTGTCAATTGCTCTGGGGTCCGCTCGCGAAGTCGAAACTCTCCTGATTCTGGGTAAGGAATTTGGTTACATCAATGCGGAGAGTGACCTGAAAGCAAGCATGGAACTACTGGATGAAGTTTGCAGAATGCTTTATAGCCTGCGGCTGAAGTTGTCTCCGGATAAATCTGGCTGGAATGTCAGCAACTGATACATGTGTTGCTTCTGCTGTTTCTCATTCTGATTCTGCTACTGTCCAGCACACTACCAACAAGTCCCTGATATCAGTTTGCTGCTTCTCATTCTGATTCTGCAAGCTGTGCCTACATTTCCCGAGGCCATCTGACGCCGCGCTTGTTCATAGCGAACATCAGCGCGAACACGAGGATCTGCGTCATCACCACGCAGGCACCGGTCGGCATGTCCGCCTGATAGCTCAGGGCGAAACCGATTGCCACGCTGAACACGCCGATCACCACTGACAGCGTCGTCATCATCGCGAAGCTGGCGGAGATCAGCCGGGCTGCGGCTGCCGGGATCACGAGGAAGGCTGACAGCAGCACAATGCCGACCAGCTTGGCGGCGACCACAACCGTGACGGCGATCAGGATGCTCAGCAGGTAGTCCTCGCGGCGCACATGCTGGCCGTCGATCCGCGCGCTTTCGCGGTCGAAGGTGGAGTAGGCCCAGCGTGGCCAGAGCGGGAAGGTGCAGATCGTGATCGCGGTCAGCGCGAGGCAGATGTACAGTTCCATGTTGGTCATGCCGACGCTCAGCAGGCTGCCGAACAGGTAGGTCATCGCATCCTGGCTGTAGGTCTGCACGCGCGAAAGGAAGATGATGCCCATTGCCATTGACAACGCGAAGAACAGGCCGATCACGCTGTCAGCTGCGAGGCGGGTGTGTTCCTTGAGCCAGTTGATGCCGATCGCCGCCAGCACCGTGAAGGGCAGGGCCACCCACAGCGGTTCGCTGCCCAGCAGAATGCCGAGCGCCACGCCACCGAAGGCCGCATGCGCCAGGCCGTTGCCAAGGAAGCTCATGCCGCGCTGCACGACGAATGCGCCGTAGTAGCTGGCACTGAAGCCGATCAGCATGCCGCAGGCCACGATCCGGATGAAGATCAGCACCATGTTATCCATGGCTGTGGCCCTCCGGGCTGTGGCGGTGGCCGCTGTGGCCGAAGGCCGTTGCCATGTTCTCGTCACTGAGCGCTCCGGGGCTTGTGCCGAAGCTGATCATGCGGCTCTTCAAGAGCAGTGCGTGGCTGCAGTGGTGCCGCGCCGCCAGCCAGTCATGCGTGACCATGATGATCGTCACGCCCTGCTCGCGGTTGACGCGCTCGAGGATGTCGTACATGTCCTGCTCCGCGGTGGCATCGATGCCGGTGGCTGGTTCATCCAGCACCAGCAGCTGCGGCTGGCGCGCCAGCGCGCGGGCCAGGTAGACCCGCTGCAGCTCACCGCCGCTCAGTGCCGCCAGCGAGCGGTGTGAGAGGTGGCCGATGCCGACCTGGCGCAGGGCGGCCTCCGCCCGTTCGTGCTCCTGCTTGCCGATCTTCCAGGGCCAGCGCCGGCGCAGGCCGCTGGCAACCAGCTCGCAGGATGATGCGGGGAAGCTCAGGTCGAGGGTCTTGACCTGCGGCACATAGCCGATCTTTTCACTGGGCAGCTCATCCGGGGCATGCCCGAGCAGGCTGATGCTGCCGGACTGGAAGGGGGCCAGGCCCAGCAGGCACTTGAGCAGGCTGGACTTGCCGCTGCCGTTGGGCCCGACGACCGCGAGGAACTCGCCGCCGGCCAGCGCAAAGCTGACGCTGTCGAGCGCGGTCAGCTTGCCGTAGCGGACTGTCAGGGAGTCAACGTTGAGCACAGGCGCAAACCCGGCGGCCTACTTAAGGCTGGCCGCCAGTACCTGCGCATTATAGAGGATCAGCTCGTCATAGTCACAGCGTTCATCACAGCCGCCGACCGGATCAAGCTCGTACAGCGGCACGCCGCTGGCCTTGGAAAGCATCTCAGCAGCGCTGCGCGGGATCTGCGGCTCGCTGTAGATCGCCTTGACACCCTTTTCCTTCGCCTCGCGGGACAGCTTCTCCATCTGTTTCGGGGATGGCTCCTTGCCGGGGCTGTCCATCACCACCATCGTCACTTCCAGCCCATACTCATCGCAGAGGTACTGGAAGCTCGGGTGCGTGGTGGCCACCTTGCTGCCCTTGAGCGGGCCGACCAGCGCGCGCACCTGCCGGTCAACGTCCACGAGGTGCTCGCGGAAGGCGTCGGCGTTCGCCTGGTAAATGTCCTTGCCGTTGGGATCAAGCTCGGACAGGATGCTGACCAGCTGCGGGACCGTGTTGCGCACCACGCAGGGATCCAGCCAGAAGTGCGGGTCAATCACGGGGTCGTGGTGGTGCCCGCCTTCCTCATGCTCGGAGGGGCAACAGGCGGTTTCCATCGTCAGCAGGCAGTCCTCGGGCACGAGGGAAAGCACATTGATCTTCTTCTTGGCAGGCAGGTCGGCGGCCCAGCCGTCGAGCTTGTCATCAACATAGAAGAATGCGCCGGCGTGCATCACGCTGCGCAGGTCCGAAGGCTTGGGTTCATAGGTATGCGGTGAGGCACCGGGTGGCAGCATGGTGATCACTTCCGCACGGCCCACGGCCAGTTCGTTCAGGATGGCAGCCAGCGGGGCAATTGTGGCTACGAAGCAGGGCTGGCTCATGGCTGCGCATGTGGGACCAAGCTGCTCCAGCTCCCGCTGGTGCTGCTCGTACTTGTAGTAGCCGAAGGATGCCATCGCCAGGAGGGCAATTGCGGCTGAAATTATGATGACCTTGGTATTCAAGGCAGTTCGGCCCCTTTATACGGTAGCGCAAGTCAACTGCGCTGTCTAATGATATGACGTTATCACTATACCTTCAATTCAGATAATTCTCTCATTCGCCGCTGAGTTTGCCGGGGACATCAAGGGACAAACAAGCGCATGCAGGTAAACTCAGCTTGTTGAACGGACAGTTGATCAGTTTTGAAGGCCTTGATGGCGTGGGCAAGAGCACCCAGATAGATTTGCTGCAGCAGGCACTCACTAGCCGCGGGATGGAAGTCATCAGCCTGCGCGAACCGGGCGGGACATCCGCCGGCGAATCCCTGCGCAGCCTGATCAAGGCCGGAACTTTCCACAGCTCGCTGGCGGAGCTGCTGGCCTTCGAAACCGCTCGAGCCGAACTGGTCAGTGAGCTGGTCCGTCCTGCACTAGCGCGGGGTGCGTGGGTGCTGCTGGACCGATTCGCTGACAGCAGCCTGGCCTACCAGGGCGCGCTCGGCCAACTGGACATGGAACTGATCAGGCAACTCAACACGATTGCAACCGGCGGGCTCAAGCCTGAGCTGACCGTGCTGCTGGCGCTTGATCCTATGCAGGCACTGTTGCGCCGTCGTGGGGCAAAGAAGCCTGCAGCTGGTGGCGGCAATGCAGAATCCACTGAACTGGACAGCATTGAGCAGCGCGACACCGTTTATTTCAGCCGCGTGCACGAGATCTTCAGCGAGCTGGCCCGGGCTGAGCCACAGCGCTTCCATGTGCTCGATGCCTCCCAGGACGTGGAGGCCATACACAGGCAGGTCATGGAAAGGGTGCAGGAGATGCAGGGAGGCCAGCATGGCTGACCTGATTGCAATCCTGCTTGTCACCCTCGCCGGCCTGTTCGGCACGGGGGCGGACGACGAGACCTTCGCGAAACTGCTAACTGAAGCCGTCGAGGCAAAGAAGCCGGTCCCGATGGACGAAGTGCTGGTCGCCTGCGAGGACTGCAGGGTGGATGAGATCGGCGGCATCCAGTTCAATTTCTCTGAACTGACGCTGGAGCCCCTGCTGATCCACGAGGCCAGCATCGATGTCAGCCGCCTGCACCATGATGACAAGGGCCGGATCACGATGGACGGGCTGGAATTCGTAGCCAACATTAAGCAGGGCGACCTGACGGATGCGCTGCGCAGCCATGTGCAGAAGCTCAGCGACGCCAGCATTTCAATTGATAAGAAGGGGCTGACCCTGAGCGGCAACCACCATTTACTGGCCCTGAAGATCCCATATTCCGTGCGCGGAACACTCGGGGTGGAGAATGGCAGCCAGCTGGTGTTCCACATAGACCAGAGCCAGCTGTCCGGCATGCAGATGCCGGCTGGCCTGAATGCGCTGATCGAGAAGGAAGTCAATCCCGTGTATGACCTGAAGGCCTTCGCGGCGCGCTCGAAGAAGGATATTGAGCGGGCCAAGGCCCAGCTTGGCTATGAGTTCGAGCTGCAGATCGAGAAGATCAGCTACGGGGATGGGCATATAATCGTGGACGGCAGCGCATGAGGAACCTGGCAATCAGCATGCTGGTCCTGGCGGTCGTACTCCTGCTGATGCGTGCGGGAATGCAGCCCCTGGAAGTGGAGATCAAGCCCGCGGCGAATGATCTGCCTGCTGGCGCGCGTGTCGAATGGAAGCTCGCCGGCACTTTCGGCGAACCGGCTGAGCAGCTTAACCCGAGCCAGCCCAACCCCTGGCTCAAGGAGTACAGCGACGGTGGATTCCTTGAGATAGCGGGCCTGAGCGCAGGTGAGGATGAGGTCTTCGTCACCGATACGGGCCTGAGCCGCATCCAGGTCTTCAGCCGGGATGGCGAGCACCTGCGCAACATCGGCACAGGCATCCCGATCCGCGAGGTGCTGCCGACCGACATCGAGTTCTACCTCGAGGACAGCATGGTCACCAAGGACATCCCGCGCTTCAATGACATCCTTGGCCCGCTGTTCCGTGACAAGTACCGCGGCATCTTCCAGGCTGCCGACGTGGAGATCAGCCCGGATGGCTGGTACATGGCTGACATGCTGCGCACCGGCGACCGGCAGGGTGACAACCGCAAGGCATCGCTCCTGTGGTTTGGCAACGACGGCAGCGTGGGCCGCTTCAATATCACTTCGATCATCTGGCCCGGCTACATCGCCGCCGAAGGCAAGCAGGTGTTCCTCAGCGAGCCGGAGGGCAACGCGACCTACTGGTGCGAGCGGGACGGTAACAACCCGGCGGAATGGAAGATCGGCTTCCCGACGAACTCCACGCAGTACGGTGAGATCCTGCGCACGAAGGAAAGCTACTTCGGGCACCGGCGCTACAACTCGCTGATGGCCCAGTGGCAGCGCACCAGCCAGGCCCCGGGTGAGTATTCACGCGTTGGCGGGATGGACTTCGGATTCGACAAGCTGGTGGTCTGCGACAGTGGCAACGCCCGGATCCAGATCTACGACGCCAGCGGCCGTGACCAGACCCGGCGCAACAGCCTGGTGCGCACCCTGCCCGGTGTGCGCCGCGACGGCGAACTGCGCTTTGCCGTGCCGCTGGACATCGCGATCGATGACAACGACGGGCAGATGTATGTGCTGGACAGCTCGCGCCTCGAGGTGGCGATCCTTGACGACCACTTCAACCGCATCGGCGCTTTCGGGCTGGGTGACCTGAACTCCCCGCGGGCGATCACGATCTCGCCGGATGGCAACGACATCTACGTCAGTGACGACGGCGACCAGTGCGTCTACCACTATGCCTGTGCCGACCGGCGCTGAGCCGCTGGCCGAGCAGCGCCGCCTGGCCCGCCTGCTCAGCCGTCTTGAGCGCAACCCGGCAGAAGTGCCGGACATCCTCGTCTCCCTGCCTGCCCCGCAGCTTGCCGTGCAACGCATCGGCTTCACCGGCAGCCCAGGCGTCGGCAAGTCCACCCTGCTGCATTCAGTGATCCGCGAGCTACGCGCGCGGGATGAGCGCGTCGGCGTGATCGCGGTTGACCCGACCAGCCCCTTCAGCGGTGGAGCGCTGCTTGGCGACCGCCTGCGGCTGGCCCCGCAGCAGGATGACGACGGTGTGTTCATCCGCAGCATCGGCTCGCGAGGCAGCCTGGGCGGGATCACGCCGCAGGCCAGCGTGATCGCCAGTGTGCTGGAGAGCGCGGGCTATACGCGCATCCTGATCGAGACCGTCGGCGTCGGCCAGACCGGCTACGACGTAGTCAGCCTGGCGGACACGGTGGTGGCATTGTTCTCGCCGGAGGGTGGGGACGGGATCCAGCTGATCAAGGCCGGCATCCTCGAGCTGGGTGACATCTTCGTTGTCAACAAGGCCGACCGGCCGGGGGCTGACACCCTGCTGAAGGAAATCGAGTATTCACTGGCAATGGACATGCCCGCCGCGGGCAACTGGCAGCGGCCGGCGCTCAGCATGGTGGCCAGCAGCGGCCAGGGGGCAGATGCACTGGTGGACGCGATGGAAGCCCACCGCAGCTGGCTGGCCGCGCTGCCGCAGGACCATGCAGCGCGTCAGCGCCGCATGCAACGTGAGCTGGAGTTCACCGTGCGCAGCAGTGTCAGCGCATTGCTGGACGGGGAACTGAAGGAAAAGCTCGGCAGCCTGGCGGCACAGGTTATCTCCGGGGAGACCGGGCGCTGGCAGGCGATCGCGCAACTGCAGGCTGAACTGGCGGACAGGCTCGGGCGCGACTAGCCCTCGCTCGCGATCTGCTCCATCAGCTCGTCGCTCATGCTCCAGTTGCTGAACACCATCTGCACGTCGTCATTGTCATCCAGCAGTTCCAGCAGGCGGAACACCTGCTTGCCGGATGAGGCATCCGTGATGTCAACCGCGTCCTTGGCGACCATCGCCACGGAGCTGGACTGCATCTTGTACTTGCCGTTGCCGCGGAACCACTGCTTGGCGTCCTCGAGGTCGTCCACCTCGCAGGTCACCTCGATCACATCGCCATCGACCTTGTAGGCCTCCGCACCGGCCTCGAGGCAGTCCTCAATCAGCTCATCCTCGGAGAACCCGCCGTTCTCGAGGTTGATCACGCCCTTGCGCTCGAACATCCAGGCCACGCTGCCATCAACCCCGAGCTCGCCGCCGCCCTTCTTGAAGATGTTGCGCAGGTCGGCCACGGTGCGGTTCTTGTTGTCGGTCAGGGTGTGCACGATCATCGCGGTCCCGGCCGGTCCTCGGCCCTCATAGCTGATGCGCTCGTAGTTCTCTCCGTCGCTGCCGCCGGCACCGCGCTTGATGGCGCGCTCCATGGTGTCCTTGGGCATGTTGGCCGCCTTGGCCTTTTCAATCGCCGCGCTCAGGGAGAAGTTGACCGCCGGGTCGGCACCGCCTTCCTTGGCCGCGACCACCAGCTCGCGGATGATCTTGTTGAAGATCGCGCCACGCTTGGCATCCTGGGCGCCCTTGCGGTGCTTGATTGAACTCCACTTATTATGACCTGACACGTTCCTTACCTCTTGTTCGCAATCTGCTCCACCACCGCTGCGTTGCAAGCTGCTTCAGCCGGCGGGTGGAGATGCTAATTATAACTTGGCCTCCCGGCCGCCGGGCCATCGGGCAGCCTACATGACCCTCTGCCGCGCCAGCACCGAGCTGCAGGCGGATCCCCAGAAATGTCACCCTGCCGCGCTGGATGTCACGGCATGTCACCTGCCGAAGCATGGAATTCCCAGCCGGGCACGGCCGAAACACGTATATTTCGCATGCCCCGCATGGGAGCAATGCAGCCGTGGGTCCACAGAGCCCCGGCCGGTATGGAGAGATGAAATGACCAGGAATGTGATCCGCCATCTGCTGATGGCCCTGATCCTAATGCTTGCTGGCTGCGGAGGAGGCTCCATGTCTCCTGCGTCTGACACGGGAGTGCAGTTGGCTCCCGTAACGGCGACAACGGATCTCGATGCCGGTGATTTCACACAGGGGCTGCCGGCACCGGCGGAGATAGACCGCCAGCTGTCCGCCGTTGATGACATGGAGCGGCTGATGTTCGGTACCAACTTCGAGCCACTGCTGCCATTTCGCAATTCCTCGGGCTCGATCTTCACGCCCAACTGGGGCGAGCCCGCCGATGGCCTGGCGCTGGCAGCCTATGCCTGCTACCGCTACGGATTCCAGTCCGGCAGCTATGAGGGTGATGCGCGCTTCCGCCTGCAGTGGGGCTTTGAGCCAACCGACCTTTCCAATGTGTACGTCGGCCTGGCGGATTTCAACATGGACCGCTGGCAGTGGTTCCCCTGCGGAGCGGAGGGCTTCAATGCCGGGGATGTTGAGCCCTTCCTGAGCGGCAAGGGAGAGATCATCATGTGCGTGCTGCTGCTCGGTACGGACCCGGCAATCCTGGATTACGCCCTGCTGGGTGACAACCTGGCACCGCATGTCAACATCAGCACCGACCTCGAAGCTGATCCCCTGATGAACATCGCCCCGCGCCTGGTCAGCATCGATGCAAGCACCAGCTACAGCTTCGGCGGTGAGATCGTAGGCTTCGACTTTGACTGGACCGGCAACGGCACCTGGGACAAGCTTGATGACCCGAATGGCCAGGTGCTTCACGAATACAGCGCAGGCAACTACACGCTGCGGGTGCGCGTCACCGAATCCAGCGGGCTGCAGAGCGTGGAGGAGCTGGCATTCACCATCGTGCCGGACTTCAATCCCCAGCCGAGCGCGGTGATCAACGCGGACCTGCTGTCTGGCAGCGCGCCGCTCACGGTGATGGTGGATGCACTGGGCAGCAGCGATCCGGACGGTTTCATCACGAAGTATGAATATGACATTGACAATGACGGGGTGTTTGAGCTGCAGCTTGAGGATGCTGATGCGGTGCCCGTCACCTTGAGCAACTATGGTGACAACAAGGTCGTCCTGCGCGTGACAGACAACTTCTTTGCAACTGATACCGCGGAACTGACGGTGAACCTTGATTCAGGCTGGTACCAGAGTGTCGTGGATCCCAGTGTTTCCCTTGCTGACCGTGTGGACATGGCTGTCATCGGCAGCGGCCCCGATGCCCGGCCGGCGGTGGTCTATTCCTCATACACGGAATCGGAACTGCGCTACTGCCAGGCCCTCAGTTTCAGCGGCAACGTCTGGGGCAGCATCCGCAAGCCTGCCGGCCCCGGAGCAGAGGTTGGCTCCCGGCCTTCACCGGCCGTGGCCTACATGGGCCTGTATGACACCCCGATCGTCAGCTACATCGGCAAGGCTGCCAACAATCAGGAGTGCCTGTTCATCGTGCGTGGCAACAACGGCGCAAGCAGCACCTGGCAGACGCCGATCCAGGTCTCCACGGACAAGGTGGAGAACGACACGGACATCATCGTGCTCAACAACCTGGCAGCCGTGGCCACCGTCCGTTACCCCGGTTCACAGGTGAACACTGAGATTTCCTACTACCAGGCGCTCAATGAAACGGCCACGAGCTGGAGTACGGCGCGCACGGTACGGCCCGTCCAGCCCGGCCTGGATTACTTCGACCTGAGCCTGCTGCCCTATGAGAACGGGCTGTTCGACCGGCCGATGTTGTCCTATGTCAGCGGCTACAACGACGGGATCCACAACCTGTATACGACGCGCTCCACGAACGCTGACGGCACTGCCTGGGAGGCGCAGGTCGACCATGGGCAGCTGCTGGCCCACAGCACGGACCTGAAGACGATCAATGGCAATCCGGCCGCTGTCGCCGGTTCGCACGTCCCGGACGGGCAGCTGGGATACCTGCGCAGCGTGGATGAGAAGGCCACTGGCTGGCAGGGCAGCCTGCAGCAGATCGGGGCCGGAGGCTACTGCAGCCTGATGGAGTGGGACGGACGGCCCTGCGTTGCCTACTATGACGAGAATTCAGGCGGTCTGATGCTGATCTGCGCCGAGAATGCCGAGGGCAGTAGTTGGTCTGAGGCCATTCCCGTGGACACGAGTACCGCCCGGGGCGAATACTGCAGCAGCGTGGTTGTCAATAATGTGCCCGTGATCTGCTATGCGGACAAAGGGCTGAAGCGCCTGCTGGCGGCATCCTGGCGCAACAGCTGATTGCAGCAAGCTGGTTTATCCAGCGGGCAGCTGTCACATCGTTCCTGCTGTCCATTCACATGTCACACAATTGCCGGCTGTGTCACAGCATGTCACCCGGGAAGGGCCATCATTTACGGCGGATTGGCCGCTGGACACGTATCCTTCCACTGCCCTGAGGGGCACCAATCCACCGGTGGCCAACAGACCCACCGGATTGTCGGAGAGATGAAATGACCAGGAATGTGATCTGCCATCTGCTGATGGCCCTCGTACTTGCCTTGGCTAGCTGCGGCGGAAACGGCCCGGCGTCCGCCATCCCGGGGACGCTGCCTGAACCGGAGATTGGAAGCGCTCTCACTTTCACACCGACTGCGGCTGGCATGGAGTTGCCGGCTCCGGCGGAAATTGAGCGCAACAGCAGCGCAGTGCCCGATTACCAGCGTGCCAAGGGCGGCTCGGACTACTACTTCGGCCTGCCGACCGCCAACTACTCCGGCAACAACTATTTCCCCAACTGGGAAAAGCCCTCTGATGGCCTGGCGCTTGCCTCATTTGCGGGATATCGTTTCGGATTCACGGATACCTATGAGGATGAGGCGCGGATCCGCCTGCTGTGGGGTGCTCCCCCTGCGGACTTCAGCAATGTTTATGTAGCAGTGGCGAACTTCAGCAGCAACCGCTGGGACTGGTATGCCTGTGGCGAGGAAGGCACCGACATCAAGGAGATGGCAGGCTATGTCTCCCCGACCAATGGTGTCTATGTCTGCGTACTGCTGCTGGGCAAGGATCCGGCCTACCTGAGCACGATCCTGCTGGGCAGCAACGCCGGTCCCTATGGTCAGCTGATCACGGACCTGGACCTTGATCCGACAATGAACACCGGCCCCCGAATGGTCGCCATCAATGCCAGCATCGCATATGCGGTCGGCGGTGAGGTGACCGCTTGGGACTTTGACTTCGAGGGTGACGGTGATTACGACGTCATCGGTGACACCGATGGCCTGGAATCTCACGAATATGATGCCGGGACTTACAACCTCAGGGTGCGCATCACCGAGGAAAGCGGCAAGCAGGCCATACTGGAGAAGCCGTTCACCATCGTGAACCCCTTCAACCTGCCACCAGTCGCGGGGATCGCCGCCAGTGCAACATCCGGCTCAGCCCCGCTGGCGCTGGATGTCAACGCAGGCTCCAGCACGGATGCCGACGGAACGATCACCAAGTACGAATACGACTATGACAATGACGGCGTGTGGGACATCACAACGGACAACCCCGGTCCGGTCGGGATCCTGCTGAGCGCATACAACATCAATACCGTCACCCTGCGTGTGACTGACAACGACTTTGCAACTGACACCGACATGGTGGACATCACCCTGGATTCGGGCTGGCTGTACTCCTATATTGACAACAATGCTCGCGTGATTGACGACCTGGCGATGACCGTTGTCGGCAGCGGGGCCGGTGCCCGGGCCAGCGTGGCCTATGTCGACTATTATGAATCCGAGCTGCGCTACAGCAGCGGGGCCAATGCTTCCCACAATTCCTGGACCGGGGTCAAGCTGCCGATCGGCGCCGGCCTGCTGGGCGAGTTCCCCGGCATCAGCATGGCCTACAACCACATTGATGACTACCCGATGATCGCCTACACCGCATGGGATGGCACCTTCGACGACAAGCTGCGCGTCGCCCGCGGAAACGACACATACGGCAACACCTGGAAGGCCCCCGTGGAGGTTGACGGGGCGCATGACTTCAGCCTGTCCACGGACATCGAGATGGTGAACAACCTGCCAGTCGTGGCCGCCGTAACGAACTTCATGGAGAAGGGTGACGCGGAAATCCTGTACTTCCAGGCCACCAGCAGCTCAGGTGCAAGTTGGGGTGCGGCACGCGTGGCGATGCCCAAGCTGGCTGACATCCTCTATCGCGATGTATCAATCACGACCTACGAAAACGGCCTGTTCGACCGTCCGATGATCGTTTTCAGCGATGAATTCTCCCCGCCCTATGCGATCCGCAACGGCATAGCCAGGGCAAGCGACGTTGATGGTACGGCCTGGGAGCCTGCGGTCTACCTTCACGACCAGTTCAGCTATGAGGTTGAAGCGAAGCGCATAAATGGCAACCCGGCCTTCGTGGCCGGATCAATCACCAGTGGCACCAGCACCTACTATGCCCGCAGCGCAGATGACACAGCCACCGCATGGCCCGCCGAAATGACGGAAGTGGTCACGGGCGGGAAGATGAGCCTCGACACATGGGACGGGCGGCCCTGCATCGTCACGCGGAACCTCGGCGGCACAATCCTGATGGTGCGGGCAACCGATGCCGCCGGCACCGCCTGGGAGGAGCCGATCCCGGTTGAGCGCCGCGGCCTGCATAGCAACGTCTGCGGGATGGTTGTTGTCAATGAAGTGCCTGTGGTCTGCTATTCCGACCTGGCGAATGACAAGCTGCTTGCCGCTTCCTGGAAGAGCAACTAAGCGCACCTTACGAAGAAACTCCAAGGGTATATCGGACTGTGGCCGGGGGCATCGCCTCCGGTCCTTCCATTTCAGGTGCAGGATCGGTCTGAATGTCACTCGATGTCACCGTGGGACCGGCCTGCCGGCAGGTCCTGCGATCCAGGCGGCGGTAGAGTTCAAGCGACAGATACCGCTTGCTCATTTGCGGGACGGAAGGATGAACATGAATCGCATAAGTATGCTGCTCGTGGCCCTGCTGCTCCTTTCCTGCAGCACGGCCTGCTCCACAGGAAAGGGAGCGGGCTCTGAGGCCCTGCCGGATCCGGCTGCACCTGCTGCGCTGGATGCCACTGTGCAGCAGGGGCTGCCAGCTGCGGACGGAATGCCGGTACTACCTGCTCCGGCATCCCTCGAACGGATTGCCAGTGAGGTGTCGGACAACGAGCGGGTGCAAAACGGCAGCTTCAGCTCCCTGCAGCTGCCGGACAACCTCTTCAACATGGGCAAGTTCAGTCCGGCCTGGCAGCAGCCGCAGGACGGGCTCGGGCAGGCCGCCTATGCAGGTTACCGCTTCTACTTCAGCGAGCCCTACACCGGGGAGGCGCGGATCCGGCTGGCCTGGAAGGAACCGCTGGATCCCGCGGACAGTGTCTATATCGGTTTTGGCAACCATGCCCTGGACCGTTGGCAGTGGTTTGCGGACAGTGGCGACGGTGCGCTGGCCGGGGACACGGCGGACTACCTGAGCGCCGACGGTGCCTTGAGCTGCTGCGTGCTCGTGCTCGGTAATGCACCCTGTGAGCTGAGCTACCTGCTGCTGGGTGACAACACCATACCGTATATGAACGTGCAGACAAGCCTGGACTTCGACAAGACCAAGAACATCGGCCCGCTCAACGTGGCGATTGATGCCAGCGGCTCCGTGGCCTACGGCAGCCAGCTGGAGACATTTGACTTCGATTTCGATGGCGACGGCACATGGGATGTCGAAGGCAACACGGACGGCACCGTGCTGCACTTCTACCAGCCGGGCAACTACACCCTCAAGGTGCGTGGCACTGAGACGACGGGCAAGCAGGCAACCTGGCAGGATGACATCACAATCATCTACGAGAACAACAAGCCGCCGGTGGCGGAGCTTGGCTGCAACGTGACAGCCGGACTGGCTCCCCAGCAGGTCGAGCTGGACAGCACGCTCAGCTCGGACCCGGACGGCTACATCGCGCTGTATGAATTCGACATCGACGGGGATGGCGAGTATGAGATCGAACGCAATGCCGCCACAATCGAGGACATTGTCATCAGCAACTTCGGCAGCAATACCATCACACTGCGTGTGACTGACAACTACTTCGCGCAGGACACGGCGGAGGTGCAGGTCAACCTGCTCTCCGGCTGGCGCTTCAGCACGGTCGATACGGACGTCAATTTCGGAAGCGGTGCAATGGCTGTGGTCGGCGCGGACGCTGCGGCCAGGGCCTGCATCGCCTACTCCGACTATGACACGGACATCCTGGAATTCCGGGTGGCGCAGAACGAGCCGGCGCTGAGCTGGGGCCTGGCGCGTGAACCTCTGGCGGAGGGCCTTGAACTGGCAATCAGCCCCGGGCTGGACATGGCAGTCAGCCCGACCAGTGGCCTGCCGATCATCAGCTACATCGGCAGGGTCGGCAGCGGGATCGATGACAGGCTCTACACGGTGCTGGCCAATGACGAGCAGGGTGTCAGCTGGAATGCCCCGGTGGAGATCCCGACGCCGGACGAGCCGGGCTGGCGCACTGACATCGAGTTCATCAATACCGACCCGGCGATCGGCTTCCTGATGGGCACCGCCGCCTCAGATGAGACAAAGCTGGCCTATGTACTGGCCAAGAACCCGGCCGGCAGCAGCTGGAACCCTGTGCAGGTGCTGGCGCGCGAGGCCTTTGGCGACCTGGCGCAGGACGTGGTGCTGGTGCGCAGTGACAACGGGCTGTTCAACTACCCGCTGGTCGGCGGCCTGATGGACCGTGGCAGCGGCATCTATGAACTGATGACCTACCGCTCCAAGGATGTGGACGGCACCAGCTGGGAACAGCCTGACAGCTTCGGCGGTGGTGAGAAGTACCAGATCTGCGCAGCCGAGGTCGATGGCCGGCCGGCGCTCGCGATCGGGGACTACTACGCCGGCGGCAGCATGCTGTACGACCGTTCCCTTGACGACAAGGGGCAGGAGTGGTCCGGCAGCCCGCAGGAACTGACCTCAGGCTCGGATGTCTGCATGGCGATCTGGTCCGGCAAGCCCTGCATCGCCTACGTTGAACCGGTGGAGCGCGCCCTGTATGTGGTGCGCGGCACGGATGCGGCGGGCAGCAGCTGGAGCGAACCCTACCCGGTGCACCGGACTTCCTGGGTGAAGCAGCCGAGCATCGCCATTGTCAACAATATCCCGGTGATCTGTTATGCGCCGGTGTTCGGTGACGGGCTGTTCTGTGCGTCCTGGAAGAACTTCTGATCAGCCTTCTTCCGGAGTGCGGCCCTCGCCGCCGTTCTTGCTGCGGCTGCCCAGGCTCTGGCGCATGTCCGCCACGCTGCGGGCCACGCCGCTGACGCGCTCGCGGGCGCTGCTGACAACCTCGGCCACGTTGCTGACGAGCGGCTTGCCCTTCTCGAGGTAGCTGTTGGCATTCTCGGTCAGGATGCCGATGTCCGCCGTCAGCAGCGAGATGTCACTCAGCAGGTTGGTGATCCGCTTGGCCAGCTCGCGGTCGTTCAGGTCGCTGGAGATGTCCGCCAGCGAACCGCTCAGCGCATTGATGTCCTTCTGCATCACCGCCAGGTCGTCAATCCGTGCGCGTGCGCTCTGGGAAGTCTGCGTGGCGTCGTCAAGCAGGGTACGGGCCTCGCCCAGTGTCTGCTCCAGCTGGGCCGCCAGCGGCTCGATCCGTCCGACGGCCACGCGGGCGTTGTCAAGCGTGCCGCCCACCTTGCGCAGGATGTCCTGGTCCTGCACGCTGCGCACCAGGCTCTCACTGGTGCGCAGGGTCTTCTTCAGTTCGGAGAGGGTTTCCTGCAGCTCGCCCCAGACGCGGTTGACCTTTGGCAGCATCACGATCGCGGTCAGCAGGAACACGATGCTGCCCAGCACCTGGGCGGCGGCAATGATCGTCAGTGACAGGGACTGATCCATGTCTCCATTATAACGAGGCGGGCTGCGGCACAATCAGTCCGGGACGCTCAGAGGCACTGCGCCGCAGCAGTTCCGGGTCTTCCTGCAGCGTGGCCATCGTCCACCAGAACATCGCGGTCTTCGGCCAGTTGTAGCTTTCCGCCAGCCAGTGGCGATAGAGCGCGTCAGGCGCATGCCGTTTCGCGGCCAGCAGAACTAGGCAGGCCAGCTCGGTCCACAGCATGCCCGCCAGTGGCTCGGGCCAGCCGCTCAGCATCCGGCCTGAGAAGGACTGGTACAGCCCCGGCCACTGCTCAGTGCGCTTCTCCGGGAAGGGGATACTCTCGAATGGCAGTCCGGCGGCCAGCGGGATAAGCCGCAGTTCGCCGCGTTGCCAGAGTGCGAGGCAGCACAGCAGTTGCACGAGGCAATCAGAGCCGCTGGACCAGGCGGCAAGCCCTTCGGCTGGCTGCGCCTGCCAGTCGGAAGGGGGGTCCTGGGTCAGCAGCACCTGCTCCAGCGCCCAGAGCGTGCGGGCGAAGCCGCCCTCGTCCTGCTCATCCATGCTGGCCGGCCAGCCCCCGAGGATGCGCGTGAGGCGGTACAGGTTCCAGTGCCCGGGCTGGCTGAACTGCTCTCGCTGCAGCATGCCGGCCTCGCGCCGCTCCAGCCGGCCGTCACGCATGAGGCGCAGCAGGGCCTCAAGCACGGGGCGCAGCGGGTCGGGATGCTGGTCCCAGATCGTTGCCAGGTCCGGCAGCATGCTGAATGCCGCCTGCGGGCCGTTGTCAAACAGCTCACCAAGCACCAGCAGCACGGCCACGCTCAGCTCCCCGCGCAGCAGGCGGCGGTAGTCCGCCAGCTCCTCGCGGGCCTCACCACTGCCCCCGCCGCTGTAACGCAGCAGCACCCAGGCAGCCAGCTGTCCGCGCAGGGTGGCCAGCTGTTCCGCATACTCACGGCCCAGTTCGTCGAACTGCTCAGTGATGCCCTGCAGGCGGCCGGCGATTTCAGTGTGGATCGACGCGTACTCGGCGGCTTCAGCTTCCTCCAGCCCCGCAATCTCCGCCAGGCGGTCACGCTCCTCCTCCCATGCGCGGCGTTCGCGGCTCGGCCGCCGGCCGAACAGGCCGCGCTTCGGTTCTGGCGGGGCGGGATTATTCTCGGTATAGATCTGCACATCCAGCCGTGCATCCCGGGCGCTGCGCTGTGCATCCTTCACGCGTGACTGCGCGGTCTGCTCGTCCGTCAGCAGGCTGCTGCGTTCCTTCATCAGCTCAGTGCGCTGGGACTGCAGCTGCTCAATGCGACGGCGGCTGATGGCGGCCCGGCCCGGCTGCGCATTACCGGCCAGTGCTCGGTAGCACAGGCCCAGCAGGGCATCGCGGGAAAGCGGGTCAAGCCTCAGCTCCGGCATCAGTCCAATCTTAAGGCATAGCGGATTGCTGGGTGATTGATCCGGGGAAGAAAGGCAAGCCGGCCGGTGCGATGGAGATGTTGCCTGGGAGCAAGCACCGGCCGGAAGCTTGGGAAATGACGGGAGGGCAGTCCCGGAGTGGGTTGGGATCCACCCTCCTGCCATTCATGACGTGTCTGTTTTCCTCTCGTTCAAACTTGCTCAGGAACTTGAAGTTGGCGGGTTCGGGACAGGTCCACCGGTGTAATTCGTTGAAATCCACAGTGCAGCCTCTTCATAGGTCCTGAACTCATATCCAGGTGGCGGTGGCAGGCTGTCGAAGTTATCCTCCCAGACCTTGTAACTGTCCTTCGCGGGCTGTGCCCAGTACTCAAGCCAGCTGAGTACCGTTTGGTAAGTAACTGCAGACATAATAAAGGTACCTCGTCAAGAGTGTGCTGATGATCCCATTCTATCAGTCACATTCAACACAGACTAATAATTTATTCAATAGCGGAGATTGGAATATACCTGCTAATCAGCAATCAGTCCGAGGCCGTTGAGGTGTGCCTGGGCATCGAGGCGGCGCAGGAAGGATTCACCGCGCAGGTGCCTGAGGATCCATTCCCGGCCATGCAGGCGCAGGCGCAGGCGGCTTGAGGCCCGGGCCATCGAGGTGTAGAGCGCGGAAAAGGCAAGGAAGCCCAGCGCGGCGTAGACCATCCACTGCGGCAGGTCGGCGATCGGCCAGGACATGAATGGCAGCATCCAGAATGCCAGCAGCCAGCAGGCCAGGCCAAGGATTCCGCCGATCAGCTGGCCGAGCCCGCCCTTCAGGGTCCAGTTGGCAAGCAGCAGCATCCCGATTGCCAGTGCCGGGAGGATCATCTGCAGGTCACTGAGGGGGAAGCTCCGGAAGCGGAAGTACATCCAGCCTGCACGCAGCAGCAGCAGCAGCAGCAGGAAACCGGCTCCGCTGCTGAGCACCCAGATCTCCATCCGGCTTACCAGGTTCCGTTGCACCGCGAACCAGTCTAGCATTTCCGTGTCACATGTAATGCTAGAATCAGCTTTCTGGCCGGGAGTGATTGGCATGGATGACAAGCGAGACGGACGCGACAGTGCAGACTGGCAGCAGGGCGATGACAGGCCGGAGCTGGACCCCGGCCTTGCACTGCACATGAAACTCGGCGGGGCCGGGGACGCAGTCGAGCCGGATTACTCGGCACAGGGCCATACCGGCAGCGGTCGCCTGCCGGATCCCTCGAATGAGGACATCGACAGCGGCGTGGCACTGCACATGCGCCTCGGCGGGGCTGGAGATCCGATCCATGCGGACAATGACCCGCGCTCGGACCAGCCGGCCTCAGCCTCGACAGTTGAAGGAAACCGCCTCTGTCCCGGTTGCAACACCATCACCGAGTTCAGCGGCGGGGTCTGCCCCGAATGCGGTTTCCAGTACCGCTCGGGCGCCAGCTCAGCCCCGCCCGCATTCGACGCCGGCGGCAGCATCGACGCCCCGGCCGGCAACACCCTGATGAAGGTCATCCTCGGCGTGGCGATCATCGCGGTGGTGGCCTTCGGTATCAGCCGCATCGACTTCTCAGGCATGCAAGCCGAGAAGAAGGAACAGACCAGTGGCGAGCTGGAGCAGCCATTCGTCGCGATAACGATTGACGACGAATTCCGCCACAGCCTCGCGGATACCTTCAGCGACCACCTGGATGCCTGGCAGGCAACCGGGGTGGATGCCTATGTCTACCGCTTCCGGGTGGAATCAAAGGTGGAGGATGCCGCGGCCCAGACCATCACTGCCACCGCTTTCGTCGGGGGCAGTGATGCGGAAGCCGCATGCGCCGATCCCGGTGACAAGCCGCTGCGCAATGCCCTGTCCAACTACCTGGCCAGCTACCGCGAGCGCCAGGGCCTGACCTACAACCTGGTGCTGGTGCCTTTCGCCTCTGCCGGTGAATTGATGGATGATGACCTCTACGTGCGCTACGGCCGGGAGTATGGCCATGAGCACCAGGCTGAGGTTGACCAGGTGGTCAATTCGATCGAGGCCTACCGCAAGAAGGAAGGTCAGTACCCGCGCACCCTCGGAAACGTGACGGCGAACATGAAGCTCGAGAACCGCGGCTTCGGCTTCATCCCTGATGGCTGGGGCTACTTGCCGGTGTTCGAGACTGACTCCTCCGGCAACGTGCCCTTTGGCACGGGCGGCGGCAGTGCGGAGCTGTATCCGCGCAAGGTCAGCGGCTACTACCTGGTGAAGTTCCTCAGTGATCCCGGTACCGGCATGGACATGATCGGGGAGGAGGGCAAGTCCTATTACCTCAACCGCATCTCGCCGCTGCCCTGCGTGCAGAAGAGCGCACTGCAGAACGTGCCGGTGCAGCCGGACGGTGAACCGGACGGAATCGCCTGGGCCGTGAAGAATGGCGAACTGATGGACGTCTGATACTTGCCGGGCGCCTCCCCGGATAGCCCGATTATTGATATAATCGTGAGTTCACGCCGCGGCGATGCGGTCGTGTGCGCCCGGAAAGGCGGATAGGAGATACGTACGATGCGTTTCATGGAGTTAATCAGGAAGAAGGGAGCCACCGGCATCTGGATCTTTGCCGGCGTGATGCTCCTGTCGATCCTCGGCGGCCTTGGTGTCGGTGCCTACTACAGCCCGATCTTCCAGGACAACAACAATGCCGGGATGGGCGCCGCAGGTGGCAAGCTGCCGCTGGTCAAGCGGGACGGCCGCTACGAAGGGGTGGCGATGTTCGTGAACGACGAGCCGGTCAGCCTTGACGAGTTCGCCACGAACCTCGAGTTCATGACCCGCAACTACCTGCAGAATCGCAGCGACTATGAGCTGATGCTGCAGATCTACGGCGAGACCGCGCGCAAGCTGGTACGTGACAACGTGCTGCTGCAGAAGGGCAAGGAATACGGCGTCACCGTCACCAACGATGAGGTGGAGGAGCAGCGCAGCAAGATCATCGACCAGTTCCTCGCCAGCACGGATGAGACCACCGGCAACGTGGTCGGTGACCTCGCGAAGAACCTGAACAAGAACAAGGCGCGGCGCGAGGCCTTCCGCCGCTACCTGGACATGAACGGCATGGACAATGCCACATGGGAGAAGAACGTCCGCCACAGCCTGCAGGTCACCAACTGCCAGGACAAGCTCGTGGAGCTGGCGGATGCCGAGAAGGAGCAGAAGATGAATGAGACCCGGCTCCTGATCGAGGAGCGCCTCAAGGGCGGCGAGACCTTCTCCGAGCTGGCCCGCGAGTTCAGTGACGACAGCAATGCTGACAACGGCGGCGACCTGAACACCTGGGTGTTCCCCGGCCTGCTGCAGGATGAGGCGAATGACGACGCGCTGTTCGCCACCCCCGTCGGCGAGATGACCGAGTGGTTCGAGATCCCGGCCGGCCTGCAGCGCTTCCAGGTCTACGACAAGCGTGAGCCCGAGGGCCCGGAGTACGAGGAGAAGAAGCCCGAGCTGATCCAGAAGATCAAGGATGAGAAGGGTGACGACTACGAACCGACCGAGGAGGAGATCGGCGACCGTTACCGCAGTGTGAAGGCCCGCCAGATCCAGCTCAACAACAGCGACCCGACTGCGGCCTACGAGCAGATCGCGGACCTCGTCAGCGCTGCGAAGGTGGAGATCAACATCCCTTACGTGCTGGCCTACCAGGCGCTGCAGGATGACCGACTGTACACCGCCTCCGATGTGACATTTGACGACCTGAAGCAGATCGCCGGCAATGCGGCGGTCGGTGGGAACTACGATTTCAGCATCATGCAGCCGAAGTGGGACAACCGCATCCCCAGTGCCGACGACGCCGTCGCCGCTGAGGAGGATGCCGCCGCCGCTGACAGCGCGATGGAGGCCGTGGACGCGATCATCGCGCAGGATGAGGCCGCCAGTGCTGAGGAGGAGGCCGCCGCCGGAGACGATGCGGAAGCCGCCATCAACGAGGAGGGCGCGGACATCGACTCCGCCGCCGCCGTTGATGAGGCCGTTGCCGCTGAGGATGCCGAGGCTGCCGCTGATGAGGCCGCCGCTGAGGCAGAGCCCGTTGCCAGCATCGAGGATGCGCTGGCGGAGGATGCCAGCAGGCCTCAGGAGGCGGATGAGACCACCCCGCTGTATGCGCTGGCGATCGGCTACCTGAAGATGGGCCAGGCGGCGGAGGGTGACAACCCGAGCATGTTCAGCTACTGGCTGGTGGCCGACACCTACATGGAATGGCTGGAGACCGAGGACATGGTGCTCGGCCAGCAGGTGGACCGCCCGAAGGCCCGTGAGGAGATCGAGGCCAACCTGGCCAAGGTCACCGAAAGTGACAACTACAACGCCGCGGCCTATGCAGCGCGTGGCGTCAACCTGGCCTGGCTGGACAATACGGACCAGGCCCGCGAGAACCTCGAGACCGCGCTGAAGTACGTCGCCAATGCCGACACAGCCACGCTGGCCATGATCCAGCAGGGCTATGAGCAGCTTGACGATGAGGACGGCCTGGCGAAGGTCGAGGAGAAGAAGGCGGCCTACCGCCAGGAGCAACTGGACGCGGCGATCCGTGAGGCGCAGAACAACCCCGGCAATTCGGTGCCCTTCGGCGACGGCTCTTTCCAGATGCCTGACCTGTCCGAGCTGGAGGAAGCTGCCAATACGCCGGCTGATGGCACTGCCACTGGTGGTGCCGCCACTGAAGGCGGTGAGGCAACCGAGGGTGATGCGGCTGCAGATGCTGCGGCGGATGGCGAAGCGACTCCGGGCAGTGAGGGCGATGCCCCCGAGACCGGCGGCGAGACCCCGCCCGCTGACAATCCCGACGGGGAGTAAGCCGGAGGCCAGGCTGTAAGCCTGGCGATTTGCCAAGCCAACGGCTTGGCCTCCAGCAGACAGCCGAATTCATTCTGGCAACTGACAACTGACAACTGACAACTGAAAGGGGAGCCTCCGGGCTCCCCTTTTTTTAGAGCAATGAGAAATGAAGAATAAGCAATGAGTCAGATCCGCATCGAAGTTGCCTCCACGTTGATAGGCTCATTGCTCCCCACTCATTGCTCATTGCTGTCCGGAGGCCAGGCTGTAAGCCTGCCTACTGCCCACTGACTACTGACAACTATTCAAACGCCATTTCGATACCCGGGCCGACGGGCAATACTTCAGGCCGTATCGGCAACGCCGCCATCTCCAGCGAGCTGAAATCGAAATCCTGCAGGGCGAGGATCTCCTCGCGATGCTCGCGTGTCCACTGCAGGTGGTCCACCGCCACCGCCAGCGAATCCTCGTCATTCTCCAGATTGAATATGACCACCAGCCGGCCAGCGCTGAGGAACAGTTCAGTGAACAGTGGAAGCATCTCCCAGTCCCCGCGGGGCAGGTAATCCGGCAGGTAGCTGCCGGTGAAAGGCAGGTTCAGCTTGCGCTTTGCCAGCATCGCCGACATGGCCGGCGTAGCCCTGTAACTTGCAATCAGCAGCCGCACTTCCGCCCGGTAAGCACTTAGCTTCTGGTAATCATTCACGCTGATATCTGGCTGCTTCATCAGCTCTGAGCAGATCCTGCTCGTGTTCCCAAGTCCCTGCAGGCTGGAAAGGAAGTTGTTGTCCTCGCAGGCTGAACAACGCAGGAACATCAGCTTCAGGTCGTCCAGTTTCTGCATGTCGTTTTGTGCAGCGTACTGTTCCAGCATCCTGCGGTAGCTACTGAAATAGTCATGCAGTCCGATGAAATCCATGCAGTAGTAGGCACTGAAACTGCGCTGCATCATTGCCGGTACAGGCTCCATCGAGACTCTGCCATCGAGGATGGCCGGGTACAGCCTGCGCTCCACGAAATGCCCGCCGATGCTCGTGCAGGGCAGGGCGTTGCCAGCCTCGATCAGCTCCGCGCTGCGCTGCGGCTCCTTCCACCAGATGCTGCCAGCCAGCCAGTACAGGGGCCATGCTTCCTGCATCTGCTGCGCCAGCTGTGTGATCTCTCCTTCGATTCGCGAGTTCTCTGCCAGCAGTGTTGCTGGCACATCTCGAAGGCTGGGACTGTCATATTCAGCAATCTCATTCCCGGTCTGCTCCAGGCGGTACTTCAGCACGGCAAACTCGGCCCAGGGATCGTCCATGCCCTGCCCAAGCGCCTGCTCCAGCAGCAGGATGGCCAGTTCCTCATTGTCCTGCGCACCAAGTTCGTTGGCAACATCCGCCGGGGGCATGACCTGGTTCATGTCATTGTTCATGTTCAGGCGCAGCATCTCTGAGCGCAGGCTGATCCATTCCGGGTCATTGCCAAGCACTGGTTCCACCAGCCGGACCAGCGCGTCGTCGTACCAGACTGACCAGTCCCGGCTGAAGATGCCGTTAGTCAGGTCTGTCAACAGCCCCGCGAATGGCTCATGCAGGATGTTCTTCTCAATCAGGGCATCGTTGTATGCCACATACCAGTCCAGCACTGCATCCCCGCTTGGTGTCGGCTTTGGTTGACTGTAGCCGAGGCTTGCCAGGAACAGGCTTGCCGCGCAGAGCAGTGGTACGCCACCGATCAGCATCACGGCAAGTGGAATGCGTGCTACTGGCCCTGTGCTTTCCGCACCACCACTATCAACGTTGCCAGTCCCCTGCCTGCCAGTATCCTGCTGTTCCCTGGCCAGCCAGTCGCGCATCCGGTGAAATGCTGAGTTGTGCAGGATCCAGAGCGCTGCCAGCGGGAACAGCGTGGGGAAAAACAGGTATAGGATGTCAGTATCCGGCCGGTCGTAGTATGCATAGTACGAGTATCCGTACATCAGTTCGTGCAGGCCTGCGATTGTCAGTCCGAGGGCCAGCGCTCCTCCGATGTGGAATACCCAGGGAAGCAGCATTCCCAGAAGCGGGTTGCGCAGTCGCGGGCCGATTGCCAGGCCGAGCAGCATGCTCGTCAGGAACAGCCAGCCATTGGCCAGCAGCAGCAGCAATGCCGGCAGGGGCAATAGAAACCAGGAGATCTGGTAGGAATTCCAGCCGATGTAGATACTGTTGTCATATATCCACAGCGCTGTGTAAACGACTGTCAGCAACAGCGGAAATGCCAGTGCAGCCAAAACTCGCCTGGCGTGGAACAGCAGGAAGGCCCGGACCAGCTGCACCGCATCCGGGTTACTCAGCCTGAGCATGTCGTCAATCCGCAGGCCCGGGCTGCGGCCCTTTGGCTGGAACAGCATCAGCGCCTGCTGGTAGGCACTGAACATCAGTGAGAGAGCACTGAACAGGCAGACCAGTGCAGCAAGCGCAAGGCAGGAGTTGACAGCCGTTACCTGTGCGCTCTGGATGTAGAGCGGGCTGGCGTGCCTTGGGTCAAGCTGCGACAGCATCCAGAACTGGCGCAGGATGAAGAGGCAGCTGAGGATGGCGAGGAATGCACTGGCAGCGACCAGCATCGGCCGCGCTGCCAGGTCATGCAGCAAGCCCCGGCGGCGCGAGGCCTGCAGCTCAAGCAGGCGCAGCACGGGATTGCCTTCGATCCCCCGCGCACTGTCCCCGACGGCTGGCATGCCGTGTTCCATCAGCTAAGAGATTACATCTGAGCCGCTGATGTTACTGCCAGCAACCTGCAACCTGCTCCCAGCTCCCTCGTTACGCGCCAGCGGCCTGGTCTACCATCTTGCGCGCATCGCGCATGTTGACATCCAGCAGGTTGCTCACGCCGCGCGGGCGGCCCACCACGCCGACGAGCTTGTCGGCGCATTCCATCGTCTTCTTGTTGTGGGTCACCACGATGAACTGCTCATCCTCGGAGTAGTGCTTGATCAGCTTGGCGAAGCGCTCCACGTTGGCATCATCCAGCGCGGCATCCGCCTCATCCAGCACGCAGAAGCCGGGGCTGCGCACGCCGTGCACCGCGAAGAACAGCGCGAGGAAGATCAGCGTGCGCTGGCCTCCCGAGAGGCTTCTGAGGCTGTGGCGGCGGCTGCCGGGCAGCTGCACCTCGACTTCCACGCCGGAGTTGATGATGTCCTCCGGCTCGTCGTACTTCAGGCGCGCGAAGCCGCTTCCGAACAGCACGAGGAAGATGTCATTGAAGCGCTTCTCGATGCGCCGCAGGCTGCGGCGGTAGCGCACCTCGGTGGTGCGGTCGAGGTCAGCCACCAGCTTGCCGAGGTCGGCCACGGCCTTCTCGAGCTCAATCGCCTGGCTGTCGAGGAAGTCGAGCCGGCGGGAGTGCTCCTGGTGCTGCTCGATGGACAGCAGGTTGACAGTGCCGATGCGGTCCAGCAGTTCCTGCAGGCGCGCCTTCTCGGCACGCAGCTTGTTACGCCCGGCCTCGGCGGCATCCATGTCCGCTTCGACGGGTGAGACCCTCAGGCTGGCATCATTCATCAGTTGCGTAAGCGTCAGCTGGTGGCGTTCCTCCAGCATTGCCAGCCATTCCGTGATGCGCTCCAGGGCGCGCTCGCGCTGGCCGCTGAGCGAGACCTGCTCCTGCTCCAGCTTGTTGCGCGCCTGGCCCAGGCTGGCAAGCTGCTCCTGCAGTTCGCGGCCCTGCAGTTCAAGCTGCTCACGCTGCTTCGCGAGCGTTTCCAGTTCCGTGCCGCTGTTGCCAAGCTGCTCCTCCAGCAGGGTGGCCTGTTCGGCGGCGCTGCCGGATGTCTGCAGCGCCAGCTGGCGCTCCTTCTCGCTGGACTCGATGCGGGAACCGAGCTGCTGCATGCGTGAGCGCAGTGACTGCGCGCGGGCGATGCTGTCCTGCTCCTCCTTTTCGAGGTGGCGCACCTGTTGATCCGCCAGCTCCTTGCGGGTCAGGGCCTCGGTATGCAGGCGGCGAGCTTCGTCCAGCTCAAGCTCGGCGGCCTTGCGCTGCTGCTCGAGTTCGTTGCCACGCTGCTGGATCTGCGACTGCTGCTCACGCAGTTCGCGCAGTTCCTTCTCGCGCTCGGGGCGTTCCTCCTGCAGCTTGCCGCGGTCGGCCTCCAGCTGCTTCGTCTGGCTGGCCTGCAGCTGCAGTTCCGCGCTGCGCTCACCGATGGAGCTGTGCAGGCGGTCGCAGAGTTGCAGGGCATTGCGCAGGCGCTCCTCGGCGGCGGCAAGTTTCGCCACTGCGTCGTCACGCTCCTGCTGGCGCTTCTGCTGGGCGCGGCGCAGTTCATTCAGCTCCGCGCTGGCCTTGTCCAGGCGCAGGCGGATGTCCTCTATCTGTTCATCAAGGTAGGCGAGATCTGATTGGCGCGCCACCTTCAGGGCCTTCTCCGGGGAAGGCTGGCCGATGAAGCTGTGGCTGCGGCCGATCAGCATGCTGCCGTCGCGCAGCACCACCGCGCTCACGCCACTGTTGCCAGCCAGCAGGCCGTCGGCCTCCTGCGGGTCATTCGCCAGCAGCACATCACCGAGCATCGCCGCCAGGGCGTTGATCACGCGGCGGTCACCGCTGAGCTGGCGCCACAGTGACTGCTCGTGGAACTCGCCGGAGTAGCTGCCGGTCAGCAGCAGGGAATCGGCCCCGGCACCGGACAGGATGCTGGCGGCACGGCTGCGGCTGTCGGGCTGGCCCACCAGTGCATCGTCCATGTGCGCCAGCAGGCGTGTGAAGGCCGGGCGCAGTTCATTGGTGAAAGTGATGCTGGTGACGCGGGCCAGGCTGGAGCCCAGTTCCTCGTCCTGCAGCAGCGCAATCGCACCCTCCTCCTGGCCGGCCTGTTCGGCCAGTTCTGCGATGGTGCGGCGCCGTGAATTCAGCTCGGCCAGTGTGTTGCGCAGGCCGGCGCAGTGCTGGTCGCTCTTGCTGATTGCCTCGCGCAGTTCCAAAAGCGCGGAGTTGTGCTCCTCGATCGTATCCTTCTGCGCACCGGTTTCCAGCGCGAGCTGTTCGGCGCGGGTCTGCTCCTCCTCCAGCTCCTGCTTCATCTCACCGAGGCGCACTGTTGACGCCTCATACTGGCGCTGGCGTTCCTCGATCTGGCTGCTGAGCTGGCGTTCACTGCGCTCGATGCTTTCCAGCTGGTTGTTGATGCGCGCCAGCTGCTGGGCGTTCTCGAAAGCGCTGGAGGACAGGCGGGTCTGTTGCTGGCTCAGTTCATTGACCTGCTCCTGGCATTCCCGCAGGCGGCGGCTGGTTTCGCCCCCACCATCGGCCACCGCGGCCTGCTCTTCGCGGGCCTGGGAGATGCTGCGGCGGATCGCCTCCTCATGGGCATCCATTTCGGTCAGCTGGTTCTTCAGTTCATCACTGTCATGTCGGGCACGCTCGATCGCCTGCTCATGGCTGGAGACGGCCTGGCGGGCCACGGCGGCCGCCTGCCTGAGCTGGGCGGCCTGCTCACGCTGGGATTCCAGCCGGCGGTTGCAGCTTTCCAGCTCCTGGCGGGCTTCCTCGCGGGCCTTGTCATTCTCGCCAAGGGCCAGCTTCGCATCATCCAGGGCTGTTTTTGAACTGACCAGTTTGTTTTCCAGCTCCTCGAGGCCGCTTTCAGCATTGAGCTGCTGGCGCTGCGAGAATTCAACCTCTCGCTTTATTTCATTCAGTTCCACAATGCGCAGCTGTTCACGCACCCGCAAGTGCTCTTCTGCCTTGACGCGCTGGTCGGCCAGGTCTTCAACCAACTGCCTGGTGTTTGTTCGGATATCCTCCAGGCGCTCCAGGTTCTGGCTGGTCTTCTTCAGCTTCTGCTGGGCCCGGTTCTTCTGCTGCAGCAACAGGGCCACGCCGGTGGCCTCCGCCAGCCATTCACGCATTTCCTGCGGCGTGCCGAGGATCTTCTTCTCCACCTCGCCCTGGCTGACGCTGTACACGCTGTTGCGGCCGAGGTTGAAGCGGTTGAACAGCTCATCCACATCCTTCAGGCGCACCTGCTCATCGTTGATGAAGTAGCCGCCGGTGCCGTCGCGGAAGATGCGCCGGGTCAGGCTGATGCGGTCGCCGGTCTTGATGTCACGCAACAGGCGGATGATGCCGGGGGTGCGGTCCTGCTTCTCCTCGAGGCGGGCGGAATGAAACACGGTCAGCTGCAGGCCCGGATAGCCGCTGGACTCAATGTCCACCTGGGCCGTGCGCGGGCCGTCCTCACCGATGCCGCTTTCGGCGAGGGCCTCCAGCAGCTCGGCATCCTCATCCTCCGGCGGGGTGTCGTCGATCACCTCGAAGTGCAGGGTGACGGAGGCTATGTTGAGCGGGCGCAGCTGCTCGGTGCCGGCGAATATCAGGCCCGAGAGGTTGTGCGCACGCAGCTCCTTGCCGCTCTGGGAGCCGAAGGCAAAGTTGATTGCATCGCTGAGATTGCTCTTGCCGCTGCCATTGGGGCCGACGATGCAGGTCACACCGCCGTCCAGCTCCATTAATGTCTTGTGCGGGAAGCTCTTGAAGCCGAGCAGTTCCAGCTGGGTCAGTCTAAGCAAGGGCGGCCTCCGTCAGGGCGGGGCCGCGCATGCGCCATGAAGCGCTGGTCATCCGATTTGCCACCTCTTCCTTTCCACCGCGCGGGCGGGCATCAATTATAGGGGAAATCGGGGCGGCAACGGAATGCTTTCAGGCAAAGCGAGGGCGTTTGCGGCCAGTATTGATGCGGGCTCTGGGGATGGATTGTGGATTACTGAGCTGGCTGGCCATGCCAGCCAGTCAGGCCACCGGGAGCTGGGATCAGGCCTGCAATCGTTGCGTTGTGCATGACACTAACTATCCAAGGCCCGCGGCCACAGCCCAGTGGCCTATTACGCCCCAGAAACGCGAAAGCCCGCAGATTTCTCTGCGGGCTTACGTCAAGTTGAAAAGTTGCCGGATTCCCACCGGCGGGCTTTTAGCCCTCCTCTTCCACTGACTCTGTGAACTGATGATTAATGGATGCGATTCTACACGAGAAAGTTACACCTATAGCCAGTGAATTCCGGTTTTAGCCGGAGTTTTAATTAAGCAGCTAATTACGCCGGAGTTTGCCCATCGATTGTGGATATGACAGTCTGGGAGCGATGCCGGGTGAATTACGGAGATAAGTGATAATGCTAATTCAGGATGGAGAGATTGCATTTCAGCTGGGTTTAATCATCGCAACGCTGAACAAAAAGGGTATCCGCCACTCCGGACTTCCAGGCAGGCGTCCATAGCGCACCTATAGCACTGCCCGGTATCCATTGCACCAGATACCCGCTTATCTCCTACTGTCCCCGGGACCCCTTACTGTCTTTTTGGCTCTGGGAATCCCCTCACTGTCCTATGAACATTGAGACCTGCTGGTTCAGAGCGGGTTCGGCGGGTTAACCAACATTTAATAAATATCAGGGTGCTGGGTGCTGGGTGCAGGGTGCAGGGAGCGGGGACCGGGGATCAGAAGGCAGAAGGCAGAAGGCAATAGGCAGGAGGCAGGATAGGAGAAATGGATGTGAGGTAGCGGTGGCGCCATGCGCCAACTTGGAGAGCCAGCTTCAAACTTCCGATACTGAGGAAGCGTGCAGTTTTCGACCTGTTCTCAGAATTCAATGGATCCCGAATAACGCCTGGCTACCTTCAGCGCGACCCGGGCGGCTTAGCCGACCGCAGCGCCAGACCGAATCCACTTGCCCGCTTATCCAAAGATTCGCGGGTCTGCAATACAGCTCAAAGCGCAGCTTCTCACTGATTGCACGTGCAGTCGCTGATTTGTTTGGGAGATGTTACTTCCGGCCGACCCACTGAAGCTTTGCTGGCTGCAGCGCCAGACCGCCGATATTCCGAGCAATCAGCGAGGAGCTTGCTTCGAGCTGCATTGCAGCCCATCGAGCGCTTGCGTGAGATGGAAGGGGAAACAAGAAAAAAAGAGCCCCGAGAGATTGGGGGTTCCCTCGGGGACTACCGGCTGAAATATAGGAGGTAATCAAATTTGGTGGCTGATCTGAGTGGGCTACCCTGGCCTCCCGGCCCGGTACCCCTCTCACACCGGCCTTTGCAAACTGGTGTCGGTTAATAGATAAACCTGCCATTGCGAATGTTACAGGCACTCAGAAAATTTCCCCGATTACTCTGATTGGAGGACTTTTCCCTGGCTCAGGGCAGGCTCCACAGGCCATTACGCCCGGCCAGCACCAGGAATTCCTGCTGCCCCCGGCTGAGCACGGCGGCATCCACCAGTGGATCGTCGAATTCCACCAGCTGCTGCGCCTTGCCGTCCGGGGCGTAGACCGCCATGCGCTCCAGGCCATGCAGCTGGCCCTCGAAGATGATGAGTTCCCGGCGGCCATCTGAGTCAAGGTCACAGGCCAGCACCTTCAGCCGCTTCACTTCATCCGGATCTTTGCTGCCCAGTGCCGGCTCCAGCTCCACATAGGAGCCGCTGACCGGATCCCACCATGCGCGGCCGCTGTCCACGAGTTCGCTGATCCCATCCCCGTTGAGGTCAGGCATGGCGGATATATCGGCAAAGGGCAGCGGGGTCAGCACCACCCGAGATCCACCTTTCAGAGACAGGGCCACAACCAGCTCGCGGCGACGGTCGAACAGGATCAGCTCGCGCCCGCCGTCACCGTTGGTATCGCTCACCCCGGCGAAGTAGGCATCACGCTCCACCAGCAGGCTGGCGCGCTTCTCCCCGAGGTAACCGTACACAAGGAACTTGGTGCGTTCATCACCGACCCGGGTATCGGTCAGCACCAGCTCCTTCCAGCCGTCGCCATCCACATCGACAGCCGGAATGAACTCCTGCCGGGTCAGGTCCGGCAGGCCATGCAGCACCTTGATTGACTGGCCGTTTTCATCCTCCACCACCGTGGCATTGCTGACCATCATTCCGCTCCAGAGGTATTCCGGCACAGGCAGCTGGGTTTCGAAGATGCTTTCCAGCGAGAACAGCGGTACCACTTCATCGCGCCCGTCGCGGTTGAAGTCCCAGCCCGCCTGCCAGCTGCCATCCAGTGGCGTGATCGAATACGGCAGGCTGAGCGGGCCTTCCGGCCCGATGAACTGCACATCGTTCGCGCCCATCGCCGTGAACAGGTACTCCTGTCCTTCATGCTTCAGGCGACTTAGCCGGCCGTCGATGCTTTGCGGCTTCTCCAGCAGCAGCAGTTCGCGGAAGCCCGGCAGCGCGGGGGAGTCGCTGAGCGGCGGGACATCCAGTGCGCCCTGGCTGAACTTGTTGGGGTCGCTTTTGTAGTTGACCTTCGGGTGGTTGAACTGCGGCTCCGGTTCGGAGGGGAGGAGTTGTCCAATGAGCTTTGTGGCATCCTGCCGGAGCTGGCCCAGCATGGCCGGTTGCCAGTACCACAGAGCTCCCCCGGCCAGCAGCAGCACGATCAACGGGGACAGGCAGCAGCAGGACAGCGGCCGGCGAGGTTCGGTATTGCGCCTAACCTTTCCGCCGCCATGCCTTGGCATTTTGTAGCTGTAACCGCTGGCCGGCACTGTGGCTTGATTCTAGCGGAGAAGGGCGCTGGTGGACAGTGCCCGCCTGCCTCGGATCCCACGCAGCTACGGCTTCGCCTGCGCAACCGGGCTGCCCTTGCCACTGCCGAGCTTACGGCGCAGCTTGCCGTCATAGCGGGCGAGGTGCGCCAGCACGCGGGCCACGGCGCGGAACAGGTTGGCAGGCACGTACTGCTCGAGGTCAACGTTATAAAGCGCACGGGCCAGCTCCGGCTGCTGGTAGACCGGGATCTCCAGTTCCTCTGCGTAGCGGATGATGCGCAGCGCCGCATAGTCGACGCCCTTGGCAACGACCTTCGGCGCCGGCCAGTCCATCTCATAGCAGACCGCCACTGCGTAATGCGTCGGGTTGGTGATCACCGCATCGGCGCGCTGCACCTGCTCCTGCATGCTGCTCATGGCGTACTGGCGGCCCATCTCACGGATGCGGCGCTTGATCTGCGGGTCGCCCTCCATGTTCTTGTACTCCTCCTTGATCTCCTGCTTGCTCATCTTGATGCTTTTCTCGAATTCGAACTTCTGGTAGATGTAGTCCAGGATGGCAATCACCAGCAAAAGCCCACAGCAGAACATGCCGATGCGGAAGCCGATGGTGGTGGCGAAGGCGACGGAATCGAAGGGCTGGCGGTCGACACTGACGATGATGCCGGGATAGGCGGTGTACAGCACGCTGAAGCCGACGAGCCCGACAGCCGCCAGCTTGAGGATGTTCTTGAGGAAATCCACCAGCGCCTTCATGGAGAAGATGCGCTGGAAACCCTTGAGCGGATTGAGCCGGCCGAGCTGCGGGTTGAGCGGCTCGCTGGAGAACACCAGCCCGACCTGCAGCAGGCTGGCGATCAATGCCAGCAGCATGCTGGCCAGCAGGTAGGGCGCGAGGATCTTCAGCAGGGCGACCACGTTGTCACGGATCAGCAGGCGCAGGCCGTCATGTGAAAGGTCGGTGACCCAGGCCTTGCCGGCTGTGTCGGTGAAGTAAGCGCTGAACTGGGCGGCCAGCCCGTGGTTGCGGTTGAACAGCAGCAGGAACATGCCGAACAGCAGGATCGCGCTGACGAGCTCTGTGGATTTCGCCACCTGGCCCTGTTCGCGCGCCTTCTGCCGTCTTCGCGGTGTTGCGGCTTCTGTCTTCTCGCCTTGGTCAGACATTAACTAGTCACTTATCTCCACCAAGAGTCTAGGAACTGCGGCCCGCTGGGTGGTTAAGCGGCGGTGAAGCTGCGGTTATGAGGCGGCAAAGCCGGGGCCTGTACTAAAATCTGCGCGTGCCACAGAACCTCACCATGCTTGTCATCGCCGTGCTGCTTGGCTTGGCCACCGGGGTGCTGTTCGGCTACACCTCAAAAAAGACCGACAAGCAGGACCGCAGCGGCAAGGATCCGACCGCTCCGGTGGTGCTGGCGGAGATCAGTGGCCTCGTAGGGGTCTATACGCTCGGGGCCTGCGCCTTCATCCTCGGCTACATCGGCTGGTGGGGCGGGACGGAACCGCCTGAGGGCAGCCTGCCGGGCCTGCTGGGGGCCTTTCGCAACCCCGGTCTGGTCCTCGTGCTCGGCAGCTGGCTGGCCGGCTTCGGAGCATTTCGCACCTGGAAGGGCTGAGCCGGGCAGGCCTGGAACTGTTGTGATATAATCCCGGGTTCGGGGTAACCATAATGCTTGCAGCTATCAGCGTATTGATCTGGATCATCGGGGCCGTGATGGCCTATGTCACGCTCACGCAGAACACGAAGAGCGAGGGTCTCGGCGCGGCCATCACCGGCCAGACCGACAGCTACCGCGGCGCCACCGGCGTCGAGGAGCAGAAGAAGAAGCTGCTGTCCTACTCCGGCTATGCCTTCATCGGCCTTTCCATCATCTACATGGTGTTTGCCCAGAACACCTGGGGCTAGGCCGAATAACGGCAAGCCACTGATCTGGCCACGGCAGCCATGCTAGACTGCCCTGTGAAGCTTCCCGGCATCCTGCTCTTCCTCCTCGCACTCATCTGCTGCCGTCCGGCGCATGCCCAGGACGGAGCCGCATCCCTGCTCGACCATTACGAAGAGGCGCGTGAATACTGCCTCGAACTCGTGAATGAGCTGCGCTCGGACAATGGCCTGCCAAGCGTCAGGCTGGAACCGCTGGCCAGCGAGCTGGCCCTGCAGCATGCCCGCGACATGGCTGAGGCCGGCTACTTCTCGCACTGGGACATGCAGGGCCACAAGCCGACCCGCCGCTACAACGAACTGGGCGGGATGCACGGCCTCGGGGAGAACATCTTCTTCGCCGAGTACCAGGCTGGCGGCTGGCAGCGCGTCATCGATGAGGCAATGGATTCACTGGAGGCATCCAGCGGGCACCGGGCCACGATGCTCAATCCGGGCTACACGGATGTTGGGCTGGGGATGGCCGTCAACGGCAGTCGCGTTTACCTCGTACAGGAATTCATCTGCCGGGCCGGTGGCAATTACGCCTGCCCGCTCAAGGCCCGGGTCGGGGATGTGGTCAGCTTCAGCGGGCAATTCGACCCCAAGCGCTACGCGCTGAACTACATCCTGCTTCGGCATGAGCCACTGCCGGAACTGCGCGAACAGCGCTGGCTGAACAATACCGGCACCTACAGCGAGGGCGACACGATGTTCGCCGTCTACACGCCGCACACGGAACGGCGCTTCAATGTGGACACCTATTACGATGTCGGGCTCAAGGATGATGGCCGGATTGACGCGCGGCTGCTGCTGGACTACAAGGGCAAGCCCGGCAGCTACTACGTGATCCTGATGCTGCATGACACCCGCACAGGCGGCGAGGTGAAGGCGGCCTGCGTGGCAATCGAAGTGCTAAAGTAGAGCCGTGAAGGACTGGGAGAACTCCAGCGTCCATTTCAACTTCCGCGTCGCCGGAGTGGCAATCTCGCGCGGCCGCCTGCTGGTGCACCGCAATGAAAAGGAAACGAACTGGAGCCTGCCGGGGGGCCGGATCCAGCCCCTTGAATTCAGCAGCGATGCCCTCGTGCGCGAGATGTCTGAGGAGCTCGGCGCAGTAGTCACGGTGGAGCGCACGCTGTGGGTGATGGAGAACCTGTTCGGCTACGAGGAAGGCAAGCAGGTGCATGAGATCTGCTTCTACTACCTGATGAAGCTGGCCGACGACGACCCGCTGCATGCCAACGACGGCCACTTCGATGGCGACGAGGCCGGCGAGCGTCTGATCTTCTTCTGGCTGCCGCTCAGTGAACTGGCAACGGCCCCCTTCAACCCGGACATGCTCAAGCAGCGCCTGCTCAACATTCCGGATGGCGTGGAAGTGATCGTGGCGAATGACCTGAAGTAGGGAACTGGGAACTGGGAACAGAGACAGGTTGGAGGTTTGAGTGGGGAGTTTGGAGTCGCGAAGCATGGCTTCACATTGCTGCTCCCTTCCCTACTCCAAACTACGATTCCTCAATCCTTTGCTCTCCAACCACTTGACTCCCCGCTCCAAGCTCCAACCTCCGAACTCCAACCTGCTACTGTTCCCCGTTCCCTGCTCCCTGCTCCCTGTCGGTGCCCCCCGCCCCGGGCTTGCCCTCCGTGCGGTTGTCATAGAAGCGTGTGGTCGCGTAGGCGTAGTCGATGTCCGGGTGCTGCGCGAACTCGTCGAGGATCGCCTCCCACAGCTGCTGTGATGTGCCGCGCCGGCTGCGGGCGTGGGTCAGGTAGCGCAGGGTCAGCTCGACCCCGATGTCAACAACGCGGGTGTAGACGATCGGCGTCAGCTTGCCGGCGATGATCATGTAGCGCTGGGCCGTGGTGCGGATCTGCTTCTCGGCCTCGGGCGTGAACTGCTCGCAGTGCTGCCTGGCGATGTCAGTCAGCAGGCCCTTGGCCTTGCGCCAGTTGCTCTCGAAGGTGACAACCACCGGCAGTTCATTCCAGATGTACTCGAAGCCGGCGGTGTAGTTGGCCAGCGGCTCGGTGAAGACCTTGCGGTTTGGGATGTGCACGATGCGCCCGGTGCTCTGGTCGGCATCCACCCAGTTGCCGACCTCCACCACGGTGAACTGGAACAGGCGGATGTCAATCACGTCGCCGCGCAGCCCGCTGATCTCGATGCGGTCCTGCACACTGAACGGCCGGCGCCACATGATGAACACGAAGCCCGCCATGTTGGCAACACTGTCCTGCAGTGCGATCACGAGTCCAGCGGAGACGATTGAGATGTAGGTGCCGAGGTCGGCCAGGCTGCCGAACCAGATCGCCACCAGCAGGATGCAGACGGCGAAGCCGGAGAAGTAGCGCAGCGCCACACGCGCGCGGTAGACCGTCGTGCTGTCCTTCGCCCCGCTGCGGATCAGCCGCAGGATGATCGTGTTGATCAGTGGCACGACCGCCAAGAGGACCAGGGAAAGGATCAGCTTCTCGGAGGTGGCGAGCGATACGCCGACAAGCTCCGAGACGTAGTTGACCAGCGGATTGTGGTCGAGCACATGGCTGGCGAAGCCGCCATCTTCCGAACCGCTGTTTTGCTGCAGGAGCATCCTCACCTATCCTAGTCGATGCGCTGGCCCGCCGGGCAGCCGGGAGGACAACATTGGAAATCAGGCAGTTGATCAGCGAATACTATGGCTGCTGGGTCGGCAATGACCGGGCCGGGGCCCGCGCGCGGCTGGCGGATGACCTTGTGTTCCGCAGCCCGATGCATGACTTCGACGGGGCGGATGCCTTCCTGGACTGCTGCTGGGAATACGCCGCCGGATTCAACAGCTTTGAGCCCGTGCAGGAGGCCTACGGTGGCAATACCGCATACGTGGCCTACGGCGTGGGTGACATCAAGGTCGGGGAATTCATCCGCATGCGCGACGGCAAGATCAGCGAGATCTGGGTGACATTCCGGGTCACCGCCTGAAAGTGTCCCTGCCCCACAGGGTTAAATCCTGATAGAATCAGTGCCAGCAATACTTACAGGGGTACTTCCATGAGACTACCCGGCTCGCTGGCAATACTGGCGCTGCTCATATTTATTTCTGCCTGCGGTGGAACTGCAGACAGGGCTGGCGTGCAGCTGGCTGGTGCCGCAGGGTTTGATGTGGAACAGGAGTTACCAGACGCCAAGCTGGCCCTGCCGGCAGACGGTGTGCAACCCTGGGAGGCACTCGACGGGCAGGGACATGTGCTGCCCAGCGGTCGCGGATCATCCTCGATCACGGCAAACACGATCTTCACGCCGGGAGTGGAACTCTTCCTCTCCGCCGGAGACGCTGTCCCCAACGGAGAGGCACTGCGCCTCAATGCAACGAGCACCAATGACATCGCCTACGCGATCTACCGCATCAGCCTGCAGGACCAGCAGCCGGGCATCGTCAGCATCGATGCCAACCTGCTTGGGCCAAAGAGCCGCTACTACGTCGGCGTGAGCAACTATGGCGGCGTGCGCTGGGAATGGAACGGTCCATTCAGTGACGGGCGGATCCGCCTGCCGGTGCTGACGGATGGCAACGGAAACTACACGAGTGAATTCGGCAACACTTTCGTCACGGTGCTGGCGGAGGCCGGCAACAGCCTGGACATCGTCGGCGTCGGTGTGAATCAGTACGACCCGGCGGACGCAATCAAGCCCTCCAGTCCCAGTGGCCTTGCCCTGACTCCGGTGAATGGCGGGATTGAGTTGGCCTGGAACCCGGTGCCGGCCAATGACATCGCGGGCTACATCGTCTACCACTCCGGCCAGCCCTTCAGCAATCCGCATGCAGCTGGTGTCAAGCGTGTCAGGCAGCTGGAAGGTGCACCGCGGCATATCCTCAGTGGCCTGTCCGCGCGGACCTACATTGCGGTCAGCGCACTGGACTTCGGTGGCAACGAAAGTGACCCGACGGCCGTGCTGAATGCATTGCCGCTGGCAGGCAGCCCCGGCCAGCTGATGCTGGCGACGGACATGGTCAGCGGCAAGCTCAACCAGGCCGCCGGACTCGTTGCCAGCGGAGCGGACCTGTATGACTGGGACCTTGATGGCGACGGAGTGTTCGAGCTGACGGATGATGCGTCAGGCAGCCAGCAGGCCTACACCGGGGCATCCGGCGTGATCCGGCCGGCGGTCCGCGGACGGGATGCGCTCGGTGAGGCTGTCGCGCTCGGCTCGGTTTCGCTGCTGATCATCGGCAACAACCGCCCGGTGGCCAGCGCCGTGGCCGATCCGCAGAGTGGCCCGGCCCCGCTCAGCGTGCAGTTCACGGGCACCGCTGAGGACCTTGAGGATGACCTGTCCGCGCTGGAGTTCGCCTGGGATTTCAATGGCGACGGCATCTATGAGGACAACACTGACCTGCTGCAGCCCCCGGCGACTGACTACATCGTCGATGGCACCTGGAACGCGAAGTTCCGTGTGACAGACAGCGAGGGGGCCTGGGACGTTGACAGCGTGGCGATCAGTGTCGGTGAGGGGCTCGGCGGCTGGCCGACGGCGGCATTGTCAGCCAGCAGTATGCGCGTGGAGAAGAATGTGCCGGTCAGCTTTGATGCATCGGCATCCACGGATGCCGGTGGCGGTATCACGAATTACGAATGGGATCTGGATGGCGACGGCATCTTCAGTGAGGCTGGCAACGGTGAGGCTGCACTGGAGGGCCAGCCGCTGATCAGCCTGTGGTGGAGCGAACCCGGCAGCTATCCGGTTGGCGTGAGGGTGACGGATGCAGACGGCCATACCGGCACCGCCGGACTGGAGGTGGCCGTAACGGGCTGGCGCATCACTGCGCTGGAACTGCCGGTGGAACCGGTGAATGACATCGTGCTGCTGGACGTGCATGGCAGCCCGGCGCTGTTCTACTATGACAACGATACTGACGACCTGCTGTATGTCAGGGCAAGCAACCCGCAGGGCAGCCAGTGGCCGGCCAGCACCCTGCTGTCAATCAACAGCTATACACGTGGCAAGCGCAGCGCGCTGATGGTGGATGGCCGGCCGGCGCTCGGCTTCAGCGGCACGGGCGCTCCCGGGCTGAAGTTCATCCATGCCAGTGACGAAACAGGAGGCAGCTGGGGTTCGCCCACGACGATCGACCCCACCAGCGGCAGCACCTTCTACGTGGATGCACTGCAGGTGGCCGGCAACCCGGCCTTTGCATACAGGGACAGCGCCAACGCAAAGCTGCGCTACATCCGGGCGGCTGATGCGACAGCCTCCAGCTGGGATACGCCCGTTGACGTTGACACCCAGGATATTCCCGGCAACTTCTGTTCAATGGCAATCGTCAACGGGAACCCGGCGATCAGCTACAACCTGTTCAATGGGCAGGACCTGGCCTACGTCCGCGCCACTGACGCTGCCGGCAGCAGCTGGGGAACGCGCGTGATCATCACCACAACTTCGAATACTGGCTACTACACAACCTTGGCAGTGGTGCAGGGAGCTCCGGCAATCGGCTACCAGCTGAACACCGGGGCGGACCTGATGTTCGTGCGTGCCAATGATGCGGATGGGCAGAGCTGGGCAGACCCGCTGCCCGTGGCCACGGCCAGCCTGGCGGGCTACTCGGCGAACATGCTGATCCACAACGGCATTCCGCATATCTTCCACCATGACAACACGACAGCCGGGATGATGCTGTCGGTGGCGGATGGGCCACTCGGCACGGGCTGGGCTGAGCCCTTCCTGGTGGACGGGGATCCCGATGTCGGTGATGGAGTCTGCGTGATCCACCTGGGCGGCCGCCTGGCAATTGCCTACTACGATAACCCGAACAGTGACATCCGCTTCGCGATCCAGTACTGATCAGCACCGGCTTGGCCCGGCTGCCAGGCTCTGCTAGAATCAGCCTGACTGTAAAGGAAGGCACAGCATGGCACGCATACTGATTACGGGCTGCATCGCAGCTCTGTTGCTGGCAGTTTCCGCCTGTTCGTCAAGCGTTGAACAGGACCGGCTGGGGAATCCAAAGTCCGGTCCTGTTGAGGACTTGCATTCCCAGGATACATTGCTTGCCGGAGGGGAAGGTTCGGGGTTCCCTTCCGGGCTGCCCGCGGACGGCCTGCAGCCCTGGGAGCAGCTGGATGCGCAGGGCTTCATTGTGCCTGCTGATCGCAGTGCCGCGTCCATCAATGGCAACACCGACTTCACGCCAGGTATCCAGCGCTTCCTCGAAAGCGGTGACGTGGCTGCCAACGGTGAAGCCAGCCGCCTGAACGGCACGGATGACTCGGGCACGAGCTATGCGATGTACCGGGTCAGCCTGCAGGATGAGCAGCCCGGCATCGTCAGCGTCGATGCCAACCTGCTGGGCAGCGGCAGCGAGTACTTCGTCGGAATCTCCGATTACGGACATGCTCGCTGGGACTGGCATGGGCCGTTCAGCGACAGCCACGTACGGATTGAAGCCCTGCCCGAAGCAGGCGGCGACCTGACTTCCACACTTGGCAATGCCTTCATCACGGTGCTTGTAAATACCGGCAGCAGAGTCGATGTGGTTGGCGTCGGTGTCAACCAGTATGAGATCGCGGATGCCCAGGCCCCGTCAGCACCTGCCGGGCTGGCTCTCAGCTCGGTGGCAGGCGGAATTGAGCTGGAATGGTCGCCCGTGCTGGAGGCTGACCTGGCAGGCTATGCGGTCTACTATGCCAGTCGCTCATTCATCTCAGTGCACTCAGCCGGTGTGCAGCGGCTCGCTTACCTCGAGGGCAGCAGCCGGCACCTGCTCAGCGGCCTGTCGGAGCGCACATGGATTGCGATCAGCGCCGTTGACTTCTCCGGAAATGAAAGCGCAGCGACTGCGGTGATGGATGCCAGCCCTCTGGCTGGTGATGCTCCAGCACTGTTGCTGACGGGCAGCGCTCCCGGCGGTTCGATCAATGATGTGATCCAGTTGACTGCCAGCGGAGCGGACAGCTATGACTGGGACCTGGACGGCGACGGAGTGTTTGAAGTTGAGAATGACAATAGCGGCAGCCAGATTGCTGACACTTCCGCCACCGGCATCATCCGTCCTCGTGTTCGGGCCCGTGATGCCTCCGGCGAGGCCGTGGCCCTAGGTGGCCTGTCGCTGATCATCACAGGCAACTCGCGTCCAGTTGCCAGCGCTGTAGCAGATCCGCAGTCCGGACCGGCCCCGCTGGACGTGACCTTCACGGGAACTGCGGAGGACAGTGAGGATGAGTCTTCTGAACTTTCCTACGCATGGGACTTTGACGGGGATGGTATTTTCGAGGATGACACCGACACACTCAGCCCTGCCGTTCAGAATTACACAACCCCCGGCCTCTATGGCGTGAAATTCCGGGTAGAAGATTCCCAGGGTGCCTGGGATGCCGACACAGTGCCAGTGCTGGTCAGCGAAGCAGCGGGCCCGGTTGCCGTGCTGGAAATCAACCCCAACAGTGTCACCACCGGTGAATTGTTCACCTTGAACGCGGCATCCAGCAGTTCGGACGGGAACATTGTGCTGTATGAATGGGATACTGACGGGGATGGCAGTTTCGAGACTGCCACCGCAGGAATTCCGCAGTTCACGATGTCCATGGCGGAGCGTGGCTACTTTTCCCTGGGGCTGCGTGTCACCGATGAAAGCGGTGCTTTCGCGCTGGACAGTGCCCAGCTTGTCGTGCGCGGCTGGTCGCCTCTGCGCATAGTGGACGACAGCACCGCGGCAACTGGCCAGTTCCCCAGCATTGCGATTGTCAATGGCAATCCCGCCATTTCGTATTCCGACCTGAGTGACAACACCGTCCGCTATGTACGGGCAGTGGATCCTCAGGCCAGCAACTGGGGCTCTCCGCAGCTCATCGCAACGGTTGCCAACCCGCCGTTCTTCCCCAAGCTGGTTATCGTTAACGGAAACCCGGCCATCTGCTTCCTGGTGCTGATTGACAACGAACTGCGCTATATGAGGAGCCTGGATTCCAACGGAACGGCCTGGTCCAGCACTCAGCTGCTTGATTCCGCAAACGCAGGTTCCGGCAATGACATGATCATTGTGGATGGCAATCCGGCCATTGCCTACAGCAACGGCAGCGCGCGGCTGCGCTACATCAGGGCCTCTGATGCTACCGGCACCAGCTGGAGCACGCCACAGATTATCGATGACGGCATCCAGGCCGCATACGCCTCCATGCAGGTCGTCGAAGGCCGGCCGGCCATCGCCTGCATGGACACTACAAATGACCACCTGGTCTTCAGTAGGGCACAGGATGCCACCGGTTTGGCCTGGGATGCGCTGCTGACTGTTGATGATACGGCCAACACGGGCACGTGGGCGGACATGCAGATCGTCAATGGCATGCCTGCGGTCGTCTACATTAACAACATTGAGGACAGGCTGCTGTACGTCCGCGCCCTGGCTGCAGACGGCAGCAGCTGGGGCGAGCCTCAGGATCTCGCGGAGATCATTGCCACGAATTCGCCTCCCAGCCTCGAGCTGGTGCATGGAAACCCGGCGATCCTCTTCAATGCACCCGGATACAAGCTGAGCTACATGCGCTCCCAGGATCCCGCCGGCCAGCAGTGGGATCCGGCGCTGTTGTTGCTTCCCGATAAAGTGACAACATGGCCCGATCTCACAGTCCTGAATGGCAGTCCCCTGATGTGCATGACGTCTGAGTCAGCCTCGCTGGGATTCATGAATTACCTTCCATGAGTTACATTTGAAATCCGATGCAGGCTGGGCTCTGCTAGAATCAGCCTGACTGTAAAGGAAGGCACAGCATGGCACGCATACTGATTACGGGCTGCATCGCAGCTCTGTTGCTGGCAGTTTCCGCCTGTTCGTCAAGCGTTGAACAGGACCGGCTGGGGAATCCAAAGTCCGGTCCTGTTGAGGACTTGCATTCCCAGGATACATTGCTTGCCGGAGGGGAAGGTTCGGGGTTCCCTTCTGGGCTGCCCGCGGACGGCATTCAGCCCTGGGAGCAGCTGGATGCCAGTGGCCATGTGCAGCCTGAGCCTTACAGGATTTCCTCCTCAATCAATGGCAACACGGACTTCACGCCAGGCATCCAGCGCTTCCTCGAAAGCGGTGACGTGGCTGCCAACGGTGAAGCCAGCCGCCTGAACGGCACGGATGACTCTGGCACGAGCTATGCGATGTACCGGGTCAGCCTGCAGGATGAGCAGCCCGGCATCGTCAGCGTCGATGCCAACCTGCTGGGCAGCGGCAGCGAGTACTTCGTCGGAATCTCCGATTACGGACATGCTCGCTGGGACTGGCATGGGCCGTTCAGCGACAACCACGTACGGATTGAAGCCCTGCCCGAAGCAGGCGGCGACCTGACTTCCACACTTGGCAATGCCTTCATCACGGTGCTTGTAAATACCGGCAGCAGAGTCGATGTGGTTGGCGTCGGTGTCAACCAGTATGAGATCGCGGATGCCCAGGCCCCGTCAGCACCTGCCGGGCTGGCTCTCAGCCCGGTGGCAGGCGGAATTGAGCTGGAATGGTCGCCCGTGCTGGAGGCTGACCTGGCAGGCTACGCGGTCTACTACGCCAGTCGCTCATTCATCTCAGTGCACTCAGCCGGTGTGCAGCGGCTCGCTTACCTAGAGGGCAGCAGCCGGCACCTGCTCAGCGGCCTGTCGGATCGCACATGGGTTGCGATCAGCGCCGTTGACTTCTCCGGAAATGAAAGCGCAGCGACTGCGGTGATGGATGCCGGCCCTCTGGCTGGTGATGCTCCGGCACTGTTGCTGACGGGCAGCGCTCCCGGCGGTTCGATCAATGATGTGATCCAGTTGACTGCCAGCGGAGCCGACAGTTATGACTGGGACCTGGACGGCGACGGCGTGTTTGAAGTTGAGAATGACAGCAGCGGCAGCCAGACTGCTGACACTTCCGCCACGGGTATCATCCGTCCCCGTGTACGGGCCATTGATGCATCCGGCGAGGCCGTGGCGCTTGGCGGGCTGAGCCTGCTTGTCAGTGGCAACAGTGCGCCCTATGTTACAGCGGTTGCCAGTCCGCAGAGCGGCAGCACTCCGCTTGATGTGACATTTGCCGGCACCGCCGAGGATGCGGAGGACGGTGCTGAGCTGGCCTACGCATGGGACTTCAATGGCGATGGCATCTTCGAACCGGATACGGACACCGCCAGCCCCGATCCTTTCACATACCTCATCCCCGGCCTGTTCAACGCCCGCTTCCGGGCCCAGGACTCCCAGGGTGCATGGAGTGTTGCCAGCGTACCGGTGCTGCCGATGGGAGAAGATTTCAGCGCGCCGGATGCTGAATTCAATACCGACCCGCCGAAAGGCTACTACAGCACGGATGTCAGCCTGGATGCCTCCGGATCTCGTGCCGCATTCGGGGCAACGATCACGCAGTATGAATGGGACCTGGACGGGGACGGGACGTTCGAAACTAACAACGGTACGGACCCCCTGTACGAATTCAACATCCCTGATCCCGGATATTACGACATCGGTCTGCGAGTATCTGACAGCAAAGGTGGCACTGCCACTTGGCAGATGGAGTACACGGTTACAGGCTGGGAGGTTGTCACAATTGAGGAAGGGAATGCAGGAAACCAGACCGGTGGCAACCCAAACCTGGCCCTGGTCGGTGGCAAGCCTGCAGTCAGCTTCAATTCCATTGCTCCATATCACCTGAAGTTTGCCAGGCCAGCAGACCCACTCGGGATGGTTGCGCCCTGGACTGTCATAGAACTGGAGACCCAGGGCGATTTCGTTGGATCCCGCGAAGGCCTGCAGGAGGTGGATGGCACACCGGCAATCGCATACAGGCATCTGGATCCCCAGGACCTGAAGTATGCGCGCAGTTCCACCGTGGAAGGACTCAGCTTCAATGACTGGTCATTCGTAACAGTTGATTTTGAGGATGATACTGGCGAGAATCCTTCGCTTGCCATTATCAACGGCAACCCGGCAATTGCATATGAGGAACCCTTACTGGATGAACTGCGTTACAGCCGCAGCAGTACCAGCAATGGTATGAATCCCGGTGACTGGTCAGAGCCGGTTGTAGTCGTCACAGCAGGCATTACCGAAAGTTCGCTTGCTGAGATTTCCGGCAAGCCTGCGATTGCCTACTATGACTTCGATGCAGATGAGCTCAGGTTTGCCTACAGTGACACTGCGGACGGGACAACTCAGACGGATTGGAATGACAATGTTCTCTATTTTTCCGAACCCGGATTGAAGTATGGCTACAACTGCTCCTTGAGGGAAATCAATGGCAAGGCGAGTATTGCCTTTGTTGAGCTGATCGACGGGTCCCTATTCTACGGGAGGGCAGTAAAGGATGATCCCGAGATCTACTACGACTTCAACTTCATGAAACTCGATGGCAGTCCGGAACATCGTGTGGGATTCTATCCCACCCTGGTGGAACTGGATGGCATGCCGGCAATCGGGTATCTGGATGATGAAGCAAGCCAGTTGGTGGTATTGGAGTCTGCAACTCCTTCGGGTAACCATCCAACAGTCTGGGGAAATGGCAGTTCCCCGGAGATCGCTTTCCAGAATCCTGCGGCGCTTTCCGCTGCAGTCATCAATGGTCACCTGGCTTTTGTTTTCAGGGAGCAGTTCAGCTGCAAATATGCCGTTGAAATTCGCTAAAAAAACGGGGTCCCTCAGCGGGGCCCCGTACAAGTGAATAATTGCTAATGGCGTCCGAACCACACCTGTGAAGTGCTCGATGAGTCCCTGGACAGTGTGCCGGCCAATTCAGGCACCCTACACATGAGCTTGGGGAATTTCTCCCAGCACGGTGCTGGAATCAGATGAGTTGGGCTTAAAATCAAACTCACTTCAAGCTTGGGGTTTGCCATGAAAGTTGTGGTGTATCTCCTGGTCCTGCTAACGAGTGGGATGTTGGTGGTTTCCTGCAGCAGCGGATTGAAAGGGTCTGCTCCAAACGGGTTCGCGGGCGTGGACGCGTCTGCATTTGAAGCCCAACAAGGGCCAGTCTCGACACTCCCCTCCGACCGGCTGCAACCCTGGGAGGAGCTTGACGACGCAGGGCATGCGGTGGAGCTGCTGCGCAGTGGATCGTCGCTGAATGAAGCTACGGAGTTCATTCCCGGTGTGCAGTATTTCAGCAGCGGCGGGGATGTGAGCAGCAACCAGGAGGCGGCGAGGCTGAATGGTGATTCAGTGCCGGCCTGGGTGATGTACCGGGTCAGCCTGCAGTCCGAGCAGCCGGCGGTGCTGAGCATTGATGCCAACCTGCTGGGCAGCGGTTCCCGCTATTCGGTGGGGGTCAGTGACTATGGCAGCAAGCGCTGGGCCTGGCACGGACCCTTCCAGGACAGCCACGTCAGGCTGGAGCTGGCGCGCGACAGCGCGGATGACTTCACGAGCACATTGGGCAACACATTCGTGATGGTGCTCGTTGAGCCTGGCAGTTCGCTGGACCTGGTGGGGCTCGGCCTGAACACGCTTGACCTGGCGGACGCGACGGCACCGGCGCAGCCGCTGGGTCTGGCAGCGCAGGCCGTGAATGGAGGTGTTGAGCTGAGCTGGCTGCCCGTACCGGCGGCGGACCTGGCCGGGTATGTGATCAGCTATGGCAGCAAGCCCTTCATCAACCCCCAGGCAGCTGGCGTGAAGCAGTTGCCATACCTCGAGGGAAGTACGCGCCACCTGCTGGATGGTCTGTCCGGTGCAGTCCATGTGGGGATCCAGTCAGTGGACCTCTCCGGCAACCGCAGTCCCCTGAGTGAGGTGGTCACGGCGACGGTGGAGGAAGGAGTGGTGCCGGGCCTGAGCGTGGAGACGGATACGGTGAGCGCAAGCCTGAATGCCTCGATCGGGCTGACGGCGGGCGGAGCGGACCTGTACGACTGGGACCTGGATGGAGACGGCATATTCGATTTGCTTGACGACGCAACGGGCTTCCAGCTCGCGGCGATCCCCGGTCCGGGCATCATCCGGCCGCTGGTGCGCGGCCATTCCGCGGACGGGACGGCTGTGGCGCTTGGCAGCATATCGCTGCTGATCAGTGGCAACACGCGCCCGGCGGTCAGCCTGGCCGCGGACCCCCAGAGCGGAGTGGCCCCGTTGATGGTGAACTTCACGGGTGAGGCCCAGGACAGTGAGGATGACGCATCAGCGCTGGGGATCTACTGGGACTTTGACGGTGACGGCTTCTTCGAGGATGACACCAGCGGCTATGAGACTTCCTTTGAGTATGGTGCGGCTGGTACCTACAACCCGAAGCTGCGGGTGGTGGACAGTTCCGCGGCCTGGGCAGTGGCGAGTGTTGCGATCGGCGTAACGGGGACAGACCCTGCCAACGAGCTGCCGACAGCTGTGCTGAACTCAGACGTGACGACCGGCTATGCGCCGTTCGTTGTCCGGTTCTACGCGGACGGCAGTTTCGACCCTGACGGGGAGATCGTGCTGTACGAGTGGGACTTCAACAACGACGGCAGCTACGAGCAGTCAGGGCAATCGACCCAGGTGACATACACCTACCCCTACATGGGCTGGTTCACTCCGGTTCTGCGTGTGACTGACGACAAGGGCGGGCAGGCGACGGCATACATTGACATCACGCTGCCTTCCGAATGGTCAACATACGGCATGGGTCCGGACCGCAGGGGCCTGAGCCCATACGCCGGGCCGCAGACGAGCAACCTGCTGTGGAGCTTTCCGACCTTGTCCGTGGTTGATTCCTCGCCTTCAATAGGTGCCGATGGAAGGATATATGTCAGTCGTCATGACGGATACGTACTGGCCTTGACACCGGAAGGGACGCAGGACTGGCTGACCTACGCCTCAGGCACGAATCTGCACAGTACTCCAACCATTGGCCCGGAAGGAAATGTCTATGTCGGCACCGATAATGGACTCCTGTATGCATTGACTGCAAATGGTGCCGAATACTGGACAGCCTCAGTGTTCCTTAGTGTATGGGGCTCGCCGGCAATAGGCAGGGATGGGACGGTGTATGTCAATGCAATCAATGGCAACGTGACAGGGGTCTCAAGCGAAGGCAGCATCCGCATGTTTGAGCCAACCCAGGGTGGAGCAACATCCGTGGCAATTGACCGTGATGGCAACCTTGTGCTGGAATCGCTCAACCAGAAGATTGAATCCTACTCCCCAAATGGTGTGCTCCTGTGGTCCTACGATTCAGCGGCCCTGATAGCATGCAGCCCGGCAATCGGGCCTGATGGCACAGTGTACTTCGGGGATGACAGCGACTGGCTGACAGCGCTGTCCTTTGATGGGAATTTCCTCTGGAACTACTTCTGTGGCAGCGACATCCGTGAGAGCAAACCTTCTATCGGCCCTGACCTGAGCATCTGTGTGGGCACGGTTGGTGGTGAACTCCACTGTGTCGATCTGGACGGAAATGCAAAATGGAGCTATTCCGCCAACGGCGCCATAGACAGCTCCCCGGCAATTGCAGCGGATGGAATGGTGTATTTTGCGGACCACGCGGGATTTGTGTATGCCCTTAATCCCGATGGGACTGAAGCATGGTCGTATGATGCTGGCACTGATTTCTCCGGATCACCGGCAATCAGTTCCGATGGCCGCCTGTATATTTGCGGCAACAACGGAGTTGTCTACGCATTTGGTGACTGATGCGGCAGTTACTGATATCCACTCCGGGATACCCGGTTGTCATTTCAATACATAGGGTGATAAATATGAGTAGAAGCATCCACTCCGGATTGCTCCTGGCAATCATGGTCTTATCGCTTGGTTCCTGTTCAGGAAAGATCGCAGGGACAGATGCGGACCCAAGCTCGAACAAACCGGTGGTGGAAGCAGGTTTGCCTGAATTCCCCTCCGACCGGCTGCAACCCTGGGAGGAGCTTGACGACGCAGGGTATGCGGTGGAGCTGCTGCGCAGTGGATCGTCGCTGAACGATGGGACAGAGTTCATTCCCGGTGTGGAGTATTTCAGCAGCGGCGGGGATGTGAGCGGCAACCAGGAGGCGGCGAGGCTGAATGGTGATTCAGTGCCGGCCTGGGTGATGTACCGGGTCAGCCTGCAGGCCGAGCAGCCAGCGGTGCTGAGCATTGATGCCAACCTGCTGGGCAGCGGTTCCCGCTATTCGGTGGGGGTCAGTGACTATGGCAGCAAGCGCTGGGCCTGGCACGGACCCTTCCAGGACAGCCACGTCAGGCTGGAGCTGGCGCGCGACAGCGCGGATGACTTCACGAGCACATTGGGCAACACATTCGTGATGGTGCTCGTTGAGCCTGGCAGTTCGCTGGACCTGGTGGGGCTCGGCCTGAACACGCTTGACCTGGCGGACGCGACGGCACCGGCGCAGCCGCTGGGTCTGGCAGCGCAGGCCGTGAATGGAGGTGTTGAGCTGAGCTGGCTGCCCGTACCGGCGGCGGACCTGGCCGGGTATGTGATCAGCTATGGCAGCAAGCCCTTCATCAACCCCCAGGCAGCAGGCGTGAAGCAGTTGCCATACCTCGAGGGAAGTACGCGCCACCTGCTGGATGGTCTGTCAGGTGCTGTCCATGTTGGGATCCAGTCAGTGGACCTCTCCGGCAACCGCAGTCCCCTGAGTGAGGTGGTCACGGCGACGGTGGAGGAAGGAGTGGTGCCGGGCCTGAGCGTGGAGACGGATACGGTGAGCGCAAGCCTGAATGCCTCGATCGGGCTGACGGCGGGCGGAGCGGACCTGTACGACTGGGACCTGGATGGAGACGGCATATTCGATTTGCTTGACGACGCAACGGGCTTCCAGCTCGCGGCGATCCCCGGTCCGGGCATCATCCGGCCGCTGGTGCGCGGCCATTCCGCGGACGGGACGGCTGTGGCGCTTGGCAGCATATCGCTGCTGATCAGTGGCAACACGCGCCCGGCGGTCAGCCTGGCCGCGGACCCCCAGAGCGGAGTGGCCCCGTTGATGGTGAACTTCACGGGTGAGGCCCAGGACAGTGAGGATGACGCATCAGCGCTGGGGATCTACTGGGACTTTGACGGTGACGGCTTCTTCGAGGATGACACCAGCGGCTATGAGACTTCCTTTGAGTATGGTGCGGCTGGTACCTACAACCCGAAGCTGCGGGTGGTGGACAGTTCCGCGGCCTGGGCAGTGGCGAGTGTTGCGATCGGCGTAACGGGGACAGACCCTGCCAACGAGCTGCCGACAGCTGTGCTGAACTCAGACGTGACGACCGGCTATGCGCCGTTCGTTGTCCGGTTCTACGCGGACGGCAGTTTCGACCCTGACGGGGAGATCGTGCTGTACGAGTGGGACTTCAACAACGACGGCAGCTACGAGCAGTCAGGGCAATCGACCCAGGTGACATACACCTACCCCTACATGGGCTGGTTCACTCCGGTTCTGCGTGTGACTGACGACAAGGGCGGGCAGGCGACGGCAAGCATCGACATCACATTGCCTTCCGAATGGTCCACACTGGGCATGGGCCCGGACCGCAGGGGCCTGAGCCCATACGCCGGGCCGCAGACTGACAACCTGCTGTGGACTTTCCCTACTGGTGCACAGTGTGACAGTTCTCCGACCATCGGAGCAGATGGGAACATCCATGTCAGTGGCTGGGACGGATTGCTTGTTGCGGTGACGCCTGACGGGAACCTGGACTGGTCGGCAGGTATCGGCATTGATGCCATTCATTCCAGCCCGTCAATCAGCGGAACTGGTGCCATCTGCGTGGGCGATGACGGCGGATACGTAACTGCAGTTTCACAGGGTGGCTTCGTTCTCTGGCAGAAGAGCATCGGATTCCAGATCTGGGGCAGCCCTGCCGTTGCCCGTGATGGCCTGATCTTCGCCAACTCAGTGGCAAACTTCACGCGGGGACTGACACCTGATGGCAAGAACTCGATCACAATTCCTTCCCTGCCAGGTATCAGTTCTCCAGCCATTGGCTCAGACGGAACGGTTTATACGGAAATGAACGGAACCCACATGTCAGCCTGGACCCCCCAGGGAAAGAGCAAGTGGTCCTACGATACTGGCTCGAACCTGCAGTCCGGCCCGGCAATTGGCCCTGACGGCACGGTCTACTTCGGAGATGGATCTGGCACGCTGACGGCCCTGGCAGCGGATGGCAGCTTTCTCTGGTCCTACCCCACTGGTGCTGAAATCCATGAATGCAAGCCATCCATCGCACCAGATGGAACGATTCTGATCGGCACCGTCGGACCGGGAATCGGCACGGCAGGCAGTGGGCTGCATGCCGTTAATCCCGATGGCTCGCAGAGATGGGTTTTCACCGGTGAGGGTGGGACCGATATGTCTCCATCAATTGATGCCAATGGCACATGCTACTTCGGTGGGCACAATGGAACTGTATTCGCCCTGGACACTGATGGGAACGTAGTCTGGTCTTTTGCCACCGGTGGTGATTTCTGGGGCGGATGCGCAATCAGCAAGGAAGGCCGGCTGTACATCACCTCCCTGACGGGTGTGCTTTACGCATTCGGAAGTGAATAAAAAAAAACGGGGCCTCTCAGCGAGGCCCCGTACAAGTGAATAATTGCTGATGGCGTCCGAACCACACCTGTGAAGTGCTGAGTCGAACGTGAATAACCTAAAACCAGGCGATGCCCGCGGCCATGCCGCGCTTGCGCTCCTCGGCGACGAACTTCTTCAGCCTCTTCACGGCGCGGCCGTGGAGGATGCTGATGTTGGCCGGGGTGCACTTCAGGCGGGTGGCCAGCTCACGCTGGCTGAGTCCTTCGACGTACAACCCGTTGATGATCTGTGATTCACGTGGTGACAGCGCCGGCAGGTGCGCGAACACGAACTCCAGCCGGTCGATGCTGTACTTGTCCTTGCCCTCGGCGGCCAGTGCGCTGAAGAAATCGAACTCCCGCAGCTCACCGCCCTTCACGGCGATCTTCTGGCTGCGCAGGTAGTCGATCATCGCGCCCTTGACCCGCAGGTAGGCGTAGCTCTTGAAAGGCACTCCACGGCGGTAGTCGTAATTGTCCACCGCCTGGATCAGGCCAACGTTGCCTTCGCTGATGAGGTCCACAGCCTCTTCGCCGAGGTTGAGCCCAAGGCGGCCGAAGATGTGGAAGACCAGCGGCTGGTAGGCCTCGACGATCCGGGCGCGTGCGTGGGAATTGTAGTTCTCCCACAGGTTAAGTTCCTGTTCAGGAGTCAATCCCGCATTCTTCCCATTGCGTTCCACGAAGCTCATTGGACGTGTAATTCCACCCGATGTTCTAAATCTCAACCCTGCACGGCCCAAAGGCCGGTTTCAACAGCGAAGCACAATGTACCCACCGTACAAAATGCCCCATAACAGGCGATAACTTTAGCACTCTTTGAAGACTCAGGCAAGTTTACGTCCACAAACAATCAAAATTGAATCATGGGGCAAAGTCAGGATTTACTGTACTGAGCTATGCAGATGTGAAACCACATTGTCTCATCCATCCGGTAAAACGAGACAGGCGGGCAGGCGCGTACAAACCTGCCCGCCCCGAGGATATTGATGATGGCGGCATCATGCTTCCCCGAGGCAGCCTGCGCTGGCGCGCAGGTATGAAGGTGCTTCCCCAAAGCATCATGTCTACAGCCGGCGTCCCCGTTCCTTCCCGGTATCGGACTTCCGCCCGGCATGCGTGTCCGGCCCTGCTTCCCATGCAGTGCTCGTTACCAATCTAGACGCGATGGGCGGCGGCCGGGTGACACTGTGCACTGAAATTCACGGAAAAATAAGCGCTTTACTCCACGATCAGCAGCTGCGTGCCGCTGCAGACAGCCAGGCGGCCATCGGACAGCGGGGCTGCAGCAGTCACGTCGTCCTCGAAGCCTGCCTGCAGGCGCCACAGCTCCTTGCCTGTGCTGTCCACGCAGACCAGCCAGCCGCCGGCCTCGAAGCAGATCGGGCCGGAAGCATCCACCAGCGGTTGGGAACTGAATGAGTATGGACCATTCAGGCTCCACTGCACGCTGCCTTCCGGGCTGAGGCAGTAGAGTCCGCGGCCGCTGCCGTCCTTCTCCAGCTGCGGCACCTCACGCCGGCCCGCGCCGTTGTCCGTCGCCACCAGCAGGCTGCCATCGCTGTGCAGCGCCAGCCCGCCGGCGATGTCCTGGCCGATGAAGTGGTCCCACAGCAGGCTGCCGTCATAGGCGTGGATCGCAAACACCCGGCCGTTGGCGGTGGCGCCGAACAACCTGAAGCCGTCCCCGAGCACGAGCTGCCCGGCCAGCGGCTCACCAAGGTTGTACTCCCAGGCCTCCACGCCGTCCGAGAACACTGCATGCACATGCCCGTCCTCCGTTGCCACGAAGACCGTGCCGTCGCCATCAATAGCCGGGGTGCTGCGGATCCCGCTGTCCGCGTGGAACTGGCGTAGCGGACTCAGGTCTGCGCCAAAGGAGTACAGTTCACCAGTGGTCGTTCCGACATACAGGCTGCCATCCGCGGCGACGGCCGGGCTGCTGGCAACGCTGCCGTCGAGGATGTACTTGCTGATCCGGGTGCCGTTGTCCTCGTAGAAGTAGAAGAAGCCCTCGCTGTCGCCGAAGGCCAGCTGGCCACCGGGTAGCAGGGCCGGCGTGCTGTGTATCTCGCCATCCGCGCTGATCTGCCAGAGTTGCCGGCCATTGCCGTCAAATGCGTAGAGGTTGCGCCCCCCGCTGGAGTAGATTCGCCCGTTGGAGGACACACTCAGGCCGTTGAGCCGGTCCCCGTGGATCTGCTGCCAGTGCCTGCGCCCGAGGCTGTCCAGCGCGAAGAAGCTCTGCTCGTCCCCGCAGTACAGTAGGCCATTGGCGCCATCCACCGGGAAGCGGAAGCTCCACATCGAACTCAGGCGCCACAGTTCGCTGCCATTGCTGTCAATCGCCGCCAGCAGGTATTCACTGAAGTCGTCCGGCTGGGCCTGCACGCTGTAGTAGCGCGGAGTACTGTTGACATTCACACCGAAGGGCAGGCCATAGCCCGGGCTGAAGCTGGACAGCAGCTCACCGGACAGGCTGTAGCTGTGCAGGCCGCTTTCACGGTCCAGCAGCATGATTTCCCCGGCCTCACTGGCACCGCTCAGGCTGAACACCTCGAGGCAGGGCCATTCATCAATCAGCTGTCCGTCGTTGCCGACGATGCTGACATGGAAGGACTGCGCATCGCCTTCGCGGCCGGTCAGCAGCACGATGCTGCCATCGGGGTGCAGCATGCGGCTGTTGGTTGTCAGCGTGGTTGGGTCCACATCCGCCGGGTTGTACTGCCAGAGCTGCTCGCCGTCCGCATCAAGGCAGAACAGCGCGGTAGTGTCGCTGCCGCCGTATACCCGGCCGGCTCCGTCGAAGGCCACGCCGTACAGTGCGAAGGCATTGAGCTGCGCCTGCCAGAGCACGCCGCCAGCGGAGCTGAGCATGCTGAAGCGGTCCTGTGCACTGCGCACCAGCACGGAGCCGTCGTCACGCATGCCGTAGACCACGGCGGCGTAATCCCCGCTGTCCCAGCGCCAGCGGGTCTGGCCGGCGGGGTCGATCGCCTCCACCCAGTTGCCACGCTGCGCACTGTCCATCCAGGACGGGTCGCCGCTTGCGATCACGCACTGCCCGCTGCTGTCAATGCTCGGCCGTCCGTTGAGCTGGCGCAGCAGGCTGCGTTGCCAGAGCAGGTAACCGTCCGGGCTGAACTTCTGCAGCAGGCTGCCGGCGCCGACGAGGATGTTGCCATCCGGGCCGATGCGCGCTGAGCTGCTGGTCAGGTCGGAAACACTCGTGATGCTGGCAATCGCCGGCTGGTCGTCCGGCAGCTTCATGCCCGTACGGGAACTGTTCCCCGGGCCGCCGCCCTGGGCCGGCCAGAGCACTGCTGCCGTCGGCAGGATGGCCCGCGGGTTCTGCACCTCGGAGGGGTCAGCCAGGTTCGGTTCAGTGACGACGGGATCGCCGTTGTCAGGGTCGCGGTTGCCATCGGGAACCGAACCGCCACCGCCACAGGAGGCGAGCAGCAGCACAGCCAGGGTGCAGAGGATCAGCCGGATTTGCATTGCCTATCCATCCTACCTGAACGGGGGGAGCGGCACAATCAATCCAGGCGGTCACTATCCGCGCTATCCGGGGAAACACTTTGCGGCCGGGATTGCCTATTCGTCCCCGCTGCAATCCTCGTCGCTGCCGTACTGGTTATCCGCATCGAAGGCCTCACGTGCCGCGAGGATGCCTGGCATGTGCTCCGTGGCCCAGATCGCCAGCTGGTCCAGCGGGCAGCGCAGGGAGTAGCCGCTTTCGGTCAGGGCGTACTCCACGCTGGGCGGCACACTCGGGTGCACCGTGCGGGTCACGAAGCCGTCGCGCTCCAGTGAGCGCAGGGTGCGGGTCAACATCCGCTGGCTGATCCCGTCCACACGGCGCTTGAGCTCATTGAAGCGCAGCGGCCGGTCGGTCAGGGCGCGCACCACGAAGATCGTCCACTTGTCACCGATGCGCGCCAGCACCTCGCCCAGTGCCTTGCAGCTGGGGGATTCAACACTGTGGCCTGATGACATTCGTGACACCTCCTCCATAAGACTACCATCAGTTGTCCACAGAAACTTAGTACTTATTTACGACTAAGTATAAAATAGTAACTGCTTATGGGGATATTACTCCCGGTGCAGCGAGCGCTGCATCAGATTGAGCAGCAAGCAAAACGGGAGAAAGCAATGACAAATATCCTTCTTATCAAGAGCAGTCCGCGGGGCGGTGCCTCGGTTTCCAGCCAACTCGGTGAGGAGCTGGTGCAACAGCTGCAGGAGCAGCATCCCGGCGCGGTCGTGAAGGTGCGGGACCTGGCCAGCCAGCCGGTGCCGCACATCACGCCGGATTACATCGGAGGCGTTTTCAAGCCTGCGGACCAGCGCAGCGAGCAGGAGTCGCAGCTGGTCGGCTACGGCGATGAGCTGATCGATGAGCTGGAATGGGCGGACCACATTGTGGTCAGTTCCGGCATGATCAACTTCAGCATCCCGAGCACGCTCAAGGCCTGGCTGGACCATGTGGTGCGCGTCGGGCGGACCGTGCAGTACACCGCTGACGGACCGGTCGGCCAGTTAGGCGGCCGGCAGCTGTACCTCGTGCTGGCCAGCGGCGGTGCCTATGGCCCGGAGCGCCAGGCCTGGGAATTCCAGCTGAGCTACCTGAAGCAGATCTTCAGCTTCATCGGCCTGCAGGAGCCGGAGGTGGTCTGCGCACAGGGCATGCTGGCCCCGGCGGAAATCGCCGAGAAGAACCTCGGAGAGGCCCGCGAGCGGATCATGCAGCTCGGCAGGGCTGTGGTCGGCGCCTGATCTGTCCGGCAAGGCGGCGTTCAGGGCTCGCTTCGGCCAGTTGGCAGCCAGCTTGTTCCGATCGGCATATTCAGGGCTGGCTAATTCTGGCAACGGACGGAACATAGTAGACTCTGCGCCGGGCCGGGGCCTGCGGCACGAATCAAGTTGAAAGAGGTGGCGGTTTGACCAGGATCCTGTTACTGAAGAGCAGCCCGCGTGGCAGCGCATCGTACTCCAGCATGCTGGCGGATGAACTCGTGGCACGGCTGCGGGAACTGCATCCGGATGCGCAGGTACACGTCCGTGACCTGGCGGCCGACCCGCTGCCGCATGTGACGGCGGAGTTTGCCAGCGGCACGCTCACGCCAGAGGAGCAGCGCAGCCCGGAGCAGCGCCAGGCGCTCGAACTGAGCGACCGGGTGCTTGGCGAGCTGCAACAGGCGGACATTGTGGTGCTGGCGGCGGCGATGATCAACTTCGCGATCCCAGCCACGCTCAAGAACTGGATCGACCATGTGATGCGGGTCTGGGTGGCCTTCACCTACAACGAGCAGGGCCCGCTCGGCCTGCTGAACGGCAAGAAGTTGTATGTGGTGGCGGCGCGCGGCAGCAGCTATGCCGATCCCGTGCAGGGCGAATGGGACTTCCAGCTGCCCTACATCGAAAAGATCTTCCAGTTCATGGGGATTGTTGACCAGCAGCACATCGTGGTGCAGCCGACGCTTGCCGGCGAAGACATTGCCAAGGCTGAAATCGAAAAGGCGCGTGCACAGATCGCGGCGATCGGCTCAATGTAGGCCTAACGCAAGTCAGGCGATGGGGGCCCGCTGCCAAGCGGAAACCAGTTGTGCGACTGAAGTCGCACCTCCAGTTCCCCGTTCGCCAGGCTAACAGCCTGGCCTCCCTACTTCACCTGGCACAGCGGGTCGCCGACGACGACGTCCATCCAGCTCAGGCAGCGAAGGCCCTTGTAAGCGGATTCGATCCAGTTGTCACCCTTCACGCAGTAGCGGTAGAACACCGCGCGCTCGTCACCGACGGCGATCGTCCAGGGCTCATAGACATGCCCGATGGCAACGCTGCCGCCCCTGTGCAGGAAGTCGCAGATCTGGCCCTGGCCCTTGCGGTTGATGTCAGAGCGGTCGCCATCCACGGTGGCGCTGTCGAAGTCCGTGCCGTTGAAGCTTTCATAGCTGATCCAGGCGCAGCCCGGCAGGTATGTGAACAGCAGGTCATCGAGGATGTAGAGATTGCCGCTGGGATAGCTGCCCCCCGAATGGTTCACGCCCCAGCCGGCGTAGGCAATCACGTTGTCAACGCTGCCGGCGGGCATGCCGTCACTTTCCTGGCCGATGATGCGGGTGGTGCTCAGGTCAATGAAGTGATTGTATGCAGCGGCAGTCAGCCACTCGTCCCCGGACAGTGCGTCACCGTCCTCGGTGAAGGGCCAGACCGGGTCTGACATCGTATCCAGCGGGAAACGCGCCGGTGTGGTGTCATACACCACCCAGCCGTTGCCTGAGGTGTCTGCAGCCTTCGAGCGGTCCACCAGCGCCTTGGCATCCGCCAGGTCGTAGGCATCCAGCCGGCCGACGAGGTAGTCCAGGTCGTACTTCGTGCCACCGCTGTCCGTTACCTTGTACTGCCCGTGGCTGAATGAGTAGTCCGTGTCGAGGTCCCTCATCCCGATGTAGAAGCTGGCGAAGTCCGGTGCCAGCAGGCCGAAATCCTGCCACTGTTCCTCATTCCACAGGAAGCTGGCATAGGCATATGTGTCATCCGAGAACAGGGTGCACAGCTCGCTGTCAACGGAGCTGAAGGTGCTCTGGTTGTAGTCGCCGCCGTTCACACCTGGGATCTGGTGCGGCAGGCCGTCCATCAGCAGGATGTACTTCAGGCTGGCCTTGATGCCATTGGCATCAATGAATTCCTTGATCGGGTCGCGGATCTCGCTTTCGTACTGCTGGCGGTCAATCTCCGGGATGTCAGCATCATCAATCGGCAGTTCCAGGCGGTTGCCGATGGCAATCCCGCGTCCGGTCACCGGTGACATGTAGTAATCGGCCAGTTCCTGGCTGTCGGGCTTGAGCGAATTGCAGACCACCAGCAGTTCCGTCACACCGGCAGTCACCTCAACCTGCTGAGAGGCGTAACCGCTGTAACCGAGGTCGTTGTCAATCCGTACGCCGACGGTGTAAGTGCCGGGCATCTCGTAGACATGGGTCACCTTGTCGTCTGGACTCAGTGCCAGGGTGGTGCCAGTGGAGTCGCCGAAGTCGTAGCTCACGCCGGTGACCAGCGCGCCGCTGCCGGCCGTGCTGCCCGTTGCGTCATACTCCAGCTCGTAACCTGCGACGATGCTGTCGGGGACGTGCAGCTGGGGCTGCGGGGAGGCCGGCACCTCGCCGGAGAACTGCAGCTCCAGCGCACTCAGGTCGCTGCTCTGCTCCCAGGCCAGCACCACCACGTACACCTTGCCGGAGGGCGAGACGAAGTTTCCGCCGTCCGTGATTGGCAATGTGCCGATCGAAGCGCGCCGCGTCCACTGCCAGCGTCCGCTGCCAAAATCCGCCAGCGCTACGTACACCGGCTTGTTGAACACCGTCAGCAGCCCGCTCGGCACCACTTCACCGCCGGGTTCCAGTCCTGCCGCCGAGAACATCGCCCAGACCGGTGCTCCACCGGAAATATCGAGGTTGAGGAAGCCCGGCAGCTGCGCCACTCCGTTGTCAGTCTGGAGAATCGCGGCCGTGCCGAGCAGTTCAAGCTTTGAGGAACTGATGCTGCGGACTGCATCCCCCAGCGAGTCGAGCGTTTCCAGCGGCGGTAGGCTGACAGGTGGCTTGCCGTCACCCGGCTGCGCCTCTTGTCCACTGGCCGGACGCGCATGTTCGCCGGAGCAGGCCGCCAGCATTGCAGCGGCCAGCAGCAGGATGCAGAAGTTGAAGAGGAATCGTGCCACGCCTATCTCCACCAGGGGTACCCACCTGATTCTAAGGCCGCGGCGCAGCAATTGCAAAGTGGGGAAGCGTCGCAGAAAAAAAGGACGCCCGGACAAATCCACCGGGTAGGCCAGGCCCAGCCCTTCCCAAATGGATCTATCCAGGCGAAATGGCTGAAATCTCTTTACAGCCGGGAGGGGGGAACACTTGCTTGTTTCAATCCTTCCTCAGGCAGCGGTACCGTTCCAAAATACACAGCCTGACTCCGGGAAATCATCTCGCTTATGCTTCCCACTGGTAATTAGCTCCAGGAACACGGGTCCCTGTTCATATTTATTGTCCCCGATTAGCCGGATTGTGAAATACACACAAGCAGTCCAATCTGAGGAAACACTTCGAGGGAACACCCTGCACCCAGAGATTCATCGGCTTATCTGCAAACTACTTTACATTTGTCTATAAGTATCGGATAATATATAAACATGACAAGAAATACAGAGGCAACATACCTGCTTGCGCTGGCCCGTAATGTGACCCGGGCCCAACTTCTGGAACTGCAGTCCTGCCTGGGGGAACTGTCAGCGCTGCTTGACCTGTCGGATGAGGAAATGCAGCGCCTGCCGATGCCGGCCGGGATCCTGCAGCGCGTGATTGAAGCGCGCCGCGGCTGTGACACTGCGGCGGACATGGCTGCGATGCGCGAGCGCGGGATCCACCTGCTGGCAATCACTGAGCCGGGCTACCCGGAACTGCTGGCGGACTGCAGCGATGCCCCGGTGATGCTGTTCTGCCGTGGCCGGCTGGAGATCCTCGAAGGTGAGGGCATCGCCGTCGTCGGCAGCCGCAAGTGCAGCGAGCGGGCACTCAGGCATGCCTGGAACTTCGGCGTGGAACTCGGAGAATGCGGCCTGCCGGTTGTCAGCGGGCTGGCGCTCGGGGTGGACGGGCAGTCGCATGAAGGTGCGCTCAGTGTGCATGGGCCGACTGTCGCCGTGCTGGGCTGCGGGGTCGATGTCTGCTACCCGCCACGCCACCACGAACTGTTCAACAGGCTGGCGCATGAGGGCCTGCTCGTCAGTGAGTACCCGCCGGGCACCGAGCCGCACCGCACGCACTTCCCGCAGCGCAACCGCATCATCAGCGGCCTGTCGCGCGGCACGCTGGTGATCGAGGCCCCGATGGGCAGCGGTGCACTGATCACCGCACGGATCGCCGCCGACCAGGGCCGGGAGATCTTCGCCATGCCCGGCCCGGCGCTCAGTCCCTATGTGGCCGGCAACCACCACCTGATCAAAAGCGGGCATGCCAAATTGACTGAAACGCTGGACGACATCCTCGTCGAATTCGGCACCAACCGCAGCGCACTGATGGAACAGGCCGCACGCTCCCGCCGGCGCACAGGTGCTATTGTGGAGCCCGCGCAGGTTCCGGATGGGGACCGCGAAGTGCCGGCGGCGGCTGCCTCCGGTGCGCTGGAGCCCGATGAACAGCGGGTCCTTGAGCTGTTGAGCTATGAGGGAACGCACATCAACGAGGTCGTGCGCCGGCTCGGGATGAACACGGCGCAATGCTCCAGCCTCTTGACGATGCTGGAGATCAGGGGTTTAATCTCCTCGGCCAGCGGCGGATATTATGTCCGCCTTTGAAATAATTCAGCGGACACCTTATATATAGGCAGTGAATTCCACTATCAGGCAGTAGGCATATATGGGACATAAAGCACTGATCGTCGAGTCGCCCACCAAGGCCAAGACAATCGCGCGCTACCTTGGCAAGGAGTTCAAGGTGGTTTCAACCGTCGGGCACATCCGGGACCTGCCCAAGAGCAGCCTCGGTGTCGACGTTGACAAGAACTTCGAGCCGGAGTACCAGAACATCCGCGGCAAGGCCAAGACCATCAAGGCGCTCAAGGACGCGATCAAGGACGCCGACGAGATCTACCTGGCAACCGACCCCGACCGCGAGGGTGAGGCGATCGCCTGGCATGTCGCGCAGATCCTGAAGAAGCCGGTCAAGCGCGTCGAGTACCAGGAAGTCACCAAGAAGGCCGTGCTCGAGGCGCTGAAGAACCCGCACGACATCAACGCCTCGCTGGTGGACGCCTACCAGGCGCGCCGCGTGCTGGACCGCCTGGTCGGCTACCAGATCAGCCCGCTGATGTGGCGCAAGATCAAGCCCGGGCTCTCCGCCGGCCGCGTGCAGAGCGTGGCGGTGCGACTGATCTGCGAGCGCGAGGAGGAGATCCGCAGCTTCAACCGCGAGGAGTACTGGAATTTCGAAGCCGACTTCTCCCGCGGTTCTGACAACTTCACGGCCGCCCTGGTGCGCATCGGCGACCAGCGCATCAGCCGCCCGAGCGAGGAGCACCGCCGTGAGGAGGAGAACGGAGCGGACACCGGCCGCAGCGTGATCATCCGCAACCAGGAGGAGGCGGACAGGCTCGTGGCCGATGCCAACTCCCAGAGCTACGCCGTCTCCGACATCTCGAGCCGCAAGCACACCCGCCGCCCGGCCCCGCCCTTCATCACGAGCACCCTGCAGCAGGATGCCGCCCGGCGCTTCGGCTGGAGTGGTAAGCGCAGCATGCGCATCGCGCAGCAGCTGTACGAGGGAATCGACCTCGGCAGCGGCCCCGAGGGCCTGATCACCTACATGCGAACCGACTCCGTGCGTGTCAACCCGGCGGCGATTGACGACGCCCGCGCACTGATCTTGAACCGCTTCGGCCAGGCCCACCTGCCGGAGAAGGCCAACTACTACAAGAGCAAGAAGGATGCGCAGGACGCCCACGAGGCGATCCGCCCGACCAGCGCCGAGCGTGCCCCGGAGATGCTCGCGCGCTTCCTCAATGAGGACCAGATGCGGCTCTACCGCCTGATCTGGCAGCGCTTCATCGCCAGCCAGATGAAGCCGGCGGAGTTCGAGACGCATTCAATCGAAATCACCGGCGGGCAGTACACCTTCCGCCTGTCCAGCACGAACACCCTGTTCAAGGGCTTCCTCGAGGTCTATGGCGACGCCCGCAATGAGAGCGAGCAGCCTGAGCTGCCGCCGCTGTCAGCCAGCGAGGGTGTCAGCCTCGAGGAACTGCGCCCGACGCAGCACTTCACTAAGCCGCCGCCGCGCTACACCGACGCCTCACTGATCAAGGCGATGGAGGAGTACGGCATCGGCCGCCCGTCCACCTACGCCTCGATCATCGACACGATCATCTTCCGCAACTACGTCGTCCGGGTGCAGAAGCAGTTCCAGCCCACCGAGTGGGGCTTCGTGACAACGGAGATGATGGAGCACTACTTCCCCGAGATCGTCGACGTCGGCTTCACCCGCGACATGGAGGGCAAGCTCGACGAGGTCGAGGATGGCAAGATGGACTGGCGCAACGTGCTTGGCAATTTCTACCAGCCCTTCAAGAGCAAGGTGGACGCGGCAGGCGAGGAGAAGAAGTACTTCAAGGCCAAGCCGCAGGAGACCGAGCACAGCTGTGACAAGTGCGGCTCCGTGATGCTTTTGCGCCATGGCAAGTTCGGCCGCTTCCTGAGCTGCTCCGCCTACCCGGAGTGCTCAAACATCAAGAACATCGACGAGAAGGGCAACATCATCGACCGCCCGGTCAGCGAGGCCGGCCAGAAGGTCGACTACCCCTGCCCGAAGTGCAGCAAGGAGCTGTCAGTCAAGGTCAGCCGCTGGGGCACGAAGTTCATCGGCTGCTCCGGCTACCCGAAGTGCGACTACACGAGCGAGCTGCAGACGAAGTGCCCGAAGTGCCAGGGCGAGCTGCACAAGAAGCGCCTGCCCAACCGCCGCGTGATCCTCGTCTGTGGCAACAACGAGACCCCGGATGGCAACAAGGTTGGCAACTGCGACTTCGTCTTGTGGGGCAAGCCGCTCCTGGAGAAGTGCGAGAAGTGCGGCTTCTGGCTCGCTGAGCAGAAGATCAAGGGCACCGACCGCTTCCGCCGCTACTGCTCGAATGCCGTCTGTGACAATCACAAGGGCATCTTCACCGATGAGGACAAGGAGGAGGAGGGCGCTGCAGTCAGCGCTGAAAGCGCTGAAGAGTAGGATGTAGGATCTCGGTTGTAGGGTGTAGCGGAGGCCAGGCATACTAGGACATAGGATCTCGGATCTAGGGTGTAGCAGAGGCCAGGCATACTAGGACATAGGATCTCGGATCTAGGGTGTAGCAATCCAGGATTCAGAAAAAGGGTTGGAAGGAACTGCAGCCAGGGGCTGGATTGAGTGCGGCATTCGTGACACGAAGTGTCACCAGCATATCCTGGTCGAGCGCAGCTCTACTCCCAAAATCCCTACGCCCCACACCCCAGCTCCTACACCCTCGCCTGCTACCCCCTGCACCCAGGCTCCTACACCCTCGCTTGCTACCCCCTACAACCCAGCTCCTAAGTCCTACTCAGGCAGCACCTGCTGCCTGACAACCGTCCCGCCGGTCTCCCGTGCCAGCAGCGTTGCCATTTCGTCCACCGCGGCCTGCACATCATCGCGGCTGAAGCCCTCTGTAGAGGCATACAGCACGGCGATGTAGTCCGTCGCGCCTTCGAAGATCTTCGTTGCCATCGAATCCTTCACTGGGCCGCCGGTCGGTTCTCCATCTCCTTCACCGCGGCACAGGCAGATGCTCTTCTTCATGTCGATCAGATGCCCGGCGTTATTGAAGACATAGCCTTCACCCTCGTTGGCGATCCGGGCCGTCAGCCGCCCATCCAGCTTGCCGGCGTCAAGGATGCTGATCGGCAGGCAGTGCTTCAGCGAGACATAGTTGTTCACGTCCACACAGTTATTGATCAGGTTGAATGCCCCGCGTTCCCGCACATCCGCCAGCAGGAATTCCTGCGCCGGCTTGTTGCGCCCGGTGGCGGAGAATCCCGCCAGCTTGAGGACCTTGCGAACGGATGATCGCCGGCCTTCGTCCAGACTGAAGTCCTCCGCACAGACCTGCGTGGCCAGCTCTGAGCAGGCCTGCTGCAGTTCCGCGGAGGATTCGCCAAGGGTCCCGCCCGTGATCTCGACTATGCCGAGCAGCAGGCGGGGGTCGTCGATGCCCAAAATTACGTCAAGCGCCATGCAGCTATTTTAGTTAATTGCACCCTATGACCGACCGTTATTGTGTGATCTTCTCCGCAGTCCTCAGGGATCCACTTCGCATCGCCGCAATCGCGCTCCTCGTTTGCGCCTGTGGCCTGTGCCGGCCTGCCCTCGCTAGCGTCGTGGACTCCCGCAAGGCCGAGCAGACCTACCAGTCCGGGGACTATGCCGAGGCGCGCCGCATGTTCGAGGCGCTCAGTGAGGAGTTCCGCAACACCAACACGGATACCAGCGACTACCGCGTCTACCGCGAGGCGATCTACCTCTACGACCGCCTGGCGGACTGTGCCTTCACCCAGAAGGACTGGCCGGCACTGAAGCGCTACCTCGACGGCATGCTCGTGGTTTCGCATTCCGAGCGCAGCCTGAGCGAAGCGGCACTGTCCGGCGCGCTGGCCTCGGGCATCGCCTACGCCACCGCAGGCTATCTCTCGGACCAGCTTGATGAAAGCGTGCGCATCTCGAGCATCATCCAGCTCAAGCGCAGCCTGGTGCTGCTGCTGCTCGACACGGATGGTGGCGGGCCCAATGGCCAGCTGGCAATAGAGCAGTACCAGCTGCTGGCTGCGGCGCTGCGCAGTGTGGTCAGCACGGCGGATGGCTACTACGCCATCGATCGCCGCCAGCTGGAGGAGCATTTCGAGGAATTCGACGCGATCTTCGCCCGCCTCGATGAGCTTGGCAATGTGGACGAGCTGTGGGACAAGTACCCGCCGGCGGGCAAGAACCCCAGCCAGGACGAGCCCCAGCAGTAGGGAAAAAGCTCCAAGGCGGTGCATTCCAGGTCTGGCCTGAGTCTGGATGCGGCCTGAAGCCTGGCAAGACACTGTATCAATAACAACTCATTATGGAAATATTCCGGGAAAATTGTTATCATCTATGCGCGGGCAATATCTCAAGGGAGGAGTAGAAATGGGATCAGCTAACGACAGGAACCCCCTGCACAACTTCTATTTCACCTTCGAGATGATCGATCTCGCGGCGAATCCGCACGTGTTCTTCGATTTCCGCCTGATGGGAAAGCTGATCCACCTCGCCATCCCGCGCCTGCCCACCGTGCGCCTGTTCGGCCCCTCCGACTGGAAGGTGCTGGCCACGGTCTGCCAGGTCAGCGACATCGTCGGCGGCGACTACGTCAAGCTGCTCTGCGCCCAGGCGGCCCAGAACAACCAGGATTATTCCGAGACGGAGTACGAGGAAGGCCTGCGCCGCTACGTGATCGCCGCCAGCGGTGAAAGCGGGCTGGACACGCTGGAACCCTTCACCCGCATCGAGGGCTGGGAGGGCGGCTACCTCGCCAGCCGCATGAGCCACATCGCCTACTACCGGCGCGACTCAGACATGCTCGGCTTGGCGGTGGACCGCCTGAAGGAAATGGACTACCCGACCAGCGATGAAAGCTGCCCGGCGATGGACTACGGCATTGCCAACCAGATGCAGCGCAAGCTGTCGAGCGCGGTCTGCAACCCGGCCCCGCTGTTCGCCACGGCGGACATGCTGAAGCCCACGCTCAAGAAGCGCTACTACCTCGACATCAAGCGCACCCTGCTCAGCAGCCGTTAACCAGGTTGCAGGGAGTAGGTTGCTGGTTGCAGTTATTGGAACTGCCAACTGCTTTCTGCAAACTGACCACTGAATTCTGACAACAGCGGCTTGCAGCCGCTTCTGCTGATCCCGGTTCCCTGTTCCCTCCCTCATCCCCCATCCCGCAAAACTCATCCCCCGTTTGCTTGACAACTTCTGAATCACGGGTATAATCCCTCGACCCTGCCAATGGCGGGGATATTCCACCCGGAGGTGCAGCATGAAAGTAGTGAAGCGAAACAGCAAGCCATGTGCAGTGCGGCAATCCGGGTCGGCCATACTCCGATATCTCCTCGATAGATAGCCGGCTGTCCTGAGCAGGACGACACCAGCCGGCAGACCGCACCACTAGACACCCCACCAACGCTTGTGTGTTTTTCCGATTCGCGCAAGCGCTCTTCGGACTGGCGCTGCGGTGAAAGCAAGTTTCACCGGGTCGCGCTGAACCAACATCTCCCGCAGTTGCGAAAAGGCGGGATCAACATGACAATCATGATTCGTGCACGGAATTGATTGAGACAAGTTATAAGGAAAACGAAATGGAGACCATGGGACATGTTTCAACCCACCAGGTGATCGACTGCGGCAACGGCCGTTTCGCCCGCAGCTGGGCTGACCCGGCTGCCATCGAGGGCAGCGCGGCCGAGCAGATCCGCAAGATGGCAACCATGCCGCAGCTCTACCGGCACCTCGCGATCATGCCGGACTGCCACTATGGCAAGGGCGCGACCGTCGGCAGCGTGATGGCGCTTGATGGCGCCGTCGTGCCGAACTGCGTCGGAGTGGACATCGGCTGCGGGATGGCGGCCGTCAACACCGGGCTGAAGTTCGAGGGCGAAATGGCAACGCGTGCCTTCTGGCAGGGCTGGCTCAGCCGCACCGCTGAGGCGGTGCCGGTCGGCTTCTCCTGCCACGAGCGGGACCGCCGGGGCAACCGTGGCGGTCCGGAGCGTGAACAGCGTGCCGTCGAGCACTTCGGCTCGGAGGACTGGCACAAGCAGCCGCGGGCCGCCGGCCAGCTCGAACCGGGCCGCAAGTTCCGTTCCCTGCATGAGCAGCTGGTCCGCCAGGCGGGCACGCTCGGCGGTGGCAACCACTTCCTGGAGGCGCAGCGTGACGAGGATGGCAACGTCTGGATCATGGTGCACTCCGGCTCGCGTAACATCGGCCTGCGCCTCGCGGGTCACTACGACCGCCGGGCGCGTGAGCTGAATGCACAGTGGAAGAGCGAGGCCCCGCCGAGCCTGAACTGGCTGCCGACTGACAGCGAGGATGGCCGGGACTACCTGGCCGACATGCAGTGGTCGGTGCAGTACGCGCTGTTCAACCGCAAGGAGATGCTGCGCGGCGCGCTCGGCGCACTCGATGTGGAGTTTAAGGAGGAGCGCATGCTCAACCTGCCGCACAACTTCGCCTCGATGGAGAACCATTTCGGCAGGAACGTGCTGGTGCACCGCAAGGGAGCCACCGCTGCGCGGGCCGGCCAGCCGGGCATCATCCCGGGCAGCATGGGTACCGCGAGCTACATCGTGGAGGGGCTTGGCAATGCCGACTCCTTCCACTCCTGCAGCCACGGTGCGGGCCGCGCGATGAGCCGGACCCAGGCGAAGCGTGAGTTCAGCACGGCGGACATGGAGCAGAGCCTGGCTGGCACCTTCACGCTGGCTGACAGCGGCTGCATCGATGAGGCACCGCAGGCCTACAAGGACATTGACGAGGTGATGGCCCGCCAGAGAGACCTCGTGAAGATCGTGCACCGCCTGCAGCCGGTGATCACGCTCAAGAGTGGCGACAACGCCATTGACTGACGGAGGCCAGGCAAATAGTGGTCAGTGGTCAGGCAGGCTGGCAGAAGCAGTATGGGAATCAGGTCTGGTTCTCCGGAAGCAGACAGATCGAGTCTGCTGCTTCTGTTTCTGCAAACTGCTTCCATCTGAACACTGACCACTGATTACTGACCACTATTCGGGGCCGGGCAATGTGGCCCGGCCCCTGGCACGGGGATTCAAGGACAGACAAGGGAGGGCCGGGATCGACTGTGATCCCGGCCATGGCAGTTTGCTGGCGTCTCAATGCGATCTGGTATATGATGCTTTTGGATCAAGAATCTGGAGTGCCGAATGACCATCCGCGCAATGAACGCCCTGCTGGCCCTGATCGCCGTACTGCTGCTGAGCTGCCTGTCCGCCTGTGGCGGCGGCGGTACGACAACTCCTCCCCCGGGTGGTGGCAACAACAACGGCGGAGGCGGCGGCAACAACGGCGGCGGCCTGACCATCCCGCCGGTCGAGACCTTCCAGGACATGAGCCCGGCCAGTGATGACAACGTCACCTCCTGGCTGAAGGACGCCTACCACACCCTGCCGGAAGTTGGCGATGCAGACGGCCCCTACCAGAACAGCTCGCTCATGGCCTACGCTGACAGCGTGTTCGGCATCACCAACAACGAGCGCGCAACCGCCGGCAAGCCGGCACTGATGCGCAGCACTGACCTTGACAACCTGGCCCAGGCCCATGCCCGCGACATGGCGCTGCGCGACTACTTCAGCCATGACACCGAAGGCTACGGGATTGACTACGTCGGCCGCCTTGATGCGATTGATCCCGCCCCCTACAACTTCATGGGCGAGAACATCGCCGGCAACCAGCAGACCCCGCAGGCCGTGATGAGCACCTGGATGAACAGTGACGGGCACCGCGCCAACATCCTGCATGACAACTATGAGTATGTCGGCATCGGCTGCTACTACGATGCCGGCGGCGGTCCCTACAACATCTACTGGGTGCAGGTGTTCGCGCGCTTCAACGGCGACCCGGATGCGCACGTCTGGCTGCTTCCCTGAAGTCCCCGTTCAAATCGGGCTTAAGTGTCACCGACAGTCCGCTTGCGGGCAGGTAGTATCTGGTCAGCGAATAAAACCCCTGGAACGACAGCATGCACAATTCATGGAAGAACGGTTCTGCGGCATTGCTGGCGGCATTGCTGCTGGCATCCTGCGGCGGTGGTGGAACCGGCGAGATCTTTGCTACTGACAACAGCTCCGGCTCCAACAGCCACATTCCACCGCTCGTGCGCCCGCCGGCCGAGAGCTTCACTGACAACAGCCCGGCCACTGACGGCGCAGCCGCCAGCTGGCTGAAGGACGCCTACCATACCCTGCCCGCGGTCGGCGACAGCGACGAGGCCTACCAGAACGCCAGCCTGGCCGCCTGGGCGGATGAGATCCTGCGCCTGACCAATGTGGAGCGCGGCCGCTACGGCCTCAACCCGCTGCTGCGCAGCCACCACCTGGACTACGTGGCCCAGGCGCATGCCCGCGACATGGGCCTGCGTGATTACTTCAGCCATACGGCCCAGGGTTACAACCTCTCGCCCTTCGACCGCATGGATGCCGTGCAGACGGCCTATTACGACACCGCCGGTGAGAACATCGCCGCCGGCCAGTCGAGCCCGCAGCAGGTGGTCGTGTCCTGGATGGCCAGCCCCGGCCACCGTGCCAACATCCTTAATGCCAACTTCACGCACATGGGGGTCGGTGTCTACTACGACAGCGCGGGTGGCCTGCACGTCGAACAGTGGGTGCAGCTGTTCGCCGGCTTCCGCGGCGACCCGGAAACAACAGACTGGATCAACCCCTAGGCCGCATCCGGGAAACATATATGTAGGTTCGGCGTAATTGCGCTGTAATTCCTGTCAAATACATGGCAATGCACCTGGCAATTGGGTACATTGTCAGTAATGGCACGCATTCTTATCCTGATGGCAATCCTGATAGCGGCCAGCCCGCGCCAAGCCCTGGCCGTTAGCGACTCATCCCAGACCAGTGAAGTGATCGCCGCTGCGCGTTCCTTCGTTCCCTGGAAACTGGAAGCCTATCGCCGCCGCGATGTGGCCTGGTCGCTGGGCCTGCAGAACAGCTACTTTGAGGACAGCATCCTCGGTAACCGCACCGCCGCTGAAAGCTGGTCACGCCATGAACCGGACCCGCAGGGTGTCTGGCTGGCCTGCCCGGAAGGTTACCGCAGCGGCAGCATGGCGCTGCAGATCGAGATGGATGCTGCTGCCCCGGCGGGAATCAGCCTTGAACTGTACAACCGCCAGAACCAGCTGCTCGTTAGGATGGACCTGCCTGCACTGGCTGCCGGGACCAATGAGATCGAACTGCCGCTGGACCTGTCCATCGCGGACAGCAATCCCAGCAGCCTGCTGCTGACGATCCCGGATGGAATGGCTCTTGGCATCTCCCAGCTGAGGCTGACGGGGCTTTGCCGGCACTTCGGTGAGCACAGTTTTGCCCGCTTCCAGCTTGGCGACTTGGAACTCAACGGCGGGGAACGCCTGCTGCTGCGCTGAGATTCCGTCTAATTCTTCGAATATTGTCGAAAACTACTTGCCCTTCCCTGCGAAAGAATTTATAATTCGACGGGTATTGAATTAAGCGGAGAAACGACAGGGAGGAGCAAGGCATGCAGTACGAGGAAATTCTCAACAAGCGCTGGGACGTGGTGATCGTCGGAGGTGGCCCCGGAGGGATGGGGGCCGCCCTGTATACAGCCCGCGCAGACCTTTCCACGCTGATCATCGAGAAGCAGTTCGTCGGCGGCCTGATTGCGCTGACGCATGAGGTTGAGAACTACCCGGCTGTGGACTTCGCCTCCGGCATGGAGCTGACCCAGAAGATGGAAGCCCAGGTCAAGAAGTTCGGCACAGAGATCCTCTATAAGGATGTGCAGAAGGTTGAGCGCGTGCCGGACAGCCACGACTTCTTCCTGAACCTGTCCGATGGCAAGCAGATCCGTGCCCGCAGCCTGGTGATCGCCTGCGGATCAGCCCCGCGCCGCCTGCCTGCCGCCGGTGAGGAGGAGTACTACGGCCGCGGCGTGAGCTACTGCGCCACCTGCGACGGTGCATTCTTCCGCGACAAGGACATCGTGGTGGTCGGCGGTGGTGAGAGCGCATTCCAGGAAGGCCTGTTCCTCACTCAGTTCGGCAAGAGTGTGACCCTGGTGCACCGCCGCGACGCATTCCGGGCCACCGAGCTGGCCAAGCGCCGTGCCCGCTCCAAGCCTAACTGGACCGAGAAGACGAACTACACCGTGGAGGAGATCTACGGAAACGGCACGGTGAACGGTGTCAAGCTGAAGCATACCGAGACCGGCGAGGTGGAGGATTTCAGGGCGGACGGCGTGTTCGGCTTCATCGGCTATGAGCCGGCCTCGCACTTCGCCGCGCACCTGATCGACACCGACGAGGAAGGCTACATCGTGGTGGATGGACACATGCGCACCACATGCAAGGGCATCTGGGCTGCGGGCGACATCATCAAGGGCAGCCTCAAGCAGATGGTGATCAGCGCCGGCAACGGCGCCACGGCGGCGATCGACATCCGCGAATATCTTTCCGAGGAAGAGGACTGAACCCCCCAGCAGCTGTTAAAGTCTGGCTGTGCGGATGCTGAAAATCCATTGGGAGCGCCGGGGCCTGACCCTGCTTGAGCTGGCGATCATGCTGGCCATCGTCGGCGTGCTGATATTCATCGCATTGCCGACGCTCAATGAGAACGAAGAGGAAGCCACCATCAGCTTCGCCAAGCAGCAGCTGGGCTACCTCAACAGCCTGGAGCAGGAGTACTACACGCTCTACGGCACATATGCACCCTTCAGCAAGATCGCTGAGGAGCCGAAGATCCGCGACCGCTTCGACCTGCGCTTCAAGTCTGATGTCTCGCTGGTTGAGGGGATCAAGTTCAGCGGACCGATGGAAGAGCAGAAATTCTACGTGATCTTCGCCGAACTGCCGGATGGGAGCAAATACAAGGTCGACCAGACCGGCGAGATACGCCCCGCTGATTCATAATAGTATTGAATCGATTGTGGAGAACTGCTATCATTTCCTTCCTGTAAGGTGGATAACTCGCCTAACTGCGGATCACGGGCAATCGGGGTAAAACTGGTGACAAGTGCGGCAGAAGTACTAAGCATGATGAAGGAGCAGCTAGGCGGGCAGCTCTCTCGTCCCAAATATGAACTACTGGTGCGTCCCCTCGGAATCAGGGGGATCGACGCCGATGGCCTGCATCTGACCATCTCCAATGAGGTGCTCAAGGGCTGGCTGCTCGACCAGTATGCCGATCTGCTCAATGAACTGGCCAGCCTGATCCTCGGGCGTCCGACCAGGGTGACAGTGAGCGTGGCTACCCCCGCCGCCGTGAGCCAGGCCGCTTCCTATCCCACCGATTCCAACCCGATGCTGGTTGACGCCGAGCATGAGTTCGGTTCCGACCGTGGCAGCGGCATGCAGCTGGAGCGCCGCGCCCCCGTCGAGGAGACCCGCGTCCGCCGCCCGCTGCTCAACCCGCGCTTCACCTTCGACAGCTTCGTGGTCGGCAGCAATAACACCTTCTGCTATTCAAGCTGCCTGCAGGTCGCGCAGAATCCCGGCCAGAGCTACAACCCGCTGTTCATCTACGGCGGCGTCGGGCTGGGCAAGACGCACCTGATGCAGGCGATCGGCAACGAGATCTGGCGCCGCAACAACAGCGCGCATGTGATCTACGTCACCAGCGAGAAATTCACAAACGACTTCATCGAGCATGTGCGCACCGGCCGGATGAGCGACTTCCGCTATCGCTACCGCGATGCCGACGTGCTGCTGATTGACGACATCCAGTTCCTGTCCGGCAAGACCGAGACGCAGATCGAGTTCTTCCACACCTTCATCCACCTGGTGGAGGACGGCAAGCAGATCGTGATCTCCAGCGACCGCCCGCCGCGGACCCTGAAGGGCATGGAGGACCGCCTGGTGTCCCGCTTCAGCATGGGCCTCGTAGCCGATGTTGATGAGCCGAGCCTCGAGACCCGCATCGCGATCCTGCAGAAGAAGGCCGAGGCCGAGCAGGTCAAGCTGCCGGAGGAAGTCTGCACCTTCATCGCGGAGAAGGTCTCCAGCAACGTGCGCGAACTTGAGGGTTCGCTGATCCGCCTGCTGGCCTTCTGCGACATCAGCAACAACCCGCCGACCGTCGAGGTCGCAGCACGCGTGCTGGCTGACTTCATCGACACCGGCGGCTTCCGCCAGGAACTGTCAATCAAGCAGATCATCAGCGTTGTCAGCGAGTACTTCAACGTCAGCGAGCAGCTGCTGCTCAGCCCCAACCGCTCGAAGCGCGTGGCCCTGGCCCGGATGGTGGTGATGTACCTCGCCCGCGAGTACACCAACCTGACGCTCAGCCAGATCGGCAACGAACTCGGCGGCCGCGACCATTCCACGATCAGCCACGGCGCGAACAAGATCGCCGGTGAGATCGTGGAGGATCCCTACGTCGAGCAGACCGTCACCCAGATCAGCCGCCTGCTGAAGTAGCGGATGGGAGGTCAGACGAAAGTCTGACAACGGGAGGTCAGCTGTAAAGCTGACAATCGGGTTTCGGTGTTCCGGTTTCGGGTTTCGGCATATGAAGCCAAACCATGATATGTGATTAGCACTCCATTCAAAGTGCCGTACCGGCGCTGCCTCGCGGCGTCTGACAGGGAGTGCCGCAAAGCCATTTCCACTTCCCGCCAATCAGATCCGCAAAACTCTGTGCTCTCTGTGTCTTGTATGTTAAAAAGCAAGCGAGCCTGGCAAGGCAGGGGTCGTTGCCAGATTACATCCCCTCAGCGTCTCCGGATTCACTCAGCGCCTCTGCGCCAGAAGAGCCGAATTGCTTAGCACACTCTCACCCGAACGAATGTGAACCTCACGGCGCGCCGGCGCGCGGGATACAACGTGCTCGCCAGTCTGGTTTTTCTGGCGCAGAGGCGCGGAGAATGAAGAGAGGCGCAGAGATCGTTATACCTGTTGCCAATCCCGTCAGCCATGCGCACTTCTCTGCATTCCCACCCAGTCGCGGCAGGGCCGCGCCGGTCCTTGGCTTGATAGGCACTTCAACAATATGAAGTAGCGGTGTCGCCTAGCGACACCAGCACGCGTGCTGATGATTCAAATGCAGAGTGATTCGCGGGGAAGTAAAAGGAACCACCAGGTCACCAAGACACCAAGCAGAAAACCCGGGATAGTATTCTTCTCGTCATTCGCGCCATCACGTTAATCAGGACAATACAAAGTCCTAATCCAAGGCAACCCTGAATCCTATGCCCCCGGCATCAATTGCCTTTAGGTGCAGACTGTAATCGGAAATTATCAATCCACTCTTCATCACTTCCCATTGACCCTCAAGCTGCCTCTGGATTGAATCCTTGTTACCTGTATTGAAAACCCTGTATCCCTTTGTGATCATCGGATCAAGCCCCCAGTTCGGATTCAGCGGAGTCAGTCTTGGGTTTCCGGGGGAACTCACAACAATCTCTGCAACATTGCCATTCATGTCATAAAGTCCACACCAGCTTAGGTCTCGTGGGAAGCGTCCTCCCCTTGCCAATCCATTGACATTGTCTCTACCGAAATTCCAGTCGGTATTGGTCCATCCGGCATCAATCTCGTCTATATCCCGGTTGCCATTGGCATCTCCCCAGACACAGAGGTGCGACTCACCTTCCTGAGTCTCGCCCTCAGCACAATACTCCCACTCGATTTCTGTTGGCAATCTCGCGGACAGGCCATGCTGTTTTGCTGCAAGTGCACTGAGCCAGTTGCAGAATGCTTCGGCTTCGTAGAAGTTGATCCCGGCTACCGGTAGCCTTCCGTCCAGTTTGCTGATACGCTGCAAGTGAGCACTGAGCTTGCCGTTGCCTCTCATCCATTCCAGTCCTTCCTGGCTCCAGTTGCCCTTGGAAGCATATCCACTGTTCAGGAAGCAGAGGAACTGCTCGTTCGTGGTTTCGAACACGGCCATGTGAAGGGAAGAAACATTATGCTCTCCATACTCCCAACGCGGAGCAAACTGAGGATCGCCAAATTTCTCATGGTCAGGTGCTCCCATTCGTACGATTCCAGCAGGGATGCTGGCAAACTCCATCTTCACGCCATTGCCGAGATCCAGTACCAGATCAGGGTTTGATCGGGCTCCAGGCAGGATTCTGCCACCTGTATAGAAGTTCCTGATGATGAGCAGCGACAGCAGCAAAGTGACAACGCTTGCCACGAGAACAAACAACTTACGCTTCCTGTCCATCCCATTTCATGTTATCAGGCGAGCAAGACATTCAATATGAAGACGCATGGGGATGCTGCGTATGAATTGCGAATTGCGTGAGAGGAAATCGAATTCAACTGCCTTGCGGAGCATCCTGCCCAATCGCTACTTCACGCGCGTTGGCGCTGCCGGGCCGCGCCGGTACTTGTATTGTGAAGGATTACCTGGTGTCTTAGTGCCTTGGTGGTTGAAGCACATTTACGAATTGCATGTAGTAAACCGAGCGCAGCGATTACCGATGCCTCATCATGCCGGGTCTGCTTTCAGCTTTCTGCTACCTGAGTGCAGTTGTCAGCTTGACAGCTGACCTCCCCCATCCCCCAGCAGGCTGCCGATGAAGGCCGCCTGGGCCGCGAACATACCGTTCTTCCCGTCATCGGCGATCGCCGCGCCACACAGTTGCCAGGTGATCGCCGTGGCCATCGCTCGCGCCTTCATCTTCGGGGCTGGGCTGCCTTCACCCTTCAGTCCCTTCAGCAGCCGGCGCCAGAATTCCACCAGCTCCTTCTCGTAGGCATCCACCTGCGCTGCCAGCTCCTCAGGCAATGCTGAGCGGTCCAGCCGCATCGCCGCCAGCAGGCGGTATTGGCCTTGCAGCGAACCTTCCGACAGGCGGCGGATGCAGAAGCCGAGCCGCCGTGCACTGTCCGGGAATACTTCAGCCGGCATGGCGAGCTCATTGCGCCAGATGGTCTGGGACTGCTCAAGTGCCGCCGCCGCCAGCGCTTCCTTGCTGCCGAAGTGGTAGAACAGGTGGTTCTTCGTCAGGCCGGCGCTGTCCACGATGTCCGCCACACTGGCCGAGCCGTAGCCACTCTTCGAGAACACCGCAAGCGCGGCCTCGACGAGCGCGCTCCTGGCGCGCTGCCCCTTCTGTGTCACCCTGCGCTGCTGCTGTTCCATACACTCACCAACCGATTGATTAGTTGATTGTAACAGCCGCTCATTCTGGCAACCGCCCGCCACAGTACCTGCGAAAAGCACTGCAGCAGGCCCGCGCTGGGCTACACTATCCCCGTGGAAGAGGCACAGCCGCGCCAGCCGATCATGGCGCTCAGTGAGCAGGAGGCACGCCGCATCAGTGCAGGCGAAGTCGTCGAGCGCCCGGTGAATGTCGTCAAGGAGCTGGTGGAGAATGCACTGGACGCCGGGGCCACGCAGGTCACGGTGGAACTGGAGGACGGCGGCCGCCAGCTGATCCGCGTGACTGACAACGGTCATGGCATCCCGGCCTCGGAGCTGCCGCTCGCCGTGCTGCCGCATCATACGAGTAAAATCCGCAGCCTGGATGATGTGTTCGGCCTGTCCTCGCTCGGCTTCCGCGGCGAAGCGCTGGCCAGCATCGCCGCCGTGTCCCGCCTGCGCATTGCCAGCCACCATGCGGACGATGAGCTGGGCACGGCACTCAGCCTTGATCCGGCTGGCCTGTCCAGCACTGAGCCGGTCAACCTGCAGGGTGGCACCGAAGTCGAGGTGCGCGAACTGTTCCACAACACGCCGGCGCGCCTCAAGTTCCTGCGCTCGCGCCAGAGTGAATCGGCGCAGGTTGGACGGATGCTGGTGTCCTATGCCATTGCCTGGCCGGAGGTGCGCTGGGAGCTGCTCAGCGCGGGGCGCAGCCTGCTGTCCACCGATGGCTCGGGGGACCGCCGCCAGGTACTCTCAGACCTGATAGAGCCGGGCTTCCGCCATGAGCTGCACGAGCTGGACTATGAATTCCCGCCATCCGCCGTGCATGGCCTGATATCTGACCCGACCTACCACCGCAACAACCGCAGCCGGCAATGGTTCTTCATCAACCGCCGACCAGTAACCAACCGATTGCTTTATAAGGCGGTTGATGATGCAATGCGAGAATTCCTCTCTTCAGGGAAGTACCCGGCCGGGGCCTTCTTCCTTGAGCTGCCCCCGGAGGAGATAGACGTCAACGTGCATCCGATGAAGCTGGAGGTCAGCTTCTCCCAGCCCCAGGCCGTCTACACCCTGCTCAGCACGGCCGTGCGCCGTGGGATGAACCGGGCCGCCGGGGAGCGCCAGGGCAGCCTGCGCAGCGGCCTGAGCAGTGTGGTACGCCAGCTGGATGCCGGTATGCCGGGCCGGCCGGTGGACAGCATTGAGCGCCGCCGGCCGAACCTGAGCCTTGCTGATGCCGCCCGGCAGTATGCCGAGGTATCCGTCGATGCATCAGTAACGCCAGCCAGGCTAGAGCCAGAGGATGACTTCGCCTTCGTCCCACCACCGATTGATGTGATCCCGGAGCGGCGGGTGCAGCTGGCGCAGGATGATGCGGATGCCGGCTTCGCTGATGCACCGCAGCTCAGCCTGGTCGGCCAGGTCGGCAACAGCTACCTCGTGCTCAACAGCGGCGAGCGCCTGTATGTGGTGGACCAGCATGCAGCCCACGAGCGCATCCTGTTTGAGAAGATATATGAGGCGGTGGACCCGGCCCGGGCCAGTGCAATCACCCGCCAGAGCCTGCTGTTCCCGATGGTGGTCAGCCTTGACGACACGGAAAGCGAGGACATGCAGCCGCTGCTTGAGGCACTGCGGCGCGTCGGCTTCAATGCAGAAGCCGGTGCGGGTGGCAGCCTTGTCATATCAGAGGTGCCCCAGTTCCTGCGCAACCGGATCAACCCCGCGCTGATGGCGGATGCGCTGGAGGAGTTCAGTTCGCGGGGCATCAGTGACCTGCTCGAGGACCGCATCAAGGAACTGGCCGCCAGCATTTCCTGCCGTGCGGCGATCAAGGCCCGCATGCGCCTGACGGAATCCGAACAGCTGGCCCTGCTCAGGCTGCTTCTGGAAAGTTGGAGCAGCCTGAGCTGCCCGCATGGCCGGCCGACGATAATTGAGATTGGCAGCAGTGAACTTGAGAAAATGTTCCTGCGTTAGGTTTTAACCCACATTTGGCTACTGTATAATCGGGTTACGGTATCCCTGCCTTTGAGTTGAGGACTGGTGTAATGAGTAAGCAGAAGAGCTCTGATCTTGTGCGTGAACGCTTCTACCGGGTGTTTCTCGAGCACAATCTCAAACTGACACGGCCCCGGCGCGCGCTGATAGAGCACCTGATGGCCAAGAAGGGCTGGCATTTCCAGGCGGAAGACCTGTTGCGTGAGCTCAATGAGAAGTCTCCCGGCGTGGCCAGCCGCGCCACCGTCTACCGCACGCTCGACCTGCTGGTCGAGAGCGAGGTGCTGACGCGGACGCGTGTGCATGAGAACAGCTACCGCTATGAGCTGGCGGACATCGAAGGGCACCATCACCACATGGTGGACATCCGTACCGGCCGCGTGCTGGAGTTCACCGGCGATGAGGACCTGCACCGCATGCTGGACCGCATCTGTGCCGAGAAGGGCTTCAAGGAGCATTACCATGTGCTTGAGGTCTACGGTGAGTTCGACACAGCCACAAGTGCCGACGGAGCTGTGCCTGGCGACAAGGATGAGCAGCTCGACCGCAGCAATTGAAAGCTGCTGAAGCAGGCAGTTGCCTGAGCCAAGACAAGCCGCAAGCCTGAAACCCCATACAGACGGGCCACTATCCTTGCTACATATGGCAGGGAGCTGCTGCTTACCTGCCCGCTGTCATTTCCGCTACGCTCTGCCTGACCTCCCCGCCTGACCTCCGTGCCAAGCTTACAGCTTGGCCTCCGCCCTGCAATATTTCCATACTTATCAGGTAGAAAGTCGCGTTTCGGATAGTAGACTTACTGCAACTTCAACACAGGGAGCGCGCTGTGTCCCGGATCCTGTACACAAAGACACATGAGTACCTCCGCGAGGAGGGATCGGCCTGGTTCCTCGGAATCACCGACCATGCCCAGGAAGCGCTGGGCGACATCACTTTCGTTGAGCTGCCCGAGGCGGGCGCGGAGTTCAGCGCGGGCGACGAGCTCGCCACGGTGGAATCCGTCAAGGCGGTCGCGGGCGTGATGGCTCCTGTGTCACTGCGCATCATCGAAGTCAATTCGTCGCTTGAGGACGCCCCCGAGGTGATCAACTCGGATGCCCAGGGCAGCGGCTGGATGGCCAAGGTCGAGGTCATGGACCCCGCCCAGCTGGACAGCCTGATGGACCAGGCGGCCTACGACGCGATGGACAAGTAGTCCCCAGCCCGCACAACTTAAGGAAGGCAACAGAGCATGACATTCGTTCCCAACACGGCGGCTCAGCGCGCCGAGATGCTGAAACTGATCGGCGTCGAGCGCTTTGAGGACCTGCTCGTGGCTATCCCCCCGGACCTGATCATGCAGCGCCAGCTGCTGGTGCCGGAGGCCCATGGTGAGGTTGAGCTCGGACGCGCCGTTGAGGCGCTGACCGCGCAGAACCTGCGTATCCCGCCCGGCCGTGTGTTCGCCGGCGGTGGGTCATACATGCACCATGTCCCGAGCGTGGTGGATGAAATCAGCTCCCGCGGTGAGTTCTACACCGCATACACCCCGTACCAGCCGGAAGTCAGCCAGGGTTACCTGCAGAGCATCTACGAATACCAGAGCTACATCTGCATGCTGACCGGGATGGACATCTCGAACGCCAGCGGATATGACGGAGCAACCACCCTTGCCGACGCGGTGCTGATGAGCAACTACGTCCACAAGGGCAAGCGCAAGCGCGTGCTGTTTGCGCCGTTTGTCAACGCCGAGTTCCGCAACGTGGTGGACACCTATGCGATCGGCATGGAAATGGAAACCGAGGTGCTGTCCGCCGACAGCAGCGGCCGCCTGACGGTGGATGCCCTGCGTGGGGCCCTGTCCGAGGACGTGGCCTGCGTGATCTTCCAGTACCCGGACTGCCTTGGCTACCTCGAGGAGGAGCTGGAGCAGCTCAGTGCGGTGGTCCGTGAAAGCGGCGCGCTGGTGGTATTCAGCTTCTACCCCTACACCGCCGGCCTGCTCAGGACCCCCGGCGAGCTGGGCGCGGACATCGTCTGCGGTGAGGCCCAGTGCTTCGGAAACTATGTCAACTACGGCGGCCCGTACTGCGGCTTCCTCGCCTGCCGTGAGGAATTCGTGCGTGTGTTGCCCGGCCGCCTGATCGGCCGCACGGTCTGCCAGCGAGACGGCGAGCCCGGCATGGGCTTCGTGATGACCCTGCAGGCGCGCGAGCAGCACATCCGCCGCAACAAGGCGATGAGCAACATCTGCTCCAACCAGGCGCTGCTGGCACTCAGGGCCTGCATCTACCTCGGCAGCGTCGGGCGCAACGGCTTCCGCCAGCTGGCGGCGCTGTGCCATGCCAACGCGCTCGAGGCCCACGAGAAGCTTGTCAACATCAGCGGCGTGCAGGATGCCTTCCCGGAGCGCCACTTCTTCAATGAGTTCACGCTGCGCTTCCCGGGCGGCACCGCCGCGGCGATCCGCCAGCGCGGGCTGCAGGAAGGCATGCTGTGCGGCATCCACCCGCTGGTGGAAAGCGACGGCACGCTCAACAGCGAAAGCAATGCCGGGCTGGTCGGCGACTGCCTGACCTTTGCCTTCACGGAGATCCACACCACCGAGGACAGCGATGCGCTGGCCCGGCTGGTCTGGGAGGTGCTCAGTGGCAGCTAACCAGAGCAAGCTGATCTTTGAATATGACGTTGAGGGCCGCCACGGCACGCAGGTGGTGGGCGGGATGCGCAATGGCCGCGTGGAGGACCACAAGCGCCGCCTGCCGCAGAACCTCGTTGCCAGCGAGCGCCTGCCCCTGCCGCAGGTCGGCGAGCTGGAGCTGACGCGCCACTACGTCAAGCTGGCGCAGGACAGCTTCGGCATCGACACCGGCTTCTACCCGCTGGGCAGCTGCACGATGAAGTACAACCCGAAGGCCTGCGAGCGCTACGTCAAGCACCCGGGCTTTGCCAACACGCACCCGCACCAGCCGATCGAGAGCCTGCCGGGCTTCCTCAGGATGTTCGCGGACCTGCAGGACTGGCTGGCGGACATGACCGGGATGGACCAGATCAGCCTGACGCCGGCCGCCGGCGCGCAGGGTGAGTTCGCCGGGATGCTGATCTTCAAGCGCTACTTCGAGAGCCGCGGCGAGCACCAGCGCACTGTGATGATCGTGCCCGACAGCGCGCATGGCACCAACCCGGCCAGCGCGGTGCTGTCGGGCTTCGAGGTCGCCGAGGTGAAGTGCGCTGATGCCGACGGCATCATGAACATGGACATCCTCAACGCGGCGATCGAGAAGCATGGTGCGGAGCGCATCGCCGGCATCATGCTAACGAACCCGAGCACGCTTGGTACCTTCGAGAAGGACATCCTCGCCGTCAGCGAGCGCATGCATGAGATCGGCGCGCTGCTGTACTACGACGGTGCCAACCTGAATGCGCTGCTGGGCATCGCGCGCCCCGGCGACATGGGCTTCGACCTGATCCACATCAACACGCACAAGACATTGTCAACACCGCACGGCGGCGGCGGCCCGGGCAGCGGCCCGATCGGCGTGAAGCAGCACCTCGCTCCCTTCCTGCCGCATCCGCACGTGCGCAGCACCAGCGACGGCTTCGAGTTCTACCGCCCGGAGCAGAGCATCGGCCGAATGAAGCTGTTCCACGGCCAGTTCGGCATCCTCGTGCGCGCCTGGATCTACATCCTGCTGCATGGCCCGGACGGCCTGCGCCGCATCAGCGAGAACGCGATCATCAATGCCAACTACCTGCAGGCGCGCCTGAAGGACCACTACCCGGTGCGCTATGACAAGTGGTCGGACGGCCGCGACCGCTACTGCATGCATGAGTTCGTTGCCAGCTGCGGTCGCCTGAAGAAGGAAGTCGGCGTGAGTGCCAAGGACATCGCCAAGGCACTGCTCAACTCCGGCTTCCACGCCCCGACGACCTACTTCCCGCTGATCATCGAGGAAGCGCTGATGATCGAGCCGACGGAGACCGAAAGCAAGGAACTGCTGGACAGCTTCGTGGATGTGATGCTCGGGCTGCACCACACGGCCAGGGTGGACGCGGACAAGCTGCGCAACCTGGACAACCTGCGCGTGACCCAGCTGGACGAGACATATGCCGCAAGGCATATTGACGTGCGCTGGCAGCCAGAGGAGCAGGGCAGCGCGGCGGCCGGCTAGGGGCTGGCAATCGACACCGGCATCCAGCAGGCTGGACCTCCGCCACAGCGGCGGGGTTGCGGCAGGCTGCTGCCATGCGCCTGCGGTGGCTGCATCGTGCTTGTGCTGGCGGTGATGTTCCTGCCGCTCGTGCTGTTCGCCAACCGCGGGGTGCCGCTGCTGGCGAAGGGCAACAACACCCGCTTCCAGGCCGCCACCAACTGGGACCTGCCGGGTTCCGACCTGCGCAGCGGCAGGCTGGTGCATATAATCGATGGCAGCCCGCCAAAGCTGAAGATCAGCTCACCGCCCGGCGACAACGTGCTTGAAGTTGCGTTGCCGGAAGTGCTGGGCGGCAACACAGCCCGGATGCAGGTGCTGTTGTCAGATACGGACATCTACATTTCCGCCCGGAATGCTGTGGCCTGCCTCGGGCCAGATGGCAGCGCGCGCTGGTCCAGCAGCACGCCGGAGAACCCGCGCATCGGCCGGGACGACGGGCCCTGGCTGATAGGCGGGCGGCTGCTGGTACTGGTTGGCAGCCAGCTGAAGGCATTCGGCCCATCCGGCAATCTCGACTGGGAAGTGCTTGCCACATCCACCACGAACAGCCTGGCCTGCAATGACGACTGCGGGTTGATCTGGCTGGGCAGCGCGGACCAGCTGCAACTCATTGATGCCGGGGGCAATGTACTGGCAACACATGATGTGAAGGTGGCAGGAAGCATCCGCGGGCGGGTGGCGAGCGACGGCACGCTGTACTACATCACGGGCAGCTTTGACAGCCGGGCGATCCAGCTGCTGCGCAGCATCAGCGTGGATGGCCTCGTCAGCGAACTGTTCAGCATCCCCGATGCCGACCGCGCCGGCATGTTCCAGTCCATCTGGGATGTGCAGTTCATGCCGGACGGCGGCCTGCTACTGCCGACCAGCTGCGGGATCTACCGCCTGTCCAGCCCGTCGGACAAGGCGCCTGGGCGCATTTACAGCGGTGATGCGATGCACATGGACTACCTGCCACAGGCCGGCCTGCTAGCAGTTGACAACAGCATGCAGCTGGGCTCCGGCAATACGCTGGACATGGTGCTGGGCCGTGGCGACCTGCTGATTCTGGACCTTGATGGCAATGAGCTGAAGCGCTTCAGCGGCTACCGCTGGGAGACACGGCAGTTTGACGAAGGCCCGGACGGCACGATCTACCAGCTGGACATCCATGGTGCTGTGCGCCGGCTGGACCGCTGATTCTGACAACTGCCCACTGCCATCTGACCTGCCCACTGCCTACTGCCCACTGTTCAGGGGTACAGCAGCAGGCGGTTGTCGCACAGTACAACCAGGTGCTGCCGGCCTTTGCCATCAGTGATCACGGCCTTGCTTTCCACCGTGGCACCGAACTCCTCGTGGTAGGTGCAGTTGCCGGCGGCATCAAAGATGAACAGCGCTGAGTCCATGCTGTAATTGCTGCCGCCGGTGGCAAACTCCACGATGCCATCGCCGTCGATGTCCACCGGATAGACCATCCGGCTGGGGTCGTCCGCACTGTAGCTGAGCGGGTAGCTGAACTTCGTGAAGCTGGCCGTCGCCGGGTTGTAGTAGCCGGTATGCGAGGCGAACACCTCGTCCCGGCCGTCGCCATCCACGTCCTGCGTCAGGGTCGGCCAGGCGTAGTCCGGCCAGACATTGGCAATCGTCACGTCCTGCTTGTCGGGATGGCGCACCAGCAGGTCGTTGGTGCCACCCATCACGCAGATCAGCTGCTCATCCTTGCCGTCCCCGTCGATGTCGCCCCATACCGGGTTGTAGGAGTTGCCATTCTGCAGGGTGTGCAGCAGGCTGCCTGCGCTGTCATAGACCATCTGCTGCGTCTGGTTGGCATCCGTCAGCACCAGCTCAAGCACGCCGTCGCCATCGACATCCGCGGTGCTCGTGCCGAATCCCATGCTGCCGCCGCTGAGGCTGGTGAGCGGATTGAGCTTGCCGTCATAGACCTCGGCATTGCCCGTGGAATTCCACAGGTCGACAATGTCATCCTTGCCATCGTTGCCATAGTCCCAGACAGTGGTGTCATAGAAGTACACCGGGCTGTTGGTGCCCTGCCTGCTGACACTGCCATCCGCCTGCACGGTGACGTTGTTGTACATGTAGTGCATCGCGTTCGGGTTCTGCATCTGCTGCATGATCTGCCCGGGGTTCATGTCGCTCAGGCCGGGCAGCAGGATCTCCTCCGCGCCGTCGCCGTCAAAGTCCCCGCAGACCATGTGCGGGCTGAGCATGTGGCTGCGCCCGAGCGGTTCCTGCCAGGCCAGCTGTGTGCCGGTTGTCACCCCGGCCCTGGGCAGCATGCTGGACATGAAGGAGTTCTGCCCGCTGAGCGTGCGTGCTGTCCAGACCGCGCCCCAGATCGCGATGCCGATGCCGATCACCGTCGGCACCACACAGCAGCCGATGATCCAGCCGGTGTAGTTGGGCTTCTTCGGCTGCTGGTAATGTTGCCGGAAGCCATCGGGGTCCTGCCTGTACTGGTCAAATGACATTGTGCCCTGATTGTAGGACAGAGCAGGCCAATCCTGCACTTGGATCCTCCGGCACAGCCTGGCATATAATCCGGGCGTGGGAACAGGACGGAATGGCCAGCCGGACAGCTTGAGTGAACTTGGGAAACGACTGGGCGGATCCTTCGGGAATCTCCGGCAGTTCATATTCGCGCTGCTGTGGCTGCTGGTCATCGGGGGGCAGTACTTCAGCGGCTGGTACAAGTCGCCGGGGGTGCAGGACCTGCCATTGCCGGCCAGCGTCAGTCCGGGTTTCCTCGCCGCCCATGACGGAGTACTGGCCGGGGCGGGATATGTTGCCGCCAAGTCCGGCTGGCGACTGTACCTCGTGGATAGCAGGGGAAAGTCCATCGGCGGAAGCCCGCTGCTGGCTGAGCCGGTCAGGATGGCTTATGCGCTGGACCAGCTTTATGTTGAACTGAAGGACAACAGCCTGTGCTGCTTTGACCTGGCCGGGCAGCAACTCTGGCGCCAGGCGGATACGGACCTGCTGCTTGACAACTATGGCAACATGGGGGCCCAGGTAAACGCAGGCCGGCTGGTCGTGCGCAAGGGGCAGTACATCTGTGCGCTGGACAAGGCTGGCGTGATGCTCTGGCAGTACGCCATGCCCTACGAGAATGCCACCGCCATCACACATCCTGACAGCCCGCGCATCTTCGCGGTCGGCTCCGGCATCGTGCGGGTGATCAGTGCTGAAGGCGAGGCGCTTGCCAGCCTGCAGTACAGCCCGGGGAGCGGGGTGCAGGTTTGCACCCCCACGGGAGAGCTGTACTGCATGGAGGAAGGCCTGGAATACGACGATGCAGCGCGCCTCGTGCGGATCACCGCCGAGGGTGTCGTCGAGCCCTTCGTTTCATTACCGGAGCAGGACATGCTCTACCGCAGCTTCTCGATGCTTGACTGCGGCCTGCTGGATTACAAGGGAGAGCTGCTGCTCGGTGGTTCCGCCGGCCTGTACCGTATCGATGACGCAGGCAATTGCCGGAGGATATTCCGCAAGCCGGTCACACGTGTCTCGACATTGGATGACGGCCGGATTGCCGTCTGCACGGACACCTATCCCTACCGCATGTTCCCCAACGGGATGCTGCGATTCTGGGAAGGCAGCCAGCTGCGCATCCTGGATGAAGCCGGCAGGCAGCAGCATTCGTGGTACCTCGGTTCGATGTTTGCCTTCGGCATTCTGGACACGGGTGGAGATGGAGTGGTGATCAATTCGTACCGCGACTCAGCATTCATCCCGATGAGCTGAAGCGCGCGAATGACCCGAAGCGGCAAGGGGGGTTCCAGCTACCGGAGCAGGGGGCGGCGGCCACACACTCGGATCCTAAGGCTTAGCCTTCAACTGGTTGGTGGGTGGGTGGATGGGTCGTTGGTCGGATGACAGGGCCTCCTATCAGCCCTGACAGCGTGACCGCCGGGTAATCAACGCCTGACACCAGTTTGCTTTCAGCCGTCTCATACTTTTACCCCCAAGGTAAACATCAACCGGTAGCTACTGACATAGACACTAATATCAGATTCTTTGTTCCCGCGCAAGGCAAGAATTCCCGGCGGGCATGCGGTCTATAATTTCAGCGGTGTCTTCCTCCCTGCGCAAAGTGGATAAGCTGATCCTTTCGGAGCTGTACGCTCCCTTCCTGTTCGGCGTCGGGATGTTCAGCATGCTCACCATCGTGACGGTGGTGCTGCAGGAGTCACTGAAGTTCATCATCAAGTACAGCGTGCCGGCCCCGGTGCTGCTGAAGATGCTGCTGTACGCCTCGCCGCAGTTCATCATCCTCTCGATCCCGATGGGTGTGCTGCTCGGCACGCTGATCAGCATGGGCAAGCTCAACAGCGAGCTGCAGGTGACGGCGCTGAGGGCCTGCGGGGTCAGCCTCTACCGCGTGCTGGCACCATACTTCATCGCCGGCGCATTCCTCTCGGGCCTGACCTTCCTCGGCAATGAGTCAGTCGTGCCCTGGGGCCTCGAAAGCCTGCGCAACCTGAAGAACAGCCTGCTGACCGGCGGGGCCAGCGGTGTGAAGATGGGGGCGATCAACCAGCCGATCTACGAGAACGGCAAGCTGCGCTGGGTGCTGATCTCCGACGACTCCGAGGGCAACCTGCTGTTTGACGTATTCCTGCTGTCGCGTGACCCGCTGGACCATGCCCGGGACCAGATCATCATTGCGGACGAGGCGGAATGGGAGGGCAGCACATGGATCTTCCGCCGCCTGCACACCTATTCGCTGAGCAACCCGGACACGGGCGAGGCCGGCATGCTGACCGGCAGCATGGCGGAGGCCAGCTTCGGTGGGCTGAACATCTCGCCGGAATCGCTCAGGGTGCGCAAGCAGGACGTCGAGAACCTGCGCATCGTGCAGCTGGAGCGCCTGATCGCGGATGAGCTGGCCAGCGGGGCCGATCCCCAGAGCAAGCAGATCCTCGAATTCCGTACGAAGCTCTACGCAAAGTACGCCATCCCCTTCACCCCGCTGGTGTTCATCATCATCGCGGTTCCGCTCTCGATCCTGCCGCAGCGCAGCTCGACCAGCATGGGAATGGGCCTGGCGCTCCTGATTGTGATGGTATACTACGTGCTCCTCAGCGTCTGCCAGAAGATGGGGGCAGGCGGGGTGCTGCCTCCGATGCTGGCGGCATGGGCCCCGAACCTGCTGATAGCGGGGATGGGACTGGTGCTGATGCAGCGCCGGGAACGGAACTGAGGCAGGCGGAATTTTGTGGCCCTGGGCTATTGACAGGCTATATGCAGTCGGATATACTACCGTCACGGGGTGCTCCATGTGGAGCCCGACTGAGAGCGGCTGGCCGTTCTCGCTGAGGAAGAGTAGCAAGGCGAAATTCTGAAATGGCGGACTTGCCGGGTCAATGATCCGGTCTGCTGGAACCCCCCTGGAGAACTGATATGTCTAAAGTTTGTTCAGTAACCGGTAAGCGTGCGATGTCAGGGAACAATGTGTCCCACTCGCAGCGTCACACGCGCCGCAAGTGGCAGCCGAACCTCATCCAGGTCACGATCGTTGACAAGTTCGGCCGCAAGAAGCGGGTCAAGATGTGCGCCAAGGCACTGCGCACCATGAACCGCAGCCCCAAAACCTAGCTATCCCCTTTCATCTCAACCCTCCTAGCTCACCCGTCCCCTGGGTGAGCTTTTTTTACCGCGCCGGTTTCCAGTAAGCCGATTGCGCGCGGGGAGCTGTGTAACATTTCAGCCCGCAAGACAATCTAGTTATTCGCTGTAGGGCGGACATTCCCTTCGGGGGGAGGCGCAGATGCGCAGCCGCATTGAACTGTCCGTTCTTTGGATATTGATGTTGCTGCTTGGGTCCTGCGGGGGCGGGAAACAGGCAGTGGACCCGGGATCACTCGATCCACGGGTCGGGGAAGCGGGATATGTGGATCCGGGAAACCAGGGTGCAGCCTTGCGCGCGCCTGGAACTGAGGCTTCTCTCAACCCCGGCGCAGGCCCGCCGGGGGGTTCATTTTCAGCCCGCAGCATCACTCTTGAGGCTGTGCTCGCTGACATCGACTCAGTGCAGGCGAGTGCTGACGTGCAGCCGGACTTGATTTCGCAACTATCTGCCGAACTGCGTCGCCTGCTGACAACCCGATCAGTTGAGGAGGCAGGACCACCCGGGCGGCAATCAGCCGCGATACACGCTGGAGCGATTCCGGAAACCATGCGCTCCCTATCAGTCCCGCCGCAGGATGAACGCGACCGGATCACCCTGAGCTACTCCGGGGGCGCCCTGCGCTGGCACTACCGCAACACGGGGGACTACGACCAGAACGGCGAGGTCAACGCCGCCGACCTGATCCCGCTGGCGAAACTGCTGGGCACTTCAGGCGGTCCCTTTGAGTTCACGAGCATCGAATCCGTGGTGGACGGCGATGGCAACGGCGAGATCAACATTGCCGACGTGGCCCCGATTGCACAGCACTACGGCGTGCGGCTGACGGGCTATTCGATCTACTCCAGTGGCAGCCAGCTGGACTACCCGGGCGCCGGAGGGCTTGCCGCCAATGGTACGGGGACGACTGAGCTTGGCACGGTATTGCTCACGGACTCCACTTCCAGCCCAACTGGCAGGCGCAGCTTCAGCTTCGCTACACTCCAGGTTCCGGGAATTTCATACTGGCTGGTCACTGCTGACGATGCAGTCGATGGCGCCGTCAGTGAGAGGCTGGGGATTGACAACTGGTTCTCGTACCAGATGGACAATCGCAACAGTGGCCAGAGTCCCTTCTGCGGCCCGCAGCATGGCATCGTGCGCTGGAAGAAGGATTTCGGTACGAACCTGATGGACTCCGTGGTGCTGACAGCGGATGGAAACATCATCACTGGCACACTGAATGGTGAGTTGATTTCACTTGATGCAGATGGCAGGCTGGCATGGACGCAGGAGCTGGGGAATTTCTACTGCTCTGTGCCGGCAATCGGTACGCAGGGCGACATCTACGTGTCGACAAGAGAGGGCACACTGGTAAGTCTCAGCTCGGATGGCACTATCAACTGGCAAGTGCCGGGGGAACCGGCGCGTTACCGCTGGAACAACCCGGTTGCTGCTGAAAATGGCGATATCTACATCGGGCAGGAGGAAGCCGGCCTGGCGGCGTACAGTCCTTCCGGCAACCTGCTCTGGACAGTGCCGATGGAAGATGGCATGCATGGCACGCCCGCCATCGGCAGCGATGGCAGGATCTATGCGGCCCGCGAACAGATCATTGCCGTCAACCCGGATGGCAGCCTCAGCTGGCAGGATGAGCTCCAGTCCCGCTGCGTGGGATCTGTCTCCATCAGTCCTGAGGGCATCCTGACCCACTATGACCTGTACGGCATCCTCAATATGCGGACTGCCGACGGACAGTTGTTGTCAGATCCACTGGATTTCGACCAGGACTTCGGCGGCTACAAGGCCAGTCCGGTGCATTCCCATGACGGCAGCATGCTTGCCATTTCCGAAGCACGCTATCTCGCAAGGCTAGACCACAATGGCAACATCGAATGGAAGTACGGGACAGAGCTGTACCAGAACAGTGCTGCGGTGCTTGATGCCTCCGGGCGGGCTTACGTATGCAGTGAGGGAGGACTGCTGATCTGCCTCAGTCCCTCCGGCCAGCTGGAGTGGTCCTTCCAGACCTCGGGCAATATTTCCTCATCCCCGGTGATCACTGCCCGCGGAGAGTTGCTGCTTTGCGACATATCCGGCAACCTCTACTGCTTTGGCGATCCGCAGCGTGTTCGCGGGCTGACAGCGCTGCCTGACAGTGAGCAGCAGCGGATTGTACTGGGCTGGGAAGGGAGCAGCGGCGCGACCGGTTACAGCCTGCAGCTTCGCACAGGAGGGGTCCAGCCTGGTGCCTGGCAGGAACTGGGCGAACCCGGGCCGGATGCACGGACATTCTCACATGATGACAGCCTGCCCGCTGGGCTGGCCTGCCGGCCTGGCGTGGATTACCAGTACAGGATCTCCGCCATTTACGATGGCTTCAACGAAATGACCTGGTGTGAGCCTGCTGGCTCAAGGCTTGAGCCTTCACCGACTGACGGGCCGCAGTGGCCAACGCTTGGCAACGACAAAAGCCGGCGTGGCTCCACTCAGAACATCGGCTCGCGCAATGCGGAGCTGTTGTGGCAATACAACCTGCAGGACATCTACTACAATTCCTACTACTACGGCAGCTCCCCGGTGATCGGCAGCGATGGCACCGTCTACAGTGCCGGACTGGACAGGATGCTGCATGTCTACTGGCCGGACGGCTCAGTACGCTGGGAGGTCGAGACATACAACCCGGCCGTTTCCACGCCGACACTTGATGAGGATGGCAACATCTACCTCGGCCTGCTGGACGGCATGATCTGCTATAACCCGGACGGCAGCTTCCGCTGGAACTACGCCACTACGGAAACGGTTGGCGGCTCCGTTCTGGTGACGGACAGCCTGGTGGTGTTCGGCTGCCGTGACGGTGTGCTGCGGGCACTGTCGCGGAATGGTGAACTGCTGTGGGAATACGATACTGGCAATGCAATCGAGTATGCTCCGACACAGAGCCCGAGTGGAAGACTGCTTTGCACGAATTCGAGAGGCAGGCTGTTCCAGCTGAATACGGACGGGCAGCTTGAATGGGTGAGCGCTGCCTCCAACTCCGGAGCCAGTGCACCGGCGGTCGGATTGGACGGGACTGCATACTACATTGATGGAATTGACCAGTTGCATGCAGTCAGCGCGGCAGGCAAGCTGCTGTGGAGTTTCGAGCTCGGCGGGCAGGGTGAGGAGCGCATGCCAGTGCTGGGTCCTGATGGCAGCATCTATGCCGGCGGTGAGGAGGGTGAGCTGCACAGGATCAGCCCGCTGGGCTACAGCCTCAGGACCTACCAGGTGGAAGGCAGCATTGTCAGCCCGGTGGCGGTGGACGGGGCTGGCAGCATCTTCTGCGGCACGCTGGAAGGGAACGTGCTGGCATATGACAGCAGCGGAGCATTACTGTGGAAGCGATCGACGGAGTCCGGAATCATCTCCGCCCCGGCGATATCTGCGTCGGGAAATGTCTACATCGGCGGACTGAACAACCGCATCTTCGCTTTCGGGGTGAATAATGGCAACTGAACTCAGATGGGCTGGTTGTCAGCCTGTGCACAACCTGATGGCATTGCTGCTGGCAGTGCAGCTGTTGATTGCCGGGTGTGCTGGCACATCAGCTCAGGTCCAGCAGGAGGAACTGCCTGCCCCTGTCCATGCAGCAAGCCATGACTATTCAGTACTTGCAGCCATGCAACTAGAGCTGGAGCGCTACCTGGAGCTTGAGAAGGCTGCCGCTACCGTTACGCCAGGTGCGCAATCGAACTGGGCAATCAGCCTGGATGGCAACACAATGAGCTGGCAGGGCCAGCTCGATGGCGACTACAACCAGGATGGCGAAGTCGGCCTTGCTGACCTTGTGCCACTCAGCCGCCATCTAGGTGAGCGCGCGCCATTTGAACAGGGCAGCATCCAGCAAATGCTGGACGGGGATGGCAATGGCGAGGTGAACATCGCTGACGTGCAGGTGATCGCCCGCAACTACGGCCGGCGGATCACACATTACGCAGTCCTGGGCAGCAATGAGGCCCGAGACCATCCTGCGGATTCAGGAACTGTCGGTCCCGGAGCCCAGCTGTTGGGCCAGCTGGCGACAGCCGAGGGAAGCGGTGAAGGCAGGCTGCAGTACAGCTGGCTGCTGGACAGGCAGGCCGGCTGGACATACTGGGTGACGGCGCTGGATTCCGGTACGGCAGTCGACAGCAGCCGGCCGGTTGGGATTGACAACTGGTGCATGTTCGGCGGCAATGCCCGGCATACCGGACGCAGTCCGTTCAGCGTGGCAGGGCCGGTCGTGGTTTCCCAGCTGGCCCGCGACGGACAGGATGAGGAGATACAGCTGATCAGCACGCCCGGAGGAGTGCTTTACAGGGCCACAGGCTGGGCTACTGTGTCCGCATTCAGCCTGCAGGACGATACTGAGCTGTGGCGCGTGGAAGCACCGTCGGAAGTGCGTTCACTGACCGCTACGGCGGATGGCGGATTGCTGGTGGCAGCGGGTTTCTACATCCACCGTTATACAGCGGATGGTGACCTGCTCTGGACCTTTGATGCCGGCAACTGGATCTCCTGCCCACCGGTGCCGCGTTCCGACGGGGCGATCATCTGTGGCGACGCCGGCAGGCGCTTGTTTTGCATCAGTGCAGAGGGTGAGCTGCTCTGGTGGTACTTCACCGACCAGACAATCGACCACGGCCCGGCGATCGCGCAAGACGGCACCATCTACTGTGACAACGGGCAGGACCGCTTGCTCGCGATATCGCCATCTGGCGATCTGCTGTGGGAGCTTGAACTTGAGGAGTCGATTGACAGTTCCCCCAGTGTTGCTGCGGATGGCACGGTGTACCTGATCCTCTACTTCGGCGACCTTGTGTCAGTCAGTCCACAGGGCCAGCTGAACTGGCAGGCAGAAATACGCCGCGGGGCCTCACCCTATCCTGTGCTGGACGCAAATGGCAACATCCTGCTTGCCTCCTACGAAAAGGTGCAATGCTTCAGCCCGGCTGGCAACCTGCTCTGGGGCTACCAGCCGACAGGAACCGTGACAGGTGGGCTGCTGGTTGATTCCGCCGGCAAGGTGTACTTCGGCAGCAAGGACGGCCGCTTCTTTTGCCTGGAATCCACGGGTGAACTTGCCTGGCAACGCATGGGACTGCCCGGTGACTGGTCCACTCCCTTGCTTGATGGACTGGGGCGGCTGCATCTCCTCAATGCGGGTCATTACCTGCAGATCGGCCCGCCGGCTGTTCCCCGGGGACTCGCTGCTTCCACCAGCCTGACGGACCAGGTCACGGTTGGCTGGCAGGCGCAGTTTGGCACTGATGGGTTTGAGCTGCAGTACCGGCCCGCTGGCAATCCGCTGGCAATGTGGCAGGAGCTCGCTGTCCTGAAGGAAGGGGAGCGCGGCCTGTACAGGCATGTGCCTGGTACCCAGGCTGCCGGCCTGCAGGGATATGAATACCGTGTGCGTGCAGTCTACGGCGGGGATGTCTGCTCGGAGTGGAGCAGGCCAGTGACCGGCAGGCTGGCTGCGGGTGATGAGCCTGCATTGGGCTGGCCGCTGCAGGGTGGCAACCCGCAGCGCACCGGGTTTAGCCAGGTCAGCGGGCCAGCCGATGCGCGACTGTTGTGGAAGTTCCAGTGTGGTGCCGCAATCCAGGGTTCAGCAGTTGTCACACCGGATGGCGATGTCTGCTTCGGCAGTGACAACCGTACGCTGTTCCTGCTGGATCCGGAAGGTGAGCAGCAGTGGCTGTTTGAGACCATGGGACCGATCACTGCCAGCCCGGCAATCCGGGATGATGGCCGCTTCTGCGTTGGCAGCAATGATGGTGCGGTTCACTGTGTCAACTCGGACGGCACAGAGAACTGGCGATACCAGGCCGTTCGCCCCTTTGCAGCCTCCCCTGTGTTTGGCCCTGATGGCCGCCTGCATATCTGCGACATCGGCGGGGATCTGTTCTCACTTGACCAGCAGGGCAACCTGCTCTACATGGCACCGGCCGGAGTCGGGCTATTCTGCAGTCCCGCCATCAGCCAGACTGGCGACGTGTTCACCGGCAACCTGATCCTGCATGGAAATGGCCAGTTGACGTACCGCAATGTAAATGGTTCCATGCTCAACTCGCCGGTGCTTGGTGCTGACAGCACCTTGTTCCTTACGCATGCGGATGGCACGATCAATGCCTTGGACGCGCAGGGCTTTCCGCTCTGGACCTGGGGCAGGGAATTCCCGTCTTACATTGGCCTGTACAATACGCCTGCTCTGGACCTTGATGGAAAACTGTTTGTTGCCATCGGAAAGCAGGGCATCCATGTTTTCAATGATGAGGGCATCCTGCAGTACATCATTGGCGCAGCGCTCCAGGAGGAATTCCTTGGCATCACGCTTGACTCCTCCGGTCATGTCTACGCTGGCAGCAGGGAAGGCTTCATTCATTGCTTCGATTCCGCTGGCAACCTGCTGTGGTCCCATGACCTGGAAGGAGCTGTTACAGCTGCTCCTGCCATCGGACCGGATGGCACGCTGTACATCGGCAGTGCGGATGGGAACATGTACGCCTTCGGGGACTGAAGCACGCGGCCGGACCCCGTCCTATAATCCTCGCGTGAGTCCCGATGCACAGTCCCGTCCACCGCTGCGTCTCGCCGTGCTGATATCCGGCGGTGGCTCCACGCTGCTCAACATCCTCGAACGTATCCGAGAGGGCCGGCTGAATGCTGAGGTCGTCGGCGTGGTGGCCAGCAAGGACTGCGGCGGCCTGCAGCATGCGGCCGATTTCAATGTGCCAGCTGCCATCGTTGAGCGCGGCCAGCCCTTTGATGCAGCCGATTTCGCGGCCCGCATCACGGCTGAACTGGACCGCTGGCAGCCTGATCTGATCGTCTTCGGCGGCTTCCTCTCGCTGTACCTGCTGCCGCCTCAGTACCGCCACAGGGCGCTCAACACCCACCCGGCCCTGCTGCCGTCCTTCGGGGGGCAGGGGATGTACGGCGACCGTGTACATGAAGCCGTGCTCCAGAGCGGCACCCGGGTAAGCGGCTGCACCGTGCATCTCGTCGATGACGAGTACGACCACGGCAGCATCGTGCTGCAGAAGGTGGTGCCGGTGCTGACGGGGGACGATGTGGCAAGCCTCGGGGAGCGTGTGCGGGCCGCGGAACGCGAATTGCTGCCGCTCGTGATCAGCCTCTGGGCGGAAGGCCGCATCAGCGTTGATCACGCGGGCCGGGTGCAGATCGCAGACCGCGAGCTGATCAGCGGGCTCAGCTGAACACAGGCTGCCTCAAACTGGTCTGGATCAGTACCTGCAACGGCATGGACGGGGCGCAAAAAAATAACCGCCACCGGGTTCTGAAGAGGGATCATCCACGTCAGACCGGCAGCGGCTGGGATGGGTATGGGATATACCGTTTACGGCCCGCTTCAGCCGTTGCGGGCCGGTGCCTGACGGAGTCCGCATCCCGGGCCGTACACTACAACGGATGCGGTCTCCCTCTGACAATCCAAATTTAACTCGCCGGCCACTTTCTTTACAGGGACACCTCTTCGGGAAATCACCGGTGACACTTCCGTGACAGTGTCCCCGGGCAGACCGGACACTAGCTGCCGGCGAACAGGGCCTCCACTGCATCCCAGCCCTGTGCCAATTCTCCCGGCAGTTCTCCCTGCGTATTGCGGGCCTGGCGGTCCGCACCATGCTCCAGCAGCAGCTGCGCCAGCTCAGCGTTTCCGTTGCGGCAGGCGATATGCAGCGCCGTGTCCCCACTGGCATCACGTGCGCTGATATCCGCACCACGCTCCAGCAGCACGCGTGCACTCTCCGCATCACCATTGCCTGCTGCATTGAGCAGGGCATCGCGCCCATCCGCCGTTCGCAGGGTGCCGTCCCCGCCGTGATCCAGCATGTCCGCCAGCATCTGCGGCTCGAAGCGCCGTGCAGCCATCAGCACCGCACTCAGCCCATCCGCATCACGGATATTGGGATCAGCCCCGCGCGCCAGCAGCGCTGTGACCAGTTCAGGGTCCTCGTACACGATCGCGTTCTGCAGCGGTGTGCGACCCCGGCCGTCCTGCGCATTGATGTCCGCCCCGCGGTCCAGCAGCAGCATTGCCACGCTGTCCTCCTGCTGGTTGCAGGCCACATGCAGGGCCGTGGCCTGGTCCTTCGTGTTGTGCAGGTTGATGTCCGCCCCGCGCGCCAGCAGGTCAGTGATGATCTCCGACTGTCCGTGGAAAGTGGCCTGCTGCAGCGGTGGCCAGTACCATTCGCCCCCGATCGGGGCATTGATGTCGTCCACCCGGTCGATCAGTTTCGTGTATAGCTCCATGTCGCCGCGCCTGATCGCCTTCGCCAGTTCGTCAGGTTGCACCGCACAGCCGCCCAGCAGGGCCAGGAGCATGCATAGGGTGATTGCCAGCGGGCGCACGCTGCAATCCTAGCAGCCGCGCACAACTGGCTATACTAGGGGGCAGTGCCGAAGCTGACGATGATTCTCGGAAGGGCCGGCAGTGGCAAGACGGAGCTGCTGCTGGAACGGGTCTGCCGCCGTGCGGCGCAGTCCCCGCTGGCTTCGGCCCAGCATCCGCCGCTTTTGGTGGTCGTCCCCGAGCAGCAGGCCCTGATGACTGAGCAGGCACTGCTTGCAAAGCTTGGCGAACTGCTCGGCCTTCCGGCCGCCACCAGCCGCATCCGCGTGATGAGCCTCAGCCGGCTGGGCAACTGGCTGGCCAGTGAGGCCGGGCAGCTGGTGCGCCGCGATGGCGACCTCGGCCGCCGCCTGCTGGTCTGGCGCATTCTCTCTGAGATGGAGCAGGACAGCAGCCGCAGTGGCCGCCAGGCCCGCGTCGAGCAGCTCAGTGAAGTACTGGCCGAACTGCGCCAGTTCGGCACCAGCCCGGAGCAGCTCAGGCAGCGCAGTGCGCAGCTGGCAACGCAGCCGGCCCTGAGCCGCAGCGCTGAGGAACTGCCCCAGCGCCTGCTGGAGCTGGCGGAGCTGCATGAACGCTATCTCACTGCCTGTGACGAGCTTGGACTGCAATTCGCATCCAGTGCTGCCAACATCGAACGCCTGCTCTCCAGCCGGCTGTGGCCATTCCTGGAGCAGACAGAGGTCTACATCGACGGTTTCGCCGGCTTCACCCCGCCGGAGGAAGCCGCCCTGCTGGCGATCCTCAGCCGCACGGCGTCCGTCACTGTCTCTGTGCTGCTGGACCCGCAGCGCATCGAAGGCCCTTTGCCCGTTGACAGCGCCGACTGGTTCGGGCCGGGCCGCGAACTTTTTGAAAGCATGGCGGCTCTGGCACAGCGTGCCGGCATCCGCCCGGAACTGGTGCCGCTCAGTGACAGCCCGCGCTGGCAGGGTGAGGCTATGTCATTGGCAACCCTGGCTGAGCAGGGTGCGATGCCTGCCGGCAAAACAGATGCCAGCCCGCCGCTGCATTGCGTGCTCTGCAACGACGAACGTACGGAAACACTGGAAGCGGTGCGCATCGTGCGCCGCCTGATGCGTGACGAGGGCCTGCGCAGCTCCGAGATCAGCATCATCGCGCGCGACCTGGCACCCTATGCCGAGTTGCTGCAGATGCGGCTCGCGGAACACGGCATCCCGGCCTTCATCGACCGCCGCATGCCGCTCTCATACCATCCGCTATTGCAGCTGGTGCGCGGCATCCTGCGGATCGCCAGCGGGCTGGCCGGCAACGAGGAACTGACCGGGCTGCTGCGCTGCGGCCTGTTGCCATTCGAGGACGACAGCGTCACGCAGCAGCAGGCAGTCGACCGCCTGCTGGTCTACAGTGACACGCATGGCCTGTCCGTCAGCCGCTGGCTGGACGGCCGCGACTGGAACTGGCACCGCGAAATGGCAACGGAGGAAGGCCGGGGCCGTCCGCGGCGTGATCCCGCACTGATCCGGGAGGAGCTGGCCCGGCTGGACGGCTGGCGGCGGATGCTGCTGGCGGACGCCGTGGCCCTGCGCGACTACCTGCTATCCGGCTCTGCCAGGCTTGGTGGCCTGCTGGAACTGCTGGCCGCTCTGCTGGATCGCGTTGCCGAACGACATGCACTGAATGCAGGCGATGAGCTGGTGCTGTCACGTGTGCGCGACCTGCTCAATGAAATGCAGCTCGTCGGCGAAGCCATGTCAGTTGGCAATGATGAGGGGCTGGAGCTGCGCACGCTGGTGAACTGGCTGGAGTACGGCTTCAGCCGCCTGCAGCAGGCGATGCCACCGCTGCGCCAGGAGCACCTGCTGGTCACCGAAGTCGAACGCGGCCGCCACCATCCCGTGCGCGCCAGCATCCTGCTTGGGCTGGCCGATGGCAGCTGGCCCTCACCGGCGGTTGACAGCCCCTGGTTCAGTGACAGCCAGCGCGAACTGATCAATGGCACTGAGAAATTGCTCAGCGGTGGTGCGCGTGAGGACTGCCTGCGTGAGCCCTGGCTGGCAATGATCGCGCTCACAAGAGCTTCCCAGCAGCTGCACCTGCTGCGGCCGGCAGCGGATTCCGAAGGCCGCGCGCGGCCGATGTCCCCCTGGTACCGCGGCCTGCTGGGCTGGACCGCTGCGAAGGAACGGCTGGTCTCGCATGAGCAGTCCCAGGCCCTCTCGCAGGTGGAAAGCGAGGGAGACCTCGTGGTGGCCGTGGCATTGTCAGGCGGACGCGACCGCACCCTGCCCGGCTTGTCTGTCGAGACCGAACGTGCACTGGGCTGGGCCACGGGCTGGGGTGGACGGCGCCGCAGCACCCAACAGCTGGACCGCGGCCTGCTCGGGGCCCAGCTGCAGGACGGCGTGCTGTCCTGCAGTGCCACACGCCTGGAGACCTTCGCCGCCTGCCCCTACAAACACTATGTACGCTACTGGCTGCGGCTCGATGAGCAGCGCGAACCGGCCTTCGATGCACTGACGCTTGGCAACATGTACCATTCCGTGTTCGAGCGCACGGTGCAGCGCCTGAATGCCGAAGGCTACGACTGGGTGCATGGGGACTGGCAACGCATCAGCGAGGCCAGCCAGCTTGAACTGGCAGCCCTGCGCGAGGCTCTGTTCCGCGAAACCGCCCGCGAACGGGTGGACTACGTGCTGGAGCGTGCCGGCATCCTGCTGGAGCAGCACAGCCGCAGCCTGAGGCAGTGGCTGGCTGGGCATGGCGAACGGCGTCCGCTGCAGACTGAGCTGCGCTTCGGCGGACAGGGAGCTGAGTTGCCACCCTACGAGCTGGATGGCAATGGCATGCGCATCCGCATCAGCGGATTCATCGACCGGCTCGACATTGACAGCGAATCCCGTGCGACCGTGATTGACTACAAGCTCGGCGGGCGCAAACAGCAGTGGAACCGCCTGCTGGCCGGCTACCAGCTGCAGCTCTTCGTCTACATGCTGGCCGTGCGCGGCCGCAGTGTGGCTGGCAGCACAGCGCTGGAAGCGGCTGATGCCGAATACCAGCCGCTGGAGGTGCAGTGGGACAAGGATGGCTACGCGGATTTCGAACCGACCCAGGCACTGAAGCCCTCCGGCCGCGTGAAGGAGGAGGATGCCCCGGCGATCCGCATGGCCCTGCATGACTGGGCGGTATCTGAAACGCAGCGGGTGCTGCTCGAACTCGGCGGGCGGCTGGCGGCTGGCGAGGTGCGGGCCTGGCCACTGTCTGACGGACGGAGCTTCACGGCCTGCAACGGTTGCAGCTACCGCAGCATCTGCCGCTTCGACCCGGTGGCCGGTGATGCCTACCGTGAAATGCTGCCGCTTGGCAACCAGGACATCCAGAAACTGATACTCGAAGGCAAGCCGGACTTCACGGGTTCGGCACTGCGCAGCATCCTTGGCAGCGGGGAGGACGGCGATGCCTGAGCGCTCATGGACGGATGACCAGCTGCAGGCGATCACGGTGCGCGACCGCGAACTGGCGGTCGGTGCCGCGGCCGGGTCCGGCAAGACGGCTGTGCTGATCGAACGCGTTGTCAGGGCAGCGCTTGGCCAGGGTCCGGATGGGCCGCTGGAGCCGGTCGCACTCGACCGGATGCTGATTGTCACCTTCACTCGCGCCGCCGCAGCCGAACTGAGGGCGCGCCTGCATGCCGCCCTGGCTGATGAACTGGCGCGGAAGCGTACCGCCGGTGAGGACACGGCGCAGATCCGCTCGCAGCTGGCACTGTTGCCAGCCGCCCGCATCAGTACGATCCACAGCTTCTGCTCGACTCTGATCCGCAGCTACGGGCATGCCACCGGCAGTTCGCTAAGCCGCCTGATGAATGAGGACGAGACGAAACTGGCGCGCCATGAGCTGGCGGGTGAACTGCTGGACAGCCTGCTGGCACAGGATGACGACTTCGGTGCGCAGATGCGCGAACTGGCCCTGGCCTGGGGTGGCACCGAGGGTGTTGGCAGCGAGGACATCAGCGGTGGCGAACGTGGCTCCAGCCTGCGCCGCAGCGTGCTGAGGCTGGCTGACTTCCTGCGCTCACTGGAGGACCCGCAGCACTGGTGGGACGAACTCTGCGCCCTGACTGAGCTGGACCCGGAAAACTTCGATCCCGCCCATCCGCTGCTCCGCTCCCTTGAGCGCATGCTGCGGGAATGGGCCGATGAAGTGCTGCGCCAGGATGCTGAAACCGCCGAGCGCCTGTCCGCCTCATACAGCGGCTGCGGCTTCCTGTCCATCCTGCAGCGCCGCCGCGAAGTGCTCAGCGGCCTGTCACTGGCGAAAGGCTGGGAGGCTGTCGGACAGCGCTTCGCAAAGCTGCGCGAGAAACAGGATGACATTGCCTACAAGCCGGACCTGTTGACATCGCATGCGCGCGACCTGGACAAGGAAGATGAATTCACGAAGGCCTGGCTCAGGGCCCGCAATGAGCCGGTTGCCAAATCAGCGAAGGAATGGATCGACTACTTCTCGCAGGACTGGGCCGAACTGGCAATGCGCGAGAACACGGCTCGCGGCCTGCTGCAGGTGCTGCAACGAGCCACGCTGGCCCTGCTGGAACACTATGACGACTACAAGCGCTCACGGGCGGTGATGGACTACTCCGACCTCGAGCACAGCGCATTCGACATCCTCTGCCTGCGCGATGCTGATGGCTTGCTGCAGCGCGATTCCCAAGGCGAACTGCTGCCCTCCGACAGTGCGCTGGACCTGCGCAGCCAGCTGCGCATGGTGATGGTGGACGAGTACCAGGACACCAACCCGCTGCAGGATGCGATCCTGCGCCTGGTCACGCCATCGCCGGTTGGCGAGGAGGGCCGGCCGGCCTTCGTGGTCGGCGATGTCAAGCAGAGCATCTACGCCTTCCGGCTGGCAACGCCGGGCCTGTTCACCGAGCGCCTGCGGGAACTGGGCAGCGGGCGGCCGGACGGGCTGGCGATCACGCTCAACCGCAACTTCCGCAGCCGTGAAAGCATCGTGCGTGGCGTGAACGCCGTGTTCAGCGGCCTGCTGACCGAGGACTTCGGCGGGCAGGACTACTCCGCCAACCGCCTGGTCTACGGTGCGGCATATCCCGAATCCGGCAGTGAGCTGAAGCCGCGCCTGCATCTCGTATACAGCGACCTCGAGGATGGCGAGGAGGATGCCGATCTGGCAACGGACCGCCTGGTCTACCGCCGCGTGGCCGGCATCCTGCGCGGGATCCACGCCTCCGGCCAGCTGGTCACGGACCCGCATGACGGAACACAGAGACCGCTGCAGTGGCGCGACATGGTGGTGCTGATGCGCAGCACCAGCGGACGCAGTGAGACCCTGCTGTCAGAGCTGGAGCTGGCCGGGGTGCCGGCCTATGCGCCGGGCCGCAGCGGCTTCTATGAGCGGCCGGAGGTCAGCGATGTGCTGGCCCTGCTGCGCGTGATTGACAACCCGCTGCAGGACATCCCGCTGGCAGCGGTGCTCTCCGGTCCGGCACTCGGGCTCGACATCAACGAATTGGCGCGCATCGCGATGCATGACCCGAAGCGCCAGGCCCCACCCCTGTGGGACCGCCTGCATGGCTGGCTGCTTGCCAATCCGGATGATGCAGTGGCGGATGCCCTGCGGGACTTTCTGTCACGGCTGGATGTATGGCGCAGTGTGGCCCGCAGCCAGCCGCTCGGCCAGCTGATCTGGCAGCTGTACCATGAAGCCGGACTATTGCCGGCTGCCGCCGCGCTTGAGCGTGGCAGCCAGCGGATTGCCAACCTCGGCGTGCTGCACGAGCTGGCGCGCGGCTTCGAGCAGAACGAACGCCAGGGCCTGGCCCGTTTCCTGCACTTCCTTGAGCACAGCCGCAGAAGCGCAGGCGACCTCGGCGAGGCCCCGCTGCTGAGTGAGGCGCAGGACGTGGTGCGCCTGATGACGGTGCACCAGTCCAAGGGCCTGGAGTTCCCGGTTGTCATCCTGCCGGACATCCACCGCCGCTTCAACATGATGGACCTTGCCAACGACGTGGTCTGGGAGCGCGGCGTCGGCATCGGCGGGCGCTATGTGCGCCTGCGTGGTGACAATCCGCTGCGCTCCGACACCATCGGCCGCCGGGTGGTCGGCCAGGCCCTGCGCCGCCAGATGGCTGCCGAGGAACTGCGTATCCTCTACGTGGCCCTGACCCGCGCCCGTGAGCGGCTGGAGCTGGTCGCCGCCGTCAAGTCTGACTTCGCTGACAAACTGAGCGACAGCCATCCCGGTCCGCTGGCGAATTGCGCGCTGGACTGGATTGCGCCGCAGCTGGCCGGAGTGATAAACCCACAGCAGTTCAGCGGAGGCAACAGCTGGGAAATGCTCGACGCCCTGCCGGCGCTGGATGACGATGTAGTACTGGAAGAGCAGGACCTCGTTGACCAGTCCGAGCTGGATGCCGCGCTCACTCGTGTGAACTGGCAGGACCCGCTGGCCGGGCTGGCCGGCCTGCCGCGCAAGCTGACCGTGACCGGGATGGAGCGCCTGCTGCAGCCGCCCGAGGACGCGGATGCGGATGCCGAGCTACCCCTGCCTGCCACGGAAGTAATCGGTGCAGATGAGCCGTCCGACGACCTGGCCGACGAGCAGCCCGCTCCGCAGTTTGACCCACTGGCCCGCGAGCGTGCGATGCAGTTCGGCACCGCGATGCACCTGATGATGGCCCAGCTGAACCTGCTGCATCCGCCGGATGAACAGGGCCTCGAGGAGCTGGTGCAACGCCTGCTGGCCGAAGGCCTGCTGGATCCATCGCTGGCAGAGCGGATCGACCGAGATGCACTGTTGCGCTGCTGCCGTGACATCTCCCGCAGCGGCCTGCTCAATGGGATGGAGCTGCACCGCGAGCTGCCGGTCAGCATGAGCCTGCCGGCCACGGCGCTGGATCCCCTGCCCGCGGGGATTGATGCCAGGCTGGCGGCCGAGGCCCAGCAGCTGGTGCTGCAGGGCACGCTCGACCTGCTGGCCGTCGGCGAGGGACGTTTGCTGGTGCTGGACTACAAGACCGACCGCACCGGCCGGCGCTTCCTGCTGGAGCGGCACACGGCGCAGCTTGGCTGGTACTGCCGCATGGCACAGGCGATGCTGCCCGACCATCGCGTGCAGTGGGCACTGTACGGCTTCAATGGCGCGGGCATCGTCGGCCCGTTTGACTGGCAGGCCTGAGCCACTGCAACAGCGGTGGCCGATCTGCGGTATAGAATCAGACCCCCGATGCCGGCCCTGCAAACAGTAAAGGACTTCCTGCTGCGGCAGCTCGACGCCACCCGCCTGCTGGCGGTGCTCGGCGTGGCGATCGGTTGCGCGAACATCATCGCGCTGATCGGGGTGACGGACACCGCCAAGTACCAGACCTTCGCCATCCTGCGCGATGTCGGTGCCAACACCCTGTTCATCACCAGCTTCATTGAGAATGAAGAGGAGGACGCCCCGCAGCGCAGCCAGGCGATGGCCTTCCTGCCGCCGGACTATCCGGCGGTGGCCCGTGCCAACCCGCAGGTGGACCTCGCCGCCGGGGTGCTCCTGATGAGCGGGCATGTCGGCGTCGGTGCCGACCGCATCTACACCACCATCGAAGGCGCGGAGCCGGACTACACGACCATCCGCGGCCATGGCGTGGACAGCGGGCGCTTCATTTCCCAGCAGGATGAGGACGACAAAGCACTCGTCTGCACCATCGGCTACGACCTCGTGGAGGAGCTGTTCCCCGATGGCGGAGATCCGCTCGGCCAGCAGCTGGTGCTGAAGGGCAAGCGCTTTGAGATCGTCGGCACGATGATCCAGAAGGGGCTGGTCGGCATCGAGCGCATGGACCACCGCGTGTTCATCCCGCTCACGGTCTGCCAGGAGCTGTACAACACCCCCGGCGTGCACACCGTGCTGGCGCGGGTGAATGACAAGTCCGACCTCGAGGAAGTCAAGACTGAACTGGAACAGGAGCTGCGCGCGGCCTCAGGCATGCAGGACGAGGAGCCGAGCAACTTCACCGTTGCCAGCGTGGAGGACCTGACCGGCATCATCTCGTCCACCACCGGCATCTTCGAGTTTCTGCTGGTCGGCATTTCCAGCGTGGCGCTGCTCGTGGCCGGCATCGGCATCATGAACGTGATGCTGATGCAGGTGATGGGGCGTACCCGCGAGATCGGTGTGCGCCGTGCGGTCGGGGCCCGGCGGCGTGACATCTACCGCCAGTTCGTGGAGGAGGCGGTGGTGCAGACCATCCTCGGCACGGGCTTCGGTGTGCTGCTCGGCGTCTGGAGCGCACGCGCCTTCCTGTTATTCATGGACTGGGTGCCACACCTGACATGGGGCACGATCCTGCTGGCCGTGTTCTTCAGCCTGCTGTCCGGCCTGCTGTTCGGGCTCTACCCGGCGCTGTATGCCTCCCGGCTGAAGCCGATCGACTGCCTGCGCTACGAGTGAACCGCCTGCAGTGAACTGTGGGTCGCGCGCCAGGCCTTCATGCCGCCTTCCAGCATGCCATAGTTGCCAAATCCATTGCGGCCCAGTGCCGAGGCTCCGACCGCCGCCCGCACCCCGCCTTCGCAGACGAGGATCTGCGTACGTTCCGGGTCGAGCAGGCTGAAGCCGCCGGAGACGAGGGTGCCGGTCTCGATGTTGACAGCCCCGGGAATGTGCCCGGCACTGAACTCATCCGCGCTGCGCACGTCCACCACCTGCACAGAGCCATCCACCAGCCTGCCGTCGCCACTGGTCAGCAGCCGCCCGCTCTGCATGCGGTGTGCCAGTGTATCGGCATCCAGCACTCCTGAGATGTTGTCAAAGCCCACAAGCTCCAGCGCACGGCGTGCCGCCGGGTTGGGATGCGCATTGTCAGCCAGCAGCGCGATCGGCCGCCCCGGGTCCAGCGTCCAGCCGGCCCAGTTGGCCTGCCCGCTGTCCACCGGCAGGGAGAAACTGCCCGGCAGGTGGCCGGCCATGTACTTCTCCGGAGTGCGTACATCCACCACCTGCAGCTGCGGGTCCGCCAGCTCATCCTCACTGAGGCGGCGCAGCGGACGGTTCAGGTCACCGAGCAGGGCCGGGCCTTCGCGGTTGATGCGCTTCATGTCGGCAAAGTAGGGTGGCGCGGCCGGCATGCCCTGCATCAGCTCCGCGATCCAGGCCTCACGCTGCCTGCGCTGCAGTGAGGGGTTGGTGCGCCGTTCGTAGCCCACGGTCGAGCTGTCGCGCCCACCGAGGCCCTTGCCGCACAGTGATCCTGCACCGTGCGCCGGCATGATCTCCGTGAAGTCCGGCAGGCTCTCCAGCCGGTTGAACAGCGTGTCGTACAGCTGCGTTGCCAGCACGGCTTGCGCCTGCTCTCCGAGCAGGTCCGGCCGCCCGACGCTGCCAACGAACAGCAGGTCGCCGCTGAACAGCAGCCAGGGGTCATGTGCGCTGCGCTGCAGGTCGTAGAGCTCGATCACGATGTGCTCTGGCGTATGGCCGGGGCTATGCCTTGCCACCAGCCGGATGCTGCCAACCTGAACGCTGTCACCATCCGCCAGCACGCGGTCGGCGAAGGCCTGTGTCCATTCCTCCCCGCCCAGCCCTGAGCTGTGGATCGTCAGTGAGTCCCCGAGGATCGCCTTCAGTTCCGGCCCGCCGCTCAGGAAGTCCGCATGCACATGCGTGTCAATGCTGTGCGTGATGCGCAGCCTGTGGCGCTCGGCCAGAGCCAGCAGGCCGCCCACATGGCGCGTGGGGTCGATCACCACCGCCTCGCCCGCCGCCGGGCAGCCGACGAGGTAGCTGTGGATTGCCAGTCCGGGTGTTGTCAGTCGTTCGATGATCATGCTGGTGTTGCCCCCTGCACAGTGTGCGCTGCGGCGATCCGGCCATCCATGGCCTCGCCTGAAGAGTCATTCGCGGTCCGGCTGTCAGCCCTCCGTGGCCTCGCCGAAGCGCCGTTCAATGCAGCCCAGGATGTCGGTCAGCGTGCAGTCCCCGATGCTGTAGTAGCAGCTGCGTCCCTCGCGCTCCATCGCAAGGAAGCCGCAGCGCTGCATCAGCCTGAGGTGCTCGCTGGTCTGGTTGGGCGGGATGCCGCAGGCATCGGCCAGTTCGCCGACGCTGTAGCGCCCCTCAACCAGCATGCTGATCAAGCGCAACCGGGCGGGATGCCCGATCACGCGCAGGCACTCCGATGCCTTGAGCAGCGCGTCATCACTGAGCCTGGTGTCCATCCGTGAACTCATATAGATCAATATATCGCGATAGTCCGATATATTTTGATTTCGTGGGAAATTCCGGAAAATCACGCATGGAGGGGTGGGTGACAGACTGAAGCGGTGCGCGGATATAATGCTAATGATGCGCATTTCGCTGACCATCCTGCTTCTGGCGGTCGCCGGGCTGCTTTCAGCCTGCCCCGGCAGTGTCGCCATGCCCCTCCCGGCCGGCAGCGGCCAGGGGGACTACATCGGCCAGTTCCTCGATGACACCGGCACGCTCGTGCTCGGTACCTTCGAAATGGATATCGAGGACACCGGCGCGATGGAGGGCGACGGCAAGCTCAACAACCGCGATGTGAAGCTCGTCGGCTACTTCGACGGCACGCGCCTCGAGGGCTGGATCAGTGACGACCTGACCGGCTTCACCGGTGAGTTCGACGGCACGCCCGAAGGCAACAACATGCTTGGCAGCTTCGAGCTGCAGGCAGAGGACGGCTCCCCGATCGAGGGTTTCTGGGACGCGGGGCCTGACAACTAGGATCCTGTGATCGGGTATCGGGTTTCCGGTTTCGGCAGAGGAGTTCTTAGGATTTGCGGAAAGTGGACAGAATTGGTCGCTTGCGTCATGTCGTATCAAATCGCGCTGTTCATGTTTGCTTAGGAAGTTTGCCGAAACCCGAAACCGGCAACCCGAAACCGGATTGCCTACTTCCCGAAGTTCCTGCGCGGTGATGCGCCGAGCGGGCGGTAGTCGTCATCCGGGTCAAGCTCCGCATACCACTTCATGAAGCGCAGGTAGCCAAGCTCGTACTGCGACACGTCGTAGCCCTGCGGGCTGGCGAGGATGTCCTCCAGCAGCTGCGGCAGCATCACCCCGCTGCTGCGGCGCTGCCCCGGCCCGGCCGCGCTGCGCGTGCTGCTGTCCACCGCCAGCAGGCCGTATGCCAGCTCGTTCTTGGTCAGCTCACGGTTCTCACGCTCGCCACCCCAGCTCATCTCGAATTCGCCGAGGTCACGGTTGATGTCCGCCTCGAAGCTGCGGTTCAGTTCGATCAGCAGGTCGCGGGCCTGCTGCGGGTCCACGCTGGAGTCCCCGACGCGGGCGAACAGGTCCAGCTCCTCGATCGCCGGCAGCTCCAGCCTGACCGGGTCCACCGCGATCTCCTGCACCTGCGTCCAGCTCGGCAGCACGCCGGCCTGCACGTGGCGCGATGCATCGTCAAGCTTCTCCAGCCCGCGGCTGATCATCTGCTTCTCCGCGTTGGCAACGCGGGTGCGGGTCTCCACCAGGCTCTGCTGCAGCACCGGGTCAGCCGGCGCCGTTGCCAGTTTCGGCTCCTCCAGCAGTGGTGATGTCAGGCTGCCGGGGCTGGCCAGCGTCGCCACGCTGCTGCCGAGGCTGGTGGCCAGGCGGCTGTCCTCCCCCATCTCGATGTCGAGGATCGCGCTGCGCTCCAGCCAGGCCGTGCGCAGGCGCTCGATCTCACCGAGCATCGTGTTGCGCACCAGGCCCTCGTCCCCGAGGCTGACCAGCTCGTCAAACTGCTGGCGCGGCAGCTGGGCCAGGCCGAGCTGCAGGTCGAACTGCTCCACCAGCAGGTCGAGGCGGGCGAACTGGCTCTCGTACCAGAGCTGCTTCAGCTCAGCGATGTTGTAGCTGCGGTCACTCAGCACCCGCGCAGCTTCCATTTCATGGCCGGCATAGCGCTGCGCCATTGCACTGCCGAGGCTGCCCACGCTTGGCAGGCCGCTGTCCCCGGCGTTGGCATTCCACAGCTCGTCGACGCCTTCCTCGAAGCTGTTGCGGCCTTCCTCGAAGCTCATGCGGCGCAGGCGCAGGCGGTTCTTGATGTCGTTGATGTCCTCGACCCGCTGGCGGATGCGCTCGATGCGCTCCTCCATGTAGACCGGCTCACGCTGCGGGGCACTGAGCTCGATCGCGATCACGCCCTTGCGCCCGCGGCCGTAGATCAGCCCGCGTGACACGTCGGCGGTGTAGATGAAGCGGCCGTTGTCATCGAAGTAGCCCAGCCCGGCCGGTGAGACCTCATACTTGCCCTTCGGCAGTTCCAGGTTGATTGCCACCGGTGTGCGCTGCTCGAGGTCGACGCGGTCGTAGTACACCGGAATGACAAGCGGGGTGAATGGACGGGAGATGGAAGGCACCAGGATGCCGATCACCAGCATGAGCACCAGCAGGTTGCGGACGCGTTCCAGCCAGGCGCGGCGCCCGTCCTCCGGATAGACCGGGAAGGGCGCGGGCCGTGTCAGCTCAAACTCTGGCCGGTACTGCTTCATGCGCTACTTCAATTTCCTCACCCGTGAATGCGCTGACCCTGACACTGCGGATCACTGCGCGGGAATACTCACCGACTCCCTTATCTGTCTTCGGCATGTACACGGGCTTGTTGAAAGATGTTCGTGCCACTGCCCCGTCTTCATTAACCGACTCGATGATCACATCCAGCTGCTCGCCGATGTAGCGCAGGCTGCGCTCGGCGGAGGTCTTCCTTTGCAGTTCGATGATCTCGCTCAGGCGCCTGATCTTCACCTCACGGCTCAGCACATCCGGGAAGTGCCGCGCGCTGTGGGTGCCGGGCCGCTCGCTGTAGGCGAACATGAAGGCATCGTCGAAGCCGATCTCCTCCATCAGCGCATAGGTCTCGCGGTAGTCCGCCTCGGTCTCGGTCGGGAAGCCGACGAGGATGTCCGTCGTCAGGTACAGGTCAGGACGCACCTCGCGGGCCTTTGCCACCATCCGTTTGTAGGTCGCCACATCATGCTTGCGCTTCATGTCGCCAAGCACCTTGTCAGAGCCACTCTGGATCGGCAGGTGCAGCAGCGGTGTGATGCGTGGGTGTGCAATGATGCGCTCGCAGATCTCATCCGTCATGTCGCAGGCCAGGCTTGTCAGGAAGCGCACCCAGGGGAAGCTGGTGTTTGCAAGCACGGCCTCCATCATCTCGATGAAGCGCTGGCTGCCGTCCCCGCTGCTCTTGCCGTAGGCCATGATGCTCTGCCCGAGGATCGTCACATCGCGCGCGCCGCGCGCCTCGTGCGCCTGGGCTTCCTCGACGATCTTCTCAATCGGTTCGTCGCGCTGCGGGCCACGTGCCCAGGGCACCACGCAGAAGCTGCAGCGGTGGTTGCAGCCGCGGATCGCGGTCACGAAATTCTGCGTACCGATGCTTGTGGTCATCGCCGGAGTGAAGTCATCATCCAGCGCGGATGAGGCCAAAAGCTCGAACTGCTCCATCAGCTGGCTCATCACGAGGTCCGGGTCGGAGTAGTTCACCAGCAGGTCAATATGCGGGTAGGTATCGGCGATCTTCTTCTGGTTGCGGGGCACCACGCAGCCCATCGCCACGATGAAGGGCCGTCGCCCCTGCGGATTGATGGTGTGCTTCAGGCCGCCGAAGAAGCTCATCGCCTTGTCCTCGGCCTTCTTGCGCACCATGCAGGTGTTCACCATCACGAGGTCGGCTTCCTCGGGTGTCTCGACACGCCGGCCACCGTAGGCATTGAGCCGGGCGGAGATATCGTCCACGTCAGCCACGTTCATCTGGCAGCCGAAGACGCGTGAATAATAGGTGAATCTGTCCGCAGAGGTACCGATCAGCACATTATAACAATATTGGTATCAGATCATGCCCGAAGTGACATCCGCGGCCCGCATCGTGACCCATTTTGTCCCACCATGTCACCCTTGAATTGATAAAAGCCCTATGCAGAGGCAAAATCTCCGTTAAAATAGCCTCAGGTTGCGAGCCGGCCGTGGTCGCAACCGGAAGCTTGGGGTATATGGAGCAGATCCATTTCCCGTGTGCTCCACGGGATGGACAGAATCGGTCAAGGCGTCCAGCGCTTGACCCGGCTGAGTCCTGCGACTATTATGCTCCCGTAGATATTTAAAATCTGAGGTAGGACCATGCTGAAAAGGTACTGGTTAGGCACGGTGCTCGCTTTTGCCCTCATCCTGAGTGCATCCTGCAGCACCCTCAATGTTGGCAACAGCAGCCCCGAGCGGGATACTGCGGAGGCCTTCTCACTGAACGTCATGGATGAAAGTTTCTTCAACGGCTCGACCGTGGAAGGCATCACCACGACCACCAAGGAGGGAGAGGACTACTACCAGGTGAGCATCAACGTTGAAGGTGCACAGGACCTGAAGGCTCTCTACTTCTCCATGAACTACAACCCGGACATGGTGATCCCGATGGGCGTCACCAACTCCGACCTGATCGCCTCCGATGCGGACCGCCTGAGCCTGACCCATGAGCAGGAGCGCGGCACCATCTACAGCGGCCAGCTGGTTGCCAATCCTGACTGGCACAGCGGCTTTAGTGGCGACGGCACCCTGGCGACGGTGAACTTCCGCAAGCGTCCGACCCCGCTTATCCGTGAGACCAGCAAGGTCAACACCACGGTGAACGGCGGCGCGCTGAACATCGAGTGGGATGGCACCGACACCCTGACCTGGCTGTACAACAACCCGGCCGACTATGACCAGAACGGTGAGGTCGGCATCTCCGACCTGACCCCGCTCGGCATCAACCTCAACAAGGACGCCTCCGGCGCCACCGTCGAGGATTCCCTGAGCGTGGTTGACGGCGACAAGAACGGCCTGATCACCCTGGCGGACATCACTCCGATCGGCGTGAACTTCGGCAACTCCTGCAACGGCGGCTACAACGTCTACGCTGGCAACTCCGCTGACAAGCCGAGCGGTGGCGATGCTGATGTCGTTGCCGTGCTTGAGAATGTGGCCTTCAACACCGCCACCGGCACCAACCTGCAGCGCAAGCGCTTCACCTACACCGTCGCGGCCCCCGGTGCCGGCGATGAGTACTGGGTGCGCGGCGTCAGCGCCACGAGCGAGCTCGGCACCCCGAGTGATGCTGTTGGTGGCGACCCGAACGAGAAGCCGAGCATTGAGCTTGACACCCCGACCCCGGGCGGCGGCGGTGACGGTTCCCAGGGCACCCCGTGGATCATCAATTCCTCGAGCCAGGCTGCCGAGAACTTCACTTTCTCCGTGTACGACACCCCGAACAACGGTGGTGGTGAAATCACCGGCAACGCCGGCGTGACCATCTCCGCCAACCCGGCCGCTGCTGCCACCAGCATCGACCAGGCCACCGGCGTGGTCACCTGGGATGTATCCTTCGTGGATACCACCTTCTACGTGTCCGCGGTTGCTGACGGCACCGAGACCAACAAGATCTACTTCCGTATCGAGATCGCCCCGGCCGGCGTGTTCATCTTCAAGGATGACGGCGATGCCGACTGGGCCACCGTGACCGGTGACGGCATCAGTGAGGCCACCGCCTACATCATCGCCACGAACTCCTTCAACACCGACGGTATGACTGAGTTCAGCTTCATCTCCAACACGATGAGCGATGCCAGCGGTGACAGCATCGATGTCAACACCCTTACCTGGATGGCCGGCTTCGAGTTCATGGTGACCAACGGCTGGAGTACGCCGGGTACGGCGACCTTCGACCCGAACTTCACCAACACCGAGGTCTTCGCCCAGGACGGTGATTCCAACGAGAGCAACCACATCTTCGTGGCTGCCGAGAACCTGCCTGAATAAGGCCGGTTGACAACCGGGCAGCGGAGCAATCCGCAGTCCCGCAGAACAGATCAGCAAACGAGCCCCCCGCTACGGCGGGGGGCTTTTTTTATCTCCGCGGTTGGAGTGGGGAGTTTGGAGGTGGTAGGGCAGCACTTCAATGTGCTGCCCCCGGTCGGAATAGCCGGCCGGGAGAATCCAGCGCGTCAAGCACTTCACCGGAAAGTTGAAAGGAAGGATGGCCGAACGTCATCATTGGCAGGGCATCTAAGCCCTGCCCTACTGATATGCCGCAGAATTTCCTATTCTGTTCATAACAGCAGGAGCATGGCAACCTCTGGTCAGGCTGTGGAGCCTGATATCCTGCCTGCGGCGGGATGCAGCACCCCTGCCCAGTCCTGCTTCGTGGGACTGACCTCCAGTCCTGCTTCGCGGGACTGACCTCCAACCTCCCCACTCCAACATCCCCACTACACCCTCAGGGAGCCGCAGGCTCCCGCTAGCCGTCCTCTTCCTCGAGTTCCTCGCGGCGGATCTGCAGCGCCAGCTTGTAGGCGCCGATGATGTCCGAGCGCGTGATGATGCCGTAGGGCTTGCCATCCTTGTCCAGCACCGGGATGCGGCCGATGTGGTTGTCCTCCAGCATCGCGATCGCCGTATGGCAGTTGTCAGTATGCTTCAGGTAGAACAGCTTGTGGCTGCAGATCGCGTACACGCTGGCATCCGCCGCCTCATCGGCATGGCTCGAGAGGTCGCTCGTCGTCACCATCCCGCACAGCATCCCGTCCGTGTCAACCACCGGGAAGCCGTGGTGCTGGCTGTCCTCAAAGATGCCGCGCACTTCGGCCAGTGGCGTGTCCTTCACGATCGTCTCCACGCCGCGGTGCATCGCGCGCGTGACCGGGATCGCCTCGAGTATGTTCAGGTCCTTGCCGCGGCCGAACTGCACGCCGAGCTTGGCCAGCTTGTGGGTGAACACTCCCTTCTTGCGGACCGAATAGAACATCACCTGGCTGAGGGTACCGGCGATCAGCATCGGCAGGATCAGCGTGTAGTTGCCACTCATCTCGAATACCATCAGCACCACGGACAGCGGTGCCTGGGCGATGCTGCCGAAGATCGTCGCCATGCCGACGATGGCGTACACGCCCGGCTCAGCAGTGCCGACCAGCGAGCTGCTGGCCAACAGCAGGCCGAAGGCCCCGCCGAGTGTGGCCCCCATGAACAGTGATGGTGCGAACTTGCCGCCAGCTGCCCCGCTGCCCAGCGTGACGGAGGTGGCAATCACCTTGAACAGGCACAGCAGGATCAGGTAGGGTACGGGGCTCAGCCAGTTGATCGCACTCAGCAGCTGCGGGTCCGGCAGCGGCGTGCCGTTGATCAGGCTTTCCACCGTGTCGTGGCCGGTGCCCATCACCTCGGGGAAGAACAGCGCTGACAGCGAAACAAGCACGCCCCCTACCATCGGCTTGACCGGTGGCAGGATGCGCCAGTTATTGAAACGGTTCTCGAGGAAGTGCAGGCATTCGGCGAATCCCACCGCCACCAGGCCGCAGACCAGGCCGAGCACGATGAACACCCACATCTCCGCGAGCGGCACCTTGCCGTAGGCTTCCACTTCGTAGATGCGGCGCTCGCCCATCAGTCCGAGCATCGTCACATTGGCACTCACACTGGCCAGCACGATGGCGGCCACGGCCTTCTTTGAAAAGTCGCCGAGGATCAGCTCAAGCGCGAAGAAGAAGCCGGCGATCGGCGCATTGAACACGGCACTGATGCCGGCGGCGGCACCGCTGGCCAGCAGCACGCGGGTACGCGCCGCACTCAGTCCGAAGAAGCGCGACACATTTGAGCCGATGGTGGACCCGGCGGACACGATCGGGCCCTCCGGCCCGACGGACAGTCCGCTGATGATGCCGATGGTGCTGCCCACGAATTCAACGCCGTTCTTGCGCAGGCTCAGGCGGCCGCCGCGGCGCGCCACGCTCTCGATCACGGCGCTCACCCCGCGGAAGCGGCGGTGCCTGCCCCAGTGGCGAAACAGGATGCCCACCAGCAGTCCGCCGATCGGCGGGAAGAGCAGCACCAGCCAGTGGTGGTCTGCAATCAGTGGCCACTGCGGATAGTCCCCGTCCCCGCGCAGGAAGCCGTTTCCGGCCTCCAGCATCCAGCTCCAGGCATAGACCAGCAGGCCGACCAGGATCCCGGTGATCACGGCCAGCAGGTTGAGGTAGAAGTTGTCCGACAGCTTGATGTTGCGGTTGCCCAGCAGCGCACCCAGCTGCCGAAAGAACCTGAACCTGCTGAAATACCCGGACAGCTCCACAGCGCGTTATTGTAACCGCCGCAGGTGTTAGGATAGGCGCGCATGCCCACAGCGGTATTCGCCGGTCTGCTCATCATATCGATGGTACTCAGCGCCCTGATCACTCCGCTGGTGGTGCGCCTGTGCCGCAGTTACGACCTGCTGGACATGCCCGGCGAGCGCAAGGTGCATACTTCCGGCACCCCGCGGCTGGGTGGCGTGGCGATCTTCACCGCCGTTTCCGTCGGCATGACCCTCACCACTTTCGGCGTCTGGGGCGAGCTGATCCAGCTCAGCGCCAGCCAGGCCCGGATGATTCCATTGATATACGCCGGGCTGTGCGGCTTCTTTTTCATCGGCTTCTTTGATGACCTCAAAAGCATCCCGGCCCTGTGGCGCCTGCTGATGCAGCTCGTGGTGGCCAGCTTCGTGGTGCTGCAGGGCGGCGCGGTCGGCCTGCGCATCGGCTCCGTGTTCGGCAGTTACGTGCTGCCGGAGTGGCTCTCGATCCTTGTCTCCGTGCTGTGGATCGTCGGCGTGGTGAACACATTCAACTGGATTGACGGCCTCGACGGCCTGTCCAGCGGCATCGGGCTGATCTGCACGCTGGCCTTCATGATGATCGCGATGTTCCGCCCGGACCTGCCCAACGCCATCCTCAGCCTCGCGCTCTGCCTGGTGCTGGCCGGTGCGATCATCGGCTTCATGCCCTGGAACTTCCACCCGGCGAAGATCTTCATCGGCGACGGCGGGGCCTTCTCGCTCGGCTACATGCTGGCGGTGATCAGCCTCGTCGGCCTCTACAAGCAGGCCGCACTGATCAGCTTCGTGCTGCCGGTGCTGATCCTCGTCCTGCCGATCGGCGACACCCTGTTCGCCATCGGGCGGCGCCTGCTGGCCAGGCGGCCGATCACCCAGGCGGACGACAAGCATATCCACCACCGCCTGCTGGCCCGCCTGAGCCGTGACTACCGTGCCACCATGCCGGAGGCAGAGTACGGCGCTCTGCGAGACGAACTGCTGCGCAGCCGCGCGCACCGCAACACCGTGTTGTCACTTTACGGATTCGCCGCGGTCTTTGCACTGATCGCGGTGCTCGTGGGGACGAGGGCATGAAACGACCGCTGGTTGCCAGCATCTTCGGCACGCGCCCGGAGGCGATCAAGATGGCGCCCGTCGTCAGGCTCCTGATTGACGACCCGGACATCGACTTCGAGCTGATCGTCACCGCCCAGCACCGCGGCCTGCTTGACGACGTGCTGGAGCTGTTCCAGCTCACACCGGCCGTCGACCTGAACCTGATGCAGGAGGAGCAGAGCCTCGACTACATCACAGCCGGGGTGCTGAACGGTGTCGGGGCCGCGCTGGACCGCCTGCAGCCGGACCTCGTGCTGGTGCACGGCGACACCACGACGAGCTTCGCCGCCGCGCTCGCCGCCTTCCATCGCCGCATCCCGGTCGGGCATGTGGAGGCCGGGCTGCGCACCAGCACCATCCAGGAACCATTCCCCGAGGAGTTCAACCGCCGCGCCGTTGACATGCTGGCGGCGCAGTACTACTGCCCGACCAGTGAGGCCGCTGCCAACCTTGCCAACCGCGGCGTGTTCGGCGGCGAGGTGCACGTCACCGGCAATACCGCGCTCGATGCGGTGCGCGTCGCGGCGCGCGATGACTACCGCTTCCCGGATGAGCTGCAGGACTACACGCGGCATGTCGGGCCGAAGCTGCTCGTCACCAGCCACCGCCGGGAGAACTGGGGCAGCAACATGGACTCGATCTGCGAGGGCATCAAAGGCATCCTCTCCGACCATCCGACGGCGATGGCCTGCTTCTGCTGGCATCCCAACCCGCAGCTGCGCAACCAGATCCGCAGCCACCTCGGCGGGCATGGACGCGTGCTGCTGACTGACCCGCCGCGCTTCGATGCCTTTGTCAACCTGATGCGGGTCAGCGACCTGATCCTGACGGACAGCGGCGGCATCCAGGAGGAGATCACGATGCTCGGCCGCTTCGCGCTCGTGCTGCGCCGCGAGACCGAACGGCCTGAGGCGGTCGCCGCCGGCTACACCCGCGTGGTCGGCACCGCCGCCTCCGAGATCCGCAATGCCGCCCGCGAGGAACTGCCGCGCCTGCTGCGTGGCGACCACCCGCATGCACCGAGCCCCTTCGGTGACGGCCGCGCCAGCGAACGCATCCTCGAGGCCGTGCGCGGCCTGCTGCTCAGGGCCGGCCTGGGATGATTGCCGGGGGGCAGGGGGCGTGGTAAGCTTCAGATATGTCAGACCCTTCGCTTGAAATCCGCAACCTGCTGCAGCAGGACAGGCTGATAGTGCTCGAGCTGCTGGATGCCAGCAACCGCCTGATCTTCGAACTGGAGACCACGCATTACTGGATCCACCAGACCAACGAGAACTACAAGATGCTTGCCAACATCGGTGCCAACCTGGAGAAGATGCTCGGCGAGTGCAGCGGCCACTGGGGCGAGGGCAAGAAGATCTTCCAGCGCGAGGCGGCGATGAAGCTGTTCCGCACTGCGCTCGGGCTGTACCGCGCGCTGCCGCCGATCAATGCCAAGTATGCCGAGCAGCTGTCGCGCCGCCGCCGCCAGCGGATCATGGGTGAGGAACTGGTTGACATGGAGGGGCTCGACCCGGTGGTGGTCGAGAATGACAAGGCCGAAGCCCAGCGCCGCCAGCTGGCCCTGCGCGAGACCTTCCGCCGGCTGGAGGACCTGATCAACGAGATCCCCGAGGGCCTGGTGCCGACGCTGAAGGAGCCCACGGCCGAACCCAACGGGCATAAGGAAGGGGGCCAGATCCCCGGCGTGCAGATCGGTGACAAGGTTGCCAGCGGCGGCGAGGCTCAGGCCCCGGCGTCCTCCGAGAGTGCACCGCCGGAGCCGGATTCCACCGGCAGCTCCCCGTTCTGAACGATCTGCCGGCGCAGCTTCTCCACTCGTGAGCGCAGGCTCGGCACCTGCAGCTGAGTGGCATCCGCCAGCACGAACAGGTAGGCAGCCAGCACCTCGCCGAACATGCGGTAGGCCAGCTGCGAGGGGTCGCCCGGCGGCCGGATCATCTCATAGCTCAGGAAGCGGTAGTACTCCGCAGTCGGCTGCACGTCGCTGTGCATCTCACCGGACAGCCTGAGCACCGCCTTCCACAGCGCGGCGATCACTGGCAGCGCACCTTCCGCCAGGTTATTGCCAAGCAGGCAGGAGATCGCGCGGATCAGGGCGTCGATATGCGTGGCGGAGGCGGCAACGGGGGCGGGCCATTTCGGGTCACGGGGCAGCGCGTCATGGAACAGTTCCAGCCGGAAGGGGCCGGCCGGCGAGCTGCGCGTGTACATCTCGTGCAGGTCCTGCACCGCGCTGATCAGGGAGTATGGCACCCGCTGCACGGATAGATCATAGCGCAACGAGGCAGCGCCCTCCATGAAACCGCGTGCAGCCGTCCTGCGTCCAACCAGCGTTACTGACAAGGGGGTCAGCTGTGCTCTTCTTCATTGGACATGTGGTGATGATCTACATCGGCGCTTCGATTGCAGAGCTGGAATACGTGGACATCTGGCGCTGCCTGGTGGTCGCCATCGTCAGCTTCGTGGTGATGCTGATCCTCGGCATCCTGCTTTCCCCGCTGCTGTTCGTACCATTCCTGTCAGCTGCCTTTGGCGCAGCGGTGCTGTTCCTCGGTACGGCCTTCGCCGCCAAGATGGTGCTGAGCTGCGACTGGAAGCCGGCCTGGATCATCGGCGGCACTGCGGCGGTCGCCAACCTGATCGGCACGCTGATCTTCGGCTAGGCTGCTGATATATTTGAGGCAGACCCGCAAGGGGGAGCAGCCATGAACCAAGGGAGCTACCACGATCCGGTGCGCTACACGCCGCCGGTGTACCAGAAGCCGAAGGCGAACTACACGCCCTGGCTGGTGGGCTGCGGCAGCTGCCTGGTGCTCATCGTGGTGCTGATCGGCCTGATGGCCTGGAGCATCCAGCGTGCGGTGGACGAAATGCGGCCGGAGGTGCGCGAGGCCGGCATGCTCAGCGGCAGCCAGCTGGCCTGGCGCGAGCTGGACTACCACCCGACCAACATCTTCGTACCCGTGACCTACATGCGCAGCGTCGATGCCGACGGCGACGGGCTGCGCGAGCTGGTGTTCTGGGACAGTTCCGGCGATGCTGATGTGGACATCGTCAGCCTGGATGGCAAGATGGTGCGCCGCCACCACTGGATGCCCGAGATTGACAACGAAAGCGTGGAGTTCTGGGACTTCGACGGGGACGGCTGCGACGACGTGGTGTATGACGACGAGGACGGCAGCACCCCGCGCACCTACGTGGCTGACTTCGACATGAACTCGCTGCATACCTTCGAGGGCATGCTGCTGCCTGACTGGCGCGCCACGGCGGACTGCGACGGGGACGGCGACATGGAACTGCTGCTGCATGAGCAGGACTACTCGCACTGCAAGCTGTACAACCAGGGCGGAACCGAGCTGCTCAGCATTGCCAACAGCGACGGTGACAGCGACGGGGTGTTCCAGCAGGACTGCCTGCTGGTGGACATGGACGGCGACGGACGCTATTCGGTGCTGTTCGGCGACGGTCCGGTGAAGATGATCGTGCACGTGGACGGCAAGCGCAGCAGCCTGACCCTGCCTGATGATCCGCTGATGACGATGGGGCCGATGTTCGAGATGGTGGCGGACATCGATGGCGACGGCGTGACAGAACTGCTGCCGAGCTGGGGCGACTACTTCTACGAGCATACCGAGGGCCGCGTCCGCGAGCTGCAGAACCCGGGCGAGGGCAGCATGTTCAGCGACATGTGGCTGTACCGCATCCCGCTGGCGGTGTTCGACCATGATGGCGACGGCCGGAAGTCGATGTGGACCGTGCCGGAGGCCGAGATGGGCACCGAACTGGTGGCCTATGGCCCGCTGGGCAGCGTGGAATACCACGAAGCACTGGAGAAGTACTGCACCGGGCTTGAGGTCGTGGCGGATGCCGACGGCGTGGAACACCTGGTTGTCTGCGCCTTTGACAAGGTGCTGGTGTATCCGTGAGCGGATGGCGCACGGAAGGCAATGGACAGCCACCCCGGCCGGAGGACATCCCGCAGTTGATTCCGGACATGGTGACATACGGCTGCGGCGGTTCCATGCTGCTGGTCGCCATGCTCTGGTTGATCATCTTCCATGGCCTCGGTGGGACGGAGATCCGTGCCGTTGAAGAAGTGCATCCGTATCAGGAAGAGGTGTGGAAGCCGGAAGTGCGCCAGCCTGTTGAGGAGGAGCCTGCAGCTCCACAGGATTTCGCCAATCAGCGTCCGGAGTTGCAGGATGGGAGGGCAGATGACTTCCATTTCAAGTCTCGGGACAGTGCCATTGATGAAGGACAGGCCCCTGCGGAATTGAAGCGCGGCTGGAACTGGCTGATGCGCCGCCGGCTCAATTCCCTCGAATTCGCTGACTCAGCATCAATCTGCCTGGCGGATACGAATGGCAACGGCGAAGCGGAAATCATCGTACTGAACCAGCAACGCATGCTCCTTAGCTGGATCAATCCCACCAGCTGGCAGGTCTATGGCAGCATCAGCCCGCAACGTGGGCAGGATGGCAGGGCGCGGCTGCTGTACGGCTGGGACCCGGATGGTGACGGACGAGACCTGCTTGTGCTGGACCATCCCTCCGGCGGATTCACCGTTGACAACGCCGGGATCGCCCGCCAGCTCAGGCCGGCCTGCCATCCGCTGTTGAACTGGCCCCCGGCGGACTTTGACGGCGATGGGCTGGAGGACCTGCTTTGCCTTGATGAGTCGCGCACAGGCTACGTGCTGCTTGGATCAGAGCGGCAGGTGATAAGCGGCAATGCAGAGCTGAGACAGGGCCGCAGCCTGTCATTCCGTGGATTTGGCGACGTGGACGGTGACGGCCTTGCGGAAGTGCTTGAATGGGACCAGCAGGCAATCAGCCTGGTTTCCCTGGGGTTCGGCCAGTCCATTACCGGGCTTGGCCTGCCGGACAGGGAGCTGCTGGCTGCCTTTGACATCAGTGGTGATGCTTGCAGCGACCTGATCTGGACCGGAGGCTGGACCGATTCAGTGCTGGGTGGCGAAACCGCCTTCAAGCTGAACTGGAGCCGGGACATGGACGGCTGCCAGGTCGAACCCTACCGGCCGCCTGGCACCCTGCGTCCATTCATGCTTGTGACGCCAGGTGGTTATGGCAATGACCACGGCATGCGCGTGTTCGACGCAGCCGGGAACGAAAGGGCCGGCAGCCGACCGGTAGGCACCATCCAGGGCTCAGTCGTGCTGGACACCGAGCAGGGACAGCAGTGCATCGTGCTGACGAACGAGGGGATCATGCTGTGGATGCCCTAGCGAGTGGGCAGTGGGCAGTGGCAGAGGGAGGTCAGACGAAAGTCTGACAACGACTGGCAGAGGTAAGAAGGCAGAAGGCAGTAGGCAGTAGGCAGAAGGCAGAAGGCAACAGGGATGGTCCGATTAGTCTGGGTAGCGGTGGCGCCTGGCGCCAACTGGAAGTGACAGTTACGGGTTGCGAAGCTGATGGCTCAAATCAATGTGGCCAGGTTCTTGTCCCGTTCAACTCCAATCCAAGGGAAATGTAGTTCTCGGCAAGGAAACTTCGGGAGATGCCCTTTCAATTAGCGCAAGGCGCCACCGCTACAAGTCTCTACTTGTCATTGCAGAAGTACGCAACTTCAGGCCGATCACGCCTTCGGCCTGACTGATTGCGCGATGCACCTTCAGGGGCAGCGATGTTTCTTCCGGCCGACCCGCTGGCAGTGATAGCGCCAGCGCAGGCCCAGGCCGTATTCTCTTTCCGTCTCGTGCGAGCACTCGACGGTCTGCAATACAGCTCATGGCTTAGCCAATCGCTGATAGCACAAACAGGAGAGTTTTCGCTTGAAGATATTGCCAGATTGACATCTGGCCTCCAGTAACTTCAGCGCGACCCAATCCGGCTTAGCCGGATTGCAGCGCCAGACCGCCGAACCCCGCAACTTCCGCGCGACCCGGATGCGCGAATGCGCAGCCGCAGCGCCAGACCGATGAGCCCTCGGGCGAATCAGCAAGAAAATAGTGAAGCCCGGATTGCTCCGGGCTTCGGCCCCCGCACGGGGCGGGGGTGACAGCGGGCGAACCCGCTGTCGGTTTGGTCGTCAGCATCGGTGTTGCCACCGTTGCCGCCGGCCTGCGGCATTCCGGTTAAACCGAAGCCTAACCATCTCGGGAGTGCGGTGTTGCCACTGCACCCGCCCGGTGTTGCCACCAGGCGTCCCGGCATGCCATGGACCTGCCTTGCGGCGCGGTCCCAGGCTGGCCAGTTGGGTGTTGCCACCCAGAAGCCGCCTCTTCCCCGACGGTGGACAGGCCACCGCGGGATGCACGAGGTTGTTGCCAACCGCATGCCTGTCTTGCCCCAGCGCGACCCGGGGGCCTCGCTGGAGGGCGGTGACTCCGGCGTTTCCGCCATCAGCATCACTGCCTTGACAATGTGATGATACTCCCCCAGCAAGCCGTTGTCAATAAGAAATCCGGGTAATTTCTGAAATTCCCTGGATTTCCTTCACTTATCAACCACGGGACTGTGTTGTCAACCTGACTGGTTGATAGATCGGCACAACTGACGGGCATGTGGCTGGTTGCCATCTCCCTGGGGCCAGTCCGGGACAGGGCATACGGGGATACCAGGCCTGGCGGACATCCGGCAGCTGCGTGGGCTGTCCCGGAAAATTCCCAAAAGCAATCCGGCGCACAGATTGTCAACAGTGGATAGCGGACTTATCAACCTGTCAGGCTGCTGCGTGTTGACAACCCAGGCCGGCCGGGTGCATGAAATCGTTTCACGCGTGGGGATGGGCGCGGTCGTAGACCTCCCGCAGCCGCCGCTTGTCGATATGCGTGTAGATCTGCGTGGTGGTCAGGCTGGAATGTCCCAGCAGTTCCTGCACCAGGCGCAGGTCCGCGCCACCCTCCAGCATATGGCTGGCACAGGAATGGCGGAAGGTATGCGGCGAGACATGGCTCTTCACCCCGGCCAGCAGGGCGTACTTCTGTACCAGCCGGAACACCATCGAGCGGCTGATCGCCCCGCGCCGGGTGAGGAACACCTCCGGATGCAGGGGCGCTGTCGGACAGATCGACTCCCGCACGGGGCCGATATAGGCCTTCAGGCCCTCGATCGCGTAATGCCCAAGCGGTACCAGGCGCTGCTTGCTGCCCTTGCCGGTCACGATCGCGAAACCCTCCGGCAGGTGCAGGTCGGCCAGGCGCAGCGTTGTCAGTTCGCTGACCCGCATCCCAGAGGCGTAGAGGGTCTCAAGCATCGCGGAGTCACGGACGGAAAGTGGATCCAGCCCGCGCGTGGCATCGAGGATTGCCTGCACTTCACCCTGGGTCAGCGCATGCGGCAGGTCCAGCCCGCGCTGCGTTGCCAGTTCAGCCGGCACCGGGTCCTGCGCCAGGTGGCCGTATTCCATCGCCCAGCCGACAAAGCTTTTCAGCGCACTGAGCTTGCGGGCCCGGCTGCGCGGTGCCATCTCCCGCTCGGCCAGTGCATTGAGCCAGTCCACCACCCTTGCCCGGTCCAGCCCGGACAGTTCCGCCAGTCCACTGAGATGCACGAACTGCTGCATGTCCCGCAGGTAGCTGCCCACCGTGCTGCGGCTGCGCCCGCGGGCGGTCAAAAGCCAGGCGGACCAGTGGCGCAGGGCGTCGTCAACATGCATCAGCCGATTCTAGCGCAGCGCTGGCTCAGGCATTGCCGGCGGCTGGTTCCGCTTCCTCATCCTCCGGCGGCGGATCATGCCGGTGCTTCAGCCAGTGCGTGAAGCGCTTGTCGCCATCCGGCAGGCGGCGCATGTACCATTCGCAGGTCGCGATGGTTTCCGTATCCTTCTCCAGCTCGGAGGTTTCGTACAGGTCTGTGAGGTAGTCCCATGCGCCCTGCGGGTCAGTCACCTGCAGGTCCTCGGCCGTGGCCAGTTCGCGGTAGCGGTGCCCGCCCATTTTGCGGCTCATGCCGGACTGCGGGTCGAACACCGTGCCCGGCCCCTCCGTAAGCTTGGCCAGCATGTACTCGCGGTCCATCGCTGTCTTGCCCAGCACCTGCGGCATGCGCTTCATCTCCAGCTCCTCCGCCATGTGGCGTGTGCGCGGTGTACGGCTGTGTGCGAACAGCGCGAAGTAGTACAGCGGGAAGAACACCGGGAAGCACAGCATGGTGAGGATGCCCCACACTGCGGCGTAGTCAGTCTTGTCATTGGCGTCCACCCAGACCCAGATCCCGAGGAAGAAGCCGGCGGCCGGGAAGATCCAGGTATAGGGATTTGCGGTCACCCACAGGTAATCAATCAGGGCTGGCTGCACCGTGCTCACCTCCGCGTTTATCTTCACGGTAGAATCTATCGAGAATTGGTCGACGTCCGCTACATTCTAACCTGATGGCTGGACAGTAAGGTCTGGGGCAAGATGAGAGTGATGAACAGGATTTTCCCACTATTGCTTGCATGCGTGCTGCTGCTTTCCGGTGGCTGCTCGAGCTCGCACTACGTCCCGATCGCCCAGCAGCCGACCCGGCGCCCGGACATCGGCGAGATCCGCAGTGGCTCGGCCCAGCCCGTCAGCGGCGAGGCGGGCACCATGAACGTCAGCTGGGAGCTTGGCACGGCACCCTTCCGCGTGGTCTGGACCTTCAGCGGTGGCGTGCAGGATCGGGTGGTCTGGGATACCGTGGACACCCGCAGCTATTCCCTGCCGGTGGTCTGGAGCAACTCCGGCAGCGCTGACACCGAGTTCACCTGCCGCGTCGAGATTTCCGATGTCGGGAATGGCTACGCCACCCGCACGATGACCTTCAACGTGCAGCCCTGAAATCCCGGGCATGTACAAATCTCTATATATGTGCATGCGCGCCGGTATATTGCTATAATTCTGTACCGCCGGAATTCGGGGCACGCATCCGGCCGTAGGGGTCCAACTTCCCCATGTAATCCGCCTGGAGTCAGCTCAGATGCATATTGACGAATTGCTGAGAATCGTGATCAAGAAGGGTGCTTCCGACCTGCACCTCGGCGCCGGCCGTCCGCCCTTCCTGCGACTGGACGGCGACCTGATGCCCGCCGACTGGGACATCCTCGATGAGGAGGAGATGGAGCGCTTCGCCAAGCAGCTGCTCACCCCAAAGCGCGAGTACCGCCTGGAGGAGGAGAACGAGATCGACTTCGCATACGTGTACAAGGGCGACGATGGCCTGCAGGGCCGCTTCCGCGTCAACTTGTATCGCCAGAAGGGATCCGTCGCCGCAGCTCTCCGACTGGTCAACGACGTCGTGCCGAGCTTTGAGGAACTGAACCTGCCGCTGATCCTTGAGGAACTTTCCCTTGAACGCCGTGGCATCATCATCCTCACGGGAACAACGGGTTCGGGTAAGTCCACCACGCTGGCGTCAATGATTGACTACGTCAACAACCGCCGCCCGGTGCACATCCTCACCATCGAGGATCCGATCGAGTACGTGCTGACCGACAAGGAAGCGATCATCAACCAGCGCGAGCTGGGCGTGGACACCAACTCCTTCATGGACGCCATCCGTGGCGCCATGCGAGAGGACCCGGACATCATCCTGATCGGTGAGATGCGTGACCGTGAGACGGTCAACGCCACCTTCCAGGCCGCCCTCACCGGCCACCTGGTGCTGTCCACCCTGCACACCCTGAACGTGACCCAGACCATCAGCCGCGTGATCGACTTCTATCCGGAGACGATGCAGAAGCAGGCCCGCCTGATGCTGTCCGAGACCATCAAGTCCATCATCTCGATGCGACTGCTGCCGATGGTCGGTGGTGGCCGTATCCCCGCGATGGAGATCATGAAGGTCACCGGGCGAATCAAGGAGTTCATCGAGGACGAGGAGAAGACGGAGCTGATCAAGCTCGCGATGGAGGAAGGTGAGGACGAGGGCATGATCACCTTCGACCGCTACCTGCTGAAGATGTACCACCTCGGCCAGATCACCTACGAGACCGCGCTGGCCGCGGCCTCCAGCCCGCACGACTTCAAGCTGCTGGAGCAGCAGAACACCGACTTCTCCGACAAGGTGCTCAACCGCGTCGAGCAGTTCACCGGTACCCGTGGCGACGGCACGCCGGCCGGCGGAATCTGATTCTTCCTGCCGTCTCGCCCGAGGGCTCGACGGTCTGCAGCACAGCTCAAAGCAAAGCTTCTCGCTGTCTGCAAGTTTCAGAAGCCGTACAACATCTATCGAAACCACAAGGCTCCCCGCAATGGGGAGCCTTTTTCGTTTCTCCCTGCCACAATGAACCGATCACTGTCCTCAACAGACCTCTAAAGCGGTAATGGCCAGATCTGCACAGTTTGTCCTGAGCGAGTTGCTTGTGATGCGTTGCCAGTCCGGCGATGAGGAAGCGCTCGGGCAGCTGGTGGACCTGTGGCAGCCCCTGCTGTCCCGCCGCGCGCGCCAGCTCTGTGACACTGAGGAGCAGGCCAGCGAGCTGGGCCAGGACTGCTGGCTGGCAATCTCGCGTGGCATCCGTTCACTGCGTGACCCGGCGGGTTTCCCGGCCTGGGCACTGCACATCCTGCGCAACCTGGCGGCGGATGCAGTGCACCGGCGCCAGCGTGAACGCGGCAGCGTGGAACGACTCAGCGAGGAAACCTCCTCGCAGGCCGGATCCCCTGACGGCGAGCTGGACAGCATGCGCATCGCAATCCGTACACTGCCGGATGAGCTGCGTGAGCCGCTGCTGCTGCATTACCACGAGGGCTATGCCCTCAGTGAGGTCGGCCGCCTGCTGGGCCTGCCGGCCGGTACCGTGAAATCAAGGCTGTTCGCGGCGAGGAAAATGCTGCGCGGCATGCTGAAGGAAGACTGACATGGAAGACTTTGACAACAGGCTGAAGCAGGCACTGGATCAGGAGTACAGCGCGGACTGGGAGAAGCTCAGCGGCGAGCAGCGCATTGACGAAATGGTGCTCGACACCTTCCGCGGGCGAAACAGGTTGCTGAGCATCTTTGCCAGCATCGTGATGTTCGCGATCTTCGGGGCCACTGTCTGGTGCATCACCCGCTACATCGCTGCGGAGAACACCAAGGAGCTGATCAGCTGGGCGATGCTGGCCGCCTTCGGCATGATGGCGGTGGGAATGCTCAAGCTGTGGTTCTGGCTGGAGATCGAGCGCAACGCCACCGCCCGCGAAATCAAGCGCCTGGAGCTGCAGGTGGCCATGCTGGCCCGCGGGCTGGGAAAGGATGGCAAGTGAGCTGGACCGGGAATCCTGCTGATCTGCAGCAAATTTCCCTCCAATGAGAATAATCAGCGGCGAGGAGTAATATATCAATCTGATATATGTTGGAACTTGCCGCACTTGGGGCACTCCTGCGTGAGCCGATGCACGGTTATGCGCTCAGGGAGTGGCTCGAGCACTACATGGGGACCGCGCTGAGCGCCAACTTCGGCGCGATCTACCCCCTGCTGAAGCGCCTCACGGAGCGCGGCCTGGTCCGCAAGAGTGGCAGCGGCGGGCGCCGCACGGTCTATGAAATCACCGAGGCCGGTCGCGCTTACTGGCTGGAGCTGATGACCGAGGAAGCCAACGACAGCTGGGTCAATGCCCAGGCGCGCTTCATGACCCGCATGTGGTTCAGCGACCGCCTCGATCCGGCCCAGCGCCGCCAGCTGATCCAGCAGCGCGTTGACGCCCTGCGTGAGCGGATGAACTACAGCTTCGACAAGGCCACCCAACCGATGCAGCAGAGCATGCGCGGCTATGTGATGCGCAAGCTGGCGCTTGAGCTGGAATGGCTCGAGGGCCTGCTGGCGGAAACGGACGCGCAGCTGGAATCGGAAAGCAACGGAGCACATGATGAGTAACGAACAGAAGCAGCCGGAACCGAAGGCGGGCAACGGGAATGGCAACGGCCGTCCCTCGCCGCTGCGTTTCCTGCTGCCCATGCTGGTCGTCGGCGGGGCCCTGGTCTACGGCTGGCAGTGGTGGCAGCACCAGCAGCTGTACGTCTCGACTGACAACGCACAGATCAACACCAACGTGTTGCCGGTCAGCACCCAGCTCAGCGGGCAGGTGCTGGAGGTGCTGGTCGGCGAGAATGAGGTGGTGGAGGAAGGGCAGCTGCTGGTGCGGCTGGATCCGGCACCGTTCGAGATCCGCCTGCAGCAGGCCGAGGCACAGCTGCACGTCGCCCGGCAGCAGTCCGATGCGGCACAGGCGATGGTCGGCGTGAGCGCGGCCCAGGCCGGCGCGATGGACAGCAGCGCTGACGGAGCACAGCAGCAGGCCAGTGCTTCGATCAGCGGCGCTCAGGCCACGCTGGAGCAGGCCACAGCCGCCCGTGACGCCGCCCAGGCCCGCATCCGCGAGCTGCAGGCAGCCCTTGACCAGGCGCAGACGCACCTTGGTCGGCTGGACAGCCTGTTCGCTGCCAACATCGTCTCGCGCCAGGAACTTGACGACGCAACGGCCGCCCGTGACACCGCCCAGGCCCGTGTCGACGCGGCTCATGATGAGCTGCAGAGTGCTGAGGGGCGCATCGCCCAGGCACAGGCAGGCATCGAGCAGGCTACGGCCCTGCAGGCCAGCAGTGACGGCGGCCGCAAGTCAGCAGTTGCCGCCCAGCGGCAGGTCGGCTACAACCAGGCGCAGTACGAGACCGCACTGGCAACGGTCGAGGTGCATGAGGCTGCGGTCGCTCAGGCCAGGCTGGACCTCTCGCATTGTGAGATCCATGCCGTGCGCAGCGGCCGTGTCGGACGGCGCAATGTCGAGCCCGGGCAGCAGGTCAGCCCCGGCCAGAACCTGCTGGCAATCGTGCCCGATGAGATCTGGATCGAGGCCAACTTCAAGGAGACCCAGCTGGGCCGCCTGCATCCGCAGCAGGCAGCCGAGATCGAGGTGGACGCCCTGCCGGGCGTGACGCTCAGCGGCGTCGTTGACAGTTTCTCCCCGGCCAGCGGGGCCACCTTCAGCCTGATCCCGCCGGAGAATGCCACCGGCAACTTCACCAAGGTCGTGCAGCGCATCCCCGTGCGCATCCGGCTTGACGACGCGCTGATTGACGAGGGCCTGCGCGAAATGCTGGCACCGGGCATGTCCGTCGTGGTGCACGTCAGGGCCGGTTGATGGCAGTGCTCGCAGGCGGGGCTCGCGCGCAGCGCATCCGCGAGAGTTCCTGGTACAAATGGGCCGTGGCACTGACGGTCAGCCTCGGGGCGCTGATGGAGGTGATCGACGTCAGCATCGTCAACGTGGCACTGCCGCACATGCAAAGCAGCCTCGGAGCCACGCTCAGCCAGATCGGCTGGGTGATCACCGGCTACGCGATGGCCAACGTGGTGATCATCCCGCTCGGGGCCTGGCTGTCCGACCGCTTCGGCCAGCGTAACTACTACCTCTTCACGCTCGTGGCCTTCGTTGCCAGCAGCGTGCTGTGCGGGCTGTCAACATCGCTCGGGATGCTCGTGTTCGCTCGCATCATGCAGGGCCTGTTCGGCGGCGGGCTGCTGCCGAAGGCGCAGTCCATCCTGTTCGAGACCTTCCCCCCGCACCAGCAGGGCATGGCCCAGGCGTTGTTCGGCATCGGCGTGGTGGTCGGCCCGGCCTTCGGCCCGACGCTGGGCGGCTACCTGACTGACATGATGGGCTGGCGCTGGATCTTCTTCATCAACCTGCCCGTCGGCATCCTCGCCGTGCTGATGGCAATGATGTTCGTGCCGGACAAGCCCCGCAGGGCAACCGGCCGCGTCGACCTGCTGGGCATCCTGCTGCTGGCAGCGGGACTCGGCAGCATGCAGGTGCTGCTGGAGCAGGGCCGTGAGTACGACTGGTTCCAGAGTGGCTACATCGTCACGCTGGCGGTGCTCTGCGTCGTGGCGCTGTTCGCCTTCGTGCGCCATGAGCTGCGCATCCCGAACCCCGCTGTCAACCTGCGCGTGCTGAAGTACAAGCCGCTGTGGGCCGGCAGCCTGTACAGCATCGTGCTCGGCGTCGGCCTGTACGGCACCACCTTCGTGATCCCCGTGTTCACGCAGAACATCCTGCACTTCACCGCCACCCAGACCGGCGAATTGATGATCCCCGGCTCGCTGATCATGGTGATCTTCATGCCGCTGGCCGGCATCCTGCTGAGCCGCTTCGATGCGCGCATCCTCGTCGGCATCGGCAGCCTGATCCTGATCGGTATGATCCTCAGGCTGTCGCATGTGAACAGCCAGACCACCGCGCAGTTCTTCTTCTGGCCGCTGATGTGGCGCGGCATGGGCCTGCCGCTGATGTTCATTCCGCTCAGCGTTGCCACGCTTGGCACCATCCCGAAGGATGATGTGAGCAGCGCGGCCGGGCTCTACAACCTGACCCGCCAGATCGGCGGCAGCCTCGGCATCGCGGTGCTGACCTTCGTGCTGGACCGGCGCTTCGACTTCCACTTCCAGCGCCTGGCGGAGGGCATCGGGGCCTATGACCCGGCCTCGCTGCAGTTCCTCAGCGGCATCCAGGGCTACCTGCAGGGCCGCGGCTATGACATGCTGCAGAGCCAGACGGCTGCGCTGAAGGTCGTCACGGGGCTGGTGCAGCAGCAGGCGATGGTGCTGTCATTCGAGGATGTCTACCTGTTCGTTGCCAGCCTGTTCGTCTGCGCCCTGCCGCTGCTGCTGATCCTTGGCAAGGGCCATGCCGCAAACCGCAGGAAGGGTGCACCGGCCCCCGCCGCCCACTAGGAGCTTCCTACTTCGGCAGCAGGGGAGGCCAGGCTGTAAGCCTGGCATGGGAGCCACGGTGCGAAGTCACGCCAGCGCGTGTGGAAGCTGCGAGGGCTCTGAAGCGAGATAGGTGGCGATTGGAGGCCCAACGCAAGCAATACAACGGAGGCCAGGCTATGAGCCTGGCAGCTGCCAAGCCAACGGCCTGGCCTCCATCCACGACATCCCGTGCAGCGGGGCCTCCCTGCCCCGCCCATGTTGTCACTTTCCGTGGCTGTCGCGCACGCTCTGCACCCATTCATCGGTGAAGCGCACCGCGTTCACTTCATCCATCAGCACATCCCCGCCCTGGTCCAGCCTGGCGATGGTGTCAAACACACCGAAGCTGACACCGGACAGCATCTGGATGCTGCCCGGGCGGAACAGGGCCGTGCCGTAGCCGGTCAGGTCAAAGCTGTAGATCTTGAGCGGCCTGCGCTGCTTCTTCTCGTACAGCGCTGCCGCCTTCTCCGGATCGACACCATACCAGCTCTGCATGTCTGTCAGCACGATCACGCGGTCATACTTCCCGCGCATCCTGCTGAAGATCGTGCCCATGTCAGTGCCTCCGCCACGCGCCACATGCCAGTCTTCAGCGATGCTCAGCGTGGTGTTGCCAAGATCATACTTCCGGTAGCGCGCAGTCGTGTCAAAGCTGATCACGTCCGCATCCTGCGACCTGGCGAGGATCGCCGCGAACAGCGATGCATACTCGATAGCCGGGATCTTCATGTCACCATGCGTCCATGCGGTCATGCTGCCGCTTTCGTCGAATGCCACCAGGGTGCGGCCCTCGAAGCGCGGCACATTGGCGCATGCCAGATCGATCGCCCTGCTCAGGCTCAGCCTCAGCTGGCGGTCCTCCAGTTCGCGGTAGGCGCGGTAGATCTGCAGCGGCTGGATCAGGCTGCGCCGCACGGCTTCAGCATCCTCGATCCGCTCGCACAGACGGCCCTTCAGCTCCGGGGCGCTGGCAAGGATTCCGCGCGCGTTCATCACGAGCGCGTTGTAGCCCATCCGCTCGATCTCGGCATGCCAGACCTCGCGCTTCAGCTGCGCGGCGGACTCGGCGTTGTCAGCCAGCTGCCCGCTCCTCGTCAGTTTCGCGTCCTGCTTCTGGCTGCGCAGCGTGCCGTCCTTGAGCTTGCGGATCGCCTCCGTCTCACGCGGGTGCACGAGCCGCATCACGTCAACCAGCGACACGCCCTGACCCTCACCGCGGTAAGCACCGAGCTGGTACTCGTCGAACTGCTCGAAGCGCCTTGCGAATCCGCGCTTCAGCGAATTCGGCAATGCATGGCCGTTGCGCTTGCGTCCCTTGCCGCTCTTCCTGGCAACACCTTCACCGAATTCCGGGCCACCCATGATGCAGGCGATGATCTCTCGCATGTCGTCCGGCCGCCTGGCAACCAGGCGGTAGAAGTCCGACAGCCACTGCTCACCGGATGCCCGGCGGCTGACCTCGGCGGCCAGCAGGTGGCTGATGCTGCGCAGGCCCATCCTGTGGCGGGTGTACAGTGCACAGCGCGCGGCGAACTCCGGCCCGGCTTCCTTCACGAGCCTGCGCACACGCCGCATCGTCTCATCCGGCTCGCGGTAGAACTGGCGTTGCAGCTTGCTTGTGAGCGCGATGTCCAGCAGCTCGCGCTGCGGACTGAGGCTGTACGCACGGCCACCCGCCAGGTTATGGGTGTCCGGCTTCTTCGGGGCCTTCCTGCCCCTGCTGAACAGAACCATCACTGTCTCCCGTTTGGGGGGATAACGCAGCCGGATGTCGAAGTGACTGTCCGATGTATTCCGGCTGCCCACCGCCCGATTTTACTGTCCCGCAGCCCGGGGGTACAAGCGGGCTGGTGAATTTCGGTTCACAGGCGATGTAAACCAGCCACCCGCCGCCCAGGCCACATATGCTTTCGCCAGGGAATCGCCGGGGGGTGATGCAGTGTCCTGTGCTCTGGTCCACTGAGCTACGCTTCCTGGGAAGCGGCGGGATTTGAACCCGCGACCTCAGGATATCCCGATGTAGTCCCCCCGCCACCGCTGGCGGACGGGAATAGTAACCGCGCTTTTAGCAATTGGCAAGGTGGAATCCGGGAATTCCCGGAAAATGCCTGGTGCAATTAATGGGTACCGCTCAGTCTGGCAATGCTGCCGCATGCTGCTGATTCACAGAAAACGGAAAGGCCCGGGGGATTTGCTGGGCTGGTGATTTGCGTTTTCAAGACGATGTAAACCAGCCACCCACCGCCCGGGCCTGTGGAAGCCTGAATCATGCCAGGGATTGTCAGGGAGGGTCTGCGGGTTTCGAACCCGCTGTTGCCGAAGCAACGCCACCGATGTAATCCTCACCTCCGCCGCTGGCAGATGGAGATCTTACCCGTACTTCCCCGGATTGGCAAGCTGGATTCCGGAATCCCTGGAAAATTGCCTGGTGCAATCACTGGCTGATCAATGGGGAATCCCGCTCCCATTGCCAATCCCGGCAGGGCATAGAATCTATCCATGAGCCGATTCAAGCCGATCCTGCCGCTGCCGGCGCGCAACCCGAACGAGTCGCACCGTCCTGCGACCCAGCTTGAGCTTTTCTTCGATCTCGTCAGTGTGATCGCGATCGCCGCCGCCACCGCCGGCCTGCACCATGCGATCAGCGAGGGCCATGGCCTGGAGAACCTGCCGATCTTCATCTTCCTGTTCACCAGCATCTGGTGGGCCTGGATGAACTTCACCTGGTTCGCCTCGGCCTTTGACAACGACGGCCCGGTCTACCGCCTGCTCGTGATGCTGATCATGTGCGGAGAGCTGGTGTTCGCCGGCGGCGCGGGGCATATCTTCGAGAGCCATGACTTCAGCTGGGGCCTGCTCGGCTGGTGCATCATGCGCATCGGGATGGCTGCGCTGTGGCTGCGGGCCAGTGCCAACCCGCAGTACCGCTTGACGACGCTGCGCTATGCCGGTGGCATCATGTTCGCCCAGGCCTGCTGGATCGCCTACTACTTCATCACCCGCGATGCATCTCCCGCCCTGTTCTACGGCCTTGCCGCAGTGTGCTTCCTTGTCGAATTCAGTGTGCCGATGTTCGCCGAGAAGGCAAAGGACACGCCCTTCCACCGCCACCACATGATTGAGCGCTACGGCCTGCTGACGATCATCTCGCTCGGCGAGATCATGCTGGCAATCAGCATGGGCTTCGGCCAGCTGTATGGCGAGCATCCGAGCTGGACCCCTGTATCCACCGCGATCTCCGCGCTCCTGATAGTGTTCTCACTGTTCTGGCTGTACTTCGAGGAGCGCGAGCACCTGCCCAAGCGCGAGTTCAACACGGTGTTCATCTGGGGCTACGGCCACCTGTTAATCTTCGGCTCGCTGGCCGTGACCGGGGCCGCGATCGCCGCCGAGCTTGACCTGTCCGAACACCACGGCACTGCCAGCCAGGCGGACATCGCCTGGTGGCTCGGGGTGCCGATGGCGATATTCTTCCTCACCCTGTGCATCGTGCGGGACAGGCACTTCAATCTCGGTATCTGTGGTTATGCGATGCCTGCCATGGCAGTTGTCGCTCTGGCAGCGGCGGCCCTCGGGATGGGCAGCTGGGTGTTCGCGGCGATCGCAGTGATTGCCGTGATCTGGCGCCTGCCGGTGCGTGAACAGGCGGTGCAGGAAGTGAGGCTGAAGATCGAGGGTGCACCGCTGCCCAGCGGCCGCGTGATCTGACAACGAGGGTGCAGAGAGCAGAAAGCAGAGAGCTGAGAGCAGAAGCAGAAACAGAATGAGAAACAGAAACAGAAGCAGGATGAGAAGCAGAAGCAGCAGTATTTTGCAGGCAGCCTGCCGGTAATTGAGACTCCAGACTGATGACTTCTTCTGCTCATTCTCATTCTGCTTCTCATTCTGATCCTGGGAATAACTCAATGTCCATGCAGCGCGTACTCGTGATCGGCAACTGCGGCTCCGGCAAGTCCACGGCTTCCGTGGAGCTGGCGCGCAGGCTCAATCTGCCGCTCATTCACCTTGACCGCGAATTCTGGCGTCCGGGCTGGCAACAGCCTACGGATGAGCAGTGGGAGCGGCAGGAGGCCGCCATCGTGGCGGCTGATCGCTGGCTTGTCGATGGCAACTACACCGGCAGCCTGCCAATGCGCATTGCACGCGCCGACATGGTTGTCTGGCTGGACTTCCCGCGCCTGTTCTGCATGTGGCAGGTACTCAGGCGTGTACGGATTCACCTCGGACGGGAGCGCGCTGACTGCGGCGAGGGCTGCCCCGAGCGCTTCGACCTGCCCTTCCTGAAGTGGGTCTGGGACTATCCAAAGCGCAGCCGCCGGCGCACGCTGGAGATCCTCGCTGCCAACCCGCAGGTGGAACAGCATGTATTCCGCACGCGACGCGAACTGTACGAGTGGATCAGTAATCAGTAGTCAGTGGAAAGTAGGCAGTTGTCAGGGTCTGTTGGCAGAATGAGAAACAGAATCAGCAGAAGGCTGTTGCCTGAACCTCGGACCTGTTGCTGCTTCTCATTCTGATTCTGCAAACTCAAACTGACTACTGCCCACTGCCAACTGTCCACTCAGATGGGCCACTCCCCCATCGTCCAGCCCATCTCCCAGAACATCCATTCATAGCGGCAGCCGAGGTCGAAGCGCGCCTGCAGGCGCGGGATGCGCGCCGGTCCGATCTCATCTGACAGGCCATCGAGCGTCGTTGTCATCCAGTCCGCATAGGCCCAGAACTCAGCCGAGGCGTAGGTCTCGATCCACTGCCGGTATGGATGCTCCTGTACGTCGCTGAGTTGCGTTGCCAGCCGTGTGCCGATTTCCGCGTAGCCCACGCCGCAGGGGATCATGGCAACCAGCAGGTCGATGAAGTCACCCTCGTTCGAAGTGGCCAGGCAGAAGTCCACGTAAGCCCGGCAGATCGGCCCGGCCTGCTCCCTGTTCAGCTGGTCGCGGCTGATGCCGAACTGCTCACAGTAGGAACGGTGCAGCTCCATCTCCATTCCGAGCGTGTCATGTACCAGGCCACTGGCCGCTGTGAGCAGGGTCAGGTCAGGTGCCTTGGCGGCGGCCCTGGCCCAGGCCTGCGCATAGCCGATGAGATACACATAGTCCTGCTTCAGGTAGTGGATGAACTTCTCGCGCGGCAGGCTGCCGTCGGCCAGCCCGTCCACGAAGGGATGGGACTGGGCGGATTGCCAGAGCGGGCCGCTGCCGGCTTTCAGTGTTTCGAAGAGGGAAGGCATGCGGGGAATTGTAGGTGAGGGATGGGGGATGCGGGATGGGGGATGCGGGATGCGGGATGGGGGATGGGCAGAATGGAGCGCGTAGCGCAGGAACGCGTCAGCGTTACTAAGCTGCGCAAATGCGGGACGCACAATGCGACGAGGAGGTCAGGCCCATGGCCTGACAGGACTGCAGTCCCATGGACTGCCGGAGCATTTGTTATCCGCAATCCGTTGCCAATCCGTGGGATTGGCTTCCTGCCAGACCACGGGTCTGGCCTCCCGCACCTTCAGCGCGATCCGCTGGCAGCGAATGCGCCAGCGCAGCGCCAGACTGAATTCTATTGCCGTCTCATGCAAGCACTCGACGGTCTGCAAACCGGAGCGAAACAAGTTCCGCTCCTCTTGCACCAGGAATCTTCCAACCACCTGCATCTTCAACCCGACCCGGATGCGCGAATGCGCAGCCGCAGGGTCAGACCGCTGAGCCCTTGGGTGAAGCGGCAAAAAGAAAAGGCGGGACTGCCTTGGCAGCCCCGCCCGTTACAGGGGGGAAGTTGGGAAATTGGAAATGGCTATGTTGTCAGTTCCGGGAACCCGGCCAGCTTCCGTGCCAGGCAGGCCCGGCATGCGCGCTGCATGCCGGACCCACCCGATACAGGGGGGAAGTTGGGAAATGGATATATGCGATGATAGCGATTCAGCCTGCCAACCGGTTCCTGGTCCGCTCCCCGGGTTCTGAGGCAGGCGGGCCGGCATTCACCGACCCGCCCGCATACAGGGGGGGAAGTTGGGAAAACTGGTAAGTGTCGTGGCTGTCTTTCGGACCCGCAGGCCCCTGCCTCATGCTACTCGCCGTAGCCGCAGCAGAAGGTGAGATCGGCGCCGAAGGAGTGGTCCACCATCGCGGTGCTGGTACAGTAGCGGCGGTACAGGTCCGCTGTCAGCTCCTCGATGTTGTTCTTAAGATCCACTGCCATTTGCTCAACGCTCATAGCTCTACCTCCTGTATGTACCTCTCGGTACATTATTCTACCCATCCAGGACGCCAATAACTCATCGTCCGGTGGATAATTCCGTCTGCGGAATTCCCTTTCCGCAGGGGGTGAGGATTATTCATCCGTACAACATAAGACCGGGGTAGGCTTGGAAATGTTCGCGGATTATCGAAGTAAATCCTGATTAAGCGTCCAAATGGACTGCTTAGGCCAGTGCCGTGCGGTGCGAACGGAGGTAGGCCATCATATGCCTGAAGCTGGCGGAAGCGCTGTCCGCACTGCGGCGCACCTTGCACATCAGCTTGGCGCCCTGCAGCACCGTGACCACGAAATCGGCCAGGCCCTGCACGTCCGTATCCGCCCGCAGTTCGCCACGCAGCTTCATGGAGGTCAGGCCGCGCACGATCGCCGCCTTCTTGCGGTCGAAGTACTGCTCGGTGTCGATCCGCACCAGTTCATCACTGGCCGCAAGCTCACTGGCGAGGCTGCCGATCGGGCAGCCGTTCTGGAAGCGCTGGCTCTCCAGCAGGTGCAGCACGGTGTCCTGCAGCAGCTCGAATCCCTCCCAGCTGTCCAGCTGTTCGAAGATCACGCTGTGCAGCGCCAGCATCCGCTCGATCTGCATCGCGTGCACACAGCGGATCAGTTCGTCCTTGTCGGAGAAGTAGTGGTAGAACTGGCTCTTGCCTGTGCCAGACTCGCTCAGGATCTCATCAATGCTCGTGCCCCGGGCTCCCTGGCGGGCAAACAGCCGCGCCGCCGATACCATGATCCGTTCCCGTGTCTCGCATCCCTTCTTCGTTGTAGGCCTGTTCATTGCGGAGATTATACCGCCCAGTACACTGGGCTGCCTGAAAATGCGCTATTTCAGGCCGCTGACCGGCCTGAATCCGTCCACCTTCACCGCCGTGCCATCCAGTACGAGCAGCAGCAGCCAGCCCTGTTGGCCGTCCGGCAGCGCGCCGACCGGGGCATCCAGCTCATATGTAACTGAGCTGGAACCGCGCTCGGCATCCTCCAGGTAGTCCCCGCCGACATAGAATCCGCCCGCACCACGGATTGCATCAAAGTACTCCGTACTTCCGGCAAACTCCGCCAGCAGCGTGTCTGGCTGCTTCGGCAACAGCACGAGGTCGACCCTGTCATACAGTGGCAGGCTGGCGGCATCATCCGTGTCCACCTGCAGGCTGACCTTCCCGGCACTGAGCTGCGCTTCGCCGATCGAACGCTGTGGCTTGCTGCAGGAACTGCAGAGGAGCATCAACAGCAGGAGCAGGGCCAGGCCCGTGGTTTGAGTGCGCACGCTATCTAGTCGGTCCGCTGCTCAATGATGTTCACGCCCTTGCGCCCGTCATCGAAGGTGAAGTGCTCCACCATCCGCAGGCGCCCGTCAGGCATCAGCGCCAGCTCGGCATGCGAGCGGCCGCCGGCCACGTTGCCGGTGTCGTTCATCTGGCAGTAGCTGAACTCCATGCTGCTGCCGCTGCAGCGCCCGATCAGGTAGCCGCGCAGCACGCTGCCACCGCGGTAGTCCGCCGTGACGATGCCGTCCTCCATGCTGAAGGTGAACACGGTGTCCTGGTTTACCACACCCTTGGGGTCGGTCTTGACCGGGCTCATCCGTACTCCGTTGAGCTGGCTGATGCAGCCATCACCGCTGATCAATGCGCACATGCAGTTCTCCGGGGGAATGGTCCACGCGGCGCGCGTGGGTCAACTTGGCTGGAGACGGGGGCTGGCCCCGCCGGATCAGAAGTACCAGGGCAGCAGGAAATCCTCTTCCGGAAGCATGTCATCCTCCATGAAGGTCACCCACATCTGGTCCACCGTGGCATTCAGGGATTCGTCAAGCCCGCTCAGCGGGCCGACGAGGAAGCTGATGCTGTAATAGGTGTCATCCACGTAGGTCAGGTAGTTGACCATCGTCGAGCCCTCATCATCGGACAGCACGAAGCGGTCCCACAGGCGGTCCATCACGTCGAAGCCGAGCACATCGCCCTGCAGGTTCGGGAAGTCCACCTGCACATTCGTAAGGAACTGCTCGAAGTAATACTGGTAATCATCGTCGGTGATCACTTCATCCATATCGAGCGCGCCAAGCATCACCATGTTGAAGGGCAGGCTCGTATCCTCAGAGATCCAGATCAGCGGATAGCTCATCGGGTCATCCTCGGGCATGATGCCGAGGTCCTCCGGGGCGAAGTAGTTCCCGCCCTCCGGCAGGAACATCGTCAGGCCCCAGTCCTCGCTTTCCCACCAGTCGTAGGTCACCTCGCGCGTGGCTTCCTCATCAATCCCGGCCTCGGCGGCGCCACCCTGGGCGAGGGCCTGGCCGGTAAGCAGTAGCAGCAGGGCTGCGAGCAGTGTCAGCGTCTTCTTCATTGGTAGTCTCCTTACGTAGATTCTAGGACATTCCGTCCATCGGCGTAATCCGCCTTTGCTACAGTGATTGCCCGGAGGAAGGACCATGGAAATGAGGAAGATCGGCTCGCTGTCCGTATCGGCGATCGGGCTGGGCTGCAACAACTTCGGCGGCCGGCTGGACAGTGCACAGACCACTGAGGTGGTCAGCGCGGCACTCGACAGCGGCATCAACCTGCTGGACACGGCGGATATCTACGGTGCCACGAAAAGCGAGGAGTACCTCGGCCAGGCACTCAGGGGCCGCCGGGATCGTGCCATCGTGGCCACCAAGTTCGGCATGCGCGTGGATGACGAACGCCAGGGGGCAGCCCCGGCCTATGTCCGGCAGGCCTGCGAGGACAGCCTGCGCCGGCTTGGCATGGACACGATCGACCTCTACTGGCTGCACCAGCCGGACCCATCGGTCCCGATCGCTGACACGCTGGCCGCCATGCATGCCCTCGTGACGGAAGGCAAGGTGCGCGAAATCGCCTGCAGCAACTTCTCCGCAGCCCAGCTCAGGGAAGCGGACAAGGCGGCCCGGCAGCTCGGCGGTCCTCGTTTTGTGGCCGTGCAGAATGAATACAGCCTGTTCGTGCGGGAGCCGGAAGGCGATATCCCCACGGATGACGGCTCCGTTGCCCGTGAGGAAACGGACAAGCGCGGCGTGCTGAAGCAGTGCGATGAGCTTGGTATCAGCTTCGTGCCTTACTTCCCGCTGGCCAGCGGATTACTGACCGGCAAGTACCATGCAGGCCAGCCCGCCCCTGATGGCACCCGCCTGAGCAGCGCCGGTGCCTGGCAGCGCTTCGGCGGCGATGAGCGCATCGACACTGTGGAACGACTGCGCTCATGGTGTGCCGACAAGGGCCACAGCCTGCTGGAACTGGCCCATTCCTGGCTGCTGCGCCACAGCTGTGTAGCCAGCGTGATCAGCGGGGCCACGAAGCCCGGGCAGGCGATCGCCAACGCAGCGGCTGGAGACTGGAAACTGAACGGGTCTCAATTGACGGAGATAGAAGAGATACTGGCTGGCTGATCGCGGATTGCGCCACGCGCTGGTTTAAGGCAGAATTAACCAAGCAAGCAGCGGAGCGCATTCATGATTCAAGCAAGACAGACCCTTGCCCTGGTCGGCATACTTTTCCTGCTGGCAGCCAGCGGCTGTTCCAATGGCTCATCCTCCGGGGTAGCTGTCCAGACCGTCCAGCCCGATCACAGCTGGCAATTGCCGGACGTATTCAGCAGCGATCCCGTCCGCGAGCCATCCGTGCTCTACACGGAATCGGTGGCCGGCATCCAGTGCGAGATCATCAACGGTGGCACGGAGAAGGATGGGTACAAGCTCGCGCTGGACGGTGGAGGCGCACCGGCCTGGGGCATCGGACGCTTCAATGGCCTGTCCAGCGAGCCGACGGATTACATCCAGGCCCGCATCAACGTCAGCGACGTGTTCTTCAACGAAACCTACTACCGCCTGATGGCGAACTTCTCAACCGGCCGCTGGGATGTCAAACCGGTAAGCTTCGAGACACCGACCGCGGCTATCGACATTTTGGCTGACTTTGACCCGGCCCAGCACATCAGCACAAATGGCAACACTTACATCGGCCTGCTGACCAGTTCCGCCACGGTCACGCTGGACATCATCTTCTTCGATTACAACGTGGACCTGCAGCCGCCCGCCAACCTGCAGGCTGTTGGCAGCGAAAGCGGGGACAGCATCCTGCTTAGCTGGGAGCTGCCGGAACTGTGGGACGGCTACAGGCTGTACGCCAAGCAGTCCAGCGACACGGATGATGACTACGTACTGATCCTTGAGAGTGCCGAGGAGCTGCCGGGCTATACGCATACGATCACGGACCTGGTGCTGCCCTGCCTGTACGGCGTTGACTATGACTACCGCATGACCGCGCTGCTTGGCGGACTGGAATCAGATCCGGGCGAGGTCGCCACCGCCAGCCGCTTGCTGCCGGCCCCCACGCTGCGTGTCTCACAGGGCCTGTACCGCGGCTTCATTCCCTGTGTCTGGCACATGCCGGAAGGCACCGGGGCGCTGGACTACGACATCTACCGTGACGGTGTGCTGCGCCAGGCGGACATGAACTTCATCCCGCCGGATGGCGGATACTTCGCCGACTTCGATCCCGCTGCCAACGACGGCGAGTTCCATGCCTACCACGTGGTCGCCAAGGGGCCGGAGGGCAACAGTCCGCCCAGCGAGGTGGTGGACGGCTATGCGGCGATCGTGGACGTGCACCGCTTCGTTTCATTTGACAACCTGCACGACCCGCATGCCGATGTGTTCTACACGGCGGGCTTCAGCTCGCAGCCGGTGTTCGGCTACTACAACGAAACCGGCAACAAGCTGGTCTACCACAAGTACGACCATGACAACTTCAGCTTTGGGGTGAATGTCACCGACGCCGAGGTCACGACGGACATCAGCTGCCTGTCCGACTTCAACCGCCCCTGGATCGCCTACAACAACCACAATAGTTCGATCAAAGCCGAGGGGCTGTGGATCGCCCGTGGCCAGGATGACAACCCGAGCGGCAGTGAGTGGGACAACTACCTGCTGTACCCAGGCGACATCGTCGGCAGGAGGGTCAGCATGTCCTTCATAAACGGCCAGCTGGCGGTCGTGTTCGCCGTTCGGGTGGATGTCGGCCAGTACGATGTCAAGTTCGCCTATGCACTGAACGCGGACCCGCAGTCCGAGATGGACTGGAAGGTGAAGGACATGCTGCCGCCGGGCCTGGGCAGCTTCCCGGACGTGATGATGCTCAGGGAACTGGACGGCCTGCCGTTGGTGGTGATGGCCCGCCAGGACATCCTGCGCGTGCTGCGCGGCAAGAACGGGGCCCCGACGGACCAGGCCGCCTGGGACAACAACAATGTCGACAACACCCTTGATGGCGACCGCGACCTGGACTTTGTCATCAATGACGGCATCCTCAGCATCTCGGTCGGAGGTTGCCAGGTGGAAGGCACCGGCGACCTGCGCTACTACCGCTGCACGGGGACTGACCCGATCTCGGAGCCCTGGGAGCAGTGGCAGATCCGTACATATGACGACGAGAACGCTGAGATGGCCGACCTGTACTTCCGTGAGGGATTCCCGATCATCTCCGTGCCCCATGGGGTCTGGGCCTCCGCCAACACCTTCGTGCTGGAGTACGTTGACGACCCGCTGCTGGACGGTGTGCAGTGGGCCTACTACTACGACAACTTTGACAACACGGTGGACGTGCGCTACTTCTCACGGATGTTCGGGGACAGCGGCGTGTTCCGCACGGCCTACCTGCGCAGCTGGGATGACGCCGGCGACAAGAAGTGGGGTATCTACGTGGCGACGAACACGCCGAAGTAGGGCAGGGCTTCCATGCCCTGCCAATAAGATGACTGTAAAGCAGTGATTCATCATGGTGGAAGAACACGATGCAAAGGTATGTCTGAATAGTTGGAATAGTGGGAGAAGTGGGGGAAGTGGGGAAGTAATCGAAGTAGGGCGGCAGTAATACTGCCGCCGGGATGCGGTATTACCGCATCCCTACTTCCATTCTCATGAACTCACTGCGCCAGCCAACACTGTCGATCCTAATAGGATCGAGCCATTGCACGAACCAAGGCTGCTGAGCCGTTGGGAGTGAAGTTATTGATGCATCTGCAGTGGGACCGGGAACTTGCTTTCCGGCCCACTGCGCGAACAAAGGCTGCTGAGCCTTCAGGCGAAGTAGAAAATGAAAGAGGAAACGCGAGGCGTATGCCCCGCGTTTCCCATGCCTTCTCTTCAGAGTGTGAGTATCTGACTGACCAGTCAGCAGCCCTTGGGGCCTCAACCACGGCGGCGCACCGGCTGCTTCGGCACCTGCCGCGTGTTGTCAGCGGAGGTGGCGCGGCTGGCCGGCTGCTTCGGGTTCTGCCCCTGCATCTGCAGGATCTGCTCACGGGTGATCACCGGGTCGCCCTGGCCGGGGTCGATCCAGTCATGCGTCATCGGGTCCTCGCGGTAGGTGGCGAACACCTGCACCCAGTACCAGCCGTACTCGCTGCCCGGCAGGTAGTAGGCCCCGACGCCCATGTAACGGTAGTTCTCATTGCGGATGTTCTTGCGGTGGCCGCCGGAGTCCATCCAGGACTTGTGGGCCTGCTCCGGTGTGCGGTAGCCGGCGGCGATGTTCTCACCGGCATGCCACCACTCCGGCCCGTCCGGGGCCTCGATGCGGTCGAAGATCGTCATGCCCTGCGGGCTGTCATGCTCGAAGTAGCCGTTGAGCGCCATGTGCTTCGCCTGCGCCTGGGCCACCGCGTCCAGCCAGGGGACGCGCTTGAGCGGGGTGTGCTTCTTGTCGGTGCGGGCCTCGTTGGTGTATTCGAACACCTTCTCGGCGTACTGCTGCTGCTCGGCATCGTCATAGACGGAATAGGTGCTGTCAACCGCCGGCAGCGTCAGGTAGTAGTTCGTCAGCCAGTCGAGGTCCACCGGGCTCGTCGGCCAGTGGTTGCGCGTAAGCGTTTCGTTGCTGACGGTGCTGGCGGCGATGCTCACCTCGGGGGTGTTGCCACTGACCATCAGCAGGTGGTTCGCGATCACCTGGATGTCGTTGCCATCGATCACGCCGTTGCCATCGCCATCCACGCTGGACAGGGTGCCCGGCGGGAAGTCTGAGGCACGCTGGCCCCAGTACTCGCTCACGCGCAGCATGTCGGCCAGGTTGACCTGCCCATCGGCGTTGTAGTCACCGATCGCTGCTGACAAACCACTGCTGGCAACGTCCGGGCTGGACACGCCCTTGACGGCGCTGTACTGGCCGACCGGACGGAAGCGGGCCTCCAGCAGCTCGAAGGTGCCGGTCACGCCCTGTGCCTTCTGCGGACGGGGCAGCACCGCACCGTGGTGCAGGCTGCCGGCCATCTCCGGCACGCTCAGCTGCAGCGGCTGCTCATTGCCCGGCCAGTCGCCGCGCTTGCCATCCACCAGTTGCCAGTAGGAATCGTCGTAGCCAAGTTCCACGAGGCAGGCCCGCATGTCGGAGGCGAACACCTGCACCTGCACCTTGATGAAGTCGCCATCCGGCAGCACACGCAGGGTGTAGTCCGCCTGCCCGCCGTAGTGGAAGCTGTCATCGAGGCTGCGCAGCTCGAAGCCGTCACGCGAGGCGACGACACTGCCTGCTGCATTGGAGAATCCGGAAGAGTCCGCCGCCCGCGGGGACTGCGCGTCACTTCCCTGTGCGCTGGCGGCGGCCGGTATAACTGCTGACATCAATGCGCCCGCCAGAACGATGTTCTGCAGGCGGCGCCTGATCATGCTCATCAGTGCGTTCTTCCCTTTCTATGGACTGTGCGCGAGACCCTCCCCAACAGTTGCCTGCCCCGGCTACCGCAGGGGACGTGAAACAGGCCATTCCCATCAACCCGTTCCACAAGCCTCGCATATCTAATCCGCCGCTACCGGCAGAAATTAAACCCGTGCCGGGTTAAAAAACGGCTCGTATCCTGTGGATAACACGTGCGTATGTTGGTAACTAAGCAGGAACTGGAAAAAACACTGAAAAAAACGTGGGGGTAATGCTCCAAAATTCAATAATGGAGCAATAAACCGATGGCTGCCGGTCAAGCGGCGTGCACAGTTTTTCAAGCAACAGTGAGCGCGTGAAACCAAGTGCGCAAGCGGGCTGCCCTATAATGCTGCGGTGACAGCAAGCCCGATCATCCGCCGCCGTGAGCAGCTCGAAAAACAGGAGCGTGCCTACCTCGCACCCTTTGCGGTGTGCAGCGACACGGTGAATGTCACAGGACGCGAGCATGGCGAGGACCCGCCGGCGGACCGCACGCATTTCCAGCGGGACTGGCACCGCATCACGCACTCGCATGCCTTCCGCAAGCTGGAGTACAAGACCCAGGTGATCGTGTTCGGCGAGGGCGGCGAGATGGGCGACGTGGTGCGCAACCGCCTGACCCATACGCTCGAAGTGAGCCAGATCGCCACCTCGATGTCGCGCACGCTCGGGCTCAATGAGGACCTGGCGAGCGCCATCGCACTGGCGCATGACCTCGGGCACACGCCCTTCGGGCATTCCGGCGAGGACAAGCTGAGGGAGCTTGTGCGCTCCTTCAACCACAATGACCATTCACTGAAGATCGTGCGCCAGCTGGAGCACCGCTACCCGGACTTCCCCGGCCTGAACCTGACGGTGCATACCCTGGCCGGGATGGAGAAGCACGACACCCCGCACGACAAGACGCTCACCAACCACTTCCTGCCGGGCCAGGCCCCCAGCCTGGAGTCGCAGGTGGCGAGCATCGCGGACCAGATCGCCTACCGCAGCCACGACCTGGAGGACAGCATCGTGAGCGGCACCCTGTCAATCCAGGACTGGATGACCAGCGGGCTCGAGATCTGGCAGCAGGTCTGGGACGAGATGGGGGAGATCGAGGATGAACGCGTGCGCCTGCCGCAGGTCACGCGGCGCCTGATCAACCTGATGGTCGGCGACGTGCTGGCCGAGACCCAGCGCCGGATGCGCGAGGCCAAGGTGGCAACGGATGCGGACGTGGCGGCGGCGAAGGTCGACCTCGTCGGCTTCAGCAGCGGCTTCGCGCCGCTCAATGACGAGCTCGGGCGCTTCCTGATGGACCGCTTCTACCAGGACTACCGCGTGCGGCGCGGCACGGTGAAGGGCCAGATGATCATCGAGCGCCTGTTCACCCACCTGCGTGACAACCCATCCCTGCTGCCACCGCTGCAGTACGGCGACTACTCGACGGCGGTTGGCAAGGGCGAGGACCGCCTGCACCGCGAGCCGCTGCGCGTGATCGTGGACTACATCGCGGGCATGACCGACCGCGAGGCCTACAACCTGTTCGTGCGCCTGTTCGAGGTCGGGCACGCCTAGCGGAGGCCAGACGAAAGTCTGGCAACGGAGGCAGGACGAATGCCTGGCAAGGTTGAAAAATGGAAGGCCCCGGCTGAATTTCGCCGAGGCTCCCATGCCACACTCCTTACTGCCTGCTCCTGTTTCTCATTCTGCTTCTGCTCCCTGCTTTCAGCTCCCTGCTCTCTACGGGAAGAACGGCGGGTCATCCTCCCACTGGTTAATCACTTCCACGTCGGCATCCTGGCCGTCGTTTGACAATGTGACGCGGCACACATGCCAGCAGAATCCGAGGCCAGGCGCACTGGATGGCACATAGATCCGCTGCATCGGTACAGTGTCGCCGGTCAGCACCACATATGCACCGCTGCCAGGCAGCAGGCCCGTCTGGCCTTCGTACCAGTCATATACATACAGGTCATAGACACCGTCCTTGCCCTGCCAGACATTGATCCGCTCCGGCCCGTAGCGCCACTTGTCATCCTTGTACAGTTCCGTGTTGCCAGGATTTGGCACACCGTGGTAGCAGTGTCCGTAGGGTGACAGCAGGTGCAGGTCAAGGTCCTGCGGCTCCTCATTCCAGACCAGTGAGAACGCCATGCTCTGGCGGTCGATGCTCACCTCAACGTCCACCGGGGTGACCGTCGCCGGGTTGCCCGGCACATAGATCGTATCCGGCGTGGTTATCACCTGCTCCACAGGCTCGGAGCGGCTGAAGGAATGCACCACCAGCCGCACCTGGGAATTGCGCCTGAGCGGAATCACCACCTTGCCGTAGGCATTGGTGGTCGCGGTGACTAGTGTGTTGTAGTTCAGGCCCTGGGCCTCGACCCGGGTCAGGGAGAGCGGGGTGCCCTCGGTGTCCGTCACCGTCACTTCGATCGCGGTGGTGTTGTTTACCGGCACCACCACGTCCGGGTTCCACCAGCTCAGGTGCGGGATGTTGGCAATGTAGAACTTCCCGTCGGGGCTCTTGCTCATCGTCCCTTCCTCGATCCACTCCCCGCTCACCTCGTCGAAGCTGTACATCCCGACCGTCTCGGGCGAAGTGGCCTGGTCCTTGTCAGCAATCGGGATCTTCAGGTCCGCCAGCTTGCCATCCGCGATGTTGCAGGCGTTGCCCAGCCCGTCATCCACGAAGATCTCCATCATGCCGAAGGTTTCCAGCATTGCGCCCGTACCGTCCATCTGCCGCGCGGTGAAGTTGCCCGGCACGGCCGCCAGCGCCACGGGGTTGGATGCATCAATCGGAGTGATTGACACGTCCACCGGGCGGTCCAGTAGGGTGCCGCCGCCGTCCACAAGCGCGGAGGAGGGGAAGGTCACTGAAGCCGTTTCGCCGAGCTTGACCGTGCCGCCGTCCCCGGCGTCAATCGTGTCCATTACCCCCTGGGCCAGCACCGTGACCCGCAGGTAGCTCTCCCGCGTGCCGTCGACCCTCGCAATCGCCGTTGAGCGCGCGATGCCCGGCCCCTGCACGCCGATCGGCACGCCATAGCTCGCCGCCACGTTGCCGCCGGCGAAAGCGCCCTGCTCATTGCTGAGCACCGAGCCCATGCCGGGGATGCTGACCGTGATGCCTTCCAGCGGATTGCCATTGATGTCAACAACTTCGCCGTTGATCGTCCCGGCGCCAGGCAGCGGGGCCGGCTCGGAATGCAGCATCGGGTTGAGCGTCCAGTCCGGATCAGGGTCGGGGTCGGGATCAGGGTCGGGGTCCGGGTCCGGATCCGGGTCAGGATCAGGGTCCGGGTCGACACCGGGCTCGCCGACCTGGATGTATTCCGTGCGGCTGGTGACGGAATGGCCGACACCGCGCGGGCTGACAGCGTAGAATCCCACGTTGTCAGGCTTGAAGGTATAGACAGTCGTGTCCGCCGTGGCACCGGTGCCTGCTGCTGGCGGGTCGATGATGCCGATCTCGCTCGGCGTGGCACTGGCGGTTGCCATGTAGTACACCGCATAGCCCGTGACGGATTCACCGATGTGGATCCCGATCGGGGTGATGTCGGAGATCCCGACCAGCCCGTCACCGTTGCCATCGATGCGCCTCAGCGCGCTGCCCGCCGGTTCCGAGCCGTCCAGGCTGTCACCGAAGCGGATGCCCAGCGGCACGAGGTCGCTGATGTTGACCTCGCCGTTGTTGTCATAGTCCCCCGGCAGGCGCTGCGTCCATGTCAGCCTCTCGCCGTCGTAGCTGAAGTCCGCCGGCAGCTCAAGCATGTTCGTTGCCTTCAGCACACCGTCGCGGCGGTCCTCGATCGCCTTCGTCAAAGCTGCCACCAGCCTGTCCCAGTCCTGTCGATCCACGCCATCCGGCCGCTCGAGCTGCGCAGCATCGAGTGCTGCCTGCTCCAGGCGGTCAACGGGGACGGGATCGACGGACACTGAGTCCTGGTTGGAGTTGCCACCGCCGCACGAAGCGAGCAGCAGCGAGCAGATATAAAGGAAAGTTATCCCTACAGCGTTCCTTACCATTTCCAATTCCACCCTTGGGCGGCAGGAAGGCCACCCGGGACAGATGACGAAATCCACCGGTTTCGGTTACATGTGTCTGGTGCAGTCCTGCAACTTTCCGGCAAATTCCATGCTCCAAGTTCCAGCTGTAACGGGGCAGCGCCATTAAGCGCCAAACCGGGGAGAACTGGAATGTTGTTTCGCAGGATCCGCAGGCGTCGCCAGAGGCGCATCGTTGTAACTGCCTCCATCGTGCTCGGCCTGATGCTCGTGGCCCGGCTGGCAATGCACGGCTGATATAGTGGCCAGGTGCCGCAGTTACCGCTCCATGACCTGGTGATCCTCGCTGCGCTAGCCCTGTCAGCGCCTGTACGGCTGGCCGCCTTGCTGCTGCGCCGCCCCGGTGAGGCTGGTTACACGATGGAGCTGGTTGCCACTATCGGCAGCTTCGCGCTGGTCCCGCTCGTGTACTACATGCATACCGATATCATTCCGCTTGACTCAAACATGCGGGTGATCACCTGGCTGGTGATCGCATTCTCAAATCTCGGCTCCAGTCTCGGCCGCCTGGCACACCGGCTCAAGCAGCGCCGCCACCTGCAACTGAGGTCAGGCGCGGCTGCGCGTGAGCTTGAACAGTCCGATCTTGCCAGTTCCGTCAGTACTCCGGCGGCCAGGGATAAAGCTCGTCCTGGGCTGGAATGACTCCGTACTCCCACAACTCAAACGGCTGCCTGAGCAGCTCGTCATCCGTCGGCCGGCTTTGTTCCACGTATGACCACTCCGGCTCCATGTGGATCAGGCTGTCATCCAGGCCCAGCCGGTCCGGCCCCTGCCGCAGCATGGCCTCGAAGTTGCCGATGCGGTATGGCTTCTGGAAGTAGCTGTAGCCGCGCTGGTGCCGCGGTTCATCCTGTGGGTTGTCAGAGCTGTAAGGTGTCTGCCGCTGCGGCAGCCTGCTGAAGCCTCGCCCGACACTGTCCATCCACTCAACGAACAGCACAGTCCCACCGATCAGCAGGATCAGCAATTGCGTGCCACTTCGTCTGCGCCAGAGCATCGGCTCTCCCCTGTAATGAGAGGACTATAAGCGCTGGCCGGACGTTCATCAGGGAATCAGGTACATCAGCAGGCCATCATTTCCGCCGGCTCCCGTGTCCAGCACGCCCTGCTGGGCCACCTCATCGAAGATGCCCACCAGCGGATCAGCTGGCCAGTTGATCGCCACAGCATTGCCATCCGCGTCGTCAAAGCCGATCGTAAGGATCTGCGCCGAAATCGATGGCAGCTTGACGGTGAAGGATATGTCCGGTGCATAGCCGCAGGCCAGTACTCCCTGGCGGTAGGGGGCCAGGCCGGTGCCGCGCATTGTCCCGCCGGCATTCAGCAGGCTGACGGAATCCAGGTGGGCCAGGGTCTTCGTGAAGAAGTACAGGCAGATGTCGGTCAGGCCATCTCCGTCTGCATTCCCGGTTGCCATCAGCAGCAGGTTGCCATCGCCGTTGTCAATCATCGCGCTGTGGTCGGAGGGCAGGTCCGGCATGAAGCGGAAGTCGACTGCCGCGCCCGTGCCATCCGTGTCGGACAGGAACAACCCGGGCTTGCCTTCGTAGACAATGTGCCCGGCGATGTAGTTGTGCACTTCGTTGTTGAAGACATTGCGGTTGTGCACCAGTGTGAAGTCAGTCTTGGGGTACTGCGAGCCCTGCATCAACTGCCCGCTGGAGAAGCTGCCGCTGCTGCCGTAGACCAGCTTCCAGACATTCGGGGTACCCGCCGAGCTGCTTTCGCACAGCACGACCAGCCCGCTCAGCCCGCCGATCAGCGAGTAGCTGCCGGCCATGTCAGCCAGCTGCTCGGAGGTTCCGGCCTGGTCACGTGCGGCCTGCCAGAGCACTGCTCCATCACTGTCCAGCTTCATCAGGAACACGTCGTTGGTGGCCCCGAGGCTGCTGGTCTGGCCCGCCAGGTAGATGTCGCCGCCATCGGCCAGTACCTGCTCGCAGCGGTCGAACTTGGCCCCGCCGAAGCTGCGGCCCCAGATGGTCGAGCCGTCCGCGTCAAACTTCTGCACCAGCATGTCAACATCCGGCCCGCTGCCGGTCTGGCCACAGACGATGATGTCGCCGCTGCTATCCTGGGCGATGGCGTGGTACAGGTCATCCCCGCCCGTATCGAAGCGTTTCGTCCACAGCAGCTGCCCGTCCGCGCTCCAGTGAGCCAGCAGGCCGTCGTAGTCCACTCCCGGACCGGGCTGGTCACTCGTCCCGCAGGCGTACACGCTGCCGTCCGCCGCGCCGATCACGTCGGAGTATTCATCCAGCTCACTGCGCCCCCATGTGTGGAACCATGTGCCATATGCCGTCACGTCCGTACTGGCAACGGCGCTGACGCCGGCATCGTTGACAACCATCACCGCCGGGCTCCAGACTCCGTTTTCCGGGTACTCGGCATTCAGCATGCTGACTGCCCCGGTGTCCGTCTCGAACACGCCGTCTCCATCAGTGTCCCAGTGGAACTCCAGCCCGCTGCCCTCCACCGGGTCGCTGGCACTGGCGTCGAGGGTGACGGACAGCGGGGTGTCTCCTGTCTTGGGGTCAGCCGTGATCACCGGAACCGGCGGGTAGGGCCCCATGCGCAGCGCACCGAGCAGCAGCTCGGGGTCGCCATACACGATCACGGCCGCCAGCAGGTTGCCACCGAGGTCCAGGTAGGGGTCCATGCTGTCCATGATGAACTTGTCCTGGTCCACCGGGCTGAACAGGTCCCAACGCCGCGTTTCCCAGTTTGCCAGCGCCAGCCAGAAGTTGCTGAATTCGAAGGTCTGGTCGTATGTGATGCGGAATTCCGGCGCGCGGTCATAGTCCGGCACCGTGTAGCGGTAGATTGCGTATGCGATGCCGGGATTGCCCGGGTTCGACAGGTCGGGGGAGAACATCAGTGATGCCCCGTCCTGCGTCACATGTGAATGCGGCAGGCCCGCTTCATACTCCACCCCCTCATGCAGCAGGTCGGAATCCACATATGAGCCGCTGCGTACGGGCGCATTCTCCAGCTTCAGGCTGTTCAGGGAGGGCAGGGAAAATGCCGGATCAGGTTGACCGGCCTCGGGTGTACCCGCCTGCCCGGCAGCCGGCTGCTGGGCCTGCTGCAGCGACTGCGCCGGGCGGTTCCCGTTTCCCGCACAGGATGCGGACAGCAGCACGCACATGGACATGGCCGCAAGCGCGGCGGGACGGATGGCATTCAGCACTGTGCAGACTCCGTAATCGCAATTTCATGAAATCCTAACCCTGCCGGCGCGGGTGGTGTGTGCCGCAGGGGCGGAAGAAGGTGACATGCGGTGTCATGAAACTGCTGTCCGCGAGGCAATGTAATAATAGGTATGCGGGGCAGCTGCCCCGGGGGACGACATGAAGCAGATCCAGACAGGCAGGACAGGCAGGTGGATCGCACTCGCCTTGCTGGTTCTGGGCGGCATCCTCAGCCTGATCATCTTCGGTGGTTTCCTGCTGCGCTCGCAGCAAAGGATTCAGCCCAGCGGGGATCCCTTAATCGACCGCATGCAGCGGGCGGTGCTGGCCGCCAGCTGCCAGCCAGTACATGACAGATTCGCCAACCTGATGGGGACGTCCCAGTGGCCCTGGGCTCCTGACCTAAAAACAGTCATCAGCTGGGAAGCCGAATTCAGCGGGCGCAGCGACTACTGGTGCCTGCGGGCCAGTCTGGCCAGGCTCGGTGTCGATGAGCAGGGCAGTGAGGCTGGTTTCCTGCAGCGGGCAACGGAATGCAATGATGCCGGTCCTGAGGTGCTGGCACGCGCAATGAAGCTGGAACTGCACGCAATCCGTTACGATGAATCGCTGGAGCTTGATGCCTGGCAGGAAGATGCTGCCACGGCGGAGATCATCGAGCGCTACCGCACGCGTCTGCCTGACAATGCCGCCATCTGCTACATCGCAGCAGACCACCTCAGCTGGTATGGCCTGGATGCGCAGTATGTCGAAATGCTGGAACGAGGAAACTCGCTGGATGGTCTGGCGAGTGGCGAGCTGTTCCCCCTGGCGATCGCGGTCGGGGCTGGATCCCCAGCTGGACCGGTGTTGGATCCAATGATCGCTGGATCACTGCTAATGCTGCGAAGCTACCAGAGCACTTATGAATATGGCAACCATAATCGCCTCAAGGACATATACAAGGAACTTGAGCTGGCGGGCAGTGAACTGGGCATGGCCCGGGCATTGTCAGCTCTGATGCGGCGGGAACTGCGCCCGCGGATTGACAGCGATGATCCCCTGCAGTTGACGGCACCGATAGTATTGCAGGAGGTTCTGTCGGAAATCGTGGTTCTTCATACGGACTGGGAGCCAGGCAGCCTACAGGTAAAGGGAATGCAGGCCTGGCTGGCGGACTGGCAGGCCTACGATGCATGGCGTTCGGGCATACACGCCCGTGTCGCTGCGTATGATCCACGGCTCGCAGCGTACATGAACGAGGCCTTCACCTGGTACAACCTGCGGGGTGCTTCAGCCAGCAACGCAGCAGCTGAATTGCAGGACTATATGGCACTGGCGGGAAGCCAAAGTAATGGCAACCTGCTCAAGCAACAGGCTCTGGATGAATACGCCCTCAACCACTATCTGATTGACAACGAAATGCCGCGCTGCAGGGAGATGCTGGAACACCTCGCCACATTCGACTTCGAGCACCCGGAGCTGTACGTGGGGATGGCTGATGATGAAAACTAAGCTCATGCGGATTCTGGCAACGGTGCTCACTCTGCTTGCCATGCTGCTTAGGCCGGCAGTCGCCTTTGCGCAGCTGCCCGGTGAGCCAATCCCGACCGGTGACCCGCTGTATGACCGCCTGCAGCAGGCGGTGCTGGACGAGCACCGTGACGACCTCTATTCAGGTGAGCCCACCTGGGCCGGCAACATGGTCTGGCTATGGGCTCCCTCGCTGAATGCAGTCGAAGCCTGGGAGCCGGAGTTCGGCCAGCGCAGTGACTACTGGGAACTGCGTGCCGTTGTGGCTGCCGCAGCAAATGGCAGCAGGCTGCCTGACCGGCCAACCCTGCGGCGTGCATTGGAATGCGCTGACGCCGGCCCCGCTGCGGCACGCGAGCTGCTGGGCCGGGAGCTGCGTGACATCCGTGCCGACGCAACGCTGTCCGCCAGCGATGAGGATGCGCGCACGGATGAGCTGACCTCCAGTTATGCTGCACGCTTTCCCGAAAGCCGCTGGGTGTATTCCGAGGCAGCCATCCACCTGGCCCTGTACGGAATGGACCAGCGCTGGCTGGATATGATGCGCAGGAGCGACAGCCTGTCGGCCTCGGCAGCTGTGGACCTGTACCCACTTTCCTTCGTGCGCCGGCGGATGCTGGCAGGCGATCCGGTCGGCAACCCGGCAGTGGCCGGTTCGATCCTGGCAACAGGCAGCATGCTGTCTGACGGCGGGATCTACGAGTACCTCACCTTCAAGGACCGGTACAAGGAGCTGATTGCCGGTGCGGATGTGGACCTGATGGAGGCAATGACGGTCCTTTCGTAGTGCGAGCTTCGCCAGCGGGAATCCGCAGGGACAGCCTGGCTCTGCTGCACGCCGCAGATTGCCAACATCATGTCCCGGGTGGTGCTTGCCGATCTGTCCATCTGGCAGGATCAGTCCCGCCCGCAGGGCTATTCGCGCTTGCTTGAGGACTTTGAGCGGCTTGACGGGTACTGCGAGGGAATTCATGCGCGGCTTGCGGCCAGTGACCCCGATCTGGCGCAGTACCTTGCGGACAACCAGTACTGGGCGATACTGCATGATGCAGAACTCTATCCCTGGGTACCGGAAGAACCATATCCAGAGGTCGGTCTGGCGGAGGGAATCGGCATCCTGCTGGGCCAGATAAACGACCTGTCGATGTATGGCCGCTATGAACAGGAGTACGCGCTCAACCGCTGGTTGCTTGACAACGAAGTGCCACGCTGCCGGCAGATGCTCCGGCACCTCGCCACATTCGACTTCGAGCACCCGGAGCTGTACGTGGGGATGGAGCCTGCGGAGTGAAGGACTTCATCCGTCGCCATCGCCGCCTGCTGCAGGTCCTGCTGGCCCTGCTCCTCCTCCTGCCACTGATGCGCCTGTTGTGGATCACCCGCGTGGTGCCGACCGGCGATGCACTGTACGACCGCTACCAGTCAGCCTGGCTGGCCAGGAAGCGCTGGGGCGTGGGGATAGCCAGCCTGACCCTGCGCACTGACCGGCCTCCCTCCCGCCTGTACTGCGCGATTGACGACGGCGTGCTCGCAAGCTGGGAGCAGGACTTCGGTGAGGACCCGCGCTACTGGGAACTGCGCTATTTCAATGAGGCGGCACTTGCAGGGAGGCTGCCGCGGAGGCTGTACAACAGGGACCAGCCAGAGCCCGCCGACAGCTATCTCTCGGACCCGGCGGTGCAGCACCTGGCGACGGCCCTCGATACAGGCGTTGCCGACGGTCACCTGCTCGACCTGCTGGCGGTCCACAGATACACGAGCATGTACCGCCACCATTCGCACCTGCTGGAGCAGGCCAGTGGCCGGCAGGACTCAATTGACCGCAACCGGGCCCTTGAGCAGGACCAGCTGGAGCTGCTGGACAGTGCCATCGCCGCCAATCCCGGCAGCGCCTGGCCGTACTACGACAAGTTCATCGCGCTCAGCACATACGGAGTTGACAGCGAACTGGTGGAACTGCTGGAGCAGGCCAACCAGCTGCCCTGCCAGCCGCGCCTGCCATTCCCGCTGTCATTCATCGAGCCGCGCCTGGCCAGCGGTGACATTGGCAACCCGATCCTCGCCGGCAGCATCCTCGAGGTGCAGCAGCACCTCGTGTTTGACAACTGGAGTTACCTCGAGATGAAGGATGTGATGAAGGAGCTGCTTGTTGTCAGCCCCGACATCGGCATGGAACGCTCATTCGACGCCTGCTACCAGTTCGCCCTGCGCCCGGTGAACACCGGCAGCATCACGGAGATCAGCCACGGCTGCCTGCTGGCAAATGTAGCCCTGCAGATCATGACGGTGGACGCCGGCGATGGCTTAGATGGGCCGGGCCGCCAGCAGCTGTACTACCAGTCCGGCCTGCTGGACGGGGCGCTGGCCGCGCAGCTGCAGTGGCAGGAGCAGGCCCGCTTCGAGCATCCCGATGCCTGGTATGAGCTGTATGTCGGCTGGCTGGAGGGCAACCCGGAGCTGAAGTACAGCTACCGCCAGAATGAATTCAAGCCGCTGGCCTGGCGGATGTACTCGAACGGCTGCTTCGAGGAGCCTGAACTTGGCGTACTGCGCCGCTGGAGCTGGAAGTACCCGCAGCACCGCTATCCGGCGCTGGCAGAGTACTACAGTGCCCGGCGCAGGTTCAGCGAACTGCATTTCGAGCCCTTCCTGGAGAAGCTGCGCGGCTACCACATCGGGCAGTACGATGAGCGCAACTACCATCAGGGCATTGATCAATAGCCCCAAGGGCTGGAAGTGTTCCGGCTGTTTCGCCCGTAGGTAGCATTGATCATCCGGATTGGCTTGCAAGTGATTACCTCGACAACAGCGGCCCGGCGGGTTACAATCCAGCTATCACCTTTCTATTGGGGGACGTGTGATGCAACGTGTGATTCTTCTTTCCTGCCTGGCCATGCTGACAGTGCTGGCCGCTTCATGTTCCGGCAACGGTTCCGGCAGCAGCCCGCTGCAGCCTGTTGACAACACCACTGGAGGCCTGCCGCAGGCTGACAGCCTCGGTGCCATTCCGCAGGATGTGTTCTCCGATGAAGCGCTGCGCAATGCCAGCGAGACCTTCGGCTACCTGCTGGAAGGGCGCGACTGCTTCCTCACCAATGGAGTGGAGAACAAGGACCACAGCCTGCTGCTGCAGCCGGTCAATGCGGATGACAGCCGCTTCGTGGTCTACCGCCTGCCGGGCATCCATCCGGATGCGGAGATCGGCAAGCTGGAATTCGTGCTCAGCCAGCAGCAGCCCGGCCAGGACATCTACTTCGCGGTCGCCGACTATGCCAGCGGCCGCTGGGACTTCCATCGCACTGTGCAGTCCGGTGATCCCTATGTATTCAACATGCAGGGCTTCGTGGACCTCGGGCGCAACCTCAGCCCGGCATTCAATGTCTACATCGCCATCCTCATGCGTGGCAGCGGCTCCGGGCTGACGGTTGACAACGTGGTTGTCAGCAATGACTCGGACGCGCCGCCGGCCCCCGGTTGGTTCCGGGCGGCGGACGGTGGCAGCCCATACTCAGTGCAGCTGCGCTGGGAGGACCTGGACTTCCCGGTCAGCCCGGTGCAGGTCGAGTTCCGTGACACAACGGTGGAGGGCAGCCAGTTTGCCCTGCTGTATGAAACCAAGGGTGAGTACAGCTACCTGCACAACTCGCTGTCCCCGGTGCCCTGCGTGCCCGGCGTGATCTACGAATACCGCATGCGCTACACCCTAGATGGGCACTGGTCGCCCTATTCCCTGCCGGACACGGGCTTCGCCTCGCTGCCAACCCCGCTCTGGATGGATGCCAGCGATGGCCTGCATGAGGACCACGTGGAGCTACACTGGCCCGAGGCCGGATTTGGGCATAATGCGCGCTTCAGCATCTACCGTGATGGAGAGGAAATCGAGGATGAAGTGATCCTGACCAATCAATATGGCATCTTCACCTACTACGACTACACCGTGACTGACTACGCCGCGCACGCCTACGACGTCTACGCCTATGAGGCAGGTGAGACCGGCCTTGTGCCTGCCAGCGATACGGGCTTCCGAGGCAACCGCGATGGCAGCGACATCCTTGAGGCACCGGCCGGCGAGCTGTTCCACGGCGGGATGGCCCTGATTGCCAACGATACGCTCGGCATCGCATACAACGACACGGGCAACAATGCCCTGATGTTCCGCGCCCTGCCCGGCAGCCTGACCGGTTATTCGCCCCTCAGCCGCATCGACTGGGCCACTCTGCCCAGTGACAGCGTGGTGCTGGAACAGAACGGGCTGCCTGCCGTGGCCTGGGAGAACAGCGGAGGAACCGTGCTGGACCAGGGTGTGTACATGGCCTTCTCCACAAAGGCGCTGCCTGAGTCGGATGAGGACTGGATCGTTGAGACCATAGAACTGATCAAGCCCACCGGAGACCTGGCCTTCGCCATCATCGATGGCCGCCCGGCTGTGAGCTACATGCACTACAACGCCAACACCAAGCAGACCAGCTGGCGCCTGGCGCAGCGCTCCGGCCCACTTGGGGTCGGTGGCAGCTGGACGGTCAGCGACATCGTGGTGCTTGCCCAGGGCGAATACGTGCCGCACAACTTCGCAATGGCTGAGTACAACGGCCGGATCGCAATCGCCTTTGACAACCAGCTGCCCGGTGGCAACCTGCTGGCGGCCCATTGCATGTTCTCCACAGACCTCAGTCCGGTGGGTTCGCAGGACTGGGTCTCACACCAGGTGCAGACCACCCACGTGCGTGACATGCTGGCGGACATCGGCCTGCAGGTGCTGGATGGCGAACTGCAGCTGGCCTGCATGGTGAAGGAGAGCGGCAAGGTCTACGTGATCACCAAGCTGTACCGCGCCACCAGCCCCTTCCCGGCGATCTTCAGCGACTGGGAGGAGTTCTTCGCTGACAACATCCTGGACCACGGCGTGACGCATCTTGCGCTGTCATCAGTCGCCGGCAAGCCGGTCTACGCCCGCTCCAGCACGGCGGAGGATGCCGCGCTGCTGATGCTGCCCTACCGCCTGCCGGATGCCTGGCTCGGCCGCCGTAACCCGGAGATCCACTCCGGTGTGAATGACATCCTGTTCACGGGCTTCAAGGCCGGCTACCCCGGCGACCACATCACCGGCTGCCCAGAGGCGGTCAGCATCGTCGAGGTCAACGGCGGCATTGCCGTGCTGTCCAACAGCACCTACGACGGGGGAGCCGACCGCCAGCTGCTGCGCCTGGACTGGATCCAGCTCAGCCCGCTGGATTAGTGCCCGCTGCAGCAGGCAGCTCAAGTCCGGCGCTATGCTGGAGTGATGGACCAGGCAGTGGATAGCAGTGGACGCAGGCGCAAGCGGCCGCGCTGGCTGTGGCCGGCGATCATCACGCTCAGTGTCGTGGTGCTGGTTGTTGCCAGCATCAGCACCCGTGCTGCTGAGCTGCAGCTCGATGCGGACAGCCTGGCAATCGGCAGCCTGCTGCTGGCCAATGGGGCAGCGGAAATTTCAGTCAAGGGACCGTTGGCAAAGGACAGTGCGGTCCAGGTCACGGCGGACAGCTACTTCCACATCGGTTCCAACACCAAGGCGATGACCGCCACGATGATCGCGGCGCTCGTTGAGGAAGGCCTGCTCGACTGGGACACCACGGTAAGCGAGGTCTGGCCGGAGCAGTCCGCCACCTTCAATGAGGCGATGCGCGAAGCCAGCCTGCATGAGCTGCTCACGCACCGCAGCGGGATCCAGGCCTTCACAGCCGGCTCCGAGTGGAAGGCCGTGCCTGAGCGGGAGGGCGGCAGCCGCGAGCGCCGGCTGTCCTTCGCGCAGTGGCTGCTGGCGCAGGAGCCAGCCGGCCGGCGTGGGCTGTACCTCTACAGCAATGCCGGATACTGCGTTGCCAGTGCGATGGCCGAGGAGCGCAGCGGGCAGTCCTGGGAGGAGCTGATGCAGCAGCGGCTGTTTGATCCGCTCGGGATGCAGGTGCAGCTGGGCTGGCCGCTGGACCACGACGCGGCAGAGCCGACCGGCTACACCATCCGCGGCAGCAAGGTGTTCCCCTATGGCCGCCTGCAGGGCTACTCCATGCCGCCGGAGATCGCGCCGGCCGGTGACCTGAGCATGCCGCTCGGCGAGTACGCGAAGTTCCTGCAGCTGCATATCGACGGCCTGTCCGGCAGCCCCAGCCTGCTCAGCGCGGATAGTTTCGCCTTCCTGCATGAGCCCAGCGGGCATTACGCCTGCGGCTGGATCGTGCTGGAGCGCGACGTCGAAACCCCGCAGGGCCCGCTGCATGAACGGATCTCCACGCATGACGGCAGCGCCGGCACCTTCTACATCCACACGGTGCTGAGCCATACCCGGCACTGTGCGGCGGCCGCCGTTGTCAATTGCGGTGACGACGGCGCACGCAAGCTGACCACGCGCATGGTTGACGAGCAGCTGGCCACGCTCAATGCCGATGGAACGGCGACAGCTGCACAGGACGCCGACTCACGCTAGAATTGAAGCAGGCTGCTGAAGTGGCCACCGGGCGCATGAGGCGCTGTGGGCAATCTGCTGATGTTGCATTCTGGAGTGAATATGAGACTCGCCCTGAGCACGATACTGCTGTCCTGCATGGTCCTGATTGGCGCCTGCGGGGGATCCCGCCACAACGCGGAAAGCCTGGCTGTCCCCGGCTGGCTGCCGGAACCGGCCCTGCTGTCGGCCCTGCCTGCCATCCCGCTTGATGAATTCAGTGAGGATGCCGCGCGCGAGGCCAGTGCGATCTTCAGCTATGAGCAGCTTGGGGGGCTGGTGTTCGACGGCAACGGTACGATCCTGTTCCCGGCTTCCTATGCGCTCTATCCGGAGGATGAGGGCATCCGCTATGCGATCTACCGCCTCGGCGGGGTGGACCCTACCGCGATCGTCACCGCACTCGAGGTGCACATGCAGGCCCAGAGCGAGGCCGGCACGCTGTACTTTGGCCTGGCGGACTATTCGAGCGGGCGCTGGGACTTCAGCTCGGTGCCGATCGATCCCGGGCAGGATTTCTACCAGCTGCGTGAGCAGTTCGACCCGGCACGGCATGTCAGTGCGGGTTACACCTTCTACCTGGCAGTGCTGCTGCAGGGGGCGGGGCAGTCCGCGGAGATCGAGAAGATCGTCGTCAGCGCGGATGGCGGCCTGACGCCGCCGTTGAACTTCACCGCCAGCGACGCCTGGTACAGCGACCGCGTGCAGCTCAACTGGAACCTCGCACCGAATGCGGAGGAGTACCAGGTGTTCTACAAGCTCTCCAGCGAGGGCGATGAGGCCTGGACGCTCCTGAAGACGGTCGAAGGCGGCAGCCAGACGGTCAACCACAATGATGACGACGCACCGCCCTGCCTCTACGATGTTGACTACGACTACCGCGTGCGCGGCCGGATGGGCAGTGATTTCAGCGAATTCAGCAATACGGACAGCGGCTACCGGCGCACCCCGGCGCCGACCTACATGATGGCAACGGACCGCATGTTCCCGGACCGCGTCGAGCTGTGGTTCCCGGTCACCTTCGAGGACAACGCGACTGTTGACGTGTTCCGCGACGGCGTGCAGATCGCCGACGATGACCCGCTCTCGATCCCACCCGGCTTCGAGCAGTTCATGTCCTGGGCGGATGACACAGTGCCGGACATGCTGGAACATGAGTACTACATCGTGATCAATGGTGACAACGGCTCCAGCGAGCCCGGCCCGAAGGACAAGGGCTGCCGTGGTGATTCCGGCTCCGGTTCGCTGATTGCCTCGCTTGGCAACCCGCAGTTCTTCGGCTCCGCGCTTGAATTCGGCCCGCCGGAGGGCCGCCAGGTCGGCTTTGCCTACTACGACTCCGAGGACCTTGAGCTTGAGTTCCTGCATGCGGACCCCTTCGTGGCGGGCTTCCCGGCGGTCGAACAGGTCACCACGGTCTCGATGGAGAGCAGTGAGGCGGCGATGGCCACGCTGGACTACATGGGCCGGCCGTTCATCGCATACGCCAACGACGATGCTGAGGCGGGTCTGGCCAATGTCGGCCTGTACCTGGCCTGGCCGGACACGCTGGTGCCGACAGCCGATGAGGACTGGAACACCATCCTGCTGGATGAGGGACGGGTCTACGCCAACTACATTGCGATGAGCGCCTTCGATGGCGGGATTGGCATCCTCTACGCCAAGGACGGCCCTGACTTCAACGATTCTGAGATGGACTTCTGCTGGATCCCCGACCCCTCAGACGGGAATGTTGACGACGTACAGCTCAGCCAGGTGCAGTACTACGCCGACGGTGTGGAGCAGCCGCTGAGCTTCGACCTGGTGGACTACCAGGGCCTGCCCTATGTGATGTACGGGCTGGGCATCCAGGGCACCTCGCGGCTGTACGCCACGCATGCCGGAGTGCTGCCTCCGCAGGGCCCGGATGACTGGACCGAACACCTGGTGATTGACACCCTGCAGAGCTACGGCACCACGCAGAGCCTGGACTTGCAGGTGTACGAGGGCCGGCTGCATGCCGTGGCCGGAATTGGCAACGGGGAGACCGACTGCCTGCTGGCCGGCATCAGCAGTCAGGTGCCGGATCCGGACAACTCCGCCCACTGGTACGGTTCGCTGATCGCGGACCTCGGCGGGCAGCGTGCGGAGGGAGTGTCGCTGCTGTTCCACAACGGCATGCCGCTGGCCGCACTGAATGACGGTGTGATTGGCTATCCGCGCCTGTTCGTGCCGCTTGGCGAGGATACCGGCCGCGGGCTGGATTACAAGCGCTGGATCGAGTTCGAGCTGGATGTGAGCAACGAGTACGAGGACATCATCGGCCCGCCGAACCTGCTGGCGATCGGCGAGCTGCTGCTGATGACCGGCAATGTGTTTGACAACAACCCCGGTGATGAGCGCCGCTTCGTGCAGTACGTGGTGCAGACCAAGGAGCTGCCGTTCTAGGCCCGATGGAATGAGGTTAGGTTAAATATTGATTAACACCGCCTTCCGGTTCCAATTGGCAACAGTAACTGAGACGGATCATCCCTGATTTTCAGTCAGACAGCTTCTCGCCAAACTATAATGTCAGTCTGAACATTACAAAGCGGGGTCTGACAATGATCGGCAGAGGCATATTCCAGTACGCCATCACTCTTGCGGCGGCATGCATCCTCAGCGCATGCTCTCAGGGCAATGGCAACGGCTCACTCGGGTTCACGCAGCATACGGACATGCAGTCCGCCCTGCCCCAGCTGCCAGTCCCGGCGGATGCCCCGCGCAGCGTGGCTGCCGTGCAGACGAAGTCCGGGGAGATGACCTTCCTCAAGAGTGACGGGTCTGTGCTCAATGGCAACAAGGCTGAGCTTGACACGGCCGCCGGCGAAAGCCAGTGGGTGATGTACCAGTTCGACACCACGGTCGAACCGCGCCTGCAGACCCTGGAGGCGGAAGTCGAGTTCGTGACCGGGTATTACATCGCCATCAGCAATTACAGCACGGGCCGCTGGGACTTCAGCGGACCCTACGAGTCCAGCCACATCATGGACCTCGGCTCGATCTCGGACGACCTCAGCAACGGCACGCACACATATGTCGCCATCCTCTGCCACGGGGGCAAGGAGGCAGTTGTCAATTCAGTCACGCTGTCATCTCCCTCGCCGGTCACGCCGGACTGGGTGCACAGCTACGGTGAGCAGACCGATGAGTTCGGCAACGACTACTTCGAGGTGCTGCAGGGTGTCACAGCTGATGCGGATGGCAATGTCTACACGGCCAGCACACGTGTGCGCGGCGACAATTCCAGCGATGACTTCGCGCTGGTGCTGCGCTATGACAAGGACGGCATGCGCACCCTGGCGAAGACGATCCGCTGGACTGATTCGATCTATGTGGACGACATCGTGGTGGATTCCAGCGGCAACATCTACGTAGTGGTGGTTGACGGCGACCTCGAGATGTTCAAGCTGGACAGCGATGGCGCGCTCATCTGGGCAAAGACCTATGAACTGGTGGGCCGCGGGGATCAGTGGCGCATGCGCATGGACAGCGATGGCAACCTGCTGCTCAGCGGCACACATGACGTCTGGAGTGAGGATGACAGGGGTTGCGTGCTCAAGTTCGACCAGGATGGCAACCAGATCTGGGGCAAGCAGTGGCCACATGCCTTCTTCACGCCGGATGTGGAGATGGCAGTGCTCGGCACGGACGTGTTCGTGCTAGATGACAACGAGACCGCATCGGGCTTCGAGGCCAAGTACCCGATGCTGATCGCCTTTGACAAGGATGCCAACCTGATCGGCAGCAAACTCTACATCGATACGGGGGACGAGCCGGTGTTTGCTGCCTTCGGATCCGAGACGATCACGGCAGGCAACGGCCGGGTCTACCTCTCCGGCCTGTCGCAGGACCACATTGACGGCCAGTTCGTCACCCTGCACAAGCAGCTCAGCTTCAAGGCCGACCTGTCTGATCCGGTCTGGCACAGCGGTGTGGGCAGCCTGCCGGCCATCCAGGGCACAATCGCGCTAGGCTCGGCCATTGCTTCCGATGGCTCGCTCTTCATCCTGGGCCGCAAGATCAATGAAAGCTTCAACCTCGGCCGCTTCGCCCCGGACGGCTCCTTTACCGGAGCCTGGGACATCACCGGAACGAACCCACTGGATGTGCTTGTGCAGAGTGACTACAACCACGACCGGCACCGGGCCTTGCTGATGATGGGTCCGGCCGGCAGCATCTATGCCGCCGGCAGCACTCGCGACATCACGGGCCTGACCCTCGTACCCGCCAGTGTCAGCAGCCACGACATCGGTGGCGACATCACTGATGTGGTGCTGGAGATCACGGATGTGACGGCCATCCCATCCGACGTGGAAGGTGTCACCGTGCTGGAAGGCAGCGGTCTGGAGGACGTCCCGGGTCAGTATGACGACACGCTGGTGATGCGCCTGAGCCTGTAACGGGATTCATCATTCAAGCGGCACAGGAGCCTTTAGGGACATGGCTCGCAACTTAGCTGGCTGAGGGACAGTGCCCGGATGCAGGGATCCTGCAGGCCGGCAGGCACTGTGCAGATGGATGTTGGCAGAAGTGTGTGGTTTGACGTGTCCCAGTCCTTCGGCATAGAATTGAGACAAGCTGAGATTTCCCGGAGAGCTCCATGGCACGCACCAGCTCCTTTCTGCCTTTGTTCATGCTCATCCTGCTTTGCGCAGCGGGCTGCGGTTCAGATGGCCCGCAGCAGGTTGAGACAAGCCTGGCCAGCACCAGCACTGGACCAGCCACGCTCGATGGCCTGCCGGCCCTGCCGCTTGACCTGCCAGTTGATCCAGCCCTCAGCCGGGAAAGTTCGGTGCTGCTTGAATTCTCCATCGGCGGCGGTTCAGCCTTTGACTTCAATGGCGTGCAGGAAGCCCCCTTCTTCATGCGCCTGACGCCGGCGGATGCGGATGACCTGAAGTATGCAATCTACCAGGTCAGCAGCATCGACCCGGGGGTCTCCTTCAGCGAGATCAACATCGTGATGTCGGAGCTCACTACCAATGCCAGCTACTTCTTCGGCTTCGCGGACTTCAGTGCCGGTCGCTGGCAGCTGTTCACGCGCACAGCACCGGGCAGTGCCATGAATGTCGACCTCAGCGGTGACTTCAGTGGTGCGGACTACATCAGTCCTGCCGGCAACGTGTACATCGCGGTGATTGCAGATGGGTCGGAAACCACCGACTGCGTCATTGAGCAGCTGGACTTCCGGCTGGAACAGGCGCTTGGCATCCCAGTCATTGATTTCGTAGCCCAGGGCCTGAGCGAAGGCAGCATCTTCATGACATTCTCCGGGGTGCCGGGAGCGGAAAGCTACGACCTGTTTTACAAGGAGGAGGCGCAGCCGGACAGCAGCTACGAACTGCTGATCAATATCCCGGTTGGCAGTTTCAGCTCCTTCTCACATTCCGCTGACTTCCCCGTCGGCAAGGGTGCGGATTACGGCGTGCACTACGAGTACCGGGTCCGTGCAAATGCCGGGCTGGAGACCAGCGGGTTCAGCGATCCCAAGGTGGGTTTCCGCCAGACCCCGCAGCCCCGCCTGACGACGACACAGCGAGCCCTGACTGACAGGGTGGAACTGCAGGTTGAGATCAGCGACGTGCCAGTCGGTTTATCGCTTGACCTGTTCCGCAACGGCGAACTGGTGCTGGATGACGTGGAGCTGCTGACCAACAACGGCCAGGTGGTCGTCGACGACTTCAGTGACGCGCTGGAGCCGATTCCCGGCGCGCACAGCTACACCGCGATTGTAAACGGCCCGAGTGGCCCGAGCATCGAAAGCGAACCCACGACAGGCTGCATCGCTGAATGGAGTGCTGAGCAGCTGATCGGTGGCAACCCTGACGACGGGTTCTTCTCCAACCTCGCCGGGCCGGCGGATCCCTCCGTGGGACAGGCCTGCTTCGTGGTCTACAGTGAGGCCGATACGATGATCGAATACCTTGTGAACGGCGAGGGCCTGAGCTCGGTCAAGGTGGCGGATACGCAGGTTGCCAGCCACCCGGAGATTGCCAACCTCGGCGGCCGGCCCTGGGTCGCATACCTGAACGCGAGCTTCCTGCACGCTGAGCCGGGCCTGTACGTGGCACGGGGCAGCAGTGCCAACCCGACGGACGGGGGCAGCTTCAGCACGGTGCCGGTGCATGAATCCAGCCCGCTGGGCAGCATGCTCAGCATGGAGGTCGTGGACGGCAGGCTGGCGGTTATGTTCGCCGCACAGATCGACATCTCCACTGATGGACTTTATTACGCCTATGCAAATGTGCCGGATCCCCAGCAGGCATCCGACTGGACTGTGGTGGAACTCCTGAGCTCCCCCAAGGGCAGCCTGCCGCTGGCCTTTGACTTCACCGAGCTGGATGGCCGGCCGGCCGGCATGTACCTGGCGGATGACTCAGTGCGGTTCTTCATTGCAGACGACGCATTCCCGGAAACAGCCCTTGATTTCAGTATCCACAACGCCGTCGGTTTCTTCGGCACTCCGCCGGCCAAGGCGGTGGATGTGCTGGTTGCCAACGAGCGATTCCAGGCAGCATACCTGTATGGTGAGACTGAGGAGCTCGTGCAGGTCGGCTACCTGCTGCAGGACAATGAGGCGATTCCGGAATCAGGTGCGGGCTGGGAACACTATTCGGTGCTTGACACGAGTGACAAGCGGGTGCGCGACCTGGCCCTTTTGATTGCAGATGATGACGTGCCGCTCATCCTGCTGCGCAACGCTGATGTGGACTGGCCCGAGCTGCTGCGGCCACGGCTGACGCAGTTCGGCAGTATGAAGTTCGAACTGTGGACCTACGGGGAAATGTTCCCCAATGAGCTGGACCGCAACATCAACCAGTTCCTTGACATCGGCATCCACGCTGTCATGTTCGACGGGCAGGTGCATGCACTGAATGAGAGCAGGAGCACCGCCGGAGAGTCGGAGTACCAGCTGCACCTGCTCAGGCTCGGACTGAAGACCGAGTAGGCGGGCCTACTGCTCGGTAAGTGAGATGAGGTTGCCATCCCGGTCAGTGATGATCACCATTGCGCGATTGTCAAAGCTCAGGAGCGCCTGCGGGGTGTCGAACACCTTACCGAAGCCGATCACCTGTGGGTCGTCGAAGATGACACCGCTGCTGGATAAGCCGGCCACCATCATGTAGCGTCCCTGGCGGTCAACCCAGAACACGTGAGGCTTGTTGTCAATCTCGGCGAGCACCGAGCGCTCCAGGTGCCCGCTGTTGGAATCGACCAGCACGGAGCTGCCCCAGCTGCTGCCGTCGGCATCATTCGCACGGATGAAGCGCGGGGCCTCGAAGAAGCCACCGACCGTCACTGCCGGGCGGCCGTCGATGATCGCCACGCTGTAGCCGTCATCATGCCGGCTGCCCGGGATCTCCACCGGTGTGCCCCAGCTGCTGCCATCCGCAGTCACTGCGCGCACGTAACGCAGGTTCGTGAATTCTGAATCATGTGTGTAGAACACCGCCGGGCGGCCGTTCACGAACAGGGTCTGCATGTCCGACAGGTCGTCAAAGCTGGAATCAGCCACGGCGGCCGTGATCTCCGTTGCCGGCCAGGTTGCCCCGGTGGGGGAGGTCGAGCGCACGAAGCGGATCTCATCCGGTGTCGGGCCCCGGTCGATGAACAGGATCGCCGGGTTGACGCTGGCCGTGGTCAGCACCGCGCTGAACAGGTTGCCACGGCTGGCGACGGTGATCGGGTCCGCCCAGTCAAATCCGCTGGTGTCATTTGCCTGGGCGAACAGCACGCTGCCGCTGGTCGTGAGGGCTGTGGAGGGTGCGAAGAAAACGTTCTTCAGCGAGAGCCTGTTGCGCAGTCCGTCTTCCTTGAAGACCACGCCGGGACTATCCCATTCAGTGCCGCTTATGTCAGCGCTGTTGCTGAAGTGCACCTTGTCGCTGGAGGAGTTGTAGTAGATCAGGCTGGCAACGGAGGCCGAGCCGGAACCGTTCACCCGTGCGGAGACCGTATCGAAGGGGAAGAACTTCTCTTCGACGGTACCCCGTTCGAACCCGCCTGTGATCGTGTAGGTATCCGTCGCGATGCCGATGCCGCCGTCGTCATCCACCACGGTCACACTGGCTGTGATAGTGCCGTTGATGTTCAGGTCACTGACCGAGACCAGCGGATCCTCGGAGGAAATGTCCGTGTCCCCGTCACCGTCGATGTCGAACTGGTATGAGACGATCTGCGAATCATCGGTGCTGGCCGTGGCGTTGAAGGTCACTTCGCGCGGGCCGCTGCCGTTCTCCGGGCTGACGATCAGTGCCGCGGTCGGCGGCGGGTTGTCCGGATCGCTGGTTTCGACGGTGACGCTGGCAATGCTCAGCTGGCCGTCATCATCCGTCACGAATAGCCGCACCGTCCGGCTGCCTGAGGATGTGTAGAGCTGCTCGAGGGTCGGGTCAGTCCCGCCGTCGATGTCAACCACGAGGTCTCCGTCAATGTCCCATTCGAACTTCTCGATCGTGCCGTTGAAGTCGATGCTGCCGGAACCGTCAAACATCACGGTATGCGGGTCGACGCCGATGCGGGGCGTGGCCGTCAGCTTCGCCAGCGGGGCCAGGCCGAAATCGCCCACCGGCACGATCTCGAACACGGTGGTGTCATCCGTCGTGCCATCACTGTTCTTCTGGCGCACCGTCAGCCGCGTCGTGATCATGCCGCCCAAGATGTAGGTATGCTGCGTGACCGGCTCGGTGGTGACCAGGTCCACATCGAAGTTGCCATCGAAGTCCCAGCGGAATTCCAGCGTGCCGTCCTCACCATCACCCACAGTGCTGGCGCTGGCGTCCAGAGTGCGGCTGACGGCGGTTGTGCCCTGCAGGGGATCAACCGTGAAGCTGGCGAAGGGTGGCATGTGATTGCTGCCCGTGTTGCGCGAGCGCAGGATGAGGCTGGTCTCACCCGTCAGGCCCTCGTCATCGGTCACGATCAGCTTCAGTTCATGCAGGCCCGGCGGAATGTTGATGTTGATGAAGGGGCTGTCGCCGGTGTCGCCGTCAATCAGGCCGTCGGCATCGAGATCCCACTGGTAGCGCACGATCGTGCCGTCGGCATCCGTGCTGTTCTCGGCGGAGTAGAACTGCAGGCTGTTTATGAACTCAGTCTGGCCCTGCAGCACGGCGACCGGGGCCTGCGGCCCGAGTACGAGGCTGAGCGATGCGGTTGCGCTGTCCTCCAGCCCGAAGTTGTCAACAACGGTCACCTTCGGACTGATGTTGCCGGCTGCCGTATAGGTATTGATAGCGATCGGGTTGCTGCCGGTGGTGGCCTCCACGTCGCCATCGCCATCGAAGTCCCAGACATGGTTGACGATCACACCGTCGTCGGTCGTGCCGGAGGCATCCAGCGTCACCTCCAGCGGGATCGTTCCGCTGGCCGGGTTGAGCTGCAGCGCCGCATTCGGCGCTTCGTTGTTGATGGTGGAGGCCACGATCTCGACCTGGGCGGAAGCGGTGGCCGCCCCGCTGTCAGTCACCTGCACCCGCGCGGTGAACACGCCGGCGCTCTGGTATGTGTTGCTTACGGTCGGCACCGTGGTGGTCGCATCAAACAGGCCGTCGCCATCGAAGTCCCAGGCGAACTGGATGATCGTGCCGTCGCTGTCAGTGCTGCCCGAGGCATCGAAGCTGACCGCGAGCGGGGCGTTGCCGCTGAGCGGATTTGCACTCAACTGCGCAGTCGGTTCCTCGTTGTCGGGCTTGCCGCCGGTGCTGACGATATTGCTGGCCACGCCCTCGAGTCCGGCGCCGTCCTTCTTGTCACAGGGGCGCACCCAGTAGAACCAGCCACTGTTCAGTGCCTCCAGCGCGAAGCTGAACTGCAGCTGGCTGCCGGTCTCGGCACTGACCCCGTCGGCGAGGTTGACGAAGCCCAGCGGCTCGATCGTGCTCTGGTCCTCGCCGGACGGGATGTCCGCCGGGTCGAGGCTGCGGTAGACGTTGTAGCTGGCGCAGCTGCGCTGGAAGTTGGTGCCGATCGGGGCCAGGTCGGCAATGTTCAGCTCACCGTTGCGGTCGCCGTCAATCATGAAGAAGCGGCTGCCCGCCGGGAAGGGGCCACTGCCGCCGGTGTTCTCCTGGAAGAATGTCCCCAGCGGGGCCAGGTCGGCCACGTTGACTTCACTGTTCTGGTCGTAATCGCCCTCGTTGGCATAGCCCCAGCTCAGCGTCTTCGCGGTAACGTCAAGGTTGAGCGTGGCCTGGCTGAAGCGGCTCTTCGGCGCCTTGCTGGCTGCGCGTGATTCCTCAAATGGCTGGGCACGGAACAGCACCTCGGCCACACTCGCACTGCCCGTCAGGCCGTCCTGCTCCAGCGCGCGGATGATCACCGCGCCATGCTGCAGGCTGCCGGCGGTCTGCATGTCGGTGGCCGTCAGCAACTGGTCTGCCGGGGCCAGTCCACTGCTGAACTGCGCTGTGACCGGGCTGTACTGCTCTGCATCGTAATCCAGTTCGTAGAACAGGCCGCGCAGGCTTTTCGCCTCGCTCACGCTGATGCTGGCCAGCACGCTGCCGTCGGACAATTCGCGGGTGCTGAGTGCCAGTTCGGCTGTGCCGAGTGCCGGGTCAGCGGAAAGCTGGCGCAGGCTGAACTGCGGCTCACGCAGGGCCTGCTGGCTGTCCGGAACTGCGGTCCCGGCCTGCTCGAGCCCGGAACCTGAACGGCCGCAGGATGCCAGTGCAAGGCAGCCTGCGAGCACCACGAAGCGAACAATCGGATTCGACATGGCAACTCCCAAGGGCCGCTGGTTGACTGGCGGCGAAAGGAATCTTACAGCAAAACCGGCATGGCGTGACCGGAATATTCCTTTCGGAATCGAAGTGTTCAGTAGGCAGTGGTCAGTAGCCAGTAGGCAGTGTGCAAAGGCAGTAGGCTGATGCTGCTGCAACCTTATCTGTTTCTCATTCTCATTCTGCTTCTGCCCATTGCCCAATGACTGCACAACCCCGCCATGCTCGCCAGGCCGCATGCCATGCGGCTATAATCGGTCAGGCCGTGTCCGCGCGGCCCGCTTACTGATCCCGACAAGGCTGGACATGCTATGCGGAAACTGAGACTACTGTTTGCCACGCTCGGCGGCACATTGGTGCTCGCCGGATGCTCCACCGATGAGCGGACCTCATCCACCCTGCAGCGGGAATCCGCGCCTGCCACGGATATGTTGCCTGGAGTGCAGCTGCTTCCGCTACCGGCAGACACTGCCCCCGGAGATGTGCTGCGCGAGGCCCGGGTGGTGTTCACCGAAGTCGTGGAGGGCCACGATGTAGTGGATGGCAACGGCTTTGAGGTGCTGCCGGATGACTACGGCCTGCTGTCCGCCGGCCAGCCCGGTTATCGCTTCGCTGTCTACCGCCTGCCCGGCATCGCTCCCGAGGCGCGGCTGGGCTTCATCCAGCTGGACTGCCTGGACTACGAGGCCGGCACGCCGCTGTACTTCGCCTTCTCCGACTACAGCAAGGGACGCTGGGACTTCTTCGGCCCGCTTGCAAGCGATGACCCGCAGCCGACCTTCGAGCTGGTGGACCACTACGACATTGCCCGGCACCTCGGACCCGCTGGCAACAGCTACCTCGCCGTGCTGCTGCCGGAGGGCCAGCCGGATGTGGAACTGGACCGCCTGCTTTTGGTTGCCGATTCCGACATGGCGCAGGTGCGCAACTTCACGGCCAGCGACGGCCTGGCGCCGGACCGCATCGAGCTGCGCTGGGACCCGGTGCCCGGTGCGGTGAATTATGAGCTGCAGTACAAGCTGCCGGCGGAGGATGAGGAGGCCTGGCAGCGCGTGCTGATCACCGCTGGCTCGCCGGTCAACCACCTGTACGACTCCACGCCGGTCTGCCTGAGCAACACTGAGTACAGCTACCGGGTCAGCGCGATTGACGAGAATGAGCAGCAGGGCCCCTGGAGCGAGGTTGACAACGGCATCCGCCGCACGCCGGCCCCGGCCGCGCTGTACGCCTCGCAGGGCCTGTACACCGACAAGGTCGTGCTGCAGTGGCCCTGGGTCTGGGGCGGCGGGCTGTTCGACATCTACCGCGACGGCGAGGTGCTGCAGATCGGCTACGACGCCGGTGCGCCCGTCAACGGGCTGCATACTTTTGAGGACACCACGCTTGTTGACAACGATCCGCACGAGTACTTCGTGCTGACGGACGTGGTCGGCATCACCAGCCCGCCCAGCCCGACGGCCACTGGCTGCCGCGGCCAGTCCAGTTTCGACCTGCTGAAGTCCGTGAATCAAACAAACTACGACTACTACGCTGATGCAATGCACTTTGGCGATGATGCGACCCGGCGGCTGGGTTTCGCCTACTACAACGGGGCGGATGACGGCATCTACTTCAATTCGCGCAGCGCTGACATGTTCGGCATCCCGTTCGACATGCACATCGGCACGGCGGACCCGACGGCCCGCATGGCGGTGATCCAGCACAATGGCCGGCCCTGGGTGGCCTGGTGCAACACGGATGAGCTGCTGGATGAAGTGGGCATCCACCTGGCCGGGGCCAATACGCTGTTCCCCGACAGCGAGGATGACTGGACGGATGAGCTCGTATCCAGCAATGAGGTGCAGGGGCATGAGATCAAGCTGGCGGAAGTTGACGGCCGGCTGTCGATCGGCTACCTGCGCGCGGACTATGAGACCTTCACCGGCGAGCTGGTCTACGGATTCTCCGATGTGCCGATGGACAGCCCGGCGGAGGGTTTCGGCTACAGCATCGTGCGCGAGTTCGACCTGTCCGGAATGAACCTGCCGAACGTGTTCGACATGGTCGAGCTGGACGGCCGGCCGGCGATCGTGCTGGTGTATGCCGAAAACGGCTTCACCGTTATTGAACTGCTGCATGCCAGCATACCGAGTCCGCTTGTGCCGGAGGACTGGCAGTCCTTCTACCTGGATGCGCGGCCATTCCACGGCGAGGGTGAAGGGATCGAAATCGGCTTCTCACCGTCCGGCCTGCCCCATGTGCTGGCAGCAACCGGCGTGGCGGAAAGTGATGCGAAGCTCATTGCCATCGGCAGCGTGACGCCGCTGCCCTACAAGGAAGCGCACTGGCGCTCCGAAGTGCTGCTGGACTTCAGCAACCGCGACGTGAGCGGCGTGGCCATGCAGTGGTGGGACGGGATGCCGGTGCTTGCGATTGCTGACAACTCGGCCACGGCACCGCGCCTGCTGAGCCCGCTTGTGCGCAACGGCGGCGAAAGCCTGCTCGGACGGCAGTGGTTCGAGTCGCCGGCCTCCGGGGTGTCCGATCCCTACGAGGCGGCATCCTGCGCACCGGTGCTGCTGCAGTTTGACGACTTCCTGCAGACCTTTGCCTGCGTGAAGCTGAACGCCGCCCCGGACCAGACCCGGCTGGTGCTGCACCGGCTGAACCCGAAGCCCACGCTGCAGTGAGTTGGCAGTGGGAGGCCAGAGCGGAGCGCGTAGCGCATGAACGCGCCAGTGTGACATAGCTGCGCATTGGCGGGAAGGGCAGAAGGCAAGAGGCAGAAGGCAGTAGCGGCGCACGCTCCGTGCGACTGGGAATGCATGCCGTGAAGCAATGAGCGATGATGGATGAGCAATGATGAATGAGCAATGAGCCGTGCGAACTTCATCTCCCTTCGCGTCTTCGCGCCTTCGCGTTGACAAAAACATCGCATACTTGGCTCGAATCTACTCGAGCGCATGCGAGCCGCGCAGTCGCGCGGGTGACAACGTGCTCGCCAGGCTGGTTCTCTTCAACGCGGAGTCGGGGAGATTGAAGAGAGGCGCGGAGAATTCAAGCCATTATTCTCTGTGTGCTCTGTGCCTCTGTGGTTAATCTCCAGACACGAATCATCAAATGAAATCCGTAGCGGCGCACGCTCCGTGCGACTGGGAGAGCATGCTGTGAAGCAATGAGCAATGATGAATGAGCAATGAGCCCGGCAAGCTTCATCTTCTCAGTGTCTCCGTGGCTCAGTGGTAGGCAAATCCGCCTGATACACCACTGTAGCACTGAGCCACTGAGAATTGCGGTGGCAATTCCTCTCTCTCGTGTCAACTTGCCTTGTTGCCAGAACTCGCGTGCTGCCGCAGTGGGACTGCGCCGCTACGGACTATTTTCTGTTAATCCGCTCTCTGTATTACTCCGCGTCTCCGCGACTCCGCGTTGACAAAACGATCGCTACCCCACCTCGAATAAACTCGAGCGCATGCGAGCCGCGCCGCCACACCTGTAACATGGCACTATGAACTCAGAACTGACAACTTCTTCCGGCTGCTGGAAGCAGCCGCTACTGAAGTCTGACCACTGACCACTGTTGCCAGCGGCGGGGGCGCCGCTGCTACTACGGAGTGCTGGCCGTTGCCAGTTGCAGCATCGAGCTGGCCTGGCGCATGGCGAAGGCCTGCTCATCCTGCTCGACCGTGCGCAGCATGCGCAGGGTGCCCAGCAGTGACTTGATCTCCGCCGGCTTCATCACCACGGCCAGCATCTCAGTGGCGCGCTGCCTGAGCAGCTCAAACAGCATCTGCAGGCTGAACAGGCGGCCGATGCGCAGCAGCCCACGGATATGCTCGCGGCGGCGCGGGTCCTCCTTCAGCAGCTTCTCGGCCTCGGCGCGCTGCATCCCGCCCTTTTTCAGCCATTCATCATCGATGCCGCCGTTGGCCTCGATGCTGTACACCAGCAGCCACTCCAGCGGCTTGCGGCTTTCCAGGTCATCCCAGTTGTGCGGGCCTTCCTTGACTATCTGCATATTTCACCTCAAAGTGTACGGTACAAATGTGTACCTTAATCGAAATACCGTGTCAAGGAATAGGCATGTTAATTTATAAAACAGGGAACTGCGAACTGGAAACCGGGGATGCGGGATGGGCAGAAGGAGCGCGTAGCGCGGGAACGCGCCAGCGCGACATAGCTGCGCATAGGCGGGAATGGCAGATGGCACAGCTTTGCAGTGACTTCGATGGTGTAGCTTCGCAGCGCCTCTATGGCGCTTCAGAAACCTGATCCCTGTTCCCAGTTCCCTGGAACCTGCCTAATTCACCTGGCCCTTAGTCACCTTCATGAAGATGTCCTCGAGGCTGTTCACGCTCTCCTTCATCGAGCGGACCTTGATGCCTTCGGCCAGCATGTGCTGCATCAGTTCGGAGAGGTCGTCCAGGTGGCCGTCGAAGTGCACTTCCAGTTCGGTGGAACCCTTGGTTTCCACATTGAGCACCTTGGCATGGCGCTGGGCCGCCGCGGCGGCTGCCTCAAGCTGCTCCGCCGGCACGCTGAGCGTGACCAGCTGGCCCTGGCTGACCGCCTGCAGGATCTCATCCACCGCGCCCGAAACCACCATGTGCCCGGCCTCGATGATGCCTACCTTGTTGCAGAAGTCGGACAGTTCCGTGAGGATGTGGCTGGAGATGAACACCGTCTTGCCCATCCGCTTGAGCTCCTTCAGGAGCTCGCGCATCTCGATGCGGGCGCGCGGGTCGAGGCCGGAGGCCGGCTCGTCGAGGATCAGCACCTTCGGGTTGTGGATCAGGGTGCGCGCCAGGCAGAGGCGCTGCTTCATGCCCTTCGAGAGCTCGGCCACGAAGGCGTCCTTCTTGACGGTCAGGTCGGTCAGCACCAGCACGTCGTCAATGATGCCGACGCGGCGCGTGCGCGGGATCTTGTAGGCGGCGGCGAAGAAGTCGAGGTATTCCCAGACCTTGAGGTCGTTGTAAACGCCGAAGTAGTCCGGCATGTAACCCAGCATCTGGCGCACCTTGTCGCTTTCGCTGACCACGTCATAGCCGCCGATCTGCGCGGAGCCGCTGGTGGGCAGCAGCAGGGTGGCGAGCATCTTGATGGTGGTGGTCTTGCCGGCGCCGTTGGGCCCGATGAAGCCGAAGATGTCGCCCTCCTCGACGTGGAAGGTGATGCCGTCCACGGCCTGCACCCGCTTGTAATGCTTGACGAGGTTGTTAACTCTGATCATGTCTTCCTGCCCCTGTGGCGAATACTCCCACGATTATACATGCGCCGCAGGCGCATACCATCTATGTCTCCCCGGGTACAGTCAGGCGCTTCTGAGCGATTCCCAGGCTTGCCGCACCCATGCAGTATGACGCCGCATCCACGGGTCGTGTTGCATTGGTTGAAGCCGTAGGCTGAAGCCAACGCTCAGCACCCGACCAGTTGAAATACACCACAGAGGCACAGAGTACACAGAGGAGGAATTAACACTGGACGAGGTCCACTGTGAACCTGGTGCTCGTTTCATCCGATCTAAGCCCAGGATACTTCACCGGCCAGCCGCAAAAATGGATTGATGAACTTTGGCGCGAAGCCCAATTGACTTCTCAGTCAGTGATTGACGGGATAGTCAATGCCATATTCCCCTGTGCCCTCTGTGGCTCTGTGGTTGAATACAAACATAGCAGTGCTGGAATTGGATGGAACGAATTCACTGCATCCAGATGGTGCGCTGGCTGCGCGGTATTCGCAACTCCCAGCCATGATGCATGGGTCGAAACCGCTGTCTGGAGACTTTGCAAGATGCGACCAGTTGATTTCACCACAGAGCCACAGAGGTCACAGAGATATCCTTGGGCGTGTATCTACAGCACCATCCGCTTCAGTCCGTCCGTCAGACGTTCGCAGTTGAAGTTCATCAGCAGACCCCTTTGTTTGCCAGTCAGCTTCAAGTAGCTCAGTAACTGGGCCTCATGCAGGCCAAGCAGTTTGTTGACAGATTTCAGTTCTATGATCACCTTGTCCTCAACTAGCAGGTCAATCCGTAAGTTGTTTTCCAGCTTCACTCCCTTGTAATGGAGTGGTACGGGAAGCTGGCGCTGGAATGACAACTCCTGCAGAGCCAGCTCACGGCACATGCATTCCTCATAGATCTGCTCCAGCAGGCCTGGGCCAACCGCGCGATGGACTTCGATAGCAGCGCCAATGATCTTCTCGGTAAGTGGATCCCGTGTGATTGCCATTGTCATTTTCCTCTGTGCCCTCTGTGGCTCTGTGGTGAAACATCTCAATAACGCAACATTTCATTGCAAACATACTCGGTGAAGCTTCCCTATCAACGGCTAACGCTTTGCAACCTAAAAAACAATTATGCCGCACCCGCCAGTTGGACGAGGATCAGGGCGGCTGTGTTGCATGACAACGGAGCTGCGGCATCCTGTTCGCAATCGGGCAGTCATGCGTCATAGTCAGGCGATGCGCGGAGCCATACCGTACTTCTTCATCGCAGGCGGCATCATTGCCATTGCCGTCATCCTGTCCTCGATGCTGTCAATCATTGACCAGCGCGAGCAGTCCCGGGCCGGCAGCCCTCCGAAGCCAGCCAGGGCCAGTGTCCCCGTGCAGTATCCGGCGGACTGGCCATTGGAGTATGTCAGGGCACCCGAGGGGGCACTCGCCACTGAATCCACTCCCGGTTCCGAGAATGAAGTGCTGCCGGGTGTCTGGTTCGTTCCGGAGAAGGAAGTCGGCCGCGCTCCGCACGAGAACATGGTCACAAGCTGGGTGATGTTGTACAGCTACGATGGCAAGACTGCGGATGGGGTGGCCATGCTGGAGAGCGAGCTGGCGGGCCGGGGCTGGATCCGCTCGGACAGCAGCAAGGACGGCTACAACGTTTACTACTCCACGGATTACATGTACTGCATTTACTTCCTGCACAAGGATGAATTGACCAGCCTGGGCGAGCCGTACAAGTGGCACCTGGAAATCCAGCGGTATCGGGATCCGGTGGATTACCTGGAACAGGCAAAGGGCGAAGTGCTGGAGTAGGTGGGCGGATGCTGCCGGGCCATCCCCCGGCAATGAGCCTGATTCGGAACATAGCTGCCACTGGCTGGTCTGCATGGGAGATGTGGTCGCGGGGAAGACAGTCATTGTTTGCGCTTGTGCTGGCATGCGGCCTGGCGCTTGGCAGCGACTGGCACCATGCCCATCGCCCGGTGCACTACCCGCCGGAATGGCCGCTGGAGTATGTGCTGGCCCCGCCACATGCCACCGCAGGGGAGATCCGTGGGTTCGACGGCCTGCCGGATGTGATTGAGGCGCAATACAGTCCCTGGCGGGAGCTTGAAAGGGACGGGCAGGTCAGCAATACATGCAGGAGCTGGCGGATCGGGTTCAATACGCCTCGCACCTTCAGTGAAGTGTCAGCAGGGCTGGAGGCACAGCTTGCCGGGCGCGGCTGGCGGGTCTGGCGGCCAATGGCGGAACTGCATCATTACTACTCCAGCGATGGCCATTACCGGATCATCCTGATTGGCAGGGAAAAGCCGACGCTGCTGCTGTCCACGAAGTCCTGTGTCGGTCCCGGCTATTTCCGTGGATACGCGTGGCAACTGAGTATCGATGAATACAGCCAGCCTGTCGATGTGGAGCGGCAGGGGAAGGTCGTCGCCCTGGATCCCTCGGGAGAAGTGCCGCAGGTGATGCAGCCCTGAACCACTGCGGCGAACCAATCCGCTGCCCGCAGGCGTCATAGTATCCGGGATGAAATGGATGCGATTGCTGCCGCTGATTGTCGGGCTGGCCCTGCTGGGAAAGTTGCAGAGTTGCCTGGACTCCATCTGGCGGCCGGGCACACTTCCGTTGCCAGTTTCCCACATTGCTTCCCTGTTCTCCCGGCATACGCTGGGCAGGCTGCAGTGCAGCTCAGTTCATGCGGTGCAGTTCCACTCGGCGGTTGAGCGCACGTCCCTCCTCCGTGTCATTCGTGGCAACCGGGCGGCTCAGGCCATAGCCCTTCGAGATCATCCGCGCGGGGTCAATGCCGAACAGGATCAGGAACTCGCGCACGGTGGCTACACGCCGGTCCGAAAGCTTCAGGTTGTAGTCGGCGCTGCCGGTGTTGTCAGTATGGCCCTGGATCTCGATGCGCAGCTGCGGCTCATTGCGCATCAGCTTGACCATCTCGGTGAGCACCTTCTCGCTGCCGGGCTCCAGGCGGTCGCTGTCAACGGCGAAGTTGATGCCGTAGACCACCACGTCGCCGTCAATGTCGATCTCGCTTGCCATTTCCTCGGCACCGAACACGAGCGTGGGGTCCAGCCCCTTCTCGTCAACGATCGTGATGTCGTAGTTGCCGTCGCTGGCCTGCAGGTTGACCCAGGTCTCGCCGCCGTCATCGCGGGTTAGTGAGAACACCAGGCGTCGGGAATAGTCGTAGTGGATCGTGCCGCCGCGCTGGAGGCAGGCATTGCGGTAGTTCTCGAGGATTTCCTCAGCACCGACACTCTTGTCAAGCTGGCCGGAGGCATCCGTGATGCGGTAGCGCAGGTACCAGTACTTGCCCTTCTTGGTGACCTTGTCGGTCTTCTTGCCATCTGCCGTCGTCACGAGGAAGTCGAAAGTATCAAAACTGGTGGTCTTGCTTGGCCCGTCAACGAACTCAGCCCCGCCAAAGGGCTTGATCACGGGGTGTTCCGTAGCGCCCTTGGCCTGGGAGATCCCGCTGCTGAGCAGTATCGTGGCAACAAGCAGCAAGGCTGTCAATCTGAATCTGTACATTGGCATGTTCCAACCTGGTAGAGCAGCCAAACTGGCCCGGCCGCAATTGATAGGGCCGGATTATGTCAGAGGGTCAGTGACGCGGGCAAGGGTAGCCCCGGAGTTTAAGCCCGATTTAACAAACACAGGGATTCGCCAGCTGCCATTTCCACCATATGGTTTGTCGCCTGCCGGGAGATAAGGCCAGCACAGTCAGCAGAGCATCCGGGAGGAATCGCCGGTGTGTTGGGCCGCTGCGGGGCGGCGCCCGTTAGGTATATACTGCTGGGATGAGCCGGTGAACAGCCGGCAAGCCATGACAACCCGATCACGAAAAGGACCGTTTGCCATGAAACATATCCGGATAGGCACTCTACTGACCCTGGTTGCATTCATCCTAGCTTCCTGTACAGGGCGCGGGATGGATTCCCATCTGAATGAAGCCGATCCGACCGGGTTGCTGCCATCAGTGGAAGCACTGGACCTGCTGCAAGGTGACGCGCGGAGCGCCAGCGCATCAATGGAGCTGCCCGGCAAGGATGCGCAGGCCAGCGGCGGAGATGCAACAGTCAACGGGGATGAGTTGGAGCTTGTCTCCAGTTCCTCTGCCAGCGCCTGGGCGATATACCGCTTTGACCTGTCCGCCGGCGATCCGGTTGAATCGCTCGATGTGAACCTCGGCGCCCTCTCAGGTGAGTACTGGCTGGCAATTGCTGATTATGACAACGGCCGCTGGAACTTCATTGACAGCTACGATGCGGATGCCACGGCCGATCTCGGTATGGTCGCCGGACGCTATGCCAGCGGACTGGACCACGCGTTTGCGGCCGTGCTCTGTCACGGAGGGGACACGGCGAGTGTTGCCAGCATCAGGCTGAATGTCAGCGGTCCGAAACCGCCGGACTGGATCCACACATTCGGTGTTGACAGCCTGCATGAGGTTGTGGAATGCAGCACCTTCGACGCCGCGGGGAACATCATTGTCGGCCTGCGAACCTACGAGGATGCAGGTGAGCTTGGTTACCTGACGCTGCTGCGCTACTCTGCCGACGGGACGCGCACGGCTGCCAAGCGCCTGCACTTCGCATCAGGCACGACCGCCGACTTCATGTTCACTGATGCTTCAGGCAACATCTTCATTACCGGCATGAACGGCTCTGACCCGCACATCATGCAGCTGGACGGCGACTTGAACATCGTGGCTCACAAGGAAATTGACTGCCAGCTCAGCTTCCTGAGCGGGGTGGCAATGGATGGCAGTGGCAATTTCTACCTGGTCGGCCACGGCGGATTTGACATCTACCTGCTGCGTGTGAATGCTGACTACACGCTTGAATGGGGGAGGACCTGGGGAGCCGACATCGACTTCAGGGACAGCCAGGTCTGCGTCGCCAACGACAGTGTCTTCGTGTATGACCGCCTGGATGGAGGGATCGTCGAACCCTGGGAGATCCTCGTTGCCGAATTCGGTCTGGATGGCACATCCAAGGGCGTCACCTCCTGGGAAACCAGCTCAAAGTCAGGGCCGCGTTCCGCCAGGATGATCGCGCATGGCGGTGGAATCCTGTTCGTATCACAGTACATCTGGACCGAGAATGACATCCTGCAGAACTACATTGAGTTACTGCAGTTCGACAGTTCCATGGAACTCAGCAGCCACCAGCAGCTACGCTACCCGACGGCTGAAACAGGCATCCGCCTGCGCGACCTGCTGATTGACAGCACGGGTGCGATCTGTGCACTGCAAACCCCGCGCATCGGTGATGACGACACGGGTATCAGCCTGCTGCGCGTAAGGAACGGTGCCGGAGAGGGTTCATTCCACATGGCCGGCACCGGTGGAGACAGGACCCTGCTGTCCCTCGGCGATTTCGGTTCGCTGCTGGCCGGTCCGACGGGCGAGCTGTACATCAGCGGTGGGTCCCAGGTCGTGGGTGATGTCAATCTCCACCCGCTCTCCCTGGAAAGTGTGCCGGCGCTGTTCAACCTGCTTGACAACAACATCACGGTCAGCAACTACAGCGCCAATGGGGTGCTGGACATCAGCCTTGCTTTCGAGGACCTGCCTCTGGGCACGGATGACACACCGGATGCGGGCGACCTTGATGCAATGCTGGCAAAGGTGCAGTTCTGATTTACACCGGTCTGGCAGTCTGAAGTTCCGCTGATCGCAGGGCAGTTCGCCCCGACGAACCAATTCCGCCAGCACAGGCGTCATAGTATCCGGGATGAAATGGATGCGATTGCTGCCGCTGATCGTCGGGCTGGCCCTGCTGGGCACGCTCGCGTCCGTGTTCGCCCTGTCGCGCAATCCGGCCCCGGTGCAGTATCCCCCGGACTGGCCGCCTGGCTGGCTGCATGCCCCGCGCGGGGCCAGTGCGGCAGCGCTGCCTGCCAGCCTGGAGCTCAATCGCACGATGCTCGCCGAGAGCCACCCCTGGCACCCGGTCGACAGCATGGGCGTTGCCAACGAAGGCCGCTCCTGGCACGTCGGCTTCGCCTACGCCGGCAGTTTCGACGCTGCGCAGCGCGACATCGCCGGGCAGCTCAGGGGGCGGGGCTGGAGCGAGCACATGGGTAACGGTGTCTGTGAGTGGTTCGCGGCTGACAGGCTGTGGCGGATTGAGCTGTCCCACCTGCCGGCGAGAACTGAGGATGACAGGCAGTGGCCCGAGAGCTGGGAACTGTCCGTGCATGAGTACCGCCAGCCGGTGGACTACCTGCCGGCGGCGAAGGAAGCAACGCCGTTGGACTGAGGCAGGAGGCCGGATACCATTCCGGCAATGGAGCTGCGGCGCGAGTCGCACTTCCTGGGAGCAGAATGCAGTTGGCAACCGGCATTGCAGGAATGCGGGATGCGGGATGTGGGATGGGCAGGGAAGTAGGGATGGGGTAACACCCCATCCCGGGTGGCGGTATTACCGTCACCCTACTTCAAGAAATTGTTGTTCTTCCTGATTTCTGCTCGGTGAATTCCTCTGCGCCTCGGCGCATGTCAAGTCAAGCAGTCAGGTAGTTACTTAGTCAATAGTGAAGGGTCGGGATGCCACATGTTGACTCATTGACTATGTGACTAGTTGACTTAGGTCGTCACATCTGCCCACGCGGCATCTGCGGCATGCCGAGCAAGTGCCTGGCAACGGCATAGACCACGCGGCCGAGGTCGGACTTGTGCCGGTTGCCAAGGGCCACGATGTGCATCCGGGCGCGCGGCAGCCACAGAAGCTCGGCGCGGTAGCCGACGATCCCGCCGTGGTGCCCGATGAACTCCAGCCCGTCGTTCTTCACGTAGCGCAGCAGCCCAAGCCCGAAGGCCAGCTCCGAGATGTTGTACAGGCCGACATCCGGCCCGCGTGAGAGCTCGACATCCTCCCAGTCCTGCATCGCCGCTGTCAGCTGGTGCCCGAGCAGGTCCCCGCCGAACAGTGCGTGGGAGTACTGCAGCAGGTCGGCAGCCGTTGACACGATCGCCCCGGCCCCGCGCCACAGCGTCGGCGCGTGCAGCTCGGGGATCGCGCGGTAGCCATCACGTGCCGAAAGATGCGGCACGGCCAGCGGTCCCTGCACTTCCTGCGTTGCCATGTACAGCGTGTCGGCCATGCCGAGTGGCCCCGTGATCTCTTCGGCCAGCAGCGTTGCCAGATCGCGACTGTGCACGCGTTCGAGCAGCATGCCAAGCAGCAGGTAGTTGGTGTTGCAGTAGTTCCAGCCCGCGCCTGGCGCATACAGCGGCACAACTTTCTCCAGCAGTGCGAGGATCTCCGGCTCGCGCCAGCGGCAGCTGAGCAGCTTCTCATCCACGATGCGCGGCAGGCCCTCAAGCAGCAGCGAATAATTCGGCAGGCCGCTTCTGTGGTTCAGCAGCAGGCGCACAGGCATTTCGCCGGCGATCGGCAGCAGCTCATCCAGCTCCGGCAGGTGCAGCCCGAGCGGCTCGTCGAGGTCCAGGAGCCCGGCCTGCCAGGCACGCATCGACAGCGTGGCGACGAAGGTCTTCGTCACGCTGCCGATGGGGTAATACTCGCCCAGTGTGGCAGCCCGGCCATTGGCAGGATCACTGTAGCCGGATTCGATGCCGAGCGGTGGCTGGCCTGAGCCATCGTCCACAAGAAGCACGCAGCCGGGGATGCGCGCTTCCTCGCGCAGGCTGTCAACAAGCTGCTGCAACGCATCATCGGGCTGTCTGTGCTTCACTGCCACGGGGAGATTATAGATGCACCTTCAGATGCATGAAATTGCGGCTACCCAGGTCTTTGAGTCCCAGCCAAGCAGCGTCCAGCCTGACAGCGGACTGTGGCTGAAGAATGCGGTGGCCGATTGCTGAGTGCAGCTGGAGAATCTTCCCAGCTGGACGGCACAGCTCCTGTTGTCAATCATGACAACGCTGTTCACGCTGAGGTCGTTCCCATAGAACCAGGGATCAGTCGGCCTGTCATCGATGCTGAGCAGCGCAGGGCCACGCCTCCCAATGCTATCCAGCAATTGGGGAGACGGAGAGAGGTCGACATGCTGCGTGCTGCCATCGGGCAGTCGCATGGTGCCGCCGATCGAGAGATACGCACCGCGGGCATCAGCGAAGGGACTGCTGTTGTCAGTCAGCGCCAGGGTGACCAGCCTGAACTCCAGGTCTGCAGGGATCAGTGGGTCGCTGTTGCGCACCTGTACCGTGCTGCCATGCTGCTTCCTTTGCAGCAGGTCCAGCAGTTCCTGTTCCAGGCGCTGGTCCAGATCCTGCTCAGCCTGCAGCATGCTGATCTTCATATCCTCGATCCGGTACCAGCGCCATGCCGGCAGCAGCACTGTCCAGTAGGTAATCAACATGATCGCAACTGACCACGCAGTGATCCGTCGCCAGTGCTTGTGGCCGATCGCATGAATCCCGCCCTGTGTGTCCATGGATCTGGGACGCCAGGCATGGGCCACCGGTTCAGCGCTGATGGGTGGCAATCAGGAATTTGGCTCGGGGCCTCTATTCACTGGAATTTTCCGGCCAAGAGCCTGCTGCGGCTGCATCCCCTGCTGCACCTGCCGATCAAACTGGCATGAACAGCCTGATTTCTCCCGCATTGCTGATGACAGTGCTGCTGGTCTCACTGTCAGCTACGCTTCCCGCCGCGGCTTCCGAGCCGCAGCCTGCGCCGCAGACTGCGCAGCAGGCCAGCAATGAGCTGGCGGAACTGAAGGAGCGGATCGCCGTGCTGGAGGAGCAGCTGGCTGTACTCGCCGAATGCGAGGCCTGCCAGCCGGAGGACCCCTGTGAAGTCCCGCTGGAGAACACACTCTATGGCGATTTCCAGCTGCAGGGTTTCTGGTCCAGCATCGCCGGCAATGACGCCTCGGATGTGAGCGACATCGACCTCTACTGGGGCGAGATCGGCTGGGACCTGGCGCAGGGACCCTGGAGCGGGCACTTCAGCCTGATGCTGGATGAGGAGGCCGTCGAGCTGTACGAGGCCTGGGGGATGTACATGCAGCCGGAGAGCGGGGCCTTCGCCCAGTTCGGCCGGATGATGCTGCCCTTCGCTGACAACAATTCCTTCTTCCCGACCTACAGTGCTGCAAACGACCTCGGTGCCACCACCGCACGCGCGATCGGCGGCGGGATTGACGACGAGCGCTACCGGATCGCGGCCTACCTCTACAACCCGGACGTGGAGAAGCTCGGCTTCGCCACCAACGGCGGCCAGGAGCCGGCCGATGAGCTGAGCGAATACCTGCTGTGGTGGGACATCAGCCGCCGCGAGGCGACGGACTGCGCCGATGGCTGGCAGTTCAGCGCGGGCTACATCTCGCAGCTGGCGGAACATGACTGCGGCATCGAGACCACCCCGGTCGCCAACTGCGTGCCTGGCCTGAACCTGTTCGGTGAGTATGACTGGTCAGGCAAGCGCTGGCATGCGATCGCGGAGTACACCGCCGCGCTGGAGCAGTTCGATGCCTCGGACCTCGATGCCAACGAGGACGGCATCGGCGACAAGCCGGTGGCCTGGAACTTCGAGCTGGCTCATACGCCGGATGAACAGGACACCTGGGCATTCGGCTACCAGCGCAGCGAGCAGTTCGTTGACCATGCGCGCAACCGCTATGCCCTGATGTACGGCCGCCGGCTGTGCGAGCTGGCCGAGCTGCGCCTTGAGCTGAGCCGCGGTGAATATGACGACTTCGCCACCGACGGCCGCAGCAGCGACACGACATTCGTCGCCGAGTACCACCTGAGCTTCTGAACGCGGCGTCCGCTGCCTAGAAGCGCAGCACGAACACCACGTCCTGCAGCACGCTGTCGACATAGGCGAAGGCCGGGCGGCCATTGACTTCCAGGGCGGCCATATGGCTCAGGTGAGCAACCGGATCCTCAATCGTCAGGTCGCCACCGGGGAACAGCAGGCCCCCCCAGTCCACTGCATCGTCGACATCCGCCGTGTTTGCATGCAGCATCAGCGGGCTGTCGGGGAACAGTCCGCTGACGGCGACGAAGGGCACGGAACTCGCCACGGCGGCGGCGGACTGCACCCGGCCTGGCAGGCCGGGATCATTCGGGCCGAAGGCAAAGGCGGGTTGCCAGTCACTGAGCAGGCGGCCGAAGCTGTCATTGCTGCGCCGCATCTTCAGTCCGTTGGCCTGCTCGTCGACATATACCACCGCCGGGAAACCGGCGACCGTCAGCAGCGAGGGAGTGAAGCCGCTGCTGCCGGAGTCGAGCAGCAGCGAACCGGCCAGCCAGTCAGCGGCGTTGACTCCGTCAGCGCTCTGGGAAATGTTGTAGAACAGCTGGCTGTCAGGGGCCGGCCTGTCCCGCAGGTAGGCGACCGCTGGACGGCCATTGACGACGCTCAGGCTGGCTGCTGTCCACTCCGAGGGCTTGGAACTGAATTCGCTGTAGGAGTCAAGTTCGACACCGGGATGCCAGTCATCCGGATCCGTACCCTCAGGGTTCTTCGAGAGCGTATAGCGCAGGTGCCTTCCGGTCAGGGAAGCATTGGTCGATACAATCGCCGGATTGCCATTGATGACAGCAGCCGCCAGGGGAACGGAATGCACGCCGAAGATATCCCCGGCCAGCGCTTCCGTGCCATCCAGCCAGTCCTGCGGGTCCATGCCGTCCTCGCTGTTGCAGCGCAGGAGCAGGCTGCCCTCCGCTTCCTGTCCGCAGATTATCGTCGGCCGGTCGGCAGCCTCAATCAGCTGGGGACTCGGAAAACTGTCGCCGGAAAGGTCCTCCACGATGATCGGGGCCGGCCAGTCCGCAGCGTCGTCAGCCTCCGGTGTCAGGGCGCGCACGTAGTAGGTGAGCCGGTCTGTTCCCAGCACTGTGACGTCCGACCAGACGATCGCCGGGTGCTCACTGATCATGGCCATGCACAGGCTCATCTCGTCTGTGCCCGTTGTCGGCAGCTGGATCTTGATGAACCCGTGTATCGTGAGTGAAGTGATGGCGTCGTCAGTCGCACCGGAGTCATCAGTGACCCTGACAACGGGGTTGAATTCCCCGACCACGAGGTAGTTGTGGTCAATTTCTGAATCAACGGTCTGGGCGTCGAAAATGCCGTCGCCATCGAAGTCCCAGGCGAAGCTGACGATGCTGCCGTCGGGGTCACTGCTGCCGGACGCATCCAGCGTGACGAGCTGCGGGGCCTCACCGGTCGGCTGCTCGATGGACAGCACCGCCGTCGGCGGCTGGTTCACCGTCGTATCGATCGCATCGATGGTCAGCACCGTGCTGTCCGAGGCGGATTTGTCATCCAGCACGGTGAGGCGCACGTCGAAACTGCCGGCCGTCGTGTAGTTGAACTGGGCAGACGGTGTGCCGCCGACGAAGTCCGTCAGGCCGTCCCCGTTGAAGTCCCAGGCGAAACTCGTGATGTTGCCGTCTGGATCAGTGCTGCCTGAGGCGTCAAAGCTGACCAGCAGCGGGATGCCGCCGCCCTGAGGATCGGCTGAGAAGCTGGCGACGGGATTCTGGTTGCCGGGGCCGGTGACGGAGATGGCAACACTGGCCTTGCCGCTGCCAGCCTCCTCATCGAACACCGTCACGCTGGCGGTGAAGTTCCCGGCAGCAAGGTAGTCGTGGCTGGTGCTCGGGCCTGCGGTGGACTGGTCCACCACGCCGTCGCCGTCGAAGTCCCAGGAGAACAGGATGATGTCGTTGATGTTGCCGGCCGCGCCGTCCGGGTCGGATGAACCGGAAGCGTCAAAGCTGACACTGAGCGGCAGGTTGCCGGACTGCGGGCTGGCAAGCAGTTCCGCCAGCGGGTCGAGGTTGCCCGGCTTGGCGCCGAAGCTGACGACGTTGCTCGGCGTGCCCTCGCTGGCGCCGTCGGCCGGCCGTACGAAGTAGAACCAGCCAGGGGCGGCCTGGGCGAGCTGGAAGGAGTAGCGCAGCTGCTCGATGGTACGGTTGCCGCTGAACTGCTCATAGGCCACGCTGCCCAGCAGCTCGGCACCTGCCCCGACCGGGCCACCGGAGGTGGCCGGCAGGTCAGTGAGGTTCAGAGTGCGGTAGACGTTGAAGGCCTTCACGCGGCGGCCGAAGTTGGTGCCGATCGGGGACAGGTCCGCAATGTTTAGCTCGCCGTTGTTGTCACCGTCGATCATGCTCAGCAGACTGCCTGCGGGGAATGTGCCGCCGTTGCTCTTCTCCTGGAAGTTGGTGCCCAGCGGGGCCAGGTCGGCGATGTTGACCTCGCTGTTCTGGTCATAGTCGCCCTGGCAGGCATAGCCCCAGTTGAGCAGCAGGGCGTTGTCATCGAGGCTGAGCTTTGCTGCACTCGGCACTGTGACAGGGGCTGCCAGCACGGCACGCCCCGGCTGCAGCATCGCGGCGAGTCCGGCCTTGAGCTGCTGCCAGTCCTCTGCATCCACCCCATCCGGGGCCGGCATGGCATCCAGCTCACTGAGCTGCGCGGACAGGTAAGCCGAGGCATCCCCGGAGGCCGGAACGCTGGGCCGGCCAGCCTGGCAGGCGGCAAGCAGCATAAACGCGGTGGCCATGGTCACGCCGGCTGCGCGCAACAACGACGGGCGATGGGGTAGAGCGGTCATCAGTCCTTCCACTTTGCCGGTGTTCGATTAGCAACCTGGGCTCGGTGGAGCTTGCGTGGTGTTTCGGACCGGCCATAATCCGAAATTACAGCAATACATTTATATCATCCCTGAGGTCCATCCTGCAGGGGCCAGTGACTCACAGCGAGGTCGGCCGGGTGGAGATCCGCAGCTCGCCCGTGGCCTGGTCGAAATGGCTGACGACAAAGTGCGTGCCATTGTGCACCAGTGAACAGGACTGGCCGGGCCGGCCCGTGCCATCGAGGATCTCCGTATCACCCCAGCTCAGCGCGCTGGCGTCATCCGCAATGGCGAATGCCAGAGCTGAATTCCCCTGGTTGCGCATCCTGAAGACCATCAGCGGGCGGTCCCCGAGCAGCTCGAGGCTGAAATCCGACAGCAGCGCGCCGTCAAGGAAGGGCAGGTCCACCGGATCCTCGATGATCAGCCAGGAGCTGCCATCGATCACTGTGGCAATCGCCAGCACGACTTTCGTTGAAGCGTCGCCCAGGTCCTGGAAGGCCACCATCGGGAATCCGTTTGACAGTTTGGTGGCAGCGCCGATGTAGCCCTGCGTGCCCGTCTTGACATCCTGCAGGACGGTCCTGGGCTCCGTCGGCCAGCTGCTGCCGCTGGCAGTGGTGGCTGCGCGGTATTCCATGTCGCCAAACACCGGCGCATTGAGGTGGAACACAGCCGGATTGCCATCCACCACCAGTGCGCGCATGCCGGGAACCTGCGCGGAAGATCCCCCGCTGAAGACATCCACCGGGGCAGCGAAGGCCGTGCCCGTGGCATCTGTTGCCGCGATGAAGCGAATCAGCAGGCTTGAACCGTGGCAACTGACGACGCCCGGATTGCCGGCAGTGACCACTGCACTCAGGCGGTCCGCACCCGCAGCACCGAAGGTGGCGGCGGCCAGCGGCTCACCCCAGCCTGTGCCCTTGCCGTCCAGGGCTCGGACATAGCCGACACCCCCGACGCCGGAACCTCCAGGCAGGGTGAAGAAGGCTGCGGGACGGTCGTCAACCTCAATCAGCGAAACCGCATCACCACTGGCTGGCGCTGCCAGCACCGGCGTGGTCCAGCCTGTCGGCAGGAAGGCAGGAGCATTCGAGGAGCGCAACGCGCCGTCCACGCTGTCGGTGTAGCAGACCACGAATCGCCTGGTCAGGCCATTGATGCCCGAGGTCACGAATGCAAGCGATGTATCTGAGGGATTCGGCACGGTGTCCACCAGCACGGTGGCCCAGCCTTCGGTGGGCTGTACGCTGATGTCACTGTCCGTCGCGCTGGCGCCGTCGTTGTCAGTCACTCGCAGCACGGGGCTGAAGGATCCAGTCCGGTAGAAGGGATACTGCTGCACGGAATCATCGTTGACGCTGATCTCGAAGTCGCCGTCACCATCAAAGTCATACTCGTACTGGCTGATCGTACCGTCAGGATCCGAGGATGCGGAGGGATCCAGGCTGACAATCGTCGGGAAGCCGGCCTGTGTGACCTCGACGCTGAGGACGGCGAGCGGCGCAAGGTTTCCCGGATCCGACACCTCCAGCGGATCAGTGAAGATGCTTGACGTTGACAGACCGCCATCGTCGGTGACGGTCAGCCTGACAATGAACGTGCCGGCATCGGTGAAGACATGCTGCAGCACCGGGTCGGGGCTGCTGTCGTCAACCAGCCCGTCGTTGTTGAAGTCCCAGTCATAGCTGACGATCGTGCCATCCGGGTCAGTGCTGGCGGAGGCATCGAACTCGACTTCCAGCGGGACCTCACCGCTGTCCGGCTGGAAGCTGAACTGCGGCAGCGGGGGAAGGTTCCCCTGGGCTGAGAGCTGCACCAGCACCACCGCCGTCGCCTGGGCACCCCGGTCATCCGTCACGCGCAGGGTGGCGCTGAAGTTGCCGGCCGTTTCATAGAGGTGTGTGTAGGATTCGGCCGGGTCCGTGCTGAAGTCGTCAAAATTGCCGTCGCCATCGAAGTCCATCTCGGTCACGATGATGCTGCCGTCCGTATCGGAAGATGCGGTGGGATCGAACACGACTGACAGCGGGACGTTCCCGATCGGCTGGTCAGCAGTCAGGACGGCGGTCGGGGGCTCATTCGGCAGCGGATCGGCAATGCTCAGGCTGGCCTGGCCTGCCCCGCTGTCAAACACCGTGAGCGTGACATTGAACTGGCCGGGCTGCAGGTAGGTATGCTGCGTGGTGGGGGCAGTGCTGCTTTCATCAACGATGCCGTCGCCATCGAAGTCCCAGAGGAACTGCACGATGTCGCTGATGTCGCCGTTCACGCCATCAAGGTCGGATGAGCCGGAGGCGTCGAAGCTGACCACGAGCGGGGCATCGCCGCTCTGCGGCTCGGCCGTGAAGCTGGCCAGCGGGGCAAGGTTGTCAGGCTTGGCCCCGAAACTCGCCACATTGCTGGGTGTGCCCTCGCTGTTGCCATCGGCCGGCCTGACGAAGTAGAACCAGCCCGGCGCGGCATTTTCCAACTGGAAGCTGAACTGCAACTGGCCCTGGCTCGGGATGCCCGTGGCCTGGTTGTGCGGCAGGCTGCCCAGCAGTTCCGCCCCGCTGCCGACCGGCCCGCCGTTGCTGGCTGGCAGGTCGTCAATCGACAGCGAGCGGTAGATGTTGTACTTCTCCACCCGGCGGCCGAAGTTGCTGCCAATCGGGGATAGGTCGGCGATGTTGAGTTCGCCATTTGAGTCGCCGTCCACCATGCTTTCCACACTGCCCGGCGGGAAAGGCCCCAGCCCGTTGGTGGTTGTGCCAAATCCGGATCCCAGCGGGGACAGGTCCGCGATGTTGACTTCCCTGTTCTGGTCGTAGTCGCCCTGGCAGGCGTAGCCCCAGGACAGGGTGAGTGTCAGCTCATCGAGCGCGAGCTTCGCGGCACTGGCTGGCGTGGCCGGGGCTGCAAGCACCGCCTTCACGCCTGCAAGCTGGCTGCGCATCGCAGACTTCAGCTCCTCCCACCGGGCCGCATCCATGCCGTCCGGCATGGGCAGGTTCTCCAGCTCAGTGAGCTGGGTGGACATGAATGCTGCTGGATTCTGGTTAGCGCCGGCGGGTTGTTCCGGCCGGGAAGCCTGGCCACCACAGGATGGCACTGCAAGCACCAAAGCAAGCAGGGGAAGGAACAGGCCCGGTACGGCAGAATCTGGCCGTGCAAGCAATCCACTCATGGTCATCAGGCACCTCACCAACCGCTGGGGCTGCGATGCGCACTTGCTCCCTCATGGCCTGGGTGCCTCTCGTTCCAGCAACTTATACGAAATCGAATGGTGAAGTTTAGCTTAAAAGGAATGAATCAGTTACCTGCCCGCTGAGACAAAACGGCCCCGTTGCCGGGGCCGCCTGTTTACCGTATCCACACCACTCCGTCGGTGCTTCCTGTTTGAGTGCCTGTCGGTTCAGACCATCTGCACATCGAGGGCATTCCAGCCACCGATGCCGTCCTCCTCGCCGCCGAGGTCAACCTGCATGTCCACGCTGAAGTCGCCCTGCACTGCGGGGTCGCCAGCCATGTCCATCCAGATGGTGTCGACGGTGATGTTGAAGCTGAAGCCCTCAACGCTGACCGTGTTCTCGTCGATTGCGGTGATCGCGCCGCTCACGTTGAACTCGTGGGGCTCAACACCCCAGTCCTCCATGCCGACGATGCTGGCAATCCAGCCGCCCTGTCCGTCAGCCACGGCTTCCATCTGCACGTCCATGTCCACGCTGAAGTCGCCGGGCAGCGCCGGGTCACCATTCAGGTCTTCCCAGGTCGTGGTGCCGTCCACCATCACCAGCACGCCGTCCACGCTGATGCTGCCGGCCTCGATGGCGTCGATCGTGCCACGCACCCGCAGCTCTCCACCGTTGGTCTCGGCCTCGTTCTCGACCTTGACCGTCACGGCGCTGATGCCGCCCTGTCCGTCGTCAAGGTAGCTCAGCTCGACATTCATGCCGACGAGGAAGTCCGCGGGCAGGGCCGGGTCGCCATTGGCATCCAGCCAGCTCGTGGTCTCGCTGATCACGGCGGTGATGCCGCCGACGGTGATGCTTGCAAGGTCGATCGCCTCGATCAGGCCGGTGACCTTGATCTCGTTGCCTTCATTGCCTTCCAGGTCAAGTTCGACAGTGCGGGCGATCCACTGGTCGCTGCCGAAACGTTCGCCATTGACCTCGACGGTCATGCCGGCCGCGAAGTCAGCGGCAGTCAGCAGCTTGTCGTTGTCACCAAGCCAGATGGTGGACTCATCGGTGACGAACACGTTGCCATCCACGGTGATGCTGCCTTCAGCGATCTCGTCGATGATGCCCTTGACCTCGTTCTCGATCTCATTCTCGCCACCCTCGGGGGCGGTGGTGCCGGCCCAGCCGCTTTCCCACTGGCTGAAGTTGCCGGGGCCGGTGGAGTTGATCGCACGCACCGCATACTTGTATTCGGTGTCGAGCAGGATGTCAGTGTCCTCATAGCTGTAGTTGATCTGCTCAGGCACGACCGGGACGGTGGCGATCAGCACGGCGTTCTCATCCTCGCCGTCCACATCCGCCTCGCGCCACAGCTCATGGCTGTCCGCGCCGTCCACGCTCTCCCACTGGACCACGATCTTGTCCGGCAGGCCCTCGCTCACGCTGATGCGGCGGCCCTTGCCCGGACGCAGCTCCTCACCCTCCTCGAGCGGGCGGCTGTCCACGCTGAGTTCGATGATGTTGAGCTGGGCGGCATTGTCAACGACGACCACCACGAACAGGTTGCCGGCCTTGCTGGCCAGGCGGCTCTGCTCCGCGGTCAGGTCGTGGTTGAACACGCCGCCGGTGCTGCTGATCAGGAAGTCCCACACGCCGTCGCTGAAGTTGCTCAGGCCGACGGAGAATTCGTCTCCGCCGTTGATCAGGGCGGAAATGCTGAGGTTCTCCACCTTGCGGCCGCTTAAGCCACCGATCTGGTAGAGCGCCCAGGCGCTATCGGTCTCGGTGCTGGAGAGCACCATCACGCCTTCACCCGGCAGGCCGTTCACGAAGTCGATCGCCGTGTCGCCGGCGAAGGTTTCCACTGCGGAAGCACTGCGTCCGAGCGGGCTGTCATCCTGCGGCAGGCCCGGCAGCCCGCGGCTGTCGTCCGCCAGCTGGCTCGGCGAGCCGTCATTGTTCAATTCTGAGAGGGCCAAACCGTTCCCGGCCCCGCAGGAAGCGAGGGCGAGCATGGCCAGGGCCACCGCCGCCGCAAGGATTCCGTTCCATTTCCTGATAGTGGTATGCATTGCTGCACCTCCGGTTTGATGCTCACAGGATATCCCGGACAATAGGCATCCAAAAGGGCCATTTTCCCGGTAAAACGACGGGGACACTGAGACCGGAAGCAATAGCGAATCCAGCCCCCACACGGCCCGGCAATGAGTTGGACCCAGTCTGGGCCTGCTCGCAGCCAGCAGGGACAGTACCGCAGTGCGCGGTGAATCAGTTCAAAATGGAACGCTCGATCCTAAATGAGACAAAGTCGCAGCAGGGCAACAATCCTATTAGGCAAGTGGGATTCAGCCTGGTCAGGGTTCGCGGCGCACGGCGAAGTACAGCCTCTTGCTATCCAGCTGGAAGTCATACGCGCAGTACAGGATGCAGGGCTGGCCTTCGGCATTCTCCATCAGCTCAGTATCAAGCAGCATGCCGTTCTGGAAGCCGTCGTTGACTATCTGGTGTTCCCAGACGGAGGTGTAGGCAGGATGGTCCGGATCGGAGAAGGAATATGTCAGCTCCGGCGAGTAGTTGCTGCGGTAGCAGGCCGCCGGCATGCCGTTGATGCTGGCACCGGACAGGGATGCGTGGAATGAGCCGCCATCGATTTCAGCCACCTCATGCTTTCCCTCCCAGCCGGTCTGTTTTTCATAGGTGTCCCGGAAGTAGTAATGAATGAAGTCCGGCTCAAAGCTGCTGCTGTTGTTGCTGTCATCGGCGTACAGCATGAACACAAGGTTACCCTCATGCATGAACATTGCCTTGTCCTCCCAGTCACCGTCATTCCACAGGCCGACGGTGCTGCGCGGCAGCCAGTTGGACAGTTTTGCTCCAGTAGCGGAATCGCTGTAGCGCAGGAAGACCTCGCTGGAGTGCCCGATGTAGCTGACCAGCGGCTTGCCCCGGTCCATCATCAGCTGCGGGCGATTCACGTGCTCATTCGGTTCGTCATTGACCTCAAGGATCAGCGGTGTGCTCCAGTCCGAGGCCGTGGAGCCGTTGCCTGTTGAGGCACGGATGTAGGCCAGCTCCTCATTCGTGTCGACATAGGCAATCGCCGGATGGCCACCGACGTCCGCCATGCTGAAGTTGGGCGAGTAGTTGCTGCCGCTGGCAAGTGGGTTCGGATTTATCTGCCAGTCTGCAGGGGCAGCTTCCTCGGTGCTAGAACAGGCATAATAGATGTTCCATTGGTCAGTTCCCCTGATCAGGGCAACCGCCGGCTTGCCATCAATGCTGCACAGGCTGATGTCGCTGAATGAACCAACGCCACCGATCAGGCCGACCGGCTCATCCTGCCAGGCATTCAAGTCATGCGCCAGCGGATCGGAGGCGCGCAGGTAGCTGAGCGCGCCATCCTCAGAGACGTAGGCAACGGCCGGGCGGCCTCCGATCATGCAGGCACTGATGAGTTCCAGGGCGGTCGAACTGATGGGGATCCCGAGATCCATCACCTTCCAGCCGTTGTCAGTGGCCAGTACAAGCTTCTGCACGCTGACCGCGCTGCCTTCCATCGCCAGCACGGCGACATGCAGATTGTGCTTCGGGGACCTGTTGGCACTGCTCAGCTCGATTGCCACGCCACTGCCGTAGGGTCCGCTGAACTGCCAGCGGCCGTCCTCGTAATCGGACACAGCCAGCCAGAACTCGTCGCCATCGGGCACATTGACAACCGCGTTCAGCATCGTCGGGTAGTCATAGCCCGAGTCGAAGCTCCAGATCCCCCAGCTGGCGAAGTTGGAGCCGCTGGGCAGCAGAAGCTCGCTGCCATCCACGATCGCGGTCGGCGACTGCGCCGTGGCCATGTTGCCATCCTGCTCCAGGCTGAAGGCCAGGCTGGATTCGCGCAGGGTGTCGAGGGCGGGCAGGCCGTGCTGTGATTGCGCTGCGGTGACAGCCGGCGGCAAGTCCTGCCCGGCCGGGGCAGCCTGCTGGCCGCCGCAGGAGCAGGCGATTGAAAGCAGCAGTATCAGGATTGGCAATATGTGTCGCATGTCCGGTTCCTCCGCAGACCAGACATTATTCCTCTGGCTGTATGCTCCCAGCCGTACAGTTACGGTGGTTTTTAGGCTTACAGTTGGAAGAGGGGAGAAGAGGGATCAGAATCAGAATGAGAAACACCAGAAGGAGGGATGGGAGGTGCGATCCCGCAAGGCGGGACTGTCGCACAATGACGAAAGGGATGCAGGGATTGAAGTAGGGATGGGGTAACACCCCATCCCGGTGGCGGTATTACCGCCACCCTACTTCCAGCCTTATTCAATGCGCCTGCGGAACATGCACTTCCTGTCGTCACTGGGCGACGCTGATACTTGTTGATTGCAGCATCAGCGGCTTGATTCAATCAGCTTGCTATTCCTGCATTGAATGAGCGTAAGCTTTATCGATGATTGCCAGCATGTCCTCTACCGGAGTATCCCAACTGATGACCCATTCCCCTGTCTGATCCAGTGATGCTGAATTCAGGAATGAACCCATGATCTCACCTCTGGACAGCTCAATCAGCAAATCGTACTCCCCTTTTTCTGATTCTGCCAATCCGACGAAATGCAGGACATGCGGGTGGAATGCCGGAGCTCGGTTCTCGTCACGCTTTTCCAGCCAGTCCTTTCCGGTATTGACTCTTCTTCCATCATTACCAAGGTTGACAAGTAAGCCTGGGTCAGGATCCTGGATGCTCACTGGATCTGCCAGATACAACATGTCCGTTGTGCTGCTGCAGGTAACGTATAGGTCGCTTTCCGGTGGAACGGATTGGGCATACTCCCTGAACAGTTCTGCCAGCAGGTCTTGCAATTGGTCCTTTTCCAGTGAGTCTGGAATCCGCTGTTGCAGTGGCAAGGTCCGTTGCCAGTTTCCCGTGTCAGTGTTGGAATACGCTTCGGAAGAACTGCCCCTGATCAGTTGAATCCTGTCGCGCTGACGGTTTAGTTCCTTAGCGTCGGCAACTGGCTTCTTTACTGCCAAGTACCCTGCAAGCAAACAGCAAAGCAAAAGCAACGCTTTCGGGACAATGCCGGACTTTGCACTTGGCTTGTTCATCGGCAAAGTCTAACAGACATAGTATCTTGCCTGAGGTCTTTTCCTCGCGGATAAACTTGCACACTGCCTCCAAAGGTGCAGCTTTGCAGCACCTCCCGTAACTTCCACGCGACCCGCTGGCAGCGAATGCGCCAGCTCAGGGCTAGACCGTCGAGTGCTCGCACGAGACGGCAATCACAATATGTATTGCGCGACGTCCTTTTCCTTCAGCAGGCTGCCGAGCTTGTCCTCGATGAAGGCCTTGTCAATCCGGATCTTCCTCGGCTCTTCATAGGGCGCCTCAAACGCGATGTCCTCCAGCAGCTTCTCCATCACCGTGTGCAGCCGGCGCGCGCCGATGTTCTGGCTCTCCGCATTCGCCTTGCTGGCAATCGCCGCCATGCGCGTGATCGCGCCGCCGGTGAACTGCAGCTCCACGCCGTCCGTTGCCAGCAGCTGGCTGTACTGGCGGATCAGGCTGTTCTTCGGCTCGCGCAGGATGCGGCCGAAGTCCTCCTCCGTCAGGCTCTCCAGCTCGACGCGCAGCGGGAAGCGGCCCTGGAACTCCGGGATCAGGTCGCTCACGCGGCTGACATGGAATGCACCGGCGGCGATGAACAGGATGTGCTGGGTGCGCACCGGGCCGTACTTGGTGATCACGGTGGTGCCCTCCACCAGCGGCAGGATGTCGCGCTGCACGCCCTCGCGGGAGACGTCCGGCCCGCTGGAGCTGCCGCCCTCGCGGTGCGCGATCTTGTCAATCTCGTCGATGAACACGATGCCGGCCAGCTCGACGCGCTCGATCGCCTCGCGCACAATCGCATCGTTGTCAATCAGACGGTCGGCTTCCTCCTGCATCAGGATGCGGCGCGCCTCGCCGACGGTGGTGCGCTTCTTCTTCTTGCCCTTGTCCGTCATGTTGCTGAACAGGTTCTGCAGGTCCATCCCCATCTCCTCCATCCCCTGGGCGGAGAACACCTGCATCATGTTGTTGCCACCTTCCTTGGCCTCAATGGTGACCTTCTCGTCGTCCATCTCGCCGGAGCGGATCCGCTGGCGCAGCCGCTCACGCAGGCGCTTGACCTGTTCGAGCGCATCCTCATGCTTCTGCCGGCGGCGCGCGGCCTCCTCCGGGTCGTCACCGGAAGCCGGTGCCGGGCGGCCGGGCAGGGGCTGCAGGTAGTCCACCAGCCGTTCCACCACCTTGCCGGCGATTGTGTCGCTGATTTCGTCGATGCGTTCCTGGCGCAGCATGCGCACGCTGTTCTCGGTCAGCTCACGGATGATGCTGTCCACGTCGCGGCCGACGTAGCCGACCTCGGTGAACTTGGTGGCCTCGACCTTGACGAAGGGCGCCTTCAGCAGGATCGCCATCCGCCGCGCGATCTCCGTCTTGCCGACGCCGGTCGGCCCCATCAGGATCAGGTTCTTCGGGATGATCTCGTCGCGCAGTTCCTCGGAGACCTGCAGGCGGCGCAGGCGGTTGCGGATCGCCACCGCAACGGCCTTCTTGGCTTCATCCTGCCCGACGATGTACTCGCTGAGCCTGGCCACGATCTGCTGCGGGGTCAGCTCCTCGAAACGCTCGGCACTGCCGCGCTTGCTGTTCAGACTTGCCATAGGACCTTAGTGTAACCCTCAGGCCGGGGGATTGTTTCAGCGGGGCAGGCCTCAGACTCCCGGTCCGCCGATCGGCGGATTGCCGCCCGGCGGGTCACCGAAGCCGTCCCAGAACAGCTCCGGGTCAATGTAGACCTGGGTATCCGCCAGCAGCACGCGCTTGCCGTCAAGTGCCACCCCAAGCAGGCTGATCGTATAGAGGTGGTCAGGCCAGAGCGGCAGGTAGATGAATCCGGTTACGACTTCGCCGTAGGGCAGCTCCTCGTAATCCCCGCTGAACTCATCGCGCACCGCGATCAGGTACTGCGGGTAGGCTCCGTCCAGCGGTCCACCAGCCCGGCCGACGCTGATCGCGACGAACTCGCTGTTCTCCTGCAGCTCGGCCTGGATCCAGTACTCACTGAAGTTCTGGTCCAGTGCATGGATCAGCTCCGCCCAGGATACGCCGGCGGGGATATTGCCCGTGTCTCCATTGTCCTCCAGGCGGTACATCTCAATGTGCACCGGATCTCCCGGAGCCAGCGAACGGATGTCCGCGAATCCGATGAACTCGGCATTCTCGCTGAAGTGCACGGTACGGTCCTCGCGGATTGCGCCGTCGCTCCAGAACTGCATGCTGCCCGGCACCATCGTGATCTCGGAGGCAATGAAGTCGATCGACTCCACGAGGCCGTCGAACACGCCATGGATGTAGCCCTGCTGCGGCGGCTCGACGCCGGGGAAGAAGATCTCCTCCACCAGCTGGTTGCTGACGCAGTCGCGGTCGCTGTCCTCGAATTCGACCTCACCCGTGAAGCTGCCGTCGTTGTCACTGTCACGGCGCAGCACGCCGCCGTTGTAGTCCAGCAGCGCGGAGTACTCGCTCACGCCACTGCCGTGGTCAATGCTGGCATTCAGCTCGGCGAAGTAACTGCCATCGGGCTGCGGCAGGTAGTGGATGTTGATGTTCATCACGCTGCGGCTGTACTGCTGCGGCAGGCGGAAGGACACGGAGGTGACCACCTTGCCGGCATCGTCGCCACCCTGCACCACCGGGTTGTCAGGCAGCTCGCTGCCGAAGGGACTCACCAGCGGTTCGTAGACGATGTCCAGCAGGTACTCCTGCCCGCGCGGCACGCTGCGGAAGCGGGCCAGCGAGCTGCTTTCGCTCTCCGGCGTGCTGATGATGTCACGTGCGCCGTTGACATCCTCAATCGGCTTGATCACGCGGGTACCGGTCTTGTTGCCGAATTCGTTGTCAGCCAGCTCCACGCCGTCAATCGAGATATGCACCTCGAGGTCAGGGTTGTTGCCACCTGAGCCGAGCCCGTGATGGTGGTAGACGCTGCGCAGCTCAAGCAGGTCGGGTGACTCAATGCCCGGCAGGTGCAGGAAGTGGCGGCGGGGCAGGCCAGGGCCCTGCGGGTCACCGCTCAGTACGTTCAGCATGCTTTCGTCCATGCCCTGGTACAGTTCGCCGTCATGGTAGACGCGGAAACCGATCAGTTCATCGTTGAAGTGCTGGCCGATCACGCTCAAGTCAACGGAGTTGATCTCCCCGTCGCGGTTGCCATCGATCCAGTGCAGCGGGTCGTCCTGGGTCCAGCCATTGCCGCCACTGGCGGAGCCGAAGTGCTTGCCCAGCGGGGTGATGTCATTGATGCCGACAATGCCGCTCAGGTCGTAGTCACCGGGCAGCCAGGCCGGCCAGCTGAGCAGCACTGAGCCGCCAGCCGGGTCAAAGTCCATGAAGGTGAAGGGCACTGGCTCCTCGCGGATTTCCTCATCAGTGGCACTGGCCAGGCGGGCCGCTGCGTCGAGTGCAGGTTGAACTCGCAGGCTGACTGGCCCGGAAGCTGCATCGGCCAGCGGCATCACAGCTGCACTGAGCCGGCCATCCTCAAAATGGGTGAATGTCAGCATCCCGCTGTCCAGCGGGTTGCCGTTGCCATCCAGCCAGTCCAGCGAGGCGGGAACCATGTTCTCCGGCAGGCTGAGGCTGAAGAAACTGCCATCGCTGCCAGGTGAGTCCACGCTGACCACGGCACTGCCCCGCTCCATCCCGAGCTGCAGGCTGGCGCTGCTGGTGCCATGCAGGGCCTCCAGTGCATAGCTGCCAGTGGACTCACCGCTGCCCTGTCCGCCCCCACAGGCACTGAGCAGAAATGCCGTTGCCAGAATCGTGTAGATGGCTGTGTGTCTCATTTCAGCAGATCCTCATATTTCATTTCCGGACCCTCCATCAGGTCCGGATTGTCGACGCAGCTACGGATCACATCACATAGCGTGCGGATTCCCGAGCGAATATCCTCGACACCATTGCGCGAATAACTCAGGCGCAGGCAATTGCAGTCCTTACGGTCAGGCATCACTATCGGGGCCGGCACGAAGTCAACCCCGGCCCGCCGGCTGTGTTCCAGTACTTTCATCGAATTCATCGGCTGGGGCAGCTCAAGCCAGATCGTGAAGCCGCCCTGCGGTACACGGTAGCGGCACTCGCTTGGAAGGTACTTTGACAATGTCTCCACCATGGCATCCCGGCGGCGCTTGTACTCACGCTGGGACTTGCGGATGTGCCTGTCAAAATGTCCCTTGACGATGAAGTTGTGCATCAGCACATGCAGGAAGTAGCTGTCGCCGCGGTCAGCAGCCAGCTTGGCGTCAAGCAATGGTGCCGATATCGCGGCCGGCGTCGTCACCCAGGCGATCGGCAGGCCTGGCAGGAAGCACATTCCATAGCTGCTGGCATGGATCACGTATCCGCCGTAGTCCATCGACTTCAGCGGTGGATTGTCCTCGCCTTCGAAGCGCAGCTTGCGACCCTGGTCATCCTCAAGGATCGGCACCCGGTGCTGCATCGCCAGGCGCAGCAGGTGCTCGCGGCGCTCGCGGCTCATGCAGATCCCGGTCGGGTTGTGGAAGTCCGGCGTGCAGATCACCGCGCAGACCTCCCCGCGTGCCATCGCCGTTGCCAGGAACTCGGTGTCCATCCCCTCGCTGTCAACCGGCACAGGCAGGTAGTCGATGTGCTTGGCGATCAGCAGGTTGAGCAGGTTGGAGTAGCTCGGGCTCTCGATCGCCACCTTCTGGCCTGGGCGCACGATGAAGTCCAGGATCAGCGAGAGCGCGCGCTGGAAGCCGCCGGTGATGATGATGTCGTTCTGGCCCTCAGCCATCGGGATCCCGGCCAGCGCCATTTCCTTCTCGAGGTGCTCCACCAGCGGCTGGTAGCCCTGCGGGTGCGAGATGTCGAAGAAGAAGCTCTGCGGGTTCCACAGCATGTTGGTGGCGACCTGCTTGATGCGCTCGAAGGGGAACAGCTCCGGGTCCGGGTAGTTGTGCGTGAAGCGGATCATCTCACTCACGCGCTTGCCGGGCAGCATGCCGAAGAACTCGCTGCGGAAGAAGTAGGGCTCCCAGCGCATCGGCGGGAAGTCCGACAGCTCGCCATTCATCTCGTTGCGCCGGCCGAGGTTGACTCCGGTGGCCACTTCCGGCCGCGCACAGATGAAGGTGCCGCTGCCGGGTTTGGTTTCGATGATATGCCGGGCCGCCAGTTCCTCATAAGCCACACTGACGGTATTCTTGGATAGGCCAAGCGAGGCCGCCAGCTGGCGTACGGAAGGAATGCGCGTGCCCGCCGTGAGCAGGCCCTCGCCGACCAGTTCCTCGATCTGGCGGCGGATCTGCTCGTAGACGGGTTCACTGCCCTGCTTGTCTATGGTCAGGTTCATTTCATCCGGTGTTTACAGTCTACCAGTACTGTCCCAAAGTTACTGGGACAGTCAAGGTGGAAAGTGACTGGGACGCTTGCGGTGGCCGGACAGGGCTTTCGGTTGTAGAATTAAATAGGTAATACAGTGTTTCTCCAATCCGGATAAACACTTGCTGAAAACATGTCGACTGAACTGTCCCAGCAATATTGGGTCGCTTCCGACCCTTTCTTTCCCGGCTGGGATGCATAGAATCTGATTATCCAATCAGGAGGTGAGCTTATGAAGAATCACCAAGGGGAGAAGGGGTCGCTTCACCGGCTGGCCATCTTCGTCTTCCCGCTTGTGCTGGCAATGCTGCTGGCGTCTTGCGGAGGCGGAGCGGGACTGTCGGCGGATGCGGGGTCTTCCCTCGATAGCATCAATTCCACGGGCCAGTCCACCGGAACTTCCGGGGGCGAACTGCTGCCACTGGGGACTCCGCTTCCCAGCGTGCCGCAGGACAGCGGGACAGTCGCTGACAGCGGCAGTCGCAGTACATCAGCGGTGAAGACCTACAACGGCAGCGACTTCCTCGTCGCTTCCGGCGGCACCGTCGATGGTACGAGCCTGCTGCTCGAGAGCAGTGCTGAGGAAGCAGCCTGGTCGCTGTACAAGGCGGACGGGCTGCAGGGGCAGAAGGTGCTCAGCTTCGCGCTGGAGACCCGCCCGCAGGACCTCGACACCACCTACTACGTGGCGCTCGGCAGCTTCGATGACAACCGCTGGCACTGGGTGATCGAGACCCAGCTGCCGGAGGTGAACGTCGAGTTCAGTGAGGGCGAGAGCCAGTTCATCAGCCAGCTTGGCAACCTGTACTGGGTCGTGCTGGTTGATGGCGGCAAGAGCCTCTACGTCGACCAGGCCACGATCACCACCGGTGAGCGCAACGGCGGCGGACCGGGCGGCGGCCCGGGTGACCCCTGCTTCGCGATCGGCCCGATTGACCACATTGACGACCTCAGCATCAGCGTGGCCGGCCACTACTTCATCCACAATGCGGATACCCTGTGGTTCGACATGGCTGGCAACGAGGTCGGCCCGGATGCCTTCGCACCCGGCATGTTCGCCGCGGTCGATGGCTACATGGCGGACGACCCGGTGATCGGCGGCGGCTGCATCGCGCTCAGCGTGCAGATGGTCGATGGCAACGGCGGCGGCGGTGAGATGTTCACCATCGACGGCCCCGTGATCGACATCACGCCGGAGTTCTTCACGGTCGACGGCACCGCCGGGTTCGCCCCGCCGATGATCTTCCACGATGAGGCCACACTGTTCGTCAACGCTGACGGCAGTCCGGCTGTGTGGAGCGACATCATGCCCGGCGACTGCGTGCATGCCGAAGGTGACATCACCCCCGACGGCCAGTGGCTTGCCCGCTTCGTTGTCATCGAGAACGGTGGCAACGGCGGCGGTGGCGGCGGCGGAGGTGGCGGTGGCCAGACCTTCGTGCTGGATGGCGAAGTGACCGCGATCGGCCCCGAGACCATCAGCGTCTCCCAGGGTCCCGCCGGCGCACCGTTCACGGTCGGCCATGACGGCCACACCCTGTTCCTGCTGCCTGACGGCATGGAGGGTGGCTGGCAGGATGTTGCCATCGGCGACTTCGTGCATGTTGACGGCCAGATCACCCCGGATGGCGCGATGATCGCCGATGTCGTGATGGACTTCGGTGACAACGGCGGCGGCGGTGGTGGCGGCGGTGGCGGTGAGTACATCACCGTCGACGGCCAGTTCGTCAGTGCCAACGAGAACAGCTTCGAGGTGCATGGCTTCAACACCGATGACGCCTGGACCTTCAAGCACGATCCGCAGACCGCCTGGCTGCTGCCGGAAGGTCCCGGATCATGGGATGACGTCGAGATCGGCAGCCATGTGACTGTCGATGCGGTTATCACAGATGACAACAGCCTGCTCGCGCTGGTGGTGTTCGTCCACGGACCCCCGCCGCCGGGCATGTAGCTGTGCATGACGGCTCCGGGGAGCATACCCCGGGCCAAGCCCACCGGGAGCCCGGGACCCTTCAGCCCGGGCTCCGCAGTACGCACTACAGCGGGGAGGCCTGATACAGCGGGCCTCCCCTTTTTCTCTTGCCTGCAATGAAAAGCAGAAGGCCCCGGGATCTCCCGGGGCCTCATCATTTCTCCTCTGTTCCGTTTCTCCGTAGTTCCGTGCTGCCAATTCCTAGAAGCTGTTGGCGGTGATCAGCGGCATCGGCACCACGCTGCCGTTGTAGACCGCGTTGCTGCCCTGGTAGACGATCTGGCCGCTGCCGTCGAGGTCGAGGCGGGTGCCGACACCGTCGGGCAGGTAGTCGATCAGGGCCACCGGGCCGCTCACGTCGAGCAGCATCTCGTTGCCGATCACCCAGAAGTCGTACTCACCGGTCGGCAGGTTCATGCCCCAGTTGCCGGCGGCGTCAGCCATCGTGACGTACCAGGCGCTGGTGTTGATGTCGCGGAAGATCACGTCCATCCCGCCATGCGCGCTGCCGGTGGCGTAGTCCTCATAGGCCTTGCCCCAGACGTTCCAGATCTCCGGGTTCGGGTCGACCGGCTTGTCGCGGTCCTTGTAGTCCAGCACGATGTCGGTCACGTGCAGGCTCTGGGCCGCAGGCACCAGCAGCAGCACGTAGAGGTTGCCGGCCGGGCTGGTGAAGTCATAGCCCAGGCTCTGCATGTCAACGCTCCACGTCGGGGCGGCGCCTTCCGGTCCGAAGAAGTCCCAGACCATGCCGCTGTAGTTGGCGATCGCGCCGAAGTAGAAGTCACCGGCGGCACCGGGGGCGGCCTCGACCTTCATGCTCAGCAGGTCAGTCTCAAGCGCGCCGACCGGGATCTGGTAGAGCGCGTAGGCGAAGTCCGGGCCCTGCGGCACGTGGGTGAAGACCGGCTTGCGGCCCTTCAGCAGGTAGCAGTTCGGGTCACCGGGGTCCACGCCGGCGTTGTGGTGCAGCACCGGAGTGAGGTGGTCCGGGCTGGAAACCCAGCTCGCGCCCTTGGCCTGCAGCACGATCTGCTGCTCCTCGTCACCGCCGTCGAAGGGCAGCATTGGGAGCTCGTCAGCATTGAACTCCTCGGGGATTTGCTGCTCGATGGCGCCATTGCCCTGTGTATCGTCGTTGATGCCCTCCGGCTGGCCGACACCGATGGTGCTGCCACCGCAGGAAGCCGCCAGCGCGGCAAGGATGATGATCAGGATGGAAATCGCAAAAGTGTTGAGGCGCTTCAAATATTTCTCCTTTGGCCGGTCTTGAAGCTGTACCGGATGAAATCGGTGTGGATATTTCCAAACCGTACTTGTTACCCGCCACCTGACCCCGCTAAACAGGAAACTGAAAATCAGCCGAATCGTGGAGATTGTGTTGGGAAGGCGCCATGCCGCGCATAATTAAATGTGTGGTCTGGCCTGCGTGCTAGAATCGCTGTCCGAGGAGGAGGAGCCAATCAGGGCTGGTGAGATAGCCGTCAGGGCATTGCTCGTGCTTGTCTGCATGCTGGCCTGCGCGCGCCCGGCAGCTGCCATCACCTACGAGGAAATCCCCGATGATGTGCTCGATGTCCTGCCGCAGTTCATCTTCCAGCTGATCGACCCCCAGGCGCTGGCCTACCTCACGGCGGAGGACCTGCGCGAATACGCCGATGCCTACGATGAGGGCCGGATGCACTTCATCGCGGACGTGCGGGTGGTGGAGCATACCGGCACGCTGGACCCGGAGCTCGCCGTGCTGATCCTGCAGGTGCCGCAGGGCGCGCCCTACATTGAGGAGCGCTTCCTGAGGCTGGCCAAGCAGGCTTACAGCCGCCAGATCTTCTCCTCACTGAGCTGGCAGGTCTGGGAGAACAAGGACGGCAGTGTCAACATCGACATCCGCTACACCTCGCAGAACCCGCAGAACTGGGTGCCGGAGCCGAGCTACACCTCGCTGGCCGGCGGGCTGGTCGGGGTGCGCTACAACGACTTCTTCTTCGACAACAGCAACAAGCAGCTGTCCGCCAGCATCGGCGTCGCCACCAAGGAGGCGGACGACCCCTACGGCAGCTTCTCCTTCACTGACAACACACTGAACAGCGGGCGCAATTCCGAGAGCTACAGCGCAAGCGTTGCCAATACATGGCGCACGCGCAAGCGTGACACCATCGGCGAGGTGGCGGAGATCCGCACCCGGGTCTCGCGGGTGGACTACGCCTACGGCTTCAATGGCGAGGCCCCGCTCGGCCGGCTGCCGGGCAGCTGGGGCGTCGGCGCCGGCATCTTCCGGCACGAGGCCTGGGTCTACGCCGGCAACCCGAACGGCAGCGGCGTGGCCCCGCGCGGGGACTTCTCCCCGACGGGCAACGGCGTGGAGACCTACATCACCTGGAGCAGCGGCGAGCGCGACTCCACCTTCCTGCCGAAGAAGGGCTGGAGCTACAGCGCGCGCGCATCCAAGACCTTCGGCAACTTCGACTCACAGCGCTTCCGGCTCGACCTGCGGCGCTACATCCCGGTGCACAACATCGCCGGGCCGCAGGTGCGCACCGAGCTGGAGCCGGGCATCGGCGTGGAGAATGACATCCGCGATTTCTTCGACACCGCCAGCCTGTCCGTGCAGCTGCAGGCCGACCTCGCCGATGGCAAGGTGCCCTGGGCCAGCGAGCTGATCGCGGGCGGGGCCGGCAATGTGCGCGGCTACACCTACGACACCTATGCGGCCACCAAGTTCGTCGGGGCCCGCGCGGAGTACCGCTGCACGCTGGACAAATCTCGCAACTACGAGGCCTATGTGTTCAGTGACAACGGCTTCATCGGCGAGACCCTGGATGACATGGAATCGCTCAACTCCTGGGGCGTCGGCGGGCTGTTCAAGCTGCCGATCTACGGCGGCTTCAAGGTCGGTGGCTGGATCGGGCAGGCCTGGGACGGCAGTGACAACTCCTGGGGCCTGGCCTTCGGCAGCCAGTTCTGAGAGGGGCATCGCATATAATCTGGCTGGCCCGCAAGGCCTGGAAGGCTGCAACAGATGAAGCACAGGGACATCCTGATCCACGGCGCACAAGTGTTCGACGGCACGCAGATCGGCGGCCCGGCGGATGTGCATGTCAGCGGCGGAATGATCACGGCGATCGCCCCCGCCGGATCGATCGACCCCAATACATTTGATGGACTGGCAGTGTCCGGCGAGGGCCTGCTGCTCAGCCCCGGCTTCACGGACCTGCACTGCCACCTGCGCGACCCGGGCCAGACCTGGAAGGAGGACATCCGCACGGGTACGGCGGCGGCAGCGGCGGGCGGCTACACCACGGTAGTCTGCATGCCCAATACGGACCCGCCGGTGGACCGCGGGCCGGTGGCGGACTACATCCGCGACCGTGCAGCGCGTGTCGGCTACTGCCGGGTCTCGCCCTCGGGCTGCCTGAGCCTCAACCGGCGCGGTGAAGCGCTGGCGGACCTCGCGGCGCTGTACAGCGCGGGCGTACGCATCTACACCGATGACGGCAGTGACACCCTCAGGAGCGACGTGTTCATGCACGCCTTCGAGTTCCTCTCGATGCTGCCCGGCAGCCGGGCCCTGATCCACACTGAGGTGGTGGAGCTGGCGCGCGGCGTGATGCACGAGGGCCTGGTCAGCGCGATGCTCGGCCAGGGCGGGATTGACTACCTGAGCGAGGACCTCGGCACGGCCCGCACCGTGCTGATGGCGATCCAGACCGGGATGGCGGTGCAGGTGACGCACATGGCCAGCCGCGGCGCGCTCGAGCTGGTGCGCTTCGGCAAGCTGCGCGAGCAGCAGGAGGGCATGCCGGGGCTCGTGACCTGCGACGTGACGCATAACCACCTGATCCTGACTGACAGGGCGATCGAGAAATACGGCACCCAGGCCAAGATCAACCCGCCGCTGCGCGAGGAGCGCGACCGGCAGGCGCTGCTCTGCGGAATTGCCGACGGCACGATTGACGCGCTGGTGACCGACCACGCGCCGCACACGGTTGACGAGAAGAGCCAGGAACTGAAGCTGGCCCCCTTTGGCTTCAGCGGCTTCGAGACCAGCTTCGGCCTGCTGGGGAAACATGTCGTTGGCAGCAGCACGGCGGCGGGCGAGATCACGCTCGAGCAGGTGCTGCGCTTGATGACGAGCGGGCCGGCGGATATCCTGAACGGCAGGCGCGAGGGCTGGCGGCGCGGGCGGATCCCGCAGATGACAACGGAGGCGATGCGCGACTTCCTGCCCCGCCCGGTGCAGTTCAGCGGCGGGCGGATCGCGGCAGGCGAAGTGGCGGACCTGGTGCTGCTGGACACGCAGGCCAGCTGGCAGGTGGATCCGAAGCAGTTCACCAGCAAGGGGAAGAACACGCCATTTACGGGCTGGGACTGCCGGGGCCGCGCAATGCTGACAATCTGCGGCGGGCGGGTGACACATTCACGGATGGATGGCATCGAGCGCGAGGAAGCGGCCGATGGCACTGCTTGATCCGCAGAGGCAGAAGCGCTGGTGGCTGCTGCTGCTGGCAACGGCCGTGATGCTCTGGTGCGGCGTGATGTTCCTCTTTGAATTCCGCCGCGGCACGGCCGGGCTGGACCTGATGGAATTCACCGCCATGAAGCTGGCCCTGCCGATGGGCATCGCACTCGTGATGCTGTTCTTCTACCTGAACAAGCCTGGAGGTCAGACGAAAGTCTGACAACGGGGACCGGGGACCGGGGACCGGGGATCAGAGGAGAAGTGGAAGAAGTTGTCAGTTGCGGCTGCGCCCTGCCGCCGGATACTTCCTTACCTGTACTGGCATCCCTCGCTGCACTGGACTGGCAACGAGGAAATCCGGCATGGTTCTGTTTGACGCTAAGGCGCTAAGCAGTTCAAGGGGGGGCCAAAAGAATGACCGTACCGGCGCGCGCTTCGCGCCATGAAGTGGATGCTGCCAAGTAATCGTGTCAAACAACAATGGCAACAATCGGCTCTATCTTGGTGTCCTGGTGGCTTGGTGGTTCACACAACCATGATCTGGTCACGAAGGCACGAAGAATGCAAATCGCTGCCTAACTCGCGTAAGATCTTGCTCGAATGCCGCAGAAAGCGTGCTGGCGTCACCGGGTGACGCCGGTCCCGTTTCTCGTTCTCATTCTGTTTCTGCTGCCCCCCATCCTCCATCCCATTGTGCGTCACGCCGCAGGCGTGATTGCGCACCTCCCATTCCGCCTTCGATCCATGCGCAGCTTTGCCAATCCTTCGCATGGCTGCGCTACGCGCTCCGTCTGCTCATCCTCCTTCTGCTTCTCATTCTCATTCTGCTTCTGGGCTCATTGCTCAATCTTCATTGCTCATTGCTCGTCTAGCTTTCCCCGCCAGACCACTCACCGCCGTTGGCAAAGTTCACACTGAAGCTGGCAACATCGCGGGTATTGCCACCCTGCATGCCATCCTGCCACTTCAGCTCGAAGTCAGCGGATGCCGACTGCGGGGAGAACACATAGAAGTGCAGGCCTTCCATCAGCATGTGGTGTGCGTGTGACATCGCCTCGCTGAACAGGGCAAGCTTCCGTTCATCTTTGAGCTGCGGCGGGCTGCTTTCGATGTACTGACCGTCCTCCCCGACAACCAGCCTGTCGCTATTGGGTACCGGCCAGTCCAGGTAGCCGCTCTGCAGGAAATCCGCATTCAGTTCATCCGGGATCACCCAGGCCAGCAGGTAGTAGTCCTCGAGATTGCCATAGTCCGGGTCGCTGTCCTGTCCGCGCCCGCGCACATTGCTCAGCTGTGCCGGGAAGCCCTCAATCAGCTGCAGGCTGCTTTCGCTGACAACCCGCCCCGTCTCGTCCATCAGGTTGAAGTCCAGCAGCCAGCGGCCCTGGCTGGTGTATGGGTCGGGCCGGATGGACGGATCAAGGCTGCTCCACCAGTTCCTGTCGGCAACACTGGTGCTCGGCTTGAAATCGCCGCGCTTCTCCGCCTGCATCACCTGCACCGCCAGATGCGCATTGGCAAACTGATCGCCGCCGCCGGCCCACTGGCCCCCATTGCTGCTGGCAGAATCACCGCCACCGGCCCACTCTCCACCATCCGTGTCAGTCTCAGCGACATCGCCTCCACCGGCGAATTCACCACCGGCAATCGTGCCGCCGCCTGACCACTGACCGCCGGCAATCGTGCCTCCACTTGACCACTCACCACCGGCCACTGTCTCTCCGCCAGCCCATTCGCCTCCAGCCAGGTAGAGAGTGAATTCCGCAGCCGGAATGGCACGCTGCTTCATTTCGGCCACACGCTGCTCATTCGCCCCGGGGCTGGTGACGGGCTGCGGATTGATGCCGGCATCCCAGTCCAGCCTGATATGCGCCTGTCTGGCCTCATTGGAGAAGATGTACATCCGCATCCCGTCATACTCCAGCACCGCAGCCCGCTTGAGCATCTGCGCAAACAGTTCCTGCACCTGCTCCTCGCTCAGATCAGGCCGGCCGAGATCGATCTCACTGCCATCCGCACGTGTCACCTTCACGCCCTCCCGCCCGCTCGGCCAGTCGAGGTAGCCGTACTCGCGGAAGGTCTCGTCATACTGCGAGGGGAAGGCCCACAGCAGGAAGCGGTAGTCATCAAGCGTGGTGAAGTCACCGACGGAATACTGCCCGGAAACCGGCAGGGACTTGCTGCTGGCAAAACTGTTGGCCTGGATCAGCATCTCAGACTGATGCAGCTGCCTGCCGCCTTCGTCCTGCAGGTCCAGCGTGAGGATCCAGGTTCCCTCCCGCTCGACAGCCGGAGGCAGCACCCGGTCGCCGGCCTTGCGCCACCACTGGGCGGCCAGCCGCGCCTCCATCTCCTCAGGCGTCACGTGGAAGTACTTGCCAGTCTGTCGGTCCGGCTCCTCTGCCAGTACGGTGGAATGGACGGCGCAGAGCATTGCCACGGCAATTGCCAGAATCCCTGTCAGTTTCATGATGTCCCTCTCCTGTAAGTCAAAGAGTCACAAAGTCAATTAGTCAATCAGTCAGATGGTCAGTGGTCGCCGCCGGCCCACTCACCGCCGTTGGAAAAGTACACGGTGATGTCCGCTACTGGGATCGCTCCCCGCTCGTGTTTCAGCCCGGCGGCTTCCTCCGCCTCGCGCTGTTCTGCTGTGCGATAGAATTCCGGCGGACGGGTTGCCTGTGTCCTGTCCTTGTCCTCCCAACCGAGGCTGATTTCGGCACGACCCCTATAGGGACTGAACAGGTAGAGATGCAGGTTGGCAACCTGGATGTGCTGACTGCGCCCAAGCAGCTGCTCAAACAGCTCGCGCTTCTGCGTTGGCATCGCAGCAGGTGCATCCCCAATGATCAGCTCTGGCAGGTCAAGGTGACCGTGCTCTTGGAAGTCAGCATCCAGCCCAGCCGGGACCATCCAGATCACGGTGCCCAGCCTGTCAACGGGATCGGTGATCATTGGGCTGAACTGCCAGCCCGGATTGCCGGCTGTCGCAGTGGCGGGCATGTGTGGATTGAGATACATGATGTTCTCACTGAAGGGGGAGCTGGATTCTCCGTCATACACACTGATCCTTAAATGCCACAGGCCCCGGGTTTCACCCGGCACAGGGTAATGCTCTTCGCTGAACTGGTCCATGTCCATGTAAGCTATGGATTTATCAATCTCCGTCTTCTCGCTGACTCCCGTCGGCTCTTCCGCCAGTGCGACTGCGGTTGCCATCAGTATTGCCACAAGTGTTGCCAGAATCAGTTTCATTTCATTCTCCATACGTTCTTCGCCGCCGGCCGATTTGACATCCCCGCCCGTGGATCTCGCCTGCGGCTCAATCCCCGCCCTGGATGTCCGGCGGCTTAGGAGTAATAAAGTCACTTAGTCGCCTAGTCAATGGGTCAATATGCGACAGCTCGGTGTCTCGCAGTTGACACATTGACTCGTTGACTACTTGACTTCTTCCACTTCCTCCACTTCTTCCACTGCCTTTCCCCAGTGCTCATCGCCGATCCGAACGCCATCCGCCGTGATGAAGCCGAGGTCCTCGCCCGCCGTGAACAGCACGATATCCGCGATATGGCTCGGTCTCTCGATCTTCTCCAGCTCAAACGGGATGTCCTCGGCCTTCAAGACGTCCTCATCCTCGCTGAAAACTCCGTTGATGAAGTGCCGGTAGTCCAGCTTGTCAACGCTTAAGTCAATCCGCGGGTATTCCGGCGCATAGATGAAGATGTGCAGCTCGTCCACGCGGATTTCCTGCGCATTGGCCAGCAGCAGCTCGCGGCGGCCATTGTCATCACTGAAGTACCGCCCCATCGGCTGCCCGTCCCCGGGGCCGGTGCTCTCTGCAGTGCTGCTCATCATGGCCTGGCCGGATGGATCGAAGTAAGCCCGCTCCTTCTCGCCAGCCTGCCATTCCTCAAGCTTGCTGTCCGGCACGAACCAGATCTGGAACTTATACGCCACAGCCTGTCCCATGCTTTCGTCGTCCAACTGGTAGCCACGCATGCTGCTGCTCATGGCCTCCGCCACGAAGCCGTCCAGTACGGTGATGCTCTGCTCGCTTATCTCGCCATTCTCATCATGCAGCTGCATGCCGATCGTCCAGGCCCTGCGCGGCAGTTCCACGGTGTAGCTCTGGTAGCCGACATCGCCGACGGGCTGCGGTTGCTTGCCCTCCAGCTCGTCCTGCGCTGTTGCCAGGTTCGCCAGCAGCAGCCCGCCGGCCAGCCCGGCGGTGATTGCCATCATCATCCGCTTCATCACTTCTCCTCCTGTTCCGAGGCCCTTGCGGGGGCCAGCACCACCGTGTTGCCAAAGGGGTCCAGCCAGCCGATCGCTCCCGGGCGGGCCTGCAGGGTCAGTTCGGCGTAGTCACTGTGCCGTGAGTCCACATCGATTTCCTTCAGCAGGCTGCCGGCCAGCGGCAGGTCCGGGGCGAGCATCGCCTGCACCCGGTAGCTGTTGTCAACCTCATCAATGTCGATCTCCAGCCTGTCGCCGGCGTCGCTGTAGCAGAAGATGTGCAGCTCGCCGGCGGTCAGCTTCGTGCTCTTCCCAATGATGCGCTCAAAGGCCGCATGGGTCATGCCCTGCGGCCAGTCTGAACTTCCTTTGGGATGCTCAATCGTCCAGGGCTCGCCGGAGAGCAGCTCATCCAGCGCGTCATCCTTCACCACCCAGACGAGGTTGCGCACATGCCAGGCGGAGATGAAGTTCCCGTCCTGCTGGTAGCCGCGGGTGATGTTGTCGCAGTACAGCGCATCCCGCTCGCGGCCATCCAATGAAACCAGCACCTCCTGTGTGAGGCCAGTCGGGTCATCCACCGGGCGGACGCGTACATTCACCCAGTAGCCGTGGCCCGGCAACTCCTTCGAGCGCCAGCCAGCCGGCCGTTCATGCTGAAGCGACTGTGTGGCGGCCTCGCCGATCCCCGCGGATGCCAGCTGTGCAGCCTGCATCACGTTGATGGTGGAATCATTCGGAGAGGCCTTGGCGGCCCCGAGGGGCAACAGAAGTAACAAGGCGGCGACTGCTGCCGCGTATTTGCGCAAACGGATCATCCCCAGCTCCCTTCAAACCCAGATGATGATCAGACCAGTATAGGGCGCGCTTGTTCCCTATTGGCCCTCGATCTCGTCCATCAGTTCTGATGAGACCGTAAACGGGCTCGGGATGTAGCCGAAGGTGCTCTTGAAGAAGTAGTATGCGGCAACCGCGATCGCCAGGGCCGCGAACAGGTTCACGAGCACCAGCCGGGTGCCGAAGCGCAGGCGGGCAGGCCGCATTTCAGCTGCGGCCGCGGCCCATCAGCGCCGTGATGATCAGTCCGACGGGTCCAAGGATCAGCCCGAGGATGCAGCCGAGGCAGCCATTGCCCTGCTTCTCGCCCACGAAGTAGGCGAGGATGCCCATCAGCAGGCTGCCCGTGAACAGCCAGGGGATCAGGCCGCGGTTCATTTCCAGCAGTGCAAGTTGCAGGTCCGGCATGACACTAAAGATAGCATCCATAGCAGTGGTGGGACAGCAAATTGCGCTGCGGGGTTTCATCCGCGCCCATAGCGGGACTTTGCTTGCTAGACTGGATGGATGGATCCGGGTGCGGGGACAATCCTGCGGGGACACCCGCTGCGCGACAGGCGGCCCTGGCTGCAGCTACTGCCCTTCCTGTTGCCATTCCTCGTGCTAGGCATCCGCACGGCCTCGGTTTCCGGGATGCGTGTGCCGCCGCACCGCACGATCCCTGCTGCGCTGGGGCGCAGCGAACTGATCGGGCTGGACCCGGCCGGTCGCTGCTACGTGCAGGACATGGACAGCGAGCCATACTCACTGCGTGCGCTGGACTGGCAGGGCCGTGAGCACTGGAGTGCCGGGCGGCAATTCGATGTGGAATGGTCCCCGCTGTTCAGCCGGATTGTCAGCCAGCAGGATGGCACTGTGGTGGCGGAGAACCGGTCCGGCATGCTGGTGGCCTTCCAGCCGGACGGCAATGTGGTATGGCGATTCTCACCCTTCGAGCATGTCGGTGGCGAACATGCCTGGCAGCCTTACGCCGGCGGAGTTGACAACATCCCGCCATTCACCTGCTGGAATGACCACTACGGCACGCTCTATGCGCTGGACTATGAAGGCCGGCTGCTGTGGAGTACGGAAGCCTGGACAGACAGCATGGCTGGCAATGGCAGCCACTACTGCGAGAAGGATGGCTGGGAGGATGGCAGCATCCTCGTGACGGTGCAGGCCGACCCGCTGCTCGGGCAGAACGGGCAAGGCGAATACATGCTGCGCCGGCTGTTTGCCGACGGCACGCATGAAGACCTGTGGCAGATCGACCTGCACGGCCGGCATTCGCCGCCGGTGGAAACTGGCGACAGGGTGCTGTGCATGGAAAGCAGTGCCGGCCGCGGCCTGATGGAGTTCCGGGATGGCCGGATGCTGAAGGGCTACATGGTGCTGGATGGCCAGTCCTGGGACATTGCCGGCGGGCGGATGGTGCTGCGTGAACTGGACCGCGGGCTGGGCAGCTATGATGCCGAAGGCAGGCTGGAGTGGCATGTGCCGCAGCGTGGCATCATCGGCAAGGTGGCCTGCGCGGAGGATGGGCGGACATATCTGGCAACGGCACTGACCCGCACACGCGGCCCGCTGGAGAACTGGGCGGCGGGCCTGGCCTGGCAGGAGTTCCTGCGCCTGCGGCTCGGGCTGCACAGCGGCGGGCAGGGCAGCGAGCTGCGCTGCTATTCAAGTGATGGCAGCCTGGAGTGGACCTCTGTGCTGGAGCGCTCCGACATGAACAGCAACATGCTGCTTAACGGGAACTGGCTGGCTATCGAGAACGGGATGGACCTCGAAGTGTTCCGCATCGGCCGTTGATCAGATTGTCAGCGTGCGCAATGACTTCGTGCGCGCCTCGTTGCCACGCCATTCATAGCCATGGCTGCGCAGCTCCGCGATGCGCTCGTCCAGCAGGCGCATCACCTCCACATCGGCGATCCCGGCGGCGATGCAGGCCGGCAGGATGTTCAGGCGGAACTCCTCAACCTGCGGGTGCACACTCAGCACCCTGAGTGTTTCCAGTACATCGCGGCGGCTGGCCCGGCCTTCCAGCAGCAGGTACATCAGGTTGACGCGTTGCCAGAGTGCCTGGTTCAGGGAAGCGCCGGGATGCACGAGGAACAGCTCGGCGGCCCGCACCATCAGCTCATGGTCATGGTGCATGAAGGCCCACATCGCCAGCACATGCCAGAGCTGGCGGTCCTCCATCAGGCCGTCCAGCCTGCCGAGCAGCACGGAGAGCTCCGCGCGGGAGAGCGGGATCACGCCATGGTTGTCAGCGATCAGCCGCCACAGCAGCAGTTCGCGTGTCAGCAGCAGGTCGCAGACCAGTTCAGGGCTGCGGCGCTCCAGCATGTCGAGTATCATGCGCAACTGCAGCTGGGAGGGGGCATTGCCACTGAGGTCCATCCGGGCCTGCATCTCGATGGACAGCAGGCTGACGCGCAGCACGCGCTCATACTGGCGGGCCATCCCGCTTTTCCAGGCGCGCTGGGCCAGGCGCTCCAGTTCATCTTCCAGGGTTTCCGGCCGGCAGGTGTAGACGAGGTCCAGCACCGGACGCAGCAGTTCACTGAGCCGCTGCAGCAGTTCGCTGTATTCACGGGCTATGCGCGAGGGATAGCTCACGCAGATCCGCTGCTGCTGCACAAGGTCCCGTTGCGAGATCATAGGCCCTCCGTGGCCTGCATTGCTGCATCCGCTCAGTTGGTCTTTGCAATGTTGCCAAATGGAATATTCAGCTTCCGCAAGGATAACCGGGCATCCGGGAAGAGAGGTATCGCATCAGTGAGATCGCAGTGAAGTGGAGGGAAAACCGGGGTAGTGGATGCGGCGGCCGGGATGCCCTGCGGGTTGTGCTCCCGGCCACCGCTCCGATACAGAGGTGAGTCATTGGTATATTAACGAATTATGGGTTTGCCAAAGTAAAGGCAATATCAAGCTGTGGTTGACGAGTAATGAAAAAGCGCACGCCTGGAGAGGCGTGCGCCATGCAGAGGCGGCTGAGTGCCGCTCCAGTCAGTATTCAATGCAGTCCGGCGGCGGCTTGGGAACGGGGAACAGCTTCGTGCTGATGCCCCCGCCACCGGATTTCCAGCTGAAGTCATAACTTGCCTTGCCATCCCGCCAGTATGCCCCCCAGGCCCGCTGCCTGCCGTGTCCGCTGCGCAGCACGGCAAAGCTGGCGATCTGCATGCAGCATTCCGCTGGCAGCTCCGCCACCGGAACCTCAATCGTGCAGGATTGCACCGGCGGATTGAACTTGAGCTGCCAGGGGAAGCTGGCAGGATTGCCCCTGTCTGGGATCTCACAGCCGGCGTACAGGCTGAGGGATTCAAGCAGGTATCCCTCGGCAGCCTCAACCTCAACAAACATCTGTCCGGCGTTGTTGCGCATACTGATGCTGCCGGCCAGGGTGCGCTCCCGGGCCACGAGCTCCCAGCAGCAGCCGGGGTTCATGCCGACGAAGTCGCCGGCTGCCCCGCGTGACGGGATGCCGGGACCGGATGAACCGCCGGCGCAGGCTGTGAGCAACAGCGCCAGCAGGATGGAAATGACGATGCCCATGCAATACCTCCCACTGATCGCAAACGCGATTATGGCCCGGCCCCCGGGATTGGAGGGGCCGGGCCGGAAGTCAGTCAGTCTGCAGACTACGGGTCAAGTTCGATGATGTTCATCTGCGCCCGTACGTACTGGTTGGTCGTGCTGGTGTCCGGGTAGAGGACCAGGGCGTAGAACTGGCCCGGGCCCGGGATGAAGCCATCGCCGTTGGTAAGTGCGTCATTGACGAATGACTCCGCCAGTGAGCCGGCCGCCGGCACGATGCCTTCCGTGAAGTACCACAGTGCATTCTGGAACTGGTCCTTGTTGCCATTGGCATGCCAGTCGCGGTCCCAGATGCCAGTGCCGTTGCGGCGCTGGTTGAGCATGTAGTTGAGCATGTCCCATGCGATGCCCTGCGCCATCGGCGGCAGGTCCGGGTCGTAGCTGGAGTACAGCGTGACCTCGTATGGGCTGTTCGCGTACATCGTGTGGTCCTTGTCGCAGCACCAGCCGACCCAGCGGGTCTGGCCGTTGACAACGATGGAACCGGGCGGCAGCGGGAAGCTGTCCTCGAAGGCCACGTCCCAGTAGCTGTAGCTGCCGTAGTGGTAGCCGCGGTAGCTGACCGCGCCCTCGGGCAGGCCGGGCATCGGCATGATCCAGCTTGTGAATCCGCCGCCCCACTTCTTCCAGTCGAAGTCCCAGTAGGGCTCCCCGTCATTCCAGTAGCCGCCCCAGGCGGTCTCGTTGCCACCGCCCTCGCCGACATCGGCATGCGCCGCCAGGTAGAGCTGGCCCTTGTAGCCGATCTCGGCAAGCGGGAAGCTGAAGCTCCAGTCGTGCACCGGGTCGTCAAACTCGATGCCGGCCGGGAACTGGCCCGGGGCACCCTTGACGGGCTGCGTGGTGCCGCAGTAGGCATGCGCGCTGTACATCGGCCAGTCGTCGAAGGTGTGGTACTCGATGTAGATGCTGTCCTCGTCGTTGTAGACATGGACCGTACCGGCCAGCATGTGCTGCCCGGCGATCAGGTCCCAGGTCCAGTCCATGCCGTCGTCAACATAGGGCTGGGTGCTGGCTGCCTTCTCGGTTTCCGGTTTTACAACCAGGAATGGTGCGTTCTCGTTGTTGCCAATCGTGCCCTGCCCCGTGGAGCAGGAGATGAGAATAAGGGCCGCGATCCATGCGGCCGACAGGATCTTCCGCATGACAATCCTCCATGGTTGCACCTCTGGTTCAGCAGGCCCCTGTCTTGCAGGAGGCGGGCTGGTGCAGCCTCTATCCAGATTTTACGGCGGATTGCATCGGATGAATGTTAAATACAGATAACAAAGAGGTGAAATAGCTTGAATAATGAAACTGACAACTCATTCGCGCAAAAAAATGGCCTCCCGTGGGTACGGGAGGCCGTGTGCTGATGAGATTGATTGCTCAGTTGGTTTACGGATCCACTTCGATGATGTTCATCTGGGCACGCACCTGGTTGTTGTTGGTGCTGGTGTCCGGGTAGAGCAGGATCGCGTAGAACTCGCCAGGGCCGGGGATGAAGTCCTCGCCGTTGGCAATGGCGTCATTCACGAAGGCCTCAGCCAGTGAACCGGGGGCGGGGTCAAGGCCGTCGCTGAACTTCCAGCAGGCAGCCTGGAACTGGTCCTTGATCGCGTTGCTGTTCCAGTTCTGGTCCCAGATGCCGGTGCCGTTGTTGCGGCGGGCATTCACCATGTAGTTCACCAGGTCCCAGTTGTCATTCTGCGCGAAGGCAGGCAGGTTCTGGTCGTAGGTGCTGTACAGGGTGACTTCATAGTCGTGGTTCGGGTACATGGTGTGGTTCTTGTCAACGCACCAGCCGGCCCAGTACTCGATGCCGCCCTGGAAGAAGGAACCGGGGGGCAGGGTGACGGGGTCGAAGAAGCGCATGTTCCAGTAGCTCATGGTGCCGTAGTGGTAGCCGCGGTAGGTGACGCTGTCATCCGGCAGCTCTGGCATCGGCATCACATTGGTGGTGAAGCCGCCGCCCCACTTCTTGCCCCAGCCGAAGTCCCAGCTCGGGCTGCCATTGTTCCAGTTGCCGCCCCAGGCGGTCTCGCTGCCGGTCTTGGCATGGGTGGCAAGGAAGATCTGGCTCTTGCCGGCAAAGCCGTCAAGCGGGATCTCGAAGGTGTAAGTGAAAACGGCGGGGTTGAACTCCTGCTTGTAGGGGAACTGGCCCGGTGCACCCTTCTTGGGCTGCTCGGTGCCCACATATACGTGGGCCTCGCTCAGCGGCCAGGCCGGGTCCATGTTGTAGGTGACGTACAGGGTATCCTCGTCATTGGTGACGGTCACGGTGCCGGCAAGGTAGTGCTGGCCCGCGATCAGTTCCCATGTCCAGTCAGCGTCGGGGTCTGAATAGACGGTGCTCGTTCCCTTGGCAAGGTCGCCCTTGTCCAGCAGCTCGGGAGTGGAGTTGTCGATTGCCGCACTGTCGGTGTTGCCCGAGCAGGATGCAATGATCAGCGTCGCCAGGATGGCGAGCAGGTACACGTACCGCATACTTCCTCCAACCTGCGCCCCGGGTCTCAATAAGAAAGCCCCTCACCACGAGGGAGCGTGGCGCTCAGTTGCCCTGAATGTATATTGAAAATTCGATTAACTCAAGTTAAATCGAGGTTAACCCAGTGTTGGGGCAGGATGTTGCAGGGTGCAAATCAATTATCAATAGGGGTTGATGATCAGTTTTCGGAGAGAATCTCAAGACTGTCTCAATATCCGGCAAAACTGATCACAAACCGGCAATTCAATGGGAATAAACCCGGAAAAGACCGCCATCGTATCCTGAAAGGTTAAATTTCCAGCCTTTGCTATTTTCCGAGGGTCTCCACGCTGATCGAGTCATTTGTATATACGCAAAGCTCGGCGGCCACTTTCAGGCCTTCCTTGACGATCTGCTTGGCATCCATCTTTGTATGGCGCAGCAGGGTGCGGGCGCTGGCCAGCGCGAAGTTGCCGCCACTGCCGACAGCGAGGCAGTCGTCGTCGGGTTCGATCACCTCGCCGGAGCCGCTCAAAAGCAGCAGGTTGTCCCGGTCAGCCACGATCAGCATCGCCTCCAGGCGGCGCAGGTAGCGGTCCGTGCGCCAGTCCTTGGCCAGCTCAACCGCAGCCCGTCTCATGTTGTTAAACTCAGTGAGACGAGATTCAAAGCGATCAAACAGGGTCAGGGCATCCGCCACACTGCCGGCGAAGCCCGCCAGCACGTTGCCTTCCTTCATCCGGCGGATCTTGACCGCGCTGCCCTTCAGCACTGTGCTGCCGTTGGTGACCTGGCCGTCCCCGCCAAGTGCGGTCAGGCCGTCGCGGCGCACGGCGAGGATGGTGGTGCCGTGCAGCTCACCCATGATTCCTACATTATTAATATGACTGGACATTTCTCGCTGAATCCTTCACAATTGCTGCTGCAGGTCACATTCTAGCCTTCCCGGAGGGCCGGAGCGGAATATTGCAAATTGGTGTGAAGTGATTTACGAATTTTCTCACCAGTGCTATAATCCGTGAGTTAACCATAGCGGTGTGAGCCGCTGTGTTCGTAATCCGACTCTTACGGGGCTCTAGGAAATGAGAGTCTACCTGCCAGTTTGGAGGGTTTGAAATGGAAAGGATTTTGCGCCTGGGTCTGGTGATCGTCGCGGCAATCGCCGTGCTTGGTGTACTGCCGAGCATCGCGTCTGCCCAGATGGTGCCTGAATCGGTTGACCCCTATGAGCTTGCACCGCAGAACGTGCACCTCTACCCGGTCAGCCTCAACGCCCGCGAGCCTTATTACTATCTCCCGCCGATCTTCGCTCCGGCACCGATGTGGCGTGGCGCACTCAGCGAGGGTGAGATCAACGCCTTTGCGCCGCACAACTACGTGGCCTACGAGATCCCGGACAGCACCGCGCTGACCGCCTGGGGCACCACAAAGGGAGATAAGCGTTTCACCCTCGAGGCTGCCAACCAGCAGGAGTTCATGATCATCCCGCCGGAAGCCCAGCGCGGCAGCAATGCCAGCTACTTCCTGGTGAAGACCGGCATGCGCTTCCTGCCCAAGTGCAGCGAGGAAGACCTGCATGAGATCATGATGCGTGAGCTCATCGTCGAGCCGGGCACCGTGGACAGCATTGCGCAGTCCCTGCCGACCGACGTCCTGCAGACCAACTACGACCGCGTCGAGGACGTGGCCAACCTGCAGCCGCCGCTGAACCCGGCGATCGATGGCCAGCTTGGCACCCGCAAGTGGCCCGTCGATGAGATCTTCCTGAGCTACAACGGCTTCCGCCGTGAGCCCAACAAGATCCGTACCCTGCCTGACACGGTGCCCAACTGGTTCACCTGCAAGGGCAAGCTGCTGGCGCTCAAGCACCACGATGGCAAGGCCTACCTGCTGACCGTGGAGTTCGAGGGCTATGAGCCCTGGTACCCGATCGAGGTCGCCAAGAACGTGATGCGCAAGATGCTTGCGCTGAGCTTCAATGAGTACGTCGAGACCGTGCCGTACTACGACTTCGAGAAGCCGCTGAACGGCAAGGAATGGCAGCGCCACGGCGATGTCGATACCTTCAACACCTGGAGCCGTGCCGGAAGCGGCAGCGCCGGACAGGGTGCCTACTAGGCCCCGGCCGTCCTGAACTGAACCTTGGTCCCTCCCCTACGGGGGAGGGATTTTTTTTCGCCTAATATTATTGAGCTGATGGGTAAACCGGCAGAGCAGGCATCACGGGCGAACGGCAACAGCCGCATGGCGCTGCGCATCATGTGGGTGGCGCTGGCCGTCAACCTGCTGGCTGCCGTGGCCAAGTTCATCGTGGCGCACCACAGCGGCAGCGGGATGATCCTCGCCGATGCCTACTACACCGCGCTGGACAGCATGGTGGATGTCGTGCTGCTGAGCGTGATGGGCTTTGCCACGCGCCCCCCGGACAGCAACCACCCCTATGGCCACAACAAGTTCGAGGCGATTGCCGTGGTCGGAGTGGCGGCTGCCATCCTGCTGATGTTCAAGGACCTGGCGGAGCACCTGGTCGGCAGTTGGCGCGGGCAGGTGGTGCCGCATTTCGACCCGCTGTTCCTGCAGGTGATCGGCACCGCGATCGCCGTCGGCCTGGCGCTGGCGGCCTGGCAGATCGTGATGGCAAAGCGCCTGAAGTCCTCCGGGCTGGCCGCTGACGGCTGGTTCACCCTGAGCGGTTCGGCCCTGTCCAGCCTGTCAATCGTGTCGCTGCTGGCATCGCGCAGCGGACAGTGGTGGCCGGACATGCTGGCCGCCTGCCTGGCAAGCGTGGCCCTGCTGTTCGCCGGCTGGCGGGTGGGACGCGATGCGCTGGCCAGCCTGACGGACGAGGCCCGGGTGGACCCGCTGCAGGTGAAGGAGATCGTGATGGCCGTGCCAGGCGTGGACCATTGCCATGCGGTGCGCAGCCGTGGGATGCCGGACTTCATCCAGGTGGACCTGAACATCCATGCCGACCCGGAGATGACCCTTGAGCAGGGCCATGCGCTGGCGCACCGCGTGGAGGATGCCGTGCTGGAAAACGTCAGTGGCGTGGTGGACGTCTCTGTACATGTCGAGCCGACGGCCCGGCACTGAACCATGGGGGACCACAGGAGGAGGCGTAGGCCGATGGGAAGGATGAACGGATTGCAAACGGCTGGCCTGCTGGCAACCAGCTGCATTGTGCTGGCTGCCTGCGGCGGGGGGCAGCTCCAGGCGGGCAGCGCGGACTACCCGGATGGCAAGGGCATGCGCACACTGCCGGCAGCCCCGCCCGCGCAGCAGCTGGACTGGATGGTGCAGCGCTTCAGCGATGCAAATGGCAATGAATACGCCGTCAACTTCAGTGAGGCGGTGCTCGCGCTGGACATTGCCAGGCCGGACAGCCACCAGAAGAAGCTGGACGGATTGCTGACAACGCTCTACCCCGACATGCGCTCCGCGGTCAATGCAGCCCAGGGCAGTGGCACGGAACTGCTGCCGAGTGTTGACATGATCGACGTTTACCAGAAGTACACCGACGACCGGGTGCTGGCGGCGCTTGAGCTGGAAGTGTCCCGCGGCGACATCGTCTATCCCGGTGGCAAGCAGCAGTGGCTGGCAGATCTGTATACCGCCCTGCCTGCCGGAGAGGATGCGGACGCGATGCGGGCGCGGGCCTTCGTGGCAACTGCCTTCAACCTGGGCGGGGGCAGCCTGCAGCTTGACCCGAAGCTGGCGGCGCTATCCGCCAGGATGAAGCAGCAATTCGAACGGGACCGGATTGCCAGCACGGTGATCGGCTTTTACAGCCAGAGCGACAGCCTCAGTGCGATCTTCAGGCGCGACCGCTTCCTGCAGGGCGTGGCCGGCGCCGGCAGGCCCGGCTGGTTCGATGCGCCTGATGACGCCGGCCAGCTGGCCTTGATGCAGCAGATTGACAACGCCCTGTCCGGCTCGATGGCGCTCAGGGACGCCTACAACGATTTCAACGCCCTGCAGGCGATTGTCACAAATCCGGCGGCGCCGGGTGACCTGAATGACCTGGCCGCGCCGACACCAGCCGGGATCGCGGTGTTCCCGCATTCCCGCTCGCTGGAGGAACAGCTGTTCACGGGAGCGCCTCCCGGCAGCCAGCCGATGGAACTGCTGAAGGATGCCCTGCTCAGTGGAGAAGTGGACCTGCAGCCGCAGCCGGACAGCGGCTGGTACGCCCACCAGCAGTATGCGCTGGAGACACTCTTACTGCCGGAACGCGCGGAGGAGTTCGCCAAGCTGGACATCGCACCGGCCTACCTCTCGCGCCTGGAGACGGCCTTCGAGTCCACCATCACACAGCGCCGCGAGACCCAGTCCAAGAACCTCGCAGCGGGAGAACTGGCCAGCGCACCGATGATGCAGGATGTGCCGGTGCTGCGGCTGGAGCCGGCTCCGACGGTTTACCTGCGCACGGCACGGGCCTATCGCTTCCTCTATGGCAGGCTCAGTGAACTGCCGGCCGCACAGGCTGGCAACGAACAGCTGGACTGGCTGCTGGCGGAAGTCTCTGCCGCCGCCCGCCGTTACCTGGCCTTGCACCTGCTGAGCTGCGCGGACATCGGCCATGCGTCTGGCTGCGATGCTGCGGAACTTGAAGTCATTGAAGGGCTCGCGACTGACAGCATCTCCGCCGATGAACTGGAGCTGTGCATGCTGGCCGGAGATCCGCGCTTCAGCCCGGCACAGCAGCTGGCAATTGCCGCACTGGCGGATGAAGCGCAGGACTGGCTGGCATTTGCCAGGGCAAATGACCAGCAGCATGCGGCATTCATGTCCTACGACCCACGGGTCTGCGTGCCGGCCGCGCAGTTCAGCGGGCAGGCGCTCAACTGGGGAGTGATCGGCGTGCGCCTGCTGCTTCTGGAGACGGATTTCAGCACGCTGCCGAAGGTCGTCGGTGGCGACCTGCGGTACCAGCAGATGGTGGACAGCCGCTATGGCCGGTCGCAGCGCTTCCTGCTTCCGGTCTATGAATACGCCGCGTTCAATACGGCCGAGCCGATCAGCCGCGAGCAGTTCCGCCAGTGGTGCGACCAGTCGCGCTCGAAGGAGGAATTCATGCTGGTGGCGCAGGCCTACGGCGGGGTGGTGGGCAAGAGCTGGCTGGAGCAGTGGGGAATGTGGATCATCATCCTGATCTGTGTCGGGCTGTTCCGCGACAAGCTGTTCCCGGGCATCTTCGGGCCGAAGAAGGATGAGCCGGCGGACGGGGACAAGCCCTCCGGCGATGCCCCGGCGGCAGGCTGAGCTAGGCTTGTCTCCGCTATAATGAATCCCCGGCGGCATCCGTCCGTCAGGATAGCGGCATGGTATTCAAGCGCAAGCCAAAGGAAGAGCACAAGCACGTTTCCCACAAGGAGCGCGTGGATCGCTCGAGCGCGAGTTCCGACCACAGCGGACTCGATGCTGCACTTGGCCGCAAGAAGGGCATCAAGAAGACGCTGGTGGCGCGCGACCTGGTGAAGAGCTACCGCGGCCGCAACGTGGTGGACCACGTCACGATCAGCGTCAACACGGGCGAGGTGGTCGGCCTGCTCGGCCCGAACGGCGCCGGCAAGACCACGAGCTTCTACATGATCATCGGGCTCGTGACCCCCAACGAAGGCACCGTGCTTTTGGACGGCGAGGACATCACGCGCCTGCCGATCTACAAGCGCGCGCGGCTCGGGATCGGCTACCTGGCGCAGGAATCCAGCGTGTTCAAGAAGCTGACCGTCGAGGAGAACATCCTGCTCGTGTGGGAGGCCACCGGTGTGCCGGACCGCCAGCAGCGCGAGATGCTTTTGCCACTGCTGCAGGAATTCAACATCGACCACATCCGCAAGAGCAAGGCCTTCGTGCTCTCCGGCGGTGAGCGGCGCCGCACTGAGGTGGCGCGTGCGCTGGCCGGCAACCCGGACTTCATCATGCTCGATGAGCCCTTCACCGGCATCGACCCGGTGACCATCGAGAGCCTGAAGGAAGTGATCGCCAGCCTGAAGGACAAGGGCCTCGGCGTGCTGATCACCGACCACAACGTGCGCGAGACATTGTCAATCTGCGACCGGGCCTACATCATGATGGATGGCGACGTGCTGGTGGAGGGCACCCCGCAGGAGGTTGCCAGCAACGCGATGGCCCGCAAGTACTTCCTCGGCGAGAACTTCCGGCTGGATTAGTCAGCCGTCCTGCTTTCCATACAGTTCCGCCAGTGCGGCAATCGCCTGCGGGTCATTGCCAGCGGCGGCCTGCTCCAGCAGGCTGCGGCCGCGCTCTGGGTCGTATCCGCTGTAATGCGGATCGGAGTATACGCGTCCCATGCCACCGGTGCCGCAGATGCTGCCCTGTGTGGCGGCTTCTTCATAGAGTTGCATTGCCAGATCGAGGTCCGGCTCGCCGAACAGCCCGGCCAGCTGCTGGTCGGCCAGCTGGAGGATCGCCGGCAGGTACGCGCTTCCTGCAAAACGCGGCAGGGCGTACTGCAGGAAGGCTAGGTTGTCCGGGTCGTCAGCCACGCGCAGCAGGGAGATGCAGTAGTAGGTCTGGGCCTCACGGTCATTGCTGTCGGTGAGCTCCATCCAGACCTCGTTGCAGTTGAACCAGATCCGCCGGGCCTCATCCTGAGAACGCCTGTCCTCCCGTGTTGACAGCAATGCGTGCAGCTCCAGCCCGGCCAGTTTGTCATTGTGGCGATAGGCTTCGCGCAGCAGCTCTTCCGCCTGGGGAATGTCAACTGGCTGGTTGACACCGTAGCGCAGCTCCATGGCCTGCTCGCGCAGTTCGATGTTGGCGACATCATCGTGTTGGCTGGAACTGTACTGCGGGTTCTTGTAGAGAAAGTACATACCGAACAGCAGGGCCGGGATCAGTCCTGATGCCAGGAACCACAGGAGCCTGCTGCGGCGTTTTGCCAGCAGTTCAGTCCGGACTCGCTCCAGCGAATGCGGTGGCAGTTCCTGAAGGCCGCCAAGCAGACGCCGTGCCTCTGCGGGATCCTCGGGACCCCCGATGCCTTCTTCCAGCATGCCGGCAAGTTTGCGGATAGCTTCCGGAAAGTGGCGGGCTGCGGCCTGTTCCAGCAGTTCCCTGGCCCGCTTCGTATCCTGTGGAAGGCCACGGCCATCAATCAGCAGCTCGGCCAGCCGCAGTTGTGAACGCTGATCTCCGCAGGCCGATGCTTCCTCCAGCAGAGGCAGGGCGCGTGGCAGATCCTGCCGCGCATAGCGGCTGTCACTGAGGATGCGTCCGATGCCTCCCAGGGCAAGCCCACTGCCCTGCCGGCCTGCCATTTCGTAGTAGCCCAGGGCGGCAGGCAGGTCTGCGGGGATCACGCTGCCTTCCTCCAGCAGCTGTGCCAGCTGAAGTTGTGCCGGCAGGTAGCCAGCCTGGGCGTAAGCGTCAAACTCACCGCGCAGATCAGGCGGCAGGCCGCTGCTGCGGCTGGCTCCCCCGGTGATGCAGCTGCGCAGGAAGCTCCCTTCTGTGCTGCCGCTGCGTGCTGCTGCGAACACTGCGTAGTAGCAGTCCGCCAGCAGGTCGGCGGAGCGCTGCGCCCCATCTCCTGGCAACACCATCGCCAGCCGGCTGAGGATTGCCCCGGCCAGCCTGTCACCGGCGGCGTAGGCCTGTCTGAGCAAGGCCTCGGCCCGCGCCGAGTCAGGATTGTCTCCAACCACGTGCAGGATTTCATTTGCTTCCCGGCGCAGTGCAGCGTTGGTGGATTCACCGTGGGTGCTGCGGGCAAGCCTGAAGCGATTGACAAACACTGTCACGAGCCAGATGGCAACGGCCACCATGCCAGCGTAAAGCATGTAGCTGCCGTAATTCAGCAGATCTGGCTTGGCAAGTTCCAGACCGGCTACGGAAAGCCCCAGCCAGGCGAGGTTGAACAGGAACAGCAGATAGGTGATCCACACAGCAACAGGATACACTTCGACCAATCAAGCGAGGGGACTCACATTACCTGCCGGCAGCGGCTTCCAGCTCCTCCAGTTCCGCCAGCAGCGCCAGCTTCTCCTCGTCCTCGCCATATCCTAGCGATGTTTCCAGCGCTGCTCGTCCTCCCGCAAGATCTGCCGGGCCAGCCAGTCCGCGGATCAGGATGCGTGCGACATACCGGTATCCATTTGAACCACCGGCTTCAGCAGTCCTGCGGTAGTACTCAAGCGCCTGACCATAGTCCAGAGGCAGGCCATCGCCGTAGTAATACATGTTGCCAAGTGTCAGGTTCCCCATCGGGTCTCCACCGTCGGCAGCCTGCCGGAGGTATTCAATCATGAGTGGTTTTTCCCTGCCGCTGTAATCATTCAACGCCGCAGTAGCACCCATTCCGCCCGTGCCTGCAAGGCAGCCGGCCTCATGGGCCTTCCGGAACCAGTCCATCGCCTCATTGACATCGTAATCCCAGACATCGCCATCTAGGATCCTGTAACCCCGTTCCACCATCGCCGGCGGGAAACCGGCATCGCTTGCCTCGCCTATCTCCTTGCGCCAGAGCCTGACCGCTTCCGTGTTGTCATCCAAAACGTACTTCTGCCTCATCGCTGCAAGGAACTTGCCATCCATGTCACCCTGGTAGGCCGCCCCATAGATTGCCGGCTTGCAGTCCCGCCAGAGCCGGCCCTGCTCATTTTGCTCATCCTCGCTGAGTACTTTGTGCCTGATGACCATGTAAAGGTAGCCTCCACTGAGCTTGTCCCCGGCCTGATAGGCTTCCCTGAACAGCTGCTCAGCACGCTGCTGGTCGATCGGGCAACCAATGCCATAAAGCAGGTTGCGTCCCTGCTCCCGCAGAGCGGCATTCCCTTCCTCCTGATGCGTGCTGTCACCAATCATCCTGTGTGATCCGTACAGCAGCAGCGCTGAGCGGCCAGCCAGCACGAGGATTGACAAGGCCAGCAGGCAGAGCAGGGCAATGAAAACCAGCAGGCGGATCCTGAACTTCTGCTCGGTACTTGGTCCGGGATTGCGCTGCTCCGCTTGCATCAGGATCCCTGCTTTTCGTCAATTTCCGCAAGCATCTCGTCAACGAAGGGCTGGTAGTCAGCGATGTGGATCCTCTCCAGCCACTGGCGCGCTCCCGCCAGGTCGACATCACCGCCCTCGCCGTCAATCATCATCGCAGCCAGCTTGCCGGCACATTCAGCGTTGCCAAGTTCGGCGGCCTGGCGGTAGTAGTCACGCGTCATTGCCAGGTCCTGCTCGACCCCTTCGCCCATGTAGTAACAGAAGGCGAGGTATTCCATGCAGTGGTGGTTGCCGGCCGCGGCGGCGATGCGGGCCTGTTCGATGGACTGCGGCAGGTCGTACAGCGGGCTGTCCGGGTTGCCATACAGGCGCGACAGCCCGTAGTGGCCGTAGTTGCAGCCCAGCCCGACGCAGTGTTCGAACTGCTGCTCGGCGGCGCTGTGGTCCGCCTCGCCGAGGTCACCGGCGGCCAGCAGTTCCCCATGCAGGTAGCAGGCTGCCGCGTTGCCATCCGCGCAGGCCGCCTGCAGCTGTTCGTCAATGAAGGCGCGGCTGTCCTCCTCGTCGATGTACTGCAGGCGCATCAGGCTCATCAGGTACTGCGCCTCAGGCTCTTCCGCCTTGGCCCGGCGGTTGACATCGATCAGGCAGTCCTTCGCGATCTGCGTGCGCTCCGCCAGCCGGTCCTCGAAGCCGGGTTCGATCCCCAGCAGGTAATAGAGGTAGATCCCGGCCAGGTTGTCGCCATTTTCGTAGGCCTTGCGGAAATCCGCCTGGGCGGCGCTATGGTCCTCCGGTCGCAAGATGCCATATTGCGCTGCCAGCGCTGACTGGCGCAGCAGGGCATTGCCTTCCGGGTCCGTCTCCGGTCCGCGCGCGCTTTCGCCGTTGCCATCCTCAGCCGGACGGGCCGGCTGGCCGCTGCGGGCTTCACCCTGGGCAGTGCCATCCTGGGCCTTGCGGCAGGAAGCGGCAGCCAGCAGCAGCCCTGCCAGCAGCAGGACCACTGCCAGGGTCCTCGCATATCGCTTATGTTGTCGCATGCCTCTGATGACACATATTGTCCACCATGTGTCCGGGCGGGCTTCAGTCAGGCCAGGGGTCCTGCGCACGGGAGCGGGACAGCAGTTCCCTGCGGCGGCTGGCAATCCGCCGCTCGAGCCCCGCATTGCCGGACTGCCAGGCTGGCACAGGCGCAGCTTCAGTGCGCTGGCTGCGTTCCTGCTGGCGGCGGTCCCTGAGGGCGAGGGTGTCCTGCAGTTCGTCAATCAGGCGTTCATAGCCGCGCGCGCGGCCACGGTTGCCCTGCTGCATGTTGATCTCGAGCATGTCCCGGCAGTGGCGCAGGGCCTGCTCCAGCTTGCCGGCCTGCACCATGTCGAGGGCCACCGGATCGGAGAAGGTCTCCGGTTCCGGCATGCGCTGTTCCTCACGCAGTTCCTGCACCAGGGCCCCGAGCCGCTGGACCGGCACACTGCTGCCGCCGGCATCGCCCTCGTCGCCGAACACTGCGGCACTGATTGAGTCGGTGTACACGGGATGGTCAGCCGCCGGCCGGCGCTTCTCAATCACCAGCGGCCAGCAGATCAATGCTCCGGTGATCGCCCCGGCGGCATGGGCATAGATGCCGAGGTTCAGCCAGGTTTCGCTGCCGATGAACAGCGTTGCCAGCAGCAGCTGGAACACGATCCAGCTGCCGATGAACCACAGTGCCGAGATGTTGCGGGTCACGAAGCCCCAGCTGCCGGTCCAGGCATGCCCGAGGCTGAAGGGGTCGATCCACATCAGGGAGGTGATGCGGGCTCGCGGATAGAAGATCAGGTAGGCCGCCATCACGCCGGCGATCGCCCCACTGGCACCTACGCCGGGCAAGCTGCTTTCGCTGCCGAGCCAGATCGTGACCAAACTGGCCCCGATGCCGCTGAGGATGTAGAACAGCAGGAAGCGCGCGCGGCCCATCAGCCATTCCACGTTGTCACCGAACAGCCAGAGCACCACCATGTTGCCGATGATGTGCGCCAGCCCGCCGTGCATGAACATGCTGGTCAGCACGGTCCACCAGGCGCTCAGGCCGGTGCCAGGCACCAGCTCACCGGCGAAGATGCGTGCCGGGATCTCACCCCACTGCATGCAGGAACCCTCAATCCCGCCGGGGTGCAGGCACTGCAGGCCGAACACCAGCACGCAGACGCCGATGATGGCGGGAGTGACGACGGGTTCCGCACCCTTCGGTGCGTTGTCACGGAGCGGTATTGCCAATTCTGTCCCCCTTTGCGAATGCGGCAGGTCGTAAGCTGCCACGCTGGCCCCGCAGGGCCCTGTCCCACTTAGATATTACTGTGCCGCAGGGGCGTTGTCAAGTTGGGTTTATAGCATGGCGCAAGAAAGCACAGCGGCCCGGATTGCTCCGGGCCGGGGACTGTGTGTATGGAAAGTGGTTAGCTTGGTTGTTTGTGGCACTGCCTTAGATGTAGGCGGGGCCTTCAAGGAGCACCGTACCGCTGTTGAGGTAGAGCTTGCCCTTGACGGTGGCCAGGCCGCTGACCACGTGGTTGCTGAGGTCCTTGCCATCCCAGGGGACTTCGTAGGACTTGGTCTGGTAGGGCGGCAGGTAGAAGTCCGGCTCGATCACGAGGCAGAAGCTGTCCTGGCTGGCCTGCCACTTCTTCACGCCGTTCTGGTAGACGAAGTAGTCGTAGTTCAGGCTGAAGTCCTTGAAGTCGACGATGCGGGAGTGGGCGGAGTTGTTGGTGATGTAGATCACGAACTTGTACTGGCCCATGCCGTTCTTCTTGAACTGGAAGAGGATGTCGAGGCCGTCCACATAGGCGGCGTCTGCGCTTTCAACCCAGTAGCCGTCGTAGCCGCTGGTGCCCTTGTCGATATCAGCCTGGGCGTTGATGTCGTCCGCCACGCTGATCTCGTCAATGATGTTGCTGGCCTGGCTGTTCTGGTCAAGCTGGGCATCCATGTCACTGGCGACTGAGCCACCACCGCAGGATGCGACGAGGGCGCTGATGGAGAGAACTGCGATTGCTGCGATACGAGCGATGATTCCGTTGACTTTCATGACATTCACCTCTGAGAATATTGTTGTTGGGGCTTCTCAGAAGTTCCTGCTCCTTTCGAAACCACTTGTAATTCCCCGCCCCGGGGATTTATAAACATAAAACTTCCGAATTTTCGAAATATCGAAGGAATATCTGGCCGTGGGGCTCTGGGAGCAGGCAAACAAGGCCGCTGGGCGGGGCTACAGGCCTGAATTTGATGCATTGAGATCCGAAAGCAGGCTGAGTTGCTGCCCTCGGGAGGGTGTTAACTATTTAATATGTGCGGATCGCAGGCCCCAGCCCAGATCCCAGCGCCCTGCCTATGCGCTCGGCACTTCCTCTTCGTTGCAGTGAGAGCAAAGGCCCCAGATCGTGATGTCATGGGCCTTGGCCTTGAAGCCTTCCGGGATCAGGTCCTTCATGGAACCGGGGCAGCCTTCGAGGTCGAACACCTTGTCACACTCATTGCAGATGAAGTGGTGGTGGTGGCCGAGGTGGCTGAGCTCATAGCTGTTGTTGCGGCCAGGCAACTCAACCGGCTTGAGCCATTCCTCCTCCACCAGGTCGTTGATCGCGCGGTAGACCGTGGCGATGCCCAGACCGGGGATGATTTCACGCACGAGCGAGTGGACTTCCTCAACATTGAGAGGCCGGCCCGCCTTCTCGAAGACCTCACGGATCTTCTTGCGCTGTTGTGTATTGCGTCGTCCTGCAGCCATCGTAGTGCCTTTAGGTTTGCGTGCTATCCACATTCTATCCCGTGTTCACTTGCAGCGCCATAAAGTGTATGGCCTGCCTGGAGCGGGGTCCTGCCGCCTATTCGGTGACCAGCAGGCTGTCCTCATATGCCAGCATCGCATCAAGTACATAGGGCAGCTCACCCTCCACGAAGGCGCCGGTCTTCATGCCGAGCACATTGCCCTCGCTGGAAATGAAGAAGGTCGCAGGGATGCCGCTGATGCCGTAGCGCAGTCCGACCTCGTTATCCGCCAGGCCGCCCGGGATGCTGATCCCGCGCTGCTCCAGGAACGCTCCCGGGTCCATCCGGCCCTTCTCGAGGTTGACCGTCAGGAACTGCACATCCTCGCCGTACTGCTCGTAGGCTTCCTGCAGCATAGGCAGCTCCGCCACACAGGGCGGGCACCACTCAGCCCAGAAGTTGAGCAGCAGCGGCCGGCCGCCCAGCTCGGAAATGACCACTTCATCACCCTCGAAGGTGGTCAGGCTGAAATCCGGGGCGTTGCCCCAGCGCTCGCTGGCAGCAACAACTGTGGTCCCCGCAGGAACAGCAGGATCCTGGGCGGCGGCGATGCCGCTTACCAGCAGGCTGGCCACGCCGGCCAGCAATATTGTCTTCATCATCTCAATCCTCCGCACAATCTACATCCAGGCCCCCCACCCGGGCCAGTTGTTCTGACCGGCAAAGCTGCGGAATTGTTTTATTTAGTATCCGAGTTCTCCGCGAACTGATCCGGCCCAAGCGCCGTCAAAGATGGGACGGCAGATCAACAGGGGATAAACTAAGCGAGACATGAACCCGGGGAAACTGTCCACAGGCCTGATAGCATTGCTGCTGCTTGCGGTAGCTACCGGATGCCGCGATCAGGATGCCAACACCGGCGGACAGCTGGCCACTGGCCAGGGCAAGTCCCATAACAAGCCGGCCTATGCCAGCAGCATGACACTTGAGGAACGGGTCAAGGACATGCAGGACCCATCGGATGGCAACCTTCCGCGGCTGGCCAGCGCCGGTTTCAAGGGTCGCGGGGACTGCTTCAGCTGCCACAAGGAACTGGTGGTGGGCTACCGCCAGACCGCGCATGACCTTGCCAACAATGTGATGGAACCGATGTTCGTGCACGGCGATTTCAATGATGTCGAGTTTACGGATGAACTTGGCAGTGCACGCTTCTTCCGGGATGGCGAGAAGTACATAGTGCATACCGCAGCCCCGGAACAGGAAGCGCGGGACTATGAAGTGAAGTGGGCGATCGGCGGGCAGAGCATCCAGCAATACGCGCTGGACATTGGCAATGGCCGCCTGCAGGTGCTGGACATCGGCTGGGATATGCGCGAAGCTGCGGACGGTGGCCAGCGCTGGTTCCGCCTGCCGGCCAGCAGCCCGCATGAAATGAGCGGTGGCCACAACTGGCTGGGCTGGAATGCCAACTGGAACACGAACTGCATCCGTTGCCATGCCGGCGGAACCAAGGTTGGCTTCCAGGCGGAGAGCCGCGGTTTCGAGACCTACCTGCCGGAGGATGACGTCGGCTGCGAGTCCTGCCATGGCGGTGCCAAGTTCCACATCGGCTGGGCTGAGGGCCAGCGCCAGGGCCTGGAGAACAAGGTGGCGCGCAAGGGCCTGATCTTCTTCCTGACCGGCAAGGAACATCAGTGGAAGATGGACGAAGCCAGCGGCACGGCCTACCGTGAGCCGCGGCGCACGGAACGCCGGGAGGTCGAGACCTGCATGCAGTGCCATGCGCTGCAGCAGCCACTGGTAGATGAATTCGGCTATGACCGCGACCCGCTGAACTATGTTGACCTGGCGCTGCTGCGCGAGGGGCTGTATGAGGCTGACGGGCAGCCGGGCGATGTGCAGGTCTATGAGGCGGGTTCCTTCCTGCAGAGCCGGGAGTACATGTACGGCGTGAGCTGCTCCGACTGCCACGACCCGCATACCGGCCGCACCTGGGAAACTGGCAACGATCTGTGCCTGCGCTGCCACTCGGCGGAGAAGTTTGACAACGAGAAGCACAGCTTCCATCCCGCTGGCAGCGAGGGGTCCAGCTGCGTGGCCTGCCACATGCCGGTGCGCGAATACCTCGGGGCGGACCTGCGCCATGACCACAGCATCCGCATCCCGCGGCCGGACCTGACGCAGCAGATCGGTACGCCGAACGCCTGCAGCCAGTGCCACGACGACATGGGGCTGGACGAGATCGTCAGTGCATGGCAGGGCTGGTACGGCACTGAGCATGCACCGCACTTCGGCACGGTATTCGCGGCCGCGCGCAGTGGCGACCGTGCCAGCATCGCGGGGCTCAGTGAACTGGCAACGGACCATGACCAGGCGCCGATCGTGCGGGCCACTGCGCTGGAGGAGCTCGGCAGCTTCGCTGACGAGGGCGGGCTGGATGCGATCCGCGGCGGGCTGGTGTCCGATGAGTCGATCATCCGCCTTGCAGCTGTGCGAGCGTTGGAGCACTACCCGCTGGAGAAGCGCAGCGAGCTGCTGCTGCCGCACATGGAGGATGAGCTGCAGACGGTGCAGATGGAGATCGGCCGGCTGCTGGCCGGCGTTGACATGCAGTCGCTTGATTCTGAGCAGCTGCGCAAGTACAACGGCTGCGTTGACAAGTATGTCGTCTCCCTGCAGAGCCGGCCCTGGCTGGCACTCGGGCATGCGCGGCTGGCGGAGCTGTACAGCAAGCTCGGGATGGAGGAGCAGGCCAAGGCTGCGCTGACTGAGATGCACGCATGCGAGGATGTGGATGCGCGGTGCTGCCTGCTGGAATCCGCGGCCCTGCGGCGGCTCGGTGACAACGATGGCGCTGACAGGGTGCTACGGGACGGGATTTCCCTGTTCCCCGATGACGAGGGCCTGCAGCGGGCAATTGCGGAATTCGACGCGGCCAGGGCCGGTATCGAGTAGCAAGATGAACCAGGCGATCCCAATGGAATCATGTGAAGATTGAATGTCCAGGCTTCCTTGGCAACCCGTCGATACGTTCATCGGATTGTCTCAATTGGAACATTCAAACAATATTATCTTGCTTGCTATAATGCTCCGCAGCAATCTGATTGGAGTGACCACATGCAAGCAGCCAGCACTGCAACAAAGCTACTCATTGCCAGTTCGATACTCGGTCTTGCAGCATCCTGCGGGAGCCGCAGCAGCCTGACGGATACTGATCCGACTGGTGACAGGCCTGCCCTGCATGCATCAGCCGCAGGGATGGAACTGGAGCTGAGCGCTGACAGTTTCATTTATGGTGGCAGGATGGACAGTGTGGAATTGCTGGTCGATGAGCAGGAGGACGGCAGCCTGCTGGCGGAGATCCGCGCCAATGATGCAAAGGACCTCCGCGCGCTGTACTTCACGCTGAGCTACGACACGAGCGAGTGGCATGCTGTCGAAAGCAGCGCTGACAGCCGCTTTGGCAAGCAGTCGGAACTGCTGAGCCTCGGAGTGCTGGACACAGTGGAGGCGATGCACCACGGGCAGCTGTACATCCATCCGCAGAGCAGTGAAGGCTTCAGCGGCAGTGGCACACTGGCTAGTGTCCGCTTCGAGAAGGGAGCGCTTGAATCAGTGCGCAGTGTTGCCAAAGCGCCGACTGGCCCCGGTTCACGCAGTGATATCTCCTTCGTGTTCGGCTCGACCTTCGGCCTGTTCTGGCATTACTACAACCAGGGTGACTACGACCAGAACGGCGAAGTGAACATCTCCGACCTGACACCGCTGGGCATCCACCTGAGGGAGGCCGGGCCATGGTCCCCGGCCTCGATCCAGGGCGTGATTGACGGTGATGGCAACGGCGAGATCAACCTGGCGGACATCACGCCGATCGGGTCCAACTTCGGCGCGCGTATCAGTGCATACAACCTGTATGCCTCGGATGACATCGCGGACTATCCGGCGGATGGCGGACCGTCCAGCATCGAGCCATACTCCACAAAGGAATCAAGCGACTACCAGCTGGAGGACAAGGACCACCCCGGCCCGCTGCCCAAGGACGGCCGGCTGTTCTACTGGGGGCAGATCATCTCGGCCGGCATCGGCGGCGGTGGAGAGGACTACAACTTCTACTGGGTGCGTCCGACGGACGGTGAGACTGAAGGAACGGCCAGCTACATCCTGGCCTCACCCTTCTACAGCGAGTTCTTCGGTGACAGCCTCGAACCTCCGGCAATCAGCGTTGACGACATCAGCGGCATCGGGCGGCTGGAAGACCCGCTGCTGCTGCAGCCGGGAGGGGAATACAAGGTGAACGTGATTGACCCGCTGCTGGGCGACATCTCGACGGATCCGCAGATGCGCTACCGGGTGGTGCAGGAGGACGGTGCCCCCTGGCCATACGCCACATTGTCAAACAGCGATGCGGTGCTGAGGGTCAGCGCTGAGGCTCCGCAGGGAAATGACGAACTGCGCCTGCAGTACTACTTCGGTTTACTCAGCTACGACCAGGGCATGCTCGGCGGCTTGCCCGGCGAGGATGGCCCGCGCGGCCTGACGCTGCGCAGCGGTCCGGCCCTGCTGCCACCGAGTGCCGTGCTGGCGGCGGATGTGCTGGAGGGCGAGGCCCCGTTGACTGTGCAGTTCGACGGCACGGGCAGCAGTACGCCGAACGGCAGCATCCGCTTCTACAGCTGGGAGTTCGACCTCTATGGCAGCAGCTTCGGCTTCAGCAATGAAGCCCAACCGCAATACACATATGATCAGCCGGGCGTCTACGTGGTCGAGCTGCGCGTGAATGACGACTGGGTGCAGCAGGCCAGCACGCAGCAGGTTGTCAAGGTACTGCCGGCCGGCGGGACGGACCCGGTGGCCAGCATCCTCGCGGACGTGCGTGATGGCAACATTCCGCTGACGATCAACTTCAGCGCTGATTACAGCCAGGCGGCCGCCGGCCGCAGCATCGTCAAGTATGAATGGGACCTCGATGGCGATGACGGCAATGGCTTTGAGCTGGATACCGGTTCAGAGCCGAATGCACAGATGACATATACCGAAGCCGGGCTGCTGACGGCACGTGTGCGGGTGACGGATGACATCGGTGCAACGGCGGAAGCCGGACTGGCAGTGGTACCGCTTGCGCCACTGAACTTCCCGCCGGAAATGGACCTCGTGATTGACGTAAGCGTTGGCAGCAGTCCGTTGACAGTGCACTTTGACGGCAGTGGCACGACGGATGCGGAAGGTTCGATCAGCAAGTGGGGCTGGGACTTCGACGGCGACGGGAAGCTCGAGCTGTTCGACCTGTCCGACCCGGTTGCCACTTCGATGGAGAGCTTCACCTACGAAACCAGCGGGGCCTTCCATGGCTACTTCTATGCCTGGGATGATACGGACCAGCTCAACTCGAAGTCCTTCGTGATCCGGGTGGACGGAGCGCCGACTGCGGTGCTTGAATACCCGGGCGGACCTTACTTCGGCGCGCCGCAGGAAATTGAATTCGATGCCAGCGGCAGCAGTGACATGGATGGCAGCATCGTGGAGTACCGCTGGGACTTCAATGACGACGGCACGGTGGACATGACTACGACTGAACCGACCGTCACCCATCTGTTCACGCAGGCAGGCTATCCGATCGTGCGGGTGACGGTGGTGGATGACAACGGCCTGACTGACTGGGACAGGCAGACCTTCACCATCTTCTGAGTCAGGGGACCGGCCATTTGGGGCCAGCGGATTTGGTCAGCGCAATAGTGCATCCGTGCGAGGGAGGCATGCTGCCTGTGTGGCCAGCATTCTGCTTGATATAATGCAGCCGACAGATGGATCGGAGAGTGTTTATGCGGAATGTTAAATTGCCATTAAATCCACTGATCGCCGCCATACTGGCGACCTTGCTGTCAGCCTGTGGGTCGGCTGGCAACAGGGATCTCGACATTGCTGAGCTGCCAAAGACGGCGCTGGTTTCCGAGAGTGATGGAATGCGGCTGGAAGTCAGCCCGGACAGCCTGGTCTACGGAGCCCGGCTTGCGTCCGTGAACCTGTCGGTCAGCGAACAGGAGGATGGCAGCCTGCTGGCGGAAGTCAGCGTTGAGGATGCAAAGGACCTGCGTGCACTGTACTTCTCCATCAGCTACGACACGGGGCACTGGCATGCGGTTGCCAGCAGCGCGGCCAGGCAGTTTGGCAGGCCGTCTGAACTGCTGAGCCTCGGAGTGCTGGACACGAGGGAGGCGATGCATCATGGCCAGCTGTACATCCATCCGCAGAATGCGGAAGGGTTCAGCGGCAGCGGCAAGCTGGCAACGGTGCACTTCGAGCGGGGAGCGCTGGGATCAGTGCGTGCTGCTTCCAAGGCACCGACCGGGCCGGGCTCCCGCAGCGACATCAGCTATGAGCTGAACACGACATACGGACTTTTCTGGCATTACTACAACCAGGGTGACTACGACCAGAACGGTGAGGTGAACATCTCCGACCTGACTCCACTCGGGATCCACCTGAAGGAAGTCGGGCCATTCGGGCCGGCCACCATTCCCGGAATGATCGACGGCGATGCCAACGGGGAGATCAACCTGGCGGACATCACGCCGATCGGTGCCAACTTCGGGGCGCGCGTCAGCTCCTACAACCTATACGCCTCAGACGACTTTGATGACTTCCCCGCGGACAACGGGCCGTCGACGATCGAACCCTATGCGACCAAGGACTTCATGGACTACCAGCTGCCGGATGCTGCGATCCACCCTGGCCCGCTGCCCAAGGAGGGCCGGCTGTTCTACAAGGGCGACATCCTCTCGCAGCCCCAGGGCCAGCAGGATTACAACTACTACTGGGTCAGGTCCTCGGATGGCGTCACTGAAGGGATGCCTAGCTACGTGCTTGCGTCTCCACGCTGGTCCAGCAACCCGGGAAAGTTGCAGCCCCCATCCATCAGCTTTGAGGGGCTGGATGGAGCAGGCAATTTCGTGGATCCCTTTGTCGCCTCAGCGGGGTCGGAAACCAAGGTGACGGTGACTGACCCGCTGCTCGGGGACATATCAACGCATCCGGACATGCGCTACCGCTTCGTGACCGAAGATGGGACGCCCTGGCCGTATGCCAGCCTCAGCAATTCCGACGCCATCCTGCGGATAGATCCCGCTGCACCGACCGGCGACGGAATCCTGCACCTGCAGTTCTTCTTCGGGGTGCTGAACTTCAGCCAGGGAATCCATGGTGGCTTGCGTGGACAGGGTGGTCCCTGGGGGCAGTACTTCAAGGTCGGTGATCCGCTGGCAGAACCGCTGCCGGTGGCAACGATCAGTCCGGAAGCGGGAATCGCGCCGCTGACTGTCAGCTTCGATGCCGCAGCCAGCTCATCCCCGAATGGCACACTGACGGACTACGCATGGAAGTTTGACAAGTTCGGCACCCTGACTGACGGCAGCAGCGAGCCGAGCGGCCAGTACACATTCACGGATCCCGGAGTGTACGTCGTCGAGTTGACGGTGACGGATTCCTGGTTCCAGCGCGCATCCACACAGGTGATCATCACCGCGCTGGAGGCGCCCGGCGGCCCGCCGGTTGCCAGCATCCTCGGGGATGAGACCTTTGGCAACGCGCCGCTGACCGTGAGCTACACCGCGGAGAACAGCAGCGCTTCCGAGGGCCGCAGCATCGTGAAGTACGAATGGGACATTGACGGTGATGCCGGCAACGGCTTTGAGCTGGACACGGGCGACGTGCCCTTTGCGCAGTTCACGTACGAGGAGGCGGTGTTCGGCTTCAGCCCGAGTGTGCGGGTGACCGATGACCAGGGTGACAATGCCACAGGTTCCACCAAGCTGACCCTGTTCGCCCCGCTAAGTGACCCGCCCAAGATCGACCTGCAGATCGATGTGACACAGGGCAGTTCCCCGCTGACGGTGAACTTCGACGCCAGCGGTTCAACTGACAACGGCACGATCGTGAAGTGGGGCTGGGACTTTGACGGTGACGGCAGCCTCGAACTGTTTGACACCTCAGACCCGCCGGCCGGGCCGATGGCCAGCTTCAGCTACGCGACATCTGGGTCCTTCCATGGGTACGTGTATGCCTGGGATGATGACGATGAAACAAGCTTCAAGCAGTTCATCATCCGCACGGATGGCGCACCGACTGCGGCAATCGAGTATCCGGGCGGGCCGTTCATCGCGCTGCCTGCACCAGTGGAGTTCGATGCCAGCGCCAGCTTTGACCTGGATGGCAGCATCGTCGAGTACCGCTGGGACTTCGACGAAGACGGGGTCCCCGATGAGACGACCACGGAACCGCTGACCACGCATGTGTTCATGAGCTCGGGATCGAAGCTGGTGACGGTAACGGTGGTGGATGACAGCGGCCTGACGGACTGGGCCTACACGTCGTTCTCGATATTCTGAGTCGTCGACAGGCAGAAGGCAACAGGCAGAAGGCAGGTTTCTGATTGAAGTACCTGCTTGCAGGAGCCGGCAGGAGTAAATGGCAATGCACAGCACAATGCCTGTGAAGCCTCAGGGAACTTGTTTCCGGCGCAGAACGCGGAACATAGACCGGCGAAGCTTCAGCTGAGCCGGCAAGAAAAAAAGGTGGCCGCCCTGGGAAGGGGGCGGCCACGGTGGGCGGGAATCAGATGGGCCGGTGGGGCCGGCCCGGGTGTTGGGAATGGAGAATCAGTTTTCGAGCGGCTCCTCGCTGCCGGGGCCGATGCCCAGGCGCAGCACGGTGCCGTAGGGGGTGCTGCTGGCCGCCGGTGCGGAGACGATGCCCAGCTCCGGATGGTCGATCAGCAGGCTGTTGAGCGGACCCTCATGGGCACGCTCCGGATTGAGCACCATGCAGAAGCCATGGCCCCAGGTGTCCTCGAACATCAGGCTGTCGCCCAGCAGGCCGCAGGGCACGAGCACCAGTCCGTTCTCATTGGTTTCGTAAGTGTGGGTCTCTCCCTCGCGGTCCACGAACTGGACCGTGATCCCGGCGGTCGGCGTCACGCCGTCCACGCTGTCGAGCACGAGCAGCAGGCAGTCCTCATCTGAAGCGCTGGCCGGACGGGTGTCCGCCAGCAGGCCCAGCACGATGATGCTAAGCCCCAGCATCAGCATGGTCAGCACTGCAATTCCTCTGTTTTTCCGCTTTGCCATATCGTCACTTCCTCGGCCGGCCTGCCTGGGCCAAACCAGATGTATTACCCGGGCTGAGGGTGGCGTAAACAGCAGGATCTGAATTCCGACTTGCTATGATCAGTCCATGAACTGGAAGCTGATCGTGGCGCTGCTGGCCGCATCCGGCTGCCTGCTGCTGCAGTCCGGCAATGTGCTGGCGCAGGCCGGGGAAGAATTGGATTCAGGCGCTGTTTCCCATCTGACTGATGAAACCGCTCTGAAATGGAGCCAGGATTTCATGATGGGAATGGCACTGGACAGCTATGCCTACGGAGAGGGCAGCCGGATCCCGCAGGCATTGGAGACCCTCGCACTGCTGGAAAGCGCGGGGTTTGAGATGGACGCTTCGAATGCCGGCTGGCTGGAGGTGCTGCGGCTGATGCAGACGGATGAGGCGGCGGCAATTGCGGCCATGCCGGAGATTGAGCAAGGTGCGGAATTGCCTGTGCTGGCAATGGACGTCCTGCTCAATGCGATACCCTGCGGCTGCCCCGAGCTGGCCGACCGGTTCATTTCCATGGAAGGGTTCCCGGATGGCAAGGGCAGTGCTTCCGACGAGGAAGTCAGGCAGGTGATGGACATGCTGCTGCAGCGGGCGATCCGGGAGGGGCAGGCAGGCATCATTGAGCTGTTTGGCGAGCATGGTGCAAAGCTCGGCAGGACCAGCTGCGAGACCCTGCTGCATGAGCTGCACGAGGGGAGGATTGATCACGGATTCATGATGGCAGCACTGCGCAGCTGCGGCCTGCGCGAGGACGGTGGCGAATGGATGGACTGCCTCAGTGTGCTGCTGCAGGAACTGAGCATTGAGGAGCTAGATGAAATCTGCCCGCGGGACCTGCCATTTGCGCTTGACGGTGATTATGACAATTATTACTTCCTGCCCCCGATGTGCATCGGCGATCCGGCGAAACTGGAGCTGCTGGTGGAACACGGAATGGACCTTCAGCAGTACTGCCGTGAGATGGACTTTGATCCACTGGCGGATACGGTTTTGCACGCGGCGACCTATGTGGAAGGTGACTGGCGCAGGGCAGCACTGCTGGAGCTGTTCAGGCAGTTTGAAAAGCAGGGGCTGGACATGCACGCGGCGGCAAGGGCCGTGGAACGGCCGGATCGGGCACCGGGATACCGCTCGGCAGACCGGGCAATGACCGCCTATGGGCCCAAGCTGGCGGACTGGGAGAACGACCCGCAGGGCACACTGGCATTCTACCGCTACATCCTGGAGCTGGCCGGGACGCTAAACGGCGAGATGCGCAATGGTGGCAACATCCTGCACCGGATGCTCGGCGCACGTGCTCAGGTACCGGATGCAGCGCTGCTGGCGCTGGTTGAACTCGGAGCAGATCCGCTGCAGCGGGACGAAGAGGGGCAGACTGCAGTCAGCCTCGCACTGCAGGCTGGCCGCAGGGAGCTGGCAACGCTCCTGCTAGGGGATTCAGGGCTTACTGACCTGCCTGTGCTGGCGATGCTCGGCAACACGGAGGACTGCATCGCCGGACTGTCTGTGTTGTCAGGGCAGGAACAGGATGCGATGGTACGCAGGTGCATGCTGGCGGCGAGCCAGGCCGGCAAGCTGGCGACGCTGAATGAACTGTCGGCAATGGGTTGGGGCATACCGCTCGAAACGCTGATCAGTTGCGGAAGCCCGGATTACCTCGCCAGACAGCTGGAAGCCGGCAATTATGTCGTGCAGGGAAGCAGTGGGCTGGGTCACAGCCTGGAGCTGGCGGTGCGCCAGCATGAAGCTGACATATTGGCAACGCTCCTGGACTTTGAGCCGTACTCACGCTGGCTGACGGAGGCCGACCTCGCCGCTGCCGTGCTGGTCGCGGTGAACAGCTATGGAGCAGGCCAGCTTGAGCTGCTGCTTGGACATGGTGCCAGGGCAAGCGCGCCTTATGACGGCCGCACGATGGAGCATGACCCGCTCAACCGGGCGGTGCAGCTGGGCTGGATGGACGGGGTGCGGATCCTGCTGGAACATGGAGTGGATCCGAACCGTGGCCTGGAGGAGATTGAGGAGTACGAAATCACGGTCGGGCTCGGCCCGATGAACGCATGGTGCTTCGGTGACGACGACGACCCGGTGGATGGAGTGGAGATCAGCCGCACGGGCGTGATCAGACTGCTGGCCGAGTATGGCGCACGTGCGGATTACTACATCGCCTATGGAGAGGACCGCCTGAGGGCTGACTACCTGCCGCTGCTGAACATTGTCAGTTTCGGAGGCGACCCGGAAGTGATGAAGGCAATGCTTGAGATCGGTGCTGACCCATCGCAGGGGGTGATCAATACCCTGGAGGAGCCTGCCTATTTCTCATGGTATGTAAGCCTCGCTGCCAACCTCTGCCGGATGGACCAGCTGGATACGGAAACCGCAAGGGAGTATTTCGAGCGGATGCCTGACGATGAACTGCTGATGGGCGTGGAAGCCTGCCTTGGGCAGCAGCGCATGGACCTCTTCCCTTTGCTGCTCGGGAACCTTGACGCGATGCCGGCTGTGGAAGCTCAGCAGCAGATGCTGCTGCAGGCGGTGATGTACATGCAGCCGACAGCGGTGGAAATGATGATTGATGCGGGATATGACCTGCCCGAAGGGGACGAGCTGGTGTCGGCGCTGGCCGCCGGGGCAGCATTGCAGTTCCCGTCAATGTTCTGAATGCTGATAGACTGGAAACAGTGACTGCGGCCGCTGCACTGGCTGACAGGGCCAGTGGAATGCGCTGCGGGGGGAGGATGCATATGCGGACAGGTTTAGCTCAGGGGCAGGGAACCGGCATGCTGGCAACAGTATGCCTGTTGGCAATGCTCACGGCTACAAAGGCAGCGCAGGCACAGTGGCCTGATGATTCAATGGTCTGGCTGCCGCAGCCCGTGCTGGAGGAATTCCTGGCGGCGGAGGCAATGCTGGCGGCACAGAGCCCGCCGGAGGATGCACATGCCCGCGACTGGGTGGCTGTACTGGAACAGGCGGCAAGGGATGAGCAGGCCGCGATCGCGATGCTGCTCTCCCTGCCGGCACCCCCGCCGGAGGAACCTTCGCTATTCAGCGGTTTTGAGCACAGCCGCAACTGCCAGGATTACTCGCTGCTGGCCTTCGCGGTTGAGTTCGGCTTCGGCGAACTGGCGCAGGCATACATCGAGCAGTTGTCCGGGCAGGGATTCCCTCAGCAGCTTGAGCTGGACAACCTGCTGACAAGGGCGGTCAGCGTCGGGGACGTGGACATGGCTCTGGTGCTGGCAGCAGCCGGAGCCAGGCTGGAGGATGACTGCCTGAGCTTCCTGGCCGGCCGGGGACTGGAGGGGCCGCGGGCCGAACTGCTGGGACAGTTGGCTGGCAGCGCTGCGCTGGCAGAGAGCAACCAGAGCACCGGTTCAACGATCGCCCGCATTATGCCGTTTGTCGACGAAACGGAACTGCTGGCCCTGCTGGAACGCAGCGGCACCCTGGCCTCCGAGCCGGACAAGGGGACATCCCTGCTGAATGCCTGCCTGGATGATTCAGCGAAGTTCGCCCTGCTGGTGGAACACGGCTACAGGCTGGCACCATTGATTGGCAGGGACGGGGAGCACCCGATGCAGGCGCTGCACTCGCTGGCAATACAGTACCGCTATGCCGAGGACAATGACGTGCAGGTGAAGGACGAGGCGGGCCTGATGCGCATCCTGGCAACGATGGGATTCGACATCCACGAGCTGGCCGCACTGCCGGCCGGGGAAGACAGCGAGGGCATGAGTGCGCTGGACTACGTCGTGACCTACCCTTCCCCCGACCTGTCGATGTATGCGCTGCTGGCCGAGTGGGGCGTAGCGCTGGACAGTGTTGACGAGGAAGGCCGTAATGCGCTGCATGCGCTCAGCTTCCGCGACTACGGCACGGCGGAAGATGTGCGGCAGCTGGTGGCACTGGGGCTCGACCCCGACCTGCGTGACAAGGAGGGCCGCACTCCGGCGGACCTGGCCCTGCTGGCCGGACGGGAGGAACTGGGACAGGCATTGCTGGCACTTGCGACCGTGCCCGATCCGGCGGCGCAGGGCGGGCTGGGAGAGCTTGGGCAGTTCAGTGAGGGGCTGGCGGGGCTTGGTCCGCAGGAGGCTGCGGCGGCCGCCGCGCTGGCAATGGAGATTGCGGCGAAGCGTGAGGATGCGGCGACGGTACGGGCGATCCTGGCAATGGGCTACAGTCCAACGCTTCCGGCGCTGTTCCTGCCGGAGCTGGCCGCGGAACTGCAGGCCCACCTGGCCAGTGGTGATTACCTGCCTCCCGGAGTGGAGTTCGAGCATCCGGTGCGGCTGGCAATGCATGCCGAGCGTCCGCAGGCGGTGGCAAGCCTGCTGGCGGATGAGCGGATCCGCAGCGGGCTGGACGATGACGACCTGTACCGCATGCTGGACCTTGCACTGATGGTTGAAATGAATGATGTTGCCAAGGCATTGATTGATGCTGGTGCACAGATCGAGAAACCCGGTGGGCTGGAGGATTTTGACAGTCCGCTGCTGGGAACTGCCGCCACGCGGGACAGCCCGGAGATGCTGCAGTGGCTGCTGGAATGGGGCGCGGACCCGGACTACGGTCTGGTGCACAACCAGCAACATGACATCATGGTCGGCGAGCCAGCGCTGGACAGGGTGACATCGCACTATTACTTTGACGACATGCCGGACGGCCCGGCGGTGCAGCTCGGCCGCATGCGCATGCTGCTGGAGGCGGGTGCCAACCCGGATTTCTACACTGACCGTGGATACGGGGGCAGGGAGGAGTATGCGCCGGTCCTGCTGCAGGTGATCTACGAAAAGAACCTGCCGATGCTGCAGCTGATGCTGGAGTACGGTGCCAACCCGCAGGCTCGCACGATCGGTGGCGAGCTGTCCAGCAGGCCCTTGCCGTTTCGCATGCCGGGCCTGCTGGCGCAGCTGCTGGAGATCCCGGGGCTGGACCAGGCGATACTTGAGCAGTTCCTGCCCGGGGCGGAATACGGGGACCTGGTCATGGCTATGGCGGCCTGTGCGGAAACTGACAACGCTGGCCTGCTGGCAGTGCTGAACGCGAGGCTTGGTCGTCGGATCACGGCCGACGATGGCAAGGAGGTTGTCAATGCCTGCCTGGCGCAGGATGCGCCGCGTTGCATGGAACAGGCGCTGGAACTGATGTTTCCACTGCCATCCTACGAGGAGGCACTGCTGGGCCGGCTCGGGGCTTTCAGGAGCTATGAACTGATCTACTGAGGCTGTTCGCCAGGAAAGCAATATGAGGACACAGGAAATACTGGCAGGATTGATTGTGCTGCTGCTGGCGGGATGCAATTCCGGCGGAAGCAGTGGAAGCGGAACTGGACTGCAGGTTTCAACTGGCGGGACTGGCAATGCTGCCGGGGAAGATGCGCAGCCGGCCTTCGAGCCGCACGCCTCGCCGGAGGACTTCCTCGAAATGGAGGCGATCCTCGCATCGATTTCGCCACCGAAGCAGGAGGCCGAGCGCGACTGGCTGGCACTGATCGAGCTGGCGAGTGAGGACCAGGCGGCGGCTGTCGAGGAACTGGCAACACGGCGCGAATCAATCAGCCGGACCGGACATGAGGTGGACCTGCTCAGGGCGGCGGTCAGCTTCGGCTATGTGGAGCTGGCGGATGTCGCGCTGGCCAGTGTGGAGGAGAGCGGGCAGCTCGGCCCGGCTGACAAGGGCAGCCTGCTGGCCGCCGCACTGCGGCATGGCGACCGCGAGATGATGCGGATGCTGGCCGGCCACGGGGCCACGCTGAGCTATGAGGCGCAGCAGGGCCTGATGGGGACATTCGCACCGCGCGACAAGCAGTTGCTGCAGGAGGCGGTGCAGGCCTGCGGGATCAGCGATGAGAATGGCAACTGGTTGTCAAAGCTGGCCGAAATGCTGCCATATATGACTTATGAGAGCCTGCAGGCGGTGCTGGCGGGGGAAACCCATTTCGATCAGCTTATGTCGGATCCGACTGCACTGGTCACCGGCTGCCTGGATGAGTCACGCAAGCTGCAGCTGCTGCTGGACAGCGGCTACACACTGCCTGATACCGACCCGGCGAGGGGTGGCAGCCTGTTCCAGCAGGTGCATCTCACGGCCACCCGTTTCGGCCAGGCGAAGTTCATCGGGCGGGATGTGTCTGACGAATCCGGTGTGTTCCGGATCCTTGCTGACAACGGGCAGGACATCATGGCCGAGGATGATAAGTTCGTGTCTCCCAGCAACGCACCTGGATTCACACTAATGGACGTGATTGTCAGCTGGCCGTCATATGACAAGCGGCTCTATCCTCTGCTGGCGGAATGGGGCGTGGACCTGAACCGGACTGACAACCTGGGCCGCAATGCGCTGTTCCACCTGCTGGAGCGCGATGACTATTCCGATGCGGAGATTGTCGCGCTGGTGGAGCTGGGAATGGACCCGCTGCTGGCCAACGACAATGGCTATACGCCGCTTTACATGGCAATCGATGATGACCGGCGCGAACTGGCTGAAGCAATGTACAGCGCCTGCGGCAGGGAGGACATCGTCACGGCGGGGGCCTTCGGGCAAGTGGACAACTTTGCCAGCCTGCTCGAGGAGCTGGACCGGGCGGATCGCGAACTGGCAGTGCAGCGAGCGATGCTGCTGGCGGCATCACTGGGGGACAGGCAGGTGGTACTCGCGCTGGAGGAGCAGGGCACGGCGATTCCCCTGCAGGCCCTGTGCCGCGCCGGCATGCTTGCGGAGCTGGAGCAGCGGCTGGAGAGTGGCGAGTTCAGCGTGATGCCGGGTGAAAACCTGCGGCCACTGCAGTATGCCGCAGCGCATGGCGACCCTGATTGCCTGGCCGCGATGCTGCAGGCGAAGAACCTGCAGCGGGACTACAACCCGCTGTCACTGTTTGATGCACTGGTCAGGGCTGTGCAGAACCAGAGGCTTGACAACGCAGCGGTATTGCTTGACAACGGTGCACCGGTGGAAATCCCTGATGGCTATACGGGGCTTGTGCGCAGCCTGGTGCAGGCAGCGGCCCAGCTGGGTGAGCCGGAACTGCTGGGGCTGATGCTGGAGCATGGTGCCGACCCGGACCGGGGCCTGATCGAGATACAGGCGCATGGCATATTGTCAGGCAAGCCGGCCCTGCAATCCTGCCTGGACCTGCTGATGAGCGAGACGGTCCCGTACTCGCAGCGGATTGACATGGAAGAAGTCCGGCGATGTGTCGAGTTGCTGCTGGAGCATGATGCCAATGTTGACTACTACGTGGAAAGCATGAACCCGATAACCGGAGTGGTGGATTACATTCCCAGCCTGCAGTACAACGCAAAGCGGCTTGATCCGGATCTGGTGGAATTGTTGGCAGAGCATGCAAGGGAGCCAATGGCAGCACCGGTGCGCGGCAAGCCGGGCAACACGGACTGGCAGTATCCCCCGGCGCTGATCGTGCAGCTGGCCGGGATGCAGGGGGTCGACGGGGAGCTACAGGAGGCAGCGCTGCAGGTTGCCACGGAGCAGCAGATCGAACTGGCAATGTATCAGTGCCTGGTTGTTGACAATGCCGACCTGCTGGCAAGGCTGGACAGTGCCTTGCCGGCCGGATCGAGGCAGCAGGATGCAGGTCTGGTGACTGAAGCATTCAGGCACAGGGCCAGGGCCTGCCTCGATGCCCTGCTGGTGCTGGGCTATCCCGTACCGGATTACCGCGTCGGGCTGGATGCGCTGGGCTACGGGCTTGAGCCACAGCAGCGTTGAACGGCAGCCAGGCCAGGCAGTCTGTAAGCTATATGGTGTAACAGGACATCCGCGGGGGAAGGAAATGAGTCGAAAGCTGACAAGGCTCGGGATTGGCATACTTGCTATGCTTCTGCTGTGTGCATGCAACAGGGGCAGTACTGGCAAGGGTACAGGAGGTGCCGCCCAGGGCGGGGCTGCCGGTAGTGGCAAGACCATCAAGCGTGAGGACTACTTCAAGGCCTTCCAGCTGATCCAGCCGGCGCCAGAGCTGCAGCCCTTCATGGAGAGTGAGGCCCACCTGTTCGCGCTGTCTCCACCGAGTGGTGAATTCGAGCGAGGCTGGGCCGAAGTGCTGTCAATCGCTGCGGATGATGAACAGGCAGCGATTGCGCTGCTTGAATCCGGGCGGGTCGATCCGGCCAGCGAGGCCCTGCCGGGATTCGGCCTGCTGCGCCTGTCGGTTATGTTCGGCAAGGCTGAACTTTGCCGCTACCTGCTGGAGCAGCATGCCGCTGCGGATGTGATGACGCAGGCGGACATGAATGAACTGCTGACCACCGCGATCGGGCATGGCGATGCGGAGATGATTGAGCTGCTGGCCGGGAATGGCGCGCGCATCTCGATGTCGGCGGGCTACCTGTTCCGCAATCTCGGTATTGGCAACGAGCCGGACCCGGATCTATTGGCATTCGTGCTGGAGCAGGACGTGATCTCGGACACGGCGCAGGACTGGTGCGCGGTGCTTGCCAACACACTGCCGCAGATGGATGCTGAGCAGCTTGCTGACCAGATTGAGCGCTGCCGGGAGCTGCGCGGGACGGAGGCGATGAATGATGCGGACCTGCGCTACGCCGGCAACCGCCAGACCTATGATCTCGTCAAGGGCTGCATGGATGACAGCCACAAGCTGGAGCTGCTGCTGGCCGACGGGCTGGACCTGGAGGAAGTGCGCTACACGGATCAGGGGGAGCTGTTTGGCAAGCTGCTGAAGGAGCGCGAGAAGATTTACAACTCAAGCAATGAAACGGACTGGGGTGATGTGGTCGGGCTTTTCAAGCTGCTGGATGAGCGCGGCATATCGCTGGACAGCCTGCCGGATGACTGGTCGCTGGTGGCGGATGTCGGCTTCCTCAGGCAGCCTCCGCCGGCGGAGCTGATAGAGCTGCTGGCGGAGCACGGCGTGGACCCGAATCGCCTTGACAGCCGCGGGCAGACCATACTGCTGGGTCTGCTGCACTATCAGGAGGAGGAAAAGTACACGGCGCAGCTAGCACGGGACTTCGTCGCCGCCGGGCTGGACCCGCTGCTGGAAGGTGATGATGGCTTCAGCGCGGTGCACTTCGCACTGGTCAACGGGGACATCGAGCTGGCACGGGAGCTGCTGGGCGAGCGCGAACCGGACCTGGCAACGCTGGCGGTGCTTGGCACAGTGGAGCAATTCAAGCAGGCGGCCGGCGAGCAGGTGATTGTCAATCGCGGACTGGAGATCAAACGCGGCCTGCACCTGGCGGCAGGGGCGGACCACGAGCGCTTCCGGGAGCTGTATGACAGCGGATTCGTGCCGGACCTGTGCAGCCTCGTGATCAATGGCGATGCGGAACTGCTGCGGGATGCGCTGGCGCGGGAGAACTACACTGAAGATGGCGAGACCTTCGGCTACCTGTTCTACCAGGAACAGTTTGATGAAAATGACGACATGCTGAAGGCCCTGCTGGATAGTGAGACATACATGGCCAGGGCGGACATGGACTACTTTGCCTATACGATGTTCAGGTCGGTTTCGGAAAGGAAGCCCCAGCGCCTGCGGATCATGCTGGAAGCGGGCATCCCGGTTGCACCCGAGGATGAAATGATGCGCAGGGGCACGCCGCTGCTGTGTATGGCGGTTTCATTCCGGGATGAGGAGATGATTAAGCTGCTGTTTGAGTTCGGTGCTGATCCGAATGTCGGGCTGGTACTCGATCCGGCCACTGGAACCCTGACAGGAGATCCACCGATCATGCACCTGAAAGGAACACCGGAAGTGCTTGACTACGACCTGAACCGGCGGATTTACAAGCGGCTGCTGGATGAGGGGGCACGGCTGGATTTCCTGGCAACGAGCATGATGGGACAGGCTCCCCAGCCACCGCTGTGGGACCTGTGCCGCACGCTGGATGCTGACACCCTGCACTTGCTGCTGGACCATGGCCTGGACCCAGGACAGATGCCGCCGCCGCCGGCTGCTGGTAAGCAGAGCACAACAGCTGGACTGCCGCCGGGGGTAACAGGACAATTCATCGTTGCTAGTTCACTGTTCAATCAAGTGTTAACCAACTTATCCACAATTGAAGGGATGGACCCCGACCTGTTTAGCCAGTTCGCGCGTCATGCCCTTGATGATGACCTCAAGGCGGCAATGCGCAACTGCATCATGTCTGGCAACACGGAATTCCTGCCGGAACTGCTGGCCTGGCTGGATGCGCCGCTGTCGGATGCCGACCAGAAGCTACTGATGGCTGAATGCTTCGCAGCGGGTGACCTTGAAGCACTGGACCTGCTGCTCAACCGGGACTTCGCCCTGCCTGACTACAACACGGCATTGAACCAGATGCTGCAACGGCTGCGCTGATGAACAGGCAGGGACATAGCAGCAGTCTGGTGCGGACAGGCGGCATAGGGGCTTTGGTGGCAAGCCTTTCCGGTTTGCTAATGTTCACTGTCCTTCTGTGCTGCGCTTCCTGCAACAGGACAGCTGCTACACACGCTGGCATCATCGTCAATCAGGCAGGGGCTGTGACAAGTGTGGCTGGCAGCACTGCTGAGGATGAGCAGGAGCCGGCCTTTGAGGAGCGGCCTGACATCGCGGAGTTCCTCGAGATGGAGCAGCTGCTGGCGCTGACCATCCCGCCTGTCGACCCGGATGAGCGGGCCTGGCTGACCGTACTGCAGCTGAGCCAGACTGACCCGCAGGCCGCGCTGACCCTGTTCGACGAGAACCCTGATGCAGTCTGTGAACGTGGGCATGCGATGCAGCTGTTGTCAATGTGCGCGATGTATGGCAACACGGAGCTGCTGGCCGGCCTGCTGCCACGGATGGAGCGCCGGAACGAAATCGGGACCCGGGAAATGGATGAGCTGCTCGGGATCGCGGCCCGCTACGGCGACCGGATCATGGCTCTGACCCTGGCGGACAGCGGAGCCGGGCTGGATTCATACACGATCGGTGCTCAGCTTGACCTGGATAGCGCTGAACGCCGGGAGTTCTACCATTTCCTGGCAACGCAGTGTGGACTGTCCAACAGCAAGGGAGGCTGGGAGAAGGCTATTGCCGAATTTCTGCCGCTACTGGACCATGACGAACTGGCAGCGCTGCTGGAAGATGGCGATTACTTCCAGGGACGGGCAATGTTCAGCAATGACATCCTGCTGGGCTGCATGGATGACTCGCGCAAGCTGCAATTGCTGATGGAGAGGGGCTATGCCGAAGCGCTCAGGCAGCCGGACAGCCCCAATTCGATAGCTATGTTCTGGCAGGCTGCGATGATGTGGCCTATTGGCAACAGCGAGTCTGAACAGGCGCCGGACCTGGCGGGCTGTGCGGCTGTGCTGGCCAAGGCAGGGTTCAAGGCGGAGGAAGCCAGCCTGGACAATCCCGCTGTGCGCAAGCCGGCGGAGATCGCCTGGCTGGCGGCACTTGACCCGCGGCTGGCCAGCGTGCTGCCGGAGCTGGGGATAGATCCACTGCTCGCTGATGAGCGCGGCTACACGGCGCTGCATGGAGTGAGCTGGTTCCCCTGGAATACGGCGGAATCGATTGAGTCGCTACTGGATGCGGGGATGGACCCGCTGCAGGCGGACAAGCAGGGCTTCAGCCCATTGCACCTGGCAATCATCAATCAGCGGCCGGAGCTCTGGCAGCTCATGCTCGAACATGTGGAGCAGCCGGACGCCGCCAGCCTTGGAGCGATCGGGCGGATTGAGGAGTACAGTCAGGCGCTGGCGGACATGCTGCCCGGTGAGCGCATCAGGCAGGCAGACATCGCGATGATCCTCGCCGGCTCCGCTGACAGCCAGGACATTCTCAGGCAGCTGCTGGAGCTTGGCGACGAACCCCCGCTGCAGGCGCTGATCCTCGCTGACATGCCTGAGGAACTTGCGCTGCGGCTGGAGAACGGTGAGTACAGCATCTGGCCGCTGCCGGACTATGAACCGCTCAGGCTGGCAACCGGTGCAAAGCGCTTGGACTGCCTGCAGGCACTGCTGGCGGATGATGCCATCCGCGCGGCGGTGACGGATGAGCAGTTCCATGATCTGCTGGAAGCGGCCAGCTACAACGAGGACCCGGCAGTGCTGAAGGCACTGCTGGACAGCGGGCTGGATGACTGCCAGCCTGGAGCGGGACGGCAGGCGCAGTCGCTCGGGATGGCAATCAGCCGGGGCCGGGTTGACATGCTGCGCCTGATGCTCGACGCCGGCTTTGACCCGAACGACCAGCTCAGCTACGACCAGCAGCTCGGCATCTGGACGGGCGGCCGCCTGCTTGAGTATTGCCTGCCGCGCGCCGGAGCGAATAGCAGGGACCAGCGCGCCGGAAAGGAATTGGAAATGCTGCGCCTGCTGGTTGAGCATGGCCTGCGCGCGGATTACTACCTTGACAGCAATCCTTATAGAGGCGGCGGCACATACGTCCCCCTGATTGAGCGGGTCGGGCTGCAGCCATCAGCGGAAGTGCTTGACCTGTTGCTGGAAGCCGGGCTGGACCTCGATGCCGGCACGCTGGTCCCGGGGCAGCCGATGCAGCCGCCTGTCGCTCGCGGGTTGCTGCCGCTCGTTGCCAACCTGCCGGACGTGGAGGACCGGCACCTGCTGCTGTTCCTGCCGGAGCAGAACCCGGATGAGATGCTGAATGCGATGCTCGGCTGCATCAGGCGTGACAATGCGGCGCAGCTGGAGCTGCTGGCCAGCCAGTCCGCCAACACGCCGGATTCAGCAAGCACGGCGCGGCTATACCGTGAGGCCTTCGTGCAGCGCTCACGGGCCTGCATTGACAGCATGCTGCGGCTGGGCTTTGCCCTGCCGGGCTATCGCGACTGCCTGAATGCAATGGTGGATGAGCTTGACTGAGCGAGTGGCGGCATATGCAGCACGGCGCTATGATCTGCGGGTGATGCTGCGCATGCTTGGTCTGATTGCTGCACTGCTGTTGATACAGGTCCAGGGACCGGCGTTTGCCACGCCCGGAATTAAATACGTTACCAACGACGATGGCCCGAATTACTGGCTTGATGATGGCTATGGAGAGGAGCCGCCAGCCTGTGTACTGTTTGGCATTGAACCGCCTGGAAGCTGCCTGAACACATTCTTTCCCGCTGGATCAGTCACAGGGATGTACAAAGCGGATACAGGGAACTGGCTTGCCATCGAGGACATGTTTGCCGGCTGGTGCGGGAAGGCGGATGCCCCGGAGCGGGACTGGATCAGGGTGCTGCAGACAGCGCTTGTTGACGAGCAGGCTGCAATTGCATTGTGCAATGAGCAGGGGTTGGACGTCCTCGAGCTGCATGGTGGGCTGGCCCTGCTGCCGATTGCCATCCGGCTGGGTTACGATGAGTTGTCAATGGAGCTGCTGCACAGGAGTATGCTTGAGGCAGGGCTGACCCAGCGCGACCTTGACAGCCTGCTGTACCTGGCGGCTTCCTCAGAGTTGCCAATGACAACTGATGCCCTGCTGGAACATGGTGCGCAGTTGCGCAGTACCTTTGTGCTGGCACTGGCGGAGGATGGGCTGGATGAAACGGAGATGGACAGGCTGCGCCCACTGCTTGCCAACGGGATGCATGTCGACCGCCTGTGGATCCATGCCTTCCTTGCACTGGCAAACATGCAGGATGCAAGCGAGCGCCAGGCCATGCTGGACCGCGGAAGGGACATTGCGGAAATCCCGCTTACGGGCCTCGGGGCGATGCCGGAGGACAGGTTGCTGCCGGTATGCCTGCTGGACCCCTCCCTGCTGCAGCAGCTTATTGACAACGGTCTGGACCTGCAGGCCCTTTCGGATGCGCAATACTACGACCTGTTCACGCTGGCTTACCAGTCCAGCTACATGGATTTCCCGGACCTGGCGGGCGAGGATGCCGCACCACGCCTGCGGGAACTGTTTGAAGTAATGCTTGCCAACGGTCTGGACCTGCAGGACCTGCGAAAGGTAGCGTCGCATCCATCCTACCCTGCAGAGATCACCACACTGCATGAGCTGGTGGCCGAATGCAGCCGTGTGGGTGAGATTGGCATCTACGATCTGTTCAGCAGTCTCGGGATAGACTGCAATTACACGGACAGCCTCGGTAACAACGCACTGATGTACCTGAGGCCGGACTCCAGCAGCTATGAGGCGGACTTCGTCAGGCTGGTGCAGCTCGGTGCCGATCCGCTGCTTGCCAATGGAGGAGGCGATACACCCTTGCAGCGAGTGCTGCGCTGGGGCCGGCTGGGCCTGGCCAGGCAATTGCTCACGATGGGAGTGGAACCTGATGCGGCAAGTTGTGCCGCCCTCGGGCTGTGGCCACAGTTTGAAGCAGCCTGCGCAGGACTGGATGAGAAGGAAACTGGCTACCTGCGCAGCTTCGGCCTGTACCTCGCTGCCAGTGCGGGCCGTGAGGGCTTGCGCGAAGAACTGCTGGCAATGGAGCGACCGCCGCTGCAGGCGGTGATTGCGCTCGGTGACCTTGAGTTGCTGGCCAGTTTGCTGGCAAGCGGGGAGTACGAATACGAACCGCGTGAGCGCCTGCCGGATGCGATCTATACCGCAATGGACCAACCCGATCCGGAGGTGCTGCGCATGCTGCTGGCGGATCAGGTGCAGCGAGCGAGCATCGAAGACTACCGGATGTACATCACGCTCTACCACGGGGTGCTGGAGGGCAGCGCGAGCACGTTGCCATCCTGCTGGATGCCGGTGCAGCCTGCTGGTGGGACATGGATGCGATCTATGGCCAGGAGATGTACATGCAGCAGCCGATGGACTTCGCATTCGAGCAGCGCAATGTTGACATGCTGGAGCTGCTGCTGGATGGCGGGGCCGACCCGAACTACGGGCTTGAGTACGATGAGGAATATGCGGCCTACGTCGGCAGCTGCCCTGTGGGCAGACTGGCGGACAGCTTCGGCAGGGTGAAGGACACTGCGGAACTGGCAAGCCTGCGCGATATGCTGTCATTGATGCTGGAGCATGGCGCGCATGCCAACACCTATTACAGCCGCAGGCAGTATCCCTTCACATTCACCTACCTGCTGTACCACGATACGTTCATGGACGATGTCGAATGCATGCGCATGCTGCTGGACAGCGGCGCTGATCCAGTCCGGCGCAACAACAACGGGATGGACCGTGACAATCGCGTGGCTGTCAACCCGACGATCCAGCCGGACAATCCATTGTCACCGGCAGTGAATGTACCCGGCATGGACCTGGCGACATTTGAGCGGCTGATCGAGGAGGCCTATCCACGGGAGCTGGTGGAGGCGGCCGGGCAATGCCCCATGCAGGACCGGGCTGACATCCTCAGGCGCCTGCTGGATGACCGGCGCATGTTCCTGCGGGCTGACCCAAGTCTGGATGACTACTCGCAGGAGCAGGCGCGCATCAAGCGCAGCTACCTGCCGGGGCTGGACATGACCGAGCTGCTGCTGGACTGCCTGCAGGACGGAGCGGACGACTGCCTGGTCCTGCTGCATGAACGCGATGCAAAAATGCCGGACTATGCGGAGGGCATTGACAAACTGATGTGGCGACTGCGTTGAACGTCCCGCCTACACAGGCCGGTTGCCAAGTATGGCCTCGATGCGCTCCATCACGCTCTCGTCTAGCTTGTCAACGACGTCCAGCGCGCCCATGTTCTCAGACACCTGCTCGGCCCTGGAGGCACCGGTGATCACCGTGCTCACGCCGTCAAACTTCAGGCACCAGGCCAGTGCCAGTTGCGCGATGCTGCAGCCGAGTTCGCCGGCGATCGGCATCAGCTGCTTGACCTTATCGATGCGGGCCTGGCCCTCGTCGCTTTCGATGCCCTCGCGGATGAACTTGTAGTTCGGCAGCGTCGCGCGGCTGCCCTCCGGGATGCCCTCGTTGTACTTGCCGGTCAGCATCCCGCTGGCCAGTGGTGACCAGATCGTGGTGCCAAGCCCGATGTCCTCGTACAGCGGCGCGTACTCCTTCTCGACGCGCTCGCGGTGGAACATGTTGTACTGCGGCTGCTCCATCTGTGGGCGGTTGAGGTGCTCACGCTCGGCGATGCCATGCGCGTGGCGGATCTGCTCGGCGCTCCACTCACTGGTGCCCCAGTAATGCGCCCAGCCCTGGTCCACCACCCAGCTCATCGCGCGCACGGTCTCGAGCATCGGCGTGTTCGGGTCGGGTCGGTGGCAGAACACGAGGTCCACGTAGTCCAGCTGCATGCGGTCCAGAGAGGCGCGCATGCCGTCAATCACATGCTTGCGGGACAGGCCCTTCTGGTTCGGGCCCTGGCCGCCGAAGAAGATCTTGGTGGAGACAACGAGGTCCGCGCGGTTCCAGCCGGCCTTCCTGATGGCCTCACCCATCAGGGTTTCGCTCTTGCCACCGGCGTAGGCCTCGGCGTTGTCAAAGAAGTTCACGCCGGCTTCGTAAGCGGCCTCCATGCAGGCCAGCGCCTCATCCACGCCGTACTGCTGCCCGAAGGTGACCCATGAGCCGAAGCTCAGCTCGGATACCTGGATGCCGGCGGATCCCAGTCTTCTGTAACGCATTGGAACACTCCCCTGTGTGCTTGGTGGTGTTTACTACCCCTGCGGGGGGAGATTGTCTTAGCTCAGCCGGCCACGGAATGGATGCTGATGATGTTGCCGCATGTGTCATCGAACATAGCGTATCCGCCCCACTGCTCCTCGACGGGTTCCTTGGTGATGACCACGCCGAGGGCGCGCAGGCGTTCCACCTCGGCTTTCACGTCATCCACCTCAAAACTGGTCCAGGGTTTGCCCTTGTCCTTCATGGCAGCCTGGAAGATCCGTGCGTCCGGGTCGGCATTCGGCTCCAGCAGCAGTTCAACACCCTCGGGACCGTCGGGGCCAGCCACTGTAATCCAGCGGTGTTCGCCCATGGGGTGGTCGTTGATCTTCACGAAGCCGAGCTTTTCCGTGTAGAAGTCCAGCGCCTTCTGCTGGTCATCAACCATGACGCTTGTCAATGCGATTCTCATGGGGACATTGTACCGGCGGCAATCTGCCGTCGGTCTAGACCTCAGAAGACAGACTACAGACCTCAGAGAGATATCATGGTACTCCGACAATACATCTGAAGTCTGGTGTCAGATGTCTGCAGTCTGCTCCAATGCTATCATTTCTGCAGCAAAACTCCTGCCGGGTCGCTGGGCCAGGCGGGCATCCCAACGGACATGAGGTCTCACTGATGATCAGGAAGATTACAGCTGCACTGACAATGGCGCTGGCCATTGCCGTCCTGCAGGCCGGCCCCGGCCGCGCTTGATGCGAGGAGCATCTGGCCAGTTCGGCCAGGATTGACGGCAAGCCGATCGCTGAGCATGCCGAGCTGAGGGACAGCTCCACGAAGGACCGGCTGGCGATGACGCTGGACTTCCAATCCGCCGCCCCGCAGAACGTGATGGTGCAGGTGCTGGTGGATGGCGAGTGGCGTGATACCGCGACTGCTGGTGTCAGTACGCTCAAGTCGGACGTGCAGGACGATGCCGCCGACGGCGTCGGTCCGATCAGCATTGAAGTGGACAGCTACCTCACTCCCGGCAAGGACGACAAGCCGGTCGTGGTCAAGTTCAGGCAGGGCGTGGAATACATCGTCAGGCTGCGCCTGCTGGTCTGCGGCACGGATGAGGGTGGCCACCTGATGGCGGGCGGGATGACGCTGTAGCAAGTGATCAGACCTCAGAAATCAGACTACAGATCGATGTGCCGATCCAGTATTTGCTTCTCTGGAGTCTGAAGTCTTAAGTCTGACAACAGGTATGGCGGCATTCAAGCCGCCGCTACCAGCCCATCCGTTCCCGCAGGCCCGTCACATGCGCCGTATGGTGCCGGCCGTGCCAGGCGTAGTGCGAGAGGATTTCGTCCTGGCGCACCCGTGTGCCGTACTGCGGATGGAAGAAGCGCCGCGCGAACTGCTCATCCGTCATGCTTTCCAGCAACAGCACCCAGCGGCCATGCAGGCCGTCCAGCAGGGAAAGTGACAACCCGAGCGGTGCCTGCTGCGCATCCGGCAGCATCGCCCAGTGGCCTTCCTTGTAAGGCGCAATTGCCGGTTCCTCCTCGGTCAGCGCCAGGCGCATGCGCACATAGGCATTCATATGGCTGTCCGCCACATGGTGCACCACCTGCCTCAGCGTCCAGCCCTCGGGCCGGTAAGGCGTGCCCAGCAGTCCATCATCCAGTCCGTTGACAGCTTCACGCAGCTGCTGCGGCAGGCTGGCAAGCTGCCCAACCAGCTCCGCGCGCCGCTCTGCTGTGAACTCATGCTCGATGCGGTACTTGCCGATCGGATACTGCAGCTCTTCCATGTTGCCACTCCTCATGCCCATGCCGCGAGGATTGTACATGGCAGTTTGGAGCTTGGAGTGGGGAGCTTGGAGAAGCAATGAGCAATGAGTTGTGAGTAAAGAGTGTGGCTGAGGGAATCGGGAAGTGCGGCTTCACAGGCTGTACAGTTCGCAGTCAGAGCATTTGCCGCATAGTCATGCAGTAGGCATGAAGTCGCAATGCTGGCAACAGTGCAATCCGCCTGCTGTCAGGAAACTCCGCCGGAATCTGAGTATCAGTCTCATTTGTGCGGCTAATTGTGCATTGTGCTAGCATGACAATGCAAGAGCTGTGAGCGGACAGCCATTTCCACATGTTGCCCCGCAGGCAGCCAACCCGGCCAAGGGAGCCATTGAATGGCAGCGTTGTCATTCTGTACGCTCAGGCTCTGAGGCCAGCCATCCGTGGCCACGGGCATGGAGTCACCGACGCTGTGAACGGTGAAAGGAGAATGGGATGCGTGAACCCTGCCAGCTGATCCATTGCGGAGTGGTTCTTTCCCTGTTGCTGCTTCTGAACCTGGCCGGTTGCGGAGCAGACAGCCACGGGCAGTTTCCTCAGGAAGCCCTGGGGACAGCCGGCCAGCCGGCGGGCCTGACGGGAGTCAGGCTGGCAGCAATCGCCCCCCGCAGGCTGGAAGGAGCATCGCTTGATCTAGCGCAGGCAGAGATCAGGCTGGCAGCTGCGCCAGCGGGAATGGATGAGGGCCTGTTTGACGTGCTCAGGGGCGCACTGCTGCAGTCGCTGGCGGGCCAGCCGGACCGGAACCCCAGTGCCCTGCCCAGCGGGCCGGAGAACCTCGTCGATGACCTGGCAATCACTCCGGATGGCAACGGCGCGATCCTGAGCTGGACCTACCGCAATGTCGGGGACTATGACCTGAACGGTGAGGTGAACATCTCCGACCTTACACCGCTGGGACAGAACTTCAGCGCTCGGGAAGGAGCTCCCGGCTGGGAGCAGGCCAGAGTCGCGGATGGGGATGGCAACGGCGAAGTCAACATCAGTGACGTGACGCCGATCGGCCGTCACTTCTTCGCCAGCGTGCTTGGTTACAACATCTACGGCCGCAACCAGGCTGGGCCATATGTGAAGGTGGACAGAGTGGCGATCTCCCAGGGCAGCGGCTCGCCCTATCACTTCAGTGTGCAGCTCATCAGTGTGGAATATGACACCTACACCATTGCACCGTATGACAGTACCGGTGAGGATTTCCCGCAGCAGCCGCTGGCAAACCCCTGGACCGAGGTGCTGGATCCGGCGCTCACGACGATTGACTCCGTCAGCGCCGATGGGCTCGTGCTGCTCGGAGAGACGGATGGGATCCAGGTTGGCAGCATCATCGTATCAGCGGAGGGCGAAGGCCTGCTGCGCCGCGTGGAAGCTGTCAATCCCATACCGGGTGGACTGGAGCTGGTCACCAGCCAGGCCGGACTGGAGGATGCGTTTGACTACCTCAGGCTGGACTACCAGCTGAAGATCACGCCGGATGATGTCCGTGAATTCATCCCGGACGTGGATGAGGTGGAGTTCGAGTTGCTGCCGGAGACCGGTACCTCATCCGTTGCCAGGGAGGCCAGTGATACCGTGTTTGGCAACTGGTGGGAATCGCGGATTACGAAGGAGGTCAATGAGAACCTGCATCTGTCCGGCAGCTTCAGGATGCGCCAGGTGCTGGACTTCAGGGTCGAGATCGGGACAAGCTGGAGTGACCTCGGCACCATCACCCTGATTGAATGCAGCATCGAGTTTGAGATGCAGCTCGAGGGCGAAGCCAAGCTGTTCGCGGCGATCAAGCTGGCGGAGTCCAAGCTGAAGCTCGGCACCCTGTGGCTGAATCCGATCAGCATCCCGGCGGGGCTGGTGCCGATCATCATCACGCCGAGGATTGACCTCTGGCTGAACTTCGAGGCCTTCGCGGAAGCCGGTGTGGAGGGTCTGATCACCGGCCATGCAAGCGCAAGGATGGTTGGCGAATACACTCCGGAGAAGGGCTTCGGGTCGTACATGCACAAGACCGATTTCGGATTCAATGATGTGCCGGCGCAGGCCAATGTCTACGGAGCGATCCGCGGTGAGTTCTCACTGGTCGGGCCGGAATTCGGGCTGTACCTGTACGGGGTTGTCGGTCCGTACATCCACTTCCAGGCACCTTACGTGGAAATCCAGGCGAAGGCCACAGCGGGCAGCAATCCATATGTAAGCTTGCAGTCCTGGGTCGGTGTGCGCGGAAAGATCGGGCTGGAAGGCGGCATCTTCGGCACATCATTCGTTAGCTATGAGCCGGAGAACTACGGCTTGCAGATGCGCTATTTGGTACTCGACCTGACCAACTATTACACGCAGGATACCGGTGTGCTGAAGGTAGGCGGCATTCTCGAGAGCCACTATGGCGAACAGCTAGTTGTAGATCCGGACACGGGTGAGCTTTCCCTTGATCCCAGTAATGACTACTACTTCAGGGAAGTGCCGGGAGTGCGGGTTGACTTCATGCAGGATGGCCAGCTGGCTGCGACAGCATATGGCAACGACTTCGGGCGCGGGGCGTTTGAGAAGATCCTGCCTGTCGGCACTTACGATGCCGTCATGACGAAGGATGGCTACCGTGACACGATTGTGGGCGTACCGATCGTGATCGAAGCGGACAAGTACCTGTCATATGAGGACTACTGGCCAGTTCCCTGGGGCATTGACTCGTTGCCGGATGCGGAGACCGTGACAATCGAGATCACATCTCCCGAGAATGGCGCGGTGATAGATGTGCCATATGCAAGGATCGAGGGCCGGATCACATACGGTGATGTTGAGCCAGCAGATATCCTCATGAAGGACAATATCCGGGAGGATGCCTCCGGCAGCCAGTCCCGGCTCTACTGGAGGGATGCCGGAACGGAATACTACTCGATATCGCATCTGATCAAGCCGGATGGAAACTTTGCGTTCACTCGCTACCTGGATCCCGGCGAGAACAGGATCTACATGTTCTGCAAGCTGCCGGCGAGTGCCGGAGATCTGGAATACACACATTACATTGTCAACACGCTGACAGCTGAACACTTCACGCTGGTCCGCAATGAGCAGGCGGCAATGAAGGCGGAGCTGAAGTGGGCAGCGGATGCCGTGCCACCGACGAGCGATGTGTCACAGGTGCCGGGTGTGCCGAATGAGGACTTCCGCCTGGTGGTGCTTGAACCGGGGAGCCAGCTTGTGGCAGGCCAGCAGGACAGTGGCAAGGGTATGATAGGCAGGGTGCCGGGCTGGTGGGACTGGTACTACTTCCTGCCAGAGTCGCAGGCTGTCAGCGGAGATACCTACATCTTCAAGGCGCACTACCTGGATTCAGTGTGGCTTAGCGGAAGTCCTGCCGACCAGGACCTGTATGGCAGCCTGTATCTGTACATTGATTCGGAGACAATCCCGGGCTTCAGCACGGTATCGTCAAACTACAACCTGCGCTATCCAAAGGCCATCAATCCGGTCAATCCCTTCGGCTCAGGGCTTGATTGGCAGGAAATCCCGCTGATTGAAATTCCGTAGTGCGGGTTTTTGGCAACGCATTCGCCGAGGCATCCGGAACGGCTGGCGGCATACGCAACATCCTTGCCTGCCAGTTTCATTGCTCCCGGTACGGTTCCACCAGCAGGTAGGTCCCGCTGAGGATCGTGACAACCGTGCTGCCCTCATGCAGCAACACCGCCAGCCAGAGCGGGATGCTGAGGAAGGCGGCGCTGAACAGCAGGAAGGCGATCACGCTGAATGCGATCACCAGCCCGCGGATGATTGCAGCTTCGGTCCGTTTCGCCAGCCACAGCGCGAATGGCAGCGCGCGCAGGTCGCTGCGCATCAGCACCACGTCCGCCGTTTCCAGTGCGACATCAGTGCCGGCCTCACCCATTGCGATGCCGATGTCGGCGGCGGCCAGCGCCGGGCCGTCATTGACACCGTCGCCGATATAGGCCAGCGCGCCATAGCGGCCGCGCATTGCCTTCACGCTTTCCAGTTTCTGCGCCGGCAGCAGTTCGCTGAGCACCTCATCCGCCCCGACGGCACTGCCAACGGCCTCGCCGACCACGCGGTGGTCACCGGTGAGGATCACCAGCCGGCGGATGCCGAGCTCCCGCAGCCGGCTGATCGCCTCCGCCGCCTCGCTGCGCATACGGTCGGCCACGGCAATCACGCCGCCGCCGCCATGCTGGGTGCCGACAATCAGCGCCGTCAGGCCCGCCTCGCGCAGTTCCTCGGCACGTTGCCAGACATCCTGCGGCACATCCACCCCGTGCTCGGTGAACAGCAGGCGGTTTCCGATCCCGACCCATAGTTCACCCTGTTCATCGCGCAGCGTGGCATGCACGCCCTGGCCGGTATGGCTGTGGAAGGTGCGCGCATCCAGCCGCGGCAGCTGTTCCTGCTCGGCGGCACGCACCACCGCCCCGGCCAGCGGGTGCTCACTGAGGCGCTCCACGCTGGCGGCCTGCTGCAGCAGCGCATGGTTGCCAGCGTTGCCATTCATTCCATCCAGCACCTGCACCACTTCGGGTTCGCCATGGGTCAGGGTGCCGGTCTTGTCCATCACGATGCACTTCACATGCGCCAGCTGCTCGAGGTAACTGCCGGCCTTGAACAGCACACCGCGCCGTGCGGCCCGCGTCAGGCCGGACAGCACGGCAGCCGGGATCGACATGATCACCGCACAGGGCGAGGCGGCGACCATCACCACCATCGCGGCATAGATCGAGGCGCGCGGATCCCCGGCATGCTTGCCAATCCAGCCGAGGTAGTGGGCCAGCCCGCTGGCGCTTGTCAGGGCGATCACGAACCAGACGTAGCCTCCCTGCCAGCGCTCGAAGCGGCCCTGGATCGCGGGCTGTTCGGACTGCGCCTGCTGCACGAGGCGGGCGATGCGCTCGATCATGCTTTCGCTGGCCGGCCGCAGGCTGCGCACCAGCAGGCTGCCGTTGAAGCTCAGCGTGCCGGCGTACACCGGGCTGCCTGGCTGTTTGTCAACCGGCAGGCTTTCACCCGTCAGCGTTGATTCGTCAACGCTGCTGCTGCCATCGACAACTTCGCCATCGACGCCGATGCGCTCCCCTGGCCGCACGCGCACGAGGTCGCCGGGCTGGATCTCATCCACGCTGACCTGTTGTTCGTTGCCAGCGCTGTCCACCCGCGTCACAGTGTCCGGTCGCAGCTGCGTCAGGGCATCAATGCTGCGCGTGGCGCGCTCCAGCGTGTAACTTTCCAGCGCGGCGGACAGGGTGAACAGGAACAGCAGGCCGGCTCCCTCAACAGGGTTGCCAAGCAGGGCCGAACCCCAGGCCGCCAGCAGCATCAGCAGGTTGATGTCCGGGCCCTTTTCGCGCAGTGAGGCCAGCGCGGACTGCAGCGGCAGCCAGCTGCCGGAGATGTAGGCCACGAGCAGCAGCCAGCGACCCGCAACCACAGTTCCGTTGTCAAGCAGCCACCAGCCGGCCAATGCAGCAATCGCGCAGCTGATTGTCAGCCATGCCGCCAGCCGTGCGGAACCGGCCCCGTGGCTGTGGGCATTGTGGGCCGGCTGTGCTGCATCGTGCTGCATACCTATCTACTAATATCCGGGAAAGGCTGGCAAGCGCGTGAATGCATGGAAGATCTACATGAGTCTTAGTCGCAATAAGAAATGAGACTGCGAAAAGGCAGGCCGGTGTGCTTGTCCGGCCAGGCTGGCTGCCGGGCCCGGTACGGGCCCCAGGGCCGCGATCACTCAAGCGACCAGCGCCGTTTCCAGGACATCGGGAAGCCGAGCTCCAGCGCGTAGCAGAAGCGGATCAGCTGCCCCATGTGCTGGGCCTCATGCTCCAGCAGGTCCAGCAGCAGTTCGGTGCGTGGGTCGTCCCACTCGGTGTAGCTGGCCAGTTCGTAAAAGGAGCTCGCGCTGTCGCACAGGGCGCGCACGATACCCTCGCGGCTGGCAATGTCATCGCGGGACAGCGAGCAGGTGAAGCCCTGCCACTCACCCTCCTCGATGGCGCGGATGTAGCTTTCGCGGGCACCGACCAGGCACCAGAACTGGTCTCCGATCGAGTTGGATGGCAGCGGGAGCTCGAGGGCGAATGCCTCGTCCGGCAGGTGGTTGGCCATCTCCACCCAGAGCTCGAAGTCGCGGTTCAGCCTGTCAACTATGTGCTGCATGGATAGAGAGTACTACTTGCCGGGATCGCTTTTCAGCTAATGCCAAGCAGCCTGAAGTCCAGCGGCTCGGTGACCATCGCCATCTCACCGTCATTGTCCAGCGGCCAGTCCGCCTGCGGGCGGTCCCAGTAAAGCTCCAGGCCGTTGCCATCCGGGTCGTTCAGGTACAGCGCGAGGCTGACACCATGGTCGGCGGCACCTGTCAGCGGCCAGCCGGCCTGCTGCAGGCGGCGCATCGCATCGCCCAGCGATTGCGGGCTGGGGTAGCGGATCGCGGCATGGAACAGCCCGGTATGCCCAGGCGCGGGAGGCCCGCCACCCTCGCTCTGCCAGGAGTTGAGCCCGATATGGTGGTGGTAGCCACCGGCGGACACGAAGGCCGCGCGCCGGCCCATGCGCTGCGTAAGTGTGAAGCCGAGCACACCGCAGTAGAAGTCCAGTGCGCGCTCCACATCGGCGACGCGCAGGTGCACATGCCCGATGTCGACGCCTGGGTCGATCGGCTGCGAGGGGTTTCTGTAATCAGGATCTGCCACGGCGGGATATACCACTTCTGCGAGGCGGAATATCTAAATTGGACGGACAGTTGCGAATGCCGAGGCTAAGGGATGCAAGGGAAGAAATGGCGGAGAGTGAGGGATTCGAACCCTCGATACGGCTATATCACCGTATAACTGCTTAGCAGGCAGCCGCCTTCAACCACTCGGCCAACTCTCCGCGCGAGGATCAATATGCTACCACAGCACAGGGGCCTTATCAATCACCCAGGGATCAGATTCGGGTAAAGGGTCAAACCAGGGACCAGGGACCAGGGATCTGGGAACAGGGAACGGGGAGCGGTGATCAGGGAGGCAATGGAAGTGAACGTGGAACAGGTTTACCTACGCGCCCCTGTTTACACTCCCCACACCCCGGGTAACAAATACGGTTGCCCGGAATCCAGGGTCCGGGCAGCCAGCTCTTTCATCCCGGCCTGGCCTGCATGAGGACAGGACGGGGGAAACCCTGGAAAGACCGTGTGAGGAAAGTGGAAATGTACGAGAACGAGTTCGGCCTGCGATTCAACCCCTTCTTCTGGGCAGCCTTCATCGGCGTGCTGTTCATTGCATGGAAGATGTACGGTGTGATCAGCGGGCTTGGCGATGTGCTTGGCAACATTCCCCCCGCCTGATATTCCCCTGGCCCCAAATCCCCCACTGTGAGACTGTGTTATGGACCGGACCCTCGTTATGCTGGCGTTCTCGCTGACCGCCGGCTGTTTCCTGACCCAGGTGATCATGAGCCGCGTCGACGTTGACGCCTGGTTCGCGCTTTTGCGCTGAAGCTGTCCCCGATTACCCCGTCCCCTGATCGACTGCTGCGCTAGATCGCGCGCACGCTCTCCTCGCGCACGACGCTCGCCGGGAACAGCGGGTGGCGCGTTGACAGCGAGTCGTCGTCAAGGATCACCTGCCAGCCGTTCTGCTCCGCGCTGTTGATGATCAGCGGGCCGAGCAGGTTGAGCGTGCTCCTGGAGAACTCGGGGTGGATCGTCACGATGCACTTCACCCGCAGGTGCTCCTCGCTGCCCATCTCGCGGCGCACGGATTTCGGCAGGTGCAGCTTGAGGCTGTAGTTCGGGATGAACTCGAAGGGGTCGGCCAGCAGGAAGGCCAGGTTCGGGTCATCCTGGCTGTGCAGCCAGACCAGCGGTGATACGCGCTCATCCCGATGGATGAAGAAGCAGGTCATGTCGGGGAAGCCGACCAGACCCTGCGGGAAGCGGACCACATCCTGCTCTGTGTACTCTATCCTGCCGAAGCGCTCACTGTTGAAGATCACGACTGCCTCTACCCACCGCCGGATCCTCAGCCTGAAACGAAGATTCGCAGGCTCGGCGGGATTACGGAAAACTCATTCTCCCGGATCCGTACATCAATCATCGGTTTACGCATCCCGATCTGAATGCTCGGGGGGCGGTAAGTGGATGATGTACCCAGATTTGACGGTTGGATGTTGATTTCCGGCGGATCCTTGGGCAGCGCGGCGATGCCGAACTCATGGCGGGTGGCGTGCTGGACCATCCGGCTGCGGCTCCAGGCCGCCACGCCATTGGGATGGTGCGCCACGTCGGCGAGGTAGTCTCCCTTCTCCACGATGCGTGCGATGCCTTCGCTGCGCAGCTTGTCGGTCAGCTGCTGGATGCGGTCGGAGAAACCCGTCGGCGTGAAGTAACCCATCGAGGCGCGTGCCCTGGTGTAATCAATCTCGATGCTGCCGGGGGTACGGGACAGCTCAATGCGGGCGGGGCTGCTATCGATGTGGACATCAAGCGGCGGGGTTTTGATGGACAGGTCCGGCCGGCCGTTGCGGATGCTTATCCGGGCCGGGCTGCTTTCGATTTGCAGGCGCGGGATGTCCATTCTGCAGAGATGCTAACCGGGATGCCGACTATCTGCGTTAAGCAAACCATAAGAAATATTGGTCTGCCGGTATTGAAATATCTGACTTGATATGTGGAGTCCAATAACGCTTGCGACTTGCTGAACAGGACCTGCTGGCATACTGTCCAGTTAACTGTGGGAATACCGGGAAAGCGCAGGACGCTGCTGTTGCTGATCGCACCTGCTGCGCTCGTCTTGTTCATTGTGATCAAGCAGTGGCTCTGGCTGCGGCATGTGACCGTCTTTGATTGGGAACGCAGCCTGAAGGGGCAGCTGCTGGATATGCATGTTGAACCCGGCACACAGAACATCTACCTGCTGGCACTGGATGCTTCCCAGCAGCCAGCGCAGCCCGTCAACACCAAGCAATACCTGCTGTACAGGCTGGATGGCAATGGTTCAGTGCAGTGGAGCTGTCCCTTCAGGCAGATGCCTCCGCTGGACTACCGCTCCTCGGATGAGAACGCCTGGATCGAGGATGTGGACGGGACTGTGATTGTTGCCAATAACAGCGGCGAACGTTTCGCCATCACTGCGGATGGCAGGCTGGACTGGGCGGCGGACAAGTACAGCATGGCAAGTGCCGTGACTGCGCTGGAAGGCAAGCCGGTCGGTGCCGTGATCAGCGGGGATGAGCTGGTGGCCTACGACACGCAGGGCCGGGCCTGCTGGCGCTACTCCCTGCCGCAGTACCCGAACCTTGAATCCCGCCAGCTGTACCCGGCGGCCGATGGCGGCTGGCTGGTTTACAGCAGCTATGAGCCGCATAAGTTCGGGGAGCCGGGCTGGGACCCTGAAATCTACATGCTGACCGCCGGGCTGCAGGTGGACAGTGCAGGTGGCAACCCGCAGGAGGCGGAGGTTTCCTGCAAGCTGTCGGATTACGACCGGGCCGTCAACCACCGCTTTGGCAATGGCAACATCCTTTCGATGCAGGGATACGGAGCCCAGTCAATGTACCGGTGCGGCTCCATGTCGCTCATCGGTGGCGGCCCGAGATACAGGTATGTTGTCGGTGCCGACCCCCTGCAGGAGATGCCGGATCTGGACTTTGGTGTTGGTAGCGTCGAGCGGGTGCAGTTCGAGGATGACTGCGCCTGGGTGCATAGTGGCCGACTGTGGCGGCTGGACCAGGATGGGACGCTGGCGGAACAGCTTGGCCCGGAATGTGCCGGCTTCCACTGGGATGCTGGCAATGGGCTGGTGAGCGCGGAATGGGTTGACAGCCCGCGCGCGCTGCTGTCAATCGTCGGCTTCCTGCCATATGGTGACACGCTTGAGCTGAAGCGTAGCGGCGGCACTGGCGGAGGCCAGCGCATGATCCGGGTGGCTGGAGACAAGCTCGGTGGCTACGCCCTGCGTGTCGATGGGAATGAACAGCTGTTTGCCCTGGCCAGCCAGGACAACCGCTACAGCAACCAGTTCGAGCTGCACGGCAGGCTGCATCGCTAGGCTATCATCAGGGTATGATCCGCAGGCGGATAGTGCTGTTCCTGCTTTTAGTGCCAGTGGTGCTCCTGATTGCCGCCGTGGTGCAGCGCGTGCTGTGGCATTCCAGCGTACGCAGCTTTGACTGGGAAAAGACCCTGCCCGGATTCTGCGTTGACATCCTTGCCGACGAGGCCTCCGGACAGCTGTACCTGCTGTACACCGATAAGCACATCTACGATCCCCTGAAACCCAGGGCTGATCTGCACCTGCAGGCCCTGACAATGGAAGGCAAGCCCTTGTGGCTGCTGCAGGACGCGGCACTGCGTGGGGGTGACTTCGGCCCGCAGCTGGACCTAATCGGAGAGACGCTTGTGGTCCGTGGCAGGCAGGGCAGCAGGCTGGCAATCTCCGCGGACGGTCAGGTCCTTTGGGAAGTCCGCTCTGACAGGTACGAAGCGCCGGCCGTGCACTTGCAGGACGCGCAGTTCTTGGCTGGAGCCCGGGACCAGCTGGCCGGTTTCAGTGACGCTGGCGAGCTGCTGTGGGTGCGGGATTACGCTGAGCTGCAGATCCTGCAGCTGCTGGATGTGAAGCGCAGGCATGATGGAAGCTTCGCACTGCTGGCCGTCTGCGGCGAGCGACCCGGGGGCTCGATGCTGCCTGACAATGTGCGGGGCATGCCTTGCGGCGGCTGGCAGCTGATTGTGCTGGATGGCAAGGGTGGGGAGCTGGCGAGAAGATCCTTCGACTGCCGCGGAATCTGCCAGATGGCCTGCTTTGGCAACGGCGCGGTGGCTGTGTACATGACGGATGACTGGCGGGGCGGGATGTATGTGGTCAATCAGCTCATGCCCTTCTACAGTGCGGATCCACTTATCACGGAATTGCAGCGCGTCGGGATCGAGGAGCAGCTGCAATGGGTGCGGACTGCCACGCCACTTGGCAACAGGTTGCTGCTGAACGGTGGATCGCGTTGGCTGGAGCAGAACGGCAGGCTGGGCAGGACCGAGCAGGACTGCTGGTGGCAACAGGAAGAACTGCCGGATGGCAGTCTGCTGAGTGCAGGCTTCCCACAGGGTCCGATGCTGGACCGCTGGCTTGGCAGCAGTCCGCACAGCGATCTGCTGGAGGTTAAGTGCAGCCGGTCAGGCAGGGAGCGTGTGCTGCTGCGTTGCACTGAAGATGTGAACTTGCTTGATCAGGCTTTATATACATATGGCGGCGGCTGGCTGGTGCGTGCCAGCTGGGACCAGAGCCAGGGCCACCAGAGCCCTGGCGGGATCAGGCTGCAGGGTCGCAGGGTGAAGTGATTCTGCGATCGCTTACTTCATCCCGCATCCCTCATCCCCCATAGCAGCCAGGCTTACTGCCTGGCCTCCCTTATCTCAGGTAATCGAACAGTGTGCTCGGGATGATGCGTGAGCCGGTGCCCAATGCCGCGTTCAGCACATTCTCGCGTTCCTTCAGCTTGATGATCGCCTCCGCCATGTCCACGTTGTCATTCTTGTTCTGCAGGTCCAGCGTGTTCACCGTCAGGGTGTCATTCTGGGTCAGCGTCATGTCCAGGCGGCGGGTGCGGCTGCCGATGATCGCCAGCGTACTCGTGACCTTCTCCAGCGCGCGGTCCACATTGCCGATGCGGTTCGTCAGGTGCTGGAAGCGCTCATCCTCATATGTCGTGCGTGAGGCCAGCTCGGAACGGTAGATCAGCCGCCCGCTGATGCCGCTCATGCGCTCCTCGAAGGTCGACAGGCGCTGGCCCTTCAGGCCATAGGCCTCGATGCTGATGTCATTGACGACGGTATTGTTCGGGTTGAACACGCGGATGCGGCCGTCGCGCTGCACCTCCACTTCCAGGCTGACACCGAGCTGCTGCTCGATGGCGTCCGCCAGGTCCTGCATGGTGCTGAAGCGCTGCACGATGAAGCTGGAGGTGGTGCCGTCGCTGGAGATGCGGATTTCCGTGCCCGGCGCAAGGTCGTAGCTGACGCCATTCACGTCATGCAGGTCGCTCAGGCGGCTGGTGGCCGCACTGTAACCCAGCAGCTCGTCACGCAGCTGGATCATGGTGTTGATCATGTTGTCAGCTTCGGTGATCTCTCCGATGCCGGGCTGCGTGCCACCGCCGGGAATGGTTGGCGCAGCGAGTCCCAGGTTTGCAAGCATGCCGGCATCCACATCCGCCAGGGTGAGATCTGATGCCTCCACTCCACTGCCGACATTGGTGGTCTGGATATCCACATAATTACTACCGCCACGGTTGACAACCACAGCGATCACGGCGTTCTTGAGGATCGGAGACAACGCGATCTGATTGTTGATCTTCGCGGCCATGTCGTTCTCGTCGATGAATCCACCGGCCGGCAGGGTGATAGTCACGGGCGCGGGATCAGTGCCGTCGATACTGGAACCGGGACCAAGATCGATGCTGAAGCTCTCATTTCCCGGACCGATGATTGTTCCAACACCAGGAGCAGGCCATGCGAGTGTGTTCTGCACCTGGGCAGGCACCGGCGGGGCACTTTCGCCGGTGGTCGCTTCAACGTAGAAGCCCAGCCCACCAAGCGTGTCCGTTGCCAGCACGGGCGGGCCAGGCACGCTGTTGCGCAGCACCAGGTCGTCGATGCCGACCTTGGTGCCGGTTGCCGTGGTCACGATGCGCAGCCGCCCACCGTCATCCTCGGCCCTGACCAGCCCGCTCAGGTACTTGTTGTCAAGCACCTGGCGGTTGATATCGTCAATGATGTCCTGCAGCGTGGCGGCGGAGGCATCGAGGTTGATCTCCACCGGGCTTAAGTCAATCGGCTCCTCGCCGGGCCTGGTGATGTATGCATCCGGTCCGAGGTCGATCGTGAAGCGGTCATTGCCATCCGTGCCGGCGAATCCGGCGGCAGTCTGTCCCGCATAGCCGAAGATCACCGCGCTGGCGGTGTCAGCCGTGCCGTCCGGGGCAGTGCCGCCCAGCATCAGGTCGCCGATCAGCACGCTGCTGTTCTGTACATTGGTCTCGATGTCAATCCCGCCGAGGCCATCGTCTCGCACGATCAGCTTGTCTTCGCCGAAGGCCAGGTCAGCCTTCTTCTGGATCTCTGCCGCCAGCTCGGCAGCATTGTTGTAGGTAACCGCATCCAGCTTGATGGCCTTGGTCTCAGTGAAGCCATCGTTGGCAGCGCCTCCGAGAGTGATCACCATGTCCTGCAGGTTGGTTGTCAGGTTGAGCGGATAGACCAGCGGGCCACCGTCATGGATCGCGCCGGTGCTGTCCGTCAGTGGCAGCGTGACACCGGTCTGTGCTTTGTTGAAGGCGCCCTGCGGCAGGATCTCCATGTCCTCCAGCACGGTGCCGGCCAGGTCGCGCAGCTTGATGCTCTTGGAACTGTTGAGGCTGGTCAGCTGCAGGCGGAAGTCACTTGAGACCTCAGCCTTGACCTCGGTCAGGGTATCCGAGTTGATCCTGCGGGCCACATCCGCCAGCGTATCCGCCGGGTTGACGACGATCAGGCGTTCGTTGATCTCGAAGGTGCCGCTGTAGCCGAGCGGCTGGCCGCTCATCTGCCGGCCCTGGGCCTGCCAGGTATGGTCGAGGAAGATCGAATGCCCGTCGAAGTTCACATCGAGGTCGCGCTGGATGCCGATGTTGCGTCCGATCTTGCCGAAGTCCCCCTGGTAGGTGACGGAGTTCGTGAAGCCGTCGGATGTGTTGCTGTTGATGCGGAAGCTCTCGGTCAGGGTCTCGAAGCCGCTGAACACGTAGCGCCCGCTGAAGTTGCTGTTGGACAGCGTGACCGTATGCTCCAGCAGCTGGTTGATCTCCTGCGCGATCGCCGTGCGGTCATCGCGGGTCAGCACCGTCGAGCTGCCCTGCACTGTCAGTTCACGCACGCGCTGGATCTGGGTATTGACCTCGCTGAGCGTGATCTCGGTGAAGTTCAGCCTCCCGAGCCCGTTGTCAACATTTCGCGTGTACTGCGTGGTGCTGGAGATCACGCGGCTCAGGTTGAGGCTGGTGCTGACGGCGCTCGGGTTGTCACGCGGCCGCTCGTAGAGCTTGCCGGTGCTGGTCTGGCGCAGCAGCCGGGCCATGTCCTGCTGCACGCGCTGCAGGTCCGCCATGTAGTTGCTTGTCAGCAGTGTGTTCGGGATTCTCATGAGTTACCTGCCCACCGTGCCGAGACGGTTGACGATCAGGTCCAGCACCTCGTCCACCACGTTCAGCGCCCGGGCGTTCGCTTCGTAGGCGGACTGGTACTTGACGATGTTGACGGCTTCCTCGTCCAGGTTGACACCGCTGATCTCGAGGCGGCGCTCCACCAGCTGCTCCACCACAAGCGTCTGGGTGGTATGGCTGCGCTGCGCGGTCAGTGCCGTGGCGCCGATGCTGGAGACGAGGCCCTGGTAGTACTCGCCGAAGCTGGAGTTCAGAAGCGCCTTGTTGTCATTGCGCAGGTCAGCGATCGCCAGCGCGGTGCGGTTGTCACCGGGGCCGGGGAAGCCCGTGCCGTCATCACCGGCGGCCGCGATGCTGTCCAGGTCGGAGAGGACCTGCGGGTTGAGCCCGAAGTTGGCAAGTGAGTTGCGGTAAGGCGGATCGAGGAAGAATGTCTGGTGCGTGGCGTTATCCAGCCCGAGCTGCTCAAAGAAGTTGCTAGAGCCGTCCTTGATCTTCAGGGTGGTGTCCGCGTCAACCGGGTTGTACTGCTCGAACACCACCCGGTCAAAGCCGAGCGAGCCGTCGATGCTGACGCGCACGTCCTGCGTCGCCTGCTCGATGCGCTGGAACAGGTCACCCAGCGTGATCGCGGTGCTGGCCAGTACCTCGCCGGGGGTGATCTCGATGCGCTGGCCCTGGATGAAGAAGTCGCCGCTGGTGAAGCCGAGCTGGTCCAGGGTGGTGTCCAGCGTCGTGCCGGCCGGCAGCGCCGTGCTGCCGCCGTACTGCTCCGTGCGATAGTCGGTGAAGAAGCTGCGCCCCTGCAGGCCGTCCAGGCCATAACCGGCGATGTGCAGCTTGTTGACACGGTTGGTGAAGGCCGTCACCAGCTTCTCCTGCTCGAGGCGCACAGTTGGCAGCTCCACGTCGCGCATCTGCAGCATCCCGCCCAGTTCGCCGGAGCGGATGTCCAGCCGGATGCGCGACTTGCTGAACTCGATGTAGGGCCGGGTCAGGTCCTGCTGGTTCTGCTGCAGGCGGATCTCGTGGAAGTCCACGCCGCTGACCATCGGGTGGCCCTGCACCAGCACGCTCACGCTGCCGTCGTTGTTGAACTGCACGCGGGCATTGATGATGTTGCTGACCTCCTCGATCATGCGGTCGCGCTGGTCCATCAGGTCATTGGCCTTCATCTGGCCGTTGTCACCGCCGCTCTCGATCTGGATGATCTGCTTGTTGATCACCGCGATCTGGCTGTTGAGCTGGTTGAGCCTGTCAACGCGGTCCTGCAGCTGCTCGTTGATGTTCATCACCTCGCGGTCGAGGCGGCGGTCCTGCTCGTTGACGAATTCGGTCATTGCCAGCCCGGCCTGCGCCAGGTTGGTGCGGGTGCTGGCACTCTCCGGGTCGTTCGAGAGGTCCTCCCAGGCGTTGAAGAAGTTGTCCATCAGCGAGTTCAGCCCGTTCTCGGAGGGCTCGTTGAAGATGTCCTCCACGCGGATGTAGGCGTCGCTCATCGTCTGGTACAGCGTGCTGCGGCCGTTCTCCTGGTGCAGCTGGCTCTCGATGAAAATGCTGCGGATGCGCGTGATCGAGGTCACGGTCGCACCCGTGCCAACCTGGCCGGGGCGGATCGTCACGAACGCACCGGGGAAGGACAGCGGGTCGCTGGCGCTGATGTTCACGCGCTGGCGGCTGTAGCCCTCCGTGTTCGCATTGGCAATGTTGTGCCCGGTAACGTCCAGCGCGGCGCGGGCCGTGAGGAGGCCCTTCTTGCTGGTCTCAAGCCCGAGGAAGGTTCCACGAAGCATCCGACACCATCCTTGTCACATATCTCCTGCAATGTTTATCGGCGGGATATTGGTGGACTTGAGCCGGACGCAGACAGGCCCCGCCTTGCGGCAGGGCCTGTTGTCATTTCCGTTGTTGTCGGGTTGTCAGACGCGGCAGTTGAGCAGCTCGCGGCGCGAGCCCTCCGCCGGGCGGCCATGGCTGTTGTAGCCGGGCTGGCCCTCGCCCTGGGTGACGAGCCTCAGCACGAGCTCGCCGTACTCCACCAGGCGCTCGGTCAGCACCCGGTTGTCATCCTGCAGCTGCTGCAGCTCGTCGATGCGCAGGCGCATCCCGCCGGCCAGCTCGTCCAGCTGCGCGTCCCCGCTGGACTCCGCGGCACTGAGCCGGGCCGCATCCTGCGGGTCGAGGCCGTGCTGCCGGGCCACGAGTGCGATGCGCTGCCGTTCGAGGCGGGCCAGGCGCTGGGCCAGCTCCTCCTCCTGGTGGCTCAGTTCCGCAAGTCCCGCGGTGCTGCTGGCCACCAGCAGGCGCTGCTTGCGCTGCATCACGTCCGCCAGCTGGTCCATCAGGTCCAGCTCACGGCTGAGCAGTTCATGCAGCTCAGCGGATGCGGGATCAGATGAGGTCATCGAAGATACCCTCGGAGACCATCGCCTCGGCGGTGGCCTGCTGGTCGAGTTTCATTTCACCGCGCTCGAACTGGCTCTTCAGGGCCGCCACCATCGAGGCACGCTGGCTCTGGTCACTGCGCTGGGCGGTGAGCTTCTGCACCTGCTGGCCCTGGCTGGACAGCTCGATGCTGTCCCCGGGCCGCTGCGGCGCTGCGCTGCGCTGCGCGGGGACGCGGGTCGGACTCTCGTGAAGGTCCTTGGCAAGGGAGATCATTCCCTTTATGTCAGGTATTCTCATAGCACTCACTTCCTAAAGGTTCCAAGCTTCCAACTTGTCCACTCTTCTCCCGACGGCCTGATCCAGACATGCCGAATGCCGCCCGGGCAATGGTCGCAATTGCGCCACAACTCTTCCATCGGCGCGAAATTCCACTGCTTTAGGGCAATTCAGGAAAAACTGGCGGTTTTTTCCGCATTTATCCTTTTCCCCGGCTTTCTGGGTTCCAGTGCTGTATCTGGCTTGTAGATCGGAAGGCTTGCACCAGCGCTTGAGTGGCTTGGCGGGAAGTGAACGAACACTTAATGCAGCGGGATAGAATCAGCTGTGCGAATGAGTTTCCTCAGCCTGCTGATGGCCTTGCTGCTGCTGCCCGCCAGCCCACTCCTGGCGCAGGATGAGCTGCCGCCGGAGCTGGACCGCGGCCAGGGCAAGTACCCCGAGCTGCCGCTGCCGGGCTTTGAACCGGATGAGCCGGAGGAGCAGAGCCTCGAGCTGATCCCGAGCCTGACGCTTACGCGTGCTGACTTCGATGAGTCGCTCAGTTACAGCGGCGAGCACCGCCTGGACCAGTGGCTGGGGGACATTGATATTGAAGGCGGGCTTGGTGAGCTGTTCTTCCCCGGATCTCTGCGCCTGCGTGGGGACCTGCGCAGTTTCCCCGGCAGCCGGATCAAGGTAGGCGGTGAGCTGCGCTGCGGCGGCTCGCTCGAGCTGCAGGATTCACTGCAGGTGGACCAGGCGATCCGCGTGGATAGCACTCTTTCGAGCACATCTTCCGTACTGGCCCGGGCGGCGATCAGCGTGGGCGGCGACATTGATGTGGCCCGTAGCATTGCCGCCGGCGGCTGGCTGTACAGCGGCGGTTCCATCACGGCCGGTGGCCGGATCTGGAGCGGTGGGCTGCTGGAGTCGCGCGGCGGCATAAGCAGCGGGCAGGACTGCGGCGGGCAGGATGGCATCCGCTGCGGTGCGAGCATTGACTGCGGCGGCGAGCTGAGCAGCGGGGCCGGCATCCTCAGCGGCGGCAGCGTGACGGCGACAGGCCGCATCATGCTCGGTGGTCTCTTGTTCTGCGGCACGGACCCGCGCGCAGGCGAGGAACCGCAGGCGCTGGTGCGCTGCAGCGAGCTGGTGGGGGGAGAGCTTGCCTGGGGGGAGCTGGAGATCAGAGAGGGGGAGGAGAACACGGAGAACCTAACCACAGAGAACACAGAGAGCACAGAGGAATTCTGGTCGGCAAAGAATACATAATCATTTCTGTGCTCTTAGTGTCCTCAGTGCTCTCTGTGGTTAATCTTCCTCCTCTCGCTCCTCCCGCTCTTATACTCTCCAAATGCCACGCGCTGACAAACCCGTTCTCCTGCTGATCCTCGATGGCTGGGGCCTCGCCGAGGATCCATCCAATTCGGCGATCGACCTCGCCAACACCCCCACCTGGGACCGTATCTGGCGGGAATACCCGCACACGCGGCTGATTCCGCACGGCACGCATGTCGGCCTGATGGAGGGCCAGATGGGCAACAGCGAGGTCGGGCACCTGAACCTCGGCGCCGGACGCGTGGTGCGCCAGGACCTGCTGGAGGTGACGCGCCTGATCGATGCCGGCGAGCTGGCAACGCATGGCCCGCTCAATGAATTCCTCGCACCGATGCATGACAGCGGCGGCACGCTGCATTTCATTGGCCTGTTCAGCGACGGTGGTATCCACAGCCATATCAATCACCTGCTCGGCCTGGCCAGGCATGCAGCCTCTGTCGGTGTCCGGCGCATCGCGATCCATGCACTGACCGACGGGCGCGATACCGCACCGAAGTGCTGCGAGCAGTATTTCGAGCTGGCGCAACGCGAGCTGCCTGACAACGCATTCTTCGCTTCCGTCGGCGGGCGCTACTTCCTGATGGACCGCGACCACCGCTGGGAGCGCACCCAGCAGCACTGGGACGTGATCACGCATGGGATGGGGCCGGTTGCCAGGGACTGGCAGACCGCGGTCGCCGCCGCGCGCAACCGGGACGAGGGCGATGAATTCATCACCCCCACGGTGATCGGTGACTACGCCGGCTTTGAAGCGGATGACCGCATCCTCTGCTTCAACTTCCGTGCCGACCGCATGCGCCAGAGCGTGGCCGCCTGGACCCAGCCGGACTTCGAGGGCTTCGACCGGGGCGACTACAGCCCGCTGCCACTGTTCTCCGTCCGGCGCTACGAAGCGCATTTTGGCAATCCGGTGCTGATCAGCCGTGACACCGTGGACGAGACACTCGCACAGGTTGTCAGCCAGCATGGCCTGACGACTTACAAGAGTGCCGAGACCGAGAAGTACGCGCATGTGACCTACTTCTTCAACGGAGGGCTGGAAAAGCCCTGGCCCGGCGAGGAGCGTGTGCTGGTGCCGAGCCCCAAAGTTGCGACCTACGACCTGCAGCCGGAAATGTCCGTCAGTGAGGTGACGGACAGGCTGGTGGAGGACATGCAGCAGCAAGGTCACGACCTGTACGTTGTCAATTACGCCAATGGCGACATGGTCGGGCACACCGGCGTGAAGCAGGCCTGCATCGCGGCCTGCGAAACGGTGGATGCCTGCCTGAGGCGAGTGCTGGATGAAGCCGGCTGGGGTGAGCAGGTTACGGTGATCGTCACCGCCGACCATGGCAACTGCGATGTGCTGACCTGGCCGGACGGCACGCCACATACGCAGCACAGCATGAACGACTCGCCTTTCGTACTTGTCAGCGAGCCGCGCAGGGAACTCAAACCCCCGGCGCAATGGTCGCTGCGCGACGTGGCCCCGACCATCCTCGAGCTGCTGGGCATCGACAAGCCGGCAAGCTGGGACGGAAGCAGCCTGCTTGATGACAAGGGGTAATCACGAGCTCAGGAAGCGGGCTGCTGTAGCTGGTTTTTTGCCGGCCTGCGGATCCCGAACCACCAGAGCCACGAAATCAAGAGCAACTGGAAGGGAATACGCAACAGCAGGTAGCTGGGACCGGCGGAATGTCCGCCGAAGTCCACATGGTTCACAGCGCTGTGGATGTTGACAGGCAGAACCGCCACCAGGAAGAAGATGGCTGCGGCAGCTGCCATGCGAGATGTGCGGGGGATTGCCAGACCAACAGCAAGCGCAATTTCCGCCACTCCGCTGAGGATGACGATCAGGTTGGGGGCAGGCATGAATTCGGGAATCATCCTTGCCATTCCATCAGTCATGGCGAAATGCACGCTGCCCGTTATCAGGAAAAGCAGAGCCATTGCCAGCATGCCGCTGCGTTGAGCGGACAGTCCGCTTGCGGGCCATCTTCTTCCAATCATCAACAGCAGTACAAAGCTGCTGACCAAAGTTGCCAAAAGTCCGATCAACACTCGGCGATTTCCTTCTGCAGTCCACGCAGGGCGGTCTCCACACGGATCTCGAATGCCGCAGTGGCGTCGGCACGGGTCTCGAAGTAGCCGCGCAGCTCGAGGCTGACCATCCCGTGCACGGCGCTCCAGAGCTGCAGCACGATCATTTCCACCGGCAGCTCAATGAACAGTCCCTGTGTGACACCCTCGTTGACAGCGCCGATCAGCACCTCCATGCACAGGTAGCTCTTCTCGAGGCAGTCCTGGTCTGGTGTGAACTCGCGTACCGGCGTGCCGAACATCAGCTGGTAGCAGGCCGGGCGCTTCAGGGCGAAGCGGCGGTAGGCATGGCCGAGCGCCTCAATGTGGCGCTGCGCATCGCTGAAGCGGCGCACGGCCTTAAGCTCCGCCCCCAGTTCCTCGAAGCCACGCAGGTAGAGTGCGGTGATGATCTCTTCCTTGTCACGGAAGAAGTTGTACAGCACCATCGTGGAGAAGCCGACATCAGTTGCCAGCCGGCGCATGCTCAGCCCGTGCGCCCCGTCCTGCGCGAGGATGTTCATCGCGCATTCGAGGATGCGTTCGCGCAGCTCGAGCTTCTGCTGCTCCGTGAGGGCCGTGGTCCTGACCATATCCAGTACATTATCCCCAAGGGCGCAGATCTGTTTCAATTGAGCAATGAAGAGTGAGAGATGAGCAATGAGCCTAACCTGCCCTTAGGTTATCTCGCCTTTCAATTGACTCAATGCTCACTCTTCATGGCTGATTGCTCCTTCTATAATTGCTCCATGGGCAGCGAACTGGACAGGCTGGCGCAGGAGGTCAAGGCGGCGCGTGCGAAGAAGCAGCAGGCGGCAGCCCAGCTGCGCGAGCGCATCGGCTTCATGGAGACCCAGGTGATACCGCTGCTGGATGAGGCGGTGGAGAATGCCGTGGCGCATTACCAGCGCCTGACCGAGGCCCGCGGGCTGGACACCGTGATCCTGCTTGAGCAGCCGCCGTCCAGCATCGCCGGCTACATTCGTGAGCTGGACCGCCTGCCGAAACTGGAGCGCAGCGACTGGGAGGCGCAGGTCGGCGTTGCCATCATCGGCGTCGGCACCTTCAACCGCTACTTCATCATCACGCTGTCGGCCACGCACACCGAACCGCGCCTGCGAGCCGCGCTGAAGTGCAGCGAGGACCGCGACGGCCGCCTGCGCAGGTTGACGGCCACCCTGTCACGCAGCACCCTGCGGATTGACGAGGGGGAAGACTTCAAGCCGGAGCTGGTTGGCAACCTGCTGCAGGACTTCGTCGAGGCGCTGATTGACGACTGCATCCGCATCACGCGCGAGAAGGGCTAGTTGTCAGGCCGCTGGCCAGACAACAGGTTTCGGGTTGCTGGTCGCAAAGACCAGCTTAGCGGGGATTTGTGAAGCTTCGCTTCTCAGTGTTCTTGCCTGGTAATGCGCAGCACGGCACCGCACCTGAAAACTGCATCCAGTAACCTTCAGCCTTCGATCTTCAACCAGCAACCAGCTCCCTGCAACCTGGGTTACTGTTCCCTGTTCCTTCTTGCCTGTTCCTCGCGGTACTTGCGGTCGGCGTCAAGCGCTTCGCTCATCGGGTCATCCGGCGGGCGGGTGTTGTGGAAGTAGTCGAGGTTGCGGTTGACAATCATCGTGGCGTAGAAGTTGCCGGCGGTGCGGCTGCGCAGTTCCTTCTCGTACTGCTCCATCACGGCGTCAACCTTGTAGTCGTCGGTGCTGCCGTAGATCATCTCGTCGGCCGCCTGGCCGTACTTGTCCTTCAGGAACACGCGGCGGTTCTTGACCGGCATCACTTCCTCGGCCTCCGTCTCAGGCACCTTGTCGGATACCTTGACGAATGCCTCCCAGCGCTGTGATGCGGGCATCTTCGGGTCGAAGCCGGTCTTCGTGTAGTAGGACCATTCCTGCCAGTCCCACAGATTGACCAGGGTCTTGAAGAAGCCCGTGATCCACCTGATGATCATCATTTCCTTGCACCTCGCGCCGCCCATCTGCGGAGCAGGCTGATTATAACTTCAGGCACTGCGGGCATGGCCTGCGGCCCAGTCGAGGTGCTGCACCGGCCGGCGCAGGAACAGCGGCAGTAGGCGAACCGCGGCATTGCGCCACAGCGGGTCGGCGGCGGTGCGCGCCTTGAGGATATTGAAGCGTAGCTCGGACAGCGCCGGTGCCATCCCGGCCAGGTAGCGCCGCAGGATGCGCCGGTGCAGGTCCTCACTTACAGGGCTGGACAGTTCGCTGCGGAACTGCGTCAGTGTCTGTGCGATGGAGATCCCGCCCTGCAGGCAGAAGCTGATTCCGTCGCCGCTTGACGGGCTGACCATCCCGCTGGCCTCGCCAACCGGGACCACGCCGCGTTCTCCCCACCACAGCTGGCGCATGTCCGTCGGGGTGGTGATCGGCGAACCGAGCGGCTTGGCATCCTCCAGCTCGACTGAACAGCCGAGCGCATCGAGGTAGTCCAGCATGCGCGTCAGCTTACCCCAGGGGTTGTCCGCCTGGTCGCGGGTCACCTCGCTGGCCTGCAGGTAGCCGGCCCCCAGCAGGAAGCGCTGCCCGCCCTTCGGCACGATCCAGGCGTAGTAGTCCGTCAGTGCGCTGTCAAAGATGGCCCACATGCTGCCGGGTGGCAGGTCGGCCGTGATCGTGCCCTGGAAGGCATGCACGGCCGGGGCCGGCCGGCGTTCGCTCTGCTTCCTTGACAACGCGCGCCAGCCGGTGCAGTCCAGCAGCACGCGGCAGGACAGTTCGCCGGCACTCGTTGCCAGGCTGATGCCGCGCTCGTCATGGCTGATGCGCTTCGCCCGGGTCTCGTAATGGATCTTCACGCCCTGCGCCTGGGCCTCTTCACGCAGCCAGGCATCAAAGGCCGGGCGGCTGGTGTTGACATAGCGCGGGTCGTATTCAAGTCTCACGCAGTTGTCACGGTCGTGGTACTGCAGCAGCGGAGCCAGTGGATCGCGCAGCACATGCGCCGGCGGGCTCACGCCGAGCGCGGCCTGCGCCTCCGGGTTGAGCAAACCGCTGCACAGCACATCGTTGTCAGGCCCGCCGGATTCGAGCAGCAGCACATCAAAGCCAGCGCGCGCCAAGAGGCCCGCGGACATGGATCCGGCCGGCCCGCCGCCGGCAATCACTATCTGAGCATCGGGAAGCCCCACGCGGGGATTATAGAAGGAGCGAGAGCCGTTGGCTCGCTTTCGTGGGATGCGGGATGCGGGATGGGCAGAAAGCGGAAGTGCGGAACTTGCTTGCGCACAATGGAATGGTGGACGGAAGGTAGAAGGCAGAAGGGTAAGAAGCAGTGGACAGTAGGCGAAAGCTGATAGGAGTGTCGGTCTTAGACCGACAAGTCCAAGTAGCTCTAAGAGCTACAATCCGCTACTCCCTACAATCCCGCCTTTGGCGGGACTCCCAGATCCTCCCTGTCCCCATCCCCTGTCAGGTTTTCACCTGACCTCCTATATCCCTCTATAATCTCCCCGTGCGCAGCCTGAGCTTCGACTGGGTCCTGTTCCTGCTTGGTCTGGCCCTGTCCATCTCGGGGCTGGTCTACGTGTACAGCGCGACCTGGGAAGCCGGCGACACCCCCGGCGTGTTCTTCTCCATCGTCGAGATCAAGCAGATCGTCTGGCTGGTGATCGCGCTCGTCGTGCACCACTTCGTGCGCCGCGTGAATTGGGGACTGCGCCCGGAAAGCTGGCTGTGGTTCTATGTGCCGGTCGCCGCCGCACTCGTGCTCGTGCTTCTGATCGGTGCCAGCCACGGCATGGGTGCCAACCGCTGGATCTCCATCGGTCCCGTTGACATCCAGCCCTCGGAGTTCGCCAAGCTGGCCTTCATCCTGATCCTCGCCTGGCTGTTCTCACGTGAGGGGCTGCGCGCAGACCGGGCCTACCTTACTGCACTGGGTGTGCTGATGTCACTGCTGGCACTTGTGCTGCTGCAGCCGGACCTCGGCACGGCGATGGTGTTCGTCGCCGTGTTCTTCGTGATGGCGCTGTTCACCCCGGTGCGCCGCCGCCTGATCCTGGCAACGCTCGTCGGCTTCGTGCTGATGGGCATCTTCGCCTGGCAGTTCCTGTTCTACCCGCACCAGAAGGACCGCATCCGCGCCTTCCTCGACCCCAAGGCCGACCCGCAGGGCATTGGCTACCAGATCAACCAGAGCGAGATCGCCGTCGGCAGCGGCGGGCTGACCGGCAAGGGCTTCCTGCGCGGCACCCAGACCCGGGGCGGCTTCATCCCGGTGATAGAAAGCGACTTCATCTTCGCGCTGATCGCCGAGGAGTACGGCTTCCTCGGCTGCCTGTACGTGCTGACGATGTACTTCTTCCTGATCGCGCGCATCCTGGCAATCTCACGGGACGTGCAGAGCAACTACGAGCGCTACATCTGCTACGGGGCCAGCGCGTTCTTCTTCTTCCACGTGTTCGTGGCCGCCGGAATGACGATCCGGCTTACCCCGGTGACCGGCCTGCCGCTGCCATTCATCTCGCAGGGGGGATCGTCACTGATGACGATGTGGCTGGTGCTCGCCATCATCCAGTCGCTGTACTTCAACAGCCGGCGCGACTTCCGCGCGCTCAGGATGAGACGTTGAGTTCGCTGCGGAGCTGGCGGTAGCGCTGCACCAGGTCGTTGCGGCCTGCCTGTTGGGCGGCCTCGATCAGCTCCGTTGCCATCGCCGCCTGCTGTTCCATCCGGCCATCCTTGCCAAACAGCTCCCAGGCCTGCACCATCGCGTCCAGCGCCGCTGCCCTGTCATCCTGCAGGCCGAGGATCCGTCCCCGTTCAAGCATGGTGCGGGCCTGCAGGAAGCGGTCGGGGGACTGCGCCAGCATCCCGAGGCAGCTGTCGGTGCTGTCCAGCGCTTCCTTCAAGCGCTCCATCCCACGCAGTGCAGCACTGAGGCCGAGCTCAAGGTCCACGCAGACCAGCGGGTCGTCAAGCTTCTCGCAGAGGAACAGCGCCTGGCGGAAGGCCTGCTCCGCGCCAACGTCATCACTGGCCGCCAGCCGTGCATTGCCAGCACTGCCGTAGCTGTGCATCAGGCCGCGCTCGTCGCTCAGGGCGAGGAACACGTCGCCGGCCTGCTCGTAGTACTCTGCACTGCGCAGCGGCTGCTCCTGCAGTTCCGCCAGCACCCCGAGGCTCATCAGCGTCCCGGCCATGCTGACGCGGTTGCCATCCTGCGTGTAGATGTCCAGCGCCGCAAGGTAACTTTCCTCAGCCAGCTTGTACTCGCTACGCGCCTTGAGCAGGCTGGCGAGCTGGTTGGCAAGCTGTGCGGCCTGCGAGCTGCGCCCGGCCTGCACCAGCATGTGGCGGGCCCTGGCGCTGGAGTCGACAGCTTCGCCGATCATCCCGAGGCTGATCTGCAGCAGCATCAGCGACTGGGCCACTCGGGCGGCTTCTGCAAACTGTTCGTCATCGCTGTAGCCATCAAAGGCTGACTGGTAAAGCTTGAGTGCGCTGTCCTTGTCACCGTTGCGTTCGGCGGCGATCGCCACCTGTTCGTCATTGAGTGCATCCGCATACGCGGACTGGGGCAGCAATATCAGGCAGGCCAGCAGCAGCAGCTCGAAAAGCGGTACTCGCTTCATTGAAGTGAGGAATTATAACGACACTTTGGCAAAACCGGACCCTCATTTCCCCAGACAGCAGGATCGGCTATGGGGTTCAATCGAGCGAGCCAGGCATATAATCCCGGCATGGATGGAAAGGACAGGCGCAGTTCACAGGAACTGGCACGTGAATTCATGGCACGCGGCGACAGCCAGGGCTGGTTCGAGGAGTTGTACCGCCAGGCCGAAGGAGACCCTTCCTTCGTGCCCTGGGCTGACCTGCAGCCCAGTCCGCTGCTTCTGCAGCTGCTGGATGCACACCTGCCCAAGCCGGATGGGCCTGCGGTGGTGGTCGGCTGCGGCCTGGGGGACGATGCGGAGGAATTGGCCCGCCGGGGCCTCAGCGTGACGGCTTTCGACCTGTCCGAGACCGCCATCAACTGGTGCCATGAGCGCTGGCCAGACAGCCCGGTGGACTATCGCGCGGCTGACCTGCTGCACCTGCCTGCTGAAATGCATGGCCGCTTTGGCCTCGTGGTGGAAATCAACACCCTGCAGGCCGTGCCGGATGCCCTGCGCCTGCGGATGTTCGCCCCGCTGGCCGGCATGCTGGCCCCCGGCGGCAGGCTGGTGGTGATCTGCCGGGTGCGCGAGGAGGGCGAGCGCATTGAGGGCCCGCCCTGGGCGCTGTGCCGCAGCGAGCTGGACATGCTCACTGCCGACCACGGGCTTGAGAATGAGCGCTTTGAGCTGCTAAGCGATGGGGAGGACCCGCCGCGGGTACGCTACGTCACCGTTTTCCGCCGCCCGCCAGCCTGACGCATGCTTCCGGCGCGGATATAATCTGCGCCGTGCTGGACCACAGCGAACGCGAACGCCTGACGAACCTGCTGAAGGACTTCATGGGAGCCAAGCGCCATGACCACAGCGTGAAGGTTGCGACTGCCTGCGTGCGCCTGGCCCAGCTGCATGCTCCGCAGCTGGAGGACCAGGCGGAAATCGCCGGCTTGCTGCACGACAACGCCAAGAAGATGCCGGTGCCGGACCAGCTGGCCATCGCCCGTGAGCGTGGCCTGCCCGTCAGCCCTGAGGAGGAAAACAGCCCTGAGCTGCTGCACGGCAAGGTCGGGGCATTGTTGCTGAAACGCCGCTTCGGGATTGATGACCCTGAGGTGGAGCAGGCGGTCTGTGACCATGTGACCGGCCGCCCGGGGATGGGGCTGCTCTCGAAGCTGCTCTACGTGGCGGACTACACCAGTGCTGACCGCAGCTTCCCTGGCGTGGAGGAAGTGCGGGAGATCTCCCGGCAGGACCTCGACGCCGCGGTGTTCGCAGTTGCCAGTGGAAAGCTGCGCAGTATTATCGAACGCGGCCTGATGATCGAATCTAATACGGTGGCCCTTTACAACGAATACCGGGAGCATGCGCGCCGGTTACTGCGGGAAGAACGAATTGACGGATGATGACAACAGGATGCTGGACCAGCTTGAGGAAGCGGATGGCCAGCCGGGAACTGAACTAGCCGGACACAACGGCCATGCCGATGCGCAGCATGCGGTTGCTGCCGCCTCCAACGGCGCACCTGCTCCCGCCAAGGCTGAGCCCGCCGTTGAGCCGCTTGCGGAACAGCCATACGTTCCATATATTCCCCAGTCCCCGAAGCTCAGCCGCAACATAGTCCGTGGCAGCAGACGCAAGCTGAAGCGCAAGCCGCTGCAGATGCGCAGCAGCCTGCTCTATCCCGCGATCTTCCTGGCGGTAGTGGCCGCCATCTTCACCTGGAACTGGTTCACGGTGCCGATCGAAAACCAGGTCACGGGCGAGACCCACACCCGCTGGGAGCAGGGCGTGAAGCTGGCACGCAACATCGTCAGCCCGAAGGCTTCCCTGACCGAGAGCTTCAACGGCAAGGAGCGGATCAACATCCTGATGCTCGGCCTGGACCATACACCGACCACAAAGAAGGACCCCGGCCTTATCCACCGCTGCGACAGCATCCTGATCGCCAGCACGGACTTCGACAAGAAGCAGATCCGCCTGGCCAGCCTGCCGCGGGACGGCTGGGTGCAGCACTTCCAGGAAGGCAAGAGCCACGGCTATGACAAACTAGGGCATACATATGCCTTTGGGCAGATGCAGAACGCCAAGGCCAAGCAGGATCTCACCGAAGGTGGAATCAACCGCTCCACGGAATCAATTGCGAAGCTGCTCGACATCGAATTTGACCACTATGTCGTGATCGAATTCGACGGTTTCGTGGAGCTGATCGACGCTCTCGGGGGCCTGGAGGTCGATGTCGAGAAGGACATGAAGTACACCGACCGTGCCGCAGGCCTGCACATCAACCTGAAGAAGGGCCTGCAGCATCTCAATGGTGAGCAGGTGATGCAGTACTCGCGCTTCCGCCATGATGCAATGGCCGACAAGGGCCGCATGCAGCGCCAGCAGAAGGTGATCAAGCTCGTGCTGAAGAAGATGGCCAGCCCGCAGATGATACCGAAGCTGCCCCAGCTCACCCGGCTGTTCTCAGAAAGCGTCAAGACCAGCCTGAGCGTGGACCAGCTGCTGGCCCTGGCCCAGCACGCGGAGGACTACAACCTTGACGAGATGGAGAGCATGAGCCTGCAGAGCTACTGGGCGCGTGAGCCCGGGCATGAGCGCAACCTGCCCGGTGTCAGCGCGGAGAACCAGCACCTGCATACCAGCGATGAATACGTTGCACCCTCCGACGTGCAGAAGGTGCATGACTTCCTCGTGAACATGAACGCCCCGCCGGTGGCGGTCGCGAAGCTGGCGGAGGAGCAGGGCTTTGCCCCGATGACGGTCAAGCTGGACGCTTCGAAGAGCACGGACCGCGACGGCAAGGTGGTCGGCTGGGAAGTGGACTGGAACGGGGACGGCAACTTCGAGGAGCAAAGTGAAGTGCCCCAGCTGGCGCGCGACTTCCCGAAGCCCGGGGACTTCACCATCCACATCAGGGTGGTGGATGACATGGGCAAGTACAGCCAGACGCGGGAACTGAAGCTAAAGGTGCTCGGTGCCCCGGAACCGGCCACGGCTGAGAGCACAGAGGGCTGAGCAGCCTACCGGCTCCCGCCTCCTTCAGCTAGAATCAATCCCGGCCGGATTCGGCCAAGAGGTCTACCGTACATATATGGTCAAGATTCCGAAGAAAAGCCCGCAGGTCACGGATCCTGATGATGATCCGAGCATGGATGAAGTCCTGCGCAGGATCCATGACACGATTGACATGCGCAAGGGTGAGCGTCCCGTGATTATCGACGTTTCCGAGCAGGTCGACTACCTCGATTACATCGTGATCGCGAACGGCCTGACGGCGCTGCACAACCGTGCCATCATGGACTACGTGATTGAGGAAATGGCCAGGTATGATATAATGCCGGACGGCCTAAACGGTTATGAAAACGGCGAGTGGATACTTGCCGATTTCGGCGTTCTGACCGTCCATTTGTTCACTCCGGCACTGAGGGAGTTCTACAGGCTGGAGGACCTATGGGCGGCAGGCAGAGAGGTTGAGATGAACTGAGTCGGGGCTGTGGCGCAGTGGTAGCGCATCTGTCTGGCAGACAGAGGGTCAGGGGTTCGAATCCCCTCAGCTCCAGTTTTTTTCAATTCACTGCAACCGATCACCGTTCCGGCAGTCATAATGAACTGGACTACCGGGGAATGCCAAGGGTGGTTTGTATGAACAACGCTTTTAAGAAGTTATGCATGGTTGCCATGGCCTTGTTTGCCCTGGCAGGCTCGTTTTCCACCGCCGAGGCCAAGATCGAGGAAGCACAGCTTCTTCGCTTCAACCCGGAGGAGGATCTCAAGACCCGCTACATGCTCCAGCTCATCATGAACGGTGAGCAGGTCTCGCCCGGCTTCAAGGATGAGATCGTCTGGGGTGAGTTCGCGATCGGCTCGGTCTACGAGGATGTCGTGAACTACAGCGGTCCGGGCCTGAACCGCAACCGGATCAACTTCTACACCTATCGCGTGCGCGCCCTGGATTCGCTCCTCGGCCGTGACCGCACCGACCCGCGCTTCGGTGATGACTCCTGGAGCAACTTCAACCTCGACGGCGGCGGCTCCGGTGGAGACGGCGGCGGCGGTGGTGCGATGGGCATCGGTGACGACTTCATCAAGAACCTGAACCTTCCCCCCGCAGATCCTTCCAACGTCGGCAAGGGCGGCCCGATGCAGGGCGGCGGCGGCGGTGGCGGCGGCGGTGGTGACGGCGGTGGCGGAGATGATGGCGGCGGTTTCGCCGGCTCCATGTCCGACTCAATCGACCTTGACTCCGTCACGGTCAACAATATTGAATACGTCAGCAACAAGCAGGGCGAGGTGCTGGATGTCGGCGGCCTCGAGCTGCTGCGCAAGGTCTCCCGCAACCGACTGATTGCGGATGCCGATACCGACCGCAACTACATCGACCTGAACATCTCCCATGTGTTTGAGTGGACCCACCTGCTGTACCTGCCGGACTACCCGGTCTACAACGACAACATCTGGTTCCACAGCTTCCCGATCCACGTTCCCGGCCTGCCGGAGAACGAGCCGATCATGACCAAGTTCATGTACAAGCTGATCGACTACACCCAGATCAATGGCCGCAACCTCGCGATCATTGACATGAGCGGTGTTTCCGAGTGGAACAAGGAGTGGGAGGAGCGCACCAGCGAGGAGCTTACCGAGTTCAAGAGCTGGGGCAACATCGGCATCTCCAGCCGTTACTACTTCGACATTGACCGCGGCGTGGTGTTCGGCATCGAGAAGCCGCCCCACCGCCACAGCATCACCAACGCGGTGGACCAGCCCGTCGGCGCTCCCTATCCCTTCGACGGCGTGTTCGGTGTCCGCTTCCCGGGCCTGATCGTGATGATGGAGTTCTTCTATCACACCAAGGTGACTGACATCTCCGGCCGCCCGCGCCTGATGGAGATCGAGCCCAAGGAGCTGCGCCGCTACATCGTGTTCAACATCCTGGCCCAGCTTGAAGCTGAGTAGGACCTACGAAAGCAGAACCATCCGAGGCCCCGCTGCGGCGGGGCCTTCTGCTTTTCTGGGCCACTGCGATACTGCCGCCGCCTGCGGGGTTTCATAGCTCGTGAACCGTACCGTCTGGATCCTTGCCGCATTCGTGCTGCTTGCCGGCCTGCTGGGCCTGCTGCTGCCGCCGCTGATGACGCGCGGAGCCGTGCGCAGTGCGGTGCTGCAAATCGGGGACGCCGTGCGCTCTGAGGACATGAACCGGCTTGAGGCCGGGATCATCCCCGTCCAGCGCGGAATGGCACGCTCGCTCATCGAACCGCTGCTCAAGGGACATGGCAGCAGCCTCCAGCGCACCCGCATCACCGGCATGGAGAAGCATGGCGATGGCAGTTACACCCTTGAGGTTGTCTTCAGCTTTGACGACCCCAGCTGGGGCCGCCAGGTGGTCGAGGCCCGCATGCCGATGCAATACGACACCGGCCAGTGGCTGCTGGACCTGGCTGCCTGTGAGGCCCGCCAGTTTTCAATCAGCGGAGATGGCAGCTGGACAAAGGCCGTGGATTGGCTTAATCTGGCGCATCCCTGATGATCACTGACACGAACCCCCATCCCGCCGGCAGCGACGAGTACTGGATGTACCGCGCGCTGCAGCTGGCCCGCCGCGGGCTGGGACAGGTCAGCCCCAACCCACTGGTGGGCTGCGTTCTGGTGCGCGATGGCAACCTGATCGGGGAGGGCTGGCATGCAAGCTATGGCGGACCGCATGCGGAGGTGGCAGCACTGGCCGCCGCCGGCGACAGCCGGGGGGCCGTGGCCTATGTCAGCCTGGAACCCTGCTCGCACCATGGCCGCCAGCCCCGCAGCTGCACGACCGCCCTGGTTGAAGCTGGTGTTTCACGCGTGCTGTTCGCCTTTGACGACCCGGATCCGCGCAGCCACGGCCAGGCCAGTGGCCTGCTCAGGGCTGCCGGCATCGAAGTCCAGAGCGGCCTCTTGGCGGATGAGGCACGGCTGCAGCTCGATTACTTCATCCACAACAAGGAACGGCAGTCCTGCTTCACCTGCCTCAAGCTGGCCAGTTCGCTGGACGGGCGGATCGCCTGCGCGAATGGGCACAGCCAGTGGCTCAGCGGGCGGCGCAGCCACGGCTATGCGCACTTCCTGCGCCAGAAGCATGACGCGATCCTCGTCGGCAGCGGCACGGTTCGTGCCGACAACCCGAAGTTGACAACGCGCCGGGATGTGCTGGCTGAGTACCTGGCGGATATGGAGAGCGTTCAACTGCGCCATCCTACCAGGGTGCTGCTGGATCCGCGTTTCGAACTGCTGACTGATCTGGATCGCTATGCGGTGAGTGATCTGTCCGGGGAGTTCCGCGAGGGCCGGCCGCGGCTGATCGTTGCCGGACTGCAGCAACATGCACCGTCCGGCTGGCAGGGTTCTGCTGAATTGCTGCCCCTAATCGGCATGTCTGGCAGGATCGACTTCCATGAGCTGGCGGCCGAATTGTGGCAACGCGGTACCTTTAGCCTGCTGGTGGAGGGCGGGGCATCCGTCGCAGCCAGCCTGCTTGGGCAGGGCGCGCTGCAGCAGCTGGCGCTGGTCCATACGCCAGTGCTGCTCGGTGCTGATGCGATGTCATTTGCTCCCTCGTTCGCGCTGCAGTCCGTTGACGATGCCCAGCGCTTCCACCTGCTGGACAGTGCAAGGCTGGATGACGACGTGCTGATGCTGCTGGAACCCCGCTCCTGAAAATTGGTTAAATCCCGGTTTAGCCTTCTATTTGCTCCTTTATGTCCGATCAGGCCTGCCGATATCCTGTATATTCTGATTGGCTAATAAAAACCAATATCGGTCCGTCAGTAGAGATTTCATTTTCTTATCTTGTCCGTTTTATTGGCCTGAAGGGGTTTAACATGCGTGGAAACGAACTGGGAAACTACATCAAGCTCCTGCGTATCAAGAACAACATGACGATGACGCAGACTGCGGGCGTCACGGGGATCACCCAGGGCTACATCAGCCAGATCGAGAACGGGATCTACACCCCCTCCGCCAAGACACTGGCCAAGCTGGCACGGGCCTACAACGTGCCGGAGATCCACCTGCTGCGCAAGGCAGGCATCGTGCAGTCGATTGCCCCGGCGGTCAGCGAAGTGGAAAGCGGCAGCGGACTGAGCAGCTTCGAGGCCGACCCGCTGGTCGAGGTCAGTGACGGCACAGAACTGATGGACATGCTGCGCCGCGGCATCAGCAACCTTGAATACATCACGAGCCAGATCCGCCAGCGCGGCCAGATCTCCAGCCTGCCGGCGGCGCAGTTCACCCATAGTGCAGGCAACGACGAACTGTCGAGTGAGATGAACCTGCCGGTGTATGAATCCAACTGGCAGCCGCTGACGAACATCGCCGGAGAGCAGGCGGGCTTCCACCTGCCCGCGGCCTTCTGCAACGACGACACCGATGCCTTCGTGCTCAGTGTGGATGACAACGCGATGGCGCCGATCGTCAATGCCGGGGACTGGGTGGTGATCAGCCCATCCAGCAAGCCCGTGAACGGCTGCATGGTGGCGATCAACGACCGCAACCAGATCAAGCTGCGCAGCTACATGGAGGTCGAGGGGATGCTGGCGCTGTCCCCTGCCAATTCTGACTACGCCCATTCGACCCTGCTGGTCGAACGCAGCGGCGAGAAGGTCGAGATCGTCGGCCGCGCGCTGCGCGTTGTCAACCGGGAACTGTAGCGCGCCTGATATCATCTGCGCGTGGCATCCGACAGGCAGGCAGGCGGTCCCGGTGCGCAGTACGCCGTCAGCGCGGAGCTGTACACGCAGCTCCTTTGGCGCATGGTGCGCTACGTCGAAGGGATGGACCCCCGCCCCGACTGCGTCGTCGGCGTGATCCGCAGCGGCCTGTTCCCTGCGGTGTTCCTCAGCCACCAGCTGAAGCTGCCCTTCTTCTGTGCCAGTGACGTTGGCAACATCCCGGTTGGCAGGCTCCACACTCCGCTGATCTGCGATACCTCCTGCTGGAGCGGGGGCACCGTGCGACGCCTGCAAACGCGCCTGCTGGAACTAGGCTGCAGCGCTGCTCCGGTGTTCAGCATGTACATCCGCAATTTCCCGCGGCCGGAGGTGGATGAGCTACACTACCTTGAGGCCAGCGACCACATCATGCGGTTCTGGTACGACCATGGGGGCGCAGCCCGGCCGGGTGGTTCCGGCGGGGACGAGGCAATTGAGGACTGCTCCCGGCAAGGTGAGTGAAAATGGCAGCAAGCCGCCGGCCGCTCCTGGCCGCAAACTGGAAGCAGAACCTGCTCTGGCAGGACATCGAGAATTACTGCGAGGAGCTGCGCGCTGAACTTCCCGAATACTTCGCTGATTCAGCCGAGCCCCCGATTGACCTGCTGGTCTGCCCGCCGCTGTGCTACCTCGGGCTGCTGGGTGCGCTGCTTGAGGATTCTCACGTGCTCAGCGGCAGCCAGCTCGTGAGCACCATGGGCGGTGGAGCCTATACCGGCGAGGTCAGCGCGCAGATGGTGGCGGACCTCGGCTGTGACTATGTGATCGTCGGCCATTCCGAACGACGCGGCCTGTTCGGTGACAGCGAGGAAAGCATCACTCAGCGGCTCAGCCAGGCGATCGAGCAGGACCTGGTGCCGATCCTGTGCATCGGCGAGGACCTGGAGACGCGCCGCTCCGGCCGGGCGGGGGAGTACTGCCGCCAGCAACTCGAAGCCCAGCGTGGCATCATCTCCGGCATCGAGCCGGGTGAGCTGGTGCTGGCCTACGAACCGATCTGGGCCATCGGTACCGGCGAGAACGCCAGCCGCGAGGATGCCCAGGAAATGGCCGCACTTGTGCGCAGCTGGTTCCGTGAGCACGTCTCAGCGGAGGCGGCCGAGGCCATGCCTGTGCTGTACGGAGGATCCGTCAAGCCGGCAAACATCGCGGACTATTTCAGCCAGCCGGATATAGATGGCGCGCTGATCGGTGGTGCATCGCTGGAAGCGGCCAGCATGGCGCAGATGTTGCGCGCCTGTATGGCCGGCAAGGAATCCTGACCTGCGGTAATATTTAGGTTAAGTAACGGCAAATCCGACCGATAGGATATTCAGCTCCGTGGCATGCGGTTACCATCCTATTGGTTCACCAAACAAGCTGTAGGGAACGTCGGAAATGCGGATCACCATTGGACAATTCATCGGGCTGCTCCTGATTGCTGCGGCAATCTACTACTTCGTATCCCCCTGGTGGGGCAACCAGGACCGGGATTCATGGATCAACCGCTGGAACAACTCCATCATTGACGACGGCCGTGATGACGGCTCCTCATCACTGACAAACAAGAAGGACGAAAGCGAACCATACGACCCGTCGGGCTGGAACTGATCAGTCCGCTCCGTCTTCCTCACCTGATACGACTTCCCTGAACTCAAGCGGGCTGCTGCCATCCGCTGGCTGGCCCGCACTGTCCTCGATTGTCAGGTTGCCTTCGTCATCCACCTCCAGTGAGACCACCTCACCGAGGCTGAAGCGCTTGCCGTCGCCAAGGCTCATGCCACGGATGTAAAGCTCATCCTCCCCGTTCATCAGCTGCAGCAGCTGGTCCAGCTCACGCACCTCGCTCAGGCTGAACTGCTGCGGGAACAGGGCGGCATCGCTGTTGATCGTGACCAGCCTGCTTTCGTACAATTGTCCAGGCTGGCGCGGGTTGCTGTACCAGCTGGACTGGCGTACACCGGTGCGCTCCACCTTGCGCTGGCCGCTGAACTCGGCATCGAACTGCACAAGGTCCGGTGGGCTGACATTGCGCAGGCGCAGTACCGCGGTCACCATGCCGTCATTCCCCGGTTCCAGTGCCAGCAGCTCCACGCTGCCGCGGCCGAAGTGGGACTCACCGATGGCGCTTGCCTCTCCGGCCAGCTGATTGCTGAAGTACTGCAGGTCGCTGCCCGGATCAGGCTGCAGGCGGTAGCTGATCTCGAATCCGTCACTGCGTTGCCAGCGAGAGGAATACTGCTGCAGGTACAGGCCGACGGATAAAAGGATGACCAGCATCGCAGCGCCGCCCGCGATGGCCCGCAGGCGCTGCGGGCCAAAGCTAATGCTGAACAGCGACAGGATTCCCTTGCCATGCGCCGACTTCTGGTAGACATTGCGCAGCATCTGGCTGCGCTGCGGGGCCTGCCAGACCCGTGGCCGGGCCTGCTCCAGCAGCCGGTTCTCCTCCATCAGGCTGCGTAGTGAGGGATCGGCAGCCAGCTGGCTGCGCTCCGCGCTGCTGAGCTGCTCCTCGGAGCTGATCCGGTCCTGCATGATCCTTTCATGGAGACTCACATCTTTCCCCTAGAACAAGGCCGAAGTATCGGTCGCATCAATCATCGGTGTCAGCAGCCGCCGTAATGCCGCCCGGGCACGCAGCAGCCGCTGCTTGACGGTGTTTTCGCTTGTGCCCAGCACAATCGCCACTTCCTTCACACTGAGTTCCTCGTAGTAATACAGGCACAGCAGTTCACTCTGGTTCTCCGGCAATTGCGAAAGCGCTGAGTTGACGACCTCGGCATCCCGGTTGCGCTTCTCCGTTGCACTGAGCACAGGCAGTTCCAGGGTTGCCGGCCGGCTGATGTGGCGGCGGCGCTGGTCAATGTACTTGGTGCGGACGATGGAGAACAGCCAGCCCTTGAAGGTCTGCCTGTCCCGCAACTGGTGGAACCGGGTGAACGCGACAATCAGTGCCTCCTGCAGCAGGTCTTCGGCGCTTTGCGGGTTCGCACAAAGCCGGCAGCTGTAGGCCCAGGCCGCCTGGTAGAGCTCTGCTGTCAGCAGAGCCTCGAACTGCATCTGCCGGTCGCCGGAATTCATTCCAGTCTAAAGGTACCAGCCGCCATGGTTCCACGGCGGATGATTCGGGAGGGGCCGGCACCCTGGCTGGACGGTGCTGCCACAGGCATGCAGCTCTACCGTCCCGGCCCGCCGGCACTGGTTGGGCATTTTACGTCCGGCGGTTCCAGCATGCCAAGGTTCCGGCCCCTGGATCCCTTTCCCTGATGAGGCAGGCCGGCTCTGCTACACGGCCAACCTACACTTCAATCACCATGACGGACCCTTGGTGTGGTTGGTTATTGCCGCTGCTGAAAAACGCCGATCTTTTCGCGCCGGTGTTTACTGTCATCTAACCATCGTTTCACCGTAGTTTCCAACGCAAGGGATTCCGCAGCGGTAAATTCTGTGCAGAAGCAAAAACACGGGCCACTGGCAATGAGGTGGAGATGACTAGGATCCTGGTGATAGATGATGAGAGCGGTGTGCGCAGCATGCTTACCCGCCTGCTCACGCACCACGGCTACCAGGTCCGCAGTGAAGCGAACGGCCTGCACATCTCCGAGGTGATGGAGGAATTCGCTCCGGACCTTGTGATCACCGACATCATCATGCCTGAATCAGACGGGCTTGAGACAATCAACCGCCTGCGCAATGAGTATCCGCAGGTGCAGATCATCGCTATTTCCGGCGGGGGACTGCAGATCTCGCTGGACCACCTGCCGATGGCACGGATGCTCGGGGCGGCACTCACCCTGAAGAAGCCGATCGATAACGAACAGCTGATCGAAGCAGTGCACCAGGTCACGGGCGACTGAGCAATCTCCTCATTCCCAAGGCACTGGCACTGGGCTGAACGCCAGCGCGCATTGCGGTGACTGGCAAAGCAGGCAAACTCCGGTATAATTATGGCCGTTCATGTGCTGGGGGAGTAGCTCAGCTGGCAGAGCAATTGCCTTGCACGCAATAGGTCGTCGGTTCGAATCCGATCTCCTCCACCAGCACATGCAAGTCTGTGGGAGTAGCTATGCCAAGCAGTGACCTGACCGCAAGGATGTACTTTGACCAAGGGCAGACTGCCTTCACGCGCGGTGATTATTCAGGCGCGGAAGAATACTTCAAGAAGGCGGTGGAGAAGGACCCACAGTACCATGAAGCCCACCGCTTCCTGGCGGAGTCCTTCGAGAAGCAGGGCTTTGCCCACAGGGCCAGGAATGCATGGGAGCGCCTGCACCGGATCACGCGCGACACGGCGGAGCAGGCTGAGATAAAGAAGCGGATTGACGCACTCTAAGGGTGCCGGAGGGTCGCAGTACCAATGATTGACAACCAACCTCCCGCCGGGAGCAATCCCGACGAGGACAACCAGCTCTGGAGGCTGCTCCAGGGCGGCCAGTCTGGCGCAGGGGACAAGCCAACGACCGGCCGGGAAGGCAGCAGCGGGAGTTCCCCTGACGCTTCGTCGCGCGGGGACAAGCCTGCCCATGACAATGCCGAGCAGCGCCCGCAACGAAAATTTGACAAGGACATCCCGGACGGGTTCGAGCCTGAGGAATGGCAGGAACTGCCGGAGACCGAGAAGGTCTCGCTCCTGCAGCAGGTCCTCAGCAACCCCGACGCAATGCCCGGCGATGTGGACTTCAGCCGATCGGGCCGCCAGTCCGACCAGCCGGGTGACGCTGACAGTGCCGTAAGTGATTACTACCGTGACAGCCAGGTCGAGGTGATGTGCCGCAAGTATCCCGACCAGGTGGCCACCACACAGTGCCCGGTCTGCCAGGCATTCTTCTGCCAGAAGGCGATGACGGTGCGGCGCGGCAAGCTGCTGTGCGTGGATTGCGCCGAGGCGATGTTCGTGCGCAGCGAGGAGGAGATCCTCGATGCCGCAGAGCGTGGCGAGGACTATGGTCCGGACATCGCGCCGGAGGAGCCGCCTGAGTTCGAGCTCGGCAACAGTGCTTTCGGGATGGAGGGCCGGCCGGCCCATCCGCTGCGCAAGCTGCTGGCGCTTGGCATTGACTGGACAATCACACGTTTCCTGGTCCTTTGCGCCCTGTTCGTGATGGGTGGCGCCGGAGGCAACAGCAGTCCGCTGTTCGCCCTCTTCAATGACGACAGCGGCGGGACCCAGCTGGGCAGGATCATCGATGCCTTCATCTACCTGAAGCCGATCCCGTACTGGCTGATCCTGTTTGCGATCACCGATTACCTGTACTACTTCCTTTCCCTTGCATTCTGGAACAGGAGCATCGGCATGAGCTGGGTGGGCATCCGGGTCGTGACTGAGTGGGGTGAATTCGCCAGTTTCGGCAGCCTGCTGATCCGCACGCTGATCTTCATCGTGCTGTTCGAGGGGCCGGCCGTGTTCCTGAGCTGGTTCTTCCCCGCCTTCCGCGGCCTGCATGACTATGCTGCGGGTACGGTGGTGGTCAATTACTCAGGCGTCAAGCGTGTCGACGCCTATGAGACCATTCAAATAAAACTGAACTAGGCTATAATTGACGTTTATTCCGGCCTAGTGTGTAGGGGTTGCGATGTTTGCGCTAGCAATGCTGCAGGGTGACGACACAACCGGCATGATGCTGATAGCACTTGTCGTGCTGACGCTCGTGAGCTTCGTCGTGCTCGGACTGAAATTCTTTGTCAATCTCTTTGAGGTTGTCACTGCACCCGGTGCCAGTCTGAAGCACCACGGCCAAAGCGACACCGCGTTCTATTCATTCGCGGTGGTGTTCCTCGGGCACCTGATCGGTTCGATTGTGCTCGTGCTGAACCGTGCGCAGATGAGCGCGGGATACCAGGAATTCGCTGTCGAGTTCGGCAAGCAGCTTGCGATGAGCAACCCCAATGGCAACTACCGCGACGTGGCGGCCAACTGGGCGACCGGCAAGCTTGATGTGCTGTACCAGACCATGGTCGACAGCAACCTGCTGTGGCTTGGCCTGTTCGGCCTGTTCATCTGGGTGATCGCCGGTCTCGTCTTTTTCCTGGCCGCGAAGATGTTCGGTTCGCCCGTCTCACTCAGCGACATGATGAGCACCACCGCATACCCGATGTTCTTCTACACCATCGGCTGGTGCTGCTATACCGCCGCAAGCTTCTCCAGCTTCGCGGTGTTCGGTGATGGATTCAAGCCCGCCTCACTGATGGGGAACAGCGTTCTCTACATAGTGGGTTCGGTGATCATGCTATACGCGGTCATCCTGTATGCAATCGCCTTCATGCAGGCAACTGACCTTGGATTCGGCCAGCTTATCGTCGGCTACCTGCTCTACAGCCTGATCATGGGCGGCATCTACTTCGGTGTCACCAGCAAGATCATCACGCCGGCAGTGGAGCAGTTCGCATCAGACGTCGTCTCGCTGGACTTCAGCAAGAGCGGCTACAAGCTACCTGGATCAGAAGGCCCTTAGGCGAAACATTGAAAGGTGGATTAGCGTCCCCCTAGAACGAGGATAAGTGGAGGAGGCAACCCGTGAACGGAGCAACGCGCACTGCGCTGCGCCTGCTGCCCGTTGCCACGGTCCTGATTCTTGCCCTGCCGGCTGGGGCTGAAGAGCTGGCAGGCGATGAATCTGTGAACGCGGCGGTAACGGTTTCAGGAGAGGAATTTGGACTTGTACCCGGGGAAACGGGAAAGGCATGGGGCGAGGAACTCCAGCATGCGCTGGACAGCGGCATGGAAACCGCTGAGCTGTTCCGCCTGACACCTGAACCATTCTCTGATGATGGCGCGATGCTGGTTTCGCTTGAGGAACTGCTGGAGCTCGCCGTCACCAACAATTACGGCCTGCGCAACCAGCAGAACACGATCGAGAAGAACCACTTCAGCGTGGACCGCACCTACTACCGCTGGGATCCCCAGTGGAGCGGTGACCTGCGCGCCAGCCGGTCGAGCACCGATGAGTGGCCCTTCGCCGGCGGGACTGACAGCCAGTCCTACAGTGCCTCGACCACCTGGAGCAAGCCCTTCGACAATGGCGATGCGATGTCCGTGTCCTACGGCCTGAGTGGTGCCAAGGGAGGCGGCGGCTTTTCCAACAGCTACAGCCAGAACTTCAACTTCAACTACACGAAGCCGCTCAGGCGAGGCAGTGGCCGATTCATCAACAACCTGTCGCTGTACACAGCAAGCAACAGCCTGCAACTCAGCTACGACAGCCTGGACAATGACATCCGCCAGCTGAAGCTCAATGTGATCAACAGCTACTACCGCTCGATGGCGGCACGTGAATCAATCAACGTGCGCCGCGCGAACCTTGAGACTGCGCTACTGCAGCTCGATCGCGCAATGGAACGGCTCAAGGTCGGCCTCGGCATCCCGCTCGATGTGCTGCAGGCGGAGAATTCCGTCATCAGCCAGGGTAATGCCCTGATTGCAGCGATACAGGGCTACCATGACAGCCTGGACCAGCTCACGGTACTCGTTGGCCTGCCGCAGGAGTTCGAAATCGAACTCGACATGGGAGCGCTGGAGGACAGCAGCTTCGATGAACTGCCGCCGGACCTGTGGGAGCTCGTGAAGGCCACCAGCTTCACCCTGCGCAGCATCGATACGACGATCGCCAACCTCAAGATCAACCGTGAATCCACGCTGGACCAGATGGAGCCGCGCGTGGACTTCGGTTTGAGCATCGGCCGGGGAAACACCGCCGAGGCCGAGTTCGCCGATGCGATCCTCGGGCTTGATGAGGAGAGCATCACGGCCTCCATCAGCTGGTCGCTTGACCGGCGCAACCGCGACCTGAAGGCCAGCCTGGCCCAGACCCAGCTCGACCTGGAGAACCTGCAGCTCAACCGCGAGGAGACCCTGCTGCAGCTCAAGCAGTCCCTGCGTTCACTGGAGCGCGAGCTGGACACTCGCAGCCGCACCATCGAACTGCAGATCAAGAACGTGCAGGTGCTGCGCGAGACCCTCAAGATCACCGAGGAGCGCCAGCGCGTCGGCCTGGCCACCACCCTGGACGTGATTGATGCGCAGGACGACCTGCTGGCAGCCGAACTGTCCCTCCTGCAGGCGCGGGTTTCCTTCCAGGAAACCTACCGCAGTATCCTGGTTCTGGCGGACCTGCTCTGAAATCATGAAGAAGCTGATTGAATTCATCGACATTGAGAAGATCTACAAGATGGGCACGCATGAGGTGCACGCCCTTGCCGGCGTGAACTTCACGATCGAGGAGGGTGAGTTCGTGGCGATCATGGGCACCTCCGGATCCGGCAAGTCCACCGCGATGAACATCATGGGCTGCCTGGACCGCCCGAGCAGCGGGACCTACCGCCTGGAAGGGACGGATGTGTCACGCATGCGTGACGGCGAGCTGGCCCGGGTGCGGAACCGCAAGATCGGTTTCGTGTTCCAGAACTTCAACCTGCTGCCCCGTACTTCCGCGATTGAGAATGTCGAACTGCCGATGGTCTACAGCGGTTTCGTGCGTGACCGGCGCAAGCGTGCCCAGAGTGCGCTGGAGCGGGTCGGGCTGGGGGACCGCATTCACCACAAGCCCAATGAGCTGTCCGGCGGACAGCAGCAGCGTGTCGCCGTGGCACGTTCGCTCGTGAATGAGCCGGCGATCATCCTCGCCGATGAGCCAACGGGAAACCTCGACACCAAGAGTGGCGAGGAAGTGCTGAAGATCTTCCAGGAGCTCAATGACGGCGGCATCACGCTTGTGATCGTGACCCATGAGGAAGAGGTGGCCCAGTGCTGCAAGCGCATCCTGCGCTTCCGCGATGGCCTGCTCATCAACGATGAGCCGGTGAAGGACCGCCGCAAGGCGGATCCATCAAAGGTGCACAGCCCCAATTATTAGTCTGGGGAAAGCAGGCTGCATCTGCCTTGCGCCAGCATAATCAGAAAATGAAAAGGCCCGCCGGATCGGCGGGCCTGTTTCGTTTCTGTTGATCGTTTATCTACTAGTGACCGCAGGGGTTCTCGCCGCCACCGCAGGGGTTGCAGGGGTTGTCGCCGCAGGGGTTATCGCCACACGGGTTGTCGCCACACGGGTTGTCGCCGCAGGGGTTCTCACCACACGGGTTTTCACCACAGGGATTCTCACCGCCGCAGGGGTTGCAGGGGTTGTCGCCCGCGCAGGGGTTCTCACCACACGGGTTCTCGCCACCGTCCTCATGGCCCTCGCCAGCGGCGTGGTCATGGCCGGCGTGCTCATCAGCAGCCTCACCACCCATGCAGGGGTTTTCGGTGCCGGCATCAGAGGTGCCACCGGTCACGGCGGGGGTATCGCTACCACCGTTGTCGGATGCGGGACAGCCACACAGAGCCATCAGGAACAGACCCACCATCAAAACTACTACTAGACGCATTTTATACTCCCAAATTGGAAATTGCGAATAACAGCCGTCAGGTCTGTCCATTCGCCGGGTAGCCGCTGGCCACCTCTTAAGAACGAACATATATAGCACATATTACGAAAATTTCAAGTGGTAATTTGTTATCAAGTGGCTTATGCGTCTGATTAACACTGGAAGAACACACTATTATATGGACTGAAAACATCAGTCCAAAAATCAAATTCCGTTAACAGATTGCGGACATTTCCACCGATTTTGGCCTGACTTGCGGATGGAACAAAAATTTTCTTGGTCCAGCTGGATTGTTCCGGTTTGAGTACCCGCAAAGTTACCACACCCCTCCGTTCAAGAACGGGATCCAGCCGACGATAGCTTCCATGCCACGACATGGCGGGCCGCAACCAAATCTGCACCCCAATTGCATCGCAGGTTAAAGATGGAACGCTGCAATCCGCGTAACATCCTTCAATAAGAGCGCCGCCGGACAAATGGCGGAAATACTAGTGACCTCGGGGGTCCAAATGCTAAAGAACCTGACCATCAGGGCCAAACTGATCATGGTGATCATTGCATTGCTGATCATCGCCTTCGTCGTCAACGGATTCGTCGTGAGCACCGGGGTGAGCAAGTCCATCCAGGATAGCTTCGTGGCGAAGGCCGTGGCGATCACCCAGGAAGCCGAGAACGGACGAAACTACATCGGTGACCTGCGCGCCAAGTACACCGTGTTCAACGATGAGGACCTGCTCAAGAGTGAAGAGGACATCACTGACAGGTTCTTCTGGACGATCCCTGTGGTTGCCGGCTGGACCATCGGCGGAACGAAGTCGGAGGAATCCGGTTACGAATTCCACACGCCAGCCCATTCCGCACGCAATGAAAAGAACAACCCGGATGAGAGTGAGGACGTACTCCTCAAATACCTGACCAGCCTGATCGATGGTGGAGCCGATAGTGCAATTGGCTATATGGACAACGGCGAGGTCTATGACGCCGTCTACGAGGATGGCCACTGGATGCGCGGCAAAAAGGTTGACGGTGTGGCCGCAGCTCCCCAAGATGCAAAGCTGCGCTTTGCCCGTGCGGTCGTGCTTGATGAGTCCTGCATGCTTTGCCACGGCACCGCGGCGGACGATCCGGATGGCGACGGTTATGACCCGCTGGGCATGAAGATGGAGGGCTGGAAGCCCGGAATGGTGCACGGCATGTTCGAGGTCGTGCAGGACCGCTCCGTGCTGGAGGGCGCGATTGCCGCCCAGAACCAGAGCATTGCAATGGCCGCTGTAGCGATCATCCTGATCAGCGCACTGCTGGTCGGCGTGGCCACCACCTTCACCATGAGCAAGCCGCTGGCCGCCATGAGCCGCGACGTGGAAATGCTTGCCAACGACGTGGCAGCCGGCAAGGCCGACCTGACGAGCCGTGTCAAGTCACAGAACAACGATGAGATCGGCCAGATGGCCGGATATGTGAACGTGCTGATCGAAAGCATGCAGAGTGTGATCAGCAAGTTCAGCGCTGCCACATCGCAGGTGATGAATTCATCCGAGATGATGTCCAAGGCCTCCAGTGACAGCCAGAGCAGCATCCAGGAGATCACCCGCACGATCGAGCAGGTGGCCCGCGGCAGTGAGGACACCAACCAGAACCTCGGCGAGGCGCAGGAAAGCCTGAACCAGAACGCGATGGCGATCGAGAACATCTCCCGCGACATCGAGGACGTCGCCAGCTTCGCCACCCAGGCGGCGCAGCAGGGCAGCGACGGCAAGAAGGCCACGGACGAGGCGGTGCAGGTGATCAGCCGTGCCAACGCCAGCGTGCAGCAGACCGGTGACGTCGTCAAGTCACTCGGTGAGAAGACCGCCCAGATCAGCCAGTTCATCGGCACCATCACCGGCATCGCGGACCAGACCAACCTGCTGGCCCTCAACGCAGCGATCGAGGCTGCCCGTGCCGGCGAGGCCGGACGCGGATTCGCGGTGGTGGCCGAGGAGGTGCGCAAGCTGGCCGAGGAGAGCAATACGGCTGCCGGCAACATCACGAGCCTCGTGAAGAGCATCGAGGGCGAGATGACCACCGCACTGGATGCGATGGACAAGAGCAGTGAGGAAGTCAGCGCAGGCGCGGCAATCGTCGCCCAGGCCAGCGAGATCCTCGACGAGATCGTCAAGGGCGTGCAGGACCTGACGGAGCGAGTGCAGAACATCTCCGCCGCCGCCGAGGAGATCAATGCCTCGACCGGCGAGGTCGTCAACGTGATGCAGAACGTGGCGGCAGTCAGTGAGGAGAACTCCGCTGCCAGCGAAGAGGTTGCCAGCAATGCCCAGAGCCAGCAGGAGAACATCCGTGGCGTGGCTGACAACGCTGGCCACCTTAGCGCCCTGGCCCAGGAGCTGACCGCGATGGTGAGCGGCTTCAAGCTCAGCTAGGACCGGCCCGCAAGGGCCACACGCAGGAAACATCAGGGGCGGAGCATGTCTCCGCCCCTTTTGCATTTTCTTCTCGGTCACGGGTGCACCTGAGTCTCAATTACGATAACACATATAGTTAATGGCGTTTATCATTGGATTTGGCTTACTGAGACAAGGGTTGGGGATAATCTAGTCACCACTACACACGGGAAGAACAGTGTTGATCTTGAGGCATGTATCCATCATTCAATCTGCCGGCAAAGGGCGGAAATGGGCATGCTGAAGACAGCAGTGGACCCCCGCTTCCCGTCCCCCTGGCCCATTGAACCAGGAATGCTGCACAAGTGGCACTGCGTTGCCAGAACTGCAAGCCCACCCGAGAATGGCCGGGACCCCAACCTAAGCACCCCCAACCAAATCCCAATCCAGGGGCGCTATTGGTGCGCGGAATGTTCCGCGCTATGAAGCTGCAAGGAGGTTCAGCATGAAAACCACATTGACCGGAAGAATGGTGCTTGGCTTCGGACTGGTCATCCTGATCAGTCTCGCCTCGGCCGTCTACTCTGTCTACAGCCTGCACGTTATCCAGGAAGTTTCCGTACTTGCCGCTACTGCCGGTGAGAATGATGCGGAGATGAACTACAACAAATACCTGCTTTGGGATGTGCGCATGGCTACGCTCAGGGTCCTGCTGGACCGCGACGAGGCTTCATTCGAGAAGCTGGCGGAAACCCGCAAGGTCTATGACGAAGGCATGGCGGAACTTGACCCGTCCATCCTTCCGGAGTTACGGGAGAAATTCGACAATTACAAGGACCAAGTCAGCGACTACATGTCCTCGGCGGATGAATTGCTGCTGGCTGCGCAGGCCGGCGACTGGGAAGAGGCGATGCGCATCCGCAATGAGTCACTGAGTGTCGAAGGTGCCCATGCTGACGAGGCGGCGCGAGAGGCGGACACTACAGTGGAAGCCCTGGTTGAGCACACCCGTGAGCAGCGCCGCGAGATCATCGGTTCGGCAACCGTCACCGCGATCGTTTCCGGAGCGCTCGTGCTGGTATCTTCGATGCTGATCGCACTGGTGCTTGTTGTATCCATCCGCAAGCCACTGAGCATCCTCGTGACTGCCGCACACACCATGAGCGAAGGCGACTACTCCTTTGAGATCGCGGAGAATGCGACAAAGGATGAAATCGGCAACATGACACGGGCCTTCATCGAGATGAAGCAGAAGACCCGTGAGCTGATCAGCCAGGTCGGCGGTGCTGCCAACTCAGTGGCCGCCGCCAGCCGGGAGCTCTCCACCGGTGCTGAGGAGACCGGCCGGGCGATCCAGCAGGTCAGTGACACCGTGCAGGAGGTTGCCAAGGGCAGCCAGGAGACGACCCGCAGCCTGAGCCAGGCCCAGGAGAACCTCGGTGAGAATGCCAAGGCGATCCAGATCGTCAGCCATGACATCGACGAGGTCGCACATTACGCCTCACTGGCCGCCTCGCAGGGCAGCGAAGGCAAGCAGAGCGCTGACCAGGCGGTGCAGATCATCAACCGTGCCGCGGAAAGCGTGCAGGACACCGCGCAGGTCGTACGCGGCCTCGGGCAGAAGACCCAGCAGATCAGTGAATTCATCAGCATCATCACAGGCATTGCGGACCAGACGAACCTGCTGGCCCTCAATGCGGCGATCGAAGCGGCCCGTGCCGGCGATGCCGGTCGGGGATTCGCGGTGGTGGCGGAGGAGGTCCGCAAGCTTGCGGAGGAATCCAACGAGGCCGCCGGCAACATCACGCGCCTCGTGCGGGACATCGCGGAGCAGATGGACACCGCCCTTAGCGCAATGGAGCGCAGCAACCAGGAGGTTGCCAACGGTGCCGAGACCGTTTCCGGTGCAAGCCGCGTGCTGGCGGAGATCGTCACCGGCGTCGACGCCCTCAGTGAGAAGGTCCAGTCGATCAGCGCCGCCAGCCAGCAGATCAATGCCAGCTCGACGGAGATCGTGGACGCGATGAACGTGGTTGCCACAATCGCCGAGGAGAACAGCTCAGCCAGCGAGGAGGTCAGCGCGGCCACCGAGCAGCAGAGTGCCAGCATGCAGGAGATCGCCTCCAGCGCGATCAACATGTCCAAGCTGAGCGCTGACCTGCAGGAGCTCGTGCACCACTTCAGGGTCTGAGCCTGACGGTCAGGGTAGGAAAGAGGGATGTGCCGGCAATCCGGCGGCGGGCGTAGCAGCGCTGCTTCGCCCGTTGCCATTTTCTTCAGTGCTCGAGCGGCTGGCCCTCGTAGGGCGTGTCCGCCACCACGGTGTTCTCCAGGCAGGGGCCGCAGTTGAGCGCCACGCTCACCCTGTCACCGGGCTTCAGCGGACCGACGCCGGCCGGGGTGCCGGTCACGATGATGTCGCCGGCCTCCAGCGTCATCAGCTGGGAGACGTAGCTGATCAGGTTGTCAAAGCCGAACACCAGCTGCTCCGTGCTGCCATGCTGCACGCGCTGGCCGTTGAGTTCCGTAGTCACCGTCAGGGCCACCGGCCGCCGCCCGCCGATCCGCAGGGCCTCGGCTGAGCTGGTATCGATGTAGGGGCCGCAGGGGCCGAATGTGTTCATGCCCTTGGCGCGGGTCCACTGTCCGTCACTCTGCTGCCAGTCACGCGCCGTAACGTCGTTGAAGGCCGTCACTCCAAGCAGGTAGTCGTATGCCTTGGAGGCATTGACCTTGTAGCAGCGGTCGCTGATCACGAGCGCGATCTCGCCCTCGTAATCCACACGCTCGCTGCCGAGGGGCAGGATGATCTCCGCACCGTGCGGCACAAGGCAGCTCGGCGGCTTGAGGAACAGGAGCGGCTTGTCCAGCGGAGAGACATTGCCGAGTTCCTTCGCATGCTCGACATAGTTGCGTCCGACGCAGACCACCTTGCTCGGCTTGACGGGCACCAGCAGCTCGACCTCGCTGAGCCGGTCCTCATGCCCGGTGCGCTTCAGCTCGAACTTGTAGGGGCTGAGGCGCACGCAGCGCGCCAGCAGGTCCTCCCCGATCATCTCTCCGTAGTGGGTGCTCGTACCCAGCCTGTACCTGTAGATCCTCACCAGCAGATTCTAGGGCAGGTTGCGGCGGAAGCTGAACCGGAAACCGTCAAACAGGGCGTCCCTCGGCTGATTCCGGTCAAGTCCGGCAACAGTTCTGCCGTTATTATTTACGCGCGGAGCCTTTTGGGGCGATAGATTCCTTTGTCAGTCCGTGGGTATTAATCCAGTGGCGGACAGACAGTATCATCCAAACCTTTGTATAGGTTAAATGTTATAATCAGCGAACATGACCAAGGATAGAAGCGGAAATGAGCAGAGCCCATGCTGCAGCTTCTGCAAGGAAGTGCAGAGCAACAGCGTGCGGATGATCAAGGGGCCGGGGATCTACATCTGTGAGGAGTGCGTCAACATCTGCAAGGAATTGCTGGATGGCCCGCGCTACCGGCAGAGCAGCCCCACGATCCACGTGGACAAGCTGCTGACCCCGAAGGAGATCGTGGAGTTCCTGCACGACTACGTGATCGGGCAGGACTACGCAAAGAAGGTGCTGAGCGTTGCGGTCTACAACCACTTCAAGCGCATCAACTCCCTGCTGAACCCGATCGTGGAGATCGGCAAGAGCAACATCCTGCTGATCGGCCCGACCGGCAGCGGCAAGACCTACCTCGCGCAGAACATCGCGCGCATCCTCGATGTGCCCTTCGCGATCGCGGATGCCACGGCCCTGACCGAGGCTGGCTACGTCGGTGAGGACGTGGAGAACATCCTTTTGCGCCTCTACCAGGTGGCGGCTGAGCAGGCCGGGCCGAAGGCCACGAGCGATGAGATCCTTGCCCGCTGCGAGCGCGGCATCATCTACATCGACGAGATCGACAAGATCACGCGCAAGAGCGAGAACCCGAGCATCACGCGTGACGTGTCCGGCGAGGGCGTGCAGCAGGCGCTGCTGAAGATCCTCGAGGGCACCACCGCCAACGTGCCGCCGCACGGCGGGCGCAAGCATCCGAACGACGACTTCCTGCAGATTGACACGACGAACATCCTGTTCATCTGCGGTGGTTCCTTCGCCGGCCTGGAGCAGATCATCGCCAAGCGCCTCGGGCGCCATGTGATGGGCTTCAACAAGGGCCAGCTGAGCGCCGAAGCAGGCAACAACTCCGTTCCCGAGGATGAGCTGCTGCGCTATGTCGAGCCCGAGGACCTGGTGCGCTTCGGCATCATCCCGGAGCTGGTGGGCCGCCTGCCGGTGATCACCTACCTCGAGAACCTCTCGACGGATGCCCTGGTGGAGATCCTGCACCGCCCGAAGAATGCGCTCGTCAAGCAGCACCAGTACCTGCTGCAGGAGGACGGGGTCAACCTGCGCTTCACTGATGACGCCCTGCATGAGATCGCGAGCATCGCGCTGAAGCGCAAGACCGGCGCACGCGCACTGCGCAGCATCATGGAGAAGATGCTGCTGGACATCATGTACAACGCTCCGTCCAACAAGGATGGCGGCGAGATCACGATCGACGCCGATGATGTGCATGAGCTGCTGTCCGGCAAGCTGCTGACCCTGCCGACACCGCGTGACAAGTCCACCATTGAGCTGGATGACAAGGGCAAGAAGAAGGGCGGTGACGAGGACAAGGTGGCGGGCAGCGCTGGCTGATGGGCCTATGGCCGTCCGGCCGGGTATAAAATCCTCGGGATGATCCAACGACTGACAGCTCCGGCTGCCCTGCTGTGCTGCATGCTGCTGCTTGGCGGCTGCCCGAAACCCGCCGCTACGGATGCCGGCACAGGCTTGCCAGCTGCGCAAACCGCTGACGCTGGCGATGCGGAAGGGCAGGCAGCGGAATCCCAGCCCGCCATAGAAATCACTGACAACGCACTGGCCGCGGCCGGCACCACTGAATCCGGTGCACCGAAGCAGCTTGTGCTGATCTACTCGGGCAACGTCCATGGACGCCTGCTGCCGGCCGGCAGCGTGGAAATGGACAACCTGACAGGTGGGCTCAGTGCACTGACCGCGGAAGTGACTGCGGTCGAGCAGGAGATCCTGAACTACAACCGGATGCGCGTTGCCAACAGCGGGGGCGATGCCTCCACGGTGCGGGTCGAACTCGACAGCGGGATGATCGGTGACAACCCCTTCATGCTGCTGGACTACGGCGGCTGGTACAACCCGGACCTGCTGGAGCACCCCGAGCAGGCAGCGCTGGTGCTGGAGGCATTCTCAGCGATGCAGTACAGTGCCGTCGCCATGCGTGACTGGCAGCTGCTCAGCCCGGAGGAGCTGGATGTTGTCAGCGGGCTGCAGCCGCGGCCGCTGTTCCTCAACACGCCAGGCAGCCAGCCGGAGGGTATATCCGAGCTGTCCCGCGTACTGGTCCGTGAAGCACAGGACACGGACTGGGCCGTGCTCTCCCTGCCTCGCCTGCCGGAGACGGAACGCGAGCTGTATGACCGCCAGGTCATGTCCCTGCTGGACGACTGCGCCGCCGAGCTTGCGATCAGTGGGGCGAAGTACTCGATCCTGCTGGCGGCCGACCAGACCGGCACTGTTTACAAGGCGCTGCAGAAGGACAAGCGCTTCACGGTGGTGATCGGCGCGCCGGGCACGATGTCGCCGGGGGACGGCTTCGGCGAGCTGCCGGTGGATGGGCCACTGATGCTGCCGCACCTGACGGATGGCGGTACGCAACTTGCGCGCTGCCACCTGATCTGGACCGACGAGTCCGAGGGGCCGGTCAACTTCTTCTTCGAGCGCCGTGAGGTGAAGGACAACGGCTCGCCCGACCTGCCCTGGCGCAGGCGCATCTCAGAGCTGAGCGAGCCCGCCCAGTAGCTGCTAGAATTCCTGCGTGGAAGAGCATCAGCCCCCCCAGGACAGTGAGCACGACTCCGTGCCCGCGGCAGAGGAACTGGACGACGAACTGCAGGACTCCGGTGTGGCCGGCGCTGCCGATGATGAGCAGGAGCAGCCCGAGCCGGACAGTGAATCCCTCCCCTCGCCAGCGGAGCTGGACCCGCGCGACCAGCGCTCGCTTTTGACGGCTGTGCTGTTCAGCGCCGGGGAGACGGTCGAGCTGGCGCGCCTGACCGAGTTCCTGGCATGTTCCGAGAAGGAGCTGGAGCTGATGGCGAATGAGGCCGGCGGCGAACTGCGCCCGCTGGGCCTCGATATCCTCAAGGTAGCGGGTGGCTACAAGCTGCTGACGAGCGCGATGCATGATGAGTACCTGCGCCTGTTCAACCGCAAGGTGCGCCGCGCCCGCCTGACCCGCAATGCGCTGGAGGTGCTGGCGATCATCGCCTACGAACAGCCGGTGACCCGCGCGAAGATCGAGGAGCTGCGCCAGGTGCCTTCCGAGAGCACGGTGCGCACGCTGCTGGACCGCCGCCTGATCACAGTCGCCGGCCGCGAGGAATCACCGGGCCGGCCCTTCCTGTACCGCACCACGGACGCCTTCCTCGAGATGTTCGGCCTGGCCGGGCTGATCGACCTGCCGCCGCGTCCGGCCGCCCTGGAGAAGGGCACGGACAGCGATGCGGCGGGAGACATCGGGTCGAGCCTTGGCCTGTCCAGCATGCCGGAGCTGACCGAGGAGGAGCTGGACCGCCTCGATGAGGACGAGCTGGCCGCGCTGGATGAATGGGATGATGAAGCGGAGGCGGAACCGGAGGGCGAATCCGTCTGAGTCAGCTCAAGCGGTCACGCAGCTGAGTGAATGGGCGGCTAATGCCGGTACAAGCAACAGGGCCGAATCACGGTCCAGGGAGTTGCACATGTTCGTGATCAGGATCAGCCATCGTTTCGTTGCCATCACATTGGCCGCATTCATGCTCATCGGGTCAATCCTGATATGGGGCCGCGGTGAAAGCCGCGCGCAGCAGGAGCAGGGCATCCTGCCCGGCGGCTGCGTTGTCAGCACGGGAGAGCAGGCCCGGCTGGATGCCAACCGCGAGACGGTGCTGGCCTACTACGACCTGTCCTTCAACCAGGGTCAGCCGGAGCTGGCCTGCGAGCTGTACCAGGGCGACCACTATATCCAGCACAACCCGCATGCGGCGGACGGTGCGGATGCCTTCATCGGATTTGTCAACTGGTTCCGCAGTGAGCATCCGGAGCTGCACATGGAGTTCGTGCGCACGATTGCCGAGGGCGACCTCGTGATGACCCACAGCCACCAGACACTCTTTCCTGGCGATACGGGTACGGCCGTGATGGACATCTTCCGCCTCGAGGACGGCAGGATCGTCGAGCACTGGGACGTGGTGCAGCCGGTGCCGGCCGAAGCTGCCAACGACAACACGATGTTCTAGAATCTACTGATGTACAGATTCCATGACGAGAACGGGCTATGGAGAGAGACTCCGGGTCTTGACCGTCACACGTTGAAGGCTGACGAGAGTCTTGCCTATGGGATGGGTGAACTGGCAGCCAGGGCCGTTGCCGATGCCGGCTCCTACTTCGGTGAGGATTTCGACTACAGCCCCGCCAGCCTGCCTGCACTGGATCGGGTGCTTTACATCATCTACAGGAGCAAACCCAGCGGCATCCTGGCAAAGCTCAAGGGCAAGTTGCTGAGCGAGGATGAGATCTATGGCATGGCAATGCAATGGGGAGCCTACCTCGGTGAAGTGCTGCGCCTGCACCATGGATTCAGCTGGACGGTAAGGCATTCCGTGGATGACTTTGACGAAGGTGAGTACATGTTCCGTGACAGCCTGTACATTGCACCGCTGAGCAAGGTGTTCAAGCGCCTGGCGGATGGTCCCGCTGATGACATCAAGAGCTACTACTACATGCTGCTGGAGCAGAGCGGCGATCAGGATTCAGTGGACTGGGGCAGCTGGCCAGACGCCGGCGAACACTGAGCCCAGGCCCGCACTATAATCTCCCCCATGCCCGTCAATCTCCGCAGTGATACCTTCACGAAGCCCTCGCCCAGCATGCGCCTGTTCATGGCCAGGGCTGAGGTCGGTGACGATGTGTTCGGTGAGGACCCCACGGTGCGCGAGCTGGAACAGAAGGTCGCGCAGCTCCTGAAGAAGGAGGCCGCGCTCTTCGTGCCGAGCGGGCACATGTCCAACCAGATCGCGCTCAACATCCACGGCCGGCCCGGTGACAGCATCATTGCCCATCGCGAAAGCCACGTGCTCTACTACGAGACCGGCAGCCCGGCCGTACTGAGCGGGCTTGATGCGCGGGTGATTGACAGCGAGGACGGTACCTTCGGAGCGGAGGAGGTGCGGGCGCTGCTGAAGCCGGTCAACATCCACTTCACCAGGAACCGCATCCTCTCACTGGAGAATACCTTCAACAACCGCGGCGGCGTGGTCTGGGACCACCGCCGGTTTTGGGAGCTGTGCATCTTCGCCCGCGAACAGGGCCTGAAGGTGCATCTCGACGGGGCACGGCTCTGGAATGCCTGCCATGCCGCACGGAAGATCCCCTCGGACTGGACGCAGCAGCTGGACAGTGTCAGCGTCTGCTTCAGCAAGGGCCTGGGTGCACCGGTGGGCAGCGCGCTGGCCGGCACGGCGGAGTTCATCGAGGAGGCCCGGCATGTGCGCAAGCGCTTCGGCGGGCAGATGCGCCAGGCGGGGATCATCGCAGCCGGTGCGATCTTCGCGCTTGACAACAACTATGAACGGATCGGCGAGGACCATGCCAATGCACGGCTGATCGCGGAAATCGTCAACACGAGCCCGCACCTGTCCTGCCCGCAGCCTCCGACGAACATGGCACTGATCACGGTTGACAACCCGGGCTTCGATGCGCACCAGCTCGTTGCGGCCGCTGCCGATGAGGTGCAGGCCTTTGCGCTGCACGAGCGGCGCATTCGCTGCGTGACGCATCTCGACGTGACTGAGGATGACTGCCGGCGGGGAGCAGAGGCCTTCGTGCGGGCGGCGGCCAGGCTGGCCGGGGAGGGGAACTGATGGCAACGAAGGTGGCAGTGCTGGGCGGCGGACTGGTGGGCGGCTTCATCGCCCGCGAGCTGTCCAAGTATGACGACATCGAGCTGACGCTGTATGACCGCGATGAGTCTGTGCTGGCCTTCAGCGCCGGACGCAGTGCAATGGCAACGCAGCCGGCGGACCTGCGCGACATGGCCCGGGTGCGGGAGGTTGCAGGGGCAGCCGATCTCGTGATGGGGGCCGTGCCCGGCAGCTTCGGCTACGCCGTGCTGGAGAACGTGATTGCCACAGGCACGGACTGCATTGACATTTCCTTCTTCCCGGAGGAAGCCAGCGGACTGCACGATGCAGCAACAAAGAGTGGCAGCCGCGTGGTGGTGGACTGCGGAGTGATGCCGGGACTGGGTGGCATGCTGGCAGCGCGCTTCTCGCGGCAGTTTGACGAACCGCAGTCAATGCGCATCCTCGTCGGCGGACTGCCGGAGGAACGCAGCTGGCCGTTTGAGTACAAGGCGCCCTTCTCGCCGTCCGACGTGATTGAGGAATACGTCCGTCCGGCGCGCTACCTTGTGGATGGCAAACTGGTGACGATGCCGGCACTCAGCGAGGTGGAGCCGCTGGACTTCCCCGGGATCGGCACGCTGGAGGCCTTCAATACGGATGGACTGCGCAGCATCATGGACACGCTGCCATATCCCTCGATGATCGAGAAGACGATGCGTTACCCGGGACACGCAGAGAAGATGCGGATGCTACGTGAGCTGGGCTTCTTCGGCGAGCAGCCGGTCCAGACCGTGCGTGGCAACAGCGTGGTGCCGCTGGAGCTGACCAGCCGGCTGCTGTTTGACAACTGGAAACTGGAACCGGGGATGCGCGAACTGACGGTGATGCGCGTCGAAGCCACCGGCCTGAAGGACGGGCGCGAGCTGTCACTGCGCTGCGACCTGCTGGACCATACGGACCCGGACAGCGGGGACTTCAGCATGGCACGCACCACCGGCCTGCCGGCGGTGCTCTGTGCGCGGATGCTGCTCGCTGGCAAGCTTGGCGTGGAACCGGGCGTGACGGCCCCGGAGACAATCGGCTTCGACGAGACGCGCCTGAACTACATCATCCGCGGCATGCAGCACTACGGCGTGCAGTTTGACTTCAACGCTTAACAACTCCACGATCCTTGCCCGCAGCGCTCCGATCAGATAACATAGGAGGTGTGAAGCTGCCTGGGTTCGTGATCTGGGCCATCATCGGCGCCGGCCTGGTTGCCATCGGTGCGCTCAATGTCAATGTCGGGCGCCGGGCGAAGGACTCGCTGGCTCCCTGGCTGTTTCAACTTGCCTGGCTGATCATGTGGTCGCTGATCCTGCTCGGTAGCTGGATCACCTTCCACGCACTGTTCATCATGGAGCACTGAGCGGATGGACTCCCTCAACCCGATGCGGATCGTTCTACTGGTGTTCGTGGCCCTCGTGCTGCTGATGCTGGTCAGTGCCATGCCGGGCAAGGAACCCGCACAGCGCCGCCAGCGCAACATCTCCTATGCGCTGGTCTGCCTGGCCTATGCCGCGCTCGTGCTGGTCTACCTGCGGATCTTCGAGTAGCTACGACTAACCGTGGTGTGCCTCATTGGCGCTTTCGGCCCGCTCCCCGTTGAGGAAGAAGGTTGCCGGGTCATACACCGCCGGGGCATCCGGCCGCTGGATCGCAGCGTGCTGCACCTTGCCGAGCACCATCTCGTGGTCCCCGAACTTCTCTATGCGTTCCAGCCGGCAGTCCAGGTAGCTCACCGCCGCCCGCAGGATCGGCGCACCGGTCTGGCCGGTCTCGTACTGCACATCGGCGAACTTGTCCGCCCCGCTGCTGAAGCCGAACTGGCGCGCCAGCGCCAGCCCGTCCTCGGCGAGGAAGTTGATTGCAAAGCGCTTGCCCTTGCGGATCATCTCCAGCGTGCCACGCTGCGGGCTGAGGAACACGGCGACAAGCGGCGGCTCGAAGGAGACGCGGCTGATCCACGTGGTCGTACAGCCCGCCGGCTTGCGGCGATAGGCTGTCGTGACGATCGCCAGCCCGCTGCGCATGGTGTCGAACACTTGTGTCATGTCCGGTATCTGTGTCATCAGTCGCACCTCCGTTTTTTTATTTCCCGGTACTGCCCCGTGGGACCTCGTCCCGCTATGTAATACCCGGCCTTAAACTGACCGCCGGTATTCCGCTCCCCTACAGCTTAATAGATGGCGCATGGCCTGCTTTGGTTTAACTTATTGGCCCTTTTGAGGAAAATATCACCGAATGGCCATAATTGAGCTGAAACGCCGGCTGGCCTGCAGATTCGGCGGCAGTGCTAATATAGAAGCGCGCGGATTGCCCGCGGCGGACTGTCCATGAAGATACACAGCACAGCGATCATCGATGAGGATGCCGTCCTCGCCCCTGAGGTTTCCGTCGGCCCCTATGCCAGCATCGGGCCGGGCGTGAGCATCGGCCGCGGCACGGTGATCGACAGCCATGCCGTGGTTGTCTGCAATACCCGCATCGGCAGCAACTGCCGGATCCACTCGCACGCCGTGATCGGCGGTGACCCGCAGGACCTCGGCTATGACGGCCAGCCCAGCTATGTCGAGATCGGAGACCGCACATCGATCCGCGAGTTCGTCACAATCAGCCGTGGTTCGCATGGCCGGATGATGACATCCGTCGGGAATGACTGCCTCTTGATGGCCGGTGTGCACATCGCGCATGACTGCACGGTGGGAAACAATGTGATCATGAGCAACATGGCCACCCTGGCCGGGCACATCACCGTTGAGGACCGGGTGATCATCGGTGGGCTTGCGGCCTTCCACCAGTTCGTGCGTATCGGCCGGATGGCGATGATCGGCGGCACGGCCGGCATCATGAACGACGTTCCGCCGTTCTGCATGGTGCAGGGTTCCCCGCCGGCCACGATCCGTGGCCTGAACCTGATCGGCCTGTCGCGCAACGGTGTGGACAGCCGCAGCCAGCGCGCACTCAAGCATGCCTTCCGCCTGCTGTTCAACCGTGGCATGAGCCGCGAGGACGCGATTGAGGAGATCCAGGCCAGCGTGGAGCTGACCCCGGAAGTGCGGCACCTGATCGACTTCGTCAGCAACCCCAGCCGCCGCGGGATCTGCCGCAGCGAGCTGAGCCGCAAGTCCAAGCTGTCGGTGGTCGAGGGTGAGTCAGCTGCAGCTGCGCGTCCTGAGCTGGACGACGAGTCCACCGGTACTTCCGGCCAGAAGTAGCCGCGGGGGATTCCTCGTTTCGAAACCGGCCGGACCTGCTTTGCGTCATAATCAACTGGACAGTGACTGCATTCACGGGGGTGAAGCATGCGCCCGAGTTGGGAACAGAAATACGACCAGCAGGAAAAGGAATTCCAGCAGCGCCAGGAAGTGATTGGCGAAATCGAAAGCCGCAACAACCTCAATGGCGGCATCAGCCGGCACCTCGGGCTTGGTGATGGCCGGCCCGGGCTGGAATGGACCGGCGCGGAAATCGAGTACGACTTCGCCCAGCGCAACGTATTCGGCGGCTGGCCGCTGTGGGCCTGGGTTGTGCTGGCAGTGATGGGTATCGCCGGCCTGCTTGGGTTGTACTTCCAGAATGCATCTGCTGCCCGCGCTGGTCAGCCTGTCAGCTCAGGCAGCTCCCCGCCTGCGGCATCCTCGCAGCAGACTCCCTGACAACAGCCCGGATCAATGGTATGAACCCGGAATATCAGAATTGGATGATCATCTTTGGTGTCCTGTGCCTGACAGGTGCAGTTGCTACAGCAATTGGTGTAAGCAATGCGTCGAGGAAGCTGCGGGTCATCTGGGCGGTGGCAATGATCGCCATCTTTGTTGCCACTGGCTATATGTTGCTTAATGGTAAATGAGCAATTCTTCCCGTACTTTCATCCTCGCTGCAGACTCCCTGACAACAGCCCGGCATTGCTGCCGGGCCGGGGCTGCATCGCTGCAGCCTGGTGGGTGGAGGGATGATGTCACCCGGTCACACGTATCAGAGGAACTGGCTGCGCCGTTCCTCCGGCCAGTTGCGGCTGAAGCGCTTACGGGCATGCCGGTTGCGGGCCGCAATGATGTCACGGTTGTCAGGCAGGTTGCGCTGCGGGAGCTCGGAGACGGCAATCCGGTTGCCGACCGGGCCCAGCACGGCCAGGCCGCCGATCACGACTATGATTGCCAGTAATGTGCCTTCGATGCCCATCGCGCTGCTCCTTTGCAGGTTGCCAGCACAGGCGCAGGGCCTGTCCTGCAAGGAGAGGCTAACCGCAGGGTTTGGACCCTGTATGCAGAAGCGGTGGTTTCACCTGGATAATGCTTTGGGATTGCTGTCAGAATAGTCAGGCAGGCCGCAGCGGTGGCCGGGAGGTAGCTGATGGACCAGAACATGATGATCCTGATCGGGCTGGCGGTGGCATTCAGCATTGTCACATTCGTGATCGTGATCATGCGTCTGCCGCGCCGCATCCTGTTGATCTGGAGCGTGGTGGAGGGACTGATCCCGTTTCTGATCGTGCTCTGGCTGTTCGTGCTGCAGCCGGCAGCCTGATGTTGTGAACCATGCTTGAGGGACTGGCTCTCCTGGCAGCACTGGCTGCCGTGATATTCCTGCGCAGCCGGATAGCGGCGATGCTGCAGCGCTGGATCCTCACGCGCAATCTTTCAGATGAATTCCTGCAGCTGCTCTTCTACTCCATCGTAGCGCTGATGCTGCTCCTGATGTCGGTGGCATGGTGGCTGGGTCGGGTCTGAGATTAATCCTGAGCTGAGTCAATTCCGGGAATCCACATCATATTCCTATCCTGCTGTTACAATTACCCAAGGGTAATTACCCAGAGGTAATTCGTAATGGACAGTATCAATGAACAGCCGGAGCTCAGTGCCGCGCAGCAGGACTACCTGGAGGCGGTCTATGCTCTGGCCCTTGCGGATGAAGCAGGTGAAGGGGTACGCGTGACGGACATCGCCGCGAAGCTCGCCACCAAGCTTCCGACCGTCAGCCGCACACTGACCCGCCTGCGCAGCATGGGTCTCGTGATCCAGGAGGACCGCGGACCGGTGTTTCTCAGTGAGATCGGACAAAGCCTGGCCCAGCAGCTGGCGCACCGCCATGACGACGTGGTGTTCCTGCTGGCGGAAGTGCTGGGTGTGCCGCGGGAGAAGGCGGAGTCCGAAGCCTGCGTGATGGAACATGGGCTGAGCGGTGAGACCAGCGAGCGCCTGCATCACTGGCTGGAAGCCTGGCAGAAGATTGACGACGCCACACGCAGGCGCCTGCGCGAAGCCGCCGAGCTTAACGGCAGCGGAGCATTCACCCTGCTGGGGGATGCCAGCGGATCCGGTGACCGGGCATGAACAGGCTGCGGACATGCATCACGCTCCTGGCAATCCTGCTGCTGGCCCTGTCATGCAATGAAGGCCGCAGTGAGGCGAAGACTGAAAACACACAGGCCGCTGCCGTTGACATCGAACCGGCAGCCGGCGGGGGAAGCCCGATGAATGTCGTCTGTACCACTGCGCTGATCGCTGAGATCGCCCGCGCGATCGGTGATGAACACGCCAACGTGACACTGATCATCCCTGCCGGCACTGACCCGCATTCCTATGTGGCAAGCGATGCTGACAGGCAGGCGCTGGCAACAGCGCAGCTTGTGCTGTCCAACGGACTGGGACTTGAAGCCGGCCTGGCTTCCGAGCTGGAACTGGCGCGGCAGGCCGGCACGCTGGTGGAAGTGACTTACGAGATTGACAACGACCGGCTGATGGCGACCAATGCCTACGGCGGGCAGTACGACCCGCATGTCTGGCTCGATGTCGAGCTCTGGCGCAAGGTGTCCGACACCGTGCGCAATGCCCTGCTGGCCCTTGACCCGGCACAGGATGGCTACTTCGCCTCACGTTATGCCGATTACTACATGGACCTGATGAAGCTGGACACCCGCATGCTGGACCTCAACGGCAGCCTGACGGACAGCCAGCGCGTGCTGGTGACGAACATCCACGGCAGCAGCTACCTGGCACGCACGAACCGATTCGAGCTGATGGCAATGACGAAGGATGACATTGCCGAACTGGCGGACCAGCAGAAGATCGACGCCCTCGCCGACTACCTCGTTGAGAGAAAAGTGCCGGCGGTGTTCCTCGATGGGAACGTGCCGGCCGACCGCATCGAAGCGCTGCAGACGGCATGCAGGGAGCGCGGGCTGGAGCTTGCCAACGTAAGCGGCCTGCAGATGGATGGGCTGCCGGATGAGGCAGCCGGATTCCATGCCACGCTGCTGGGCGAGATGCGCCGCATCGTGGTCGCGCTGGGTGCTGACCTCACCCTGCTGGACAAGGTCTGGCAGGAGGAGGATGCATCATGAACAACAGGCAAGTAATACATGCCCTGCTGGCAATCCTGCTGGGAGCGTTCCTGCTGCTGGCCGGGTCCTGCCGCGAGGACTCGCCCGAGTCCGGATCGGATGGGATGGCCGGCAAGACGGTTGACAACGCTGGCCCGATCAGGGTGGTCTGCACCACAGGCATGATCGCCGACATCGTGGAACGGATCGGTGGCAGCCAGCTAGATGTCTACTGCATGATGGGCCCTGGCGTGGATCCGCACCTCTACCAGGCCACCACCGGGGATGTGCAGGCGCTGGCCGATGCGGACATCGTGTTCTACAACGGCCTGCACCTGGAGGCCAAGCTCGGGGAGCTGCTGGAGAAGCTCGGGCAGCAGCGGCCGGTGGTTGCCGTGACTGACGGCATAGACCGTGGCAGGCTGGACAAGCCTGCGCAGTTCGAGGGCCTGTATGACCCGCATGTCTGGATGGATGTGGAACTGTGGATGTCAGCAGCGGAAACGGTCAGGACCAACCTTCAGGAACTTAGGCCCGAACTACATGACGAATTCGAGGGAAACTGGATGGACCTGTGGACAGACCTGGATGTGCTGCAGCTGGCTGTGACTGAAGCGCTTGGCACCGTTCCGGAGGAATCACGTGTGCTGATCACCGCGCATGATGCATTCAACTATTTTGGCAAGGCATACGGGTATGAGGTACGCGGCCTGCAGGGCATCAGCACCCAGGCCGAAGCCGGCACTGCTGATGTGCGTGAGCTGGCGGAGTTCATCGTCGAGCGGCGCATCCCGGCGATCTTCGTGGAAAGCAGTGTGCCGCAGCGCAACATCGAGGCCGTGCAGGCCGCCTGCAGCAGCCGCGGCTTCGAGGTGCAGATCGGCGGGGAACTTTACAGTGATGCAATGGGCACAGCAGGCACGCCGGACGGGACCTATGACGGCATGATCCGGCACAATGTGATGACAATTGTCCAGGCGCTGGGCGGGACCATTCCGTATTCGATCAGCGATGAAAATGGCAACCCGCTCTGGGAGAGGCCGGCATGGACGGAGTGACACCGGCGATCCGGGTGGAGGACATCACCGTGGCCTACCGGGAGAACCCGGTGCTTTGGGATGTCGACCTCGAGGTACCGCCCGGTGTGCTGATGGCAATCGTCGGCCCCAACGGCGCAGGCAAGACCACCCTGCTGAAGTCCATCCTCGGCCTCGTCCGGCCGGCCGCAGGGCGCGTGTTCATCAAGGGTGAGCCGCTGTCACGGCAGCGCCGGCTGATCGGCTACGTACCGCAGCGCTCCAGCGTGGACTGGGACTTCCCGACCACCGCGCTCGACGTTGTCATGATGGGCCGCTACAGCGAACTGGGCTGGTTCCGCCGTCCCGGCAAACGGGAACGTGAACTGGCAATGCAGGCCCTGGAGCGCGTCGGGATGACGGACTTCGCCAACCGCCAGATCAGCCAGCTGTCCGGTGGGCAGCAGCAGCGCGTGTTCCTCGCCAGAGCGCTGGTGCAGGACAGCGAGATCTACTTCCTTGACGAACCCTTCGCCGGAGTCGATGTAACCACCGAGAAGGCAATCGTCGGCATCCTGAAGGAGCTGCGCGAGCGCGGCCGGACCCTGCTGGTGGTGCACCACGACCTGTCAACGCTGGCCGAGTACTTCGACTGGGTATTGCTGCTGAACGTGCGTGCGATCGCCGCCGGCCCGGTGGCCACGACCGCCACGCCGGAGATGCTGGCAATGACCTACGGCGGCCGCTCGGCCTACCTGATGAAGCAGGAAGGCGGGGACGGCTGATGGATGGCCTGGGCGCGCTGCTGTCCGACTACACCGTGCGCACGGTGATGCTGGGCTGCGCGCTGCTGGGCTTCACCGCCGGAGCGCTCGGTGTGTTCGCTCTGCTCAGGCGCCAGAGCCTGCTCGGTGACGCGATCTCACATGCGGCGCTGCCCGGCGTTGCCATTGCGTTCCTGCTCAGCGGTTCGCGAGACCCGCTGGTGCTGGTGCTCGGTGCCCTGGCCAGCGGCTGGCTCGGCACACTGCTCGTCAGCGCGATCACCCGCAGCACCCGCCTGCGGGAGGATAGTGCGCTCGGCATCGTGCTTTCCGTGTTCTTCGGCATCGGGCTCGTGGTGCTGGTTATCGTCAACCGCCTGCCAAGCGCCGGCAAGGCCGGGCTGTCAACCTTCCTGTTCGGAAATGCCTCCACCATGCTGACGCGCGATGTCTGGACGATCTGCCTGCTCGGGCTGGCCTGCCTCATCTGCCTTGCCCTGTTCTGGAAGGAGTTCAAGCTGATCAGCTTCGACCCGCAGTTCGCCGCCAGCACCGGCCTGCCGGAGCGCATGCTGGACACCACGCTGACAACGCTGATCGTGCTGGCGATCGTGATCGGCCTGCAGGCCGTCGGCGTGGTGCTGATGAGCGCGCTGGTGGTGGCCCCGGCGGCAGCTGCCCGGCAGTTCTCCGACAAGCTGCTGAATGTCGTGCTGCTCGGCGGGCTGTTCGGAGCCATGAGCGGCATCGGCGGAGCAATGCTCAGTGCCAGTATGGAGAAGCTGCCCACCGGGCCGGTGATCGTCGTGATCGCCAGCGTGCTGACCCTGCTCGCAATCCTGCTGGCCCCGCACCGCGGACTGTTGCCGGACTGGTTCCGGCATGTTGCCAGCCGCCGCCGGATCGAGACCCAGCGCATCCTGCAGGCGCTCTACCGCCTGGTGGAATCCGACCCGGACCCTTTCCGCCCGCATGACCCCAACGCCCTGCAGGCCGTCGGCCTGAAGGCCGCCCGATCGACACTCGCCGTGATGGTGGACCTCGGCTGGGTGGAGTATTCCGGCGAGCGCGGCTGGATCCGGCTGACGGAGGCCGGCTGGCAGGAAGCGCGGCGCAGCATCGGCGGGGAGGCGGCAACGTGAACGTTGAACTGTCCATCCTGCTGACCGCTGCCAGTGTCGCCATCGGCTGCAGCCTTGTCGGTACACTGCTGGTGCTCAGGCGCATGAGCCTGATCAGCGATGCAATCTCACACTCCGTGCTGCTGGGCATCGTACTGGCCTTCCTGGCAACGCGCGACCTGAATTCCCCCTGGCTGCTGGTCGGAGCAGCCGCCGTCGGTGTACTGACCGTCGTGCTGATCCAGCTGCTGCTCGGCACGCGCCGCCTGCGGGAGGACAGCGCCATCGGCCTGGTGTTCCCGCTCCTGTTCTCGATCGGAGTGATCCTGATCACGCGCATGGCGGGGGACGTGCACCTCGACACCGACGCCGTGCTGCTCGGTGAGCTGGGATTTGCCTGGATGGACACCGCAAGCGTACTCGGCATGGACCTGCCGCGCAGCTTCATTGTCAGCTCCGCCGTGCTGCTGGCCAACCTGCTGTTCGTCACGCTCTGCTACAAGGAACTGAAGCTGTCGATATTCGACGCCGGGCTGGCCGCCTCGCTCGGCTTCTCGCCGCTCCTGCTGCATTACCTGCTGGTCAGCCTGGTCAGTGTGACCGCTGTTGCCAGCTTTGACGCCGTGGGCAGCATCCTGATGGTGGCGCTGATGATCGCGCCGCCTTCCGCCGCCTGGCTGCTGTCACGCTCGCTGGCGCAGATGCTGGGCTGGAGTGCGCTGCTGGCAACTGTGAGTGCAGTAGGCGGTTACTACCTTGCGGTCAGGATCGACTCCAACATCGCCGGCTGCATCGCCGCCGCCTGCGGGATCTGCTTCCTCGTCTGCTGGCTGCTGGCCCCCGAGCGTGGGCTCGTCAGCCGCTGGATGCAGCAGGCCGAGCAGCGCCTGCTGTTCCCGGCGCAGATGCTCGCGGTGCACATTGCCAACCATGAGGGCCGCCCGGAGGAGCCGGTGGAGTGCAACACGGAGAACATCGCGGAACACATGCACTGGCAGGAGCAGTTCGCCCGCGAGGTGATCGGCTACGCCCAGCGCCACCGCATGCTGCGCGAGCAGGACAGCATCCTGCGCCTGACCGAGGAGGGCCGGGGCATCGCCGAGAAGCTGATGCTTCATGGCTAGGTGGTCGGAGCTGGGTTGTCGGGGGTATCAGAGCAGGTTGGAGTTTGGAGTGGGGAGTTTGGCAGTTGGGGGGTCGGTCGCTGAACCGATTGGAGTGCGAGCATCCAGCTCGCTGAAGTGGCGGCTTACAGCCGCCTGAGTCAGTAGTCAGTGGACAGTAGTCACTGGGCAAAAGGCAGAAGGCAGAATCGGAGGTGCGCAACTTGTTTGCGCACAATGGAACGTTGGAGCAGCCTTGCAGCCGGGATGGGGAATGAGGGATGGGCGGAAGAGGTGGGAGGTTGGAGTGGGGAGTTAGGAAGGTCGGTCGCCAAACCGACCGTTTGGAGCGCGAGCATTCAGCTCGCTGGAGTGGCGGATGCCAGCCGCCTGAGTCAGTAGTCAGTGGGCAACTTTCACTTCTTAGTAAAAACTCATTTGATAATCCTTTGTTTCTATTGAAGAATCAACCTCATGATGAACCAATATTTCCCATCGGTGATTGACATCGTTGTACCTGTAAACAACAAGACTCAACTTGTTTGATGATTGTCTCAATTCAGCTGCTGGGATAATCCAGCTTATACTGATTTCCTTTTCAGGATCTGCATATTTCTGCAGTTCTATGATCTGATCCTTCAATGATTCATATTCCTCTTTGGAAAGAAAATCGTCATTGATTAATGTTGCCAAATCATTATCACGAACCACAAACGCCCCGTTGGGATGGATGCCAAGTCCATATTGGACACCAACAACAATGGAGTTGTCATTCTTTCCGACCAAGTGAACAGATGTTCCAGGATCGCTACATGAACAAAGCATGAGTGCAATCGCTAACGTGAAGATCTGTAGTACTTTTCTCGATATCCCATTCACATTCAGATTGTAACTTGGACTGCCAAACATTACTCTGCTCGCGCTTCCCTCCAACCTCCCCAAGCCAACCTCTTCTGCTCATCCCGCATCCCACATCCCCCCATCCCTCAGGAGCCCGTGCTCTCGTATACCCTGAGCCCGCGGTAGAACATGAAACTGCCAAAGGCGAAGCTGGCTGACGCCACCAGCGGGCCGGCCAGCAGCCAGGCCTGCCAGCGCTGCGGCTCGATGAAGTACACCGCCGGGTAGAAGGCGCAGAAGCCGAAGGGGATCACCAGCGTGAAGACGTACTGCACCCAGGGGGCGTAGATCGTCAACGGGTAGCGGCTGGCCTCGGAAATGGTAAACAGCGGGGAAGTGAAGCCGACGCGGTCCTTGATCCAGAATGAGATCGACGCGATCGTAAGAAACACGCCAGCGAAAACCACGCTGCCGAGCAGGCCGAAGGCCTGCAGCATCAGGAAGTTGCCAACTGTGAGCGGGATCCGCGGCTCGACATTGGCAAAGGCCCACAGCGCGATTGCGGTACCGGTGATCACCTGTGTGATGTTGCGGAAGCTGAGGCTCTCCAGCACCACCTGGAACAATGGGGAAAGCGGGCGCAAGAGCGGACGGTCAAGGTTGCCGTCGATGATGTAGTGGTCGCTGAGGCTGACTGCCATGTCAAAGAAGGTGACATTGAACCAGCCGTTGGCAATGCGCGCCACACCGTACATCAGCACCAGCTCCGGCAGCTCCCAGCCCTGCAGGTCCTTCACCTGGAAGAACAGTGCAGTGATGAAGAACAGCTGCACGGCAATGTGCACCAGCGAAAGCAGGGTCTGTATGATGAAGTCCGCGCGGTAGGACATCTCGACCTTCTGCTTCTGCAGGCCGTAATGCCAGCACATCGAGAGTGCGTTGCCGATGGAGGAGAGGACCGTGCTCATTGCGGTGAGACCTCCGAGAAGGAGGAGAGCGCAGGGAGCCTAACCACAGAGGGCACAGAGTTTTCTTCAAGAGAAATATGCTTGCGGGACGAACATGTACCGGAGCTGCCCGGCAGCGCCAGCACGCTCAAAGCATTGAAGGGGCAAATGGCTGCGGGAGGCAGGATTGCGCCACTGACTGCCGGATGGAACGTGGTGCGCTCGAAATTCCTGCCAGCTTGCTGGCGTCGCCTGGCGACGCCGGTACTTTGCCTCATTGGAGCTTCAGCCATGCTGCTTTACTACCCCGGGAATTCTCCGTGCTCTCTGCGGGCTTTGTGGTTGAAATCTCAGAGCGCTCCTCTCTCCCATAGCCCGACTCACATCGGGACTCCCTTGCCAGAAAGTAGAAAACCCGCCGGTGATAATCGCCGGCGGGCCTCCAGTTTCCCATTTCGAAGTTACCCCCCTATAGGTAGAACTCCGAATATTCCCTGTAAAGACGTGGTTGGTTACTTGCCGCAGGTGCAGCCCTTGCCACCCTTGCATTCCTTACGGGTGCACTCCTTGCCCTGGACCTTGATGTCCTGGCACTTGGCGCAGCCGTTGCAGTCGAAGCAGGCCGCCGTCACGGTGAACTCGTTCTGGCAGCAGTCGCCGGCGCAGAGGTTGCCACTGTAAAGCGCGGTCCAGTTCTCGTAGTCGAGGTCCTTCACGAGGCAGACGAGGTCGTTGCCGATCATCCACAGCTTCTCGCCGTAGGTGGCGAGGTCGGCATAGTTGCGCTCCTCACCGCGGCCCAGCTCATCCTCGATGTCGCCGAGCACGCTGGTGCCCTCGCTGGCCTTGCGGCCGATCTTGTCAACGATCTTGTCCTGGTTGGGCCAGAAGTTGTAGGTGCCCAGCTCGTCGGTGATGGTGTTGATCTGCTCAATCGTTGCACCCAGCATGTCCACGTGCAGCTGCCAGGCGAGCGGGTCGATGATGTGCTCGCGGGAGCGGCCGAGGATCACGAGCTCCGCCTCAATGTTCTGGCGGATGCAGCTGTCGGAGAAGATCAGCCACTCGTAATTGTAGCCGTCAAGCTGCAGGCTGAGGCCGTGGTCACGGTACTGGCAGGAGAGATCGCTCAGGTTGCGGATGTACTTCACCGCAGAGAACTGGTCAACAGCCGAAGCGTTGGCCAGGGCCGGGGTGGCCATGCAGGCCACCAGCAGCACTCCAATCAATCCCGTCCAAATGTTGCGAATACTCACTGTATCGCCTCCTATCCTAAGCGCGGGTGCAAAACAAGATTCTAGCACTGACCGGCCGGGGTTTAACAATCCGCAGCCCCGTTCCGAATACCGCCCACTGATTTTATACGGTTCGGGCTGTTTTGACCAGATATATAGGCATACATCGGTGAAAAAGCCGTGGATTTTGGTCTCATTTCGATTGACGAATGAGAGTCAGGTTTCAGTCGATCACCAGCCCGAATTCCAGCCCGGCACTTTCCCGCACGAAGTCCCAGTACATGCCGATCTCATAGCTGTGCTGGCGCCTGAGCGCGCCGACCTCGAACTTGTCGAATTCCTCACGGTCAATGTCGTAGGTGCCATGGAACACGTGGCGCCAGCGGCGGTGCAGGTGGAACTGCGTGGCGAAGTCCAGCTCCTGGCGGCGCACCGCATCGAAGCCCATCAGCGGCCGGCCCTTGCTGTCGCGGTCGCCGTTGATCGCATTCAGGCGGTACTGCAGGTAGTGGTTGAAGTCGCCCTCGGGGTAGATGATCGCCACTTCACCGCCCACAGCGGTGTAGTACTGGTCTGCGTCGTTGTAGTTCACGTAGCGGCTCTGGATCCCGCTTGCAAGGTACACGTCATCACTGAGCTGCACCAGGCGGAAGTCCCACTCACCTTCGGCGAACAGTCGGCGGTCCTCCACGCCGAAGTTGTCATCCACCGACGGGGGTTCCAGCTCCTGGCTGGTGCTGCGGTCGAATTCCGGGTCATTGAAGTCAGCCCGCGCATTCACGTTGCCATATTCAATGTCAACCCGCGAGAACTCCAGCAGGTCATTCGGGCGGTCCGCCTCATGCGAAAGGAACAGCGTGAAGTCGTCGCGCCGTTCGTAGGACTTCTGCAGATAGTCCTTCACGCGCTCCTGGCCGTAGAGCGCGCCGAGCTTCATCCCGTTGAACGGCTCGACGTAGCTCTCGCCACGCATCAGGATGCCGCGGTCCTCCTGGAAGTCCACCACCAGGTCGTTCTCCAGCTCGCCGAGGCGCAGGGTCAGCGGCTGCTTCCAGGAGAAGCCGACATCCTTGTGGATGCGCACCTCGGGGAAGCCGAAGCCGTAGATATGCTCCTTGCCCTGCAGGTTGCGGCGCAGCCGGCCGAGTGAGAAGATGCGGTGCCCGCTTGCGATCAGCGAGATGTTGATGAACTGGATGCCCTGGCCGGGGTCGACATTCACCTCATCGGCGGTGAAGAACAGGTCCGGGTCCGGATGCGGGCTGTGGGTGAACTGCACATTGCGCAGCTCGAAGCGCCGGCGTCGCGGGCTGAAGTCCAGCTGCACATCCTCGCTGTAGAGGATCAGCAGCTCAGGCAGGGTTTCGTACAGGTGGCCGCTGAAGCGGGCGCGGATGCGGTGCTCCGGCAGGCCGTCGGACAAAAGCAGGTTGAGCGGCAGGTTCAGGTGCAGCTCGCTGACCTCCATCTGCTCCATCAGCGGGTCCCAGCTGAACTGCTCGCACTGCAACAGGCTGCCCTCGCCATCGAGGCCGATGCTGACATTGCCGTACAGCTCTACTTCACCGGTCACACGGTGGAATTCCACCCGGTCGGCATTGACAACGATGGTGTCCTGGGAGGAAAGGGAGGTGATGCGCAGGGTGGCGAAATCGGCAGTCAGGATCTCGAAGTTGCCGTACTGGTCGGCCACCAGTGAGACCTCACCCGTGGCAGTCAGGTAGTCCGGGAAGTCCGACAGCTCGGCGCACGCAGCGGCATGGGGCCGGCACAGCAGCAGTCCAGTGATGACCGCCAGCAAGCAGCGCAGAACATGACCCCAGGCAGTTGTACGGAATTCGCCTTCCTTCCTCAAGGAAAGCTGATTCTAGCAGAATGGCGCCCTGCCGCTAAGCGGAGGGAAGGGGAAGTGGCGGAGTCCTAGACTTCCGGCGGGGTCAGCACATGGCTGAGGCTCAGGCTGCCCTTGTCCAGCGCCTGGTCCTTCTCACCCTTGCCGGCCTTGCCCTGCACCCGTACATGCAGGCTGGTTTCCTCGCTGGCCATGATGCACATGCTCTCATCCACGGTGCAGATGAAGGCGTCCAGCTTGGCGGGGATGCTCAGCTCACCGTCATTCAGGGAGCCCTTGAGCTTGATCGGAACCTTCACTTCAGCGCTGGTCGGATGTCCCTCGAACTTCACCTCGAAGCTGTTCTGCGCCACGGTGAAGGGGGCGGTCTTGAGGTACTCCGGGTCGAAGCTGAGCTTGAGCGGCATCATCGGGTTGTGCGCCCAGCCCTTCGGGGCATTCACCTTCACCACGAGCTCAACGGAGGCCCCGGGCTTGAAGCTGGCGGGCTTCGGCTGCTCCTTGGCATGTGCAAGGGCGCTCAGAGCGAGCAGTGACAGGCAGGCAGCGATGATCATCTTCTTCATTGGATAGCAACCTCAGGCTTGCATGATAGCAGCGTCCACTCAGGACATCCGTTATCCTGCATATGTTCGGTGTGAATTTATCGGGAGCGCGACTCCCCACACAAAACCATGGCGTCCAATCGAAGGGGGATTTGAATTGGACAAGCGAAACAAGGACAGCAGGCAGGAGGCAGCGCCACGGGACCGCAGCGGGTATGGCGAAGGCAGCAACGCCCCGGGAGCCAGCGTACATCTGGGCGACCTGCGCCTGATGGACTACCAGAAGTCGCATCGCATGATGCGCCATGCCTTTGAACACGCCCGAGACGACCTGGTGGACAAGCCTGACGGGACTGTGCTGCACATCAAGCCGATGAAGTACACGCTCGGGCTTGGCATCCCCGGATTCCTGCTGCTGCTGGGAGCCTGCCTGCTGCACCTGTTCATAGAGCGCTATGGCAACCCCTTCGTGACGGCCGGCGGGCAGAACTACAGCGGACTGGTCAGGTTGATTGCGATGCTGTCCGGCGGGATGATGCTGATCATCGCCTGGCCGATTCGCAAGCCGGTCGGCTGGAGCATTGAGGAGCAGGAACAGTATGAGGACAGCAAGCAGTGGGCGGCTAACCGCAGGATGAAGGATGAAAGGGAGTGATGGAAGGGAAACAGAATTGGAAGATCGACAGAGATGCGGAGCTGGAGCCCCACAGCATCGACCTCAATGAGCTGAGTGCCAGGGCTTTCAGACGGGACATCCTGAAGGATGCGAGCCGGATCAGTCCAAGCGAGGACAATCGCTTTGGCAAGCCGGAAGCACATCACTGGCACTGGCGTTCACCGCTTGTGATACTGCTTGCCGGACTACCTGGCCTGGCAATCTTCATCGCCAGTTTCTGGACGAGGGACCTGCTGGCCTACCAGGGCTGGTCACTTGCTGATGCTGCTGGAAACGACTGGACTGGCCTGCTGCGCCTGGTTCTGATCCTCATCGGTCTGGGGCTGCTGGGAGTTGCCTTTCCTGTATACCGGGTCGCCGATTGGACACAGGAAGGTGAGGACCAGCTGGAACGGGACCACAATTACTTTGCCAAGAAGCAGTTCCAGCCTAAGGATTAGTTCGATCGGAAAACGGAAAGTGAAACATGCTGCAATAGTGGTGAGAGGGACAGATGCGAAGACCGGATTCTGACAACATGAAAATCAAGGGCAGGGCAGCTGTGCCGGATCCTGACGAGATCAAGGAGCAATTCTGGCAGGAGCTGGAGTCAGCAGAGGCTCGAGAGAAACCGATGCATGACATAAACGCGATCTTCGAGCGATCCAAGGCGATGAACTACAAGGAAGTTGCCAGGAATGTGACGCGAAGACATGAAGTGCGGCATGAGCAGCCGGAGGGCTTTCGCTTCTTCTGGAAACCGCTGGGCCTGACCCTCGGCGCCGGAATGCCCGGCCTGCTGTTTGTGGTGCTGGCGATTTCGCTACCAAGGGTGCTGGAAGCCGCAGGAATGGAACTGAGTCGCGCAGGCGGCGGAATGGGGCTGGCCCGTCTGGGGATTGCCTTCCTCGGCTTCATCCTGCTGATGCTGGCATCGCCAAACTATAAGCCGAATGACTGGACCCAGGCGAAACAGCGGGAACTGGAGCGTGAACGCCAGCGCTACCACGAGAAGAAGTTCGGGCCAAAGGGCTGAGCCTTATACCACGTCCTGGCTGCGGCCGCTTTCCACGCTCTGCAGCGCCGCCTTGCAGACACTGAGCGCGTAGATGCTGTCCTCAGCGGTGCACAGCGGTTCGGTGTCCTCCATCACGTTGGCAATCACGCTCGTCAGCTCATTCTTGAGCGGCTCGCCATCGGGCACCGGGCGCAGGCCGGCGAGCAGGTTGTTGCCCTCCGGGTTGTCATCGTAGACGAGGATCAGCTGGTTCATCAGGTCGCACAGCGCGAAGTGCTCAGTGCCGACGACGAACACGTTGCGCGCGCGGTAGGGTGCCAGCCAGCTGGTCTGGATGATGCCGGTATGCCCCTGCCCGAAACCGAGCTGCAGCACGGCGTGGTCCTCATGGTTGTGCTTGCGCTTGGTGGCAGTGGCGAACACGGAATGGCAACGCTCGTTGAACAGGTAGCTGATCAGGTCCACGTCATGCGTGCCGAGGTCGAGGATGATGCCGGTGTCGAGGATGCGGCCGTGGTAGGGGCCGACACGCAGGTTGTTGATGCTCAGCACCTCACCCAGCTCACCGCTTTCGATGATGCGCTTGAGTTCCATCACCGCCGGGTTGAAACGCTCGATGTGGCCGACGGCCAGCTTGAGCTTCTTCTCGCTTGCCTTGGCCATCAGCGCACGCGCCTTTTCCAGGTCGTCACTGACGGGCTTCTCGATCAGCAGGTGGCAACCGGCGTCGAGTGCATCATTGGCAATCTGGTAGTGCAGCGTGGTCGGGGCCGCGATCGTGATCAGGTCCGGCTTCTGGTCCAGCAGCGCGCGGTAGTCCGTGAAGAAGCCGCAGCCGTGCTTCTCGGCCAGTTCACTGCGCGCCTCATCCGGGTCGGCCAGCCCGATCAGCTGGCTGGTGGGGATTTCGGCATAGTTGCGGACGTGGTGGCGGCCCATGCTGCCGGCACCGATCACTGCGGTCTTAAGCATGCGGTGATTATACGGGAAGAAGGGATCAGGGGAGCCGCGAAGCACAGCTTCGCAGGCTTTGCCAATTGAGCCTGCGCAGCTACGGCTATGCCTCCGCAACGCGGCTCCACATCCCAAGACCGCCGAGCGCTTGCGTGAGACGGCAGCAATGGCATCGGGCTTGCTAAACGTCTGCAGTGGACGAAGGACGAACTGTCCTGAGCCACTGCGCATCCTAAGACCGTCGAGTGCTCGCACGAGACGGCAAGAAAAAAATAAAGACCCCGTGATTCATCGGGGTCTTTCTTTTACCCTCCCTCGCAGGGAGGAAAAGCTCGTGTGATGGTCGCTCCATCACATTAGGATGATAACTCGTTTTGCGTTTCGTCGCAACAGTTTCACGAAATGAGACGAAATTTTTACCGGTGCCTGCTGGGCCAGTGATCATCAGGGCGCAGCGCATGCGGCGCAGTCTCAGGCACGATTGAGACCAGGCTCATTTGCGTTTCACTATCAGGCTGTCCAGGCTCCAGCGCCCGCCACCAAAGAACAGGTAGATCACGAAGGCCGCGAGGTACAGCAGCGCTTTCTCCTTCGTGGCGAAGTCATCCGGTGCATGCCGCACAAAGGCCGCGACGGACATTGTGGCAATCAGCATCAGGGCAGCTGGTCGGGTCGCAAGGCCCAGCGCAAGCAGGATGGCACCGATGAATTCCGAGATTGCCGCCGCCCAGCCGAAGAATTCCGGCATCGGGAAGCCCATCTTGGCAGCTCCGCCGATCACACCTGAAGGGTCCTGGATCTTGCCAAGGCCATGTGCGAATGCCATCGAGAGTCCGATGAACAGACGCGCCAGGAACAGGCCGAACTCGCCACCGAAGGGAACCGCCACTGATCCGCCGAATATGAACTGCTTAAGCGCCTTCATGTTGCCGCCTTATTGATAACCAGGATTCATATTGATATTCGCAGCAGGCTCGAATTGTCTTAAACCGCGCGCACAATGGATCTGCATCGCAGCTTCGTTGTCGACTGAGAACCGGGGTAGACCTAGAAGTTGATCTTGTACTCGCCGCGCACCAGGCTGATCGGGTCCTCGAGGCCGTTGCGTTCGCCAGCCGTGATGATGTCCAGCCCCATCGTGGAGTTGTTGCTGAACGGGTAGCGGAAGCGCAGGGCCAGCATGCCCGGACGGTCGGAGTTGCCGGCGTCCACACGGCTGCCACTGTAGTAGAACAGGCCGGTGTGCAGGCTGTTGCCAAAGGTGTGCTCGGCATGGATGCCGAGGCCCTTGAAGTCGCTGGGCAGGTAGTTCTTGCCCTCGCGGCTCAGGTTGAAGGCGTCCGCCGCACCGTTGACGGTGAAGTCCCATTCGCTGAACGGGTCGTTGTCAACATTGGCCAGCACAGGCAGGGCCTCGATCTGGGCGATCTGCGCGCCGGCGATGGCAACCTTGGTCTGGCCGTCGTTGAAGGCGTCAACCTCGACTATGAAACTGTTGTTCGTCAGGCCGAGGTCGGACGAGGGATTGAAGTCCGAAACATTGTTGGGAACATACAGCCATTCACCACGGATGCCGTTGAGCCAGGTGTCACCGAAGAAGGGGATCTCGGCATTACCACTGACGCTGATGTAGTTCTCATTGCCATAGCCGTTGACAGCGCCATCGAGGCGCAGCACCAGCTGGTAGTCGTGGCCGGGGATCTTGGCCTCGCCGCCGTGGTACTCAAGGCCCAGCAGCAGCATGTCGTCACCCTCATAGGTCAGCGCACTGCTCTGGAAGCTGAGGCTGTCCTGGTTGTCCCAGGGAGCGATGTCGTTGATTGCCTCCATCCGGTACAGGCCGGCGTAGGCATCCCAGTTCTCGCCCCAGGTGGAGTCGAAGCGCAGGCCCATGTTGCTGCGGTAGCCGTTGTCACCGGCCAGGCCGAATTCACCCTGGCTGAAGTACTGGCGGCCCAGCGTGATGCTCGGGCACCAGCCGATCGCACCGCCGCTGCCGGTGAAGCAGTAGCGGATGTAGGCCTCGTCCAGCACGAAGCTGGAAGCCTCGCTAGAATTACCATGCGGCGGGTTGCCGGCATAGGTGAAGGGTGTCTCATTGTTCTGGCCGGGGATGAAACCGGTGCCGACTGCACCATCCACCTCAGCGCTGGTCAGGGTCAGCTTGAAGTCGATGTTCGGCTCAGGCTGGAACAGGTAGTTGATCTTGATCAGGCTTTCCCAGCCGAGTTCGTTCGTCAGGTCCTGGCTGCCGGTGTTGAGGTAAGCGCCGGTACGCACGCGGGCCTCTCCGGACAGGCCGCTGTCCTTGATCAGGGCGGACAGGTCGTCAATGTCGCCGCGCATGCGGGCCTGCTCATCCTCGACCGCATCCATGCGCGCGCCGAGGTCTGACAGCTCATCACGGAATTCGTCTGCCAGCTTGTCCAGCCGGGCATAGACCTCGCTCATGTCGATGTCACTGCCGACCTGCTGCTGCATGGAGCCGCCGTTGGCCTCGATCATCGCCTGGAAGTCCTGCATCTTGGTGAACACGCGTGCGATCACCATTGCCATCTCGTAACGGGTGAACTGCCTGTCGCCGCCGAAGGTGCCGTCGGGGAAGCCCTCCACCAGGCCGGCCTGCTGCAGGTAGTCGATGGCCGCGTATGCCCAGTGGTCCGTGGGTACGTCCGTGAATGTGGAAGCCTGCGCAGGCAGTGCCATGACCAGCATGGCCAGCACTCCCAAAACTCCCGACAGCAATCGGTTCATTACAAATATCTCCCTATTCCGTTGCTCCTCATTGAGCGGGACAGACCGGGAGGGATGCGGAGAGTGCGGCTGCTGCCTTGTCTGGGAACCTAAGCCCCTGTCTTCTCCGTATTCCGCCTTCCGATCACGCATTGCATCTGCATGCCCTGCGCAGCCCCATCGCCCCGGAGCCCCTACTGCCGCCTGTCTTCTATTCGGCCGGCGTCCCTCTTTTTCAAAAAACGCTCTGCCAGAACCCGGGCGGCATAGTCATCTACCGGGACAGGCGAGAACATCTGGCCCAGCATGAAGGTGAACTGGCGGAACGGGTTTCCGCCGGCTTCCTCACGCCGTTTCAGCTGCCACGCCTCAACGGTGCTTTCCTTTTCGTCGACCACCGCAAGTGTCGTCTCAGGTAGTAGACGGGAAAGCTCCTCCTCCATGTTCGATCGGTTCGTGCCGTTCCCGATGACCACCACCGCTATCTCGCGGCCGGCCAGGGTACGCCCCAGTTCCCCGGTCCATCCGTCCATCCGGATGATCCCCTGGGCATGCGCTTTCCCCAAACTGTCCACAAGGGCCCAGCCCATCTTGGACGTTCCGGGGTCTACCGCAAGCACGAATCCGGGAACCATTAAGCTATCACCTGCATAGTCCAAAGTCAATGTAAATATACTGTGTCCAACCCGGAATTAATCGATCTCCAGGCTGTCCAGGCTGATCGGCGCATCCGACTCCAGATCTGTGTGCAGCGCATAGATCAGGCGCTCGTCATGCACCACCCCGGAGGTCAGCCCGCGCGCATTGCCTGAGAACACCGTATCGGGGTCCAGCACGTCCTTGCGCTCGAAGTCCAGCACCACCACGTCACCAGTGCGGAACTCGTCCGACTGGAAGCTGATCGGGGTGGTGGTCTCATCACTGCGGATCATGTGCGGCTGGTAGCCGTTAATGTAGCGTGAAGGGTCCAGCAGGATGGTTCGGCCGCCCTCGGCGCGACCGATGCGCACCTGCAACAGGTAGCTGGGGGTTTCCGGGATGTAGTGGAAATCCCCGCCCTGCATAGCCTGGTCCATGCTGGCCATGCTGAAGGCGAAGTTCGTAAGGTCCTGGCGCTTGTAGTAGACCGGCCCGATGGTGCGCGGCTCGGTGAAGATCACAAGCTCCGTACCGCTGTGCAGCACATAGTTGTCCACCTGCTTCTCATCCTGCATCATCACCACGCCCAGCCTGTCGGCGAACTCAACATCGCCATGTGCCTGCTCACCGAGTACGTCCAGCTCAAGGCGGTAGGGCCCGTTGTCACTGAGGAAATCCTTCGGCACGTTGCAGGAGCTCGGCGAGGAGGTGTCCTGCACGGCGATGAAGCTGAGCGTAGCATGCGCCACCTTGAAGCGCTTGGGGGTGAACTTCCAGTCCTCCGGCTCAATCTCCACCCGCCGGCCGTCGGGGGCGGTGACGTACATCCGGCTGTCCTTCACGCCAAGCAGTTCACGTTCGTTCTCACGGGCCACCAGCACGTTGACACGGATCTGGCGGCGGGTTGCGTAATCATTGACCTTGAGGTTGAGCAGGCGCACATTGATCTCAAGCTGCGCCGCATTCGGCACTGCCTGCGCTTGACCGGCCAGCAGGATGCCGGCTGAGGCGAACAGCAGCAGGAATGCAGCGCGGATCAAGTGTTCCTCCGGGGCGGGCGCGGCGTGATTGCCGCGATACGGAAGGACATTCTAGCGCCGGAATTGTTCACTTGCCCGCTCCGGTCCTCGCCGATGCGGGCCGTGTGTACTGCAGGTGGTAGAGCTGGCCGCCGGGGTAGTCCGCGCTGCCGTTGCGGATGTAGAACACCAGCGGGGCTCCTGTGCTCCAGTGCGTGCTCATCGTCACGCCATCCACCGGGTAGAGCGCACCTTCATTGCCATAGTCATCACTGACGCGTTCGCCCTGCATCAGCGCGAAGCTGCGATAGCCTGCTTCGTCACCCTCCTCTCCGCGCCGGGTGGCGTTGTAGCCGAACAGCAGGTCCCTGCCGTCGCTGAACAGCACATAGGGGAATCGGTTGGCGGCGGTGCGCCGGAAGCACCAGTTGCGGGTCGTGGTGTAGTAGCTGAGCAGGTTGGCAATCCCCTTGTCGGTGATCACCTGCCGCGTGTTTCCCATCCGCATGTGCAGCCGGTCAATGTAACTCAGGGTCTGGTAGTTGTCAGAGGAGTCCCAGGCCATCAGCGCCAGCGCACCGCCGGCGGTGTTGTCAAGGTAGATGCTCGAGTTGTTGCGGCCGGTCGGGCGCACAGCCTGGGTGTACCACTGCTGGCCGGGCACGAACCAGGCCGTGCCGACGGCTGAACGCAGCACGTCGCCGGCGCGTGGCTCGCCGTATTCAACGCTCATCAGCATCCAGGCCATGTCCACGCCGGCCACCGGTTCACGGGTGTACTCCAGCTGCCTGACGACGCCGTCCATCTCGAGGCCGGGCAGCTCATACAGCAGCCGGCCGTTGCCATCCATCACGTCCGTGGCGATGTTGTTGCCGGCCACATTCGTCTGGTAGCTGGCGAGGATCGTCCAGTCAGCCAGGTTGGCGGAGACCGGCTCGGGAGGGTCGACCACCACGTCAAAGCCGCTGCCGGGCAGGTAGCTGCGGGACAGCTCGAGCCGGATCGGGAACTGGCCCGGCACGGTCAGCCAGCACAGCAGGCGGCCGTTGGGCAGCCCTGCCGTTACGTGGTAGCGTCCGCTGCGCAGCTCGGCAGTGGCGTTCATCGGCCCCTCGGAGTCGTAGATGTCCAGCCGGCCGTCACTGAAGCCGGCGATGGCAACGTAGTAGTTGCGGGTGTTGTACTCGCGCACGTTCACGCCCAGCAGCGGCGTGCCATAGGCCCAGTTGTAATCGGCGGTGATCGGCGCGATGAACTCAGTGTCAACCGGCAGGCCGAGGCTGACACGCCAGTCCACGCGGTCCCCGAACCAGTTGCCAAGCGACTCCAGGTCGCGGTCGGCGGCCCTGGCGGACTGGATTGGCAATATTGCCACCAGCAGGATTGCCAGGCTCAGGACGATGTGGCGCTTCATGGCAGGTCCTCGATGAATGCACGAAATGCGGTGCCCAGTGCCGGCGAGACCTGGCTGCCAACGTCAACCACCTCGCCATGCGTCACCGGGGCATCCTTGAAGCATTCGTTGGTGATCACGCTCACGCCCAGCGCGGGCAGGCCGAAGGCATGGCAGACCGTCAGTTCCGGGATCGTGCTCATGCCGATCGCATCTGCGCCCCAGGAGCGCATCATTGCCAGTTCGGCGCGGGTCTCATAGATCGGGCCGCGCACGCCGATGTATGTGCCCTGGTTGACCTTCAGCCCGGCCTTCTGCAGCTGGCGGGCTAGCAGCTGGCCCTGGCGCAGGTCGGTGGCGGGTTTCGGGTCGACGAAACGCTGGGCGGCCTCGTCGGTCAGCATGTGGGCCAGCGCGTTATCCCCCTGGAAGTTGATGAAGTCGGTGATCATCATCACGCTGCCCTGCACGAAGTGCTGGTTCAGGCCGCCGGCGGCATTGGTCAGGATGAATCGGCGTGCCCCGCTGGCATGTGCCAGGGCGGCGGGGAAGCCGGCGGTGAGCGGATCATGCCCTTCGTAGAGGTGGATCCGGCCGGCCAGCACCATCACATTGCGGCCCCTTACCTGCCCGTGGATCACCTCACGTCCATGCCCCTTCACCCGTGATGCAGGGAAATGCGGGATGTCCTCCATCGGGATCCGGCCGCCCTCCGGCAGCACCGCGTCTATCAGGCCATTGAGCCCGCTGCCGCATTGCACGACCGTGTCAAAGCCCTCGCAGCCTGCGCTGCGGGCGATGTAAGCCGCCGCTTCAGTGGCCCAGGCCAGGTATTCATTTCGATGCTGCACCATCCAATTATAGGAAACAGAGTAATTTCCGGCGATTTCTGACCGATAGTAGGTTTCGGGGTAAGATGCAATGCAAGTAATTACGGATTCCCGGGGAAGGCGCAATTGAGCAGCGTGAGTGAGGCACAGGTAAACGAGGAAGGCATCATCAGCCAGATCAGGCGCCGCTTCAGCTGCACGAACAACCGGCTGCTGGTCGGCCTCGGTGATGACGCCGCCGTGATCGGGCCGCCGGAGGGGCAGAACGGGGGCCGCAGGCTCAACGTCTGCAGCCAGGTGCTGGCCACCGACATCCTCGTGGAAGGCGTGCACTTCTCCCGCCGTTACATGGACCTGGCCGAGATCGGCTACAAGGCGGTCTCCGTCAACGTGAGTGACATGGCGGCGATGGGCGCGGAATGCGTCTATGCGCTGGGAAACCTCGGGGTACCGCGCGATGCGGAAAACACCGAAGTCAGCCAGCTGCTGGACGGCGTCGGCGAAGCGCTTAAGGAATTCGGCGCTGACCTGATCGGTGGTGACACGGTGCGTGCCCCGCAGTGGCTGCTCAGCTTCAGCATGATCGGCAGCATCGCCAGCCAGCCGCTCACCCGCAGTGGAGCAAAGCCCGGTGACGCGATCTGGCACAGTGGCGAGCTTGGCCTCAGCCAGCTTGGTTTCCACCAGCTGCAGGCTGGTGTCGAGGACGGCAGTGTGCTGGCCCGCGAGGCGCATGTCAGGCCCAAGCCCCAGCTTGCACTTGGGCAATGGCTGTCCAGTGAGGAACTGGCCAGTGCCTGCATGGACCTTTCCGACAGCCTGTCGCAGTGCCTGCTGCAGCTTGCCGATGCATCCGGCGTCGGCATGCAGATTGACCTGCAGAACTACGATTTCAGCGGTGAATTGCAGGAGTTCGCCCGGCAGCGCCGCAGCGTGGCGAAACATGGCAGCAACGGCAACGGTCCCGCGGCATTCGGGATTCCCGGGCGCATGAGCACGGACCGCAAGGCCCGCGAGTTCGCAAGCCTCAGTGAGTTCCTGCTGGGCAGCGCGGAGGACTACCAGCTGCTGTTCACGGCACCGGTCTCATCCACAGCCCGCCTGCTGCGCGAATCACCCGTCCCGCTTACGAGGATCGGCACGGTGCTGCCCGCCGATGAGGGCTTGATGTACACCGATGAACTGGGCCGCAACCGAGTGCTGCAGGCCAGCGGTTTCGAGCACTGAACATCGATTTCCCAAGCGGTTTTCACGCTGTAAACACAAATACATAACAGCGTTATAATTTTTTGAAGCGACTTGCTCCGGCCTCCGATTGATACCAAGCCCAATGCGAATGTCACGCCTGCCCGCTGGCAGGCCGCATCCAGACTGGATGAAGCTTCGAGACATGCACCGCCGTTACCTGCCCCGATCTGCAATGCAGCTCCCATGGCACACTGGCAAGCCTGATTTCACAGGCCTGCAACATACCTGCAATGGTATAAATAGCGAGCCGGAATCCGAGGGGAAAGGGGAACAGCGGAGTCCGGCGGGGTTGATCGTACGAAATTCTACGGAACCAGTAATGTGCCGGCACCGACCGGCGGGGCATGGTGAACAGAAATGGCTATGGATCATGACCAGGGCGTGAACCCGATCCAGGATCACGACCCCCAGGAGACCCAGGAATGGCTGGACTCCCTGCAGTGGACCCTCAGCACCTATGGTCCTGAGCGTGTCGATTACCTGATCAGCCGGCTCGAGGAGCAGGCGGCACTGAAGGGAGTGGGACGTACCAATGCCCTGCACACGCCGTACATCAACTCGATCCCGAAGGAGCAGGAAGCTGCCTATCCGGGTGACCGGGAGATGGAGCGGCGCATCAAGAGCATCATCCGCTGGAACGCACTGGCGATGGTGCTGAAGGCCAACCGTGAAAGCGACGGCATCGGCGGCCACCTGGCCACCTACCAGAGCAGCGCGACCATCTTCGAGGTGGGCTTCAACCACTTCTTCCGCGCTCCCAACGACAGGCAGACCGGCGACCTCGTCTACATGCAGGGCCATGCCAGCCCGGGCATCTACGCCCGCGCCTTCCTGGAGGGCCGCCTTTCCGCTGACCAGCTCGGCAACTTCCGCCGTGAGCTGGCGGCCGGCGGCGGACTGTCCTCCTATCCGCACCCCTGGCTGATGCCGGACTTCTGGCAGTTCCCGACGGTGTCGATGGGTCTGTCCCCGATCATGTCCATCTACCAGGCCCGCTTCAATCGCTACATCCAGCACCGCGGGCTGCGCAACACAGAGGACTGCCGCGTGTGGGCCACTGTCGGCGACGGCGAAACCGACGAGCCCGAGACGCTCGGCGCGATCACCCTGGCCGGCCGCGAGAAGCTGGACAACCTGACCTGGATCGTGAACTGCAACCTGCAGCGCCTCGACGGTCCTGTGCGCGGCAACGGCAAGATCATCCAGGAGCTGGAAGGCCTGTTCCACGGCGCGGGCTGGAATGTTATCAAGGTGATCTGGGGCGACGAATGGGACGACCTGGTGCGCCGTGACAAGACCGGCCTGCTCGTGCGCCGCATGGGCGAGGTGGTGGACGGCCAGTACCAGAAGTACGCCGCCGAGACCGGCGAGTACATCCGCAAGGACTTCTTTGGCAAGTATCCCGAGCTGCTTGAGCTCGTGAAGGACATCTCGGACGAGAAGCTGGTGCGCATGCGCCGCGGTGGCCATGACCCGGAGAAGGTCCATGCCGCCTTCCATGCCGCCACCCACCACAAGGGCCAGCCCACCGTGATCCTCGCCAAGACGATCAAGGGTTACGGCCTCGGCCCCGCCGGCCAGGCCAAGAACGTGGCCCACAACCTGAAGAAGATGAAGAACGAAGAGGTTGAGAGCTTCCAGAAGTTCTTCAACATCCCGCTCGAGAAGGAGCAGATCGTCAACCTCGAGTTCTACCGTCCCGCCGAGGACAGCCCGGAGATCAAGTACCTCAAGGCGCGTCGCGAGGAGCTGGGTGGCTACCTGCCCCAGCGCCATGACCGCTGCGAGCCGGTCCAGGCCCCCGGCCTCGACGTGTTTGACGAGTTCCTGAAGGGCACCGGCGACAAGGAAGCATCCACCACGATGGCCTGGGTGCGCATGCTCGCCGTGCTGCTGCGCAACAAGGAGATCGGCAAGCTGATCGTGCCGATCGTGCCCGATGAGGCACGCACCTTCGGCATGGAGGGCCTGTTCCGCCAGGCCGGCATCTACGCCTCGACGGGCCAGCTGTACACCCCGGTGGACAGCGACACCCTGCTCTACTACAAGGAGGCCAAGAACGGCCAGATCCTTGAAGAGGGCATCAACGAGGCGGGCGCGATGTCAAGCTTCATCGCCGCCGGCACGGCCTATACGAGCCTCGGCGTGAACACGATCCCGATGTACATCTACTACTCGATGTTCGGCTTCCAGCGCATCGGCGACCTGATCTGGGCTGCGGCAGACATGCGCTGCAAGGGTTTCCTGTTCGGCGGCACCAGCGGGCGCACCACTCTCAACGGTGAGGGCCTGCAGCATGAGGATGGCCACAGCCACCTCGTTGCCAGTACCGTGCCGAGCTGCGTGTCCTACGATCCGGCCTTCGCCTTCGAGCTGGCCGTGATCATGCAGGACGGCATCCGCCGCATGTACCAGGACCGAGAGGACGTGTTCTACTACGTCACCGTGATGAACGAGAACTACCAGCAGCCAGAGATGCCTAAGGGCGTCGAGGAAGGCATCCGCCGCGGCATGTACAGGTTCAGCCCGATGAAGCCCAAGAAGGGTCGCCCGCACCTGACCCTGTTCGGCAGCGGCACCATCCTGCGCGAGGTGCTGAAGGCCCAGGAGATGCTGGCAACGGAGTTCGACATTACGAGCGATGTCTGGAGCATCACGAGCTACAACGAGCTGAGGCGCGACGGCATGGAGACCGAGCGCTGGAACAGGCTGCACCCGGACAAGGCTCCGAAGGTGCCCTACATCACGAAGCAGCTTGAGAAGTACACGGGCCCGGTGGTCGCTGCCAGTGACTACATGCGCGCCCTGCCGGACCTCGTCGACCGCTGGATCCCCGGCCGCCTGCACTCGCTCGGCACCGATGGCTTCGGCCGCAGTGAATCCCGCGAGGCCCTGCGCGGCTTCTTCGAGGTGGACGCTGCCAGCGTCGTCGTCACGGCGCTCAATGCCCTGCGCGAAGAGGGAGAGCTGGACGTGAAGGCCGTCAGGGATGCGCTGAAGAAGTACGGGATCGACGTCGAGCGTGACCCGGCCTGGAAGCTCTAGGCCGAGGGGAGAAGAAAGGAAATGTCCGTAGAGATCAAACTGCCCGAGATGGGAGATGGCATCGCCGCCGGTGATGTGCTGAAGATCCTCGTCGCCGTCGGTGACACGATCGAGGAGAACCAGATCCTCGTCGAGCTGGAGACTGACAAGGCTGTGGTCGAGGTGCCCAGCACCGAAAGCGGCACTGTCGAGAAGGTGCACATCTCCGAGGGTGAGAACGTGCCGGTCGGTGCCGTGCTGTTCACGGTCGCCGGCGGTGCTGCATCCGCAGCTGACAACAGCAAGGCGGATACCGCCGAGTTGCAGGAAGACCCGGTCCCGCAGGAGACTGTGGCTGCCCCGGCAGCCAGTGGCAACGGCAGTTCAGCAGCGGCTCCGGCCCCTGCTGCGGCTGCACCTGCCCCGGCTTCCAGTGCTGACAACTCCCTGTTGCCAGCCGGCCCGGCTGCACGCCGCACTGCCCGCGAGCTGGGCGTGGCGCTGGGCAATGTACCCGGCAGCGGCAGGCATGGCCGCATCACGGTTGAGGATGTCCAGTCCTTTGCCAAGGGTGCTCCCGCCGCTGCAGTGGCAACAGGCGGCGTGGCAAGCGGTGTTGCCGTCCCTGCCCTGCCGGACTTCGGCAAGTGGGGCCCGGTGCGCCGCGAGAAGATGAGCAAGGTGCGCCGCCTGACCGCGGACGCGATGGCCGTCTCCTGGTCGCAGGTGCCGCGCATCACGCAGTTCGAGCGGATTGACATCACGGAGATGGAGGAATTCCGCGGCCGCCACAAGGAAAAGGCGAAGGAAATGGGCAGCGCGCTGACCATGACCGTGTTCGTGATCAAGGCTGTGCTGACCGCGCTCAAGCGCTACCCGCAGTTCAATGCCTCGATCGACGTCGCCAATGAGGAGATCGTCTGGAAGGACTACTACCACATCGGCATGGCCGTCGACACCGAGCGCGGACTGCTGGTGCCCTCCCTGCGTGATGCGGACCGGATGGACATCTATGAACTTGGCAGGCACTTAAAGGAGACCGCGGACGATGCCCGCAGTGGCAAGATCGACCCGGACCTGCTGAGCGGATCCACCTTCACGATCTCCAACCAGGGCGGCATCGGCGGACTCGAGTTCACCCCGATCATAAACTGGCCGCAGGTCAGCATCCTCGGCATCGGCCAGAGCCGCCTCGAACCGGCTGTTGTCAACGGCCAGATCGTACCGCGCCTGCTGATGCCGATCGGCCTGAGCTATGACCACCGCGTGATAGACGGCGCCAGCGCCGCACGCTTCGTGGACAGCCTGAAGAAATCACTCGAAGACCCGGAAGCGCTGCTTCTGGGTGGCTGACGGTAGCGGCGGCTTCCAGCCGCTGACTGAAGCAATGAGTTATGAGCAATGAGCAATGAGACTATCGAAGCATATGTCTGACTCATTGCTCATTCTTCATTGCTCATCACCAACCGGCGGCAGGATGCCGCCGCTATGGAAACAGACATGGCAACAAAGACCTGTGAGTTACTCGTGATCGGAGCCGGGCCCGGCGGCTATACCGCTGCCTTCCGCGCCGCCGACCTCGGTGTGAATACCATCCTCGTGGACGAAAACGAGGTCCCCGGCGGCGTCTGCCTGCGCGTGGGCTGCATCCCGAGCAAGGCCTACCTGCACATCGCGGCGCACATCACTGAAGCCGCTGAGCTGGAAAAGCATGGTGTTAGCTACGGCAGTCCGCAGATTGACAAGCTCAAGCTGCGCCAGTTCAAGGACAGCGTGGTAAACCGCCTGACCGGCGGCCTGAAGGGCATGGCGAAGCAGCGTGGCTGCGAGTTCATCTCCGACTACGCCGAGTTCGCATCGCCGAATTCCGTCACGCTGAAGAAGAGTGGCGATACGATTGAATTCAGGCACTGCATCATCGCCGCCGGCAGCCGCATCCTGCGCCTACCCTTCCTCGAGATTGGCAGCGACAAGGTGCTGGACAGCACGACGGCGCTCGAGATCGAGGAGATCCCGGACAGCCTGCTGGTGATCGGCGGTGGCTACATCGGCCTGGAGCTCGGCAGCGTGTATGCCGCACTGGGCAGCAAGGTTGACGTGGTGGAGCTGCAGGACCACATCCTCAGCGGGGCCGACCGCGACGCGGTGCGCCCGCTGGAGAAGCGCCTGAAGGGCCAGTTCGGCAGGATCATGCTGTCAACGAAGGTCACCGGCATCAAGGACACCGGCAAGTCGGTCAAGGTGGACTTCGAGGGCAGCGAGGGTGCGTTCAGCGGTGAGTATGGCCGGGTGCTCGTCAGCATCGGCCGCCGCAGCAACAGTGACATGCTCGCCATCGAGATGGCCGGCGTGGAAGTCGGCGAGGGCGGGTTCATCAGAATTGACAATCAGATGCGCACCAACGTGCCGCATATCTTCGCCATCGGTGACATCGCCGGGCAGCCGATGCTGGCGCACAAGGCCAGCCACGAGGGCCGCGTCGCCGCCGAGGTGATCGCCGGGCACCACTCCGTCTGGGACAAGCGCTGCATCCCGGCCGTGGTGTTCACCGACCCGGAGCTGGCCTGGGCCGGCCTGACGGAGGAGGAGGCGAAGGAACAGGGTATCGACTACGGCGTCGGCAAGTTCCCCTGGGCGGCCAGCGGCAAGGCGATCGCGCTGGACCGCATGGAGGGCCTGACAAAGATGGTGTTTGACAACGCCACAGGCCGCATCCTCGGCTGCAGCATCGTCGGCGTCGGCGCGGGCGACCTGATCGCGGAGGCGGCGCTGGCAATCGAGATGGGGGCGCATGCGGAGGACATCGCGGAGACGATCCACGCGCATCCGACGCTCGCTGAATCAGTCGGCTTCGCTGCAGAGGTCTTCCTCGGCACGGTGACGGATATGTATGTACCGAAGCGATCTGCCGCCTCGTCCAAGGACTCGGCGGTCTGACGCTGCAATCCCGCCCTGGCGGGATTGGGTCGCGTGGAAGGTGCAGGAGGGGCGGAGGCCTGGCACAAGCAAGTCGTCGGCGGCCAGACGATAGTCTGGCAACGGATCTGTGACACTTGCTATCGCACAATCTTTGTGAACAATGACCCGTAGCGGCGGCTTCCAGCCGCCGACCTGATCCCTTCCGCTACACCCTACACCCAAGCTCCCAAATCCTCACCAGCAGCCGGACATCCCGGGTGGGGTGATCACACCGCAGGTGTGATCGCCACAGGGCGGGGCATGTCAAACTGGCCGGCGGCTGGGGAACTCCGGATACTGCACCGGCTTCGTGCCATTCAGTTACAATCAGATCATGGGCTGGTTCTTCCATGGTTTCAAGTGGCGCCATCTGTTGCTGATGCTGCTGATTGTGGCAATCGCACTGCCATTCGTGCGCAGCGAGTATTCGATTGCCCAGCGGAAGCGTGGCCAGCAGGAAGGCAGTGTCTATGAATTGCAGTCCTTCGAGAAGCGAACGGACAATCTCCCCGCAGAGGAAATCCAAACCATTCTGATGGCTGCATTGACGGAGGTTGTCAGTGATGACAAGAACTACCCGACCTTCATCTCCTATACCACCAGGGTCGGAATGTACAAGGCGGACGCAGAGCATCCCGTGGAGGATCCTGATGACACGCTGATTGCAGCACTCAGGCAAGGGCATCTGGATGTTCAACCCGTGAGCCAGCTGGAGGAATACCGCAGGACAAGGGATATTTCACAGGACCAATCCAAGGGCAAGCTGCCCGACCTGATCTGTGTCCGAGAAGTGCGGAAGTTTGCAGACGGCTCGTATTACCTGTACTTCACCAGAGATGGGGGTTGTCTGATGGAAGTTGCTTATCGGGCAATACTCTGGCCCTCAGGAAAGGATCAGCTACAGGTTAACTGGGATGAGGAAACAGCTGAAATGCTGGCACACTGGAACGAACTGGCAACGGCACAATATGTCGAGAGACATTCCGAATGAGGAGTGAAGCGCTGACCGTATCCCCCGTCGGTAACCACGCCCAAGTGTCGCAAGGCCGCGCCGCTACCCTGATCCCTCTGCTACACCCGACAACCCAGATCCTAATTACTAAAAAGGGACGGTGTTGCCACCGTCCCTTGTGATTCAATGTTGTTGTCAGCTTTACAGCTGACCTCCGCAATCCGGCGACATGAGTGTCGCCGCTACGGTTGTGCGACTTGCGCCGCACCTCCAACCTCCACACTCCAACCGCCAAACTTGTCGGCGGCTGGAAGCCGCCGCTACTGATGCTTCGCCTTGACCCAGTTGATCAGGCCACCCTTAAGCAGCACTTCCATCTGGCGCTGCGAGAGCGTATGGTGCGCCGGGATGTCCGTGCCCCTGGTCATGTTGCGTACCGTCACCTCCGGCCCGTCGGTCACCTGCTGGTGCAGGTTCTCGATGCGAAGCACGTCGCCGTTGTCCAGCGCGTCATAGTCCGCCTCGTTGTCAAACTGCAGCGGCAGGATGCCGAAGTTGATCAGGTTCTGCCAGTGGATGCGGGCGAAGTCCTTCACCAGCACGAGGCGCAGGCCGAGGTAGCGCGGGGCCAAGGCGGCATGCTCGCGCGATGAACCCTGGCCGTAGTTGAAGCCGCCGACGATCGCATGCCCGCCCTGCTCCTTGATTGCCAGTGCGTTCTTCGGGTAGTCCGGGTCGATCAGCTCATAGCTGAACTCGGCGATCGCGGGGATGTTCGAGCGGAAGGGCAGCACGCGGCTGCCGGCCGGTGAGATGTGGTCAGTGGTGATGTTGTCACCGACCTTCAGCAGCACCTTGACCTCGATTGTGTCAGGCACCTCATCAAACAGCGGCAGGCTCTTGACGTTCGGGCCCTTGCGCAGCTCGACCTTCAGCGCTTCCTCCAGCGGCAGCGGCGCCAGCAGCTGCTCGGTGTTCAGGCGCGGGTTCTCGGGGTCCTTGATCTTCGGGTAGGGCATGCCGAGCGTGCGCGGGTCGGTGATCACACCGGTCACGGCGCTGGCAACGGCGGTCTCCGGGCTGACGAGGCAGACCTTGTCCTCCTTCGTGCCACTGCGGCCGGGGAAGTTGCGCGGCACGGTGCGCACGCTGATCTCATGCGTGGCCGGGGCCTGGCCCATGCCGATGCAGCCGTTGCAGCCGGCCTGGTGGATGCGCGCGCCGCTGTGGATCAGGGCGGTCATGTAGCCGTCGTAGACGATGTTCTCAAGGATCTGGCGGCTGGCCGGGTTGACATCGAAGGAAACGTGGGGAGCCACGCTGCGCTCCTTGACAACCTCACTGGCCATTGCGAGCGCGCGGTACTCCGGGTTGGCACTGCTGCCGATGTAGCTCTGGTAGATCTTCTCGCCGGCGACCTCGCTGACCTTCTTAACGTTGCCCGGGGATGTCGGCATGGCGATCAGCGGCTCCAGCTCACTGAGCTCGATATGCTCCTCGCGGTCATACTTCGCATCGGCATCCGGCAGCAGTTCCTTCCAGTCGCCCTCGCGGCCCATCTGGCGCAGGAATTCCTTCGTGACGCCGTCACTGGCGAACAGGCTGGTGGTGGCACCGAGCTCCGCTCCCATGTTGCAGATCACGTGGCGGTCCATTGCACTGAGCTGGTCAACGCCGGGGCCGTAGTATTCGATGATGCAGCCCAGCCCGCCCTTCACGTCGTGGCGGCGCAGCATCTCGAGGATGATGTCCTTGCTGGACACCCAGTCAGGCAGCTCGCCGGTTAGCTTCACGCCCCAGATCTTCGGCATCTTGAAGAAGAAGGGCTCGCCCGCGTTGGCCATCGCCACGTCAATGCCGCCGGCACCGATTGCGATCATGCCCATGCCGCCGGCAGCCGGGGTATGGCTGTCCGAGCCGAGCATCGTGGCACCGGGCTTGCCGAAGCGCTCGTAGTGCACCGGGTGGCTGATGCCGTTGCCGGGGCGGCTATACCAGTGGCCGAAGCGCTGCGCGGCGCTCAGCAGGAACAGGTGGTCGTCGGCGTTCTTGTAGTCGTTCTGCACGAGGTTGTGGTCGACATACTGCACGCTGACATCGGTCTTCACCTGCGGCAGGCCCATCGCCTCCAGCTCCAGCATCACCATGGTGCCAGTGGCGTCCTGCTGCAGGCACTGGTCAATCCGGATGCCGATTTCCTGGCCGATCACCATCTCGCCCTCGACGAGATGCTCCTTCAGTATCTTCTGGGCAACTGTCAGTCCCATATCACTCTTCTCCCTGGTCGTTGTGAGTGGTCATTATAGAAGCCGTAGCGGCGGCTCCCAGCCGCCGGACAGCAATGAGCAATGAAGAGTGAGCAATGAGCATCGCCAGCAGCGAGGTGACCTCTGCCTGACTTAGGCTCATTGCTCATCACTCATTCTTCATTGCTTGTGGAGGCCAAGCTGAAAGCTTGGCAAATGCCAGGCAATCTGCCTGGCCTCCTAGCTCGCTTCCTTCACGGTGTTGATCAGCCCGCCGGCCAGCAGCACATGCACCTGGCGTCCGCTGAGCGAATGTGTGGCGGTGAAGCTCGTGCCCTTCGTCAGGTTGTCAACCCTGACCTCGCTGCCATTGCGGATCTGGCTGTGCAGGTCGCGGATCGCGAGCCGGTCGCCCTGGGCCACGCTGTCATAGTCCGCCGGATCGGCGAACTGCAGCGGCACGATGCCGAAGTTGATCAGGTTGTTCCAGTGGATGCGGGCGAAGTCCTTCACGATCACGGCCTTCACGCCGAGGTAGCGCGGGGCGATCGCCGCATGCTCGCGCGACGAGCCCTGGCCGTAGTTGCTGCCACCGATGATGATGCTGCCGCCGTTTTCCTTCATGGCCATCGCGCGGTCGTGGAACTCGCTGTCAACCACGCCGAAGGTGAACTTGCTGATCTCGGGGATGTTCGAGCGGTAGGGCAGCACCTTGGCACCGGCCGGCATGATGTGGTCAGTGGAGATGTTGTCAGCGGTCTTGAGGATCACCTCAGCCTCGATCCCGTCCGGGGTGGCCGTGAAGTCCTCCAGCGGCACGATGTTCGGACCACGCTCAACCACGACCGCGCTGGCATCCGCCGGCGGGTCGATGATCATCCGGTCGTCAACGAGGTACTGCTCCGGCATCTCGACCGCCGGGTACTCGCCCCAGTCGCGCGGGTCGGTGATCTCGCCGCGCAGCGCGCTGACGGCCGCCACCTCCGGGCTGCAGAGGTAGACGTAGGCGTCCTTCGTGCCGCTGCGGCCGAGGAAGTTGCGGTTGAAGGTGCGCAGGCTCACGCCCTGGCTCGGCGGGGCCTGGCCCATGCCGATGCAGGGCCCGCATGCGCTTTCGAGGATGCGCGCGCCGGCCGCGATGATGTCCGCCAGCATGCCGTTGGCGGCGATTTCGTTGAATACGTTGCGGCTGCCGGGGGTGAGCGTCATGCTGACGTTGTCAGCGACGATGTTGTCCTTCAGCACATTGGCGCAAATTGCCAGGTCGTGGTAGCTCGAGTTGGTGCAGCTGCCGACGCAGACCTGGTGCAGCTTGGTGCCGGCCACCTCACGCACCGGGACCACGAGGTCCGGGTTGCTCGGCTTGGCGATCAGCGGCTCCAGTTCGTCGAGGTTGATCTCGATCAGTTCGTCATACTCGGCGTCGGCGTCCGGCATCAGTTCCTGCCAGACCTCACCGCGGCCCATCGCCTCGAGGTACTTCTTCGTTTGCCAGTCACTCGGGAACAGGCTGGTGGTGGCGCCGAGCTCCGCACCCATGTTGCAGACGGTGCTGCGAGCCGGAACGTCCAGGCATTCGATGCCCGGGCCGTGGTATTCGAAGATCTTTCCGAAGCCGCCCTTCACGGTCAGGCGGCGCAGCATTTCGAGGATGATGTCCTTGCTGGCCACCCAGGGCTGCAGCTTGCCTGTCAGGCGCACGCCTATGATCTTCGGGCAGGGCAGGTAGTAGGCCCCGCCGCCAGCCGCCACCGCCACGTCCAGTCCGCCGGCGCCGATCGAGATCATGCCGAGTCCGCCGCCGGTCGGGGTGTGCGAGTCGGAACCGAGCAGGGTGCGGCCCGGTGCGCCGAAGCGCTCAAGGTGCACCTGGTGGCAGATCCCGTTGCCGGGACGGCTGTAGTGGATGCCGAGCTTCTGGGCCACGCTTTGCAGGTAGCGGTGGTCATCCGCATTGCGGAAGTCGCTTTGCAGCATGTTGTGGTCCACGTAGGTGACGGACAGTTCCGTCTTCACGCGATCGAGGCCCATAGCCTCCAGCTCCAGCATCACCATCGTGCCGGTGGCGTCCTGGTGCAGGGTCTGGTCGATGCGGATCCCGATCTCATTGCCGGGGGCGATCTCGCCGTCGACGAGATGCTGCTTGAGGATCTTTGTTGCTACTGAATCACCCATTGTTGTCTCCTGGGAACATCAAACGAAATGTCACGGACTTGCCGTGCTTGCATGTGGAAACGTGTGCAGATGCGGGCAGGGCCGCGGGGGATTAAGTAGGTGTGGAGGCGAGCAGCTTGTTTTGCAGCACCTTGGCGCTGCAGCAACGGTAGGTGCGGGCGAAACGTGTGATCATGTCACGTCCCACGACTGTCTCCTTGCGCGGATTCATCGATACATATTGTACCTGCGATGTCGCAGGGCTATTGCGCCGCAATGCAAATGAAACAGGGTGAAACTGCAACTTTAGCGCGCCCCGGATGCGCCAGCGCAGAGCCAGTCTGATTCTCCTTCCCGCTCATGCAAGCAATCGCGGGTATGCAATACTGCCCGAAGCGAGCTCCTGGCTGATTGCTCGGTGCATCTTCCAATCTCCCATAACTTCAGCGCGATCCCGCCTGTGGCGGGACTTCGCCCTTGGCTCAGTTCCGCTTACAGCGGAATTTCGCCTACGGCTTAACCCGATTTACCTACAATGTCTGCACTGGATCCGGGAACTTGCTTTCCGGTCCAGTGCGCAACCAGAGTCCATCGAACGCTTGCGTGAGATGGCAAAACAAAAAGGCCAGCCCGCAGGCTGGCCTTAGTAAATCAGATTCAGTCAGGACGACTTCTAGAAGTTGGCGCCCCAGACACGGACCTTGTAGTCGGAACCGCCGGTGAAGATGGTGTCATCGCTGACGGTGAAGGCGTTCACGCCAAGCACGTGTGCCTGGAGGTCGCCGACCATCTGGCCGTGGTCGTTCCACATGCGGATGTGGCCATCCTCACCGCCGGTGACCACGAGGCCGTTGGCGCTGTAGATGGTGTTCACGTTGCCGGCATGGGCACGCACTTCGCAGATCTGGGTGCCGGTGGCGGCGTCCCAGGCGCGGAACTCACCGTTGGTGGCGCCCGCTGCAAGGCAGGCCTCACCCTTGGCGAAGCTCAGGCAGAGCACTTCGGCATTCTCAAAGGCCTGCACGGTGTTCTCGAGGCGACCGGCCAGGGTGTCGAAGAAGGCGATCTTGCCGTCCGCACCACCGCTGAACATGTACTCAGCCTCGCTGTTGACCAGCAGGTCGTTCACACCGTTGACGTGGGTGAAGGCCTCCCAGTTGAGCACGAAGATGTCATCCTCGCCCTCGACTTCCCAGCTGCGGACGAAACCGTCGTCGCCGCCACTGTAGAGGAACTCATCGTTCACATCAAAGGCCAGGGTGTTGACCGGGCCGTCGTGGGCCGGGAAGGCCAGCTCAAGCTCGGCTGTCAGGGCATCCCATACCTGGATGAAGCCGTCATTGCCGGCAGTGGCGACAAGCGAACCGTCATTGCTTACGGCGATGTCGTTCACACCGGTCAGGCAGGCCTGCACCTCGAGGATCATCTCGAGGCTGTCGGGGTCCCAGATACGCACGCGGCCATCCTTGCCGGCGCTGTAAAGGATGCCGTCCACCGGGTTCACACCCAGGGCGTTGACGGAGGCGAAGTGGGCATCAATCGTGCCCTCGAGCTCCGCGGGAGCAGCGGCCGCACTGCAGATCAGCACGATCAGGCTTAATGCTGCAAGAAGAATCCGCATCGTATAAACCCTCCAAATGTTGTTACACCGCCACCGACTTTGCAGCCTGGCGGCTCTCAACCACAGTGCGATAACGCTAGAGGTTAACGCCCCGAAACAATATCCGGCCCGAAACGGGCCTAATCGAACACATAATTTAGCATTTTTCAGCGGTTTTGCCTATATGCGGTCCATATTATTCAGAAGCTGGCCTGCCGCTGGACAGCTGCCTCCGACCGGCTCGGTTAAACTTAGCCCGGAGCGATACATATGACCAATGGCACCACAAAGCCTGTTTTGCGACTGCTGCTGCCCCTGTTGCTGCTTTGCCTGCTGCCGCTCAGGGCCTGGGCTGAGACCGAATTCCTCAACGACAAGGCCTTCAGCTATGGCATGAGCCAGGAGGATGCGGCGAAGATGATCTACGACGACAAGCATGGCAAGGACTGGGAAATCGCCTATGACGTGGCCACCACCAGCACCTGGGAGATCGCCTGCCGGCACCATGAGGAAGTGCAGTATGTGGTCCGCTTCTACGAGGGGACCTGCATCTACGTGGAGAAGCGGGCGGAAATCGACGGCCGGGACGTGGAAAAGACCATCAGCAAGATCTTTGATGTGAACGGTGAAACCGCTGAAGCCGCCGGCAATACCGGTGAAAGCCAGTTCTTCGCCCGCTGGACCCATGATGACCGCACGATTGAGCTGATGGCGATGCGCCGCCGGGGCGGGAAGTTCCTGCTGAGCTACCAGGATGCGGACCTCGGCCGTGTTAACGAGGCGATGCTGATCCGCGACCGTGAGATCAAGCAGGGCCGGATGGTGATCGACCCGCTGACCGGAAAGCCAATGCCGCATGTGGAAACCGGTGAGCAGGCTGCAAACAGCGGTGCTGAGGATGGTGGATCCGCAGAGGACCAGCCAAAGCAAGACGGCGAGGACCCGAAGTAGGGCTTAGACCTCTAGACCCTCGATGATCTCCAGCGCGCGCGCTGCATGCAGCTTCATGTCGATCGCGCTGTTGCAGTAGCCTGCTATCTTCCCCTCGCGACCAATTACATAAGTCACGCGAGCCGGCAGCAGACCGGTGATATCCGTCGCCTTGTATGCCTTGCGGACTGCATTGTCGGTATCCGCCAGCAGGTTGAAGGGGTAGCACTGGTCCTCGGCAAATGCCTTGTGACTTTCCACACTGTCACCGCTGATCCCCAGCAGCACTGCGTCATGCTCATCGAACTCGGCCTTGCGGCGGCTGAACTCAGCCAATTCTGCCGTTCAACCCCCCGTGGCATCCTTCGGGTAGAAGATCAGCACCACCGGCTGGCTGCCCTGGAACTCCGCCAGGCTGACATTGCTGCCATGCTGGTTGGGCAGCGTGAATCCGGGAGCCGCGCTCCCCGCTTCAAGCAGTTTCATTCAGCTTCTCCAAACGCATCTCTTGCCATCACCCGCTCGAACCAGCGGCCGATCACATTATCCGCCAGTCGCTGGCTGTTGGCGAGCTGCTCCGGCAGTTCCCAGAGCAGGCTGTCCAGCCCGATCAGCTCATCCGCCATTTCCTTATGGAATGCGGCGGCCATGGCCCGGATCGCTTCCTCCGTCACCTCGAGGTGAAACTGCAGGGCCAGCACTCCCGGCAGCGGGGAGCATGCCTGGCAGGGCGTCACATCCGTTGCGGCAAGTGACGGCATGTCCTCATGCGGGATCATCCGCTCGCCATGCCAGTGGAAGCATGTGAACTCCTCCGGCACATCGGCGAACCAGCCCTCGCTGCCGCTGGCCAGCCGCCTGACCGGGAACCAGCCGATCTCCTTGTGGTCGCAGTTGACAACCTGCATCCCGCAGGCAGTCGCCACGACCTGCGCCCCGAGGCAGATCCCGAGCACAGGCAGGCCGGCATCAATCGCCAGGCGCACGATCTCGATCTCACGGCGCATCCAGGGAAACAGGTCGGTGCGATTCACACTCTGCGGACCGCCGAGGATGACCAGCGCATCCAGGCCATTGAGGTCCTTTGGGATCTCGCCGCGGTCCGCGCGCAGCACCTTCCAGTCCAGCTCGCGCGCCGCCATCATCGTTGCCAGATAGGCCGGCCCTTCGCAGTCATGATGCTGCAGGATCTGGATCACTCCGATCCACCCTTGCCAGCCATTCTCCCGAGGATCTCCAGCGCTGCCGCGCTGTGCTGCTCGAAGTCACGTGCCCCGGCAAAGAAGCCAGCGACATAGCCGTCCTGTCCGATCACGTAGCTTACGCGTCCCGGGCTGCCCTCCGCAGACCACGTGCCGTATTGCTTGCCGACAGTACCGCCGTCGTCAGACAGCAGGTCAAAGCCAAAGCCCTGCGCACTGCAGAATGAATCGTGGCTCTCCACGCTGTCCGGGCTGATACCCGCCACCGTTGCGCCAAGCTTGTCAAAGTCGTCATTCAGTCGGTTGAACTCAACCAGCTCAGCCGTTCAACCACCGGTGTCATCCTTCTTGTAGAACGCCAGCACAACCGGCCCGCTTGCCAGCACCTCCGCCAGGCTGACATCCTTGCCATCCTGGTTGGGCAGGGTGAAGTCCGGTGCCTGGCTGCCAATCTCCAGCAGCGGCAGGCCGGTGTCAATTATGGCCTGCAGGCGTTCAATCCGTCCCGGATATTCAGTGGCAATCCAGCCCATCGCTTCCAGCATCGGTACAGCGGTTGTGAATGCAGCCTTGGCTCCTTCCGCATCACCGGTTGCCAGCAGATTCTCGCCCAGTTCCTCATGCCAGAAGCCGTCCTCGGCACTGGCCGGGAAATTGTCAGCGATGTACGTGAGCTTCTCCAGCGCTTCGTCATTGCGTCCGAGTGCCCTGAGCGCGCGAGCCACGGTCCTGTGCGCAATCATCCGGGTCTGCTCGCCATGCCCCATCGCCTCGCGGAAATCGACACCTTTCTTGAACAGATGAAGCGCTTCCTGGGGACGATGGCTGTCCAGGTAGGTCCAGCCCATGTTGTTGTATAAGGCACCCTTCCAGTTGGCAGCCTTTTCATCAGTGGTTTTCTCAGCAAGTTCCAGCGCCTTGTGGTTCCATTCCAGTGATTCATCGCCGCTGGTGACGATCCCCAGCATGTGTGCCGCGTCAATCGTCAGGCCGTCAAATTCCGTTGTCAGACCCAGTTCGTATGCTTCGAGGAACAGTGGCTGCGCCAGCTCCGGCTTCTTCGATGAATTGAAGGCACGGCCGCGCTCCAGCAGGTAGCGCAGGCGGGCCTTGTCCATCCCGTCGCCACTGAGCATGCCCTCCACCCGGTCAAGCGTGGCATGCGCCTCATCGAAGCTGCCCTGCAGACCGTATGTACGCGCGATCTGTGTCAGTAGTTCAGCGAGGTAAGCAGCATTGCCGCTGGTCTCGGCCAGTGGCAGGATTTCCTCGAATTTCGCCCGGGTGCCGGCAGCGTCATTGAAGTCCCACAGGGTCGTGAAGTCAGGCTGGGTGTGGCTGTCCATCTTGTCCTCCGCTTTCATGTCGGCCTGGGCATTGGCTGCCGAGTGGCTGGCAACTGCTGCGAACAGCAGCAGGCTGAGCAGGCAGATCTTGAACAGGGACCGTGATGTCCGCAGCCGGTGTTGGCAATGCATCAGCTTCTCCGCTTCAAGGCCATCTGGCCCGGAATCAGCCGGCGCGCTTCCCCGCAGAGGCGCTGGCCCGGACGGCCCCCGTGATTGAACGGCCGCTGCGCGGATTATAGATGATGCGGCTGAGGGAGGCTCAGGGCACGAGCAGGCTGCCGTCGGCGACGCTTTCCGGGCAGGCACAGGCCACGCCGCTGCACTGCAGTTCCTTCTCGGGAGCTTGTGCGGGCTGGCGGCTGCGCAGGATTACCGCACTCTCAAACAAGCGCTTTGCCTCGTCCGAGCGGCCTTCCTCGGCGTAGATCCGGCCCAGCAGTTCGCACAGCGGGGCTTCCCACCGACGGACCTGCGCATTGATGCCGGAGGAAGCATGCTTCAGGGCTCGGCTGAACCAGTCCACCGATTCCTTACCCTGCAGTGTCAGGCCCAGCATGTGGGCGGCATCGACTGCCATGGCAATTTCCTCGGCATCCAGGGCCATTTCATAGGCCTCCAGGAAGTAGTCCTCCGCACGGTCCTCATAACCGCTGGCACGGTAGACCCGGCCGCGTTCCAGCAGGTAGCTCACCAGTGCATGCTGCAGTTCCTGCGGGTTGCCTTCGTCCAGCATGCGCTTGGCGCGGTCCAGGCTGGCGTTGGCAGCTTCATGGTTGCGCTGCAGGCCCTGGGCCCGGGCAACCTGGGTGAGCAGGGTGACATTGAAGGAAATGTTGCCGCCCGTTTCGGCACCTGGCATCAGTTCCATGAAGGCAGCCTGGCTGGCTGCGGGGTCGCTGTGCTTCCACAGTGAGGTGATGTCCGGCAGGGTGTTGATTGACATTTGCTTCTCCGTGCGGTTTTCCGCTGCAAATGCTAACCCGTTTGTGCACCTGATTGACTATCGGTTCGTCAAGAATTGCCAATCTCAACCGCGATTCAACCGCGCTTCAAACAGCCCTTAACCGGGATACTGACTGGCGGTACAAGCACATCTCATGATCCCTTGTAGCTGATACGGTAGATGCAGTTGGCATAATCGTCGCTGAGCAGCATGCTGCCATCCGGCAGTAACTCGATCGCCACCGGGCGCCCGCTGACCTTGTCGTCATTGCCGAGCCAGCCCTCGGCGAAGGGCTCATAGGATGCGGCATTACCGTCCTTGTCGAGCCTGACAAGCATCACCCGGTATCCGATCTTGCTCGAGCGGTTCCAGCTGCCATGCTCCGCGATGAAGACCTGGTTGTGGTACTCCTGCGGGAACATCCTGCCGGTGTAGAAGCGCACGCCAAGCCCCGCCACATGCGGCCCGAGCTTCTGCATAGGTGCGATGTAGTCAGCCTTGCCCTTGCCCTCACTGAACTCCGGGTCCTTGATGTCACCGGCATGGTAGAACGGGAAGCCGAAGTGCGGTGCGTCGTCATCCACGCCGCTGCCTGCCGGGATCCGGTTCAGCTCGTCCGGCGGCATGTTGTCACCGAGCATGTCGCGCCCGTTGTCAGTGAACCACAGCTCTCCGTTGACAGGGTTCCAGTCGAAGCCGACCGTGTTGCGCACACCCTGTGCCACGATCTGCCGGCTGCCGCCGCCGGCTGCGATGCTCGTGATGGAGGCGTAGATCGGGTTGTCCCGCGTGCAGACATTGCAGGGTGCGCCGACCGGGACATAGAGCCGGCCGTCCGGGCCGAAGCGGATGTACTTCCAGCCATGGTGCTCGTCACTGGGGTAGCGTTCGATCAGCACCGGGTCCGGCGGGCTGGCCAGGCGGGACTCGATGTCGTCATAGCGCCAGACCTTGCTGACCTCGGCGACGTACAGGTCTCCGTCGCGGAACTCGACACCGACGGGCATGCGCAGCCCGCTGCCGATGCTGAACTTCTCGTCCGCGACGAAGTCTCCATCCGTGTCCCGCAATGCGAACACATGGTCGGTTCCGCGGCTGCCGACGAACAGCGTGCCATCCGGGCTGAGCTTCAGGCAGCGTGCACTGGTCACATCCTCGGCATACAGCTCAATATGGAAACCAGGCGGCAACTTGATGTCCCGCAGGCGCGGGTCGTCGGTCTGGCCGGCCACCAGCGCCTTCTTCGGCGCGCTCTGGTTCTCGAAGCCGGTGTACTGCTCGGCAGCTCCCGCCGGTTCACTTTCACGGCAGGCCCCGAGGCCCGCCAGCAGCAGGCCCAAGAGCAGGATGCTCAATCTGCGGTTGGTTTTCATCCAGGTTCTCCCCGCTGGCCGCTGCCAGCACCATTACCAGCTTATAGCAATACCTGCGCAGTGCTGTCCTTCATCTGCGAAACCTGCCGTCCTGCCGCGGTGTAAACAAGCCATGGATACCAATCACAATGAAATCCGTCTGGCTTCCGCCGGACGCTGTGTCGCTGAACTGTCGAAACTTCCGGGCCTGCGCTGCGTGCTGCTGACGGGCTCGGTTGCAGAGGGGCTGGCCGATGCCGCCAGTGATGTGGACATGGCGGTCTACTTCGATGAAGTCCCCAGCCGCGAACAGCTTGAGGAATTCAAGCAGCACTTCGGCGGGGGGGACTGGATCTTCTTCTTCGGGGACCCGGCCGAGGGGGGCTGTGCGATCTCGTTCCACATCGATGGCATCAAGCACGACTTCGGCATCGCCTCGCTGGAACACTGGAAGGCCTGGATGGATGACATCTTCATCAACCACAACCACGAGTCGCCAATGCAGAAGGCCGCCAGCGGCATCGTGGATGCATCAGTACTGCATGGCGAGGAGACCGCCGCCTGGCTGAAGGACTACGTTGCCAGTTATCCGCGTGAGCTGGCGGTGAAGATGCTGCAGGCGCACCTGATTTTCTTCCCGGCCTGGGTACCGCTCGAGATGGCCTGGCGGCGTGGTGACATCCTGCACTACCAGCAGATCCTCGTCGAGGAATCCAACCACCTGCTGCACCTGCTGTGCGCGCTGAACTCCGTATACCACTTCGGCGAGTTCAAGCGCCTGTCCCTGTATGAAGCGAAGTTCAGCAGCGGTCCGCGTGACGTGGAACGGCGCATCAATGCACTGTTCAGTGCCGCGCCGGAACTCGCAGTGGCTGACCTGCATGGAATGATTGCCGAAGTACTCGCGATCATCGAGCAGGACTGGCCAGAGGTGGACACAGCGCGCCAGCGCTTCCGGCTGTCACTGCCGCAGCAGCCCGCTGCCTGAAGCCCGCCAGGCCGTCGCCAATGAAACAACGCAGCAGGCTCGGTGATAGTATTAAGCCTGCCCGCGGTGGCACGCGTTGTGGGATGGCCACTGCAATCAGACAGGCGGAGGAATGAAGATGACACATGTACTGCCCGATCTGCCCTACGCATTCGATGCGCTGGAGCCCTACATTGACGCCCGCACGATGGAGATCCACCATGGCAAGCACCATGCGGGATACGTTGCCAAGCTGAACTCCGCGCTTGAGGGCCATCCCGAGCTGCAGGAGAAGAGCGTGTGGGAGCTGCTGAAGAACATCAAGGACGTCCCTGAGGACATCCGCCAGGCCGTGATCAACAACGGCGGCGGGCATGCCAACCACAGCCTGTTCTGGAAGACCATGAAGCCCGGCGGCGGCGGTGCCCCGTCAGGCGACCTGCTGGACGGCATTAACTCAGTGTTCGGCTCGTTTGACGGCTTCAAGGAAGCCTTCTCCAACCAGGCGGCCACCCGCTTCGGCAGCGGCTGGGCCTGGCTCGGGCTGGACGGCAGCGGCAAGCTGCACGTGGGCAGCACCGCCAACCAGGACAGCCCGCACATGATCGGACACAAGCCGATCCTCGGCCTCGATGTCTGGGAGCATGCCTACTACCTGAATTACCAGAACCGCCGGCCGGACTACATCGCCGCGTGGTGGAACGTCATCAACTGGGACAAGGTCGCCGAGAAGTTTGCCAAGCACAAGGGCTGATCCAGGCTCTGCCAGCAAAGCTGATCGATTGATGGGATGGCCTTGTGCCGTCCCATTTTTTATGCCTGCCTCGCGACCCTGCAAGGGGGTCGCTGTTAGAATTACTGCGAGCTTATGTACTTTTCCTGCCGGAGCTTGACATGATCCAGATGCGTCGACTGGCCGCCTGCGGCTGCCTCACCGCCATCATCCTGCTGTTCGCCTCCTGCGGCGGCGGCTCCAGCAGCCCTGACCCGCAGCAGCAGTCGCTGCCTGTCCCGCAGGGCGTGGATGGTGCGCTCTGGCAACAGATGCAGGATGAGCTGCAGCAGGTGCGCGTGGAAGCCGGACGCGACCGTGAGGTCAGCATGGCACCGCGCGAGCTGGGCAACCGTGTCAGCCAGATCGGCACGGAGGACAGCGGCGATGGCGGCAGCTTCGTCGGCTGGTATTACCAGAACACCGGGGACTACGACCTGAACGGGCAGGTGACGATCTCCGACCTGACACCCGTCGGCGTGGGATTCCAGTCCACTGAAGGCAGCAGCGGCTGGTTCACCAAGGGAGTGGCTGACGGCGACCGCAATGGCGAGGTCAACCTGGCTGACATCACCCCGATCGGCGTGCACTTCGGCAACGCTGTGACCGGCTACATCGTCGAGCACACCACCACACCGCAGTTCCTCGGCAGCTACCAGCCGGTGGCGGAAGTGCTTTTCAGCGAGGGCACGCCGATCACGGCCAAGGTGCCGAGCGCGATCAGCCTGCCGACGGAGACGAAGCAGGTCTACTTCGAGGTCAAGCTGGACAGCCTGGCCCCCGGCGATGCCTATGGCATCCGCCCCTATTTCGAATCCAACGGCGTGCGCGAGCTGGGCATTGCCAGTTATGAGACCAAGCCGCCGGGAGAGAGCGTCGGCTGGCCGATGGCCGGTGGCGACGCGCAGCACAGCGGCCTGAGTGACACCTACTTCAGCACCCACGGACAGGTGCTGTACAACACCGGCGGACTGAACCTCGGCTACAGTACCACGCCGGCCTTCGACGAAAATGACAACTACTACCTCGGCACCACCGACGGTCGCGTATTGAAACTCAATGAGAACGGTGGCGAGCTGTGGAGCGTGGACCTCGGCTGGCGCGTGAACGACCTGCAGTACTTCGGCGGCGAGTTCGGCGTGATGGCCCTGCATGACAACGGATACACCTTCCTTGATGCAACAGGCAGTGTGCTGGAGCAGCAGGCCGTCGGCCGCGTGCTGTCCCGCCCCGCCACCTTCTTCAAGGATGCATCGACGGAGAACATCGCCGGCGTGACGGCCAGCGGCCTGGTGTTCGGCCTGCACCTGATCAACGGCAGCGGCGTGCAGCAGTCATTTGAGCATGATTTCGCCGCCCCGGCACCGGGCAACATCGTCTCCAGCGGGCTGCGACTGTTCGTGGTGCTGAAGGGCACGGACGGGGCCGACGACTCTATCGTCACGCTGGACTTCGCCGGGCTCAACCCGCAGAGCATCCAGAGCTCCAGCGGCATCGATCCGCGGCTTGCCGTGGGTGCTGATGACCGTGTCTGGGCCAACCTGAATGGTGCCAGCCTGCAGTCCTGGCTGCCGGATGGCAGCATGGATGCGGCAGCCGTGCCCGCCAGCGGACTGTGGGGCGCATTCACCACCGACACTACGGAGGACCGCCTGCTGGTTGCCAATGATGACTCCGGCTCATGGAGCATCGTGGACTGGGACACGGCAACGAACAGCGAAACGGACAGCCAGCCGGTGGACCAGCCGGTGATCCAGCTGCTGGACAGCGGGGCGACCATCGCCGGACTGTTCGGTGATGGCAGCGTGCGTTCCTTTGACAACATCCTTACACAGCGCTTCAAGGCCAGCCCGCTCGTTGACATGGAGCGCCTGCAGGATGTGCGCATCGATTTCAACCCGGCGATCGGCAGCGATGGCCGGCTGAGCCTCATCAGCATGCCGCGGCTGGGTGGGATTGACAACGCAGACGGCACGATCCTCGTGGATCGCGGGCAGATGCTCAATGAGTCCCGGCTCAACATCGCGATGCAGGCCGGCAATGCCAGCGTGCTTGACCGCCTGCTCAGCGGGCTGGAGGGCCAGCTGCAGCTGACGGGCGAACCGCAGCTGACGCTTGGCGGGCCGCTGGACAACGACCCGGACATCCGCGCGACAAGCTCAGTGCTGACTGAGATTCCGCTCAGCCCGACCCAGAAGCGCCGCCGCGTCGGCATCACCTTCCGTACCGATGTTCCGGTATTTGAGCCGACGCGCAAGACCGAGAGCCTGCGCAGCGCCTCCAGCGGCACCGGCGTCTGCGGCGTTGCCATGTTCGAGGACGACGGGTCCATTGCCTGGGACGAATTCTACGACGATGAGGAAATCAGCGCACCGTCATTCAGCTTCCGCCGCCTGCTGCTCAACGGCAGCAACCTGGTGAGCGGCACGCACCGCGTGTTCTGCCTGACTGAGGCCACCGGGGCCGAGCTGTGGAGCAAGGAAATTGACAGTGCGGCGGCTGCCGTGCCAGTTTCAGATGATGATGCACAGGCCTATGTGGTGACGGAAAGCGGGACGGTGCATCGGCTCAATGAACAGGGCCAGGACGTGTGGCAGGAGAGCCATCCCCTGCCAACGAGTGGACTGGTGCTCAGTGGCAGCCTGCTGTTCTATGGTACGGCGGATGGTGTTGTGGCGATTGACATCTCCGACGGGGCACTGGCATTCAGCGAGAACATCCCGGGTGGCATCAGTGCCACACCGGCGATCGGCTCCGATGGCAGCCTGGTCTGCGTCAGCAGCGAGGGCGATCTTTACATGCTGGACATCACCGGCGCGGACCATACGCCGCAGCTGCTGTTCGACGGCGAGGGCAGCTGCGAGTCCCAGCCGGTCTGCGACGGCAGTGGGCTGGTTGCCTGGCTGACAATGGATGGCATGCTGCACTGCAGTGACCTCGGTGGCAACCTGCTGTACGAGATCGACACCTACACCACATTCCGCCAGGAACTGTCGGTCGGCCCTGACGGCACGCTGTACGCGATGGATGAACTGGGCCGGATCGCAGTGATCGGGCAATAATGAATGCGGGTTGATGGATGTGGGAGCTGCGGCGCAAGACGTACAACGGAGCTGTGTTGCGAAATCATGTCCATGCATGATGCGCTGCGTTGAGGTTACAACTAAGAACTAAGCACTGACAACCAGGATCTTCTTCCACTATTCAGACTAATGAAACTGTTGCCAGACTTTCGCATGGCAGCCCCTGCCAATCCATGGGATTGGCCTCCTGTCAGGCCATGGGCCTGACCTCCACGTGTTCCCTGTTCCCTGGTCCCCGGTCCCTGTCTTCCTACCAGCCGACGTCGGCGTAGGCCACGGCGAGGCTGTCAAACAGCTTCTTGCCATCGGCGCTGCCAAGCACGGACTCGCTGGCCCGTTCCGGATGCGGCATCATGCCCAGCACATTGCGCCCCTCGCTGAGCACCCCGGCGATGTTCTCCAGCGCGCCGTTCGGATTGGCATCAGCCGTGATCTCCCCCGCTTCGTTGCAGTAACGGAAGGGGATGCGGTCCTGCTCATTCAGCTCAGCCAGCTGATTCTCCGTGGCGAAGTAGTTGCCATCGCCATGCGCGATCGGCACCTTGATCACCTCACGCTGCTGCATTGAACGGGTGAACGGGCTGTCCGTGGTCTCCGTGCGCAGGTAGATGTGGCGGCAGCGGAACTCCATGCAGCTGTTGCGTAGCAGCGCTCCCGGCAGCAGGCCGGCCTCGATCAGGATCTGGAAACCGTTGCAGATCCCAAGCGTCAGCCCGCCGTTGCCGGCATGCTTCTTCACGGCCTCCATCACCGGGCTGCGACCGGCGATGGCGCCGCAGCGCAGGTAGTCACCATAGCTGAACCCGCCGGGCAGGATCACGAGGTCAGCCCCGCTCAGGCTGGTGCTCTCATGCCAGACCGGCAGCGTCGTCCAGCCCATCACCTTGTCGCAGGCGTGCAGGGCATCATGGTCGCAGTTCGAGCCGGGGAAGATGACTACGGCGGCCTTCACAGCTGGTTCACGCTCACTTCGTAGTCTTCCGTGATCGGGTTGACGAGCAGTGCCTTGCACATCTCTCCCACGCGCTCACGCGCCTGCTCCGCGCTGTCAGCCTCGACCTGCAGGGTCATGTACTTGCCGACGCGCACCTCGCTGGCACCGCTGAAGTTGAGCCGCGCCAGGCTGCGCCCGATCGCGTCGCCCTCGGGGTCGAGGATGTCGCTTCGGGGGCTGATGATGATCTCGCATGCGAACTGCATGCGCGAATTATCCCATCTGTTTGCACTGCCCGCCACAATATCCACTCGCATTTCCGGCGATCAGGCGCTTGTATCCCGCTGCGCGCTGGGTAAAGTGAATGCACGATGGCATCGGCCCTGCAGCGACTGCTCGTGATGTTCAGCCTGGGCTGGCACTTCGCGCTGCAGCGCCTGAAGATGGACATGGCCTACCCCTGGGACTTCATTTCCGAGACCCTTGCCAACATGCTCTACAGCGCGATCCAGCTGTTCTTCTTCTGGACGATCTTCCTGCATGTGCCTGACATCCGCGGCTACACCATGCCTGAGGTCGTACTGATCTGGGGCCTGGCGGAGCTGAGCTGGGGCTGGCTGTCGGTGCTGTTCCTCAACACGGCGAATAACCTGGCCGACAGCTACATCATCGAGGCCAACCTCGATCGCGTGCTCGTACGCCCCTTGCCAGCGCTGTGGCAGCTGCTCTGCGAGAACGTCAACTTCCAGGACACCACCGTGCTCCTGAAGGGCTATGTGCTTGTGATCTGGGCGATGGCCAACTGCGGCCTGCCGATCAACCCGGGCAGTATTGCATTGTTCAGCCTGCTCGGCCTGTGCGGCGGCTGTGTGCTTGGTGCGCTGCACCTGTTGAGTGCCGCGATCGCCTTCTGGCTGAAGGACCGCGCTGGATTCAATGGCCTGATGTTCGACTTCGGCGAGGCCGTGCGCTACCCGATGAGCATCTACCCTGCGGCGGTGCGCAGCTTCTTCACCTTCGTGCTGCCCTTCGCCTACACGGCGGCCTATCCGGCGGACTACATGCTGGACAGCACACGCCGGCCGAACCTGCCGCTGGAGCTGGCCACGGTGCTGCTTGTGCTGGCACTCGCCGTTGTACTGGTCTACAACCAGGGCTTCCGGCGCTACGAAAGCGCGGGCAGCTAGATCTGTCCGATGATTCGCTGCTGGGCTTTGTACATCTCTGGCAGCATCGTCCTGTTTATGAAGCTGAACAGGTGCGCATCCCGCACGGGGGCAGTCTGCTCGCTCAGCTCGGTCCCGTCATAGTTGAAGATGCCTATGATCTCGCCTTCTCCGTTACGGAACTGGTACACCCCGGCGGAACGGGTTTCCTGCGTTCTGGCGCTGAAGCCCTGGCCGGAATCAGCGCTGGCCCAGCCGCGCTGCAACATTTCATCATAGATCTGCAGCCAGCGCTCTTCACCGAACAGGGCGTTGATAGTGTCTGACGGTCCGGCAAGTTGTATGCCATCAGCACTGAACAGATAGAACGGCTGTGGGCTTACCGGAAAATCATGCGCGGCACCACTCTTCCTCCTTTCCTCACCAGGCAGCCCAATGGTGACCACAGTGCCCTTGTCCGTGAACATCGAGTTCGGCGGTGGGTTGCCAGCCAGCCAGCCCGGGATCTGCGGGAGATACTGCGCTTTGATCAGCGTGAGCTTGTCCCGGTGTGACGCATGCAGCTCCGGGTCGATCACGCCTTTCGCCTGGATTGCATAAACCGGCTGGTCGGCCAGTGCCGTGAGTTTGCCGCTGCTTTTCAGTGTTTCGGCCTGGTGCAGCTGTACATATACGGGGATCATGTAGCCATCCTCCGTGACGAAAGCCTGCTCGCCGGTTTCTCCTTCTGCCTGCTCATTCAGCTTTGACGGATCCGCCAGGGCATTCTCAAGGATCCACTGGTCGATGGCGGAGTATTCACCGACATATGGGTTGCCCGGGCTGTCCAGCGGTTTTACAGCTATTGAATTCTGCGCCAGACGGTCAAAGGCGCGTGGGCTTGCAATCACCTGCACTTGCACGCTTGCCTGGTGTGAAACGCGACTGGTAGCTGATGTGCAGGCCAGAAGCAGGACGAACAGAATCGGGATCGCTGCGCTGAACTTTTTCATGTGCATCTCCGGAGCTGGTACTGCATTGATTGTAACCAGTCCAGATGCCCGTTTCAATCCCTGCCTGGATTGCCGGACCCGGCAGGCAAAAAAAACCTCCGGTTACCCGGAGGCCGCTGTAGGGGGAATAATTACTGGTCGACAACACCATTTCAGTGTCATCGGTATGTAAGACCTGCGATTTCGGGAAAGGTTCCCGAAATCAGGTTGGAGTTTGCAGTTTGCAGTTTGGAGGCAGTTTTCAGTCCCTCCAAACTCCTCACTCCAACCTCAAACCTCGCAGCCCCATCCACACATTCACCATCTGCCTTGCCGTGGCCACGTCATGCACGCGGTGGATCATCACGCCCTGGTTCAGCAGCTCCCAGATCACGCCGAGAGTCCCGCTCACGCGGTTCGCGGTGTCCTCCTCGCCGGACAGCTCCCCGATGAAGCGCTTCAGGCTCACGCCGTAGAGCAGCGGCCGGCCCAGCTCCAGAAAGCTCTTCGCCCAGGTGATCAGGTCGAGGTTGTCGCCCAGCCGCTTTCCAAAGCCGATCCCCGGGTCCAGCACGATGCGCTCCCGTGCGATCCCGGCCTGCTCCAGGCGCTCGAGCTCGCGCTCGAAGAACTCGCGGATCTCCAGGTGGCAATTGCTGTAGCAGGGCTCCTGCTGCATCGTTTCCGGCGTGCCAAGCATGTGCATCAGCACGTATCCACAGCCGCGCCGGGCCACCAGTTCGGTGAGCTTAGGGTCCAGCCGGCCGGCGGAAATGTCATTCACCGCATTGGCGCCGCTGTCCAGCGCAGCTTCAGCCACCTCGGCGTGGTAAGTGTCAATCGTGACCGGCACATGCGGGTCCTGCCGCCTGAGCTCCTCGATCACCGGCACCACGCGCCTGAGTTCCTCGTCCGCGCCGACCCGCTCACTGCCGGGCCGTGTGCTCTGGCCGCCGATGTCCACCAGGTCAGGCTGCTGCTGCAGCAGGTTGTTCAGGCGGATTGACAAGGCCGCGCGGTTGTCAGGCAGGCGGCTGCCAGGGTGGAAACTGTCCGGTGTGGCGTTCAGGATCGCCATGATCCGTGGCCGGCTGCAGTCGATGGCCAGCCCATTGCCCAGCTCCCAGCTGCCGGCTGCGCTCATGAGCGGCCCCCGGCAATCAGCGTGAACAGTTCATTGCGCGTGATCTCCCGGTCCTTGATCACACCGCGCAGCGCGGAGGTGGTGATCAGGCTGCCGGGAGCACGCACGCCGCGCATCTCCATACACATATGCCGGGCCTCTACGACGACGGCACAGCCCATCGGCTTCAGCCTGTCCATCAGCAGGTCCGCCATCTCGCCGGTCAGGCGCTCCTGCACCTGCGGGCGGGCGGCAAGGCTCTTGAAGCTGCGCACAACCTTGGACAGTCCGGTGATCTTGCCGTCCGGGATGTAGGCGATATGCGCCGATCCGAAGAAGGGCATCAGGTGGTGCTCACACATCGAGAAGAACTTCACGTCGCGAAACAGCACCAGCTCCCTGAACTCCTGGTCGAACTGGGTCTCGAGGTGCACGCCCGGGTCCTCATGCATGCCGGAGAATATCTCGGTGTACATGCGGGCCACGCGGTCCGGCGTGCCATGCAGTCCATCACGGGACACGTCATCGCCAAGGGCGGCGATCAGCTCACGCACGGCGGCTTCGATGCGCGCCTTGTCGATGGGGCTTGGGGACATGGGGAAATTATAGGGGACAGGGACCGGGGACCAGGGACCCGGGACCAGCTTGAACAATGCTCACCCCGGAATCCGGCTGCAAAAAAAGGGAGGCCCGCAGGCCTCCCTCATTGAATCGGGTTCGATTCCCTGGTCCCAGGTACCTGGTCCCAGATCCCTGATTAGTTCACCAGAACCGTACGGGTCACCTCGAAGTCGGGCAGCACATCCTGGGTCACGATGAACTTGATGTTGAAGCTGCCGGTATTGATGAAGGCATGCTCCACAGTGGTGCCGGGCTTGTCAATCACGTTGTCACCGTCGAAGTCCCAGCCGAACTGCGGGTTGTTCGGGGTGCCGTTCACGCTGCCGTTGAACACGTTGGCGACGTTGGCGCTGAAGGTGTAGGTCACGGCGTCCTGGATCGGCTGCGCCGGGGTGAACAGCTTCTCGCCCTGGCCCGGGTCCTGCGGGTCGATCGGGCCCATCACGGTCAGGTTGCTTGTGATCGCGTTGTAGACCGGGATCTCCACGGTGCGGTTGGCGCTTCGCATGTCGCCGGTGGTCTCGCTGACGGTGATCAGCACGGTCTTCAGGCCGAGGGTGTCCCAGCCGCCGGTCAGTGCCACCGGGTCATTGCTGGCCCAGTTGTTGACGACGGTCGGGGCATCACCGTTGCCCCAGTCGATGGACAGGTCAAACGGGCCGGTACCGCCGGTGACGGCAGGTGCCAGCTGGAAGGTGGTCAAAAGCGTGGCGGGCACGAGCTGGCCGGCCGGCACGGAGAGGCCCATTGCGGGACCGCTCACACCACCACCGGCAACCGCGTTGACAGCCTGGCTGATGTTCAGCAGGCCGCCGGACACGCCGGTGAAGTCGAAGAGCGCGGGGTCATGCACGTTGTCAAGCAGCACCTGGCGCACTTCGTCATCGGAGGGCGGGGTGCCGTTGGCAGCGCTCAGGCTCTTGTACACCATCGCTGCCGCGCCGGCCACGTAAGCCGCTGCCGGGGCGGTGCCGAACTGCGAGAACTGCAGGTTGTAGTTGTGTCCCGGGAAGGTGCCGCCGGAATACGGATGCACCGCCCAGCCGATGCCGAAGCCCGGGGCGGAGATGTCAGTATTGGTGTTTGAGCAGGCCTGCACCGCGAAGTAGCTCTCATTGAAGCCTGCAATGCTGAACGGACGGAAGGCGCGGCCGTTGTTCGGGATCGGGCCAGCGCCGGGATCCTGCGGGTCAAGCAGGCTGATGTCAACGCGCTTGAAGCCGGTGCTGCTCACGCTGAAGCAGTTCGGGTCGGAGGCCGGGGTGAAGCTCGTGGTGCCGATGTCCGCCGGGGCGTCGAAGGTGCCGGCGTTATAGCTCAGCACGGTGTCACCTGCGGGTGCGATGCACAGCACGTCGTTGTCAGCCGCATTCGCCAGGGCGGTGCTGACGCTGCCGCCGACCGGGCCCTCGGCGAACATGCCCAGCAGGATGATGTTCGCACCGGCCGCCACCGCGTGGTCAATGGACTCAGCGATGTGGTTGTCGGTGAAGGACCAGGCGTTGCCATTCGGCTCGCCGGTCTTGATCAGCATGTACTTGGCGTTGGGCACCATGCCGGCGATGCCCTCGTTGAAGATCTCGTTGCTGTCGATCGTGCCATCCGGCGGTGCGCCGCCCACGCTGGTGTCGCCGAAGGACACGGAGAAGATGTTGTTGTGCAGCGAGGCCAGCATGCCGAACAGGTTCTCACCGGTCTGGCGGAAAGGCAGGTCCTGCGTGCCCGGGTCGCCGTCGTCAAACAGGTCCCAGGAAGCAGCGGTGTAGCCTGCCACGAAGGTGCCGTCACTGGCGACGGAACCTGAATTCACTTCGTCAATCTGGCCGGTACCTGGAGTGGCATCAAGGTCGGCGCGGGCCTCGACTGAATAGTCATAGAAGCCGGCGTCGATGATCGCAATGTTGACCGGGGCAGCGGAGGCAGCGCCGATCAGGGTCACGTCCCAGGCGGAGTTCATGCCGAGGATCTCGTTTGGCATACCCTGTCCGGGGAACAGTGCGGCCACCAGGTCGGTGCCGTTGTCACCGATGCCGACGAACTCGGTCGAGGCATAGGGGTCCTGCGGGACCCAGGAGGAGACCTTGCCGCCATCGAACTTGTCGAGCACCACCGGGATGTTGATGCGGTGGATCGGGCTGGCATCGCTGATCGCATATTCCTTCACCAGCTCACGGGACAGGGCCTCAAGGTCGGTGCCCGGCGGCACGTCGATCACGGCCTTGCTGCCGTCGCGGCTGTCCACCGCGCAGTTGTAGCGGCCCAGCACGGCATCAAGCTCAGAGTCGGACACGGCGGAGCGGATGTTCAGCTTGCCGTCGATTATGCTGACGCCGCGTTCACCCTCGACGGTGAAGGGAGACAGTGACAGTTCACCGTTCTGGTCCCCATTGCCTCCAGCCGGAGTGTTCGGGTCCGCGACCTGGCCTGATCCGCCTCCGCAGCTGAAGGCGAACAGGCTCACGAGGATCGCGGCCATAACGAGATAGATACGCTTCATGTGTATCTCCCCTTCTTCCATTCGTTCAGATTACTTGTACGGTCCACCCATATAGTACCCGCTCGCGCCGATACCTCATGGCTTGTGCCGTATTGCCCGGCCTGCCGGCCCCGCTTGCACGGAAGCCGCCTGCCTGTCCGGGTTGCAGTTGCAGGACCGCCGGACTCCAGGGAGCCGCGGCCATGTTACTGACCTCTCCCTATTATACGGAGTTCCCGCCTTTCGGCAGGCTAATCGCCTTCCGGCACGCTGACGAAGTTCTGCACCAGGCGCAGTTGCTCCGCAAAGAAGTGCTCGAGGTCCTCCTCGTCACCGCTGGAGACGCTCAGCACCCCGTCGCGGCGCACTTCCGCCGTGCGGCGCGTGCCCTCATAGAAGAAGGACAGCCGGATGGACTTGATCCGTCCCGGCTGGCTGGTCAGCGCGTCGAGATTGAGCTGGTTGTCCACGGTCTTGGCCTGGAAGCGGCCGATCATCTTCGGCTCCACGAAGAAGTGCTCGAAGCTGGCCAGCCCGAGCTGCGCCGTGTCGTACATCTTCAGCATCTCGCGGGTCCAGCCGATGACGTCCACCTCGAGCTCGATCATCTCCGTACCGCCGCCGCTGCCGCACTGCTTCAGCAGTTCGGTGAACAGCCCGAGCTCGCGCCGGCCCTGCGGGGTGTAGATCAGCTCCTTCTTCACATCGAAGGTGCAGAACAGCACCCGGTCGTCGTAGCGCTTCTCCACGATGAGCTTGCCTTCCTCATCGTCATAGCGCCGGCCCTCGCGCTCGGAGCGCACGACCAGCTCAAAGGAGACCTGCGGGAATTCGCGGTCGATGCCGACCACCTGCATCCCGGGATTCTTGACGAAATTGACTTCGCTGAGGCGCTTGGCCAGTGCCTGCAGCTGCCCCTCGCCGACTCCCCTGAGCCGCGCGAAACTGCACTTCATGTTTGGCATCGGAAGAGTTTATCAGGGACCGGGGACCCGGGACCGGGGATCGGGTTTCGGGTTTCCGGGATCGGGTTTCTGGATTCCTGGGTCAGGGATAAGGGATGGGAATTCCAAGCATTGTTGATCGAAAGAGAAATCAAGGACCGGCGCCGCCCTGCGGCGATTGGGATTATCCGCTTAGATGATTCCTCTGTTTTGCAAAAAGCACTCCGCCCACTAACCACTGACTACTGGCCACTGACTACTGAATACTGATTACTGGCCACTGGCAGGTCCCTGGTCCCTGGTCCCAGGTCCCTTCGAATCCCGCCTTTCCACATGCTTCCCAATATAAGCAAGTACAGAGTCCCTATTCCCCGAGAACATCAGTGAGTGTCCGCGGAAGGGGTCCAGCGCGCTTGGGCGGGGCAGGGTAGTCAGGTGCACCAGGTGCTCATGCGGGTAGAAGTTGCGGTAGTGCTCCCAGCGGCGCAGGCTCGGCATACCCATGAACTCCACGCGCACACCCTGCTCATTCAGCTCATAGCGCACCGGAAGGTAGAGCGAGGCGTTCATCCCCAGCAGCAGCACTGCACTGACAAGTCCCCAGAGCAGCCACTGCACGGGGAAGCTCTCGCGTGCCGTGCGCACCTGTGCAAGCTGGCCTTCCACCTGCTCGCGGCTGAGCTGCCGCCCATCCAGTACGGCGAACGGGGCATTCCCGAGCTCAGCCAGTGCGCCCTCAAGCTGGGCCTCATACCCCTGCGGGAAGTTCGGCACGGTCAGGCTCCAGCTCAGGATCACGGCGAGCATGAGCGACAGCGGCAGGGCCAGCTGCGGCCGCCGCCAGCCGCCCAGCCCCTGCTTCCAGGGGTTGAAGCTCCATCTCAGGATCTGCAGCTGTTCGTCGGGCACGGGCGCGATTGTAGCAAAGCACGCTCCAGCAGCCGATAGAATATGCACCTTAATCAGTGGGCAGTAGTCAGTAGTCAGTGGCCAGCGACAGAATGAGAATCAGAATGAGAAGCAGCCCAGGGTGCCGGAAAGCACAACAGGTGATTCCGCTGCTTCTGATTCTGCCAACAGTTTCTGAATGACCACTGACCACCGGCCACTGACCACTCAACAAAGGTGGAACCCATGAGGACCTTCCTCGCAATCCTTGGAGCTGTGCTTTTCATGTCTACAGTCGCCTATGCGGATGACGTCCGCGAATACAAGCTTGACAACGGCCTGCTGGTCCTGCTCAAGGAGAACCACAACGCGCCGGTGATCAACCTGAACGTGGTCTACCGCGTTGGCAGCAAGTACGAGCGCCCCGGCATCACCGGCATCTCGCACCTGCTTGAGCACCTGATGTTCAAGACCACGAAGAACTTCCCGCTCGGGGAGTTCGACCGCCGCCTGAAGGCCGTCGGCGCTGACAACAACGCCTACACCTGGCTGGACCAGACCGTCTACTACGAGACCATTGCGTCGCATGAGATCGACATCGCGCTCGAGCTCGAGGCGGACCGCATGTCCAACCTGAGCTGCCTGCCGGAGGACCATGAGTTCGAGATGCAGGTTGTGCGCAACGAGCTGGAGCAGCGCGAGGACAACCCGATGGGCCGGCTCTACGAGGAGCTGATCTCCAATGCCTTCAAGGCGCACCCCTACGGCATCCCGACCATCGGCTGGGTTGACGACGTGGAGGGCATCCAGACCTCGCAGATTGCGGACTACTACCACACCTGGTACCACCCTGACAACGCCTTCATCGTCGCCGTCGGTGACTTCGACAGCGATGAGATGTTCGCGAAGATCGAGCAGTACTTCGGCTCGATTCCGGCCGGCGGCGTGGAGCACCCGCGCCTGCCGCAGGAGCCGAAGCAGCTCGGTGAGCGCCGCTTCAAGCTGCGCCAGGCCGGCCAGCTGGACTACCTGATGGCGGGCTGGCACGTGCCCGAGAGCGAGCACCCCGACGCCTACCCGCTGGTGGTGCTTGGCAACATCCTCGGCAGCGGGCGCACCAGCCGGCTGTACAAGGCGCTGGTGGACAGCGGGATGGCCGCCGGGGCCCAGGCCGAGAGCTCGGCCTTCGGCTACCAGGACCCCTTCCTGTTCATGGCCTTCGCGGTTGCCAACCCCGGCGTTGACACCGCTGGGCTGGAAAAGGTGCTCTACGACGAGATCCAGAAGATCAAGGATGAGGGCGTGACCGAGGCCGAGCTGGCCCGCGCCAAGAAGCAGGCCCGCGTGGCCTTCGTGTTCGACAAGGACAGCATCGAGAACGAGGCCCGCTCGCTGGTGGACTTCGAGCTGATGAGCAACTGGCGTGACGTTGACAACTACCTGCCCTCGATCGAGGCCGTCAGCAATGAGGACGTGATGCGAGTCGCTAACCAGTACCTGGTGGATGACAACCGCACCGTCGGCGTGTTCGAGGCGATCAAGCCTGAAGCCCCGATGCTCGGAGGCACCGGCCCGGACGGCGTTGAGCCGCCATCCTTCCGTCCGCAGTTCATCGCCCCGCATTACCGCCCGCAGGCGGCCGGCAATCACATCTCGCTGCAGGCCGCGGCTGCCTCCGACACCTCCGTCGTGCAGCTTGGCAACGGCATCACGCTCGTGCTGCGTGAGAACCACAACAATTCGACCGTCAGTGTCTCCGGCGTGGTGCCGGCCGGCAGTGTGAACGACCCCGTTGACCGCCGCGGGCTGGGCAACATGGTCGTCAGCATGCTTTCCAACGGAACCACGAAGCACAGTAAGGCCGAGCTGGCGGAGATCATGGAGGACAGCGGCATCGCTCTCGGCTTCAGCCCGGCGCGTGAAAGCTTCAGCTTCAGTGGCCGCAGCCTGACCGAGGACTTCGGCCTGCTGCTGGACATGCTTGCCGAGCAGCTGCTTGAGCCCTCCTTCCCGGAGGATGAGCTGGAACTGACCCGCCAGCAGGTGCTGACCGCGATCTTCGCCAGCGAAAACGAGACGATGGATGAGTCCTTCGTGGCCGGCCGCGCGCTGCTCTACGGCGAGGACCATCCCTTCAGCGGCCGCATCGAAGGCCGCAGCGCGGATGTCGAGGCGATCACGGTTGCTGACCTCATCGGCTGGTACGGCGCGCATGTCGTGCCCGCCGGCACGGTGATCAGCATCGTCGGTGACATTGATGCCGCAGCCGCCGAGGCGATGGTGCGCGAACGCTTTTCCGCCTGGCAGGGCGGTGGTGCGGACCGTGCCGGGCTGCTGGCACAGAGCGCTGAGTTCCAGTCGATCGGCGGCCAGAACCTTGATATCGACATGCCGGACAAGAGCAATGTCAGCCTGCTGTGGATTGGCCCCGGCTGCAGCAAGGCCGGGTCGGACTGGCCGGCCCGCCTGGTGGCGAACTTCATCATGGGCGGCGATTTCTCCAGCAGGCTCAACAACCGCCTGCGCCTGAAGGACGGCCTGACCTACGGTGCCTACTCCTTCTTCAGCAACGGCGCGGCCTCCGGCCCCTGGGCCGCTGTGGTGCAGGTCAACCCGGCCAACATCGACGCCGCTGTGGCCGCCACCAATGAGGAACTGGCGAAGATCTCCTCCGAGGGCATCACCGCGGAGGAGCTGGAGCTGGCCAAGAGCTACCTGACCGGCAACTTCCCGGTGCGCCTGAGCACCAATGGTGCGGTGGCCTCCCTGCTGACCGACAGCCTGTACCTCGGCAAGGGTGCCGGCTACATCGAGGATTACGAGTCGATCATCAACGCCGTGACCCTCGAGCAGGTCAATGCCGCAGCCGCCGAATTCATGGATCCGGCCCGGCTCGCGACCGTGGTCTGCGGCACCCTTGTTAATAATGAGGGCGCTGACGGGGAATAATGAAGTGTGTAGTCCATTTTGGCGCCGATGTGTTCAGTGACGCTTAAATGGCGCCTTGTTATCATCTTCAGTAGTAATGTGGGTTCCATCTATACCTTTATAAGGTATATGGGCTTGCCCGTGGGCCATGATATCGGATAAAATCATGGTTTATGGGAGACATCCACTCCGGTTCAAATAAGGAGGCGAAATCCGTATGAGGGCATTCGGACAAGGAAACCTGATATGGAAGGTTTCACTGTTGTGCCTGCTGTTCCTGCTTGGGAGCTGCGGCGGTGGCAGTGAGACCAACAACGACAACATGGGGCCGCGCCCCTCGATCTCAGCCCTTAGCAGGAACTCTGCGAATGTCGGCGATGAGGTCGTGATCAGCGGCGCCAACTTCGGCACCTCACAGTCCGGCAGCAGCGTCCGCCTCAACGGGGTCGACTTCCAGATCAACTCCTGGTCGAGCACGAGCATCAATGCCGTGGTCTCCTCCGGGATGAGCTCTGGAATCGTCGTCGTGACCGTGGGTGGCCTGAACAGCGAGAGCGGCAGCAATGCCCAGCTGTTCATCCCGACTGCGCCGAACACCACGCCGATCATCAACGCGATCAGCCCTGACTTCGGGCGCCGCGGCCAGGACCAGGTGACCATCATCGGTTCAGGCTTCGGTTCCAGTGAAGGCACCAGCGGCGTCTACTTCAGCACTGACTCCGCCGTGAGCCAGAACGCCCAGATCGTCAAGGCGCGCGTGGCCGTGCAGAACATCGGCGGCGTGGACGTTCCGCAGTGGACCAACACGAACATCAAGGTGTTCGTGCCCGCCACCGCCTCAAGCAACGGCACCGTCTACGTGCAGGTCGGCGAGAACCAGTCCAACCTGAAGCCGTTCAACGCGCTGACCCCTGACTCCAGCGTCAACCCGCCGAGCATCGACAACATCGATCCGCTCACCGGCGGCGTGGGCGACTCCATCAACATCACCGGTTCCGGCTTCGGCGACACCCAGGCCGGCAGCGTGGTGACCCTCAACGGCAAGCAGATGGAGATCGTGTTCTGGAGTGACTCCAGCATCACCGTCCGCATCCCCGAGGGTGCCGTCAGCGGTTCGATCCGCGTGACCGTCGGTGGTGAGTTCGACGAGTACAGCAGCCCGTTCCAGGTGGGCAACAAGCCGGTGATCACCGGCGTGTCCCCGAACAACGTGCGCATCGGCGGCAGCATCATCGTGCGTGGAACCAACTTCGGCTTCCAGCAGGGCAGTGGCGACATCTCCGTCGGTGGCAAGGGCCAGGATGTGGCTGACACCAACGGCAGCCAGGCCGGCTGGGTTGACAACGAGATCCTGATCCCGGCGCTCGGCAGCGTGACCCCCGATGGCGACGGCAACGTCGACGTCGTCGTCACCAACGATGCCGGCCTCGCCAGCGATCCGTTCACCGTGAAGATCACCTCTGACCTGACGGGCTTCGCCGACGTCACCCCGACGGCTGGCGTGCAGGGCCTGACCCAGTTCAGCTACAGCGTCTCCGTGGTCGGCGGCAGCGGCAGCTACAGCTACCAGCTGATCCCCGATGCCGGTGACCCGAGCATCAAGGGCAACGTCCAGAACAGCAGCCCCTTCACCTATGTCTATGACAAGAAGGGCACCTTCCAGGGACAGGTCCTGATCACTGACAAGAGCACCAACGACAGCGTGATCGTTGATGTGAACAGCAAGGTGCTGGTCGTCGGCCCGAACGAGCCGGTGATCACCGAGATGGGAACCTCCGACTGGAACCAGTTCGGCCAGGATGCCCCGAACCTGTTCATGTTCTACGATGACAACGGCGAGGAGAAGTACAAGGTGATGAGCTTCGGCTCCGAGGCCTGGTACCACTCCGACCGCTCCGACCACATCGAGAGCGGCAACAAGCTGAACACCTTCCGTCGTGACCTCAAGGCCTTCAGCCCGGGTGGCGCGACCAACCGTCCGCTCGGCTACCGCTATGTGGACGCCGGCGGCAGCGGTTCCCGCATCCGCCTGGTCGGCCTCAACTTCGGTGCCAGCGCCGGCAGCCTTGAGCTTGCCACTGACACCGCGGACAAGGTGCTCGTTGACATTGTCAGCGGCAACAACCTTGACTGGACTGACACCGCGATCGAGTTCGACCTTCCGGCCCAGACCGGCAAGAGCCTGAGCGGCAAGATCAAGGTGATGACCTCCGGCGGCGCTGAGTTCACCTCCGTCGAGCCGCTGGTCTGCTCCGCCCACAAGCTGAGCATCCAGCCCGCGGACGGCCTGGTCGCCGACGGCACCATGCAGTTCAACGGCCGTGACCTCGTCCCGCCGCAGATCCCCGGCAAGGTCGGCAACAAGACCTACCTGTTCTGGGTCGTGCAGGCCAACTACGTGGATCCGTTCACCGCCAGCCCGTCTTCCGGCCTGGTCCCGGTGGTCACCCCGTTTGAGGTGACCCCGACGAGCACCACGATCAGCTTCGACATGAACCGCCTCGGCGGCAACCTGATGGTTGAGGTCGTGAATGGTGCCGATGCAAGCGAGAGCGCGGTGGTGACCGGCAACATGATCACCACTGACGGCACCCAGCACTACTTCTACGTCTGGACCGGCGCACTTGGCAGCGGCACCAACCAGGAAGTGGCGAACTCCGGCGTGATGAGCGAGGCCTACGCAGTGGCGATGGGCACCGCGGTCGTGACCGGCCCGAACGCCAACCTGAGTGGCAACCCGACCAGCGGCGCAAGCCCGCTGAACGTGACCTTCAATGCCGCCGGCTCCAGCACAGGCGCCGACCTTGAATACACCTACACCCTGAGCTACGGCGACGGCAGTGGTGATGAGGTCTGGACGCTTGGCACCACTCCCCCGAACCAGCCGCATGTGTATGCTGCCGATGGCAACTACACCGCGACCCTGACCGTGGAGCGCATGTCCGACAACGCGACCGACACTGACCAGGTGCTGATCTCCGTTGGCGGCGGCGGTGGTGGTGACATCAACCTGAACTTCGGCGGTACTGTATACCTGTTCGACAGCGTCCCGCCGCTGGGTGGTCCGCTGCCTCCGAAGCAGCCCCTGCCCGGCAAGGAAGTCGGCATCTACCTGGATGGTTCCGCTGTGGCCTTCGCCCTGACGACCTCCGGCGCTGATGGTTCCTTCTCCTTCAACAACGTGCCGATCACAGATGGCGGTATTGCCACGATCCAGACAACCGAGTCCAAGAACGCGGTGGGCCAGTGGCTGCCGGGACAGATCATCCTGTTCAACGATGGCAGCTTCGCCGATGGTTCCACCATCGACCTGGATGATGGTATGGTGGGCAACGGTCACGGTAACGGCCTGAACAAGGTTCCGCCCGATCCGACTCCGTAATCCACGAGTCCTGAACCGGATTCAATCGGGGCGCTCCTGCGGGGGCGCCCCTTTTTTGTTTCTCAATTTGCGCCATCCGTGCGTCGCCAATCACCATGCCAAAGCAAATCAGGGTTAGCGGCGCATCCCCGATGTGCCAGCACGCGAGGGGAAACTTCGTGCGCAATGCGCTTCGTGAGTGAGGTTATATTGCCAGAGTTAATCCATCTCTGCGCCTCAGGATCCCTTCTGCGCCTCTGCGCCAACAGAACCGCTGCGCAGGTCTCGCTGTCACTCGAGAGCATGCGAGTGAAGATTGTGCGGCAATCACGCATTGTCGTGACCACCCCTCCAAAATCCTCCGCGCCTCCGCGACTCCGCGTTGATAAAACCGCTACTCACACCCCGTTGTCACCCAAGCGTATGCGAACCTCGCCGGCACGCAGTCGCGCGGGAAACACCGTGCTCGCCAGGCTGGTTTTACTGGAGCTGAGGCGCAGAGGAAGAAAGGAGGCGCAGAGTTGAATCAGCTCGTTGCCAAAACCGCTTTTAAGTAGGGACGGGGTAATACCCCGTCCCGGTCGGCTTTGCCGACCGTAATGACCCTTGTACGCGATGGCTGACATCAACCAAACGGATGGCTTTTGCCATCCTTGGCAAGGCACGGTGGCCTTGCCCTACGTCTCCCATGTAGCATCCCCTCTCAGTCGCGCGAAGCGTGCGCCGCTACTGCTTTGGTTTCGGCTGCTGGAAGCAGCCGCTACTTCTTCCACTATTCAGACTATTCAGACTATTCAGACTTGCCCTCCGGCGGCAGGAGTGCCGCCGCTACGGCATGCCCACCCCGCATACCTCATCCCCCATATTCCCTGTTCCCCGGTCCCTCGTCACCCTGATTTATCCAATATCTATATGTGGCCCAGTCGCAATCCGGTTACCCTTTGGGAAACATGGCCGCAGATACGACAGTCAACCAGCACCTGAAGCAGCTGATGGATGGAGTGCCGCGCGAGGCCGCGGCTTCCATCGGTGAGGCCTTCCTCGAGCTGGCCGCCCAGCGTGAGGGCAAGGCGGGCGCCGATGCTTCTACAAAGTTGCGCACAGCCTGGCTTGAGTTGATGAAATGCCTGCTGCGTGAGCGCTTTGACATGCTCAACCCGCAGCAGCAACTCTTCCTGATGACAGGCGCCGTCGCTGACAGCGTGACCGTCAAGGACAGCGCCGGCGAGAAGCTCTGCCTGCAGCTGCTCAGTAATTCGCTCTATGAAGCGCTGCTGGAGGAATTCACGAACCAGATCGTGGCCCCGGCCTGGATCCTCAACCCGACAAACCGGATTCACATCCTTGCTTCCGGCCAGTTGAAGCCCTTCGACTCAAACCGCAGTGGCCGCTACAGCGGCGAAGCATTGCAGGTCGCGGGTAACCAGACGGCTGCAACTGGATCTGCCGACCCGCAGCAGCTTGAGCAGGAATACTCCCGCTGCCGCCAGCTGCAGCAGGAGGTCGGCCAGCGCACCCGCCGGCTGGTGGAAGTGCTTGCCAGCGAGAACCTCGGCCCGGTGATGCAGGGCCTGATGCACCCCGCCAATGAACTGAAGCGCCTCAGCCAGGACGGCCAGGCACTGGCCAGCCTGTCCGCGCTGGACCTCGGCAAGGCCCCGAAGCAGCATGACTCGATTGCGCGCCTGCGCCGCTTGAGCGAACAGTTCGCCAGCGCCAGCGCCGACCTTGAGCGCAGCCAGATTGAACTGCTCGAGTCGATGGATAGCGTGGCCGGCCTCGCCCGGCGGCTGCAGGATGGCCCGGCTGTGGCCGGCAGTGCAGCCGCCCCGGCGGATGTGGTGGTCGTGCTGGATGAAAAGGCCCGCAAACTCGTCGAATCTGACTGGTCAAGCGCCGCCAGTTTCGTCAACCAGACCCTGATCAATGACGCCAAGCGCAGCGCCTGGTCCAGTGCGCGAGTGCTGCTGGATGAGCAGCTGGAGAAGTTCAGCGACCCGAAGCGCGACTGCCTGCTGACGGTCTCCGCGCTGCATGCCTCAATGGAGGCCATGCTGCGCCTGCACATCAACTGCTTCCCGCTGGATGGCAACGGCCAGCCGGTGATCCCCGCCGTCTACATCGAACCCGGCGTCGGCATGCTGAAGTGGATGGACGACCGCTACATCGCGAGCTTCGTGCAGACCGAACCCGGTCGCCAGGGCAGCGAGCTGTCCCTGTCCGGTACGGACATCGCCGCCCTGCGCATCATGGGCCTGTTCCTGGCCCGTGGCGACATCTTCAACTACCGTGGCGAGCGGGTCTCCGACAGCTTCATGGCGGAATACGCCGGGCATATCGAGCAGAAGGCCGTGGTCAAGTTCACTGGGGCCTCAAAGAAGCTCAGCTACGGCACGAGCACTGAGGAGAAGGACGGCGCCAGCCGCGAGGATGCGGTGGTGGATTACATAGACTTCATCTTCGCCGTCAGCAACGGCCTGCCCGTACCGAAGAAGATCAGCCCGCGCAAGATCGGAATCATTCTCAAGTACTGCGTACTGAAGGACGTCTGGTACACATCCTGCCTCATCATGCGGCTGGTGGCCCCTTCCGACATGGAACTGGCCCGCCATACCCTGCTGAAGCTTGCGCATGACCACAAGGTGCATGCGATTGAGCTGCTGCGCCATGCAATTGAGTCCGACCCGCAGGTCGGATCACGCTACCGCAATGATGCCGCACATGCCGCGAAGGAAGTGTTCGGCAAGCTGGCGGACGAGCTCATCCGCCAGGCGGAAAGCGGGCTGGCACCCGGGGAAGCCGGGGAATCGGACGCGGTTGAAACAGTGCACGACTACTTCGACGTCTAGGCCAGAGAGTAGAATCAATTGCCTGGACCTCGCAGAGGTCAAGCGGAGATCTGATGAATCCTATCCAGCAAGCAATGATCATGGCGGTGACACTGTACTCATACATGTGCTTCATCTGGGTGTTCGGCAGCTGGTTCCCCAACTGGCGTTACCAGGAATGGTTTAAGATGCTGTCCAGTATTGTCGAGCCTTATATGAACGTGTTCAAGGGTCTGCCCCTGCGCTTTGGCATGTTCGACCTGAGCCCGATGATCGCTATCTTCGTGCTATACATTTTCAGGTCGCTGATAGCAAGTATCCGATAAGCATTTGAGGTGCAGAGATGGGTCTCACCCCACTGGATGCCGAGAAGTTCGAATTCCCCTCAGGGTTTCGCGGCTATGACCGTAATGCCGTTGAACAGTTCCGGGCGATGGTCGTACAGGCGCTGGAGGACAATATCCAGGACGTGGCCCAGCTCAGGCGCCGCATCTCCGAGCTGGAAGAGCGGCTGGCTGACCTGAAGGGCCGCGAGGACCTGATCCAGACCAGCATGCTGACCGCGCAGAAGACCGGCGAGGACGTGATTGCCAATGCGCGCGAGGAAGCCGGTCTGATCAAGGCCCGCGCCGAGGCTGACTGCCAGGCGATGCGCAATGAGATGGCCCGCATCCGCGCCGAGCGCGAGGAGTTCGAGTACGCCTTCCATGGACTGCTCAGCGGCTTCCTGCACCGGCTCGAGAAGCGCAACCCGGAGATGGCCAGCGAGCCCCAGCCCTCAGTGCAGGCTGCCCCGGCAATGCCCGAACCGGCGCGGTCGCCGGAGCCGATGGATGAGATGCTGGAACTGATGAATGAGACCCTGCCGGTGGATGACGACGACGACCCGGATGAGCTGGCAGCACCAGCTCCCATGCAGCGTCCCCCCAGCTGGACGCCGGAGCCGCCCAGTCCCAGGATCACCAGCAGCCGCGGCAACCTCGACGAGCGCGACAGCGACCACGACGACTTCAGCCGCATCCTCAGTGAAGCGCAGCAGCATACCGCACCACACGTCCCGCCGGCAGCCCCGCCGGTGGATGTCAGCACGCCGGTCCCTCCGGCCCGCGACATGGATGAGGACCTCGACATCTCCGATGAAGTGGAGCTGATCGACCAGCAGGTTGAATATGAGGAAGTCGCCGACTGGCATGTGCCTGATATGCCTGCATCGGTGAATGCTGAGCCAGTGCCTGAGGCCCCTGCGATGCCCGACCCGCCTCCGCTGGAGGAAGTGGAGGGACTGCGTCCGCCGCCCCCGCCTGAGGACGATCCCTGGGAAGCGCCATCGGAGCCGCATGCAGACAACTGGGCCATGGCCGATGAAGCGCCCGAGGAAGAAGAGGCATCCCCAGCCCCAGCTCCCGATCCGTTTGCCGACAGCGAGCTGCTGTATGGCAGCCGGCTGCAGCCCTCGCGCAGCATGGCGGATCCCCCACCTGCCCCGGCGCCCGAGCCTCGCTACGACTTCGAAATCAGCGAACCCGCAGACGATGCTGTGCCTGACGTGATGCAGGCCGGAGCGGACAGTACCCCGAAGCAGACCCCGGCCAGCAACCTGGATGAGATATTCGGCGGCATAAAGCCCCCGCCGGCCTCTGAAGAGGATGAGGATCCGCCCTACCGCGCTGACTGGTAGGACAAAATCGTGCAAGCGTTCACGATCAAAACGGAATAATTGACTATCCTCGGGTTTGTCCGCATCAGATGAGCCTGAAAATTGTGGAATTTGCGTATTTTATTGTGAATGATTGCACGAATTAAGTCTGTTTCATGGTATATTGGGGCTGGTGCGAACCAGCCACGGAGGGTCTCGCACTCCTTATAATCTTGGAGTGGACTTCCGCTTCAAGTACAGGCGCCATAAAGCCAGTGACCAGGAAATACGCCGCGAGCAGCAGTCAGAGGAGGACCGCAGCAAGCGGATGCGGGGCGTTTCATACGCCTTCGTGATCCCGGCATACCTCGTCAGTGGCACGGTCGCCGGATGGCTCGCCGGTAGCTGGCTTGACCAGCGCTTGGGTACGGCCTTCTGGCTGCCGCTGCTGGTGGTGATGTTCACTGTTGCATCCTTTGCGATGGTGATACGCCTGATGGCAAGCCTGAACCGATGAACCGGACCAGAGATGCTGAGCACTGCGATGACAATCCGCTGCGTGCGAGACCTGGCCCTGCTCGGGCTGGTCGGCGGGATTGGTATAGGCATCTACTGGGATGAGGGAGCAGGAGCGTCATTCCTGCTGGCCTGCCTCTGGGCGGCGTCCAACCTCGCCCTGCTGGCCCTGTTCATTTCGTCCCTGATTGCACAGAAAAGCCCCGGGAAACTATTGGTGTTCATTTTGGTCTGTGCTAAAATTCCGGCGTCCTACCTCATCCTGCTGTGGCTGTTGTCAGCCGATTTCACGGATCTGAGGGGACTGGTTGCCGGGCTCGTAGCTTTCCCTGTCGTGCTTATCGTGAGGGGCTTGCTCGACAGGCCGACTGACCCAGTTGTTGAGGAAGGTAGATAACATGCTTGCCATGTGGCAGTCTCACGGAGACAGCGTCTCCGAGGATACGCACGACAACCATGCAGCGCCGGACAACGGTGTCCATTCCGCGCAGGCCGCCGACGGTGGCCACATGGCAACTGAAGGCCACGACGGCGCGCATGGCGATGCGCAGGGTGATTCCCATGGCGATGGACATGCGGAGCACCATGGCTCCAAGATTCCCGAGCTTCCCAACCTGCTGGGCCTGATCCACCACGAAGCCTACTCCCGTCCGGCGGGCGATCCGCTGCATGACGGCATCGTCGGTGTTGACAACTGGGCCAAGGGACTTGGCCTGAATGACCCGAATGGCGACGCCTTCACCGCGCTCGAGACCATCATCTTCGGCTTCGTGGTCGTGATCGGCCTCTGCGCCTTCTTCCTCGGTGCTTCCCGCCAGCTCAAGGCCCGCCCCGAGAAGGGTGAGCAGCTCAAGAGCCGCGGCCTGTTCGCTGAGATCGTGTTCGAGTTCTTCGAGGACTTCTTCGGCGCGATCGTCGGCCGCGACAAGGTACGCCGCCACCTGCCGCTGGTCGGCACACTGTTCATCTACATCCTCGTCTGCAACACGATGGGCCTGATCTTCCTTGGCAAGGCCCCGACCGCCAACCTGTCCTTCAACCTGGCAATGGCCCTGGTGGTCTTCCTCTACGTGCACGGCTCCGCCATCATGCAGAGCCCGCTTGGCTGGCTCAAGCACTTCCCCGGCACACTGCCGACTGCTAAGGAGCTGGGCATGGGTGGCGCCAGCTACGGCATCATCGCCTTCATGGCGACCCTGTTCACGATCATCCACATCATGGAGCTGTTCATCCAGCCCATCTCTCTGTCACTGCGACTGTACGGCAACCTGCTCGGCAAGGATGTGCTGCTCGGCGTTTTCGCCGGCCTCATTCCCTGGGTCCCGCTGCATACGCCGTTCCTGTTCCTGGGCCTGCTGCTCGGTGCCATCCAGGCGCTGATCTTCAGCCTGCTTTCAGCCGTTTACATCACAATGTGGGAGCCGCATGACCACCACGAGCATCATGAACACCATGATGCGCATGACCATGCGCACAGCCACGCGTAACATCAATTCATCAACGTTTTAGGAGTTTTCGTCATGGATGCAGGTGCAGCCTTAGGATTGGGTATCCCCATCGGCCTCGGCCTCGCGGCCTTTGGATCCGGTATTGGTATCGGTCTGGCCGTGAAGGGCGCAATGGAAGCTATGGGCCGTCAGCCCGAAGCCATCGGCAAGCTCCAGACGGCGATGCTGATCGGTGCCGCGTTCATCGAGGCACTTACGATCTACTCGCTCGTTATCGCTTTCGTCCTTCAGGGCAAGATCTCTTAACAAGGAGTAAGTTGTGGACCTAGCAAATCTGCCAGTAATCGTAGCCAGCCTCGTTGGATTCCTGATCCTGATGGCTGTGCTCAAGAAGCCCTTGTGGACGGCAGTGCCCCAGGTCATCGACTCACGCCGCAAGAGTATCGAGGACGCCTTCGACGAGATCGACCGTGCCCGTACCGAGCTTGCAAAGCAGCAGGCTGAGTACGAGAAGCGCATGGCCGATATCAACGCCGAAGCACAGGCGAAGATGCAGGAAGCACTGGATAAGGGCCAGGCGGCCGCCGCGGAAATCAAGGCACATGCCGAAGAAGCGCGCGAGAAGCTGCTGGCCCGTACCCAGGAGGACATCCAGCGTGAGAAGGAGAAGGCCCTGGCCGAGCTCAACAACGCTGCGATCGACCTCTCCTTCCGTATCGCCCAGCGGGTGATGAAGGAAGACCTGGACAAGGACCGCCATGACAGGCTGGTCTCCAGCTTCATCTCCGATATGAGGGAGCTCAACTAGCATGCTCGGAGCTGTAGCCAAGCGGTACGCCACTGCCCTGTTCGAGCTGACGCTCGAACGTGGCACGATGGAGGCCGTAGACGCCCAGGCCCAGGTGCTTGAGGATGTGTTCAAGGACCGCCAGGTCCGCGACTTCCTCGGGTCACCGCAGGTGCCCAGTGCCTCCAAGAAGGACCTGATCAGGTCCCAGCTCGGTGGCCGGATTGACGACACCCTGCTCACGCTGGTGCTGCTGATGATCGACAAGAACCGTATCCTGGCCCTGCCGGATACACTGCGCTACTTCGACCACCTGACGGATATGCACCGTGGTGTCGAGGAGATCACGATCGTCAGCGCCGTGCCGCTTTCCGCGGAGCAGAAGCAGGCCATCGTGGCGGGCGTGAAGCGCTTCAGCGACTACGAGAACCTCGGCGTCACCGAGAAGGTGGACCCGGCGGTGCTCGGCGGGGTCAAGGTGCAGCTCGGCGACCACCTCGTGATCGACGGGACCCTGGCGCACCGGCTGGACGACCTCAAGGAGCAGATGCTCAACTACCGGCGTACGCTCGCCGGGGCCTGAGCGGGGCCGATCGGACCAAAACTGGGGCAGGCGGAAGGCTATCCGCTTCCCCCTGACAACGCGTGTTTGACAACACAGGAGATATAGCAAGTCATGTCAGCTATCAGACCTGAAGAGGTAACTGCATTACTCAAGAAGCAGATCGAGAGCTACGAGGGCAGCCTCAAGCTCGAGGACCAGGGTACGGTCGTCCAGGTGGGCGACGGTATCGCACGAGTCTTCGGCCTGTCCAACTGCCTCGCGTCCGAGATGCTTGAGTTCCCCGGTGGCGTCATGGGAATGGCGCTCAACCTGGAGGAGGAGAGCGTCGGCGTCGTGCTGCTTGGCGACGACTCGGGCGTGAAGGAAGGCGACCCGGTCAAGCGCACCGGCAAGGTGCTGCAGGTGCCCGTCGGCAAGGCCATGCTTGGCCGTGTTGTCAACCCGCTCGGCCAGCCGATTGACGGCAAGGGCCCGATCGTCACCGACCGCTACCGTCCGCTGGAGCGCAAGGCAGACGGCGTGGTCTACCGCCAGCCGGTGCATGAGCCGATGCAGACGGGCCTCAAGGCCGTCGACTCGATGATCCCGATCGGCCGTGGACAGCGCGAGCTGATCATTGGCGACCGTTCAACCGGCAAGAGCGCGATCATCCTCGACGCGATGATCAACCAGAAGTACACCCACGAGACGAACACCCCCGTGTTCTGCATCTACGTGATGATCGGCCAGAAGGAATCCAACGTGGCGCGTACGGTCGCCAAGCTGGAAGAGACCGGAGCGATGGCCTACTCCATCGTGGTTTCCGCCTCCGCCTCCGATCCCGCGCCGCTGCAGTACATCGCCCCCTACGCGGGCGTGGCAATGGCCGAGGAGTTCATGTACAACTCCCAGGATGTGCTGATCGCATACGATGACCTGACGAAGCAGGCTGCCGCGTACCGTACGCTGTCCCTGCTGCTGCGCCGTCCGCCGGGCCGTGAGGCCTACCCGGGAGACGTGTTCTACCTGCACTCGCGCCTGCTGGAGCGCGCCGTCAAGCTGGCCGACTACAAGCTCTGCCCGCAGTGCGGCAACAACAACCCGCTCAACAAGCTGCATGCCTATGAGGAGCAGGCCATCTTCAAGAAATGTGCCAGCTGCGGCAACGACATTAGTGGTGTCGAAGTGCGCCGCGGCGGATCGATCACGGCCCTGCCGGTGATCGAGACCCAGGCCGGCGACGTGTCCGCTTACATCCCGACGAACGTGATCTCCATCACCGATGGACAGATCTTCCTGGAGAGTGACCTGTTCTACCAGGGCATCCGTCCCGCGGTGAACGTGGGTATCTCCGTGTCGCGAGTCGGTGGTAGCGCTCAGACAAAGGCCATGAAGAAGGTCGCCGGTTCACTGAAGCTGGACCTTGCGCAGTACCGCGAAATGGCGGCCTTCGCACAGTTCGGTTCTGACCTGGATGCCGCCACCCTGCGACTGCTCACCCGTGGTGAGCGCATGGTGGAGCTGCTGAAGCAGGGCCAGTACGTCCCGCTTGCCACCGAGGAGCAGGTCGCGCAGATCTGGGCCGGTAGTAAGGGCTACTACGACAAGCTGCCCGTTGACCAGGTACAGGCCTCCAGCGCAGGCTTCGTGAAATACCTGAAGGAAAACTACGGCCAGGTGCTGGAGACGATCCGCAAGACCGGAAACCATGCGGATGTCGAGGAAAGCATGAAGACCGCCGCCGATGCCTACTTCGCCGATTTCGCGGCGAAGCATGCCGGTTAACAGACGGGAGGCAGCTTTGCACAAGGCAGTCACGATGGAGGATGTGGTCGGCACGCGAGTGCTGATCCAGCTCGACCGGACCGCCTATGAGCTGCTGGACCTGCCGGGCGTCTACAGCGAGAAGTTCGCGGCGGACGTGACGGGCCTTGACGAACTGGGCATGTGGATCGAACACCCCAACTACAAGGTGGTGCCGGTCTACGACCAGCAGGAGACTTACATTCCGCCGGAGCAGCGACGGGAAGAGAGCCATCGCGCGGTGATCCTGGTCCGCTGGGACTACATCGCGACGGTGATCCAGTTCCCCGAGCGCACGGGCTGGCGGGCCGGAGCAGATGAAAGTGACATCGGCTTCAAGCCCCGGCTGAACGGAAACGATACGAAGGAGGACGCAGGTGGCTAAGGGCGGCAAGGAAATCCGCAACCGAATCAAATCGGTGAAGAGCACCCAGCAGATCACGAAGGCGATGAAGATGGTCGCTGCCGCTCGCCTGCGCAAGAGCGAGGGCCGCACCCAGGCCAGCCGTCCCTACACGGACACCCTGGCCGGCGTGATGCGCAACCTCGCGAGCGTGGCTACCGAGGTGGACCACCCTTTCCTGAGCCATGTGAACGCGGAAGCGCCGAAGGTGATGCTGCTCCTGTTCACGGGCGACAAGGGCCTGTGCGGCAGCTTCAATGCGAACCTCGTGAAGAAGGCTGAGCAGTTCATCCGTGAACAGCGCTCCCAGGGCCGCGAAACGGAGATCGTGTTCGTCGGCAAGAAGGGCTGGCAGGCGCTTGGCAAGGGGGGCAGCTGGTTCCCGGGCTTCAATGAGAACACCAGCTACGCCGACCTGAAGCCGGTGAACGCAGTGCTCACGAATGCCTACCTCGAGGGCGAGGTCGCCGAAGTGCACATGATCTACGCCCGCTTCATCAATGTGATGAAGTCCGACCCGACAGCCGTGCGCCTGCTGCCGATCCAGAGCCTGGAGCCGGCCGGTGAGGACGAGGCGGAGGGCTTCGCCGACAATTACGACCTTGAACCGAGCCCGGAGGAGCTGCTGACCGCACTGCTGCCGCGCTACTTCCAGACGATCATGTTCCAGGCCGCGATGGAGAACTTCACCTCCGAGAACGGCGCCCGCATGGTGGCGATGGAAAACGCCACCAAGGCTGCTGGCGACATGATCGATGCCCTGACACTTGAATACAACAAGGCCCGCCAGGCGGGCATCACGCTTGAGCTGCTGGACATCGTCGGCGGCGCGGAGGCGTTGAAGGGATGATCAGGCTGAATCGCGCAACACCAGGCCAACCTGCCGCTTTCCGGCAGGCGCTTGCGCGCGGAAAATCAGCTGTGCGTGGATTGAACAGCGGCAGGTCCGGGACACTCCTGAGCTGTATGCTGATTAACTGCACCGAGCACTCTCTCGATTCAGTAGACATGTCTACTGAAAACACTAACTGTGGCCCGCGTGGATACATGGCGGGCCTGACCAGGGGCCTGGCCTGCCTTGCCGCCGTGCTTATGCTGGGGGCTACCCCCGCATTCGCTCAGCAGGGTGGCCAGAACCCGCCTGAGACCGGTGATGACTCAATGGTCATCACGCTCAAGCAGATGTCTGAGAACCTCGACAAGTTCCGCACAGAGCGCGATGGCATTGTGGTGCATTTCGTGCTGCCCAAGGGCTGGGACCTGATCGAGCAGGGCATCGACCCCAAGACCGGAGAAGAGATCAAGGATGTCGGCATGTACGCCCTGCTGGCGCGCCGTCCGATGCCCGGGGATACACCGACGGACTTCATCTTCGAACTGGACATCTACGACCGGCGCCTGATGGAGGACCTGCCGGCTGACATCCCCGAGGAGGACCGCAACGAAAGTGCGCAGTTCTGGGGATTCATCAATGCCCAGATTGCCATGAATGCGCGCTCCGGCATCAAGATGACCAGCGAAGTGCGGGACATCAACCTCAAGGAGTACCGTAAGGACATGGCCTGGGTCCCGATATATTACGAGAGCCAGGCCAACGGCACCCGGCTGATCACCTTCACCACCGTGGTGGACCGCAAGCTGGTGGTGATGAAGTTCCTGATCAGCAAGGACATGTACGAAGTACACAAGGGCCTCGTGGCCCTGATCATCAACAACTCCTGGGTGATCACAACTGATGCACTCCTGGAGATGGAGAAGGAAGCGGGCATTGATGACCCGCAGAACAAGAAGAAGTAAGCGGAAGAGGGCGGCGGCAGGTCCGCGATGCCCAAAAAGTAGTAGTTAAGGAGTTGACCATGGCGGATGTCGCCACACAGACTGGCAGCAGAATAGCTGGAAAGATCGCCGAGATCATCGGCCCCACGATCAGCGTCGAGTTCCCGGAGGGACACCTTCCGGCGATCAACAACGCGATCGAGGTCAAGCATCCCGATACCGGCGAGCTGATCGTGTCCGAAGTGGCGCAGCACCTTGGCAACAACGTTGTCAAGTGCGTGTGCATGGAGGGAACGGACGGCCTGCAGCGCGGCATGGACGCAGTGGACACCGGCGCTCCGATCACCATCCCGGTCGGCGAGCGTTGCCTGGGCCGCATCTTCAACGTGCTGGGCAAGCCGATTGACGAGGCCGGCCCCGTGGCCGCGGGCCGGATGTACCCGATCCACCGCGATGCCCCGTCCCTGACCGACCAGAGCGTCGGCGTGGAGATCCTCGAGACCGGCATCAAGGTCGTTGACCTGCTGGCTCCCTACCTGAAGGGTGGAAAGATCGGCCTGTTCGGTGGAGCCGGCGTGGGCAAGACCGTGCTGATCCAGGAGCTGATCCGCAACATCGCCACCGAGCACTCCGGCAAGTCCGTCTTCGCTGGCGTCGGTGAGCGTACCCGTGAGGGCAACGACCTCTTCCTTGAGATGAGTGAATCGGGCGTCATCGCGCAGACCGTGATGGTCTTCGGCCAGATGAACGAGCCCCCCGGAGCGCGCCTGCGCGTGGCACTGACCGGCCTGACGATGGCGGAGTACTTCCGCGACGAGGAAGGCCAGGACGTGCTGCTGTTCATTGACAACATCTTCCGCTTCACGCAGGCCGGTTCCGAGGTGTCCGCACTGCTGGGCCGCCTGCCGAGCGCCGTGGGTTACCAGCCCACGCTGCAGATCGAGATGGGCGCCATGCAGGAGCGCATCACCTCCACCACCAAGGGATCGATCACCTCGATCCAGGCTGTCTACGTGCCGGCGGATGACTACACCGACCCGGCCCCGGCGAACACCTTCGCCCACCTGGATGCGACCACGAACCTTGACCGCCGCCTGACCGACCTCGGCATCTACCCGGCCGTGGATCCGCTGGCCTCGACAAGCCGCATCCTCGACCCGCAGGTCGTCGGTGACGAGCATTACCGCGTGGCCCGTGGCGTGCAGCAGACCCTGCAGCGCTACAAGGACCTGCAGGACATCATCGCCATCCTCGGTATGGAGGAGCTGTCGGAGGACGACAAGGTCATCGTGAACCGTGCCCGCCGCCTGCAGCGCTTCCTGTCCCAGCCGTTCTTCGTGGCGGAGCAGTTCACCAACATGGCCGGCAAGTATGTGCCGCTGGCCGAGACGGTGCGTAGCTTCGGCGAGGTGCTGGATGGCAAGCATGACGACTTGCCGGAGCAGGCCTTCTACATGGTCGGCGGCATCGAGGATGCGATGGCCAAGGCTGAGAAGCTGCGCAGCGAGAACTAGGTCGGATAGGAGCCAAGCATGTCAACGGCAAAGTACGCACTGAAGGTTGTCACCCCCGACGGCGAGGTCTGGAGCGGGGAGACCACCAGCTGCGTGATCCCCGGCCTGGACGGCTACTTCGGCGTGTGGAAGGGCCATGCCCCGCTGATCAGCGGGCTTGAGCAGGGCACGCTGATGATCGAGCACCCGGAGGAGCACCGCATCCGCTTCATCGCGGTCGGTGGCGGCTTCGTGGAGATCGGCAAGGACGGCGTGACCGTGCTGGCCGAAACCGCTGAGCAGGCGGGCGACATCGATGTGCATCGCGCTGAGGAAGCCGAGAAGCGCGCGCGTGAGCGCCTGCAGGCATACTACTCGCAGAACGACCTGAACGTCGACATCGAGCGCGCGATCTTCGCCCTGAAGAAGGCGATGGTGCGCCGCGAGGCCGCGAAGAAGGAAGGCGAGAAGCGCACGCACATGTTCTAGGAGGCCAGGTTGTTAGCCTGGCTGGAGTGGGGCGTTTGGAGTGCGGAGTTTGGAGAGATTCATTCCAAGCTCAAACCGCCAAACTACAACCTGAACTGAAATGACAACGAGGGAGGCCGCAATGGCCTCCCTTTTTAGTTTGGAGTGGGGGAGTTTTGAGGTTGGAGGGGTAGCGCCGCGCGCTTCCTGAAGAAGTCTGAATAATTCTGATAGTCCGAATAGTGGAAGAAGTAAAGGAAGGGATCGGTAGCGGTGCCGCCTTGCGGCATCTGGCAGTGGATGCAGTGAAGTGCGCATGGCTGACGGGATTGGCAATAGAGAGTTTTCTCCGCGCCTCATGTCTTTCTCCGCGCCTCTGCGCCAAGAAAACCAGTCTGGCGAGTACAGTGCTGCCCGCGCGACTGCGCGCTGCATAGGCTCGCATGCGCTCGGGTGACGAGGTGGCTTGCGTAGCGGTTATTTTGGCGCAGAGGCGCTGAGGAAATACGGAGGCGCTGAGGGGATGTAATCTGGCAACGCTCCCTGCCTCGCGATATGCCTTGCGCACGAAAGGCCATCGCGCGTGCTGGTGTCGCAGGGCGACACCACTACCCGTTACCACGATCCGTGTTTCGTTATGCGTTTCGAGGATTGTGCGACAATGACGCCATGGCGGGATCACACTCCCTGTTGTCAGCTTTATTGCTGACCACTGCGCTGATGCCTTTCACACGTCGGCGCATCTGCGCAGTGCATCCCGTTGTGCAGAAACCCGAAACCCGAAACCAGATGTTCGACTTGCGCCGCAGCTCCAGTTGTCAGACTGACGTCTGGCCTCCGCTCCAGCCTCCTCACTCCAAACTCCAAGCTAAGCGGGGGCACTGCTCCCACTGCCGTAGATGTCCTCCCCCTCGCTCTTCGCAATAACCACCGCTCCCACGCTGTCGCCGAAGATGTTGTTCACCGTGCGGGTCATGTCCGGCAGGCGGTCGATCGCGAGGATCAGGGCCGCGGCCGAGGCCGGGATGCCGAAGTTGCCGAGGATCAGCACGATCGCCACCAGGCTGGCCGACGGCACAGCCGCCACGCCGATGCTCGTCACCAGCGCGAGGATGGCAACGCTGATCATCGTCACGAAGGTCAGCGGCTCACCGTAGGCCTGCACGAGGAACAACACGGCCACCACTTCGAACAGCGCCGTGCCGTCCATATTGACCGTCGCCCCCATTGGCAAAACGAAGCTGGTCACGCGGTTGGAGATACCGGCGCGGTTCTCCACGCAGTCCATCGTCACCGGCAGCGTGGCCGCCGAGCTGGAGGTGGAGAACGCTGTCAGCATCGCCGGCGCCATCGCCTGGTAGTGCCTGATTGGATTCACGCGGGCCACGAAGACCAGCACCAGAGGCATCAGCACGAACATGTGCAACAGCAGGCCGCCGAACACAGCTGTTAGGAACTTCGCAAGCGGGATGAAGGTGTCAAATCCGGTCTCGGCGATCACCCTGGCAACCAGCGCCAGCACGCCTAGCGGGGCGAACATCATTACCCAGTGCGTGATCTGCATCATCAGCTGGAACATGCTGTCGAGGAAAGTGCGCAGGAATTCCGAGTGCTGCTTCTCAAGCCGCGTGCTGAAGAAGCCAAGCAGGATCGAGAAGAAGATCAGGCCGAGCATCTGGCCTTCTGCCGCGGCCTTGACCACGTTGGGCGGCACCATCGAAATGAACACGTCCTTTAAGTCAGCGAAACTGCGGCCCTCGATGCGCTCCTCGAATGTCGCACCCAGTTCCTGCTGGTCCAGCCCGAGCATTTCGCGTGCCGGCTGGCCGTTGACGATGCCCGGCTGCACGATGGCCACCATCAGCACCCCGATCAGCGCGGCCAGTCCGGATGTGCAGACGTAGTACAGCAGGGTCTTGCCGCCCAGCCGGCCGAAGTGCTGCCCGCCGGTATTGGCCACGCCGGCGCCGATCGAAAAGAAGATCAGCGGCACGATCAGCATCTTCAGCGCATTGATGAACAGCGTGCCGACGAAGTTGTAGCCCTGCAGCAGCGTCTCGGCCAGGCCCGGGTTGGCGGCACCGATGGCGCGGGTGATGAAGCCGAGGATGATCGCACAGATGAAGGCGATCAGGATCTGCCAGTGCAGTTGCAGTTTGCGCATCAGTCAGTCTCCGCTGTCCGGGATCAGGCGCAGGGCCTGTTATCCATTCTAGCGAAGCGGCTCAATGAGGCCAAATGAGGTCCAGCTGAATCATGCATGCGGTTTGCCTTCCAGCCGGAACTCCCGAGAAACATCATAGTTTGTTAAGCAGCCTGTGCGGCAGGATGTCCCGCCGGGCAGGTACTAAAATAGTCTGGCCTGATCTGGTCAGGCCTCTCGCAAATTTTGAGTATTTGAATTGCACTAATACCCGATGTCCGACACAGGAATAGAGAAGCGCAAGGCTGAGCACCTCCGGCTGGTCCGGGAGGACTCGGTGCTGCACAGCAAGCCCACCCTGCTGTCCGACATCCGCCTAGTGCACCAGGCCCTGCCTGAGCTGAACCTGTCCGACATCGACACCACCGCCAGCCTGTTCGGCAAGCCGCTCAAGCTGCCTCTGATGATCACCGGCATGACCGGTGGAACGGAGTATGCCGGGGAGCTGAACCGCGGGCTGGCTGCACTGGCTGCGGACCAGGGCATCGCCTTCGCGGTGGGCAGCCAGCGTGTGCTGTGGCGCCATGAGCACCTGCTGGCGGATTTCGCCGTGCGCGACATCATCGGCGAGGGAGTGCTGCTGGGCAACATCGGAGCCGCACAGCTGCTGCATGAGCCGATGGACCGCATTGTGGCGCTGGTATCGATGATAGAGGCTGACGGGCTGTGCCTGCACCTCAATCCGGCACAGGAGCTGGTGCAGGAAGAGGGCGACCGCGAGTTCCGCGGCGTCTGCGAGAAGATCACTGAACTCAATGAACGGCTGGACGGCCGCCTGCTGGTCAAGGAGACCGGCGCCGGGCTGTCCCCCGAGACCCTGATCAAGCTGCGTTCCAGCGGCGTGGACTGCGTCGATGTGAGTGGCAGCGGCGGCACGAGCTGGACTCGCGTGGAGCAGCAGCGTGCCGTCAGCGAGCGCAGCCAGCGCCTGGGCCGCAGCATCGGCGACTGGGGTGTGCCCACCGCATTCTCGATCATCGCCGCACGCAGCGTGCTTGGTGAACAGGCCACGGTGATCGGCAGCGGCGGGATCCGCGACGGGCTGGATGTGGCCCGCGTGCTGGCCGCCGGTGGCAACATCGCCGGCTTCGCCCGCTCGGTGCTGCTGCAGTTCATGGACCATGGCGCCGAGGGTGCCGCCCAGTGGGTTGAGCAGCTCGGTGAGGAACTGCGCAGCGTGATGCTCCTGTGTGGCGCACGAAACTGCAATGAACTGATGCACGTCCCCCGGGTGTACACCGGGGAACTGAAGGACTGGCTGGCGGCATACGGATGGCCCGGCCAGGGGAGAACATAATGACGGACTTTGATCCGCAGGCTGAGCAGCTTGCGCTGCCGCAGCAGAAAACCTCGCGCATCCCGCGCTTCTACCGCCTGAGTGTGGAGCAGCGCCTGGCCTACCTCTCGCGCAGCTTCGGCCTGTCCAACACGCAGATTGCTGAACTGCGCAACGGGCAGTGCCTGCGCATCCGCCACGCCGTCAACATGGTGGAGAACGCCGTCGGCGTGTTCGGCCTGCCGCTTGGGCTGGGACTGAACTTCCTCGTGGATGGCAAGGAGCACCTGGTGCCGATGGCGATTGAGGAAGCCTCGATCATCGCCGCCGCCAGCAAGGCCGCGCTGATGATCCGCAAGGCCGGCGGATTCATGACTGAAACTGACGACCCGGTGATGATCGGGCAGATCCAGCTGCTGGACGTCGCGGACATCGACGCTGCAGTCAAGCTGCTGCATGACAACAAGGCCGGGATCCTCGCCGCTGCCAACCGGCCGAACGAACGGATGGTCAAGCGCGGGGGCGGGGCCTTCGACATCGAGACCCGCATCATCACTGACGACCGCGACGGCAGCCGGATGCTTGTGCTGCACCTGCTGATCGACGTGCGCGAGGCGATGGGTGCCAACGCGGTGAACTACTCCTGCGAGGCGGCCGGCAACCTGGCTGCTGAACTGTGCGGCGGGCGCAGCAACCTGCGCATCGTCAGCAACTACGCTGACCGCCGGCTGGCCCGGGCCAGCTTCCGCCTGCCGTTTGAGATCCTGGCAACGGCGGAGATGGACGGCGAGACGGTCGCCCGGCGGATGGTGGAGGCCGGCCGCATGGCGCGCATCGACCCTTACCGCGCGGCGACACACAACAAGGGCATATTCAACGGAATTGACGGCGCGGCGATCGCACTCGGCCAGGACTGGCGGGCGATCGAGGCTGGCGGGCATGCGCATGCGGCCCGCAGCGGGCAGTACCGCGGCCTGACGGAATACGAGATTGATGGCAACGACCTGCTCGGCCGGATCGAGCTGCCGCTGCAGGTCGGCTGGGTCGGCGGGGCCGTCAACAGCCATCCCGGCGTGAAGGTACTCAGGCGCGTGAGTGGCGTGGAGAACGCCAGCGAGCTGGCATCGCTGCTGGCGGCAGTCGGGCTCGGGCAGAACTTTGCAGCCTGCCTCGCACTGGCAACGGACGGCATCCAGAAGGGCCACATGGCCCTGCATGCGCGTTCGGTGGCTATCAGCGTCGGTGTACCGAGCCAGGATGTCGAGGAAGTCGCACAGCGCATGATCGCGCTCGGCGACGTGAAGGTGGCAACGGCTGAGCGCGTGCACCGTGAGCTGCAGGACAGCCGGATGGTGGATGAGCAGACCGGCGAGATGCCGATCGAAACCTGGGCACCCGGCAAGGTGGTGCTGTTCGGCGAGCACGCCACGGTCTGGGGCCAGCCCGGCATCACCGCCAGCATTGACGTGAAACTGAAGTGCCGCATCCAGCTTGACCCGGCCGGGCCGCGCTTCCTGCAGCCCGTGTTCCCGGAAGTGTTCGAGATGCCAGAGAGCGACCTCGACATCCGCCTGTTCAGCCAGGTGGTGGATGAAGCGCTGGCCAGCTACGGCCTGCAGCAGGCCCCGATCGCGATTGCGATCGAAAGCGACCTCGTGCCGGGCATGGGACTGGGTTCCAGCGCGGCCTGCAGCGTGGCCCTGTGCACGGCGCTCAGGCGCTATGCCGGGCTGGAATCGCAGCGCCGGCTTGACAACACGCTGTTCGAGGAAGTGCAGAAGCTTGAAAGCATCTACCACGGCAGCCCGAGCGGGATGGACGCGGCAACGGTGCTCAACGGCGGCGTGCTGTGGTTCCGCAGCGGCCCACCGCGCGAGACGCTGTCAATCCGCGTGCCGGTGCAGGCCACGGGCATCATCTGCATCGTGGAGCCTGGCGCTCGCACGATTGAGCTGGTGCAGCAGGTGCGCCACAGCCGCGAGCTGAACCAGGCCCGTGTTGACAAGATCATGGCCCGCATCGGTGAGATCACGGCGCTGGCCGGGGCCGCGCTCGGTGGTGGCAACCTCGAGCAGGTTGGCGCGCTGATGAATGAGAACCACGAACTGCTGGCGGACCTCGGCGTGAGCACGGAGAAGCTGGACGCTGCCGTCGAGCTGCTGCGCTCGATGGGAGCCTTCGGCGCCAAGCTGACCGGCGCGGGCGGTGGTGGAGCGGTGATCGCACTCGTCAGCCCGGAGAAGAGATATTCGATGATGCAGGAACTGGCGGGCAAGTTCCCGCTGGTGCTGCCCTTTGAGCTGGGAAGCGGCTCATGAGCAGGAAGGTCCGGGCACGTGCGCATGCCAACATCGCGCTGTGCAAGTACTGGGGCAAGAGCGGTCCGCTTGACACCCCCGCCACGCCGAGCATTTCGCTGGCGCTGGATTCACTGACGACAATCACCACCGCCGAGATGATTGACGCCGCCGATGACGCGGTGGTGATCAACGGAAAGGTTGCAACGGGCATCGAGCGTGAGCGTGTGGTGCGCTACCTCGACATCTGGCGCACGGAGAAGCTGATCGAGGGCCGCGTGCGCATCGAGAGTGAAAACAGCTTCCCGATGTCCAGCGGCCTGGCCTCCAGCTCCAGTGCATTCGCCGCACTGGCAACGGCGCTCAATGAACTGAGCGAAGTGCGCATCACCCAGACCCTGCTGACGAAGCTCGCACGGCGCGGCAGTGGATCGGCGGCGCGCAGCATCACCGGCGGCCTGTCCAGCCTGTCCAATGGCGACGACCCGGCGGCACGGCTGCTGGTACCGGCCTCCGATGTGCCCTGGGGGATGGTGGTCGGCGTGGTTGACAGCGAGCCGAAGCAGTACAGCTCCCGCGAAGGGATGAAGCTGTCCGAACAGACCTCGCCCTACTACCGGCGCTGGGTGCTGCAGGCGCGGCATGACTACCGCTACATGCTGCATGCGCTGCGCGGCTGGGACCTGGCGGAGGTCGGCGAAATCGCCGAGGAGAACAGCAATGCGATGCACGCCTGCATGCTGGCAACGCGACCGACGCTGATGTACTGGCAGGCCGGCACGATGGACATCATGCACAGCGTGGTGGCCTGGCGAAATGAGGGCCTGAAGGCCTACTACACCGTGGATGCCGGTTCGCATGTGGCGGTGCTTTGCCACATTGACGACCTGGACGAGGTGACGAAGAGGATGCAGGCGGTGCCGAGCGTAGTGAAGGCGATTGCCAACCGCCCGGGTGGCGCGGCAGTGCTGGTCGCGATGCAATGATGCGGCTCACGGTCCCCGGCAAGGTGATGCTCAGCGGGGAGTACGGCGTGCTCAGTGGCGGGCTGGCGGCCCTGGTGCCCCTGCCGCGCTACATGGTGCTGGAACAGCTGGCAACGCAGCCTGATGGCGACTACCCGCCGGTGGTTGACAAGGGCCGGCAGTACTTCATGAATGCCACGGAGCACCACGAGCGCGAGCATGGCGTGCCGCATGTCGCGATCGACCGCACGGCCTTTGATGCTGCGGACCCGCAGGGGCGGATGCTGAAGCTCGGCATCGGTTCCTCCAGCGCGGAAGCGGCCGGGGTGCTGGGCCTGCGCCTGCTGTGCGCTGGCCAGCGCATCAGTGGCAACGAGGCAGCCTTCCTTGAGGACGTGCTGACCCTGCATGGCCGTGTACAGGATGGCCGGGGCAGCGGGGCGGACTGCGCCGTCGCGGCACTCGGCCGGCCGATCCTGTTTCGCGGTGGCAAGGGTGTCAGCGTGGAGCTGATGAAGCGCGGCACTGACACCGTACCGCTCAACCTGCTGTGGAGCGGGATCCCGGCGGACAGCCGCGAGTTCGTTGGCAAGTATGAGTTCTGGGCGGGCAATGACCCGGAGGCCCCGGCGATGATCCGTGAGCTGATGGAAGCCAGTGAGTACCTCGGACGGGCCTGGTTCCAGGAAGGCGAGCGCGAGCTGTTCGGCCTGATTGACGCGCACAATGCGGTGATGAAGGAAATCAGCAAGAGCGCCGGGATCAGCTACTTCATGCCGGTGCATACCCAGCTTGACGCCTGGGCGCGGCGGCATGGCGGGCGCTGCAAGCCGACGGGAGCCGGCGGCGGGGACATGGTGCTGATGGCGGGGGAGCTGCCGCTCGATCAGTTGCCAAGACTGTGCATCCCGCTCAGGGTTGATGAACTGTTCGGATTGTCAACGATTGCCGGGCAGCTGGATGCGCATGCGGATGAGCTGGAAGCAGGCGCAGCAGCAGAAACAGAATCAGAATGAGAAGCAGCAGCGGAAGCCAGGGAGGCTGATCAGAGCTTGCTGGCCAGTTCGCTCATCGTCACCAGTTCGTAGCCTTCCTCACGCAGGCGCTCGATCAGTTCCGGCAGCATGTCAATTGTGGCCTGCACACCGTCATGGGCCAGGATCACGCTGCCATTCTTCACGCTGTCGAGCGTATGGTCCAGCAGCTCCTGCTTCGTCTTGTCGCCATGCGTGTCATTCAGCGCCACGTCCCACATCGCACAGACCATCCCGCGCTGCTTCAGGAGCTCGATGCTGGCGTCGTCAATCTGGCCCCCCGGCGGGCGCAGGAAACGCGGGCGCTCACCGGTCAGGTCCTCGATCAGGTCCTGGTAGGCATCGATCTGGTATTCCTTCTCGCCTTTGGGCAGCTTCGGCAGGCGGAAGTGGTCGTAGGTCTGGCTGGCGATCTCATGCCCCTGCTGGTGCGCCATCTGCACCCACTGCGGGTACTTGTTGGCCTGTACGCCGACGAAGAAGAAGGTCGCCGGGCAGTTGTAGTACTCAAGGATCGTCAGGATCTGGCCGGTGTACTCCGGGTGCGGGCCGTCGTCAAAGGTCAGCGCGACCTGTTTCAGCTTGCTGTTGCCCCGGGTGATCTTCGAGATGTCCGAGCGGATCTTGTAGTCGGCAATCCGGCCGGGATTGTCAGGCAGGGCCAGCGGGGCCTGCACGCCGCTTGTGCGTGACAGGCTGCCGCTTGCCGGCTTCAGCTGGGCTGTTTTCGGCTCAGCGGTATCTGGGATGAAACCCCTGTCGATCCTTGCGGCATCCTCTGTGATTGCCTCGGGTTGATCAGGATCCAGGAACAGTTCCGGGGCACTATCCGCATCAGACTTTAACTCATCATCCGCGGGGAAGTCGAACTCGGAATCCGCATGGCGGCTGCCATCCATGTCGCGGCGGATGCGGAAGGAGGGAGAGTCTTCATTCGGAGCTGGCGCCGCGGGAGTCTCCTCGACTTCTTCCTCGGCCGGTTCAGCAGCAGTCGGTTCATCCAGCAGTTCCGCATCAAGTAGCTCAGTGGACTCCACGATGGCCTGGTTGACCGTGTCGTCGTCATTGGACGTAGCGTCAGTTTCCTCGACGAACTCGGGGAATTCTGCGGTGGCTTCAGCATCACGCTTCAGGCGGAAGCTCGGCTTTGCAGGCTCAGGCTTCTGCGGGATGGTCTGGGCCACGATGGTCTGGCGGCCACCCGACTCGGGCATGGCAGGCTTGCTGAACTGGGCCAGTGCATCCTGGCCGTCCGTAGTGATCGAACGGAACACGCGCCGCACGGCTTGCTCCTGGCGGTAGTTCCATGCTGGAACGGACTGCTGCTCCTCCTCATCATGGTCCGGCGTGATCCAACCGCCACGGTGGCTGGATCCAGCTGCGCGCTGGCGGCTGTTGAGGTCCGAGGAATTCCTTTCCACCTGGGCCCAGGCCGGGAGGCTGAGCAGCAGCAGGCCAAGCAGTAGCGGTCCACATAGTCTCATGGACCTTGATTATAGTCGATCAGCACAGCATATGTGCCTGAATTGACACGGCCAGTCAATGGCAATCGCTGCAGCTTCACACAGGGTTCACCGCCATTGTGCCAGTGCTTCATACAGAAGTGTATGGGAATATCTATAATTATCTGTATACCAATATGCGCTTCTGAGGTGAGGAAATGGCAGGCGAGCAGGACAAAAAACAGCAGGGCGATGACCTTGGCGAGCTGATCGGCTGGTTGGAGGATGAGCGCACGAAGGACCTGGTGGACCTGATCAACCGTGCAGCCAAGGGAGAGCCGGTGGTAGAGGCGGCTGAGCGCTACAAGGCCCGCTACCGCCACAGTGGCAGCGTGGACAAGCTCAGCGACATGTTTGACAGCCTGCAGCAGCAGCATGACAGCAATACCACCATCAGGCTGTGCGCGATCAACCGGCAGCTGGAGCAGTGCCATGGGGAGCTCGCTAAGTTGCGTGATGAATTCCTGGAACTGCAGGAGAACAGTGCGGAAAGCTGTGCCGCTGAAACGGAAAACATCAGGCAGCTGGCCGGCATGCTGGTGGAAATCAATGACATTGCGCACAGCTTCAGGGAACGGCTGCTCAGCATCACAAACCGGGAGCCTGAGGCCTATGAAGGCAGGTTACGGATCATTGGTCTCTAGGCAGCGAGGAAGGACTCACCGAAGGCGAAGATTCGGTGGGGAAAATTGTGGTGTTTCCACTGGTAAAAATGCATCTTCTCGGCTATAATCCCTTTCCCTCGGTACCACCGGGGCTAGGCTGCGGGGGCGTGGTCTAGTGGTCTAGGATGCCTGCCTGTCACGCAGGAGGTCGCGAGTTCGAGTCTCGTCGCCCCCGCCATTTTTCCCTTTTCCGGCGAGGTAGCTCAGTTGGTAGAGCAGGGGACTGAAAATCCCCGTGTCGGCGGTTCGAGTCCGTCCCTCGCCACTTTAGCGCCCTTCCCATTTCCCCTTCGTCATTGCATGCGCGCATGCGCGAACGCCATATTTCAACTCCAATGATTGCTTTGCGGTTTACGATAGCCGATGCGCCGGCTCAGATTTCAAGCCTGCGGACGGCGTCGCTGAACTTCTGTTCGTTGATCGGCTTGACGAGGATCTCGTCAACTCCAGCGCTCTTCAGCAGGCCGATGCGGTCGGCGTCCAGGTATCCGCTGATCACGATGATCTTCACCTGGTTGTCAGCCTCGCGGATCATGCGTGCGACTTCACCCCCATTGGCACCTGGCATGTTGTAGTCCAGCACCACCAGGCGCGGTATATGTGTCAGCACGAGGTCGGCGCCGAAGGTGCCATCCTGGCTCATTGCGACAACCGTGATGCCATTGCCTTCGATGATGGATTTGTAGCGGATATGGATCAGTTTGCTGTCATCGATGATCACCGCGATGCGCTTGCGCTCCTCAAACGGTGTGCCCATCACCAGCAGGTCATCGATAGATTCTTCCCGGTCAGGCAGGCCCTGGCATTCCCGTAACTGCCGTTTCAGCTGCTTCACTTCGCGCTGCAGTTCCACCACCTGCTGCTTGCAGTTCATGTCGTCACTCATTTTGTTACCAGCCTCTCCATGCATGAAATTGTAAGGAGAAAGGCAATTCATTGCGACAAGCGGCGGTCTAATCCCGGTAAACAATTCCGGCAAAGAAAAGATTAAAGGGGCGCCCCGCAGGACGCCCCTTTCTCATTTCGGTTTTATGCAGATGCCTAGGCCGGGCTGACGTCCTCGCCGTCACTGTTGCCACTGCTGTGCATGCGGTCTGAGATCTGGCTCTTGACCTGGCCGATCTTCTCACCGACACGCGCGCTGTATTCCTTGGCACGCTCCTTGCCGGAGTCGTAGGCAGCCTGCGCACGTTCCTTGCCGCTTTCGTATATGTCGCTGGCCTTGTGCTTGCCGGCCTCGATCGCGTCGCGGGAGTAGTCCTTCGCCTTGTCGTAGTAATCCTTGCTGTACTCCGCGATGTCGCTGCGGAGCTCACGGCCCGCCTTGGGGGCCACCAGCAGGCCGATCACGGTGCCCACCAGAGTACCGAGGCCGAAGCCTGCGATCAGCATTGCCATACCCCTGTCGTCATTCTTGCTCATATGATTCCACCTCCAGTTCAAGTCCGAACAGATTATAACTCGCCGCGTACACGGCAGTACCTGCACTATCTGATACCGCGCACCATGACGAGTTATTCCCTGCGCCTGTTCTGTTCGGGTAGAATCGTTGGCGAGTTAAAGACCAGGAGGCAGACAGTCAATGGCCGCAGGAATCTTCGGACAGGGCGCAGTGCCCGAGATTGACGCGACCGGGGCGAAGCAGTACATCGCGGAGCACGGTACTGACAGTGACTTCGTGCTGCTGGACGTGCGCACGGCAGGCGAGATTGAGGAAGCGCATATCGCGGGCTGCCTGAAGCTTGACATAACCGGCGGGGAGTTCCAGCGGCGCATGCTGCACCTGGATCCGCAGAAGGACTACCTGCTGGTCTGCCGCAGTGGCAACCGCAGTGGATATGCCGCGGCCCTGATGCTCAATGCGGGTTTCAGGCGCGCGGTCAACCTGCGCGGCGGGATGCTGGCCTGGGTACGGGCAGGCTACCCGATTGAAACCGGAGGTGTGGATTCAGCATAAGCGGCAGGCAGTGGTGGCAGTACTTCTTCACCGGCGCATACCTTGACGTAATGCGCCTGGCACATAGCCTCGAGGATAACCGGCACGAGGCGGACTTCATCACCCGGGTGACCGGTCTCAGGCGCGGGATGGCAATGCTCGACGTGCCCTGCGGCAACGGCCGGATCACGCTCGAACTGGCCCTGCGCGGCATCCGAAGCACCGGCGTGGACCTCTGCGCCCCCTTGCTTGAAGAGGCGAAGGCGATGGCGGCGAAGTATGAGGCCAGCGTGGACTATCGCCTGCGGGACATGCGCGAGCTGCCATGGCAGGCTGAGTTTGATGCGGCGATCTGCTGGCAGGGCAGTTTCGGCTACTTTGACGACGAGCAGAACCTGGTGCTGCTGCAGTCGATCGCGGATACGCTGAAGCCAGGGGGCAGGCTGCTGATCGACACGATGTGCCTCGAAACCCTGCTGCCGCGTTTCCGTGAGAAGAGCTGGGTCACTGTCGGAAACACGCTGGTGCTGGAGCAGCGGCGCTTCAATTTCGAGCTGGGACGGATCGAGGGCAAGGTGACGCTCGTCAATGCCCCGGAGGATGTGGAGCAGCCGCCGGATGAACTGACCCTGCTGGTGGACGTGGCTGACCTGCTGCACAGCGGCGAGGAGCCGGACATGCGCGAGTTCATCGTCAGCACACACCACAGCTCACTGCGGATGTACAGCTACCGCGAGCTGAGCCTGCTCTTGGAGCAGGCCGGGTTCAGGGTCGAGGCCAGCTACGGCAATATTGACGCCGAACCCTTCTCGATGGACAGCAAACGCCTGTACATCGTGGCGGTGAAGGAGGGCTGACGCGAATGCGGATTGCCATCTTCTCAGATGTGCACGGCAACCTGACGGCACTTGAGGCAGTACTCGCGGAAATCGATGCCCACAGCCCCGATCTGGTACTGCATGGCGGTGACCTGGCTTTCAGTGGGGCACGTCCCGCTGAGTGTGTTGACCTGATACGGGGGCTCGGCATAGAAGGTGTGTTTGGCAACGCGGATGAAATGCTCACGCGGCCTCCGTCAATGGATGAATTCGCTCAGGCTGTTCCCGGATTCGCCCATGTGCTGCCGGCGATAAGGCAGCTGGCGGAAGCAACCGCACAGCGGCTTGGGACAGAGCGCCTAGATTGGCTGGCTTCCCAGCCGCTTACATGCCTTGCAGATCGTCTGGCTCTAGTGCATGCGGGGCCGGAAGATTGCTGGCGCTCACCGGCACATGAGGCCGAAGACGAAGAACTGCTGGCTCAATATGCTTGCCTGGGCAGAGATCTGGTCGTCTACGGGCATGTGCATGTCCCGTTCATCAGGCGGGTCGGAGGCTTCACGGTGGCCAACAGTGGCAGCGTCGGGATGCCGTTTGACGGTGACCACCGCGCCAGCTGGCTGCTTGTGCAGGACGGATCAGCTGAGATCAGGAGGGTTGAGTATGACCTGGCCGGCGAACTATCGGTTGTAGAGGCTTGCGGATTACCCCAGAGTGATTGGATCGTCCGTAACCTGCGAAATGGCAGGATGGAAATGCCCTGAATCGATTATTGAAACATTTGTATAGATTTATACGGGGTAATAGACAAGTATCGGGGTGGACGTGGTATACTGCATTGTCCCGATATACAGGCTCCGCACTCCGCGTGAGCAGAACTGATATCACCATTACTGCAGCCGACGCCGGCCTCCTGGCATACCAGTTGAGGCATAAGTGACAGGCGGGCGACAGGGGGACGGTATTTTCAATCATCAAGGGACTGTGATTACCCTATGACATATGTACCGCGCGGGCGCACATCTAGCTCCCGCACAGGCGGCGGACGCAACCGCCGCAATGACACGCAGGGCCAGGGCGGGGACCGCTATGGCAATTCCAGCGGAAACGATTCATCCCGCGAGGGCGGCCGGAGCCGTGGTGGCAATGGCAGCAGCGGGCGCAGCGGACGGGGTGCCGGGCCACAGCGCGATGGCAACCGCCGCCACAGTGGCTACGGCGAGCGCCGTGAGCCGCAGCAGGATGGCAACCGCCGTGGAGGCGATGCCCCCGTATACGAGTCGCAACCGCGCCCGGAACATGTCGAATTCGGCAACGGTGCGCGCAAGCCGGGGATGGGCCGGGGCCGCGGCCGCGGCCGTGCTGGCCAGACACGCAAGCCTGAGCATCTCGGCAACCGCCTGCCACCTGAGGAGCGGATGTTGCCGGATGACTATGGCAACCGGATAGACCAGCCGGAGCGTCCGGCCCGTGGTGGCCAGCGCCGGGATGCCCAGGGCAGTGGCCGTAACGAGCGCCAGCCGCGCCAGGACCGTCCGGCCCGTGAGCAGCGTCCTCCACGCGGGGATCGCGGACCGCGCCAGCGTAATGAGCGCGGCGGTGACTATGTGGACGAGCATCCCGCGCCGCGTTTCGTGGACCGCGAGCAGCAGCCCGCGCCGCGCTTCATCGACAGGAACGAACTGGGCCGTGAGGGCCTTGACGATGGCAACCGCCGCCGCCGCAGCCGTGGCCGGCGGGGCCGGGGCCGCTCCAGTGAGGGCGGCACGCGGGGGGAGGACCGCCAGGGGCCGGGGCAAACCGGGCCTGAGCAGGCGGGAGCACCCGCGGCTCAGGCGTCGGAGCGACAGCAGGATGGAAGCAGGGGCCGCCGCCGCAGCGCGGCTGCCGGCAATCCGCCTGAAGTCCGCCGCCCTGCCATGCGCACTCGTCCCGAGCGCAGTGATGACAGCAGCCAGGGCCGCGTCGCCAACCGCCGCAGCCGGGCCAAGGAGGAGAAGCTCGAGCTGGACATCATCGCCTTCATCCGTGACAACCCCGTTGTGCATGAGATCGAGGACATCTTCGAGCCGACCCACATGTTCAGCGATTTCGGCCTGTCAGCCAGGCTGCTGGCCAATGTGGAGAAGCGCGGCTACGAGGCCCCGACACCGATCCAGGATGTTGCCATCCCGCCGGTCAAGGAAGGCCGCGACGTGGTCGGGCTGGCCAACACCGGAACCGGCAAGACGGCAGCCTTCCTGCTGCCGCTGATCGACCGGATGCTGGCTGACAAGTCACAGTACGCGCTTGTGCTGGCACCGACCCGCGAGCTGGCCATCCAGATCGAGGAGGAGCTGCAGAGCTTCACGATCGGGCTCGGCATGCGCTCAACGGTGATCGTCGGCGGTGTGGGCGAGGGTGCGCAACTCAAGAGCCTGCGGGCTGACAACCGCTTCATCATCGCTACCCCGGGCCGCCTGATCGACTTCATCAAGCGTGGTGAGCTCTCCCTGGACCGCTTCAACAACGTGGTGCTGGATGAGGCCGACCGTATGCTGGACATGGGCTTCATCCGTGACATGCGCTTCTTGATCGGCAGGCTGCCGCGCCAGCGCCAGACCCTGTTCTTCTCGGCGACGATGTCTGAGGAGATCCGCTCCCTGATCGGTGAGTTCCTGCATGACCCGGTGACGGTCAGCGTGGTGCGCCACAAGACCGCTGCCAACGTGCAGCAGGAAGTGATCAGCATGGCCGGACGCAAGCGCTTCGAGATGCTCGTGGATCTGCTGGGCCAGCCGGAGATGACGCGTGTTCTGGTGTTTGGCCGCACGAAGCACGGCATGAACAAGCTGAGCAACATGCTCAACCGCGAGGGCCTGGAAACGGACGCGATCCATGGCAACAAGAGCCACAATGCCCGCCAGCTGGCGCTCAAGCGCTTCAAGGAAGGCAGCATCCAGGCGCTGGTGGCGACGGATGTGGCGGCACGCGGGCTGGACATTGACGACGTCAGTCACGTGATCAACTTCGAGCTGCCGCAGACCTATGACGACTACATCCACCGCATCGGACGCACGGGACGTGCCGGCCGGACGGGGCATGCGATCACGTTCATTGAATAGCAATGAGTTATGAGTAAGGAGCAATGAGCCTCCGGTTGCTTCCCTGCGAATTCCGGCAGACAGGTCCAATCCATTGCTGTACGGCTTTTTCCGTCATGTTGCCAGATTGTTCAGGCAACAGCATGGACGAGCGCGCTTGCCCGGGAATCAGGAAACAGTAGCTGGGCTCATTGCTCCTTGCTCATTGCTCCTCACTCAAAACGCGTCAGCGCTGCGGGGATGTCAACGCCCATGTTGTGCAGGGCGAAGCACATCAGGTCGGAGAATTCCGCGATGCTCTTGGCCAGCGGCTTGCCCGCGCCATGCCCGGCCTGGGTCTCCACACGCACCAGCACCGGGTTGTCACAGGCCTGCACATGCTGGATCTGCGCCGTGAACTTGAAGGTGTGGCTCGGCACCACGCGGTCATCCGTGTCGGCGGTGGTTGCCAGGGTCGGCGGGTAGCAGACTCCCTCGCGCAGGTTGTGCAGCGGAGAGTAGGCGTACAGCGCCTTGAACTCCTCGGGGTCCTGCGGGCTGCCGAAGTCGCTTTCCCAGCCACCACCGGCGGTGAACTGGTTGAAGCGCAGCATGTCCATCACACCTACCTGCGGCAGGGCCGCCGCGAACAGCTCGGGACGCTGCGTCATCACCGCGCCGACCAGCAGGCCGCCATTGCTGCCACCCATCACGGCAAGTTTGCCGCGTGAGGTGTAGCCGCTGTCAATCAGGAACTCAGCAGCCGCAATGAAGTCGTCATAGGCCACCTGGCGATTGGTCTTGATGGCCGCCTGGTGCCAGGCCTCGCCGTATTCGCCGCCGCCGCGGATGCAGGCGATCGCCCACACGCCGCCCATGTCCATCCAGACCGTGCGGCTGGTGGAGAAGTACGGGCCCTGGCTGGAATTGAAGCCGCCGTAGCCATAGAGCACGGTCGGGTTGCTGCCATCCAGCACGATGTCCTTGTGGTGCGCGAGGAACAGCGGCACGGCAGTGCCGTCCTTGCTGCGATAGAAGCGGAATTCGCCGACGTAGTTGGACGGGTCGAAGCTGAGCTCGGGCTGGCGATACAGTTCACTTTCCAGTGTTGCCAGGTTGAGGCGGTAGATCGTGCCCGGCGTCGTCATGTCCGTGTAGGTATAGAACACCTCGCTGGCATCCATCCGCCCGCCGAAGCCTCCGGCGCTGCCGACACCCGGCAGCTGCAGGTCCTGCACAAAGTTGCCATCCATGTCGTAGACCTTCACAGCGCTGCGCGCATCCTGCAGGTATTCGCAGAGCATCCGGCCGCCGGTGAGGCTCACCCCGGACAACGGGAAGCGGCTCTCAGGGATCACTTCCTGCCAGTTGGCGCGCTCCGGGTTGCGGCGGTCGATCTCGACTATGCGCCCGCGCGGCGCATCAAGCGTGGTCTGGAACCACATCCGATCCCCGTCGTTGCCAAGGAAGCCGAAGTCGGCATCGTCAATGTCAATCAGCTTCTCAACCGTGTGTGCAGGGTCGGCGGGGTCCATCAGGTAGATCCGGTTGCCGGTGCTGCCGCGCTCGCTTAAGTAGATCACCAGCAGGTCGCGCTGCTCATTGGTGCCGGCGCTGATCCACCAGTCCGGGTGCTCCGGCAGTTCGTAAACCAGCTCATCGGCGGACTGCTCAGTGCCGATGGCATGGTACATGGTCTTCCTGTCAACATTGGCTGCGGTGAACTCCTCACCTTCGGCGGGAACCGGGAAGGTCAGGTAGTAGAAGCCTGCATTGCCGGCTCCCCAGCTGGCGACGCCGAACTTGCCCCACTGCACGAGGTCCGGCAGGTCCTCACCAGTCGCCACGTCACGCACCTGCCATTCGCACCAGTCTGAGCCGCTGACGCTCTTGGCATAGAGAAGCAACGTGCCGTCGTCACTGGGTTGCCAGCTGGCAAGCGAGACGGAGCTGTCATCCGAGAATGCGTTCGGGTCTAGGATCACGCGGGCCTCACCGTCCAGGCCCTCGCTCACATAAAGCACACTCTGGTTTTGCAGGCCATCATTGCGGGTGAAGAAATAACGTCCACCGGCCTCTGCCGGTGCGCTGAAGCGTTCATAGTCAACGCGCTGCATCATGCGCTCATAGACAGCGTCCCGCCCGGCTATGCCGTCGAGGTAGCTGAAGGTCAGCTCGTTCTCGGCATCGACCCACTGCTTCAGCTCATCGCTACCGAGCTCCTCCATCCAGCGGTAGGGGTCGGCTACCTGCGTGCCGTGGTAGTCGTCCACCACATCGCCGCGCCGGGCCTCGGGATAGTCGAGTCCCTGGGCGAGGACGGGTGTCAGGGCTGCCAGCGTTGCCAGCAGGGCAAAGGCCAAGATGCGGTACAGGCCGCGAGCGTGCGCGTTATTCATATTGACTCCAGCTATCGAAGTGGACTCTGAGTATAGAAGAGGGAGCAGGGTGCAGGTTGCTGGTTGCAGTAGGAAGCAGATTGTATCTTGATGGCGATCTTATGCGCTTGGTTTCTCCCTCTGCTGCATCCTACAACCAGCACCCAGTAACCTGGTCACGACACAGTCGTGACCCCCATGTTGTGCAGCGCAAAGGCGTACATGTCCGCGAATTCGCGCATCTCCTGCGCAATTGGCTTGCCCTGGCCATGTCCGGCACGGGTGTCGATGCGGATAAGCGTAGGTTTGTCACAGGACTGCACCGCCTGCAGGCGGGCGGCGAACTTGTAGCTGTGGCTGGGCACAACACGGTCGTCGGTGTCCCCGGTGGTAACAAGCGTGGACGGGTAGCAGGTCCCTTCGTGCAGGTTATGCAGCGGCGAGTAGGCGCGGATTGCGCGGTACTCCGCCTCATTCTGCGGGCTGCCGTAATCGCTCTCCCAGAAGGGGCCGGCCGTGAACTGGTTGAATCGCAGCATGTCCATCACGCCGACCTGCGGCAGGGCGACGGCGAACAGCTCCGGCCGCTGGCACATCACGGCCCCGACCAAAAGCCCGCCATTGCTGCGGCCCTGGATCGCGAGCTGCTCGCGCGTGGTCCAGCCTTCCCTCAGCAGATACTCGGCGGCGGCGATGAAGTCCTCATAGGCACGTTGGCGGTTCTGCTTGATTGCCGCATGGTGCCAGGCCTTGCCGTACTCGCTGCCACCGCGGATGCCGGCGATGGCGAACAGGCCGCCCATCTCCAGCCAGGCGGCGCGCGCCGGGGTGAACTTCGGGATCTGCGCGATGTTGAAGCCGCCGTAGCCGTAGAGGATGGTCGGAAGGTAGTTTCCCGGCTTCAGGCCCTTCCTGTGTGCAAGATGCAGCGGCACGCGGGTGCCGTCGGCACTTTCATAGAACATGGTGCTGGTTTCGTAGAGCGCCGGGTCCCAGCCGTTGTCAGGTGCCGGATCGATGGCGGTAACGCTGGCATTGCCGGATGGAAGAGCAGAGATGTCAACCCGCAATGTGCAATCCGGGGTGATGGCATCGGTGTAGTCAAGGAAGAACTCGCCGGAGCCGGCACTGCCATGCATGTTCTCAACGTTGCCATTTCCCGGAAGGGCGAGCCTGTCCAGCTCAGTGCCATCGGTGGCGAACACGCGCATCACGCTGGCGGCGTGCTCAAGGTACTGGCAGGCGAAGCAACCGCCATACAGCGCTGCCACGCGCAGTGCCTCAGGCTGCTCCGGCACAAGCTCACGCCAGTTTGCCGGGTCGGGACTGCCGCGCTCAATCTCGATGATGCGGTGGTTCGGTGCATTGTGGTCAGTGCGGAACCATAGCCTGTCCGCATCGTTGCCAAGCAGGAACAGGCTGTGATCGTAGCTGTCAACCAGCACCACGGGCTGCGCATCGCCCTGCAGGTCGATCAGGATGATGCGGTTGCCGGGCATCCCGCGGCGGCCGTTGTAAATCACCAGCAGGTCACGTAGGTGGTTCAGGCCAAAGAAAATGCCCTCGTCCTGCCTGTCAGGCATGGAGAACAGCATGGCATCAGCTGCCTGTTCCTCGCCGAGGACATGGCGGTGGATGCTGGCGGCGTGGCTGCCGTCCATGTGCTCGCGGCCCGGCTGCGGCTCAGGGTAGCGTTTGTAGATGAAGGAACTGCCGTCCGTTTCCCAGGCGGCGTTGGCATACTTGCCCCAGCGGGTTATGTCTGGCAGGTCCGCGCCTGTCGCCACATCACGCACGCGCCAGGTCGTCCAGTCGCTGCCACTTTCGCTGGTGCCGTAGAGCAGTTTCGTGCCATCGCGGGATGGGCTCCACATTGCCAGCGATACGCTGCCGTTGTCTGAGAAAGTATTCGGGTCCAGCAGCAGGCGCGGCTCGCCGTCCAGTCCTTCACTGACGAATAGCTGGTCCTGGTCATGGCTGCCGTCATTGAGCATGCGGAAGTACAACCCGCCGGCCTCTTGCGGCAGACCGCGGTGCCCGCCGGTCGCCAGCCTCATCAGGCGATCCAGGATGGCGCTGCGCTCATCGATGGCGGAGAGGTAACCCTCTGTCAGCTCGTTCTGGGCATCTACCCAGGCTTCGGTCTCAGCACTGCGGATCTCCTCCAGCCAGCGGTAGGGATCGGCCACCTGCTCGCCGTGGTAGTCGTCAACAGTGGAATCGAGGCGGGAGTCAGGGTAGTTCAGTGCGGCGCGGGGAAGCGGGTTGTCAGTCATGGGAAGACCAGTTTAACAGTGGTCAGTAGTCAGTGGTCAGTGGTCAGAAATGCTATTCGGTTCGATTCATTTTCCTGACCACTGACTACTGATCACTGACTACTGCGATTCCAGTTCCGAATAGCTTTCGATTTCATATTGATTGCCGGCCTCATCCTGCACATACAGATGGCCGCTGGCGAAGTCGACATGTGTGGCTGTCACCGGGATGGTTTTCCCCTCGCGATTCAGCAGCCAGCGCTGGCCAGCGCTGCGGTCCAGTTCCCGCCAGTCCGGCTCCAGTTCGCGGATCGCAGAGTCGTCCGCCGCGCTGTAGCCCTGCAGGATGCCGTTGAATACCATTTTTCCGTAGAGCCGCATCACGATCCCGCTGAACAGGGCCTCGCGGTCCAGCTGAATTCCGCAGCAGTCCCGCACTGTGGTCAGGCGAGCAGCCAGCTCCGCTGCGAAGTCTGCTGCAGTGGAGTTCACGTTGAGGCCGATTCCGATCACAAGCAGGCCCGGCAGGTGCTCTGTCAGGATCCCGCCGCACTTACGGTACTGCAGCTCCCCATCCAGGCCGCGGCGCGCCATCAGCAGGTCATTGGGCCATTTCACGGCGCATATACGGCTGGCCAGGCTGTCACGGGCCTCATTGATGGCACGGGTGACCCGCTCGCCGGTCGTGGCCTGTTCATCCCCGCCGGGATCATCCTCCTGCTGGTACAGCCGGGCCGCGCGCCACTGTTCGCGCACGAGGTTGGAAATGCTCTGGCCCAGCAGCACCGAAAGCGCCAGTGGCAGGCGGGGACTGGGCTCAAGCCCACTTGTGAGCGGCAGGCCAAGCGAGAACGCGATGTCCTGCCCGGGCTGCATGCTCCAGCTGCGGCCCCTGGTGCCGCGGCCCTCGGGCTGGGCGTCTGTGCAGACCAGCAGCGGCTCGGTCAGCCCGCGCACGGCGAACTGCTCCTTAACGAGGTCACTGGTGGAGGGGCAGCTTTCGACGTACTGCAGCAGCATCCGGCCATCAAGGCGGGCGGCGAGGGAGGCGGTTGCATCGAGAAGCTTATTCACAATTCATCAATAGAACTTTGACCTGATGGGCTCGTCTACATATAATAGGGTATTCCGCAGAAGGAATGACCTTGCAGGGAGAACCGATGCGCAGTTCACTTATCACTTTGCTGGCTCTGGCGCTGCTGATCGCAGGCCATTCGGCCGCGCGCGCCGCGGAACTGACCGCGACGGATGCCAAGGTCAGCGAGAAGAAGATCACACTGAGCTTCAGCGTCAGTGAGATGCCCGAGATAGACAAGGTATTCGACTACGGCGCGAACATCGTCAAGATCAAGGTGCCCGGCCTCAACTTCGGTTCCGCCCAGCTCAAGGGCGACAAGCTGAAGGTGAGCGACGAACATGGCGAAAGCTTCTACCGCTTCACCCGCTTCTCGAAGATCGAGGGGGGCGGGATGATCTCGATCTACCTCGGCAAGCTCTGCTCACCGGCGGATGCGCTGGTGGTGCCCCGTGACGGCCGCATCGAGGTTGAGATCATCAAGCCGCTGTGGAAGCTGGGCAGCAGCCCGGCGGACAGCCCCGCAGCTGACAACCCGCCAGCCGACGATCCGCCGGCGAATGACAATCCTCCTGCCAACAACACGACGGAACCCGTGCAGGCCACCCCGGCGACTGACCAGGGCGGTGACACCCAGGCCCAGCCGGTCAGCAACAACAGCAGCGCCCAGGACACCCCGGTGCGCCCGGCCTTTGACAACAGTGGAGCCCAGAGCTACCGCAAGTTTGACCTGGACAAGGTGCCGGCCGCCAAGGTGGAGCTCAAGGGCATGCCCTTTGACGAGGCGATCCTGCGCATCGTGGCGGACAGCGGCTTCAACGTGGTTGTCGGCAACGGGATTGACGATACTGAAGTCAACCTCAACTTCACGCAGAAGGGCCTGTCGCTCAAGGCGGCACTGGACATCCTCTGCATGGCCTACGACCTGAAGTACGACGTCACGGATGACGCGATCGTGATCTCTCGCCGCTAGGCAGCGGCAGCCAGGCATCCATGCCGGCCGACGACAGTCCGGCCGGTGCAGCATTCCGGGAGGAAGCACATGTCCCGACTGATCGTCATCCTGATCGCCATCGCCGCCATGTTCATGGCCGGCTCATGCGTGCCCTCGATCCACGGCATTGCCACGGAGAGCAACCTTGAGTTCCGCCCCGAGATGGTCGGGTCCTGGGTCAGCGATGACGGTGAGGCCGGCTGGGTATTCGACAGCTACGACGAGCAGCAGTACATCCTGTCGCTTTACACGCCGGACGGGCTGGATGGCAGCTTCCGTGCTGCCCTGGTGGACCTGGACGGCGAGCTGTTCCTCGACCTGTTCCCGGATGACACCGATGAGAAATGGCCGATCAACAGCTTCTATGGCCTGCACTTCATTCCGGTGCATACCTTCCTGCATGTCGAACTGGGCGAGGGTACGCTTTCACTGCGGATGATGGACCCGTCCTGGCTGGATGCCAAGCTGCAGCAGGATCCGGAATTCGTCAGTGCCGTGAGTGAGAACATGACGGTGCTGACGGCATCAACCGGCGAGCTGCAGGCCCTGCTGCCGCAGTGGCTCAATGAAGCTCCAATCGTCGGTGGCGGCTTCATGGGCGGCGACGCCTCGCCTTTCACTGAAGCTGTGGTGCTGACACCCGGCGAGGTGATGGAACGCGAGGATATGGAGCCGGCGGAGTTCATGGACATGGAAGGGCTTGATGAAATGGATGAGGTGGTGGACACGACGGAGGAGGCTCCGGTCACGGCACCCTGAACTTCAGCTGGCTTCAACAGCGGCCGATTGGCAGTCACGGTGATTTCCCGGCGCTAGAATAGGGCCGACAACACCCACGACTGAGGTATCAAATGTCCGCCAAGTTCCGTACCGAAAAGGATTCCCTCGGCACCCTGCAGGTGCCGGCTGATGCATACTACGGCGTGCAGGCCGCACGCGCCGTTGCCAACTTCCCGATCAGCGGGATGCGGGCTCACCCGGCACTGATCCTGGCCTACGTGCAGATCAAGCGCGCCGCAGCGGTCACCAACCTCAAGCTCGGGATGCTGGACAAGCCGCGCGCGGACGCGATCATCAAGGCCGCCGACCTGGTGCTGGCGGATGCGGCGAAACTCCTGAAGAGAGACCCGCAGGCGGTGGACCGCTCCGGCAACCTGCTGGACCAGTGGGTGATTGACGTCTACCAGGCCGGCGCCGGCACCAGCTTCAACATGAACACGAATGAGGTGCTTGCCAACCTCGCCAATGAGAAGTACGCCCGCAAGGCAGCTGACAAGGCCCGCGGCAGCTACAGTTTCGTGCATCCGAACGACCACGTGAACATGGCGCAGAGCACGAATGACACGATGCCGACCGGCATCCGCATCTCGAACCTGATGATCCTGCCCGACACGCTGGCAGCACTTGACCTGCTGGAAGGCGAGCTGAGGAAGAAGGGCCGCGAGTTCGAGCATGTGATCACCACCGGGCGCACGCACCTGCAGGACGCCACGCCGATCACACTCGGACAGGTGTTCACCGGCTTCGCGGACTGCTTGAAGAAGGCGCGGGTGCGGGTGCATGAAGCAGGCAAGAAGCTCAGTGTGATCGGACTGGGCGGCACGGCGGTCGGCACCGGGATGAACAGCCACCCGGACTACGCGAAGGAAGTTGCCAACCAGATCGGCCTGCAGCTCAGCCAGCGCATCGGGCTGCGCATCACCACCGCACCGAACAAGGTTGAGATGCACAACTCGCTGGCGGACCAGCTTGAGTTCAGTGCGGCTCTGCGCTCGCTGGCGGTGGACCTCGGGCGGATTGCCAACGACCTGCGCCTGCTGTCCAGCGGGCCGACCAGCGGCATCGGCGAGATCAACCTGCCGCCGGTGCAGCCCGGAAGTTCGATCATGCCTGGCAAGGTCAACCCGGTGATGCTCGAGATGTTCAACATGGTCTGCTACAACGTGATCGGGCTGGACAGCGCAGTCTGCGGCTGCGCCCAGGCCGGGCAGTACCAGCTAAACGTGATGATGCCGATCGTGGCCTGGGACCTGCTGCACATGCAGACAATCCTGACAACGAGCATGACGGTGGTGGCCGAGCGTTGCATCCGCGGGATCACCGCCAACGAGGAAGTCTGCCGGAAATACTTCGAGGCCTCGATGGGCCTGGCAACGGTGCTCAACCCGCTGATCGGCTACAGCGCCGCCGCTGAGATCGTGAAGCATGCCGTGAAGAGCGGCACGCCGATCATGGACGAGGTGCGCGCCGCGAAGAAGGCCGATGGCAGCCCGCTGCTGACGGAGGCGCAGATCCAGAAGGCCTTCGAACCGGGCAAGCTGACCCAGCCGGGCTTCCTGAAGCTGGATGGCGATAAGCCGAAGGCGACTCGTAAGCCGGAGGCAAAGAAGCCGGCGGCGAAGACAAGCGAGGCCAGGGCAGGATCAACGAAGAAGAAGTGAGCAGAAAGTAGCCCGGCTCATTCATCAACCGGCGGGATGTGGGTCAGCCGTCCACTGGATTGGCAGCGTTCGCACTGATCGCCATCGCTGGTGATCATGCCGGCTCCATCACAGACTGGGCAGCGGTAGGAAAGTCCCGGTGTGAAATGCAGGTGCATCAGGATGTACTGGATTGACTGGGAGATGTCAGTCGCCAGTGCATTCAGCTTATGTGGTTCTGCCCACACCTCGCGCCCTGAAATCCGGTAGAGTTCCCTGCGCAGGCAGTCTCTGCAGTTGAGGGAGATCTGCTCGATGTCTGTCGCAGTCAGGCGTGTGCCTTCGCCTCGACCCAGCCCGTTAGATTTGCCATCCATGGTCCGTAATCCCAATATTCCTTCTGATCAATTCAGACAAATATGAGACGACTTATCAATGAGGGCGTTACATTGAGAATGAGAGTTCCCTGATCAGCCTTGTTTCCGGACAATATCAAGAAGTGTATGGAGGGCTAAGCATACAGTCGCGATCCGTACTGCTTCCCGGTCGCCCTCGAAGTGACATAGCTTAGTGGAAACACCATCCGGGCCCAGCCAAGAGATCCAGACCGTGCCGACCGGTTTGTCTGCCGTGCCACCGCCCGGTCCGGCGATGCCGCTGACAGCCACGGCGTAGTCGGAATGGAAGCGCTCGCGCGCGCCTGTTGCCATTTCGATCACGGTCTGCTGACTGACCGCGCCATGCTCATCCAGCGTGGCCTGGCTGACTCCCAGCAGCTCCACCTTTGCGCGGTTGGCATAGCTGACGATCCCGCCGGGGAACACATCGCTGCTGCCGGACACGCTGGTGATCGCCTGCGCGATCCAGCCTCCTGTGCAGCTTTCCGCTGTTGCCAATGTCCGGCCGTTGGCTGCAAGCTGCGCCACCAGCTGGGCGGCCAGATCTTCAGCGAGTGACTGGCTGGCGGGAATGCCGCTCATGCCTGCTGTCCCTCCGTGCTTCCGGCCAGGAAGCGTACGCTGCCCCAGGCGATGGCGGTTGCGTTGTCAGCCGGGAAGATGATTTCCGGAACTTCCGTCGTCTTCAGGCAGTGGCGGCGCAGGCGCTGGTAGGCAGCCGGCATGAAGTGCTCGCGTGCCCCGGCCAGCCCGCCGCCGATGTACATCCGTTGCGGGTAGAACACGTTGGCAAAGCTGCCCAGCCCGGCCCCGAGGCATTCGCCGTAGTGGAACCAGGCATCCCGCGCCGCCTGTTCGCCATTGCTGGCAGCCGTAGCAATCATCTCCGGGCTGATGTTGCTGCCTCCCGCCTCGAGGTAGTAGCGCTGGATCGCCGTGATGCAGCACAGGCTCTCAAAGCTGCCCGGGATGCCCGTGTTGGCAGGTTCGCCGTGCATGTCGAGCGTGATGTGCCCGCCCTCCGGGCTGGTGCCACTCATCGTGCCGAGCAGGCGGTCGCCCAGCCAGATCGCTGTGCCAAGCCCGGTGCCGAGTGTGAAGCCGCAGGCGATGCGCTGCGTCTCAGCCTCATCCTGCATCACCCCGAGCAGGTAGGCATCGGCATCGTTGAGCACCTGCACCGCGCAGCCGAACTGCCCACGCAGGTAGTCAGTGAGCGGGACTTCGTCCCATGGTGTGTTGGGGGACATCAGGATCCGGCCACGATGCACCATCCCGCAGGTGCCGACACCGATGCAGGCCGGCCGCGCATCAGGGGAAGGCAGGCATTCACGGATCAGGGCAGCGATGGCAGCGGCCACGGCAATGCCGTCAGTGTCCTGCGGGACCGGCAGGCCATTGCGCCAGATCAGCGGGTCACCATGCTCCCAGCAACCGATCTTCACCGAGGTCCCGCCGATGTCAACTCCGACTGCGAAGCTCATCGGGCTGAGTATAGCCGAAAGAGACTAGCTGACATTTATGACCAGCCAGGCCGAACCCTCGCCACCTTCGTCACCGCTGATGAGCACCCGCACTCGGTAGGTTCCGGGCTCATTGAAGGTATGTACATAGGTCGGGGAAGGACCACTGCTCCCCGGAATGGAGGCACCGCTCTCGCCGATGAATACCTCAAAGGCGTACGAGACGATGCTGCCTTCCTCGATCGTGCTGCCTGAGGCATCGAAGCTGACCGTGAGCGGAGCCGGGCCGGATGTCGCACTCGCTTCCAGCATCGCATCAGGCTGGTGCACAAGGTAGCTCCATTCCACCTGCCCGATGTACAGGCGCTGGTTGTTTGCATATTCCAGCAGGCTGCCGGAAGCGAGGTTTGGCATGGTGGAGGGCCCCATTGCCAGTGAGCTGGAGCCGCAGTTTTCCGCTTCCCAGGCCGTGACAGCCTGCAGCTGGCCCGACGGGTAATAGACTGCGCTGCCATAGGGCAGGACCTCAACCTCAGACTCAGGGGCATCCTGCAGGATGCCTGCCACCCAGACCGTTTCAGAAGCTGTAGCGGCAACTGTACTGAGCTGGGCATCCTGGTACTTTGCGGAGTATTCCACCAGCAGGATGTCCTCCACGGGGTAATGGCCCCTGTAGTAGAGCAGCAAGGGATTGCTGACATGGTGCTCCGACCAGTCCGGGTCGGGCGGTACGGGCCAGCTGGCCGCGGCACCGCTGATCAGGAAATCCTGGCCAGCTGCACTGACATCCCAGGCGGTCAGGAAACTGCCGCCACCGCCACTTACACCAGTGCCCAGCAGATAGGCGCCGGGGCCGTTGAACCACAGCAGCACGATGTCCCGCTGCTGTTCGCTGCCTCCGGAATATTCGGGCATGTCACAGGCTGCACACAGCAGGCCGCTGTCATCGAAGTCCAGGGACCGTGGGTACACGTCCCGGCCCGGCACGTTCCAGATACGGCTGTCCTGCAGGCTCCCGTCGGATGTGGAATACCACAGCAGCAGCGGAGCGAAATAGTTTCCGCTGAGCGGCCCGCCGTACTGAGCGAGCACCGCCAGCCTGCCGCCGTGGGTGGCAATGGACAGGCCGCTGTCAAAGTCGTAGGGATCTGCGCTCCAGCGCCTTGCCCACAGCATCTCGCCGCTGCCACTGAGCTTGAAGGTGAACACGAATCCGCGCACCGCATGCCAGCCGCCGGGCTGCACGGCGTCGTCATACTTCCATGCCTGGCCCGTCGCATAGATGTTGCCGGCAGAGTCGGCGGTCACGGCTTCGAGGTGGATGGAGTGGTCGGACCAGGTGACCTCGCGTTCCCAGGCCACATTGCCGGATGGGCTGATCCTGACAACCAGTCCGGGCATGGCAACGAAGTCCTCGTAGCTGCGTGAGCCATAGTCGCCAACGAAGACAGCATCACTGGAAATGGCAACGATGTCCTTGGGATAGACATCCACCACGCCGCCCCAGATGCGGCCCCAGTGGCCCTGCGGGCCGGCATGCACCAGCAGTGCATGCCTGATGCCTCCGGACTCGTAGTCATGCAGCATCCAGACAGTGGTCCCGTCAACGGAATCGAGCTGCGGCAGGGCAGCCCGGGCTGGGACAGCCAGTGCCAGCAGCAATAGCAGAGTGGTAATGCACAGTCTCATGTCATTCTCCCAGAACGGAGCGGATGCCCCTGATGCTCCTGTCTGGCGCCGTACCCTGGGCGGCCGGATTGGACCAGCCACCCTCGTCGTCGCTGTTGTCATATGGCCAGAGTGCGTAACTGTTGAACTCCAGGCTGTCCAGCCTGATCACGAAGCGCAGCCTGTCGCTGTTCTTGTGCAGGTTTGTCGCCACGGTGGCGTTGCCCAGGTGTGTCCACTCGCCAGACATGTCGTCCGTGCCGTAAACCGCATAGCCTGTGATGCTGCCGCCGAAGTTCTGGCCGATCACGGTCACGTCGGAGATGTTGACCTCGCCATTTCCGTCGCCGTCAGCATGCATCGCCGCGAACCACAGCGGGTCGGACTGCCGCCTGCCGAAGTGCTTGCCAACCGGGGTCAGGTCGCTGATGGTGACGGATCCATTCAGGTCGTAGTCGCCGCTGTTGCGGTAGGTCCAGCTCAGCCGCCAGGGGCCGCTGCCACTCAGTCGCAGGTCGCGCACCATGTTCTGCGTTCCGTAGGGAGTGAATGATGCGCTGCGGCTATCAAGAGCAAACAGGGCCGGCCCGGGGCTTGCCGGCGGAGCAGGCCTGTCGGCCACGGCATCCTGCAGGGCGGCACAGAGCTGTTGCCAGAGTTCGTCGTCAATACCGTCGGGTACGGCGGTCGTCGCGATCTGCGTTGACAGTTCCTCCGCAATGGGACCCGTTTCCGGGAATGCGGGAACTTCGCGGCTGAGCTGCTGAGAGGATGATGGAATGGCACGTTCCCGGTCGGGTGTGCGGGAGTTTCCTGCACAGGCGCACAGGAGCATGAGAGGGACAAGGATTGCCAGACGTGACAGCATGGCCTTCTCCTGCAAGGGGTTACACCATTTAGTACCACCTGTGGGAGGCCGGAATTGCTTCCTGTTTGTTAAATATGGATAAAACAGACCATTATTGTCTGTAATAGTGAATTGCCGCCCTGCCGGGCTCAGTAGCCGGTGGTGTAGCTCAGCAGTGTATGGCTGCGCTGCTGGCCGTCGGTCCACTTGATGATGCGGTGCGGCTCAAGGCGCTCGACCCACCACTGCCAGTTCTCGTTGCCGACATGCATCACCATTTCCCAGCAGCCGTAATCGCTCAGCTCCGCGCTCTTGATGCTCGTGCGCCGGGGCTGCTCGATGGAGATCGGGATGTTCTCGCGGCTGTCCGGGTCGAACACGACCGCCACCAGTGGCCAGTCAGCGTTGTCATAATCAAGGCTGCGCACAAGGCTGTCCAGCTGGTTGATGTCGAAGGAGAAGGGCAGCATGCGCTTGCGCTCCACGCCGGTGATGCCACCGACATTCTGGCGGATCGTGACCCGGTCGAACAGGTATTCCGCGCGCAGCGCCTCCTCCAGTCCGAGGTCCATCGCCTGCTGGCTGCGCCGCTCACCGAGCGGGATCAGCTGGGTGAGGATCGGGCGCATCGTGCTGAGTTGCACCTGCAGCTCGATGCGCTGCTGGGGCTCGAACTCATACAGCCTGACGACGTTTAGCACCTGGCCGGCCAGCGGCTGGTCCTCCACTGAGCAGTGGATCGAGAGGAAGCCGAGCACACCGCCGGCCGGTTCCTGCACGATGAAGCGCGAGAGGTCCTGGAAGCCCTGCGGCAGCACGCTGTCACGCGGGTTGTAGCCGCTGTTGTCAATCCGCTCGTACTCGAGTGGCAGCAGCGGGTTGAGGAAGGGGTCATTACGGGTTGCCTGGCGCTTGAAGGCGCGCTCCTCCTCATCGGTGGAGGGGCGCAGGCGCGGCTTGATCTTGCGGTCCTCCTCCGTCTCCGGAGGCTCTTCCTCCAGCTGGCCGATGCCGCTGTCGTCCTGCTGCGGATCCTCATCCGGCTTCGGCGGATCGTCCTGATGCTGGGGCGGTGGGTCATCCTGGTTCTGCGCACGCACCGGCAACGCCGTGCTGCCAAGCAGCATGAGCATGGTCACCATCGCGAGGATTGCCAGTCTGTACCTGTTCATATGTCTTATGCGCCACCATACACAGCCAGGCGCAGGATCAGCATCACCAGTGCGGCCACGAACACCGCACCTCCGAAGCCGCTCACCAGCCGGGCCCGGTGTTCACCCTCCAGCAGTTTAAGCGAACCTTCGTGCGCACTGCAGAAATCGAACAGCACATGTCCGGTCACGCCCTCGGCCTGCAGGCCAGTGCTTCCCATAAGTGCTGCACTGAGGAACTGACTGCGCCCGGGCCACCATTGTTCGGCCTGCTTCACGCGCTGGCGGAACTGGCGGCCCTCCACGCTCAACCTGTCGCCATGTGGTGAAGGCACGCTTTCGCCGCGCGCCACGGCGCTCTTGTATTCAGAGATGCGGTGCTCGTCCACCTTGCGCCTGAGCCAGCTCATCTCGCGCGGCTTGAGTGCGGCCACCGGGTCGCGGTGGATGTCGAGCTTGCTCACACGCTTCTCGTCGGTGAATTCGGAAGCGTCGGGGATGTACATCATATAGGGGTTGGCACGCGCCATGCGCTCCAGCTCTGCACCACCCATGTGCAGGGCTTCGGTCAACCAGCGCTCCTCGCGCTGCTGCTGGCTGCGGGCCACGGCGGGGGGCATCACATCCGCCGGCACCTCGCTGGAGACGGCCAGCGCCTCGAAAGGCATTTCACAGCGGTCATACAGCTCGGCCAGCAGCAGCTTGCAGCGTGCCTGCAGGTGCGGATTGACATTGCGGATGCTGCGCACGGCCTTGGTCAGCAGCATGGCGGCCTCGCGGTACTGCTCCTGCAGGCTGAGCGCATAGGCCAGGATCAGCGCGTGGTCCAGCGCTACGGCGTCCTCTTCCTCTGGATGCGCGCCACGCATGGCCTTGATCGCGCGGTCCACCTCGCCGCGCTGCACCAGCAGGTAGCCGCCCATCAGGCGCAGCTCGTCACGCATGCCGTGGCGGCTGATCAGGTCGCGCACTTCTTCCAGTGCTGCACCGGGCTGGCCGGATGCCCAGTGGGCAACGGCGAGCATCAGGCCCGCACCATATTCATTGGGATGCACGGGGATCAGCACGGTGGGGGTGATGCGCAGGAGGATGCGCAGGCCGGGGTAGATCCGGCGGATCGCCTCGCCGCAGTCCGGGCTTTCGCGGCCGCACTGCTCAAGCGCCCCAAGTGCATCGTCGAGCCTGCCCTGGGCCAGCGCGAAGGCCCCGGCCAGCAGGTGAGTGTCCGGCAGCAGGGAGCCGGCGCGGCTGGCATTGCTGATCACCCCCGCGGCCCCGCGTGAATCACCCCCGGCCAGGCGCTCGAGGCAGTACAGGAGCTGCTTCTCGTCATAGGGCATCAGGATTTCAACCAGTTTGGTGACGTGGTAGCTCGAGCGGTTCTCGCCCAGTCCCCGTCCCACATCCAGAGTGACAAGCGACAGCTCCGGATGGCTGAAAAGCCAGTTATCCCACATCCCTGAATTTTAACACCGCCGCTCCAGATCAGGGCTACCGCAGTGTTAAGCTTGCGTCGATGGATTCAACCGCTGAATCACGCCACAGGTATCCAATGCTGTTGCCGTTCCTTGTGTGCGTTGCATTGATGCTTGCGGGATGCCAGGATGCTGCGCAGAAAAACTGGAATGGCAGCGGATTGTCACCTGACCAGCTGAAGACCATCAAGCGTCATGCGGATGACAGCGGCCTGCAGAACCTGGCGCCATTTGACGGAACTTATCCCGACTCATGGCCTGCATTGATCAGTATCAAACAGGGCAGTTACATTGATTACTCGGGTTCGATCGTTGTAGATGAGCAGGACAACCTGCCTGTAATAGTCGTGCAGGGAATGATGCCAGGCAGCTACAAGGACTGCTGTGATTTCTTCGAGAAGCAGTTTCAGAAGCAGGTACATCAAAGCAACGAGGACAAGGGAAAGTTCACGATTGCCACAAAGATCAATCCAGATCCGCAGGGCAAGCTGCAATTCACTGTCGACCCGGGAAACATGCTTGTATCGCCGGACAGTAGCAGCTACCTGTTTGAAGTATATGTCTTGCAGGAAGGCGAAGGTATCAGCTTTGGCAAGCTGAGGAAAGACTTTCCTGGATGGTGCCGCTTCAGGGTATTCCTGAATTCTCCGCACTACATCAGGGATTGATTCCTTCGTAATTGGCTGTCCGGCCGGAACAGCGATGTTAAGCTTGCCTTTATGGACAAGACGGGCGAATCTGTGGCACAGGGAACAGCGGGACCAGTCCGCAAGTGGATAACTGCATTTCGCCAGGGACAGGCCACCCAGGTTGATGCCATGCTGATTGCTGCACTGCTGGCTTTCATGTTCCTCGGTCTTTCAATGATGCTGGCCTGGGTCTACCTGGTCGGGCCCGACTGGTATGACATTGTCAAGCCCGAGGAATTCTTCACCCTGTACATCGGCGTTCCATTGGTGTGGTACGCGGGGACGCTGGCCATGCGCAGGCTGGCGCTAAACACATTGCGCCCCTGGCTGGCGGACGGATTGCTCGAGCAGAACCTGCTGGGCAGCGAGCTGGGCCGGGAACTGATGGAAGGCGGCGATGGCGGCAGCTTCAAGCGCAGCCTGCAGCGGCTCAGCCGCAGGCTGCCCGGCTTCATCAGGCGCAGCGGGCTCGGCAGCACTGGTCCCTGGAATGCGCTCGGCCTGGCCACGATCCTCAGTTGCGCGGCACTGGCCGGACTGATGCTCGTGCTGCATGCGCAGTTCGGCCGCTGGCTGGAGTACCCGATACTGTTCCTCGTGCTGGGCAGCATGCTGCTGCATTACCGTTTGAGGCTTGATGCCTGCATCCGGCAGCTTGCACTGGCAGACTACCTGCTAGGCAGCTTCGGGCTGGATTCCAGTCCGTCCCAAACAGGGATTCCACAACCTCCACCCAAGGCTCCGCCACCTCCGAAAGTACCTGAGTAACGCTTCATGCATACTGGCCGGAGATACCGCCTGGATCGATTCCGCTGCGGATCCGTCTGGGATACTGCCCCGCTGCAATGGGTAGAATGATGTGCCCGCGGGAGGGATTGATGAGACTAAAGACAACACTGACCAGCCTGCTTCTGTTTGCGTGCCTGTGCACGGCCGCCAGCGCGCACCCCAATCACGAGACCTCGCCGGACTTCGACTACCCGGGTGCAGTGAAGCGCATGCTGGCCGTAGACCTGTCTAAGGCGCTGGACCTCGTGACATACGTCGGTCCTGGCGACAAGGGCAGCACGGACTACGAGAAGAACTACGTCAAGGAGTTGGCTGCCAAGGATGGCCCGCTGAAAGCGGACTGGAAACTGAGTGAGGGCGAGCGCCGGCGCGTCTCGCTGTGGAAGCTGCCCGGCGGGCATGGTGTTGTCAGCCTGACGCAGCTCGTGCGCGAGGTGGAGAACTACTGGGACAAGTGGGGCCAGCTGCCGCACAGCGGGCCGGAGCTGTATTACGGCCTGATCAGCTGGGGCGGGCAGAAGAGCTGGCCGGAGCTGACGCCGGAGGATGTGATCCTGCGCTACTACCACGCGATCAACCCGGTGACGGGGAAGTTCTACACGGACTTCAATTCCGAGAAGTGGAGCCCGGGCGGGATCAGCATCAAGATCGTGGATGACGACGAGGAAGTCGGCAAGCACTTCGCCGGCCAGAAGATCAAGGGCAAGCCGGTGACGCGCTACATCCACGTGAAGATCTGGGGCGAAAAGCAGGGCACGGTGCTGTATGAGGAGTTGGTGCCGCGGAGTTAGGAGGCGCGCAACTCGCTTGCGCGCAATGAGGAAGAAGAGCCCGCAGAGGGTCTAACCACAGAGAACACAGAGATCACTGAGAACAAGAAAAACCAGGGGAAACGGATGAGACTAAGTCTACTCAAGATGTCGCCCTTATCATTCTTATTGCTGTTTGCCGCAATTGCAGAGTGCAATGCAGGTGATGTTACTGCAGCCCCTGTGACCGGAAAGGAAGCGGGAATTGTTGCACAATTCGTGAATGCAGATCCAAACAGCAGGACGCCTGCGGATCTGGAGACACGCTACTATCGCTATCTTACATATCCATACTTTGCATATGTGCACAATGACAACCTGTATATACTTTTCGATCCAGGTGGGGCATCGGCAAGTCCTCAACGAGTTTCATTCAGTGATCTGGCAACAGGAGAATTGATCGGCGAGGTGTCCGTCACTCAGGATCCGGAGGGATACGAAGGTGAGCTGGAATGCGCAAGGGATCTGATCATCATGCCCGTATCCAAGATCAGTGACTGGATTGACGGTGAGATCCCTTGGGATGCAATCAGTATGACTGTTGATTGTGTGCTGGGCAAACCTCAGATGCTTGTGCCCTTAATAGACTGACAACGGTATTTGTTGTATTGACATAACGTTGCGGTTTCCAGAATTCTCCGTGCTCACTGTGCTCTCTGTGGTTTATCTCTCCGCGTGCTCCTCTCCCTCCGTAGCCAGAGTGAATTCTGACCTCCCTACTCAACCAGCACCGCATAGTGTGCCGTCGCCGTCACGTCGTCAACATAGGCCACCGCCGGGAATCCGCCCACGTCCGCCAGTGAGACCCAGCCGTCTTCCGCCGTCAGGTCCGTGATCTCCTGCACGGGGAACCAGCTTACGCCAGTGCCGTCCGTGCTGCGGCGGAACTTCAGCTTGCCTCCGTCAACAAACACGTAGCAGACCCGGTCACCGACCACCTTCGCGGAATACTCGCTGTGGCTGTCACCCGCCGTCGCCGAGAGCTGCTCCTGGGTGACGAAACCGTTGCCACGCAGGTTGACAAGCCCGTTGCCGGCGTAATCATGCAGCAGCAGCCACTGCCCGCCGGCCGGCAGGTCGAGCACTGCATCGCCGATCTCAATCTGCGTCGGGTTGTAGACCGGGAAGGCCACATGCCAGACCACGTTGCCACTGTCGATATGCGAATCCTTGTAGATCACCTGCTTGTTCTGGGCATCCCAGTAGACCAGTGCAGGTGAACCGCTGACCACGCCGGCGCTGACATTCCAGCCAAGGTTCAGGCCGGAGTCGATCATCCCGGCCGTGTCCCAGTGGGAGCCGATGGCGTCGTCGCTGAGCGCGTACAGCACCTCGCTGGCATCCCGGTCGAAGATCGCCACGGAGGGCCGTCCATCCGCCATCACCGCCGAGATGTCACGCAGGTTATTGGCTGACAGCGCGATGTTGTAGGGAGTGGTGAACTGCTGGTCCTCCACATAGTTGTATTCCACCCGGTAACTGCCACCGCCACTCTGCAGAGAGACCACGCCCGGCACACCACCCACGTCGAGGATGTCCACCTGGCCCTGGGTACCGCCCATCAGTTCGTTGATGCGGCGTGTTGCCAGCGGCTGGTTCCACATGGCATCGTTGCCGTAGTTGAGTGTGACCACCGTCCTGTCCGTGCTCTCATAGACCGTTGAAATGTAAGGCCGGTTGTCAATGCCCAGCAATGAGATGTCCTCAATCTCCACCACTGGATTGCCTGATGCGACGATGTCGAGATCGGTGAGCTGCCAGCCGGCATTGGCGGCCACGCTGAACTGCTTCGAAGCGAAGCCGGTGGCACCGTCCTCATCGCGGACATACAAGGCGACAGACCAGTTGCCGGGGCCGACCTGCTGAGTAAGCGTGACCGTGCCGGGATCAGTGAATTCAGCCTGGAAGATGCCGTCCACGATGAACCAGAAGTATTCCAGAGCTCCGCCCTCCGGGTCAGTGCTGGCAGAGGCGTCGGCCTTGAGCTGGAAGGGGTCCACACCTGCATTGGCCTCGATCGTGAAGCTGGCCGTCGGTGCCTGGTTGCCAAGCCCGGCGATCTCTGAGGGGATTCCCTCATTATTTTGGTCAACAGGCCTAAGCCAATATGCAGGAATCGAACTGCTTGGTGCATCGCTGTGGATCTCATAGTAGAGTCGCCCCTGCGCCGGTGTGTTGAGTGCGTCTGCGAGTGCTGCGGACTGCAGCTCGGGAATGCTGGAGACATCGGAGGGTGAGGCCGGGTAGTCGCCCTGTGTGCCCTGGTAGATGTTAAAGGAGTCCACCCGGCTGCTGAAGCCGATGCCGATCGGGGAGATGTCGGCGATGTTGATTTCTCCGTTGCCATCGCCATCCACAACGGACTCAACGCTGGCAACGGGAAAGCCGCCTGTGGATGTCTTGCCGAAGTGCACGGCAATCGGCGTCAGGTCGGAGACGTTGACCTCTCCGTTCTGGTCGTAGTCACCCTGGTTGCGGTAGTACCAGTAAAAGAAGTTGCGGTTGGAGTCGTAGTCAAGGTCAATGCGTGAACCCGCACTGACCGGCGGCACACTGGCAGTCCTGGTACTGGCGACCTCGCCGTCGCCATCGAAGCTGATCGTGGCCAGGATAGTGCTGCCGCTGAAGCCGGCGGCGATATCCGGATGTAGCATGCAGACACCGATGTCGACTGTGTTGTCAGCAGAGGGGACAGCGATGCTCAGTGCATCCTCGCCTGCCCATGGGCCGGGGCTGACACTCGCGCTGCCAGTGGCAGTGCCGGGGATGGCAATGCTCAGGTAGGCTGCGCGCAGGTTCATTGCCTCAGTTGTGCTGATCGTGGCAAGCGGCTGGCCATCCTCTTCAGACCATTCGATGCTAAGAGAGCCGGGAACAAGTGATTCGAACAGGCCGCCGGGCAGGATCTCAATCGCGGTAGACTGCTTCTGGTCAGTAGCACTGAGTGTTGTCTGCCCGTCGAGTGCCATACTGGAATTGTCATCGCCACCGCCTGAGCTGCAGGAGCAGCAGGCAATGGTCATCAGCATGAATATCAGGTGTCGCCAGTGAATGCGCATCACGATTGGCCTCCAGGACTCAACCGCGCATTATACCCGGATTTAACTTTTTGGGCTGATCCCTATCTTGCAAGCTGTATAACGGGCAAAGCAGTCCAGTCCCAGGCGTCAATGGCATCAACAACGTCCAAATCGTAAGAAGCCAGTTCCTTGCCAGTGTAGAGTTGTCTTTGCTGTTGCCAGATTTCCTCGAAAACCCTGAACCCCATGCCACCGGATATCCACAGGTCCAGTGTCTCGCGAGCGCCTGGCTGGTTCTCTGCCATCCGGATTGCGGCAGGGAGCAGTTTTTTCTGCGCTACGTACTCCTCATATCGCTGTGGATTGTTCAATGCCGTGAATATCTCCTCCCTTTCCATCTGCAGCACTCTCAAATCATCAATCAGGAAGGGCAGGTCCTTGCGTTGCTGTACCTCAAGGTAATCCGGGTAATCTCTGGTGCAGGCCTTCAAGGTGCCTATGATGACTTGCAGCAGGAATGTGTCACCAGAATCCCTCATCCGATAGTAGGCACGGTTATGCAGCATTGCTCTGTGCAGTGTCTGCAATTCGTTGAATCGCCCCTCCTCCAGCAGCTTCAGCGAAACCCAGTAGGCAAGTTGGAGGCTGGCAGAGGCGGATATCCAGTTGCGAGAGTTGTAATCGGTAAGGTTTGGTCCGATCAGCATGCCTGCCAGGATCTCATTCCCGGGAGCCTGTCCATCCTTGAAACTGTCAATCACGGAACTAACCGGGAATTCCGGAATCGGGCCAGTGAATGGTGCAGCCAGCGACCTGTCCAGGTCTTCCAGCGCCTCAGCTTCGTTGCCATTGCTGAACTGCAGGAGCGCACGCTCCAGGTACGCCCAGGCGTGTTCGGGATACCGTGAAGTGTATTCGTTGAGGAGTAGCAGCAGCTCCGCGCTGGATTCCCCTTCCCACATAAACTGCGGCAAGCCGCTGTCCCGCGGAGTTCGAATGCGATTCTTGAGTTGCTTTTCCGAAATCAAGCGCATCAGGAGAGCAGGGCTGCGGATGCCACGCTCATAAGCTTCCTCCAGAATTGCCATCCCGTCCCCGATGTCCATGAATACTCCACTGCTGCCAGCCTGCCTGCAGTAGATACGTAGCTCCCACCAGCGCGGGTCATCCCCGAACTCATCCTCCCAATCCAGCAGCACGCTATCAGGCAGCAGGGCTGGCTCAGCGATGGCGGCATCATTGTGCGAAATGTAGACAAATGCTTCTGGCGCTGAGTAATCCAAGATTGCGGCTGCATAGCGGTCAAACAGAGCATCGCCGCTCGGCTTTGGTCTCGCGCCATCAATACGCGCCTGCACATCCTCGCGCTGTAGGATCTGATGGGCAGTTTCCTCGAAATCAGAGTCGTCATCCTGAGCGTTGGCAGGATAGGAGTTGAAAGTCAACGCCAACAGCAGCATTGCTGCCATTACCCAAGGCAGTTTCATTGAGTGTCCTCCCCGACTATCGTAGGACATGGAAACAAGGTTGCAGGTTGCCGGTTGCAGGGGGCAGGGAAGTGGGAGGCTGTGAAGAAATGGAATTCAGCTGCAGGAACGCGCCGGCTACTTCTTACACTTCTTCTACTTTGCAGACTACTCAAACTACTCAGACTATTGCTACATTCCATTGTGCGCAAGCAAGTTGCACACCTCCGCCTCCTTAACAAACGTCCACCATTCGCCGGGTATCATCCTACTGTGATGGAGTATCCCGAGCAGGTCCACCGCAAGCTGCGCCAGTTGCCGGATTCACCGGGCGTGTACCAGATGAAGGACGCGCGCGGCAAGATCCTGTACATCGGCAAGGCGTTGGTGCTGAAGAACCGTGTCTCGAGCTACTTCACCGCCGCCGCCGAGAGCGATCCGCGCATCGCCCAGCTCGTTACGGAGATCCGCGACCTGGACTGGATCGTGGTGCCGACGGAGATTGACGCGCTGATGCTGGAAAGTTCGCTGATCCGCACCTTCAAGCCGCGCTACAACACGATGCTCAAGGACGACAAGTCCTACCCCTACGTCAAGATCAGCACCAATGAGAAGTTCCCGCGCGTGATGCTGACGCGGCAGTACCTTGACGACGGCGCGCGCTACTGGGGGCCGATGACGAGCGTGGGGCAGGTCAGGAGCGCGATGAAGTTCATCGCCGGAATGTTCCAGCTCAGGACCTGCAAGCTGGAGATTGACGACGAGCACAAGTACCACAAGCCCTGCCTGGACTTCCACCTGAAGCTGTGCAGCGCGCCCTGTGTCGGCTACATCGACGAGAAGAAGTACGGCGCGCTGGTGCAGTACGCCGTGGACTTCTTCAATGGCAACTACGGCACCGTGATTGACGAGATGAAGAAGCGGATGTGGGAGGCGGCGGAGAACCGCGACTATGAGTCCGCAGCGCGCTACCGTGACCTGATCGAGGCCGCCGAGAAGAGCTTCCAGCGCACGCGCATGATCGGGCGGCCCGGCGAGAACTACGACGTGCTCGGGCTGGCGCGCAGCCGCGACAAGGCCTGTGTGCTGGTGATGCCGGTACGTGACGGGCGCCTGATCGGCGACCGCAAGTTCGTGCTGGACCACCGCCTGGAGGACAGTGCTGACAACGACGTGCTGTCCGGCTTCCTCAAGCTGCACTATGCCAACCCGCAGAACGTGCCGCCGGAGCTTGTGCTGCCGCACCAGCCGCAGGATGCGGAGGTGATCCGCCAGTGGCTTGGCCGGCTGCGCTTCCAGGCGCTGGAGCACCGCGGTGAGGCTGAGGAGGTGGCGATCCTCGCCGGCAGCTTCGCGGAGAACGGCGAGGCCGGCGTGGTGCCGGAACTGGTCTCCGGAGATGGCAATGTGGCGATCACCGACACCGCCGGGATGCCGATCCGCCGCGTGCTGCTGACGACGCCGAAGCGCGGCAAGAAGCTGGAGCTCCTGGGGATTGCCAATCGCAATGCGCAGGAGCGCCTGCACACGGTGCTCTTGGGGGGTGGCGGGGACTACGTCGTCACGCCGGGGCAGAAAGCGCTGAAGGAGCACCTCTCGCTGCCGGACTACCCGCGCCGCATCGAGGGCTACGACATTGCCAACCTGCAGGGCCAGCAGGCCACGGGCGCGATGGTGGTGTTCACCGGCGGGCGCAAGGATGCCCCGGAGTACCGCCTGTTCAACATCCGCCTGAAGCAGACCCCGGATGACTACGCGATGCTGATGGAGACCCTGCACCGCAGGCTGAAACGCCTGCTGACCGACCCGAAGTGGAAGAAGCAGGTGGACCTCGTGATGATTGACGGCGGCAAGGGGCAGCTCAATAGCGTGCGCCGCGTGTTCGACCAGCTGATGGACGATCCGGACCTGTCAACGGAGCAGCGCGAGGTGCTCGACGGCATCAAGCTGTGCAGCCTCGCAAAGCAGGAGGAGCTGGTCTACCACTACAACGACATCGACCAGCTGGAGGAGATCCGCCTGCCGCATACGGACCCCGGCCTGCGGCTGCTGGTGGAGCTGCGCAATGAGGCGCACCGCTTTGGCAACACCCAGCACTCGAAGATGAAGGAGAAGGCGATGCGCATCTCCGTCCTGGACACCGTGCCGGGGCTGGGGGAGACGCGCAAGCGGGAGCTGCTGCGGCACTTCGGCAGCGGGAAGCGCCTGCGGGAGGCCACGGTGGAGGAGCTGCTGGAGGTGAAGGGCATCGGGCAGTCCTTCGCCGAGCATATCCGCAAGTACCTCGAACGTGACAACGAACTCGAGGAGGCCAAGGTGGAGAAGAAGCGCGAGATGCGGATCCGCCGCATCCGCCGCGAGGGCGACCCGGACCGGCCGGGCTAGTCAGCTGCGGACTTGCCAGCCAGTCCATCCAGCCTGCGCGCCAGTGCATCGACTTCCTGCGGCAGCTCCTGCAGCAGCACGGCAGCCGGATCCACCATCCGCTCCCGGCACAGCCCCAGCAGTTCCTGGCAGAACTGCAATAGACCGGGGCCAGCTTCAGGTGCCGGCCCGATGAACGACTGAAGGTCCGCCTGCTGCGCGCTGTCATGCCCGCCGGTGTCCAGCAGCAGTGCGGCTTCGATCCTCGCAATGTCCATCTTCGCGAGGGTGCCAGGGTTGTCAACGCCAAGCCCGTGGAACCAGCCCGCCAGCTCCGCGGCACGGGAGTAGTTGCCAATGCTGAGCTGCGCGCGCATCAGGGTGATGAAGAAGCGCATCAGGCGCAGATGCGCATTGCGTTCGATGGCGATGCTGTGTGCCGTCTCCAGCCGGGAGCAGGCCTGTTCGTAGTCACCCTCTGAGAAGTCAATCGATCCGAGCGAGCAGAGGCTGAACAGCCTTGAGCTTTCATCTCCGACTTCCTCAGCCATGTGCAGTGCCTGCCGCGTGTACTCGTAGGCCTGCGGGATGTCATCGTGCTTGGAGTAATAGACGCCGATGTTTGACGTGATCTGCGTAGCGTGCAGCTGGTCGCCGCTGGCCCTCGCGCAGTCCAGTGCCTGCAGCAGCAGGCTGATGCCCTGCTCATCGCGCTTCTGCAGCAGGTTGCACAGCGCCAGGTACTGCAGCAGCGATGTCCGGCTGATGTTCGTGCGCTCGCTGAAACCCTCGCTGTCCAGCCGCAGGAGGATCTCCTCAGCCTCCTGCAAGCGCCCTAGCTGCATCAGATAGCTTGCCAGCAGCAGGTCGCACTTGGCTAGCTGCGGCTCGTCCTCCGTTTCCACGGCGAGCTCGATCGCCTGTTCCGCCAGTTCCACCGCACGTGGCAGGTCGCCGTCCAGCAGTGCCACGGCCGAGCGTGAGATCTGCAGGTATGTCGACTGTTCCGGCAGGCCGGAGTCCTGCTCCCGGGCCAGTTGCCAGAGTGCTTCAGCCTGTGATTCAAGCGTATCCAGTTGGTCAGTATGCTGGCGCTGGCGCTGGATCTTCACGGATTCAGCTGCCAGCTCATGCGCCTTCCTGTACAGCCCGGCTTCCTTCATCAGCCGGGTCGCCCTGTCCGCAAGGTCCATACGTTCGCGATTGCCGATTGGAATGGTGCTGAAGTAGAGCAGGAAACTCTCTATCTCAGTACGTTTCCAGCCTGCAGTGTCCTGCTCGCGGCGGCGCTTCTGCCTGTCCGCCGCGTAGTCGCTGAGCCAGCGCAGGGCGCTGCGCTGCTCGTCCTGCGGCAGCTCCCCCAGCAGCTTCTCCTCCATGTACTCCCGCAGCAGCTCGCCGAGGCAGTCCCGTACAAGTCCGTGCTCCGGGTTGTCATCTCCGAAGCCCTCCGCCACCCGCTCGAACAGCAGGCGATGGGTGAAGCCATACAACGACCAGTCCAGCTGCCGCTGCTGCCGGTTCACCAGCTGGTGCACCTCAGTCAGCTCCGTCAGCCATGCGCTGGCCCGGATCGGCTTGATGTCCATCTCACGCGATACGAGTGAGATCAGTTCATCGAGGAAGCGCTGGCCCTGTACGCTGGCCCACTCCAGCACCCGGCGGCGGTTGCCATCCAGCAGGCGCAGGCGGCGGTCGATCAGCTCCCGGATGCCCGCCGGAATTCGGGACAGTTCATCGCTGCCAACCGTCAGTGTCCCGTTGCTGTCAACCCAGCCTTCCTCCCGGACCAGCAGTGCATAGTTCACGGCATAGAAGGGGTGGTTGCCGGCGCGGCTTGCGATGGCCTTGATGGTCTCTTCACCTGCATGCGGGATGTGGTCGGAGATGATGCTGTTGATTGCTGCCTGGTCCAGGTCCTGCGTGAGGTCAATCCTGCGCACATTGGCTTCACCGGTATGGCGGATCAAGCCGGTCTCCAGCTCAGCGGCGGTGGCAGCCAGCCGGTTCTCCCCTTCCTCTGCAGCCCGCAGCTGGCTGGCCAGTTCGTTGGAGCGGATCGTGCTGATGCACAGGAGGCTCCATTCGCGCTCCACCCCGAGTTCCAGCATGCGCTGCACGAAACCGAGGCTGCGTGCATCCGCCCACTGCGCATCGTCAAGCACCAGCACCAGCGGCACGGTCGGCAGCTTGTTGTCAGCTGGGTCATTCAGCGTTGACAGCAGGCGGCTGACCATGTCCTCGGGCTTCTGCCCCAGGTAGATGTCCTTCCCGCCTGACAGATCCGTGATGCTGCGCCCGCCCTTCAGTTCATGCTGGCGCTTGCCGAGTTGCCAGACCGAGCGAAGCGCGGCGTACACGTCCACCAGCGGACCGACCGGTGTGAAGCCCAGTCCGGCCTCAAGGAAGCTTCGTCCGGCATCCAGCCAGGCATCCTTCACCAGCTTGGCGCGCATAATGCCGTCGAGGTGCAGTGAAAGCTGCTCCATCGCATCAAGGAACGGTGCGAAACTGTCCGGCACATGCTCATTGCCCTGGCGGCAGACCACTGCCCACCACATGAAGGGTAGGGGAATCTTCGGCGGACCGTCCGCCGGGAAGCGTGGCCGCACGCTGTCCATCACGCGAGCGCCGAGGAACAGGTCGGGCCAGTAGCCGGTTCCTGTCTCAACGGCAGCCGGGTCGTACTGTGTTGTCAGGATGCGGTACAGCTCCTGCACAAGGCGGGTCTTGCCCAGTCCAGGCTCGCCCGCAATCCGCACATAGCGCACCTGGCCCCGGCGTGCCTGTTCCCATGCTTCAACCAGTAGGGCGAGCTCTGCGTCCCGGCCATGCAATGCGTGCATCCGTCGATTATATCCAGCAACTGTAAAGCGTCGAGATGGTGTGGAGCGATAGGACTTTGCGGAAATTTCAGCCGAGGGCTAAATGCTTTTCGAGCGCGAACGATTATTGATATAGGGAGTCTTAATGGCCATGAGCACGAATCGGTCAACAATCGGCCTGGTGGCGGCACTGTCGGTGCTGCTGATCGTGCTCGCCTTCATCACCCGCGAGGTGCTGGACATCGGCACCGGCGAGCGGCCCGTGCGTGCGCGCATCACCGTCGGCGGCTTGGAGCAGCCGGGGGATGAGGCAGGCCTTGAGGCCGAGCAGCCGGGCATCCGGATCCCGCAACCCGACGAAGACTGATTCCGGTGTTTCCAACAGGTGGTAACCAGCCGGCCTGTCCTCCTGCTCTTTCCGGATGCTTCTACATCACTTCGTGACTGTCTTCCCGTCTGCATACATTTCGTCTAGCATCGCCAGCAGCAGCTCATGGCGACGGTTGGTGAACTGCCTGGGGTCGTTTGTCAGCATGATGTTGATCAGCAGAAGGGGCATGGCGGCGATTGGCAGTATGGCCAGCAGCAGGCCACTCGCCATCGCGGTGCCGCGCAGGACGGAAAGCACGCGCTCCGCCATCAACCGCCGGCGGACGGCGGAACCGCCCATCCCGAGGAACAGCTCAAGATTGTCAGCCATCAGCCGGCCATTCACAAGCTCCGTTTCCGTATGCTGGCCGCGTGCCAGGGGAGGCAGGCGCACCAGGTCGTATTCCGAAACCGGGCTACCGTATACATTTGAGACAAGCTCCAGGATATCCAGTTCATGCAGCCGCTTGCCGAGTTGCTTCCTCAGGCCTGTTGAGGATTGGGCTCCAAGCGTGCATCCTACCGTAACTGTGGCCATCACTGCGATGGCAATGATTTCGGGTACGCTCCAGCCAACCTGCCCAAAGGAGGGAAACAGGCTGTAACTGCCAATGGCGAAGAACAACAGCAGGACGACGATTCCAATCAGGAAAATGAACGAGATGGACATGAAACTCCTGCCCACCCCTTCGAACAGATGTTCGACGGAGCCATGTCCGCGTGTTGAGAGATACCAGTCCAGCACTTCCAGCAACTGCCAGTCGTCAGGTTCGTCCTCGCTGGTGACGACCGGTGACCACAGCTCCCAGAGAATCCTGCGCAGCTGCTTCGGGATGCGCCGGCCCTCGTGGAAGCGCTCCTTATTGGTCATGCCCCCGAGCTGCTGCCGTGTGATGTCCCCACTAGATTCCTGTTGGTCCATTCAGGTTGCTGGTATCTCCTGAACCCAGTATAGATCAGGGTCCAGCCGTCGTCGTGTACATGATTTCCGCGAATTTACAGGAAAATTTGTAAAATCACTTGCTTTATACAAATAAATTTGTATAATCACAGTATCAGCTTCGAGGAGCGAGCGAAAAGGTGAAGAAGGAACAGGTAGTCGGGAGCCTCGGTGAGGCAAGGGTACTGCTCAAGCCGCTGCGCATGGACATCATGCACCTGCTGGCGGAGCCGCACTCCTGCACCGAGATTGCAGGCAACCTGGGGCTGACGCCGCAGAAGGTGCACTACCACGTCAAGGTGCTGGAGAAGGCCGGGTTCGTGGAGCAGGTGGATGAGCGGCAGGCCCGTGGCCTGAAGGAAGCGATCTACCGGGTCACCGCCCAGAGCGTGTCCTTCGCACCAGCGCTCGTGGCAGCCCTCGGAGGAAGGGAGAAGCTCAGGGACAACCTGAGCGTCGGATACATGATGGGTCTCGCGGATGAACTGGCACGTGATTCAAATCGCCTCGCGATGATGCGGGACGAGACCCCGACGCTCAACCTGAGTGCCCAGATCGAGCTGGCTGATGCCTCGCAGCGAGGGGAGTTCATGGCGGAACTGCAGCAGCTGATCCAGTTCCTCGCGGAGAAGTACGGAGCTGACGACGGAGTGCCGCGCGACGGTGCGGACATCTTCAAGCTGGTGCTGGCCTGCTACCGCAATCCGGACAGCACCGACGAGGGCGGGCCCTCGCCCAACTAAGCGGCCCGCAACCCGTGACTGCCATGCAGCTTCGGCTGCCACTGGCGCGCGGAAACAGGAAATGAATGAGAGGTGTGACATGCAGGGATTCAAGCGGTGTGCCGGAATGCTGCGTACGAACTTGGTTGTCAGGGCAGGCAAGCCACAGGTGTTTGCCGCGCTGACAGAACCAGCCAGGCTCAGGCAGTGGCTGTGCGAGGGAGCGGAGGTGGAGCTCGAGCGCGGGATCTACCGACTGTGGGGACGTAGCCTGGCAGGCAGCCCGGGACAGTGGGCGGATGCCGTCCAGCTGATTGCCAGCCGCGCGCCGGAGCTGCTGGTGCTGTGCCAGCGGTACGCAGGGGTGGAAGTTGAGCTTGAGTTCATCCTCAGTTCCACCATCGGCGGACTGAACATCCAGTTCAGCATGCGCGGGCTGGATGAACTGGCTGACGCTGAGCGGATCCGCCTGGCTGAAAGCTGGAGTGCGGCACTGCTGAACCTGAGGGGCCAGATCGAGAATGCTCAGCCGTTAGCGATGCCCCCGCTGGTGTCTGCGGCACTTGAGCAGGGAGGACGGACCCTGCTGCGAAGCGTATAGTTGCTGCAGGGGCGGCAAAGTGAAAAGCGCCGGGAACGCCGGCGGGCAATACTGACAACATTTGGGAGAAGACATGAGCGGAATGGAACAGGAACGGTTTGAGGTCAGGCTGGCAATCGATATCAGGTCCAGCCGGGAGAAGGTCTGGCGGGCGCTGACGGACTGGCAGCAGCTAAACGGCTGGCTCAGTGACAAGGCGGACGTGGACCTGCCGGCGGGCCGCTTCAAGCTGTGTGGCAACCGGCTGCCGGACAGTCCATGTGATGGCACTGACAAGTTCAGCCTGGCCGGTTATGAAGATGGCAGCAGGCTGGAACTAAACTGGCAATTCCGTGGTGGAAACACCGGGCTGTCCTTCCAGCTCAGTGGCGACGGCGATGCCTGCTGCGTCGAGCTGGCACATACGGATGTGCCTCGCCGAGGCGAGACCGAAGTGACGATGATCGAATACTGGCAGTGGGTGCTGCTGGCCCTGCGAGGCTATTGCGAGACCGGCAGCCGGCCGGGCATCTTCGAATTCGGGGCCGAGCAGCAGACCGGGCAACTTGAAGTCGGGATTGACATTGCCGCGGAGCGCGAGACCGTCTACAACATCCTCGCCAGCAGTGACGGCCTGAAAGGGATCTTCGGAGGCGAGGGGCCGGAGGTTGAGCTCAGGGAAGGTGGCAAGTACAGCTACGGCTGGGGTCCGAATGAGGGCCCGACGAAGGTGATCAGCTTCAAGCCCAATGAACTGATCCACACCGACTGGTACCACGGCACTGATCCCGAAACCTTCATCACCTGGAAGCTCAGCGGCAGCGGGGGGCGCACCCGGCTGACGCTGGTGCACAGCGGTTTCCCGAACGAGGCGCAGAAGCACGACTACGAAGCCGGCTGGTTCCACTTCCTTGTCGAGCTGCGTGAGCTTGCCGAAGGCAACAGCGATCGCAAGGTGGAAGTACTGGCCAGGCCGGACGGCTGGGCCATCTGACCAACACATGAAACTGACAACGGAGCACTGAAATGAGCAAGACTATCAACACGACCGTGAGGATCAACCGGCCGGCAGCGGAGGTCTTCCGCCTGCTGACAACGACCAGTGAACTGGAACAGTGGTTCGCTGAGCATGCCAGGGTGGACCTGGCAGGGGGGAGCTACGGATTCTGGGGCCGCTACACTCCGGGGCTGCCATCCGAAGCACAGCAGCAGCTGAAGGGATTTCAGCAGGACCGCAGCCTGAGCTATGTCTGGCATGTGAATGGCAATGACACGGTGGTTGAGTTCACGCTGGACGGCGACGGCGATGCCACCGTAGTGAAGCTCGTGACCCATGGCAACCGCGAGTGGGAGGAGGGCAGCGGATCGATGACGGACTTCTGGGTGGCCGCACTGGAGAACCTGCGCCTGCATGCCCATGGGCATGCGCAGATCCTCAGGTGTGACTACAACCATGTGCGCGGCCCGGTGGACTGCGCAGTGGAAGTTGCCAGCGGGGCCTCGGCAGTCTGGGAAGGCCTCACGGATCCCGGGCAGCTGGACCGCTTCTTCGCCAGCGGGGCACGTGTCGTGCTGGAGCCGGGAGGTGAATTCAGTTACGGCTGGGAGAACGGCGGGCCCCAGAGCGTTGTCAGCCTCGAACCCGGCCGCAGCCTCGAGGTGCGCTGGCTGTGGGGGACTGAGGACGATACGGTGGTGCGCTGGGAGCTCAAGGAAAGCAGTGGACGGACGCGGATCAGCCTGCTGCACAGCGGCTTCGGCGAGCGCAAGACCCAGGACTACCACGCCGGCTGGACGAGCTTCCTCGTCTCGCTGAAGGCAATGCTCGAGCTGGGCAGCGACTGGAGCAAGGTGCAGACCGACGGCTATGTGCCGGAAGGCGCAACTGCCTGATACTTGGACAATGCTGCGGCTGGCTTGTGGAGATCACGGGCCAGCCGCTATCCTCATACTGCTTCGGGGGAAGCCAGGAATAACGGGAGGCGGGAAATGTCAGATGCAACGGGCGGCGCACCGCAGGCGCCGCGTGGTAGTGGGGAGCACCCGATCTGCTGGGTGGAGATCCGCTCAACGGATCTCCAGAAGGCACATGATTTCTATGGCACTGTGTTCGGCTGGGAGCTGTCCGACTTTGGCGACACGTTCAAGGTGCACTATGCACCGGGACATCTCGGGATGGGCTTCAGCAAGGGCTGGCGCGATGAACTGCCAAACTCGCTGTTCTACATCGCGGTGCCCGACATTGACGATGTTGTGGCGAAGGTCGTGGCGCGCGGCGGCGAACTGGTTGAGCCAAAGCAGCCGATCGGTCCAGACATGCCGAACTCTGCGATTGTCAGGAATGCCCAGGGGGTGCACCTCGGGCTGTTTGACGGTGCCAAATCGCCCCAGCCATATGTGCCGGCTCCGTGGACGGCACCTGAACCGGTTGAGCCGAACACCGTCTGCAGTGTGGAGATCCACGGAGGTACGGACCTGTCCGAGGCGGAGAACTTCTACGGCGGGCTGTTCGGCTGGGGCACCGCGTCCATGGGGCCGCAGTACATGATGTACGACCCCGGAGCCGGTGTCGGCGGAGTGTTCCAGGGACATACGCCGCAGGCCCCGGTGATGATCTACATCTACGTGACGGACGTGATGGCGGCACTCGAGAAGATCGTTGCCAGCGGCGGCAAGCAGATCGGCGAGGCGGCGGCCATGCCCGGCATGGGGATGTTCGGCTACTTCTCCGATCCAAATGGAGTGGTGCTGGGCCTGATCGGCCCGGCCGGAAACTGATATCATTTCGCCTCCACGCCACAAGCGCGGGATGGTTCATAAAAGGAGTATTCAGTCATGCGCAGGATTGCAACAGCGCTTATCACAGCAACTGCCGCCACAATGGCGATGCTTGGCAATGCCGAGGCTCGCGGCTTCGGTGACAACGACACTGCGAAGTACTTCGGCAGTGGTGAGCAGGCCGTCGCCGGGATGCAGATGGAGATGGAAATGACCAAGGGCACGGCACAGATGCCGGTCGGCACCGGTGAGCACTGGGTCGCCTGGCTGGAGTTCACCACTGCTGACATTGATGCCACCAGTGCATTCATGTCTACGGTGTTTGGCTGGCAGGTGATGCCTTTCATGGACGGCTACAGCATCTGGATGCCGGACATGGAGAAGGGTGTGCTGGGTTGCGGCCTGAGCCAGAACCCGGAGATGCCGCAGCAGACGGCTTACTATCTGTACAATCCGGACATCGACGCCAAGCTGGCTGAGGTGGATGCGATGGGTGGCAGCACTTTCATGGAGAAGATGCCGATCGCGCCTGACATGCCGAACATCGCGATGTTCATGGATGCCAGCGGCGTGATCGTCGGCCTGATCGACCAGGCCCTGCCCGCTGAGGACGTTGCCAATCCGGTCGGGCCCGGTGCCAGCGGTGTGCCCGGCCAGTTCTGCGGGCTTGAGATCTATAGCGGTGATTCCGCGATGACAACGAAGTTCTATGGCAAGCTGTTCGGCTGGGGCGTCAAGCCCGGCATGGATGGCTACCTCGAATTCCACCCCGGCAGCGGAATTTCCGGCGTGTTCCAGAACCATACGCCGGATGCAAAGGTGATGGCTTACATCTGGAGCGATGACGTGCAGGCCACGCTGGATGCAGTCACCGCTGCCGGCGGGACCACCTTCGGCGATGCGATGGGGATGGAGGACATTGCCACCTTCGGCTACTTCGTGGCCCCCGGTGGCCTGATGCTCGGCATCATGGGTCCAGCCAGCTAGTCCACACCCCGCTCCAGTTCAGAGATCATCCAGTCCGCCAGGTCAGTGTTGCCAAGTGCAGCCTGCCTGGCGGCTACGTTTCTGATGTCCTTTGCATTCTTATTCTGGTTGAGCTTGAGCTTGCCGTCCAGCCTGTCAATCAGCATCCTGAAGGCCACGATGCCACGCAGCAGGCCATCGCGCTTACGCTCATCCAGCATTGCCATCCGCCAGCCGCTGTCGCCCGGTTCCATGGCTTCAACAAGGCGCTCGATTGCCAGCTCGCTGTCAGGTCCGTCACCATACTTCTCCGGCTTGCCGACGGCATGCACTGCGATGTAGTTCCAGGTCGGCACCTGGCCATCACTGGCATAGTCGGAAGGTGAGACATAGCCATGCGGGCCGCTGAAAACGACCAGTGCTTCCCGCTCACCATCAAACGAATCATGCAATGGGTTGGCTCGGGCCATGTGTGCCACGAATTCAATTGATCCGTCAGGCAGTTCATCGACGAGGAAAGGCAGGTGCACGCCCTGCATCCGGCCGTCACGGTCGCTCATGCTGAGCACGCCGAAGGGATATTCGCGGATCAGCGCGATGATGCGCTGCCTGTCAGATAGCCGGTAGTAGTCGGGCGACCACATCGCCCGGTCCTAGTTGATCGCCCAGATGTCAGGCAGCTGGCGCCACTTCTGCTCGAAGTCCAGACCGTAGCCCACAACGAACTTGTCCGGGATCTCAAATCCAGTGTAGTCGATCTTCATCTCCACCTTGCGGCTGTGCGGCCGGTTCAGGAAGGCGCAGACGTGCACGCTGGCCGGCTTGCGGTGCTGCAGCTGCTCGAGGATGTAGTTCAGTGTCAGGCCGCTGTCGATGATGTCCTCGACCACGATCACATGCTCGCTTTCGATGCTCTCGTCCAGGTCCTTGATCAGGCGCACGACGCCGGTGCTGGAGGTGCCGGAATAGCTCGATACCGCGAGGAAGTCGTAGCTCAGCGGGACCTCGATGCGGCGCACCAGGTCTGACAGGAAGATGTTGGCCCCGCGCAGCACGCCGACCAGATGCACCTTGCGACCGGCGAAGTCCTCGGTGATCTGCGCGGCGATCTCGTCCACGCGCTTGTCGATTTCAGCAGCCGTGTAAAGCCGCGTGAAGTAGCTGGGGATTTCGAGCATAGCGCACTAGGATAACACAGCAATACTAGTAATGTATCGCACCCACGGAACCGGCCACCCGGCCTGAAAGTCAGACTTTGAGGTAACCCCGCGCGGATCTCGACGTCTTAGTCTGTGCGGGCGGCCACCGGAGGGCCATTCCGCGCGGTGGCGTGGAATTGACTACCGAATGGGTACAATGTAACATTGCCCGTTGAATGCAAGGACGGACCATATGAATAACTGGGGTCGAAAATCAGATGGAACACGGGGTTTCTCGCTCATCGAGCTCCTCGTCGTGCTGCTCATTTTCGCGATCCTGATCGCGATCACTGTTCCGAGCTTCATCTCCTCACGGCCGGAGCGCAACCTCGCAAGTGCGGTGGACATCTTCGCCACCGACTTCGGCTATGCGCGTGCCAAGGCCGAGCAGACCGGCAGCCGGGTGTTCATGGCATTCGACATGTCGCCGGATGCGCGCCAGTGTGAGGGCTGGTGGGACACCACCAGTGACACCGCAAGCAATGCCGCCCCGAGCGGAACCCCCAGCGGCAGCTACATCAACCCGAATAACCCGGGCATCAGCCGTTCGGCGAACACCTACTTCATCGTGGAGGAACGTCCGCGCTGGATCGAGGTGGATTCCAACGGATTCAAGCCCTATGACAGCGGTTTCAACCCGAGCCTTGTGACCGGCCAGGCGCCGTTCACCTACCTCGACTGGCTCAACCAGTACGACGCGTGGAACGCCGGCATCGCCGATTACCCCGTCGAGCCGCTCTATCCCTACGATGCTGCTGAGACCTTCAGCGCAGCGGGCCCGGAGGATGGCGCCTTCATGGACATCTCCACCCCGCTGATCTTCTATCCGCAAAACCTCGGCCTCGGTGGCAGTGACACGCAGGATTACGTGGACCGCTGGATCGACGGCCCGACCGCCCCGACCTGGGATACCGGTGACCGCAACGACCAGGCGATGAAGGTGTTCTGCACCGCGGACGAGCAGGAGATCCTCAGCTTCGACCGCACCATCGATTTCGACGTTAACGGCCTGCGCATCTACACCCATGGTGTGGACAGCCAGCGCATGAAGGACCAGGTCCTTGACTACATCATCCTCAAGAAGGTTGAGCTGCCCGAGGAAGTCTTCTTCCTGAACCCCTGGAAGAACACCTACCCGGCTGGCTGGGAGGATGTGAACAACGACGGCACGATCGATGAGTTCAAATACAAGGACATGCAGTTCCTGCAGTACCTGATCACCTTCTCCCCGGATGGTGAGGTGTACAAGTCGGAGTGGACATTCGATCCCGAGCCCTTCCCGGACGGCAACTACTATGGCCAGTCCCACGGCCGGATCCAGGACCGCCTGGAGGCAAGTGGCGTGCATGCGGTCTACATGGTGATCGCGGAGACCATGGACTTCGGTTCAACCTCTCCGATCGCCAAGACCATGGTGCAGGACAACAAGAAGGCCAACAGCCAGAGTGCCGGCAGGGTGTTCACCTACTGGAACAACAGCGGCAAGTACTTCGTGGATGACTACACCCCGAACGACCGGGCGCACTTCATCGACCGTGATGACCCGCGCCTGGACCTCGGCAACGTCTCCCCCCAGGTGGCACGCGAGTTCGTGTACCGCCAGGACTTCCTCTCGAAGATCTGAGTACTGTAATTCAAAGTTCCCTGATGGGTAACATAAGGTATGCGACAGGTGGATGAATTGAGGCACAACATGCGTATCAGGATGGCAGGCAGGCGGGGTTTCTCCCTGCTGGAGCTGATGATCGCGCTTACGATCCTTGCGATCGCACTGGTTCCCGTGGCCTACTTCTACAGCAAGTCACTGCAGATGGTGGAGCAGTCCACCGTTCGTACCCGCGCCCTGATGCTGGCACAGGAACGCCTGGCGGAACTGCGCCAGATGCCCTACGACCAGATCTACTCGAATGTCACGCCAAACCCGGTGCAGGTGCGTGTCTACCAGGCGGAGGGAGCCATCGACACGGCAACCGCTGACTGGTTCGGCTACGACTACGAGACCGCAGGCGACTGGCAGGCGATGTGGCATTACCCCCTGCCGCTGGACTACAACCCGTATGACCCGGCGACCCAGGGCTACAACAACGCCGTCGGTGTGAACCGCAACACGCCGTCCAACCCGATCGGCGGCATGTTCACCGGGCATGTGAACTTCAACACGCCCAACAGCTTTGATTACGAGTACGAGCCGATCGGCTTCTACCGCTTCCGCATCAACCGCCAGAATGCCCTGCTTGAGCAGGCTGGCCCTGGTGTGGACCCGGTCAATGTCCCGGACATCGCCGATGTGCGCATGATCGACCGGCGCAGCCTGCCCCAGGTGGAGCAGCGCCTGGACAACCTCAACAACATGGACAACTTCCGTACGGGCTATGACCAGCTCGTGGAGCAGTTCGGCGAGTTCGGCCGCCGCACCATCGTGCTTGACGTGGTGACCAATGTCGGCGGTGAGAACAACCCGCTGGACACTGACGGCGACAACTTCGACCCGAACGACGACCGCGATGGCGGTGCCACGGCGCTCGACCCGTACCCGATCGCCAAGGGCCCGGACAACAAGTTCCAGGTGCTGACCCGCGGCGGTGGTCCCGGCAAGCTGATCATCGTGCAGGTGTTCTGGCTGCCGCGCAACGCGCCGGAAGGCTACATCCCGTTCAGCGACCTGAATGTGATCGACCTGCGCACCTTCGTCTCCCCGACGAATGAGTGGACCACGCTGGGCGAGGGCACGGGTCCGCTGACCAACAACAAGAGCCTGATCATCACCCCGACCAACTGATCGGACCGGAACATAGTCCGTCGGCCAAGGTCAGACAGGCCGGCCGAAATCGCAGGGCAGGGAGAATACGGGTGGAAAAACCGAATTCTTGTCGGAATTCCCAGCTTGATGGCTTGCGCGGATTGCGTGCGGCCTTGTTTGGAAGCGGCCTCAGGCCGGTGCAGGAGCTTCCGGGGCTTTTAGGTATTGGAAGTAACCTGTTCTATAATAAAACGTCTACATACTCGACGCTACACCTAGCACTGAGGCGTATCTCGTGGTGAAAACTATGCACAGAGACACAAAGGCTTTTACCCTGGTTGAGTTGCTGGTGGTAATGGGCATCATCCTGATTCTGGTGTCCATCGCCCTTCCGGCGACCAATGCCGCTCGGTCAAAGGCCAAGGACATGGAAGTCAAGAAGGGCTGCAATGACATCCAGGCGGCACTGGAGAAGTACGGGGTGGCCAAGGGTGGCTATCCCGGCGTCCAGTGGATCCAGGACTCAAACGGCGATTACTTCGCCGGCCCGGGACTGATCGGCGGCCTGCCGACCTACAACGGCGCTGAGCCCCAGAAGGACTTCTACGTCCCGAAGGATGACAGCGATGCGCGTGGTCCCGGCAACCAGGCTCCCTACTTCCCGGACGAGACCCCCAACCCGTCCGTGCTGGATGCCCTGATCGTCAGCGGTGAGCTGACGGACTACCCGGCAAACCCCTTCGTGAGGACCAACGGTGGCCTGAAGGCGCAGATGTCCAACCTGTTCCTGTTCAGCCCGCAGGGCGTGAACGGTGACACCCAGCCGGACGTGAGCGACCCGAACACCATCAACTGGAACCGCTACCTCGGCAGCAGCCAGTCGATGCGTGCCAACTACGCCGACTATGGCCGCGGCCACTTCACCTACATCCCGCTCAACCCGCAGAACCTCAGTGGCACGGACTTCGCCGGTAACTGGGGCGCACTGAGTGGCCAGGACCGCAGCGAGTACTACGCCAAGTGCAAGGGCTACATCCTGATCGGCTGGGGCGGAAGCCGCGCCGATGACAGCCAGGCCAAGGGCCTGAGCGAGAAGTACTGGAGCAACAGCGCCAGTGCCTTCGACTTTGACAACAGCCTCGTGGCGGACCCGCTGGAGCAGGTGCTCTCGAATGTCACCCCGGCGGGCATCCTGCGTGGTGACGTGACGGACAGCGACGGCGGCATCGGCACATTCGGCCAGACCCTGCCGGGCGGCGGTCCCGACATTGACAACGCCTTCTACGGCGCTACCTTCATCAAGATTACCGGGAGCTGATTGATGCAGAGCAGATACATCAAGCCTGACTGGGGCACACAGCTGCGGGGCTTCACCCTGATCGAGCTGCTGGTCGTGATCGTGGTGATTGCCATCCTCGTGGCGATCGCCCTGCCGAACCTGCAGAAGGTCAAGCGCAAGCAGATGGAGGCCCAGACCGCGACCCAGGTCAATGAGATCCAGAAGGCACTCGAGGCTTTCGGTACCGACCACAACGGCCAGTACCCCTTCCGCGTGACCTGGTATGACAACGCCACGGTCAGCGACCCGAACTTCGACCCATACGTCGCCCGTGACACGGGCAGCGGCCTGACCAGCGACCCGGGCGACCGCTTCTCGCTGGGCATCTGGGGTGGCGCGGAGCGTGTCACCCGCGAGGGCTACAACATCAACACGGTGCAGGACATCGAGCGTCCTGACCTGCTGCCCCAGCCCTACGCCGCAAACTGGAACTACAACAACTTCTACAACCGCTTCAACCAGTACAGCGACCCGCTGGTGGCGATGGGCTACATCGGCGAGTACCCGCCGAACCCCTTCATGAAGCGCCAGATGGGCAACGTGCTCTGGGAGTACGGCGATGCCAACTGGAAAAACGGCGGCCCGGCGCGCCTGGATCCCTCGATCCCCGGCGAGAACGTGGTGCCGACCCCCGGTGACTTCACCTACACGCACTTCTACGGCGTTGACAGTGCCAACGACTACACCTACCCGCAGGGCGTGGTGGCCGGCAAGGCCGGTTACAACGTGACCTACCCTAGCGGCGCCGTGCAGGATGGCAAGTACTACATCGACGTCGTTGACAGCTACCAGATCTGGGGCTATGGCGACATGCGCCTCAACGGCAGCTGGTACGTGAACTACCCGAACAACTCACTCGGCCTTGCGGTGCGCGGCAATGAAGCCGCCGGCAAGGACTGGAATGGCAACGGTACGAAGGACATGTTCGAGCGTGGTCTGGTGACCTACGCCAAGCGCAGCGGTCAGGGGTCGACTACGGCAACTGACAACAGCGGCAACAAGGTTGAATTCTAATCGCAATGGCAATGGCATTGACAGGAGCAGAAACGATGCGCAGTCGCAGGGGTTTTACACTGGTTGAGATGCTGGTCGTGATCGGCATCATCGGACTGCTGGTGGTGACACTCGTCCCACTGGTCAAGGGTGCACAGGTCAAGGCCAAGGAAGCGGCCATCAAGGCCCAGATGTCCGGCATCGAGACCGGGCTTGCCAACTATGCCCAGAACCACAACGGCAACTACCCCGGCGTGGCACTGGATGCGATGGCGACCTACCAGGACCATGCGCTCGGTGACCCGCAGTTCTATGCGGGCGGTGGCGCCGGCTCCCTGGCCCCGCAGGCCAACCAGATGGTCAACGGCATCCTCGGTGGCGTCGGCCACTACAACGGCTCCAGCACCAACGTGTTCGAGCAGATCAAGAACGTCAAGGACACCCCGTTCAGCGGCAATGAGGACACCGCCCGCCTGTTCGACTCACTGATCCTGACGGACAGCATGCCGGAGTACCCGGCCAACCCATTCGTCACGAACGTGAACACCGCCCAGCGTGACCAGATGCGCAACGTGTTCCGCTTCAACATCAACATCGGCGGCGGTTTCGACCCGGCTGATGTGTTTGAGCCGGGCAATCCCGCTCCCGGCGGCTATGACGTCTCCTTCTACTGCTCGATCAAGGGCGACGGCAGCCAGCCGAACGTCAGCACCGCCACGGACCCGTTTGACAGTGCCCGTACGCTGGTGTCCCAGGACCCGACCGGCCTGCCGCTTGCGAGCTTCACCCCGGACGACTACGTGTTCGGTCCCAATGACGGCCGTTACTTCGCCCCCGGTGACTTCGCCTACGTGCCTGTGCTGAGCGCGAGCGCCAATCCCTTCGGTGACAGCGCCGCCACGCTTGAGAACGAGACCTGGAAGTGGGGCACCAACGTGAGCGGCTACCTGCTGTTCGCCTATGGTGATGCAAAGCACGAAACGAAGGAATACGAGGACGAGCAGCGCGAGTTCTTCGACACCGGCCTGCCCGGTTATGGCAGCCCCGGCGTGGATACCCTCTATGAGTGGTACGTGCTGCAGCTGTTCGAAGGCGCAATCTTCTACAGCAAGAAGGTCTGATGCCTTGCGCCGGCATGTCCGGCGCTGGCCCAGTGCAATTTCCGGCGGTGGCTTTTGAGTGCTGCCGCAGGTGGGAATAACAGGTATAGGCACCCCGTCTGCTTACAGAATGGCGGGGGCACTCTCAGGCCGGCTGGCGACAGGCCGGCCCAGGTGAGCGGATGATCAAGAACAGATACAGACGCAACGGTTTCACCCTGATCGAGGTGCTGGTGGTGGTACTCATCGCCGCAATCGTCTTCTCGGTGATGTTCACCGTGCTCGGCACTTCCTTCGAGGTGCTGCGCGTTGGTGAGAGCCGTGCCCAGCTGAACAACAACACAAGAGCGGCCCTGGATTATGTGGTGAATGACATCAGCACCGCGACCTCCATTCCGCTGGAGTACGACCGCGACCTCAACGGCTACCCCGATGACCTGCCGTACACCAATGGCGAGGGTTACGACGAGGATGCCGTCTGGCGCGTGGCATGGCGGGTCAACAACCTGCCGGTGATCTCCGCGGGTTACTTCCTGAGCTGCGCCTGGAGTGACAGGCTGCGCCTTACGCACCAGTCACTTGTGGCAGACACCCCCCGGGGTAGTAACCAGACCTTCGCCGTGCCGAAGGCGATCCGCCGCGACGGCTCCCGCGAGCTGGTCTACTACGACAGCCTGCTGCGCCTCGTGACTCCGGCAAATGACGAAATGCCCTACTACCTTTCCGGTGAGTGGGACCGCAACGGTGACGCCGTGTTTGACGGTGCCGACCTGCAGAACTCCGGCCCCGGTGCCGGCCGCGGCGTGCTGGACGGCTACCCGGATGTGGTGGTCTCCGGCGCTCAGAAGGAAAGCTCCGTCCTGGTGCAGGACCTGTTCTACGCCTTTGCGGACAGCCCGGACATCGTACGCCGTGAGCGCCAGATCCCGATCAGCGGCAACATCACCCGTGTGAAGTACGAGTACCTGCATGAGGTGCCGGTCTACCTTTCCCGCGTGAATGGCGGCAACGTCGAGATCTGTTACCAGAGCCTGCTTGACGGCAGCATCAACTGGATTGCCGCCAATGATGAGCGTGACAATTCGATGGTCGGCATGGAGCCCCTGGTGGACCACTGGGAGATGCGCCAGATCGACGTGGCCTTCAACGGCACTGACGGATTCTACGTCGACCCGGATACCGGTGCCCAGTATGGCGGCTTCAGCTGGAAACTGCAGGACAGCTATCCCGAGGGCTTCGACCCGCTGAAGCTGACCGGTGACCATGTTGCCCCGCCGACCGGTGTCGGCCTCGGTGAGGTGACCGGCGGCACGCTGACCAGTGGCTGGAACAGCGCCGTGTTCGACAACATCGATTCAAACGGCGACGGCCGCAATGACAACTCGCCGATCGACCGCTATGCCTATGTGACCACCAGCCTCAGCGGTGGTGAAGTGATTGACGGTGGCATCGCGCAGCTGCGTCCCGACATGGAGCGCCTGCACGGTACCGGTTACTACCAGCGCAGCCTGAACCCGACCGGCGTCGGCGACCTGGGCGATGCGGACGGCATCCCGGACGGCGACGGCATCCCGGATGACCCGGTGCCCGGCTGGTGGCTGCCCTACATGCGAGCGGTGCGTGTGACCGTGGTGTCCACCCCCAACGATGTGATCGAGGAGCGCCGCAACAAGAGTGGTAAGGCTGGCAAGACCGGCAGCACCGTGTACTACCGCCTCGACAGCCCGATCCCCTTCTCGGATCCCTCCCGCACCCAGCCGCTGTACAACCAGCAGGCTGACTACATCGGTGTCAACAAGGACCTGGTGATGACACGCACGGTCCCGGTCAACAGTCCCCTGGTTGAGAGCGGAGCCTATCCGTACTACCTCGAGCTGATGACCAGCCCGCGTGACAGCCGGATCCAGGAGCGCCGCGTGGACCAGAACGTGTTCGATGCGGTGCGAACCCTGTTCCGCGATCCGTTGGATCCGAGTGCGACCATCCGGGCCAGCACTCCCTCGGAGAAGCTGCAGGAAAAGAACCCGGTCTCGAACTGACCTGAAGCGAAGGAATGGCCCGGCAATGTCCGGGCCATTTTTACTTTTACTGCACGGATGTGAAGGCTCAATTTTCTATATATATGGTGTAGATTCCCGGCTCTTGGGAATAATAAACTGCGAGGCTTATGCGCACTTACACAAATCTCGTTGGTGGGTCCCCGGAAAGCGGCAGTGCTTCCACGGCTGACCTCACCCCTGGAACTGATATGACTGGAATATCCAATGGCGGAAACACCCCTCAGCACGCCCCTTGTGGGCAGCTCCGCGGACGCGCTGTGAAGCGCGGCCACCGGGGCGTCGTGCTGCTGGCCGTGATCATCTTCGTGGCGCTCCTGCTCCCGCTGGTGACGCTGGTCCTGACCAGCCTCAACACGGAAGCGGTCAGCACCGCCGAGGCGATCAAGGGACATAAGCTGGACCTTGCGAGCCAGAAGGCGCTCAACGACGCCATCTCACTCGTGGTGCAGCAGAAGTCCCTGCCGGACTACTACAGCTCGGCCAACCAGCCGGCCACGGCGATCGTCGTGCTCGACCCGGTCAGCGGCTTCCGCCGTGACCAGGTGCCGGACAGCGGTGTCGTCGGCGCCGCGGGCCTCGATGACATCCTCGGAACGGGTGATGACTACTGGACCAGTCCCCGTGGTGACCGTTCCGTGCTGCCGACGGATGTCTATGACAACCCCCGCAACTATGAGTTCGACTTCAGCTTCAGCCAGATGCATTCGCCGACCTACCTCGGCCAGCCCTCGCTGCTGTCCTCGACGAACCGCTACAACGGCACCAGCCCGAACACGGGTGAGACCATCTGGCTGTTCAATCCCTTCCTCGCGGTGGCGGTTGATGACGATGCCGACGGTATTGACGACGGCTATGACCTGAACGATGCCGGCAGCGATCCGTTTGATGGCAAGGAAGGCCAGCTGCATGGCAACGGAGGCTTCCCGAATGCTGACGAGCCCCGTCTGAACGGGGCCGGAAGCGCCGTCGAGCGCAGCCTTGACAACGGAAACCTCATCCGTGACTACATGCTCAACTCGCGCATCGCGATCTACGAGAGCGTGTTCACCGACCTCGACCGCGGCCCCGTGCCGACTGACCTGCTCAAGAGCTATGCCGACGTGACCGATGAGGCCGGCCGCATCAACCTGAACATCTTCGCCAAGAAGGTGCGCGTGCTGATGCCGGAGGCCGCTGACGTCGACTACAACCTCGAGGGCCTGGCAACCAACGACTTCAACTACAACGAGCAGCTCAACGAGCTCGGCTTCAAGTGGATTGACAACCCGCTGTTCCCGGATCGCCTGACCAACCAGCGCTGGAACTGGAACATCCCGGCCGGCACGCTGTCCAATGACGGCGATATCGACTTCGGTACGCTTGATCCGTCCACCGGCATCCCTGACCCGACCCCGGACGGCTATTCCTGGCCTGACCTGGGCGAGAACGTGCAGCACTTCTACCTTGGCGACACCGATGGCGACGGCATCTCCCAGGGCAACGAGGCCGCGCGCCACAGTGTCGAGATGCTGACCAGCCTGCCGGGCGTCGACCTGGAGCTGGCACTCAACATCCTCGAGTACCTCAACCCGAGCCAGGACACGCTCAACGCAATCGACCCGGGCTACGCTGATGGCAGCGTCGAGCCCAACATCGACCCGACCATCGGCGCCGCCGGCTACCGCTATGACGTCGCCAACGTCACCCCGCCGCTGACCGCGCTCGGCATCAATCTCGCGGGCGGCACCGTCGGCAGCATCTTCTGGGACTTCGCTGCCAGCGACGAGGACGACATGCCGCTGCCGCAGCCCTTCGCGCTTTCGAGCCTGGACCAGCTGCTCAACGTGCCCGGCATGACCCGCGCCAAGTTCAACAGGTTGAAGGACTACCTGACGATCCACAGCTATGACACCAACGTGATCGGCACCTACATCACCGACGTCGGCCCGGATGCCGACCTGGTGAACGCCTACGAGGCCGGTGACCCGTTCTTCTTCGGCCAGGTGCGCCGCACCGTGCCGGACGACATGCGCGACACTGACAATGTCAACGACCTGCGTTACGACGTCACCGCCACCGCCGGCGGCTTCTCGCTCGAGGACTACCGCGACCGCGCGGAGGAGATGTACGCCTACATCCGCGAGCACCTGCCGAGCACCAACTTCCGCAAGATCACCCTGCCGGCGGTTGACCGCACCGGCCGCAGTGGCGCGTCCGACCACATGACACCCAATGACGACCCGCGCTACGACCCGACCGGCGGCGGCCTGCTGGTGCCGCACCGCGACAGTGAGGCCAACCCCTACAACGTCGGCGCCTTCGGCCACCAGTTCCCGACCAGCGACGAGGCCTTCACGAACTTCGCCGGCTACCCGGCGCTGAACCCCGAGTTCAGCCTGGACAGCTGCCTCTCGATCGTGCTCTACCGCAACGGTACGCCGTTCACCGCCGATGACTACACCTACGACTGGAACGGCGTGAACATGGCGTCCCACCCGGCCAGCCCGGGCATCGGCAACCTGTTCGGCGGCGGCGCGTTCTTCTTCATCGAGCGCATCTTCGGCATCTTCGGCGGCGGCTTCGACTTCGGCCCGAACAACAACCCGCCGGACGGCTTCGACTTCGCCACGCTGGCCAACACCAACAATGCCAACCCGGTCGTCACCCCGCACGGCCCCGGCGTGTTCACCGCTGCCAACCTGCTCAACCCGGGCACCTTCGACAGCGCGGCCGACCTGCTGCAGGTCCCGCTCTACGAGTTCAGCAGCATGAGCGTCAGCCTGATGTCCGACCCGCCGTCGGACTACCGTGACGACACCGTCAACCCGAATGGCATCGTGAGCTACTACGCCACCTTCAGTGATGTGGTGCCCGTCAGCTGGTACTTCGACAACGTGACCGGCCCTGACGGCAACCTCGGTACGGCCGATGACCCGGCGCAGGACGTTGTGCTGTACATGCTGTACTTCAACCATGCCAACCGCACCGGCGTGTTCCCCTCCGCGGGCGGCCCGTATGACGCCGGTTCGCTGAGCCCCGACACCGTGCAGATCCCGCTCACCGCGCAGCAGATCCGCTCAGTCAGCCCGGTGTTCCCCGGCATGACCGGCAACGTCACGATCCAGGCCTATGACAACTTCAACAACCTGGATGTGCTTGGACCTGACTTCACCAACAACCCGGCCTTCGCCAGCTTGCTGGCCCCGCTGGGCGGCGTCGGCAGCCTCGGCCGCAACTTCAGCTACCAGCAGGTCCCGTACCCGCTCGGTGGTGCGGTGACGGACGATGGCAACTGGCGCCCGAACGAGGGCAACGCCTGGGATACCGGCGTGGCTCCGGCTGACTGGCCCGGCTGGGCCTGGACCGGCGAGGGCGACCCCTACGCCACCGGCCGCATCCTGGCCTACCGCTGGGATGACGCCGCCAACGAGCCGGAGGACCCGGAGCTGCGTGCGGATGACATCACCAAGGTCTTCCTGCAGTACAACACCGAGGCCGCGATCCCGTTCGCGGTGAACATCCTGCCGGTGCGCACCGGTGGCGACACTTATGACATCTACTCGAGCTACGGCGGCGCGGACACCACCGGCGGCGGCAGCTACCTGCTGTTCGACTGGGAGTACCGCGACACCCTCGGCCCTGATGACGACCCGGATGACTTCGACGGCACCTGGCCGACGGAGCAGCCGGGCCAGCTGATCAACAACCCGATCCAGATCCGCGTCAACCCGGAGGGCAACACGGTCACGCTGCACATGTATGACCTGCGGACCTTCGTTGACTCCAGCGGCCTGCCGATCGCGAGCGGCACGCCCGCGCTGCCCGGCAACATCTATGCCGGCGGCCGCGTGCAGACCACGCCGTCTGATGGTGGCACCTTCCCGGTGGACTACGGCGGCGGCTATCCGCCGGTGCCCACCGGCGGCTACGCCTTCGACAGCGCGGTGATCTCCCCGATCGAGACCGCCGCCGGCTTCCAGGCCCAGCTTGCCAGCCATGAGGTCTCCGTGTTCGACAACGACACCAGTGTCGAGGTCGAGATGAGTGCCGCCGGTGGCGACCTGAACTACAACTGGGAACTGCGCGTGCTTGACGCGACGCTTGGCAACGGTGTCGGCGGCCCCTACCAGGGTCCCGACGGCGCCGGACCGATCGCCACCTTCCCCGGCCTCGGCAGCCCGCCGCGTCCGTCCCGCGTCACTCCCCCGGGATTCGACTATTCAGCCGCAGAGCTCGTGCCCGGCACCCTGCTGGTCGTGGCCGGCAGCAGCAGCAGCCCCGAGTGGAACACCTTCTTCGACCCGAGCGGCCTGCCGAACAACACCGAGTACTGGCTGCGCCTGCGAGTCACCGAGAACGGCGGCGCAACGGACACCGTGTTCAGCAAGCTCGTGAAGGACGATGAGTCCTCCAGCAGCACCGGCACCGCGATCCCGCCGGAGATGAACGCCAGCATCACCCTGCGTGAGCTCGGTGACAGCCGCCTCGGCTTCACCGCCAGCGCCTCCGTGGACGGCGGCCGTGACGGCTACGGCTACTACTGGGTCGTGACCCGTCCGAAGTACAACGGCACCGGCAACCACGTGCTGGACAGCGTGATCCCGATGGAGACCGTCGACGCGGCGGCCCCGATCGTGAACCTCGACAGCCTGACGACCGGCGGCGGCGCGGTCAGCACCACGGTGCAGATGCGCTCCAACGACGCCAGCCCGAGCTTCGAGTTCAGCCAGCTTGACAACTATGACAACGAGACCGGTGCAGCCGGTGCGGACGGCATCCCGGATGCGCAGGGCGTGTACTTCGTGCACTGCTTCGTGCTCGACCGCAACAACCTGCTGCCCTCCAGTGGCCAGTCCTTCATCGCGCATGACGTGGCGCAGGTGACGCTCAGCAACCTCGGCACCGGCGCTGGCGGTGTGCCCGACACCTCCGGCATCGCCCGCACCCCGATGGCGGTGCTGGCGGCCAACCCGCCGGGCAATGCCAGCATCACGGCCGGCACCAACAACAGCGCAGCGGGCGGTGCGAACCCACCCTACATCGGCAGTGCGACCATCGACCCGGCGATCGAGCCCGACGTGGCCGCCAACGGCCAGGCGATCGTGATCCGCGGCTTCAATTTCGACCCGGTTGCCAGCAACAACACCGTGCACTTCGCCGGTGGTGTGAGCGCGACCGGTGCCGGCGTGACGGCCCCGAGCGGTGTTGACATCCTCAACATCGGCGGTTCGCCCTACGGCCAGCAGGAGCTGACCGTGCGCGTGCCGGACGGCGCCCGCACCGGCTTCATCACCGTGCAGACCCCGGGCGGCACCAGTGACCGCCGCTACATCTTCCAGACCGGCTTCAACGTGACCTTCGACCTGATCGGCAGCCTGTCCGTGAATGATGCTGCCTACCTGCAGTACGACCTGGACTTCCAGGGCGACGGCAAGATCGACTACAGCTACAGCTCACTGAGCAACCCGTCCGGTGGACGCCAGCTGATCGGCAGCAACCTCGGCATCACCCATGACTACGCCGGCGACGGCATCGGCAACTACAACGCCACCCTGACGGTCAAGGACCTCGTCAGCGGGCGCACAGCCGTCAGCCACCAGCTGGTGATGATCCATGACCTTGCCAACGTGAGTGGCACCAACCTGGTGCTCGCCAGCGGCTTCATCGGCAACATCTTCCTTGCCGGCACACCGTCCTTCACGGATGGTGCGGCGAGCTTCATCAGCGCCGGCGTGCTGCCGGGCGACCTGGTGACCAACCTGAACACCGGAGCCACCACCAGCGTTGTCAGCGTGATCTCGCAGAACGAGGTCGGCTGCGGCAGCCTGAGCGCCCCGCAGTGGAACATCGGCGATGCCTACAGCATCAGCCGCTTCGTTGACAGCAACGGTGCCTACGGCATCCTGGCCGACATCTGGCCGGACATCGACACCCGCGGTGCCAGCTTCAACCCGCAGCCCGGCAGTGGCCTGGCCTTCCGCAGCGCGGTGGGCGGCATCAACACCGCTCTGGCCCGCCGCAAGTGGCAGATCGACCTGAACGGCACCAGTGGCACCCGTGGCGGTGAGCAGGTGACCAGTGGCAACTCCACCAGCAACGAGCCCTCCGGCACGGTGCTGCGTGACACGAACAACAACTTCGCCCAGGCCGGCAGCCGCGGCGTTAGCGTCGGCGACCTGGTGCTGAACATCACGGACGGCTCCACCGCCAACGTGCTCGACGTCGTCAGCGGATCTGAGCTGCGCTTGAGCAACCCGGGCGACCCGAGCTTCGGCACGGGCCTCGTGAACGGCACCGGCGTGAACCGCACCGGCGTGGTTGATGGCAATTCCGTCAACCAGGTGATCGACCAGCTGGCCGCCCCCTACGACTTCGTCGGTGACATAAACGGCCCGGCGCAGGGTGGCATCATGGTGGGCGACACCGTGCTGCAGACCCGTGACGGCGTGCAGATCGGCACCTGGACGGTGAGCAGCACCGCCAACAGCCCGGGCATCCTCGACGTGGTGAACAACACCTTCACCGGCACGCAGACCGCGACCGTGAATGCCTTCACCGACAATGGCGGCGGCAACTGGGACATCACCCTCAACCGCTTCGCCAACAACAGCCTGATCGGCCTGGTGCTTACCAACGTGACGGACGGCAACTCCACCTGGACCATCACCGCCTTCAACGGCGGCAATGACCTGACGGTCCAGCTGATTGCCCCCGGCGCCGGTCTCGGTGTGTTCAACATCGGTGACCTGGTGAGCATCAACGCGGTGCCCGCCGAGTGGGTGGTGGATGACATCTGGACGGTCAACATCCCGGCCAACCAGTTCCGCATCGGTTACGAGTACGAGATCTTCACGGAGAACGGCTTCAGTGGCAACGCCTGGGCGGATGCCACCTTCGCCGACTTCAACACCCCGATCGAGTTCCACATCGAGATGAACTACCCGTTCGACCTGAGTGCCGCCGGCGCAGCCGCCAGCTTCATCGAGGTTGACTGGGACAACGACAGCGTGGTCGACGACATCTTCTTCGTCGCCGACACCACGCGTGGTGATGGAACCCAGAACGGCATTGAGGTCGAGAACGCGGTGATCACCCACAGCTTCGGGGCTGGCCCCGAGCTCAACGGCGCTGGCTACACCGTCGGTCGCTACTGGGTGAACTCCTTCGCCGCCGGCCAGACCGGCAGCGAGCGCTACGGCGGCGGTGCGGGCTTCGCCCTGCCGGTGGTGCGCGTGGGACGTGACGATTACGACACGGACCTGGGCACGCTCAACGTGGCGCAGTGGAACAACAGCCGCGACCACAAGGTGACGATGACCGCGCTGTACCAGACCTTCGCCACCCTGACCGACAACCCGCTGCCGGGCAGCACCAACAATGCCGTCCGCCAGTACGAGACCGTCGACCAGCTCTACGTGCCGCGCGGTGACAGCCAGTTCGCCACGAGCCTGACAAACTGGGTCAGCTACAGCGCACCGTTCGTGACCAGCAACATCTCAGGCATCACCCAGATGCTGCACCAGTCCGTGCATGGCGAGGGCAGCAGCTTCAACTGGCTGTCCGATGCCAACGCCAACACGCTGTGGAACAACGACGGCAGCGAGAGCCCGCAGGATGGCAACCCGTCCAGTACCTACGAGTACGCGGTCAACAACGGCTTCAACAACTGGGCCGAGGTCCCGCTGAACGTGCGTGGCGCCAGCTTCCCGCAGGCCGCCCCGAACGTCGGCCGCCCGCAGCCCAACGGTATCTTCGACTACTACACCGCCCGTCGCGGCGTGTACAACGGCTGGGCCTGGAGCAGCGATGTGCTGCCCTCCAGCCAGCGCAGCTTCAGCTTCGACAGCCAGGCCGTCTTCGTCGGCGACCGCAACGGCTCGTCCAGCCCTGAGCGCCGTGCCCTCGGTGTGGACATCTACATCGATTCCATCGTCGCCAGCAACAGTGACCCGATCCGCTTCACGGCCTTCCCGAGCGGCGGAGCCAACGAGTTCAACTCCTACAGCTACCGCTGGTTCGTCGAGTACGACAACGGCGGCGGCTTCCAGCCGGTTGACATGGACAACAACGCAGGCACCAGCCCGCCGGTCTCGGCCAGCATTTCCGGCCCGATCCTCGTGCCCTACGAGGACATCCAGGACGAGGCGTTCTGGGTGCCCGCTGACAGCGGTGCCGGCGCCTGGCGCGTCTGGTGCGAAGTCAGTGACGGCAGCGGCGTGGTCAACTCCGCCATGAAGACCTTCACGGTCGTCGAGCCGCCGCACAGCGTGCACGTGATGGCCACCCCGCCGAGCGGCAGCACCGGTGAGTTCATCGAGTTCTGGGTCTCCGCCGACGGCGGCACCCCGGGTTACGACCTCGAGATCGACTACGACGGCGACGCCGTGTATGACGATGTGGTCACGGTCGGCGACGGCAGCATCCACATCTTCGGCAACGTCTACAACACGCCGGGCACCTACAGCGTCGAGGTGCGCTCGACCGATGACAGCGGCAACGTGGCGACCGACACCACGGTGGTCCGTGTCGCCGAGAGCATCCCGCTGTGGGGCGACCTGATCGTCAACCCGCCGAGCGGCGTGGCTCCGTTCATCGCCCAGGTGCACTACGCCGTCAGCGGCGGCCGCAGACTGGCCGACGGCGGTTACAACGTGAACCTCGCCCTGCTTGACAGCAGCGGTTCCAGCCAGGGCAGCGTCAGCCGCACCGATGCCGACAGCTTCGGCGGCGACGGCCCGGATGACCCGCGCCTGCCGGGCGGCAACGATGAGCCCGTGACCTTCGTGGTCCCGAGCGCCGGCACCTACACCGTGCAGATGACCGTCAGTGACAACAGCGGCGGCGTGGTCACCGTGAACGACACGATCTTCGCGGACGGCTACATGACCCCGATCGAGTACGGCAACACCGCGCCGCGCGTGGTGACCGACCGTGAGGGCCGCCCGATGCACGCGGTGCGCATCTGGACCGACCCGCACCTGACGCTCAGCGATGACACCACCCAGGTGTTCGGCAACAAGCCGGACTCCGAGGGCCGTGGCGGCCGCCTGATGGAGGCGGACCTGCAGGTGTTTGGTGACATCGTCGGCGTGGATACCAACCAGGCATTCCGCTCAATCGGCAACTACGCCTCCAAGGACCCGCTGGACGTGCCGCAGTGGCAGGTCAGCTACAGCCAGGGCTTCTTCGGCAATGCGAACATCGAGGACTACTACGACACCTACACCGAGGGCCGTGTGAACATCAACACCGCCTCGGAGGAAGTGCTGACCGCGCTGTTCCGCAAGATCATCACCAACCGTGCCTATGACTATGACGTGGTGGATGACATCGACAACAACGGTGTGAACGAGACCTACCACTTCGTACGTGATCAGGTGAACGACAGCCACATGACCGAGGCTGCCGCCCGCGTGCTGGCCCGCAAGGTGATCCGTTACCGCACCCTGTACTACGACCAGAACAAGCCGACCCCGGCTGATGCCGACGGCAACTTCGGTTACACCCAGAGTGCGAACGCTGCTGCTGCCTCCCTCAACCTGGGCAACTTCCGCGTGGACCACCTGCCGATGATCGGCCCCTTCGACGGTACCAACCCGCACCAGTACGGCATCGCCAACCGCGATGGCGCGCTGGGCCAGGCCAACACCCAGATGCTCAACACCTGGGACAACATGGCAGGCAGCTACTACAACCTGGACAACGGCGACGCAGCGAACATGTTCTACTCCCCGAGTGACATGGCCGTGGTGCGGGAGCCGCTGGCCATCAACATCGGCATCGATGTGGATGGTGACGGCGTGCCTGAGCCTGGCTTCAACTTCAACGTGAACGAGAGCAAGGAGAACTACGCCAAGTACCTCAACGACGTGGCGAGCAACAGCAACTGGGAGAACAACCGTTACGCCGGCGGCGGCGGATTCGGTACCTGGGCGGCCACCGGCCAGTACCCGTCCGACAACAGCGGCAACAACTACTCCCGCTGGTCCTTCGACGCCCGCCATTACTTCACCTACAGCAGTGGCAACCAGGGCCTGACCGTCGGTACCGATGGCAGCTTTAGCCTGGGTGCCCTGACCGGGGTTGAGGATGTTGTGGACGGCCGCAACAAGGTCGGCGTGTTCGAGTCCAACGGCGTGACCGCGGGTACCTTCATCCCGAACCCGCCGTTCCAGAACATCTTCGACCTCTACAAGGTGATCGACGACTCAGCCGGCAACCAGAGCTTCCCGCTCACCGGTACGCTGGATGCGACTATAACGCTCAACGGCAATGACCGCTCGTCCGGCCTGCGCCGTTACTCCGGCCCGTCCGCCTTCCGTTACGAAGAGTACTGGGATGCAGGTGCCGGTGAGTTCGTGGTCCGCACCAACTGGCTGGACGACATCGCCCCGTTCATCACCTGCCGCAGCTACGTCTACCGAGTGGACTCCAGCGCGGCGATCACCGCCAGCGGCGGAACCTCCAGCGCCCTGCTGGATACCTCCACCCTGGCCCGTGACCGCTCGAAGACCGTCATCCTCGATGCCGGCCCGCTGGCGAACAACCGTGGCGTTGACCAGCTTTCCGACCTTGACGCCTCCAGGGGTCTGATCAGCCCGGCACGCAGCGCCAGCTACAAGATCCTCTGGTTCTCGGATAACTCCGAGTAGTAATAAGGACTGGTATCAACCAGCACTTCAATTGAGACCGAATATGGACCCCCGGAGCTAATCCGGGGGTCTGTTTTTTCCGAATAACTTCCGAATAACTTAAAAGATAGGTACTCATGTTCATTGACAAGAGATTTTTCCTAGCATAAAATATCCAAATTGCACCGTAGCCCCGTGCTACTGTTAGCGCTGCACAGTTGGATACTGCCCTGTTGGTATGGGCAGGAAATTACACGGATTGTTAATCTGTCCGTGAGGAGCGATTGGATGAACAGGGGAACTCTAGGTTTATTGAGCGTACTCTTGGTTCTGTTCCTCGCCGTGCCCGGTTGGGGAACCGAGCCCGGCGGCATGTCGTTTCTGGATCTGCCGGATCGCGATGTAGTCGTTATCGACACTGGCGACCTGGCGCTCAAGAGCGACATGATGGTCAACAAACTGAGTCCCAGCAGGCTCGAAGTGCTCTATCGCTACGATGGGCAGATCCCTGCTGTACCGCAGACGAGCGGAGACCTCGTGACTTCCGTGGACATCAGTCCGCGGTCCGAGGGCTTCATGCTTGTGCTGACGCTCTCCGACTCCGTGCCCACCACTGGTGAGGCCGCCTACCGGGAAACCCCGCTGGGCAACGGCCGCACCGCTATCGAGGTCTTCAGCGCGGGTTCCACCCGTTCTGCCTTTGATCTCGGGTGGCTCGACAACTCTTCTCCGCTTGTCCCGCTTGCCGTGCCTGCTGCAGCGCCGGCCGGACGTTCGGGTTACAGCGGTGCGGAGTATGACGCCGGTAACAAGACCCTGGTGATCAGCGGTGTCGGTACCAGCGGATACGAAGTCAAGGAGCATGATGTGGTCGGCCGTGTGGACGTCCTGCTTGCTAACGCTGACTCCACCTCCGCCAGCACCGGCATGATCCACAAGAGCAATGATGGTGCAGTCACCTTCGTTGACGTGGTCCAGTCAAAGGTCTCGGATGGCCTGGTCGTGCGCGCCCGCATGGGCAGCGAAGTCGGCCTGGTCCGCCAGGAAGTCCGCGGTGACGACCTGTACCTGACCTTCGGCAACAAGGCCAGCTCCCTCACCAGCCTGGATGACAGCAAGCCGGCCCCGCTGGGTATGGGCACTTCCACCCAGCAGGTTCCGCTGGCACAGCCCAAGGCACCTGCTCCTGTGGGCGGCAACGGCCTGGGCAACTCGCTCAGCGCCTCCGTCGGTGCCGTGGATCCCGCCAGGCTTGACACTTTTGAAGGTATCAATGGCCAGCGCCAGGATGTCCCCTCTGTTGATCAGATCCTGCAGATGGCCAAGGAAGATGCTTACCGCTACGGCAAGGATGCGGCCGGCAAGGATGACACCTACGGTGACTACCAGCTGCCTGGCTTCGCCGGAGATGACGAGCTCCTCAGTGAGGTGCGCGTCAACCTGAACGCCGCCGGTGGTTTCAGCCTCTACCAGTTCCTGATGTTCATGTCTGACATCAGCGGCATCTCCATCGTGATCGACCCGTACTGGCTGGATGAGCCGACGGGCGGTAACGAGGACCGTGAGCCGCAGGATCCGGGCCAGCTGCCCGGTGGTGGCGAGGGTGGTCCCGGATTCCGCAGTGCGGACATCTTCTTCCCGCAGCTTGGCGGAACGGGTTCCATCGTCGGTAACCTGGTCAACATCCCCTTTGACCAGGCCCTGGACCTCGTCCTCAGCACGCACAACCTCAAGAAGGTCGTTTATCGCGACCCCTCCGATCCGTACAGCCGCCCGGTGATCCTGATCACCAGCAAGGAGCGTCTGGAGCAGGAGCTTGAGGGCACCAACGAGATTGCCCTCTACCAGCTGCACTATGCGGATCCAGATCAGCTTTACGACATCCTTGACGACCTGAACCTGCTTCCGGGCGTCGACAGCGGCTGGTACGTCTATGACGGCGGCGGCTTCGGCGGCAATAACGGTGGCGGCGGTGGTCAGGGTGGCGGCCGCGGTGGCGGTGGCCAGGGCGGCGGCGGCGGCGGTCGCGGTGGCGGCGGTGGCCGTAACAGCGCTGACCTCGGTGCAGCCATCAACATGGGCGAAGCCTCCCGCAGCAACTACTTCGACGTCCAGCAGACCGGTCCCATGCAGGCGATTGGTGGTGGTGGCGCCGGTGGTGGCGGTGGTGGTAACGGTGGCGGCGGCGGCAACGGCGGCGGTAACGGCGGCGGCGGTAACGGCGGCGGAAACGGTGGTTTCGGCGTGAGCCTGCCCACCGCTAAGTCCGGCCTCGTCGTGATGCGCGGTACCCCGGAGACCCTGTCTGCGATCCAGAGCCTGATCGGCCGCATCGATCGTCCGCCCAAACAGGTCGCGATCAATGTGAAGGTCTACCAGGTCTCCGAGGATCCGGAGAAGGTCTGGGGCCTGCTTCGTGCGACCGGCCAGAACGACCGCATCACCGCTCCCTATGAGAGTGGTTCACTGACCGTGAACATCCTGCCCAAGGGTGGGGTGCTGCTGGACGAGAACTACAGCGCCGCCTTCGACTTCCTCCAGACGGAGCGCAAGGCGAAGCTGGTGACTGAGCAGGAGATCATGGTGGTCGACGGCTTCAACGCCAACATGACGAACACCAGGACTCGTGGCCAGCTGTCCGGAACCCTCGTGGTGACCCCGGACGGACAGGTCATCAACCAGCCACAGTTCAACTCTGTCACCGTCGGTACCAGCCTGAACTTCACTCCGCAGATCGACGATCGTGGCCGCATCACCATGACGCTCACGGTCAACCTGTCGAACTTTGACGGTCCTCAGCAGGAGGCCTCGGCCAACGGCCAGCAGGTCACCTTCCAGCCGACCATCAACACCAACCTGACCACGGTGCTGCGCATCGTGGATGGCCAGACGGTGCTGATCGGCGGTCTTTCCACGGTTGAGGATTCCCGCGTGTTCTCGGGCATTCCGTTCATCAGCAAGCTTCCGATCATCGGCCAGTTCTTCGGTCACACCCGTGAGGTGAAGAATGAGAGCCACATCTACATCACGATCGAAGGCAACATTGTTGACGACAAGTAGAACCTGAAACCGAGGGGTCAGGCCTGGACTGTTTATGTTCATGCCTGACCCCGCGGAACATTTAGTGGGGCGCCCGTGTCTCTAAGTACGGGTTTCTTCGGTGGAGGTTAGAATGGCTCAAGGAGCTGCAAAGAAATACGATGTAGGCCTTGATCTGACGTCGAACGAGCTGCGTTGTACCGCAATCAGCCGCAAGGGCAAGGAAATGATCCTGGAGCGCTTCGCGGTTGGTGAGATCCCGTCCTCGGTATTCGCCGCCGGACGTGTGGCGGAACCCGGACAGCTCGGGAACCGGATCAAGGAGATCCTCAAGGAAAACGGCATCGTGGCGCGTCGCGCCATCATCTCGCTTTCCGGCAAGGCTGCAATCACCCGCATCATTGAACTTCCCAAGATGGGCGCTGCCCAGACCAGGCAGGCCATCTCCCTGCAGATCAACCAGTACGTACCCTTCCCCCCGGGTGACACCGTGTATGACTACAAGGTGCTCCCGGCCCGTGAGGGTGCGAACCCGGCGATGCAGGAAGTGCTGCTGGTGGCCACCCGTGCCACCACCGTCGATTCACTGATCGCAACCATGCGCTCAGCGGGCATCGAGTGCGAAGGTATCAAGATCACCTCGCTGGCGGCCTGGAACCTGATCGAAAGCAGCATGGAGGGTTACACCTCCGCAGTCGGCCTGATCGACATGCGTGACACGGTGACTGACCTGTCCTTCTTCCTGAAGGGCCAGTTCCGCCTGTCCCGTCCGGTCGAGCTTGGCTACAACAACATCCTGGCCAAGGTCGGGCAGCTGCTCGGCGTCAGTGCCCAGGAGGCTGAGGAATACCTCAAGGCCGACCCCGTCGACCTGACCATCCCCGAGGATGAGATCGACCCGACCGAGGATAACCGCCTGCGCGAGGCCCTGCTCTCCGTGTTCAGCGGCTTCGTGTCGGAGCTGATCCGCTCCATCCGTTACTACGAGAGCCAGGCGCAGCGCACTGAGCGCGTCGGCAAGATGCTGCTGTTCGGCAGTGGCACGATCTTCCCGAACCTCGCCAAGTACCTTGAGGACCAGACGGGCCTCGAGGTGACTGACCTGAGCCTCAGCTCGATGCTGCAGTACCGCCAGGGCACCTACAGCCTGGAGCACCTCAACCAGGAAGCCTCCAAGCTGCCCGTGGCCGCCGGCCTCTGCCTCGAGCATTTCCGCAAGAAGAAATCACTGAACCTGATGCCGCCTTCCTACTACACGAAGGCCATCAACAAGCAGATTGCCGCCATCGGTGTGGTGATCCTGCTGGCCATCGGGTTCTGGTATTACAGCATCGACAAGGACCTCAACGGCAAGATCAATACTCTCAACGGTGAGGTCCAGCAGCGCGAGGGTGAGGCCGCCAGGCTGAAGCCCGCGGCGGATGACTTCGATGCGAACAAGAACGACATCATCGCCCAGCGTCCGAAGTTCAACCAGATCTTCTCCCTCTTCAAGGAGCAGCGTATCTGGCCAGAAATCATGGACGAGGTCGGTAACCGCATCAACGACCGTGTGTGGCTGGATCAGATTGACTTCGAAGCCAGCACCAACACGGTGACCATGGAAGGTGTGGCGGTTGACCGTGTGGACATTTACCAGTTCCTGATCAACCTGGACCGCAGCCCGTACTTCACCAACACCGGCGTTTCCGAGAATGCGGACACCGGTGGCGCCGGCGGTGCCGGTGGTGGTGGCGGCAGCGGCGGCGGTGGCAGTTCGGGCCCGATCGGCCGCGGCATTTCCAGCAGCCCCGGTCCCGGTACCTCCACTACCAGCGTTGCGGCGCCGGCCCAGTCCGGCACCCGCCCGATGCAGGATTACAAGCTGCCCCGCGGTTCATTCCAGCCGGGTGCTTCCATTGAGGACTTCTTCCAGCGTGACTTCACGGAGACCTCGACCATCCAGTGGAAGTTTGAGGTAACCACTGACCTCCAGAACGAGATCGTCAACCAGGAGGCGGCGGTGCAGGATATTATCCAGATTGAAGAGGTGATAGACGATGTCGTCAGCACCTAGAAGAGGAGCGGCTCCGCCGCCTGAGCAGAATGCACCGAAGCAGCCGCTGTTGACCCCGCAGGTCCTTGGCGTGGTGTTCCTCGTGCTCATCATCGTCGCCGCGGTCTTCGTGAACAGCCACAAGAACAAGCTGACCAACGAGATCGCCGGCCTCGAGGGCAAGAAGAACAACCTGCAGACCCAGATTGACACCTATCGCAAGAAGGGTGCCAAGCTGGAGACCGCCAAGCGCGTCAAGCTGGCCCTCAACCAGAAGCTCGGCACGCTGGACTACCTGTTCCTGCAGAACCAGGATGATGTGATCCCCTTCTGGGAGGACACCTTCTCACCGCTGGTGCTGCAGTCCGGTTACCTGCAGATCACGGGTGAATCCAAGATCCTCGTTGACCAGTACGAGTACAGCATCAACATGGCGATGACTCCGTTCGAGACAATTCCCCGCGGAAACCTCATCGAGAACGGTCCGGATATCTTCCCGATCATCTACTATCCGGAGAGCAACGGTAACCCGGTCACTGAGGTGCTGAAGACTGGCCAGTCCAGTTTCCTTACGCCGTACAACATCACGCTGGAGAAGTTCGGTGGCACCTATGAAGATGTGATGCGTTTCGTGCGCAGCATCCAGCAGGGTACCAGCCGCAAGATGACTGACAAGCTGTTCACGATCCACTGCATCAAGACTGATGGCGACCCGGACAACAGCAGCTTCATCCGTCGCGGACAGACCTGGACGATCCGCATGACCGTGTACTTCATCAACCCCGAGAAGGCCGCCAGCGGAGACGCTCCGCCGGATCCGCCGGGAGCTTACTCCTGCTAACAGGACAGTGAGATGAGAATTATGAACTACAAGATCCTTGCTACCCTGGCCCTTGGAGCCCTGCTCCTGGCCGGATCATGCAACAATGGCCCGGACCCGGCTGAGCAGATGGCACAGCAGTATTCAGGCCGCAGCCAGTCCAGCCCGCCTGCCGATGCCGGTTCCGAGGCGTCCGCCGCACCTGAGGGTGAGGCCGCCGTGGCCGGTGCCGAGGATGGCGCTGAAGCGAATCCCTGCGAGGGTGCCGAAGCGGAGGCCAACCCCTGTGGTGAGGCCGCTGCCGAGAACCCGTGTGGCGAAGCTGCGGAGGAGAACCCCTGCGCCGCTGAGGAAGCCGCGGAGAACCCCTGTGCTGAAGCAGCCGAGGAAAACCCCTGCGCTGCCGATGAAGCTGCCGAAGAGAATCCCTGCGCTGCTGAGGAAGCCGCCGAGGAGAACCCTTGCGCTGCCGATGAGGCTGCGGAGGAGAACCCCTGTGCTGAGGCTGCCGCCGACGAGGAGGGCATGGACAAGTCCGCCCCGATCGAGGAGGAAGCCGTAGAGGAGACAGAGGAGCTCGACCCCGTCGATGCCTTCATGGAGCTCGACCCGCGCGACATCCTGCGTGCCAAGCAGAAGGACCTCGAAGGCCGCCTGACCTCTCCCTGGGATGACGAGAACCCGGATGAATTCATCCCCGAGACCGGCCGTGTTGATCCGCTGACCTTCGTTGACAGCGCGATCCCGGACCAGCTCAAGCCTCCCAGGAGCGGCAGCACAGATGAAAACGAGATCCTTGTGTATCTCGCCACCCTGCAGGCCACCCGCACGGTGGAGCAGGTCGCTGCGGCACTGCAGTGCCACAGCGTGATCCAGATCGGAGTGGTTTCCACTGCCTACTTCAGCCTTGGCCTGGCCGAGGACGCTCCGCGCTTCTCCATGCAGGAAGGCGGTTCCCGTGGCATCAACGGTGCCCAGGTGAGCTGCAGTGAGGTTACCGACTCTCGTGTGACCGTCACCATCTCGGTGCCGATCCCGGGCAACGTTATCAGCCGTACCAAGATCTACATCCCCCGTTCCGTCGGCGGATAGATCCAACAGTTCAGATCAACATTGAAGCGGAGGGCATTGCCCTCCGCTTTATGCTATATATAGAGTCCGCATGGATCCCGTCTCATCCCAGCTGCTGGAAATGCTCTACGTCATCTGGGGCCGCATTTCCTACCTTGCGGGCGTACCCGTGCAGCAGTTCGGCGAATGGGCCTGGCGGCACACTTCCTACTACCTGCTCTCCCCTGAAATCTCACTGCTTGTCGGACTGGGCATCATCTGCCTGATTGAGATCTTCAGCAAGCGTGACAACTTCCTTGTTGTCTGCTGGGTCGCCATCATATCGCTGCTTGGCAACCTGATGATGACGATCCACATGATGTACTACACCAGCCGCTACTTCGGCTACGGCCTCGGTACCTGGTGGGGCGGGCTGGAAACGATCGACCCCTACGCCCTGATGTTCAAGCAGCTGATGGACTGGGGCGACATCATGATCATCCTCGCGCTGATCGGCTACAAGCCGCTGAAGAAGTACCGCGTGGAGTTCATCATCCTGATGCTGGCCGGTACGATCGCCTATGACCTGATGGTCGGTTCCTCCGACCTGCTGGCGGTCTACGTGATGACCGAATTCGGTGGGATCACCGGCTACATCATGGCGGCCTTCCACAAGAAGAACCTGCGCAGCCTGGAAGCCGGCCTGAAGTACTTCATCACGGGAGCAGCCGCCAGCGGCGCGCTGCTGTTCGCGATGAGCATCCTCTACGGTGCCACCAACGAGACGAACCTCTACTACATCCAGGACTACCTGCGCGATCCGAAATTTGCCTACATGCCGATGGTGATCTTCTCCATCGTGCTGCTGCTGGTTGCCATCGGCTACAAGCTGGGCATCGCGCCCTTCCACCTCTGGGTGGCGGATGTCTATGAAGGCGCGCCGACCCCGGTGACGGCCTTCATCTCCGTCTTCCCGAAGACCGCCGGCTATGCGGTGCTGATGCGCCTGCTGTTCATCGCCTTCATTTCCCTGAAGCAGATCTGGATACCGATCCTGACGGTGATGTCGATTGCCTCGATGGTGATCGGCAACGTGATGGCGCTGAAACAGACAAGCTTCAAGCGCATGATGGCCTATTCCGGCATCAGCCACATGGGCTACATCATGATCGGTGTGATCGCGGCGGCGCATGCCACCTCGGAAATGGAGCAGACAGAGGGCTTCTTCTCGGCACTGTATTACGTGCTGGTCTACTTCTTCATGAACCTCGGGATCTTCGTCGCCGCGATGGCAGTGGAAAGTGCCGGTGGCACGGACCACATGGACAGCTACAACGGGCTCGTACGGCGCAACCCAATGCTGACGCTGATCTTCAGCGTGATCATCATCGCGCTCGTCGGCCTGCCGCCGACCGTCGGCTTCTGGGCCAAGTTCTTCGTGTTCAAGAGCATGCTGCTCTACGCGCCCGGCAATGCGATGATCACTGCGCTTGTAATCTTCGCCCTGCTGACAACGGCAATGAGCGCGTTCTACTACATGCGGCTGCTGTACCGCATGTGGGTGCTGCCGCCGGCTCTGGAGCAGAACCGTAAGTTCGAGCCGATCCTGTTCACCAGGCTTGCGATCCTCGTGCCCGCGCTGTTCATCCTGCTCCTGGGCGTGGTGTTCGTCAATGTGCCGTTTGACTACGTGAAGGAAGCCTACTTCCTCGTCTACTGGCAGAAGGATTACCAGATCTGATGGATGGCAGCGGCACTGGCAATGGATCGGGACGCGTTGACATCGCCGTCTCGCTCGGGCTGATCGCAATCGCCGTGCTGCCACTGCTGGCCGGCGGCTTCAGCGGCTGGGGCTACCTGGTGGCACACCTGCTGCTACCCTTGGCAGCCGCGCTCTGCCTGCTATTGCGCCCGCGGGATGAAAAGCCCAACTGGCTGCTGCCGGCCCTGCTGGCGACATGCATCCTGCTGGTGTTCCTGCCTTCGGTATACCAGGGCCAGGTGCTTTCGCTCTACCTGCTGGCCTTCCCCTGCGGCTGGATCATCGCCGACACGGCCCTGCGCCATTCAGCGCAGCGGGGCAGCTGGCTGCTGCCTGCGATGTGCGGTTCCACTTTGCTAACCGCGCTGCTTGGACTGGTTGAGTGGATCAGCAGCGGGCGAACGGACCACCAGGTGGCTTCCGTGTTCGGCCTGCACAACCCGTATGCCGGTTTCCTGCTGCTGGGCTGGCCGCTGGGCCTGCTGCTGGCCAGCCGTGCATCCACAAGGGGGATGCAGCTGTTTGGCCTGATTGCCAGCTCCATTAACCTGCTGGTGCTGGTGCTGACATATTCACGTGCTGCATGGCTGTGCCTGCTGCTGCAACTCGTGTTCATCGCAGCTGGAATGCTGCTCGGGGGACGCAGGGGCTATGGCCGGGCTCTCGGCATCGGGGCTGGCGCGCTTGTTGTGATGTTCCTCGGCCTGCTGGCCATCCCGCCGGTGCGCAGCGTGCTGTCCCGCGTCACCGACTTCGCCGGCTATTCCTTCCAGGGCCGCCTGCGCTTCTGGGACAGCGCCTGGCAGATGTTCGCTGAGCATCCGCTCAAGGGTGTCGGACTCGGCAACTTCGCCTATGTCTATCCGCAGTACCAGAAGGACTACATCTACTACAGCGTGGACCCGCACAGCTGGCCGCTGCAGCTCAGTGCTGAGCTGGGCGTCGCCGGTCTGCTGCTGGCGCTTGCATTGATCATCGGATTCATCTGGTGGGCCCTGCGCGTGCTGCGCTGTGGCCAGCCGCTGCCCTGGTGCCTGGCAATTGTCGCGGCAGTCGGAGGAAGCCTGGCGCATGCTGCCGTGGACTTCGACTACACCTTCAGCGCCACGAACGTGTTCCTCGGTGCCCTGCTCGCGATCGGCAGCCATGCCGCAATGGCAGCTCGCCCGTCCAGTGATGAGGCAAAGGCAGGCATGAAGCTCGACCCGCTGGGCCTGGCATGTGCAGTGCTGGTGCTGCTGAGCCTTGTCAAGGCTCCATCCCTGACCTTCGAGCGATTCATCCTCGACCAGATGCGCGGCATGCAGGTCAGCAATGTTGAGCAGGCCCGCGTGAAGTTCGACCTGCTTAACATGGCGATCCGCTACAACCCGCGCAACCACATGACACGCTACCAGCGCGCCTCGCTGCGCGTGAACGCCGTGCCGGACCCGCAGCAGCTGCCTCCGGCGGAGCTGGAAGCGGCCCGAGAGGACCTCGATGCAGCGCTGGCCTGCAACCCACTGGCCGCGAATGCGATGTTCCTGCGCGGCACGCTGAATCCCGCGCGCCCGGCAGCCAGCCGCGAAGTCGAGCAGGCGATTGAAATCGACCCATATAACTACCCCGACCACTACTACGGCTGGGCCGTGCTGGCGGATGACCCGGCGGAGCAGCTGCGCAGGCTTGAGCTGGGCCTCGAGCGCATCCCGATCACGGAACCGATCACCCCGAGCCATGTGCGGCCGACCTTCTACCCGCTCAACGGGATGTTTGCGCAGTGGTACGAACGCATGACGGAACTGACGGATGACCCGGAGCTGAAGCGGGAGTACCGCAGCCGGGCGGCCGCCTTCCGCACGTATTTCCAGAACAACCAGTTTGCCCCTAAGGACCTTGATCCAAATGTCTAGGCCGACCGCTGCATTGCTCCATGCGCAACACCCGGCAGGTCCCGGGCGTCTGAATAGTATGGCGACTGGCCTCATCAGAACCTTGCTTGCTATTACGTCGGGCCTGTTTCTGGCAGGCAATGCGCTGGCGCAGGATTCCGACATGCCGCAGCTGCCGCTGCCACAGGAGAGCATCGCCTCCGAACAGCCCAGCCCGAGTGCACATCTCTTCCTGCGCGAGCTGTCCAAGCGCCAGCAGGAGTGGAATGAATCGAAGGGACGCTACACGATGCTTGCAAACCTGTTCCCGGCCGTGCTGGAGCAGGAGGGCGTGGTCTACAACATGGAAGCCAACGGCGAATGGCTGCTGCAAAACGGCCTGCTGGTGTTCCAGGTGCTGGATGACTACCGCCGCGAATACGATGTGCTGGCCTGGGAGCAGGACCGCGTCTGGAGCGTGAATTCCAGTGGTGAGATCGGCAGCCGCAGCCGGCTGGAAATGGATGAGATCGCTCGCGAGATCCTCGACATAATCAACACAAGTGAGGACTCGGCCTATTCGCAGGCCCGGACCTACCTATCGCTGGCCGAGCTGACCCGCTACAACACCCTGCCGGCGGAGGAGTTCCGCCCGATCTACACTAGCCTCGGCTACCAGGTGGCCCGCCCGGCGCAGGGCGTGCTGCTACTGCACCGGGCCGGCAAGGAGTCCAGTGCCCAGCGCAATATGTGGTACGGCGCGGTGGCCTTCGGCGGCAGCTGCGCCTGGGTGCAGGAATCCGGCGGGCGGATGCGGATCATGCCCTACATGAATTCCAGCACAGAAGGTGTGGAATCCATCGTGGAGCATACATTGGCTGCCCTGGTTGCAGCCCAGACCCGTTACAAGGGTGCCTACCAGCACTACGGCGAGCTGAAGGACTTAAGCGGACTATACTTCGAGCGGCTGGATTTCAGCGGCCAGCTGCCCGCCACTTCATCAGGCATCGTGCTCAGCTTCAAGCTGGACGACGACAAGCTGGGCTACAGCGCAATAGCGGAACTGGGCGGCGTAAGGCTGTACACCGACCAGGCGGGTGAGATCAATGCCTTCAGCCCTGAGGTTGAAGGCGGAGAGAACTACCTGCCGCTGCCTGGCCCTAAGGCAATGGAGGGCTTCATGCCCGACCAGGAAGGCCCGGTGGAGCCGGAGGAAGGGCTGGACAAGGCGCTGGCCAATGCCAGGCTCGAGCTGGTGGCCGCTGTACTGAACCATGCGCATAACGCCCAGGAGGCGCACCTGATCCGCCACGGGAACTACGCTAGCCTGCGCCAGCTCAAGGAGGACGGCCTGCTGGAGCTTGATGAGCTGGAATCCGATAACAAGGGTACGAAGGACGGCGTTCAGCTCAGTCTCAAAATGGCAGAGGATTCTGAGACATATGAATTCACCGGCCAGGCCGGGGACGTGATCCGCACGATTGACCAGGCCGGGGAACTGCGCGAGGCCCTGAAAGAGGCGGATCAGGGCTGAATGCCGCAAAATAACGGATCTATCCGGCAAATCCTGTAACCGCAGCCGGGGAAGGGCGTCTTTATTGGCACGGGGCACACCATTTGACGGTATGCCACGGATATGTCCCATGTTTATAGAATCTACGGAACGGTGTAATATATCTTGGTTGCAGCGACGTACATTCAGTTTCGCCAGCGAGGGGTTGCGATGAGATACACAAAGCAGGGCTTTACACTCGTGGAGCTGCTGGTTGTTATCGGCATCGTCTCCGTGCTTGTGATCATCCTCGCCCCGACCGTACGGCAGGCTTCGCTTACCGCGAAGGAAAACGCCGTGCGCGGAAACTGCGCGAACATTGAAGTCGCCCTTGCCAGCTATGCCCAGAACCACGAGGGGAACTACCCCGGTGTCGCGATCGACATCATGGCCCCCTGGGAATGGCATGCGCTGGGTGACGGCGAGCTGTATGCCCAGGGCGCGCTGGACTACCCCGCACAGTGGGACGTGGCCAACGGCATCCTCGGCGGCTACGGCCACCGCAACAACTCCGCGGTGCCGGTGCATGAGCAGATCGCAAACGCCCGCGCCACCCAGCTGGTGGCCGGCAATGTGGACTACGAGCGCTACTTCGACTCCCTGATCGTGGACGATGCCCTTTCCGAGTACCCCGTCAATGTGTTCAGCGGAGCGGCAGGCGTCGGTACCCGCCGGATGCAGAATGTATTCGGTTTCACCACTTCCCCGGATGTGATTGACCTTGAGGATGTCGTATCCCTCAACGCTGAACTCAACCCCTTCCTGCTGGCAAGCATTGAGGGTGATCCTTCAGGCGCGGCCGGGCCTAGCATCACCGTGGGTGCGGACAGCATCACCGGTACTACGGTCCTGCGTCATGACAGCGAAGCGCTGCCGATAGGTGCGATCACCCCGGCGGTGTTCAGCCAGAACTGCAAGTGGGGCGTGGACGACGGCGACTACTTCAGCCCCGGCGACTTCGCCTACATCCCGATCGTCACCGCTTCCGCCTATCCTGATGTGGACAACCTGGTCACCCTGCGCAATGAGTTCTACCAGTGGGGCACCAATGTGACGGGCTACATGATCTTCGGCTTCGGCAGCCAGGAGAGCGCCCAGTCCGACCGCTACGCCACGGAGCGCACCGAGTTCATCCAGACCGGCATCCCGGACATGGGTGCGGCGGGCATCGACACCCGCTTCGAGCTCTACGTGCTGCAGCTCTTCGAGGGCGCTGTCTACTTCAACAAGACCTTCTGATCCGGCGATGTCCGGCACAGTGATCGATCCCCGCACCGGTGAGGAACGCCGTGTTGTTCCCTACGGCCTGCGCGTGGGCATCCTGCTCGTCATTATGGCAGTGGCCGGCGGCCTGCTCTACGTGAAGGTGTTCAGCAGCGAGGGCTACACAACGCTGCGCGACACTGCCTACATGCACACAGCCTTCCTGAAGTACGCCGAGGAGGGCTACTTCGAATCCCATGGCCGCTATGGCACGCTTGAGGAGTTGAAGGACTTCGGGCTGGTCAGCTATCCGATAGTCGATGGCAAGGCGCAGGTGGAGGAGGGTATCAGCGCCGAGTGCGAACTGCCGATGGACCGGATGGACTACAGGATCACCGTGCGCTTCCTGCGCGGGAAATACAGCACGGATGCTGCTGACACGCGCCGCTTCCTGGATGTCGAACGACCCCGCTAGGTCTGGCACAGGATGCACCGCCATGGCTGGCTGATATGATTCCAGCAGCTAATCACGCTTCCAGGAAAACGGATGGACAGGCAATACGCCGAACTGAATTCAGAGTTGCCACCGATGAAGAAACCCCCGGGAACGGACCCGAAACTGCGCTTCTGCTGCATCCTGCCCGCCATCATCTTCATCGGATACCTGGTCGTGATGACCGGCATCAATGTCTCTGAAAGCTACGAAAGCCAGAACCGCGTGGGCATTGAGCTGCTTGGCGACATCCAGACCGCGGAACTGAGGCACCACCGAACTGAGGGCAAGTACGCCACGCTGGAGGAGCTGCTTGAGAAGGACATTCTCAGCGGCGAGCTGGATGAGCAGGACCGGCTGCCAGGCAAGATGGGGACAGTCGGAAGCGTCGTGGTGACGAAGGACGGGGAAGGCTTTGAGATCTCCGTACTGACCGACCGCAAGCTTTTGTGGTGTGACGAGCGGGGTACGATCGAGGAAAGGGAGCGTCCCTGACTCAGTTACAATTGTTGCGAGGTAGTACCCCCCATGAACATGAAGAAGATGCTGAAGGAGGCCCAGCGCCTCCAGGCAAAGATGCAGGAAGACATGGACCGCGCCAGCGAGCAGCTGGCTGCCGAGCATATCGAGGGCTCCAGCGGCGGCGGGCTGGTGAGCGTGGTGGTCAATGGCCACAAGCAGCTCGTTAGCGTGAAGATCAAGAAGGAAGCGGTCGACCCAGAGGATGTCGAAACCCTCGAGGACCTGGTGTTTGCCGCTGCGCAGAGTGCACTGAGCGCCGCTGAGGCGCGCAACAATGAGGTGATGGAAGCCGTGCAGTCCGCCAGCATGCCCACGGGCATCGGCGGCATGTTCGGGATGTGATGGCCAGCCTGCCCGAAGCCCTCAGTGAACTGATCCACCGCCTGTCCCGCCTGCCCGGCATCGGCCCGCGTGCGGCCGAGCGGATGGCGCTCGCGATCATCGACAAGAACCCGGCGGAGATCGCCGCGCTGGCTGACGCGCTGAATGATGCCGTTGCCAGGGTGACGCACTGCCCGCACTGCGGCTGCCTCTCGCAGGACAACCGGCCCTGCCGGGTCTGCGATGACAACGCGCGCGACCGCAGCATCATCTGCGTGGTGGAGTCCCCACTCGACAGCATTGCGCTCGAGAAGGGTGGCGGCTACCACGGGCTGTACCACGTGCTGGGCGGGGCGATCTCACCGCTGTCCGGCGTGCTGCCCGAGGACCTGCGGATCAGTGAGCTGCTGGCGCGGGTAGGGGACGGAGTTGTCAGCGAGCTGATCCTGGCAACGAACGCCAGCCCGGAGGGGGAGGCCACCGCGCTGTACATCCGCCAGGAGCTGGACGAACTGCATGAACGCAGGGCCGCAGCTGGCAGCAGTGAATCGCTGGCGCGGATCCGCGTCACGCGCCTGGCCCGCGGGCTGCCCTCCGGCAGCCAGCTGGACTACACGGACAGCGCGACCCTGCAGAGCGCACTTGACAACCGGACAGAGTTGTAGCTTTCAGGGTTTATCCCGAAACCAGCCGGATCCAGATTCCCGGAAGTTACTTCACCGGCCCCTGCGCTGCAATATAATCTAGGCAGGTAACCAGACCGGAGAAACAAATGGCACGCATCCGTCTTCTCCTCCTCCTGCCGGCACTCTGCTGCCTGCTGTCCGCCTGTTCAGGTTCCCGCAGCGAGCATGCGGCCGGAACGCAGCTGCTGGCCGCTTCTGCACAGCAGCAGCCGGGCATCCCGCTACCGCAGTTCCCCGTTGAACTGCCGGATGCCCCGCGCAGCTCCAGTGTCGGACTGAACCTGACGGTAGATGGCGGGCTGTGGCATGCCTCGACTGAAGCGAAGGACATGCAGAGCTTCGTGACCCTCACCGCACCTGCACAGGAGGTCCGCTGGGCCTATTGGCGCTTCCCGGGACTGGCTGCGGACCTGCAGGTCGCTTCGCTCACGGCAAACCTCTCGCACTTCTCCGGCGGCCCTATGTACGTGCTGATTGCCGACTTCGCAAGTGGCAGCTGGCATGTCAAGGAAATGCCGCTGGAAGCCGGCGGGCAGGTCGTGGAACTGTTCGGCGGTGCCGCTGCTGACTACTTCAGCCCGGCTGGCAACCTCTACATCGGAGTGCTGGTGTACGACGGACGCAGCACGGTGGTCGAGAACCTGACCCTGATTGGCAATGGGGCACTGCTGCCACCGGCAAACCTGGATGCGACTGATGCGAAATTCGCAGACCGGGTGGAGATCAGCTGGGACCAGGCCAGCGGGGCGACGGGCTACCGCCTGTACTACAAGCTGGCCGGCGAGGATGACTCCGCCTACGGACTGCTGGCCGACCTGAGTGGTGCGGACAGCACCTACTTCGAGCACCGGGCCGACAACCCGCCTGCCAAACCATGCGTCTATGCCCAGCACTATGTCTACCGGGTCCAGAGCACGGCCAACCTTGAGCAGTCAGTGCAGTACAGCAATGCTGACGAAGGTGCGAGGCAGCTTCCGGCAGTGGCGGAATTCTACGCATCCGAGCGGGCATTCGGGGACCATGTGCACATCGCCGGCGTGTACTTCAAGGAGGCAACGGAAGTGGACCTCTACCGGGATTCCGTCAAGATCGCGACGGTTCCGATTGCCAGCTTCGAATTCAGCTACGATGATGACCCGGGGGATTTCGCCGCCCACGAGTACAACGTGCTTGCCATCGGCGCGGAGGGGCCTTCAGCCCCCAGGCAGCCGGTGAATGGCTGCCTGGCGGACTGGGACTACCTCAGTGTGGCCCTCCATCCATTCACTGGCGAGACCCGCGCCAGTGCTGCCGTGATCAACGGTGTGCCGGCGATCGCCTACTGGCTGGAGCAGCCGCAGAGGCTGCACTATGCATATGCCGATGCAGCCCAGCCCTCGGGCTGGACGGATGTCGAGCTGGCGAACACCTACAAGGTAGATGCAAGGATGTCCCTGGTCGAGGTGAATGGCAAGCCCTGGATCGCATTCAGTTTCGAGTCCCGTAGTGGGATAGGGACTGACCGCAAGGTCTTTGTGGTTTCCAGCACCAAAGCCCAGCCGACAACATTTACGGACTTCTCCAATGAATATTATGTCTATATAGATGACTGCGATGCTGACGCGGTAGTGATGAAGCAGATCAACGGCGGCCTCGGGCTGGTGTTTGCCAACGACGACTACCCAGGGGGCAGCGTAGTCTACGCCTATAGCAGTGTGGCGGAGCCAGCCCAGGATGACTGGAGCTACAGCATTGCCGGCACCTTGCCAGCTGATCCCGTCTGGGATTTCGACATTGCAGACTTCAACGGCGTACCGGGTGTCGTGATGCAGACGAATACCGAGCTGCACCTCAGCCTGGCGCACAGCCCATCTCCCAGCGTTCCAGCCGACTGGGACAGCCACCGTGTGCTCGATATTTCCTCCTCTTCCTATGGCAACTCCGCCGGTGTTGACATGCATGAACGAAACGGCCTGCCTGCCATTGCCTGCGCCTGGGGAAACCTTGAAGGCGTCGGCGCGGTTGCCTACCTGTTGTCAGGTACCGGCAGCATGCCGGCTGTCAATACGGACTGGACCGGGGGGATAGTGGTGAACCTGAACGACCAGGAACCCAAGAACCTCAGCATGGACTTCATCGGCGATATTCCCTACATCAGCTGGAGTGATGACCTGAACGCCAATGCCTGGCTGGCCAGTGCGATCTACCCCGTGCCGGGTTACCTCAATGGTTTCTGGAACGTGATGCAGTTGCCGGGGCCGGCCGGGTTTGACCGCTGCCGGATGGAAGTCAACACGCTCGATGTGGATGGCAACCTCGGGGTGTTCTGGTCTTCACAGAACCTGGACTACGAACCGGACCGGCTGGAGACCGTCTACAGCTTCTGGCAACCGAAGCCATAGGGAAGCCCCCGCTAATCATCCAGAGCGACATACATGTCCGGCCAGGGTGGAATTGCCCAGTGCAGTTTGAGATAGTAATCCTGAGGATTGCCAGTTATATGGTGGGGCTCGACAAATGCTTCCCACAAGGTTGATTCAGCCGGTTCCAGCTTGATTTCAATTGGTTGGAGAAATCTACTGGTAGTGCGCTGCAATGGTCTGTCCAGAAAATAATAAACAAGGTCCACACCACTGTCATTCCGAAGATATAGATCTGGGAATGGAAAACCACTGCTGAAAATGCTCTGCGTTTCATCCGAATTGTTGATAATTCCGAACTGGATCCTGTATGTGCCATTATCCAGCACTGTAGATGCCATGGATACCATGTATGGTCCTTGCTGATAGCTGACATTGGTCGGATATCTTTCGCTGGGTGGCAGTGGATTGGCAGTATCAACCAGAACCTCAACCTCCGGTGCCGGCACCATCCGGTTGATCTCCGGCAGCAGCACGATCTCCGGGTTTGAGCCAGCCGTTGGGTTGTCAATTCCGGATCCAGCTCCGCAGGTACACATGAGCATGCAGACGACAGATAGCAATGCAATCAGGAACAGTTTCGACATCGGCTTCTCCCCAGTGCCAGTAGCAAGCTGATTGTAACAAGCATCCGCTTCCCGCGCCTACAATATCTCTGTGATCCCCTCCCTCGAAGAATGCCGCACGGATGCCGTGTTCTCGCCCTGCGAGCGATACCGCTACACGCTGGAGCGCATCTGGGACGAAGGCAAGCCCTTTGCCAACTTCATCTGCCTGAACCCCTCGACGGCGACCGCCACCAAGGATGACCCGACCAACCGGCGCTGCCGCGGTTTCGCCTGGGACTGGGGGATGGGCGGGATGATCACCACCAACGTGTTCGGCTGGCGCTCCACTGACCCGAAGGGCCTGAAGGACCCCGAGGAGCCGGTCGGCGCTGACAACGACCGCTGGATAATGGAGATTGCATCACGCGCCGGGGTGGTAGTGGTGGCCTGGGGCAACCATGCGCGGCTGAATTCCCGCAGCCGTGATGTCGCCAGGCTGCTGCTGGATGGCGGGATCGCGGCCACGGCACTCGCTGTCAACGGCAGCGGGGAACCGAAGCACCCGCTCTACCTGTCCGCCGAACTGCGGCCGCAGCCCTTTGATCTCAGCGCGCTGGCCGGTCTATAATTCCGCTGGAGGACACAGGCAATGAAACTCTGCGAAAGACTGATGAACGAGGGTGTTGAGCTCAACATCACGGGCAATGACGGCGTGCACTACAACGGCGTGCGCATCACCGAAGTGTATGACGACTTCATCGCCGTCGAGCCGAGCAACACCGCGATGCGCCAGGCCGGCCAGTTCCGCGGCGGGCATACATATGTGAACATCGCCACCATCACCCGGCTGGAGCATGCCGGCCAGTCCGACCGCGTTCAGGACAGCATCCGCCGCAGCCTCGGGCGCTGAGCCGGGCCAGCTGTATAATCAAACGGTGAGGAAGGCCATCGGGATAGCGGGGCTCGCTGCCTGCTTTTTTCTTGCGTGCACGGAGGCGCAGGCCGACTCAGCGCGTGACGGCATCGCCAACCCGGGAAACGCCAAGCAGCTCGGCGCCGTCGAACGGGACACCGCGCCTGATCCAGCCCCCCGCACTGAATCCGACTCCACTGAAGTAGCAATGCCGGTGGATGTGGAAGGTGCTGCTTCGGACCACTCCTCCTGCGATTGCTCCGAAAGCTGCAGCGATTGCGGCTGTGATTCCTGCAGCAGCTGCTCCTCCTGCAATGAATGCCTCGAAATCGAGTTCTTCGGCCCGATGGGCATCATCAACATGCATCCGACGAACGCGATCTTCCTCACCCCGATCCCGGAGCGCGCATCGCTCCTGGGCAAGGGCCGGCGCAGCTTCAGCTTCAAGCTGGACATGGCCAACAGCATGATCCGTGAGCTGGACAGCGGCATCATCGCTTCCTTTGACTTCGAGGAGTACCAGTTCAGCGGTGAGTACCGCGAGGGCACGGGCAATGGCGAGTTCATGGTGAATGTGCCGATCCGCTACCGCAGTGCCGGTACCTTCGACGGACTGATCACGGACTGGCACAAGTTCTTCGGCCTGCCACGCGGCCTGCGCGACGACTACCCGAACCAGCTCTACCAGTATGTGATCGTGACCCGCGATGGTGCGGTGTTCAATGACGAAGGTGACAGCTTCGGCATCGGTGACATCCGGCTCGGCTACAAGCACCGCCTCAGCGAGAATGAGGATGGCAGTGAAGCGCTGGCCGTCCGAGGCACAGTCAAGCTGCCTACCGGGGACAGCTCCTCGGCGCTCGGCAGCGGCGGGATGGACTTCTCGCTCGGCGCGCTGTACCAGACCCAGCTGACGGACCATATGCGGGCCTACCTGAATGCGGACTACATCTTCATTGGTACGCCGGACTGGCAGAACATCGAGCACCGGGACGCCCACAGCTACAGTGCCGCACTGGAGTATGCGGTGAGCCATTCCAGCACGATCGTGGGCCAGTTCCGCGTGCAGAGCAACCCGCTCAGGATCGGCTCCTTCGAGGCCGACAAGGACAGCCAGGAACTGCAGTTCGGCTGGAACACCCGTCTGACGGACCGCAGCTACTTCACGCTCGGATTCAGCGAGGATGCGAACCCGGAGACGGCTCCGGACTTCGGCATCAACAGCTACCTGACCTGGGAATTCTGAGGCCGGGACGGGCAGATGGGCATTTCAGGGCCGTTTTTGGATCGGGCGTTTGACCAAACAGGCCGACATGGCCGATGTTCTAATACGAGGACATGCCAGCCCCCTTTGATTTGTGAACAATCCCACATGAATCACACGTCTGGCTGGCATGGAGATGACATTCAACAGAGGAGCAGCATTGAGTCGGGATACCCAGGGCGCTGACGCTTATGTCATCACCGACGAAGTGGACCTCGTGATGAGGGCCACAGCCGGGGATGAACGCGCTTACGGGAAGCTTGTCGGGATGTACCAGGCAAGGCTCTACAACTTCGTGCGCTCCATGGTCAGGAACGATGAGATTGCTGAGGACATCACCCAGGAATCCTTCGTGAAGGCCTTCTTCAGCCTTCGCAAGCTGCAGAACCCTGCAAGCTTCAAGAGCTGGCTGTTCCGGATTGCTAACAACAACACGCTGGATTACCTGCGCAAGAAGCGCATCCAGACCGTGGATGTGGATGAGCAGGTCCGTGAAAGTTACGTCGACAACTCAAGCCCGGAAAAGGGCGCGGTCGCAAGCTCGCGCACGAAGCATATCCGGGAGGCACTGGATAAGCTAAAGCCGGACCAGCGCAACATCCTGGTGATGTGCGACCTGCAGGGCTTCAGCTACCAGGAAATCGCAGAGGCGCTGGACATCCCGTTTGGCACCGTACAGAGCCGCATCTTCTACGCGAGGAAGAAGTTGAAGGAATTTCTCGATAAGGATATAGTTTTCGGAGGAGAAAACTGATGTCACCCAAGGGGCACAACACAGATCTTGCCAGACTGCTCGACGGCGAGCTGCATGACGTGCATGAAGTCGAGCAGATCAACAGCGCCATCCAGGCGGATCCTGAGCTCAGGGCTGAGTTCGATGAGCAGCGCAGCATCAAGTCGCTGCTCGGCGAGCTGGACGAGTATGAGGCACCTGACTTCATGGCGACCCGGATCATGGGTGAAATCAGTGCGAAGCGCAATGCCTCCCGCCGCGTGGCGGGCTGGCGCCAGGCTCTGGCTGCAATCGGCGGCCTGGGCGTGGTTGCCGTGCTGGCCTTCTCCATGACAACTCGCAATGCCGCTGTTGATCCGAACACCGGCAGCAACGCGATCGCGACTTCCACGGCTGATCCGGGCAAGGAATACTCCGATGCCTACTGGACCAAGCCCGACTTCGAAAGCTCGATCAAGGACGAGAAGCTGCGCAACCTGCTTGAGTTCGCCAGTGACGCACATCGCCGCAGTGAGCTGGAGCATCTCGCCGGCAGTGATACCCCCAACACCGATGACCTTGTGATCATGGTTGGTGAGGGAGGAAGCTCACGCTGAAACCTGATGTGGCGGTCACCCCGGTGAGACTATCGGCTATCACAATCGTTATGCTGCTGCTGCTGAGTGCGGCAGCTTTTGCTGAGAAGCGTCCGACCGTTGACGAACTGATCACGCGCGCCATCGCCTCCCTCGAGAACACGAGCTATGAGGCGCGCATGCGCTATTCCGATCCCTACGGCAACGGCCAGGAGAAGCTGGTGGACATCATCTTCCTGTCCCCCAGCAGCTTTCGCGTGCAGCCGCTGATCAACGAGAAGCAGAAGGCCGGTTACTACTACATCGAGAATGACGAGCGCCTAGTTAAGGTTTTCCAGGACGGTGCGAATGTGGTGGAGATGCCGGAGCGCATGTTCATCATTGACAACCTGATGCGCCGCAAGCTGCTGGAGACACTGGCCGGCCGGTCAAGCGTGAACCTGCTGCAGGGCGTGTTCAACGGGGAGCCGGTCTGGATCCTGCGTGACGACGGCAGTGTGGATGGCAGCTACTCGATCACCATCCACGTCAGTGAGCGCAATGACTACCCGATCTCGCTTGAGATGACCGCCCAGGACGGGCGCCGGGTGCAGTTCTACGAGATGGAGTCAGTTGAATTCCTCACATCCGGCGAGGTCCCGGGTGATGCATTTGCCATTCCGGCTGGCAGACAGGCTGCGCATGCACCGGATGTGGCTCCGCCGCGGGCCGATGTGAACATCCCTGACCAGCAGGCTGACGGTGCCGGGTCGCTTGAGTACATGCCACGCTCTGCCCGCAAGTCTGCTGGATCGCTTGAGGATGAAGCACCGGCCGACATGCTGCGTGTGCCGCTGCCGCTGATGCCGGGCTGGCTGCCGGAGGGTTACCGCCTGAACGAGATCTCGCCGCTGGATTACAGTGAGAAGGACGAGCCGCTGCTGGTGTACCAGCTTGAGCTGTACAACCCGTTCAATGAGAACGTGATCAGCATCTTCGAGACCCGCAGCAAGAAGCTGGAGGAATTGTTCGCCTCAAGCGACAGCATGGGTGATGAAGGCTACTTCGTAAGCACGAATTCCGACGGCTGGATCATCGCTGTCTTCGGCAGCATCTCACGCAGCCAGTTCGACCAGATCTTCAACGCCCTTGAGCGTGACGATGACCTGGCGCTGGACGTGATGGCCCGCACCCAGACGAAGGAAGAGCTGCGGCGCTGGGCCGAGGGTGTCTGCACTCCGGAGACCCACAAGGTCGACAACTAGCGCCGGCTGGGCGGCTGGCGCCGCATTTCCCCTTCCGGCGTCGCCGGGAAGCGCAGGCTGAAGGCCCGCTCAATCACCTGCCAGAACTTGCTGCCGGGGAAGTGCACACTGCTCATCGGTTCCACAAGCACCGTCCAGATCCCGATGCGGTTGGCGATCGCAATGTCCGTCACGGCGCTGTCCCCGACCATCAGTGCCTCTTGCGGCTCCAGCTCCATTTCCTCAAGGCCGCGGCGAAAGCCGGTCGGCAATGGCTTCAACGGCCGGCCGGCGATGTGCGTCAGGCCGGTCTGGGCCTCCACCCGGCGCACCTTGCGGTCCAGTCCATTTGAGATGAAGCGGATCTGCAGCGAAGCATCACTCATCGCGTGCAGCCAGGACAGCTCGGAGTCCGGGACATGGTCCTCCTCCCAGCGTGTGATCGTGTTGTCAATGTCAAGCAGCAGGCCGCGGATCTGCATATGCCGCAGCCAGCCTGTCGTGATCTGTGTGATTGTGTCGAGGGTGTAATCCGGTCGGGGTCCGAGAGACTTCTGGACGCGCTCAGCCGTCAACTCTCTTGTGGAATCCTGAGTGCTTTTTTGTCGGTTCTGGTTCACTGCTCACCGGTTGGGCAACCCTGGACTGGGCTTCCTTCAGCTTCTCACGCCGGCGCTTGACGACGAAGTCCCGCACGTCGGGGTCGCTGAAGCTGGCGACATCCAGCTGGCCGGAGTTGATGAACTCCCAGATTACTGTATCATCGATCTGCGAAATCTCGGAGAGCTGGGGAATCGTCAGCATGTTGCCCTTGGCCGCATTGTCGCGCAGGACATTCTTCAGGTGCCGCAGCTTGTCCTTCGGGCCGCTGAATTCAATGGGCTCATTGCGGCATTTCGGGCAAGCGGTGCTTCCCTTCTCATCCTTGGGAAAGAACACACTACATTCACTGCATTTTATGAACTCGACAGGCATCTCGATCTCCAGTTACGGATAGATTCTAACGCCGTGCGGGGGCGGCATTATAATCTCCCCGTGAACTCTGACTTAAAAGCGCAGCAGGCCCGGGAGCTGGAGTTCATGCAGCAGGCGCTTGAGCAGGCCAGGCTCGCTCTGGATGCCGGCGAGGTCCCGGTCGGTTCCGTCGTCGTGCATCGCGGAGAGGTGATCGGACGGGGCCACAACCGCACCCGGATGGATGCCTCCGTCACGGCTCACGCCGAACTGGTGGCAATGCGTGAGGCCGCAAGTCACATCGGTGATTTCAGGCTGGACCCGGCGGAGATTTACATCACCCTGGAGCCGTGCCTGATGTGCCTCGGGGCGATACACCAGGCGCGGATCAGCCGTGTGGTTTACGGAGCTCGTGAACCGAAGTTCGGGGCGCTTGGCAGCGTCTTTGATATGCAGGGACATAACGCCCTGCGCAAGTTGGAATTCTCGGGCGGACTGCTCGAGGAGGAGTCTCGCCAGTTGATGCAGCAATTCTTCAGCAGACTGAGGGGTGGTGGATGCAGCGCCTGATAGGCAGCCTGTGCATCTTCGCCTGTCTGTGCCTGCTTCACTGCGATCCGGCGGATGCAGCGGGAAGCCTGCCATACGCCGCAGTCCCATGGCAGGTCATGCCGGAACTGCCGCCACTGCCGGATGAGGCCAGCCTGCTTGCCCTTTATCCGGACTGGGATGATTCCCTGCTGCAGTCACTTGGCTACCGCGAGCAACAGACCTATTACCATGGCACACGGGCTCTCGTGACTGCCCGCTTCGACGTTGAGGCATTCGTAACGGTGCTGCACTACAGCAGCGACGGGAACTGCTACATATCGCAGCCTGCTTCACGCATCATCCCTAAGCAGCAGATCACTTTCAGTGTGCTGCTGCCGGACGGCCAGCAGGGAATTACGCGGGTGATCTTCTGGCGCAGCATTCCTGCAGCGCAGCTTACGGAAGCCCTGGCAGGCCAGACCATTGGTGAGCTGCCGGTTACGCAGCTCCTGTATGAAGCTTGGTTCCCACGGACTGATCGCCATGAAAGCGGCCTGCCATACGAGCCTGAGCAGTTCAGGATGTATGACATCCCGCCGAGCTTCTCCCTGACGGAGATTCCAGCGGCCCGCAGCCAGCTGAGTCTGGAATACATCACCTATTCCAAGGACTGCTGCGTGATCTTCAATGGACGGCTTGGCATCGGCAACGATGACTGGGGCTCGCGGGGCGAATGGGAGATCAGCTGGGGGGACACGCTCATCATGGAGGTATACCTTCCGCAGGACCTGCGATTCACGGATGCTGTGCTGCGACTGTATGTCTCCGAGTCCAGCAGCGTGAGCCAGGGTGAGCATGAGAACCTCGTACTACGCGTCAATGGCCGGGAGGTGCTGACCGGATCACCGGCCAGTTCAATTTCGGTGCAGGCAAAACATGTGGACTATGAATTGGGTCAATATATGTACCCGGGGCTGAATGTGATAGAACTAAAGCTGGATGCATTCAGCACCAGTGACTGGCTGCTGCAGACCGCAGAGGTCTGGATACGCTAGCGGCGGCCGGTGAGGTGAACCATGAGACAGATGCGCGAATTCTCCCTGCTGCTGCTTGGCCTGCTTCTGCTGGCGGCTCCTGCTGCCGCGGCACAGGAGGAGGGCGTCGTGATCGAGGAGAAGAACCTCGTGATGCTGCGTCACGACAACCTCGAAAGCATCGCATTCCGCGGCGACAACTACAGCGACTTCCAGTTCGATGAGGATGAGCTGACAGCCAGCTTCGTTGTCAGTGGACCGCTGCTGGGCCTCGGCAGTGAACGGGTGATGGGCAAGGGCATCCGCCAGATCAGCTGGGAGCCCGCGCGGGAAGGCACGCTCGTCAGCCTCAAGTTCGCCAGTGAGCCGCAGTGGCATGTGCTGAACGCAATGGGTGGTACGGAGCTGAGGCCCAACGTGCCGCAGGTGCTGGCCAGCTTCAGCTACGATCCGGAGGAGTTCCGCCCCCGTACCGTGCTCGGCAAGCGGCATCGCCGCAGCGATGAGGAGATTGCCCGCGACAAGATGCATGGTGACTATGAGCTGCCGGGCTTCCCGGACAGTGAGTATTCCGATGCCCGCGTGACGCTGAAGGTCGTGAACGGCGACTTCCGCGAGATCCTCTGGTACATGAGCCAGATCGGCAACGTGTCCATCGTGCTCGATCCCTACTGGGGCGATGAGCCGACAGGGGCCAAGCGTCCGCCAGGAGGCGGCGTGGATCCGGGCACCGACCCGGGAGACGGCTTCGTGCCCGGGCTGATCCGCAACGGCGTAGGCCAGCTGACGCTGAACTTCGACAACGTGCCCTTCTCGGAAGCGCTTGACCTGATCCTGATGTCGGTCGGCCTGGTGAAGGTCGACATCTACTGATCCGCAGCCGCCACCAAACAGATCCGGCGCCTTTGCGTCTATAATCTGCGCAGCCATGACCAAGTTCTTCACATCGATCCTCGTTCTGCTGGCGCTGATTGCGCTGGCTTCCTGCAACAAGCCTGCCGGTGAGTCCGGCGGGAGCGCGGACGCATCCGGTAACCAGGGAAATGCCCAGGCGCAGCCGGTGGATGTCCCGGAGCAGCAGCAGGCCAAGCCGAGTGCCGACCAGTTCAAGGTGGACTCCAAGCAGATGGAGGAGCGTGGCTCGACAACGCAGCTGCCCGCCAGCTGGCCGGCTGAGATCAGCCTGCCAGAGGGCGCCGAGATCACCCAGGCTGCCAGCCGCAATGGCACTGACCTCGCTGAGTTCAGTGTGGCGGCAGGTCTCGCTGATGTGACAGCCGGCCTGGCCGCCGATGCCTCTGCCGCCGGTTTCAGCCTGCGTGAGGAATCAGTCGACCGCTACAGCCAGACGCGCACATACACAAGCAGCGACCGCCAGTACACCAGCACGGTGACCGAGGCTGACGGCAAGTGCTTCGGAACACTGAGCATCAGCCCGCTGGCCGAATCCCAGACATTCTCCGAGGCCACGCACTACAGTGGTGAATTCGAGCAGCCCGCCAGCTGGCCGGCTGACATCCTGCCCGTCTACCCTGACTGCGTGCTGCGCGAGCTGTACGTCCCCCTCAAGCAGGGCGGACGCCTGATGCTCAGCGCACAGAGCAATGCGGACGAAGATGCGGTAATCGCCTGGCTGGAGGCCGAGCTGCCCAAGCATGGCTGGACCCTCAAGCAGTCCCAGACCCGCAACGGTTTCAGCATCCGCAGCTTCGAGGGCAACGGCTATTCGCTCAGCGCAGCCGCCCGCGGGCTGGATGGCCTGACGGACATCCAGTACGAGGCAAACTCGATCTGACCCCGATTCAATTTCCCCTTGATCTGCCAGTAAGGTGAATCGCGGAGAATAATCCGCAGATTCGTGGCATTCACCCCAAACGCCGGGTTTGCCCACATTGGCGGCTTAACATTTCGCATGCACGAAACGATGTTGTCAGCGAAAGTTGGCAACACTGTGACGAATGGATGTTGTTGATTCCGATTGGAACATTCCAGGCAGCCGGGAAAACGAAAAAACACCCGGAATTCCCGGAATTACCTGCAGCGAAGTGAAACAGTTTGGCAGTCAGGTCAGTCTATATTGGTGACGCGATAGTCAGGCTGAAAGCCGGTGAGAGCCGGTTCGGATAATTTGATATTGGGATTTTCCCTGTGACTATGGAGAGTAATGAAATGGGATGGAAGATTGAGTCTGTCGAAATTGAAGGGAATGCGGGGACAGTCAGGCCCTTCAATTATGTCTATACCCTGCCCCAGGCGCGCAATGCCAAGCCGACGAGTTACCGCGGTGATGGACTGCTGCTGGGCGGGGGTTCAGTGCGCCTGAACCGCGAGCAGTACCTGATCCAGACGGCACAGCAGCATGGCATCGATCCGCAGGAGCTGATCGAGGGCATCAGCGAGCTTGTTGCCAGCGAGCTGGAGACGGGTCGCGAAATGCTTACCGCGGTCTAACTAGCATAGGAAACCGGCTGCTGCAGGGCTGGGACAATCAGTCCTGCAGCACGCCGTCAATCTCAGCAGGGGACAGGCCAAGGGCGGCAAGCCGGGAACGGCGCAGGGGAGAGGACGGGACAGTCTCGAATTCCGCAAGATGCCTCACCATTGCGCGCGCGTAGTTGTCTCGCCCGCAGGCGTCGGCAGCCGCCCTGTCCGCCCGCAATTCGTCACGCCAGCGCAGCCAGCCCTGCAGGCGCAGCCAGGCCCAGGCGAACATTACGGCACTGGCAGCATACATTGGCGCATGTGATGAAAACAGCCAGGCCAGTGGCCAGGCCAGCAGCCAGAGGAAGTCCCACCAGGCTAAGCTGCAGCCCTTCCTGAGATGCTCGCCTTCATGACGCATGAGGCAGCTCAAATCTTCCGCCCCAAGCCGCGCGAGGCTATGGCTGGAAATCCAGATGGTTGGGGTCAGTCCACCTGCTGCCAGGAATGGCACCTTGCCGATTTCCACAAGTGAGACAATCGCACCTTCGTCAAACGGTTCAAGGGCAGCTGCCAGCTTCTGTGCCTGTTGCAGGTCCGGTTCCACAATGCTCCTGGGCACCTGGCTGAGCAGGAAGCCCGCCAGTGAAGCAAGGCGGGAAATGCCTACGAACAGCACCACGCCGTCGATGAGGAAGGTGCCAGCCCGGCCCGGGATGAAGGGATTGAAGTACCAGCCCAGCATGAAGAACAGCGCCGTCAGGAGGTAGACCGGGATGACGCTGGTCTGCAGCCGGTAGGCGGTGTAGAAGCGGCGTGTCTCCGGGGACATCATTGATTTGTCAGGCGCATTCCCAGGCCTCGATGAACAGGTCGACATCACCTGCCTGGTTCTCATCAGGCGCTTCCACGATCAGGGTGCCGCGTACGTCGAAGGCCTTCAGCGCCTTCATCAGCTCACGGTAGTTCAGGTCGCTCTGGGGCAGGGGGATGTGTTTCTTCTCACCGGATTCACCATATTCAATACCGCTGACATGCATGTGCATGCGCTGCAGCACGTTCTTCTTGATCCCCTTCCCAAGCAGTTCCAGCAGCTGGCACCATTCGTCGTAACTGTTCCAGCCGCCATTGTTGCGCGCGTGCATGTGCGACCAGTCGATGCAGGGCAGGGCCATCTCCACACCATTGCAGACCTCCACCAGTTCCTGCGGCGTGCCATGCTGGGTCGGCTTGCCCGTCAGTTCCGGACGCAGCCAGACCTCAACCCCCATCTCCTGCATCTGGCCCTGCACTTCGTTCAGTTCCGCGACAACCTGCCTTGTCACATCGGCGTGGTCCATGCTGCCATAGAAGGCTGAGTGGAACACGATGCTGTGCCCGCCGCACTGCTGGATGCGCCTTGCCCCCTGGATGATGCGGGCCTTGCTCTGGACGATCTTCGCCGGCTCCTCACTTGCAAGGTTAATGAAGTACGAGCCGTGGCAGGAGAGCGGAAATCCCTTTTCCTCACGCAGGGCAGCCACTTCCTGGGCCTCCCGCTCCTTTATATATACGTTGTTCGTGAAGCTGATCTCCATTGTGGACCAGCCATGCTCAATGCAGCTTTCTATCGCTCCGGTCGTGCGTTTCACCGGCGGACAATCCACCGGACGGCCACTGGGGCCGATGTAGAGCTTCGCAAACTCCTGCGGATAGTTCATCCGGCCATTATCGCAGGCGAAAGCCGGGGACATTGAGTACCAGAGTGTGCGAATTGGACTGCCAGTCCACGTGCCGGTCTGTATAATCTCGCTTAACGGTAATTTAATGAACGCACGGTCCGCCCTGGATGGGCCGGTTAGAGGGAAACATGCGGAAACAAGAGCTCTACGGAAAGCCTTACAGGATGATGATCCTGCTGGCACTCCTGCTGCTGGGAAGTTGCTGCTTCTCATCAGGGGATGTTGAGGACAGCCTGAGCGCTGGAGGCGGCAACCAGTCGCCGAATGCCGTACTGGCCGCTCGGGCAGCAGCCCAGGTGCAACTCAGTGGCGAAGTGCCCTTCACCGTCAACCTGGACGGCAGCGGCAGCACGGACCCTGACGGCATGATCGTTGATTACGCCTGGGACTTCGATGGCGACGGCACCTTCGACCGCAACGGCAGCGCGCCCTCCGTCAACCATACGTATGAGGAAGCCGGCACCTTCAACGTGGTGCTGCGCGTGACGGATGATGGTGGCGCGACGGACACCGACTTCGCGGTGATCACCGTCGGCGACCCGCAGATGCCGCCCACCGCGGCTGGCAGTGGTGCCCAGGACGATGGCAACCCGCTGCTGGTCAACTTTGACGGCACGGCCAGCACTGACCTGGATGGCGAGATCGTCAGCTACGACTGGGACTTCGACAACGATGGCACCTTCGACCTGCTGGACGGCGGAGCCACCCCCTCCCACGAGTATTCCAGCTTCGGCACGAAGACCGTCACCCTGCGCGTGACGGATGACAACGGCCTGAGTGACAGCGATACCTTCACCGTCAACCTGGTCGAGCCGGCATCCAGCGTCACGGCAGCACTGGCGGCTGAGCCGACCAGTGGCGATGCCCCGCTTGAGGTGGACTTCGACGCCAGCGGCAGCAGTAGCGTGAACAGCGTGATCACGACCTACGACTGGGACCTCGATGACGACGGCACCTTCGAGGTGCTGGACGGCGGGCCGACCCAGACAGCGCAGTACAACAACCTCTCACAGTCCGCGTCATTCAAGGGCACCAGTGCCCCGAGCGTCGGTGAGAACGGTGAGAGCATCTACACCATCACCGTGCGCGTCAGTGATGACAAGGGCAACGAGGACACTGCAACCGCCACGGTGACTGTCAACGCGATCGTCGTGCTGCCCACCAATGACCCGCCGGTCGCGGCGCTGAATGCCACTCCGGACAGCGGTGTCTCCCCGCTGGATGTGCTGTTTGACGCCGGTGACTCAACTGACACCGATGGCACGATCGTGGCCTTCGACTGGGACATGGACAACGACGGCACCTTCGAGGTGCTGGACGGTGGCGACACGCAAAATGCGCAGTTCACCGCCCTGGGTGACCACACCGTCACCGTGCGTGCCACCGATGACGATGGCGACAGCTCAACCGCCAGCGCGACCGTGACCGTGCTTGACCCGCCGGTCGCCGCACTGAGCGCGACTCCGGACAGCGGTGATGCACCGCTGGATGTGGCCCTCGATGCCAGCGGTTCGACTGACAGTGACGGCACGATCGTGAGCTACGACTGGGACTTTGACAACGACGGCACCTTCGAGACCCTCGACGGTGGCGCGAGCGTGAACCACAGCTACAGCGCCGGAGGCGCGATCACGGCCGCGGTGCGCGTGACTGACAACGACGGCCTGCAGGATACGGCGACCGTCAGCCTTGACATCAACAACCCGCCGGTGGCGGACATCACGGCCGACCCGGCCAGCGGTACCGGCAGTGCGCCGGAATTTGAGGTGACCTTCGACGCCTCCGGCAGCACCGACAGTGACGGCACGATCGTGAGCTACGACTGGGACATGGATGACGACGGCACCTTCGAGATCATCGGCGGTGCGGCCAGCCAGCAGCAGTTCTACAACAGCGGTGGGATCTACCCGGTCAGCGTGCGCGTGACGGATGATGACGGTGCGCAGGACACTGCCACCCTGAACTATGACGTGAACGAGCCGCCGGCCGGTGACATCGCGAATGACACCCCGAGCGGCGCGATCCCGATGTCCGGCACGCTGGACATCCAGCTCGACGCCACGGGCTCCACCGACAGCGACGGCACGATCGTGCAGTACAACTGGGACCTTGACGGCGACTTCACCTATGAGGTGATCGACGGCGGGCCGACCCAGACGGTGCAGCTGACGGATGACGGCACCTACAACTTCTACCTGGAGGTTGTTGACAATGACGGTGCGACGGGCTTTGCCAGTTCCCAGTCCGTGATCCTCACCCCGCCGACCGCGGTGCTGACTGCCTATGTCTGGCAGACAGAGGGCATCCGCTGGGATGGTGAGGGTTCATGGGATGGCAACGGCACCATCGTGCGCTACGACTTTGACTACAACAACGACGGTGACTACGACGATCCGGAGGACCAGGTGGACATGGGCCCGTACTACGAGGACTTCCAGTTCTTCGGTGAGCCGGGCGACACCAAGACGGTCACCCTGCGCGTGTTCGACAACGACGGCCTGAGTGATGAGACTTCCTACACCTGGACGGTGCCCTGGTGGCCGGAGGGTGTGATCGTCCGTACGCCGGCGGCAGACGACAACTTTGAAGGGACTGACGTCTACTACGGAAGCTCACGCTTCATTACGCTGGACGGCAGCACGAGCTTCGACAATGACGGCACGATCGTGCAGTACGACTGGGACCTGGACGGGGATTTCGTATACGAGATCATCGACGGGCCGGCGACCCTGACCGACATTGAGTTCTCCTCGGAAGGAGGCTCGGTGCTGTACAACATCCACCTGCGGGTGTTCGACAATGACGGCCTGGACGGCTATGGCTTCGACAGCTTCTTCGTCGAGCAGCCGCCGGCATAGGCTGGAGCAGCAGCGAAAATGGAGGGCCGGGTTGATCCCGGCCCTTTTTTTTGGACCATTTTCCGGAAATGCGGTTTGGAATGCCCGCCTGCGGGTAACAGATATGGTTCAGGCAGATGGACCCCAATCCACGTCCGTAACGGACCCATTGGAGACCTTGTAATGTTTGGAAAGGGTATCGCAGCACTGGCTGCGATTTTTGTCTTGACGGTTGCCGCATCCTGCGGGGGCGGCATGCAGATGACGGAGATGGATGCCCAGCCGGGCCAGGTGAGCAGCCCGGCCATGCAGCAGTATGCCTCAGCGCTGCCCGCACCCTCAGCGGTGGACAAGGGTGCCTCGGAAGTCAGCCAGCAGCGCTGGCGCTACGGCAATGAGTACCTGCTGGACTTCAACAGCGGCGAGAACGTGCACGAGAAGCTCGACCAGCTGCTGATGCAGCCGAAGTACAACGATGTGCAGGGCGTGGCCTGGGCGGGTTACCGCTTCTGGCTGCCGGACTACCAGAATGAGGACCATGTGGTGGTGGACATTTCCGCCACTGGCGAGCCGACCCCCGGCACGCTGTACCTCGGGCTTGCCAACTGGGAGTCGGACCGCTGGGATTTCTTCGGTGTTCCAGAGAACGGCGATGTCGAGACCGGCGAGCTGGCGGACTACATCCGCTTCAGCGACGACCTGCTGCTGGCGGTGCTGCTCGGTGACGGGCAGGATGACACCGCGATCAACAGCATCCGCGTCGGCGGCGAGCTGGAGCTGACCGCGGTGCTCACGAGCGACATGGCGATCGGGCTGGCCCCGACGGCGATCACGCTCAACGGCATCGACAGCGTGGCCTACGGTGGCGACGTGATGAAGTACGAGTTCGATCCGCTCGGTGACGGCAACTGGATTGACAACGGGGCCGACCCGGACCTGGTGCAGTTCTACCTCAACCCGGGCTATTACATGGCCGGCCTGCGCATCACCGACGACCTCGATAACATCGCCTATGACTACCTGCCGGTGATCGTGCAGGATGTCGCCGGCTACGACGAGGTGGAGGACAATGACGACGTGGAGCAGGCCCAGCAGCTGCAGGCCTCCTGGATGTCCGGCTTCAAGGGCAACTGGGGCAACGACGGCGTGCATGGCGATGACTACGACGTGTTCAGCTTCGAGCTGCAGCAGTCCGCCAGCATTGACTTCGGCCTGTCGCTGTCAGACTTCGGCGCCCGCCTGATGCTCTACCGCTCCTTCAACAACGGTTCCGACATCGAGCCGGTGCGCACCACCGAGATCAAGGGACTGCTGAAGGAAATGCATGGCAGCCTTGATCCGGGCCAGTACTACCTCGTGGTGGACAGCCCCTTCGGTGGCGACGGCATGGACATTGACTACACGCTCAGCCTCGACATGAGCCTGAGCGAGGCCCCGGTGGTGATCATCGAGGATTACCAGATGGAGGTCGCCAGCGGTGCGGCGCTCGCCTTCAGCATTGACAACAGCTACGACCCGGACGGCAGCATCTCGATCTGGAGCGTGGACCTGAACGGCGACGGCCACTTCGAGGTGAACAGCGGCGGCAGCGGCAGCTTCCTGTTCGACGCCCCCAAGCGCCCCGGCCACTTCATGGGCACGGCGCGGGTGGTTGACAACACTGGCATTGCCGCCACGAAGCAGTTCGAGCTGATCGTCACCGGCAACACGGCATATGACTACATCGAGTCTGAGCCGAACAACGGCTATGACGAGATGAACGGGCTGCCCACGCTGCCCTTCAGCGACCTGCTGGGTGAGGTCGGCGGCGACATCAACGGCCCGGACATGCAGGACTACTACAGCTTCAGCACCGAGGTCAGCGGCTCGATCGAGTTCGAACTGGACATCATTGACGAGCTGTTCGGGGAGGTCTCGCTGTACCTCGTGCGCTGGAATGGTGCCGAGTGGGACTTCGTGAAGCAGCTCAACACCGGCATGGACGGCGTAATGTCAACCGGTGCCTTCACGCCGGCGGGTGATTACGCCCTGCTGGTGACGGCGCTGGAGGGCAGCTCCCGCTACTACATCAGCGGCAGCTTCTCGCCGGACTTCTAAGTTGATCAGCGGCAGATTGCAGCTACCGAGGCCCGGGCATGTCCCGGGCCTCACTGCGTTTCTGGCGCTTATAATCGCAAGGTGGACGGAGCATTACCAGCAGCCGGTGGCACGGGTCTCGATACCTGGTTCAAATGGCGCAGGACAAAATGGTTCGCTGCCAATCGATGGCTTGTGTGGGGGGTTATCGGGTCCTTTGCATTCAACCTGCTGGTTGCGCTTGCCATCGGGCTGCCAGGAGAATTGCCCTTCGCATCGAAACTGAATCGATTACTGCAGGGCTTGCCCTTCGAGTACGCCTACCCCTACGGCGGCTATGTCCACTCCCTCCTGCTTGTCATCTTTACCTGCTTTCAGCTGGATTACCTGCGGCCCCCATCCGAGCTGAAAGGGGCGTACACTGACAGGCAGATACTCGCGCTGATCCGCAATCGCTTCGTACGGGTTTCAGTTGGCAACTTCCTGTTTTACCTGCTGCCAATTACGATCCTGTCACAGCTTCACTATATCATTCCCATTTATCAGAACAACCCAGACCAGAGTCAATTCGCTGCCTGGCTGACAATTTCACTCGGCTGCATGGCAATGTTGCTGAGCTTCATCACAGCAGCAGTCAGTCTTCACCTGCCGGGGATCCATACATGGCTTCGCATTCAGCTCGCGGCACTTCTGTATCTTTCGGTTTATTACCTGTCATTGCTGCCATTCAGGATCTACTTGAACGCGATGAAGTCAGGCCTTTACTACGAGCGATCGATCCAGCTCATGGAAACGGCGAGAATCGAGTACACATTGATCCTGCTTGGGGCCTTGATTGTTGCAGCGATTATTGCCTCCTGGTTGCCACGGCGATGGGCAGCAGTCTGACAGCCTTGTGAACCAGTCGGCACAGTGCCGCGCGCCGGGTCTGAGCTCTCCAATTAAGAAATGGATGCCAAACGCACACAACGGGAACAGTTGCACCAATGGGATGTTGGGCTGCATATACACCGGGAAACACTTCCGTATGTACAAGTGACACCTTATATTGTTACTTGCACTGGAATTGCCTCGCTGATACCATGTTTCTGTTATTGACGGGCCATTTTCACAGTTTCAACAGTAGTTTCAATACAGTGGGTTAGTCCCGAAGAAGGACTGGGTTATGCGAGTTTGGACAGTCAGGGGCATGCTGCCCGGCATGCTTGCATCCGCGGCATTGCTGATGTTTGCTTCCTGTGGCGGCAGCAGCCAGCCGGGGGACAGTGGCATGCAGGCGGCGATCATTCCCGTTGTGGAAAGTGGCCTGCCAACACTGGAGCTGCTGGACCGTGAACCGGCGGCTGTTGTCAACAACCAGCAGAACATGCTGGACGGCATGGATTACTGTGCACACCTGCCGCACGCCAACATCACGGAGCTGGTGGAGCAGAATGCGATCCTGCTGGAACCGGGCAGCGAGGCTCCCGGCATCTCCTTTGCGCTTTTCCAGATGTTTCGTGATCGCAGCTATAGAGAGAGCCCGGCCTACCAGCCCATCGTGCATATGAACCTGACGGAAGTGGCTGGCAACGGGCCGCTTTTCTTCCTGATCGTGGACTACAGCCAGAACCGCTGGCAGGTGATCCCCCTGGAGCGGGACAGCGAGAGCGGCCTGTACGATGCGGACTTCGGCACCTGGGACTATCGCGACAACGAATACAGCGTGATGACCTTCGGCATCCTCGCCGCAGGCGATATCAGCGCCCGGCTGAACGGCATGCGCTTCGGCGATGGCTTCAGGCCCACACTTGAGACGCAGATGCTGCTGTCCAGCCAGCAGGGGGCGACAGCGGACCTGCAGGCGAATACCTGGGTCTATCCGGATGGAGACCCGCAGTACGGAGGCATCTCCACTGTGGAGTTTGACTTCGACAATGACGGTGTGATTGACAACCTCGCAGAGAATTCAGAAGGGGACAAGTACATCGCTACTGAAACCTACATGGTTCCCGAGCCGGGTGTACATAACCCGCGCATCGTGGTCACATCCGAAAGCGGTGCGGTCTTCGAGTACCTTGACAATGTCTGGCTCGGCGAGGAAGGCAGCACGGCTGCGCAGGCTTCGCTGACTGCATCTGGTGGACCCGTCCATGCTCCCGGGGAGGAAATCACATTTGATGCCTCGGCTTCCCTGCCCGGCGACAGCGCCATCACCGGTTACAGCTGGCGCGTGGAGAACCGCTGGCTGGCGCATACGGAAACCCCTGTGCTCGAGTATGCCTTCGAGACCGCCGGCCGGTACGAGGTCACCGTCTACGTTGAGGATGCCAGCTTCAACCGTGCATTTGCCTTCGTGGAGATCAATGTCAGTGAGGATGAACGCAGCTGGCAGCCTGCAGTGAGCTATGAGACTTCATTGCTGGGATTCCAGGACCACAGCCGGATCGGTATCATTGCCGGCAATCCGGCCATGGCCACGGCCGGGCCGGAAGTGGGTTCAGTGCAATACGTGCGTGCCAATGATGCACAGGGTGCCTCCTGGCCGGCGACTGCCAGTATTGCAGCGAGTGTCCAGTTCGGAACATATGACAACCGGGTAGTCGGCCTGCTGGAGATCGGCGGACTGCCGACGGTTTTCTTTGTTCGCAGCTATGCGGATGAATCAGACGACGAGCTGTATATGGTGCAGGGCAGCAACGCCGCCGGTGACAGCTGGGGCAGTGAGCAGGTCTGCTTCAGTGAGCCGGAGTTCATCATTGACGGCTTCAGCCGCGAAGTGCAGGTACATTTGATCGGCGGCATCCCGGCGGTGCTGTACGCGCTCGGTGGTGAAGACAGTGCATTCCGCTACCGCTCTGCGGTGGATGCGGCGGCCACGGGCTGGAACACTGCCACGGAGCTGGACCAGGTTGATTCGCCGCTTGAGCGGCGCGTGCACCTGGCGGACTGGGATGGCAGCCCCTGCCTGGCGTGGGGAGAGCAGTCGCTTGACGACACGGACGACTTCTTCTTCATGTCGGCATCCGCTTCTGATGGATCAGCATGGAACGAAGAGCAAGCCGTGCACTCGGAGGGTTCCAGCTCAGGCGCCGATATCCTTGACCTGGCGATTGTCAACGGACTGCCTGCGATCGCCTACTTTGTCAGCTACCGGCCCGACTGCGTGGAAATGAGCAAGCGCTTCGGCTACCAGGCCTGCACCGACCAGTTCGCCACTGAATGGACGGAGCCGAAATTCTTCTCGCGCCTGATCCAGCCCCAGCTGGGCAGGCTGATGGAGCTGGATGGCAAGCCTGCGCTCGTGACCATTGGCGATCCATATCCATCAGGTGACCTGCGGCTTGCCATGAACCTGGCGGAGAACTCCGCTGGAACAAGCTGGAAAGCGCCGGTGCAGATGTCCCAGTACGGCGTGGACGGGTACTACTACTTCCCGGTAATCCATCCGACGGAAATCTGTGTTGACAATGCCGGAGTGCCGACTGCACTGTTATGGAGCAGCGTCGGTGGTGTGGTGACCGCAAGGTTCGAATAGGAGCAGAAATGACCCGGCTGGGAACTGCATTTGGGGGAGTGCTGCTTGCGCTGGCAATGCTGGCCGCAGGCTGCGGATCTTCCGGTCCCCGGACCGGCAGCGATGCGGCACTGCAGCCGGTCATTGCCGGGACGGATGATGGGGCTATGGGCCTGCCGGCGGTTTCGGAGCTGCTGCGTTACCCGAGTACGGTTGCCAACCAGCAGGATCGCGGCATTTCCGGAACCCAGTTCTGCAGCCTGCTGCCGCATCGCAATGCCTTTGAGGACAAGTCCGCCAAGGTGGCGGTGCTCAGCCCCGGTGATCCGCAACCGGGCCATGCCTATGCGCTTTACCGGCTGGCGATTGAGCGCAGCTATGCCGAGGGACCGGCGCTCGACCCGGTGGTGAACGCTACCTTCACGGAATTCCCGGAGGGTACGCAGGCCTTCTTCCTGGTCGCCAACCTGGCCAGCGGACGCTGGGAAATCAGTGAGTTGCTGCTTGATGCCGGAAGCGGTGACTACCGGGCGGAATTCTCCGGCTGGCAGGACCGTGACAACGAGTTCGCCGCGATGTTCTGCGGTGTGCTGGTGACGGGCAGTGGCCCGGCCAGGCTCAAGCGCCTGCGCTTTGGTGAACTGTTCCGGCCGGAGATCGACTGTGAGCTGCAGCAATCAGCCAGCCAGGCCGAAAGCGCCGAGCTGTCCGTCTGGGCCAGGGTCTATGAGGCCGGAGATGACCGCTTCGGCGGGATTGCCAGTGTCGAGGTTGACTACGACAATGACGGCAGCATCGACGAACTGCTGGCGGCAAAATCGCTGAGTGTCTACGAATCGGAGGCACCCTTCGTCCTGCTGCAGCCGGGGCACTACACACCGCGTCTGCTGATCACCTCCGGGACGGGGGAAACGTATGAGCATTTCGAGGATGCCTGGCTGGGCCAGCCCGGCACTGACCCCCCGCTGGCCGACCTGCAGGTGGCAGGCGCACCATACGGGCTTGTCAATGAGCTGATCCAGTTTGATGCAAGCGCCAGCGCGGCGGGAAGTTCCCCGATCAGCGGCTATGACTGGTTCATCAACGGCCGTCGGCTGGGCAGCAGTACTGAGCCCGTGTTTGAATACAGCTTCCCGATGGCCGGCAGCTACCGGCTGTCCGTCAGGGTCAGTGATGGCAACTTCAACACGAGCTCAGCTGAGTTGCGCCTGCTTGTCAACGAGGTGGAGCACGGCTGGCAATCGGTTCCCTCCAGCGAGACTTCACTGCTGGGTTTTGAGAACCGCCGGGAGCTGGCTGTGATCGCCGGGCATCCCGCCCTGCTGACCGAGTATCCGGTGGGCCAGGTCAACTACCTGCGCGCGCTGGATCCTGAGGCTTCCAGCTGGCCGACGGTCTCCGTGGACGTGCTCGGGCCGGATGACAATTTCAGCAACATCCCGGCCGGTCTGCTGGAAATCAATGGCAAGCCGGCTGTGTTCTACGTCCGCGACCGCAGTCCGGTGTTTGACGACGAACTGCTGGTGACATATGCTTCGGATGTGCATGGCAGCACCTGGTCCGATCCGCAGCTCTGCTTCTCCGAGGAGGACATCATCGCGGACCAGTACCTTGACTCACTGGACGTGCAGGTCATCGCGGGCAAGCCGGCGATCTTCTACCGCGCGGCCGGCGAGGGCAAGGTCTGGAAGTACCGCAGCGCCACTGATGCAATGGGGCTTAACTGGAATGCGGCAACCCAGGTCAGCCCGATTGATCCACAGTTTGCTGATTTCAATGCCTTCATGACGGAATGGAACGGCAAGCCCTGTGTGGCCTGGCAGCAGACTGATGCTGACAACGTTGAGACACTGTGCTTCTCATCCGCCAGTGTGGAGGATGGCAGCGCCTGGAATGATGCCATCGTCACGATGGAGAACGACTACTACGGCGTGTTCAGCATGCTGGACTTTGAGATCATCAATGGCCGGCCAGCGATTTACTTCGGCGGATACTTCGCTGGGGACTGCCCGGTGATGGACGGCGGAGGGGGTTACCTTACCGCGCTTGATGACAACGCGGAAACATGGTCCACGCCCGTCATGTTCAGCCGTGAGAGCATGGCCTTCTTCGGCAATTTGCTGGAGCTGGATGGCCTGCCGGCGATCGTGATGATTGCTGACCCATACCTTGACGGCGGTGGCAGCTTCGGGGACAGCCTGTCCATCGCGATGAGCATTGCCGAGGACCCGCTTGGAACCCGCTGGTCACCCCCAGTGGTGGACCAGCAGGTATTGGACAGTGACTACTATGGCTCAGTGTTCTATCCGCGGGAGATCTGCCTGATGGTGGATGGCGTGCCAACTGCGGTGCTGCAGCAGGCTGCGGAAACTGTGGTCGGTGCCGTCTTTTACTAGGACTGGCAGCCACGGATTGATTCAGCTTTCGCATGGCTGTTGTGCGCAGCCGCAGGGAAACAGTTCGGGAAGTCTTTACCTCCAGCCAGGAGGAAGTGTTCATTGCACTTTGAGGTCTGGCTTGCTATGATCAGAGGGTTGCGCGGTCTTTGACTGTTATGCGGCCCGCGTAAATTCAGTGGGGATACAACCCGAAGGGCTGGGTCATGGCTATTACTTCTAGAAGCGGCTTGCTCACATGCTGCGTCGTCATTTTCTCCCTGGCAGTGCTGGCAGCCTGTGGTGGCAACAGCCAGCCGGCAGTCGAGGCTCCAGCGGTGCTGCAGTCCACTCCTGTGTCATTCCACTTGCCAGGCCTGGAGGAGCTGGAGCGTGAGCCATCCATCCGGGTCAACCAGCAGGAGAACCTGCTGCAGGCGATTGACTTCGATCCGGGGCTGGCCAGCCGCAACCTCAGCGTCGACAATCCTGATTCGTCACTGCACCTGATGCCGGACAGTGAAAGCCCCGGCCCGGCATTTGCCCTCTGGCAGGTCTATACCGAACGCACATATGCAGACCAGCCGACCTACGACCCGATCCTCACCCTCGGCATTGATGAGGAGAACGTGCAGGCCGGCAGCTTCCTAGTGATTGCCAACTACAGCACCGGCCGCTGGGACTCCTTCCCGCTGCAGTACCGGGCACAGGACGATACCTACGATGCCTGGTTCGGCAACTGGCATGACTACAGCAACCAGTACAGGGTGATGACATTCGGCATCCTGGCAACGGAGGCCAGCGAGATGACGCTGCGCTGGCTGCGCTTCGGTCGCAGCTTCAGGCCCCAGATCAGTTCATACATGACAGTCAGCCCGCTGCAGGGCGGCATCGGGGACCTGGCTGCCAGCATGCACGTGAATGCCGACGCTGATCCGGCTTATGCTGGCCTGGATACGATCGAGATCGACTTCAATAACGATGCGCAGCCGGACTATGTCTCGCAGCCCGCAGGAGGAGACAATGTGTCCTTCACTGCGCACTGGGAGATGCCGGCCGCAGGAGAATACCGGCCGCGCATTACCGTGACATCCGGCAGTGGTGACGTGTTCAAGCAGTACCTGGACCGTGTCTGGCTCGGCGAATATGCCACGGCACCGCCGCAGGCCGTGATGAGTGTGGGTGATGCCTTCAGGGCCGTTGCCGGTGAGGATGTGCTGTTTGATGCCTCCGGCAGTACGCCGGGGAACGCGCCGATTGAGCATTACTACTGGTTCGTGGACGAGCATCCGCTCGGTGATTCCACCCAGCCCCAGTTCAGCCACAGCTTTTCGCAGTCCGGCCTGTATGAAGTCCGCCTGCAGGTGGTCGATGCCAATTTCAACATGTCCGAGGACATTCGGCAGCTGCTGGTGACGGAGAGCGCGGCAGGCTGGCATCCAACTGTGGTACAGGATGACGGTAAGCTGCAGCAGTTTGACAAGAGGCCCAGCATTGCCGTGGTCGCGGGGTATCCGGCGCTCATTACGCAGGGATGGCCTGACAACGCAAGCGTGGTCTACTGGCGGGCTGCGGACGGCGCTGCCGCCAGTTTCAGTGGCGGTCCACAGCTTGTGGCTGCGCCGCTGACCGGGCAGGCCAGCCTGAATTCACTGGGACTGCTGGAGCATTCCGGCAGGCCGCAGGTTTACTTCTCCCAGTACATTGAGGATTCATTCGAGACAGTCGTTTACATGAGTGAAGCGGAAAGCGCAGAGGGACTGGCCTGGAGCAACCCCGTGGCATGCTTCAGCATCAGTGGACAGCTTGCGCTGGACTCAGTGCAGGTCGAGCTGGTTGCAGGCAGACCGGTGATCGTGTACGAGAGCATCAGCTCCAGTGACAACTGGTACTTCCGCAGTGCAGTGGATGGCAGTGGCAACCAGTGGAATGCCGCAGTCGAGCTGGGGGCCTTGGATGCCCATGAGGATACGGTAACTGTGCGGTTGACGGACTGGGACGGAATGCCTTGCCTTGCCTGGTCAACCCGGGTGCCCGGTGAGTTCCAGGCGGTCTATTTCATGAAGGCCAGCGAGGCTTCCGGCGGCAGCTGGGACAGCCCGGTGCTTGTTGCCAGGAACCCACAGTTCGGTATTAGTGTGCTGGACATGTCAATCATCGGTGGCAAGCCAGCGTTGGCCATGGTGGATGACAGGATGGACCAGCTCAAGCGGCGTGACAAGCTGGCATTTTCGCGCTGTATCTCCGAGGATGGCGGTACGTGGTCAGAGCCGAGCTATACCGGGGCCTTCATGGCCCGTGGCCCTGGCAACCTGGTTGACTATGGCGGCGTGCCGGCGATTGCCGCAATTGGCAATCCCTACCAGTACAAGATATTCGGGCAGCTCTGCCTGTTCATCGCCCGTGACGCGGAAGGCAGCAGCTGGCAGGCGCCCTATGTGCTGAACCGTGAGCTGGACAGCAATCTGCTGGATGGATTTGCAAAGTACAGCAATATCTGCCTGTCAGTGGACGGGGTGCCCATCGCATTGCTGCCCGGTGACAAGGACAATCTGGTGAGTGCCGTGTTCGAATAAGCCAGCTGTCAGGCAGGTGCATTGCCAGACTAGCCCAGCAATTCTTGGAGCGTGGCCTCAAGGTCCTGGATCGCGCTGAACTTCGCATCCGGCAGGATCTCGGCGATGCGGTCGCGCCGCGTGTCGCGCGGGCCGTCCATGTAGATGATCGGGATGTCCTTAGTGGCGCGGTTGGTGCCGATGAAGCGCCCGACCTCACGCCCGCCGCTGACATACTTGCGCAGGCTGATCACAACGCAGTCCGGCTGCATTTCGTTCACGCGGCGGCAGGCCTCAGCCTGCTGTCCGCTTTCGCTGATCACGTTGTAGCCCCATTTGCTGATCTGCGCGGCGAACTGCTCGCATTCCTCGGGCTCCCAGTGGATGAAGAAGACATTTTTCACGGAGATATTCTAGCTGGCAGCTGATCAGTCCCGCGCGCGGCGGTCCTGCATCTGCTCGAGGTAGTGGTCAACGATGCGGCGCTGGCGCAGCACGATCACGATTGCATGCTCCAGCAGCTGCTCCAGCGTGTAGTCCGTGCCCCAGGGTGCGCTGATCAGGATCGTGCCCAGCTCATGCTCGTCAAGCTCCCAGTGGCCTTCCAGCGCGCCTTCCGTGCAGGCCAGCATCGCATTGAGGGACATCGAGGCCAGCTCCGGGGTTTCCGCTCGCATGCCGTGCTGGAATTCCTGCATGCCGAAGCGGCGGCGGATCATGTTGGCGATGTGGAAGCCGCGGTCGATCACCTGCAGCACCACGATGCGGATGCTGCCCAGCCCGCGCAGCTGCACGCCCTCCGCCAGCAGCTCGGTGTAGCTCGAAAGGGGAAGCAGCGCGATCCGTTCCTTGAGTTCGGTGGCGGCGCGTTCATACTCGTCCATCAGCGCGCCGAGCGGTCCGCTGCGTCGCAGCGCCGGACGGTGCTCCATGTGGAAGGGTGAATTCCCCATTACGTTTAATGATACCCCCGCCGCCGCACAGGCTGGCGTGTTATATTGAGACCGTGATCGGACAGTACATACTGGTCGTGCTGTTGCAGTTTGTCGTGAGCTGCCTGTTCGTCGCAGCGCTCCTCGTCCCCGCCGGACGCCTGCTGGGACAGGGCCGGTTGGACTTCAAGCGCAGCCTGCAGTGCGGGCTGGGCTTCGCCCTGTTCCAGCTGACGAGTGTGCTGCTGTTCTCCGCTTCGATCAGTGTAATGAGAAATCCCCTTAACTCCCCAGAGATGCTGCACCTGGCGCTTGTCTGGGTCAGCCTGCCGCTGCTCTTGATTGCGCCTGTGATGATCTCCTTCACCACCGGCTGGAAGCGCGGCAGTTCGATCACGTCAAGCACGGTGATCACCCTGTGCTGGGCCGGTGTGCAGTATGGCGTGGGGAACCTGCTGCTGCGCCTCGGCTGAGTGCGCATGCGCTAAACTGCCGCGGTGTCGAATGAAACCCTGCTGCAGTGGCTGCTGGCCGCATTCTCCAGCCTGATCCCGATGACGGTCGCCACCCTGCTGCAGGTGAAGCACTTCCGCCTGCGTCGCGAATTTGGTTTCATCCGCCTGCTGGTGCTGGCCCAGACAGCAGTCTGCGCCATCGCGCTGTTCGGTGTGTTCATCGTCTGGGAAGGGATGGACCTGGCAAACATGCCAGTCGGGCGTTATGAAGCTGCAGCGCTGCTGATCCTCGGGCAGGCGCTGTTCATGAGCGTGGCCACGCCGACGCTGCTGGCGCGCATGCTGCATACGCGGCTGTGGGTCAACATGGGCTGCGGATCGATCGCCACACTCTGCCAGGTGGCCTGGCTGGTGCTGCTGAGCCTTATCGGGCGACCTGGCGGCTGAACACCCGCAGCATGCTTTCGGCTGCTCCGTCCTTGGCCGGGCAGGCCTCCTCATGCAGCTGTGCCATACCGAAACCTTCGAAGATCCGCCGATAGTTGCGCGGGAAGTCCCACATTGAGCGGCTGTGTTCATCTTCAACAAGCACAAGTCCGCTGGTCGCCACGCGCGCGAGTTCGCTGAACACCCATTCACTGTCCGGGTGGATGTGGCTGAGCACATTCACACTGCAGACCACATCGAACTCGCCGTCGCCGAACAGGCCCATCACATCCTCAACCGGCAGGTTGTAGATCCGTGCTTCCGCAAACAGCTCCGGCAGGTCCTGCTGCAGGCGGGCCACGGCATCCGGATTGATCTCGATCCCGCTCAGGCGATGCATCCCGAGCGCCTGCAGGTGTTGCAGGTTATGCCCGGCTGCGCAGCCGATCTCCAGCACATATGGATCATGGCAGCCCAGCTTATCGATCATCCGCTCCAGCATCATAGCGCTGTTGCGCACGGCAGCATCGCCCGTGCCGGGCTGGCGGTAATTCTCGATCCAGTAGCGGTGCAGCTGCTCGAGGCTGGGCTGCAGCTTCTGGCCAAACAGGGAAACGGCCGGTTGGTCCATGGTCTGGTGCCTCCGCTGCATTCATCGGCCGGCATCCCTGGTTCTTGAGCAGTTGAAGACTGAATTGAGACAGTGTATTCCTTGACAGAGCAGGATTGATGTTGTATAACAATATTGTTATATAACTAAAACGTTATATGAGTAATGACCAGCTCAGCAGGACCTTCTCAGCACTGGCGGATCCCACCCGCCGGGCTATCCTCGACCGCTTGAGCAGGGGCGAAGCTTCGGTCTCCGAACTGGCGAAGCCGTTTCGGATCAGCCAGCCGGCCATCTCGCGGCACCTGAAGGTGCTGGAGGAAGCCGGGCTGATTGAGCGGGGGCGCAATGCCCAGTGGCGGCCCTGCCGGATCAGTGCGGAACCGCTCAGGGAAGTGGCGGACTGGGTCGGGGAATACCGCCGGTTCTGGGAGCAGAGCTTTGACAGGCTGGATGCCTACCTGAAGGAACTGCAGAAGCAGAAGCTGGACCAGGACAAGGAGGCGGATGATGAGTGATTCAGGGGCCGGCGTGCTGACGCTGGAAATCGTGCGGGAATTCGATGCGACTCCGGAGAAGCTGTTTGAGCTGTTCGGCAGCGAGGAGCATCTGGTGCACTGGTGGACGCCCAGTGAACAGGGGCACTACTTCACTACGCCTTACTGCAGGGTGGACTTCCGCGAGGGCGGTCGCTGGCGGATGTGCCTGCTGTCGCCGACGGGATCTGAGTACTGGCAGGGCGGGTCATACACACTGCTGGACCCACCTTCGCGGCTGGAGTTCACATTCCAGTGGGATGAGAAGGCAGGGCAGCCTGACAACGAAATGCAGGTGAGTATTCGTTTCGACGGACTGCCCGGTGGGCGCACACGGATGACCTTCCGGCAGTGGCCCTTCCTTGAAGCCGCCCAGCGCGATGGCCACAACGGCGGCTGGTCAGCGGTGTTTGATGCGCTGGAAAGTTATGTCGCCGCGAACTGAAACTGAGATTGCCATAACGGCGGAAAGGAGATGGGAATGGACCAGGAAAAGCAGGCGGAGGGACATCCGCCAATCGTTGGAAGGGAGCAGTGGCTGGCAATGCGCCGGGAGCTGCTCGGGGAGGAGAAGGCCGCCACCCGGCTGCGGGACGCCGTCAATGCGAAGCGCCGCCGGCTGCCGATGGTGAAGCTGGACAAGCAGTACAGCTTCCAGGGAGAGGATGGAGAGCAAGGCCTGCTGGAACTGTTCGCGGGCCAGCGCCAGCTTGTCGTATACCACTTCATGTTCGATCCATCCTGGGAGAAGGGTTGCCCGGGCTGCACTGGCCTGGTGGATGAGATCGGTGACATATCAATGCTGGCTGATCGGAACACACGCTTTGTGTTGGTCTCTCGGGCTCCATTCGAAAAACTTGCCGGCTACCGCAACGAGAAGGGCTGGGACATTCCATGGTACAGCTCCCATGATTCGGATTTCAACTATGACTTCCACGCCAGTATAGATGAATCGCGTGCCCCTTTCCTTGGCAACTTCCGCAGCAGGCAGGAGCTGGAGGAACTTGGCCGCAAGGTGCCGCAGTCAGGAGAGATCCCCGGTGCCAGCGTGTTCTTCCGCATTGGCAACGACATTTACCACACCTACTCCACCTGGGCGCGTGGTGTGGAGAGCCTGACGGACAGCTATGCGATCCTCGACATCACTCCCTGGGGCCGGCAGGAGGACTTTGAGGATTCACCGGCAGGTTATCCGCAGAAACCCACATACGGATAAGCTTGAGCGGAGTTACGGTTCCAGGAAATCCACGGACTTATCAAGGAGACATTCATGAGTGACAACGCACAGGGACAGACTGATAGCGGCATGCCTGAATGCATGAACGTTGAGGAGCTGGAGCAGCACAGGTGGCTGGCTCGCTTCGTGGGCGACTGGTCCTTCACGGCAAGGATGCAGAATCCGGATGGCAGCGAGCATGTCACGCAGGGCAGCGAGAGTGTCAGTATGCTGGGAGATATCTGGTTCGTTGCCGACGGCCAGGGTGAGATGCCGGACGGAGGGTCTGCGAAGATGCGCATGACGGTGGGCTATGACCCGGCCAGGGGGAAGTTCGTCGGCAGCTGGATCGGAACCATGATGCTGCTGCACTGGGTCTATGAAGGTCAGCTCAGCGAAGATGGCAACAGCCTGCACCTCGTTGCGGAAGGGCCTGATTTCAGCGGTGGCAACAGCACGAGGATGTACAGGGATACCATCGAATATGTCAGTGACGACTTCCGCCGCCTGCGCAGTGCAATGCAGGCTGAAGACGGCAGCTGGCAGGAATTCAATGTGGCTGAGTACCACCGCGTGAAGTAAGCCGCGGGCGGCTACTGAGTAATAATTCGGAGGCGGAAATGGAAATCAGGGAAATCGCCGCGGTGCAGTTCGCCGCGGAGAAGAAGCGCGCTTTGGAACGTGACCGCGAGGTCAGCGTCAGCCGGCAGTTCGCCGCACCGCCGGAGCTGGTCTGGCAGGCGATCACGGACCCCGGCCAGGTGCACCTGTGGTGGGGGCCGGATGGTTTCACCACCACTACCCATGAACATGAGCTCAAGGTGGGTGGGACCTGGAAGCACACCATGCACGGGCCGGACGGCACCGACTACCCGAACCACATCGTGTTCGACGAGATCGTTGCCAACAGGCTGCTGCGTTTCCACCATGTTGCCAGTGAAGGCAATGAACCGGTGCACCATCGCAGTGTGTTCAGCATGGAGCCGAAGGAAGGCGGCACGCTTGTGAACATGAGCATGTCCTTCAGTTCCAACGAGTTCCTGCGGGAGCTGATCGAAAAGTACGGCGTGCTGGAAGGGGCCCTGCAGTGCATCCGCCGCTGGGGCGAGCATGCAATGGCCAGGCAGGCGGACCGGCAGGGCGGCTTCCTGATGGCAACGCCGTCCGATACCGAGATCCTCGTGATGCGCACGTTCAAGGCACCGCCTGGCCTGCTGTTTGAGGCCTGCACCCGCCAGGAGCACCTGCGCAACTGGTGGGGTGGCTGTGAACAGCTGGCAACCAAGCTGTGCGAGGCCGACCCGGTGGTCGGCGGCAAGTGGCGGATCGTGCTGTCTGCGCCGGATGGCAGCGAACATGGCTTCCACGGGGAGTACCTCGAGCTGGAATCTGGTGTGCGCTGTGTGCAGACCTTCGTGTATGAGCAGGTGGAGGGAGCGGAGTCCCTGGAAACTGCGGAGTTCCATCCGGTTGAGGGTGGCACACGCCTGCTGCTGACAATCCGCCACCGCTCGAAGGAGGCACGCGATGCGCACCTGAACAGCGGTATGGAGGGCGGAATGCGCCAGAGCCATGAAGCGCTGGATCGCCTGCTGGCCAGGCTCCAGTCGGCCGGTGAGGCCTGAGCTCGGGAATAGAGGACAAGGAGAATGACAATGGAATCGATCCATCCCTGCCTGTGGTTTGACAATAATGCACTGGAAGCGGCGGAGTTCTACACCGGGATCTTCCCGGATTCGCGCATCCTCAATGTCACGCACTACTCGAAGGACATGCCGATGCCTGCCAGCACCGTGCTGACTGTCGACATTGAAATCCGCGGAGTGCGATTAATGCTGCTCAACGGCGGCCCGTTGTTCCAGTTCAATGAATCAATCTCCCTGGTCTGCCCCTGTGCGAACCAGGCTGAAATCGACGAATTCTGGGATAAGCTGCTGTCTGGTGGAGGTCAGCCGGTGCAGTGCGGCTGGCTGAAGGACCGCTTCGGTGTATCCTGGCAGGTCTCCCCGGCCGGGTTCGGTGAGATGTTTGCCAACGGGACCGAGGAGCAGCGTGAGCGATGGATGGCAGCGATGATGCCGATGGTCAAGCTTGACATCAATGTGCTGATGGCAGCCTGGAATGGCTGATGATCAGGTCGCCAGGTAACTGGTAGAAGCAACGGGAGGAAGCAACATGCAGCAGTTAGCGGGAAAATGGCAATCCTGGACACCGATGTTCCTGAGCATCATGCGGATCATTGCGGCCTTCGTATTCATCCCGAGTGGCGCGAGCAAGCTGTTCAACTGGCCGGTGCCCCTGCCGGACGGGGTGACGATCAGTTTCATGTCACAGGCCTGGGTCGGTGGCGTGCTGGAGCTGCTTGGTGGCAGCCTGCTGCTGCTCGGCCTGTGTACCCGTCCCGTGGCATTCCTCCTCTCGGGGATGATGGCAGTTGCATACTTCCAGTTCCACGCGCCGGGCGGGTTCTGGCCGAGTGGCAACGGCGGTACGCCGGCGGTGCTGTTCTGCTTCGTCTGGCTGTACATCTCGGCAGCGGGACCTGGTCCGCTAAGCATTGATGCCTTGCTTGCAAGGGGACGGAAGCAGGCGGGCTGAGTGGCTACTGGCGCAGTTCCGACTGCTGGGCGCACCACTGCATCAGCGTGGTACGGCCGCGCACCTGCTCATCGTGGCCCTTGATGCGGTGCGAGCCTTCCGGCGCATCATTAAGCAGCTGCATCATGGCCTCGTAGTACTGCAGGTGCGGCCGCGGGAATAGCTTCTTGGCAACGCTCAGCACACCGCGCGGCAGCTTGATCATGTTGGCGCGGTTGTGCACGTTCAGCAGGTAGGTGCCCATCGCCCGGTCGAAGGTGTAGGGCTCAGGCCCCTTGGGGTACAGCACCTGGTTGGGGTCGAATTCGCCGCGATGGGCCCTGGCAACCACGGCGGCGTAGTCGGAGCTGGCAATCCAGTGGTGTGCCTGCCCCATCTCGCCGAACTTGATGCCGACACCGAACTGGTTGAATTCGCGCAGGTATTCCATCGGCTGGGCCACGCGCAGCACCATCCAGGGGGCGTCATTATCAATATAGATCTGCTCGGCATCGAGCTTGCACTTCACTATGAAGTTGTCAGTGAACTCCTCATTCACGAAGGAGCAGGAAGTGTAGGTGACGAGGTCCAGCCCGCGTCCCTTGACAGCCTCAGCCACGGCGAGCGCAGTCCTGCTTTCCAGGGCTTGCAGGCTGTCCGCCCCCTCACTGACCTTCACGCTGACATGCAGGCCGCTGCAGCCGGTCAGAGCCGTGCTGACATCGAACGCGCGGCGGCAGTCCCCCTCGATTATCTCGATGGCATCCATCGCCATCTCGCCCTCGTTGCTGATGATCGTGCCGCCGAAATGCATGCGCGTGTTGAATGGTTCGCGGGACAACAGCCGGACGGTGAAGCCATCACTGATCAGCCGGCGCACGACAGGCTGGCCGAGGGCTCCCATGCCCCCGAGGATCAGGATGCGCTTTGTCAGTTGGTCAAGCAATGCATCTCCAAGATTAGCAAAGCGCGACAGTCCCAGGCCGGCCTGGCTTGCCAATTGTTTCAGCCTTCTTGTGCCAAAGTGTCACGGGGACAGCCGCGAGCTGATCAGTACTGGCCGGACAGCGCAAGACGCGTCACCGATTGGCGGTTAAATTCAGGTTAAACCATCCGGTATCGCGATCTCGCGGGCTACTGGCAGGCTTCGCAATCCGGGTCAAGGATGCTGCAGACCTTCGGTGCCGACATCTCGACCGGGGCTGCACTGGCAACCGGGGCGGCTTTGGCGCTTTCCTGCTTGCTGACCGTCGCCTTCTCGATGTTGCTGGCACCGAGCGTGCGCAGGTAGTAGGTGGTCTTCAGGCCCTTGGACCAGGCACGGCGGTACATGTGCGACAGGGTCTTCATGTCCGGCTCGCCGAGGAACAGGTTGAGGCTCTGGCTCTGGTCGATCCACTTCTGGCGACGGGCGCCTGAGTCAACGAGGAACTCGAAGGGGATGTCGAAGGCGGTGCGGTACTTCTCGCGGATGTGCTGCGGAATCCCGGCGATGTCGTTAAGGTCACCATCGAAGTACTTCAGGTTGTCACGCATCTCAGCGTTCCACAGCCCGGCCTGCTTCAGATCACGTACCAGGTATTGGTTCAGCACGATGAAGTCCCCGGACAGGTTGCTCTTGACATAGAGGTTCTTGTAGGTCGGTTCGATGCAGGGGCTGGAGCCCATGATGTTGGCAATCGTGGCCGTCGGGGCGATTGCCAGCACATTAGAGTTGCGCATGCCCTGCGCCGCGATCTTGTCACGCAGCGGCTGCCAGTCCAGCTTGCCGCCACGTGGGATGTCAATCTCCACGCCACGCTCGCGCTCCAGCAGGTCCACTGTGTCCTGCGGCATGATGCCACGGTCCCACTTGCTGCCGCTGTAGCTGGAGTAGCGGCCCTTCTCGGCGGCCAGGTCGCTGGATGCCTCATAGGCGTAGTAGCTGATCGCCTCCATGATCTCGTCGCTGAAGTCGATCGCCTGCTCGCTGCCGAAGGGGATGTCCAGCTTGTAGAGCGCGTTCTGCAGGCCCATCACGCCGAGGCCCACCGGGCGGTGGCGCATGTTGGCATTGCGCGCCGGATCGGTCGGGTAGAAGTTGATGTCAATCACGTTGTCAAGTGCACGCACCGCAATACGCACCGTCTCGCGCAGGCGCTCGTGGTCGATGCGGCCGTCCTCGGTGATGTGCTGCTCAAGCACGATGCTGCCGAGGTTGCAGACGGCGGTCTCGTCCACGCCCGTGTTGAGCGTGATCTCGGTGCAGAGGTTGCTGGAGTGGATCACCCCGCAGTGGTCCTGCGGGGAGCGCACGTTGCAGGCGTCCTTGAAGGTCATCCATGGGTGGCCGGTCTCGAAGATCATGCGCAGCATGCGCTTCCAGACCTCGATCGCCGGCTCGCTGCGGCCGAAGATCTCGCCGCGCGCGGCCATCGCCTCGTACTCCTCATAGCGCTTCTCAAACTCGCTGCCGTAGAGGTGGTGCAGGTCCTTCACCTCGTTGGAGCGGAAGAAGGTCCAGTTCTCGCGGGCCTCCATACGCTTCATGAACAGGTCCGGGATCCAGTTGGCGGTGTTCATGTCGTGCGTGCGGCGGCGGTCGTCACCGGTGTTGCGCCTGAGCTCAAGGAAGTCGCTCAGGTCGTTGTGCCAGGTCTCGATGTAGGCACAGCCGGCACCCTTGCGCTTGCCACCCTGGTTGACTGCGACGAGCTGGTCATTGTGCAGCTTGAGGAAGGGGATCACACCCTGGCTTTCACCGTTCGTGCCGCTGATGTGTGCACCGGTGCCCCGCACGCTGGTCCAGCTGCCACCCAGCCCGCCGGCCCACTTGGAAAGAAAGGCGTTCTCGGTGATGCCGCGCAGCATGATGCTCTCGATGGTGTCGTCAACCCAGTACAGGTAGCAGGATGACAGCTGGCTGTGCATCGTGCCGGAGTTGAACAGGGTCGGGGTGGAGGAGCAGAAGCGGCGGGTGCGGTACAGGTTGTACAGCTCGATGATCTGGTCCTCCGGATTTTCGTAGGCAATGAACAGGCCCATCGCGACGCGCAGCCAGAACAGCTGCGGGGTCTCGATGCGGCGGTGGTCGCGACCGGTCTTGTCAACGATCAGGTAGCGGTCGTACAGCGTCTGCACACCGAGGTAGTCAAAGGCCCAGTCGCTGGATGGGTCGATCGCGTCCGCCAGCTTGGCGAGGTCGTACTCCAGCAGGCGCGGGTTGAGCCGGCCGATGTCAACGCCGCGGCGCAGGCTCTCGGTGAAGGCTTCACGGTGCGCATTGCGCAGGGCCCCGAGCCCGTCCATCACGCTCCAGGGCAGCACTTCCTCGTAGATGTAGCTCAGCAGGATGCGGCCGGCGAACACGTTCATGCCGCTGTCCAGTTCCATCATCGCCTTGGCGTTGAGGATCACCGTGCGGTTGAGGTCGCGCCGCGTGATGCCGTCGAACAGGCTGCGGCGCAGCTCGCGCTCGATCTCCTCGCTCATCAGGCTGATCTCGGGCAGGTCCAGCAGGCCGAACTCGATGCGGCGGCGCAGGTCCTCGCCATCCCACTCAATCGTGCGGCCGCTCTCCTCGACGACGCGCAGCGTTGCCAGCGAGGGTTCCTCGACCTGCTCGGCCTGGGCATCCTCCAGCTCGCGCAGCATGTCGCGGCGCGCGCGGTAGAGGATGTAGGCCTCGGCCGCCTTGTACAGCCCGCGCTCCATCAGCGTCTGCTGCACCATGTCCTGCACTTCCTCGATGTGCACGAAGGCCTTCGAACCGTCGGCCAGCTTCTGCTCGACCATCCGCGCCACCTCGACGGCGGGGGTGCTGTCCAGCTTGAGGTGCAGGAAGGCCTTGCGTACGGCGACCTCGATCTTCGAGGTGTTCCAGGGCACGATCTGGCCGTTGCGTCGGATCAGGCGCACCTTCTCATCGAGCTGGATCTTCTCGAGGCTGCGCTGGATCACGAGGATCTTGGCAATCTCGTACTCCTTCAGGTAAAGCAGGGTCTTCTCGACGATTGACAGCAGGCGCTGGTCGGAGATCGGACGGTCCGGCAGGCTGCGGAACTTGTCCAGCACATGGTCCACGATGCGGCGCACCATCTGCTGGTCCTCATCCTCGAAGAACAGCAGGTGGCCATCGGCCAGGCGGTAGTCCTCATAGGCCAGTCCGACCAGCCTGGCAACATCCGCCGGACGGACCATCAGGCCGCTCTCCAGCGTGACGTGCGGGCTGTCCTGCCCCTCGTAGAGCTGCCCCCAGGGCTGCGCCTGGCTCTCCGTGCGGGAGCGGTTGACGATCTCCTTGATCGCCTGGTCGCGCTGCAGTACTTCAGTAAAGGCCATCTCGTTCTCTCCTGCCACCATGGCGGCATTGTCAGAATCAGCAGTCAGTCGTCAATCCCCGCGTCCCCCGCGGTTTTCGGTCCTACAGTTCGTCATCCTCCACGCTGCGCAGCGAGGAGGCCTTCTGGTATTCAGTCACCCGGCCCTCGAAGAAATTCTGTTCCTTCTTGATGTCCATCATCTCCGCCAGCCAGGGGAAGGGGTTCGGTGCATCCACCGTCAGCGGCGCCAGGTTGACACCCTCCAGCCGGCGGTTGGCGATGTACTCGATGTAGAGGTGGAAGTCCTCCTTCGAGAGGCCCAGCGCGCTGACCGGCAGGCAGTCGGAGATGAACTCCTTCTCCAGCTCAACGGCGGTCGCCATCAGCTGGCGGCATTCCTCGCGGAACTGCTCGGTCCAGACATCCGGGTTCTCCTGCACCAGCGTGTTGAACAGCTGGCGCAGCAGCTCGATGTGGTTGCTTTCATCGCGCAGGGTGTAGCGGAACATCTGCCCGATGCCGGGGAACTTGTTCTGGCGGTAGAGCGACAGCACCATGCCGAACAGGCCGTAGAACTGCGTGCCTTCCATGCACTGGCCGAACACGAACATGTTCTTGGCGAACTTCTGCTTGCTCGGGGTCTCCGTCAGGTCGATGTCGCGGCGCATGCCCTGGGTGACACGCTCCACGAACTCGTTCTTGCGCCTGATGGTGGCGATGTCCTCGAACATCGCCTCGCACTCATGCGGATTAATGCCGAGGCTGGAGACCATGTACAGCAGGCTGTCGGCGTGGATGTTCTCCTCATGCGCATGACGGCCGAGCACGAGCTTCAGCTCGGATGCCGTCACCTTCTCGCGGATCACATGCAGGATGTTGTCACCGACAATGCCTTCCGCGGCTGAGAAGTAGCCGACACCCATGCGGATGATCCAGCGGTCGATGTCCGTGATGCTGCCGTCGGAGGAACGCCACTGCTCGATGTCGCGGCCCATCGGGATGTCCTCGGGCTCCCAGTGGTTGGCCTTCATGTTGCGGTACAGCTCATAGGCCCAGGGGTACTTCAGCGGGAGGATGTTGAAATGCGGGGTCTGGCGGCCGTTGATGATCGCCTTGCCGTGTATCGCCTCATCGGCCTTGGCGCCGTCCAGCTGGAAGCGCCTGTCACCGATCCTGATCTCCATATCTGCCGCCATCGAAACTCCCTGTCGCAATCTCCGGATTGGCGCGCAGTCCGGCATCCGGGAAAGATGGGGCATGCGTGCCTTTGCTCAACATCCGTATAGGAAGGGCTGAGTTATCAACATTCTAAATCCTTCGGGGAGCTTTTTCTACTTTACGTTTGTAGATAGTTGGCGTTTTGGGTGAATGAGAGGGCGATGAGATATCTAAACAAATGTGAAGATTTGGTGTCCCGGCTTATGCACGGCGGGGATAAACTGCCACTTCAAGCAGTATAGGCCACGGCAGGCCAATCTGGAAGCCCATTCCGCGCATATCGGGCTTATTCACGGCGTTGATTTGCCTGTTGATCCGCGTGCGGGCTGTTTAGAAGGATGCATAGCTGTGTATACCTTCCGGTTTGAAAATTTCGGAGGAAACCGATGACACAGGTGACAATTGACGGCATGGACACACAGCTTGACTTCCAAGACTGGGAATGCGTCTGCGGTTATGTCAATGAAGGGATTGACGAGAACTGCATGCGCTGCAGCCGTGACCGGGCGACCGGCATCGCGGAGCTGAATGCAAGGAAGGAAGCGGAACTGGTCGCTGCGCAGAAGGCCAGGCTCGAGGAAGAGCAGCGCCAGCAGGCTGAGGCCGTCGAACGTGAGAAGGCGCAGGAGAACCGTGTTGCCAGGCTGACCGGGCTCGAGTTCAACGGCGATGCGAAGGACTTCCTCGGGCCCTTCCTGCTGATCATGCTGCTGAGCTTCGTCACATTCGGCATCTACTCCTTCTGGGGAGCAGCCAAGATGATGGACTGGGTCGTTGGCAACTGCACGCTGGCGGGACGCAGGCTGCGCTTCACCGGCACCGGTGTTGACGTGCTCGTGCTCTACCTGGTGCAGGGCATCCTCGTCAGCATCACCTTCGGCATCTACACACCCTGGGCAGTTGCCAATATCACGAAGTGGTTCACGGGCAAGGTGGAGTACGCGGACTAACAGGTATCAGAGATCCGGCCTCGGGGATCGGCACTCAAATCCGGAAACCCGAACCGGAAACCTGTCGATCAACTCCTCAGCCGTTCCTCACCGCTGCGGTACTGGATCGCCTCGGCGAGGTGCGGGACCTCGATGCTCTCGCAGCCATCGAGGTCGGCGATCGTCCTGGCAACGCGGCGGATGCGGTCATAGGCCCGCGCACTCAGGCCGAGGCGTTCCACGGCACGGGTCAGCAGTGAGCGTCCGGCCTCGTCAAGGCGGCAATATTCCTTCATCATCCGGCTTGACAATGCGGCGTTGGTACAGCTGCGGGCATGCTGCCCGCTCAGCCCGCGAGCGTTGCCACCCTTCAGGGCCTGGCGGGCTGTACGCTCAAGAGTGGCAGCGGAAGTGCGTGGGGCCGTCGCCGGAGCCATCCCGGCCCCACTCAACCTGAGCGCCAGTTCAGCTGTTGTCATTTCCGCAAGGTCCTCCTCGCCGGCACTGCCCGGGCTGCCCTCATCCTCCGCCTGCTGCTGGGCGCGGCGCTGCAGCTCCATGGTGTCAACGGGACTGCCGGCTGCGCTCTCCGGCTCCACCGGCAGCAGGTTGCGCTGCTGCTGGATGCGCCGGGCCGACATCACACGCAGCTTCACCTCGGCACTTGGCTCCCCACGCACCTCATCATCGTCACGGGTCAGCTTCTCCACCGGAAGGCGCGCCACCTCGATTGTCATGTCGATCCGGTCCAAGAGCGGCCCGGAGATGCGCTGCCGGTAGCGCAGGATCTCTCCCATGTTGCAGGAGCACTTATGCACGCTGTCGCCATAGAAGCCGCAGGGGCAGGGGTTCATCGCTGCCACCAGCATGAAGCGGCTGGGGAATGTCAGTGCGAGGTTGGCCCGGCTGATCGTGACCTGTCCGTCCTCCAGCGGCTGGCGCAGTGTTTCCAGCAGGGTGCGTGACATCTCCGGCATTTCGTCGAGGAACAGCACGCCATTATGGGCCAGGCTGATCTCACCTGGACGCGGGATGCTGCCGCCGCCGATCACTCCCGGGATGCTTGCAGTATGGTGCGGGGCGCGGAAGGGACGCGTTGTCACCAGTCCAAGCGACTGGTCCAGGAGACCCGCCACAGAGTAGATGCGCGTCACTTCAAGCGCTTCCTCCTCGGACAAGTCCGGCAGGATGCCCGGCACGCGCTTGGCAATCATGGTCTTGCCGCTGCCGGGAGGACCGAGCATCAGCAGGTTGTGCCCGCCGGCCGCCGCCACTTCCAGCGCCCGCTTGGCATGCTCCTGGCCGCGCACCTCGGCGAAGTCAGCCAGGTGGCCTTCGTTGACAAGCAGCTCAGAGATATTGCGCAAGGGTTCCGGCTCGATCTCCGTGAAGCCGCGGGCCCAGCTGACGAGTTGCGACAGGTGTTGCGCCCCGATCACTTCCACTCCGTCCACCACCGCGGCTTCCGCTGCATTCTCCTGCGGCACGATCACGCCCTTCATCCCCAGTGCGCGGGCCTTGAGTGCCATTGGCAGCACCCCTGAGACCGGCCTGAGTGCGCCGTCCAGCGACAGTTCACCGATTATCAGGTAGTCCTTCAGGCGTTTGGTGTCGCACTGGCCATTGCAGCAGATCACCGACAGAGCGATCGGCAGGTCGAAGCCTGTCCCCTCCTTTCTAAGGTCCGCCGGCGCGAGATTGATCACGATCTTGGCCATTGGCCATTCGAGGTCGCTGTTTCGCACCGCACTCTCAACCCGCTCCTGGCTTTCCTTGAGCGAGGCATCCGGCAGGCCGACGATCACCAGTTTCGGCAGCGCGGAGCGCATGTCCGCCTCCACATCCACTACGAAGGCATCCAGCCCGACGATACTTACGCCCCTGACAATTGCTAACATGCGTGTAGTATAACAGTCTTTGACTGGAGATGTCAAGTATTTTCCCTGAATTGTCGGGTCCGGAATCTCAGTGCGAACTAAGAGTTTCCGCAAGATCCGTCAGTGGCCCTTTCCAGCCTGCGGATTTCATGCGGCAAAGTCCCTGCCGCGCATGCATGTGCCAGGGATAAGCTCCATTCGCGCGCTGTAACACCACTTGGCAACAGGGATGGACAAGGCCGTCTCGCCAGTCTTCAATGAGATGCTGCCAGCAGCCGGCCTCGAACTGTCAGGCGGGCCGATCTGCCTGGAGGACTACGTGCCGAGCTGCATGAACCGAAAAACTGACGAGATCACCGCCGACCTCTACGTGCAGCTGGCGGACTGATCACTGCCTGATTTGTTCAGATTGACTCCTCAGTCCCATCCTGCTCACAGCTCCTGCTCACGAAACCGCTTATCCAAGCGGAGACCCTGCCTGCATCAGTGGCGATCTCCTTGAATGCATGAACTTAGCGACCGGTTCGCTGATTTGCTGCCTGTATGATCACTTGGCAGTTTCTCCATCGAAGAAGATATGTTGCCATGCGCTGAAGTAAGGCCCCCATTCAGGGTCCAGCTCCACGTTCCCTTTTTCAATTCGTGACTTGCGAACCAGGGGCTCACCTTCATTGAATGAAATCAACACTTGCCAATTGGCTTCCACTACACCATATTCTTCTAAGGTGGAGGTATTCCTTACCACGAACTGGAATGAGCCGGGAAGCAGCGTGCCATCTGCGGGAATGACGAAATGGAGCGGACCGCCGGACTCGTACGTTCCTTCGAAGTAGCCTCCGGCAGCAGACACGAGATCCATGCCGGGATTTGCCATCCTGTTCCCGAACAGTGTTTCGCCTGAGGGATCCTTCACATTCATGCCAAAGCTGTTGTTCTGGTCCCATGTGAGGGTTATGCGAAGCTTTTCAGGTTTGTACTCGCCGACGATATACAATCCACGATTGAAGGCGAAGTTGTTGTTTGCCTCTATCCAGTTGTTAACTCCATCACGCCCTTCAGTGCGAAAGAAGAAGTAATTGTCTCCGTCCTTGATTGGCAACTTGATGGTGAATCCGCCGTTCAGGCTGGACACCTTGGCCTCATGTTCAGAGTATCCCGTGTAGATCTTCAGCCGTTCAATCAGTAACTCGCTGCTTGAAACCTTGCCGGTCAGCGTGATTTCATCCGTGGTGACAATGTCGCCGTTTGAGTAATTGAGACTGTCGATAAGTGCATCCTGGCTGCCGGTGAAACCACCCTGGGCATCCTGGAGGATGTTTGAGAAGTTCTCCCTCACTACCGTGCCAATGCCAATGTGGTACATCTGTGTCCAATCCGGTCCCCCGGCATAGAAGAAACCATCCTCGCTGATATTAATGAATGGCAGGTCACCGGGGAAATTCGGGTCGTATATCAGTAGCTGATCCTCAGTGTACCCATATGCAAGTACAGCATGGTTCTTGACATAATTATCCTCACTAAGGCCGACATGCACTGGCTCGCCGGTCGTGATGAGTTCATTCTTGATCAACACCAGCTGCTCACTGAATTCAACAATATCCGGCCTGTACCTGAGCCATCTCAGCTGTGCATCAGCCATGGAATTGAAAGCCCTGGTGGCAATGATGTTCTGGCCGTACAGGGGGAAGTCCAGGTGGTCGTAATCAAGGACTTCCATGAATAAGGGGTAGAAGTCCGGCTTTGGTGACGCGAACCGGAAATACCATTGACTGAAGCTGATCATGCCGAGGCATTCACCGGAGAGACTGTACTGGGATCCCCAGTTGCCGATCTGGAACCCGTATTTCAGCGGACTGAAGCTTTCAACCACGTAACTGCCCTTATAATCCGATGGCTCGGATGTTATCCAGGCGAACTTAGTTGCATGCTCAGTCGCAAAGCTGAAAGTGCCGTTGCCACGATCAAGATCCATCAGCATGCAGGCTTCCAGCTGTCCATCTTCCCTGATGTAGTAAGGAATGGGCACCTGGTCGGGATCGCCGGTGAAGGGAGCTGTGATGACAAGTGGCTCATCAAACAGGATATGGTCCTCTCCGGAGATGTCGATGATCAACCCTCCCCATGTACCGACCACCGGCAGGATCATGCCGTCATTGCTTCCCAGCGAAATGGTCTCCGGCCTGTCAAGCGCTCCGGCTGGAATATCAACGATCACTCCATCCAGATTGCCGCTTCCGACAAGCTGACCACCTGCCTCATCAATTGCCTGGCTGGACTGCTCCGTCGTCGTACCCGGTATGTACTTCGCTGCCGTTCCTCCACTGGCTGCAACTGTATCGTTCCCACTGTTGTCAAACGGAGCCACCGTGACGAAGGCATGCTCCTGTGCCCCATAGGCATAGCTGAACCTGAGCGGGAAGCCGGTCGTCGCATCCGCCAGCTCAATGCTGCCCTGCAGAAGCCAGGGGCCGTCCTCGTAGTCCGAGGCATACACGTTGTAGCCCAGCACCTGCGAGCCGAAGTTCACGCCGATCGGGCTGACGTCGGCGATGTTGATCTCGCCGTTGCCATCTCCGTCAGCGGTCCGAGCGGTGGCCCAGCTGCTGCTGGACTCATTCTTGCCGAAGTGCACTCCGATCGCGCTCAGGTCGGAGACATTCACCTCGCCGTTGTTGTCATAGTCGCCGGCATTGCGCAGGGTCCATTCCAGGTTGAAGTCCCCGCCGCCGTTGTCGATCCACTGCAGGTCGTCGATCACATTGCGCGATTCGTTTGGCAGCTTGCTTATGCCACGCGCTTGAAGACTCTCGATGAGTGCACCGCAGATTTGTTGCCAGGTATCGCTGCCAAGACCGTCCGGAATGTCCAGTGACTCTAGCTCCCTGCGGGCGATTGCCAGTTCCTCGCCCGTCGCTGCGGGCAGGGCATCCATCTGGCTGGGAACGGCCACAGCCTGGGACGGGACAAGTATCTCGGTGTCGATCTGAGCCTTGCCCTTGCCACATGCTCCGGTGATCAGCAGGATGATGAATGTAGCCAGGATGAATCCTGGTCTCATGGCAATGGTCAGAGCTGATTCTTCACGAGATTCGGAGAATCTTTCGATCCGGCTCAGTCGTGTTTCCAGTGATGTCACATGAGGCTCCCTGGTGATTATTGGACATTGCCTATTTCAGATCATGGAGTGATATCTATGTACTTGCTCCAGTAGGCCCCGAAGTCATCCGGGTCAACATACTGGTTGGTCCCTTTGGTAAGTATTCCTGAGTAGTAGACAGGCGGACCATCATTGGCGGAGACTGCAAGTGTCCATTTGGTTGGGATCTGATCATAGGTGGCCGAGGAGGAATTGTTCAGCACCCTGATTCTGTATTCCTCTCCATTCCTTATGGTGTCATTCTCACCGATAATGAAACTTAAAGGCCCTCCGTTGAAGTAGCTTCCATCGATCCTTCCACCATCGTCTGTTGTGATCCCGGCGTTGCCGTGTGAGCTGGCGGAGCTTGCTACATCGCCCGTCGGATCCGTCACCTCGAGCCCGAAGCGATTTTCCTGATCCCAGGTCAGGGTAATACGCATCTTCGCGGAAGGAGCCTCGCATATTAAGTGCAGTCCATGGGTCAGATCAAAGTTGTTAGGGATAACAAACCAGTTTCCATCCTGGTTACGTGCCTCAGTGATGATCTTTATGAAGTTATCGCCACTTTGCAAGGGGATCCTGGCCGACCACTTTCCGGTATCAACATTGACAGCTTTCTCCACTACGAACAGGCCCGTATCGAACTTGATTCTTTCCACAAGCAACTGACTGCTTTGCACTTCGCCCTGGAGCACGATTTCCGGGACATCCACGACAGCTCCGTTCTGGTAATTCACTTCTGCAACTTCGGCAATCAAGGTGCCAGAGAACATGTTCTGTGCGTCGTCAAGAATATTGCCAAAGCTCTCCTTCATGTACGAACCCATGCCCAGATTGTAGACAACATTGTACTTGTCTTCATACATATCAAAATCCAGGCCGTTGTATGTGATCTCTTCCTCGAACGGAGGAAGGTTTGGGTTGTACACCGAGATTACTCCGTCATCATATGCATAAGCTAGGACGCAATGGTCTCCGTTGAAATAGAGGGCGGGGTTAATCCCTGAATATGCCAGGTAAAGAGGCGTTGGAGTATTCGTATTCGCCATAGAATTGCAGATCTGGTGGAGTATATGAAGCTCATTGCCCGGGTTTCGAGCATAGACAGCTCCGTATCTGTACCACAGTGAGTTCAAAGCGCTGTGGGCACGCGTGGCAATGGCATCCTGGCCAGTAATGTTCACGTTTATCACTTCACCGCTTGGAGCTGTCAGATAATCACTGCCTAAGGCGTACATGAAGCTTGGATACAGGTCGCTGGAAGTTTCTCCCGCTCTTTTCTTTGCGTAGTACCAGGAGGCAAAGGTGGCCATGCCCAGGCATTCCCCGTTGCGTTCGTAAAGGGATCCCCAGTTGGCAATTTGAAATCCATCCTTGCTGGGCTTGAATTCAGTATTAACCTTCTCAGGCAGACCAACACTTATGATCCACGTAAAGCGAGAAGCATGCAGCGTGATGAAGGTCATCGTACCCTCGGATCCGTTGACCTCCTGCACCATGCAAGCTTCAAGCTTGCTGTCGTCATTGATGTAGTATGGAACTGGAACCTCGTCCGGATTGCCGGAGTAAGGCACGGTGATTTCCACAGGAACGTCGAATACGAGTGGTTCATCGCCAATTTCAATAATGGTGCCGCTCCAGTTCCCGGCAACCGGTATGACTATGCCATCGTTGTATCCAATCGCAATGGATGTCGCTGTTGGCATTGCACCTTCAGGAATTAGAACAGATACTCCTTCAAGTGGTGTGCCTGCATCTCCCTCAAGCACCGCTCCATTTTCCAGGTCAACCACTGCACTGTCGCCCATGGTGACCTCGCCGGGAATGTACTTCGCTGCCGTTCCTCCACTGGCTGCAACTGTATCGTTCCCACTGTTGTCAAACGGTGCTACTGACACGAAGGCGTGCGCCTGTGCGCCATATGCATAACTGAACTTTCGCGGGAATCCGGAAGTTGCATCTTCCAGCGGGATGCTGCCCTGCAGCAGCCAGGGGCCGTCCTCGTAGTCTGAGGCATAGACGTTGTATCCCAGCACCTGGGAGCCGAAGTTCACGCCGATCGGGCTGACATCCGCGATGTTGATCTCGCCGTTGCCATCACCGTCCGCCGTCTGCGCGCTTGCCCAGCTGCTGCTGGACTCGTTCTTGCCGAAGTGCACTCCGATCGCGCTCAGGTCGGAGACGTTTACCTCGCCGTTGTTGTCATAGTCTCCGGCATTGCGGAAGGTCCACTCCAGGCTGAAGTCCCCGCCGCCGTTGTCGATCCACTGCAGGTCATCGATCACATTGCGGGACTCGTTGGGCAGCTTGCTTGTGCTGCGGTTCTGCATGGAATCCAGCAGCGCATCGCAGAGTTGCTGCCAGGCATCACTGCCAACACCGTCCGGAATGTCCAGTGACGCTAGCTCCCTGCGGGCGATTGCCAGTTCCTCGCCCGTCGCTGCGGGCAGGGCATCCATCTGGCTGGGAACGGCCACAGCCTGGGACGGGACAAGTATCTCGGTGTCGATCTGAGCCTTGCCCTTGCCACATGAGACCATGAGAAGCAGGATGAAGACTGAACTCAGGAACAATCCCGGCCTGAGTGAAGCTCCGCCAAGGAGCTTGCTTCGCCAGCAATTGCCCGTTGGATAAGGGCTGCCGCAAGTACGCATTGCCATGTCCGACTCCAAAAAACAGAAGCTGCCCGCACTTGTGGCTGGGCATGCGCGCAGTGCGCAGGAATCCAAACATAGACCACCGAGCTAGGGCAAGGAAGGTATTTAACCGGATTTTAACTTAAGCCCTTTGGCATGTTTCAACATCTGAGCAGGGCTGGATATGTCACGCCGTTGCAGGGAAGCCGGTAGATCTCATTCAGCCGGAGCCGTTACAGGCAGGCTGAGTTGTACAAAACGCACGCGTCCGTTAGCTTCGTCCCGCTGGCCAGGAGACAGTTCCTCTTCCTCGGTGGCATACACAACTGACAGTTCCGATTCACTGACACTGTGCTGGAAGGAATCAAAGATGTACAGGGAGTCATCTGTACGGAAGACAGTCTGGTTGCCTTCGGTGTCAACCAGCATCACGAAGTTTCCATCAGCCAGGGGCAGGTCCGGAATCAGTCCGGCGACAGAGGGAGCATGCTCATAGGCCTTCCAGTTTGCCTCTGACAGCTTGTTGCGCAGGTATTCGTATCCAACCGTGTTCTTGCCCGGCGATCCCTTTACAAGCAGGTTGCCGGCAGCATCAATCGCGATCGGCATGTCCGGGCAGAAGCTGCCGGTATTGATGAGCTCGCAGGAATAGTCAGACAGCCTGAGCCGGCTGATGCTGCTGTTGGCACTGGCGTGTCCGCCATTGATCCAGGTCAGGTAGCCTGCATTAGTGGCTGACTTGATACTGCCTTCCGGTGTCGGCTCCGAATGCAGGAGAGTGCCGTCCGGTGCCAGCAGGTCCATCGTGCAGATCCCAGCGTTGAAGTCAGTGCGTGAGAACATGAAGTTGCCATTCTCAGTGAGCTGGGCATAGTTGAATCCGCCAGTCATGCCCGGGAATACGCGGCTGAATGTGCCATCTGACAGTCGCTGGTAGTCAAAGCCATGCCCGACCTTCAGGCACAGCGTGAGCTGGCCGCTGTCCTCCAGGTTGATCCGCTGCGGCTCACCACTGAGCACACTAGTGTCGGCATCCGCCAGCAGCTTGCCAGCTGCATCGAGCACGAACAGGTGACCGGCATTGCTCAACGCAAGTAAACTGCCGTCCGGGCTGGTGGATACCCGTGAGACCTTATGGGAAGCCTGCTGCCCGCCGGAAAGCTCCACGCTCCAGCGTGTGCTGCCGTCCTGCATGTCAAGCACCTGGAGCTGGTGTCCATTGTCAAACAGGGCAAGACCGATTACCCTGCCGTAGAAGACCTTGGCACGCTCCGGCAGGTCGTCCAGCTCCCGCTCCCAGACTTGCCTGCCGCTTGAGTCAAATGCGATGAAGCGATTTCCACTGTGGATCACGATCATACCGCCATCAGTGACATACATCCGGTTGCGCAGATTGCCGTCAAACCACTCAGTTTCCCAGTCGCGCACCAGCAACGGGTAGTGTCCGGTGACGGGTTTCGTGATGTAAATGACCAGTGTGATGGCTGCGAGCAGCAATCCAAGCAGGCTTAATCCGATCCAGGCCAGGATCCGCCTTGCACGGTTGCCATGTCTGCTGCCGTCCTTCCCCATCGCAGCAGCTTAGCACCGTTTTCCGCGAACCCGGGAACCGGGCTGCTCAGCCGTCGTGGACGCTGCCTTCCCCGATGATGTGCACGCGGATGTCCTTCACACCGGCAGCCTGCATCAGTTCCTTCAGTTCCGGGTTGTCCATGAAGGCCTTGAAGGCCGCGAGGTCCGCGTCCTTCTTGATTACATAGGCATGGTTGGGGTCGTTGACATCCTGGTTGACAGTGGCACCGGCCATCCCGGCTGCCACGCGGGCGGGGCCATGCTCAGTGTAGACCTTCAGCCAGCGGTCGTAGTCCTCAAGCCAGTGTTCGATGATTGCAGTTGCCATTCCCGGTCTCCTCAGGATACGAATGAGACTGATTCTAACAGCTTTGAACGAGATACATTGCCCGGCCCTTGAGGAAACCATGTCGGAGCCGGACGGGAAAGACATGTAACCCATGTCCATCTGATTCGTCGATTTCAGTGCAGAGGATTGATCAGCTTCCGGTGGGACCGGGAGAACGCTGTAGGAAACTGGGAAATGGTGGACAAGATGTCAGCTTCGAAGCGTGGCTTTGCGTTTCATGCCCGCGTGGGAATTCTCACGGGCTTGCTTCTGTTGTGTACTGCCTGTGCGTCCGGTGACAGTGCCGGTACGGCATTGCCTTTGCCTGACACCGGGATGCAGAATGACCAGCAAGTCCCGATGTCAGGGCTGTCGATACCCTATCCGCAGGACTCTGGAAGAAATGCAAGCGCGGCACCCTTCTCCCTCAAGGCAGACCAGTTCGAGGCGACCTTGCCCTCAAGTAAGGTGACGAAGACAGGGGATGGATCGGCGATCTTCTTCCCTCACTGGGAAAGCCCGATAGACGAATCTGATGTAACCAGCCATTGCATCTACAGGCTGGGGATTCCGGCGGGACAGGAAAGCCTGCTGCTGGAATTCAGCTGGAGTGGGCCGGTGCTGGACTACGACAGGTTGTCCATCGGCTTTGGCGATTCCGGCAGAAAGCGCTGGATCTGGCAGCATGGGGATCCAACAGGTTTCCAGCAGTTTGACATTCCAGCCTCCATGCTTGGGGAGACGGATGTGCTGATTGCCGTCGTACTGACAGGTGAAAAGGCCTGGATGCTCGGCGGTGTCACATCCCGACAGTTGCCAGCCGACGGTGACTGGTACACCGGCATGCATGACAATCGCCGTAGTGGCATGTCACCAGTCCTCGGAAGGTACGGCATGCCGATTCTATGGGAACTTGACCTGGGCAGCGAGGTGACAGCCGGCACGGTGGAGGATCCGCAAGGACGTCTTTATTCAGGCAGCGCGAGCGGGCGCTTCCATTGCATCAACCCTGAAGGTACCCTGCGCTGGACATACCAGGCAGGTGGCGAGATCCTCTCCAGTGCCGCTGTCGATCCAAACGGAAAGGTGTTCGTCGGCAGCACGGACGGTGTTGTCAGTGCACTGGATTTCATGGGCAACCTGCTCTGGCAGTTCAGCACAGGCGGTGAGATCGTCAGTTCACCGCTGGTGGATGCCAACGGCAGGGTGGTCATCGGCAGCCGGGATGGGAACCTGTACTGCCTGGACGGTAACGGCACGCTGCAATGGCAGTTCAACGCAGGGTATCCGATCCAGTCGTCGGTTGCCGAGGACAAGATCGGCAACCTTTACTTCATAGCCGGCACGGATGAACTTCATGCCCTGACGGCAAATGGCTCACCACGCTGGTCCCATGGATTCAACGGTGATCCTTCCGTCTTTGAGGGTCCGGTGCCTGCCCCGGCTGTTGGGACTGATGGCCGGATCTATGTGGCCTTGCTGAAGGGGAGGCATGGCTGCCTGGAGGCTGACGGGACATTGGTCTGGGAGGCGGATCAGCAATATGGATTCCGTGCATCGCCTGTACCTCTGGACGACGGCCATGTCTGTATGCTTCAGGCGAACGGGACTCTGCTGAAGTATGCTGGCGGCGGACTTCAGTTGTCAAGCGACGGTGTGGGGAGCTCAACTCATAGCGGGCTGACCGTTGATGGTGCTGGCAGAATATACCTTGGCAACAGGAAAGGAGACTTGATTGTCAGGGCTGCCGATGGATCCCCTCTCTCCAGTCGCAGGATCGGAAAGGAGTATGGCGGAGAGCTGGACTGCGAGGTTTCCATCGGACATGATGGCAACATATATGTTGGCTGCAATGATGGCCGCCTGGTTGCCATTGGGACCTTCAGCGGAAACATGCAGCCTGTGGCTGACGTATATTCCCAGGAACTGCTCAGCATGGATCCGCTTTCCATCAGGTTTGATGCCTCTTGCAGTTCTGACCCGGATGGATTCATTGTTGGCTATGACTGGGACCTGGACGGTGACGGTTACTTTGAATTGCTTGCAGCAGGGCCGCAGGTCGTCGGTGACTACGACGAACCCGGCAGCTACCTGGTACGGGTCAGGGCAGCGGACAACAGTGGCGGGACTGATACTGCCAGCGTTTCAGTGGCCACAACCAGTCCATGGCCAATGCTTGGCGGAAATGCAAGGCGGAACTGCCGCAGCGAATTCACTCACCCACAATCCGCGGTCGTGCGCTGGACACTCAAGCTCGGTGGAAGCTGCTTTTTCGATTCACCCGTGATTGGTGCTGACGGGACGATCTACGTGGGTTGCCAGGACCATAAGTTGTACGCTGTCAATTCAAATGGAACAGTCAGGTGGACTTATCCAACCAACGACAGGATACTTGCCTCGCCTGCAATCGGCCCTGATGGAACTATATACGTGGGTAGTGATGACGGCAGGATATACGCCATCAATCCTGACGGCGGGACAAAGTGGTACTACCAGACAGGGGCCGCGGTCCGGGCATCCCCGCTGGTCAGCCAGGATGGAACGGTGTACATCGGAAGCCTGGACCGGTACATGTATGCATTTTCCCCGGAAGGCGAGCTCAGCTGGACTTTCCAGACATTCGGGGAGATACATTCCTCCGCCAGCATGGGAAGTGATGGAAAGATCTACTTTGGATCAGATGATTACACGATGTATGCCCTTGATGAAAACGGCACCAAGTGCTGGAGTTACTACGCAGGTGGAGCCATCAGGTCGGCACCTGCAGTGGCAGACTCCGGGGAGGTGGTCTTTTGTACGCTGAAGAACCTGACTTCCGATGGCAAGGTGTTCACGCTGGACAGTTCAGGGAACGTGAAGTGGTTGGCTAACATCAACGGCATTGAGTCGCTTGTGTCAGGCCTTGATGTGGACCAGACAAGCTACCTGAATGGAGCTGAATTCAGGGCCTGTGATGCCGCAGGCATCCGGCTGTACAGCCTGGTTGGCACCCAGTATTCAGGAGTATCCCTTGATTCAGCGGGTACCTTGTGCCTGGCCAGCAGGTATGGCAAGGTCCCGATAATTATCAAGGCGGACATGGCTGGCAATGAGCTGTGGAGGACGGAACTGCCGGAGAGCCTGGGCCAGATTCCCTCCACGTTGGCAACTGGCGCTGACGGTTCGATTTATGCAAGCGGTACGAACGGAACATTGTTTTCCATCGGCACCCTCGAATGATCCCTAGGCCTGCAGGCCATCCATCCCGGCGGCCGTCATCACCGAGTCCAGTGCGATTGGCCAGGGTGAGTAGAATGCCTGGGCGTACTTGCCGCGCGCCTGGCGGCCCCAGCGCATAGCGTTGGCACCGAAGAAGTCACGGATGCCCGGGTTCTGGTCCGCACGGCCGAACTGGCTTTCATGGGCGTAGATGCTGGCCAGCCATTCCTCATGCCAGGGTGTGACGTCGACGACGAAGCTCGGCATCAGCGTCGGCGGCAGGAAGTAGAAGTATGTGGCACGGGCATGCCAGGTGTCATAGCCCAGGTCCATCTTCTTCAGGTGCGCATAGTTCGCGCCATGCGCCACTATCAGCCCGCCCTTGATGTGGTCATTGTGCCCGAGCCCGCGTCCCGGCGGCAGCTCGTAGTAAGTGCCGAGCACCACCTCCGGGCGGTACTTGGCAATCAGCCGGGCCACCGCGCGGCGGTTTTCCATCGTGTCTTCCACACCGCAGTCAGGCAGGTTCATGTTCTCGCGGATGCTGACCTTGAGGATCTTCGCGGCCTCGATACTCTCCTGTTCACGGATCGCCACATTCCCGCCGCTGCCCATCTCACCGCGGGTCAGGTCCACGATGCCGGTCTTGCGGCCCTGGGCAGCCAGCTTCAGGAGCAGGCCGCCGGCACCGATTTCCGCGTCGTCGGGATGTGGGCCGAATACCAGCACATCAAGCTTCGGGGCGGAGGAGTCTCCGTAGATCAGGTCAGACATGGAACGGTATTATCCTGCGGGAACTGCTAATAGTTCAATATCGAGAACTGTTCTCACTCGCCCTTCAGCTTCGTGCCGGCTTCCTTGCGGGCCTCGTAGGTTCCACCGTTGCCCTTCACATGCTCCAGCACCGTGCGGTCTGAAATACGACGCGTGGCATAGCTCCCCAGCTCAGCCTGGGTGCTCTGGCAGGCCAGCTCACCAAGCAGTACATCGTCTGTAATGCGCATTGCCGCTGCGCGCTGCACGTCGCTGTCGGTTGATGACAGCGCCACGGCCAGCAGCTGGTGCCCGTCCGCCAGTTCCTTGACGGCCTGCAGCTGGACTGCCGGGTCGAGGCAGTCGCGAGCGATTTCCGCCAGCAGCTGCGGGTCGCGGATGCATTCGCAGGCTGCCATCCGCACCTCCGCGTGCACATCCGTCATGCAGATCCGCTTCAGCAGCGCATCATCATCCAGCAGCCAGACGGCCGCCTCACGCACAATTTCTCGGCTGTCCTCCACGGCCACCTTCGCCAGCACATCCTGGTCACGCAGCTTCATCACGGCCGCCATGCGTACATCGCTGATCCGGTCGGTGCGCGCGATGCTGCCCAGCACCGCCTGGTCCTCGATGCGCTCCACTGCGGCGATGCGCACCTCGTCACTCTTGTCACCGCGGGCCGCATTGCCGATCGCATCCAGCGAACTGACCCGGCGCACGGCCGCCAGCCTGATGTCACGGTTGGGGTCATCGCGCAGCAGCTCCTCGAGGATCGCTTCGTCCTGCAGCCGGCCGATCGCGGTCACCCGGACGGAGATGTCACGGTCGTTGCGGGCGATATCTCCGAGGATGAACTGGTCATCAAGCCGCGCAGTGGCACGCTGGCGGGTGGTGGCGGTCTTCTCGGTCTTGGCGATGTCTATCAGCAGTTCCGCATCCTGCAGGTTACCAACCGCCTCCTGGCGGACCTCCCAGTCGCTGCTTTGCTCGAACAGTTTCGCCAGCAGCTTCTGCTCCACCAGGCGACCGGCAGCCGCCTTGCGCAGCGGCAAGTCAGGGTCTGAGGTCGCAATGCTGAACAGCAGGGGTTGGTCATTACAGACATCCAGCGCCGCCTGGCGCACCATCCGTTCCGGGTCGGTCTTCACGAAACCGGCAATCGCAGCCTGGTCCATCAGGCGTACCACTGCCCGGCTGCGTACCAGCGGGTCCTGCGCACTACCCGCGACCTGGGCAAGCATGGATTCGTCACTGATCCGGTCGAGGCAGGCCAGCCTGACCCGCTGCTCCGGATCCTTCGCGGCAAGCCGCGCCAGCGTGGGCTGGTCCGTCAATTCCTCCAGTGACTCAAGCCTGACCTGCCAGTCGCTGTGCTGCCATTTCGGCCTGAATTTATCAAGTAGTCCCATGATTCCTCTGTTTGCCCGGCGAAATTCGCCTGTGATTCCGCCATACATATTTTATAAGTGTGTCTCTCCCCCGGAAAAATAGTCACCGATTTAGCTGCAGCTGCGTCATTATTTACTGAAAGGGAATCTGCGAGCAGAAATCGCGACAGGAATATCTGCCGCGACCGAAAACTCCAAGGGAGGCCGTGCAGGACAGGCCGGGACGATAATGCAACTGGACCAGATATTTACAGGGGCATTCGAATGGCTCAGCGGGCCGCTGGGCACCGGTCTGGCCATCTTCATGCTGATCTTTGGCGGACTCACCTTCTGGGCATTCTCGAACGTCGCAATCTGGGATGACGCGGAAGACAACATCGGCAATGAAGCCTTCTGGGTTTCGATGGTGGTCTTCGTCCCATTCATTGGCATCCCGCTCTATGCCCTGGTGCGCCTGCTGCTGGTGCTGCACACCATTGTGACCGACCTCTGTGACCAGGGTTACCGCAAGTTCATCGGGGGCAACAAGCTTGTGCGCTTCAGCCCGGTCGGCACCCCGATGAAGCAGCAGCTGCGCTACACGATCTACCGCCAGGCTGGCGGCGGCGTGAACACGAACACCCGGCCGGACCTGATGAAGGGTCCCCGTACGATTGGATCAACCCGCCCGGACCCGGAGCACAAGCCATTCACTGCCACGATTGCGGGCGAGAAGGGCGACCTGCTGCGCGAGACAAAGGCCCGCGCCAGCCGTGGTGAGCCGCTCGAGATAGCGGTGATCAACCACAACTTCATGCCAAAGGATGCCGCAGCTACGCGCAGCCGGGCTGGATCAGGCAGCAGCCCGTTTGAGGTCAGCCGCAGGGAACACCAGAAGATGTCCTGGCGCGCGAAGATGCGCGAGCTGCGAAGCGAACGCTTCGGCCAGGCCAGCCGTCCGAGCGCCTGAGCTGATCCCCTGGCCGCATAGGCTATGCTGGATCAGACATATCCCCTTGGAGGATTCCACGTGAGTAAGGCAGTCATCATCAGCCTTGCCGCAGTGATTGCGGCCCTGCTCGCCGGCATTGCGCTGGCCCAGAACCAGCCAGCAACTGTTGCCGGGGAGGACCCCGCAGTCAACCTGACCCAGGCCAGCTACATCTCCGTGCAGGACGTGCAGGCTGAGGTGCCACAGGGCGACCTGCACATCGAGCAGGGAGTGGTCGGCATCTTCCCGAACCTGCCGCGCCGGATGGCCGGCCTGTTCATCGGCGATGCCCGGATTGAGCTGACCGATCTCGACAAGGGCCCGGCATCCCTCAACCTGTTCAATGAAATGGAGCCGGACCGCCGCGTAAGGCGGATCCAGGTCGAGAAGGCCTACCTCTCATCCTCGCTGGCGGCGGACGCACGCATCATTCCCTCCGGATTGACGACGCAAATCCGCACATGGCAGGACCTCGATGACAAGGAGCAGGAGCAGTTCCGCGAAATCTACCTGCAGAGCATGAGTGATGCCTGGGTTGACAATGCAGGCATCGGCGGCGGAATGGGACACTTCGCCGGCGGCGGCGGTGGGGCCGGCCTGACGATGCGCTTCCCGAAGGCGCGCGAATTCTACCTCGCGATGTGGGATGACGACGGCACTCGCTGGGACTACCGCGTGGATGCCAGCGGCACCGAGACCACGATCACGGACTTCACGCGCGGGATCGACTTCTACCGTGCGCCCTGGGCGCCGGAGGAAGCGGAACTGGATGACAACGTCTCCTTCAGCAAGATCGGCTACACCTACTTCTTCAGCGAGGGCAGCGGTGAACAGCCCGGTCGCGTGCAGGCCGCAGTGGATGCCCGGCTGACGGTCAAGGCTGATGCAAGGAAGCTGAATCTCGTCAGCTACCCCTGGCTGGAGTTCAGTTCCGTCAAGGATGGCAACGGGCATGAATACAAGTTCCACCGCGGCGGTGCAGGACTGTCGGACTGGCAGCTTGCCGTCGAAGGCGACTTCCGCGCCGGGCAGGAATACCAGCTGCTGATGTTCGCCGACTGTGACGTGCCTGAGAGCTTCAGCGGCATCGGCTACGGCGGAGCCTATCGCTTCGACACGGCCTCCCTGTGGCCCGGTGAGGACAGTGCGACCAACATCACGATCAGTGTGCAGACCGCCGATCCGGCGGTTAAGGTGGTGGCTGCCAGCGATGGGCATGCCAAGCTGCCGGCGGGTGATGGAAGTTTGTATTCCTGGGAAGGCAGCACCCGCAGCCAGATGGTGGTGGCGACTGCATTCCCGAGCCGCTCGCTGGCGACGGACTGGGGCAGTGTCGAGGTGTTCGCACCGGACAGCCTGATAGACGGTGTTGCGGAACTGGGCTACGTCGCCTGCCTGGGTGACATGATCGGCTACTTCAGCGAACTGTGGGGGCCTCTCGGTCCGGCGGATGACAACGGCCAGCACCAGCTGCGCGTGTTCCTGCTGCCGGATGAGGAAGGTGTGCAGGCCTTCGAGGATGCCGGCTTCGTGTTCATCCTCGGCAGCCGCAGCGGGATTCCGCTGGTCACGCATGAAGTGGCGCACATCTGGTGGGGCCAGGGCTTCAGCGGACCGCGCTGGTTCCAGGAAGGCATGGCCAACTACGCCGCTGCCAAGTTCCTCGAGAACTACGGCGAACAGTACGGTGAGGATCCACTCAGCTACCGCCGCTACCTGATCAACTTCGGGCTGGCGCATGAGCTGCCGCTGCCTCTGCCGCGCCGTGATGAACTGGATGACAGTGCGGCGATCTACCACAACAGCGCCGGCTTCCTGCTGACGCTGGACGACCGCCTGCCCGGCGGGCTGGATCCAGTGCTGAAGAAGATGTACAGCGAGCACGCCTTCGGCCATGCGATTGGTGACGATGCGCAACTCGGCACAATGCTGGCAGATGGCAATGCCGAGGCGGAAACACTGTTTGACAATTACGTGATGAAGGGCGTCTACGATTCCGTGGACTCTGACGATGAGACTTACCGCGAGATGGTGCGCACACCGGACCGGGACAACTATGCCCGCCTGCTGGACTGGCTCAACCCTACCTACCGCAAGATGGGGATGGGTGACTACGAAGGTGCGCTGTATTGCGCCAGACGCGCGCTGGAGTACCGCAGCGAGCCGAAGGACCACTACATGGTGGCTGACCTGACCCTGCGCAGCGGGCAGGTCGAGGAAGCGGAGAAGATGGCATGGCAGCTGCTGGAGAGCGACGACGAAGCTACGGCAGTCAAGACCTATTGGCTGCTGGCGCGCATCCATCGCGAACAGGGCCATGCCACTGAGGAGCGCACAGCCCTCAATGAGCTTGTCACCCGTGGACCGGCGCTGGGCCTGATGCGCGAGGTGCAACAGGCCACGGCGCGACTTGAGGAACTGGACGGGGGCCAGTAAAGCGCCTCCGGACCGCATCCAGGCTGGATTTCTGCCTTGCAGTGCCTTGCATCCGCGCGCTGCAATAAATGGGACATCTCTGGGACATGAGGGGACAGAACCCGGGTTTTGGCCTTTACTGTTCTGAAATGCCGGGTATTCTATCCGCGTCGACAAAGCGGGGGTGCCCCGCAAAAGCTGAATCGATTCGGCAACAAGCAAAGCTCTACGGGTGATTGATATGAAGACTTGTTGCCTCACGCTGCTGGCCCTGCTGGCAGTTACGGTGATGGCCTCCTGCGGAGGCAACGGTGCAGGGATGCCCCTGCAGCCGGAGGGCATTGGTGCCTCCGGTACGGAAGTTCCGGCACAAGCCATGGAAGGCCTGCCGGCACTCAGTGAACTGTATGGCGCTTCTCGCGGAGTCAGCATCGCGGAGGCTGGCTGGTTCGACCTCAACCTGGCTCAGACCGCGCAGATTGACCGCTCAAGTGGTGTAAGCCTCGAGCAGGGTGGGCTCCGTTTTAAATCCGGAGACGCCCCGGCCTGGCAGCTCTGGGCAGTGAACGGCTTCAGTGATGCGCAGAAGCCAGCCGGTTTCAGTGCGCAGGTCTCTGCCGTGCAGGGTGAATACTATGTCGGTGTTGCTGATTTCCAGCTGGGACGCTGGAGCTTCAGTGGACCCTATTCGGAATCCGTCGAGCTTGAGCATGATGACTCGCTTGGCAATCCCCCCCTGAGCAACATTGTCAGCGGAAATGATACACATTACGTTGCGCTGCTGGCCGGCCCTGGTTCCTCCTTCCTGCTGGAAGGAGCTGCAATCGGCCTGACTGGTGACGGCAGCGCTCCGGCAGTGAACCAGATGTACCTCGTTGCCGGCCCGGACTATGTCCAGGTCAACTGGAACCCGAGTGCGGACCAGGATGCGCTGGACTTCGCCGGTTACTCCGTCGAGCGTTCACCGCTTGTTGGCGATGACTTCCAGCCACTCCACGAAGGCCTGCTGCATGGCATGTCCTACATTGACGGCGGTCTGCAGCCAGGCGACTTCTTCCGCTACAGGCTCCGCGTGCATGACCTGACCGGGAACACGGCCACAACCAGCCCGCTGTCCGCCGGACCGGATGAAATGGGCAACGGCCAGCCGGTGGTCCTGGTTGACATGCCTGCTGGTCCGCTGGCCGCTCCTGCCGTAGTGGAAATCGACCTTTCCGGCAGCTTCGATCCGGATGGAGACGGGATCGTCAGCTACTCCGTCGATCTCGGCAGCGGCATCGGGCCTGTCACCCAGGACAGCCCGTTGTTCAGCTACACGCTGCAGCCCGGGTGCTACAACGTGATCTGCGCAGCAAGTGACGGCAGCACAACCGGATACTCGATCCGGCAGCTGAAGGTCTATCCGCAATGGCAGGCACTGCCGACTGAAGTAGTTGGCAAAAAGCTTGGGGCCCGCCGGTTCAGCCACATGGCTGCAGGCATCAATCCCGCAGACGGAACGCTGTGCAGCCTTGTATTTGATGTCGCCACTGACAATCTCGTGCTGCGGCGTGAAGATGCAACAGGTGGATTGCAGGAACACATCCTCCGTGATGAACTTGAGAACGTGTTTGAACTTGGCCGCCCGGCTCCGTATGGAGTTGGTCTCGTGTTCCCGATTGTCAGCGTGGATTACAGGACGCGTTTTGCATACTGGTCAGGAGAATCACTCAGCCTGCTGGATGTGGATCCGCTTGAGCAAGTCTCGCTCAGCACAGGGGATACGCTCATCGGCATAGATGGCAAGCTGTACATGATCAGCAGTGATTCCTTTGACATTATTGCCAGGGATATCCTGACCGGCCAGCAGATATTGCTGGCAGCGGATACCTATTCTGATTTCCTCGTCACCGCGAATGAGGCACTGGACTGCATCGACTTCGCCTACAGCCATATAAACGGGGTGACCTGGCAACGGCTCAGCCTGGAACTAGCGGTGCTCGACACGGCGGACTTCCCGGCCCTGAACCTGTTCAAGGGCACCCTTGCGGCGGATCCGCAGAACGGTGACCTGTACATGTTCGCAAATTTCAATGAGCTGAGAGTACTTCACAGTGGCGAGTCGGACTGGACTGAACCGGATGTGCTGGACATCTTCCCATCCTCATACTTCAGGCCGCAGTTGTTCTTCGTGGAGGGCCACATACTGCTTCCCGTGAAGGACAACGGGCTGGGCATCTACCTGTATGAGATTGCCAATGACGAGCTGGTGCAGGTTGGAGAGCTGTACGACGAGATCCTGGATGACATGTTCCAGTTCAGCTACAGTCCCGTCCCCGGGCACATCCGCATGTATGACAGCTACAGCTTCTTTGGGGAGAGAGTGCTGGTGAGGCGGATTGATGCCGAGGCAGGCATGGTGGACCTGGATCCGATCCTGAATACGGCCAATTATGGCAAGCAGCTTCAGGCTGTCTGTGCCGGTGACTACTTGTACATCGGGTACTACCGCGACAGTTATTCCTATTATGTCGCATCCTCGGATACAGAGAATTTCTCCGACCCGCAACAGGTCGGTTACCACGGATCTTTCCGCCTGAGCTCCAACGGTGAAATCGCATTACTTGCAAAGGCTGAACAACTCGATGTCGAATTCTACAGGTTCAGCAATGCAGGCCGGACCAGCGTCCTGAACGCGACGCAGTTTAGCAACTGGACCCAGCCAATTGGATCAGTAGGTCCCCGCAGCCTCATGTTGAGCGACTCCACGGATGCTGACAACCTGCTTGTCGGTGCGGACGGATTCGACGTTCCTTACCAGACAGATTCGCTGCTGGAGAACATCTGGCGCGGCTCGATTGTTGGGCTGGCCGACTGGAACGGGATCTTCCTGAGCGGCGGTGCGACATTCGAGGAAGCGGAAGCAGTTTCCATCGTCGACCGTGGCACTGGACTGAACAGCAACCTGTACAGCCCGACACCGCTGCTGCTTCGCTTCGATCACATGGATGGCAGGCGCTTCAGCGCCGGAAGCTTCCGTGACAACCTGACACAGCAGCGCAACGTGTACTACGCAGTGGACGGCCCGTCCGGGAATGCACAGCGGATCATGGTTGAGGACGGTGTACCCCGGCTCGAGGACCTCATCCTGGACGCGCCGGACCCGCGCCGTACTGTCAGCACCGTGGAGGCCTTCGGTGATACCTGCCTGAGCGTGGTCGCTGACAACCAGGGGGATGACGTGCGCCTCGAGTGGGATGGTTTCGGCCACTTCGAGAAGCTCTCCGTGCCCGACACAGGCTGGAGCAACATGCACGTGATTGTGGTGGACAGCGACGGGCGCTGGCACCTTGTGTACCACGACCAGGCCGAGGATGTGATCCGCATCTGGAGCACGGTCTAGCAACTGATAATCCTGAAGTGTTGAGCGGGCAGGCAGCAATGCCTGCCCGTGCCCGTTTTCTGCGCATTTGCGGTACGGGACATTGTGGGGACATGATGGGACAGAACGGCTGTTTTGGCCTTTACTGATCTGGGATAGCGGGTATTCTATCCGCGTCGGCAACGGAAGTCCGTTGCCAATTGGCAAATTCAAGCTCTACGGGTGAATGAAATGCAGAGGATTTACTGCGCTGCACTGGCGCTGAGCGTGCTGGTGCTGACAATTGCATCCTGCGGTGGGAATGGCGGCGGACTGGATGACAGCCTTGCCGCCCCCACCGGGGTGATCGGTGAGGCAGTCGCCGAGATCGTAGCACTGCCGGACTTCAATGCCCTCGAGGGCCTTGAGCGTGGCATCTCACGCGCCGGGGGCGGCTGGCATGAGCTGCCGGTCACCGGCATGGGACTGGTGGACATTTCCAGCTCCGCCACGCCCGGCAACGATGGCCTGCTGCTGGAGGCCGCTGACGGTCCCGCCTGGTTCGCCTGGGGCGTCAGTGAGATCAAGGCTGGCCTCTACGTTGACGCAGTGCAGCTCGACATGCAGGATGATGCAACTGAATACTACATCGCTGCCAGTGACTTCGGCAGCGGCCGCTGGACCACATTCGGTCCCTTCATCGGTGGCCAGGAGGTCATCTACCCCGAGTCCCTTGCCGGGGTTTCCGCGGCTGGCAAGCACTACTTCGCCGTGATCCTGCCGGAGGGCAGCCTGACGGTGGAGGCCTGTTCATTCAGGATTGCCGGAGATGACGGTGACGCTCCCTTTCCGGTCACGATGTCGCCGGACTACAGCGGCAAGGACATCTTCCTCAGCTGGTGGCAGAGCCCGAGCTATGCGGACCTGGACTTCGCAGGCTACCGCGTTGCCCGTTCCGACTACATCGGTGACAACTACGTGTTCCTCAACAGTGAGCCATTCCTCGAGAATCAGTACGTAGACGACACCGCCGAGGATGGACAGTTCTACCGCTACATCGTGTACGCCTGTGACACGGCCGGACGCCAGACTCCCGGTTCCGTCGTGGTGGACTACACGAACCCGAATGCTGACAACCCCCCCGTGGTCGTGGTCAGCCATACCCCCGGCCCGCTGACCTTTCCCGCGACGGTGCAGATTGACCTGTCAGGCTCCTATGACCCCGACGGAGACCCGATCGAGCAGTATGAGGTCAGCGTTGGCACCAACTACATCAAGATCAGCCAGGATGACCCGCGATTCAGCATCGAGCTGCCGACCGGCGGCTACCGGGTTGATGTCCGTGTAAGCAACAACAAGACTTCCTACAGCTGGTTCCCGATGACGATCCTGCCGACCTGGGAGGAAGAGTCACGGGTGCTCCTTGAGAGCAACCACCTGCGTCGCCGGGCCTTCACGCCGCGACTGGCAAGCGACCCGCAGACGGGTGAGCCCGTGGCCCTCTACTTTGACGGCATGCGCAGTGCGCTGATCGCGAGCCACGTGACGGAGCAGGGCCTGGATGAATTCGGCAGCTGGCCGTTCTACGGGCAGACCGTTGTCAACGATACGAGTGAGTACCGCTTCATCAGTGAGCCGGTGGAATTCAACGGCAAGCTGCTGCTGCAGGCCCGCTGGGGCAACCAGCGGACCGGACTCGAGCTGGATGCGAACGGTTTCCGGATGGCCACCTACTTCTCCAGCGGCAGCAATGGGGATGTGCAGTCCGACCTCGCCACCGATGGCAACGGGAACCTCTGGTCATTCCAGCAGCAGGGATTTGGAAACGACATCATCGGCTACCAGGCCGGTGGCTTCAATTACTCCACGATCCATGAAGCTGTCATCAACCCCGGACTGCTTGATGCTGAATACAATCCGCAAAGCGGCATGTACGAGCTTGTCTACACGCACAATGGCCAGCTCATGTGGGCGGTTGTGGATCCGGACGGTGGTGCATCAACAAAGGTTGACATCCTCACCGCGGACGTGGAGTCCCTGGATCTTGAGTACAACGAGTACACACAGCGCATGGAACTCGCGATCGGCTACATCCTCGGCATATTCCACGCGAACCGTGATGCACTGTCACTGGTCTGGAGCGGTTTCAACCAGACCGGCCCGAACGGACAGCTGACCACTGCCGTTGACCTTGTGATCGATGCGGAAGGAAGCTACATCTTCGCCGGGGCACCTGGCAACAAATCGCGGATCTACTACGACACCGGCAACGGCTGGACCGCCGGCCAGGAGGTCGGCTGGACCGACGGCGGCTATGAGGTCAGTGCCCTGCGCCTTCCCGGTGACGGCCAGACCATCATCATGGACCGCACTGCATACAGCATGCACGTCTCACGTCTTGGTGACCAGCTCGGGCAGCAGGAACTGGCCCTGATTGAGGGCACGGACTTCCTCGGGCTTGGACTGACGGTCGAGGACAACGAGGACGGCATCTACCTTGCAACCCGCCAGGGCCTTGGCATGGCAGTCTACGGCAGCGTCTATGGCGATTCATGGAGCCTCTACGAGGACGGGATCGGCAACGAGCCGACCGGCATCCGCCTCAGCACTGACAAGCAGGGCGGCCCGTACCTGACCTACCGGCACAACGCCGCCTTCCTGCAGAAGCAGTGGAGCGGCGGTGCCTTCATCGACCTCAATGCATGGGTTGCCAATGATGGCTCACAGCCGATCGTCGGTGGCAGCAACGACAGCCTGTTCATGCTCAACCAGTCTGACCAGCTTGGCAATGGTGGCGTTGTCTACCAGATTGATGGCAACACCTTCAACAAGACCTACGTCAACGGGCCGATCCGTGACGGTGCGATCGATGGCTACTCCAGTACGAACTTCGATGGAGTGGTGATCTACGGCGGCACCGCAGGATATAACGGTTCCATCGGCTTCCTCAACCGGCTTCGCAATGATGTGCACTTCATCGCCGAATGGGGCAACATGCCCTACGCCGATCCGCTCATCATTGGCCGCACCATCGACTCAGCCTATGGCTACTACCCGGGCATGCCGTCCAGTGGTGGCATCTTCTATGCCGCTTCCGGAACTGATGGCCACCCGCTGAGGATCACACGATCCGGCACAAGCTTCCATGCTGAGACAATCCCCGTTGGACTGACTGATCGCAACCAGGGTGAGACACGTCGCATCGTCAGTGCTGACAACACCCCGATGTTCAGTGGTGTTGCCCTGATCTCGACCCTGCAGGGAGAAGTGGAACTGTTCGAGATGAGCACCCAGTCAGGCTTCCTGCCGCTGGAGTTCCCCGACATCGAGCATGGCCACCTGTACGAAGTGGTGGCGGACCAGTTTGGCCGCTGGCACATCATCTACCGGGACACGCAGACGGATGACCTGATGATCCGCAGCACCGTGCCCGGCGCAGCCTAGTTGTCCATATACCCGTAGAGCTGCCGGTTCCGGGCATGATTCCATGGCCGGAACCGGTTTCCACCGGGTCTTCATTCATCTTTCCGTATACTCCGGCATCCGCTTTCGGCGCTTGCCGGAGTTTCATTGTTTCTTTAACTGTGAATCAAGTTACGAATATGAGCGCAGCAGGTAGAATACGGCCCTCAGGCAGCTTATCAATTACCCGTAGAGCGGCCGGTTCCTGCTGCATTGCGCGCAGGGGCCGGCTTTTTTGCATGAAGCGTTTAACCGGGTTTTTACTTCCTGTGGTAAATTCAGGCCACCACAAATACCCCGGTGGGTGTGGTCAAGCATCCTTCTGCTGGTGTCCGGCAGGGATTGCAATTTCAATCATGACGGGTCGCAGCGGTTCACACCGGATTGCGTATCCGCGTCCTTCAAGGTGTACATAATGCATAGACTGTTGACCTGTCTGTCCGTTCTACTGATTGCTGCTCTCATTTCCTGCGGCGGTTCCGCAGGGAATTCCGGAACTGGGGGACTGCCTGATTCGCAAAACATGGGCGTACCTCAACTGACAGATGCGCTACCCGATTCCGCTGCACTGGAGACGGATACCGAGCGTGATCTGAGCATCGCCGGGCCGGGCTGGTACACATTCGATCTGCAGTACCGCAACTTCGGTGGGGCGGAGCAGGGAGTCAGCGAGGACCTGCCGGCAATTGACATCGCCGGTAGTGGCAGCAGCGGCTACTGCATCTTCGGGGCACAGGGCTTTGACGGCGACAGCTATCCCACGGGCATCCGTGCAGATGTAAGCGATGTCGTCGGCGAGTATTACCTGCTGCACACGAATTATGTTGACGGCCGCTGGATGACAGCGGGTCCCTTCAGCGAAAGCGTGACCTATGAGTACCCGGAAGTTTCCGAATACTCCGGTCCGGAGATCCTCGCTTCGAAGTATACGAACCACTTCGTCGCCATCCTCGTGCCGGATGGCAGCAGCCTGCAGCTGGACATGCTGCAGCTGGGCGTGGATGGCGGCAGCGAGGGACCATTCCCCGTGCTCGCAGTGAGCCACAAGAGCAATGAGGACGTTGTCACAATCGTCTGGTACCACAGCCCGGACTACAACGACCCTGACTTCGCCGGATACTCGGTCGAGCGTTCCGACTTTCCGGTTGGTGAGTTCAGCACGATCAGTACTGAGAACACCTTCGAATCGCACTACAACGATATTTCAGCCGAAGATGGCAAGACTTACATGTACCGTGTGCGGACCTGGGATACATCAGGCAACAGCGCACTCTCCATGGCAATCCCCGCCTGGCGGGCCATGGGTATCTCCGACGGACTGGTCTGTGTGGTGGACATGCCGCGGGGGCCGCTGGTCGGTCCGGTTGAGGTCACTTTCGACATGTCGGGCTCGTTTGACAACGATGGTGATCCGATCAATGACTACTACTTCAACTTCGGACCGGGTCTCGGCGAGGTCAACCAGGCTAACCCTGTGCTGACTGTTACCCTGCAGCCCGGTTGCTACCTTATGCGCTTCACCGTCAAGATCGGAGGAGACACCGATTCACGCATCCGCATGCTGAAGGTCTATCCCGAATGGGAAACCGACAGCCAGCTGATTGACGACGGAACCCCGATTTTCTTGCGCTATTCACTGTCCCGTTCGTTCTATGACCCGGATTCAGAGAAGGTCGTGTTCCTGTTCTCAGATGTGTCAACACCTTCCCTGGTCAGCATCACCGTTGACAAGGACGGAAACGTGGACCGCAAGGATGTCCCGCACCTGTTCCCTGAGCCGCTGGTTCTGATGAGTGAACCGGTCTATGTGGACGGAACATGGCAGTTCGGTGCAGCCTATGGCTTCGGATTCATGATCTGCTCCTGGCATGACAACGAAATCGTCCCCAACTACCTTGTCACCAACAACACGGACACGGCCTATACCAGCATGGTGACTGATGGCCAGGGCAGCGTGTGGCTGCTTTACCAGGAGATCAATGTCGGTTACGACCTGAAGATCATCAACCTGGATACACTTTCAGAAGTCACACTTGTACCGAATGCGCTGGCGGGAACCTTCTTCGATGCCGAGTGGAATGAGGCAGAGGAAGCCATCGACCTTGTCTACAGTGGCAACGGCAGCACGGAGTGGATGCGCTGGTCGCCGGTGATCGGCCCGATGGGCAGTTTCAGCATCAGCGCTGCCGACAGCGGCTTTGTTGATGTGGAGAATAATCCGGATACGGGCCGCCCGACCGCGCTGATCACTGATGGACCGAACATCCGTTTCAGCGAACTGAATCCTGACAACATGACCTGGACTGCCCCGCTGCCGGTCGATCCGATTGACCCGGACTGGACATTTTCCAAGCTGCTGTATCGAGATGGCAACGCTTACTGCTACCTGGGGCAGAACCCTGGTGGTTCCACGCTATATCGCAGGAATGGTGCCAACTGGGACGTGATTAATGACGCCGACTTCGCTGACGGCGGCTACTACAACAGCATGGCATTCAATCCCACCGTGCCCGGATTCTACGTGCTGGACTCCGCGCTGGACTACAGGACCCGCCTGACCCTGATGCAGGAGAACGGTGACGAACAGGAACTGTGGGCCAGTGACGGCTGGTCCCGCTACGGGCTGGAACTCAGCGCAGCCAGCTCAAGCACGGAAATTCACCTGATGCACAAGCCGGTTGACCGCTACATCCACTGGACCAGCCCGGACGGCGACACCTGGACCGAGACATCGGATGCGGGCATCGGTGAAGGCGGCAAGATTGTTGCCAACGTGAACGGCGAGATCTACTCCAGCCTCAAGGACGGAGCAACCGCCTTCCTGCGCCACTGGGTTGACCCGGCCTGGATTGTCGTGGAGAACACTCCGATCAGCGCAGATACGGTGCCGATCATCTATGGCCAGAACAATGCCCTGATGTTTGGCACATTTGATGGCAACATGGTGCCGGATGAATTCCACTGGAAGGAGAACCTGGCGGTGCCCGTTGTGTTCAATACACCGACCACGGAGATCGCCGATGGTGCATTTGCCGGTATCGATGTGGCCAACGCAAAACTGCTGGTGCTGTATGGATCGCCGGACCCCAACAACTGTGATCTCGGTGTGATGAACAAGGTCGGTGAACTTGATTACATCTGTGACCCCAGCTTTGCAGCCTATGACGATGACTGGACGCGCGGAAGGCACATAGAAGGTGCCGTCTATTACAACCGATTCACTGGCCCGCGAGAGGTGTTCTACATTGCCTACGGACCGAATGCGGGCTTCGCTCGCATCCTGCGCAACCCATTCAGCGAGTGGGATGTGGACAACTTCGGTTTCCCGACCAGCGAAATCGAGGTTGCCCTGAACAAGCGCAGCCTCAGTGCCACGACTGCCTGGGGTGGCACATCCGTTGCCATCGGAGCGCGCATGCTGAAGGGCATTGAGTTCTTCGAGTGGTCCAACTTCGGTGACTGGGAGCAGCTGCCCCTGCCGCAGGGCATGCACGATGATTCACTGCATGAGCTGGTTATCGGCCCCGACGGTCGCTGGCACATCATCTACCGCGACTATGTAAACGATGACCTGCGCATCATCAGCACAGTGGAATAGTTAGCGCGTGAAACCACATTGATCTGTGGTAAATTTCGAGCTGGTTTTGGGCCGGTTTCGGCTAGTCAAGGCAAGTGCAGCAGCGCAGGGAATGGACTGGGACTGCACGCAAGGTATGTCCATAGGTTCGCGCACTGGCGCAGCCTCCACTTAGTATCAAGGTGGATCTAATGAAGCAGAACCTGTTGCTTTGCGTGCTGCTGGCCGGCATGCTCATGCTTGCTGCATGTGGGGGCTCCTCCGTGCCGCAGTCGATTGATACTCCGGCGGGAACGGATCAGGCAGCAGGCATTGAAGCCACCCTGCCGGACCCTGCAGCACTGCAGATTGATACAGGGCGTGACCTGAGCGTCGCCGGACCCGGCTGGTACTCGATAAACCTGCAGTATCGCAACTTCGGCGGCAATGAGCAGGGTGTCACTGATGACCTGCCGGCGATTGACATTGCCGGAGCCGGCGGCAACGGCTACAGCGTGTTCGGCGTGCACGGCTTCGATGGGGACTGCTACCCGACGAGCCTGCGCAGCGATGTGATCGATGTTGTCGGCGAGTACTACATGATGTACACCAACTACATCGACGGCCGCTGGATGACCGCCGGTCCGTTCACGGACAGCGTGACCTATGAGTACCCCGAGGTCAGCCAGTATTCCGATCCGGAAATCCTCGCCTCCGCCCGCCACAATCACTATGTGGCGATCCTGGTCCCGGATGGCAGCAGCCTCAGGCTCAACATGCTGCAGCTCGGCGTCGATGGTGGTAACGAAGGTCCGTTCCCCGTGGTGGCGATTGCTGAAAACAGCAATGAGTCAATCATCTCAATCCAGTGGTTGCACAGCCCGAGCTTCAATGAACCGGACTTCGCAGGCTATTCGGTTGAGCGTGCTCCCTTCCCGATCGGTGAGTTTGTCACCATCAGTGAGGAAAATACATTTGATTCCGTGTTCGAGGATCCGGAACCGGGCGTCAATGAGCCATTCATGTACCGTGTGCGCTGCTGGGACACCGCCGGGAACAATGCGGTGTCAATGACGATTGTCGCAATCCGCAACGTGGGGGACATGGCCCTGCCGACCTGCGTGGTGGATATGCCGAAGGGGCCACTGTACGGGCCGGTTGAGGTGACATTCGACCTGTCAGGTTCGTATGACAATGACGGCGACGTCATCACCGACTACTACTTCGACTTCGGTTCCGGCCTCGGTGAGGTCAGCCAGCCCGACCCGGTGCTGACAACCACCCTGCAGCCCGGCTGCTACATGATCAGCTTCGCCGCTAAGGCCGGAGGGTTCACAGGAAGCACGCTGCGCATGCTCAAGATCTATCCGCAGTGGGAGGAGTCAAGCCAGCTTGTCACCGAAGGCACGCCGCTTGCGCCTCGCTACTGGCTGCCGCGGTCATTCTACGACGAGGCGTCTGAGAAGGTGGTTTTCCTCTTCGCCGATGCAGCCACGCCCTCGCTTGTCAGCATGACGGTGGACAAGGATGGCAACGTGGATCGCCATGACTCACCACAGATCCTTGACGGCCCAGTCGTGGCCATCTGTGAACCCGTGTTCGTGGACGGGCAGTGGCTGTTCACGATTGCCGATTCAGACAACCTGATCGTCTGCGGCTGGCAGGATAACGTGATTGACACCAACTTCCTTGCCAACCTTGGTGTTGATGCAGGCTTTGCATGCATGGTCACAGATGGCAACGGAACTGCCTGGATCCTGTACTACGACGGTATCGCCCCCTATGAGATCAAGATCCTGAGCATCAACAACCCGGGCAGCACGCTGCTGGTCACCGGACTGGTGTCTGCAGGTGAGATAGACGCAGAGTGGAACGAGGATGCCGAGGCGATTGACCTGCTCTACAGCGGAAACACCAAGACGGAATGGTTGCGCTGGTCACCTGTGATCGGTCCGATCGGCAACTTCGTGCTCAGCGGTGCCGACAGCGAATTCATAGACGTCGAGCAGGATCCCGCCACGGGCCGGCCGACGGCACTGTTCTCGGATGGCCCGAATGTCCGCTTCGCCGACCTCAACCCGGATGATGCAACCTGGACCGCACCCTTGCCCGTGGATCCGATCGATCCCGACTGGCCGTACACCAAGCTGCTGTACCGCAATGGCAACTCCTACTGCTTTGTCGGCGACAACCCCGGAGACGCCAAGCTCTACCGCCGCAACGGCGCCAACTGGGATGTTATCAACACCGCCGACTATCCCGGCGGAGGGTACTTCATCAGCATGGCCTACAACCCGGACCTGCCGGGCTTCATGGTGATGGACACCGCGTCAGACTATGCCACCCGCATCACCCAGATGCAGGAGGACGACAGCGAGCAGCAGCTGTACATCAGCAAGGGCTGGGACAGGAACGGACTGGAACTGAGCGCGATAAGCTCCAACTCGGAGATCCACCTGATCCACAAGCCCTTGTTCAACTACATCCACTGGACCAGCCCGGACGGCGACACCTGGACTGAAACCTCAGATGCCGGTGTGGGCTTCGGCGGCAAGATCGTGGTGGACGAGAACGGCGAGATCTACACGGGGATTGCCAACCTCGGTGTATCCAAACTGAACCACTGGGTCGACCCGGCCTGGGTGCCGGAGGACAATCATTCAATCAGCCCCAACACGGCCCCGTTGGTCTATGGCCAGGGTGGCGTGATGTTGTTTGGCAACTTTGACAATCTGGCGGTTCCGGCGGAATTCAACTACAAGGTCAACCTCACGCCCACCCAGACCACGTTCCCCAACGACAATGACGTCCTGGGCGGCGCGTTCGCCGGTTCCAACGGCTCAAACTACAGGATCATGGTCCTGTTCGGGGCCTCTGACATCACGGATGCGGACGTGGGGATCCTCAGCACTTCCACCGGTGTGATTGACAAGATCTTCGAGCCCGGCTTCAACAGGTTTGACGACGAATGGACGTTTGGTCGTAGCTATGAAGGTGCCAACTTCCGCAATGCCTTCGCAAGCACAAGGGAGGTGTTTTACTTCTCCTACGGACCGAACAACACCTATGCCCGCATGGATCGAAACCTGTTTGGCGAATGGGATGTCCATGAGTACGGCATCATCTTCCAGCCTGAGCTGCTGTACGAGAGCCGCAACTGTGTCAGCGCCATGACCGCATGGGGCAACACGGCAGTCGGCATCGGATCGGGAGTGATGGGCGATGTCGGCTTCTTCGAGTGGTCAGACTTCGGCAACTGGGAGGAGCTGCCTGTACCGTCCGGTATGGACAACGGCAGCCTGCACGAACTTGTGGTCGGACCGGACGGCCGCTGGCACATCATCTACCGCGATTTCGTCAACGACGACCTGCGGATCATCAGCACGGTTGAGTAGGGGGCTCGCAGGCTCCTTCTGACCTGTGGTACATTTCGCGCAGTAAACAAGCTGACAGGCAGAACTGGACCGATTGTTCGGTGCAGGCGGTGTTTGAGGCCATCTGCATGCCGGGTATGACAGCTGGTTTGCGCCAGCCTGCTGCGCGGCCTTCAGTTACTGTCAAGGTGGATGTAATGAAGCATTACGTGTTGCTGTGCACGCTCCTGTGCGGTGTGCTCGTGTTTGCCGCATGCGGTGGGTCCTCTTCTCTGAATGACCTGGAACCGCAGCCCGCCGGTTCCGGCAATATGCCCATTCCCGCTGCGGATGGCCTGCCCTCGCTGGATGAACTGGAGCAGCTGGACAGCTCCCGCAGCCTGAGCATTGCCGGCCCCGGCTGGTACACGCTGGACCTGTTCAACCGCAGCTGGCCCGGCATGGAGGATGGTGCCAGCCAGGACGGAGCATCACTCGATCTCGAAGGCAGCGGCCAGGCGGCCTACTGCGTCTGGGGCGTCCACGGCTTTGATGGTGATGCCTTTGCCACCAGCCTGCGGACGGACGTGAGCGGCGTCAACGGTGAGTACTACCTCGCGCACACGAACTACATCGACGGTCGCTGGCAGGTGGCCGGGCCGTTCTCGGAAAGCACGACATATGAGTACCCGGAGGTCAGCGAGCTGACCGGGGCGGACATCCTCAACTCTAAGTACCACAACCACTTCGTGGCTATGATCGTGCCGGATGGCAGTTCCCTGCAGCTGGACATGCTGCAGGTCGGCGTGCATGGCGGCAGCAACGGACCAAAGCCCCTGAACGACTTCCGCAACAAGAGCAACGAGGACCGCATCACGATCAGCTGGGACCACAGCGAAAGCTACCTCGACCCGGACTTCGCCGGCTACACGGTGGAACGCACCACCTTCCCGATCAGTGACTATGTCCTGCTGACCCCGGAACACATCTTTGACAACTTCTACAATGACGAGGATGCGCCGCTCAACACGACCTGGGTCTATCGCGTGACCGTTTGGGACACTGCCGGGAACACCGCGCCATCCTTCAGCTACCCCGCGCAGCGCATTGCAGGAGGAACCTCGGAGCCGGTCTGCGTCGTCGACATGCCAAACGGGCCTCTGACCGGCCCGGCGAAGGTGACGATTGACCTGTCACGTTCATTTGACAACGATGGCGATGCCTTCACTGAGTACTTCGTGGACTTCGGCCTCGGGCTGGGGGAGGTCTCGCAGCTGGTCCCGGAATTCACGGAAACCCTGCAGCCCGGCTGTTATTCCCTGCGCTGCCGCGTGACCGCCGGCGGGCAGTCTGACACCAAGCACATGATGCTGAAGGTCTATCCGGCCTGGGAGGACAGCAGCCAGCTGGTTGATGAGGGCACCGTGCTTGTCTACCGCAACTTCGCCCCGCGCGCATTCTATGACCCGGTGTCCGAAAAGTCAGTGTTCCTGATGTCGGATGCCGCAGTGCCCTCGGTAGTCAGCCTGACGGTTGATGCCGATGGCAACGTGGATCGCAATGACTGGGTGCACATCTTTGAGGATGGCCAGCTGTTGTGCAGTGAGCCGAAGATGGTCGGGGACAAGTGGATCTTCATGCTGGCCAATGCGGACCAGGTGATTTCCTGCACCTGGCAGGACAACCAGGTCACCCCCTACATCGGATTCGGGGCCAGCACGGATACCGCGTTCACCGCCGTTGTCACTGACGGCGGGAACGGGCGCTGGGGCATCTACCAGCAGATCAATGTCGGCTACGACATCAAGATCGTCGACTTCAACACTCTGCAGAGCATCGTGCTGGTGCCAGGGCTGCTGAATGGCAATTTCCTCGATGCCGCCTGGAACCCGGATGCCGAGGCGATAGACCTCATCTATTCAGGCAGCGGCAGCACCGAGTGGCTGCGCTGGTCACCCGTGATCGGTCCGATGGGAAACTTCAGCATCAATGCCAGCGACAGCAACTTCGTTGACATCGAGGTGGATCCCGCCACCGGCCGGCCGGCACTGCTGCTGTCCGACGGTGTGTCTATCCTCTACAGCGAGCTGAATGACGACGATGCCACCTGGACCGCCCCGGAGAAGGTCGACCCGCTCGACCCCGACTGGATCCAGGCCAAGCTCGTCTACCGTAACGGCACCGCCTACTGCTTCTTCGGTGACAACCCGGGAGGATCCAGCCTGTACCGCAGGAACGGCGCTAACTGGGACGTGATCAACGATGCCGACTATGCTGACGGCGGGTTCTTCTGCGCCCTGAGCTACATCCCGGATGTGCCCGGCTTCCAGGTGCTGGACATCGGTCTGGACTTCGGCACCCGCATCACGCAGATGCAGGAGGACGGCACGGAAACCGAGCTCGCATACATCGATGGCTATTCCGGCGTTGGCAGGGAGATGAGTGCCACATCAAGTCCGGCCGGCCTGCACCTGCTGCACAAGCCGCTGTCGAACTACCTGCACCTCACCAGCCCCGACGGGGTGGCCTGGACCGAGACCACTGACGCCGGACTGGGCACCGGTGGCCACATCGTGACTGACCAGAATGGCGAGGTCTATGCCTCACTGATCAACGGCGGCAATGTCTACCTGCGCCACTGGGTCGACCCGGCCTGGATCGACGTGGAGGACAACCCGATCAGCAACAATTCACAGCCCCTGATCTACGGCCAGGGCAATGCGCTCGTATTCGGCAACTTTGATGGTGATGCAGTGCCGGATGAGTTCCACTTCAAGCGAGATCTCGACCCCGTGATCATCTTCAACCCGGACACGACTGACATCTGGGAAGGGGCGATGGCCGGCGAGAACACGAATGCCGCACGCATGCTGGTCCGCTATGACGGATTCAATTTCAACAGCGGCAATGTCGGCATCCTCGATCTGTCAGGAAACCTGCAGTACCTGTTTGAACCATCCTTCGAATTCTTCGACGACCCCTGGACACTCGGACGCCACTACGAAGGGGCGTTCTACCGTAACCAGTACCACAGTTCCCGCGAGGTGTTCTACACCACCTACGGTCCTGATGCGGGACTGGTCCGGGTCTACCGCAATGACCAGGAGGAGTGGACATATGACAGCTTCGCGGTGGTATCCCCGGAGATTGATCCGACCAATCACCGCCGCACGGTCAGTGCGACGACCGCCTGGGGGGATTCCGCCGTCGGCATCGGCAGCAGCCTGGAAGGACATGTGTTCTTCTTTGAGTGGGACAACTTCGGTGACTTCGAAGCACTGCCCCTGCCCGCCGGGTTGGAAGGGCACTCCTCGCGCCACGAACTCGTGGTCGGACCGGACGGCCGCTGGCACATCATCTACTACGACTACTGGAACGACGACATCCGCATCATCTCCACTGTGAGCTGACGGTCAAATCCCGGTGCAGGTTTGCATAAAAGGCCTGCACCGGGTTATGCTCGCAGCAATCATGCGGACCACGACATCACTGATACTCATTTCAGCCGGCCTGTTGCTGGCTGCCTGCGGCAGATCCTCAACTTATGTTGAACCCGCAGCAGCCCCTGCATCCTCCTACTCGGCAAGCCTGCCATCGCCTGAACTGCTGGCCGGGCTGGATCGCGGTGCCAGCGTCGCCGGACCGGGCTGGCACAGCCTGCCAGCGGCTCCTGACAGCGCTGCCTTCCTGCAGCATGCCGTCAGCGAAGGCGCCGAGGGACTGTTCTTCGACGAGGCGGACAGCGCCTGGCGGATCTGGCCGGTGGATGGCTTCACCGATGACATGCGGCCGACCTCCCTGCGCGCCGACGTGACGGAGGGCAGCGGTCCGTATGTGCTTGGCTGGGTTGACTACGCATCCGGCCACTGGCAGTTCAGTGAACTGCAGGATGGAGATGCCACGCTGGAGTACGATGGTGACCCGGATTCCCGCGTGTCCACGTTCGACAGGCATTTCGCCGTGATGGTAGCCCCGCCGGGCAGCGCGGTCGAATTGCTTGCGCTGGAACTCGGTGTCGATGGCGGTGATGACGCCCCATTACGCGTTGACGATCTCTACGACCACAGCAACTCCAGCCAGGTGGCATTCTCCTGGACGAACAGCCGCAGCCACATTGAAGCTGACTTCGCCGGCTACCTCGTGGAGTTCGCGCCGATCGGCAGTTCTTCATTTTCCAGACTGACGGACCAACCTGTTAAGGCAACATCCTGGGTGGATACCGAGGCGGTGGAGGGCATCGACCGCCGCTACCGCGTTGCCAGCGTGGATACCTCAGGCAATATGGCCTACAGCCCGGTGCGGGAGTTCGGCTACCGCAGTGGTGGATCGCCTCCCGTAGGTGTGCTGGAAATCAGCCAGCAGTCGCTCTACGGCCCGACCACGGTCCGCTTCGACATGAGCGGCAGCTACGACCCCGACGATGACATCATCGCCGGTTACCAGTTCCAGGTCGGAGATGACGGAGAAAAGATAGATTCCGCCAGTGCGGTGCTGGAACTGACAGTGCAGCCGGGCTGCTACCGCGTGCTCGGCAGGATCGCCGCCGGCGGTGAATACGGTTATGCCCTTGGCTACCTGCGTGTCCACCCCCAGTGGCTTGACCCGGTGGTGATAGACAGTGGTGCAGACGACGGGACCTATTCCTATGACGCGCGCGGGATCGTGGATCCGGCGGACGGCAGCGAGCTGTACATCTATGCCGAAACTACTGTACCGGGCATCGGTGCGATCTGCATCCGTCCGGATGGCAGCATCCTGCGTGATTTCCTGCCGGTCTACGGAACGGTCTACGGCCTGCTTGGCAACCTCGTGATCCACAATGGCCGTCCTGTGGCACCGGTAGTGTTCGGTGGCTACGTGCACCTGCTTGAATGGGATGGCGACTCGCTGGAATACACTGACTACCTGGCTGTGGAGACCGACTCCAGTTACAGCTCTCTGGCTTCTGATGGCCAGGGCAGGCTCTGGCTGCTGCATTACACGGAGGGCGCGACCAACCATGCCATCACCCTGCATGAACTGTTCTCCGGCCTCAGCATCAACCTTGTCAACGACATTGCCGTCGGACGAGTGCTGTCCTGCCTCTACAACCCGGCTAGCGACAGTGTGGACTGCATCTTTTCCACTGACAAGCTCAACTGGGCCCGTGTGAAGGACAACATGATCACTGGCGGGGCGGAGCTGAATGACAGCTGGGTGCTGCACCAGGACATTGCGCTGAATCCCGCCAACGGCCGTCCCGCGCTCTGCTACAAGGACGGCGTTGAGATCCTGTACAGGGAACTGATGGAGGGCGATACCGACTGGACCATTCCGGTTTCAGTGGACAGTTCACTCTCCGCCGGTTCCCAGCACGAACTGGAGTTCCTCGATGGTGGAGCCGTTGTCAGCATGCTGGACAGCGTGGCGGACACCCTCCACATGTACAGCGGCGGCAGTGGCGGCTTCGACAGCATCGGTGAGCTGCCGCATGCCAACGCCTCCAATAATGCACTGATTGCCAACAATGAGCTGGGCAGCCTCGGCATCCTCGACCTTGCCTCCGATGGCATGAAGCATGCCTACCGCCGCACTGGCAGTGGACCGTTCGAATCCCTGCTCGCTGAACCGGGGCAGGATTCACAGGGACGATTCCTGAGCGCGGCTGCAGGCTATGACGGACTGCATGTGGCCCAGGTCGTACAGGGCAAGCTCCGGCACTATCGCAGCGATGACGGCTCCAGCTGGAATGAGATGCCGGACCTCGGAGACGCGGATGCCCTGCAGCTCGGCGCGGATGAGGCTGGCAGCCTGATGCTGGCACAGGTGGAGAATGACGAGGTCAACTACAACTTCTGGACAGAGGGTGCCGGCTTCTCACAGACCGGCTTCCTGCCGATAGAGCCGGATACCATTCCCGTGGTGTCGGAACAGGGCGTGCGGATCCTGCTCTATGACAAGCCCGGCGTGGACCAGCTCTACGCAGTCACTGGACTGAATGCCAACGATGTTCCCTGGAGCCATGGCACCCTGTGGACAGGTGCCGCAGTGATGATGCCGGGTGATGAGCCGGTGGTGCTGGGCTACTACAGTGGCGACAAGCCCAACGAAGCATACTTCGGCCTGGTTGATTATGAAGCCGACGAAGCACCGGATTCGGTCTCTGCCGGGTTTGTAGTTGAGCGGAACATGGTGACTGAGGGGCGCTGGGCTGATGGTGCAGCATTCTTTGACTACAGCCGGAGCTCACTCAGGCCAGTCTTCTGGCAGGCCTATGATGGGCTTGGCAATGCCAGGCGGGTTGATTTTGACTACATGGGCAATGGGACCGCGGAAAGCCTCAGTTTCCGGATGGAATCCGGCCCGTTCTATGAGCCTGCTTTCCTTGAAAGAACTGCCAGTGCGGCCCAGGCCCGTGGCTACACCGCGGTCGGCCTGGTCTCCGACAGCGTGGGCGACCGCCAGTACTTCGAATGGAGTAACTTCGGCGACTGGCAGGCATTGTCACTGCCGGGCATCCGCTTCATGAGCAAGCCGGAACTGATGGTCGGGGAGGATGGTCGCTGGCACATCGTCTACCACGACCTCCTCACGGACGACATCATGGTTGTCAGTACCCCCTGAGGGCTGTGCGGAAATCCGGCGGCAATCCCCGCGCAGGGGCTATATTTCTCTAGCCAAACAACAGCAGTCCAACTGACTGCCACGGGTTGGCTCTGTGAAATCCGGTTAGCGTCGGTGGGAGTTTGCTTGTGATTGCAGTCCGAATCCGGGCCAGCATCAGCTGTGCCCTGTCCTTGCTCATTGCTGCAGCATTGCTTGCGTCAGGCTGCTCATCCCGACCTGCCTCGACCGGTGTTGATGACTCCATGCCGGAATCAGTCGATGCGGGGATGCTGCCTTCCATGGGCAGCCTCGGAGAGGCCGTCCCCCAGGCGCTCGGTATCCAGCATGCGACATCGCTGGCAGCTCCGGGATGGTATGAACTTGCACTGGACCAGCCGGACTTCTCCCAGCAGGCGAGCCAGGCCGTGATGGATGGCGGCGGCTGGCAGTTTGATGCGGGCGTGCAGGCTGCCTGGAAGATCTGGGCGGTCGGACCCTGGCCGGGCGATTCGGCCCCGACCGGACTCAACTGCCTGGTCAGTTCGGTCAGCGGGGAGTACTACCTGGCTTGTTCCGATTTCTTCAGCGGCCGCTGGAAGATGTTCGGTCCCTTCAATGGCGACACAGAGCAGCAGTACGACCCGGAAGATCCATTTGCCAGCCCAAAGCGATATACGTCCCCACTGGGACTGCACTACATCGCGCTGGTCGTGCCTCCCGGTGGCAGCCTGCACCTGGATGCAATGGAAGTCGGGGCCTATGGTGGCAGCGACGGGCCACTGCCGGTCGGCCAGATCTTTGACGGCAGCTCGGCAACCAACATCATGTTCAGCTGGCAGCACAGCGGGTCATTCAATGACGCGGACTTCCTCGGGTACAGCATCGAGCGCCAGCCCCAGTCAGGTGGAGCCTGGCTGCCGCTGAACCCTGTGCTGCTGCGCGACAACCACTTCACCGACCTGGACATTCCGCCGGGACAGATCATGCGTTACCGCATCGGCAGCTGGGACACAGCCGGCAACGTAAGCTACGGGCAGAGCAAGAACCTGTTCGCCGATGCCGCCTTTGATGCACCGCCTGTGATGATTGCGAAAATGCCGACGGGGCCACTGCATGGGCCGGCCCAGATAACGATTGACCTCAGCGACAGCTATGACCCTGATGGAACGGATATCACGGCCTATTCCATATCCTTCGGGGCCAACACGCCATACCTTGTCTCGCCGGATCCGGTGAATACTGTGACCCTGCAGCCTGGTTGCTACTACATCACGATTGCCGGCCTCAGCAATGGCAAGACCGGCACGACGGATGCCTACCTGAAGGTCTACCCGCAGTGGCAGGCAGATCCCACCACCGTTGTCAGCGGCCCGAACGCGATCCCGCGCGCGGCCTCCATGAAGGCAGTGGACAATCCGGATGGCAGCAGCACGCTCGTGTTCTACGACATCATGCAGCCCGGCATCACCGCCCTCACCCAGCACCTCGATGGCAGCAGCAGCTGGGACTACCTGCCGCTGCTGGGAACGGGCAACGGCCTGCTGAGCGAACCGGCTCGCACGAGCCAGGGCTGGCTGTTCAGCGTGTACCAGCCCACCCGAGAAACAGCCTTCTACTGGGATGGCAGCAAACTGGGTTACCTTGACTACGCCTATACCCTCTCGAACACGGATCGCTTCGCCATTGCGGCGAACGCCGCAGACGAGATCTACTACGCCTACATGTTCAATAACGGCCTGGATTACAGCCTGATGCTGACGGACCTGCAGCCCGGCGGAAGCCAGGTAATCATGGCCGGGCTGCCCACGCTGGGCTACGTTGACATGCAGTATGACCCCGTCAGCGATTCGCTGGACATAATCTATGGAGGCAACAATGCGAGCTGGATCCGCCGCCATGCGGATGGCTCGATGGACACGGCGGTCATCAGTGCGGCAGCGACCAATACCGTGAACATTGAGCAGGACCCGGCCACCGGCCGGCCCTGCGTTTTGATGTTCCAGGGGACGCAGCACTTCTACAGCGCGCTCAACGAGGACCTGCTCAGCTGGTCCGCCCCGCAGACCGTGGACGCTGTCAACCAGCAGTTCGGCGGTGGCGACCTGCTCTGCGTGGATGGCACGCAGTATGCCCAGCTGGTGGACAGTACGAATGGTGTAGCGAGGCTGTACCGCAATGATGCGGGCCTCTGGACGGTCGTCAACACGGCTGACTTCCCGCAGTGCTACGGGCCGCAGGAACTGCTGCGCATCCCCGGTGATAGCCGCTTCCGCCGTTTCATGAACCTGGCGAGCTGGGATCTGCGGATCGATGACATCACCTCGACGGACAGCGAAAGCGAAGTGGATGTGGTGCCCGGCGTGGTTGGAAACGGCCTGCACATGATGGCTTCCTCATCCACGAATGAGCTGCACATGGTGCAGGTGCGGGCGGGCAAGATCTACCACTTCCACAGCAGCGATGCCGTCAACTGGACCGAGGACCCCGTGGTTCCCAACGGTTCTTTCCCGCGTCTCTGCAGTGACATACTTGGCAACATGTTCATGGGTTATTACACCCCCGGGTTCGCGCAGCTGGTCCGCTGGGATGGCAATGCCTTCGTGGCCGAGCATACGCTTGATTCATCGAATGACGTACGCCCGCTGCTGTCAGGTGAGCTGTCGTACTACTTCTCCGTTGACGACCGCACGAATGTGCCACCCTACATGCGCACAAAGATGTCCGGCGACCCTCAGTCCGACATCCAGCTGGATGGACTGCCGGTCTGGGACGGCCAGCCGGTGATCCATTCAAGTGATGCCGTCAGCCTGGTGGCATTTGGCGGAACCGGCATCAAGGACTCAAAGCTAGGTGTCATCAAGCAGGGTAATCCGGAGATCGAATATGTCTGCGATCCGGTCATGGCATTTGCCGAAGACTATTTCGTGGCCAGCCGTGTGATCGACGGTTCGATCATGGTCTCCCAGCCCTTTGCGATTCCCGTCCCTTGCTGGCATGTGGCCTATGGCCCGGAAATCACCCCGATTCGCGTGAGCTATTCCCTGTTCGGCAACCTCAGCTGGGAGACCCTGCCATTCAGCAACCCGCTTTTCCAGGCCGGCGAGCTGCGGCGCACGGTCAGCTCGATGAGCAGCAACGGGCTGTGCAGCGTGGCCTTCGTATCTGACAACAGTGGGCCGGAACACCTGCTGGAGTGGAGCAACTTCGGTGACTGGGAGACTCTCTCCCTGCCGGCCGGCCGCCACTACTCCCAGGGCCAGCTGGCCACCGGGCCGGATGGACGCTGGCACCTGTTCTATCGCGACCTGGCGACGGATGAAGTGAAGGTGCTCAGCACGCTGTAGGGACAAGCCTGAACTGTTGCCTGCCTGCCTGCTGTTGGCATGCTTCCGGACGTAAGCCTGTATTCCTGCAGCTGACTTCCGGTCACGGATAACCGCTATAATCGTCTGACAAGCAACAGCAGTCCAGGCGGGACGGCCCCGGGCTTGGTATGTCTGTGCCGGAACAGATCCGGGTGGAGGTATCGCATGCCCATGCTTGCTCTTCGTCGCCTGTGCTTCATTGCCATAACTGCAGTGCTGCTTGTCGGTTGTGCCGCAAACGGCACTTCAAGGTCCTTGGAGCTTTCGCAGTCCGCAGCTACACAGTTCACTGCGGGCGGCCTGCCGGTGGCAGCAGGGCTGGACGGCCTCAAGGCCGGCAGCATAGCCGGACCCGGCTGGCACTCCATCGAGCTGACCGGTCCCGGTCTTGCCAACGATGAAAGTGGCGTGGTTCCCAACGGCGCTGATCTGAAGTTTGGTGGCGAGCAGGCCTGCTGGAAACTCTGGGCAGTCAGCGGCTGGGACGGGGACAATGCGCCGACCTCCCTACGCAGCACTGTCGAGTCGCTCAGCGGCACCTACCACCTCGGCTGGACGGACTACGTGGACGGGCGCTGGCATTTCAGTGAAGCGCTGTCAGGCGACGGCGAGGCGGAGTTTGACCCCGCCGCGCTGCATCCCAGCCAGTCTGACAACATATCCCGCTTCGGCAGGATTTATATTGCTGTCATTTCCAGCCCAGGCAGTTCCTTCACGCTGACTTCACTGCAGCTCGGCGTGGACTCCGGCGGCAGGGCTCCCGCAGCACTTTCCATGTACAGGCAAAGCACTGCGGGAGACCACGTGAGGATCTCATGGGACCCGAGCCCTGATGCCTGGCGGCCGGATTTCGCCGGCTATGTTGTGGAACGGCGCAACTGGCAGGGCGGTGACTGGCTGGCGCTGATGCCCGAACCGATTAACGTCAATTACTTCGTGGATCTCGATTCAGAGCCCGGCGAGATCTACATGTACCGGGTAAACAGCTTCGACCGGAATGGCAACTTCAGCTACGGTGTCGAACGGCGGTACTACACGTTTAATGGCGATGCGACGCCCGTGCCGGTCATCCGGATGCCAGTCGGTCCCCTGCTTGGACCAGCCGAAGTGGAGATCGACATGTCAGGCAGTTTTGACCCTGACGGTACCCCTATAGACGAATATGAAATCAACTTCGGCTACGGCATGCCGGTGAGCAAGTCCGCTGCGGCAGTCCAGACCTTCACCTTGCAGCCTGGCTGCTACAGGATCGATTTCCGGATCACGAGCAACATGCGGACCCAGCAGGCAAGGCGTTACCTGAAGGTCTATCCCCAGTGGGAAGGCGAAGCCGGCACTGCGATTGAAGCTACGCCGGAGTTTGCACGTGCAGATGGATATGATGCGTCCTGTTACCCTGCCGGTGGCAGCACCCTGATCTGCCGGGACCTGCTTGTGCCAGGCATTACGGCGGTCAGCACGGCCCCGGACGGTTCGGATAGCTGGAAGTTCCTGCCCCTGCCGTTCACTGGCGACTTCCGCATGTCGCGCCTCACTGACTTTCACTCCCAGAGCGTGTTCGCCGTCTCTGGTGATAGTTACTTCAAGATCTACTCCTGGAACGGAGCCACAATGGAACTGTTTGACTCCATTGAGCAGTCCTGCCTTGATAATCGCCTTGCGCTCGCAAGCGACGGGGCAGATGAACTCTGGGTGTTCTACTTTTCCGGTACGGCACCGAACTACACGCTTGTCGCTCAGTCCAGGAGGAATTACCAAAGCAAGGAATTGGCAACAGGACTGTCGGCAACCAGCCCGATCCGGGCAGTCTACAATCCGGTTAGCGACCAGGTTGACATTGTCATCCTTGCCCCGAACCTGACGATGATCAGCATGGACAGGGAGTTGAATGCAACTTCGCATCAGATTGCACCGGTCCCGCCACAGTACTACGAATTGTGTGAAGTTCCACAGACCGGCCGGCCCGCCGTGCTCTTCTTTGACGGAATTGACCAGCTCTACACGGAGATGCTGGATGAGGACCTGAACTGGAGCTTTCCATCCGTACTTGATCCGCAGAATTCGGACTATCCCGAGGCGCGGCTGCTTGCGTCTGGAGGTGAGGTCTATGCAATCATCACAGACCACACGGAGGGGCGTACGCGCGTCTGGCAACGCAGTGAATCCGGCTGGGGAATCCTGCATGAATTGCAGGAAGCAAAGGGCGGGGTGGACCTCGCGACCTGCCGATTGCCAAATGGCCAATTCAGGATCTATGAGCAAGGGGCAAGCGGGGCTGTCAGGCTTTATGCCGCGGGAGACAGTGCCCCGCCTGACCCAGTGTTTGTTTTCGAGTCCACCAGCTTTGAAGGCAGCCAGCTGCATGCACTGGCGGACTCGTCCCAGATGCACATCGTTTCGCAAGGGAATTCCGCAGTGCAGCATTACCTGAGCACGAATGGAACCGACTATTCCGCGGATGATGCGCTAGACGGATTCAGCCATGCACAGCTCGGGGTGCTGAATAACGGGGATTTCAGGCTGTGTGCCCGTGATGGAAACAGCACGGAAGTCTGGCAATGGATCGGAGGCGCATGGTCCTCAACATATTCTTCGCCGATAAACGACGACTGCTGGCCGCAGTTTTGCCAGTATTCAAACGAATATCTGGGATTTGATGTTTCAAATTTATCAGCAGGGAAGTACCGCTACAGCCAGTATGGCCTTCCCCCTGTTGATTTTCTGTTTGGCAACGGGCCGGTCTGGGACGGTTATGCAATTTATGGCAATGGACAGGCGGTGCTCATGCGGGCAGGCGGCGTGGCGAACAGCTACTCTACATATGTGATCTTTGTGGCGGGCAGCAATCAGAAATACCAGCTCTGGCAGACCCAGACCGACTTTGATCGCAGTTATGAATTTGCCACGCGCGGTATGGACGGGGCAGCCTTCACGACCAATGATTCATCTCCCGCTCGCTTCTGCTGGCATGTCCATTACGGCTTTGAAAGACGGCCGCAGCGCATTGAGTTTGTGGATTCGAAGGATATCTCGGCTGAGTACCTTCCAGGCTGGGAGGAACTCTCCTTTACAAGCGACCCGCACATCACTGTCAGCGACATGCAGGCAAACAGCCAGACCAACGTTTCATTGACCGCGGCAAACTCGGAAGCACGCAACTGGTTCGAATGGAGCAACTTCGGCGAGTGGGAGCAGCTGCCCCTGCCGCTTGGCGGTGAAGACCAGCGCTGGAGCCGGGCCGAACTGGCAACCGGGCCGGACGGTCGCTGGTACATCTTCTGGCTGGACCTCATCAGTGGGGATGTGAAGTATGTCCGCACAATCTGAGCAGACATGAACACCGCTAGCCAGCGCTGCATCCTGATACCGGCGGTCCTGAGATCAGCTGGTGCCGGATTGCTATAATCGCGCTTCAGATGCCCCGAGTCCTTTTGTCCATGCTGTTGCTGCCCGCGCTCTGCGCCCTGCTCAGTGCACCGCTGGCGGCCCAGGACAGCATCCGCATCGAGACTCGTCCCTCCGCCACCCCCAATGGTAAGCCCGCCATTGCTCTCGTCGTAAATGGCGAGACCGTGGTGCGCCTGACCAAGAACCAGCGCAACCGCACCCCGCTGCGCAACCTGTCCCTGGCCAGCGTGCAGTTGAGTTCGGCATACCGCCATGGTCGAACCTCGCTCAATATCGAGGAGGACGAGTCGGCTGAGCGCCAGTGGAAACTGATGCTGGATGGCGAGCTGCTGCTGCTGGCAACCGACATGGAAGGCAAGGCCTGGGGAGCGGATCCGGAAGAGCTCTGCCTGAGCTGGATGAACAACATCAACCTCGCACTGGGAGTCAGCGCGCCAGCCGTGCAGCCGCAGTCAGGGCAATCCAGCCAATCCAACAGCACCCCCGTGATGCCCGCCACGGAAGGGCCGGCAGGTGGGGGAATTGCCGCACGGCCGCAGGGCAGCCGCGCAGAGGGTGCCAGCGACAATGCCGGGCTGATAAAGTCCGGTGGACATCGCGTGTTCGATCCGCCAGCGCCAGGCAGTGTGGCAAGTGGCCACCAGGGAGCAGCGGACCGTGTGGTGGTCACTGGTGACAGCGCCGCCCTGCCCGTGATCCGCGAAGGCATTGACAACCTGATCCGCAACCGGCACCAGTTGACGCCCGACAGTCGCATCCTCTGGAACACTGACGGCCTGCGCGTGGCCCCTGGTCGCGAGAAGCAGCTCAAGCTGGACTGGATTTCCAGCCAGCCCGGAGGCGGTGGTGGATCCAAGGGCAGTGAGCAGCTGACCGTGGAGAACCGCCGCCTGCACCTGCCGCGCGAGAACCTCACCTGGTTCTCCAACCGCCCGGAGCGTGTCAGCCGCGCCCAGCTGCTGTACTTCTCGAAGCTCAATGGCCAGCAGGCCGGCCGGCTGGTGTTCCATCACCAGAACCAGAGCGGCTCAGACCTCGACCTCGTCTGCCGTCTGCTCAATACCGGCGGCAGTGCAGCCAGCGTGCACGTGATTCCCGGGCTGGCTGAGCCGGATGTGAATACCTTTTATGTTGGTTACCGTTCCGCCGAGAACTACTGGACGAACCTGAATGCCGGCAATGGCTATGTGCTGGAGATCCCGGCCGGTGGCCAGGCCTTCATCGTGAACCAGCGGATGCGGCATGGCATGACCGCCAGTGGCTACATGACCCTCTCAAGCCTGGGTGGCGGAGAGCTGCGGCTTGAGGTGATGAGCGTGAACCACGGCAGCCCGGTCCCGCCCTGGGCGCTGGAGAGCAAGGGGGAGGCCAGCTACTGCGTCTTCGGCGAGCCCTTCGTTAACGCGGACATCAAGTACAACACCGGGGACAACTGGCTTTACATGCGCCTCGGCAGTCAGCTGCCCGCGAGCCTCAGTGACAGCTCTGTGCTGCAGGGCTGCTATGGCATGACACACAGCTACAACGTCGAGCTGAAGAACCTGCACAACTATCCGGCCCTGGTGTTTGTCGTGCTGCGGGCCAGCGCGGGCGAGGTCAAGGGGCAGTTCTTCATAGATGATGAATATGTCGGCACTTCACTGGTGGCCTCGGGCGAGGAGCAGTTGCTGAAGGACATTCCGCTCCGGCCGGGGGAGACCAAGCTCCTTCGCATCCGCGCCATTCCGCTCAACGGTGGCTTCTACCCGGCAAGCATCATCATCCGGGAACAACGCTACCCCTAGCTGGTCAGCCAGTGCATGGGTGCCAGTCCGGGCAGCCGCCCGATTTACACGGAGCAAGATATCAACAATCCATTAACCGGATTTTGATAAACTTGCGTATAGTGGAAAAGCAGATATTATGGGCCAGGATTTCAGAATCCCGCTCAAATTCCAATTTCAGGGCTGTTCAGGACGGACATACTAATATATACTTTCTCGAAGCAATCCGCCCGGACCGGAGCCTTGCGCTGTGCCGGTTCGCATCCACCGAAAGGTGGGGGGCGCTTGCTTTGGACGGGGCGAGCTGATAATATGGGTGCTTGTCCGCAGCGTAAATCTGAGATGAGGCGATGATATGCGCTTTCTAGTTACAGGGTTGATGATGACTATTCTGGCGTTGGGCACGGCTTTCGCGTCCGACGGCGCAAAGAGCGAGGTCACTGGCCTTCCGCTCTACGAGGGGCCGATGTACCGCAGTCTTGACAGCAAGACTGAGGACATTGCTATCGACCCCCAGTTCCATGCGTTCCACCACCGCGGCGTCGATGAGGTTGGTTTCAGCCCGCTGACGCTGGAGGACTTCCGCCTGCCCGTCCCCGGACGTGTGCAGAAGGAGTTCAACTGGGAGCGCATGACCTATCCCGATAACAGCAGGGTTGTCTGGCATGACGATTGCAACAAGTACACCGTCAGCGCGTTCTTCTTCACGCGTGACATGGTGCGCGATCACATCCAGACCCTGATCGATGCTTACTACGTCTGCGATCCGGACGTGGTGCAGCAGATGATCGACTACTACGCTGAGGTCACCCCGCAGAGCGGCGAGGCCATCAGCTGGGTGTGGTTCTCCGTGGACGAGGACAAGCACGACATCACTGACCTCGGCCCGAACCGCTACTTCGAGCGTTACCTGGCCAACTTCAAGGACAAGTTCTACCTTGAGTTCGGCCTGCCCAAGGCGCAGAGCATCGTGGACAACAACGTGCACGAGTTCCTCTACAACTACCAGCGCCGTGGCAAGTTCGTCTGTGGTCCCGAGCTGCACTACCGCGCCTGCGGTGACGAGAACTGCGATGGTGGTTGCGCCAAGTGCACTGCCACCTGCAAGGAGAAGGAGTGCAACGTCTGCCGTGAGAAGAAGGTAGGCAAGGGCGACGAGGCCCTCTACTGCCAGGACTACAAGTACCACGGCTTCAGCCTCGACCTCAACGAGAACTACGTCTACTACCCGCGCAAGGTCGTGATCGAGGACATCACCTACGATCACGTGGCCCGCGCCTACCGCTGGAAGTTTGCCTGGCGTTTCAATGACTGCGAGATCAACTTCCTGCGTGAGATGTGCCACTACGGTGAGGCCTTCGACATCTCGCTGGTGCTCTCCGACCCGACATGGTACGCCCATGCCAAGGTGGATGCCCGCCTCAAGCGCAACATCCTCGCCAGCATGGATCCGACTGCCTGGGGTAACGTCTGGCCCGCCAGCAACCTGCCGATGGACATGAGCTGCTGCCCCTGCGGCCTGCCGACCTGCGATGGCAACTGCAGCCAGCGTGAGCTGGTGGACTGGGACTTCAGCCGTCCGGCTCCGCCGAACGTGCCTGAGACCCCGGCCAACAACAACCCGCCGACGAAGTACGAGCCTCCGCAGAAGGACAAGGAGACCGACGTCGTTCCCGGCAAGGGTTAAGAACGACCTCATTCAGATAACAGAAGGCCCCGCTTTGGCGGGGCCTTTTTTTGTTTCTGCGTGAACCGCTCCGAGCGGACAGGGAATTGTTTCTATCGGGTCTGGCCACCCCAGCGTGTGTCCAGCACGCCCTTGCGACCGAACACCAGTAGCTTGTAGCCTGTGCTGTCGCCGGAATCCAGCCGTTCATAGTGCAGCATCCCCACGGTGTAGGCGGCATTGAACTGCTCGCTGCCACATTCCACGATGTTGCGGCCGGCATACGGATCCTTTGGCCACTGGCCATCAAGCAGGATGTACTGGGAGACATCCGCCAGCTGGTCCGGGTAGTCCATTTCCTCTGCGTAGTACTGCTGGATCGCCCGTTCGAAACGGTTCGCCTGGATCCGCATCGCGCGGTCCTTCGGATATGCCTGGCCGCTGATCAGCACAGCCAGGATCACGAAGCACGTCAGCACCAGTGCATACCTGATCAGCATGGTGGTTGTGCGCTGTTCGCGCTCCAGCTCATGGAGCTGGGCATGCGAACCCCTGAAATGATTTACGGACCTGGGGTCCTTTCCTGTAAACATGAATCACTCCTTGCAGAACATGGAATGACCTTCGCCGGCCCGCATCCATACAGGGCCATGAGTGGGGTTTCAGCCGGTTCCCATCATCATTCGCAGTATCAGTCCTTACATAAAGTAAACCTGAATTTCAGCGGATATCAAGGGGCTGAGGCATGGAGAGGGGATGTTTCATTCGTGAAGAAATAAACGAATTCCAAGGGGATTGTGGTACAATAAAACTGGAATTAGTGTAAAACATACACTAATTAACAGCTAGAAAGGTGATTCGATGTCCGTAGAGACACTAAAGTGGACCAGCTTGCCTTACACGGAGACGCAGATCGCGGATGAGGCGGCCCGCCTTCATAGCCAGCTGAGTATTATCGGCTGGTCGCCGGTGGAATGCTCGCTGATCGCTCCGCTGACCTGGGAGATCAACAAGCTCAAGCGTGAAATGAATGCAGTGATCCTGGCGCACAGTTACCAGACGCCGGACATCATTTACGGCATCGCCGACCATGTCGGCGACAGCCTCGGCCTGTCGCAGGTGGCTGCCACCACTGATGCCGATGTCGTGGTCTTCTGCGGCGTGAAGTTCATGGCGGAAACCGCGAAGATCCTCTCCCCCGAGAAGACCGTACTGCTGCCGGATGACCGCGCCGGCTGCTCGCTGGCCGCCAGCATCACCGCTGAGGACGTGCGCGAGCTCAAGCGCCAGTACCCCGGCGTGCCCGTGGTCTGCTATGTCAACACCTATGCCGAGGTCAAGGCCGAATGCGATGCCTGCTGCACCAGCGCCAATGCCCTCGCCGTCGTGAATGACATGGAAGGGGACCGGGTGATCTTCCTGCCCGATACCCTGATGGCGCAGAACCTGCGTCCCCACACGGATAAGGAAATCATTGCCTGGAACGGCACCTGTGTTGTTCACGAAAACTTCGGCTCAGCTGAGCTTGAGGCCTTCCGCGGCCAGTACCCGGATGCGAAGGTGCTGGCGCACACCGAATGCGTGCCGGAAGTGGTGGCCCAGGCTGACATGGCCGGGAGCACCAGTGGCATGGAGCGCTACATCGCCGAGCATGAGGAAGCAAAGACCTTCATGCTGGTGACGGAATGCGGCATGACGGACAAGCTGAAAGTGCAGTTCCCGGACCGCGACTTCATCGGGACCTGTGTGCTCTGCCCCTTCATGAAGAAGATCGAGCTGCGTAATGTGCTGACCGCGATGAAGAATCCCGACAGCAGCCAGGTGATCGAACTTGACCGCCAGGTGATCAACGGGGCCCGCCGCTCGCTGGACCGCATGCTGCAGGTCGGCCGCGCCGAGCGGGTGAAGTAAGCCCTGCCGGCAAACTGGGCAGCTGCCGGATACCTACCAAGAAAACAACAACGGTTCTTCCCCGGATAAGTACTGGGAGGAACCGTTTTTCATTTCAAGGATTGGCAGGGCAGGGCAAGTTAATGAACCGAAATCCACGGGTGCGACATCATCTGCACACAAACCCATGAATGGTCATGCCACAAGTGAAAACCAGTTTGTCAGACCAGCATGCTTACCAGATTGGAGCGTCGTCCGGCCAGATACGGGAATGCTTGTTGGCACCCGCCATATCCTGGACAGCCTCGCGTTCTCCGTGGTAATCCCTAAGTCCTTCACTGCTGAAGAAGCCATTGCAGATGCTGCAGTTGCCCATGCTCACATCGAGCAGGGTCAGCTCAGCTTCGCAGTGCGGGCAGGCCTTGCCGGAGAGGACGCGACTCTGTACCTTGCGGGGGTCGCGGCCGGACTCACGGGAAACGCCTGACTCGCTGGCGGGCCTCAGTCCAATGGCACATAGCGAACACTTGTCGCCTTGTGCACCAAGAGGAAGTACCTTTTTGCAGCTGGAACACTGCCTCGGATTATTCATTTCAACTACCAACAGTCCAAAATCAAAGGAACATACGAAACCGTATGTCAAGACCATAACAGTCTAACAGAACCAGTATGGTCAAATCCACGTTAACAATACTTAAATTTCAAATTTAATCGCGTGCCTATACGCGCGTTAAGGTAAATCAGGAACTCTAACCAGTTATCCACAAGTTGTCGAAGGGATTGTGGGTTATGCCTTATCGGAAGGTGAAGAACTGGCGCCATCCGACTCAATAATCATGTCAATCAGGCCATAGTCCTTGGCTTCCTGCGGGCTCATGAAGTGGTCGCGGTCGGTGTCCTGCTCAACCTTGCTGATGTCCTGGCCGCTGTGCTTGGCGAGGATCTCGTTAAGGCGGCGCTTGGTGTCCTGCATCTGCCTGGCGTGGATCGCGATGTCGGAGGCCTGCCCCTGGAAACCGCCCCAGGGCTGGTGGATCATCACCTTGCTGTTGGGCAGGCTGTAGCGCTTGCCCTTGGCCCCGCCGGCCAGCAGTACCGCACCCATTGAGGCAGCCAGGCCGACGCAGATGGTGGACACGTTCGGCTTGATCAGCTGCATCGTGTCGTAGATCGCCAGGCCGTCAATCACGCTGCCGCCCGGGCTGTTGATGTAGATGTCGATGTCCTTAGTGCTGTCCTCCTTCTCCAGGAAGAGCAGCTGAGCGATCACGGCATTGGCCAGCTGGTCGCCGATCGGTGCCCCGATGAAGATGATGCGGTCCTTCAGCAGGCGGCTGTAGATGTCATAGGCGCGCTCGCCGAAGTTGGACTGCTCAATTACTACCGGTACATATGCCATTGTCGTGATCCTCCGCGCCGGTATGCTACCACGCGCTGACATCCATTATCTCAGCCGGCAATGGGCCCGGCCTGACTCCTATTATGCGGGAAAATCGGCTGGCAGTGTCCGGCGTGGATGCAAATTTGACCTTGCTCCTTGGATAGAATCAAGGAGTGGATCTCAAGCATTTCAAGACCCTCAGGCTCGGTGAGCCGCAACGCCTGACCGGCGGCCTGACTGACCATGAACATCCCGCCGTTTCACCGGACGGCACAATGCTGGCCTGCTACAGCGGTGACTACGGCCATATTTCGATGATCCTGCTCTCCATCGATGGGCACTTCATCCGCCGCCTGAGCCGCGGCGACGGCAACAACACCCAGGCCGCCTGGCATCCTGATGGCCGGCACATCGCCTGGCGCCAGCAGGACAGCAGTGCCTCACCATGGCGGATCGTGAAAAGCGATATCCTGCAGGAGCTGGTGCATGAAGCGCTGCTTGAGGATCAGAAGTTCAATTACAAGCATCCCTGCTTTGATGCCGATGCATCCCGGCTGGCCTACTTCTCTGACGAGGGTACTCCTGAGACGTACCAGCTGTGGATCATGGACATTGCCAGTGGTGAACGGCGCAAGCTGACGGACGGGCCTGCAGGCCGCAACAACTGCCACCCAGTGTTCAGCCCGGATGGCAAGCGGCTGGTGTTCCACGTCTATGAGGGCATCGGCGGGGCGGATACCCCGGTTGTCAACCTTTATGAGATCGGCATCGAAAGCGGCGAGATCCGCCAGCTGACGGATGACCGGCACCAGGACAAGCACCCGTTCTACATTGACGATGAAGTGATCAGCTTCCACCACCGTGACAACGAAAGCCGCATCCGCCACATTGAGCTGATGCACCTGCCTTCAGGTGAGCGCCTGAAGCTGACCAACGGGAAGTACAACGACAAGCATCCCTTCCCGTTCCGGGATGCACAGGGCAGGCTGAACCTCGCCTGGAGCTCCAAGAAGCTGGGCACTGAGCTGCCTGATGAAGAGAAAACCTATGACATCTTCGTCGCGCGGCTGGCTGAAGCGGATGACTAGCGCTGGACAACCAGAAATGTGGCCCTGCGAGGTATCACTAAGCATATGAAGAACTTTCTCAGCCATATGTGACCGTCCTGCTGGCTGCTCCTCGGTCTGGGGATCTACTGGCTGGTGATGAAGCTGCTTGGCCACTGAACAACGCTGGGCATAACACTTTGTGCTCTGTTTCACGAAACACGGACTGAACACTGGGGAGCCCCGGCGGACAGTGTTTAACTACCTTATAATCTCTTGTTATCAACTACCGGCAGGGGCCATATGAACCTGAGACTGACACCGATCATCACCGGCATCATCTGCAGCGCAGTGCTGCTTGCATCCTGCGGCGGAGGCCGCGACAGCATGGGCCTGACGGGGGCCGGCAAGCAGGATTTGCCGCTCGCCGAGCCTGCCGTGCCGGATGCAGTGCTGGACCGCTTCGCCCTTTACCTCAATGATGGCAGCAGGCTGGGGGATGCCACGATTGAAGGCCTGCAGCTGGATCTTTCGGATACGGAGGAGGGCAGCACCCTGCGCATTACCGCTGACAACGTGGAATCGTTGCGGGCGATGTACTTCTCGCTCGAATATGATTCCCGCAGCTTCAGCCCGGTACGCGCTGATGCATCCGCGGTCCTGCCCGGTGAAGCACTGGAGCTCCCCCTGCTTGCACAGCCCGGTGAATTGCACTATGGCCGCGTGCTGGTGGACCCGCTGGCGCAGGCTGGCTTCAGTGGCAGCGGTGTGCTGGCTGAGATCAGCTTCGCCAGGCATGCATTTGATCCGGCTGACAACAGCCAGCCGCAGGCAAGGCTTGTCAGCGTAGCGCCGCCGGCGCAGTCCTTCGAGCTTGTCAGCACCGATGAGCCGGGAATGAACTATTCCCTGATGATCCCTTACCAGCTGCCCGGTGACTACGACCAGAACAGCCAGGTGAACCTTGCTGACCTCACGCCATTGGCAGTCCACTTCGGCAAGAAAGCGCCATTTGATATTGGCTCCGTTGAAACTGTCGTGGATGGCGATGCCAACGGCGAAATCAACATTGCGGACATCTCCGTGATCGGCGCTAATTTCCAGAACACATTCACCGGCCTGTCGGCAATGGCCGGTGACCAGGCCGCACTGGACGGCGGGACCGGTACCAGTATCCAGCAGTTCGCGTTCGCGGATGCCGAGGGAGTCAGTAGCGAGGACCGCCTCTGGTTCAGCACTGCGTTTGACATTGACAGCATTGCCGGCGCACCGTTGGGCTGGACACTGCTGAGCGGCAGTAACGGGGGCAGCCCGGTTGTTGACAAGCCATCCGATCCGATTGCCTTTGAGACGGAGGGCCAGCGGGTGATGTCCCTCAATGCCCAGCTCTTCCCCCTGCAGCCCGCCACAGCTGAGGCAGTCAGCATCTATGTCAATGCACTGGATGCCGATGCGGCCATCACTGAGGTGCTGGTTGACTTCGGCGACGGCAGTGAGCCTGTGCTGCAGCCGCTGGCGCTGGATGGCAACTACCGCGTTACAAGCCTGCAGCATGCCTACGACACCGCCGGCGATTACACAGCGAATCTCAGCTTCCGCAGTGGTCCCGCAGCGGAGCCGCGTGCTGCCAAACTGGTGAAGTCAGTATTCAACCGCAGCTTCACCGTCAGCGTTCACGCACCTTTCAGCGATGCACCGGAAGTCGGGATCACTGCTGAGCCCGTGACTTCCGCTCCGCTCGGCACACAGGTGGCTTTCAGTGCCGGCCTGCTCAACCCGGGGGGCGGCAGCAGCATTGACAACTATGAATGGGACTTCAACGGCGACGGTGTCTTCGATGAGGAGGGCAGCGCTTCCGCCACGGTGTTTGATGCCGCAGCGGCTGACGTTGACCTCGGGCATGTGACGGTGCGCGCCACCTCCGACACCGGTGAGCAGGCCAGTGCCACACTGGCTTATGCCTACAACACGACCGGATCCAGCACACCGCAGGCGGAGCTGCTGTACGATGGCGCACTGCAGTTCAGTGAGACAAACGTACAGCTCGGTGGGCTGGGTGGTGTCGTCAACGGGTTCGGTGACAAGCTGGGTGCGCTCAATGCGGACTTCGGCAACTTCCGCAGCCAGTTCAGGGTGAAGGATCCCGCCGGGATAGAGAGTTTCATTGCCTACGTGCCCGGCACCGAGCAGGACATCCAGCTTGACGGATTGGGTGACTTCCGCATCGACTTCGAGGTGCTGTTCGCCGGGGCGCTGTTCTGCTCTGACGGCATCACCGTCACGCTCGGCGCGCGCGCGATTGATCTCGATGTGTTCCCGACGGAAACCACCATCAAGGCTCCGATATCCTTCACCGCCGATCCGGCGGAGCCGGGGCTGATCGACCACTTCGTGTTCGACTTCGGCGATGGCAACCAGGTCAACACCTCGGATACCACCGTCTGGCACGAGTACCAGGTCAAGCAGGATTATGATGCGACCGTCACCGCCTACTGGACGGACGACAAGCAGAACACCAGTGCCCCGGTGACCGTCAGCTGTGGCTTTGAGCGACAGGTTGACCTGCTGGTGGACACCAGCCCGGGACTTGTCAATGTGGAGCTGAACTTCACCGCTGACGTGGAATTCCCCGAGCTGGTGACTGAGTACATCTACGAATTCGGGGATGGCAATGCGGTTACCACCACGGACACATCAGTGCCGCATACCTATGTCACCGTTGGCAACTACGAGCCCTTCCTGATCGCCAGCTACTCGGATGGCCCGACCATCCTGTCCGACAAGCTCAACCTTGACGTGCAGGACCCGGGGCAGCTGGTCACCGAGCCGCTGCTGGAAATCGTCAGCCAGCAGAATGACTTCCCGCTGCTGGTGGAATTCACGGCCAAGAACACCAAGTTCAAGGTCGGCACCAGCCTGCTGTCCTTCAGCATCAACTTCGGTGACGGTTCGAGCGTGCAGAACATCACGGACATCAACCAGAGCGTGTACCATGCCTACTACACACCGGGCAGCTTTACCGTCACGCTCACGCTGCGTGACACCGACTTCGAGCAGAACACCGACGACCTGAACCTCGATGTGACGGACCCCGGCGGCAAGTTCCAGTACAGCGCGATCGGCACCACCGCCAATACCTTCGAGGTGGCGAAGATCGCCGTTGTCAAGGGCAATGCCGGCCAGGTCGCCTGGTCGGCCCGGGCGGCCGGGGGCAGTGACGGCTTCGCTGTCAAGAACGGAGTGAATGACCTATACCATGTGAACTTCGCGGCGACTGCCAACGCTGAAGGCACCGCCTGGAACACTCCGGTGAAGGTCGCCGAGGCCAAGGGCGCGCAGGACCACCTGAGCGCGGCCAGCATGTCCGGAGTGCCGGCGGTGGCCTACTACCTGTACAGCAGCATTGACAATCCATTCCCGGATGACGGCGACCTGCTCTACTGCACGAGCACGCAGCTGGATGGCTCCGCCTGGAACACACCGGTCGTTGTCAGCAGCACCGGCGACATCGGCCGCCATCCAACGCTGCTTTCCGTGAATGGCCGCCCCGCGATTGCCAGCCGCCTGAGTACAAGTGCAACGGACGGTACAGGCCAGTACATCCGGGCCACGGCCGGGGACGGCAGCACATGGGGAGGCTTCCAGGACCTCGGACCATCCGGCAATGAAGACTACTTCTCGCTGCTCCTGGTCTTCAACGGCGTGGATGTCGTGCCGGCAGTCGGCATGCAGCTGAACACCGGCGGACAGTTCCGGCTGGGCTTCCAGGCGGCGCAGGACCAGAACGGTGCCACCTGGGTCGGTGGCGACACAGTGCTGTTCGGTTCAAATGACCGGGCCTTTGGCGTCGACACCATGACGGCGGACGAGCCCTGGATTGCCTTCCAGGACAGCATCGCCGGCCGGATCTACTTCTCTAAAGGCACCGATGCAGCAGGCAGCAGTTTCACGACCGAGTCAGTGGTGATCGATGCGCCGGACGGCAGCTTCCCCGCCTCATTCTCGCTGGGGCTCAGTGCCAACCGGCCTGCCGTGCTGGTCAGTGTAAAGGGCGGAACCGACGGGGCACCTGAACCGGTCTACGTCGTCACAGCCAGTGACAACGACGGAGCTACGTGGGGTGCGCCGGAACTGGTGGGCTGGACATGGCAGCACCACGCGGTGGCCTTCACTGAGAACGAGGACGGGGAACAGCTTATCCTGTTCTACGACCACATGAATGCAATCGGAGGTACTGGCCTGATCCGCAGCGGCAGCCGCAACGTCCCGGCACCCTAGCCGTTGGCAAATCACACGGGAGAGATCAGGACTCGAGCGGTACGCTGGCCAGCCAGCCAAGGTCTGACTGGTACAGGTCCTTGATCACGCGTACGCCGTAGTAGGCCATTGCCAGGCGCTCGACGCCCAGTCCCCAGGCCAGCACAGGGTACTTCACGCCGAAGGGCTGGGTCACCTCCGGGCGGAACACGCCGGCGCCGCCCATTTCCATCCAGGTGTCGCCCCACTTGATGTGTACCTCGACGGAGGGCTCCGTGTAGGGGAAGAAGGCCGGCTTGAGCTTGATGTCCTTTATGCCGAGCCGCTCGTAGAACTTGCCGAGCGTGCCCATCAGCGTCGCCAGGCTGGCGTGTTCATCGATGATGATGCCGTCCACCTGGTGGAACTCCGGCAGGTGCGTGTTGTCAACCGTCTCGCGGCGGAACACGCGGCCGATGCTGAACACCTTGTGCGGGGCCTGCGGGTGGCGGCTGACGGCACGGATGCTGGAGGCGGTCATGTGCGTGCGCAGCACCACCTGGGCGGCACGTTCGGCGCTCCATGTGTAGCGCCAGCCCTTGCTGCCGGTGTCACCGCCGTCCTCATGCGTGCGGCGGATCCTGTCAACGAGCCCGCTGTCCTCAGGCAGCTCGTAGCTGCGCGGCTGCTTCAGGTAGAAGGTGTCCTGCATCTCGCGCGCCGGGTGGTCCTGCGGCTGGAACAGGCAGTCGAAATCCCAGAAGGCGGTCTCCGCCATCTCGCAGCCGGCCTCGCTGAAGCCGAGCTCCAGGTAGGCCAGGCGCACCTTGTCAATCACGCGCATCAGCGGATGGGTCTTGCCCGGGTGCACGCGGTCGGCCCCGAGGCTGACGTCGTAGCGGCGGAATTCCACATTGCGCCAGCTGCCGTCGGCCAGCATCTCCGGGGTCAGCTCGTTCACCTCGACGAGTTCGCTGACAGCGCCGCTGGCAATGCCCTCCGCCAGGCGGCGGCCGCCATCAGTCAGTTCAACCGTACGTCGGCTGCGCTCACGCACGTTGACAAGTTCCTTGCGTCCCTTGAGGAAGTCGGCGCCGCGGTTGTGGCGCTCATCGGATGCTGCGTCCAGCACTAGGCTGCCACCGGCGATCTGGATCGCCACCATCAGCGCCTCGGCGTCACTGGCCGGTGGTTCATGGTCACAGTAGTCCGCCAGCAGGCTGAGCGTGCCCCTGTCGAAGGTGGCCCAGCCGTGGTCCACCAGCACCCGCGCATACTTGCCGGGCTGCACGCCATGCTCCTTCAGGCGGTCATGCTCGCCGAGCTCCTTCATGCCGGCGCTGCCGCCGAGGCTGATCAGCACCTCGGCGATCAGGCGCTCCGGCAGGTGCGCCATGCCATGCTGGATCTCCTGTCCGAGCTCGCCGAGCGTCACCTCGCGGTAGGGCAGCTCGGTCACGGAGACGAGGCCCTCGCGGGACAGCTCGACGGCGGCTGCGCTGATCAGCGCCTGGTCGGTGCCGGCAATCGCGGCCAGGCTCTCGACGCTCGTGTCAGCGGACCCGGTGCCCAGCGCCTTGATCAGCGCATACTGGTGTGGAGGCAGTTTCTGCATCGGGCAGATTATATCGGCTGTACCTGCAGAGGGAAGGCGGTGGGTTAGAGGCCGGGTACCGAGACCTTGATGATTCGCTCCCGGCTTTGCCGGCGTCCATCCTCGTCATTTTCAGGGCCATATTGCACTTCACTGGCCACCAGTCCCCCGGGTAGGTGTTCGATTGAACTGGCAAAGGTGCCTCCAATATTGTCAGGCATCCGCTGTTCATTGACAGTTCCGTCTGGATGTAGGACAAGCAGGCGCATACGGGACAGGAAGAACAATGAGGCAATCATTCCCGGGCGCTTTGCAGTGTAATGGAGGAAATCGGACTGCTCAAGTCTGTCATCCACCCATAAACCCATGCCACTTGTATAGCGATACTCGCCGACAATGTATCCTTGGCCATCAGGGGAAATGTACTGCAGGCTGCCGGAAATAAAGCGCTCGGGCAGTTGCCACTGGTTCATTGCTGAGCGCTGGCCATCAAGAATCTGGACTTCAACAGGCTTTGTGTTCCTTATCCTTGATCCGCAGTAGTCTCCCCATTGCTGGAAAACACCCATACCGGTCAGGGGCCTGGTGAAGAGCACTTCTCCATTGCCATCAAACGCGAATAACTGATTACTAAAGGGATCAGCACCAACAAAGTTGCCGTTGTCAAGGACGTTGATGTTGACGAAGAAAGCATTGAGTGGCTTTCCCTCGAAACTGATCGGCTTGAGGGTGTCGCCTTCAGACCAGAGAATTGAGGGTAGATTCGGATCGGTGACTCCCTTCGTGTCCATGCAGAGAAGGACAATGCCGTTGTCATTGATGGCGGTGGCCCCCGGGAGGCCGAGGTTGGGATTGGTAGCCATCCGGTGCTCTATTCCAAAGTCACTGTTCAGAACAACACAGTGCGAAGCAGTTGGAACGACCAGGTAATTGCCTGAAGGCGAGATTGAGAACTGGCAATACCGATGCAGGACATGCTGCGGATCAAGCTCTACCTCGGTCACATTTGCACCAGTGGCAGCGTCCATCAGGACGAGGTTGCCAGCCTTGTCAAACAGCACAACACCATATTCCCTGTCTGCCTGGAACAGCCATCGCGTCTGGTATGGATAGTCCGGATTGTGCCAGACCTGCCTTCCCTCAGGGTCCAGCAGTCCAATGCCGCTGGCATCCCAGGCTACGATCCCCAGTTCGCCGGCACTGCGGAACATACCGGCATCCGTACCGTCCTGCCACTGCGCCTTCCACTCAACACGGGCAACCGGCTCCGCGCCTGAAATGACAACAGGCAATCCGACCAGCCAGACCGCAATGAAAGCCAGGATGGCTTGGACCGGTCTGCGGGAACTGGGCTGCTTCACAGGTCAAGTCTAGCATCGCAGTGCATGGGCAAAAAAAGGGGCTCCCCATGGGGAGCCCCCTGCTGATGCCAGTTCTAGCTGGCCGTGCCAAGCTTACAGCTTGGCCTCCATATCCTAGTCAACCACGTCCGAAACGCGTTTCACGATGAAGTGGATCCCGCGTACGGAAGAATCACCGAGTTCAACATCCACGTTTGCGGGCCTGACCACCAGGCGGTCATTGCCGCTTTCGGCGTGCACGGTGTACAGCCCGCTCTCGAGGTTGCGGAACACGAATTTCCCGTCGTCATTCGTCAGCACCGGGGCATGGTCAGTGCCAGCCAGGCTGACGATGATGCCCGGCACGGGGCGGCCGTCCTCAGTGCTGGCGATGCCGATGATGAACAGGCCATTCTCGCCGTCTCGCTGGCCCCACCAGCCGCCGTCCACATTGCTGTGGGCGCTGCGGCCGGCGTCATTCACGGCGAGCACGCAGTAGAAGTAGCGCACTCCAGGCCTCGCGTTGTCATCGAGGAAGCGGGTCTCCGCCGTGCGGCCGATGGCCACGAATCCGCGACGCTCCAGCTGGTCGTCGCCGGCCTCTTCATCGGGCTGCAGCCTGCGGAACACCAGGTAATGGTCCACCACCCCGCGGTGCGGCGCATTCCAGTGCAGGCCGATGCCATTGTCAAGCGTGCCGTCAGAGGCTTCCAGCCCCCAGGGGGCATGGCTGCGGCGCATCGGGCGGTCAGTGTTGCCATCGAGGATCACGCTGGCGGACTGCATCACGGCACCGAGCGGGTCTACGGTGAACACCACGAAGTACAGCGTGCCGGCCGGCGAGATGAAGCTCGCATCCTGCGGCAGGCGCACCTTCGAAGCTGCGTCATGCGGACCGCTGATGGTCCAGCTGCGGTTGGAGTAGTTGCCGACCGCGACGAAGTAGCCGCCGGCTCCCTCGAGTGGCATGGCCTGTAGGTCCAGCCCGACCACGTCATAGTCACCGAGGCCGTCGATGCCGTACAGCGCCCAGGCCAGTCCGAAGCCCTCCGGCTGCAGCAGCAGGCCGCGGTCCGTCTCGGTGGCATTGGCAGCATTGATGTAGTCATTGCCACGCACGGAGGGCGGTGCCTCATCCAGGGCACTGCTCCCCTTGACCGGGTCAAGCCCGGCGGGCAGGGCAGGCAGGCCACTGACATCAGCCGGGCTGCCGTCGAGCTTCTCGTTGACAGTTTCCAGCTGGGGTGCCAGGGCTTGCTGGTCCAGTGCGGTGTTGAGATCAGGGTTCGAGCTTGTCCCTCCGCCACAGCTGCCAAGCAGCATGGCAAGGCTGATGATCAGAAGCAGGAGCCCCCTTCCTTCCTTTCGCATATACATGTCCGTCTCCTTCCAGGACTGGGTCCTGTTGATTGGTCACAGTTGGATGGTAACCGCACCAATCAGCAGTCGTAAGACACGAATGTATCCCTTCTTGTGGGGCACAGTTTGTCATTTTCAAGCGAAACCAGCCACCACAGTGCAAGTTATAACAGAAACTGTGCCCATTAATCTTTGCGAAAGCGAAATGAAAGCTGATCTCAGCGGATTTCACTTTCGCAATGTAACCGGCCTGCCAGGCCTGCGTCTGAGTAGGTGTAGAGCAAACGCTGATTAAGGCGGGGGGCCTCCATCATCCCATCCCATCCCAAACCCCCCGCCATTTTTTTCCCTCCCGAACTCCCCCGCCACTAGAATCAATCCTGCAATGGGCATCTTCGCCAAGGCGACGATCAGGCTGCTGCTGGCCTTCGCGGTGCTGTACCTGCTGCTGTTCGTGCTGTCTGCTGATGCGCACTGGCTGCAGGGCTGGCTGCTGTGGGGCCTGCTGGCCGCGACCGTCGTTGCCAATCTCGTCGTATTGCGCCGTGACCCGGGCCTGCTGGCGGAGCGTATGAAACCGATGCTCAGGGCAGGCCAGCCGCTCATGGACCGTATCCTGCTGCTGCTGTTCTTAGCCTGCTATGGAGCCTGGTACTTCCTGATGCCGCTGCAGCACAGGCTGCAGCCGGACGTAGTCCTTCATCCATGGCTGCAGGCCGGCGGTGGACTGCTGGCTCTGGCCGGTTGCGTGGTCATCCTTGTCTGCTTCGCACAGAACAGCTACCTGTCCACCGTGGTCCGCATCCAGTCCGAGCGCGGGCACCAGCTGGTGGACACGGGACTCTACTCCGTCGTGCGGCACCCGATGTACGCAGGAGTACTCTGCCTGCTGCCAGGGGCTGCACTGCTGCTCTCATCCTCATGGGGCCTGCTGGCAGGTATTGCCGGAATTGTGGTCCTCTACCTGCGTGCCGTGCAGGAAGAAAAGCTGCTCTGCCAGCAGTTGCCCGGCTACGCGGATTACGTCAAGCGGGTGCGCCACAGGCTGATTCCATACATCCTCTGACCTCATCCCGGCCTTCCTTGATACACTGTGCCCCTGTTCTGAATCTCAGTTATACTGACTGTGACCCCGTGATTGGGACACAATTGCGCTCCTGATTGCCTGTCCGGCATGGGTATCTTAGAAATGAAGCGGGAACAAGAGTGAACATCATCCTTGATCGCGAAAGCAAGCAGCCGCTGTACCGGCAGATCATCGAAACCATCACCAACTGGGTGAAGAGCGGTGAGCTGCCGCCGGGCGCTTCACTGCCAAGTGTGCGCCAGCTTGCCCGTGACCTCGGAGTGGGGATCAAGACCGTGAGACAGGCCTACGACGAACTGGTGGCGAATGGAGTGCTGGACACCCGGCAGGGCAGTGGCACCTTCGTCTCCGACCGTCCGGCGGGCCTCGTGTTCAGCGTTGACCCCGAGGAACTCAACCAGGGCATGGCGGAACTGCCGCCGATGATCTGGCAACCCTACAAGTTCGACACCCGCTTCGGCCAGTTCACGATCAAGGCCGGTGAGGAGCATCCCTACAAGCTCTCGCTTGCGCAGCCGGACCCTTCGCTGTTCCCCTTCGAACGCATCAAGCAGGTTGCCACCAACATGCTCTGGTATCCGAAGGAGATGTTCTTTGACCGCAGCCACCCGCAGGGCTACCAGCCGCTGGTGGAATGGCTGGAGCGCGAGATGGCGCTGGCCGGCGTCGACATGCGCCCCGGAGTCAACGAGGTGATCATTTCCGGCGGCTTCCAGCGCGCCTTGTCAATGATCCTCGACCTGCTGGCGGCCCGCGGTGAGATGGTGGCGGTCGAGACCCCGACTTATGCCAGCATCCTCAACCTGCTGATCGTGAAGGGCATCCAGTGCGTCGGCGTGCCGGTGGATGGAGCCGGGATGGATACGGAGTACCTCTCCGTGCTGCTGCGCAAGGAGCGCATCAAGGCGATCATCACCATCCCGACCTACCACAACCCGACCGGTACCGTGCTTGCCAACGAGCGGCGGGAGCACCTGCTGCGCCTGGCGGCCCAGCACCGCGTGCCGATCATCGAGGACGACTGGGGCCGGGCGCTGCGCTATGAAGGCAATGCCGTGCCACCGCTCAAGGCGCTGGACAGCGGCGGCTATGTGATCCACGTCGGCAGCTTCTCGAAGACCTTCCTGCCGGGCCTGCGCATCGGCTGGATCACCCTGCCGGGTGAGATCGCCGTCACCGCGCTGCGCGCCAAGTTCGCCGCCGACAAGGGCGACAGCTGGTTCCTGCAGGTGATGCTGCATGAGTTCATCTCACGCGGCTACTTTGACAAGCACCTGCGAAAGACCATCAAGGTCTACAACCAGCGCCGGCTGGCGCTGCTGGACGGTCTGAAGCAGCACATGCCGCCGGAGGTCAGCTGGGTGCGACCCAGTGGCGGGCTGTCGGTCTGGGTCAGGCTGCCGCGGCAGATCAAGAGCATCCCGCTGCTGGAAGCCTGCCTGCCACACGGGCTGGAATTCGCGACGGCGAACTTCTTCAGCCCGGAGCGTGAGGATTCCAGCGAGCTGCGCCTGAGCTTTGGCCGCGCCACGGAGCAGGAACTGCACGAGGGGGCACGGATCCTCGGGGATGTGATCCGCGAAATGATGGACAAGCTCTCCACCCCGGTGGAGAAGGGGGCCGACTTCGCAGAGTAATGAAGGAGCGAGACATGCAATACAGATGGAACAACATGGGGTTGGCAATTTTCCTGCTGGCAATGCTCTTGGCAGGCTGTGGCGGCGGGACGGAACTGGCCAAGCAGCAGCAGTCAGGCAATGGCACGCTGGCGGGCAGCATCACGGTCGGTGGCAGCGAACTGGCGGAACTGCCCGGCAGCGGCAAGATCGGCACACGGCTGATTGAAAACATCGAGGACATCGACTCCATCGAGATCGAAACCACGGGCGGACTGATGAATGTCACCAGCGTCCCGCCCGGCACCGCTCAGCTGCTGCAGCTTGCGCTCATGCCGGAGGAGGACCTCAGCGGTGGTAACGCAGCCAGCACGGCGGTCACGCTGAACATCCCGCTCAGCATCGAGCAGGGCCAGCAGACGAGCGTATCCGTTGAGGTGCAGTTCGAACAGGAGGCCGCACTGGCCAGCAAGGCCGCATCCCAGGCTGGGCGTCCCTGGTTCGTGCGGCTGCGCTACACAATCAGCGGACCGGGTGCCACGACACGGCACCTGCGCATCCGCTGGGCGGACAGCATGCTGCAGGATGACCGCGACCTGGATGACGACTTCAGCGACGAGGACAGCTTCCCGGATAGTGATCGCGATGGACTGGGAGATGACTACCGAGAAATCGTGACGGACCAGGCGAAGGATCGAGCAGTGCTGACCCGGGAAGGATCAATCATGCAGACGGTTCCCGCGGAGCATGCGGTCCTGCTCAACACAGGCCTGAGCATCCGGATCAGCGAGCTGACCAGCATCACAAGGAATGGACAGCCAGCGCGGCCTGCCGAGCTGCAGCCCGGCGATGCCTGTACCGCCAGTGGCTACATCGGGGATGATGGCATCCTGCGGGCACTGGAGATTGACGCAAGGGCGCAGTCTGACGTATCATCAAGGCATTAGACGGGGCTATGACCGTGCAAATCCATAGCGCGCAGGGGGAGGGCCAGGCCCTCCCCCGTTTCCTTACTGCCGAATTCGGTGGGCGGGATGCCTGCTTGGGTATAATTGTTGGGTGCTCCCCTGTGGAGCAGTGATATTTGACGCTGTGAGCAATTCTCGAGAGGTTGAGATCAAGATGACCAGCCGCACGACCTTCACCGCCGTACTGGCAGCGCTGCTGCTTGTGCTGTTCGCCATCAGTGCCGCCTTCGCCCAGGAATCTGAAACTGAGGAAGTCCCGGCCTCCCATGGAAACGGCATCAACCGCGCCGTCAGCTACAGCCAGGCGCTGCTGTCCGACCGTTTCCTGCCCGGATTGCCGGACTTCGACGGCGCCAGCGGCTACCAGACGCGTGCCCAGAAGATCGTCAGCGACCTGTTTGCTGAGGGTGAAAGCGATGTCAGCGACCTCGTGCAGGTACTGGTTGCCAACAACCGCACGGTGCTGGACCACCTGATCGTCAACCTTGCCACCCAGACCATCTACGAATGCAACATCAACGGTGAGAAGCTCAATGAGCAGAAGATCTCCAGCGGGGCCCACGGCTATGACACTCCACTCGGTGAGTACAAGGTCGTCAACCAGGCCAAGAAGGCCTACTCCAAGAAGTACGAGAGCTGGATGCTGCACTGGATGGGCCTGACCTCTGACGGTGCCTACGGCATGCATGGCCTTGAGGGTTCAAGCTACGAGCGCAAGCTCGGCAGTGTTGCCAGCCATGGCTGCGTGCGCCTCAGCCGCGAGTACGCCAAGGACCTGTACAGCCGCATCAAGGTCGGCACGCCGGTCTACATCGTGAACGACCCGGAGCTTGACCTGCCGCCCTACCGAGAGATCAGCGAAGAGGCTGCATTGTCAATCGTGCTTGACGTTGTCAACCCCAGTGACCCCTGGGAAGTCTTCTGAGCAGCCGGCGCAGCCTCAGTAGCTGATCCTGAAGCGTTCCACCTGCTGCCCGCCCGCAACCGGACACAGCAGCAGGAAGTAGCCATCCCCATCCGGCCAGCACAGCATCTCCGCACCATTCGGCAGGCTGAGCATGTGGTCCCGGCGCAGGACATAGTCATGCACGAGCAGTCCGCCGCAGTTGCGCCTTGTCAGCCACAGCAGTACCGGCCAGCGCGCCACTGCCTGTTCGATGGAGCGCATTACCCGTCCACTTTCGAAGCGGCTGGCCTGCAGCAGGATCGTATAACTGTCAGGACTTGCCTGCATCCTGAATTCCCCCAGCGGCCGGCGCATGTCAGTGTATTCGAAGTGCACGGATGGACCGGAACGGTCAGTGTAGAAGCGGTTGAGGCCGCTTGAATCACTGACAACCACAAGGTTGTCATCCGGGATCAGGGCATGCCTGACGATCCGTTCGCTGCTGCTGAACTGGTTGATGTCAACACCCTGCGGCCCATGCCAGAAGAAGCGCTGCCCGTGGCGGTCCATTGAAGTGATCAGCACCATCGGCTGGACCTGTTCCACGAGCTGGCTGGGGTCGTCCTCGCTGTGCAGGATGCTGCGCACCGTACCCTCGGAAACCAGGCCGGCATCCCCCTGCTGCAGTACCGGGTTCAGCCTCGTTGCCTGCCACTCAACATTCTCCGGCCCAGGCGGCTGGGCATGCCAGATGTCGCCTGCCTTGTCCGTGAAGTAGATCTCATGCGCACTGGTTGCCAGCAGCGGTCCGGCCAGGTCCATCTCCTCAAGCAGGAAGCAGCTGTCCTGCGGGTTGCCATCCTTGTCATAGACATAGCAGTATCCGCCGCCGGTGAACACATAAAGCTGGCCGTCATTGCCAGGAACAGGCTTGATCAGGAACGGGATGCCGGACAACCTGAAGTCTGGAAGCAGGCTGCGTGTCCAGAGCACCTGCCCGTCGGCTGAGAGAAGGTTGATGATGCCATCGAGATTGCAGGCAACATATCCATGTCCGGGCCAGGCGGTGTAGTTGCCTGCTATATCCATCTGCGGGTCATCGATCCGCTTGTATCGCGGCGGATTCGCCCCGAAGCAGTGCAGCGCAAGGTCGCTGTCCAGCACTGCAGCACCTTCCCCGCAGTCCAGCAGCTCAACGGCGGAAAAGCCAACCGGCAGCACTGGGCCAAGTTTGCCAGCGGGCAGCAATCTTGGGCGGGGCGCAGCCAGCAGCAGGATTGACCCAAGCAGCCACAGGACAAGGAATCCTCCGCCTGCAAGCAGAAGGCGGAGGCGGTTTCGCTGGGCTGTCGCCAGCAGCAGGGGATGGGCCAGTTCATCGCTGTCGGGCCTGTTGTTTGGCGGTTTGCGGGACATGCTCAGGTGTGGGGGATGTCCAGCAGGAACCGGAATGCCAGGTAACTCAGCACGGTGATCACCGCGAGCACCAGGAAGAATGCCAGCACGACACGGCGGCCCTGCAGGCCATGTGGTTCATGTCCGGACTGGTTCTGCTCTGCCATCACTGCGAGATTAGCACATCCAGCGGCGCATGCGCCGTGGCTGGCGGAAGTGTATGGCAGATAACACTGGCAACTGTCAGGTCAAACTGCGGCAGCTCTACCTTACAGTTCACTTAGCTGCAATCCCAATCCACTTTTCTGGAGACCGCCATGCGCACCTTGCAGAGATTATCAGTGCTTGCATTACTGCTGCTGTCCACCTCATGTTCAGGTACATTCCAGCCTGATGTGCCTGCAGCGCGGGCTGAATTCCATTTGCAGGAAGCAGAGTTTCCGGCCACGCTTCCCCAGGATGCGATGCAGCCTTGGGAACGCAGCTCTGCTGGCATCACGCAGGGCAGCGCATTCACTGCCGGACGTGACAGTTTCATCACATCCCTTCAGGGAGCATCTGCATCAGGTGAGACACTGCAGCTGCAGGCCGCGGGAAGTGGACCGGCCTGGGGCATCTGGCGGATCGGCCTCGACGGTGGACAGCCCGGCACCCTCAGTGCGGATGTGAATGTCGGGGCAGGGGAAGGTGGCGGCTACTACCTGGCTGTTGCCAACTACGGCAGCGGCCGCTGGCAATGGCATGGCCCCTTCATGGACAGCCATGTCAGGCTCAGCCTTGCCGGTGGATCATCGCTGGCATCGCCGGCCGGTAACCTGCTTGTGGCAGTGCTGGTGGATGGCCAGCACTCAGCTGAAGTGGTGGGACTGGGCGTGGAAATGGCAGACCCGGCTGACGGCAGTCCCCCCGGGCAGGTCAGCGGCCTGCAGGCCACAGCAGTGGCCGGCGGCTTGCTGCTCCAGTGGAATCCCCTGCAGGAGTCTGGCATTGCCGGTTACCGGATCTACCATTCAGGCAGTCCGTTCACAAATCCGCAGGCGGCCGGAGTGCGCAGTGTCAGCTACCTTGAGGGGAACAACCGGCACCTGCTGGATGGAATCGATGGCACGACCTTCGTAAGGGTGGCTGCTGTTGACCACAGTGGCAACACGGGAGAAGCGAGCGAACAGGTATCAGGCCTGCCCCTAGCGGGGGCTGCAGTGCCACTTGCCCTGCAGCTGGATCATGCCAGCGGAACAATGGGGTTCCCGGCAACCCTGGTTGCCAGCGGCGCTGACAACTATGATTTCGATGCCGAGGGAGACGGGATCTTTGAAGTGCTGGACAGCAGCTCCGGCAGCATCATCATCGATACCATGCACCCCGGCATAATCCGCCCGGCGGTGCTCGCGCACGGCCCTGGCGGCGAGGCAGTCGCGCTAGGCAGCGTGTCCCTGCTTGTCAGTGCCAACAGCCGGCCGCTGGCATCCGCCACGGCCAGCCCGCAGACGGGGCCGGCACCACTGCTGGTTGACTTCAATGGCGTGGCTGAGGACCAGGAGGATGCCCCACAGGATCTGGTCCTGGCCTGGGACTTTGATGGTGACGGCATCTATGAACCAGGCACGGATACGCTCAATCCGCCGGCGCAGCTGTTCAAGCAACCGGGCATCCACAATGTGAAGTTCCGCGTGTCCGACAGCCAGGGGGCAAGCGACGTGGATAGTGTGGCAATCCTCGTGACGGGCATTGACCCTGACAACATAGCGCCCTTTGCTGACATCATTGCCAAGCGCACGCCGGGAATCTCCCTGCTGCAGGTGGATTTTGATGCCTCAAACAGCTTTGACAGCGATGGCAGCGTGGTCTGGTATGAATGGGACCTAGACGGTGACGGCAGCTTTGAGCTGGCGGGGCCCGGCTCCCACTGCAGCCATGTCTTCCCGCTAAGCGGTATTTACCATCCGCTTGTGCGCGTCACCGATGATGCAGGAGAGACCGGCAGCATGTCGACGACCCTGCACCTGCCAAGCGCCTGGCCTGACCTGAATGGCGGACAACTGATGCAGCGCCGCAGTGAGCTGTCCGGTCCGATCACGGACAACCTGCGCTGGTCCTATCCGACCGGCCATACGGTCAGTGGTTCACCGGTGGTATGCCCGGATGGCAGCATAGTGTTCGGCGACTATTCCTTTGAGCTCAATGCAGTCTGGCCGGACGGTACCTTGAAGTGGTCACTGTTCCTTGGCGGCGGGCAGATCGAATCCACCCCGGCGGTAGCGGCGGATGGCACGATCTATGTCACATCCCTTTCGGACAAACTGTATGCTGTCAGTCCCAGCGGGCAGGAACGCTGGTCCATAGACACAGGTGCAGACATCATTTCAAGTCCCGTCGTCGGGCGGGATGGCAGGATCTACTTCGGCAGCCATAATGGCAGCCTGTACTGCGCATCACCCGAGGGACAGACAATCTGGACCTACCCCTCCTCAGGCATCATTGAAACCGCGCCTCGCATCGGGCCGGACGGCTGTGTCTACTTCGGCAATAATGACAAGCGCATCATTGCAGTCAATCCAGATGGCACGCTGCGCTGGGAATACATCGCAACCGGCAGCATCCGCAGCACACCGGCGATCACTGAGGACGGCAGGCTGTACATCGGTGTCGTGAGCGGTGAACTGCTCTGTCTGGACCTGCAGGGCAACTACCTCTGGGACGTCAGCCTGCCGGATGCGGTGATTGATTCACCGGCCATTGGCCTTGACGGCAAGGTCTACATCGGATGTGTTGATGACAGGTTGTATGCCTACAGCGGAGACGGCGATGAGCTGTGGAACTTTGACACCTCCGGTGACATCTGGGGCTCGCCGGTGATCGGTTCGAGCGGACTGGTATACATCGGAAGCAACAGCCTTGACATGTTCGCGCTGGACTCCCAGACAGGGAACGTGGAATGGTCACGGACACTGACTGACCAGATATTCAGTTCCGCTTGTCTTTCGGAGGATGGAGCACTCTACATCACAAGCTCCGACGGCCAGCTGCACTCCATCGGGAAGGCATTTTAAGAGGTTCTGTACAGTCATCCGGAATTGGCCATCCAGGACAAGAAACAGCTAACGTACGTGTAGCCGATTTGTTGTGTGTCGTGCTATAATGGTGCTTCATAGATATAAGGTATCTTGAAGCGTGAAACACGTATCCGGTTTCGCTTGGCGCGAATGTCCCGGAACCCTGACCAGATCAGACGGAACGGCAGTTTGTCCGTGTGTTTCACGTTTCGTATGGAGCACAGGTCTTGACCAAGAAACGAAACGACAGGTTCGAGTTCGACGAGAACATCCAGCCACGCCGCATTGTGGAGGAAATGGAGGAAAGCTTCCTCGATTACTCCATGAGTGTGATCGTGTCCCGTGCACTGCCTGATGCACGTGACGGGCTCAAGCCGATCCACCGCCGCATCCTCTGGGCGATGCAGGACGCGGGCTACACGGCGGACAAGGCGACCACCAAGAGCGTGAAGATCGTCGGTGAGGTGATGGGTAACTACCACCCGCACGGTGATGGTGCCCTGTATGAGGGCCTCGTGCGCATGGGCCAGGAATGGAGCCTGCGCTACCCGCTGATCACTCCGCAGGGTAACTTCGGCTCGATTGACGGTGACCCGCCGGCAGCGATGCGATACACCGAGGCCAAGATGAGTAACCTCGGCGCCTACCTGCTGAAGGATGTGAAGAAGGACACCGTGGACTGGGTGCCGACCTTCGATCCGGGCCGGATGGAGCCCACCGTGCTTCCCGCCGGTGTACCCAACCTGCTGATGAACGGCTCCGAGGGCATCGCCGTCGGTATGGCCACCCGCATCCCCCCGCACAACCTGCGTGAGCTGACCGCAGCCATCAAGCTGCTGATCGCACAGCCGGACATCGACATCGAGCGCTTGATTGACGAGGTGCAGGGTCCGGACTTCCCGACCGGCGGCCTGCTGCTCGGCAACGCGGGGGCCAAGGAGGCCTACCGCACTGGCCGCGGCAGCGTGATGATCCGTGGCCGGGCGGAAATCGAGGAAGATGACAAGGGACGCAACAACATCGTCATCACCGAGATCCCCTACCAGGTCAACAAGAGCACGCTGATCCAGAAGATCGCGCTGCTGGTGCACAACAAGAAGATCCAGAACGTGCGCGACATCCGAGACGAAAGTGACCGCAGCGGCATCCGCATCGTGGTCGAGCTCGGCAAGGATGCCCAGGCCAACGTGATCCTCAACAACCTCTACAAGAACACCCAGCTGCAGACCAGCTACAGCATGATCATGCTGGCCCTGCGCGATGGCGTGCCCCGCCTGCTGACGCTCAAGGACTTCCTCGCGGTGTTCATCAAGCACCGTCGGGAAGTGATCCTGCGCCGCTCGCAGTTTGACCGCCAGAAGGCGGAGGAGCGCGCGCACATCCTCGAAGGCCTCAAGATCGCGCTGGACAACATTGACGAGGTCGTCAAGATCATCCGCGAGAGCAAGGACCCCGAGTTTGCCCGAACCGAGCTGATGAACCGCTTCAAGCTCAGTGAGGTCCAGGCCCAGGCGATCCTCGACATGCGACTGGCGCAGCTCACAAACCTTGAAGAGAACAAGATCCTCGACGAACTCAAGAAGCTGTATGCCCTGATCAAGGAGCTGACTGAGATCATTGAGAACCCGGCCCGCCTGGATGAGGTGCTGATCGAGGAGCTGGATGAGGCCACGAATAAGTTCGGCGATGAGCGCCGCACTGTCGTCGGCCGCATGGCGGAGGATGGCAGCTTCAATGAGGAGGACCTGATCCGCCGCGAGGATGTCGTCGTCACGGTGACCCGCGGCGGCTACATCAAGCGCATCCCGGCGAGCACCTACCGTGCGCAGGGCCGTGGAGGCCGCGGCATGGTCGGCACCCGCACCAAGGAAGAGGATGTGGTGCGCAACATCATCCACACCTCGACACACGACACCATGCTGTGCTTCACCAGCCGCGGCGCGGTGCACAGCCTGAAGGTGTTCCAGATCCCGGCCTTCGAGCGTTATGCCAAGGGCATCCCCGTCGTCAACCTGATCAGCCTGCAGCCCGGCGAATGGGTCACGAGCCTGATCAGCGTTAGCGACTTCTCCAAACCCTACCTGTTCATGTGCACCAAGAAGGGCACCGTCAAGCGCACCGAGCTCTCCGAGTTCAGCAAGCTGCGCGTGACCGGCAAGCGCGCGATCGGGCTGGCTGACGACGACGAGCTGTACTTCGTGCGTGAGACCACCGGCAAGGACCAGATGCTGATCTTCACCCACCGCGGCTATGCCGTCAAGTTCGACGAGGAGCAGGTGCGCGTGATGGGCACCGGCGCCCAGGGCGTGCGGGGTGTCAACCTGCTGGACGATGCCGACCACGTGGTCGGGATGGACGTTGCCAGTGACGATGATGAGGTGTTGGTGGTCGGCCAGAACGGGCTTGGCAAGCGCAGCAAGGTCGAGCTGTTCCGCAAGACCAAGCGCGGCGCCAAGGGCGTGATCGCGATGAAGGTGACCGACAAGACCGGCAACGTCGTCGGCGCGGCCCGCGTGTTCGAGGAGGACGAGGTGATGCTGATCACCTCCAGCGGCATGATCATCCGCACCCGCGCCGCCGAGATCAGCTCTCTGGGCCGTTCGACGCAGGGCGTGAAGGTGATCAACCTCAAGAATGACGACCTGCTGACCGCGATCGAGATCATACGCGCCGAGGATGGTGAGGATGACGACAGTGGCAACCTGTTTGACGAGAAGGACGGCGACAGTCCCTCCGGCTCCGACGACTAGGCTGCCTCAAGAACAGGAAGATTGAACGAAGGGGAGTGCGCTGGCGCTCCCCTTCGCATATCAGGCTAGAATTAGCGGGGAGCGGGCATGATCCAGATCAGGCTGAGCCAGAAGGAGCGCAAGGAGCTGATATCACAGCTGCGCAACATGGCGCATCCCAACATCTCCTTCTACGCCCTGATGGTGCTGGCCACCCTGATCGCCGCCTTCGGCCTGCTTGCCAACAGCACCGCTGTGGTGATCGGTGCAATGCTCGTGGCCCCGCTGATGGGGCCGATCTTCGGCATGACGCTGGCGCTCGTGATCGGCGACCGCAAGCTGTTCTTTGACTCCCTGCTGGCAGAGGCCACCGGTGTTGTGCTGGCAATCCTGATCGGTGCGCTGATCGGTTCCCTGCCGATCGTGCCGATCTACGGCTCCGAGATCCTCTCCCGCACGCAGCCGACCCTGTTTGATGCAGTGATCGCGCTGGCCAGCGGCTTGGCCGGTGGTTACGTGCTCGTCAACCCGAAGCTGAACAGCGGCATCGCCGGAGTGGCAATCGCCACGGCGCTGGTACCGCCGCTGGCGGTCTGCGGCCTGGAGATAGCGGCAGCCGAGTGGGCGGCCGCCGGCAGTGCCTTCATCCTCTTCATCACCAATGTGTTCGCCATCCTGCTCAGTGCGGCAGCCGTGTTCCTGTTGGCCGGCCTGGAGAAGGTGCACGAGGAGGGGCCGTCGCGCTGGCTGCATCTCGCACGCACCTTCGGACCGGGACTGGTGGCCCTGATCGGCTTGAGCATCCTGCTGTGGATCCGGCTCGTTGACATCGTCAGCCGTGACAACATGGAGGACCGGATCCGCACACGGCTGGCCGAGCAGGTCAGCCAGCTCGTACGCGGCGCGGAACTGGACAGCTGCGAGGTTGCCATCCGCCCGGATGGGATCGACGTGCAGGGTGTGGTGCTGAGCTGGAGCGTGTTTGACGACTACCGGGTGCAGCAGCTCGAGGGCAGCCTCGAGGCGGCCTGTGGCAAGCCGGTCAGGTTGATCGTGCGGACTTACTCCACGCACGACTATGACGCTGCCGGCAAGAAGTTCTGGGATGAGGACGAGGAGCTGCGCGAACTGCAGCGCCAGAGGGCAGAGGATGATAGGGCCGAAATCTCGCTGATCAAGGATGCGCTGCAGCAGTACCTCCAGCAATTGCCAGGGGCCGTGCTCAGCGAGGTCTACCGTGACCAGCAGCGTGACAACGGCCAGCTGGCATTCACGGCGGAGGTCGAGACCACGAAGCCGATCAATCCCCAGCAGGTCGGTGAGATGCAGCAGATCGTGGCCGACACCCTCAGTGGCAAGCGGGGACAGGCTGCACCGGTATACCTGCGGGTCAGGCAGGACAGCGTGCGCTATGCAGATGCCACGGGCTACATCTTTGAGCCGCAGGAGAACAAGCTGCCGGAGGGCTACAACGACATGAAGGAGCTGCTCTACAACGCGCTGGTGATGCGCCTGCAGCAGCTGCAGAACGGTGCCACGCTTGACGACCTTGGTCACCGTAGCGGTGCAGACATGCGCGTCTATGAGAACGGTGGCAATGGCCCGGCCCGCATTGTGCGGATCGTGCAGGCCACTGTCTATTCCCCGGCCCTGTTCAGCACGGAGGACGTGTCGCGGTTTGAGGCTGAGCTGGCGGAGATCACAGGGGAACCCGTCTGGTTGCAGTTTGACAACTTCATCCGGGCCTACATCGACAGCAATGGCTACCAGCGCGGCTTCACCAGCGGCCAGATCAACCAGGAAAACTGAGCGGCCGTACATTGCCCGGGCTGCGCGGGTATACTGGTTTGAATGGGGATGACCGGGAAAGCCGCCTTCACCGGCGCGGTGCTGCTGACCGTGCTGTCGCTGCTTCCCTCCTGCGGTGCTTCTGAAAACTCCAGCAGCGGCTGGCCCGGGATCGATGACCCGGCCCGCGTGAATTTCAGCGCCGCCTACAATGCCGTTTCCCGCTTCAACGAATACCGCGAGAGTGTAGGTGTGCAGAAGGTCGACCTGGACTACGACCTGTCCCGCGGCTGCCAGCTGCATGCAGACTACCTGAAGCACAACAGCATCAGCCTCAACGTGGTCGGGCTGGACGCGCATACAGAAGACAGTACCAACCCGCTGTACAGCGAGGACGGTGAGCGGGCCGCCCATGCGAGCATCATCTATGAGGGGGTGGCCCCGGTGGATGCGATCGACCGCTGGATGCGCACCTTCTACCACCGCCTCGGCCTGCTGGACCCCAATATCCACTATGTCGGGTACGGCAGCAGCGGCAGCTACCAGGTGATGGACGTGCTGCAGGGCCGGATCCGGGGCCAGTACAGTGCCGAATACACGGTGCTGTACCCCAACCCCGGTGCCAGCGGGATCGCCGGCAACTTTGAGAATGAGATTCCCTGGCCGGTACCAGGGGACAGCAGCCTGGGCATTCCGATCACCGCTGAATTCTTCGGGCCGCGCCAGCATGGATTCGACGCGGTCGAGGGCTGGCTGCAGGACCTGACCACGCAGCGAATCGTACCGACCCACCTGCAGTACCCGGGCCAGCCACTGCTGGCGGACTGGGACATCCCGGGAGTGATCGCCCTGATCCCGGCTGACCCACTGGAGGATGGCCATAGCTACCGGGTGCACCTGTCCGCTGTGATAGATCGCCAGCCCTGGAAGCAGAGCTGGGACTTCAGCACGCGTTGAATCAGGCCTCGCCGGAATGCAAGCCCGGCAGTCAGCTAGCCGAAATAGGCTAAAATTGCAGACTGGTGGCCAGATCCCGCAAAACCCAGGCTCAGAAGATAGTCAACATCGGCTGCGCCCTCGCAATCATCGCCGTGCTGGCGGTGATCGGCTACTTCGTCGTGGACCTGGTGCGCAATTTCGACTCTGATTTCCTCGCACGCGGGGAAGTGACCACGGTTCCATCCATAGTCGGTCTCAGCCCGGATGAGGCGGAGCAGGCTATCCGCAATGCCGGCTTCAAGCCTGACCGGCGCGAGAGTGTGGTCAGTGACACGGTGGAGAAGGGCCTTGTGATGAAGCAGGACCCGGAAGCCGGCCGTAAGCGCAAGGCTGGTGGCAAGATCAGCTACTACCTCTCTCTCGGCAATCCGCGCTACGTGGTGCCGGACCTTGAGGGCAAGGAGCTGGCCCAGGCCACAATCCTGCTGGATGAGGCGGGGATGAAGATCGGCCGGATCGAGAAGATCTACATGCCGGCTGACACCCCTGGTACCGTGATCAGCCAGGACCCGGTGAAGGGCAAGGAATTCCCCGGCCCGGTCTCCGTTGACCTGCGCGTGGCGGACAGCCGGGACCTGCCCAAGGTGGAGATGCCCGATCTTTCCGGCAAGGACCTGCGCAGTGCGGAGCAGCTGCTGGTGCGCAGCAACTTACATCTGCATCAAGTTGATTACGTCTCGAATAACTCTGTGGCAAGTGGCACTGTGCTCAGTCAGAATGTCCGGGCCGGTGAGCAGGTCAGCCTCGGCCAGAAGGTCACACTGACGGTTGCCGCCCCGCCGGAGCTGATTTCGAGCTGGACGCGCACGATCACCGTCAGGGTGCCCGTCAGCGGCGGCCCGCGCATGCAGCATGTGAAGATCAAGGTGTTTGACCAGATTGCACAGAATACGATTGTCTACGACCAGATGCATGAGAGCGGCAGCTTCGTTGACAAGCGCATCCCGCTGGAGGGCAAGGCGACCGTGATGGTCTACATTGACGACATGGAGAATGCCTTCCGCGAGGAGCGCATTCCCTATGACGGGGGGGAGGAAGAGTAGTGAAGATCGCACCTTCTGTGCTGGCGAGTGACCTGGCGGACATCCAGTCCGGCCTGCGGCTGATGGAGCAGACCGGCTGCGACATGGTGCACTGGGACGTGATGGACGGGCACTTCGTGCCCAACCTGACTTTCGGACCGGGCACGATCCGCTGGGGCCGCAACCACTGCGACCTGCCCTTCGACGTGCACCTGATGGTGACCGACCCGATGATGTACCTGCCACTGCTGACAGACGTCGGCGTGGAGATGGTCAGCTTTCAGATCGAGGTCACGAATTTCGCCCCGCGCCTGATCAGCCTGATGCGCGAGCTGGGCTTCAGGCCGAGCGTGGCAATCAACCCGCAGACCTCGCTTGTCGCCGTCGAGGAGATCCTCGACCTGGTTGACAACGTGCTGGTGATGAGCGTCGACCCCGGCTTCGGCGGACAGGAGTTCATGAGCTCCACCTTCGCCAAGCTGGAGAAGCTGATCGAATTCCGCGAGTCCCAGAGCCTGGTGTTCAGCATCCAGGTGGACGGCGGAGTGAACCTGAACAATGCCAGCGAGCTGGCCGCCACCGGCGTTGACAGCGTCGTCACCGGCAGCTCGTTCTTCCGCGCCGACGACCACGCGGCCTTCGTCAAGCGGATCCGCAGCCTGTAGCGGCTGCCTGAGGAGAACCCGACAATGCAAGAACACCTGTTCACCAGCGAGAGCGTCACCGAAGGCCATCCTGACAAGGTCTGCGACCGGATCAGTGATGCGATCCTTGACGACATCCTGGCCCATGACCCCCTGGCGCGCGTGGCCTGCGAGACCTGCACCAACACCGGGCTGGTACTGGTGATCGGCGAGATCACCACCAGCCACTATGCCAACGTGCAGGAGATCGTGCGCAACACGATCCGCCGCATCGGCTACACCGAGTCCAGCGGCCTCAGTGCTGAGCAGTGCGCGGTGCTGGTCAGCCTCGACGAGCAGAGTGCGGACATCGCCCAGGGTGTGAACGCCAGCCAGGAGGCCCGCGATGGCAGTTCCGACCCGTTTGATGCGGTCGGTGCCGGTGACCAGGGCATGATGTTCGGCTATGCTTCCACTGAAAGCGAGGACTTCCAGCGCGGCAGCTTCATGCCGATGCCGATCCAGCTGGCGCATGCCCTGTCACGCCGGCTGGCCGAGCTCAGGCATGCCAATCCCGGGCTTGGGCTCAGGCCTGATGGCAAGACCCAGGTCAGTGCGCGCTACCGCGGCAGCGAGTTTCTCGGGATCCAGACCCTCGTCGTCAGCAGCCAGCACGAACCGGACCTGTCGATCGACAAGCTGTACGGGATCGTGCGCGAGGACGTGATTGACGAAGTGGTGCCCGGCCGGCTGCGCCTGCCGGAGATGAAGCTGCATGTCAATCCGACCGGCAAGTTCGTGATCGGCGGGCCTCAGGGTGACAGCGGGCTGACCGGCCGCAAGATCATCGTTGACACATACGGCGGCACAGCCAGGCACGGCGGTGGTGCCTTCAGTGGCAAGGACCCGACCAAGGTGGACCGCAGCGCCAGCTACTATGCGCGCTATGCCGCGAAGAACCTGGTGGCGGCCGGGGTCGCCGAGCGGCTGGAGCTGCAGGTCAGCTACGCGATCGGGCTGTCGCATCCGACCAGCCTGACCTTAGAATGCTTCGGCACGCAGCAGGTGCCGCTGGAGCGTATACAGGCCCTGCTGGACTCACGCGAGATCTTCGACTTCCGTCCGCTGGCGATCATTGACAGGCTGCAGCTGCGCCAGACCAGCTACGAGCAGGTGTCCGCCTACGGCCACTTCGGCCGCACGGACCTTGACCTGCCCTGGGAGCGGCTCGACCAGGTCGATGCGCTCAGCCAGGCACTCGGCACGACTGCTGTCAGCGCCTAGCCTGCCTACTGCTCTACCGTCACTGCACTGCCACTGAAGTCGGCTGCGCTGCTTGTGCTGCCGTCACTCCAGGTGATTTCCAGCTGTGACACGCTGCGCCCCGCCGGAATGGCAAAGTGCTGCGGGCCGACGTAGCTTGACATGTAGCCCTGGCCAGCCTGTACGAGGCGGAACAGCTTGCTGCCGTCGTCCAGCGCCAGCATGATCACGGCGCCGCTGCCGAAGCGGTTTCCGGCCTTGCCGGCCAGCGTCACGTTGAAGCTGTCACCGGCGGCAGCGCTGTGTTCCAGCCGCTTGGCCATACCGTTGCTGACGGTGACGATGATGTCCTGCATGCCGTCGGCATCGAGGTCGCACTCGACCACGCCACGGGCATCCTCATGGATGTTGACGCCGGCCACCGGCATGTCAACCGCGGTCCAGTTGCCACTGTCCTGCAGCAGCATCGTGGAATAGCCGAGGTTCCAGCGCCCGGTCTCCGGCTGGGTCAGCTTGTAGTTCTCCGCCAGCAGCAGGTCCTTGTCACCATCGCCATCGAAGTCCGAGGCGAGGATGCCGTAGACCGGTGACAGCTGGGCCATTACCGGCAGCTGGCTGGCGCTGAAGCCGCCATTGCCGTCGGACATGAACAGCGTGTTGTGCAGGTCAGCCGCCTCATACTTCTCCGGCAGCTGGGAGGGGTCGCCGTAGATGTCCTCGAAGCTGGCATTGGCAAAGTCATCCCACTTCGGGAAGCGTTCTTGGATGCTTGGCATCGCGTAGCCGCTGCAGGACCGCCCGCGGCCCGGCAGGTAACCGCCGCCGCTCTTGTTCTTGGCCTCGATCAGGTCACGGTCGCCGTCACCTTCCATGTCGCCGGCGAACATCGTGTAGGGCTTCTCCGCACTCGGGTGGTATTTTGTGTTCTGGCCCCAGTTACCGGCCACGATGTCGATGTTGCCATCCTCGTTGAGGTCGGCCAGGCAGAGAGACTGCCACATGCCGCTGGCGCTGACAGCCTGCTTCGCGCCGAAGCTGCCGCCGTTGTTGGCCAGCCAGCTGACGGTGCCGAACTCCTCGCAGACCACGAGGTCCTGGTCACCGTCATGGTCCATGTCGGCGAACTGCGCATCGCTGATGCAGCCCATCAGCGGCTGGCCGCCGCTGAAGTCGTGCACGCTGAAGCCACCCTTGCCGTCATTGCGCAGGAACACGCTCGTTGCGGGCAGGGCGAAACGGTGCGGCACCTGGCGGCCGGCCACGAACAGGTCCTGGTCGCCATCACCGTCGATGTCGGCGGCGCACACACTGCCGCTGGAGATGTTCGTGCCGGGCACGGTGCTGGCCTTCAGCCCGTCCTCCATGTTGAGCACGATCACGTCGTCATACAGGTCGGAATCCGGATAGGCCTCCATCGAGCCGTTGGAGATGTACAGGTCTGGACGCTCGTCGCCGTTGGCATCAAACCACAGCACCGCCATTTCCTCGCGGTCCCGCTTGTTGATGTCGGCTGCCGTGCTGCTGCTCTCAAGATTGCCACTGCCGTCATTGAGCTTGAGGCGCCCGCTCTGGCCGGCGGCACCGGCGAAGTACACATCGAGGTCGCCATCGAGGTCAGAGTCGGCCACGCCGACACCACCACCGAGGTAGCTGCGCATGATCGGCAGCAGCAGCTCAGCAGCGAATTCCTCCTTGTCAGTGTCGCGTTCATCGCGGCTGAAGTCCATGTCAGCCTGGGAGAACATCGGGTCGTAGGACGGCGCAGTGAAGTCCGGCAGGTTGTCGCGGCGCCTGACGGACCACAGCAGCCCGGCATCGAGGTTCTCCTCAGTCTGCAGCTTGCCGTCCGGCCAGCGTACCTCAAGCCGGTCAACTTTCGTATTGCCACCGAGGCCGAGGTGCACCTGCGGACTGACGCCACTGCCGATGCCACGCCCGATCACCACCGTGTCGGCGAAGATCGAGTCGCCGCAGTAGGCTGTCAGCTTGCTGCCGACGCCGAAGGCATTGGCGCCGTCCTGGCTGAGCTCGACGGCGATGAAGTTGCCGCAGTCCAGCTCGTTGCGCCAGACCTGCAGGTCACCGTTGGTCTGGTTGGCGATGATGTCCAGGTCGCCGTCGCCGTCGATGTCGTCAATCACGGTGCCGGTGTCGATCGTGTTGCCGGTCATGCCCCAGTTGCCGCTGGCTCGCTTGTAGTCGAGCGGGCTGTCGGCGGTGAAGATCACGTCCTCAGCCGGGGCGCTGCCCATCTCCTTCATGAACTGCTTGACCGCCTCACGGCCCTGGCTCTCGCCGATCTGCTTGATCTGGTTCTGGTAGTCCACATTCATGGCGGTCATCGTCAGGTAGCCGTTGGCAACGAACAGCTCGGGGATGCCGCTGTAGTCCAGGTCTGCGATGCGCGCCGTCCAGGACCACTCGCTGGACTTCACCCCGGCCAGCGAGGAGATGTCGGTCATCCAGCCCTGGCCGCGGTTGAGCTGCAGCATGTTGTGCATCATCTGCTGCGGGTTGCTGTTGACCAGCACGTCGCGGAAGTCGTACATGTCGCCGCTCATCAGCTTGCTGGCCTTGTACTCGTTTGGCGACATGTCCAGGCAGAACAGGTCGATGCGTCCGTCGCCGTTGATGTCGCCACTGTCGCATCCCATCGAGAACCAGGGCGTGCGCCTCAGCATCGTGGTGGCATGGTCCGTGAATGTGCCGTCGCCATTGTTGATGTAGTAGCGGTCGTTGGTGGAGTAGTCGCTGGAGACGAACAGGTCCATGTAGCCGTCATCGTTGTAGTCGGCCGGCATCGCCTGCCAGCTCCAGCTCAGCCCGTCGATCCCGGCGGCTGATGTGCCGTCCGTGAACTTGCCGCTGCCGTCATTGATCAGCAGCAGGTCCAGCTCGGGGCGGATCACGATGCTGTTGATGTCCACGCCCTGCGCCACCATCGCGTCGTCATTGGTCATGCGCGGGTCGAAGGAGTGCGAGCAGACGTAGAGGTCTAGGTCGCCATCCGGCTCAACATCAAATGCGGCGATGCTCGAAGTGGCATTGGTGGCAGTGGTGCCACGCTGGGATGCTTCGTTGGTGAACTTGCCGCGCCCGTCATTGATGTACAGCCGGTCGTCCGCACCACGCACGCCGAGGTAGAGGTCCTGGTCGCCGTCGCCCTCGATGTCGACGAACAGCGCACCGAAGGTCTCGTGCCCGGCCACGGCGAGGTCATCCCCGCTGTCGGCGGTCACGTCGCGGAAGCGGAAGCCGCCCTCGCCGATGTAGAGCCTGTTGTCAGTCTCCATCCCGCAGAGGAACAGGTCGAGGATCCCGTCGCCGTTGACATCCCCGCAGGCCAGGCCGGCCTGGCTGGCCCGGTCCTCCGCGATGAAGTCGATGTCATCGGCCCGGTTGTCAAACTCGATCCCGGTCTCGTCGCCACCGAGCAGCACGAACTTGCCACTGCCGGGGCCGCTGTCATTCAGCTTGCTTGAGCTCAGGAAGTCGTCGACGGCGGTGCCGCCGGTCCGGCCTGCATTCGTGCCCTTGCTTTGCGTGTCGCTTCCGTTGTCACAGGAAGGAAGTAGCCCGCAAGTCAGCAGCAATAAGGTGGCCACTACAGTAGTGCTTCTGCTTGTCATCATTCCGCCTCTGCGAATCGCTAGGATATTTCAGCTTCCTGATTATATCCCGGTAAAGCTGACGCGCAGGCAAATGACAGAAATTGCAATAGTCTATTTTACTTAATGCGACTGCGAAATCATTCTTATGAGTGACAGCATCGCCTCCGGCAGTCCGGTTGACAACCAGTCCAGCCGGCTGCGCTCCTGTCCGGTATGTGCTCCGCTGCCCCATGGGCCTAGATTCAGCACCGGGCAGGCCAGTGATTCCAGCATCTCAATATCATCGGGCTGTTGATCAAGAGCACTGCATTTCCCAAGCAGCTCAGGTACTCCGCCCTGCCAGGCGAAGGCACTCATGTCGGAGATGTACGGATAGATGTGGAAGTGAGTCAGGCCCTGTTCCTCGCACAGCCTGCGCATGATATCTAGTCGGTCCTGGTCATTTTCAATGCGGCAGGGATACCAGGGATGCAGCAGGCTGGCCACAACCGTCGCCCGGCCCTGTGGCAGGCGCGCCCCCAGCCAATTGACGACCTCTATTCCGCGCTGGCGCTCATCCTCGTGGCTGGCTGCGGCTCGGGCTTCAGCCAGCAGGACATGTGGCTCGCGCTGCATGTTTGCCGCGCTGCGGTCCAGCAGCGTTGCAAAGTCGATCACTTCGGGCCGGCGGGCATCGCGTTGTGGTGTTATGTCAGCGCGGGCCACGAAGCGGTTGTAGCGCTTGCGCATCTCGGAGTCATAGCGCCGCACTAGCCGGCGGATCTCTTGCAGGGTGTCGCGCCAGAGCCGCTTGCTGTCCGCTGCGATGTTGAACACGTTGGCATACAGCGAAGCGCTTTCCACCGTCATCACGTCGTAGCGGCGGCGGCGGTCAGCCAGGTGCAGCACGGTGGGCGGCGGCAGCCATTCGCCGCGGTGGCCCTGCAGGAACTTTCGGTCATGCTCGACTGCGAATGCAAGGTATCCCGCCAGTGATGCGGCATTGACCCCCCCGAAAGGTGAACCGGCATGTGTCGTGGTGCCGAGCACCGTCAGGCCCAGCGTGAACTTGCCGATCGTGCCGCTGTAGATGAAGTGGCGCTCGTCGCCCTCGAACAGCGGGGACATGTAGTCTGCATTGACAATCTGCACCAGCTCCAGCCCCCGCTCCCGGCGAAGGCGGTTCAGCTCGGGCAGGGCAGCGTACAACCCACGGCTCTGGCTCTCCTCGTCCGGGGTGATGAGCAGCACAAGGTTGAGCGGCAGTTCATTCTCACTGGCAAGGGTGCGAAACAGTTCGATGATCACGGCGATGCCGCTTTTCATGTCCAGCCAGCCGCGGCCGAACACCCAGTCCGGATCCGCGGCAGCCGCCTTCAAATCGGGATCACTGCCTGCTGCATAGGCCTGTCGCAGGGCTTCAGTGTCCAGTGCGCGATCAGCCAGGCTGCCGTAGGGTTCCAGCCCGACCACGTCGTAGTGGCCCATTAATACTATGGTGCGTTTTGTCTCCACGGGGCTACGCCAGAACGCCATCAGTGCCGGGGGGCAATGCCCATAATCCGTCTCTATACGCTGCAGGCTGACCCCCGGCAGGCTTCCGCATTCGCGCTGGAGCAGGTCGTGCAGGTGATCCCCGAGCTCGCGTTCACCCTTTGTTCCGACCACCGAATCAATGCGCACGAGCTCGCCCGTCAGCTCGATGATGCGTTTGCTTGAGAATCCCTCCGCCACGGCTAAGAGGATAACAGGGGCCGTGCGGCGAGTAATAGAATATGGGCGCGAGGGAGAGCAGACATGAAACTCAGGACAATCGACTCACTTGACGTGGCCGGCAAGCGCGTGCTGATGCGCGTGGATTTCAACGTGCCGCTGAAGGAGGGCCGCGTGACGGATGACACCCGCATCCGCGCCGCCCTGCCCACGATGGTGGAACTGCTGAAGCGTGGGGCGAGGCTGGTGCTGTGCTCACACCTCGGCCGGCCCGATGGGCAGGTGGTGGACAAGCTGCGCCTTGAGCCGCTGGTGCCGGTGCTGCGCGATGCGCTCAACTCGGCGCTGGCGCTGGAGCACCTTGCCCCGCTGGAAGTATTCCTGAGCCCGGATGTGGCAGGAGAGGGTGCCCAGAGGACCATCGCCGCCGCCGGTAACAACATCGTGCTGCTGGAGAACATGCGCTTCGAGCCGGGCGAGGAAGCGAATGACCCGGATTTCTGCCGGCAGCTTGCAGCGCTCGCCGACTGTTACGTCAGTGATGCCTTCGGCACGGTACACCGGGCGCATGCCTCCACGGAAGGCGTGGCGCACCTGTTGCCATCCGCGGCTGGCCGGCTGGTTGAAGCTGAGGTCAGCGCCCTTTCCAAGGTGATTGACGACCCGGTCCGTCCGCTGGTGATCGTGATGGGTGGCGCCAAGATCTCCGGCAAGCTGGAAGTGCTTGAAAGCCTGATCCCACTGGCGGACAGTGTCTGTATCGGCGGGGCGATGGCCAATACCTTCCTCGCCGCCCAGGGCCACAACACCGGCAACAGCCTCGTCGAGCAGTCGATGTTCCCGGAAGCGCTGCGTATGCTGGAACTGGCGAAGGAAAAGGACACTGCGCTTATCCTGCCGCTGGACTACCGCGTCGGCGAGAGGTTTGACAACCCGGAGAGCTGCGAGCTGCGTCCCGCCGATGGCATGCAGGATGGCGATGTTGCGCTGGACATTGGCGATGCCACACTGGAGAAGTACCACGAGGTGATCTGGGAGGCCCAGACTGTGTTCTGGAACGGACCGATGGGCGTGTTCGAGCAGGAGCGCTTCGCCACCGGCACTCTTGGGATAGCCCGTACGCTGGCTGCAGTCAGCGACCGCGGTGCGGTGACAATCGTCGGCGGCGGGGAGAGTGTGGCGGCGGTCAACCGCGCCAATGTGGCCGGGCACCTGACACATGTCAGCACGGGAGGCGGGGCCTCGCTGGAGTTTGTGGCGGGCGATGAACTGCCGGGCCTGCGGGTGCTGCTGGCGGATTGAATTCAACTCTCCGTTCCAATACAGATTGATATTGAGTCTCAATTCAATGGTATAGTGAAACGCCAATCGGGCCGGCATTTTACTTATTCTGCTCCTTGCCGGCCACAACCAGGCGGAGGAACAGGCTATGGCGGACACCATCCTGACAGGCCTCGACGGCCAGCAGATCAGCGTCAGCGCGGAACAGGTAAAGGACCTGTCAGACCGGATGCAGGGCAGCCTGCTGGGCACGGCAGATCAGGGCTACGAGGACTGCCGTAGGATCTGGAACCACATGATCGACCGCCGGCCGGGACTGATCGCGATGTGCGAGTCAGCTGAGGATGTGCAGCATGCTGTGCGCTTTGCCTCTGAGCACGGAGTGCTGACGGCGGTCTGCGGTGGCGGACACAACGTTGCTGGCAACGCAGTCTGTGACGGCGGGATCATGGTAAACCTGACCCGCATGAAGCAGGCCACGGTGGACCCAGGGGCACGGATTGCCAATGTCGGACCGGGTTGCCAGCTTGCAGACCTTGACAGGGCGACCCAGGAACATGGCCTGGTGGCCCCGGGCGGGATCATCTCCGAGACCGGCGTGGCGGGCCTGACCCTGGGCGGTGGCTTCGGCTGGGTCAGCCGGAAATACGGCATGACGATTGACAACCTGGTCTCGGCTGACGTAGTCACCGCGGACGGCGAATTGCTGAAGGCATCGTCCACCGAGAATGCCGACCTCTTCTGGGGCATCCGCGGTGGAGGTGGGAACTTCGGCGTTGTCACCAACTTCGAGTTCGGACTGCATCCGCTGGGGCCTGAGATCTACTGCGGCGTGATCGTGTTCCCGTTCAGCGAGGCACGCCAGGTGCTGGAACGCTATCGCGAGTTCGCCGCAGCAGCACCGCGTGAACTGACCGTCTGGGCCGTGACGCGCAAGGCCCCGCCCCTGCCGTTCCTGCCGGAATCAGTGCATGGCCAGCTGGTGCAGATCATTGCGGTGGCCTATGCCGGAGACCCGGCGGAAGGCGAGCGGCTGGTGGCACCAGTGCGCGGATTTGGCAACGCCCACGGGGACCACCTCGGGCTGGCCCCGTTCACGGCCTGGCAATCAGCCTTTGACGGGCTGCAGACTGCCGGGGTACGGAACTACTGGAAATCGCACAACCTAGATTCCGTCAACGACGGAATAATCGACACCGTGATTGAGTACATCCAGCAGGCTCCCGGAGACCAGTGCGAGATCTTCCTGGCCCAGCTTGGCGGCGCAATGGCTGAAGTCGGCGCCACTGATACCGCGTACCACCATCGCAGCACGCCTTTCCTGATGAATGTGCACACGCGCTGGCAGGATGCTTCTGATGACGACAGGGCGGTAGGCTGGGCTCGCAGCCTGTTCGAAGCCGCTGCACCCCATGCCTCGGGCAGTGTGTATGTGAACTTCGTCAGCAACGAGGGTCGGCAGCGCGTGCAGGATGCCTATCCCGCCGAAACCTGGGACAGGCTTGTGTCCCTGAAGGCAAAGTATGATCCACGCAACCTGTTCCGCATGAACCAGAACATCCCGCCACAGGGCTAGGCAGATTCAGCCCGTCACTTCGCGGATGCTTTCCACCAGCCTTGCGCGCACGGCAGGCCATTCGCTGCGGATGATGGAGTAGTAGAAGGTGGAGCGGTAGCTGCCGTCGGTGCGCCGGCGGTTCTCGCGGATGATGCCCTCAAAGGTGGCACCGATGCCCTCCAGGGCATTGCGGCTCGGCGTGTTGTCCGCATCGCCCATGAACTCCACTCGGTTCACCTCCAGGTCGTCAAAGGCATGGTCCAGCAGCAGCAGCTTGCTGGCCCGGTTGCGTCCGGTGCGTTGCCACTGGGGGCCGAACCAGGTGTAGCCGATCTCGACGCTGTCATCGTGCGCCTGCACGTTCATGTAGCTGGTGCCGCCGATCGCCTTGCCACTGGCGATGTCGATCACGGCAAAGGCCACCCGGCTGGTGTCGCGGCACATCTTCAGCGAGTGCTCTATGTAGCCTGCCATGTCGCCTTCGAGGAAGCGGTAGAAGGACCACTGCCAGGTGCCTGGCTGGAAGGCCAGCTCAAGGTCAGCCAGGTGGTCCATTGACAGGGGCTCAAGCCTGACTATCGGCCCCTCGATCGTGATCGGCTGCGGGATGTGCATAGGGAAATGATACGGCAAGCCTCCCGGCTCTGCCGCGCGCTGTACAGCTGCAGAAGCTCAAAGCAGACCAGCTGTGCTAGCATGGTTCATCAGGATCAGGAGGCCAGCCATGTCCAGAGCTGCCGTTGTACTCATCGCCCTGCTGGGAATCACATTGATTTCCTGCGCATCGGATCCGTCCATGGAGGTCGATCCTGCAACACAGGAAAATAATGGTCCCGCTGTTGGTTCAACAGTGACGCTGTTCCCCGTGGGACTGCCTGAAGACGGAGTGCAGCCCTGGGAGCAGCTGGATGGGGACGGGCATGTCCTGCCCTCAGAGCGCCGTACCTCCTCCATCAACATCAACACCGACTTCACACCTGGCGTCGAGCGTTTCCTGGACAGCGGGGATGCCGCTGACAACCTGGAAGCCACGCGCCTCAACGGCACGGATACCACCGGGACTTCCCATGCCATGTACCGTATCAGCATGGGCAGCGCACAGCCCGGCATCGTCAGCGTGGATTCCAACCTGCTCAGTGGAGATGGCTACTTTGTCGGCCTTTCCAACTACGGCACCGGCCGCTGGGACTGGCATGGCCCCTTCACGGACAACCACATCCGCCTGCAGGCTGCCAGCGATGGATCAGCCCTGCTGACCAGCCCCTTTGGCAACACATTCGTGACCGTGCTCTGCCCGGCGGGCAGCAGCATCGACGTGGTCGGGATCGGTGCGAACCAGTTCGACCCTGCTTCGGTCACTGCTCCTGCAATTCCGCTGGGCCTGTCGGCTGCTCCCGTGCCGGGTGGCCTTGAACTGAGCTGGTCAGCAGTGCTTGATCCGGACCTCGCGGGCTATGCGATCTATTACTCAGACAAGTCCTTCCTCAACCCGCAGTCCGCCGGTGTGCAGCGCGTGGACTACCTGGAGGGCAGCACCCGGCACCTGCTCAGCGGCTTGCAGGACCAGACATTCGTGGCCCTCAGCGCCATAGACTTCGGTGGCAATGAAAGTGCACCGACACCGATTGCCAGCGCCACGCCGCTGGCAACTGCTCCGGTAATCGTCTCAGTCAGCACGGACAGGGTCTCCGGCCTGATTAATGACGCAATCAGCCTGACAGCGGCAGGTGCCAGCAACTACGACTGGGACCTGGACGGAGACGGCGTGTTCGAGATAGTGGCTGACGACACCGGAACACAGAGCGCTGATACATCCGCAACCGGCATCATACGCCCGCGTGTGCAGGGTCGCAACGCCGCTGGCGAGTACGTTGCGCTGGGAGGCCTGTCACTGGTCATCAGTGGCAACAGCCGCCCCGTTGCCAGCGCGATGGCCAGTCCGGCCACGGGAGCTGTACCGCTGGATGTGACGCTTACCGGCACCGGAGAGGATGCCGAGGACAGTGAGGCGCAGCTCAGCTACGCCTGGGACCTGGACGCCGACGGCATCTACGATGACGGCACCGACAATACCGAGATCATCCTGACCTATAACGTGCCCGGGCTGTACAACGTGAAGTTCCGCGTGACTGATACACAAGGTGCCTGGGATGTGGATACGCTGAGCGTGCTGGCAACGGGAGTTCATCCCGACAACCAGCTGCCGCTGGCGGACTTTGACATCGACGTCTGGTCGCCCTATGCTCCCTTCTGGTCCTTCCTGGATGCCAGTGCCAGCAGCGATCCTGACGGAAACATCGTCCTGTATGAATGGGACTTCATCGGTGACTCCGTGTTTGAAGCCAGCGGTCCCTCACCAAAGGTACAGCATCTGTTTCCGTGCAGGGGAGCCTTCCTTATCCAGCTGCGGGTCACGGACAACGGCGGAGCTCAGGCCAGCCAAGGCAAATTCCTGCGCCTGCCCAGCGCCTGGTCACAGTACAGGGGAGATCAGACCGGGGCGGGCATCTCATTCTTCCCGGGTGCTGTCACAAACAATGTCCGCTGGGAGATCTTGCTTCCTGGCGGTGTGCGAAGTACAGCAGCCATCGCAGGGGACGGGACGATCTATGTGGGCTGCGATGACGGTTCACTTTATGCACTGGATAGTGCGACGGGAGCGATAAAGTGGTCATTTACAACCGGCGGTAGCATCCAATCCAGTCCTGCCATTGCCGCTGACGGTACGATTTACTTTGGCAGTGTTGATGACTTCCTTTACGCAGTCAATCCCAATGGAACCCTGAAATGGTCGCTTGGCCTGGGGGGGGTTGTCACCGGCAGCCCCGTGATCGCCTTTGATGAAAGCATCTATATAGCATCTCAGGGTGGGAATCTGTACAAGATACATCCCGCAGGCAGTGTTACCTGGGCCTATGACACCGGTTTTGGAATTGTCAGTTCACCGAGCGTGGGAATTGATGGCACGGTCTACGTGACAAATCTTGGTGGGTTCACCGTTGCCGCCAAGCCGGATGGCAGCCTGAAATGGCAACAGGACATCGGGACTGAGCTGTACAGCAGTCCGGCAAGAGGATACGATGAAACGATCTACGTTGGCAGTGATGACAACAATCTGCACGCGCTGAATCCTGATGGCAGCGAGAAATGGTCCTACACAACCGGGGGCTTTGTTGATTCCCCGGCTTCCATTGGTGTATTCGGCGGCACGGTGTATTTCGGCAGCTCTGATGACAAGCTGTATGCGCTGAACCTCGATGGCAGCCTGAAATGGGAGTTTCCCACCGCCGGCGGTGTGTTAAGCGGTCCCGTGAATGATGTCAGTGGCAACATCTACTTCGGCAGCCTGGATGGTAGTTTCCGCGCGGTGGACTACGCTGGCAACTTGCTGTGGGAGTATGGCACGAACGGAAATGTCCAGGCCAGTCCCTGTATCGGCGAGGATGGCACGGTATACGTCGGCAGCCTGGCGGGGGACTTCATCGCCTTCGGCACGGACCTGCCGTGATGCTTGGGCTCCGGCACCGTTGATCAAACTTGCCGGATATCACGGTTCCATGCCTGACGATGGCCAGGCCGAAGAAGTGGAAGACGGGCAAGGGTGAGCTGCTTCGCATGCTTGTTGGCAATCCAGTCCATGAGCGTCCCGCTCCACGTCGATATCATCCTTGCGGATGGCAATCCGGTTGTTTGCGCATATGATTCCAATGCTGGTGTGACCTGGTACGCACGGGCTGACACTCCGGATGGAGGATTGCTTGGCGACTGGCAGGTGGCAGAGACTGCACTGGCTGCTGGGAATTTCGACAACTATCTTTCCATGGCCCTGGTGAATGGTTTTCCCGTCATCAGCCATATTCCGGAATCGTATTTGTGCAGATTGTAACGAGCTTCACTGCTAAGGGACTTCCTGCCGGTGCATGGGACAACTACGCGGATGTACCTGAGGCGAGTGCGGCCCTTGCCCATACGAGCATTGCGGAGGTTGATGGCACAGTGGCGGTTGGATACGGTGACGAGAGCGCTGGATTGCTCAAGTATGCAAACCGCTTCGACTGATCGTATGTGACCTGCAAGGTTCCTGTCAGCAGTCCTGCGCCTGCATGCAATCGCATACTGCAACTGAGTATCAGTCACAATTGCCAGCAGTGGTGTTCAGATCCAGCTGCTGCGGGTAGGCTGAATGCTTGGCGGAGTTTCCGCCGAGCTGAGGAGGCCGTCATGCGGATGTTGTGTTACCTGTTGCCTGCGATGCTTGTCCTGCTGATCTCCTGTTCCCGCCATTCAACCACACAGCTGATTGTCAACGCAACGGGTGTTCAGGAAGCAACAACTGCACCGGAAATGCTGAACCCGCCCTGGCCGGATGACGATCACGGCTCCGTCAGCGTCGCCACCTTGCTGGAACTTCAGGGGAAGGACTGGTACCTGCTGAAAGGTGGCTGGGTGCAGGGCAATGACTTCATGATCAGCGCTGATCCGGGCAAGCCTGCCTGGGTGATGTACCGCTTCCATCCCGGGGCCTCGCAGTTTGACAGCGTGCACTTTGAACTGGCTGATGTGACTGATCCGCAGAAGCTGTGGATCGGTTACGCCGACTACCCTGCGGGCCGATGGAGCTGGACTCCCTACACCGCCGGGATGGACCAGCTGGCCGTCGGCTGGCAGCAGTTGCGCAGCCCGGCTGGCAACGCCTACATTGCATTCGCGGCATTTGACGACGTGCAGGCCAGGCTGGTCCGGTCCTTCATCCAGCTTGACCTGCCGCAATGGGAGATCCACTCCGTTGACGACCTGCACCCGGACAGCCAGGTGTTCGACCTGGGCCGGGTCGGCGACCGGGCGGCATTCATCTATGAACGCAACGGTACCCTCGGGTACGAACTCGTGATGTGCAAGGCTGACATTGAGAAACCGCTTGCTGGTACTGACTGGACCTGCCATGACATTGATACGGGCTATCCCAACCGTGTGCAGGCAACACGCCTGCTCGGTGTCGGCAATGTGCCGGTGATCGCCGTGATGTACGGCCCGGATGGAATGATTCCGCCGGAGGTCTACTACGCGCATGGCACGAACAACTTCCCGAACGGGATCGGGGAGTGGTACTGGAGCTCGATGGGCTATGCCCGCAACGACCGCAACCTCGGGCTGGCGATGATCGACGGCAAGCCGGCCGTCGCCTTCGTGCAGCAGGGCTTTGCCGAGGACCAGGTGATCTACCGCCGCGCCACCAAGGGAGTCCCGCTCGGTGATGCGGACTGGCAGGAAGTGGTCGCCGGTGCTGAACTGGCGCCAGGCGAGGCCTATTTCAATGTGTCGCTGGCCAGCCTGGCGGACCGCCCGGTGCTGCTGTATTCGAAGTACCCGGATCGTGAACTCATCTATGCCTACAGTCCGCTGGCAATGCCGGTGGATCCCGCTGACTTCACGATCAGTGCCGTTGACAACCTGCTGGGGCAGACCGCCGGCAGCTGCCTGGACCTCGACGGCAAGCCCGCGGTGGCCTATCTCGGCTATCCGGACCACCTGAGCTACGCCATCAGCAGCGTGGTGGACCCGGCCAGCCCCGGTGACTTCCAGCAGCGGCATACGATGGACGTCGGTGTACGCGTGGAAGGCGATCCGCTCGTGCGGATGATCAGGATCCCCGGCGGGATCGGTGTTGCCTACCGCCATGCCGGCGAGCTTTCCGTACACTATGCATGGACGGACTCGACCACCCCGGCGGCCGGTACCGACTGGAAGGTCAGCAGGGTGGACCCGGCGGCAAGCAGCGGATCACTGGGACTGGTGCTGATGCCTGACAACCAGCCGGCCATCCTTTATCACACCGTGGTGCCGGATGAACTGCGCTTCGCCCAGCTGCTGCCCTGAACTGCCACATCTTAACAAACGTACCGTATAACGGGTATAATGCCCCGTTATGCCCAAGGCGAAGAAGTGGAAGGTATCCGAGGACGAGCAGCATCGCCTGCCCGGTGACGATCCCGTCAATGAGGATGTGTTCGGCGCGGCGGCCGTGGAGGCCGATTTCTGGCAGCGTGAGGGTGAGTTCAGGCTGGCGGCGGACTACACCCCCGGCGGTGACCAGCCGACGGCGATCGCCTCGTTGGTGGACGGCGTCGGCCGTGAGCTGAAGCACCAGGTGCTGCTCGGCGCGACCGGCACCGGCAAGACCTTCACCATGGCCAACGTGATCCAGGCCACCCAGAAGCCCACGCTCGTGATCTGCCACAACAAGACGCTGGCGGCCCAGCTCTGCGCCGAATTCCGCCAGTTCTTCCCCGAGAACCACGTGGAGTACTTCGTCTCCTACTACGACTACTACCAGCCCGAGGCCTACATCCCGAAGACCGACACCTATATCGAGAAGGACAGCCAGATCAACGAGGAGATCGACCGCCTGCGCCACAGCGCCACCGAGGCGCTGCTGACCCGGCGTGATGTGATCGTCGTTGCCAGCGTGTCCTGCATCTTCGGCCTCGGCTCGCCCGAGGACTACGAGAAGCTCAGCCTCAGGCTGTTCCCCGGCTTCGAGGTGCGGCGAGAGCACCTGATCCGCCGCCTGGTTGACATGCAGTACATGCGCAACTCCTACGAGCTGGTGCGCGGTTCCTTCCGCGTGCAGGGCGATGTGTTCGAGATCTTCTCCGCCGACAAGGAGGAGATCCTGCGCCTCGAGTTCTTCGGCGACGAGCTGGAGCGCATCGCCCGCGTCGACCCGGTCACGATGAAGGAGCAGGAGCAGCTGGAGAAGGCCTACGTCTTCCCGGCCACGCACTACGTGCTGATCCCCGAGAAGCAGGAGCTGGCCATCAAGAGCATCCGCCGCGAGGCCCGTGAGCAGCTGGCGAAGTTTGAGAAGGAGGGCAAGCTCCTAGAGTACCAGCGCCTGAAGGAGCGCGTGCACTTCGACATTGAGATGATCGAGAACGTCGGCTACTGCAACGGCATCGAGAACTACTCGCGGCACTTCGACGGCCGCATGCCGGGCGAGACGCCGTCAAACCTGATCGAATACTTCCCCGACGACTTCCTGATGATCATTGACGAGAGCCATGTGACCATCCCGCAGCTGCACGGCATGTACAACGGCGACCGCTCGCGCAAGCAGACACTCGTCGACTTCGGCTTCAGGTTGCCAAGCGCGCTTGACAACCGCCCGCTGCGCTTCGACGAGTGGGAGAAGTATGTCAACCAGGTGATCTACACCACCGCCACGCCCGGGCCCTATGAACTGCAGGTGACTGAAAACACCGCCGAGCAGATCATCCGCCCGACCGGGCTCGTGGACCCGCAGATCGTGATCGAGCCCACCAAGCACCAGATTGACGACCTCTTGGAGCGGGTGCGCGGGCGCATCGAGCGCGGCGAGCGCACACTGGTGACGACGCTCACGAAGCGCATGGCGGAGAAGCTCAGCGACTACCTGTCTGACAGCGGCGTGAAGACGCAGTACCTGCATGCGGACGTTGACACCGTGGAGCGCATCCGCATCCTGAAGGACCTGCGGCTCGGCACCTACGACGTGGTGGTCGGCATCAACCTGCTGCGGGAGGGCCTCGACCTGCCAGAGGTCTCGCTGATCTGCATCCTCGACGCCGACAAGGAAGGCTTCCTGCGCTCGGACCGCTCGCTGATCCAGATCATCGGCCGCGCAGCCCGCAACGTGAACGGTGAGGTGATTCTCTACGCTGACAAGATCACGCCCTCGATGCAGCGCGCGATAGACGAGACGAACCGCCGCCGCGACATCCAGCTGGCCTTCAACGAGGAGCACGGCATCACGCCGAAGACCATCATCAAGAAGATCCAGGACATCACGGAAGGGCTGGAGGAAAGCGGCCTGAAGGTGATCAAGGTCGCCCAGGCGAGCATCCCGGACGAACATGACGCGATGGGCATCGGCGAACTGACAATGCTGGTCGCCGAGCTGGAGGCGCAGATGCACAAGTGGGCGGAACTGCTGGAGTTCGAAAAAGCCGCACTGGTGCGCGACCAGGTGGACGCGCTGACGAAGAAGATGGCCCGCAAGATGAAGAGCGAAGGGGCGAACCGGGGGAAGGTGGGGTAGGGTAAACTGTAATAAAAATGTGGTAAAGTTGTTACATTTATGACTCTAAATCAAAGACAGATTCTTTCGCCCCAATTTATTGAGTGCGCCGCTCATGTAAAATTAAACAAGAGCATGTGGTGGAACAAGGCTAAGACGCAATTTGTCATTGCAGCACTATTCAGCGCAGAGAAAGAACTGAGTTTTCAAGAAATCATTGAATTTCTACAGACCGCATACAACATTAGATTGGAATACTTGGAAGTAGAAAACATTTGCAAAAATCTCGAAAGGGAAAAAATAACTCGTTTTATAAGAAGATCAAAGAAATATTTGTTATCACCGGAAACTAAAAAGGAATACAGTGACGATTTAGTTCATTACTTAACTATTGAAGAACAGGCCAAACAAACATATCTGCAGGCAATTCTGGGCTCAGGACTAGACCCACAAAATGCACATTGGGATATGTTTCTTGAGCAATTTCTGGTTCCGTTATTTGCAAGGAATAGTGTTTCCACTTTTGAGTACATTTTGAATGGAAAATTCACATTCGATGATTCGACCGATTTGACAACGTTCCTCTCGAATTATGAAACTGAGAAGGAACGAGAGGTTATATGTAGAGCAGTTGCTCAATTTTTACTTTCTTCAAATGCAGCAGTTTCGACATACTTAGCTACTTTCACGCATGCTTCATTCGTTTACCAGGCAAATTCACTTTCGATTGAAGCACTTAATCACATTCAGGCGCAGTTAGGAAATAAGCCAGAATTCCATATATATGTTGATACAAATGTTGCTTTATCAGCGATGGGGCTTAGTTTGCATCCAGCGCATTCATCAATCATCTCTCTTATGGAATTGCTACGTGCTGTAAGAGGCAGTGTAAATTACAGATTGATGATATCGCAAAAAACACTGGGAGAAATTGCATCCCATATTCAATGGTTGTGTCTGAATACTCAGAAGGGAATAATTGATGTCAAACTTGCAAGAATAATATTAAAGTCAGGTTATTCAGATTTCTACAAGATTGTTGCAGATAAAGTAATTGCAACTGGTAAAGCTGCAAATCCAGTTGAAATATTAAAACCTTACTCAACAGATCTAAAGACAGTGTTAACAAAGAAATTTGGCTTTACGATAATGCCCATTACTAGAAAAGAGGCAACAGTAGCACAATTCCAACTGAATTTAATTGAATCTTACAAAGAAAGATTAATGAGGATGAATCGACAACTTGATGAGCAAAAAGCATATGACAGAGCCGATCATGACATGTTTTTGTTTCAAAAAGTAAGGGAAGCTAGGGGATTTGATGTTGAGTCTCCACTCGAAGCAAAATACTGGATTGTGACTCTTGATAGAAAGCTCATTGGATTTGATTTGGAAATGCAAGCAAAAAATGGATCAAGAGTTTCAAGTTGCGTCTATCCTACTGCCATAGCAAACTTGCTTCAATTCTGGATACCTCGACAAGTTGCGTTAGATAAAGCGATAATTGGTTATGTGCAATTGCCAATTCTCGGTATGTCAAGCGATGAGGATACAAAAGACACCGCTCACAAAATCATCAATATTTTATCTCGACAAGAAAATATCGATGATCTTGGTGAAGACATTATGACTAGCGTGTTAGTAAACGACGGCTTGCGTTCAAGAATTAACAATGAAATTGATGATTCTCGTGCGGTAGCATTGGTAAACGACACTATTTCCGAAGAATTGCTCAAAACTGGTGCTGAGCGAGACTTACTTCGAAGGTCGGCTGAGCAGAGTAGCGCTGAAGCAATCTCAATGAAGACTAAACTTCTTGAAGCACAGAAAGAGCTGCAGGAGCATAAGGAACAACTAGATATACTAAGAACAGAGTCTCAAAAAAGCAGCGCAACTATTGAAGCATTATCAGGAGAAGATAAGAGAAAAGATGAAAAATTGGATTATTATGCCAAACTTCCAAGTAGAATAATTTATCTTGTCTTATCTGTGTTTGTCTTGACAGGAGTACAGGTTGCAGTGCTGGCTTCTGTGAATTATTGGATGCCGTTTTTTATGTACACTCTTGACTTAAATAGTAATGTAAAAATATTGTTCGCTGTTATACCTTGTTGTCTCTTGTTATTTGGGGCTTCTCTATTTGCAATAGTGACAATTGGAAATAAAATTTCATGTATTCGAGAGCTGGAGTGGTTCAAGAATTTTTTGAATCCATTAATTTCGGTTTCGAGGGTATTATTGTTTACTATACCAGTGCCAATAATTCTAATTTTACTTGAAAAATATCTCAACACTTAGATGTTCAAGCTAATGCGAACAGCAAATGTTAGTTAGTTTGAATTCCTAGTATGACGATTCTGAAAGAGGTAAGTGGAAATACAAACCAGTTATACACATTTTATCTTCAAGTGCTTAGAAACTAAGTTAAGTATGTGAGGGCTGGCATGTCCGCCATTCCCGCCCGTGGATCTCAGCTGCGCTTCGATACCCACCCGGAATGTCCGGCGGCTTGTCTGACATTAGACAACAGACTCCGGACATCAGAATGGCAATCGGTGCATTGATGCAGGGTGGTTCGCGTGCGGATCTGTAGTCTGATGTCTAAAGTCTGGGATCTGACTATTCATCCCGGCAAGGCAGGAGGCCGCGCAGCACGCCGCAGGCGTGGGGGGTTCATTGTTCGATTACCCGAAACGATTGTAGTTAGCTCAATGATCAAGCAACGAGGATTGGATTTCTCCGCGTCTCAGCGACTCCGCGTTGACAAAACCGTTTGATAGACCTCGCGGCAGTCGAGCGGATGCGAGTTGCAAGCCAGACATCAGACCCCAGACGCCAGATGGGCAATCCGTGGCTTTGAAGCAGTACGGAACTATTAAAGATCTGTCGTCTGAGGTCTGAAGTCTGTCGTCTGATTGCCAGGCTGACAGCCTGGCCTCCGCTACAGCCAGATTTCGAGGATCCACATCGCGATCATCCCGCCGAGGATCGTTGCCAGCATGTTGCGCGTGCGCCAGGCGATGCCGATCGCCAGCAGGCCCGCCAGCAGGTGTGCCGGCTCACGCGGGGCCCAGCCGGAGGGCTCACTGCGGTAGATCGCCGGCAGTACCAGGGCTGCGAGGATCGCCGGCGGGAGGAACTTCAGCGCATCGAACAGGCGCTGCGGCAGCTGGATGCGGCCATGTGCGGCGAACATCACGAAGCGCAGCAGGAAGGTGCCGATGCCGGTCAGCGCGATTGCCAGCCAGACCTGCCCATCCGTCAGTGCCAGCTGCAGCAGTGCCGGTTCAGGCATTGCCAGGCTCCTTCGCCGTCGGACGCGCTGACAGCAGCACCCCGGCCATGATCCCGCACAGCGCGCCGATCAGCAGCGACAGCTTCCAGGGCAGGCCGCCGAGCATGATGGCAACGCTACCGCCGACCAGTGCCGCCGCCAGAGTGGCGCGGTCCTTCACCGCCGGCACGAGGATCGCGATGAAGCACAGCGGAACTGCGAACTGCAGGCCCCATTCATCCGGCACCCCGCTGCCAAGCAGGATCCCGGCCACGGTTGAGCTCAGCCAGGTTGCCAAAAGCGGCAGCGCGGCCCCCATGTAGTAGGCCTGCGGGAAGGGCCGCTCCGGGTGTTCCGTCCAGCGCCGGTAGCCGAAGGCGTAGGCCTGGTCCGTCATGATGTAGGCACACAGCGCACGCAGCCTGAGCGGCAAGGGAGCCATCAGCGGCGCCAGTGCGGTGGAGTACAGCAGGAAGCGCAGGTTGACCGTCAGCGCGGCCAGCACGATGAGCAGCACCGGGGCAGCATTGCCGATCAGTTCATAGGCCACCAGCTGCGACGCCCCTGCGAAGATGAACAGCGAGCCGCCGAAGGCCTGCAGCGGCGTCAGCCCGGCCTGCATCGCGGATATACCCGCCACCATCCCGAAGGGAAAGATCCCCGGCACCAGCACGGATATCTCGCGCGCTCCCTCGAGGAAGGCGCTGCGTGCTGTGGCGGGGGTCTGCTCCGGCATCGCCGCAATGTAGCACAGGAATAGCTGGCAGAAAGCTGAAAGCAGAGAGCAGACTCGCTGCTGAGGCATGCCACGTCTGCTTTCTGCTCCCAGCTCGCTGCTCCCTGTTTCCCGCACTCTCCTATACTGTTTACTGACCACTCACTTCTGAGGTGCCACCCTGCGCGACCGCGGTGAATACATGGACAGCCTGATGGCGATTCCCGAGGAGGAACTCGTTGCCATGTACGCCTGGCACAGCTACTCAGAGACAAAGCGGTTCTGGGTCTGGTGGTACATCATCGGCCTGTTTGGCCTGCTGATGATGCTTTATATGCTCGGGCCATGGATGATGATCTCGGCCACGGCCTATGACACCGGTGAGGACTTCAGCCAGCTTGTCATCGAGGAGGAGATTGCCCTGAGCCCGATGTGGCCGCTGTACCTGGCATTCTACTTCTCCGGCGTGCTGTCCACTCTCGCGCTGTTTGCCATCGGTATCCAGCGTGCGCTCTGGCGCAACCGGCTTGGCAGTGGCCAGCTGATGGACGTAATTGACAAGGCCATCGCCGGCAGCAGCCCGGAGGTGGACGAGTTCCTCGAAGCCCATGGCCTGGTGGCGCATTACACGCCGAAGGATGAGGATGAGGAACTGGCGCTCAAGCGTGAGCTGCAGATGCTGATTGCCACGCGGCTCGACCAGTTCCCGAATGCCTGGGTGCACAACATCTTCTACAAGCGGGTAGGTATCGTGCTGCTGGCAGTGCCGGTGGCGATGCTGCTCTATTACTGGACGCTTGTGATTGCCCGCAGCACACTGCGCCAGTCCGACCTGCCCTGGTACTACTCCGTGTACTGCCTGCTCTACACCGCCTGGCTGGCGCGCTACTGCTTCAAGGCGCAGGCAGGCTTCTGGCTGACTGAGGTGCAGCTGCGCCTTGGCTATGTCATCGCGCCGGGGCTCTTCCTGATGCGCATGGCGGAGAAGCGCAACCGCCGCCAGTGGGACCAGCCTCAGTAGTGTCCAGATTTCAGATTTCAGACTACAGATCATCGGGCGGCAACTTGTGTGCAGATACGTGACTTCCAGCAAGTCTGGAGTCTGACGTCTTTTGTCTGAAGTCTGCCATGTTACTATTTCCCCCGTGAAACCGGTGTTCATTAAGACATTCGGCTGCAAGGTCAACTACTCAGAGAGCGTGGCCTTCGCCGATGTGCTGAAGAAATACGGCTACCAGCCGCTGGAGCTGACGGGCAGTGAGCTGCCCAGCAGCGATGAGCTCGAGCGGCCGGTGGTGTTCGTCAATTCCTGCTGCGTCACAAAGGAGGCCGAGCGCAAGGCCGCCCAGTTCGTGCGCCGCATCAAGCGCGAGCACCCGCAGAGCTCCGTGCTGTTCACAGGCTGCGCCGCGCGCAACCACACTGTTTCCGACCAGTACCGTGATGCCGGGGCCGAGGTGTTCGACTTCTATCCGCAGGCCTTCGCCTACCTGGACGAGGTGCTCGAAGGCAATGCCCGCCGCACGGATGCGCTGGCCAGCGAGGCCCGCTACGAAAGCAGCCAGGCGATTGACACTGCCGCCCTTGACAACACCGGCATCGTCGGGCTCGGGCGCAGCCGCGCCTTCATCAAGGTGCAGGACGGCTGCCACAACATGTGCACCTTCTGCATCATCCCCTTCGTGCGGCCCTACGCCTCGCTGCCCTTCGACGAGATCATCGCGCAGGTGGATGGCAACATCGCCGGCGGCGTACGCGAGATCGTGCTGACCGGCGTGAACATCGGCCACTACGGCATGACCCCGGTTGACACGATTGAGAACATTGCCAGTGACAAGCACTGGCGGATGGGCAAGCTCTACGAACGCACCCCCGGCCACCCTGACCTGTCAGACCTGGTCGATGCCATCCTCGGGCGCCTGCCGCAGGGCACCCGCCTGCGGATCTCCTCCATCGAGCCGGAGGACATTGACGACCGGTTCTACGGGCAGCTCCAGCACCCGCGCATGGCCCCGCACGTTCACCTGCCGCTGCAGAGCGGCAGCGACGGAGTGCTGACCGAGATGCGTCGACTGTACGACACTGCGACCTACCGCAACGTGGCAACACGCATCCGCGAGGCGATCCCGCATGGTTCGCTGACAACGGACATCCTTGTCGGCTTCCCGACGGAGACGGATGAGCAGTTTGCCGAGACCCTCGACTTCTGCACAGATATGCGCTTTGAGCGCATCCACGGCTTCCCCTATTCCCCGCGCCCCGGCACCCGCGCCGGCCGCCTGCCGCAGCTGCCGCGCGAAGTCGTGCAGGAGCGCAACCGCCGCCTGATCGCACACTGCGCGATGCTCGGCGAGCAGCAGTGGCAACGCTTCGTCGGCCGCAGCTCGCAGGTGCTGGTCGAGGAGGAGCGTGACGGCATGCTGATCGGCCATGGCGAAGCCTACCAGGTGGTGCAGCTGCCAGTGCAGGAGGGCATAGAAGCTGGCAACATCGTCGAGCTTAAGCTGACGAACCTGCGCGACGGGGTGTTCTCGGCTGAGCCGGTGAGAGAGAAGAAGGCGCAGAGCGTTTAACCACAGAGAGCACAGAGGACACAGAGGAATGAAAGTCCGGGAATGGAACTATTCCACGAATAAGGAGCTCCGACTTTTTGATTTTCACGATGTGTTCTGTGGGCCTGTTGTCAGAAGAAACGGCAATGCGTCGTTTGCAACCACGGATGGGCCGAATATGTCGGCTGAGCACCCATCAAATCCATATGATGCACCAATGGAACTGGGAAGATCCTGCATCACATTCTGCAATGTGGCGGAAGAGAGCTTTGAGTTGGATGCAGGCTTGATTGACAATGGCAAAGAAGAACGTCAACTTCCCCGCAGGGTCATATCGTCAGGATCACTTTACGAGGTGAAGCAACTGGCATCAAGAATTACAGCTCGAAAGGAGCTGGAAATCCAGATCTACGGTGAACTCAGGGAACAGAGCCGCGAGTTCAATGATGAGATGTTGACATGGCGCTTCCTTTGTTCGGGATTCCTGCTGCGGTGGAATTCCTTCAACCGGACGTCATGGTTCCATGAAGGCGAGCATTTCAGGATTGAGGGCGGGAGGAGGATCTCACTGGGTTATCGTCAAAACCGTCGCTAATGGATGTCTTCAAAAACTCTGCGCTCTCTGTGTCTCTGTGGTTAATTTCTCAGTGCTCTCCTCCTTCTCCATATCCAATGGATGTAACCAACTAACTCCATAATCGTCTTCATCGTCAAGGCAGCCCGGGTAGCAGATGCCCGTGATGCCAACGCTGTAGACAACTTTGCGGGAACGATCGGGAACTCTTCCATTCCCCGTTTCCATGCGCTCCCGCGAAGGGGGAAGTATGTTTGATGGGAATCGCTCGGGCGCTTACCGCCATGATCGTCACGGCTTCGGCGACCGGGTTGCCGCTTCACTCCTTGCCTCCCTCAGCCTCGAGGGCATCATCAACATGCTGGTGGCGCTGGCAATCATCCTTGCATTACTCAATTACGTGATCATCCCGCAGTTCCGCACTCTCGGCGGCAACATGCGCAGTGCTCAGGCGGTGCATGACACCGCGCCTCCAGGGGAAATCATCGGGGACAGGCCGGCGAACTGAGAACATTCGCCACGCCGCCGCGTCCTGCTGGCGGTGACTGATAACATTGTGGGCGTGAGGCGCAGGATCCATGGGGCATGGCGGATTGCCGGCACGGTCGTGCTGGCGATTGCGCTGTACACCCTGGCCTGGGGCGCGCCACCGTTCAGCGTGGGTTACCCGATCCACCCGGTCGGGCGCTTCGTTTCGCGCTACCCCGAGAAGGAAGGCAACTTTGAAGTGCCGCCCACGCTCGAGGAACTCAACAAGCCGAGCTTCTACGAATGGGACACCTCGCTTGGCAAGCACCTCGATGGCTTCACGCTCTGGGTGCTGGATGACTTCGGCCAGCCCACCACCGTGCTCAATGACAACATCGTGCTGACCGGGCGTGACCTTGACGATGGCGACTACCACCTGGTCGTCACGCTGCTGGATGCCCCGGAGCTTTACGACCTGCTGGTCTACGTGCGCTACCACCAGGAGCGCTGGGACCCCGAGCGCATCGAACCCGGCAGCCTGTTCGGCAAGGAGGGCGACCGCCTGTGGTACGAGCGCCAGGACCTGCCGGGCGTCGTCACGGCGGGAATGACCCGCATCCGCCCCGATGTGAACGGCGGCATCAAGTTCACCGAGGGAGTGTTCGCGGAGTTCTGGTTCAACGAGCGGCCCGCCGACCAGAAGCCGCACTGGCTGGACAACGCCCCGAGCGGCACGCACAACATCATCGAGGAATTCACGGTCTACCCAGACCCGGACTGTGACTGCCTCGTGCTGTGGTGGGAGGAGCGCAACGTCGGCGACCTCAACAATGACGGCGAGGTCAACATCTGCGACATGGTGCCCGTCGGCCGGCGCTATGGCTACGTCTCCACCGATGGCCGCGAGGACGACTGGGACTGGCACCCGGACGGCAATCGCGACGGCGAGGTGAACTACAAGGACATCTGGCTGATGGACCAGAACTACGGCAACCTGCTCAGCGGCTACCGGATCTACCGGCGCAAGGCCGAGGAGCCGCGCAACCGCGAGGTGCTGCTGCCGCACCGCAGCTACCCGATCATGCCGATGAGCATCCACCGCCCGAAGGAGTGGAACCCGATCCGCCGCACTGAATACCGCTACATGGATGATGACGTGATGCGCAATGACCGCCCGCAGCGCTGGACCTACCGCATCGTGCCCTACAACGCACGGGATGACCGGGAAGGTGAGAAGAGCGCACTTGAGTTCACGGTCAGTGTGGACCGCAATAGTATTAAAATTGAAAAGTAAATGGTTGATTAGCCTGATAAATTGAAAAATATGAAGTTTGACATTCGAATTATTAAGAAAGTACTTGCATAAACTCAATAATCGTTGTAATATGCTCCTGGGGGACAGGGATAAGCCCGTTCATTTCAGATCGGCAGGGAGCAATTATGGATATCGAAGCAGTACTCGGAATTCTCGGCGGCACATTGATGATGCTCAGCATCCCCGGCACCATCGTCTACCTGCGCGTGATGGCCATGAAGGAGCGCCGTGAGGCGCGGGATATGTATTCGCAGATCGTGCAGGACCGCCTGCTGGTGATCCAGACCGCGCTGGAAGCGGGTTTCGACGACCGCGAAGTGGCCCGCCTGGACCGCCGCCTGCAGAACCTGATCGGCCAGCAGGAGATGCTCAAGCTTGCCGGATCAAATATTAAGAATGTGCCCGTGGCCCCGGAGGACCGCGAAATGGACATCCTCGAGGATGAGGTGGAGGACATCATTGAGCGCCGCCGGCGGAAACAGGAACGCGAACTAAAGCGTCAGATTGAACGTTCCGAGATGTAATCGTCCACAGGGCCCGGAGGGATTCTGCAATGCATGAAGGTGAAGTGCTTTTGTTCCTGACGCTGATACTGACATCAAGCATCACGTTCTATAAGGTCTATTTCCGCAACAGCGAGATATCCCTGCGCCGCGCCGAGCGCGAGAGCCAGGAGCGCATCATCCTCGAGAAGCTCGAGATCCTGCGCAGTGCGATTGATGCTGGCTACAACGAGGAGGATCTCGGGCGGCTGGACTCCCGCCTGATGCGGCTGATCGGCCGTGAACGCTTCAGCGGAATGGAAACGGCACTTGAAGAGGGCGGCGATCTGGCGTACGATCTACAGCGCGTGATCCGCCGGCACCGCAGGCGCGAAGCCGAGATTTAGATTAACGCCACCACAGGTGGCCGGCACAGGTTGAGGAAATGATAGAGATACTTGCCAGGGATTCCTGGCTGCTTATTCCGCTGACGGCGCTGATGATCCCGATCATCGCGATCCTGAGCAGCAACATCGGTGGCTACTTCCAGCGCCGCGAGCGCCAGGAGGCACGCGCGATGTATGAGCGCATCGTGCGCGAGAAGCTCGATGTGATCAAGACCGCCGTGGCGATGGGACGCGACGAGGATGAGATCGACATGCTTGATGAGCGGCTGGAACGCCTGATCGGCCGGCGAGAGATGTCAAAGCTGCTGGGCAAGAAGCAGCCCGGCGTGCCAGAAGCCAGCCATGAGGTCGATAGCATGGACATCGACACTGAATTGACGCGGATCAAACGCAGGCCGCGCCGCCGTGAGCGGGATGCGTGATAATCTCTGATCGTGCCTGAAAGCGTGCCCATCATCCAGACCATCCTCACCAGCTTCTGGGGCGTGGTGGCCGTGCTGGGCGTGTTCTTCGGCATCACGGACCTGTTCAAGCACCTCGGCAACCGGCTGGACAAGCGGCGCGCGATGGAGATCTACCGCGAGCTGATGAAGGACCGCATCGAGCTTTTGAACAATGCAGTGCAGTTCGGTGCTGATGAGAAGTCGCTGGCCGAGCTTGGACGGATAATAGAGAAGCACGCTGACCTGCACCAGCTGACTGAACTGACGGAGCTGCGTGTGGTGGAGGATGGAGACGGCAAGCCAAAGGTGAACGTGACCACAATCACCACCGGTGAGCTGCCGGACCAGGACCTGTCGGGCAGCGCCAGCCGCTCCAGCGGGAATAGGCAGACTGAGGGAGGACAGCAATGACGAAACTGGCAACAATCAGGGAGGTGCACGGGGTTTGATTCCGGAGCTGATCCAGATAGGACTGATGGTGGCGATCATCGTGTTTGCGGTGCATGCTGCGCGCGCGATCTTCGGTCCGAGCAAGACCCCCGGTGCCCGCCGCCATGAACGGCGGCTGGCAAACCTGACACGGGCTGAGCGCGACAAGGCGCTCGATGTCTACCGTGACCTGGCGCGCGAGAAGATGGATGTGATCAAGACCGCCGTGGCGATGGGTTACAGCGAGGGCGAGCTGGACAAGCTGGACCGCCGCCTCGAGAAGCTGATCGGTCGCGAAAAGCTGGAGGAGATCATTGACGGCGGCCTGCCTGAGGCCGACCTCGACATGCGTGACCGCGATCTGCTGCGTGAACTGAAGCGCCTGCGGGATTCTGACGACGACTGAACCCCGCGCTATACTGCTGCGCCATGCGAATCGTATCCTGGAATGTCAACGGACTGCGCAGTGCGCTCGACAAGGGCCTGCTGGACAAGATGGCGGAGATGGACGCCGACATGCTCTGCCTGCAGGAGATCAAGGCCATGCCCGAGCAGGTGCCGGATGTGGACTGGGGCGGCTATGAGCTGTTCTGGAACCCGGCCGAGAAGAAGGGCTACAGCGGCACCCTGATCATGACCCGCCAGCAGCCGCTCAATGTCCTGAACGGGATGGGGGATCCGAAGCATGACAACGAAGGCCGTGTGATCAGCGCTGAATTCAAGGACTTCTGGCTGGTGACCGTCTACACACCCAACGTCAAGAATGACCTGAGCCGCCTGCCATACCGCCATAAGGAATGGGATCCACACTTCCTCTCGCACGTGAAGAAACTTGAGGAACAGAAGCCCGTGGTGTTCTGCGGCGACCTGAACGTGGCCCACAGGGAGATCGACCTTGCCCGTCCGAAGCAGAACGTTGGCAGCGCCGGCTTCACCGATGAGGAACGCGCCGGAATGGACAACATTGTCAACGCCGGCTTCATCGACAGCTTCCGCCACCTCAATGACGAGGGTGGCCACTACTCCTGGTGGAGCTTCCGTGCCGGGGCACGTGAGCGCAATGTCGGCTGGCGCATCGACTACGTCTGCATCAGCCAGTCGCTTGGGAAGTCCCTCAAGCGGGCCTACATCCTGCCCGAGGTGTATGGCAGCGACCACTGCCCGGTGGGGATCGAACTGAAATAGCGCGTTTTCCGGAAATTCCATTGTTAACCAATTGGTTAAGTGTTATACTCCAGCCATGGATGCAACACAGACACAGGACCTGAAGCAGCAGCTGAAGGCGAAATGGGACCAGCGCAATGCGCTGAACATGGAAATGGCAGCTATCGAGAAGCAACTCGGCGGCCAGGCCATGCAGGACTACGAACTGACCCGCCATGACGGCAGCACTGTCAGGCTCAGCGAAATGTTCGGCGAGCACAGCCAGATGGTGCTCGTGCACAACATGGGCTTTGCCTGCAAGTACTGCTCACTGTGGGCGGATGGCTTCAATGGCTACTTCCACCACCTCGAAAGCGGGGAGTACGGCCAGCGCGCCAAGTTCCTGCTCGTCAGCAATGACCGTCCGGACCAGCAGCAGGCCGGCGCAAAGCTGCGCGGCTGGCAGTTCGACATGCTCAGCTGCCGCGATACCAGCCTGTCGAAGGACTGGGGCTATGCGCGTGAGGATGGCGACAAGGTGCACTACGGGCCTGGGATGATGATCCTGGAAAAGACTGGCGACGGCACGATCCGTTGCCACCAGCAGACCGACATCTGCCCCGGTGACAGCCTGATGGGCCTGTTCCACATGTTCATCCGCCTGCCGGATTCCACTGGCAGCGCGTTTGAATAGGCTTGAGTGAATGAAGCCAGCCCGCCGGCCCCGTGGATGGGGCGGCGGGTCTGGCAACCCGGCCGGACTTGCCGCTGCCGGAGAAATTCCGTGTATTATGGGAACGATGGAGCAGCAGCCCCTTCATTCCTTGCCTTACAGGCCTGCCAGCACCTGGGGGAAGAACTGCGCAAGGATGAAGAGCGCGCTGCTGACAACCAGCACGGCCAGCAGGGCGAAGTGACGACGGATGTCGAAACTGTCTCCCTGTTCCAGCACGAGCTGCCTCTCAATTGCTCTGATGGCTCTCATGTCCTGCATGACTTCTTAGACCTTCCTTCCTGCTGATTTGTTGCGTTGGGGGTTCTGGCACTGGCTTCAAACCAGACTGTATACCCGGCTGCATGCAGGCATAAACAGCATTTGCGTGAATTGATGGAGAAAGTGCAGTGTCCACTGCAGGAAAGGGCTGCTGCATCCTTGCAGCAGCAAGCGGAAGGCGAAGGGGAGCTTTCGAGCCCGGTCCTACCAGCTTGAGTAGTAGAACAGCTGTGCGATCGGGGTGACGATGGAGACGACCATCAGCACGGCAGCGAATCCGAGCAGTCCAATGGACGCGCTGTTTTCGCGAATATCAAGTCCGAATCCCTGTTCCCAAATCAAGCGCTTCTCAGTAACCGTTAGTCTGTTGCGCGTCATCATCATGCTGAAATGATGCCGCGCCAGACTGGCGATGGATCAAACTACTGGTTGAATGAGAATGAAGTGCCCCTAAACTATCTGACAATCAATAATATATTGGAAAGTTGACCGATAATTCTTCTTGCTTGCCAATCTGCACCTATATGGACCGACTGTCAGCCGCTGGCGGTCCGCTCCGTTTCTGGGTCCGCATTCAGATTGGCAACAGAATGGGAATCAGCTTGCCGATATTGGTTGCCAGTAAACAAATATCGGTGGCCCGGCAAGCCGGTGTGCTCACTGGCCACGCTGCAGCAGCAGGCGCAGCCCAAGCATTGCCAGTACGCAGCCACCGATCCGCTTCAGCCAGCGCTGTCCGGTATTGCTGCCACCGAACCTGCGGCTGGTGGAATGCGTTGCCAGTGAAACCGCCAGCAGCACCAGTGTACCGTTCACGCAGAAGATCAGGCCGAGCAGGGCGAGCTGCAATCCCATGCTGCCGCGCACCGGGTCGCAGAACTGGGGCAGCAGGGCAAGGAAGAACAGCGCCACCTTGGGATTCAGCATGTTCGTCAGCATCCCCTGCAGGAACATCCCTCGGCCGCTGGACTGCCCGGCGTGACCAGGAGAACCCTCATCCGGCTGGCCACCTGTGCGCCACATTGCAATCCCCTGCCAGACCAGGTAGATCGCGCCGGCGATGCGTACCACGCTGTATGCCAGAGGAACCGCTGCCAGCAGCCCGGCCAGCCCGAGGCTGACGGCTGCGATGTGGAACAGGGTGCCGCAGCCGATTGCCAGCGCGCTTAGCAGTCCGCGCCGGCGGCTGCCATGGCTGGACTGCACGATCACGTAAAGCATGTCCTGCCCGGGGATGATGTTCAGTGCCAGCCCGGCGCTGATGAATGCCAGCAGCTGCGCCGTATCAGGCAGGAGCGTTGTCATTTCCCGCTGTACTTCAGCAGCATGATCTGGCTGCGTCCCTCCGGTTCAAGCGTGAGGTAGACATCCGTGCGCACGTCGTGCCGCTTCAGCAGCCCGGCCTGCTCACAGGCGGGCAGGGCGGCCATCGCCACCAGCGTGCTGATCCCGGCGCTCTGCGCCACTTCCTCCACGCTGAATACCTCGCCCAGCCCCTGCTCCTTCTCGAGGCGGTGCATGGCGAGCACCAGCGCGGCCGACTCCGGTCCGACCTCAATCCCGAGTCCGCGGCTCAGTGACGATGAAAGCTGCTCTCGCAGGTCCACGGGGCAATTGTAACCGCCTCTACGCGTACTGCCCGCATATATACTCAGGCGGATGCCGCTGCCAGCCGGTCCATTCCTCGTTGACGCCCACCAGGACATCGCGATGCACTGCCAGGTGCATCGCCGCGACCTTGTTGACCCCGGCGGCAAGAGCTGCATGATCACCCTTGGCTGGCTGCAGCAGGCCGGTGTGCGCCTCATCTGCGCCACCCTGTTCGTCGAGCACGAACATCCCAGCGAAGTGCGCTTGCGGATGCTCAATGAGCAGTACCAGATGTACCGCATGTGGCTTGGGCAGTACCCGCAGGAACTGAGGCTGGTCACCAGCCGCCGCGAGCTCGCGGAACTGGCTGCGGCTCCGGATGTGCCCGGTCGCGATGGCCAACCTGCGAAACCGATCGGCATCGTGCTTCTGATGGAGGGCCTCGACCTGCTGGCCGGCCCCAGTGAGCTGTCCAGCTGGTTCTCCCGCGGGGTGCGGATGGCCGGCCTGACATGGAACGGGCGCAACCGCTATGCGAGCGGCACCTTCAGTGATGGCGGCGGACTGACCCAGCTCGGGTTTGAGCTGCTGCGGGAGTACGAACAACTCGGTATGATCCTTGACCTCGCCCACCTCAATGACCAGGGCATCTCGGATGTGCTGGAGAACTTCCGCAGCCCGCTCTGTTCCACACATGCCAATGCGCGTGAGCTGGCGGGCATCGAGCGCAACCTGCAGGACTGGCAGATCCGCGAGATCGGTGAGCGCCGCGGCGTGGTCGGGCATGTGCTGCTGGCACCGTTCATCGTGCAGCCCTGGCATACCGGCGACCCGCAGCCGCCGCTGTCGCGCGCGCTGGACCATATTGAATATGTCACGGAGCTGGCCGGCGCGGCGCACATCGGGATCGGCAGTGACCTGGATGGCGGGTTGACCGTGGAGAACACACCAGAAGGCATAAACGACGTGCGCGACCTGCAGAAACTGGCCGATGGCCTGGCTGCACGGGGCTGGTCCCCCGAGCGGGTGGCGGGCTTCAGCGGGGCCAACTGGTGGTCATTCCTCGAACGCAGCCTGCCGCGCTGACGTCTGGCAGCTCATCTACTGGAGTACCCGTCAGTGTTCTGACGCTATACTGATAGGTCTCTCAATCCCATGGACACCGGCGCAATGATGTATAGATACATATCCACACTGTTCGCAGCCCTCTGCCTGCTGTTCCTTGCGGCCTGCCCCTCGGGTGGCCAGAAGGCGGCGAAGGGCGATGAATACACCTTCGATACGGCGAACGCCAACGTTCCGAAGGAAACGAAGATCTACCCGCATTACCTTGACCGTCCCTACACGGACATCCACGAGGACGCGCAGCAGGCCTGGTTCCTGGTGGAGACTTCCTACCTCGTGGTCAAGGACAAGTACGACCGCGCCCAGAAGCTGAAGGAAAGCAGCGACCCGGCGGAGCAGGCCGAGGGACAGAAGCTCTATGAGGAAGTGGTTGGCGAGGTCCAGACCGTGATCTTCGGCACCAATGCCACGGTGGAGCAGCTGTTCAAGAGCGCGATCGAGGCCCAGCCGGACAACCCGCTCAACTATGCCACCTACGCCGTCTACCTCAAGCCGCGCAAGCGCTACTCCGACGCTACCCAGTATGTGGATACCGAGACGGAAGCGATCGACATGCTGGATAAGGCGATTGAGATCTGGCCCGATGAGCCGCGCTTCTACTACATGAAGATCTACACCCTGACTGAGCCGCACCAGGCCCATGAGTGGATCCGCTCCCAGGGTATGGAAATGGATGCGATCCGCACCCGCCTCAAGGAAGTCAGCGACATTTACGACGAGCTGGAGAAGCGCGACCCGGACAACAACTTCGTCAACTACAGCCGTGCGCTGTTCCTCGCCAAGATCTACGTGCCGGACTTCGGCGATGAGCCGATCAGGGAGATCATCCGCGAGCTGCGCAAGGGCAATGCCAAGCCGCAGGGCCGCTTCTACTATCCGCCGCCGGTGCCGCCCTACGCCCATGACGCCATGTACCCCAGGGTATACGCCGCCCAGGAGGGCGCGGTCTATGTAGACCACTGGCTGCACTGGGGCAACCTCGATCCCTTCGCCGTCAACCAGCTCGTACGCCTCGTGGACGGTACCTCCACCTGGCCGCAGGACAAGGAGGACATCGGCGAGGTGATGTACATGCTCTATGCACTCGGCCGTATCGAGCCCTTCGATCGCACCTTCTTCAACCTGCAGCTCAAGTGCCTGCACAAGCAGCAGGAAGCGCAGAACCCGGCCTCCAAGGAAGCTTCGGAGCTGGCCGCGGCCACCCGCTTCCTCAACGAGCAGTACCTCGACGTTTCCAACAAGCTGTACCGTGACAAGCTGATCACCGACGAGACACGCTTCGGCGTGCTGGCGATCGAGGACATGGAGAACAGCACGCTGGCCGGCAAGAAGTACATGTACAAGTACATGCAGGGCCCGCAGGCCGCCTACCTCAAGCGGGCCGGCGAGATCCTCGGGCTGGACTTCCCGCTGCCTGAGGATCCGGAGAAATGGTAGAGCAGCCGCTCACAGAGGAAGCCCCGCAGCAGAAGCACCGCCTGCTGGACCTGAGCATGGAGCGCCTCGCGGAGGAGTTCACCGCGCTCGGTGAGCCGGCCTTCCGCGCGAAGCAGGTGTTCGACTGGCTGCACGTCAAGAATGTGCATGAACCGGCGCAGATGACCAACCTGCCGGCAGCCCTGCGCGAGAAGCTGGCGGAGAAGTTCGACCACGCCCCGCTCAGGCAGGTTGTCAGGCTGGACAGCCGCGACGGCAGCATCAAGTACGCCTTCCTGACCCGTGGCAACGACCCGATTGAATCCGTCGTGATGCCCAGCAAGTACGGCTGCACGCTGTGCATCAGCTCCCAGAGCGGCTGCCCGATGGCCTGCAAGTTCTGCGAGACCGGGCACATGGGGCTGCGCAGCTGGTTGTCAGCGGGCGAGATCCTGCAACAGCTCTATCTCGCCGAGCAGGACAGTGGCCAGACCGTTGACCGCATCGTGTTCATGGGGATGGGTGAGCCGCTGCTGAACCTACGCGCGCTGCGCCGCGTGGTGGAGATCCTCTGCGGCGAGCAGGGACGCAACTGGAGCCCGCGCCGCATCACGGTGTCAACGGTCGGCATCGTGCAGCCGATGCTCAAGCTGGCGGACACATTCCCGCGTGTCAACCTCGCGTTGTCACTGCACTTCACCACCGAGGCCAAGCGCCGCGAGCAGATGCCCGAGGCCACGCATGACATCATGGAGCTGATGGCGGCGCTGTACTACTACCGCCGTGTCAACGGCGGCAAGGTCAGCATCGAGTACACCCTGATCAGCGGCAGCAATGACAGTGATGACGACGCCCGCCGGCTGGTGGACTTCGCCCGTTTCAAGGGCCTGCCGCAGGACCACCCGGTGGTGCTGGATGCCGAGATGCAGGAGAAGCCGGCGCGCATGCAGCCGCTGCCGGTGCATGTCAACCTGATCAGCTACAACCCGATCCCCTCCGCCGGCTTCCGTGGCACCAGTGAGGATCGCATCGATCACTTCGCGCAGTTGCTGGCATCGAAGGGCGTGCCGGTCACGGTGCGCCGCTCACGCGGACAGGATGTCGGGGCGGCCTGTGGCCAGCTCGGCGGCAAGTTCGCGGAGAAGTAGCTTAACGCTCAGGCCCTGGCGTTGCGCGGGGCGCGCAGCATCTTGTCAATCGACTCGTAGTCGAACATGCTCGCATCGTACTGGTCCGGCTCGTTGTCACGTTCCCACTCAACGGTGCGCAGGGCGGCGGTCTGCGGGTCGATGATCTCGCTGTAGCCCAGTTCCTCGCGGATCCGCGCGCTGGAGACGTCAAGGTGGTGCTGTGTATGCGCCTCGCACTTCAGGTGCTTCTCCCAGTGCTCGCGTGGCACGCTCAGCACCTGTCCGTCCCAGCCCTGGGCCCGGCCGATGCGCTCGATCCACTGCTGCTCGGTGCCGACAGGCTCGCACAGGTTGTACAGCCGCCCCGCACTCTCAGGCTTCTCGATTGCCAACGTGATGCCGTGTGCAATGTTCTCCACGTAGCCGCGCGCGCAGCGCCAGGACAGGGCGTCGGAGTCCAGCGCGATGTAGGGCCGGTCGTCCAGCATCTGCCTGAGGTAGGGGAACATCCGGCGTTGCCAGTCCCGTGGACCATAGACCATCGGCAGCCTGACAACACAGCCGGGCAGGGTGCGGTGAGACAGCACCACCTGCTCAGCCGGGATCTTGTCATAGTCATCCATCACACGGCGCGGGTCGTCAGCCGGGCGCGGCTCCTTGCCGCGGTAGGGGTAGAGCTGCTCCCTGAGCGGGCTGTCCTCGGTGATCGGGCCTTCGATCGGCTCACCGGGTTCAGTGCCGAGGATCCGGCCGAACACGCGGTAGACATCCATGCTGCTGACCATCACGCTGCGATCAGCGATGCCGTCGAACACCTCGCACAGCAGCTTCGCATCCACCTCGCGGATCACCATGTTGTGGTAGACCACGTCCGGCCGCGCCTCGACGAACTGCTGGCGGTAATCCGCCAGTTCGTTCATGTCGCCGAGGATCTCCTCGACCTCATGCCCGGGCCAGCTGGCTTCCGTATTGCCACGGTGGAACACCGTCACATGGTGCCCGTTGTCAAGCAGTCGCTGCACGGTATGCCAGCCGATGAAGCGGCTGCCGCCGATGACCAGTACTCTCATTTCCGTCTCTCCGATGTGTGTGTCTGCCAGGTCACTGCCTGCCAGTATGCAGACGCGCGATCACTTCCGGGGGTTTCGCGCTGTACATTTTTCCATTGCCGATGCTCTGCAGGATGCCGAGCAGTTCATGCCTGACCGCATTGCCACGGCTGGCTGCCAGCACCATCCAGAGGGCGATGAAGCCGCCGAGTGCGAACATCAGCAGGATCTGGCCCGTGAGAAATGCCGTCACCGGGACCGCCACCGCCAGCGGGAAGCTCAGGTACCACAGCAGGCGCAGTGCCAGCGGCATCGAGGGCTGCCCCAGTTCGGCGCAGATCATGTCCCAGTTGGCGGCGATCCGTTCCAGCCGCGTGAGCAGGGCATGCCGCCGCTTGCCGAGCGGCAGGTTGAGGTCTCCGCTGCCCTGTTCCTCCTCGCTTTCCTCCCGCACCTGGCTGTCAAACAGCTGCGGCAGCAGCAGGTTGTCAAGCAGGTGGCGGCGGGCATGGCGCCGCATGCCGGACTGCAGCAGCCAGTCAAGCACTGCCCCGCAGCCCAGCCCGAGTACGGCACCGAACAAGAAGTAGAACAGCTGCAGCTCCAGGCTGCGCTGGCGCGGGCCGGCCGGGTCCAGTGCGTCCAGCCCGTGGATGATGCCCACGAGCAGCAGGCCGCCGCCCACTGAATTGCAGATGTGGATGTAGCGCTGGGTCGAGCTGATGCGGCCACTGAGGCCGTCGATCAGCTTGGAGGAGTTGCGCTTCATGCTACGAGTTTACGACAGGTCGGCATTGCCCGCCTGTTCAATGAAGAAGTTCCGCAACGCTCTGAGCGCTGCCACATGCCGGGCCTGGCCTGCTGTGAGCGACAAGCCGGCCAGCGGGGCCAGTCCGATGCCGAGGCCGAACTGCAGGTTTGCGCTCAGCAGGTAGATCGCGGCGCACAGCAGTACGCCGACCACCAGTGGTGCAGCCCACCCGGGCACCGATGGCCGGAAACGGTAGCCCAGTGCGGCCAGCAGCGCATTCCAGCGCCAGGCGATGAAGTTAAGTCGCTGCGCCAGACCTTCCTGGCCCGGCTTGCTGCCCCGGTAGGCCAGCGGCAGGGGCTGGCGTGGCAGCAGCTCCCACGGCGCGGGGTGCTCCAGCAGCTGTGGCAGCGCTTCGGAATAGCGGATGCTGAGGGCCACAGCGCGCTGCATTGCGGGCAGGATATGCTGCACCAGCAGCAGCCAGAACAGCAGGCCGGTGAGCAGCCCGGCGCCTGCAGCCATCGCGGTGTAACGGGCGAGGCCGATTGCCAGCACAAGGAACAGGGTCTGCTGGCTGACCAGCAGGCAGATGGCGATCGCCAGCGTTGCCATAATCGTGTTGCCGACCAGCCCAAGTGCCAGTGCGAAGCGCTGGCCCTGTTCCTCCCGCGCTAGTGCCTGCAGCACCTCACTGCCGACAGGTGCATCCATGCTGTACGGATCATTCCTCATCGGCCAGCAGGGAGTCCAGCAGCACCGTGCGCACCGCATCGCACTCCAGGCTGTCCAGCGACAGGCCGAGCACGTACACACTGCCCAGTACGAGCAGCAGGCTGACGCTGTGCAGCAGCACGGCGGACAGCGGCACCAGCACGATCAGCGCAAGGTACAGCAGGTGCAGGCGCTGCATCAGCTGCGGCAAGGGGTGGTAGCCCATCCGGTGCGCCAGCACAGACCAGTTGTTGACGATCCAGTCCAGCCGCCCGCCCATGCTGGTGTTCTCCTTTGACCCGCCGCTGTTCAGCAGGCCACGGCTGTTGCCGGGCAGCTCATGGGCCGGGCTGTCAATCAGCTGCGCCATCAGCATCGCGTCGATCAGCAGGCTGCGCACATGTTCGATGGCAACCGGCAGCACGGATTTCTGCAGCTTGCTGCCGCAGGCCATCCCGATGATCGATCCGAGCAGGAAGATCAGCATCTGCGCCAGGGTGGAGATCATGTACATCTCAATCGGCAGGCCGTTGAACAGGCCGGTTGCCAGCAGCCCGCCGCCGATCGCGAAGTACAGCCGCATGTTGCGCTGCGACTGGTGCAGCAGCTGCTCCATGCGTTGCAGGATCTGCCGGGCGGCGATGTCCATCATTCCATGTTAGCAGTGCGCGAGGGCTGCGAGTCCAGCGCGCTCCTCAGTTCCCCCGGCAGCCAGATCCGCAGCAGCAGCAGCCAGATGGCAACGAAGCGGGTCAGCGCCAGGGGCTGCAGCGGCTGCAGCGGGGCCCAGCCGGCCAGTGCGATGCAGTCGACGGCGACGAGCACACCGGCCAGCACGGCCATCGCCAGCCGGAAGCTGTTGTCCAGCGGTTCCAGCAGGTAGGACTGCCCGGCGGGCAGGTAGCCCGGCAGCGCACTGCCATGCCAGGCCTTGCGCAACTGGTCCCAGTAGTACTCGCAGCCCATCAGCGCGAGCATCCCGAGCCCGGCGATGCTGGCGGAGGTGGCCAGCGCACTGCGCCCGCTGCTCATCCGCACCCGACTGAGCTCCCCGCAGGCGGCGAGGAAGTCATCCGGCCACAATGAGTAGTCGATCATTCCGCCGCTCAGGAAGCGCCACTTCACCTCCACTGCTGCCAGTGCCGCGAGGATGACGATGGCGGTGATGATCGTATGCGACAGGTCGCGCGGCATGAAGCTGCTGGGCTGGTATTCCTGCCCGGCCTGCCCGGCCTCCTCAACTAGATGTTTGTCCATGTTTCCCCTCTGCCCATCAGACGCCTTGAGCGGCTGAGGTGTTCCCCAGCTCGCGACTAGTCCGGCGGTGGCCTGTCATCCCGCCGGGTCTGTGAGTGAAACAGCCAGCGCACCCAGACCAGCAGGCACATGATCCCAAGTGCGATGTATTCGTTGAACTTCTCATACGGGCTGCCGTCGACAATGCTTGCTGGTGGGTCCAGCGCGATGAGGATCGCAAACGCCGCCACGATGATTCCAAATGTTGCGAGCATCTGCTGCCAGCCGGGCCGGCGTGGTGCCAGCCGGATCTCCTCGCTGAGCCGTGGATCTCGCCACTGCCTTGGCCTGTGATTCCGGCGGATATGCTCCGGCGGCAGGCCCTCGGGGTGGATGCCCTTGCTGGCTACCGGTGCCTGCACGGCTTCATCCTCAGTGGATACGATCTCCTGCAAGCGCTGGCGATAGGCCGGGACAGCCTTGCGGCTATCTGCCCTGCTCGTGCTGCCCTGCCTGTCCGTCATTGCTTTAAAGCTTATCAGCTTACGCCTGTCAGTACCGGCCGCTGGACAGCAGCTCGTCAATGATGCCGCACAACCGGCGATTGTAGGGGTTGTCGCGGTTTTCCTTGCCATATAACTGATGCTTGTTGTGGTATTGCATCCCTTTCAGGCCCCAGCTGTAACCATGTCTTTCGCATATCTCCGGATAATTGGCAATCAGGAAACGAACCCTTGCATCAGCCAGGCTGAAGTCCGGACGGCCATGCAGTTCCATGTTCAGTATCCCCGGACGCAGCGGCAGGATTTCATAGCTGTCCTTCGCTTCCATGGTCCGCCGCAACAGTCCGCGATCAACAAGGTTGAAATGGGCACGGTGCTCAAAAGCTGACATCGGGTCTTCGTTCGGATTTGTCTGGCTCTTTTCCACCAAGTGGGTGACAATCGCCAGAATGACAACGACGATAATAGCAAGGATGCTGACCGGATTGAGCAGGAACCTGAAGTTGAAGCGCTCTGCGGGGTCCTGTCGGGCAATCTCGATACCCATAAGCAACAAAGCCAGCAATAACCATATCCAGTCAGCTCCCTTGTTGCGTCCGGCGGCCCGGTCACGCAGTTCCTGGTTAAACGTATAGGTTGTCCGATCCGGCTTCCTGTCGACGCCAGGTTGGCTGAGGTATGTCGGCCGCTGTTCTCCATCTTTCCGCTGCGCGTATTCCTCCGCGGACAGGGGCTTCAGCCGCTGGCTGTACTCCTGCCGGTCCTTGCCGCTGTCCGTCATTGCAGCTCAAGCATAGCAGGACTGCCGGCCTCAGTAGCGGCCGCTGCGCAGTTCGTCCGCCACCAGTCCGAACAGCATCTTGCGCACCCGGGAGAACTCGGAGCGCGAGCCCCGCCGCAGTTCGTCGATCAGCAGCTTGTCCCGTGCCGGCAGAGCCCCATGCACCGCCAGCCCGCGCTGCTCGCTGATTTCGAAGTAGTTGTCCGCGAGGAACTCGATGCGCGACAGCTCCGTTGTCAGGCGGCGATTTGGAGTCTGACGGGTTTCGCCCTCAGGCGGCAGCAGGCTGTGGCTGTCACTGGCAGCCAGCACATCCCGCAGCAGCCCGCGGTCCCGCAGGTTGCCAATCGCCTGCTCGCGCATCAGCCTGTTGGGGTCAGGCGCTGAATCCCGCCGGCCCATCCTGACGAGCGCCACAACCACGCCGACAAACACCGCAAACACGATCGCCGGCCATCCCTGCCTCATTAAATCCATCCAGCGATCAGGACCTGTCCTGGCCCATAGATAGGAAAACCAGAAGATGGAAAGCAGCACTGAAAGGATCAGCACCTTGAAGGTCACATTGCTGACCCCGCCGGCCGCCATGCTGTCAAGATCCGCCAGCAGCTGCGCACGTTCAGCAGACAGCACTGCATGGCTGCCGCCATCGCCTTGCCCGATCTGCTCCCTGTCCTTGCTCACTGCATCTTCTCCACGCCACCATTATCACCCGTTCCATCAACTCGCCCCTCGAGGATGTCGATCAGGGCCTGGATCACGATCTGCCGTGCAACGGAGTTTCCCCCGCCGATATGAAGCTTATGGCGGCCTTTACTGAAATGGGAAGTGCCAGGCAGCGGGTCGTACTTCCAGTTTGATTGCTGGTAGGCCCACTTCCGTGAGTGACAAATGTATTCGTAGTTCAGGACAAGGAAGTCTATCCTGTCGAGCGCTGACTTGAAGTGAGTGTCGTGGAATTCCGGCAGCGTGAGGATCCTCAGTTCAGGATCATCAATTCGAGATCGATCAGGCAGTACCTGTGAGGCCTTCTCTGCATTGAGCATTTCAGCGAGCAGCCCTCGTCCCAGCAGGTTCCTGATTGCATTCTCACGGATCTTGCTCCTGTCCTTTTCGTCGAATCCGGGGTTCCTGATGGAGTAGATTGCTGCAAACGCAAACACCGGAACTATGATCAGGATGGCGGGATGCAACTCGGTTGCCAGTTTAATAGCTATGATTATTGCTATGCCGAATGCAAGGATGTTGCCACAGCTGTTTTCAGTCCTGTAGGATGCTTTATTCCTGTCCAGTGAGGATCTCAAGTGATTAAGGATGGCTGAGTTGCCGTTGCTTCCTGCAGGAAATGACTTTCCATAGTACGGCCTCTCATCCCATTCCGGCAGCGGATTGTCAGTCATCCGGGTCCCCGATGTTGTCCACATTGACCTGCGCGCCGAAGATCACCGCAAGCGTTTCCAGCAGGCAGATGCGCAGCCGCATCGAGCGCAGGTCTTCCTTGCTTGAAGTGGAAAGTACCTGGCCCATGATGTTGAGTGAATCCTGCCAGCCGTCGCCACTGACCGGCCAGCGCCTGTGCTGGCAGATCTGCACGTACCTGTCGACAAGGAAACTGAGTCGGTGTTCCATGCTGGAAAAGGAGGACTTCCTCTCCAGGCTGGTTGTCAGCAGGCGCAGCACCGCCGGTGTGGGGAGCAGCTCCTGCGGTTCCCGGCTGTCAATCAGTTCCACCAGCAGGCCGCGGTCCAGCAGGTTGCGGAAGGCGCAGAACTTCATGCGCTTGCGCTCGGCGGCATCATTGTTCATGTGCTTCCAGGTGGCGTGCACGGCCCACAGCCCAAGCGGCACTGTGGCGAACATCGGCCAGTACATTGCACCCAGCCCGCCCGTCGTCGCCAGCACCAGCAGGGTGGCGATCGCCAGTTCGAACTGCCTGTGCGCATCATAGCGCTGGCGGGCCTGCCGCAGCAGGCCGGCGATCTGCCGCTTCAGCTTCTCGTTCACCGGCGCTGCCAGCAGCTCATCACTGCCCAGCCTGGCGGATTGCGACTGCTGCCGTGGCCGCTGCATTTCACTCATCAAGTGCACTCCGCAGCGGCGCATTGTCAACGCCACCCTCCAGCAGCTCGATCAGCAGGTCCAGCAGTTCACGGCGGTGCTGCGCATCCAGCGCCAGCCCGTCCGCGCCGTGCTCTCCGGGCTGCAGCGGGCTGAGCGGGTCGGCGAAGGCCGGCCAGCCGCGGGACTCGCACAGCACGGCATAACTCTCCAGCAGGAAGTCGATCCGCTCGCGCCCGTCGCGGAAGCGCTTCGGCAGCAGCGCGCGGATATGGCCGTGGTTGTCAGGTTCCTGGCCGAGCAGCTCATGCACGCTGCCGGCGGACATCACCTCCGCCAGCAGGCCATGCCCCAGCAGGTTCTCGTTCGCCAGCCGGCGGAATCCGCCAAGCTGCCCGTTGCGCGGCCGGGATGGGTTGTCAGCGGTGAACACCAGCACCGCCGGCGGGATCACGAACCATATCAGGACCGGGTTGAGCCAGTACAGCACGCTGGCCAGCACCGCCAGCACGATCGCCTTGAAGATGTTGAGCGCCAGCCGGTCGCCAAGGTCCATCCCGCGCCGCATCAGACGCAGTTCAGTCAGCAGCGCGCTGTCCGCTGATATTACCCTGCCAGTCGTCCCGCTCCCTGTGGCCGGCCTGTCCATCCCTACATCATAGCGAAATCAACCAATGCCTGCTCGCCCGCCCGGCATCATCCGTCATTGCAGCCCGGGCAGGTTTGGCCCGGCTTGTCCGCGGGGCCGGTCCTCCAGGATGTCTATCAGCACCCCGACCAGCGCCTGCCGCTCCCAGGGCAGCAGGCCTGGTTCACGTTTGCGCTCCTCACCGGCCTTCAGGCGCCCGGCGGACTTCTGCACCCGCTCGCGCCACTGCCAGCCGCGCTCGTCACAGATCAGGGCGTAATGCTCCACGAGGAACTCCAGCCGCTGGATCGTATCCGTAAATGACGGCCGCTCCTTCGCCTTCAGCCGGGCCAGCTCGAGGCTGCGGTCCTGCTCCAGCAGCCACTCCGGCTTGTCAGCCTGCAGCAGTTCGACGAGCAGGCCCTTGTCCAGCAGGTAATGCCGCGCATTCTGCATGAAGTACTCCACGCGGGCCATGCCGGCGCTGTCAAGGTGCACCCGGAAATAGTAGTAATAGAGGATGCCGATCCCGCCGAGGCAGTACACGAGGTTGCCGCTGGCCAGCCCCGCAAGCAACATCCAGCCCGCCGGCAGGCAGAACAGCATCGCCATCCCGATGCGCCGCAGTTGCCAGTATGCCTGCCGCAGGCCGAGCTGGCGACCGATGCGCTCCATATGCTCACAGCCGCGGTATTCCCCCTGCAGCTGCACATATGTCCGCAGGTTGCCACTGCGGATGGTCCCCGGACTGTCATCCATCCTCCTGTTCCTCCAGCACTGCCAGCAGGGATTCGAGGATTGCCAGGCGCTCCGGCGACTTGACATGCATTGAAGAAGCCAGGTACTTGCCCATTGCCATGACCGAACCGAGGTCGGACAGGGTCTTCAGCTCCATGCCTTCGACGTTCATGTTCTCCCGCATCTGCTCACTATCATCCTGCCCGGCCTTCCATGGCCAGCCGTGGCTTTCACAGGCCATGGCGTAGTGGTCCATCAGGGCACGCATCCGCGCCTGGATATTACGCAGGCGGTAGCGCTCAGGGACTTGCTGGCCAGCGGGATTGAAGATCGATCCCGGTGCATGCATGTCGTAGGCACAGTCCGCCGCCATAGCCTTCAGCAGCAGTCCATGGTCCAGCAGGTTGACCCGCGCCAGCCGCCGGATTTCAGCCAGTTCAGTTGCCGGAACAATGTTTCGTCTGAATTCGGGAAGGATCAGCACAAGCAGCATGTAGATTGCCAATGCTGAGTTGAAAATGGACAGCCATCCGAGGGTGCCAAAGTTGTAGAGGGGAGAAAACAGCAGGGGCAGGCACAGAAGTGGCAATACATAGCGATTGCAAACCAGGCCAAAGCGGGAATACCTGATGACGCCTTTCAGATAACGTACTGCTTTCGTACGTGCTTCTCCTTGAATTCCAGTGCCTGTCCCGGCTAGGTTTGCAGGTTCATTCACAAACACATTATTCCTCAAGACAACAAATCAGCTTGCCTGTTTGTGCAGGCTATCTGCTCCCCACTCCAACCTCCCCACTCCAAACTCCAACCACTTCCGCATACCCCATCCCGCATCCCGCATCCCTCCTTTGCTATACTTCCTGCTCCCCAACCCGGGGCTGGAGCCTGCCTTCGTAATCAGTGTTGAACTACAGTCCGCCATCATCGGTGCCGCCGCCGGCGGTATCTTCTACCTCACCGCACTGCTGCTTCGGACCTGGCTGTCCAACCGCAGTGACCACAACGCCGCCCGCCATGACTCCCGGGTGCGCTTCCTGCAGGAGCAGATCAGCCAGCTCTACGGCCCGCTTGTGGGCTACCTCCACGAAACCAACACCTACTACGAAATCCTGCGCGCAATCACCCAGCGCATCCGTGCGGAGGGCGCTGCCAGGGGCGATGACCCGCACGAGATCGAGGCCCGCATCGAACGCATCGCGGCGCGCTTCGACCGCGACTACTTCTCGCGCATCAACCGCCTGATCAACCTGCTGCTGCGTTCCAAGCGGCACCTGATCGCTGAGGAGCGCTTCCCGGACTACCTGCGCAGCTTCCTCGGGCATGCCGCCGACTGGGATGCCACGCGCATCGTGGTGCAGGAACTGGGCAGCGAGTACGACTACGCCGGGATCAGCGGGCAGCAGTGGCCGGACGGCATTGTGCAGGAGGTGGAGCGCATCCTCTACGAACTGCGCAGCGACTACCGCCGCCACCTGAAGAAGCTCGGACGGATGAACTGAGGGAGCTGCTGCCTGGAGGCCAGACGAAAGTCTGGCAACTTGCACGAATCAAGTCACCTAGTCACGAAGTCAATTAGTCAATCCGCAACAATTCAATGGATGTCAATTGACTTTTTGACTGAGTGACTGAGTGACTTCAGCCGCCTCTCCCTTCCTGCTGGCAACAAATGCATGGCTACTGCCCTGCCTCCATCATTCAGGCATCGCTGGATTCCCGTCCCCGGCCCGGTATTCCCCTTCCACCGTCAACGCACTGAGGAACTGCAGCACCGCCAGCCGGCTGAGCGCGATCTCATGGTTGCCGGACTGTGAGCCGAAGCCGAGCTGCGGCACGGGGTTGCCGATGTACATCAGCGGGTCGCTGACGCAGGCCAGCCGGAACGCCTCAAGCGCTGCCACGACATTCCTGTCCGGCCGCTGCTGCAGCTGCGCTGACAGCAGGGCAACAGGCTGCTGGCCGGATGGTGAGTTGTCAAGCAGGCAGTGCACCAGCCGGTCGGCGAAGCGCTGGCGGGTCCGGGCATTGCTCGGGATGACCTTCAGCAGGTCATCCTCCCGGGCCAGCTGGATGAAGCCAGCCACTATCAGCACAATTGTCATGACAGCCACCACGGTCACCCCCGTTCCGTAGCCGGAATAGGCCAGGCTCAGCAGCAGCGGCAGGCCCAGCAGGGCAAGCAGGCCGACCACGAGCAGCGGCCCGCTGTTGCGCGATGCCATGGCATAGGCGCTCACGATCCGCAGCTGCTCAGCCGCGTAGCTGCGCAGCGCTGGATTGGCAATCGCATCCAGCCTGGCAACATCGATTTCCCACTGCAGCAGCAGCGGTTCCATCGGGGAGTCAGGAGATGGATACAGGCGGTTGGATGGCCGAAACAGGAACTCGTCGCGCCGGACCCCGTCCGGTGCCGGAATGTCGATCCCTTCCGTGCTTTCCTGCTGTCCCCAGATGTTCATGCCTGCCTGCCTACTGCCCACTGCCTACTGACAACTGTTCCTCACACCTCGCTCGTGCAGTGGCCGCAGCGCTTCGCCGCGATCGGGATCTCCATCGCGCATTGCGGGCAGGACTTGGTGGTCGGTTCGGCCGCCGGGGCCTCATCCTCGCGCTTGAGGCGGTTCATCACCTTGACGACCATGAACACCGCCCAGGCCACCAGCAGGAAGGTGATGATCACATTGATGAAGGAGCCGTAGTTGATCGTCACCGCGCCGGCTTCCTGCGCCGCCGCAAGTGTGGCATAGCTGGCTGCCCCGTCCGCGCCGGGCTTCAGCAGGATGAACTTGTCGGCGAAGCTGATCCCGCCGGTCAGCAGGCCGAGCGGCGGCATGATCAGGTCGTTGACCAGGGACTGCACGATCGGGGTAAACACCCCGCCGATCACGATGCCGATCGCCATGTCGATCACGTTGCCTTTCATGGCGAATTCACGGAATTCCTTGAACATGTCTGTGCTCCTGCTGGTATGTCGCCGGCTCGCTTCGGCTGTCATTCCAGATTAGCACAGATGCAGTGGTGAGTAGTCAGTGGTCGGTGGTCAGTGCCGAACCGGTTTTAGTTTGCAGAATTAGAAACAGAAGCAGCAGAAGGTGGTTGTCAGCTGGCAGTCTGAACACCTCATTCTCATTCTCATTCTGCTTCTCACCCTGATTCTCACCCTGTTTCTCATTCTGATTCTCATTCTGATTCTGCCTACTGCCCACTCACTACTGCCTTCCTGTTGGCCTGCACCAACTTTGCGATGATCCAGCCCAGCACGCCCAGTCCCAGCACGAAGCTCACAAGGAACATCACGAGCGGACCGACCTGCATCTTCACCGGGTCGGCGGCGATGTCAAGGTAGGGTGCCAGGCGGAAGTTCTGCGCCAGCTGCCGTGCGATCGCATGCAGGCCCAGCACGAGGAACTGCGCGATGATCACCCACAGGCCGGCCTTCGCGGCATTGCGTCCAAGCCATAGCAGCCCCAGCGGGATCGCCGGGCCGATTGCCGCCAGCGCGGCGAAGGGCAGGGCGCTCCCGGCCGTCATGTAGTCCCGCAGTCCGGCATCCCAGCTGTTGGCGTACAGCAGCCCGCCGATGCCGTAGACAACAAGCGCTGCCGTGTAGAGCTGCGGCGCGAAACCACGGGTCCACTTGCGGTAGTCGTCAGTTTCATGCCCGGCCAGCATCGCTCCGTCAAATGAAACGTATGCCGCGGTCGTTGTCAGCGCCAGGCCGAAGAAGAACAGCATGCGCACCCACATGTGCGGGTCCGCCAGGCTGTGCGCCGTGCCGTACACGGCGGCGGCCCGGCCGGTCTGCTCAGCGATCGCCGGCCAGCTGCCAGGATCGGCCATCGTGCTCATCGCACTGTGGAAGATCACTGCAATCAGGATGAACAGCAGCGCACTGGCCCAGCCGCTGGCGCGTTGCCAGGCTTTCAGCTGGCCCTGCTTCGCCGTGCGCAGCCCAACAGCGTAGATGTACACGCCGTAGTAGGCCAGGCACAGGAGCGCGATCACCGCAAGCCACTGCCAGGCCATCAGGATCGTGGCGCTGTAGAACACACGGTAGCCCATCACCTGCAGGAACAGCAGCGGCACGATGCCGAGGTTGACACCGAAGGCGATGATGAAGGGCATCTGAGACATCAGCCGCGCGCTGAAGCGCCGGGCCTCGGGGATGCGGGACAGGCCGAGCAGCATCGCGGTGATCGTGCCGGCGTACCACAGGTTCATCGGCAGCAGGTGCAGCGTGAACCCGAGCACGCGGAAGAAGATCAGGAACCAGAACGGGGCGGGGTAGCCCAGTTCGTTGACAGGGGCAATCAGGCCGTTGGGATCCATCATCTTGCCTCCTCCACAGTGTTGCCAATCATCGCCTGCACGTCGGACAGGCTGTCATGCCGCCCGCCGAAGAACATGCCCTCCGGCATCTCCGGGCGCATGTCCATCAGGTAGTCCGTCAGGATCTCCGCCTCGGCGTCAGTGCCGCTCCAGGGCGGCATGAAGTACTTCAGCTTCTCCGGGTGCCGCACGGAGGTCGCCACCATTTCGCGGCTCCAGCCGGTCAGCAGGTGCTCCATCGCGTTGACACCGCTGCGCTCCGCGTGGCAGTCGTTGCAGTGGTACATGAACAGCACCTCGCCGATCTCCACCCGGTCATACTTCGGCAGCGCCAGCATGCCCTGCTCGTCAACCGTCAGGCTGCCATCGGGATGCGTGGTGACGAGCTGCGGGTGCCGGGCCGCCAGCCAGGCCGAGGGCCAGCGCGTGCCCTCGATGAAGCCATTCTCACGCAGCAGCGGCACCTTCTCCGCCAGCACCTGGTTGCCAAGCACCAGGTTGTAGACGATGTAGGGCTTGCGCACCGCCTCGCGGATGTACTCGCCGGTGGCGGTTGCCGCCAGCCCGAAGCCGAGGAACATGATCGCGAAGCCCGGGCTGAGCCAGCCGGGGTTGCGGTAGGGGCCGATGTACAGCAGCGCGAATACCACGATGGTCAGCGTGAACATGATCACCATCAGCACGTTGATCACCGCCGCGCCCTGCAGGGCGGCCTTGCTGCTGGCCGGCAGCAGCAGGTACCACCACAGCCCGCCGCTGGCAACGAGAGCGCTGCCGAGCATCGCCGGGCGGCTGCTGCGCCTCTCGATGTAGCGCAGCAGGTCGGTGTCCTGGCACTTGAAGGAGGCATGGAAGTAGACATACATCGATGCCAGCAGGAATGCTGCTCCCGTGCGGGCCAGCACCTGCGGCAGGAACTGCGGGTTGAAGAAGCCGTGCCAGAAGTTGTGCGTTTCGGGCCACTGGCCGGGGTCCAGCATGAAGGCCGTGATCCCCGTAATCAGCACCAGGCTGATCCAGGCGGCGGCAGCGTAGATCCAGCCCATTGCCACATGCGTCCTGCGGTCCAGCTTGCCCCAGAAGTAATAGAAGGCGAAGCCAGCCGCGAGTTCAATCACGAAAAACACCCATTCCGTGGCCCAGCCGAATACGAATGTCTGGATCAGGAAGTGGGTGGCCAAGGGGCTTGCGAGGCCGATGATCCACCAGATCCCGACTCCGGTGATCGCCCCGAACACCACCGTCAGCAGCACGAAGAACCAGGCATGCTGCTTGAGGTAGGCGAGGTAACCCTCGTCGTTGTGCTTGTATGCGTGGCTTGTCTCCACCGCGAGGAACAGCCCGCCGCCGACTGCATAGTGCGACACCAGCACATGCACCGTGGCGATCAGGGCGATCAGCATCGGTGCCGTCAGGAATGGCACGTGCCACCAGGGATAACTCATTGTGCATCTCCGTCGGTCCCAATCCGTGGACCGCGAACCATAGCATGCAGACTATTACCTAAAATGTGAATTCATTCACGTAATATCAGCAAAATGAAACCAAACTGAGACAACTCGATCCAGCCGGGAATGTCTGCGATGCCCGTGGAATCGCTAGAATCAATGTCCGATGCCGCCATTCCTCTACATCCCGATTGCCGTCGGCCTGGCCGCCTGTGGCTACTTCATCTTCGCTCGCAGCAGGCGCGGCAATGGCCCGGATGCCGCCCGGATCGAGGCCATGCAGTTCGGCTCTGCCCGCGAAGTGCTCGTGTACATGCAGCAGCAGCGCATCGGCTACATCGCTGTGGAAGGCGGTGGCAAGTGGGAGGCCAAGGACCTGCGCCAGCAGGGGATTGTCAACCTGCTCAGGTCAAGGTACTTCGAGCTGCACAATGCCGAGCAGCGGCAGTACTTCAGTGAAGTGTCCGAGAACCATGTGGAGCAGGCCCGCGTGCTGATGGCAAGGCGACCGGCGCAGAACCTGCGCGGCTACCGCCAGCAGCTGATGAAGCTGATGATCTACGTAAAGGACCCGGATTGCCGGCAGGAGATCCAGAGTGAGCTGGCTGCGATCGCAACTGCCGTTGAGGAGGAGCAGGTGCGCAGCGCACTGGCCAGCCCGCCGGCGGAAATTGACGACGAGCACCTGGCCCTGCTGGAGAACTTCCTCGAATCCAACCCGCGCTTCACCCTGGCCCGCGAACTGGAAGCGGAGATCGAAAGGGTTAAGGGAATACTGGGAGCGCGAAGCTGAACCTGCTTCTGTTTCTGCTTCTCATTCTGGCCACTGCCCACTACTCCGGTGCGACGTTCAGTCCCATCGCCTCGTCGCGATTGTCAAAACCATACCCTGCGATCAGGGCCTGCACCGCTTCATTCTCGGCCAGCCCGGTGAGCAGCGCCATCACGGAGCTGTCATCCTCCAGCCCGCTGGCCGCCGCCACCTGGTAGATGAAGTCCTCATGCAGGTCGCGCGGCAGCAGCAGCACGAGCTTGGTCTCCTCGTTGCCAACGATCAGCGAGCGCGGCACGATCGCCATCTGCGAACCCTTGTCCAGCAGCTCCTGCAGGATCGCCGCCGCCGTGTCCGGATGGCTCAGGCGGTCCTCCACGCGCGGCATGACCCCGTCGGTGACCAGCGCCTGCGGGGCATAGTAGCCGGTCACGGTCCGTTCGCTGCCGACGCCCAGCCACTTGAAGCGCAGGCGGTAGATGTCAAACAGGCTTTCCGCGCGCCAGCTTTCGCCCTTGCGGGCAACCAGCGCCAGCCGGTCACCGGCGAAGGTGCGCATGGTGGCCTCACTGAGCAGGCCGGCCCCGCTCAGTGCCGTGCGCACTTCAGGATCGGAGAACAGGAAGGCATCCACGCCCGCGAACTTCTCGCCGGCTGCCAGCTTGTCCAGCAGCTCGCCACGCTCCAGCGGTTCCAGGTCGTAGCCCTTCAGGCCGTTGCCAAGCTCCGGCTCCAGCGTTTCCAGCAGGCTGACGAGCAGCGGGTCGCATACGAGCCTGAGCCTGCGTGGCTTGGATGCTTCGCGCGCCGGGGCGGCGGCCTGTCCGTCCGTGGCCGGCTGCGACTGCGGGCAGGAGCTGAGCCACGCGAGCGCGAGGATGGCAATGATGCCAATGAAGCTGCGGATTCCCATCACCTAAGTGTATTACCCACGATCAGGCCTGTGCTCACCCCAGCCTGAGCCAGTTGTACAGCGCCAGCTCGTAGGCGAAGCGCGAGTTGTAGTGCCCGCCGACGAGGAACACCGGCAGCAGCAGCGGCAGGAGCGTCAGCCCGCTGCCGGCCCCGATGCTGATCCCGACTCCGGGCAGCAGGATCCAGATCATCGCCGCACTGGCCAGCCAGCTCAGCGCTGTCTTGGGATGCATCAGGCTCAGCATCCCCATCCGGTCGCCCTCATGCATGTGGCTCGGCAACCCGCGGTAGTACTCACTCACCCTCAGCCGCAGGGAGGGGGTCGGTGCGCGGCGCACCACCTGGTCCAGTGCCTGCCGTGCCGGGCCGAGCTGCGAGGACTGGAAGCTTGCCTGCAGCGCCACCTGCTCCGGCTCCAGCCAGGGGTCGATGAAGATCAGGCGCTTCGTCGTATCGTTCATCGCCGAGGTGAAGTCCACCAGCTTGTTGCGGTAGTCATTCTGCAGCAGGAAGTACAGCAGTGGCAAAAGGATCGCCGCCACGAGGATGTGCAGCACCCCCGGCACGCTTGGGGTGTACTGCTGCCAGGGGAACAGTGCCTCCAGCAGCGCCACGAGCACACCGGCGCCGATCAGCGAGCGGTTGATGAAGTCGCGGCGGCGCGTCAGGCTGGCCTCCTGGTCGATAAGCCAGTCCGAATAGCGCCTCCTGTGCAGGTCAGTTCCCAAGCCATCCCATTCTATACGCGAACACGCCCGTGCTGCGCTGCGGCTCCTGTAGAATAGGCATGTGGGCCTCAATGCCATCCTGATCGCCGGGGGACAGCTGCCGGAGGAACTGCGCCAGTTCAGCCCCCATGCCACCAAGGCACTGCTGCCTGTCAACGGCCGCACGTTGCTGCACACCGCTGTGGACGCCGCCAAGGACAGTGGCCTGTTCGACCGCATCGTGGTCAGCGGCAACCATGAGGTGGTGGACAACATGCCCGAGGAAGCGGAATACGTGCAGATCGGCGCGGATGTGGTGGACAACATCATGAACGCCTACGAGCACCTCGGCGGCCATGTGCACGACTACGTGGTGCTCAGCCCCGACCTGCCGCGCATCAACGCTGAGGTGCTCGGCAACTTCGTCAGCCGCGCACAGGACATGGGCGAGCTGTGTATGCCGGTGGTCTCGCGGGAGGACTTCCTCACCAAGTTTCCCGGGGCTAAAAACCGTTTCGAGAAGCTGGATGGCGGCCATTTCACGATGGGCAGCGCCTTCTACATCACCGGTCCGGTGCTGCGCCAGAACATGCCGCTGGCGCGCGACCTGTTCCACAACCGCAAGAGCGTGCACAAGATGGCGATCTTCTTCGGCCTGCCGGTGGTCTGGGGGATGCTCACCGGCCGCCTGACGCTGGCGCTGCTGGAACGCCGGGCGGAGCAGCTGACCGGCGCACGCGTGCGCGGCGTGCATGTGCGGGATGCAGGGATCGCCTACGACATCGATGACCTGGAGAACTACCGCTTCATCAACGGCCAGTCCGGCGAATAAACGCACATAGAAAAACGCCACAGGTGCACCTGGCGATGCACCTGCAGACGTTGACTGTTAGATCGGTTAGAGGATTGTTCGTCTAGATTCCGATGGTGAAGGAACGCTTGTTCTCCTCACCCTGCTCCGCGAGCAGTTTGCTGCCGCAGCTCAGGCAGCGGCCCATCTTGGCCTCCGGCTTGCTGAGCTTGCTGTCGCAGCTCGGGCAGCGATGCAGCTCGGTAAGCAGGCTTTCCACCTTGCGAGCGCTATGCAGGCTGTCCAGCGTGATTTCCGGCTTGATCTCCGCACGCGGTGCGGGCTCAAACGAGACGGAAAGTGTATTGATGTCACTACGACCCATGCGTGTACCTTCCTTGCACAACTTGGTGTTTCAGGAAAAACACCTCACCCACACAGATAGACCTGCAGTATGAAAGATGGTTCCCGATTATCATTAAAATTCTCCTAATTTGTTCTGGGACTCAGTTTCAATCAGGTTGCAGGTTGCGGGAGTAGGGATCAGAAGTGGACAGTGGCCCGCAGCGGCGGCACTCCCGCCGCAGGGGAAGCAATGAGCAATGAAGAATGAGCAATGATCCTGGAGCAGCGTTGCGAAGTCATGCATTCTGCATGACGAAGCTGCGCATGCTCACAAAGCCAGCGAAGCTGCGCTTCGCGGCTCCCTCAACGCAGCCACTTAGTCTCACTCTTCATTGCTCATTACTCATTGCTGTCGATTGCTCATTACTCATTACTCATGAAAAAGGCCCCGCCGAAGCGGGGCCTGTCTGAGAGTTCAGATTCCAGACTTCAGATGTCAGATCTGTTGTCTGACGTCTGAGGTTTGCCAGGCTGACAGCCTGGCCTCCTAGGAAATCACCGGGCCACCGTCATTGTCACCGTTGCTGGTGGACTTGACCGGCTGGCTGCCGCCGTTGCCGCCGTACTTGCCGCTGGCAAGGTCCGGCAAGCGCTCGATCAGCTGCTGCAGGTCCACTCCTGACAACGCCTTGACCACCGGGGGCAGCTCGGCCAGCACCTGGCCGATGTCCTGGGTGATCTTCGAGGCACCGGTGCCGCGGGACCCGTCCCCGCCGCCGACCACCACGATGCGCTCGATCTTGCTCATCGGGGCGCTGATCGCACTCGCGATCTCCGGCAGGCGCTCGATCAGCAGCTGGGCGATGGCCGCCTCGTTGTACTCCTGCCAGGCCTTGGCCTTCTCCTGCGCGGCAAGCGCTTCGGCCAGACCCTTCTGCTTGAGGCCCTCGGCTTCGGCGAGCTGCGTCTTCAGCACGATCTCGGCTTCCGCCAGACCCTTCTGCTTGCGCACCTCAGCTTCCGCGAGACCGCGGTTACGGGTCGCCTCACCGTCCGCCTCACCCTGGGCCTTGACCACGTCGGCATCCGCCAGACCGGTCAGGCGCTTGGAGCGGCTCTCACCTTCCGCCACGTTCTCGAGGCGGAAGCGCTCGGCCTCAGCCACACGCTCGATCTCGTACTTCTTGGCGTCCGCCGGACGCTGCACGGTGGCCTCGAGCTCCTTCTGCTTGCGCTCGATCTCGAGGTTCTCGAGCTCAATGCGCTTGTGCTTCTCGGTGATCTCGACGTTCACCTGCTCCTCACGGACGGCGCGCATCGACTTGTTCTTCTGCAGTTCGTAGGCCAGGTCGGCCTCCGCCTTCTCGCGGTTCACGTCCTTGGCGTAGTTGGCAACCTCGATCTCGTAGTCACGGTTCGAAGAGGCGATCTTCGTCTCGGCGGCGAACTTGGCGGTTTCACCCTGCTGGCGGAACTCCGCGGCCTTGATCGTCGCATCACGGTTCGCCTGGCTCTCACCGATGGCGGCGTCACGCTTGACCTCGGCGGTGCGGGTCTTGCCCAGTGCGTCCAGGTAGCCCTCGTTGTCCTTCACGTCGCGGATCGTGAAGCTCACGATCTGCAGGCCCATGTTGGCGAGGTCCGCCGCGGCGAACTCCTGCACCTTCTGGGCGAAGCTGTCGCGGTTGCGGTAGATCTCCTCCACCGTCATGGTGCCCATGATGGCACGCAGGTGGCCTTCCAGCGTCTGCTGGGCGATCCTCGCAATCTCCTCGGAGGGCTTTGACAGGAACTGCTCCACCGCGGTGGCGATGCTCACGTCGTCAGAACGGATCTTGATCTGCGAGACGCCGTCCACGAGGATCGGCACACCCTGCTGGGTGTAGACCTCCGGCGTTCGCACGTCGATCGTCATCAGCTCGAGGCTGAGGATGTCAACGCGCTCCAGCACCGGGACGACGAATGTACCGCCACCCTTGATGATGCGGAAGCCGATGCGGTCGCTGCTGCCATCGGAACTCCTGAGCCGCTGGCCCATGCCACCCGACACCACCATTACCGCATTCGGCGGTACCTTGGTGTAGCGGCTGGCCCAGATTATCAGGATGATTATGACGAACGCCAGGATGCACAGTCCGATCACCACCGGGTTCAGGTCGAAGCCCTGAATCAACATTGCTAACATTTCCCCGCTCCTCGCCCGGAGCATTCCGGGCAACGCCTTCCTGCACGTGGTAGTGCAGGCTGATTATAGTCCACTGCGACTGTTACTGTCCCCAGCGGCAGTGCTCACTCAAGCAGCTTGCGCTGCCTGTCCACGTATACCGTGTTGTCCTTCTTCAGGCGGATGCGCACCTTCTCGTTGCGGCCGACCTCCCCTTCCGTGGAGAGCCGGGCCGGGCTCGTGAAGCGCGTGCCGCGCAGGTTGTAGGCGATCTCGCCGGTCTTGTCGTGCGCCAGCGGAGTGATCACCTCGGCTTCCATGCCGATCATGTCGATGTCGCGGGCCTGGCTGGTGCCCTGCAGGCTGAACAGCCACTTGCCGACGACCAGCCAGAACAGCAGTGACATCACAACGCCGCCGGCCAGTGCCGCGAGGATGCTGATTGCCAGCCCTGTCCCGTTGAGCGTCGCCAGGATGCCCGCCCCGCCGAATGCGGCGAGGAAGGAAGCCATGCTGACCATGCTGAACGGGTTGAAGTTGGCAAGGTCCGGCGAGTGCCCTCCGGTCGAGCCGAGGTTCTCACCGTAATCCTTGGCGGCATGCGACCCGCCGTGATGTCCGTCATGTTCGGCATCCGCCTCAGCTTCGAGTCCCTCGAAGCCCGCGCCGGAACCGCCGTCGATGTCCTGCACGTCCAGGTCATGCCCGTCGATGTCGAAGTCATGCCCGTCGATGTCGAGGCCGTGGGCGCCCGCGTCGAAGTCATGGCTGTCCAGGCCGACGTCGCCACCTTCGGTGTCGAATCCGCCCGCCATGCCCATCACACCGGCGAACAGCACGTAGCCTGTCCCGACCACGAAACTGATCCAGTAGATGTAATTGAGGACGTCCATTGCCTTGACCCCTTGTCAAAAGAGAGTCCGAATGCAGTCCGGATATGATCCGGCTGTCTGCTCCGCCGGTTCCATTATAGGTACCAGCGGCTCCCGGGTACATCCCGGGTCGATTTCGCTAAACCTGGTCCTACATAGCCAAACCTCCTGTTAGCAGGATTGTAACATAATTGATGTTAGTTTTCTATATTATAAATGAATTACCTTCAAGTAATTCATATATGGCAATCAACAATACATATTATTAATATATGCTTATCAGATTGCCATAGGTCACAACTATTTATTCCATGTCGCACCGTGTCACCAAGCAGAATCGATTCAGGGTATCGAATCAGTTCCTGCTGGCGTACTATTTTGCTAACCGGTTGGTGGGTCGAGGCTGCTTGAGGCCGCAAACGCCATTCCGGGAATCAGATAGATGATGAGGATGATCCATGACCGCCAGACTTGCGCTGCTGTTTTGCGCGATGATTGCGCTGCTTGCCGCTTCCTGCTCCGGGTCTGCCCAGCAGCCCATGCAGGAGATTGATTCCCCTGTCACCGGTCCTGCAACGGGGATGGAAAGCCCCGGCCTTCCGCCGCTTGAAGCCCTGGAAGCACAGCGCAGCATTTCGATCAGCGGACCGGGATGGCACAGCATAGACCCCTACTATGAAGGTGGCCAGTGGAACTCACTCAATGCCGAAAACCTCGGAGGCTCGCTGCACCTGTTTGGTAACGGCGCATCCGCCTTCATTGTGTATCCCGTCAGCGGTTTCGGCGAGGATGCCTTCCCGACCAGCCTGCGCACGGATGCCAGTGACGACCCGGTCGGCGAATACTTCGCCATCGCGGCGGATTTCCAGATCGGCCGCTGGCGCGTAATCGGACCCTTTACGGACGACGCCACTATCGAATTCCCCGGGCTGGATGAGCCCGGTTCCCAGCGGCGTTACCTGTCTCCCTCCGGCATTGCCTATGTGGGCCTGATGCTCGCCACAAATGACAGCTTCGACTTCTCCAGGATCGAGCTTGGCGTCGACGGTGGCAACTCCGCCCCGCGTCCCCCGACCCTGGTCACCCTGCCAACCGGCTATTCCTCCCTCTATATGAGCTGGATGCACAGCCCGGACTCCGCCGATGCCGACTTCGCCGGCTACCGGCTGGAGCGGGCACCGATGCTGTTCGGCGACTATGCAGGAGTAGGCACCGGGCTGGTGAATGACAGCAGCTTCGTTGACGACACGATCCAGGAGGGCCAGGGCTACCGCTACCGCCTGGCCGCCGAGGACAGCAGTGGCAACCGCAGCCCCTGGCTGCTGTTCCAGGGCGCATCCGTGATCGGGACGAAACAGGATCCCGTGATCGTCGTGCACGCCCCGAGCGGCCCGCTCTACGGCCCCGTGACGGTGGACGTCGACTTCGGCACAGACAGCTATGACCCGGAGGGAGTCGGCATTGACCAGTGGGTGATTGCCAGCCCGAGCATCGGCGCGCTGCCGGCCACGGACGGCAAGATCAGCTTCACGCTGCAGCCGGGTTGCCACTTCCTGCAGTTCACGGTGTCAACGACTGACGCTCGTTTCGCCACGGCCAGCCGGCTGCTGAAGGTCTACCCACAATGGGACAGCGCGCCCAAACTCGTGGAGGACACCTCAACCAGCACCCAGTCCCGGATCTGGTACCCGAGCATGCGCTTCGGGCTCAATGGCCTGCCGACATTGTTCGGTTACGAGCGCCGCCTGCAGGGTGTCGGCATGTGGGAATACGGCTTCGGTGACCCGGACGCCACACTTGACCTGCTGCCGGCATACTGGCCGGTGGATGCCCTCACCGCGCCGATCTACACCGAAGGCATCGTGATGGCGGCCTCAATGGACAACCGGGCCTGGCTCGCGGTGTTTGACTACGAGGGCAAGCACTGGGTGGAGGGCCCGCCGCTGCTGGACAGCAAGGTGCTGGCACTGACGAGCGCCAGTTTCAACAACAACTTCCTTTTCTGCAACCGGACCGGCACTGTCGACGAGGACATCGTGGCCTACCGGCTGGACAACCTGCTCGAACCGATCCTGATCGCGGAGAACGTCGGTGATGTCTACCGCATCGGTGCCGTCGCCCGGGAGAGTGACGCCGGCACCTTCCTGTTCGTGCAGACCCTGACGGAGCTGCTGTGGTACCAGCTGGACTTCGCACTGAACGTGGTGGACAGCGGGCAGATTGCCGCCGCGCTGGTCGGAGACCCGCGCATGCCGGTGATCGACCCGGTCACCGACCGCCCGGTGCTGGTGCTTGAGACCTCCCCCTACCAATGGACCGCGATGGACGAGCTCGGCATGTGGTCCGCCCCGGCCCCGATTGACAACACCGAGGTTAACCGCAGCGGGGCATCGATCACCACCGTTGACAACATCTACTGCAGCTTCGCCTATGCCAGCGGCCAGGCGCGGGTCTACCGCTTCAACGGCAGCAGCTGGGATGTGCACAGCGTACTGTCCCACAGCACGAACTCCGGTTACCCGATGGCGGTGATGGACGCCCAGGTCGGCGAACGCACGCTGGACCTCGTTGACACGACGATTGACGGTGAGATGCGCGCCATGCGCATCACCGACGACGGTTCCAGCCCGGTCAACAGCTACCTGCCGCGCTCCAAGGGGCAGGGCAGCGCGATGCATGCCTCCCAGCAGGCCGTGCAGCTGCATGTGACCTGGACCAACATGGACGGCGCGCAGTCCGAGCTGCGCTACAGCAACGACCACGGTGACAACTGGAACTTCTACCTGCTGATGTTCGGACAGTACTGGACCAACGGCAGCGACGGGCTGGGGCAGGCCTACTACAGCGTGAATGACGGCATCAGCCAGAAGCTGTATTACTGGGACGGCATCGGGCTGACCAGCCAGGCCACCGTGAGCATGGGCTCGCTGGATTACCGCCCAATGCTGGCGAAGCGCTCCTTCGGTGATGACATGCTCTGGTATGCCTTCGACTCAGGCACCGAACTGGCGCAGGAGGTGATCGGGCACTACAACACAGGTGCTCCGCTGCTGGACTACAGCGCGGCCAGCCATACACCGGCGCTCAGGCCGGTCTGGAACGGTGTCGTCAACAACATCGGCTACCGCTCGCGGATCTTCGCCCGCTGCGGCGGGGTCAGTCCGGCCGCATCCAGCCTCGCCCTCTACCAGTCCAATCAGGACACCTATGAGCTTGTTGACAACAAGGTCTACCAGTTCCCGGCTGACCTGCAGGATGACATGATGGTCCGCGGCCGCGGGCTGGCGACCTGCAGCTACCTCGGCAACGTGCCCTACCTGACGGACCAGGCCTTCTTCTCCACCTACGGCGCTGATGGCCGGGCCCTGCGCTATGTGGTTGACTACTTCGGCAACTCCGCAAGCAGCCAGTTCGGCAGCCTGCCCGAGCCGCTGCTGCGCGATGAGCGCCGCACGGTCAGCTGCGAGACCCTGCGCAGCCAGACCGGGCTGATGCTGATGGGTGATGTCGAGGGCCGCGAGCTGGACTTCCAGTGGAGCAACTTCGGTGACTGGGAATCCCTGCCGCTGCCGGACGGACTGGCGGGCAAGTCGATGTTCGAGTTGTGCGAGGACCCCGACGGACGCTGGCACATCTTCTACCGTGACAACTTCACGGACCAGATCTGGATGCTGAGCACGCTGTAGCGGACGGGTTTCAGTCGAGCAGGATGGCGTAGCGCAGCTCCTCCGTGGAGGGGCTGGTCAGCACACTGTATGCAATCGCTGGGTGTCCGGCAACGAGTGCCATTGACATGTGGCCGCCTTCCGGCACCGCGTTGTCGACAACAGCCGGGGCGTTCCAGTCCCCTGCCGCCATCCCGCCAGGCCCGCTGGAGCGTGCATACATCAGTGAGCCGCTGCCGTCGTCAAACCAGGCCGTGGCCGGCTTGCCACTGACCTCCAGCAGGGGGCTTACCGCGAACGGGACGGACGTGGCGGTGATGTCGACAGCGGCGGGCCATGCCAAGGCGGAATCCCCGCCTGCATCATCCGCGCGCACATAGCGCAGCTTGCCGGTGCCGGGATCATGGAACGTGATTGCCGGCCTGCCGGCGACCGGGGCAAGGAATGCATTTCGCATGTCAGCACTGCCCGCCAGCAGGATCTGGCCGGCCCAGTCCAGCTGGTTGTCACCGGCAGGCGTCGCACTGTGCAGGTACAGGCTGGGATTCCCGCTGGGCGCTGAGCAAGCAATGCCCGGCCTGCCGTCTATCACTGCCAGCGATTCGCCGAACAGGCCCGTGCCCGATGAGGCAATATCAATCCTGTTATTCCAGTCCGCCGGGGAGGCACCGCTTGCGGTCGCCGACCTCACATAGACCAGGTGCTGGCTGGCATCGTCCCAGTAAACCGCCGCGGGATGCCCGTCCACAATGGCCAGCAGGCCGCCGCTCGAGGTGCCGGGGGCGATCAGGGCAAACTGCTGCCAGTCCGCCTTGGCCATCCCATCCGTGCTGGTTGAACGGATGTAGGAAGTTTCGAACGAGGTGGCTCCGGCAAACAGGATCGCGGGGTTGCCATCGGCGACAACCAGTCCTGTCGGCGGAATGTATGGGTCGGAGAATTCATCAAACTGCTCGCGGATGCTGATCGCCGGCGCCCAGTGGGAGGGGTCTGCCCCGCTGTCGGACAGGGAACGGATGTAGCTGACCCTGGTCAGCGAATTCTGGGAATCAATGAAACTGATGGCAGGCGTACCGTCCACCACAGCCAGCGTTGGATGGTTGCCGACGGCATCGCCACTGGACAGGGGCACCACCTGCCAGCCGCTGCGACTGGTCAGCAGGGCCAGCCCGTGGACCAGTGCAGGCCCGGATTCCGGACAGAGCACCGCACAGAACACATTGCCAGCGGGTGAGAGGTGCTTCGGCTGTTCCAGTTCCAGGCTGGCGTTCGTCACGTACGGACCACTGAACTCCCAGTGACCCGTACTGTAATCGGCGAGTCCGATCCAGACGCCGGGGCCGCCCTGCACCTCAAGCTCGATCTCCAGTCCGGCCAGCCCATAGCCACCGCTCTCCAGCTTCCAGATGCCCCAGCTGCTGCCGGCTGCATCCTCGTTGAGTTGCAGGGCGTCGCCGGACTGGATTGCTGAGGCTGAGCGATTGAAGCTGGACTTGCCAGCTGTGCTGACAGCGACCAGCCCGGAGGTGGAGTGGATTGAGGCCGGCGGATCCCCAGCCCAGCCTCCCGTGTTTTCAAAGGAGGTACTGCCACATGAGCAGACCAGCAACGATCCGATGGCAAGCAGCACGATAAGTGCAGGCATATTATTCCTCCTGCTGGCCCTGGCAGATTATACCCAGAACAGGGACTGCCGGAGATGGCTAGCTGGCGGGCACCCCGTAAAGCCAGCCGATCAGGCCCTGGCCGAGGCTGAAGTAGGCGAGGGCGGCCACGCCGTTGACATCGGCCATCGATGTGCCGAGCCCGGCATCAGCGTCAAGCACCTGTGGCGTGCCCCAGGCCGAACCGCTGCTGTCAGTCGCACGCACGAACTTCAGTTCGTTCACGTCGTCGCCGTGGAAGTAGCTCACCTGCGGTAGGCCTTCGGCATAGACCAGCGAGCAGTAGGCCCCCGTCTCAGCACCGCTGTCAACCGTCAGCGGGCTGCCCCAGGCCGAGCCGTCGGCATCATTCGCGCGGCAGTAGTGCAGCTCGTCCACTTCCTGTGCGGTGTAACAGGCCGCCGGCTTGCCATCCACGATCGCCAGGCTGGCTTCATAGCTGCCTGCCAGCGAGCCCTCGATCGTCAGCGGGCTGCCCCAGCTGGAGCCCTGGGCGTCGGAGCTGCGCAGGTAGTGCACGTTCTCGGCGTCGGAACTGGTCCAGCACAGCGCCGGGTTGCCATTGACAACTTCCATGTCAATCTGGGCGAAGGCTGCCCCGCTGGCGACATTCACCGAGAAGCCCCAGCTGGATCCCGTGCTGTCATTGGCGCGCAGGAACTTCAGGCTGCCCGGCACGACCAAGTCGTGGGTGAAGCCCACCGCCGGGCGGCCGTCCACCTCGCGCAGCTGCGGGAAGTAGCCGAAGCTGGTGGCGAACACGATGCCCTGCGGGCTGCCCCAGTTCGTGCCGTCGGCATCGCTGGCGCGCACGTACTTCAGGTCCAGCGTGCCGTTCTCGAATGACTCATATGCGATCGCCGGGCGGCCGTCGATCACGGCGAGGCTCGGGTTCAGCCCGCAGCTCAGGGCCGGGTCCGGGTAGGCCGGGCTGCCCCAGCTGCTGCCGCTGGCATCGTTGGCGCGGATGTACATCAGCTGCTGGTTGGTGGCGTCGTAGCAGGCCACCGCCGGGCGGCCGTTGACAACGGAGAGGTCCACGAACTCGCCCATGTCGATCCCGAGGGACGCGTCAAAGTAGCCTTCACCGCCGCTGCCGCCGCCGTCCACGCTGATGGACTGCAGGCTGCTGTTGTCGCGGGTCGCCAGCACGGCGATGAACAGGTTGCCGGCACCGCTGCGGTTGGCCGTGTTGTCAAGCTCGAGCTGACGGTTGCCGGCGAAGGGACCGCTGAAGTCCCAGCGGCCAGTCTGGAAGTCCGCCACCGCGATGTAGACCCCGCCGAGTGCCGCCGTCAGGTTGACCGTGGCTTTGCTGAACGGGTCCGCCAGGTCGAAGCAGTGGATGCTCCAGCCGGCCACTGTGCCATTGACCGTGCCGTATTCCATTTCCGTTCCGTTGGCAAGCGCATTGCCACCCGTCATCCAGGCCGCGCTGCCGTCCTGCTCAGCGTCTCCGGTGTTGGAGACGGAGCGCAGCATGTCCAGTGCAGGCAGCCTGCCGCCCGCGGTGTCCTCTGCTGAGCTGTGCCGGGCCGCGGCCGGCAGCAGGGCGAGCAGCAGGGCCGCCAGCAGGGTGGTTCGCTTCAGTGCGTGCATCCCCTGATTCTAGCCTGCCGCAGCCACGGGCGGCCTGCATCCCGGATTGCACAGTACAATTGGCCTTATCAAGGAGATTCCATGTCCTCCACGGGAATGCGCATCATGTTCACGACACTTATCGCAGTTGGCAACCTTTCGCTGGCCTACGGCCAGGGCAGCGGACCTGTTGATGGCAAGTCCAACGGCGTGCCCACCAAGCCAATCACCAACACCCAGGCCATCGCCGAGCTGGAGCGCGCCCAGGAACTGTTCCGGATGGACGACCGCGAGAAGGAGGCGATGGAGGCTGCGCTGCCGCTGGAACAGGTGTTCCGCGATGCCGGGGACTACGACCACCTGGTGGACTGCGTGTTCCTGCTCGGGGACTGCTACTACTTCTTCCGCGAGTACGAGAAGGCGATCAGTTACATGCGCGAGGCTGCTGACCTCGGATACCGCTACTTCCCGGACCAGATGAGCCCCTATCCGCTGAAGGTGATCGGCGAGAGCCAGTACGAACTCGGCAAGTACGACGAAGCGCTGGCCACCTTCAAGGAGCGCGTCAGCCGCGTACGCAAGGACCAGCCCGATGAGCTGCACGGCGCACTGTTCGACGAGGCCGCGCTGATGATCAACACCGGCGACTACCAGGGCTCGCTGATGGTGCTCGGGGAGGCACTGCAGGAGAACAAGGCGCTCAGCTCGCGGCTGGCGGACGACCCGGACAGCAGCGCCAGCGACAGGCTGGGGGCCAGCATGGATGCGGCCGAGATCATCTACCACGCCGGGGTGGCGAACTTCCACATGGAGAAGCTGCCGGAAGCCAGGGCCTTCATCAGGGAAGCGCTGGCGATCTTTGACACCATCGATGGCCAGGGCGAGGTGGATGTGCGCGACCGCCGCGTGGCCCTGCTGGACGAGCTGGTGATGATCTGCGAGACGCTTGGCGAGGCGGATGAGGCCGCCGGCTACCGCACGAAACGGGACGAACTGAACCAGTAATCAGTGGTCAGTAGGCAGTGGTCAGATAAAGAATGAGAAGCAGAAGGAGAATGAGTAGCGGCGCGGCCTGGCCGCGACTGGGAGAGAATGCACCAAAGTTAGCTAATTGAAACAGCGAACTTCAGCCCGCTATTTCTCCAAGTAACTCAACCTCAAATCCGGTGTGCTCAATCAGGAGAATTGGCCTGCCACTGAAGTTCAAGAAATAAGTCCTGAATCCCAGATCAATTCTTTCACATTCTGCGCCAGCCAGCCCACTACCTGTAGCGGCTTGCTTCACGGATATTCCTTTGTCGCTAAACTGCAATAGACTGTTTATCCTGGAAACGCCAGTGAAATTCAGTAACTGAAGCTGACCTGTTCCGTCATTCACCTTTATCCTGACAATGCCTCCATCCAGTTCATCAAAGGAATGAATCTCCGCATCGTGCAGGACGATGCGCTCGATGTCAGGAATGCCGAGATCTCGTTTGCGATTGAAGAAGATACTTCCCAAGAGAGTGCTCCTAAAGGAAATTGTACAGGGAAGCGAATCTCACTCCCGGAGGTTTACACCCTGATGTATCCGCTCGCGTGTAGTCGTCGCGAGGTGACGCCGCTACACCTCGGCTCTGCTGATTCTCATTCTGTTTCTCATTCTCATTCTCATTCTATTTCTCCTCCTGCCTTTTGCCTTCTGCCTCTTCCCTGCCCCTGTTCCCAGCTCCCTGCAACCTGATCCCTTCTTTAGCGCTAAAATACTCAGTTCAATGTCTGACAAGCCAAATCTTGCGGAAGCGCTGGCGCGGATCATGGATCTGACCTATCCCCCGCGCACGCTTTCCATCAAATCATCAAAGGCGCTGGGCTACCGCCTGGCCAAGCCCGTCACCGCACGCGGCAACCAGCCCTCCCGTCCGCTGTCCCTCGTGGATGGCCTCGCGATCATGTCCCGTGACCTGAAGGCCAGTGCCTGGCTCAAGGAGCACGCCGCCGAACTCGGCCAGTCCGTCATGGACATGGCCGAGGACGAGGCCGAGGAAGTGATCGAGGTCGAGGAGGAGGACATCATCGAGGAAGAGGCGATCACCGCCGATGCCGCGATCGACATGTCCATGATCGGCCGTGACGAGAAGGTCAAGCGCAAGAGCGCTGACGGCGAGGCCGAGGAGGACGAGGAGGAGGCCAGCTTCGAGTCCCTCCAGATCAACGCCGCCGAGGCTGAGTTTGAGGATGACTACGAGGACAGCGGCCCGGCCGTTGAGCGCCGTGAGGAGCGCCACAGTGATGTGGAGGTCCCGCCCGCCGAGTTCCAGCTGCGCCGCCCGCCCCAGAGCAACCGCAAGGATGAGGCGCTGCGCCACGGCCAGGCGATCCCGGTCGCCATCGGCCAGGAGGTGCCGCGCGGGGCGGACATGGTCTACCCACTGGATGACCTCGTGCCGCTGCCCGGTGAGTACGAGTTCGACTACAAGGAACCGCCCAAGCCCGAGCCGGACCGCCGCCGCCGCAGGCGCCGTGACGAACCCGAGCCGGAGGAGGCCGCCCCCGTTGAGGAGCCGCCGCGTGACTGGGAGCTGGTGAACCAGTACCAGAATGGCAAGGTGGAACTGCCGCGCGTGTTTGAGAAGCCGGAGCGCAACCTGCTGCCGATCGGCTCCTGGGCCCGCAACAAGGAAGCGATGATCCCGGAGAAGGCCGTGCTCGGCCCGCTGGACCTAGCAATGCTCAAGGCCCTGCGTGTTGACGAGGTCGAGGTGTTCCGCAAGCCCGTGGTCGGCATCGCCAGCCTCGGACTGCCCTTCCCGGTGGCCGGCCGGGCCGGAGGCCAGGAGAAGCGCGAGGAGGAATGCCCGATCGCCACGGCCTGCTACCACCTCTCCCAGAGTGCGCAGGTGGCATCGCTTTTGATGGGCTATGCACCGGACGGCTTCCGTGAGCTGCGCAATGCTATGAAGGTCTGGACCAGCCAGGTTGATGTGCTGTACATCGTCGGCGGCTCACACCACCGGCACCGCTCACTGGCGCATGACGTGATCGCCTCGCTGGGCACCGTCTACATGGCGGGCATTGATGTCGATCCCTGCCGCCACATCACCGCCGGCAAGGTCAACGGCCGCCCGGTGGTCTCGATGCCCGGTTCACTGCCGGAGGCGATCAGCGCCTTCGTGGCATTCGTACGTCCGCTGTCACACAAGTACCTGCGCCCGCGCAACTTCCAGAGCACGGAGATCGTGGTGCTGGAGAACGGCTCGCGCATCCAGACCGAACGTGACAGCCTGCGCGCCATCCGCTACCGCCGCGACCGCGAGAGCGGCCGGCTGGCAACGCGTTATGCCGGGCAGGAGGGCGACCCCTGGCTGGACTACATCCGTGGCCAGGCCCTGCTGCCGATCGAGGGCGGCCGCCAGTACTCCGACGGCGAGGAAGTCGAGGTGCTGATCTACTAGCCGGAGGCACTGCGAAGCTGTGCCATCGGAGGTGCTGCAAAGCTGCACCATTGGAGGTCTGGCGCGAGCCAGGCTCGGTGGTCGAGCGCAAGATTGGCCCGGAAGCCAGACGAAAGTCTGGCAACAGGTTTGGAGTTTGGCGGTTGGAGTTAGGAGGTCGGAGTGTAGCTCTCAGAGCTACATGGCCCTGTCGCTCTCAGAGCGACACTCCGGAGCCGTGATGCGCAGCTTCGCCGGCTTTGTTACAAGGGATCAAGATTGCCCACCTAGGGCTTTGCCTCTACACCGCTACTCCGACAGCAACTGACCACTGGCCACTGACAACTGGCCACCAAACGGATGGCAGTTGCCATCCTCGGCAAGGCACGGTGGCCTTGCCCTACTTTCTCACTTCTCCCACTTCTTCCACCATCCAAACTCCCCACTCCAACCCCCAACCTCTCCTTCCTACTTCCGTCCACCCTCACGCAGGCTGCCGCGGCGGTACTTCGCCGAGGGGTCCCAGTCTTCCGCGATCTGCGTCACCTGCTCGAACACGTAGTCCCAGCGCTTCAGCTCGCCGCCGACTTCCTTCTGAGCCTCCACCGCGGCTTCCTTCTGGCGGAAGCCGTAGATATGCGGCGACTGGCTGAGCGACTCGTCGCCCTCAGCGTCATACAGGAACCAGGCCTTCTCCACGTCCACCATGCGCATGTTCTCATCGTTGCGCGTCGGGTAATCCACGATGTAGACCGCCACCGGCTCCTCGAGGTAGGTCTCCATCTTCTCGGCGAAGGCGATCGGCCCGGCGACGGCGAAGCTCCACAGGTGCCGCCCGTTGTCAAAGTCCGCGCGGATGCCGTTGGGGCAGTCCTCCAGCACGAGCTGGGTGATGTTGCAGCGTTCCTTGTGGCGGATCTCCGCCTCGGCGCTCTGCGTCAGCAGGCAGGAGATGCCGGCGGCCAGTGCCGCGATCGGCAGCAGAACCCTGCTGCGAGCCTTTACTGTGCGGATGATGTGTGTCATTGTTGTGCTTCCGGGATTATCCCGGTACATGCTACCAGACTGCCATCCGGGGGGCCTTGTTCCGGCCTGTGGTCTGTTATAATCCCTGCCCGCAAGTACAGGTGGTGCATATGGAAGAGAGAGAAATCGAGATCGTGATGGAGCAGGACCCCGACCCGCACAAGCTGCTGGAGGGCCTCGCGCATCATCTGGACCTGCCGCTGCAGACGCTTGGGATGAGCACCACCTACGACCGCATGGTGGATACCCCGGACATGGCGCTCCTGGCGATTGACCACAGCCTGCGCGTGCGCCAGAAGCTCGGCAACGTATTCTCCGGCAACGAGTTCCGCCTGACCTACAAGCGCCCGCTGCAGGAGCATGACACGCTGTTCATCCGAGATGAGCACAAGCTCAAGCTGACGGAGCCGGACTTCGGCAGCGTGATCGAGTTCCTCGGCGGCCTGACCGAAAGCCTCGTCAACCAGAAGATGGAGACCATCCTCGAGATCAGCGAGCTGGCCCGCGAGGCCAACCTCGGTGACCCCGGCAAGGTGCTGAACGTGTCAATCGATGAGTGCACCTATTCGCTGCCGGGCAGTGAAGAGACCGCCGGTGAGTATGTGATCGAGCTGGAAAGCCACGGCGTGGCTGACGACGTGCTCCTGAAGGCGGCGGACTGGGTCCGTCAGGAATATGGAGGCCGCATCGCCGCCGAGGGCAAGTACGCCCGCGGCCTGCGCCTGCTCGGACAGCTGTAGGAGGCCAGGCTGTTAGCCTGGCAACGGAGGTCCGGCGCGAGCCGGGCGGGGAGGTCGAGCGCCAGCTCGGCCAGGAGGCCAGCTGTAAAGCTGGCAATGGATCGGAGTGTGGCTCTGGGAGCCACTAGGCCCTGTCGGTCTTGAGACCGACACTCCGGAGGAGCCGCGAAGCGCAGCATCACTGGCTTTGCTGACAAGACAGAGCCTGCGCAGCTACGGCTTCGCCTTCGCAACGCAGCTCCCTCTGCCTCCTGCCTTTTGCCTTCTGCCCACTGCCTACTGACTACTCTTCCTCCTCCCAATCCCGCCCCTTCCGCTTCGCCATCACGCCCAGCCCGTCGAGAGCATCGCTGAGGCGTACGTAGTCATCCATCGACAGGTCCTGCGCGCGCATCACCGGGTCTATCGCCGCCGTCTCCAGCGCCTGCTGCACCTGCTCCTGGGAGAGGTGCCCGAAGGCGAAGTTCAGCGAATTGCTGATCTGCTTGCGCCGCTGGCGGAACACGTTCTCAACGAGGTGGAAGTAGATGTCGCGGTTGAGAGGCATCGGCTTCTCCCGGTCCTCCAGCGGGCGGATGCGGATCACCGCGCTCCGGACCTTCGGCGCCGGCATGAAGCTGGCTTCCGGCACATCGCAGACCATCCGCGCCGACAGCCAGGTCTGCAGGTAGATCGAAAAGGAGTTGTAGCCCGGGTCGCCGGGCCGCGCCGTCACGCGCTGCGCGACTTCCTTCTGCAGCATCACCACGCTCAGCTGGATGTCCTCGGCGTATTCCACCAGAGTGTGCAGGAAGGCCGAGCTGATCTGGTAGGGCAGGTTGGTCACGATCTTCAGCGGTGCCCCGTCAGCCTTGGCGCGCTCGATCACCTTCTCCAGCACGTACTTGTTGAAGGCGATGTCCTCCAGCTCGATGTTCGGGTTGTCGTGCAGCACCCAGTTGTGCAGGTAGCGCACCAGGCCTTCGTCCAGCTCGAAGGCGAACACCTTCTTCACACGGCGCGCCAGTGAAGTGGTCAGTGTGCCGAGCCCCGGCCCGATCTCGACTATGTAATCCTCCGGCGTAAGCTCGGCGGCCCGAATAACCTCCGCTAGCACCCGGTCATCTATCAGGAAATGCTGGCCCTTGGCGCGGCTGGGGCGGATTCTCGCCCTTTCGAGGGCCTGCTGTACGAACTGATCGAGCATGGCGGGATTATAATTGCAGGCCATCAGGCACGCGGACTGGAGGAATTACTATGTCAGACAAGCATGAGCATGAATTCGAGGGTTTTGCGACCCGCAGCATCCACGGTGGGTTCCACGGGGATGAGTACGGGTCGGTGATCCCGCCGATCGTGCAGTCCTCCACCTACAAGTTCCGCAACACGGACCACGGGGCGCAGTGCTTCAAGGACCATACCCAGGGCTACATCTACACCCGGCTGGCCAACCCAACGATCGACGTGCTCGAGCGCAATGTGGCCTCGCTGGAGGGCGGAGCCGATGCGCTGGCCTGCTCGACGGGCATCGGCGCGGTGAACACGCTGTTCTTCGCGCTGCTGAACGCCGGCGACCACATCGTGATGAGCGAGAGCATCTATGCCCCGACCCGCATCAACATTGAGCGCCACTGGAGCCGCTTCGGCGTTGAATTCAGCTTCGTTGACAGCTCCGATGCCGACAACATCCGCGCGGCGATGAAGCCCAACACCCGCATGGTTTTCATCGAGACCCCGGCCAACCCGGCGATCGCGGTGACGGACATCGCGGCCGCAGCCGCGATCGCGCATGGCAACGGCTGCCTGCTGGCCGTTGACAACACCGTGCTCAGCCCCGTGCTGCAGCGCCCGATCGAGCACGGCGCGGACATCGTGGTGCACAGCATCACGAAGTCGCTGAACGGCCACTCCGACGTGGTGGGCGGCATCATCGTGTTCGCCCACAAGGAGCACTACAAGGAGGTGCACCATGCCTGGTACCACCTCGGGGCCACGATGGACCCGCACCAGGCCTGGCTTGTGATCCGCGGCCTGAAGACGCTGGAGCTGCGCGTGAAGCAGATGCAGAAGAGCGCGAAGAAGATTGCCAAGTGGCTGGAGAAGCACCCGAAGGTCAAGCGGGTGCACTACCTCGGGCTGAAGTCCCATCCGCAGCGCGAGCTGAACGAGAAGCAGGCCAGCGGGCCGGGCAGCCTGATGAGCTTCGAGCTGAAGGGCGGGCTGGAGGCCGGCAAGGCCATGATGGATGCGGTCCGCCTCTGCTCACTGGCGGTCAGCCTCGGCGGCGTTGACACCCTGATCCAGCACCCGGCCAGCATGACGCATGTCGGCATGACTTCTGAGGAGCGCCAGGAGGCCGGCATCCCTGACGGGATGGTGCGCTTCAGCATCGGCTGCGAGACCACGGCGGACATCATCGCTGACCTTGAACAGGCTCTGGCGAGGGTGTAGGACCTGGGTAGTCGGGCGTAGCGGAGGTCAGCTATAAAGCTGACAACGAGTTTGGGGGTTGGAGTTTGGAGCGGATGTCAGCTGTAAAGCTGACAACGGAGGTCCGGCGCAAGCCGGGCTCGGAGGCCTGACGCGAGTCAGGCGGGGAGGTCGAGCGCAAGCTCGGCAAGGAGCTCAGACGACAGTCTGACAACGGATCGGAGTGTGGCTCTGGGAGCTACGGGGCCATGTCGCTCTTGGAGCGACACTCCGGAGGAGCCGCGAAGCGCAGCTTCGCTGGCTATATTCGTTACAAAGCTTGCGCAGCTTCGGCTACGCCTGCGCAACGCTGCTCCACCGGCTCTTGGATCTGAAGTAGGGATGGGGTAACACCCCATCCCGGTGGCGGTATTACCGCCACCCTACGTCTCCTAGTTTTGCTCTCTTCGCGAGAGGGCGATTGCTCTGGCTGGCAACTGAGCACTTTCCAGCGGTGAGCAGCGCTGCCACTAAGAACTAGCAACTAACAACTTCTTCCACTATTAAGACTATCTAAACTGTTTCAGACAGTTGCCAGACTCTCGTCTGGCCTCCGATTCCGGCGGCTGGAAGCCTCCGCTCCGGTCTGCTGTTTCTCATTCTGATTCTGTTTCCTCTTCCCCAACTTCCTCCACCCTGATCAGCTTCACCGTGTTGCCAATCACCTTCAGCGCCGTCAGCTTCAGGCCCGGCAGTTCCAGCACGTCACCGGCCACCACCGCGCGGTCCAGCTTCTCCATCATCAGCCCGCCCACGCTGTTGCTGTCCAGCTCAGTGGTGTCCACCCCGTCCAGCATGTCAATCGAGTCGATCCGCGCGCGCCCCGTGATCAGCATGAAGCCCTCGCCGATGCGCACGATGTCCGCGTGGTGCTCGGTGTCCGTCTCATCGCGGATGTCGCCGATCAGCTCCTCGATGATGTCCTCCAGCGTGGCGATCCCGTCGGTCCCGCCATGTTCGTCGACAACGACCACGAGGTGCACGCGGTTGCGGTTCATCTCGCTCATCGTCTCGAGGATGCCCTTTGTGCCGGGGTAGTGCAGCACCTCGCGGCGGTAGGTCACAGCCGGCTCCGAGGCCCAGCGGTCCCCCGGGTCCAGCCCGCCGACCGCGGCCCGCAGGCTGACGTGCACCAGGTCCTTCAGGATCAGCACGCCGGTGATGTTGTCAACGCTCTCCTCGTACAGCGGGATGCGCGAGTGCCCGGTGGAGTCCATCAGGTGCATCGCCTCGCCGACCGTCGCCGTCACCGGCAGGGCCTCAATCTCCACGCGCGGGGTCATCACGTCCTCCAGGTCGCGGTGCGACATCTGGATCGCCTCGCGCGCGATCGCCACATCCTGCTTGTTGACATGCCCGCCGGCCATCGCCGCCGTCAGCACCGCCCGCAGCTCACCGGGGCCGATGCGCTGCTCGACGTTGGTGCGCCCGCCGGTCAGCCAGCGGATCAGCGGCGAGAGCACCGCCTCCAGCAGCCAGTTGGCGGGCAGGAGCAGCATGTCCAGGATGTACAGCGGCGGTGTCACCAGCTTGGCAACGCGCTGCCCGCGCACCGCGGCGAAGGTCTTCGGCACCAGTTCGCCGAAGATCGTCACCAGCACGATCATGGCGATGGTGCTGATCAGCGTGGCATGCTCGCCGATGCCCTGCAGCGGGGCGAGGTGCTTCTGCGCGGTGAGTGTCGCGAAGGTCGGCGCGATGATGTTGACGATGTTGTTGCCGATCAGGATCGTGCCCAGCGTGCGCTGTGGGCGGCGGCGCATCGTGAGCTGCATCTGCGCGATGCGGTCGCCGGAGTTTGCCCGGTCCTCGAGTGAGACCAGGTCCAGCGACATCAGCGCCAGTTCGCCGCCGCTGAAGAATGCGCTGAGCATTATCAGCACGGCGATGATCAGGATGGCTATCAGGACTTCCAAGCCGGCCGCGTCAGCGCGCGATCACCCCCCCTGGGCGTATCCGCGAGGCCTCGTCGTCGGTGGCTTCCATCGGCTGATTATAGACCAGAAGTCGAGTTGCAGCCCGCAGGCTACTTCTTGAAGAACAGCATGAAGGATGTGACGAACATCAGGATTGCAAAGCTCTTGCGCACGATCGCCGGCTCGATGCTGTTGGCCAGCTTGCCGCCGAAGTGCGCCCCGACCGCGAAGAACAGAGCGATGATGCCGGCCGCCACCAGGTCGATCTTCGTGTCAGGGTTCTTCATGTACTGCATGAAGCCCAGCAGGCCGATCGGCGGCAGCAGGATCGCGAGGCTGGTACCCTGGGCCTTGATCTGCGAATAGCCGGCCAGGAACACGAGCGCGGGGACAATGATGATGCCGCCGCCCACGCCGACGAATCCGCCGAGCATGCCAGCCGCAATCCCGATCAGGGCATAGAGCACATAGAACATGCGACCATTCTACGCCGCGCTGTCCAGACAGGGGAGGGGGGATCGTGCAAAGCTTCGCGGATCCGACGACAGGAAGTAGCCGCTACTGACCCTGCTTCTGATTCTGCTTCTGTTGCTGACCCTGCTTCTCATTCTGCTTCTGTTTCTTCTCAGCCTGCTTCGCGCGGTCGCGCAGCAGGAAGAACACAATCAGCCAGATGATCACCCAGGCGAAGATCAGCAGGCCCGCCAGCACGCCGTAGAAGCCGGTGCCGAGCGTGATCTGGTCACGGGTCAGTTCACCCTCGCCCCTGAACGGGTCAAACGGGCCGAGGAAGTGGTTGAGGGAAATCACGAGCAGGTGCGCTGCCACGAATATCAGGAGGAAGGTTCGGAGCCATCCGGCCATGGCGTGATTGTACATGAATGCAAGGTGGGGTGATGGGTCGAAGAAATAACCACCCCATGGCCGGACGGCTCCGGATTGGACGGGCCCGGGCGAAATCGCCAGGAGGCTAATCCGAACGGCTGCTTTGCAGCCCGGGAAGCCCGATCCTCTCCTGCGAACCTGTCACAGGTGTGTATGCACTATCTAAGACGTGGCCTGCAAAAAAGCGTTACAGTCCTGCCGCTGAATTTCCGGAAATTTCCCGCTGTTATTCATCCGCTGCATCGTCAGTCACTGCTTCATCCCCGTCAGGATCCTCCGGCAGTTCCATCCAGCGCTGCTGCAGCACCACCAAAGCAGCCTGCTGCGTACGGTCTGATGCGATCCAGTAGCCGTCCTCGCGTCGCGAATAGGCAATTCCACGTTCCTCGATGAAGGCCTCGACCGCCGTGCGACTGTCAAACTCCAGTTCGCGCACCTCTGACAACAGGCGGTCGCTGGCAGGGTCGGGTTGGCTCTCGGCCTGCTGGCTGGCCTCACGGCTGCTGTAGCGCGCGATCTCACGCGACTGCTTCCAGCCGGGGTACAGCGTCCACAACAGGAAGATCATCGGCGCCAGGAACATTGCCAGGCAGCATGGTGCGCAGGTCGGGCAGGAGCGGTTGATGTAGCAGGAGCTGGCCCGCTCGCGGTGTGAATACTGCCGGCCGCCGCCATCGATCACCACCGGCTCGCGCACCACGATCACTTCCGGCTCAGGCGCATCCTGCGGTGCATCGTCAATCCCGCTCTGCAGCATTTCGCGCACGTCCGGATGCTCGTCATCAGCATGCCGGGAAAGCTCCTGCGTGATCCGGTCCTCGGGTTCAGTCTCCCGCCCCAGCGGAGTGGATGCGTCACAATTGGCACAGCGCAGGGCCTCACTCGCAAGTGCAGCGCCGCAGTTCGGGCAGTTGTTCAGTGGGTCCGGCAGGCCACAATCATATATGAATGAGCGCGGGCATCGGCTCAGGCGTCATCTGCAGCCTTGTCCCGCGTCGCCACCAGCACCACTTCGCCACCGCGGATGTAGTAGGTCGTCTCCGTACCATCTCCAAAGATCACATCCACGCTGTAGGCCGGGCCGTCGTCCAGCTCCACTTCCTTCACGAAGCTCCAGTCCACGGGTTTGCGCGGATCCTTGTGTTCCTTCAGGTATGCCAGCACAAGGGGCACTTCACCAGTCTCCGGGTTGATGTCCGGCAGCTCACCGCGCTCGGCCTGCTGCTGCTGCTGTCCCAGCTGCTCGTCTATTGCATCACGCAGCTTCTGCCGCAAGTCCTCATCCTTGACGTTCTCCAGCATCGCCTGCAGCTTCGACACATACAGCTCGATGTTCTCCCCTGGTTTACTGTCCAGCAGGCGCTGGGCCTCTTCCTCCACCCATTCGCCGTCCAGTTCGGACACCTTCTCGATCGCCTCGCGCACCGTCTCACGGTCCGTCAGGTTGGCGATCTGCTCCTTCAGTTCATCCAGCTTAGGCCGCAGCTCCTCCGGCGACTTGTCCAGCAGGCTGCGGATGTACAGCCGGCTGTCCTCGGCGCGCTGCTTCATCTCGGCAATGCGTTCCTCACTGGCGAGGTCCTCGAAGCGGTCACGCAGCTGGTCCACGATCGGCTGCTTCCAGGGGGGCTCGGCCTTCCACTCACCATCCTCGTGCTTGACCTTGATGTCATTCTCGGCGATGAACTGCTCCACCTGTTCGGTGCTCATCAGCTCATCCGTGTTCATGGTCTCCGCCATCCGTTTCGACCTGCTGTAGTCACCCCACATGATCAGGCCCAGCCCGAGCAGGCCAGCCAGCAGCAGCCAGCCGCAGCAGCGGCAGCCGCGTGTCCGGCGTGCTTCAAAGCGTGCGATGTCCTCATCCATGCCGCATAACCTCCCCGCTGTAGGACTGGCCCGCGCGGGCCATAGTTTCACAAGCGCGGCATCCCGTCTCGCTTGACATCCGCCCCACGGCAGGTAAGTATATTTACACTGGGTTTAACCACCGGCTAACTCCTGGGGGAATCAATGGCTGAAATCAGTGCTGAAAAGATGCACACGGCGAATTCTGCTGCACGCGTGCTCCTTCCATCACGGCTGGCTGCTGCCTGCCTGCTGCTTTTACTGCTTGCATCCTGCGGCGGCAGTAAGTCCAGCTCACTTGATGCCAATAACCAGAGTTCCCAGCTGCTGACCGTACACGGGGAAGTGATCACGAACGGTGCTGCGGATAATGCGCAGGACGACTCGGATACGGCAGCGGTGGATCCGACCGCTAGCTCCGGCGGCGAATGCGACATTGAGCGGATCGAGAACTTCCTGCTTGCTGAACTGGAGCGCCTGGAGAAGCAGCGCACGGCCAGCGAAGCCCCCGGTGCCGACAGCGCGGTGTTCAACCTGTCGGCCACCCGTGTTTCCGGACCCGGTGAGCAGCTCAACCGGGTGGAACTGCGCTGGACCAAGCACCTGCCCGGTGACTACGACGGCAATGGCGAAGTGAACTTCGGCGACCTCGTGCCGCTTGGCCAGCGCTGGGGCCAGCAGGTTTCCTACCTGCCTGTGGAGGAAAGCGGCATCGACCACTTCCCGGCGGGTGACCGGCATGACAATTCGCTTGGCAGGCAGAACTGGCTGGCGAGCTATGTTGATGGCAACCATGACGGCGTGGTTGGCATGGCCGACGTGACGGTGATCGCGCAGCACTGGAAGCAGCGCTACACCGGCTACCGCATCTACCGCCGCAACCTGGAGCTTGGCAACGGGGTGCTGCTGCCGATGCCGGACGTGGAGGACAGCCCGATCAGTGTCAGCCGCGAGGCGGACGACCCGGTCCTGCGGGAGTATGCCTACATTGACAGTGTCGGCATCCCCGGCAGCTATCAGTACACGGTGCGCGCCTGGGACGAGTTCACAGACACGGAAGCACCGGAAGGCAACATCGCCTCCTACCTCGTCAACATGCAGCCGATCGCGGAGTTTGACTACGAGATCCTCGTGGAGGACGAACCCTATACGCTCTCCTTCAGCGCGCTGGGCAGCAATGATCCTGACGGTGAGATCGTCAGTTACGCATGGGACCTCGATGGCGACGGCGAGTTTGCCGATGCGGCGGACTCAGCCGAGATCGAGGCGGTGCTGCCGGCGGGCTTCCCGCTCATCCAGCTGCGGGTGACCGATGACCAGGGCGGGCAGACCGTGCTGAGCCGCAACATCCTGCTGCCCTCCCTGCTGAATGTGCAGCTGCAGGTGGACGAATCCGAGGCCATTACCCCGCATACCTTCACCGTCAATCCTGTTGTCAGCGGCAGCATGCCGGCTGTGCAGTATGAATGGTATGAAGGTGCGGATGAGACGCCGGTCGCACTGGAATTCACGCCGGAGCCGAAACAGTTCACTCTCAATTCCCCGGAATCAACTACCGCGCGCCTCAAGGTGAAGGGCGAGGACGGCATCTACCGCGAAGCCAGCCTGTTGCTGCAGTGCCATGCGGAAGTCAGTGTCACAGCCAGGCCGGAAAGTGCATATGGTCTGGCACCAGCGACATTCACCCAGAGTGTCACCGCCTCCAGCGGTGCGGACCCGCTTTTCCGTCTCGTGGTGGATGGCAACCCGCAGGGTGAATTCAACCAGCAGACAAGCTGGCTGTACGTGCTGCAGGAGAGAGGCAGTGCGGAGCTGCAGGTCGAGGCGATTGACAAGTTCGGCAACACGGCACTGAGCAAGGCCTACACAGTGAAGGCACAGGTACTGCCTGACATCACCTTCGAATACGATCCGAAGATCGGGACATATCCGTTTGACATAAACTGGCAGATCACTGAAATTGACGATCCTGACAACCTGGTGAACCAGATCCTCGTCAGATTGCCAAATGGAGACACGGATCCTGACAAGAGTGTCTCGCTTAAAGGTGGAACATATAACACAAGCGAAGGAGCAGGCCAGTCAAACTGGCCGTACTTCAGACTGACGCTTGACATGTTCCAGTATCCTGACCTGGCAACTGATTATTACTTTGATTCGGGGTACATCCTTGCTGACTTCAGCATTACGCCGGAGTCATACATGGGCAGTGGGGTCAATGCGGAAGTGGACATCACGGAATACGATGGGTACCCATCCATACGCAGTCATGAGTGGTTTGTGAACGGTGGCTATGGCTCCAATTTGAATGAATTCCACTTCACTACCAATTGGCTGGAGCCCGGTATTCATGAAGTCAGGCTGGAAGTGGAGAACTCCATTGGCGACACACGCTCCTTCAGCCATACCATGCAGGTCTGGCCGGTTGAGACGGATGTCGCCATCATCCGCAACGACGGCGGGACATACAGCACGAACATTGACGCAATCAAGGACGACCTTGACTCACTTGCCCTGAGCTGGCAGGAATTCCCGTACTCGGACAGCATTGCCAGTGATCTGCTCAGCCACGGGCACTTCGTGGTGCTGTGGTACCGCGGCGGTCCGGCGGATGCCATCGAGCCGCGCCAGGAGACGATGTGGACCACGGCGGAGATTGACAACTACATCGCGCTCCTAGAGCAGGGCCGGCCGATGCTGATGATGAGCCAGAACAGCACAAGGCCGTCAGAACATCCGGAATGGTCCGGCGGATATGAAACCTTTTTCAACGCAGACATCCAGGATGCTGTTGTTGATGCAGATGAGCATCGCTTAATTTGGGCGCAGGCGCTGATGTGTGACAGATACACCGGATTCGGAACCAATCAGTGGTTTGAGTTTGCCCCGGTAAGCTTCTCCGGGGATGTGACTGGGATGATCGACAGAACTATCTGGGATTTTGACTATACTGCGGAAAAGTATGGTGGCCCAGGCAGCTCTGGGTACTCCGTCAAGCAGATTGTTCTTGAACCAGGCCTGCAACTAAGCTGCACGGCATACAGCAATGATTTCCTTGAGCCGGTTCCCCCCAGTGGAATCACTGGATTGGTTGTCACTCCGTTGCAGAACGGCTTCAACCTGGTCTATGGCAGCTGGGGTGGGACCCAGACTCCATACCGCAATATGGGCCACTGGCCGAACTACAGCTTCAGTGACCATGGCAACACACGCCAGTGGGTTGTAGGCTTCCCATGGGCGGCAGTAGATATCGCTGATTCGGTGCCGCCCGGCATGACACGCGCGGACATGCTGCAGAACATCATCGGCTGGCTGAAGGTGGACTATGACCCGCAGTTCTGACAACTTGTCGATGCGTCTGGCGGCGGGCCTGCTGGCCATGCTTGCGCTGTGCCTGGCCGCCTGTTCCTCCGGCAGTGGTGAACTGGCGCAGCAGGGCAGGGCGGAACCTCACAGCCTGCGCGGACAGTCACCGGCTGGCCAACCTGACAATGCTATACAGCCTGCTGTCGAATCCACTGCACCTGCTGCAGCCGACTTCTCAGAGCTGGAGCAGTTCCTCACTGATGAGCTGGAGCGGCTCGGGACTGAGCGCAATGCCAGTGCCGCGCCAGCCGCGGGGACGGAAGTGTTCACCCTCCAGGCGAAGCGCGTCTCCGATGTGAACGAGCAGCTCAACCGGATCGAACTGAGCTGGACGGCCCGCCTGCCCGGTGACTACGATGGCAACGGCGAGGTCAACAGCTCCGACCTGGTGCCCCTGGCGATCCACTGGAATGAGAAGGTCAGCTACCAGCCGGAGGAGGAAGCGGGCGGAGTTGCATACTGGCCCGCTGGGGACCGCGATGACGACTCCGTCGGCAGCCACAACTGGACGCTTTCGCATATCGATGGCAACGCGGATGGACTGGTCGGCCTCGCCGATGTGACAGTGATTGCCCAGCACTGGCAGGAGCGGATCACGGGCTACCGCCTGTACCGGCACATCCCGCTGCTGGCGAAGACTGAACTGCTGCCGGGCCCAGGCGGGCCGCAGAGTGATGTGACTTTCCTCCTCAAGGCTGCAAGGCGGGACATCCGGGACTTCAGCTATGTGGACGAACTGGCAACAGCCGGGACGATTGAGTATTACGTCACGGCCTGGGATGCAGGCTCAGGCACTGAAGGGCAGCCCGGCAAGCTGGCCAGTTACAGGCTGAATGCCCTGCCGCAGGCGGAGTTCAGCTATAAAGTCGGGGAAGGCCCGGAGCCATACACGGTCAGCTTCGATGCCTCCGCCAGTTCGGACTGGGACGGCGGGATTGCCAGCTACGACTGGGACCTCGATGGCGACGGCGAGTTCGAGCTTGCCGATGCCGCTGTCCAGCTGGACGCCGGCTTCATGGGTGGCACTTCCCTTGTGCGGCTGCGCGTTACGGACGGCGACGGCGCCAGCTCTGAAGCGCTCAGGAGCTTCAGCCTGAAGGGCCTTGTGACGGTCGCCATTGAACCGAGCGAAAGCGAAGCCGTGGCACCGCACAGCTTCATCTTCACTCCGCTGATCGGTGGAACGACGGAAGTTGTGCAGTACGCCTGGTACGTGGATGCGCAGCCGGAAGCAGTGCAGGTCACCGGCGGGGCTGAGCCATTTGAATACACGCCTGAGATTGCCAAGCTGCATTCCGTGCGCCTCAGGGTGCTGGGTACTGATGGGCTGTACCGGGAGGCAGACAGCACCGTGCAGCTGCATCCCTGGCCCAGTGTCACAGCTGTGCTGGATGACGATGTCCTGCTGGCGCCGGCGGATTTCACAGTACGGCGGGCGAACCTCTGGGGTGCCAGTCCGGTCTGCCGGCTGCTGCTTGACGGCATCCCGCAGGGCGGCTTCATCACGGACAGCAGCTGGCAGTTCAGCTGCGCGGAAAGCTCAGAGACTTCCGTCCAGCTTGAGGTGCGTGACAAGTTTGGCAATGCGGCCATCAGCGAGCCGGTGATTGCCAGTTGCCTGACGGCGCCATACTACACGCACGAATTCAACCCGGAGATCGACTTCCGGCCGTATGAACTTGAATACAGCCTGGACCTTGTTGACCCGGACGGCCTTGTGGAAGATGTTCGCCTGTCCGGGCCGGGTTTCTCCAATGAAAGCCTGGTCGAGCCGTTTGATTACTCGGGCCAGGCACAGATCAACAGCGGTTCCGCCCAGTTCTGGATCAGGATGTACCTGAAGCAGGATCTGCCGATCGAGTACCAGACGATCCTCGTGCCCAGTGCCACAATGGAGCTGGACTTCAGCAGCGATCCCCCGTCCCGGCTGGGAGATGATGAGCTGTCGGTCACCCTTGATGTCACAACACTGCAGAGTTCCCCGGCGATTGACTACTTCGCCTGGGATGTTGACAATGACGGCATCTATGAGTTTGTCGACCAGCTGCAGGTCCAGCTGGACGGCCTTGGCCCCGGCAGCCATCCCGTCAGCCTCGCCGGGTTCAATGAAGTCGGGTCGAAGGCTGTCACGAAGGACATCGTGGTCTACGGTGGGGATTTCGATGTCGCCATCATTCGCAATGAAGGTGGCAGCTACGATGCCAACCTCAATGCGCTGACAGCCGACCTGGACAGCCTCGGGCTGGACTGGCAGGTCATTCCGTACACGGACGACATCCTGGCAGACCTGCAGCCGCACGGGCACTTCCTCGTCCTCTGGTACAGGGGCGGGCCGGCGGATGCCATCGAGCCGCGCCAGGAGACGATGTGGGCTGAGGCTGAGATTGACAACTACATTGCCATCCTTGAGCAGGGCCGGCCGATGCTGATGATGAGCCAGAACAACTCCAAGCTGACAGATCACCATCCACTAGATTGGTTTGGTGGCTGGGAATTCTTCTACGGAGCAGATTTGCAGGCCTATACACTTCCATTTGAGGAATCCAGGCACGCCTGGGCTTCAAGTGTCGTCACGGATGACGGCATTGGATTCGAGAAGGGCCAGTTCTTCCCGACATCACCGCAGAGCTTCACTGCAGACCTGGGCACATTGACAAGCAGGGAAGCATCAAAGTGGCGGGTTGAAAGTTACAACGAAGAAGGCAGCTCCGGGTACCGGGCCAGCCAGATTGAGATGCCGGATGGCCTGCAATATTGCGGCATCGGCCTTTATGAGGAAGGTTTCCACTCGGAGACAGTCCTTTATGCAACGACTGGTCTTACTCCGCTGGAAGAGTTAAGTGGTTACAAGCTGGCTCATTTCAGCTGGGGCAGCTACTTCTCCCCCTATCGTAATATTGGTACCTGGCCAGGCAGGAATTTCTCTGATCACGGATCAACCCGCCATTGGGTCATCGGCTACCCCTGGGCCGCTGTCAACATCACTGAGTCGGAGCCGCCGGGGATGACCCGCGCCGACATGCTGCAGAACATCATCGCCTGGCTGAAGGTGGATTATGACCCGCAGTTCTGACAACTTGTCGATGCGTCTGGCAGCGGGCCTGCTGGCCCTGCTTGCGCTGTGCCTGGCAGCCTGTTCCTCCGGCAGTGGTGAACTGGCGCGGCAGGGCAGGGCGGAACCTCACAGCCTGCGCGGACAGTCACCGGCTGGCCAACCTGACAATGCAATACAGCCTGCTGTCGAATCCACTGCACCTGAAGCAGCCGACTTCTCAGAGCTGGAGCAGTTCCTTGCTGCTGAACTGGAGCGGCTCGGGACCGAGCGCAATGCCAGTGCTGCCCCGGCCGCGGGGACGGAGGTGTTCACCCTCCAGGCGAAGCGCGTCTCCGATGTGAATGAACAGCTCAACCGCATCGAACTGAGCTGGACGGCCCGCCTGCCGGGCGATTACGATGGCAACGGTGAGGTCAACGCCTCCGACCTTGTACCGCTGGCGATCCACTGGAATGAGAAGGTCAGCTACCTGCCGGAGGAGGAAGCGGATGGACTTATATACTGGCCGGCCGGGGACCGCGATGACAACTCCGTCGGCAGCCACAACTGGACTCTTTCTCACATCGATGGCAACGCGGATGGACTGGTCGGCCTCGCCGATGTGACAGTGATCGCCCAGCACTGGAAGGAGCGGATCACGGGCTACCGCCTGTACCGGCACATTCCGCTGCTGGCGAAGACTGAGCTGCTGCCGGGGCCGGGCGGGCCGGAGAGTGATGTGACCTTCCTCCTGAAGGCGGCACGGCGGGACATCCGGGATTTCACATATGTGGATGAGCTGGCAACAGCCGGGACGATGGAGTATTACGTCACGGCCTGGGATGCAGGCTCAGGCACTGAAGGGCAGCCCGGCAAGCTGGCCAGTTACAGGCTGAATGCCCTGCCGCAGGCGGAGTTCAGCTATAAAGTCGGGGAAGGCCCGGAGCCATATACGGTCAGCTTCGATGCCTCCGCCAGTTCGGACTGGGACGGCGGGATTGCCAGCTACGACTGGGACCTCGATGGCGACGGCGAGTTCGAGCTTGCCGATGCCGCTGCCCAGCTGGACGCCGGCTTCATGGGTGGCACTTCCCTTGTGCGGCTGCGCGTTACGGACGGCGACGGCGCCAGCTCTGAAGCGCTCAGTAGCTTCAGCCTGGAGGGCCTGGTGACGGTCGCCATTGAACCGAGCGAAAGCGAGGCCGTGGCACCGCACAGCTTCACATTCACACCAATAACTGGGGGTACCACTGAAGTCGTGCAGTACGCCTGGTATGTGGACTCACAGCCGGAAGCAGTGCAGGTCACCGGCGGGGCTGAGCCATTTGAATACACGCCTGAGATTGCCAAGCTGCATTCCGTGCGCCTCAGGGTGCTGGGTACTGATGGGCTGTACCGGGAGGCAGACAGCACCGTGCAGCTGCATCCCTGGCCCAGTGTCACAGCTGTGCTGGATGACGATGTCCTGCTGGCGCCGGCGGATTTCACAGTACGGCGGGCGAACCTCTGGGGTGCCAGTCCGGTCTGCCGGCTGCTGCTTGACGGCATCCCGCAGGGCGGCTTCATCACGGACAGCAGCTGGCAGTTCAGCTGCACAGGCAGTTCTGAGACTTCCGTCCAGCTTGAGGTGCGTGACAAGTTTGGCAATGCGGCCATCAGCGAGCCGGTGATTGCCAGTTGCCTGACGGCGCCATACTACATGCACGAATTCAACCCGGAGATCGACTTCCGGCCGTATGAACTTGAATACAGCCTGGACCTTGTTGACCCGGACGGCCTTGTGGAAGATGTTCGCCTGTCCGGGCCGGGTTTCTCCAATGAAAGCCTGGTCGAGCCGTTTGATTACTCGGGCCAGGCACAGATCAACAGCGGTTCCGCCCAGTTCTGGATCAGGATGTACCTGAAGCAGGATCTGCCGATCGAGTACCAGACGATCCTCGTGCCCAGCGCCTCAATGGAGCTGGGCTTCAGCATCGATCCTCCCTCCCGGCTGGGGGATGAGGAGCTGTCGGTCACCCTTGATGTCACAACACTGCAGGGTTCCCCGGCGATTGACTACTTCGCCTGGGATGTTGACAATGACGGCATCTATGAGTTTGTCGACCAGCTGCAGGTCCAGCTGGACGGCCTTGGCCCCGGCAGCCATCCCGTCAGCCTCGCCGGCTTCAATGAAGTCGGGTCGATGGCGGTCACGAAGGACATCGTGGTCTACGGTGGCGATTTCGATGTCGCCATCATCCGCAATGACGGTGGCAGCTATGATGCCAACCTCACCGCGCTGACAGCCGACCTGGACAGCCTCGGGCTGGACTGGCAGGTCATTCCGTACACGGACAGCATCCTGGCAGACCTGCAGCCGCACGGGCACTTCCTCGTCCTCTGGTACAGGGGCGGGCCGGCGGATGCCATCGAGCCGCGCCAGGAGACGATGTGGACTACGGCTGAGATTGACAACTACATCGCCATCCTTGAGCAGGGCCGGCCGATGCTGATGATGAGCCAGAACAACTCCAAGGTCAATGACTTTCCTGACCTGGGTTTGCTCGGCGGGTGGGAGTACTACTACGATGTCATTCCACTTCCGTATGCAGTGCCTCAGCAGGAATACAGGCATTGCTGGGCATCCGCCGTGGTCACGGATGATGGAACTGGGTTGGGTGCCGGAAAATACTTCAGTTCCGCTCCCTCCAGTTTCAACGCTGACTTCGGCTTCCTGGGACGTTCAAACAGTTGGAGCAAGTCAGGGGAGAACTACCTGCTGGATGGATCGAGTGGAAAACATGCGACACAGCTCAGCGTTGGCACTGGCTTGCAATACACAGGAATCGGATACTACGATGACCCATTCTTCATCCTGCCAGGCCTGTCGCTCGGTCTCGCGCCCCAGCAACAGGCCGATGGCTACTGGTTGGGACACCTGAGCTGGGGAACTACAGTTGCCCCATACCGTGATCTTGGGTTCTGGCCAAACTACGCAATCAGCAACCACGGCAACACCCGCCACTGGGTGGTCGGCTACCCCTGGGCCGCTGTCAACATCACTGAGTCGGAGCCGCCGGGGATGACCCGCGCCGACATGCTGCAGAACATCATCGGCTGGCTCAAGCAGAAGTACAATCCACAGTTCTGAATTGGTCACGGCCGGGTCGCGCCGGAGTAGTGGTCGGTGGTCAGAATCGGAGTGTAGCTCTGAGAGCTACAGGGCCCTGTTGGTCTGAGACCAACACTCCATTCAGTTGTCAGTTGTCAGTTGTCAGAAGAAGCAGAATCAGAATGAGAAACAGGTCAGGATAATCAGTACCGGCGGCACCAGGTGCCGCCAGCACGCGAGCTGATACTGCGTGCGCACCACGCTGCGCGAGGCAGGGATTGTCATTTCCCCTGGTGGCTTGGTGGTTTAGGAACAAAGACGGCTTGGATAACTGTCTGAAGTAGTGTGGCGGTAATACCGACACCGCAAATGGGGCCTTACCCCATCCCTGCTTCCCTTTAGGCAATCAGCTTCTCTCGCCACGAAATCTCACTAGTGCAAGGGTTTGTCCTTTTGCAGCATCACGCGCGCTGGCGCTGCCGGGCAGCGCCGGTACGGATATTCATTGTGAAGTTTCTTCTCCTTGAATTCCCTCCGCGACTCCGTGTTAATAAAACCGCCCTGAATACCTCGTTGCCATTCGAGCGCAAGCGAGCCAATTCAGCAGTCACTTAGTCACATAGTCAATCAGTCAACAACATCCGTTTGAGAGAATCACGCCGCCAATCATTGACTCCTTGACTCCTTGACACATTGACTCATTGACTCATAGGCTTCGTGACTGCATCCTGCCTCTCCGCCATTCGAGCGCAGCGAGTCGCCTCCCCTCTATAATCAGTCCGTGGAAGGAAGCACGGCCCACTCCGAAATCACCGTCTCGCGCCTGACCGCGCGCATCAAGCAGCTGCTCGAGAGCGACTCCGAGCTGCGCAGCGTCTGGGTCAAGGGCGAGGCCTCCAATGTGCGCCTCGCTGGCAGCGGCCACCTCTACTTCACGCTGAAGGACGCCGACAGCCAGATCACCTGCGCCTGGTTCGGCTTCGGCCGTCGCAAGGCCCGCCCGCCCGCCGACGGCGACGCCGTGATGGTGCATGGCGACGTGCGCGTCTACCCGAAGGGCGGCAACTACCAGATCATCTGTGACGACATCATCAAGAGCGGGCAGGGCGACCTCGCCGCCCAGTTCGAAGCGCTCAAGCGCAAGCTCGACGGCGAGGGCCTGTTCTCCCCGGAACGCAAGCTGCGCCCCCCCGCCGTGGCCGGCCGCATCGGCATCGTGACCGGCATCGCCACCGCTGCCCTGCAGGATGTGCTGAACGTGCTCAGGCGCCGTGCGCCCTACATGGAGGTCGTGCTCTTCCCCTGCAGCGTGCAGGGTGACAAGGCAGCGCCCGAGATCATCGCCTCGCTGCAGGCCGCCGACCGTTTCCCCGGCCTCGACAGCATCCTGCTCGTGCGCGGCGGCGGCAGCCTCGAGGACCTCTGGTGCTTCAATGACGAGAAGCTGGCGCGTGTGCTGGCGGAGATCGAGACGCCGGTGATCACCGGCGTCGGGCATGAGATCGACTTCACCATCGTGGACTTCGTCGCCGACTTCCGCGCCCCGACCCCCAGTGCCGCGGCCGAGGTCGTGACCCCCGATGTCAATGAGCTGCGCGGCGCGATCGGCGACCGCACCGGCCGGCTGGTGCGTGAGCTGCGCAACAACCTCGGCAATGCGAACGAGCGCCTGAAGCGCCTGTTCGACCACCGCCTGCTGCGTGATGTGGCGGGCAGCGTGGAGGAGCGCAGCCAGCGCCTGGATGAGCTTGGCAATGAGCTGGCGGAGCTGGCCGTGGAATACAGCGGGCTCGGCAGCGAGGGCCGCCACGGCGAGCTCCTGGACAGGATGGCAACGCTCACGATGCGCCGCATGGAGGAGGATGCCTACCGCCTGCCGCGCCTGTCCGCCGAATTCCTCAGACTTACGCGCAATGCCAGCGAGGATGCCCGGCAGCGCGTTGGCAACATGGAGAAGCACCTGAAGGCGCTCGACCCGCGTGCCCCGCTCGGGCTGGGCTTCTCGCTCGTCTGGCGTGAGGATGGCAGCCTCGTACGTGATGCCGCGAACGTGGCCCCCGGTGAAGTGCTGCGCGTGCAGCCGGCGGCCGGTGAAATGCGCGTGCGCCGCGAGGACGGCGATGCCTGAGTTCGAGCTGCGCTTCGAGCACCGCCCGGATTTCGAGCTGACAACGGAGCTGGTCTACCAGCAGTTCGCGGAGGACTGCACGCTGCACCCGCAGCTCATGCGCCGCATGCTCGTGATGCGCAACCCGGCGGGGGACTACCTGTTCGGCGTGCTGGTCCAGCGCCGCCATGACGCTGCGGCCTACCCGGAGTGGTTCATCGCGCATGTGGCGACGGACGAGGAACTGGATGACTGGATCGACTTAAAGGAACTGTTCCGCGCCTGCGGCGAAGTTTGCGAACGCCAGCATACTGAGTTGCTGGCTCAGCTTTTTAGCTGACGGAGGTGCGGCGCGAGTCGCACAACGAGTAAGAGGAGCACTCTGAGATTCCAACCACAGAGAGCACAGAGCACAAAGAGTTTTTCTTCCGTTTATGGAATCAACTTTCATTAATAATGTACCGGCGTCGCCCGGCGACGCCAGCACGCGAGCTGATTCTTCGTGCGCACCACCTTGCGCTAGGTAGGGATTGTCATAAGCCCTGGTGTTCTTGTGGCTTGGTGGTTCAAAGCAACACTGGCTTGAACTGTAGTTTGAAGTAGGGTGGCGGTAATACCGCCACCGGGATGGGGTGTTACCCCATCCCTACTTCCCTTTCAGGCAGTCAGTTTCTCCTGTAAAGAAGTCTCACTCGCGCAAGGGCTTGCCCTTTCGCAGCATCACGCGCGCTGGCGCTGCCGGGCAGCGCCGATACGGATTTCAGATTTGATATTTCCCTCCTTGAAACGCTTCGCGTCTTCGCGCCTTCGCGTTAAGAGAACCGTTACACACTGCCGTTCTGTGACCCGAGCGCAGCGAAGCAATCCGACGGTTTGCAGAAAGCAGAAAGCAGATAGCAGACCCGGCAGCCGGAACTTGTTCGTTTAGAGATTCCCAGCGCCCCAGCGACCCAGCGTTGGATTTCTCTTCTCCTTTATTCTCTGCGTCTCCGCGACTCCGCGTTTAGAAAGCCGCTGCACATGGCGAAACTGCTGCCCGAGCGCAGCGAAGCTTGCAGGTGGAAGTACATCAGTCTGCTATCAGCTATCTGCTCTCTGCAAGCCCACTCCGCTATCTGCTCTCAGCTCTCTGCTAGCTCAGCCTGCTTTCCGCTCTCTGCTCCCTGCTCTCTGCTGTAGAATTACTCCATCATGATCGCTGAGAAGCTCTACTTCACCCCGGTGCATCCGCTCAACTTCGGCGTGATGAAGCGCATCGCCGAACAGGAGTTCGAGCCGGGCCGCGTCGCCGGGCACCGCCGCCTCGTCACCCTGTTCGAGGACGTGGACGACCTCGTCAAGCTGCTGGTGTCCTATCCCTCGCTGTCCGACCCGGGCAACGTGGACGACCTGCCCTGCTTCCAGGCCATCGTCGGCCCGCGCTCGGAGATCGCCAATCCGGAAGCGGCCGTCGGCTCGCTCTCCGAGATCGCCGATCTCTGCGACGAGCGCTGTGAGGCGAAGATCCGCGGCTGGCAGTCCGCGGGGGGACACTAGCTCCCCGTGCCTGGCACGCCCCGCACTGCCATCGTGGTCGGTGGCACGCGCCGCGTCGGCCGCTGGGTGAGCGAGGCCCTGCTGGTGGAAGGCCAGCGCGTGCATGCCGTATTCAAGAGCGACGGCGACAGCGCGGCTGCCTTCGCCGATGAAATGCAGGCCGCCGGCTACAGGCTCAGCACCCACCGCTGTGATGCGCTGGACTACGACGCGATGTGCAAACTCGCCGAGCAGGTCGCGGTGGAGGAGGGCGGCATCGACATCCTCATCAACGCCTCCGGCTCCGCCTCCGATGGCACCATCATCGGCACCGACTCCGCCACGCTCAGCCGCGTGTTCGATGACAACGTGCTGGCCGTGCACAATGCCGTGCGCGCCTGCAACCGCTACCTGCGCATCGGTGGCGGCAGCATTGTCAATTTCCTCAGCACCGGCAATGACAGCATCCGCAGCTACAAGGCGGTGGCGGTCTACGGCGCTGCCAAGACGGCACTGGCCAGCTACAGCCGCAGCCTGGCGCGCGAGCTGGCCCCGGACCAGGTGACGGTGAACTGCATTGCGCTTGGGATCACGGAGCTGGCGGCCGAGGGCGTGCCGCAGTTTGACGCCGAGCATGTGCCCTCCGGCGTGCTGGTCAGCCAGCGCGAGGTGGCCGGCGCGGTCTGGTACCTGACGGGCGAGACCGCCCGCCAGACCACCGGCTCGGTGCTCACCCTTAGCGGCGGGTTCGGGCTTTAGCCACTTCCCCTATACACCCGTTTCCTGCCTGTAAAATGGATATGTGACGGAGAACCGCGACATCAGGAGGATCAGGCTCAGCCGCACGGCTGAGGAGCGTCACTCCCCCTTCAACATCGACTGGCGCGCCGAGCTCAATGAGCAGCAGTACGCCGCAGTCACCGCGCCGCTCGGTGCCACGCTGGTGCTGGCCGGGGCCGGCAGTGGCAAGACGCGGGTGATCGTCTACCGCATCGCCTACCTGATTGGCGAGCTGCGCATCAACCCGCGCCGGATCATGATGACGACCTTCACCAACAAGGCGGCAAAGAGCATGCTGGACCGCGCCGAGGCCCTGATCGGCCGCCCGGCGCGCGAAATCACCGGCGGGACCTTCCACTCGATTGCCAACCTAGTGCTGCGCCGCTACTCGCGCCACATCGGCTTCAACTCCAGCTTCACGATCCTCGACAGTGCCGACCAGCGCCAGGTGATGAAGCTCTGCCGCACGGAGGCCGGCATCGAGGGCAGCGGCAAGAGCTTCCCGAGCGACCGCGTGCTGGTTGATATCGGCAGCGCAATGGTCAACACCAACACCGACCTCGAAAGCCTGCTCTCCGCGCGCTACCCGCACCTGTATGACCAGTACGCCGAGATCCAGCGCGTGCTGATCCTCTACACGGAGCGCAAGTTCCAGAGCAACCAGATGGACTTTGACGACCTGCTGATCAACTGGCTCAAGCTGCTGCAGGAACACCCCGGCGTGCGCCGCCGGCTATGCGGCCGCTTCACTCAGCTGCTCGTCGACGAGTACCAGGATGTCAACCACATCCAGGCCGAGATCGTGAAGTGGATGAACTTCCCCGTCACCGAGAAGATGATGAGGGAGCGCGCGGAGACATTCGGCGACCCGCGCGGTGAGGAGAAACCGGCCGTACCAGTTGGCGATGACGAGTCGGACGTACCCGCCCCGCTGCCTGCTGCTTCTGCTTCTGATTATGATTCTCCTTCTGATTCTCATTCTGTTTCTGCTACTCCTTCCGATCCCTTCAACGCCGCTCGCTTCGCCGGGCAGCAGATTGACATCATGTCCACCACCCTGCGCACAGAAGTGCCTGAGCCGAATGACGACCTGGAGGAGCCCGTCGAGGACAGCCCGGAGGCTCCCCAGGGGCGCAGCCTGTTCGTGGTCGGTGACGACGCCCAGAGCATCTTCTCCTTCCGCGGTGCCGACTTCCGCAACATCCTCAGCTTCCCCACGAGTTTCCCCGGTGCCAACATCTGCAAGCTGGAGACGAACTACCGCTCCACGCCGCAGGTGCTGGACCTTGCCAACGCCATCCTTGGCGAGGGACCGGCTGAGTTTAAGAAGCAGCTGGTCAGTGTCAAGCCCAGCTCCGAGGACCGCCCGCTGCTGGTTGCCTGCAATTCGCGCGAGGAGCAGGCCGAGTTCGTCTGCGAGCAGATCCTGTCCCTGCGCGAGGAGCACCAGCTGGACTACAAGCAGATCGCCGTGCTCTACCGCGCGCATGCCAACCGGCTGGAGGTCGAGCTGGAGTTCACGCGCCGCGGCATTCCCTTCGTGGTGCGCGGCGGCCTGCGCTTCTTCGAGCAGGCGCACCTGAAGGACGTGCTGAGCTACCTCTTGGTGCTTGCCAACTCGCATGACGAGCTGGCCTGGCAACGCATGCTCGAGATGTGCGATCGCGTCGGCCCGAAGACGGTCGCCGGTGTGGTCGGCAAGCTGCGCGTGCAGAACCCACTGCAGAAGTTCATCTACAACGGTGTGGTGGAAGGCGTGCGTGGCAAGGCCAAGGAGACGCTCGGAGAACTGAAGAGCTTCCTCGAGAAGCTCGAGCCGGAGGCGCTGACAACGCCGCCCTCCGAGCTGATCCGCCGCGTGATCGACGAGCGCTACAGTGACTACCTGCAGATGAAATGGGAGAACTGGCGCCAGCGGCTGGACGACCTCGAGCAGCTGGAGATCTTCGCCAACCAGTTCGACACGGTCACCGCCTTCCTAGCCGAGATCGGCCTGAACGGCAGCTTCAGCGGCAGCGAGCTGCAGGGCCAGGAGGTCGAGGGCGCGGACGACCCGGAGGAGGGCGCGGTCACATTGTCAACGATCCACCAGGCCAAGGGGCTGGAGTGGCACACCGTGTTCCTCGTGCATGTGCAGGACGACGTGATCCCGCACCGCATGAGCCGCACGGACCCGGAGGGCGAGGACGAGGAGCGCCGGCTGTTCTACGTGGCGGTCACGCGCGCCGAGCAGCTGCTGTTCATGAGCTACCCGATGATCAGCGAGACGCATGACTTCCAGCGCATCATCAACCGCCCGAGCCGCTTCCTCACGAAGCTGCCCGATGGCAGCTACGACGAGGCCCAGTTGGAGTGGAATGACAACGACTGGTAGCGGAGGTCTGGCGCTAGCCAGGCGCGGAGGCCTGACGCCAGTCAGGCTCGGTATGCCGGCAAGCAATGAGCAATGAAGAATGAGCAATGAGCCTGACGGATATTGAATACCTCTGTGGGACTCTGTGGATCTCTGTGTTAATCAAACCCTAAGCTCCATATTGCCAGGAAGTAGCGGCGCACGCTTCGTGCGATTGGGAGAGCATGCAGGCAAGCAATGAGCAATGAAGAATGAGCAAAGAGCCTGACATGCAATTTAATCCTCTGCGCCTCCTGAATCTCTGCGCCTCTGCGCCAATAAAACCAGACAGGCGAGCACGCAGCATATCGCGCAGTTGCGCGCCTCGTCACGCCACCGCTTGACTCAAAAGGCCAGACGGGCCTGGCAATACTGGATATGACTTACATCCTGATGACTTCTCGGTTGATGCCTCGATTTGTATAACCACAGAGCCACAGAGTTCACAGAGAAATTGTTGGCAACAGACCCTCTCTCACGTCATTCCTTGCCTCAATTGCCACATCTCGCGTGCAATCGCGGCAGGGCCGCGCCGGTACTGTGTTCCGTTGGGGCTTTCTTTCCCTTCGTTTCCTTCGCGTCTTCGCGCCTTAGCGTTAAGGAAACCGTAGATACAGCCTTCCCGTCACCCGAGCGCATGCGAGCCTATCACTAGTCAAATAGTCACGGAGTCACAGAGTCAACTAAATCGTTTAAGCCTGCTCGAAGCCAGTGATTGACTTATTGACTCGTTGACTGCTTGACTGGCTTCCTGCTCCCTATTTGCCCAAATGAGACGCGAAAACCGCCCCGATTTGCGTCTTTTGTCGATTTTAGGAAGATTTAATTAATGGTCCACGCAAGGTTCTGACACTTGCTGCGCCCTTTATTCATGCGCTCTCCCGTTTGGAACAGCCCTTGCCGGGACTTTACCCGCCGCACACTCGATTTTAACTGTTAATTGAAAATTCGTATAATCTCCACATGAGACCGGGGCACACAATCCAGCAGATCGAACGCACTCCGTTCGCGCCGTCCACAAACGGGAGCAACGGTGATGTCATCTCGGAACACAGCGTCGTCGGGCGCAGCCAGGTTCCCGTCACCCAGCAGGCGCTGGAGCGTGACCTGCGCAAGCTCGGGCTTGAGCCCGGCATGGACGTGCTGGTGCACTGCTCGATGTCCAGCCTCGGCTGGGTCTGCGGCGGTGCCCAGACCGTGATCAGTGCGCTGGTCAATGTCGTCACCCCCGACGGCACGATCGTGATGCCGGCCTTCACCACCTGGAACACGGATCCCGCCAACTGGCAGGACCCGCCGGTCCCCGCTGAATGGCACCAGAGCATCCGCGAGGAAATGGCCCCCTACATCCCGCAGATCTCCCCCAGCCGCGGCGTCGGCCGCGTGGCTGAGCTGTTCCGCAGCCTGCCCGGCGTGAAGCGCAGCATGCACCCGATCGTCAGCGTCTGCGCCTGGGGCCGCCTGGCCCACGAAATCACCCGTGAGCATCCGCTGGACTGCCAGTTCGGCGAGCGCTCCCCGCTCGGCCGCCTGTATGAGCTCGACGGCCAGGTGCTGTCACTCGGCGTGCGCACCAACTCGACTTTGCACCTCTCCGAGCACATCGGCCGCTGGCAGGGCAAGCGGATGCAGCGTGAGGGCTGCAGCATGCTGATCGACGGCCAGCGCCGCTGGGTTGAGTTCGAGGACCTCGCCAGCAATGACAGCGACTTCATCGCCATCAAGGATGAGTTCGAGCGCGACACTGAGCATACGCTCTACGGCCGCGTCGGCAGCGCCGACAGCCGCCTGGTGCGCGTGCGTGCGATGGTGGACTACGGCGCCTGGTGGATGGAGCAGCACCGCAACAGCGGCAATAGCGACATGGAGCAGGAAGCGGCGGGCTAGGGGTGGCCAAGCTGTAAGCTTGGCTTGGAGGCCGGAATCCATTCTGACAACCCGGTATCGGGTTTCCGATTTCCGGTTTCGGCAATCAGAACTGCAGCACTTGTTGATCCTGTGGAGAGTCTTCTCCTGAATTCCTCCGCGACTCCGCGGCTCCGCGTTGACAAAACCTTCGCATCGTCACCTCGCATGCACCCGAGCGCATGCGAGCCGCGCAGCCGCGCGAGTGACAACTTGCTCGCCAGCCTGGTTTTATTGACGCGGAGACGCTGAGATTGAAGAGAGGCGCGGAGAATTCATTTTCAATAACCTTACGATGAACGTGAGTGGAATGGGTAGCGGCGCACACTTCGTGCGACTGGGAGTGGATGCCGGCAAGCAATGAGCAATGAAGAGTGAGCAATGAGCCTGACAAACCTTTCTTTCATTTGCGACTTAGCGTTAAGCAAGCCCCTTGATTACCGCTCGTTGCCATTTCCGTATGAAGTAGGGCGGCGGTAATACCGCCGCCCTGGATGGGGTGTTACCCCATCCCTACTTCCATCTCGATTGCCTCACTCGCGCAGCATCCTGCCCCGTTGCCACAACTCGCGTGTTGGCTTCGCAGGGCGCCGCCGGTCCTTGGCGAGCAAAGGGAAATTGTTTCCTTGGATTCCACAGCGTCCCAGCGACCCAGCGTTAACCAGAACCGCTCCGAATGCCTCGTTGCCACCCGGACGCAAGCGAGCCGCGCATTCGCGCGAGTGACAACTTGCTCGCCGTCTGGTTTCATTGACGCGGAAGTGCGGAGGAATATAAGGAGAAGAATTCCCAAAGGAAGGTTGTACCGGCGCGGCCTGGCCGCGACTGGTAGTGCATGCCTCGAAGTTCGCTTGTCAGAGGGAGTGGCAATACGGGATATGCCTGTTGTCATGATGCTTTCGTGGCAGATGTTCCCGTTCGTATGACCACAGAGCCACAGAGTACACAGAGAAGAAGTTGGCAACTTGCCCTCACTCGCGAGACTCATTGCGCACGAAGCAGCCGCTCGCGTGCAGGCGTTGCGGGGCAACGCCGGTACTTAGCTTTTCGATGGAACATGCTTTCCCTTGACTTCCTTCGCGTCTTCGCGCCTTAGCGTTAAGGAATCCCTTTGATACCTTGCTCGTCGCCACCCGAGCGTTTGATGGCCATGGAAAAAGTCACATAGTCAATCAGTCACAGAGTCAACAACTGCCCTTGTGGAAATGCTCGATGCAGGTGGTTGACTGTTTGACTTCTTGACTGATTGACCGGGCTAGCACACTAGCCACCCGAGCGCATGCGAGCCTATTCCCCCGAAACCGGAAACCCGAAACCCGAAACCGGAATCCCGCTGCCAGACTCTCGTCTGGCCTCCCCCTACTGCGGGTCCACCTCGATCAGCACGTCGCCAACCGCCACCGTATCCCCGGCCTTGATGTTCACCTTGCGCACGGTGCCCTCGCAGACGCTGCCGATCTCGTTCTCCATCTTCATCGCCTCAAGCACCAGCACGATCTGCCCGAGCTCGACCTTCTCGCCCGGCTTGCAGGACACGCCAAGCACCTTGCCCGGCATCGGCGCCACCACGTTGGTCTCCGCACTGCCGCCGCCCATGCCGGCACCCATCGCCTCCAGCAGCTTCTCCAGCGAGTCCTGCTGCGGGTTCTTCATGTCGCTGCGGAAGGAGCGGTTGGCGTGGATCACCTCCACGAGCCGGCCCTTGTCCTTGCGGAATTCGTAGAAGCCGACATGCCCGTCGATTGACAGCGTCAGCGAGGTCGGCTTGTGCTCGATGATGCGCATGTGCACCTGCCGCCCGTTCACCGTCGCGAGGAAACCCTCCTCGGTGGCGGTGTCGACGTGGATATCGATGTCGAAATGCTCGTCGTTGATGTCGGTGATGATCTTCATTGGCTTGCCTAGTTCGGGAGATAGCTGGTGCTGGCCAGCCTGTTGACGAGGGCCCAGCGGCGCCCCGCCTCACGGTCGTCGGCCTGGTTGCTGACGATCACCTCGCTGCGGTCCAGGTAGTACTTGAGCGCAGCCGCCAGCGCGATCTGCTCGCTGCTGATGCCCTCCTGCGGGCCACTGACCAGCTTCTTGACCTGCTCCTCGCTGAAGTAGTTGTCAACGAAGGCGGTGGTGAAGTCGCCGCTGCGGAACACCGGGTGGCTGAACACGAAGTCGTGGAACGGGATCGTGGTGCGCACGCCGGTCACGATGAACTCATGCAGCGCCCGCAGCATGCGGATCGCCGCCGTCTCGCGGTCCGGCCCGTAGGTGATCAGCTTGGCAACCATGCTGTCGTACTGCGAGGGGATGTCGAAGCCCTCGTAGGCGCAGGAGTCCAGCCGCACGCCGGGGCCCTGCGGCGGGATGTAGCGGTTGAGCAGGCCGAGCGCCGGCATGAAGCCGCGGTAGGGGTCCTCGGCATTGATGCGCGCCTCGAAGGCCCAGCCCTTGATCTGCACATCCTCCTGGCGGAACTCCAGCTTCTCGCCGGCCGCCACGCGGATCTGCTGGCGTACGAGGTCGATGCCGGTGATCATCTCCGTCACCGGGTGCTCCACCTGCAGGCGGGTGTTCATCTCCATGAAGTAGAAGTTGCCGCTGCTGTCCAGCAGGTACTCCACCGTGCCGGCGTTGGCATAGCCCGCTTCCTTCGCGAGCGCCACGCTGGCGGCGCCCATCTTCTCCCGCAGCTCAGGCGTGAGCGCGGGGGAGGGGGCCTCCTCGATCAGCTTCTGGTGGCGGCGCTGCACGGAGCAGTCGCGCTCGCCGAGGTGCACCACGTTGCCATGCTCGTCGGCGATGATCTGGAACTCGATGTGCTTGGGGTTCTCGATGTAGCGCTCGATGAAGATCGAGTCGTCACCGAAGGCGCCGCGCGCCTCGTTCTGGCAGGAGCTGAAGGCCTTCTCCATCTCCTCCATCTTCTTCACAACGCGGATGCCGCGCCCGCCGCCGCCGGCGGCCGCCTTCAGCATCAGCGGGAAGCCGGCCTGCTTTGCGAACTCGATCGCCTCCTCCACGCCGGCCACCGCTCCTTCCGTGCCGGGGCTGATCGGCGTGCCGGCCTTCTTCGCCAGCTCCTTGGCCTTGACCTTGTTGCCGAGGTCACGGATCGCCTGCGCGCCGGGGCCGATGAACTTCACCTTGGCCCTGTCGCAGGCCTCGGCCAGCAGCGGGTTCTCCGAGAGGAAGCCGTATCCCGGATGCAGCGCATCGACCTTGTACTTGCGGCAGATCTCGATGATCCTGTCGATGTTGAGGTAGGTCTCCGCCGGGGATGTGCCCGGCAGGTTCTCCGCATAGTCCGCCAGCACGATGTGCAGTGCATTGGCATCCGCGTCGCTGAACAGCGCCACGCTTTCAATGCCCATCTCACGGCAGGTGCGGATGATCCTCACCGCGATTTCGCCTCGGTTAGCAACCAGGATGCGCTTGAACATAGATCCTGATTTTATCACCGGCCCAGTGCTCATCCGATCTGCGAAATGAGACCCGCCGGAGCAGCGAACCGGCCTGCGGTTCCACTATAATTAGCGCGCCAAAAGCCGGTGGCGCGGTTTTACCACGCAGCCCCGGCTCCCGATTAGCTATCCGGTGAAAGGCGGGCAAGCCCTTCCCGGCGATGCGCATGGCCTGCGCGGGTATCATGTGCAGTCTGGTGACAGGAACATGTTGATCAAGCATTTCGGCAAACTGATGGTGCTATTTGCGGTGTTCGCACTGTGCAGCAGCGCGTATGCACAGGGCACCCGCCGCACGACCGAGAAGGACTACACCTTCAAGGCGCGTGAGATTGAAAGCGGCAAGATGCTGGAGTTCAGCGAGCTGACCGCCGACAAGCCGCTCGTGCTGCATGTCTGGGCGCCGGACTGCCCGCACTGCCAGCGCCACATGCCCTACCTCTCCAGCCTCTACAAGAAGCTGGACCACGAGAAGGTCAACTTCGTCACCTACAGCGTCACCGGCAAGACCAATGACGCCCAGAGCTTCCTCAAGAAGCGCAACCTCGAGTTCCCCACCATCTGCCTCTCCAACGGCAGCTTCTCCAAGGACCTGAAGGACGGCGGCTGGCCGAACACGATGGTGTTCGGCGTGGACGGCAAGCTTGTCGGCTCCTGCGACATCAATGGCCCCAGCTATGTCGAGACGATGGAAAAGCTGGTGGAGAAGGCGGAGGAGCAGTTCGATGAGCTGCGTGCCGAGCAGGAGGCCCAGGCCGAGGAAGAGGCCAATAAGGAATCGGACGGAACCAACTGGTTCGAGGACTGATTTTCCTCATTTCTTCTCATTGATCATCCCCACTGAGATTGCTTTGGCTTGATCGCGTTTGCGCGCAGCCCTGGCCCATATCCGCCTCATTCCATCTCCCAGCGCCGCACCCCGCTCTGGAACAAGACTTTAGCCCCACCGGTCTAAGGTGACATATAGGTGTAGTTCGGAATATCCATATCGAAAGCCAGAATCTGGCGCGGTACTGTTTCGCAGTGCCACCAGCCGGGTAACACATCTGGTTTGGAAAAAGGAAGGCGTGATATGCGATCGACGAACATTCTGAAACTGATGATGAGCCTGATGGGCCTGGCGATGGTCATGGCCCTCGGGATCAACCGTGCCGAGGCTGCCCGGGGCAGCGACTACTCCTTCTCCGCGACTGAGATGTTCAGTGGCGAGACGATGGACCTCGAGGCCCTCACCGCGGAAGCCCCGCTGGTGTTCCACATCTTCAGCCCGGAGTGCCCGCACTGCCAGCGCCACATGCCCTACGTCAAGAACCTGTACGGCAAGCTGGACGGCAAGGCGGTCAACTTCCTGATGTACTCGGTCGACAGCTCTGAGCGCGAGACCCAGCGCTTCATGGACAGCCGCAGCCTGAGCATGCCGGTCGTGATCGACGGCGATGGCCAGTTCAGCGAGCTGTACAAGCGTGACGGCTGGCCCACCACGGTGGTGCTCGGCAAGGGTGGCAAGCTGATCGGCACCTGCGACACCAACGGCCCGAGCTACGTGGACGAGGTGGTGGAGCTGGTGGCGAAGGCCCAGAAGGACTACTTCAACTAAGGAACCACTGCCTGCCTGGGGAGGCGGCAAGCAAAACCGGTTCCGGTGCAAGCCGGAACCGGCAGCTACTACGGATACCAAGGAGCGGACGGGCTGCCCATGAGCGGCCCGTCTGCTTTTTGCTATGTCCCTCAGTAACGGGGCAGCAGCACCTTCAGGTCCCCGCTGTCCTCGTCGAAGTAGCTCACGACATAGCGGCCGTTCACAAGGGCCACCGCCGGGTTGAGCCCGACATTGTCGCTGTCGTCATCGTCAATCAGGCGGGCCGGGGTCCAATTTGTGTTGTTGAAGGAGAAGGCCTGCGAAACCCACAGTTTCCCGTTCACGTGCATCGCGGCAAAGGCGCGGGTGCCATCGAATCCGATGCACAGAGAACCGTCCCCGCCGCTCAGGTTCGCCAGCGGGTCGCCGTCGTCGTAGGCCCAGCTGGATCCCTGGGCATTGTTGGAACGGATGTAGTGGATGCGGTTGGTTGTCAGGTTGTTGAAGGCGATGATCGGAAAGCCGATGCGGCCAAGCGCCATACGGCAGTTCACACCGACGTCCTCGCCATTGACACTGTGGGCGTCGATGATCGCGCCCCAGCTGGTTCCGTTGGCATCATCGGCGCGGATGTACTCCAGGTCCTGGTCCGAGACGTTGTAGTAGCAGACCGCAGGGTTGCCATCCACGATCTGCGCCGAGCAGTACTGCCCCGTGTCATCGGCGTTGGACACCACGTTCACGGGTGTGCCCCAGGACGTACCCTTGTCATTGGTGGCCTGTACATAGAGCAGGTCGCCATTGTCCTCGTCATAGTAGAAGCAGCCGAAGCGGAACAGGTCCTCGTTGAATACCAGCGAGTTATAGATCCCATACTGCGGTCCGCTGTCAATCGAGGCAGGTGCCGTCCAGGCACCGCCGCCGTTCACGCTATCCTTCTCCACAAAGCGCAGGTCTCCGGTGGTTTCATCCTTGTAGGTGATCACCAGGTAATTCTCGCCGGCATCCGCCATGATGCTGACCTGGCCGCTGCAGACATCCGCTCCCGAGAGCACCAGGGGCTCCGTCCAGTTCGTGCCGCTGCTGTCATGGCTGAACATGAATTCCAGCTCATCAGCGAGTCCGTCGCGGTAGGCGAGGGCGATGCCGCCCCGGAAGCCGACCAGCGAACTGGAGATGCCGTCAAGCGCTCCCGTCTCCACGCGGGTCGGGGAATGGTTGTAGACCTCCACCATCATCTGGGCAACCCCCGCAGCTCCCCTGCTGTCGTACACCTCGACCCTCACCGGATAGAGCCCGGCTCGCTCATAGGTGACACCGAAGCTGGCACTCTCCTCATCCGTGTCAGTCTGCTCATGGTTGCCATCGCCATCTTCATCGAAGTAGAAGTTCAGCTCCTCCTCACCTTCGGGATTCATGGCCGTGACGGAGTAGTTGTTGAAGATCGTGATGCCATCAGGCATCAGGTACAGCCTGTTGGGACCGGAAATGTACACCACCGGCGGCTGGTTGATGCGGATGTCAATGTTGAGCGTGTCCACATCCCAGGCACCGGCGGAATCGGTGGCCCGGAACTTCACGTTATATGAACCAGGCGTGTCGTACTGCACCGTGCCGGGTGCCAGTGTATCCGTATCCGCTTCGTATATGCCGTCGCCATCGAAGTCCCAGGCGAAACTGAGCTGTTCCTCACTGTCCTCCTGGTCCTCGGCAATACCAGTGTAGGTGATTGCCGCATCCTGGAAACCGCCATAGTCCAGGTAGTCCACGGACTTGTCGGATGTGGCGCTGGCAACGGGCCGCGAGTTGCTGCTGACGATCAGGCTGACGGAGCCCAGTGCCACCCGCTCCCCGCCGCTGCCGCTGGCCCGCACCCGTGGGCGGATGATGCCGGGCTGCGATGTGTCAACCGAGAAGCTGCCGCCTGCATCACCGGTGATGTCGAACACGCCGTTGCCATCCGTGTCATAGTCATAGCTGTCCGCCCCGCTCACTGTGATGCTGATGGGATCGCCCACTCCGCTGCTGACACTGTCAATACTGACGAGCAGGGGCAGGGCTGCTCCGACCAGCGGAGTGACTGCCACCTCATCGGAAAACTCACTGGCGTTGCCATTGTGGTCAACAGAACGCACACGTATGAATGTCTCTCCTGCCAGCCCTGTCAGTACTGTATGGGTGCTGCCCTCGATCCAGCCCCGGCTGCGCACGCCGGCATCTTCCACTGCCGAGAAGGTCTGGCTGGACCAGAAGATCTCATAGCCGGCCAGGTCGCCTGAAAGCACGGGGAACCACTGCAATTCGGCACCGCCGGCCACGGGCGTGGCGGTCAGGGCGATCGGCACTGGTGGCGGTGTGTTGTCATCCGCATTGCGCATCCCGAGGCCGACTCCCACGATATCAACATTGCTGCCACCGTGGCAGAGCAGGGTGGCGAAGAAGCTGTTCACGGAACTGAGCGCGCCGTTCTCCGGTAGGGCGAGGCGCACGTGGCTGTCTGAAAAGGGACCCTGCCACTGCCAGCGGCCCGTGCCGTAGTTGGCAACTCCCACGTAGTATTCCGACAGGCCGGCATCGGAGTGGGCCAGCATGTTGACATCCAGCGAGAGCACTCCCGGTGCTTCCCCGCCCGTGGGGATCCGGTATGTGGCCCAGGCGGACTGGCCGGAACTGCTTTCCAGCCGGGTGGCCTCACCGTTCTCACTGGCTCCGGTCAGGCTGGTGCTGAAGGCTTCACGCCCCGGCAGGAATTCCGACTCCGCGCTGATCCCACTCGCCTCCCGTTCCCAGGGCTGCACTGCATCCGCAGGCAGTTCCGCAGGCCTCTGCATTCCGGCCATCTCAGGCAGCTCCGCTTTCTCGACCGGTAGGGAAGCAGGGCTCTGGACGGTTGTGGACCCTCCACAAGAGGCAAGAAGCATGGCAAGCAGGCTGGCAGGCAGCAGTCTCAGGCAGTAAGCAGACATTGGATATTCCTTGCAGGAGATGCCTGATGTATACCCTTTCTGCTTTGCCCCTGTCAAATGGTTGCAGGCCTTGCTAGGGTCTGAAATTAGTGAAAGTCAGGCTGCCGCTGTTACCCGCGATCACAACGAAAGGCCTGTCAGCCACGGCACACATGTGGGGAAAGCCATGTTCCGCCGGGATCACGACCTGCGGCGCTTCCCAATCGCTTCCCAGGGCATCCTTGGCCTGGATGAACATCGTGCCGAAGGCGGGATTCTTGTAGCCGACGGCCGGCCGGCCGTCTATCACCGCTGCTCCATGGTTTGAGTTGGCATTGCTGCCATTGTCAAGCTGCACCGGCGTTTCCCAGGCAGATCCATTTATGTCGGAAGCAATGCAGAACATGACCCACTTGATGGTGTCATTGTCAAGGTAGAATATCCCCGGCCGCCCGCCCGTGACCACGATGTCGGCATACAGGCCCGCCACGTTGACATCGTCAACCACCACCGCTGCGCCCCAGGAGCTGCCCTGCGGATTCGCCGCCCTGAACCAGTGGAGCTCGCTGGGGCTCTGCTTGCGTGCGGCGATGCAGGGACGCCCGTTGACTATCTCCATGTCACTGCCGGCATATGAGGTGCTGTTGTCCACGACCAGCGGCGCGCTCCACGCACTGCCCTCCGGATTGACCGCCCGGACGTACATCAGGGCGCCGTCACTCTTGCGCTTGTAGCTGATGGCCGGGTTGCCGTCAGCGACGATCAGGCCCTTGATGTCCGACTCACTGACATCCGTCGTGACAACCATCGGGGCCGCCCAGCTGCTGCCTTCAGCATCCAGCGCACGTACGTAGTGCAGCTGTTCGTCCGAGATGCCGCTGTAGACCACCGCCGGGTTGCCATTGACGATGATCATCCGGGGATAGTACACATCAAGCCCCGGTTCCCCGATTCCGACTGGTGTTCCCCATGCGGTTCCCTGCCAGTCCAGGGCCCGGATAAACATCATCTGGTTCGTTCCTGAGTTCCCATAGCTGATGGCCGGGAAGCCGGCCACCTCTGTGCTGTAGCTGATGAAGCTACCGGTGGTCCCGGGTACGTCCGCCGGGTCGGACCAGCCCTCCACCACCAGCGTGTCAATGTCAATATCGAAGCGGCCCAGGTCATCCGTGACCCGCAGCGCAACCTGCTGGAAGCCGACCGTGTCAAAGCTCCGCTTCAGCAGCGGGTCCAAGCCCGTGTCCAGTTCGAAAACCAGGTCGCCGTCCAGGTCCCATTCATACTTGGTGATCATTGACGAGGAAGTGCTGGATTCCGCGCTGAAGATGGCATACTCGCCCTTGCCGATCAGGCTCTGTGCCATTGCCAGTTCGGCATGGACACCGCCATCCGTTGCCAGGATGGAGATCGTGTCAACGTCCCAGGCACCCTGGCTGTCGGTCACCCGCAGCTTGGCGTTGATGATGCCCGCGGACGCATAGTTCTGCAGCGGAGGCGTCAGCGTATCGGTCCCCACTTCAAAGATGCCGTCACCGTCGAAGTCCCAGGCGAATTCCAGCGCGCTTTGCTCATCCTCGGCATCCTCGGCCTCACCCGTGAATGTCACGTCCAGTGGCGCCAGGCCGCTCTGCGGGTCCGCCGTGGCGCTGGCAACGGGCCGCGAGTTGCTGGTGACGATCAGGCTGACCGAGCCCAGGGCCACCGCTTCGCCACCGCTGCCGCTGGCGCGCACGCGTGGGCGGATGATGCCTGGGCGGCTGGTGTCCACACTGAAGCTGCCGGAGCTGTCAGCCGTGATGTCGAAATCACCGTTGCCATCCGTGTCGTAGTCGTAGCTTTCGGCCCCGCTCACGCTGACACTGACCGCCTCACCAAGCCCGGCACTGGCGGATCCCGCACTGACAAGCAGGCTGGGCCCGGAGCCGGCGAGTGCTGTGAAGGAAACCTCGTCCGACAGTTCACTGGCGTTGCCATTCAGGTCCACGGAGCGAATGCGCAGGAATGTCTCGCCGCCCAGTCCGCTGAGCACCGTGTGCGTGCTTCCTTCGATGTAGCCAAGGTTACGCACTCCGGCGGACTGCGGGTTGCTGAAGGACTGCCCGGCCCAGAAGAGCTCATAGCCCGCCAGGTCGCCTGAAAGCACGGGGAACCACTGCAATTCGGCACCGCCGGCCACGGGCGTGGCGGTCAGGGCGATTGGCATTGGCGGCGCTGTGCTGTCGTCGGCAATCCGCATCCCGAGGCCAAGTCCCACGATGTCAATCCGGCTGCCCCTGTGGCAGAGCACAGTGGCGAAGAAGCTGTTTACCGGGCTGAGCATTCCGCTGTCCGGCAGGGCAAGGCGCACATGGCTGTCGGAGAATGGCCCGCGCCACTGCCAGCGGCCCGTGCCGTAGTTTGCCAGCCCGACGAAGTATTCCGATGCACCACCTGCATCTGGCGCCAGCAGGTTCACGTCGAGTGATAGAACTCCCGGGGCCTCGCCGCCCGTGGGGATCCGGTAGCTCGCCCATGCGGACTGGCCTGTGCTGCTTTCCAGCCGCGTGGCCTCACCGTTCTCGCTGGCACCCGCCAGGCTGCTGCTGAAGGCTTCGCGCCCCGGCAGGAATTCGGATTCCGCGCTGATGCCGCTGGCCTCCCGTTCCCAGGGCTGCAGGGCATCCGCAGGCAGCTCCGCAGGCCACTGAATTCCGGCCATCTCAGGCAGCTCCAATGCCGCTTCATGCAGGGAAGCGGGGCTCTGGGACGTTGTGGATCCTCCACAAGAGGCGAGAAGCAGAGCAAGCAGGCCGGCAGGCAGCACTCGCAGGCAGTAAGCAGTCATCGGATATTCCTTTCAGGAGATGCCCGATGTATACCCTTTCTGTTTGCCTGCTGTCAAATCTGGCGAAGCTATGGTGCGGATGACAAAGCAAGCAATTAACCTTGCAAAAACTTGACAGATTTAATATTTATGGTAATTTTTGTGTAGTAGATAGTGTGGGTTGTGCATTCATATTCCGGCCGACCCGCAGGGAGAGGACAAAATGGATCTTTGCCAGAAACTGCATGACGACCCCTGTATCCGTGCGCTGCTTTGGTGCCTGATCAGCTCAGGCAACATGGACCAGGCCGGGCTGAAGGCCGCCGGCTTCTCAGACACGGAGACCCACGCCATCCTCAAGGACCAGCACAACCTGCTGCGCCGCATGAAGCAGCACCACCAGCTGGCCCAGCGCATGGGGGTGAAGGAAATGGCCTCGCTGATCCGCCACAAGCTCAATGAGCAGCTTGGCAACGTGAAGAAGGCCAGCGAACTCTCGAGCATCCTGCGTTGCCTGAAGGGCCTGCCGGACTGGCTGTTCCCGGAGTGGGAAAGGGCTGAGCTGGCAAAGCTGGCCGAGAAGGGACTGGCCGGGCTGAATGGAATGGGCAACGGGAAGGCAGCTCAGCCGGTCGGGGTGTAGCGGTGCGCCCCCGGCGCAATTGGGAGTGCATGCCAGGAATTCCGCATGGCAGTCTGGCCTGGCAACAAGCAGATTGCGCTTCGTGCCTTCGTGACCATGACAGCACTGGACTGACCACGAAGTCACGAAGACACGAAGAAAACACAGACACCGACGGAACGTCCCCTGCAGCGAATGGGTATGCATGCCGCGAAGCAATGAGCAATGAAGAGTGAGCAATGAGCCTGACGAACATTGAATTCCTCTGTGGAACTCTGTGAATCTCTGTGTTAAAGAAAACCGGGAATGCTTCCTCGCTGTCACCCGAGCTTATGTGAGGCGTTCCATTGTGCGCAAACAAGTTGCGCACCTCCGACTTCCTCCGCGACTCCGCGTTGACAAAACCTTCGCATGGATTCCTCATAGTGCCCGAGTGTAGCGAGCCGATGCGTGGCACGCAGCCGCGCGAGAAGCTTCGTGCTCGCCAGTCCGGTTTTTTTGACGCGGAGACGCAGAGTTTTAGTGAGGCGCGGAGAAGATTGGCAATAATGTTTTGCCTCTCGAATGAAAGCAACGTAGCGGCGCACGCTGCGTGCGCTTGGGAGTGCATGCAGCGAAGCAATGAGCAATGAAGAGTGAGCAATGAGTCTGCCAAGTCTTCTTTTCCTTCGCGTCTTCGCGCCTTAGCGCTCAGGATAACCGCTGCATACCTACCTCGATGTTAACCGAGCAAAGCGAGTTATTACCGCTGAAGCGGGTAGCTCCAACCTGCTCCCTGCTTTCAGCTCTCTGCTCCCTGCTCCCTATTCCACGTATATCCCGTAGCAGATCATGTTGCGGCCCTTGTCGATGTAGGCGATCACCGGCACGCCGAGTACTTCCGCCATGCAGGGCCGGGTGCCCAGTGCGAGGCTGTCGTCAACCAGCACGGCAGCTTCCCAGCTGGTGCCATCGGCATCCGCCGCGCGCTGGTAGTACAGCTCGGCGGTGAGGAAGTCGTACCACAGGATCGCCGGCCGGCCGCCATGCATCCCGGCGCAGTACTCGCCGATCGCCGCACCCTGCTGCGAGATCTCGCCGTCGGCGGTCCACATCGAGGCCTGCGGGTCGGCGGCGCGCAGGCCGTAGATCGCCGTGTTCACCGGGATGTCAAACAGCACCGAGGGGCTGCCATCCTCCCTGACGATCAGTGCATCGGAAAGGTAGCAGCTGGTCAGTACGGCGAGCGTGGTGCCGCTGTTGAACACCGGCAGCGGGCCGTTCATCACCGCGGTGTGGTAACGCAGGCGGTTGCTGGATGGCCCGGCCCAGTAGCTGAAGGCCGGTGCACCCTGCACCTCCGCCAGGCAGATCTGCGAGCTCGGGGCGCCGGTGATGCCGACATTGAACGGCCCGACGAAGTTCTGCGCACTGTCGTCAATCGCCACGCAGAAGCGCAGCTCACCTGTGGCATTGTTGCGGTAGGCGACCATCGCCTGCCCGTCGATGTTCGCCAGGTCGACCCCGCTGAGCGCGCCGGTGGACTGCTCAAACAGCACGGTGTTGTACATGTCCGTCCCGCCGCTCTCGACCTGGCGCGCGAACACCGCCTCACCGTTGCCACCGCGGTCGTAGGACGCCGCCACAGCCGCAGTACCGTCAATCTCAGCCACCGCCACCTCGCAGAAGTCCGTGCCGCTCTGCCCGTAAACGAAATTGTCAATGTCCCAGTCGCCATCGAACAGGGAATCCCCCTGCAGCAGGTAGACGTGCCCGCCGGTGGCGCCCTGCTTGTAGGCGTAGGCGATCGTCGGCAGCCCGGCCACCTCGCAGACGTCCACGTCAAAGATCGTCTCCAGCGTGGGGTGGTTCCCGGTCACGTCGAACTCGCGGATCTGCCAGCCGGCGCTGTCAACCGCCACCACATCCTGCACCTGGAAGGCCACTGCGCCCTGCGGGTCGCGCACCATCAGGATCAGCACGTACTCGCCCCCCGCCTCCACGTCCACGCTGAACTGCGCTCCCATGTCAGCCGGGTTGTACAGGGCGTCACTGGTGTACAGCGCCGTCAGGTCACCGAACACCCAGGTGTAGGACAGCGGGTCGCCATCGGGGTCGCTGGATGCGCTGCCATCCGCGCTGACACTGAACGGGGCCACTCCGGTGAGCGGTGCCGCCTGCAGCTGGACCTGCGGCGACTGGTTGCCGAAGCCGACTGAGGTACTGGCGATGCCGATCGAGCTGCCGCTGACCGGATGCAGCCACAGCCCGCTGGCCACCGGGACCATGATCGGCAGCTGCTTCGTGAAGTACAGCCGCTGGGAGGCAGCCTCCCCCGATGCATCGGCCAGCGGCCAGCTCTCGATCTCCAGCCCGCCCGGCGTGTCGCCGGGGTTGGCGGGGTAGTCAACCATCGTGCCGAAATAGAGATTGAAATCCTGCACGGAGTTGCCGAAGTTGGCGCCGATCGGTGAGATGTCGGAAATGTTGATCTCCCCGTTGCCATCGCCGTCCACCACGGATTCGACCTTCGTGAAGTCAAAGCTTCCGCCGGCGGCGGCCTTGCCGAAGTGGATTGCCAGCGGGGTCAGGTCGGAGATGTTCACCTCGCCGTTCTGGTCATAGTCACCCTGGTTGCGGTAGTACCAGTACAGCAGGCCGAAGTCGGGCGCGAAGTAGAGCTGCATGCGCGAGGCTTCCGTGTTCGGCGCAGCACTGGCGGATTTGGGGTTTCTGCCAGCTGCATCGAAGGCAAGCGTTGCCAGCACCCCGCTGCCGCTGAAGCCATCGCCACCCTCAGGATTGACAAGCACAATACCGGCCTCGCTGTGCCCTGCCTCTGGAGTGAGGGCCAGGCTGAGGCTGTTGCCAGCCGCCCAGTCGCCGGCCGTGAATGCCCCGGCCTGCAGGGTATTGTCATGCTCAAGAGAGAAGTACAGCGCGCGCAGGTCCTGCACGCCCTCGGCAAGGATGCTGGCCACGGGCTGGCCATTGACATCGGACCATTGCACGCTGATGCCACGGGAGCCTGCTTCGTCCAGCATGCTGCCATCCAGCAGCTCCAGTCCGTCGAGCCTGAGTGTGGCCTGCGGGGACACTGCTGCTTCCAGCGCTGCATCGCCTGGGCGTGCATTGCCGCCGCAGGATGCCAGGGCCAGCACTGCGCAAAGCAGCATGGCGATCATCTGTCTGCCGTATCTCATGTCAGCTCCCCGGACCACGCGTGGTCCGTGCTTTATACCCGCTGCCAGCGCCCGCTAACAGCTGTGCAGGATCAGAGGTTCTGCCCGAAGCAGATGCCGTAGCCGTCCGGATCACGCACGACGAACTCCAGCATGCCGTAGGGCGCTTCCACCAGCCCGCTTGCGATCTCCGCTCCGTTGGCAACACAGAAATCATGGTAGGCGCGGGCATCGGATACGAGGATGTGCGCATCCCAGCTGAAGTTGTCCAGCGAAAAGGCCGGCCTATGCCCGCTGAGCTGCTCCGGCTTCGAAAGCATCAGCGCTGCGGCCCACAGCCGGACGATCGCGAAGCAGGTCGGATTGCCATAGCTGGACTGCAGCGCGAAACCGAGCCGGTCGCGGTAGAAGGCGATGCTCGCTTCCACGTCGGCAACGAAGAATACCGGGCTGGTGCGGTAGCCGAGCACCGGGAAGTCCTGTTCGCTCCAGTTGTCCGCCGGCTGGGCCTGCGTGTGATCCATACCCTGATTCTAACCCGCGGTCTATTCCTCGGCGGGGGAATCGGCCAGGCGCCATTCGGTGGTAAGCGAATTGTCCAGCAGCTCCATCGGCAGCATCCACTTCAGCTGCGCCCCGAGGTGCCCGAGCACCTCGCGCTGCTCGAGGCAGATCATCACGCAGTTGCTCATGCCGACGAAGAAGTGTGTAGGCACCGGCCAGCCGCACCAGCGCTTGAACAGCTGGTACAGCGTGCCGCCATGGGCCACGATGAGGATGCTGTCCGGTTCGCTGTGCCGCTGCTGGATGAACTCAATGAACTGCATGATGCGGACATTGACCTCCGCATAGCTTTCGCCGCCGTAATTCTTGAAGTCCGCACCCTCCGGCAGCTTGCGCTCGGCGTAGGCCGGGAACTTCTCCACACACTGCTCATGTGTCAGGCCCTCCAGCTCGCCACCGTGGATCTCACGCAGCATGTCGTGCGCCTGGATCTCCGTATTGCCGGTCTGCCCGCCGAGGATGCGTGCGGTTTCATGGGCCCGGCTGAGCGGGGAGCTGTAGACGGTGTCGAAGTGCAGGCCGCGCTGCTCCAGCCACTTGCCGACGCTGCGCGCCTGGTCGCGGCCGAGCTCCGTCAGCGGGTAGTCCAGGCTGCCCTGGAAGATGCGTTTTAAGTTGCCTTCGCTCTGGCCGTGGCGGATCAGGATGACTGGCATCGTGCCGCTGGCTCAGTTGTCGAGCTGGATGCGGGCGTAGGTCGAATCGATGAAGAACAGCGAGCTCAGGTCGAAGCCTTCGGCCTGGCTGGCACCCTTCGCGGAGCTGGAACCACTGGCCGGCTGGAAGGTGATCGTCGCCAGCACGCCGCTGCCGTCCTTGCCGCTGGCACCGTTCTTGCGGGTGATTGCCACCGGGACGAAGTCCGCCTGGTTGGCCAGCCCGAGGAACAGGATCTCATTGGCGGGGCCGAGGAAGTCGCCGGCCTCAACGCTGACCGGGGTGTATCCATCGCTGTAGTTCACGCGGAAGGCCGCGCCGAACAGGTCGGAGATGTTGCTGGCGCTGACGGTCACGATGCGCTGGCCGTTGGAACCGCTGTTCACCGCAAGCGTCACCGGGCTGGCGCCGTAGGTAACGTCCAGCGTGCGCGAGGCACCCTCGACGGTCACGCTGATCTGTGCGGTGCCGGCGGTGGCGGGCACGACCCAGTAGACGGTCGGGCCGGTGGTGCTGACGGAGGTCTCGGAGGTGGACTTGGCAGTCGCACGCAGGGTCAGGCTGAAGTCCGGCGGGTTGAGCATCAGGCTGCCGGCGCTGACGGTCCAGTTCTTGAGCATCACCTGGCCGTTGCCGCCGCTGATGGTGGCACTGAGCGGCACCACGCTGCCGGCGGAGATCGAACCGCCGCCGGTGTTGATCGCGGTCACGCTGACCTGGCTGGATGAGCCACCGCCGCCGCCGCAGGATGCGAGCGCGAACAGCAGCAGGATGCCGGTGATGGCTGTCAGGAAAAATCGCTTGGTCATTCAGTCTCCGCCTTGGTTACCTGGCTGTTTTAATTCTACCCAAAGGAAAGTCGGATGCTCGAAAAGATTCATTTTACGGCACCTCCGTACTGAATACTGACTGCTCGGAAGTAACTTTCGTTTGGTCAGTGGTCAGTGGTCGGTGGTCAATAAAGACAAAAAAATGATTGACAGAAGTCAATATTTATTGTACTATTCATTTGTTATGACAAAGGCATCCCACAGGAATTTGATCGTATGGCAGAGGGCTGTTGAGCTGGTTGAGTCGGTTTATGGCCTGACGGAAGGATTCCCTCGCCGGGAAATTTATGGAATTAGTTCACAGATCCAAAGAGCTGCAGTGTCAATTCCGGCAAACATCGCTGAGGGCAATGCGAGGTCAACAGCCAGGGACTACGCCCACTTTCTTTCAATGGCTTTGGGATCCGCAAGGGAGCTGGACACGCTATTGTTTGTTTCCCAGAAGCTTGGCTACGTTTCCGGCAGAAACCTTGCTGATGCCTACAGGTTGTTGGACGAGACTTGCAGATTGCTTTACTCAGTCAGGAATAAGGTTGCTGCTTCAATGCCTGGTAACCAGAAGGGTTAGCGAAAAGCGGGTTGATCTGACCACTGACTACTGACCACTGATATAGGCTGGCTTTCTCTAACACTGAAAAAGTATCAAGGGATCAAGCAGTTGGCAGGGCAATCTGACCACCGACCACTGACTACTGACCACTATTGCAGCGGCAGAAATTCGAGGTTGTCAAACGCCACCTCGACGCCCCCCGCCGCATACAGGCCGAAGTCGCCCATGTGCGGCATGTCGTCGGTGTGCTTGTAGACCTCCACCCCGTTGATGAAGAAGCTGAGCTTCCCATCCTGGGCCACCACCCGCAGGCGGTTCACCCCAGTCAGGCGCACCGCGCTATGCTGCGTCCACTGTGACAGCGCCAGCGGGCGGTCCTCCACGCTCTGCTCAATCGCGTACCAGCCGTCGGCTACCAGGAAGCGGAACTGGTTGAAGCCGCCTCCCCCCGTCTCCCAGTCGCGGATGTAGATCCCGTAGCCGCCCTGCGGCTCACCCTGCACCAGCTCCACGTCGACGCTGAGGTCGAAGTTCATCGCCTTCTCCGGGAAGGGCGAGAGCCCGATGTACTGCGTGTCCAGCGTGTTGATGTAGTAGCGCTTGTCGCGGTAGTAGTACTCCACCTCGCCATAGCTGCCCTTGTAGAAGCTGGCATCTGTGGAGAAGTCGTCCTTGAAAATCTTTGGCGTCGGGCGGTCGGCGAACACCTTGAAGTCGTCATACTGCACCAGGCTGCGCCGGGTGGCGAACATCCCGAAGCCGCCGCGCGTGAGCTGCGTCTCCTTCAGCGAATGCACCTCGACGCCGTTGATGTAGAAGGTCAGCTGGCCGCGGGTGTTGTCAACCCCGAGCTGCACGGGCTTGCCGGGCTTGACGAGGTCGGTCAGCTGCGGGCTGGTGACGACGCTCGTCTTGTCATCCTTGTAGCGCAGCACGGCGAAGGCGCCGCGGTTGTAGATCAGGAACAGCATGAAGTCCGAGCCGCCCTGGCGCTCGTTGTAGTTGAAGCTGATGCCGAAGCCGCCGCCGTCCTTGTCGCTGGAGTCCAGGAGCTGCGCGCTGACCTCCACGCTGTACTCCTCGAGGTCCTCCAGCAGCACGCTCTGGCCGTAGGCCTCGCTGCCGCTGGTGTCGATGCGGTACTGGCCCTTGTCATAGCCGAAGCGGCGCTCGTCCAGCTGGCCGCTGTAGAAATAGGTGCCGCTTTCGCCGCTGAAGTCGTCAATGAAGTAGAGGTTGCTCGGTGCCGCGGTCGCCTGCACACTGCCCGCCAGCCATGTGGCAGCAAGGCAGGTCAGCAGGATGCATGCTCGCAGCAGGATGCGCATCTCAGCTGCCACCTGCGGCCGGACGCTTGCCTTCCTTCTTGGAGCTCAGCTCGAGGTTGATGAACTCGCGGTCGCCCATGTTTATCTTGGCCGGCACCTCGCGCCCGTCCTGCATCACGCTCCAGAGGATGTAGGGGCTCTGCTGGATGCGGAAGCTGAACTTGTGCCCGCTGAAGGACTTGCCCTGGATGTCCACCGGGGCGATGCCTTCATCGGTGATGCTGACCGTCAGCGGCAGCAGGTTGAGGCTGTCGAACACATTGATCTTCACCGCCGTGCCGTCCTTGAAGTCCAGGAGCGGCACGAGCCACATCAGCTCCTCATAGTCATAGGTGCCGGAGGGCTTGGGGAATGTGCGCTCCATTGGCTGGGTTTCATCGCGCTTCTCGCGCACGACGATCTTGTCCGCCTGGTAGGCCACATCGGAGTAGTAGGTCTGGTTGTTGTAGACCACCTTGCGGGTGGAGCGGATCGGCTGCAGGTTGTCAACGTCCACCACGCATTCGCTGCTTTCGGAGGAGCCGGCGTTGCGCCCGACGTACTTGAAGCGCCAGACCTTGCGGCCCTCCGTCTCCTCCTTGAGGATGCGGTAGTAGGCGGTGGCGATGCGCTGGCCGCCCTTGTCGAAGATGCCGAACTCAAAGGTGGAGTCGTGCACGAAACCCGGCTTGTGCAGCGGCGGGTTCTCCAGCGCATCGGAGCCGAAGGTGTAGGTCTGGGCGAAAGAGCTGGCAGGCAGCAGAAGCAGGAGCAGGAAGGCAAGGCAATGAGCAATGAAGACTGAGCAATGAGTGCTGCCGGCGGGATGCGGGATGCGGGATGCGGGATGGGCAGAAGGGACAGGAGCTGCGATCCCGCAATGCGGGATTGTCGCACTATTCTGCTGAGCTTGATCCCGGCAGGCACGAGGTTTCAGCGGGATCAGGGAGCGTTGCATGGGCTGATTGCTCATTGCTCATTGCTCCTCACCCGCCTGAGTCCAGTCCAGTGCTGGATTCGCGCGGCCTGCTGCGGCTTGCTCGTCATCGGACAGTTATTGTATCGCTTGCGGGGGGCGGAGGCGCGTTCTTTGCCTGCACGCAGTCGTCGCTGCGGCCTGATGCTGACTTGCATGCGGATAGGGACTGCGCAAAGGGAAGGAGGGTTCAGGTTTGAGGGAGTGTAGCTCTTAGAGCTACAGGGCCTTGTGGCTCTAAGAGCCACACACCGGGCATTGCCCAGGCTGGCTGGTGCCAGCCGTACAGAACAGTTTGAATAGTTGGAATAGTATTGATAGTTAAGGTGTTTGACCGTAGCGGCAGCTCACAGCCGCCGGATGCAGTGCGTGGATAATGACCTCCTGAGCAAGGCAGGGTGGCCTTGCCCTACGGCTCCCGTCCAGCGCTGTATTGTGCGTCACGCCCACGGCGTGATTGCGCACCTCCGAACCCTGCCTTCTGCCCTTTGCCTTCTGCCTTTTGCCCGACTGACATCGGGCCTCCCTAGCGGCGAGGGCACCGCTACTAAGAACTAAGCTACTAACAACTTCTTCCACTATTCCTACTATTCGAACTATCCAGACTGTCCCAGCGCTGCATTGTGCGCAAACAAGTTGCGCACCTCCGGCTCCTCCAAACTCCCCACTCCAAACTCCAACCTTTACCGGCGACAGGAGTGTCGCCGCTACTGATCCCTGTTCCCAGCTCCCTGCAACCTGTGTTATAATTCCCGTCCGCCTGTAACAGGGCGCTTATCATCCGTCCCCCGTGGCACCTGATCCCCGGGGTACAACACTCTTTATCTCATAAGGGGTAACCATGGCGGAAGTCATCAAAGACTACGAACTGTGCGCGCTTTTCCGCCCGGACCTTGATGCGGAGGTGCTCGACAATGAAGTCGCGGCCATCCAGAAGCTCATCGAGGACCGAGGCGGCGAAATGAGCCGCGTGGATCGCTGGAATCGCCGTTTCCTGGCATATCCGATCAAGGAATACCGGGAAGGCTTCTACGTGATCTACCGCTGGTTCAGCACGACCGAACTGCTGCAGGACCTGCAGTACCACCTCCGTTACGACGACAATCTCCTGCGCTACCTGGTGCTGGACTATACGGAGAAGGAGCGCAAGAGGAGGAAGCGTCTTGGCAAAGTTCAAACCTCATAGGTTCAGACAGCGCAAGGTCTGCGCTTTCACCGTCGATCCCGAGCTGCCAATCGATTACAAGGCGGTTGCACTGCTCAGGAAGTTCATCAGCGAGCGTGGCAAGATCCTGCCCCGCCGCCGCACCGGCACCAGCGCCAAGTACCAGCGTCCGCTGGCGCGTGCGATCAAGCACGCACGCTACATGGCGCTCCTGCCGTACTACAGGCGATAAGGAGGCACCGGCATGAAGGTTGTTCTGTTGGACGATGTCGTCAATGTCGGCGTCGCCGGAGACATAGTTGAAGTGAAGAACGGCTACGCGCGCAACTGGCTGATCCCGAAGCGCTACGCGGAGCTGGCCACCAAGGACGCGGTCAACCGCATCAAGCTGATCAAGCGCGCCGCTGAGACCAAGCGGGCCCGCCGCATGAAGGAAGCCAACGACAAGTTCGACTTCCTCGCCGAGAAGCAGATCGTGATCGCGATGAAGAGCGGCACGGAGAACCGTCTGTTCGGTGCCGTGACCAGCGCGATGATCGCGGATGAGATCAAGATCCAGCATGACGTGGATGTCGAGCGTCGCCACATCCACCTGGATGAGCCGATCAAGCAGCTCGGTGAATTCGAGGTCGAGCTGCGTGCCGGCGCTGACGTGACCGGCAAGATCAAGGTCGTGATCGAGCCCCTGCGCAAGTCCAGTGACTTCGAGCAGGAGCTGCTGGACAAGATCCGCGATGAGCAGGAGGCCCGTGACCAGGCCGAGCGCGATGAGCGCCGCAAGGCCCGCAAGCGTGAGACCGACTACGGCGATGGCGAGTACGTCGAAGGCAGCGAGGCGCATGAGGACGAGGACGAAGCTCCCGCCGCCAGCGCTGAGGCCGACGGCGCCGCCCAGGCCGAGGACTCGCAGGACAAGTACGAGGCCCACGAGACCGAGGACGAATAAGTCCTCAGGGACCAGGGACCGGGGATCAGCCTTCTGATCAACGGCCCGGTACACAATTGAACGCAAAGGACGCCCCGCTTCGGTGGGGCGTTTTTTTTTTAGTGGTCAGTAGCCAGTGGTCAGTGGTCAGGGAGAGAATCAGAAGCAGAAGCAGAAGCAGAAGCAGAAGCAGCAGAACTTAGTTGTCAGTCATAAGGTTCCCAACCTGCCCCTCATTCTGATTCTTCTTCTGATTCTCATTCTCATTCTGCTTCTGCCCACTGACTTCCGACCACTGAGCACTTCCCCTATACTTTCCCCGTGCACACCAACGATCCTGAAACTGGCAACGCGCAGCCGCTGGGTGATGAGCAGCCCTTCGCCGATGAGTCCCCTGCGGTGCAGGCGCTGTTTGAGAAGGCCCGCGCACTGATGGAGCAGGGTGACAGCGCCGGGCTGATCGGGCTGACCGATGAGCTGATCGCGCTTGGCACCCGGAGCAGTGACGACGTGGTCTACATGCTGCGCGGAGATGCCTTCTTCGACCAGCGGCGCATCCTCGACGCCGTGCAGTGCTACCAGCAGTGCATCGCCTCCGGCGCGATCGAGTTCGCCGTGGCCTGGTTCAAGCTTGGCAGCGCCTTCGCTGCCAACCGGCAGTATGAGGAGGCCGCGCTGGCATTTTCGCGTGCCGCACTGCTGGAGCCGGAGCACTGGCTGCACCGCCTGCATGAGGGGATTGCGCTTCTGGAACATGGCGCGCTGGACCAGGCGGAGGCGGTGCTCAGCTGGGTGGTGCAGGCCACGAACGGGCAGAAGGGCAACTACCCGCTGGCCTGGCTGCTGTACCGCCGGGCTACGAGCGCGCACTGCAGCGAGGGCGGCACGACGGATGCCTCGCGCGGGCTCCTGGCCCTGCGGGACAGCGTGGCGGCCGGCGAGCTGGGGCCGGAGGAGACGGCGGACTTCCCCTGGTGGCACTGCTGGATCAACCCGGCCTTTGACAGCGCGAAGGGTGACAACCTGCTGGCCCCGCCGCAGGACACGCGCTGGGCAGCGCTTGTCAACTGGCCGCGCAACGGCGTGGAGTACAGGAAGCTGCGCGATGTGCTGATCGAATACCCGGAGTGGGAGTAGGGGGAGCCGCGAAGCGAAGCTTCGCTGGGCTCTGTGCCAATGGCAACACGCGAGCTTTGTGTGCTTGAGTGAAAGTGATTTGAAACCTAGTCCACGCAGCTCCGGCTGCGCCTGCGCAACGTGGCTCCGGGATCCTGCAACCTCGCTCTACTCGCCGTTGCCAATAACACCACAAGCCCGCTGACGCCGATCGCCGCGCCGATCAGCAGCAGGCGTGACAGTGAAGGCCAGTCCTGCGCCTCGCCAACCGCGAATGACAGGCCGAACAGCGTGAGTGAGAAGGCCAGCCGCCCGCCGAGCGACATCACCGAGAGGTAGGTGGCACGGTGCTGCTGGTCCAGCTGCGGGGCCACCGCCGCATTGAAGGCCGGCATCATGATCCCGCGCGGCACGCTCCTGAGCAGGATCACGCCGATGATGGCAACATGCAGCCACAGCCCCATCACGCCGATCACCAGGCACTGCATCGCACAGGCGATCAAAAGCGCCGCGGCGATCCCGGTGCGGTCACGCAGGCGGATCGAATTGGCGGCGAACCATGAGCCGACCAGCATCGCACTGCCCATCAGCAGGCCGCTGGCCAGCGGGGTGAAGCGCTCGGGGTACAGGCCGTCGACCGCCAGCAGGTGCAGCCAGGGCTGGTAGAACTCGTAGGGGATGTGGTTGAGCACGGTCATCAGCACGAAGAAGCCCGCCAGCCAGGCCATTGAGGGGATGCGCAGCCGGCCGATGCAGTACTGCAGCGACTGGCGGAATGATTCACGTTCCTTTGACTGCGCCGGTTCACGCATGCGCAGCACGACGAACAGGTTGGCAATATTGGCCAGCGCCGTCAGCAGGTAGGCCAGGCGCAGGTCCAGCACACCGACGAGTCCGCCGGCCAGGCTGGCCAGCCCGCCGGCCATGAAGCGGTTGCGCTCGGCGACCGCCTCCAGTGCGCCGAAGCGTTCCTGCTCGCCGAGCTGCTGCAGGCTATCGTAGTGGATAGAGACATCGCTGCCACTGTTGAAGGAGTAGCCGATCGCGGTCAGCACCTGGGCGATGGCAAATGCCGCGATGGAATCGCCAAGCATGAACAACAGGGCCGCCAGGCTGAAGCCGGCGGTGGAGATCAGCAGCACGGGACGGCGGCCGAGCCGGTCGGAAAGGTAGCCGGAGGGCACCTCCATGATGACGACGCTGATGTAGTAGAGGGACTCCAGCAGCAGCAGGCCCTCCAGCCCGACCCGGCCCGCGATGTAGATCGCGAACACCGGCAGCCAGCACATCAGGCTGAACAGCACGCTGTAAAGCTGGTAGAGCTGCGGGTTGCGCCGCAGGTCCGGCCCGGTCACTGGCATCGGCTAATTGTAGTGGGGAGTGGGGCTCATCAGGCATGCCGCTTCACCGATTGCATATCCGGACTTGGCCGGGACTTTGCTGCGGGCAAAGGGAATCTCGATAGACTTTGTAAATGAGAAAGAATATTGGAAAGGCCTGGCCGCCGGCGGAGCGGACACTGAAGCTTAGTAAGCTGGCACCTGTGGAGCCGATGAAGCACGGGGAGTACGACAGCTGCCTGTCAGAGCTGCAGCATGAGCTGGTGGCCCTGCAGCAGCAGCTGATCCGCCGTGGCAGCCGGGTGGTGCTGGTGTTCCAGGGGATGGATGCCGCCGGCAAGGGCGGGGCGATCAAGCGCCTGACGGGTTACATGGACCCGCGGCATGTGGATGTGCATGCGATCGGGCCGCCGAATGAGCAGGAGCGTGGGCACAGCTGGCTCAGGCGCTTCTGGCTGCGCCTGCCCAGCCGCGGGCGGATCGCGATCTTCGACCGTTCCTGGTATGAGCGGATGCTTGTCGAGCCGATCGAGGAGTTCTGCAACCGCGACGAGTACCGCCGCGCGGCGCGCGAGATCCGCCAGTTCGAGCGCTTCCTCGCTGACAACGGAACGCCGATTGCCAAGTTCTGGCTGCAGATCGACAAGGAGGTGCAGCTGCAGCGCTTCCGCGACCGTGAGGACAACCCGCTCAAGCGCTGGAAGATCAGCGATGACGACTGGCGCAACCGGGAGAACTTTGAGCGCTACCAGAAGTTCGCCGACCGGATGTTCAGGCGAACCGATGCCGACCATGCACCCTGGCTGCTGGTGAATGCCAATGATAAGCAGCGCACGCGGGTGACGATCCTGGCCCATGTGCGCGACCTGCTGCGTTCGGTATAGCGCGCAGAGCTCAGACGGAAGTCTGGCAATCAGTGGGCAGTGGTCAGTGGTCTGTAGTCAGTGGAGGTCAGGCCCATGGCCTGACAGGTATGCGGTCCCAAGGACCGCTTTAGTAGGCACAAGGCAGTAGGCAAAAGGCAAAAGGCAGTTGCCAATCCGTGGGATTGGCCTCCTGTCAGGCCGTGGGCCTGAGCTCCTTCATCCTCGCACTGTTCGCGGCTGCCAGACCATGGGTCCGGCCTCCCGCCTGCCAAGCAGCCAGCACAGCCAGCCGATCACGATGATCGCCACGAGCAGCCTCACGACACTGGACAGGTAGAGATATCCCATATCTGGCAGGGAGTATCCCACGGGGCTGGGTTCGCCCAGGCTGATTGCCAGCAGGTCCTTTGCCTTGAGAGACAGGAAGCCTTCCAGCCTGCTTTCCAGCAGCAATGCCAGCACGCCGATGGATGCCTGCTGGATCAGCGCCAGCCTGCTGGCAAGCACTGACAGGCTGGCAATCACCACCGCCATCAGTACCAGTCCTGCCAGAGTAATGGCAATGTTCAGCAGGTAGCTCCCGATGGTGTTGCCGATACCCATCCAGGCCACGCTCTCGCGGATGCCGACGGGCAGGAAGACCAGGCCCATCAGCACGGTGGCAGGCAGGATGAACAGGGCAATCAGGTGGATCGCGGAATTGAACTCAACATGGTAGCGCTGCAACAGGCCGCTGCCTGCGTTGCCAGGTTCAAGGACATTCCTGAAGTAACGGATGCGGTCCAGCGCCAGCCAGATCACTAGCCCGTTTAGCAGGTAAAAGAGCACCACATTGAATTGCAGGTGGAAACCGGAGATCCGGCTGACAAGCTCCTGGTTGGCACCGGCGTGCTTGTATGCGAGGCTGAGGAGGTACATAACGAGCGTTGATGAAAGCAGGCCGCCGCCCTGCAGGATCCAGCCCCACTGCATCGGCTTCCGGCGCAGGCGTGCCCAGTCCTGCGCGATGTCCTGATAGTCCCTTTCCCCCGTACTGTCCATGTACAGATTGTAACGAAGGGGCATGGAGAAGCGAAGCAATGAGCAATGAAGAGTGAGCAATGAGCCAGACAAGCACGGCAAAAGTTTGGCTCAGCACTCATTGCTCAGCACTCATTGCTGTTCAATGGAATGTAGCTCGCGGAGCTACAGGGCCTTGTTGGTCATAGAACAACATACCAGGCAGCAATGAGCAATGAAGAGTGAGCAATGAGCCAGGCAAGCACGGCGGAAGTTTGGCTCAGCACTCATTGCTCAACACTAATTGCTTTTCAATGGAATGTAGCTCTCAGAGCTAGGGGACCTTGTCGGTCTAAGACAGACACACCCGGCAGCACTGAGCCAGCAGGTGAATTGATTTTCCGTGCGGCCCGCACATTTCCCGTGATTGGCGGTATCATCTGTTAATTCGTGAATAAATTCACGAATTTATGAGATCCGTCTCAATGGGAGGAAGACCATGTCTGTGCAACACTTCCGCACTGCACCGGACAGGGTTGGGCAATGCGCCACTTCCCTGTCGGACGGCCCCTGCGATGGCGGGACACCTGTCCCGCCAGCCCTTTCATCACTGGCATTGATCCTGCTGGCAATGCTGCTCACGGCCTGCTCCGGGGGTTCATCGGCTGGCACGTCCCCGGCTGTACCGGCGGACGCAGCCGTCCGGGCAGAGATCGAAGCCGCCCCGGTCCCGGCAGGCGTTGACAACGCGGTGTTTGAGGATCTGCGCGGCGAATTACTGCGCGTGCTTTGCGGGCGCAGTGCCCTGCGTGCCCCGCTGGGCAGCAGCAATGAGATCCACGACCTGCTGCTCAGCGGGTCCGACAGCGAGGGCTGGCTCCTGAGCTGGAGCTACCTGAGCTGCGGTGACTATGACCTCAACAGCGAGGTGAACATCGCAGACCTGACCCCGATCGGGCTGCACTACCAGCACCGCTTCGGCGACCCTGGCTGGCTGCAGTCCTGCCGGGCGGATGGGGATGGCAACGGCGAGGTGAACATCGCCGACGTGACACCGATCGGCGTGAACTACGGCACGACGGTGGCGGGCTACCGGATCTACGGCTCGCAGGGGGAGGCCGGGCCCTGGGAGCTGGTCGGCGAGCTTGAGCTGCCGGCGGTGCAGCTGACCGAACGACTGCAGTACGAGCTGCAGACCCGCGAACATGCCTGGTACCAGGTACGGCCGTTTGACCGCACTGACAACGAGGGCCTGGCCGGCGACTGCCTGCTGAACTGCGGGCCGGCCGTCCTGCAGCACAGTGGCACCACGGCCTCTGAGACCATCATCATCGGGCCGGGTGGCGGCAGTGTCAACGGGCCGGACAGGGGCTTTGGCCCGCTGTCCGTCAGCATTCCGGACGGAGCGCTGGAATCGGCGATGGAGATCAGCGTCGGCAGTGTGAGCGGCAGCGTGCAGCTCAATGGCGAGGACCTCGGCGGGGACCTCTACTACATTTCCAGTGCCGAGGCGGTCAACCTGGCACTGCCAATCACGGTGCGCGCCTGGTTTGACCCGCAGGACAGGCTGGCGGTGCAGCCGCTGCTGGCCAGGCTGGATGGGCAGATGGTGCCGCTGAACGTGACGGCAGCCGACTATGCCGCTGGCTGGCTGGAGTTTGAGCTCCACGCGCTCTATCCCGGCAGCGGCGTGCACTCGGTGTCCGCCTCCTCGGGCTGGCAGCCCAGTGGCAGCTACCAGTGCATCATGTGGCTGGTGATGGAGAACTTCGACGACCGCTTCAACAACGAGCGGGTCCGCTACAGCACCGGATTCAATCCACGCGAGGATGGTTTCAACGTCCCGCCGAACTTCGCCTGGATGGACCTTGAATCCCTCGGCAGGCTGGCCTTCACCGCCTGGTACTTCAACAGCTACCGGGAGAGCCTCGGGCCGCTGGGCAGCCGCTTCCCGGACCCGCGGGTGCAGCAGAAGATCATCGCCCGCGCCACCACCTCCTATCTGCTTGGCAACAACTGGTCGCTCAGTGATGCGGACCGCGATGACCAGCGTGCCTTCGAGGAGCTGAAGCTGGCAATGCGCCGCAGCGGCGGGCCGGTGCTCTGCCTGCTGAAACCAGCCGCCGGGCCATCGACCCTCTGCCTGGCCTATGCATACAGTGGCAACACCGTGATGATGCTTGACCCGGCGAACCCGCAGGCCACACGCAACTACTACTTCGGCACGGACAAGCAGCACCTGCGCCTGATGGGTGACGGCTCGATCCCGATGCTGGAGGACTTCGAGAACATCCTGCTGGACGCGACGGCTGAGCCACCCTTCGGCGGCTATGAGGCGGCCAGTGTCAACATTGACGGCTACAGCGCCGGGCAGCGGGTGGAGGAGGAGCAGGTCACGCTCAGCGGGCATGTTGACAGCAGCTACTACCTGGTTGACGAGCTGTACTTCTGGAACACACGCCTGCCGGGACGTGAGATGGTGGGCGGCAAGCTGCCGGTGAGCGGCGACTTCAGCCTGACGGTCCCGCTCAGGGAGGGGGCGAACGAATTCGTCGTGCTGGCGCGCTCACTGCAGTACCATCCCTACACCCACCGCGAGGTGCACATCTGGGTTGCCAACAACCTGGAGGAGCCCGGAACGTTCTGGCTGCTGCAGGGCGAGGAGCCGCTGCCCGAGGGCCAACTGCGCTTCACCGTGGAATGGGAGGGGCGCTTCGAGAGCAACATGGTCCCGCGCAGCTACGAGTACAAGCCCTACATGGCAATGACGACGGACCAGGGCACGACCTGGGTCAGCCGCAACAGCCCGGGCAGCCTGGCTGGCGAACCGTATGCACTGTGGGAGGACCGTACGCAGTACAACGGTGATGATGAATCCCACACGGGAAGCATCGTCGTCACCGTGGCGGTCGTGCACCCCGGCGTTTACCACATCATGATGGACGCACCTGTACTGTCCATGAACGTGATCCGTGTGACTCAGATAACTATTGCCGGACCTGCCGGTGGTACCTACGCAATGGAAGGCGGCCTGGCCGGAGCGAACCAGAGCTGGCACGGGCTCACATTTAACACGGATGGCAATACGGTGACGGTGCAGGATGAGGCCTACAACCGCGGCGATTTCTGATCAGTTGCCAGTGGCCCGCGGGCAGACGGCGGAGACCACTGGACACTGCCTGATGGATTGGTCACGGGCCCGGAGGCCAGGCAGCCCGCCTGGCCTCCGCTATCATAGGGCGCATGTCAGACACACATCTCTGGAGCGAATCCACCGACTTCATGGAAGGCCTGATGGCCCCCGCCGACCCCGTGCTGGAGGCGGTGCAGCGCAGTGCCGACGAGGCCGGGCTGCCACAGATCAGCCTCTCGCCACTGCAGGCGCGGCTGATGCAGGTGCTGGCCGGGGCAATCGGCGCGCGGCGCATCCTGGAGGTCGGCACACTGGCCGGCTTCAGCGGCATCCACCTGGCGCGTGCGCTGCCGGTGGACGGGAAACTCATCACGCTGGAAATTGACGACAGGCATGCCGATGTGGCGCAGGCCAACTTCGAGCGTGCCGGGGTGGCGGACAGGGTCGAGCTGATCCGCGGGGCCGCGGTGGATTCACTGGAGCAGCTGGCGGCGGAGGGCTGCGAACCCTTCGACATGGCCTTCATAGACGCTGACAAGGTTAACAATGTCAACTACCTGAAGTGGGCCACGGAGCACAGCCGCAGCGGGGCACTGATCGTGATTGACAACGTGGTGCGCGGCGGGCAGGTGGCCACCGGCAGCGATGAGGACCCTTCGGTGGCCGGCACGCGGGCCGCGCTCAGGCTGGCGGCGGAGGATGACAGGCTGGAGGCCACGGTGATCCAGACTGTCGGCCGCAAGAACTTCGACGGACTGTGCTTCATAAGAAGGAAGTAGTCAGTGGTCAGTAGTCAGTGGTCAGACAGTAGCAGTTTGCAGAATCAGAATGAGAAACAGTAGCAGGTCTGAGGATCCGACACCCGTATTCTGCTGATTCTGTTTCTCATTCTGCCAACAGCTCCTGACTACTGCCCACAGACCACTCACCACTATTCAGGCAGCCGGCTCTCCACATTCGTCTGCGCCGAGATGGCGGCCTGCACACGCGGATTGTGGATGAAGCTATGCGGGAAGGGCTGGTCGACAGCGCTGACTTCATTGAGCTTCGCCAGCTGCTCATCGTCAAGGCGCCAGCCGCAGGAGCCGAGGTTGTCACTGAGCTGCTCCGGAGTACGTGCGCCGATGATCGGGGCGGTCACGCCGGGCTGGCACAGCAGCCAGTTGAGCGCAACCTGCGCCGGTGACTTGCCGCACTGCTGCGCCATGTCCACCACGGCCTGCACGATGGCGGTATTGCGCTCATTGAGCTTGCCGCTGCGGTTGACGGCGCCGCTGCGCGTGCCCTCGCCTTCACCTTCCTCGTTGCCAAGGTACTTGCCGGTCAGCACACCGGCCCCGAGCGGGCTCCAGGGTGTGACGGCGATGTTCAGGTGGCGGGCCATCGTCAGCATCTCCGCTTCATAGGTGCGCTCAATCAGGCTGTGCTCCATCTGCACGGCAACCGCCGGTGTCCAGCCACGCAGTTCGGCGACCGCATTGGCACGCGAGACCACCCAGGCCGGGGTGTCGCTGAAGCCGAAGTAGAGGATCTTTCCCATGCGCACGAGATCGTCAATCGCGCGCATCAGTTCCTCAACCGGCGTGCGGTACTCCCAGACATGCAGCCAGTAGAGGTCGATGTATTCCAGGCCGAGGCGTTTCAGGCTCTCGTCCACGCTCTGGATGATGTTCTTCCTGTGGTTGCCACCGCTGTTGGGGTCGCCCTCGCGGGTGCCGAAGGTGAACTTGGTGGCGATCACGTAGCGTTCACGGCTGCCCTTGACGAACTCACCGAGGTATTCCTCGCTGGTGCCCTTGTTGTAGTTGATTGCGGTGTCGAGGAAGTTGCCACCGGCCTCGGTGTAGACCTCGAACAGCTTGCGGGAATTCTCGCGGTCGCCGCCGAAGCCCCATTCGGTGCCGAAGGTCATCGTGCCGAGGCAGAGCGGGGAAACGGCCAGGCCGCTGTTGCCCAGCAGGCGGTAGTTGTCAAGTGCGGGGATCTTGCTCATGGCCCTATTCTAGGGCAGGGAGCAGAGAGCAGACTCACATGTTCGTACACCGAGTCTGCTCCCTGCTCTCAGCTTTCTGCCACCTATGTAGTGCTGATCACGTAGATGTAACCGTCGCGCATGTCGCGGTACAGCAGGTGCCACTGGCCATCCTCTCCGACCACCAGCTCGTGCATGCTGGTCATGGACCAGTCAATGCCCGGCGAGGGGATCTCCTCGAAGTCACCGAAGTTGCTCCACTCCATGCGGTGCCAGTCACCGAAGAACTGGTCCAGCACGGCCACGGCGGTGTTGCTCCAGGCCTGGGCCGCGCTGACGGTGGTCAGGGCGCCGGAGAAGGTCTGGGTGTCCAGCAGGCTGTCGAAGCCCTCGACATGCTCAATGGACATGTCGCCAACGAAGTTGAGGCCCTCAATCCGGGTGGCCCCGAGGTCGAATGACTTGAAGCTGGCCCAGTAGGCCTCCTTCGGCAGGCCGGGATCGCCGATGTAGTTGCAGGCGTCCAGCTGGCGGCCATTGGTCCAGCTGATTTCATCACTGACGGTGAAGCCCTTGATGATCTCACTGTAGCTCGCGGTGTCGTTGTCAAGGAAGCCGACGCTGCCGTCCTGCTCGGAGCCGTTGCCGGTCAGCACGAAGGAGGTGTAGCCACCCAGTGTCAGCAGTCCGGTGCCCTCGAACACGTTCGTGATGTCGAACTCGTAGGAGTCCGGCAGCAGGGCCATGCCGTCGTCATCATGCATGCGGCGGATGCGGGCCGGGGCGACACTGTGGTCATGCGCCCACCACTGCCCGCCGAACACGTTGTCCTGCGCACAGAACCAGGCCTGGGATGCGTTGAAGGTGTCCGAGCTGCTCTCGAACAGCCAGGCCGCACCGGTCCAGCTGTGCAGTTCGTGGTTGGCCCCCCAGGAAGTGGAGAGGAACACCTCGCCATCCCGGTCGGCCATCAGGTCGGCACCGAATGACGGGCCGTTGTCAGCCGCAGGCAACCAGTTCTTGCCGTCGGCACTGCCGATCACGTGCACGCCTTCGTTGCCGATGATCCAGTAGGCATGCAGCCCGTCATTGCCGGCCACGGCGTGCAGGCTGTTGCCCTGGTAGACACTGCCCTCGATGTAGTCCAGCTCCTCGGTGTTGTCAGAGGCATCGACGGAGGCGAGGAAGATCCCGCCGTTGTTGGTACCGTCCACGATTTGCACAGTCTCGTCAGGCCAGGCGGCGATGGCGCAGTGCTGGCCGGAAGAGGGTGCCCAGGTGGCCTTGATGGGGTCCCAGCTGCCGCCATTGCGGCGGTACAGGTTCGAGGGCAGCGCGTTGAGCCCGAAGAACACGGTCGGGTCGGAGTCAATGAAGGCCAGGTCAGCGAACTCGGTGTTGTCAGCTGCGTTGTCAATGATCTCCGGCGGGCCGAACATGCCGGCGCCGTCATCGTAGGGGATGTACAGCTGCAGGGTTCCGATGCGTTCAAGCACGGAGGCCTGGCCGCTGGCCGGGTCGACCTCCAGGTCGGCGAAGCTCGGCGCAATGGCGATCACCATCTCGTTGTCAACCGGGCCGCCGATCGGGTCGAGGCGCTGGAACATGCTGATGCCGACCATCGGGTAGATCACGTCGAATGTGCCGTGCACCGGGTTCCACTCCACGTCGAACCAGCCGCTGGTGTTGGCTGTCGGGCTGACCGGGATGACGTCGTAGTCGAACACGTCCACGGCATCGATGCGCCAGTCGCCGGGGTTGAATTCCCAGAGGTAGCACATGCGCAGCCGGCCATCGCCGTCCACAACCAGGTCGCACTGCTCATAGCCGCCACCGACACCGATCGTGAAGTTGTCGGCCCAGCGGAACTCGTTGCCGTCGTAGGAAGCGAGGAAGAAGGTGGTGTCATCACGCACGGCGATCCATGCCCGGCCATCGTGGATCACCGGTTCGGAGATCCACTGCACGCCGGTGCGCATGTAGGGGATGCCAAGCGTGCGCATACTGCCATCGGCCGCGGTGATGTGCAGGCCGACACCGGGCAGCAGCGGGGCATCATGGAACACCAGCATCTCGTTGGCCGGCGGGAAGTGGATCGCGCGGTTGCGCTGCATCTGCCATTCGCCCTTCTGGCCGGGGGAGACGATGCTCGCGGTCTGCTGCCAGGCCGGGTAGACCTTCAGCTTGGCAAGCGTGCCTCCGGTCTTGCCGTTCGCCGTGACCTCAGCCCTGATCCAGTAAGTGCCGGGCTGCAGCTCGATATCAAAGTCGCTGGCCGGGCCGAATACGGGCTGGATGCCTGTGTTGAAGCTGCCCATGCCGAACTCGACGCGGTATTCGGTGATCGCGTCGCCATCCGGGTCGAAGGAGCCGGACATGTCAAAGTTGACGGTCTGGCGGCCGAACAGCGGGCCATGCGGGATGTCCAGCACGGCGATGGGGGGCAGGTCGCCAGCAGTGGCAACGCTCGAGATGGACATGCTCAGGCCTGCATTGCCACTGACGTCCTCGTAGCGGACGCGGTAGCGGTACTTCGTGCCAAGCTCCACCGTCGAATCGAGGAAATGGTTGTCAAGCACTGGTCCAGCGATGGTCTCGAAGCTGAAGGAGGGCCACAATGAGCGTTCCACGAAGGCCCCGAGGTAGTCCGGAATGTCGGACCCGTCTGCGTCCGGCCAGCTGATAACTATCCCCTGGTCACCGGAATCGGAGTCAATCCCGAGCAGCAGGTTTGCCATCGGGGCATTCTCGCCGCCGTGCACGCCAAGCTCGATGCCGCTGAGCACCATCGTGACACCGGGCTGGGCCACGATGGCAACAAAATGCGTGCCCATCGGATTGACGTGGTTGTCAGGGTCGTACTCGGTCCCGGCATCCGGGTACTCGAATTCGCTGATGCCACCGAAGGGGCCTGCGAAGTTCCAGCGGCCATCCTGGTAGCTGGTCTCGCCGACGTAGTAGCTGCCTGGATCGGCATCGGTCTCGACGCGCACTGAGCTCGGGAAGGCGTCATGGTCAAAGCCGTAGACTGCAAACAGGGCCCAGGCCGGGGATGAATCCGCCGTGAGGTGCACGCCATCCGCCTGCACTGTGACACTGCCGGATGCACTGCGCTGGCGCAGCACGCCCTGCTCGGTGACATCCACCGGGTACCAGCCGGGACCAAGCATGCTGACTGCATGCTCAGCCTCGGGAAGTTCGTCAATGGCAGGCAGCAGTCCGTTGAAGGACTCCTGCCCGGCTGCATCCGTGCTGGAAACAGGCTCAAGCTGCATGCCGCCGCCGGAACCGCAGGATCCAAGCATGGCCATGCATGTGAACAATGCAAGGGCGCCCAGCGCCCACCTGTATCTATAGGTATTCAACTCAATACTCCTGGACAGAAAATGCAGGAGCCCCGGAGGGGCAACCTGTCCTGATACCCGGCTGGCCGGGATGTGAAACCGGAAGGGTACATCATGTGGTGCTGATCGCATAGATCGCCCCGTCTCGCTTGTCGCGGTAGATGATGTGCCAGCGGCCATCTGCTCCGACGACCAGTTCGTGCATCATCGTGTACTGCATGTCGATCGGTGGCAGCGCGAGGCTTTCAAACTCACCGAAGTTGCTCCATTCCAGCCAGCCCTGCTCGCCGCCGAACTGGTCGGAGATCGCCACGGCAGTCAGGCCCCAGGCCTGGGCCGCGGACAGCGTGTGCTGCATCTGCCCGGCCCCGATGCCGACCGGGTCCGCCAGGGCAGTGTTGCTGTCGACGTTGTACTTGCCGTTGTAGGCCTTGCCCTGGAAGCGCGTCACGCCGGGAGCGCCGTCCTCGAGTCCGCTGACCCAGAATGCGCTGTGCGAGTTTGACGGGCCTGTCAGGTAGTTGCAGGCATCCATCCGGCGGCCGCGCGTCAGGTCGACGCTGCTGGTGTAGAGGTAGTCGTGTATCTGGTGGGCATAGCTGTGGTCGTCAGCGGAGATGAATCCGACCAGCCCGCTGGAACCGAGGATCTCATCGCCGCGCACGAAGCTGATCAGTCCGGCGCCCGTGAAGAGGGACACCCCCTCGTCAATCCGGATCGTGTCGAAATCGTAGCTGTCAAACACGAGGAAGCCGCCGCCGTCGTCATGCATGTGCCTGAGCGCGGGCGGCACCGGCAGGTCGTCCTGCACGATGAATTGTCCGCCGGGTGCATCACGCTGGGCGGCGAGGTAGGGCAGGCTGCTGCCCCAGCGGTTGGAGCTGCCCTCGATCAGCCAGGCACCGCCGAACCAGCTGAACAGGTCGGCGGTCGCACCGTGGGTGTTGCCGACGAACACCTTGCCGTTCTCGTCCGCCATCAGCTCAAGGGCATCGCTGCTGACGAAGCCGGTGGAGGCGTTCCAATTGGTGCCGTCGTTGTCGGCGATGTAGTGGATCGCACCGTTGTCACCACGCCAGACGGCGTGGATGCCGTCAGCCCCGGCGACGGCATTTAAGTCAATGCCGTCCCAGGAAACGGAGGGAACCTCAATCGGGGCCGGGTGGCTGCCATCCTCATTGAAGTCCGAGATGAAGATCGCGCCGCCCACCGTGCCGTCGATGATGTTAACGCGGCCGTCGGGCCACTGGGCGATGGCACAGTGCTGGCCGGAAAGCAGCGCCCAGTTGACGGTCTGCGGGTCCCAGCTGCCGCCGTTGCGGCGATAAAGCGATGACTGGCCGACCGCCAGGCCGAAGAAGGCCGCCATGTCGTTGCCATCGAACAGCAGGTCGCCGGACTTGCCGTTCAGGCCGGCAGGCTCGATCACCTCCGGTGCTGACCAGCTGGCGGTGCCTTCGTCATAGGAGAAGTAGACGAAGGACCCGCCGGAGCGGCCCATCACGCCGGGGCTGCCGTCCGCATGGAGTTCCATGTCCAGCGAATCGAAGATGCCCGCGCCGACGAAGTCGTTGTCAACCAGGCCGCCCTCCTCATCGGTGCGGTTCCAGTGGATGCTGCCGACCGTGGTGTAAATCAGCTCGAAGCCACCGTATTCCGGGTTCCACTCCACGTCGAACGGGCCGTCGGAATTGGACATGAACTCGAGGGTGTAGATGTCGAGCGGGTTGCCGGCATTGATCGCCAGCACCTCGAAGTCCCCCGGGTTGTATTCATTCAGGGTGCAGACCCGCAGCTGGTCCTCACCGTCCACCACAAGGTCGATGTTCACAAAGCCGGTGTAGCCGAGGCCACCCTCAACCCACTGCAGGCCGTCCACCCCGATGGCCGCCAGCAGCATCACGTTGTCAGACACGACGCCGACATAGGGCTGGCCCTGCCAGACCACGGGCTCGGAGATCCAGTCGATGTCGTACAGGTAGTAGGGCACCTGCAGGATCTCCCGGCTGCCGTCGGCGTGCTGCACGAGCGCGCCGAGGCCGGGGCCGAGGTAGTCATTGAAGAATGTGACGATTGCGTCGCCCTGCTGCCAGTAGATGCTGCGGCTGGACTGCATGCGCCACTGCCCGCTGCCGGGCTCGGCCACCAGCTGTGGCTCAGGCTGCCAGGCCGGGTAGATCTTCAGCGTGTCAACGATCGGCTGGCAATAGACGGTGGACTTGGCCGCGGCCTGCACCACATAGCAGCCGGGCTGCAGCAGCACACTGACCAGCGGGTCGGTGCTGGTGAGCGGGCCGACGCCGCCCATGCCGTTCGTGTTGTCAAACTGGACAGTGTATTCAGTGAGCGGTTCGCCGTCGGGGTCATAGCTTCCGCTGAGGTCGAATGTCACCATCTGCCCGCCGTAGAGTGGGCCGGCCGGCATCTCCAGCGCCGGCACCGGGTAGTTGTCGCCACTGACGCTGACCGGGGTGTTGGAATAACCCCAGCTGGAGTTGCCACTTACATCCGCCACACGCACACGATAGCGGTAGAGCAGGGCCGGGTCGGCTGCAGCGTCATGGTAGAAGGTCTCGTGTGAGAGCGGGCCGAGGTCCTGGAAGTCGGTGCCGGGCCACAGCGCGCGCTGCATGGTGTAGCCGGCGAAGTCCGGGTCGTCATGGTCCGGGCTGGGGTACCACCAGAAGTGGAAGCCGGCGTCACCATTGCTGATCTCGAAGTAGTCCGGCGCGACGGGTGCGTTGTCACCGCCGTCCACGCCGAGCTGCAGGCCGCTGAGCAGCAGGCTCGAGCCCTCCGGCGCCAGCACGGCGATGTAGTGGTAGCCACGCTCGCTGACATACTGGTCGGCCACGGTGTACTGGGCCACGTGCTCGTACTCATGCTCCTCATCGCCGGTGAAGGGCGCGCTCCACTCCCAGCGTCCGCTGGCGTAGTGCGTGACGCCGATATGGAAGCTGCCCTGCACATCAGTGGCCTCAGCCATCACCGAGTTTGGCTGGCTGTCACCGTCGAAGCCGTAGACCCCGAACAGCACCCAGGCCTCGCCTGCGCTGCCATCCAGCTCGATGCCCTGTGGGCCGGACATGACCGAACCACTGCGCTGCAGCATCACGCCCTGCTCGAGGACCGGCACCGGGAAGTAACCCGGTCCGCTGAGCATCGCGCTGCGAGATGGCTCAGGCAGCTGGTCGAGGGCTGGCAGGCCATCCGCCAGCGCAGCACTGTCCTGCAGGGGATGGGAAGGCTGTGAAGCTACATCAAGGGATGAAACCGCGCTGCCGCCACCTGCGCCACAGGAGGCCAGCACAGCCGGCATCAGCAACAACATCAGAAGGTAGATCCTGGTCCGATTGAAACGCATTATTAGGCTCCTCGATCACAGGGCCTGGAGGCAGCTGCAACCGTTGGTTGTACCCGGCATTTAACTTAAATCTAACCGATGCTGCGGAATACGCAAAACGGAATACTGGGGCTTGGATCGCCCGCCTGGAGGCCTGCCGGGGCTGATTGCAGCGGGAAGCCTGACTGGATCAGTGCTCCGCTGCAGGCAGGACGAGGTTCAGCGTATGCTCAGCCGGGCTGATTTCCACAGTCTGTCCTTCGAGGAATTCCAGCCGGTCATTTTCGATGCCGTCGGCGAACACCACGCCGCCACTGCCCATTTCACTGACTACCTTCAGCGGATAGCCATCGAGGCAGAAGCCGAAATTCAGCTCGGCCCCAGTGGATACCGAGGGCCAGGGTTCGCGCACGAACCAGGCCAAGAGGCGCTCCTGCGGTCCGGGCATCTGGGATTCGATGCCGCGCTGCAGCACGATGCTGCGGGCCCAGCCGGTGGCCCCGGTGCCGGTGGAGCAGATGATGCCGGAGGAGCTCTGGCGTTCCTCGCGGCCCTCGCTCGTCAGGCGGTAGCGCGCGGACTGGTGCGAACTGTGCCCGACGAAGACATCGTTCAGCGCCAGCAGCTGCTGGCCGTCCTCGCGCCGGGCCTGGGCCATCGAGCGGTGTTCCATACGGAACTGCGCCTCGCCGGAGCCGCTGCACCAGGCGAGCAGTTCGGTGACAACCTCCGGGTGGTGCGGGCAGAGCACGCCCTCGAACAGTTCGAAGTCCGGGTTGATGCCGGCCACCAGCTGGCCACTGAGATACTTCGCCGTATTGGCAACGAGGCCATCCTGGCCGACCACCAGCACGATGTCATCCGGTGCGAACAGGAAGCGGTCCAGCTCACTGCGGTCCACATGCGTGCGGCGCTGCTCGGCGGGCAGCTGCCCGAGCACGAAGTCCAGGCTGGACTGCATGCGCTCATGCTCGGCCTGCAGCGGTTCGATCGACTGCCCGCGGGAGCGCTGGTAGAAGGCCGCCTGGCCCAGCGTGCCCTGCCGCTCAAGCAGGACCTCCAGCCGCGTCGGACGGGTGACAACCACCACGCGCGGGCTGGATGAATGCTGTTTCTGCTGGCCGTGGCCCTCCACGCGCTACTCCGCCGTGTCGCCCTGGTCTGTGAGGAACTGGCGCAGGTTGCTGCCGAGCAGGTCCGGGGTGACGTTCAGGTGCTGGATGTCGCGCACCTTGGAGGCGAACTGCATCAGCGCCATGCCGGTGGCCACACTGGCCGGGGCATCGCGGTAGAGCGCGACACGGGCGGCCTCGGCCTCGTTCTCGGCCTGGGCAGTGATGCGTTTGCTCTCGGCCTGGCCCTCGGCGCGGATGCGCACCTGCTGGGCGTCGCCCTCGGCGGTCAGGCGGCCGGCCTCGTTCTCGGCCTCGATCTCCAGCCGGCGGTTCTCACCCTTCTTGCGGATCAGGGATTCATTCTTCTTCTCGAGCTCGATCTCGGTGTCCAGCTCATTCTGCTTGATGGCTCGTTCCTTCTCGACGGCGATCGCGCGGCGCTCGAACATCGCCTCATCCGCCTTCTGCTGGATCGCCTCACGGGTCGGGGTCTGCAGCGCCTTCTCCACGTCGGAGGATGGCAACACGCTGTTGACCTGCACGCCGACCAGCCCAAGCCCCATCGCCTCCAGCTCCGGGTCATCGTTCAGCGCGCTGGTGATCGCAGTGGCTATCGCCCCCGGTCCGGCGGTCACGCTCTGCTGCACCGTGTTGGAGGAGATGTAGTCGCGTGCACTCTTCAGCGAGCGCTGCATCCAGAAGCTGGCCAGCCGGTCCAGCGGCTGCTCCAGCCAGGCGCCGTTCACGAGCGAGACGGAGAAGTTGAGGCGCTCGGCGGCCATCGCATGGTCCAGCACGCGGTAGGTTATCGTCACCTGCACGCTGATCTCCTGGAAGTCCGAGCTGCGCTCGCGCAGCATGAAGGTGGTCTCGATGTCCTCACGCGGCACCTGGGCCACTGCCGTTGACAGCGGGTTGAACCAGAACGCCAGGCCGGGGCCGCTCTTCGTCAGCCGCCCGCCGCTGAACACGAGGATGTACTGGCTGCTTTCACCGCGCAGGTGCCTCAGCCAGGGCAGCAATCCGAGTCTGCTGATCGTCGCCATCTTCCTTTTCCTCCCGATCCCGCCGCCCTGAGGCGACTCACCTTAATATATATGAAGGTTTCCCGGCTGCGGTGAGCCCATATGCAGCCAGAACGAGGTGTGCAGATGAAGTGGAGCGTGAAGCTTTGGGGAGCGGCCCTGCTGGCCGCACTATTGGGCGGCTGCGGTGGCCGCGGACAGTCGCCTGAACCGCAGGCCGGGCAGCCAGTGCCGGTGGAGCAGCTGCTGTCGCAGTATGAGGCACCTGCGGGGATCGATGCGCAGCTGGCGGATGAGCTGCTCAAGGAACTTTCGCGGGTGCTGGCGGAGCAGGGCATCACCCGGATGGCCAGTGCGCCACCGCAGACCTCCAATGCAGCGGTGCATGACCTCGCGCTCGATGGCAATACCTTCCGCTGGACCTTCAACAACCCGGCGGATTATGACCAGAACGGCGAGGTGAATGTTTCCGACATCACCCCGATCGGGATCTTCCTCAACCGCACCCCGAGTGATTCGGACTGGTTCAGGGCGCTGCTGGCGGACGGCGATGGCAACGAGTTCATCACGCTGGCGGACATCACCCCGCTCGGTGTCAACTTCGGCAACCGGGTGGACGGTTATGAGCTGCAGTACAGCAGCGATGGCAGCACGGGCTGGGGCCTGCGCAGTGAGCTGCCGATTGCCGCGGCGCTGCTGCCGGCGGGTGGCGGACGGAAATACTTCGAACTGGAGCAGCCCGGTGCACCATCCGGCTTCTACCGCGCTGTGCCCTACCAGCAGGACGGCAGCAGCCGCGAGCTGGGCATTCCCGGAAACGTTTATGAACTGGTGCCGAGTGGCGGGCCGATCAGCCCGGGCAACTGGAATGGCAGCGGGGCGGATTCCGGCAACACCGGCTACAGCCCGGTGGCCGGCCCGGCTGTGTTCACGAACCAGAGCGGGATGACATTCACCGACCGCTTCAGCGCACCGCTTGTCGGCAGCGATGGCAACATCTACACGCTCGGGATGGACGGGCTGGCGGAATGCTTCACGCCGGACCTGATCCACATCTGGGGGATCGACACCGGCGACTGGCCGGCGATCCACCGGCTGGGGTCAGACAACACCGTGCTGGCCGCCATGCGCAACGGCGACATCATGCAGATCACGGGTGGCAGCGAGGACTGGCGCCTGAACCTGGGGACCAGGGTGCGGGACATCCGCCCGGTGCCGGGTGGTGGCGCGCTGTATGTGGAAGGCGGTGGGGCCACGCTGCGCAGGCTGGACAGCTCCGGCAGCGAGCTGTGGAACTACAGTGAGCCGGGGCGGGACTTCGGCCTGTGCTTCGCGATCCCCGGCGCATTCTGTGTGCTGAGCTATACCGGCCAGCCCTATCTCAACCAGCTGCCGGTGCCGAGCGATGTGCGGGTCAGTGCGGTTGACGACGCGGGCAGCTTCCTGTGGAGCTACACGGTCCCCGGCGTGGCATCGATTGACATTAATGACTACTACGTGAGCAGCTACCTCAACGCAGACAGCGCCGGCCGGCTGCTCGTGAGCGCGGACAGGCTGGTGGCGCTCAACTCCGCTGGCGGCGTGGCATGGGAAGGACCGGTGGAGAGCCTGAACGGCACGGTCAAGGTTAATGCCCTCGGCCAGTCCAGCTACGGCACCTTCGGCGACAGCCCGGACCATGTGCGGTTGTTCGATGGCAACGGCCTGCAGCTGTTCTCGCAGGAGGCCAGCCAGGTGCAGGGCAGTACGGCACTCGGAGCGGACGGGCGGCTGGCCTGGCAGAGCGGCGACGCGGTGATCCATTCCCTCGTCCCCCCGGGCAGCGGGGACTGGGAGTACGCCGGCATCGGCAACCTGTTTGATGCCGCAGTTGACCAGCTTGGCAACTTCTATGGATATTACAACGGCAGCCTGCTCAGCATTGCGCCTGACGGCAGCTTCCGCTGGGGGGCGGGCGGCAGCGACCTGCCGACGGGCAGCCCCTGCTTCACGGATGACGGGCGCGTGGTCAGCGGCTTCGGCGGGCTGTCCGTGCTGCCGGTTGGCAACAGCTTCGGCACGGTGTACCCGGCCTTCGCCAGCAACCGCGGCACGCCCTGGATCCTGCCGGACAACCGCATCGCCTTCCTCGGCACGCATGAAGGCCGGCCGGCGCTGCTGTGCTGCACTGACAACGGCACGCTGCTGTGGTACCGCCGCCCGCTCGGGGTGTTCACCAGCCAGCTGGCAATGGGGGATGGCCAGCTGTACTACGGCTGGAGCGACGGCTTTGACGACTATATCAGCTGCATCGGCGGTGATGGCACTGAACTGTGGACCACGGACGCCCTGCCGGCGCGCTTCTACACCTTCGCCGGCCCGACGCAGATGGCGGTGCGGACCGGTGCTGACCCGCCGGTGCTGTATGCCCGCCTGCGGGACCGGCTGGTGGCGGTGAATGATTCGGGCAGCCTGCTGTGGAGCTATGCGGTCGCTGACCCGCTGCTCAGCCTGGACAGTTCCGGTGTCTCGCTGCAGCCGGATGGCAGTGCGGTGTTTGACGACTATGCCGGCAACATCAGCGCGATCAAGCCGGATGGCAACCTGAAGTGGAGCTTCCCGATCGCGGGATCGATCGGGCTCGGCGGGCTGGCCGTCGGCGCAGATGGCGGGGTGGTGTTCGGCTGCACGGACAAGCAGCTCTATTCGCTGAATGATGACGGCTCGCAGCGCTGGGCAGTCAGCTACCCCTCCCCGATCTTCTCGGCGGTCTGCGTGGACAGTGCCGGGCGGATCTACTTCGGCAATGCGAATGACCCGCTGGTGGTGACGGCTGGTGAGGTCGGCAACGGGCGCACCTTCTGCCTGGACAGTGCCGGCAATGAGCTGTGGAGCTGGCCGAATGACATGGCCTGGCAGTGCCGCCCGGCGATCGACCCGGATGGCCGGGTGTTCGTGATGCAGAAGGAAGGCACGCTGATTTACATCCAATAGGGAACAGATAGCAGAAAGCAGAGCGCAGGGAGCAGAGAGCAGACGCGGACAGGTGAACTGCCGCAGAAGGATCGAAGTGCCGAGTCTGATCCCTGCTATCTGCTTTCAGCTATCCTCTTTCATTCCCACGGGATTTGCGTATAAGGCTAGAATACTGCTTCGCATCCAATAATTGCGACAGCTACTGCTGACTGGAATTGTTATGATCAGTCTCGGCTTATTGCTTGTTCTTACATTGCTTATGGTGGCATCCTGCGGCTCCAACCGCAGCTCCAATCCCATCAATGAACCATTGCCTGCAGATGGACCGACTGCTCATTTGTTGCTGTCTGAGTACAGTCCCCCGGCCGGTATGGACCCTGATACCGCTGAGCTTCTGTTGCGGGAGTTGCAGCGCGTCCTGGATGAGCAGGGAATCACTCATTACGTCAGCGCAGCGCCTGGCGGGGTAGCCGGAGCCGTCAGCGACTTGTCCGTGGCGGGCACAACCTTCAAATGGAGCCTGCGCAACAATGGGGACTATGACCAGAACGGTGAAGTGAACGTTGCTGACATTACGCCTGTTGGCATTCACCTCGGCAAATCAAGTTCCGATGCTGACTGGGGAAAGGCCAGGCTGGCTGACGGAGATGGCAATGGACAGGTTACGATTGCCGATATCACGCCGATTGGAATCAATTTCGGCAACAGTATATCGGGCTATGTAATGCAGTACGCGATTGATCAGGCCAACTTTTCGGAACTGCAGGAAATCTCCTTTGCGTCCGGTGTCACGCCCGCCGGTGGAGGCCTGAAGGAGTTCACCCTCGACATACCGCAGGCGCCAAGCGGATACTACATGGTTCAGCCGTTTTCTGGCAGCGGTGCAGCACGTGATCTGGGTGCTGACAGCAATGTCGTGAACCTTGTTGCCATTGAACCAGATCCCAGTCCCGGGCAATTCAACGGCCCCGGAGGAGGAGGTAGTGCCGGATCACGGATCAACATCGCTGCGCCAGATTCACCGCAAGCTGTTTTCCACGGCTCGATGCTCAGCCAGTTCGGCCAGTTTGGAATGGGTAGTGATGGCAGGCTTTACAGCACAAGCAGCAATGGATTTGTGAACTGTGTTGGCAGGGACGGAGAGATACACTGGAGTACGGCGGTGGATGGCAAAAACTCATCCCCAGGCGGCCTTTTGCATGAGCCCTCGTTTACCTTGCTGTCTGACAACAGTATGGTGCTGCACACGACTGGAAGGCAGCTCTACCGGATTTCCAGCAATGGCGAGGTCCTCTGGCAAAGGGCAGTAGATGCTGAATTGGCGGACTTTGAAGCCACGATGGCGGATGATGTCATCATGCTGGACTTCAGCAGCGGGGAATTGGTGCTGATCGATGAGTCTGGAAATGAAGAATGGAGAATAGGTGGCGGAGAGAGCAGCGTAGTGAGCAGTGCCACTGCCGGAAACGGCAACATCTATTTCCTCAAAACGACCTTAAGTGGCGGAGTTTATGACATGGACCTCGTGGCAGTTGACTCCACCGGCATTGAACAGTGGAGCCGCCGCATAGTGGACGGGATCAGCAGTATGGTCACGGGCAGCCTGGTGAATGGCAAGGATGATGTGCCGATTGTCTTGTCCATGCCTGAAGATCACCTGACTTTCCCTTGGCTTCTCATCGCATTCCACAGTGATGGCAGTGACTACTGGACATACCTGACCAACGTGATACACAAGGATGATTTCCCTCCTCAAATGTTCTACGACTTCCCGAATACGAAACTGACAATAGCTGGAGACGGCAACATCTGGTTTGGCACTGCAGGTGATCAGGGGGATGTGGTTGTCGGATTCAGTGAGGACGGTAGTCTGCATCAGCGTTTCGGATCACCAGGCGATGTGCATGTGCCGGTTCTCGTGGCGGACAACGGCAGAGTTTGGTGGAGCAGTGCCTTTGAGGGTATCAAGAGTACCATCCCGGATGTTGTGGGCAGCAACTGGCTCAATTCCGATGTTGTAATGTCTACCCGGGGGGCCACCGATGAAAATAACAACCTCTACACTCAGGGACTGGATCGACTGCAGCGTGTGGATGAGGCCGGGGAGATAATCTGGGATATCGGTAGGACAGCAAACTTCAGGAACCCGCCAGCATTCGCCGTTGACAGCAGCTTCTACACAGCCACGAACGATGTCGTGCTGGCCTGTGATCGTTTTGGCAACGTGAGCTGGAGCAAGGACTGGCCGGGGTACGTGCCAAAGGGCAGTCCGCTGATTCTTGACAATGGTGATATTGTCTACATGCTGGAGCAGAACCCATTCAACACCGAGCATAGCCTGGTTTGTTATGATCCGGCAGGCGAACTTGTCTGGAAGTACAACTTCAATTCTCGCCTGACGGGTGCGCCTTCAAGGGATGCAGCCGGTAATCTCTACGTATTGCGAAATGGGGCTGCCGATTGCGTATTGACCAGCATCAGTCCTGCCGGTGATTTCAGGTGGGATTTCACGCTTTCCGATGTTGTCAATGGCAGCAGCGCGGTGCAGGAGACCACTGGTCCGGCCAGGATCCATGCCGTGACGCAATTCGGTATCCGCTTTATCATTGCTGCGGATGGAAGCCTCGTCGATATGTTTGATGCTGGAAGCGGCTTGGTGCGCAACGGCGTCAGTTGCGATGGCTCGGGAAACACTTTCTTTACGGATATTGATGGTGTGGCCTATAGAATCTCGCCGGATGGACTCGACAACTGGAGTTATGACACAGGAACGACCAGCTCATCAAGTGTGAGGATATCCCTTGATTCCGCGGGTAACGCATACTTCGCTCCCTTCGGCGGCAGCCTGACAGCACTTGATACCGCCGGCAACCTGCTGTGGTCAGAGGATCTTGGAAGTGGAGGTTACAGCACTGTCCTGATAGATAATCAAGACAGGCTGTTTCTGATCAACGACCAGACGGTTTATGCCTACAGTGCCGCTGGATCGAAGCTCTGGGAATACACCGGGTTTGGGTTCTCCTATGCCAATGGCCTGGCACTCAACGACCTGGGACAGCTATATGCTGGCGATACATCGTCGGCATTTCTACTTTTCGGCCCCTGAATAAGGGGAGTTTCGCGAACAGGGCGTTGTATTGTGCCAATGCAGGCGATGGCAGGCAGCTCTGATATCTGCTATCTGCTTTCGGCTCCCTGCCTGCTTCCCAGCGCTATAATCGGCTCATCTAAACCATTGGGGTGACCCCGTGCTTTCACACGCCGAAATCCGCGAACGCAGCCTTAAGGCCGACACGCTCAATCTGAGCAACGATGAGCTCAGGGAGGTCGCGCGCACGCTGCGCAAGGACGCGGTGATGATGACCAATGCCGCCAACAGCGGCCATACCGGCGGGCCGTTCAGCATGGCCGACTACACCGCGGCGCTGCTGTTCAACCACATGCGCATCCGCCCCCATAAGCCCTACTGGCCGGACCGCGACAAGTACGTGATCTCCAACGGCCACGTCAGCGCGCTGCAGTACAGCCTGCTGTCACGCCGCGGCTTCTTCAGCCCGGGCTACCTGCTGACCTTCCGCTCCACCCCGAGCCGTCTGCAGGGCCACCCGAACCACATCAAGCTGCCGGGTGTCGAGATCGGCACCGGCTCGCTTGGGCAGGGCCTCAGCGTGGCGCATGGCATGGCGCTTGGGAAGAAGCTTGAGGGCAAGGGCGAGCAGTTCGTCTACTGCAACGTCGGCGACGGCGAGATGCAGGAAGGGCAGATCTGGGAAGCGATCATGCACGCCGGGCACCGTGGCACGGACAACCTGGTGATGAGCTGCGACTACAACGACATCCAGATCGACGGCCGCGTGAAGGACGTGAAGCGCCTTGACCCGCTGGACAAGAAGCTGGAGGCCTGCCACTGGATGGTGCAGAACGTGGACGGGCATGACATGGACGCGATCAACGCGGCCTGGAGCTGGGCCCGCAAGCAGGAGGGCAGCCCGAAGGCGCTGGTCTTCCACACCACGATGATGAAGGGTGTGCCGGAGTACGAGGACATCTTCAAGTGGCACGGCAAGGCCTGCACCGATGCGGAGGCCACTGCCTGCCTGAAGGCGCTCGGCTATGAATTCGAGAACCTCGACGAGGTACGCGCGGAGTACGGCGCGCCGGTCTACGACGGCGTGGTGCAGCAGATCCAGGCCAGCCCCTGGGCACGCGTGGTGCACATGGACAGCGAGGGCCCGGGCGGCCCGGCGGACCTTACGATCACCGAGAAGCGCCACAACACCCTGCACCCGGACGCGGTGAAGCCGGACCACTTCCGGGAAATGTCGCCGGTGGAGTAGCGGACGTCAGACTTCAGAGCTCAGACTTCAGACATCAGATCTTCGTTGGCAGCAGAATCGAGGGCTCAGCACTCTGAAGTCTGTAGTCTGTAGTCTGGTGTCTAGAAAAATTGAGGCTTGGGGAAGCCAGTTCAGTTCGGGGAGTTCTAGATGCACAGGACCATTCACTGCCTGGTAATGGCAACAGCCGCAATGCTGCTGCTGTTCATACCTGAATTCCCGCACGCCCGGGAGGCTTCCATGGATGCACAGAAGAGCAATGATGCCCACCGCCTGCAGGTCGCTGAGGTGGTCTGCTACGCCGAGGACTGGACCGCCTGCCGGGACTTTTACCGTGACAGGCTGGGCTGGACCGTGATGTTCGAATTCGGCGACCAGTACGCATCCATCAGCTGTGACAATGCCTACCAGATGTCACTCGTCGCTGCACAATGGGCTGAGGGATTCGAACCCGGTGGGCCGACACCGGCTGCCAACCTGAGCTTCCAGAGCATGGACCTGGCCACGGACCGCGCGCGGCTGATCGCACTTGGCAACGACTGCACGGAGATCACGGGCGATGAGTCGATGCAGACCATCGGCATCAGGCATAAGTACGGCGAGCCGCTGATCATCTGGGCGGATGCCACCAGTGACGTCGCCGCCACGCAGGCCGTGGAGGCGCATGCGGCACAGGCTCCGGCATCCAGCCGCTACGGCATGGGCGAAGCGCTGGTGTTCGTTGGCAATATTGACGAGGCGACGGAGTGGTACACGCAGCACCTGGCCTTCAATGTGCTGCAGGAACATGGCAGTGTCTACAAGGCCCTGAAACTGTCAGATGAGGGACGCTTCGTCGGCCTGATGGACTGGGCCAGCTGGTGGGGCGGTGGCAACCCGGAGGACAGTGATCCGGCACCCCTGCGCCTGTGCTTCGAATGCTTCGACATCGCCGCCGAACATGCACGGCTCGTTGCCAGCGGAGCTGAGCCGGAGGAGCTGCAGGGCGAGCCGGCGGACCTGCAGTGGTTCAGCGTGTCGGACCCGGCGGGGAATGTGGTGACCTTCTGGCAATACGGGGCGAGTGGGCAGTAGGCAGTTGGCAGTAGGCAGAAGGGAGGCCAGGCTGTTAGCCTGGCAAGGCAGAAGCAGAAAGAGAATCAGAATGAGGATCAGGAGCTGCGATAACGCCCTGGCGTGATTGTCGCACAAGCCGATTCCTTCATGTTCGCGACCCGGACGGATTTGCCGGCCTCAGCGACAGACCGCCGAATACTTGTATGAGGCGGCAAGGTATTCGGAGTGTCGGTCAAAGACCGACAGGGCCATGTAGCTCTTAAGAGCTACACTCCGCAGCCGACGGACATCCAGTACGGGACGGGTCTGAGCGGCTGGGCTACAATCAGGCCATGAAGAAGCGCGAACTCCTGAAGCTCCTCGGCGATTTCCCTGGCAAGGCAGCACTCGAGCCAGTTGTCCTGGCTGAGGAGGATAAGGGTTCTTACATTCAGCGGAAGGTTGAATATGCTTCAGAAGCAGGCGAACGGATCAGCGCTTATCTGCTGCTTCCGAAGCATGGGGGAAAGTTGCCAGCCATCTTCGCCCATCACCAGCATGCCGGCAATTTTGAGCTTGGCAAGAGTGAGGTGGTCGGCCTGGCAGGGGACCCGGATCAGTGCTATGCAAAGGAGCTTGCCGAGCGGGGCTATGTTGTCATTGCGCCGGATGCGATCGGCTTCGAAGAGCGCAACGATACCGGCAATACAGGCGGCACAGCGTACAGGGAGTTCACAGCCCGGCTGGTGCAGGGATCTTCGCTGAATGCCAAGGCTGTCCACGACATCACTGCTGCGGTGGATTACCTGTGCACGCTGCCCGAAGTTGATGCTGACAGAATCGGTTTCATCGGCCATTCCTATGGCGGGCAGATGGCACTATGGTATCCGGCATTTGACAATCGCATCAGGGCCACCGTTTCAAACTGCCGCTGCATTTCATATGCGGAATCGATGGAGAAGGACATTGGCATCCAGCTGGAGTTTGCGATTCCGGGGATTGCCGGCTGGGGTGATATCGGGGATCTGGTCGGCCTGTTTGACAATTGCTCTACGCTGATCTCGGCAACGACGCAGGACAAGTACAGCTTTGGTGCACAAGCGCTCGCTGATTACATCAGGGCCAGTTACCCGACCCAGGAGGTGGAACTGAAGATCTACGAAGGCGGACATGTGTTCACTCCTGAGATGCGGGAGTATGCCTACGCCTGGCTTGATTCGCGGCTGAAGACTTAGATCTGGATCCATCCGCTACACCCTATAACCCAGCTCCAAAGTCCTCACCAGCCGCCGGCCTGTTTGACATCCCCGCCCGTGGATCTCGCCTGCGGCTCAATCCCCGCCCTGGATGTCCGGCGACTTGGGAACCAGTTGAAGCCGAATATCACATTTTTTTGGCAACTGCTTTCAGTTACAATCTGACTTCCATTACCGAGTCAAATGTTCCCTTCCATGAGAATACAGCTCTAGTGACAACCTTGCCTATGTTGGTACTTCCAACTTTGCGAAAAAAGTCCAGTACTTCTTGCTGTGGATTGGCGGTCTTAAGGTATGAAGCTTCTTTGTAAGCACCTCCCCGGTCTTCATTGTCAATGAAGTAAACAATCTCGACTAGTGACTCCGTTCGCATTCTGACGATCCAATCAATCACATCACATGGAGACATGTGAGTATGTGACCACATAGTGTCTATTTCGAGGAATTGATCATCCTGATTTGAGATAACTACAATTGTCCGAGCTGAATCAAACTCACACTTTGATTCGAATAGAATCTGCCATTGCCAATCATCGCGCCATCGAATTGCATAGATTTCGTCAATCCACGGTGGTTTTTCTTCATCCAACAGAGCCTTCATGTAGATAGAATGGGGACTCAACTCGAGAGAATTGTCATACACCTGGATCTCCGCGTCCTTAAGCATTGAGTTATCCCACCAGTTTTGGGGCTGAGGAAGTTTCATTTCAGGATTATAGCTGTTCAGATATATTGCACACCTCCGTTCTTCAGTTCTTCCGCTACCCGCTACAACCCAGCTCCGATATCCTCACCAGCCGCCGGCCTGTTTGACATCCCCGCCCGAGGATCACGCCTTTGTCGTGATCCCCGCCCTGAATGTCCGGCGGCTGGGGGAAGCAATGAGCAATGAAGAGTGAACAATGAGTCCATGTTGCATCGAAGTTAGCTCAGTCAGGATTGGCTCATTGCTCAGGACTAATTCTTTATTGCTCGGCATCCCGCATCCCGCAGCCAGGCTAACAGCCTGGCCTCCTACCGCTGAAGCGGGTAGCTCCACGCACCTTATATAATCTTCCTGCCGCTGCGAACGGCAGGACAAGACAATGGCACAACTCAACTATCTGAACGGTTACAAGCCCAGCTCCGCCTGGGAGGACAAGCTCACGCGCGAGGGCTTCGGCGATGCGCTGCTGGCGCTCGGCGAGACCAACGAGAAGGTCGTGGTGCTCGACGCCGACCTGGCGGAGTCCACCTACACGAAGTTCTTCCGCGACCGCTACCCCGGCCGCTTCTTCGAGTGCGGCATCTCCGAGAACGACATGATCAACACGGCGGCGGGCCTCGCCAAGCAGGGCTTCATCCCCTACCTCGCGAGCTACTCGATGTTCCTCGCCGGCCGTTCCTGGGACCAGATCCGTAACACCGTGGACTACTCCTACTGCAACGTGAAGATCACCGCCGCGCACGGCGGCATCTCCGTCGGTAAGGACGGCCCGACGCACCAGTCCTCCGAGGACTGCTCCTGCATCCAGCCGCTGGTGAACACCGCGCTGATCTACCCCACGGACTACTGGGAGACGCTCAAGTGCACCAAGTTCATGGCGGAGTGGTACGGCCCGATGTACAGCCGCATCGGCCGCGAGAAGGTGCCGCTGATCTCCAGTGAGGATACGCCCTTCAACTTCGGCAAGGCCACCAAGGTGCTGGAGGGCACTGACATCACGATCATCGGGCATGGCCTGATGCTCTCACGCTGCATCCTGGCTGCCGAGCAGCTGGCGGAGCAGGGCATTTCGGCGCGCGTGCTCAACATGAGCAGCGTCAAGCCGATCGACCGCGAAGCGATCGCGGCGGCGGCGGGCGAGACCGGCGGCATCGTGGTGGCCGAGGAAGTCAGCTACTACGGCAGCATGGGCAGCACGGTGGCGACGGTGATGGCGGAGGGCGAGAACCTCGTGCCGGTGCGCCTGGTGGCGGTGCGCGACATGTACCTCTCCAGCGGCGACCCGTATGAGCTGATGGACCTCGCGGGCCTGAACGTCAAGGGCGTGCTCGATGCATGCAATGACGTGCTGGAGCGCCGCAAGCGGATCTTCGCCGCGGGCTGATTGCCAAACTTCAAAACCTGGTGGGCTGGTACGGGCCGGTACTACAATTACAGGCGGCCCGGCCTGGGCCATGGACCAATTGAGTGGATTCGGCATCGCTGCAGCAGCACTACATCCTGATCACGGACATCGCATCATCCTCACGGTTGTGGGAGGACTTCCCGTCCGACTACCCGCGCCTGCTGGATGCGCACAACCGCATGATCGAGGAGCAGGTGGCTGCCCAGGGCGGCGTGCTGCACAAGAACCTCGGTGACGGCTACCTGCTGCTGTTCGCCAGTGCCGATGCCTGCCTGCGCTGCGCCGTCGAGCTGCAGCGCTCGGTGGAGGGGCTGGGCCTGCTGCCGGACAATTCACCGCTGAGGATGCGCGTGGTGGCGCATGGTGGGCGGCTGCGCCAGCTGTCCAGCGGCGGCGAATGGTTCGGGCCGCCGCTCAACCGGGCCGCGCGCATCTGCCAGTGCTGCCATCCCGGCCAGCTGCTGGTATCCCGCGAGCTGCTGGACGGCCTGTCCGGCGACCTGCCGCTCGGGTTAGCCAGCATCAACCTCGGCATGCAGCGCCTGCGGGACCTCGGCGAGCCGGAGGAGCTGGTGCAGGTCGTGCATGCGGACTTCGGCCAGAGTGAATTCCCGCCGCTGCCGACCGTCGGCAGCCTTAAGGGCCGGCTCAGTGAACAGGCCGGCACATTCGTCGGACGGCGCGATGAACTGGACAATCTCAGGCGGATGCTGACGGATGGCGAGCGCCGGCTGGTGAGCATCGTCGGCCCGCCGGGTTACGGCAAGAGCCGGCTGGCCGCGCAGTGCTGCGCCGAGTTATTGGACCATTTCGAGCATGGCGCCTGTGAGGTGCTGCTGTCCAGCCTCGGGGATGCCAGCCGCGTGGTCTCGGCGATCGCGGATGCACTGGGCTTCAGCTTCCACGGCAGCCGCGCCCCAGAGGACCAGCTGGTGGACTTCCTCGCGCAACGTGAGCTCCTGCTCTACCTTGACAACTTCGAACACATCACTGATGCCGCGCCGCTGGTGGACCGCATCCTGCGGGAAGCGCCGCGCGTGAGCATCCTCGTGACGAGCATCGTGCCGCTGCACCTGCGCCGCGAGCAGCTGCTGCGCATCGAGCCCCTCGGCATCCCGCCGGCGGACATGCTGCATGAGCCGGGGGAGGCGATCGCGCTGTTCGTGGACCGCGCGCAGCAGGCTGACCCGGACTTCTTGCTTGATGCTGACAACGCCCTGCTGATCCAGCAGGTCTGCCACCGTCTCGAGGGCGTGCCGCTGGCGATTGAGCTGGCGGCGGCCTGGCTGGACAGCTTCAGCCTCGAGGAGCTGCGCGATGAACTGGGCGGGCTTTTGGACCTGCAGTCGCGCCACAGCGACATGCCGCAGCGCCACTCCAGCGTGCGCGCCTCCTGTGAATGGAGCTACGGGCACCTGACAACGCAGCAGCAGGAGCTTTTGCAGGGCCTGAGCGTGTTCCGCGGTGGCTTCAGCCATGAACAGCTGGCGGAGGTGCTGCCCGGCGTGACCCGTATGCAGCTCAGTGCGCTGGTGGACCGCAGCTGGCTCGTCAGCCGCAGGAGCGGCTCCCAGACCCGTTTCATGATGCGCGATGCCGCCTCGCGGCGCTTTGCCAACGAGCAGCTGGAAGCCAGCGGCCGGCAGGATGAAGTGCTCAGGGCGCATGCTGCTAGCTATAGTAGACTGATCGCACGGCTCGGCGAGCAGCTCAAGGGGGCCGGGCAGATCGAGGCCCTGGCGCGGCTCAGGCCGGAGACGGAGAACTTCTACCTGGCGATCGAGACCGCGATCCGGCTCGCTGACAACGAGCTGCTGGCACCGCTGGTGCGCTACCTGGCACGCTTCCAGGAAATGGCAACGCGCCAGCGGGAGCAGCTGCAGTGGTTCCGCCGCCTGCATGAGTACGTCGAGCGCAGCGGCAGTGATGAACTGAAGGTGCAGGTGCTGCTCGGGCTGGCCCGCGTGCTGGAACGTGACGGGCACCTGCCGGCGGCGCGCCGTGTGCTGCGTGAGCTGGCCGGCCTGCTCCTGGAGAGTGAGGACCTTGAGAGCCGCGCGCTGGCCTGCTGGCTGTCGGGCTGCGTCAACCGTGCGGCCGGTGACAATGTCGGCGCGAAGATGGACTTCGTGCGTGCGATGAGTGATGCCTGTGACGGCGGCGACCTCTGGACATACGCCTCCGCCAGCATCAGCCTGGCGAGCGTCTACCTGCGCAGCGGCGACCGTGGCAACGCGCGGCGGCTGTACCAGCAGGCGCTGGACACCGACAGCGGGATCGGCAACCAGTACGGCATCGCGGCCGCGCTGACCGGGCTGGCGCTGATCGCCCGTGCCGAGGGCCGCTACCGGGATGCACAGCGCATGCAGGATGAGGCGATCGCGATTCAGGAGGAACTCGGCGAGCGCTACAGCCTGGCCGGCTCGCTCAACAACCAGGGCCTGACGGAGTACCGGATTGACAACTTTGCCCGCGCGCTGGAGCTGCTGGAGCGCAGCCGCGCGATCCGTGAGGACCTGGCCGACCGGCGCGGAGTGGCGCACTGCCTTGGCAACATGGGACTGGTGAGCTATGTCACCGGGGACTTCGAAAAGGCACTGGAGTACGCCGAACGCAGCATGGCGATCTCTCGGGAGCTGGATGACCGCTACGGCATCGCGGCCTGCCTGTGCGACATCGCAGCTGCCAGCCTCAGGCTCGGCCGGCGAGACTCGCTGGATTCACTGCTCAGCTCCGCACTGGCGGATGCGCTCGAACTCGGCGGCGAACGCCTGCTGGCAACGGCGCTTTTGGTCTGCGGGCTCTACCTGAAGGAGCAGGCTGACGAGGCGGGGGCGGAGCGGATCGTGGCCGCGATCTCTGCCTGGACGGCGAAGGGTGCAACGCTGGCCCGTGTGGAGCAGATGCACCTCGACGAACTGGCCGAGGGCATGGAGCGGATTCCGGAACCGCAGGACGCAACCTTGGATGCCCTCGGCCGGCAACTGCTGGGTTCTGCGATCCAGGCTGGCTAGCCGGGAAACAGTTGCTTGCGCTTCTTCGCGTAATGCTTCTCCACCCAGAAGTCCTCGCGCATGACCATGTTGCCCTTCCAGTGCAGCTCATGGATGCCGGGGATGCTGTACTGCTGGCCGTCGGACTCGGTGAATTCGTAGCGCACGTGCAGGTAGGCGATGTCCCCTTCAATGCGGCTGTCCAGCACGACGCCTCGATAACCCTTCACGCCCTCGCGGAACTCGCGGTGCAGCTGCAGCAAGGCCTTGCGTCCGCTGCCGAACAGTTCGCCATTCTCGTACTGCTCGGCCTCGTGGTGCATCAGGCCATATATGTTAAGCGAACGCCCGCCCTCGAGCTGGCTGATCAGGACCGGCAGCATGGTTTCAACTGACATCGCTGATAACGATAGCGCGGGACGGAGCTCCTGAGACATCCGCCTGCGATAATTGCGGGGTCGCGGGACTACGCATGCAACGCCTTTTCGGACTGCCACAGAAGCTGCGGACTGAGATGCTGGAACACTCCAGTGGCAGGATCCTGCTGCGTGCGATCGACGCCTACCACCTGCATGGCTGCATGTTCATGTCGGCCGCGCTGTCATTCTTCGTGGTGATCTCCGTGATCCCGCTGTCCTACCTCGCGCTCGTGATCCTGACCCAGATCGTTGGCCCGAGCGTGGATGTCTACAACAGCCTCGAAGCGGTGCTCAGGCCCTACCTGCTGCCGGATGCGATCGTGATGCTGCGTGACCGCGTGAGCAAGATCAGCGCCGAGGGCGTGAACATCGCAGGGGCCGGTGTCGGTATCCTGTCCTTCCTGTGGGCCGGGATCCGCTTCTATGAGATCCTGCAGGTGATGCTGACCCGGGCCTGGGGCGGCAGCCAGGTGCGGCCCTTCCTGCGCAGCAAGCTGGTTTCGATCGTGCTGTTCATCGCTGCGGGTGCGCTGACCGGGCTGTTCATCATGCTGGGCACTGCCCTTCGCAACCTGGAGAACCTGGTGCCAGCCTTCCTCGGCTTCCGGCTGGACGGCCTGTGGCTGTTAATCACGGACAGCGTGCCGGCACTGGCGGCCTGCTTCGTGGTGTTTCTGATCTACCAGTACCTGCCGACCCGCCGCGTGCCCTGGAAAGTGTCCCTCGGTGTGGCGGTGCCGGTCGGGCTTTTCTGGTACCTCAGCAAGTTCCTGTTCACCCGGCTGGTGCTGGCCGGCGGGGTGTTCACCACGCTGTACGGCCCGATGGCTGGATTCATCGTGCTGATGATCTGGATCTACTTCTCATCGAGCATCGTGCTGTTCGGGGCGGAAATGGGGGCCTCGATCCAGCAGGAACTGCATCCGGAGGAATTCAACAGCCATAATGGTGTCCAGCAGGAAGCGGTCGATACCAGGCTGGGGGTCTGACGGGGCCTGAGGCCTGATCCAGACTGGATTGGACCGGTTACCCGCAAAAACTGGCCAACTGGTACCCCACAAACTGTGGTAACCGGATAGAATACGCCTGTAGTGCAGACTGTATCCCGTGCCAAGTGGCACGCATCGCTCTTTTTAGTACTGCGGGAGGTACTACATGAAGACAGTGAAAATCGTATGGGTGGCGCTGGCCGCAATTGCCGCGCTGCTTTCATCCTGCGGAGGCTCAGGAGGCCCGGCGACGCCGCCGGACAGCTTCGAGCGCATGACCGCAGTCGCCTACGGAAACAACGGCACACCGCTGAGCAACATGCAGGTGCGCGTCGAGGGCGTGGATACCGGCATCAGCACTGATGCGAACGGTAACTTCACCCTGCAGCGCGGTCAGTTCCCGCGCGGCGTGAACGCGGAGAACGAAATTTCGCTCGGCACCAACGGTGTCGTCATCGGCAGCCGCAGCGTGGTCCCGCTGGACAACCAGAACCTGGTGATCCGCTTTGACCCGACCGTGAATGAGGGCACGGGCAGCCTTGGCGGTACCGTCACCGACGACAAGTCCGGTGCGGGCCTCAACGGCGTGGAAGTAACCATCTTCTCCGAGGCCGGCGGCGTGCAGACGACGCACAGCAGCGGTGGTGTCTACAGCTTCTCCAACGTCGCTGCCGGCACCTGGAACATCGTGGCCAACACCGAGGATTACTACCCCGGCATGGCGATGGTCCGCATCGCCGAGGGTGACACCAGCGTGCGCAACATCGAGCTGACCCGCAAGGGCCAGGTTGGCAGCGGCGAGGGCATCACCGTCACGGGCCGCGTGGTGGACCAGAAGACCGGTGCCGGCGTGGCGGATGCCACCGTCAGCATGATGGTCGATACCGGCTACTTCGGAATCCCCGAGCCGATGCCGATGCCCTTCGAGGACGACATCAAGTGGGATGACGTGGATACCGGCGTGGTGGACAGCGGCCAGAGCGACCCCGGCTTCGGCGGTGGCGGCAGCGACGGCCGTGAGGCGATGACCTCCGCCCCGTATGAGGATTACTGGCGCTACGAGCCGCAGTACCAGGAAGTGACCACCGATGCCGACGGCAACTTCGAGTTCCCCGACGGCGTGGCCGGCTACAGCGCCTGGATCAGCGTCTACAAGGATGGCTACCTGAACGCCAGCCTGTCCGAGGACATCTACAACCGCACGAGCGACCTGGACCTCGAGATCGAGATCCAGCCGATCGTCTACACCGACATCAGCGGTGTGGTGGTTGACGGCGATGGCAACCCGATCAAGGGTGCCTACGTCGAGTACGTGTTCGGTGGCGGCTTCGGCGGCGGCATCGCCGTGCCCGGCGCGGTGGACCTCGACATGATGTTCGAGGACGGCGTGGAGATCTTCAATGAGTTCGGTGCCCCGGCCCCGCCGCAGACCCGCGGTGAGGACTTCAGCACCGGCGGCAGTGACGACGGCTTCATGGCCCCCGCGGCGGACTTCGCCGAGGGCAGCACCAACAGCGACGGCAACAGCCAGAACAGCAGCGAGTTTGACAACAACATGCTGCAGCGCTTCCTCTGGGAGCAGCGCAACGGACGCTCAAGCTCGATGGTGGCCCCGGACTTCATCGGCTATTACAGCGGCTGGGCGGATGACAACGGCGAGTTCAGCTTCGAGGACGTGCCGGCCGGACCGTACTACGTGTTCGCCAGCGCCTACCGCCACATCTCCTACAGCGCCGACGTGACCGTGGAGGAGGAGGCGGCCGCCAACGAGGTGACCATCACCCTGCCGGAGGTCCCGGTGGGCAGCGTCGAGGGACGCGTCACCGACGAGGATGGCAACCCGATCCCGGATGCGCTGGTGAATGCCACGCAGCCCAACGTCGACCCCTTCACCTACACCAACTCCAACGGCGAGTTCGTGATTGACAACGTGCCCACCGGCGAGTGGCTGGTCAGCGGTTACCGCAACGGCCACCTGACGCAGGGCATCATGGTCGAGATCCGTGACGGCCAGGCCAGCAACGTGAACCTCGTGCTGGAGACCTATGAGGCCCCGGACGTCAACACCGGAAACAAGAGCGGCACGGTCTACGATGGCTTTGACGACTCGACGATCGCCGGCGCAGACATGGTGTTCACCCCGACTGACGAGCAGCTCGGCGGTGGCTACTTCAGCCACGTGCTGAGTGATTCCAACGGCCGCTACAGCACCACGCTGGCTGAGGTTGAGTACAACCTGTTGATCCAGAAGGGTGGCTACGAGGACATCTTCATCCGCATCTGGCCGGACATGTACGACAAGGAGATGGACTTCTGGATGTGGCCCATCGGCGCCCCCGGCGGCAGCGGCGGTGGCGGTGGCCCGATCTTCATCGAACCCGGCTTCCCGGTGGACGATGACGGCGGCACCACGACCGATCCGGCTCCGCCGATCGGCCTGTAACCCAAGGTAGTAGTTTTGGACCGGGCATGCCCGGGTCCCGAATCACCAACTCTTTACAAGACTCCTCGGAGGGTAGTAGCTCCGGGGAGTTTTTTTTCAGCCTGTCACGCTTTAGCGTGACTGGCTGAGCAATGAGAAATGAGTGATGAGCAATGAGCCTGACCAGGGGGAGGTGACCCCGCTTCTCCATTGGATCATTGCTCACTCTTCATTGCTCATTGCTATTCAGGCTCTTCGCTCTTTTCTCATCGCTGGGCCGCTTGCGCCGCCCTGATGCAGTGTTATAATTCTTCTTCCCCCCTGCGGGCCGTCCCGTGGGAAGGGCACCCGGCGGCGTAGCCAAGTGGTAAGGCAGAGGACTGCAAATCCTTTATCGACGGTTCGATTCCGCCCGCCGCCTCCATATCCGGGCGATTAGCTCAGTTGGTTAGAGCGCTACGTTGACATCGTAGAGGTCACTGGTTCGAATCCAGTATCGCCCACCATTACTCCAGTGGTCAGTGGTCAGACTACAGACGCCAGATTTCAGGTTGTTCTGACGTCTGGTATCTGAATTCGGAAGTCTGATTTCTGAAGTCTGGTGTCTGTAGTCTGACAACTACTCCTGCCATTCTTCCACATAGCCCTTGAACTCGTCCGTTTCGATCTTCTTTGGGCTGATGCCGCCCGCCTCTAGCTGCTGCATCATGCCCTCCACGAAGCCCGGTGAGCCCGCGATGTAGTAGCGTGCATCCGGGTTGCGCTCGATGCAGGCCGTGACTTCGCCGGCCAGACCCGCACGGTCGGTGGCGATGTATTCATCCATCAGGGGCTGGAGCACGTCGGCGAACAGGTGCTCGCTGCCGGCGGCGTGGATCAGCTCCATCCGCATCCGCACCCTGCTGTGCTCTTTGTCCAGCGCCATCGAACGAAAGGGCGTGACGCCGACGCCGCCTGCGATGAACACCACGCATTCCTCGATCACCGGCCACAGCATATGCATCTTGGACTTGAACAGCTGCAGGCTGTCCCCGGGCTGCATTGCCAGCATATGCAACTGGAAGGGTGAGCGCGAGCGGCCGTCGATGGTGAAGCTGACATGCTCCTCATGCGGCGCGGATGAGAATGACAGCTCACGCACGCGCTTGGCATCCGGGTCGGCCAGCTCGAGGGCGACATGCACGTACTGCCCGGCGTTGTAGGGCAGCGGCTCGTCCGCGCTGAAGTGGTAGGTGTGGACGTCAGCATAATGGTGCTCGCGGGCGGCGAGCACGAGGCGTACCCGCTTCACCCCGCCGGTACTGCGGGTCTGTGTTTCCTGAGTTGACATGTAGCTCCTGGTCAAGCCTGCCAGGTGATACTGGTCCGCTTTCCGGCAGGTGTTGCGCGCTGCAATGTTAGCATCGCTGGGAAGTGCTACCCCTGGAGGCGCAGGATTGGCCTGCTGCACAGGTGGTGCTAGAGTGGATCAGGCAGCGGGAAGGCTGCCGGGCCTGCTGACAGGCGAAGGGGGAATGACATGAAGATTTACTGGATTGCGATTGCGCTGCTGGCCCTGCTGGCCGGCTGCAAGCAGCCAGCGGCGAGCAGTCCGGCGGACATGGAGCTCAAGGCGCACATTGCCACCATTGAGCAGAACCTGCTGGACTGGGCGCGGCAGAATGGCGGGCTGTACCCGGAGACGCTGAACGCCGACCTGATGAAGGACGGGCAGAACATGGCGCTCATCAATCCCTACGACCGCACTGAGATGCATCCGGTGGCCTTCACCGCCGGCGAGCTGGCGGCTGGCAACGTGTGCTACATCGCGGTGCATGACGGCTATGACGTGAAGGACTACATCCTGCTGGGCTTCGGGGAGGATATGGCAGCCGGGCAGGATGTGGACGGGGATGGCAAGCCGGACGGCGTGATTGAAGTGAGGCGTTCGAGCGGGGTCAGCGCGGAGAAGATGCGCTCGCTGATAGAGGAGATGAAGTAGGGAACAGGGAACGGGGAACAGAAGGCAAAAGGCAACAGGCAGAAGGCAGGGGAGCCGCGAAGCAGAGCTTCGCAGGCTTCGGGATGGTTTGGGTAGTTCGAATAGTGGAAGAAGTTGTTAGTTCTTAGTAGCTGTGGGCCCTGGGCGCAATAGAGGGTGGAGTGTAGCTCTTAGAGCTACAGGGACATGTTGGAGGCCAGGCAGTTTGCCTGGCAGACGCCAAGCTTACAGCTTGGCCTCCGTTGTGCGGCTGGCGCCGCAGCTCCGTTCTACCGCTAAAGCGGGTAGCTCCCGGACATGCGCCATAATCTGCAATCCGGTCAGGGCCGGCAGGAGACATGGCAGATAACCAGAAACTGAACCAGGCAGGCGATGGCGGTGGTGCGGAAGCGCGGCCGCATTCTTTCTGGCGCGAGCCGATCGTGCACTTCATCCTGGTCGGCGGCCTGCTGTTCCTGCTGAGCAACCTGCGCCAGCAGCCTGCGGATGAGGGCGAGTTCGAGATCACGGTCGACCGCCCGCGCATCGCGGTGATGTACCACGGGTTCGTGCGCGACTTCGACCGTGAGCCGACGCAGGCTGAGCTGCAGGAACTGATTGACGACTACATCCGCACGGAGGTCTGCGTGCGCGAGGCACGCGGAATGGGCCTGGACCGTGACGACCAGCTGATCCGTGACCACCTGCGCAGCAAGTATGAGCTGCTGCTGGATGACGGCAGCGAGCCGCCCACGCCGACGGACGGGCAGCTGCAGCAGTTCCTTGAAGAGCATCCCGAGCGCTACCGCACGGAGGATTCGCTGAGCCTGATGCAGATCTACCTCGACCCGCTGCAGCGCGCTGAGCCGCTGCTGGATGCGGAACTGCTGAAGCAGCAGCTGACTGGCACCGAGGAACTCGGGCTGGTGCAGGAGCTGAGCGATGCGGGCAGCCTGCCGCCGCGCCTGCCACTGGTGGCGCTCAGCGAAATCGGCTGGCAGTTCGACCCGATGTTCGCGGATGCGATCAGGGACTACCCCGTCGGTGTATGGAGCGGGCCGGTGGAAAGCAGTTACGGCGTGCACCTCGTGTTCATCGAGGAGCGGCGGGAGGGCCGGCCGCTGGAGCTGGGGGAGATCCGCGAGGATGTCGAGCGGGACTGGATCGAGGCACAGCAGCGGGAGAAGCTCGATGCCGCACTCGAGGGCGTGAAGCAGCAGTACGAGGTCAGCGTTGACAGTTTCGACATGGCGCAGCTGGCAAGCGAGGATATACCGGAAGAAGGGGCCGCCGAGTGAAGCAGGCCTGGCTGGCAATCCTGCTGCTCGCGGCCCTGGCAACCCAGGCCAGGCCGGCACTGGCGCATGAAAGCAAGCCATGCGTGCTGAACATCACGCAGCTGGATGAAACTCAGTTCCGTGTGAGCTGGAAGACCCCGCCGCCGACCGGCCCGGAGGGCTACCCGGTCAGCCTTGAGCTGCCCGCGGACTGGCTGGAGAGCACGCCCGTGCAGCGCCGCAGCCTGAGTGACGGCGAGCTGGAGATCCGCAGTGTTGCCATCGAACCGGGCAGGCTGGATGGTAGCGTTGTCAGTTTCCCGGGGCTGGAGGGGATGGTCACCGAGGTGTTCGTGCGCGTCAGCCGGCTGGATGGCAGCAACTACAGCGCGCTGGTGCGCTCGACCGACCCGCGATTCGAGCTGAGCGGAGAGCGCGGCTGGCAACAGCGCAGCATTGAGTTCATCGTGATGGGCTTCGAGCACATCCTCAAGGGTGCGGACCACCTGCTGTTCGTGTTCGGCCTGCTGCTGATCGTGGGCGGGGCCCGGCAGCTGATAAAGACCGTCACGGCATTCACGCTGGCGCACAGCATCACGCTCGCGCTGGCGGCACTCGGTGTTGTCAACCTGCCGCCGGCCCCGATCGAGGCCCTGATCGCACTGAGCATCCTGCTGCTCGGGCCGGAGGTGATCCACCGCATGAAGGGTGAGACCAGCCTCGCGATCCGCATGCCCTGGCTGGTGGCCTTCGTGTTCGGCCTGCTGCACGGCTTCGGCTTCGCCGGCGGGCTGAGCCTGATCGGCATGCCGCGCGTGGAGATCCCGCTGTCGCTGCTGAGCTTCAATGTCGGCGTGGAACTGGGCCAGCTGGCCTTCGTCGGCATGCTGCTCCTGCTGTACTGGCCGCTGCGCCGGCTCAGCATGCGCGCCCCGCTCTGGCTGCGCGAGTCACCGGCCTACGTGATCGGCATCAGCGGGGCCTTCTGGTTCATCCAGCGCTCATTCCCGCTGGTCTTCGGCTGAAATTCCTTCCTTCGCGAAACCATCCCCCATACCCCGGCGTATAGTTAGGCAGCAGTGACGCGTAAGGCCTGAAGCTCCCCAGGGGCAGGCAGCGAAGCGAGGAAAACATGGTAAAGAAGCATGGGCGCCACTCCGGCGCGCACAATGACGCAGACCCCGCCGTCAAGGTGGTGGTGAACGGTGAGGGGCTCGAGGAACTGCTCGACTCCGTCATCGGGGATGAATCCCCCGCCTCCCAGCCCGACATCGACGCTGAGTTCGATGCCGGCGATGAATGGGGTGATGGCAGCGAGAGCGGCGATGCAGACGGCAGGCCGAAGTCCGGCCCGAAATCCAAGGCATTCGTGTTCAGCATCGGCTGCAGCGCGGGTGATCGCAGCAAGCACCGTGAACAGCGACAGCAGGCCAAGCTCAACCGCATGCGCCACAAGCTGCAGCGCCTGAAAAGGCTGGACAACCTGTCGATCCTCGGTGAGGGCTTTGGCAGCCGGCTGGCAGAGCAGATCGAACAGGCGATTGACAGCGCGATGTCCGAGGCGGTCAAGCAGCCCGGCAAGGGCAGTAACCCCGGTACTGACAAGCGCAGCATGCGGGGCGTGAATGCCGTCCGGGCGAGCTTCGCCGGACGCAGCATGCAGGGCGTGGACATGACCGGCAGCAACTTTGCCTCGGCCAGCTTCAGCAATACCCAGCTGGCGGACTGCCGCCTGACGGGCTGCAACCTGGCGAAGGCCGACTTCAGCGGGGCGAAGCTGGAGAACTGCAGCCTGAGCGGCGCCAACCTGGCCAAGGCCGACTTCGGCGGTGCACGGCTGGCGGGCTGCCGCCTGAACGGCAGCAACCTCGGCAGTGCCAACATGCAGCAGGCGCGGCTGAAGGGCTCGGACCTGAGCGGCAGTAACCTCGGCAGCGCGGACCTGAGCGGCGCGCGGCTCGGCAAGGCCAGCTTCAATGGTGCCAACCTCGGCAGCGCTAACCTCAGCGGTGCGCGCCTGAAGAAGGCCGACCTCAGCGGTGCCAACCTGCGCTCCGCGACCCTCGATGGCGCGGACTTCAGTGGAGCGCTGCTGAAGGATGCCAACCTGCGCGGGGTGGACCTGAGCGGGGCACTCAACCTGACAAGGGAGCAGCTCGAACTGGCGAAGCTTGATGCCAGCACCGTGCTGCCGGACTACCTGTCCGCCTAGGCGTGGATCCGATGGACGGCGACTGGCTGACAACAACTGAAGCGACTGAGCTGCTGGCCCGGCTGACGGGCCGGCCGCTCAGACGCCAGCGCCTGCAGCAGCTCTGCAGCGAGGGGCAGCTGGTGTACCGCGACATGGAGATCGTGCGCCACGAGCGCCGCATCTCGCGTGACAGCATCGAGCGCCTGGCCCGTGAGGGCCTGCCGCGCCAGCGCGGGGCCTGCCGACGGGTGCAGATGCATGAGCAGATGCACGGCCGTGACCTGCGTGGCGTCAGCCTGCGTGGTGCTGAGCTCAGCGGGAAGGACATGCGCAATGCCGACCTGCGCAATGCGGACCTGAGCGGCGCAGTGCTCAGCGGGGCCGACCTGCGCGGTGCCGACCTGCGCAATGCCAGCCTGCGTGGTGCGGTGCTTGACAACGCGAAGCTGCAGGGCGCACTGCTGGACGGCTGCGACATGTCGAGCGCCAGCCTGGCGGGCGTGGATATGTCTGTCTAGGACATAGGAGCTGGGATCTGGGTTGTAGGGCTGGCGTGACGCTGCGAGTCACCGTGAATTACTTTTCCGCGTGAAGCACGACAAATCCGCTACACCCGACAAGCTAGCTCCGAGATACTCCATACCTCTCGCGCACCTTCGCCACATCACGTTCGGCCCATGCGCGGTCGTTGGCATAGTCCAGCCCGCCGGCGGCCACCATCTGCTCGACCACTGAGAGGTAGTCGCCATCCTCGGCCGGCATTTCGATTGCGCCGTGCAGGGCCCAGCCGATCGGAGCGCCGTTGTACAGCTTGTCGTGATGGTCGAGCGGAGCTCCCGCCTCAAGCAGTAGCCTGACCACATCCGCGAAGCCACGCAGGGCGGCACAGTGCAGCGGCTGGCGGCCCCATTCGTCGGTCATTGCCACGTCCCAGCCGTTGTCAAGCATCACTTTGACAACCTCAAGATGCCCGCGCTCGGCTGCATCACAGAAGCTGTCCGGCCCATGCTTGCCGAGTTGCTCCAGCAGCTGCGGACTGGCGGCTATCATCTCACCGGCTGCCGGTGCATCAGCCGTCATCACTGCCAGCAGGTAGCTGTCCAGCAGTTCATCCTCGTCATGCGCAAAGCCGTGTTCGCGCAGCAGGCTGATCGCATCACGGTTGCCACTGCGCAGCGCGAGCTGCCAGCTGTCGCAGCCATCCGCACGCCTGTAGCTCCCGTCCGCGCCGTGCTTCAGCAGGGATTCGACCACGTCGGGGCGGTGGTGCAGGCGCACCGCCAGCTGCAGTGCATTCTCCTGCCAGTCATAGCTCGGCACATTCGGGTCAGCGCCATGCTCCAGCAGCCAGTTCACGCCGCGCATGGCCGTGTCATAGCCCTTGTCATTCGTGCGATGCCCGAGCAGGAAGTACAACGGGGTGTTGTTCCAGTGCTCGCTCTTGCGGTTCGGGTTGCCACCGAACTCCAGCAGCAGCGTGAGGCACTCCTCGTACATGAACTGCGGCACATGCCACATGCATTCGTCGTCATTCGGGTCGGCCCCGGCCTCCAGCAACAGGCGGGCCAGCTCGGGGAAGTTGCCATGCCCGGTGGCGCCATACAGGCAGGCCTGCATCGCGCCGGCCCAGCTGTCGCCTTCGTCATAGGCGGCATTGGGATCAGCGCCGTGTTCGAGCAGCAGTTCGACGCAGCGCAACAGGCCTGAACGGTAGGGCTCGCCAAGTGTGTGCATCAGGGAGTAGCTGGCGTAGATGACCAGTTCGCGGTCGAGAGGTGGGAACTTTCTCTTCGCCGCATCTTCGTCAGTGGCAAGCAGGGCCGCCAATGCTGCATGGTCGCCACAGCTGACCTGGCAGGCGATGTCGAATGAGGCGACAGCCGGGTGCTCCGTGATGATGCGCCTGAAGCGCGCATCCTGCCAGCCGAACATGCTGTCGATGAAGGCATTCGCCTGCTCGGCGAGCGGGCGCTGGTTCTCGATTGCTTCCTTCAGCTTCGGCCAGGATTCGCATCCATACTGCCGCGCGATGATCAGCTGCGCATCACTGAGCTGCCAGTCAGGTTTTGAGCCCTTTGGATGGAACTCGGCTGCCAGGGCCAGGGCGGCGGCTTCTGCATCACTGAGCTGTTTCAGCAGCAGCTTGGCCTGTTTGCGCGCGAATTCGATGTTTGCGCCGGCGGGTAGTTCAATCGTCATCACGACCTCCGATATTGCCGCTGTCCGCATGGCGGTCCCGAAGTGTCGTAACAATGCATCTCGGGCAGATTGGTCAGGCGGGACATTCCCTTCTCGCGGACTGAGTGCGCCCTGTGCGCTTCATCAGTGTAACTGATGGGGGAGGGAGCGGAAAGCTGAGAGCAGGGGGGAGCCGCGTTGCGAAGACGCGGGCGGAGCTGCGCAGGCCTGGTTCGGGCTAAGTGATGCTGGAGAGCCGGCGAAGCGGCGCTTCGCGGCTCCGCTTTCCGCTATCTGTTCCCTTTCCTCTGTTTTTCTGGCATAATATCCCTCCCCGTCAGATAGGCGGGACTTTCCCGGGGGCGCTTAGCTCAGTTGGCTAGAGCGCATCGTTCACACCGATGAGGTCACAGGTTCGAATCCTGTAGCGCCCACCATTACGCTCCATTCACACACGCTAAGATCATGTTCCGATGATCAAACCTTGCCTTTTGGCCGCCTACGTCTGCTGTGACAACGGTGACGAATTGGAATTCGATGAGTTCATGCCAGACGATCCTGATATGTTCCATGTCAGAGTTCGGCTGTGGATCGGCAGCAATCCTGATGGAAGGTCCGGCGATGACTTTCATGTAACCATAACCACCCCCAGCTATCTGGACAGTCAAATGCTGGCAACAGGGAATGAAATCATTATGGTCAAGCCGTACATTCTAGTCAGGCACTTCGAGCATGCATTGATCCTGCAAAACATTCGCGAAGCACTTGATGAAATCGAGGAAACTTCCTGGGTGAGGGTTGCCGTGATTCTGCATCAGATGGCAAGCTGGGAATTTTTCTACGCGATTTTCCAGGATGGAAACATGGACAGGAATTTCGCTGAGCGGGAGCCGAAGTAGATAAGACAGCTCTAGCTAGCCTGGTTCGAATCCTGTAGCGCCCACCATTTCCCATTTTGCTATTACCGGCTGGCGGTCCCACTTCGATTTCCTGCTAAGGTGAATTGAACCGATGTCCAGGCTTGCCAGCAGTTTGATTGTGATTCTCGGCCTTGTGCTGTCGCTGGCTGCATGCGATGAACCGGATCCGGCGGAGGAATACGTCAGGGCAATGGAGCAGATGCCGCCGAGGCTGGAACCTGACTTGCTGCCATACCTGAATGAAAGCTCCGAGCAGGAAGTTGTGCCTGACGATCTGGCGGGGCTGCCGAGTGTCCGGATTGTCCAGCTTGGGAATGGACTGAGCAGGATCCGAATCGATTACGGTCCGAATCCACAGCTTGATGAGCAATACATCAATCCAAACCTGCTTAACAGGGTGGATGGCCGGCTGGCGGCCTTCAGTTTCACGACCTACATGGACGATCCAAGTCCTGAGGAAACCAGGGACTGGACCTATGAGGACTGGGTGGGAATGGAGGAGAGCTGGACCGGGCAATTCAGTTTCAGGCTTGTGGAACCTGGCAATGGCCTGCTGGCGGGCCTGCTGCTGGACCGGATTGCCAGCAATCCGCCGGAGTTTCCCCAGATCAGCTTTGACCATACCGGCGAAGCAACGTTCATCCACCTGCTTGAAATGGAACCGCGCAGCCCGTTCAGGCTGGAGGACCTGCAGGACTTCAGTGATGACGAGTGGGAAATGGCAACGAGTTTCCATCTGACGAAGCAGTGGAAGATGATGACCTGGTTTGACGAGCAGGCACACGAAATCGGCTACGAACTGATCAGCAATGGCAGGCACAGCACGGGGAATTGGCCGGTTGAGGAGTTCCCGGTGGTCTATAACCATGTCAGTTATGACCCGGCGGATCCTGCGGTGCCGGTTGTGATCAGCGAGGAGGAGTTCAGGATTGGCTATGACGAGCACACACGCTTCAGGATCGGCAATGTGGGCGGCGATATCCTGGCCTACAACTTCAACCGGGACATGCTGGTTGTCATCCGGGATGGAAAGGCGCATACACTGCAGCTGAACCAGGGCATCAGCCAGCTGATGGGCAGTCAGTACATCATGAAAACCAATGATGTCGGCTTCGGGGAGCATGGCATGTACTTCCTGGCTCGTGAGCGGGACGGTGTATCCATCCTGGAGCTGCCGCATGAGGGTATTCCGCTGGATGGAGGAGTTCCGCAGTTGCAACTGCTTGCCAGGCTGGTAACCGAAGACTTCTACGGTGGCAGCATCAATGAACTGCAGGAAGGATTGCTGGTTCAGTCAAGCGATGGCTTCTTCCTCGTTGACAGGGAGCAGATGGGGCGGACAATCGAAGCGGACTACCCTGTGGCAGTGGAAGCACCGGGGCAAAGTGTTGAGGAGAGCGAGGTTCCTGCTGGCAAGTGACTCAATGCGGGTTGCCTGCCGGACTGACAAGCAGCCACTCCAGTGCTTCCGGCAGTTCCGCGCGCCACATCGCCGGGTCGTGTCCGCCCTTGTACTCATTGACGCGAACGATTGCGTCCCTCTCCCGCAGTACCCGCTCAAGCAGACGTACCGAGTCCAGTTGGCTCAGTTCCTGCAGCAGGCCTGTCGGTGGATGGGTCACTCCGTATTCCCTTTCCTCAGTGCCGACACTCAGCCAGAAGCGCCCGGGAAGAGTTTCCCGGCTCAGCAAGCCCTGCAGGAAGCGGCAACGTTCCCACCAGAAGGAGCCGGACTGGCAGAGTGCGCCGCTGAAGCTGTCCGGATAGCTGGTGGCGATGTGCGCTGCGGCCAGGCCGCTCAAGCTCAGGCCACAGATCAGGTTGCCAGGGCGACCGGCTGGCAGGATGTCCTCCGCGATGAAGCGGGCATAGTCAGCATTGCAGGTGTAGTCATGGTGGCGGGCTTCTGCATCCTCGTTCGAGACGAAGATGAACTGCATCTCTGGCAAGCTGCCGCTGGCCAGCATGTCGTCGAGCACGGACAGCACACCGACGCGTTCAATGTAGAGTTCAGCATCGAGGAAGATGCAGGCCGGTGCATCAGATGCTGGGCTGCGCCAGAGCCGGCGGCGATAGCGGCCGTCAGCGCTGTCAATTACTGTTTCAGTGAGCTGCATGATCGGATCCAGACTCGCATACGGCTGGCGATTTGTACATTGCCCAGCAAGACCGGGAACAACATCCTGTAAATCCCACTCTCACTATCCAGAATGATTCGTGGGAGGGACAGCCATGAATGGTCAGAGAGACAGAATCCGGATCATCATTATTGCTGGTTTGGTGACTGGAGTGATCGGCTTAACAGTGATGTGGTGGCCGGTGATCAAGGCTGAACTGGAGCTACTGGAACCTGCAAGCCCGAATTACCACAACGAACGGGAATGATCGCATGCGGCTCAACGCCATTCCATCCACCCGGATTAAAACTCTGTGAGCTCCGTGGTTAAATCTTCCGTGCGCTTGTAGTGTGACTTGCGCCGGACCTCCTTGCCAAGCTTACGCCTGACCTCCGGTCTTCTCCTTGGCAATGTAGTACAGCAGCGGGATCACCAGCAGTGAGAGCGTGGTGCTGGCGAGAATGCCGAACAGTAGCGCCCAGCTCAGGCCGCTCCAGACCGGGTCCGCAACCACCACCAGCATGCCGGCGATCGCCGCCAGCGCGGTCAGCACGATCGGGCGCGTACGGATCGCCCCGGCGAGGATCACCGCCTCACGCAGCGGCACGCCTTCATTGAGCGCATCCTGGATGAACTCAATCAGGATGATCGAGTTGCGCACCACGATGCCGGCCAGTGCGATTACTCCGATCATGCCCGTCGCTGAGAAGTAGATGTCGAAGTTGCCAAGCAGGGCGAAGCCGGGCAGCACGCCAAGCATCGTCAGCGGCACCGCGCCGAGGATCACCAGCGGGTCGCTGAAGCTGTGGAAGCGGCCGACCATCAAGAGGTAGATCAGGATGATTGCCACGCCCATTGCCAGGCCAAGGTCGCGGAACACCTTGAGCGTCAGGTCCCACTCGCCCTCCCACACCAGCTCATAGGCCGGTGGCAACGGGGCCTCCTTCAGCTTCGCCATCATGTCGAAGATCGCGTAGACGCTGGAGCGCCCGGCCATCTCGCCATAGACGTAGCTCACCTGGCGCAGGTCCTTGTGGTGGATCGGGCGCAGTGCCTCGGTCTCACGCATACGTGTAATGGATGACAATGGGATGTTGCCGGCGGGCGAGGGCAGCACCACGCTGTCGAGGTCCGCCAGCTGGCTGCGGAACTGCTGCGGGAAGCGCAGCACCACCGGGGTCTGCACCATCCCGGCCGGGTCATGCAGCGCGGTGATCTCATAGCCGGCCAGCGCCGCATACAGCGCGGTGGCAACGTCGGCGCTGCGCAGGCCGCTGCGCTCGGCACGCTCACGGTCCACCTCTATGCGCAGTTCGCGGGCCGCCGTACTGACGGAGTCGTCAATGTCGACAACGGCGTCAGTGGAGGCAAACAACTCTCGCACACTGGCAACAGCATCACGCTGGCCCTCGCCGTAGGGGCCGTAGATCTCGGCCAGCACGGTGGCACGCACCGGCGGGCCCGGCGGGTCCTCCACCAGCTTGAGGATCGCCTGTTTCTCGCCGGCCAGTGCGGCCAGCTCGGGGCGGATGTCCAGCACGATCCGTTCGCTGGCGATGCTGCGCTCCTCCTTCGGTGTCAGGTTGACACGAATGTCAGCCTGGGCCGCATCATTGCGGAACGAAGTGCCGCGCAGCAGGCCGTTGAAGTCGATCACGCTGCCGGTGCCGACGGTTGTCACCAGTGAGCTGACCTCGGGATGCATGAGCAGGCGTTCCTCGATGTCGCGCACCAGGCTGTCAGTGGCATTCAGGCTGCTGCCGGCGGGCATGTCCACCGTCACCAGGAAGGTGTTCTTGTTGGCCTTGGGCAGCATGCGGAACTTGACCCACTGCAGCAGCGGGAAGGTGAAGCTGATGAGCAGCGCGATCACCAGTACAGTGAACAGCACCGCGCGGCGGGGCTTGCTGTCAATCAGCGGGCCGAGCATCCGGCGGTAGAAGGCCAGCAGCTTCGGGTCGGCGCCATGCGTCAGGTCGGTCGCCGGTGCGGATGTTTCTGTTGAACTGTAAGTGCCCTTCGCGGCATCCTTGCCATTCCCTTCCTTCCCGTTGCCATTATCATTTGCATGGTGGTCGGCCTTCAGCCAGCGCACCGCCAGGTAGGGGGTGACCTTGAAAGCCACGATCAGGCTGACGATCATCGCCACCGGCACGTTGAAGGGGATCGGCGCCATGTATGGCCCCATCATGCCGGTCACGAAGGCCATCGGGATCATTGACAGCACCACCGTGAATGTGGCGTAGATCGTCGGGCTGCTGATTTCGTTGACGGCCAGCACGCAGGTGCGCAGCTTGCCCTCGCAGGCGGCCTTCATCTTCAGGTGGCGGTGGATGTTCTCCACCACCACGATCGCGTCGTCAACCAGCAGACCGAGGCTGAGGATCAGCGCGAACAGGGTGATGCGGTTGATGGTCTGGCCGGCGAGGAAGCCGATGCCGAGCGTGACCAGCAAAGTGAGCGGGATCGCCAACGCGACCACCGCGGCATCGCGCCAGCCGAGTGCCAATAGCAGCAGGCCAAGCACGATCACGATCGCCCAGGTCAGGTGCGTGATCAGCTCGTTGACGGCGTGATTGGCGCCCTCGCCGTCGTCACGCGTGATCAGCCAGCCGGTCTGGTCGGGCAGCACCAGCGGCCCGAGCTCGTCCATGCGCTCGATCACCGCCTCGGAAATCTTCACGGCATTGGTGCTCTTCTGCTTGGCAACCGCAACTGTGACTGCGTTGAAGCTGCGGCCGCTGGTCTCGAACTCCTGCCCGCTGAAGCCGCCGCGCAGGCCATGGCCCTCCGCGCTGACGTGCTGGGTGCCGGCACCGAAGCTCAGCCGGCTGACGTTGGAGATCTCCGCCGGGCCGTCCGTCACACTCGCGATATCACGCAGGTAGACCGGGATACCGCTGCCGCGCGTCGTCAGCACCGTGCTGCCGACATCCTCGGCATTGCGCAGGAACTGGCCGCTGCGCACCATCAGGCGCTGGCCGCCGGTCTCCAGGCGGTCGCTTGGCAGGCGCACGTTGGCACCCTGCAGCGCATTGGCAACCATCTGCGGGTCGATGCCGAATGCGGCGCTGCGGACAGGGTCCATCTCGATCGTGATCTGGCGGCCGTCGCCGCCGACTATCACGCTGGAGCTGGTGCCGGGCACCTCGCGCAGGCCCTGCTCGAGGTGTTCCGCCGCCGTGCGCAGCGCATGTGTATCGTGTTCGGCGCTGAACAGCGTGATCGCGACGATCGGCACGTCGTTGATGTCAACCGGCTTGACGATCGGCTGCTGTGTGCCGGCGGGCAGGCTGTCCAGGTTGGAATAGACCTGGTTGTAGACCTTGAAGACGCTGTCCTCCTGCTCCTCGCCGACGAGGAACTGCGCGGTGACAACGGCGAAGTCGGGGTAGCTGATCGAGTACACGTGCTCGACGCCCTTGATGTTCCAGATCCGGCGTTCCATCGGCGAGGTCACGAGGTTCTCGATCTCCTGCGGCGAGGCGCCGGGGAAGGGGATGATCACGTTCACGGCCGGCACGCTGATCTGCGGGTTTTCCTCACGCGGGGTGACGAACAGTGCGAACAGGCCGAATATGAAGGCGGCCACCATCACGAGGAAGGTTGTCTTGTTGTCAATGAAGGTCTGGGCGATCAGGCCACCGATGTTCAGCTTCGGGTTGGCACTGGGCTCCAGCGGGTCCATCTGCTGCTGTGGGAGTTTAGCGGCTCCATCCTGCTCCCGCTTGTCCATTTCAGTGGCCCTCCGCAGCGGCCATGCCGGCTACCCGGGCCCCGGCGAACAGCCCCGGCGTGGGCTCGCTGACAATCCGGTCACCGGCGCTCAGCCCGCGCAGGATCTCCAGCTGGCCATCCATCCGCAGGCCCGGCTCGACGGTGGCGCGGGTCAGCATGCCGCCGCCGGACACCCGCCAGACGTAGTACAGCTCTGCATCCTGCAGCACCGCCGATTCGGGGGCGAGGATCACGCTGCGCTCGCCGGAGGGCACGAGCACCCTGACGAACTGCCCGCTGAGCAGGCCGCTGCTGTCATCCAGCTCGACCTCCGCCAGCACGCTGCGGCTGGCCGGGTCGGCACTGGCTGCCAGCACGGCGATCCGCCCATTGCGCAGCTCACGCCCGTCCGCGGAGTCGATCGCCACCTGAAGCTGGTCGCCGGTTGCCAGCTTCATCGCCGCATGGTCCGGGATGGCAACGCTCACACGCATGTTGGCACTCTGCTCGATCACGATGATCGGCTGGCCCGGCACGCTGAGCTGGCCCTGCTCGAAGTACTTGGCCTTGACGATGCCGTCGAAGGGAGCGCTGAGTGTGGCGTAGGCCTGCATCGAGGCGGCCTGCAGGTCACGGGCACCGGCCTGCTGCTCGCGGGCCTCCACCTGCGGGTTGCGGCTTTCGGCCTGGGCCACCGCCGCCAGTGCCTGTTCCTTCGCGGCACGCGCCTGGTTGAGGTTCTGCCTGGCAACATCAGCCCCGAGCTGCACCTTGTCCAGCTCGGAACGGGAGACGACGGACTTCTCATAGAGGGCCTTGAAGCGGCCGAGGTCACGTTCCGCATCCTCCAGCGCGACCTCCGCCTGGGCGATCGCGGCCTCGGACTGGCTGACGGTGGCAGTCGCCTGCTGCTTCACCGCCTCGACCTCGCTGAGCACCGCCTGGGCCTCGGCGCGGTAGGCCGCCGCCTCGCTGCGCATTGCACGGATGTCGCTGTCATCGAGGCGCACCAGCACCTCACCGGCGCTGACACGGTCGCCCTCCTCCACCGTGAGCATCGTGATCTCGCTCATCAGCTTGCTGGACAGCGGGATGCTGCTGCGGCCGGTGACCGTGCCCGTCAGCTCGATCGAACCGGGCACAGTGCCGGCCTCAACCGTGCTGGTCTGGGCTTTCACCTCGGGGACGGCTGCATGGCCGGCTGCGTTGTCAGCCTTGTTGCAGGATGAAAGGAGCAGGACTACCAGCATTGACGCCGTTGCCAGCGTTGCCAGTCCCACCATGGACTTCGAAATACCAGTGTTGCTCATTGCGTGCCTCCAGGACATGAAATCCTGAACAGGGAAAGTTGTCTAATAAGGATATGAATTATTCCGTTTCCGAAACAATTATCGTAAATGTGGGTATTGAGTGGGGAGACCACTGACAGAGGTGCGACATGTGTCGTGAACGGATTATCTTTCGCATAGCCGGCAGCCTGATACTGCTGGGTGTGATTCTCGGGTACTACGTCAGCCCCTACTGGCTGATCCTCGATGCCTTTGTCGGTGTGAACATGCTGCAGTCCAGTTTCACGGGATTCTGTCCGATGACCCTGATCCTCAAGGCGATGAAGATCGAGGCTTGCAGCGGCAGCGCCCAGCTGACCTAGCAGCGGGCATTGCCCCGGCCGCACCCGGCGGCTATGCTGTGCTCAGGCGCAGTGACTGCGCCACCGGGAGGCCGATATGTTCCCTGCCAGCATCCATGCCGGGCTGTCCAGCCGCGTTGTGGTTCTTGTTGCCATTTTCATTCTGTGCGCCGGAATCAGTGCAGCTGCGCAGGATTCTCCTGAGCCGGATCACTCCGCCGAACTGGCTTCCGTTGACATCTACGATAGCGCGCTGGCTGATGAATTGTCCAGTGAGCAGGCTGACTACGGCAGGCTGGCCGGCCAGGCCTATTCCTCAGGTGACTTCGAACGCGCAGCGGCCTTCTACATACTCGCGCTGAAGCAGGGGAGTGGCGACAACACGACCCAGTACAACCTGGCCTGCTGCTACGGACTGCTGGGCAAGGCCGAGCTGGCGGCACGCTACCTGCAGCTCAGCGTTGACAACGGCTTCAGTGACGTGCACGGCCTGCAGAATGACCCGGACTTCACACTGGTGCGGGATGACCCGCAGTTCAGTTGGGAAGTGGCTGGGATGGTGGAGCAGATCGAGAAGCGCCAGGCCGCAGCCGGGCAGCGGATCTTCATCCCGGCACATACCTGGCAGCCGGCCTGGGTCACATACCCGGATGACTACGACCCGCGACAGTCCTACCGCCTGCTGGTGGCGCTGCACGGCTTCGGCAGCAATGCCGAGAGCTTCATGGGGATCCGCGAGCGTTTCGCTGACGCCGACTTCATCATGGTCTGCCCACAGGCACCCTACGCCTTCCCTCTCGGAGATGCCGTCGGCTACTCCTGGGCCGGCTGGACGATGAACGGTGGCCTGCCGCCGGAGAGCTTCGCGGACACCCAGGCCTACCTCGATGAGCTGATCGGCACGATGCAGCGCACGCACAACATCAGCTCGGTCTACCTGTTCGGCTTCAGCCAGGGGGCGATGACCTCAGTCTACGAAGCGCTGTCCAACCCGCTGCAGGTGGACGGGGCGATCATCTTCGGCGGCTCGCTGTGGGATTTCCTGATCGGGGATTGGCTGTTGCGTGACCACCCCGGCAAGCAGCGCTGGTTCATCGTGCACGGCAGCAAGGATACGCAGGTGGATTTCGCCGGCGGACAGGCCCTGCGCGATGCCCTGATTGAGGCCGGGCATGATGTCACCTGGCAGGAGTTTGACGGGGGGCACAGCGTTCCGGAAGACATGGTCAAGCTGGCCGAGCAGTGGATGAAGGAGCTGGACGGGGCAGGCGACGAGTGAAGCGGCTCGCCTGGATTTCAGGGTAAATGATGCGCAAACTTGCCTGGCCTTTGTGCGGCCAGCTTCAGGGAAGACTTTCTCAGTGGCCGATGTTGAAGGAAACGTGCTCGCCGTTGCGAATGCGCTCCATCTTCACCATCTTCTCATGCATCAGCGCATACTTGCGCTGGCCATGCGCCATGGTGATCTCCGCGTCATATACCCGGTCGAGCTCCCGCAGGTTCGCAACCATCTGCGTCGTGCGGTCAATCGACATGGACATCTGACGGATACGAGAGTCATCACTGAGAAAACTGGTAATCGAGGATTCCAGCTTGCCAGTATTGACATTCTTGCTGTCTGCCATCTTTCTCTCCGCTCTTGAACCAAAGCAATCGGCCCATAACGTCCGATGCGCTTATACGCCAGATTCTATCAGCTTGGTGGAGGAAAGGAAAGTGAATCATGCAAAATTTCTTTATTAATGGTTAAATGAGAGTTAAATGCGACAGAATTAGAACTGGAAGTAAATAAAAGGTGCCGAATCAGCCGGCCACAGCAGTGCCAGCAACAGCGTACTGGCGGCCAGGGTGGCCATTGCGGAGCGCCAGCTGGGCTCCCGGCGGATACGGCGCTGGCGCTGGTACATCAGCATGTGGCTGCACCAGAAGATCAGCAGTACACAGATCACGGTGAACAGTTCCACGTTATCCAGCCGCTGCAGCTGCCAGCCATGGCCAAAGCGCTGCAGGCCACCGAGAAGTTCACCCAGGCTGTACCAGTCGGCGGCCCTGAAGAGCATCCAGCCGAACAGCACACAGGCCTGGAACAGCAGCCAGCTACTGAGCTTGACCGGCAGGCGCCAGGCCGGACGGCTGAGTGCCCTCTCCAGCGGATTGAGCCGCTGCAGCACCAGCAGCAGGCCATGCCAGGCGCCCCAGAGGATGAAGGTCCAGCCGGCACCGTGCCACAGGCCGCCGAGCAGCATGGTCAGCATCAGGTTGATGTAGGTTCGGGTCGTGCCGTGGCGGTTGCCGCCGAGCGGGATGTAGAGGTAGTCCCGCAGCCAGCGCGAGAGGGTGATGTGCCAGCGGCGCCAGTAGTCGGATGCGCCCTGGGCGAAGTATGGGTAGTTGAAGTTGCGCGGCAGCTCCAGGCCAAAGATCGAGGCCAGCCCGATCGCCATGTCGGAGTAGCCGGAGAAGTCGCAGTAGATCTGCGTGCTGAAGCACAGCGTGGCCAGCAGGATGTCTGGGCCGCTGAATGATGCCGGGTTGCCATACACGGCATCGACATAGGGGGCCAGGTTGTCGGCGATCACCACCTTCTTCACCAGCCCGCCACTGATCAGGGACACGGCCTTCGGTGTCAGGCGCAGGCGGATGCCCTGCGTGAGCTGCGGCAGGAACTCGCTTGCGCGCACGATCGGGCCGGCCACCAGCTGCGGGAAGAAGGCCACGTAAAGCGCGTAGTCCAGCAGGCTGCGGGCCGGGCGTATGCGCCGGGCGTAGATGTCGATCGAGTAGGACAGGGTCTGGAAGGTGTAGAACGAGATGCCGACGGGCAGGGTGATCTCCGGCCACTGCCAGTGCCAGCCAAGCCCCAGCTCGCGGGAAAAGCCGAGCAGCATCGCTGACAGGAAGCCGGAGTACTTGAACCAGGCCAGCAGCCCGAGGTTGGCAACGAGGCTCGCGAGCAGCAGGCCCATGCGCCGCTGCCTGCGCTCCTCATGCTCAAGCGCCGCGCCGACGAACCAGTCGACGAAGCTCGAGAAGATGATCAGGATGATGAAGGCCGGGTTCCAGGCCATGTAGAACAGGTAGCTGGCAACGAGCAAAAGCAGCTTGCGCGCCGGCTGGCCGCGCAGCAGCGCGAGGATTGCCAGAAGCAGCAGCATGAACCCGGCGAACTGCAGGCTGGGGAACAGCACCTAGCTTCCGTCCTCCCGCAGCTGCCGCAGCAGGTGCTCCGTCAATGAGACGGAGGCATCGTCACTGATGTGCAGGTCGTCACGGAACAGGCCTTCCACGCTGTAGTCGCTTAGGTCGATGATCCGCCGCCCAGGGCCAAGCACTTCCTGCAGCCATTCCGCACCGTACTGCGGATACTCGCGCGCAAGCCAGTCCTTATATGCAGGGTGCAGCGGGTACATCACGACCACCAGATCGCTGCCGGTGTTCGCTAGGCCGTCGACGATGTCGCGCAGGGCCTGCTGGCAACGCTCCTCAGTGATGCCGCAGTAGCCGGGGTCGTGCAACAGTCCGATGCGGGCATCCACCGCCCGGGCCAGCCCCTCGCTGTCCAGTGCGCGGTCGAAGCGTGGATAGGAAAGGTCGGTGTTGTATTCACCGAGCAGGTACCTGTGGCGCTCGCGGTTGGCACCGAAGCTGACCTGCAGCGAGTCCTTCAGCCATTCCGGCAGGCGCCAGCGGGCGTAGGCCAGCTGCTGCCAGCGTGGGCGGTCCATCAGCGCCATGGACTGCTCATCGAGTACGCTGCCGTACCGTTCCACGTTGCCACTGAACTGAGCTGGCAGGCCGAGCAGCGCATAGGTGTTGGCCTTGCGCGGGTTGATTGACAGCTTGCTGGGGTTGAAGCTCGTCACCGGAGACACGAACAGCAGGATGGTTGATTCGGACAGCGCCGGCTGCCCGATGTCCAGCAGCATCTCGGGGTAGCTGCGGGCGGAACTCGCAAGGTTCCAGGCCGGTGGCTGGCCGCTTGCCGCAGACTCATTCACATACCTGGCATTGAATGCCGAACGCCCGAGGCTGTCACCCAGTACCACGACTCCGGACTGCGGCTCAATGGCATGGCTGCGGTACCACTCATGCAGCACAGGCAGCCTGCCAAGCTCACCGAGGCCAAGATCCCGGGCGACAAAGGCCGCCAGGAACAGCTGGCTTGCCAACAGGCAGGCTGCGACAAGCAGCATGCAACGCAGCAACATGCGCAAAGCATCCAGCTCCGACCTGCTTCCATCTACTTCTGATGGACTATCTATCTGTTCCTTGCCGGTCATCCGCTGATGCGCAGTATATGCCAGATATTGAGATAGTCCTAATACAGTTGATAGTTGATTATCACTGGCCTGCCGCGAATTGACACTGCGGCGAAGGGCATGGTAATCTGCGCGGTCGGGGGCATCCCCGGATCAGGAAGGCATGGCATTCAGGCAGACAGCATTCACCGCATTCGCGCGCCACACGGTGCGCATCTGCCTTGTGCTGCTCGTGCTCTCCAGCCCTTCGCCGATGCAGTTCGTGCTCTGCCACGAATCAGGCCAGCTGCCGCGCCTCGAGCAGGCCGTCAACGGCCAGTGCATTTCCAGCGCCCGTGAAGCCTGCGAAGAATGCAGTGAAGCTGAAATGCATGCGCATAGCGGACCGGGACAGGAAAGTTATTCCCACCGCCACTGTGCTTCCTGCCAGGATCAGGTGCTGCATGCCAGCCCGGTCAACCGGCTAGCCAAGGCAAAGACCATTGCCGTGCATCACTGGCTTGGTGGCTGCCTTTACAGCTTTGAAACGGCAGCGGTTTCCAGCTCCGGAGCGAGCAATTCCCTTTTCGTGGACTGTCAGGATGGTTCACCGCCCACTGCGGCTGAGCTCGTTGCCGAGTCAACCTGCCTGCTGATCTAAACCGACTTCTCCTGATGGGCCGCCCGGCCCGCCCTTTGCATTCCACATTCCCGGAGAAGATTCCATGCATATTGCTTTCAGGCAATGCAGCGCATTGCTGATATTGACGATGCTGCTGGCGGCACTGCCGACCCTGGCATTGGCAGACACGATCACAGTGACCGAAGTGACCTTGCAGGACACACTGTCCGAAGCTCCTCCCCCGGAAGTACCGGGCGTCGTCGAGGCGCTGTTCGGGGCCGAGGCGCTCGAGACCCGTGCGATCGAGCTGGCAAGCGGCCAGCAGGTGCTGAGTCTCGATGATGCCTTGCGCCGTGCCCTCGCTGACCATCCCGGCATCGCCGCGCTGCGCCGCGAGTACCAGGCAATGCAGAGCGAGGCCTTCCAGCAGGGACGCAAGCCCAACCCGGCGGTCGAGGTTGAACTCGAGGAGTTCGGCGGCACGCAGGAGGCCACCGGCGTGAAGGCGCTGGCAACGCACCTGACCTACAGCCAGTCCCTCGAGCGTGGCGGCAAGCGCAGCCTGCGCGAGGCCACGGCGCGGCTGGAGGGTGAACTGGTGCAATGGGACATCGCCGAACTGGAGTACGAGATACGCTCGGCGGTGCGCATGGCCTATGCCGAAGCGCAATCATCCCGCTATGAGCTGGAGCAGCTTGGCCGTTACCGCCAGCTGGTGCAGCACATCTATGACACGGTGGCTGCCAGTGTCGAGGCCGGGCGCAGTGCGCGGCTCGAACTGGAGCGGCTGGACATCGAGCTGGCACGCCTCGACCTGCAGATCGGCTCCGCCGAACGCTCGAGCGAGTTGTCCCTGCGCAGCCTGGCAACGGCGATGGGAATCAGTGAACCGGATTTCGATGCGGTCGATGCTGGAGACGGTGCCGGCCCGGACCTGCTGGAGCTCAGCGAGCTGGAGCAGGTGATCGAGGGACTGCCGGCGGTTGCCAGGTTCGATGCGGAGTACGACGCACTCAATGCGCTGCTTTCACTTGAGAATGCCAATTCGGTCTCGGACCTCGAACTGTTCGGCGGGATCAGCCGGCTCAATGAGATCCAGGAGACGGTGTTCAAGGTCGGCGTGGCATGGGAGCTGCCTGTGCATGACAAGAACGAAGGCGGGATCAACGCTGCCTACCACCGCCGGGAGCAGGTGCAGCATGCACGTGACGCAGCACGGCTCGACACACGGATGCAGCTCAGCCAGCTGCATGCGCAGGCCACGCTGGCGCTTGCCAACTACCGCGACTACGGCCGCAGCCTGCTGCCCAGTGCCAACGAAGCGCTGGCGCTGACTGAGGAAGGCTACCACTACGGCAAGTTCGGCCTGCTGGACGTGCTCGATGCCCAGCGCACTGTGCTGGAGCTGGAGAGCGAGCAGACCGCCGCACTGGTGGAGTACCGCCTGGCGGTGGCCGAGATCGAATCCCTGCTGGACATGGGCATGGCCGACTGGGCCGGCCCATCGGGGGAACGGGATGTGCAGCTGATCGAGATCCGGGATGAGCCGGAGCCGCAGGCAACAGAGGAAAATGACAATGAATAACAGGAACTGCATACTGGCGCTGGCCGTACTGGCTGCGCTGCTGTCGCTGGCTGGCTGTCCGGCCGGACAGGGCGGCAAGTCTGCCACAGCGGTGGACAGCCATGACGAGCACGACCATGCCGCGCACGCCGAGGCGGAGCCGGTGGAGGATGAACACGACCATGCGGCACACGCCGAGTCCGTACCCGCGGAGGATGAGCACGACCATGCAGCCCATGCTGAGGATGGCGCTCCACCTGATGAGCATGCTGGCCACGATGACCACGCGGGCCACGATGACGGCCCGGCGATGATCGAGCTGGATGCCCAGCAGATCCGTGAGCTGGGAATTGCCAGCGCGCCGGCCGGAGCGGGGAGCCTGGGCCGAGACCTGGAGCTGACCGGGGAGGTCGGAATCAATGAGGACAGCGTCACGCATGTGATCCCGCGCGTGAGCGGCATCGTGCGCAAGGTGCATTACGTGCTCGGTGACAATGTGCGCCAGGGGGCTGTGATGCTGGAACTTGACAGCACTGAGCTGGCGGAGCACAAGAGTGCTTATCTTGCGGTGCTGAGCCAGCTGGAGCTGCTGGAGGAGACTGCGAAGCGTGAGCAGATGCTGGTCGAGAAGGGCATCAGCGCGGAACAGGACTACCTGGAGGCGAAGCAGGCCGTTGACGAGAAGCGCATCGAGAAGCGTGGCATCGAGCAGACCCTGCATGCGCTGGGAGTCAGTGACGAGCAGATCGCGGGCATCATTGCCAACCCGGAGGCCAGCCTGACCGGCTTCACTGTCTATGCCCCGGCATCCGGCGAGATCATCGAGAAGCATGTCACCGCCGGCGAAATGGTTGGCACCGAGGAGCCGGTATTCACCATTGGCAACCTGAACAGCCTGTGGGTGCGGCTCAACGTCTACCCCGAGGACATGGCTGACGTGCGCGAGGGACTCGAGGTGCTGGTTGATCCCGGCCACGGCATTCCCTCGGAAACCGGCTACATTGACTACATCGAGCCGATCGTCGGCGAGGCCACCCGCACGGCGGTTGCCAGGGTGGTGCTGGAGCGGGCCAGCGAAGCCTTCCGCCCCGGCCTGTTCGTCACCGGGCATGTCGAGATAGGCGGTGACACCGTTGACATCGTGGTGCCGCGTGATGCCGTGATCGAGCTCGATGAGGACAAGCTGGTATTCGTGCGCCACGGTGAGTCATTCGAACCGCGAGTCGTCAGCATCGGCCGTACCACGGCCAGCGGGACGGAGATCGTCAACGGGCTGAGTGCCGGTGAGGAGATCGTCGTCGAGGGCGCCTTCCAGCTGAAGGCGGAACTGCTGAAGGGCTCATTCGACCCGCACGCCGGACATGCGCACTAGGGGGGACAGATGAACCACTTCATGGAATTCATACTGCGCAGCAGGCTCCTGATGGTGATCCTCTGCGCGATCGTGGTCGGCGCAGGCTACTACAGCTACCGCGGGCTGCAGGTGGACGCCTTCCCGGACGTCACACCCTCGATGGTGCAGGTGTTCGCCGTCACCGAGGGCCTGGCGCCGGAGGAGGTCGAGAAGTTCGTCACCTACCCGATCGAGGTGGCGATGAACGGCCTGCCGCGGCTCGTCGAGATCCGCTCGGTGAGCATCTACGGCCTGAGCGTTGTCAACATCTACTTCGAGGACGGGATGGACATCTACTTCGCGCGCCAGCTCGTCAGCGAACGGCTCGGGCACGCGCGCGAACAGATCCCGGAGGGCTTCGGCGAACCGGAGATGGGCCCGACCACCACCGGCATGGGCCAGATCCTGTTCTACTACCTCGAGGACACCACCGGCAGTTACACACCGCAGGAACTGCGGGAGATCAACGACTGGATCATCAAGTACAACCTGCAGACCGTGCCGGGCGTGACCGAGGTGCTGAGCATCGGCGGAGACGTGCGGCAGTACCACATCCTCGTCAAGCCGGGAGAGCTGCTGCGTTACGACCTGTCGCTGCACGACATCATCGAGGCGGTCGAGGCGAACAATGCCAACATCGGCGCGCAGTTCATCGTGCAGAACGAGGAGGAGTTCGTGGTGCGCAGCGTCGGCCTGGCCGATGGCAACGCCGCCCTCGAGCAGATCGCCGTCAAGGTGGAGCACGGCACGCCGGTCTACCTCAGCCAGGTGGCGGAGGTCGTGCCCGGCTCCGAGGTGCGGCGCGGCACGGCGACGCTCAACGGCGAGACCGAGACCGTGGTCGGCATGGTGCTGAAGCTGATCGGCACCAACTCCAACGAGGTGATTGACGACGTCAAGGCGCGGCTCGATGAGATCAACGAGGTGCTGCCGGAAGGCGTGATCGTCAAGCCCTACTACGACCAGGGCACGCTCGTGGGCGAGGTCGTGGACACGATCTCCAGTGCGCTCCTGCAGGGCATCGCGCTCGTGGCACTGGTGCTGCTGGTGTTCATGGGCGGCTTCCGCCCGAGCGCGGTGGTTGCATTGTCAATCCCGTTCTCGATCGGCTTCGCCTTCATCGTGATGAAGCTGACCGGCATGAGCGCAAACATGATGAGCCTTGGTGGCCTGGCGATCGCCATCGGCATGATGGTGGACGGCACGATCGTGATCGTGGAGAACGTCGACCGCCTGCTGCGCCAGTCGCGGCCGGGCGAGTCGCGCTTCCACGTGGTGGTGCAGGCTGTCAGCGAGGTGATCCAGCCGATCGTGTTCGCGATTTCGATCATCATCATCGTGTTCATCCCGCTGTTCGCGCTGCAGGGCGTGGAGGGCAAGACCTTCCGCCCGCTGGCCTACACCGTGGCGCTGGCAATGGGCGGATCGCTGATGTTCGCGATCATCCTCGCACCTGTGTTCAGCTACCTGCTGATGCGCGCCCCGAAGAAGCGTGTCGAGCGCAAGCCCGGCGAGGAGGAGCCGGAGCTGTGGATCGTGAGGATTCTGCAGCTGCCCTACCGGCCGCTGGTCAGCCTGTTCGTGCGCCAGCGCTGGCTGGCGGTGCTGCTGGCAATCGGGATGCTGGCCATCGGCGCCTGGACCTTCCCGCAGCTTGGCAGTGAGTTCGTGCCGCGTCTGAATGAAGGTGACATCCTCGTGCAGGCCACGGCGGCGCCGAGCATCAGCCTGCAGACCAGCAGCGACGCGATGCTGCGCTTCGAAAAGCAGCTGCTGGAGGCCTTCCCGGAAGTCTCACGCGTCGTCACCCGAACCGGCAGTGGCGAGGTCGGCGCGCATGCACATGGCGTCAACTCGAGTGAGGTGTTCGTTGAGCTGCGTGATCCGGCGGAGTGGAAACGGCAGGTCTCGAGCGAGGAGCTGATCGAGATGATGAGCCACGAGTTCGAGGACTTCCCGGGCATCACCTTCAACTTCAGCCAGCCGATCGCCGTCGCCGTTGATGAGCTCGTAACGGGCACGAAGGCCGAACTGGCAATCAAGATATTCGGTGAGGACACGGAGGTGCTTAAGCAGCTGGCAACGCAGGTCGAGCAGGTGATCCGCACCGTGCCCGGCGCGGCAGATGTCAGCAGTGACCAGATCAGCGGCACGCCGCAGCTGCGCATCGACATCGACCGCGCCGCGATCGCGCGCTACGGCCTGTCCATCAGCGAGGTGCAGGAAGTGATCGCGGCCGCCGTCGGCGGGGCCGGTGCTGGGCAGATCTATGAGGGCATCCGCCGCTGGGACATCGTGGTGCGCTACGCCGAGGAGTACCGTGACACCCCGGAGGCGATCGGCAAGCTGCTGGTGCATACGCCGGAGGGCCAGCTCGTGCCGCTCAGTTCACTGGCGCGCATCGAGAAGGCGATCGGTGCACGCGCGATCACCCGTGAGAACACGCAGCGCCTGATCAACGTGCAGTGCAACGTGCGCGGGCGGGACATCGGCAGTTTCGTGCATGAGGCGCAGGCCGCGATTGACCGGGAGATGCAGTTCCCACCGGGCTACATCGTCAGCTGGGGCGGGCAGTTCCAGCTGCAGCAGGAGGCCAACCGCCGCCTGATGGTGGTGGTGCCGGTCACCCTGGCGCTGGTGTTCCTGCTGCTGTTCTCCAGTTTCAACAGCCTGAAGAACGCGCTCCTGATCATCCTCAACATCCCGCTGGCTCTAGTCGGCGGAATCGTCGGGCTGTACATTGCCGGTGAGAACCTGAGCGTGCCGGCCTCGGTCGGTTTCATCGCGTTGTTCGGCATCGCCCTGGAGAACGGCATGGTGCTGGTGACCTACCTTAACCAGCTGGTGCGCGACGGTGTGCCGGTTGACAAGGCCAGTGTGCAGGGTGCGCTGCTGCGGCTGCGGCCGGTGCTAATGACTGCGTTGACAACCGGCCTCGGGCTGATCCCGCTGCTGTATGCCACCGGCACCGGCAGTGAGGTGCAGCGCCCGCTGGCCGTGGTGGTGATGGGCGGGCTGATCACGAGTACCGTGCTGACGCTTCTGGTGCTGCCTGCGCTGTACCGCTGGCTGGCGGATGCGCCACGTCGCGAACAGGTGCAGCAAGTTGCCAAAACAGTCGAGGGAGCATGACATGAAGGAAATCAAGGCATACATCAAGCCCTTCAAGCTGGATGAGGTGATGCTCGGTCTGAGTGCCATTGAGGGCCTGACCGGGATGTCATTCAACCGCGTGGAGGGCTATGGCCGGGGGCGGGGTGGCGAGGGTGCCACTCCGCTCAGCGGTGAGGACATCGGCTTCGTGCAGCATGTGAAGCTGGAACTGGTGGTGCGAGAGGAGCTGGTGGAACGGGTTGTGGCAACCATCCAGCAGCATGCCCATACCGGACTGCGCGGTGACGGCAAGATCTATGTGCTGGAGGTGGTGGATGCGGTGCGCATCAGCACGGGTGAGCGGGGCGAAGCGGCGGTCTGAGGACCCTCAGTAAGCCGCACGCAGGATCGTCTCCGTGCTGCGCTGGCCCCAGTAGCGGCCGACCGGCACGTACATGCCATGGTCCAGCAGGTTGCGCTTGAGTGCGAGGTAGTTGCGCCGGTCCAGCAGGATCTCGGGTGTGATTGTCTGCTTGGCCATGTATGCATGGGCCAGTGCATTGATTGCAGCCAGCAGGCAGACCTGCTTGGCCTCCATCGGGCTAAAACCCTCCGGCAGCGGGCCCAGCAGGGGCAGGTGGCGAGAGCCGACCATCAGCGGTACCGGTTCATGCAGGCCCCAGATTTCCATCATGCGCTGGGTGATGGTCGGTACGCAGACCCCCCAGGTTGACCGTTCATACTGCAAGCGCTGGAATTCATCCGCGAAGGACAGGTAGGTGGCCTCGTCAAACTTCGGCGTATGCGCCAGCAGCAGGCTCCCGACGCAGCTGAGCATGGCCGCGTGGCAGAACGCCTCCCCGTCGGGCAGCCTCAGTTCCCTGGCATAGATTCCCGCGATTGCAAATGACAATGAAGCCAGGTTGCGGATATGGTGCAGCACTTCGCGACTGACGGGATAGCCGTCCTGCAGGTCGTTCTCCATTTCATAAGTGAGTACGATCGCCAGCACGAGGTCCAGCCCCAGCTGGCTGATGGCCTTCTGCACGCTCCTGACCGGGTTGACCTTTCCCATCCGGGTGCTGTTGGCAACTGAGAGCAGCTTGGAGGACAGCAGCGGGTCGCGGCTGATTCGCTGCTGCAGGTCCGCCTGGCTGAGCGATTCCAGGTTCTCCAGGCCACGGCTGTGGCCGGTGAACAGCGAAGGGATGTTCGTGCAGCGGATCTGGGCTTCCCAGTAGGCCTGCCGTTCCTCACTGAGGTCGGCAAAACCGCATTCACCCTCCACGGAAACCAGCAGTTCCTCTGTGCTAACCATGTCAGTAACTGGCGGCCTCCAGCTCGCGCTGCATCAGCTTGCTCTCCCAGGCCTCGTTGATGATCCCCAGCAGGCCCATCTTCTCGAGGTTGGCAGCGAGCTGCGCATAGGCGCCACGCCCGAGGAATTCCTCCGGGGTCACCATGCTGTAGTTCATGTATGTGTCCGCAAGGTTGACGCTCAGTGCCAAAAGCGTCAGGCAGCGGTTGTCCGGGGTGTCGTCAAGTTCGCTGAGCACCGGCCGCCAGAGGTTGTCAACGTGCTGCGGGATCGGGTCGGGCAGGCCCCAGTGCCGGACCAGCCGTCCGCTGAGCTGGGGGCTCGTGATGCCATACTCCTTCAGTTCATGCGTCAGCCGTCCAGGCTCGTCCGGGATGGTGATGTAGTTGCTGTGCGGCGGATGGTCGCTCATCGCGAGGATCACCGTGCCGAGCCGCGCCAGCAGGGCCACCGTCGGGGCGTCCTCGTTTGCATCATGCATCGATGCCCGCTTGAAGAAGTGCAGGGCGGTGGTGCGCGCCGTGGCCGACCAGCGCCGGATCAGGTCCAGGAATTCCCGCGAGACGTGGCTGTTGCTGCCGAGAGCCTGCTGCAGCTGGTAGCTGCTGATGATGGACACGATCAGGTTGAAACCGAGGTGCACGATCGCGCGGTCGACCGTCATGATCGGGCTGGAGAGGCCGATCTTCGCTGAGTTGGCGACGGCTATGATCGTGCCGCTGATCACCGGGTCGGCCTCGATGTCCGCCGCCATTTCCTTCGGGCGGAAGTTGTCCACGGTATTGCCGGCCGCATGCCTGTACATCGGCGGCAGGTTGATGCGTGTAACCAGTGTCTCCCATTGAGTGCGGGTGCCGTCGTCAAGGACGTCCCAGTCCTGCATCTGCCCGGCCAGCCTGTTGCCTGTCAGTAGTTCGTTCATTGCGGCTCTTTCACCGTCCTCGCTTTCATACGCATACATATCTAACAGCGGGGAGGAAACTGAGCTTCACAGCAAAGTGAAATCGGGAGCCATTTAGCCCCGACTTCACATGTCCGCTGACTGAACTGCAAAGTGAAATCGGGGTTCGTGTGGCACGCGGGTCAACACCCGGGCCCGTGATTCTGTTATCTTGTTGCCAGTAAAGCCAGTTTCCGGCCGGGACTGCACGGTCGGGGTCGTCATGCTAAATAACAGGAAGAGCGAGGAAGGGCTGGCGGAAAGCGGTGTGTTCATCATTGAGGATTCCAAGGTGATGCAGCGCCGTTACCGCTACATCCTCGAACATAACCGGATAGACATCTGCGGACTTGCCGGCAGTGGGCGGGAAGCCGTGCTGAAGTTCCCGCATGTCCGTCCGGAAGTGCTGATCCTCGACCATGAGCTGCCTGACGGTACGGGCCTGCACATCATCTCCGCCCTGAAGTCCTACCACCCCGAAGTCGCGATCATCGTGATCAGCGGGTCCATCACAGCCGGCCTGGCGCAGCAGTACCTCGCCAACGGGGTGCGGCGCCTGATCAGCAAGCCGATCAACGAAAGCCAGCTCGTGGTGATGGTGCGGGACATGATGGCATCACGGCCTCCGGCAGGCGTGGCAGGCTAGGCAGCCACGGATCGCGCCCATCGCATAGTCTGCTGACAATGCCTGCCTGTTGAAAACCCGCACGGACTGGGCTATCATCACTCCGTCCGGGGATTGTTGACAACCATCGGACAGGCTGCCGGGCGCACCCGATGGCATCCTGCCCGTCAGGTGACCGCCAGCCGCTTCGCAGCCAGCCCATCCCTGAGGACCACCGATGCCAGACACAATACGCAGCGAGTATCCGCCACTGCCCCAGTCGGTGCTGGAACTGCTGGATGCCGTGCGAGCCGAGGACCAGATGACCACGCAAAAGGCCGTGCTGCTGCTCGATCAATGCGTCATCCCAGCTGCGGAACTAGCATCCTGGGCACGATTCGGGCATCCTGAAGCGGATTCCTACGGCCAGGCGACTCTGCACTCCGGGGATTCGCTTGAGCTGCAGGTCTTGTCCTGGCAGCCCGGGGACATGTCCGCGATCCACGACATTGGGGACTCATCGTGGGGGGCCCTGAAATTCCTTGGGCTGGCTGAGTATGCGCGCTTCGAGGTTCGCGAGGGCCTATTGTGCACCCTTGAACGCCGTAACTGCGAAGCGGGCAGTGTCCTCGCACAGGACCGGGGACAGATCCAGCAGATCGGCAACAAGGGAGCAGCGCCGATGATCAGCCTCCATATCAACGGCACCGGACGCGGCCAACAGGCTGCCACAACGCAGCGCAGGGTGTTTGATCTGGACGAGGGCCGCATCCAGGTCACTACCGGCGGTGCCTTCTTCCTGCTGCCGCAGGAGCAGGTCAGCAGCAACGCCGTGGCCGTGCAGGGGGACTTCCCGACCTGGCTGAGGCACAATGCCGAGCTGCTGCGCCGCATGCGGGTGATCAGCCTCGGCGGAGGAAGAAGCGGCCTGGCGGTGCGTGAGGAGCGCCTGCTGCGTGAGTTCAACAGCGTGGATACCTGGCAGGCCCTGCGCCAGGAACTGCTGATCCGCCTGCCGAAGCAGGACCCGGACTACCAGCTCAGCTACATCACAAGCCTCGGGCAGGAACTGGCCAGCACGACATCCCTGTTTGCTGAGCTGGTGGAAGCCGGCCGCTTCGAACCCCGGCATGAGGTGCTGATGCTGATCGGGGAGATCGTTTCCATGCTGGAGGATGAGGATTACATCGGCCGCATCGCAGGCGCTTAGGACAGTTTTACCGGGCAAGAAAATGAAGCAGGCTGTCCGTGGACAGCCTTGCTGACGGTGCCCCAGGGCCGGCGGGAGCAGGCACTGGAACCCCGCAAGTGAGGGATCGGATGCATTTCAAGGGATGCACCCTGTGCACTTTGACACCGGCTGCCCGCCGGATTGTTACGCCTGATGCCGAGATTCAGCGCTGCGGGACCAGCTCCCAGTGCCAGTTGCGTTCCACTCGGATCAGGCGCTCGTCCAGGTCGTCCCCGACGAGTGAGCCCGTGGCACTTTCACTTACTGTGCCGCTGATCTCAGTTGAGCGCACCGACTGGCGTGTGAAGTAGACCACGATCTTGAATTCGTATGGCTGGCTGGCGGCCTGGCTCTCCCTGAACTTGTCAGGCATCTTCGCATTGATGCCGAAGTTCCAGCTGCCGTTTGGTGACGTGAACGTAGCGCTGTCGCGGTACACATCGCTGAAGGGTGCTTCCTCCCAGGGTTCGACCTGCAGGTCCTCGTTGCTCATCCGGCCCCAGACCATCAGCGTCGGCACGACATCCGTGGTGTTGCCGGACACGCTGACATTGCCAGTGAGGCGCACCATCTGGCCCGCGCTCACCTTCTCCAACGGCTTGAGCGTGACCGGATCCACCAGCTTGAGCTCGGAGATCGACACGTCCGGCATCACCGGGCCGTTGACTGTGATCTCGATCTGGCTCGATACCTTGTTGCCACCCGTCAGCTTGATCTCAAGGTCAATCTTGAAGCGCTCCTCGAGGTACATCCGGCGCATGTCGAAGTCCAGCGGGAAGACGTACTCATGCTCACCGGAATGGATCGTGAATTCCTTGTTGTCACGGAACAGGTCGTTGCCACTGCGGTCCTTGAGGGTAAGGAAGACCTGTGCGGTCTTGCGCTTGTCATAGTTCTTCGTCTGGTAGCGCACCAGCGCACCGATGCGGCGCTGGCTCGGCCAGTTGAAGGTCTCGCGCTGCAGCTGCTTGCCGGCGGTCGGGTCGAAGGCGTAGAACTCCAGCAGCTCCACGCTCGGGTCCGCATTCTGCGCATGCGCCCCGGCTGACATTGCCAGCAGCAGGCAGGCCATGCAGATTATCGTCCTCAAACTCTTCATCTCATCCATCTCCTTTGCCGACCGGCAAGACCTGATTCCAGCTACAGCTTAGTCCAGGCTGCGCAGGCAGTACACCCGGCTGCTTTCCGGGTCACGCCAGAACATGTACCAGCGTCCATTGGCATCAACCAGCAGCTCCGTCTGTGCCGTGCGGCCGGCGGCTGCCGGCATGGGCAGTTCCTCCCACTCTCCGAAGCAGCTCCACTCCATCCGGCTGTGCTTGCCATCGAGGCTGCTCATGACGGAAACAGCCGTCAGTCCGTTCGCCTGGGCAGCACTGACGGTGCGACGCATGTCCTCGCTGCGCCAGTCCACGTTGCGGAAAGGCAGCGTGTTCATGGCGATGTCCTTCGCGACCCCGCTGTCATTCCTGAAGGTGTAGCGGAAGGCGGAACCGTTGTACCCGCCGACGCTCCAGCATGCGATCTGGGTTGCGTTGTAACGGGTCGTGCCGCTGCGGAATGGCAGCATCTCCATTGTGCGCGCCGCTGTCTCTCTGTCGTCAAATGAGGCAAGGTCGCTGATCAGCGTCGATCCGTCACTGAACCAGGTGATGTCCTGCACATCACCGCTGTAGGCATTGAGCAGTCCGAATGACTGGAACACCGCCGGCTTTGAATAGAGCACGAAGGCCGGGCTGATCCCGCCAATGCTGTCATACACCAGGCGGCCCTTGTGGATGTGCGTGGTTTCCGGGAATGCCGTCGTCGATGTGGTGAAGCCGCCGGCGTTGCCCTGTGAGCGCAGCAGGTTGGCAGCGACAGTGTCCTCCAGCACCCAGGCCGTGGTATTGGACGCGCGGTTGCCTGCCGAGACGGCCTCGCGGGTCTGGGCACCCGGTACGATCCAGCGATTGCTCCAGGCAGCGCCATCCCAGTATGAGACGTCATAGCCGCTTGCGTCACGCAGGGTCATGAACACCTCACCTGCCCTGTTGTCAAACAGGTCCACATAACCGTCGGTGGTTGCGCTTCCCATGGTGGTCCAGCCAGCGCCGTCAGCGCTGACCATGTGGCTGACGCCGTTCAGGAATGCATTGCCCATGATGAGGTGGTATCCGTCCGCCCCGACCGCGCTGTCCAGCCAGCGGCCCCAGCCGCGGTCACTCAGCAGGGTCTCGAGGATGGTTTCGCTGTCGTCATCATTGAGCTCGGCGATGTACAGGCTGGCGCTGCTGTCCCGGTCGCAGACCAGCAGCTTGCCGCTGGCGGGGTCATCCAGCAGGCAGCCCGTGTAGAAGCCGTCCACGGTGTAGTCAGCCGTGTTGTAGGTCGTGGCCCCGGCGGCATCCAGCCGGTAGGTGCGGGTTTCCCCGCCGCCGCCGGCGAAGGTCGCATAGGGTACGCCGCCATGCCATGCCTGGTCAGCGGGCCAGTAATTGATGATCGGGCTGTCTATCTCCTGTGGCGCAGCGAAGGCACCACCGGCAGGCTTACGCAGGAAGACATTCTTCGCCACGCTGCGGCTGACAACACAGAGCTCGCCGGTGGTGGGGTCAGCTTCCACGTCAATGCCGCCCTCCACGGGGGACAGCAGGGCGGAATCGTCGTCAGTGATGATCATCGCTGCGGGATCCCAGGATAAGTAGCTCAGCGAGCCTCCGTCGTCAAGCATGATGTCAACCGTCGCGGTGACCGGGTTCCAGCAGGCATCCATGTAGTTGTTGCCGGTCAGCCCGGTAGCGATCGGCACAAGGCTGCTTCCGCCTGTCAGGTCGGCAAAGCCGACTGCGGTCGCGGTCGTGATGATCAGGAACAGGGACTCGCCGTTGCTGACAGGCACGAGCCTCGTGAAGCTGAAGCTGCCTTCAATGATGTGGCTGCCCCCTGGAGAACAGGCAATGATGTAGTTTTGACCGCTGCCGGCCTTGACACCGAGATAGGCAGTATCACCGAGTAGTGCAGGGTCACTGTACTGGTGTGGTGCATCACCGATGAAAGGCAGGCTGTCAAAGCTGAAACTGCCGGGGCGGCCACGCCTGATCACCGTGCCGGGCAGGGTCAGGTCATCGGAAACCACCAGCAGGTCGTCTGTCCCCTGCATCGCAATGCCATTCACGGTAGTGAAGCGTCCGACTGGGGAGAACAGGTCTGCTTCCTGCACAAGCAGCGGGCTTGGCTCCCATTGTGGGTAGACTACCAGGGTTCGCGAGGTCTCGCCGAAGTCCGCACCGAAACCGCTGCCGTCGTTGACGGCGAAGCGGATGTAGTAACAGCCGGGCTGCAGGACGCGCGAGATGGTCGGGCTGGCGCCAACGTAGTCGAGGGAGTTGTCCTCAAAGTCGACCTGGTATTCCATGATCGGATCGGTCGGCGAGCTCGACCCGCTGAGGTCAAAGTCCACCTCGACCGGTCCATGCAACGGGCCACGTGGCATCACCACATCAACTTGCATCACCTCTGAAGCTGTGAGGATGCCGCCCCCGTCATTTGTGAAGGTCCAGCTGCTCTGGTTGCCGGCGACATCCAGCGCTGCTACGCGGTAGCCGGTAACCTGGCGAGGGCCGGGGAGCAGGACGGAAGTGTCCAGCGGCGTGGTATTCGCCACGGTCCCCCATTCATTCGTCAGCAGGTCCTTGCGCTCAACGACGTAACCGGCGAAATCCGGTTTGTTGTAGTCAGGGCTGTGCTCCCAGTTGGCGACGCTGCCGTTCGTGTACAGCGATGCAAACACCGAGCTCGGAGGGCGCGGTGCAAGCAGGCCACCGTGTATGCCTAGCTCAATGTTGTCAATCTTCAGGTCGCTGCCGGAGCCATCCGTCAGTACTGCCACGTAGACCCGTCCGGCAGGCGAAACGAAGTCCAGCGGATGCCGCGTGCCGTTTTCCGTGCCTGGCACTTCTATCTCAACGTTGCCGGTATGCGGACCGGTACTGGTCCAGCGGCCGCTGACGAAATCGGCAAACAACAGCATGTAGGACGGACCTCCGGCATCCGGCATGACCCTCAGGGAGGTCGGGCTGAAGTCGGAATTGAAGCCGCGCAGGCAGTAGAGCGCATAGGCATTGCCTGCTCCGGGAGACAGGATGATCCCGTTGCCGAGGTCTTCGGTCATGGACGCGGAGTCAATGATGTCCTCATGCCACAGCTCATACCAGCCCGGCCCGAGGATGCTGGCCTCACGGCTGCCCGCGGAAAGCTGGTCAAGTCCGGCAAGGCCCGGCAGCCCAGGTGCGCTGCCTGCCGGAGTGCTGTCCAGGCGTGCACTGCTGGCTTGATCCTGCAGGCCGGAACCACCGCCGGAACAGGCGGTGAGACACAGGAGCAGCAGTAAAGCACAGCAAATCTTCAGGTACATTTTCATGTCTGGTCCTCCCGGCACCTGGTCCAGGGGTGGTGCCTCAGGTCGGGTCATAACCCGGTTCATGTAAATAATCAGGTGTTGCGGCAATCTGTTAAGCAGGTGGTGAAGAATCAGATGCAGTCCGCGCCGCACCAGTCCTCGAGCAGGCTGCACAAAGTAACGAGGTCAGCCAGCCGGATCCGTTCCACCATGCTGTGGCTGTATTGCAGGGCCACGCCAAAGGCGAAGCAAAGCGCATTGCCATCCTGGAACACGGAGGCGTCATTGCCGCCTGGCATGAAGCCGACCTGCAAGGCATGGCCCAGCTCACTGGCCCGGGCGATGATGGCCTGCCGGTCCGGCTCGCCGACTATCACGGTGGAATCGAAGCTGCGCAGCGCAGGACCACTTCCGGGCTGCACCGCATTGAACTGGCGGTTGTCCCGTGGGCCGCTGCCGACGGTCATGCTGTCGATTGCGATCACTTCCGAGCAGTTGCCAAAGCGCTGCGCCAGGGCACGGGCACCGCGCAAGCCGAGTTCCTCCTGCACCGCCCAGGCCAGGATGGTCGGGACGGCAGGGGGATTCTTCTCAAGCTCTGCAGCCAGCTCAACGAGCGCGGCACAGCCGAAGCGGTCATCCAGGCTGCGGGCCTGCACCCAGTCCTCGCCAACCAGCTCAAAGCTCTTGGGCCAGGTCACGCTGTCCAGCAGGCTGATGCCCAGCCTGGCTACTGCTTCAGCGCTGTCTGCGCCGACATCCAGCAGCAGTTCATTCGGACCGAGCCGGTGCTTCGGGCCGAGGCCCTGGCGGTCGGTGATGTGCAGGCTGACCGGGGCGATCGCGGCCGGCAGGCTGCCGTTCTCGGTGTGCACATGCACGCGCGTGCCTTCGTAGAGCTGGGCATCATTGCCGCCCAGCGGGGTGAGGTGGCAATGCCCGTCCGGCCTGATTGAGCTGATGCGCCAGCCGATCTCGTCCATGTGGGCCACCAGCAGGCGCTGCGGTTCACCGTCAGGCCCGCAGTGAAGCCAGAGGTTGCCCATCCGGTCATGCCCGATCCGGGACCGGTCGATGCCCAGTCCGGCGAGCTGCCGTTCGATCACCGCCCGCAGGCGATGCTCGCTGCCGCTGACGGCGGCGGTGAGTACAAGCTGCTCCAGCGTCTCTGCAATCCGCGTTCGGTCTGCCATGGACCGATTATAGGTCCGCGCGTCATGCTGTACGGAATTTGTACTCCGCGTTACAATTGGTGCCACTTATATTGGGCCATATCCTGCGGGAGATCCACTTCATGAGAACTCTCATCTGTACATGCCTGCTGAGCATCCTGTACCTGCTGCCACCACCTGCCGCCGCCGCTCCGCTGGAGGGCTACCGTAACCATGCTGCGCTCAGGGCGGAAATGGAACGGATGGCGCAAGCGCCCGAATGCGAGCTGATGAGCATCGGCAAGACAGCTGAGGGCCGCGACATCCTCGTGCTGCGCATCGGCGGCTCGACTGAGCTCTTGAACGCCGTCGGTGACACGATGGCGCGGCCGGCGATCGCGGTGATCGGCAATACCCAGGCAAGTGACCTGGCGGGGCGTGAGATCTGCCTCGAGCTGGCGCAGCGCGTGCTGGACAGCCTCGATGACGACACGGAGCTGCTGGCCTTCCTGGAGCAGCATGACTTCTACTTCCTGCCCAGCCCGACGCCGGATGCGACGGAGTACTTCTTCACGAATGGAGACTACGAGCGTGAGACCAACGGCACTCCATCAGATGACGACCGCGACGGGCGGGTGGACGAGGACCCCGGTGAGGACCTGAATGGTGACGGCATGCTGACCATGATGCGCGTGAGCGATCCGGCCGGCGAGTGGATGGAGCATCCGGATGACCCGCGGGTGCTGATCCGTGCCAAGCGCGATGACAACGAGCAGGGCAGCTGGCGCCTATACAGCGAGGGTCGCGACAATGATGACGACGAGCAGTGGAACGAGGACCGCAGCGGTGGCGTGGACTTCAACCGCAACACAACGTTCAACTATGACGACCGTGCGGAGGGCAGCGGGCCCTGGCCGGTGAGCGAACCCGAGACCCGCAGCGTGATCGACTGGCTGTTCAACAACCAGCAGATCAGCATCGTGCTGAGCTTCGGGCCGGAGGACAACATCCGCCAGCCCTGGAAGGATGACCACGGCAAGCTGCGCCATGAGTCCGCCGAAGGCAGTGACATCGGCAACCTTGACTGGCTTGCCAAGCAGGGCGTTGAGCTGCTTGGCAAGGAAAACTTCCCGGGCAGTGCCAACCCGCGCGGCAGCTTCGCCGACTGGGCCTACTTCCACTACGGTGCCTGGAGCATCAGCACCCGCGCCTGGTGGGTGCCGGAGTTCAAGCCGGAAGCACCAGCCGAAGGCGAGGCGGCCGAGGAGGGCAAGGAAGCCGAGAAACCGAAGAAGAGTGACGAGAAGCGCGGGGCGGATGAGATCAATGCCCTGAAGTGGTTCGAGTCCCAGGGCATTGACGGCTTTGTGGACTGGACCGATGTTGCCAACGCGGACTTCCCGGGCCGCACCGTGCAGGTCGGCGGCTTCCGCCCCTACCTGCGCACGAACCCGCCGGCTTCCGAGATCGCCGCACTGGCAACGAAGCACTTCGACTTCCTGCGCATGCTGACCGGGCTCGTGCCGGCAGTGGCGATCAGTGAAGTGGAGGTTGACGACCTCGGCGAGGGCCTGTACCGCGTGACGGCCCATGTGACGAACAGCGGCTACCTGCCGACCAGCACCCGCAAGGCGGCGAGCATCCGCCAGGACTACCCGCTCAACATCGCGCTCGAGCTGCCGGCCGGAGCCAGCCTGCTCAACGGCGCGCTGCGCGGCCGGCTCGATAGGATCGAGGGCCTCGGGGCACAGACGGAGTTCAGCTGGCTGGTGGTGGCACCGCAGGGTGGCGCGATCAGGCTGGTGGTTGCCAGCCCGAGTGTCGGCATGGCGCGCGGCAGCGCAGAGCTGGGTAGCTAGGAGGAAGTGATGAAGAAACTGATTGCAATGATCCTTGCCGGAGCCTGCCTGCTGGGCAGCGCATTCGCTGATGACGGCTACCCGTTGATCGGCCGCCCGGTGGACCCGAAGGTCCCCGCGGCCTGGGACTTCTACCGTGACTACGACGCACAGACCAAGCTGCTGCAGGACCTGGCGGCGGCGCACCCGGACATCTGCCGGCTGGACAGCATCGGCACGAGCTGGCAGGGCCGCGAGATGTGGGTGATGACGATAACCAACTTCAGCACGGGGGACGAGGCCCGCAAGCCGGCCTTCTGGCTGGACGGCGGCATCCATGCCAACGAGATCCAGGGCAGTGACGGCGCGCTGTACACGGCGTGGTTCCTGATCGAGGGCTACTCGCAGATGAAGCAGATCAGGGAGATCGTCGACAGCCAGGTGTTCTACATCCTGCCGATGATGAGCCCGGACAGCCGTGACGTGCACCTGCACGAGGCCGCCAACACTAATGGCCCGCGCACAGGCCAGCGACCGATTGACAACGACCGTGACGGCCTGTTTGACGAGGATGACGACGACGACCTCGATGGCGACGGCCACATCGTCTCGATGCGCGTGAAGGACCCGAATGGCCGCTGGAAGGAGGACGATGAGTACCCCTGGATGATGGTGCGCGCCGAGCAGGACGAGATCGGCGGCTGGACGATGCTCGGTGAGGAAGGGTATGACAACGACGGCGACGGGATGGTGAACGAGGACGGCGCCGGCGGCTACGACCCGAACCGCGACTGGGGCTACGACTGGCAGCCCGGGCACATCCAGTGGGGCGCCTACCGCTACCCCTTCTCGCTGCAGGAGAACCGGGCCGTGGCTGACTTCGCGCTGGCGCACCCGAACATCGGTGGCGCGCAGTCCTTCCACAACGCCGGCGGCATGATCCTCAGTGGACCCGGCGCCGAGGAGAACACCTACAGCCGCTCGGACCGCCAGGTCTATGACGCGATCGGCAAGCGCGGCGAGGAGATGCTGCCGGGCTACAAGTACATGATCACCTGGGAGGACCTCTACACGGTGCATGGTGGCGAGCTGGACTGGTGGTACGCCAGCATCGGCGCGCTGGCCTACACCAATGAGATGTGGACCTCCTTCAACTACTTCCGCACCGCCAATGACGGCAGCTGGCAGGGGGACCGCACCGACCAGGCGCGCTTCAACGACCAGCTGCTGTTCGGCGAAGCCTTCGTGCCCTGGCATGAAGTGGAGCACCCAGACTACGGCACGGTCGAGGTCGGCGGCTACAAGAAGAGCTACGGCCGCCAGCCACCGAGCTTCCTCCTGCAGGAGGAGCTGCACCGCAACATGGCCTTCACTGTCTACCACGCCTCGCAGCTGCCGCGCATCCGCGTTGACAGCGTGAGCGTGAAGCAGCTGGACCACGGCATGACCGAGGTCACCGCGGTGATCGTCAACGACCACCTGATCCCGACCAGGTTGAGCGTGGCCGAGCGCAGTTCGCTGGTACGGCCTGACATCGTCAGCCTCAAGGGTGGCAACGGGATGAAGGTGCTGACAGCGATGCGTGACAACGACATGTTCTTCCGCCGCCCGCGTGAGCAGCAGCGTGACCCGGGCAATGTCGAGCTGAGCAGCGTGTCCTTCGGCGATGCGGTCTACGTGCGCTGGATCGTGCGTGGCAGCGGCCCGTTCACGGTGACCGCTGACTCCGTCAAGGGTGGCGTGTCGACGCTCAAGAGCGAGTAGCGCTAGCCAACGGTGATGTAGGAGCCGACCGGATGCTTCTTGAAGCGGCGCACGGTCAGCAGGAACTCCTCGACGATGTCGCTGAGCATCTCGGCCTGCGAGCGTTCGCTCAGTTCTCCGTCCTTGCGGATGGCACGCGTGGCTTCCGCCAGGCAGTACATCTGCGGCAGCACAAAGGCGTTGAGTGATTCCAGCGGGATGCGCAGCGACCACAGGCCCTGGCGACCGCCATGGCTGTCATCTCCGGCACTCATCAGCTGGATCACCTTGCCGCGCAGCGGCATCGGGTTGGACTTGCTGATCCAGTCGATCGCGTTCTTCAGACTGCCGGGCATGCTGCAGTTGTATTCAGGGGAGACAATCACAATCCCGTCGGCGGTGCTGATGCGGGACACCATTTCTCGTGCCCCGCGGGGCAGCCCGTAGTTCTCCTCCATCTGCCGGTCATAGAAGGGCATCTCGAACTCTGCAAAGGGGGCGTAGTCCACCTCGACTCCCTTGCTCTCCGCCACACGGGTGCACAGGCGGGCCAGCCGGCTGTTGATCGAGCCTTCCTCGGGACAGGGTGTGAACACCAGGATCTTCATGTAATTCTCCCCAGTGCACGGGATTGTTGTGCACCGGGTAAATCATAGTTATATATTGCATAAATTGCAACTTATTGACAAAAGATCTAAATATTCGGCCATATATGGACATTTTGTACTATTGGTATGAAAAAGTACTCTGGCCTCAGGGTTGGGGCTTTGAGAGTGAATCGATGAGATAAGACCGTTAGGAGCGAAGGCCCGAGCCCTGAGCCCAGAGGCCTGGTTCAAGTCCGCTGGCCGCTGGTGATGGCCTAGTGGGTGATTTGATGAGACAGCGCCGTAACACTGGCAGGCCCCCGGCCAGAGCCCTGCGGCCTATCCTAGTCCATCAGCTGCATGCTCTTTACCACGCGCAGGAAGTACTGGATTGCTCCGTCAAGCCGTTCCAGTCGCTTCGGGTCAAGCAGTTCGCCCTGCTCATCAAAGGCCTCATTGGCGGTGTTGAGGGAGAAGCGGTCTGGCATCACATGCATCCCGAGCACTTCCAGCGGGGTGCTCAGCGCTTCGGCGGCCCGGTTGCCGCCAACAAGCGATGGGGCAGCACTGAGGATCTGCACGCACTTGCCGCGCAGCGGCATCGGACGCAGGCGGGACAGCCAGTCGAGGGAGTTCTTCAGGGTGCCGGGGAAGGAATGGTTGTACTCCGGGGTGGAGACCATGATGCCCTGCACGCCTTCCACACGCTTACCCAGCGCGATGCACTCCTGCGGGAAGCCCTGCTTCTCCACATCGAAGTTGTAGTTGGGCATCACGAGTTCGGAGAAGTCAGCCAGGTCCACCTCAGCGCCATGTTCACGGGCAAGGCGGGCAGCGATTTCAATCAGCTTGCCGTTGAGGGAATCCTTTCGCAGGGAAGCGGAGAAGGCGAGGATGCGCATGGTCGGTACTCCTGATCCGGTCATGGTCTTAGGAGTACCGACCATTTACATTGCTTATTTCAAGTGAAGTTGGGACGGCTCAGTTGCTGCCGATCTGCAGCTCGCCGTTGCCGATGTCCACACTCAGCAGGTTGCCGGCTTCCTCGCCGATCTGCGCGGTGGCGGTGGCACCGATGTAGCCCTGGCGGGCCACGCTGCCCTTGAGCTTGCCGTGGAAGTCGATGCTGCCGATCGCCACGCTGCCGTTCAGGTTGCAGTTCACGCCGTCAGCCACGTCGATGTCGACATTGCCGTTCCCGACGTAGATGCTGTGGCGGCCGGACACGCCCATCAGGTCACCGGTCAGCATGCCGTTGCCGAGGTGGATGTCCGCGCCCTTGCGCAGCGAGCCGTGGAAGCTGATGTTGCCGTTGCCGAGGTCCAGGCCGTCGATGAAGTCAGCGCTGGCCTTGATCTCGCCGTTGCCGAGGCTTGTCTCGACACTGATGCCGGGGGCCATGGAAACCTTCAGGTGCAGGTCCGGCACGCGGGTGCCGTTGCCGATGCGTTCATCCTCGACGCCGAGGGTGTCATCCTCATGGTTGAAGTAGATCTCGAGGCCGCTGCGCTTGCCACGCACCTTGCGGCCGTTGCGCCGGATTTCCCAGCCGATCTTCACGGTGCCGGGAGCCAGGCTGTCATCCTGGTTGATGGTGACTTCTCCGTTGTTGATCCGCAGCTCCACTTCGGAGATACCGTTGAACTCGCGCGAGCCGACGGTCTCGTCGGACACTTCGAGCTCAGTTCTTTCCAGCATCATGCCGAAATCCTCCTTCTCGATTGCCCCCGTCTGTCCACTCGGGACAGCCTCTAGTTCCTTACCATTGCCGACTGCCTGGTTATTGCATCCCGTGACGGAAAGTGCGGCCAGGGTGGCGACAATGAACCTGCTGGAAGCTCGCAGTGCCTCCTGCATGAGCCTGTTGGCCATGGTTGCAGCTCCTTATAAGGACAGGGTAAATCCCGGCCCTGTTCGATGGCTCCGCTGAATTCAGCGGGTATTTCCGGCGATCCTGTTGAACAGGGCCGCGACCAGCCGTCCAAGCATGCTGCGGCGCAGCCTGGTGAAGGACTGCTTCAGCCTGAGGGACAACTCGTTGAGGTAATCCATGAACGTCATGATAGGGAGCTTTATGCGAAAAAACGGGCGCAGGTTTCACCCCGCGTCCGGTGATTCAGGTGATCTGAGCCGCTCAGGCTAAGGAGTTTCCGCCGTGCTGTCCCGCAGGTTACCGAGGATGTCATGGCCGTAATCGGCCTGCCGCGGTGTGGATGCGCTGTGCTGCGCCTCCTCGATGCGCAGCTGGCTGAAGCCGGCCGCGCTGGCTTCCACGCGCATCCCGAGCAGCAGCATGCCGACGGCGACGAGGAAGTTGAATCCGGCGATGGCGCGCATGGTGGAGGTGAATTCGCTGCGGATGCGCTTGAGCGCAAGCATCATCAGGCAGAACAGGCCGAGCAGCACACAGGTCCCGGCGGCAATGAAGCAGAGCAGGTCAGCATTCGGCAGTGTCATGTGAAATGCTAACCGCACTGCTGACCCGTGGTGCTAAAACGAGGTGCAATCCCGGTGAAGATCAGCGCAGCTTGCCGATGTCCGTGCGGAACTGCATGCCTTCGAAATGCAGGTTGCCGACGGCTTCATAAGCCAGGCGGCGGGCGGCGCTGAGGTCAGCACCCATGGCACTTAGCGCCAGCACGCGCCCGCCGCTGGCAAGGAAAGCGGAATCATCAGACTTGCTGAAGTGGTTCTCGTACACTCCAGGATCACCCTCCCGGCTCACGCCGGCGAAATGCAGGCTGACCTGCGGCGGCAGCACCGCATCCCCGTCACGGCGAAGTTCCAGCAGGCCCTGGCCCTGCAGGCGTTCAATGCCGCTGATCGCAGCCGGCTCACTCTTGCCATAGGGGTAGTTGCCACTGGCCAGCACGACCGCCACGCAGGCGCCATCGCGCAGCACAACCGCATCCTGCGGCAGCTCACCGGCGGCCATGTGTGCCAGTAGGAGCGGCCAGTCCGCGCTGCACAGCGGGATCACTACCTCGGCCTCGGGATCGCCGAAGCGGGTGTTGAATTCAATCACCTTCAGGCCACTCTCCGTGAGCATCGTGCCCACGAACAGGAAACCGCGGTAGTCCAGCCCGTCCGCGCGCAGTCCGCGCATGAATGGCGCAAGGATGTCACGGCTGAATTCGACGATCACCTCGTCCGTGGCCCAGGGGGTCGGGCAGATGTTGCCCATCCCGCCTGTGTTGGGGCCGAAGTCGTCATCCTGCAGGCGCTTGTAGTCACTAGAGGGTGGCAGCACCTCGGCCCGGCCACCACTGATCAGCACGGTGAAGCTGATTTCACGGCCGAACAGGCATTCCTCGGCCAGCACTGTGCTGCCGGCGGCACCGAAGCGCTTTTCCTCCAGCAGTACTCGCGCTCCCTCGGCAGCCTCCGCGCGGTTGGCAGCGACGATCACGCCCTTGCCGGCCGCCAGGCCATCGGCCTTCAGCACCAGCGGCCCCTCGCCGGACGCGATGTATGTGAGCAGGGCATCTAGTTCGCTGAACTCGGCGAACTCCGCGGTCGGTATCCCATGGCGCGCCATGAACTGCTTGGCAAAGCGCTTGCTGCCTTCCAGCTGCGCGGCATCCGCCCCCGGACCGACGGCCGGGATGCCGGCCTCGCGCAGCCTGTCCGCCAGGCCGGCACAGAGCGGATCCTCCGGACCGACCACCACGAGCTCCGCCGCTATCTCAAGCGCCGCGTTGACAATCCCGGCGAGGTCGGTCGGCTTGACAGCAAGCGTGTGCACGCGGCCGAAGGCGTGGTGGTCCACCAGGCCCCAGTTGGCGGGGGTGATCCACAGGCCCTCCAGCTGCTCGCTGAGCAAAAGCGCATTGCCGATCGCATTCTCACGGCCGCCGTTGCCGACGATCAGGATTCTCTTCGGGTAGTCCATTGCCATCTTCCCTACATCGGCTCCAGGAACCTGGTGATCTCCTTGAAGAAGCGCATCTTGACGAGGCCGGTCGGGCCGTTACGGTTCTTGGCGACGATCAGGTCCGCATCCGGCAGCGTGTGGCGGTCGTAGTCCGCATCGACACTGAAGTCCTGCGTCTTCTCCTGGTAGTAGTCCTCGCGGTGGATGAACATCACGATGTCCGCGTCCTGCTCGATCGCGCCGGATTCACGCAGGTCGGACAGCTGCGGCTTCTTGCTCGTGCGGCTTTCCACCTGGCGGCTGAGCTGGGACAGCGCGATCACCGGGATGCGCAGCTCACGCGCGATCTGCTTCAGGCCGCGGCTGATCTCGCTGACCTCCTGCACGCGGTTGTCACCGCCGCTGTTGGGGCCGCTCATCAGCTGCAGGTAGTCCACGATGATGCAGCGGATGCCGTACTGCGTGTAGAGGCGGCGCGCCTTGCTCTTGAGCATGCCGATCGTCAGCACGCTGCTGTCGTCAATATATATCGGGGCTGACACCAGCTTGTTGTAGCTCTGGGTCAGCACGTTCCATTCGAGGTCCGAGAGGTCCGGATTCTGCAGCCGGCCGCTGGAGACACCCTGGATGCGGTTGTGCCGTGTGTACATCGTGCCCTGGGTCATCAGGCGCTCCGCCATCTGGTCGGCACCCATCTCAAGGCTGAAGATCGCCGTCGGGATCGAGTTCAGCACGGACACGTTGTGCATGAAGTTCAGTGCCAGCGCGGACTTACCCATCGAAGGACGGGCGGCGAGGATCAGGAGCTCACTTTCGCGCAGGCCGCCGATCATCTGGTCTAGGTCGCGGAAGCCGGTTGGCAGTCCGGCGGAGATCTTCGGGTTCGGCTCACCGGCATTGCGGCGCTGGCGCAGCTCCTCATCGCGCGTGCTGAGCTTCTCCCAGTATTCGCGCAGCACCTCGCTGATGCTGTCCATCCGGTTCCTGCCGGTGTTGGTGCTCATCTTGAGGATGCCGGATTCCGCGCGGTCCACCACCTGCTCGAGGGACAGCTCCTGGCGGTAGCATTCGTCAACGATCTCCGTGCAGGTGCGGATCAGCTTGCGCAGGTGGCCCTTCTCGGCTACCTTGCGGGCGTGGTACTCCACGTTGGCAGCGGTCGGCACGGAGTTGAGCATTCCCATCACCACCGCGCTGCCGCCGACGCGCTCCATCTGGCCACGGCTGCGCAGCTCATCAAGCACGGCCACGCTGTCAGGCGGGATGCCGCGGTTGAACAGCTCCCCCATCAGTTCGAAGATGATCCCGTGTCCGTCGAGGTAGAAGGAATCCCGGTTGAGGTAGTCCTGCGCGAGTGGGAATGCCTCCTTGGGTTCGAGCATGATCGCGCCCAGCACGCACATCTCGAGGTCAACATTCTGCGGCGGCGTGCGGTCATGCACGTGCTCCTGAATGTTGTCATCCCTGTAAACAGCCAAAGCCTTGCTCCTGTTTCCGATGTTGATCCACCCAGAAATGAGGCCCCACCACGTGCCCCAGCTGCTTCTGGAGAGCGATCATATCGCAAATTAAATCCATGGTAAACCCGCATGCAGCTTGACTGCAGCGTGCACGGCAATCAACAGCGGGCACGTTGCCAAACAGGCTGTTGCCAGCTTTCAACCGTCTCCGCACTTTCACGCGACGTGAAATGCGGATATCCGCAAAACTGTCAACTTATCAACCCAATTCAAGTTGATAGAACTGCCGAGCTGTGCCCACTTGCCGGAAAATATGAAAATCAATCCGCATGGGAAACAGTTTGTCTCAAATAACGTCCCAAAATAAGAACGGAAATTTTGCGGATGGACTGTCCCACAAGAATGGATTATACATATGTTAAGCGAAGTTTCAAGCTGGATTACCAGCGGAATTTTTTTGGCAACGCTGCGCCGGGCACGGCCTGCTGTAGGATAAGCGGCATGCATGATGGTGGAGGCACGCGGTGCGCAGGCTGATCAGCGAGAGAGTGATCCTGTTCGTGATCCTGCTCAATGCGCTCGTGCTGTTCCTTGAGGCCTTCCCCACGCTCAGGCTGTCCGCCGGCCCGGCACTGCTGGCGATTGACTCATTATGTGTAGTCTACTTCATCCTGGAAGCGGTGCTCAAGATGCGCTTCCAGGGGATCAAGGGCTACTTCGGCGACCCCTGGAACCTGTTCGACCTTGGCATCGTCGTCGTCAGCCTGCCTTCGCTGTTCACCGGGGCGCCCGCGCTGTTCACGCTGCTCAGGCTGCTGCGCCTGCTGCGCTTCCTGCGCTTGATGCGCTTCATCCCGAACATCGAGCGCCTGATGATCGGCGGCAAGCGTGCGCTGAAGGCCAGCGTCGGGATCTTCATGCTGGTGTTCTGCTACCTGTTCATCTTCGGGCTGAGCGCACATTACATGTTCGGCTACCAGACCACGGTCGATGCCAGCGGCGCGGTTGTCAGGCTCTACCCGGAGTTCTCCGACCCGCTTTTGAGCATGTACACCATGTTCAAGATCTTCACGATCGAGGGCTGGTACGAGATGAGTGACAACATCGCTGCCCACAGCACCGGCATCAAGGCGCACCTGATCCGGCTGTACTTCATTTTCGCGGTCAGTTTCGGCGGGATCGTGATCCTCTCGCTCTTAAACGCCGTGTTCGTGGACGAGATGTCGCATGACATCGCGGCGCGCACAGAGGACGAGGTGGAGGAGATCAGCGAGGAGGTCGAGGAAATCGACGTGAAGCTGGAGCGCCTGAGCCACAAGTTGATCTGCAAGCTCGATGAGATCAATGAGCGGCTGGACAGGCTGGAGGGAAAGCAGGAGTAGGGGAGGCAGCCCGGACCAAACAGGTTACGGTGGTGCGCCACTTGCTGTCGCACAATAATGCGGCTCATTCGTAGCATGAAGTAGGGATGGGGTAACACCCCATCCCGGTGGCGGTATTACCGCCACCCTACGTCATCGTTTGCGCCGAAACTGCGCTTCTGTGGATTGGCTCATTGCTCAGTCTTCACTGCTCATTGCTTCAGCGCCAAGATTGCGCTCTACCTCCATGTCCGGCTTGCGCCGCACCTCCGATGGTGCAACTTCGCAGCAGCTCCCCTTTAACACTGCATATCCGGCGCGTGGCTGGCTGCCCTGTTAGAATAGGCACGCTGCCGTGTCCCTGCTTGAATTCTCAAACCTGAGCTTCGGTTACACCGATGAATACATCATCCGCGATGCCAGCGGCCAGCTGCAGCCGGGCAATGTGATCGGGCTCGTGGGCCAGAACGGCGGTGGCAAGACCACGCTCCTGAAGCTGATCGAGGGCCGGCTCACCCCTGAGGCGGGCAATATCCAGGTCAGCCGCGGCACGCAGATCACGATCGTCACCCAGTCCTCCGGTGGCACCGACACGGACACCCTGCGTGAATTCGTGCGCGGCGGCCGGGCGGACCTCGTCGAACTGCAGGAACGGATGGGCAAGCTCGTGCGCGAGCTGGAGCACAGGCCTGAGGACGAAGCGCTGCAGGCTGAGCTCGGCAGCGTACAGGAGCGCTTCGCCGTGCTGGACGGGCACCGCTGGGAGACTGACATCGACCGTATCATCAGCGGCCTGTCTTTCACCGACGAGCAGCACAACCAGACGCTGGGCAGCATGAGCGGCGGACAGCGCCAGAAGGCCTGCCTGGCCCGCGCGCTGATCAGCGATGCCAACTGCCTGATCTTCGACGAGCCGACCAACCACCTGGACATCGAAGCCCAGGAATTCTTCGCGGACTACTTGAAGAGCCTGCGCGGCCGGGCAGGCGTGATCCTCGTCAGCCACGACCGCTGGCTCTTGGACAGCGTCTGCACACATATCTGGGAAGTTGACAACCAGGGCCTGTTCCGCTATCCCGGCAACTACACGAAGTACCGTCCGCAGCGTGACCTCAGGCGGCGTGCCGAGCTGGACCAGTTCCAGAAGCAGCAGGAGCATATCGCCAAGACCGAGGAGTACATCCGCCGCAACATCGCCGGGCAGAACACCAAGCAGGCCCAGGGCCGGCGCAAGCTGCTCGGGCGGATGGAGCGCGTGGACCGGCCGGCGGACGACCCGCAGATGAGCTTCGTGCTGAAGCCCGCGCTTTTGTCGGGCGAACAGCTGCTGATCGTGGAGCAGCTCTGCTTCAGCTACAGCGGGCTGGAGCGCTCCGAGGAAAAGGTATATGAGAAGGTCGGGCATTCCGGCCTGGCGCTCAACCCGCCGATGGAAATGGCGCGCGGCCCGGTTGGCGACGGCCTGCTGCTGGATGACGTGGATTTCCAGTTGTACCGCGGCGAACGGATGGGCATCGTCGGCAGCAATGGCTGCGGCAAGAGTACGCTTTTGAAGCTGCTGGCCCGCCGGCTGGCGCCCCTGCGCGGGATGGTGGCCTGGGGCAGCAATGCCGATGTCGGCGTGTTCTCACAGGACAGCGCTGACCTGCAGGACGGGCGCGACCTGATGGCGGAACTGCGCAGCGTGGATGGCAACCTGACGGATGGCGAGGTGCGCAGTTACCTCGCGGTGTTCGGCTTCAGTGGCGACGAGGTGTTCAAGGACGTCAAGCAGCTCAGTGGTGGCGAACGCAGCCGCCTGACGCTGGCAAAGATCTTCCGCCGCCGCCCGAACGTACTGCTGCTGGATGAGCCGACGAACCACCTCGACATCTGGGCGCGTGAAGCGCTGGAGCAGTTCCTGCTGGCCTACGAGGGTTCGCTGATCATGGTGACCCATGACCGCGCGCTATTGGAGCGGATCTGCAACCGGCTGGTGGTGTTCGAGCGCGAGGGGGAGGCTGACAACTTCAGCTCGTCATTCTTCCGCGGGCATTACAGCGAGTACCGCCGATTCCGTGAGGCGATGCTCGCCGAACAGAATGCACAGGCCGCGCGGGACAGCGGAAATGGCAACGCTGAAGATGACGAATGGACGATGCTTGAGCAGGCGGCGAAGGAAGCCCGCACGAATGTGGAGGGCTACTGCCGCCGCCAGCAGGAAAAGGTTGAGCAGAGGATCGCCCAGGTGGAACTGACGATCGAGGAGCTGGAGCGGCGCATCCGGCAGCTCGCGGACGAGCAGCACAGTGTTGACGCGGCATCAGATTACGAACGGATCGCCACGCTGCAGCTGCAGATCGATGAACTTGGCAATGAACGGGACGAGGTGTTCGGGTCGCTGGAGCCGCTGATCGAGGAAGCGGACCTCTGGCAGGGGCGCATCACGCAGCTGAAGGAGAGGCAGCAGGTATGAGCGTGCGCTTCATGAGCATTGCCAGCGGCAGCAAGGGAAACTGCTACTACGTCGAGAGTGAACACTCGCGCATGCTGGTGGACTGCGGGATCGGCATCCGCCGCGTGCAGGCCGCCCTGGCCGAGGCCGGCGTGCAGCTGGCGGAAATCGACGCCATCGTCGTCAGCCATACCCACAGCGACCACATCAGCGGGCTCGGGGTGCTGCTCAAGCACGCAAGCCCGGTGGTCTACTGCCACGAGCAGGTCAGGAATGAGCTGGCGCGGAGCATCCGCCTCAAGCGTGGCTGTGATTATGACAACATCCAGACCTACGACTCCGAACACGGCTTCCCGCACCGCGATATTGACATCCTGCCCTGCGCGGTGAGCCACGATGCCGACCCGACCTGCATGTTCAAGCTGTTCTGCAACGGGCACCGGATGGGGATCCTGACCGACCTCGGCACCTACGGCAGCCAGCAGGTGGCGGTGTTCGGCGACTGCGAGCTCCTGGTGCTGGAAAGCAACCACTGCCCGGAGATCCTGCGTGGCAACATGTATCCGGAGTACCTCAAGAGCCGCATCCGCAGCAACCACGGCCACCTGAGCAACCAGCAGGCGGTGGAGCTGTCCACCGGGCTGGCCAGTATGCCGCAGCACCTGCTGCTCGGGCACCTCTCGGAGAACAGCAATACACCGCGTGCCGCGAGCGAGGCCTTCTCGCGCGTGGAGGTTGGCAACATTCCGCATACGATCCTCGCCCAGCATGAGCACAGCCGCGTGCTGGAGCTGTCATGAACCGCGCCGGCAAGCTGTGGACGCTCGTCGGAGCGCTGGCCTGGCTGGGATTCTTCGCGATCACGGTGAACCTGCCAAGCGTGCAGGAGTTCCCGGACATGGCCTCGCTCCTGCTGCAGGTGGCGGCAATCGTGATCGGCATCGGGCTCCTGTTCATGGTGATCCTCGCCGGTGAATCAACGGACTGGCCGGCCTGGAGCCGTTACACGATGTTCGCCGGGGGTGTTGCCAGCATCGTCCTGCCGGTGGCGCTGGCTGACAATTCACTGCCGCTGCGTGCGCTGTCAACGCTCGGGCTTATCCTGATCGCGGTGCCCGTCGGCTACTGGGTCGGCGACCGGATGGAAAAGGTCACGAACCTCGTGCCACTGGCGGTGGCAATGGCCTTCGCCGACATCTACAGCGTGTTCCAGGGGCCATCGAAGAAGATCGTGGAAGGGATGGAGGAGCACCAGCAGAAGGTGGCGGAGGCGATGGCGGAAGCGATAAAGAATGCACCGCCGGAGGAAGCCGCCACTGCCGCTGCGGCCGCGGCCCACTCGGTAAAGGTGCCATGGGTGAACTACCTGTTCGTGCACATGCCACTGCCGATCCACGAGGCCGCCCCTGTGATGGGGGTTGGCGACTTCGTGATCCTGGCCTTCCTGTTCCGCGCGGCCTGGGTGCACGGGCTGGACAAGCGCCTGATCTACGGCACGACGCTTGTGATGGCAATCGTCGCACTGGCCGCTTCGCAGGTCTTCAACCTGGCCCTGCCGGCACTGGTGAGCATTGCCTTCGGCACGATCTTCGTACTGTGGTTCCGCGAGCCGCGCATGCGCAACATCGACCGCCAGGAAGTGATGCTCACATTCGCGGTGGCCGCATTATTCATCGCGCTGATGGCAGGCAAGTGGCTCATGGCGGTGGCGAGGGTGTAGGGGAGGCCAGGCTGTCAGCCTGGCAACAGTAGGCAGTAGGCAGTAGGCAGTGGGCAGAATCAGAAGCAGAATCAGAAGCAGAATCAGAAGCAGAAGACTGTAGCGGCTGCTTCCAGCAGCCGGCAGGAGCGGCACTTGCTGCCGCAAAATCCTGCGAAGACTTCTTTTGCGGAAGCAGGGATGGGGTAACACCCCATCCCGGTGGCGGTGTTACCGCCACCCTACATCATTGGCAAGCTACATAGGGGAAGTTCTTAGTTGTTAGTTATTAGTGATTAGTGGTTCTACCGATCAGTTGCCAAACAGACAAGGAGTCAATCAGTCAGCGTGCCGCTGCCAACAAGAACTAAGAACTAAGTACTAACAACTAACTACCTCTTTCAATCGCTGCACCCCATTGTGCGCAAGTAAATTGCGCACCTCCTAGTCGTCGCCGTCGGTCGGGTAGGGCATCTCGCCGTGCTGGAACTCCATCACCTGGTCGATGGTGTCCAGTCCGCGGCTCTTGAGGTACTTCAGGAAGATGATCAGCAGTTCGCTCGTGGCGTAGGCATCGCCCGCCGCGCGGTGGCGGTCCGGGATGCTGATCCCGAAGAAGGCCGCCAGGTTGCCAAGGCTCTTCGAGGGCAGCCAGGGCACGATGCGGCGCGCCAGACGCGAGGTGCAGAGGTCGCCGTTGTGCAGTGTGCGCTCGCCCATCAGCTCCAGCTCGTTCTCGAGGAAGCGGCGGTCGAACTGGCTGTGGTGCGCCACGAGGATGCTGTCGCCGAGGAACACCTGCAGCTCCGGCAGCACGTCGCGGCTGGGTGGCTTGTCCTTCACCATCTTCTCGTTGATGCCGGTCAGGCCGGTGATGAAGGCGGGGATGTTGCGCTCGGGGTTGACGAGGGTCACGAACTCGTCGGTGATCTGCAGGCCGTCCACGTGGTAGGCGGCGATTTCCGTGATCTTGTGCTCGGGCGGTGCCCCGCCGGTGGTCTCGAGATCCAGCACGCTGAAGCGCACCTCCTCGATCGGAGTGCGTGCGGAAATGCTCAGGCTGGAGGTCTCGCTCATCGGAAACTCTGGATATTAGCACGTTCCCGGACGCTCGCAGCCCGGCCGCTGCCCTTGCGGGCAACACAATATACCCCCGCTATCCCTACGCTGCAGCATGAAATCAAGGTTCAGCCGGCAGGCTTGACCTGGATTTGGTTCAGTTTCGACCGCAGACCCAATATCATCTCTGTGGAGAGAGAAGTGGAACTGACTGACTACCTGGGGCAGCTTGGCCTGCTCTGGTTATTGATACTGCTGCGTACGATGGGATTCGTGTTCCTGGCGCCGATATTCAGTGCCCAGGGCGTGCCCGTGATGCTGCGCGTGGTGCTGGCTTTCCTGCTCTCCAACATCGTCTACACCTTCTACGTGCCGACCGCGCAGCTCAGGCTGCTGGACGACTCGATGTTCCTCGCCTCCGCCGTGCAGGAGCTAGCGCTTGGTATGCTGCTGGGATTCATCATGGCGCTGGTGTTCGTCGCCTTCCAGTTCGCCGGCCAGTTCATCGGCTACCAGATGGGTTTCGCGGTCGTGAATGTATTCGACCCGAGCACCCATACCCAGGCCAGCATCATCGGGCAGTTCCTGTTCACCGCCGCGATGCTCGTGTTCGTCGGTACCGGGATGCACCTCGAGCTGCTCAGGCTGTGGATCGCCAGCTACGAACTGCTGCCGCCCGGCACCTGGATGATCGAGCATTTCGACACCCAGACGATGGTCGCGATCTGTACCAGCCTGTTCACCATCGCGCTCAGGATCTCCCTGCCGCTGATTGCATTCCTGATCCTGATCGACCTCGCGCTCGGCATCCTGGCCCGCGTGATGCCGCAGCTGAACGTGTTCTTCGTCGGCATCCCGGTCAAGATCGTGCTTGGCCTGCTGTTCCTGTCGCTGGTCACCACGGAGCTCGGCAGCAACGTACGGCGCACACGCGACGTGTTCATCAACCACTGCGGTGAAATGATGCATGAGCTGGGGGCGGACATCCCGCAGGACGGCGAGCTGGAGGTGAACCGAGGCCTCGCTGGACATGCCCCGGACAGCCCGGACAGCTAGCCGGGACGACCCTGTCCTGGGTGTTTCACATGCTCCGAGTGTCGAGACGTTAAAATATAATATGGACAAATACTCGATCCCAATAGATACCAGTGCCATCAGGGACCTTGTTTCACACGCTGGCGATCCCTGCGTATCCATATACCTGAGCCTTGAAGAGGACGGAACCGGATCCACTCCCGCAGAACGTCTGGAAAGCATGCTCGGCATGGCGATGCGCCTGCTTTCAAGCCGCGGATTAAGTGAAAAGCAAGCGGAAAAACTCCTGAAGAGCATATCCCGGCTGACCAGCCTGGCTTCTTTCGGCAAGAATGCCCCGGGGATGGGGCTGTTTGCCAGCCCCGGCTACAGTGCGCGCTTCATCCTGGGCAGTGCGCCGATGGAGCAGGTTTCGGTCAAGACAGTGTTCCACATCCGGCCCCTACTGGAGCGGGTGGACGAGGAAGAAGTACTGGCGGAAGAGACGAACAGCCGGCTGGCGGCACTGCAGGAGAGAATTGATCCGGAGGCGGAAGCCGCTCCGGAGGATATCGCCCTCGAATTGCAGGACGTTTTGGATGCAGCACAGAACGGTGAGGTGGAACTGCTGTTCATCAGCCGGGACTGCCGCATCAGCGGAACCGGCAAGGGGCTCAACGACGAGATGCGCCTGAATTTCGCTGGTGTGGACATGGCCAACCAGGCCGCCATCTGGACCATTGAGAATGGTGGTGAAGTGCTGATGACAGCACCTGATGCCCTGGGCACCGGAACGAAGATGCTGGCCGAGCTGCGCTGTGCGCAGAAGGTCTGATCAGTTCTCCTCAGGCAGCGGCTCAAAGGTCAGGGTCAGCACATTGAGGCTGTGGTCGATCTCGCATTCGATCTCCAGTTCCCTGCAGATGCTTTCGATCGGCACCCAGGTGCGGCCTTCGATGGTGATCACCGGATGGCTCAGCGCGCGGCGTTCCTCGTTGACGTCGATGCTGCGGCGGCCCTCCTTGTAGAGCAGCACGCGCTCCCCGCGCTTGAGTTCCACGCGGTCCGCCTCTGCGTCATATTTCAGGTCGCCACCGATGATGCCCACGAGGTCGCGGCTCTGCATGTAGGCCGCACCGTCCTCGATGCGTACCAGCCCCTCGCTGGCGAGCTGCTTGCCGTTCACGACGATGCGCAGGTCGAAGTTGGCCCGCCGCAGCTCAAGCTGGATGTACTCGAAGGCCTTGTCATCCTGGAATTCCAGCACCACGCTCTTGCCGGGCTTGAGCGGTGGCTCCAGCAGGAACTCATGCAGCTTCCATTCAGCGAACTCATCCGGGAAGGTGTCGTAGGGGGAGTAGTAGGCGGCGATGCGCACGCCGTTGAGATTGCGGTCGCCGATGTTGGTGATCCGCGCGCTGACCGTGGCCGTGCCCTGGCCGCGCTGGTCGCCGGTCACATCACCGCTGATGAACTCCAGCTGCACCTCATCGAGGATGCCCGCATATACCGGTAGCCGGGTGCCAAGCACCAGGCACAGTGCCAGCAGTACTGTGATTGCCTTCCTCACGGGAAACATTATAGACACGCCATGCATATATACTGAGTATCAGGCCTGAACAGAGGGCCTGTGGAACAGTCATTAATGGCAGTGAGGTAAGCAATGGCGAATCCGATGTTCAACGAAGATCGTGTACAGGAACTGAGCGGTTCCGGGCGCATGTCCGTGCAGGGCACGGTGCTCAAGACCGGCCTGCTGCTGCTCCTGCTGTTGTTCACCGCCGTCTGGTCCTGGAGCGCCGTGGCGGCCAACCCGGCCATCGGCTTCCCGCTGTTGATCGGCTCGATGATCGCCGGTGTGATCATGGTGTTCTGGTCCTACTTCCAGCCGCAGGCCTCCCCGATCCTGGCGCCGATCTACGCGCTGGTGGAAGGCGTGTTCGTCGGCGCATTCAGCCTGGTGATGGCCACGATGGTGCCCGGCGCATATGCGCAGATGGTGCCGCAGGCCGTGGTTATCACGATTGCGATCCTGATGGTGATGCTCGGCCTGTACACCGGCCGCATCATTCAGGTGACTGACAAGCTGCGCAGCATCGTGATCATCGCCACATTCGGCGTGATGGCGGTCTACCTGCTGACCTTCGTTTTGAGCTTCTTTGGCATCATGGTGCCCTACATCCACGACGGCGGCCCGATCGGCATCGCCTTCAGCCTGTTCGTGATCGGTCTTGCGGCCTTCAACCTGCTGCTGGACTTCGACTTCATCGAGCGCGGCGAAAGCTACGGCCTGCCGGGCTACTTCGAGTGGTACGGAGCGATGGGCCTGGTTGTCACGCTCGTCTGGCTGTACATCGAAGTGCTGCGCCTTTTGAGCAAGCTGAACAGGAACTAGGAGCTCGGGTGTAGGGAGTAACGGCGGCCAGGCTGTAAGCCTGGCAATGAGTTTGGCGGTTGGAGTGGGGAGTTTGGAGTGGCCAAGCCCTGTTCCGACCTGCGCACTTGTCTTGTACACGTAGAACGCACGTGCTTGCTTACCACCTTTGAGCTTGGGTAAAACAAAAGTGATCTCCTTGCGCTTCTGGATGGGAAAAGATCATGTGCACTGCAAGTTTCCAAAGCTCAGAACTTCGATTTCTGGCGGGAATATTCTGCTTCGTGTGCTTCCTGGCCGCAGCCCCGTCGACAGCGAGCGCGACTGAAGCAACGGATATTGAGCAGCAGTTCCGCGAACTGGATCTCTCAGACTGGTTTGAGTGGAATGCTTTGCATGGTCATGCTGGCCCGCGAAGTCCAAACACGTACGGCCCCGGAAGTGGCAACACTCCAAACTCCTCAGCATCCCGTGAGGAATTGCTCGTTGACAGCGTGTTGACAATCAAGTGGTACACAGACAACTGGCCAAACCTGTTGGTCAAGGAGGCAGGATATTACTACGCAGTCCATCACTGCCTGCCCCGTAATGGACTCAAACTGGTCCTTGGTATTGAACCTGAACCTGATGAGATGCTGGATGCACTGGAGCAGCTGCGCAATCTTGAACCGGGCGACCCTGCAATCCCGGCCCTGCTGGCCTTCAATCCGGCAACCGGGAAGTACATCGACAGTTTTGACAATCCAGACTGGAACAGCCTGGCAATCAATCTCGAGATGCATCATGATTTTCCGGGCTTGGGAATCCGCATGCAGCCAGACATGGACAATGATGTTTGTATCTGGCATACCCTCGCCCCCTGGGACAGGCTCTGGGTAAGGATCTACGGCAAGTCAAATGGGTCAGTACTGAAGGAAACCTTTACCGGGACAGGAATCCCCGAGGCAAAGGCTGGAGTTTGGAGTGGGGAGTTAGCGATATCTCCATTCTTTCCAAACTCCAACCTCTAACCTCCAACCTCAAGCGAGGCCACAGGCCTCGCGGCACGATACAATTCCTGCGCTATGGCTGAACTCACGCGCACACATAACATCGAAGAAATCATCGCGGCGCCGATCGGCACCGCAGCCACACTGATGGGCTGGGTGGCCCGTCGCCGTGACCTTGGGCAGCTGATCTTCATCACCCTCCGTGACCGCTGGGGTGAGCTGCAGTGCACCCTCGACCCGGAGGAGAGCCCCGAGTCGCACGCCGTGGCCTCTGAGTGCCGCGGCGAGTTCGTAGTGGCCTTCACCGGCGTGACGCGCGCCCGTCCCGAGAAGGAGCAGCGCGAGGGCCCGGGCGGCGACCGTGAGTTCATCGTGCAGTCAGCTGAGATCCTCAGCCGCGCCGAGACCACGCCCTTCGTGATTGAGGAGGAAGTCAAGGCTTCCGAGGAACTGCGCCTCAAGCACCGCTACATCGACCTGCGCCGGCGCACGATGGTGCGCAACATCGCGATCCGCCACCAGGTGGTGCGCATCATCCGTGACTACCTGAGCGAGCTGGGCTTCCTCGAGATCGAGACCCCGCTTTTGGCCAACACCACGCCCGAGGGCGCGCGTGACTACGTCGTGCCCAGCCGCGTGCATCCCGGCCAGTTCTACGCCCTGCCCCAGAGCCCGCAGCTGTTCAAGCAGGTGCTGATGTGCTCGGGGATGGACCGCTACTTCCAGATTGCCAAGTGCCTGCGTGACGAGGACCTGCGTGGCAACCGCCAGCCGGAGCATACGCAGCTCGACCTTGAGATGAGCTTCACCACGCGGGAGGAGCTGTTCACGATGGGCGAAGGCTACATGAAGCGCATCTGGGCGGAGTGCATCGGCGAGGAGCTGCCGGTGCCCTTCCCGCGCGTGCCCTACAACGAGGCGATCGAGCGCTGGGGCTCCGACAAGCCGGATGCACGCTTCGGCAGCGAGATCCGCGAGGTGACAGCGCTGTGGCAGGGCACGGAGGCGGCTTTCGTGACGGCCGGGCTTGAGGAGGGCGGCGTGGTGCACGGGATCTTCATCCCGGGCCTGAGCCTGAGCCGCAAGGAACTTGACAACTGGACGGACGTGGCGAAGAAGCTCGGTGCCAACGGCCTGATGACGGTCGAGACCGGCGGCGATGAGCCGAAGGGCAGCGTGGCGAAGTTCGCGCCGGACATCGCGGCTTTTGCCAAGCTTGCCACTGAAGCAGAGGGCACGAATGCCGGCACCTGGTGCATGGTGCTCGGGCCGAAGGCCAAGAACCTCAAGGTGCTCGGCGAGCTGCGCCTGCGGCTTGGCGATGCCCAGGGCCTGATTGACAGGTCGAAGTGGGCACCGATGTGGGTGGTGGACTTCCCGCTGTATGAGATCAATGACGAGACCGGCGGGGTGACGGCTGCGCACCACGCCTTCACCAATCCGCTGGCAGCCGACATGCACAAGCTGGACAGTACGGACATTGACGAGCTGCTGTCGATCCGCGCTGACAACTATGACATGGTATTGAACGGCGTGGAGATGGCATCGGGCAGCCTGCGGGTGTTCGACCCGGCGCTGCAGATGCGTATCCTGCGCAACATGGGCCTGAGCGACGAGCAGATCGAGCACCGCTTCGGCTGGTTCCTCGAGGCCTACCGCTATGGCGCGCCGCCGCACCGTGGCTACGGCCAGGGCATCGACCGCCTGGTGATGAGCCTGCTGCAGGTTGACAACATCCGCGAGGTGATCGCCTTCCCGAAGACCGCCAGCGCGCAGTGCCCGCTGACCGGCGCACCGGCCACGATCGAACAGGAGCAGTGGTGGGAACTGCGCCTGCAGCCGCTCAAGTAGGGATGCGGTATGCGGTATGCGGGATGGGCAAAACAGGGACCTGGGACCAGGGACCGGGGATCAGTGTGAATGTAAGATGTGGGATTGGCATCCTTCTTCCCTCATACCTGTATTCACATCTGCGCATACCCCGTCCCACATCCCCCATCCCTCGGGTACCCTATCCTTCGTGCCGATGAGGAAGAGAACATGAGCTGGCCCGGATTCAAGCCGGAACTGGTGCTGCTGGACGCAGACGGCGTGCTGTGGACCGGTGAGCACAGCATTGACGGGGCACGCGAGTTCCTGCATTTGCTGTCACGCAGCGGGATCCAGCGCGCACTGATCAGCAACAACTCCGTCTACCTGCACGAGCACTACCTCGCGCGCTGCGAGCGGATGGGTTATGACCTCAAGCCGCATGAGCTGTTCAGCGCTGGACTGGTGAGCGCGGCCTACCTTGAACATCACCATGGCTCCGGGCGCATCCTGCTGCACATGTCGGCGGAGATCGCGGGCTACATAGAGGAGCGCATCCCCGGCGCGGTCAGCATTGACAACTGGTTGGACTCGCTCGGGCTGGCTGACAACCACATCCATGTGCAGATCGTGGATGCGCTGAAGGCCGACCCGTTTGACGCACTGCTGGTCGGGATTGACAGGCTGGGCAGCTATCGCAAGATCGGCGTTGCCAGCGCAGCGCTGTCGGCCGGTGCGAAGTTCTACTGCTGCAATGCGGACTACGGCTTCCCGACGGAGGCCGGCACCTGGCTGCCGGACAGTGGCGGGATCGCCGACATGCTGGCGCGCCTTACCGGAGTGCAGCCGGAGATCCTCGGCAAGCCGAGCGTGCACCTGCTGGATGAGATCGAGGCGGCGACCGGGGTGCAGCGCGAGCGGATGCTGATCATCGGCGACCGGCTGGAGACGGACATGGCAATGGCCAGCCAGCATGGCCTGCCGGGCATCCTCGTGCTGACCGGGGTTGCCACGGTTGACGACGCCATCCGGCTGGCGGAACTGGAGGGCAACCTGATAGCAGTGCAGGACCTGCGCGCGGCGGGTGAGTTGCTGGGGCTTTAGGACATGGGATCTGGTTTGTAGTATCGGAGGCGCGCAACTTGTTTGCGCGCAATCTTTGGATTGACATGAAATGACTTAACAGGTATTATTTTGCCATGATCCAGAGAGGGAATCTGGGATTCTACAAGCATGGCAATCTACCGCACCTTGATACAGCGGATGCGATCCAATTCGTTACGTTCGTTCTTGCTGATGCCGCACCTAGATTTCAAATGAAAAGGAATTCTCTGGGTATTGGAATGCGAAGCAGAGAGGAATCCATCCTGAACGACCGGATCCTGGACCAGGGAAAAGGGACCTGCATTCTTGGAAGTCCTTCCATTGCCAATATTGTTCTTCGATCAATTTTGCTTAACGACGGATACTCCCACGAAACACTCGCCTGGGTAATCATGCCCAACCATGTCCATTTACTCCTGACGCAGAAGAAGGACAATCGACTGGGAAGCATTGTCAAGCTGATAAAGGCCGGATCAACCCACAATATCCGCAGACTCCGACAGACAAGCGAAGCAATCTGGCAGCGTGGATACTTTGACAGAATGATACGGAGTCCGGAGCATCTGCTTAAAACGGTTACCTACATACACAGGAACCCAGTGAAGGCCGGATTGGTGTGCTGTCCGCGGGATTGGCAGTTCAGCAGTTGTCACACTTTTGACCCAATAGCGACAGCTGCCAGATTGAAGTTGCCTGAAGATTGGTATGATGCGGAATGAAGATTGCGCGCAAGCAAGTTGCGCGCCTCCGAGCCTGACCTCCGCTACGCCCTACTCACCAGCTCCTACACTCTATTCAGGCTTCCACGTCTCCAGCGATTCGATTAAGAAAGCATGGTTGAATTTCGCGCTGGCGTTTTCCCAGGCGATGGTCATTGTCAGTTCCACGATTTCCGGCACACTGAACTCCCCGCAGATCCGTGAGAAAAGTTCGTCGCTGACATCCTGGTCGGTATAGGTCATGGCTTCGGCATACTCCAGCGCGAGTTGCTGGCGGAAGGTGTAAATCGCGTTGCCACGCCAGTTGTCAAGTTGCGTTAGCTGTTCGTAGCTGAGGCCGTTCTTGCTGCCACCTGCAGCATTCAGGTCGGCTCAATATGGGCAGTGGTTGATCAGCGCCACATGCCGGTTCAGCAGGTTGCGCAGCGCGGGCTCCAAGAGGCCGCTCTTGTGCAGTGCACCGAACATGCCACGCATCCCGTTGAAGATCTCCGGGCTGTGGGCGGCGATGAACTGGCCTGTAAGCGGCTGGCCGTACTGCCCGGCCTGCGCCTCGAATATCTTCTTCAGGCGAGTGTCCAGCTTGTCGATGTCCGGTCCCTTGATGCGCGCCATGACTTCCTCCTGCTCGTGCTGCGGAAATTGTAGCGGGCGCTCGCTGGTGGACGGATGCGCTGGCATACAATGGAAGCGGGAGTTAGACAGCAGTACTTATGGAGATGCAGGGACAAGCCGGGGGATCGGACAGTCAGGCCAGGCTGGGCAGGGATGCGCTGACTGACGGCATTGCTGTGAACACCGCCGGCAGTGCAAGTGGCTGCAAACCCTCCATGACGGCAAGGATCAAGGAGATCCGGACCGCACTCGCTGAACTGCGTGAAGACAGCGAACGCAATGGCTCACGTGTCGCCTGGCAGCTTGTCCTGCTGATTGCGATGCTTGCATTGCTGACAATCCCCGCATTTTCACCGGGCAGCCTGGAATTGCTTGGCATCCCGAGCGGGAACTTTGAACCGACCATTATGTCCCTTGCCGTTGCCATCTGGGGCGCGACCTTGTTGCCCTGGACTTTCATCTCCGTGTTCCTGGACCGCAGCTTCCATACCGGCAGGCAGCTTGAGGAACAACGGCAGAAGAAGCAGGAGGAATTCCACCTGTACCGCATTCGCAACCTGGATGGCAGCGGGCTGGCCGAGGAATTCCTGGCAGATGCGTTGGGAAACGGCAGGCTGAGCGATGCCCTCAGCAGGAAGACCGGCCTGCAGGTCAACAGCAAGACCGGCAATGTGCGGGAGCAGCTGAAAAGCCTGTTTGGCTCATGCCGGTCGGTACCTGCGCGTGGCTTACACGGACCCGTGATTGCGGAAACTGGATGGACATCCGTTTTGATTCTGCTGGTGCCAGGCTTCTACTTTGCCTTCCAGATAGGTTTCGCGCATGTGGTGCTGTTGGCAATCATTGGCGCGGTCATTGCCACAGCGATCTGGATTGGCAAGCGCAATAACTGGCGTGTCGGCCTGCTTTACTTCGAGGATTACCTTGACAACGCGATGGATTACTACGAGCTGCATGGCAGCCTGGACCAGCCGGAGTATGTGCGGGAGGCCGCCCCCGCGGAGATCATCGGCTCGAGGCTGCACCTGAACATGGAAGCGCTCTGCGCTGAAATCCGCCGGCATGTCAACGGCCTTGAAAGTGACCCGAATTCGGCAGGAATGGCGCGTATGGTGATCGGAATTGCTCTCTGCGTTGGCGTACCGCTGCTTGGCATGAATTACTCACTTTCGATTGCTGCCAATATTGCCGTGATCATGATTGGCGTCACCGCATTACTGGCTGGCATCATCTGGGCATCGGATGTGCATGGGAAGCTGGAATCCTACACGGAAAAATACAGGCAACGGATCCGGCAGCGTGGACTGGTTGAACAGTGGCTGTCCGGCACATTGCCAGTCAGTGAGCTGCAGGAGGCTTCACCGGTATGGCTGCGCGGGCTGTTGTATGTTCCATTTGCACCGCCCGGGCTGGAACACGAACTGGGCCGCAATGCCTGGCTGATGATGTGGAACCTGGACTGGTTCCTGAAGGGGGAGGGCAGTTCAGTCAGGATTCAAATTCCGATCGCCGTGCTTGCCGCGCTGCTGCTCCTGGGATTTGTTTGCATGCTGCCCTACATTGATGTCGGGCCTGGTGTATTGCATCCATTCCTGAGTGCGGCACTGATTGCCGGCGGTTCCTTCGCTTGCTACAGGCAGGTGGTCGCCAGGACGAAGCGGCAGGCTGGCGCTCTCGCAACCCTGGACGAGATGGAGGACAGGCTGCTCGGTCCAGCTGAATCCAGCTCCTCCAGCGCATTCGGCATTTCGAACCCGACGCTGGACTGAATGATTGGTCCTGGACCGGCTGACCCAGCCTTGACCGGCATCCCGGAACAGTAAGCCGCATCCTCGGGTAAAATGCTTGTACGTGCCCCGGGGGTATGCGACAAGGCCATATTGCGTCGAACCGTAAGTCTCTTTCGGGAGGCAGAGTCCAGAGGCTGTAACCCCAGCGCTCAGCGAGCTTCCCACCTATGCGAAGGTTCTCTTCGCGAGTGGTACAACGGTATTCCGGGGGCACGTTCTTCCTTCCCATGAAGCTGACTGAACTCAACGATCGCAGCCTGCCAGACTTCCTGCAGAAGTCTCGCACGCCTGCGCTGGTGGCCTTCACCGCCGCCTGGTCCAAGCCCTCACGTGCGATGTACCCCGTGCTGGAGGAGCTGGCACGGCAGTATGACAGCGTGGTGGAGTTCGCACTCGTGGATGCGGACAGTTCGCGCAATTCGCTGAACCACTACGGCGTGCTGTCGATCCCGACCTACCTTTACTTCCGCAATGGCCGCGTGGTGGACCGCTTCATTGGCGCACTCACCAAGGAGAAGCTGACGGACCGGCTCGAGCAGGTACTGCAGCTGAAGAAGTAGCGCATTAGCCCTCGCCGGCTTCCGTGGTCCCGACCTGTGCGCCCAATACACCCGCCAGCCGGAGCGCAATCTCCCTGAAGCGCTCAGCCAGCTCACTTTCCGGGAACTGCGCCATCAGCGGCTCGCCCACATCGCTGCCCTTGCGCATGCGCACATCCAGCGGAATCTCCCCGAGGAAGGGTACGCCGGCATCACTGGCCAGGAGCTTGCCACCGCCACGGTCGAAGATGTCAGTCGCGGTCTCGCAGCTCGGGCAGATGAAGTAGCTCATGTTCTCGATTACGCCCAGGGTGCGGATGCCCATCCGCTCGAACATCGTCATCGCCTTGGCAGCCACGCTGGCGGCGACCTCCTGTGGCGTGGTGACCAGCACCGTGGCGGTCAGCGGCAGGGACTGCGTCAGCGACAGCGGGGCGTCACCGGTGCCCGGCGGCAGGTCCACGATCAGGAAGTCCAGTTCGCCCCAGTCCACGTCCTGCAGGAACTGCTTGACGACGCCATGCACCATCGGACCGCGCCACACGACGGCCTGGTTGGGCTTCAGAAGGAAGCCCATGCTCATGATCTTCAGGTTGTGCTTCTCATTGGGGACGAGCTTCTGCTTGGCGTTGATCAGTGGATGGCCGTCCACGCCCAGCATCAGCGGGATGGATGGGCCGTACACATCCACGTCCAGCAGGCCCACCCTATAACCGATGTCCGCCAGCGCCAGCGCCAGGTTGACGCTGACCGTGCTCTTGCCGACGCCACCCTTGCCGGAGCCGACGGCGATCACATGCTTCACGCCGGGGACGGGGTTCTCGCCTTCAGCCACCGGTTCCCCGCCGACATTGAGCGGGCGGTGCCCATCGGCGGCCTGTGGCTGCGGCGGGGGAGGCGGGGCAGCACCGGCTCCCTGCGGCACCTGCGCGGTGGTCTTCGACTCATCGCGCACTGACATGGCCATCTCGGTCACCCAGCCGAGCTCGTTGAAGCGCTCGGCGATCGCCTCCTCCATTTCCTCGGGGACGAAGCTGTAACCCGGCGGGATCACCAGCGTGAACTCGACCACACCCTCGCGGATGCGCAGGTCCTTGAACATGCCGAGTGCGACCATGTCGCGGTCAGTGCCGTCCAGTTCGATGCTGCGGATGGCGTCAAGCACCTGCAGCGTCTTGCTGCCGGCTCTCGTTGGTGTGTTGCCCTGTGTATCGCTCATAAAGCTCCCTGCGGATAGCCTATCCGCATGTGCAGGGCATTATCTTACAGGCCGCTGCTCAGCGTCCGCCGAATGAGCCGTGCTTGCTCTTGCGCTTGGGCTTTTCTTCCTTGCCGGACTTGCCTCCGGGCGCGCCGAAGATCGGGTTCGAGCTGCCGGGGGCGTTGCCGACGGTGTCAATCGCCTGAGCCAGGGTGAACTCGCGGTCACCCTCGATCGTGATGATCAGCGGCGTGGGCGGGGCACCGGTCAGCACGAGGAAGTCACCGCGGGACGGGACATCGCTGGTTTCGATCGGGCGCTTGCTGTATGGGTTCCAGATCGTGATCCCGAGCTCGGCGGCCATCTGGATGCGCTGGGCGGCATCCATCGTCGGGTAGCGGTGGCGCTCTACCTGGCCCTGGTCGGACATGTACTTGTAGAGGCTGTAGTACTGCGGCAGCAGCTCCTCAGTGAACAGCAGCACCTGAGCCGTGTAGACATCGAAGGGCCATTCATACTCGGCTGAGTTGACGCTCATGATGCTCAGCCAGCGCTGGTCCGGTGAGGTCTGCACGTATTCGACGAAGGTACCGTCGGGGGCGAACACCACCATCTGCAGCATGCTGCCGTTGGTGTAGTAGAGGATGTCGCCGGGGGCCGGGGCAGGCACATCATACGGATCGACTCGCAGCGGGTTGCTGTTGACCACCATCGGGGTGATCAGCGGGTTGTCCGGGTCCTGCGGGCCGGAAGGCGGCAAGAGCGGCGGGCTGGTGTCCAGCGGACGCAGCTCAGCCATCAGCCCGGGACTCGGGATGTTGGTCTTGCCGACGGTCTGCGGGTCGTAGTAGACGGAGTCTATCGGAGCGCCGGTGAAAATGTTCTGCAGGTCGAAGTTCCATGCGCCGGAGTTGTACAGCTCATAGAAGTCCACCGGCAGCTGGTTGTTCTCCAGGTAGAAGGCATGGGCGCAGACCGCGGCAGCCAGCATCTGGGTGTAGGCCCGCGCACGGAATTCGTTCTTGCTCATTTCCGTGCCCTTGACCATGCCGACGGATCCGGCGTCATCCGGCAGGAAGTCCTGCTGGGCTGCGGCCGGCTGCAAGGTGGCCAGCAGCAGGCAGGCCAGCAGCATCAGTTTGCTTGTGAAGTGTTTCATATCAATCCCCGGAACTAGTGACCAGCAAATCAGTGGCCTGTTCCCGCCGAGATTATATGGCTTGGGGCAGGCCGGAAGCATTCGGTGACCACAGTATAGGGACACCAGCCGAGCCTGACATGTTCTGAATGAGCGGACTGCTTGTGCTGTTCAGCCGAAGGGATAGGAGGACAGTGGGCCATCCGGGAACCACCTGTCGAAGATCTTCTGCAGGTGTGGCGGGTCGCCATGGTAGTACTGGTAGACCTCGCGCAGGTCATCCTTCAGCTCATCCACCAGCTGCTGCAAATCCTCCCTGGTCTCTGCATCTCCGTCCATGTCGTTCCTCAGATGTACTGGAATTCCGGCTCAATTGCCAAACAATAGGCCTCCCTATTGTCTACCTTGACGGGGGGCATCCTGACTTGGAACGGCAGGCCTCAATCCCGCTAGTTGGGTCAAGGGGCAGTGAATCTTTCAGGAGAGGGAACGATGGATCTGCGGATCAGTCCAGCTGGTTGCCCATGTTCCCGGCGGACTCGTCCATCTCGCGTTGCATGTCGCGCTCCATGTCCTGCAGGTAGATGCCGAACTGTTGTTCGCGGTGCTTCTCTAGCACCTTGGTTTCGCGGTGTTTTTCGCTGACCCGCAGGCGGGCCTGCTCCAGCTCGTGCTGCCGGCGGGCGATCAGTCCGTTCTGCTCCTGCAGCCTGTGGCGCAGCAGCGCGGTGTAGCCATTGAGGCTCTCCAGCATCACGGTGCCGCCGCGCGAAGCGCGCAGGCGTGCGATCTCCTCGTAGGAAGTCTCCAGCTCGGCCTGCATCTCGTGCAGCTGCAGCTGGGCCAGTTCAAGCTGGTGCTCGATGCTTCGCATATCCATCCTCAGGTTGTCAAGTTCAATACCGCGGACGTTCTGCAGTCCCTCGAAGCGGTAGCTGAATCTCTTCATCAGTAATCTCCCGGCACCTTTGCGTGCATTCCTGCCAGTAATTTATAGCTGCTTGCCGGCGGCAGCCAGCGCGATTAACCGCGATTTTGCCTCGTTGTAGCTGGAGCTTTCCCTGAGGTCCTGCCGCAGGAACTCCTTCACGGCCTCGATGTTCTCCAGCGCGTTGTCAATCCGCGGGCTGTTGCCGCTCTTGTAGGCGCCGATGTTGATCAGGTCCTCCGCCTCGCGGTGCACGGCCAGTACCTGGCGGGCCCAGGCCGCCGCCTGCATCAGTTCGTCGTCAACCACGTCAGTCATCACGCGGCTGACACTCTCGAGCACGTCGACAGGCGGGTAGTGCCCCTGCGTCGCCAGCTTGCGGCTGAGCACGATGTGCCCGTCCAGCACGCTGCGCACGATGTCGGCAACCGGCTCATTGTGGTCGTCACCCTCCACGAGCACGGTGAACAGCGCGGTGATCGAGCCGTTCTCGTCAATCCCGGCCCGCTCGCAGAGGCGCGGGATCTCGGCGTAGACGCTCGGGGTGTAGCCACGGGTGGTCGGTGGCTCGCCGAGGCTCAGGCTCAGTTCGCGCTGGGCATAGGCGAAGCGCGTCAGGCTGTCCATCATCAGGAGCACGTCCTTGCCGCTGTCACGGAAGAACTCCGCGATGCTCATCGTCACCTGGCTGCCCTTGAGCCGCATCAGCGGGCTCTCGTTGCTTGGCACCGCCACGATCACGCTGCGCCGCAGCCCCTCCTCGCCGAGGTCGCGCTCAATGAATTCCTTCACCTCACGGCCGCGCTCGCCGATCAGGCCGATCACGTTGACATCGATGTCAGCGCTGCGTGCGATCATGCCGAACAGGGTGCTCTTGCCGACGCCGCTGCCGGCCATCACGCCGAGGCGCTGGCCCTTGCCCCAGGTCGTGAAGCAGTCAATGCTGCGCACACCGCTGGAGACGGCTTCATGGATGCGCGGGCGGCTGAGCGGGGAGGGCGCCGGTCGGTTGACATTCTGGCCCGGTCCGTGGGGCAGCGGCCCCTTGCCATCAATCGGGCGGCCCAGCCCATCCACCACGCGCCCGAGCCAGCCCCGGTGCACCGGCAGCTCGAAGCCGCGGCCGGTGGTCGTCACCACGGTGCCGACACTGATGTCGGTTGAGTAGTCGTAGGGCATCAGCATCGCGAGGTTGTCACGCACGCCGATCACCTCACAGGGCAGCGGCTTCTCCAGCCGGCTGTTGTGCAGGTGGCAGATCTCGCCGATGAACACCGGCGGGCAGGAAACCTCGACGATCGAGCCTGTCACCCGGCGCACCACCCCGCGGCGCTGCAGCGGCTCAATCGTCGCTGCCAGTGAAATCGCGCTGCTGTAGATCCCGCGGTCAGCCATTGCCATCATCCAGTTCGCTGCCAAGCTGGGCCGGGAACAGCTGGCGGGACAGCAGCTGGTCCAGCCGCCCGAGAGTCTCGTCAAGGTCAAACGCGACCTCGCCGCCGTCCGTCAGCAGCCGGAACGCGTTGCCACTGAGGTTGGTGTCGGCCTCGATCGATAGTGACTGTCCGCGCTTGCGGCCGGAGTTGACAGCGGCGGACAGCTGCGGGTCTGCCTCGATCATGGCAACAGTCTGCGGACTGAGCCGCAGGCTGACATCGCGGCCCTCACTGAGCAGGGCCAGCCCATTGCGGATCAGGCCGATCAGGTACTGCGGGCTGCGGTCCATCTCCGCCATCAGCAGGCGCTGCGTTATGAAGCTCACCATCTCGAAGGCGGGCAGTTCCAGCGAGGCCAGCAGTTCGTTGCGGCCCTGCTCCAGTGCATCAGCGGCCATGCCAACGGAAGCCAGTGCATCGGCGAAGCGCTTGCGGTACTGCTCCTCCAGTTCGGCACGGACCGCTGGCTCGATGGACTCGCGCAGCTGCTGCGCCTCGGCCTCGGCCTGCTCCCGCAGCTGCTGGACCTCGAGGCGGGCTTCCGCCATCAGCTGCTGGGCCTGCTGCCTGGTCAGTTCCAGCAGCTTGCGGGCCTGTTCCTCCGCCTGGCCAAGCACGCCGGCAGCCTGTTCCTGTTCACGGGAATCACGCAGCGGCTGCTCGAACTTGCTGCGCAGGTCCTCCGCCTCGCTGCGGCGACGCTGCTCGCTGTCCCGGCCGGTGATCACAAGCGGGCTGCCCTTGCGCAGCTTCTCCCCCTTGAGGACCACCTTCTCCTGCTGTTCCCAGTGTGTGCTTTCCATGTCAGGCTGCTTCAGGCAGGCTCATCAGATCATTGCGTTCTCGCCACCGCGGTCGATGATGATCTCGCCGGATTCCTCCAGGCGCCTGATCACCGCCACGATGCGCTGCTGGGCATCCTCCACGTCCTTGAGGCGCACGGGGCCCATGAATTCCATTTCCTCGGTAAGGGCCTGGGCTGCGCGCTGGGACATGTTCTTCATGCACTTCATGCGCACATCCTCGGCGACGCTCTTGAGAGCCAGCGCCAGGTCCTTCTTGTCGGTCTGCCCAAGCACCGCCTGGATCGCACGGTCGTCGAGCATCTTGATGTCCTCGAACACGAACATCAGGCGCTTGACCTCGTCGGCAAGTTCCGGTTCGCTGTCCTCGAGGCTCTCCATGATCGCCTTCTCGGTTGAACGGTCAACCAGGTTCAGCACCTCGACCAGCGACTTCACGCCGCCGGTCTGCTGGATGTCAGTCGTCATCACGGAGCTGATCTTCTGCTCGAGGATCCGTTCCACCTCGCGGATCACCTCCGGGCTGCAGCGGTCCATGTTGGCAAGCCGGCGTGCCACGTCCACCTGCACCTCGGGGGCCAGGCCGCCGAGCACGGGGGCTGCGTCGGAAGGCTCCAGGTAGGAGAGGATCAGTGAGATGGTCTGCGGGTGCTCATTCGAGATGAAGGTCAGCAGCTGCTTGGGGTCGGTATGCTTGAGGAAGTCGAAGGGGGAGACGCGCAGGAAGCTCGAGAGCCTGCCGATGATCTCATCCGCCTTGTTGCTGCCGACCGCGTCATTCAGGATCGTGCGGGCGTAGTCCACGCCGCCGGACATGATGTACTCCTGGGCGATTGCCAGGTTGTAGAACTCCTGCAGGATCTCCTCCTGCATGTCCGGGCTGATCTTCTTGAAGTTGGCGATCTCAAGCGTGATCTCCTCGATCTCCTCCTCGCCCAGCAGGCGCAGCAGCTTGACGCTGTTCTCCTGCCCGAGCGCGATCACGAGGATGGCAACCTTCTGCTTGCCGTTGAGTTCCGATACCGATATGGCTCTGTCGGCAGTCATCAGTCCTCCATGATCCAGGTACGGATCAGTGCGACCACCTGGTCAGGGCGGTTTTCAATCATGCGGCCGATTTCCTCGCGCATCAGGTCCTGCTTGTTGCTGTCGAGGTCGTCAAGCTTGCGCAGCACGTAGTTCTCGCGGTCCGAGGCTCCTTCGCCGCCCGGCACCTGCGGCTCCGTGGCGAGCATCAGGCCGGGGTCCTTCGGCAGGTAGGCAGCCACCATCCCGCGCACCATGCTGAACATCAGGCCGAGCATCAGCACGGCGATCAGCCAGCCGATGATGCGGTTCATGTTCTGCGTGCGCTGGCTGCTGGCCACCTGCTGCGAGACCTTGCCTTCCGCGAACACGCCGCGGTTGATGGCAGTGATCGAGATCGTGTCCCCGCGGGCGAAGTCACTGCCGATCACGCCGGCCACCAGCTGGCGGATCTCCTCCTCCTGGTCCTCGCTCCAGTCCTTGGCATCCATGTTGATGGTGACGGATGCCGTCATGCGCCTTATGCTGCCCTGTGCGACGTTGTAATCTCGCTTGAGCTCATTGATCTTGTAGTTCTGCACCAGCTTGTCAGCACGCTTCTCGCTGGCATTCGGGTCCGCATTGTAAGCAGGGTAGCCGGGATCATTCGATTCGACCCCAGGCGAGCCACCCGCGGAAAGAGAAATGCCCTTTTCATAGTTTCGCTCCTCAGTGTAATCAGAAATGAGGCCCTCTTCTGAGCCTTCAACTGGTGTCTCGTACTTCGTTGCCACTTCGTTGATCTTGTCAAAGTCCAGCTCGACGCTGACGGATGCACTGACATTGCGGCCGTAGATGCCCTGCAGGTGCTCCTCCAGCTTCAGTTCCTTGTTGCGCTCGAGCTGGTGTGCAAGTTTCTGCTGCTCTCGCACCAGCTCGGTCTCGTTGCCGATCGTGCTGTCAACCTTGTCAAGCAGGTTCAGGCCGTTCTGGTCGATGATCGTGATGTTCTCGCGCGGCAGGTGCAGCACTGCACTCTGCACGAAGTCGGCGATACCCAGCACCTGGTCGCGGCCGAGCGTTGCCCCGGGGCGCATCACCAGGTTGATGCCAGCGGTGGCCTCGGAGTAGTCGAGGAAGCTCGTGCCGCCCTCGCGGTCGATCGAGACCTGCGCCTTCTGCACCCCGCTGATCACGGACAGTGTGCGCTCCAGCTCCCCGATCATCGCGCGCTGGATGTCGATCTCGAGCATGCGGTCGGTCCGGCCCATCGTGTTCTTGTCAAACAGGTCGTAGCCGTGGGGCAGCATGTTGTGGTAGCGCATGCGCATCATGTCCACCTTGGCAATGTCGTCGACGTAGACGTAGATGGAGCTCTTCATCTCCTCGCCGTCCTGCCTGACGATGTACTCCACCCCGTCGGCGTCCAGCGACTGCATCACCTCGACGGCCTCCGCCTGGTCCGTATCCGCGAACAGCAGGAAGCTCTGCCGCGGCGTGCCGACCACGCGGTAGATCAGCACAGCGCCGATGACAATCACCAGCAGCGGCACCACTCCCAGCACTATCCGTTGTGTCGGTGTCATCCTGCCAAGGAAGTCCCTCAGCATCTGCATCACGTTTTCCATTGCTCTTCCGCCTTATCTCCCGTGCCTTGGCGGCAGTTCATGCCGCCTGTGCCGCAGCCCCGCGGCAGCCAGTTCAGATCTGCATCCGGCTGATTTCCTGGTATGCCTCCAGCATCTTGTTGCGTAGTTCCATGGTGTAGGTCAGGGCCAGGTCAGCCTTGTTGACAAGCATCACGGCGGTCTCCGTGTCGAGTTCGCCGACCTGCCAGAGCCGCTGGGCCTCCTCAGCCTGGTTGTATGTGTCGCGCAGCTCCGCCAGGTGGCGCTTGATGGTCGCGCCGAAGTCCACACCGCCGTCGGCGACGGGCTCACTCGCCGCCTTGGCCTGCTTCAGCGCATTGCCCGTGCCCTGCCAGGTAACCAGTTCATTCATGCCATTCTCCCCGTTGCCAGATTACAGGACTAGGCCTGCAGCAGCTGTATCAGGCGCATCGCGCCGTCCTTGGCGGACTCGAACACCGTGGCGTTGGCCTCAAAGGCGCGCTGGGCCACGAGCATGTCCGCCATCTCATGCATCACGTTCACGTTGGAAAAGGTGACCATCCCGTTCTCGTCAGCCTGCTTGTGCCCCGGGATGTACTCCTGGCGGCAGTCCTCCTGGCTTTGCTCGAAGCGGTCGATCGTCACGCCGCGCACCTTCATCTCCTCGTCGACCATCGCCTGGAAGATCGGGCGCTGGGCGCGGTAGCCGTCCTCGCCGGGGTCGACGCTGGTCTGGGCATTCGCCATGTTGGCGGCGATGATGTCCAGCCACATGCGGTTGGCGCTCATGCCGCTCGCGGCGGCGTCAAGGGTGCTGAACCGGTCCATCGCTTACCTCCCGTCCCGCATGACCATCTTGTAGGTGCGCAGCTTCTTCTGCATCAGCGAGTAGTTGGTGGCGCGGTCGATGCTTGTTTCGGCCAGCAGCTTCATCTCGTGCTCAATGTCAACGCCGTTCAGGTCATTGTTGAAGCTTTCGGTGTCAATCACGAACTCGCGTGATTCCGAGCCGCGCAGCTGCGAACTGAGCTGGGTGCGGTTGCCACTGCCGGCCAGCGCTTCCCTCAGCCCGGTCTTGAAGTCAATCTCATGGCGCTTGTAGCCGGGAGTGTTGACGTTGTCGACATTCACGGCAATCGCCTGCTCGCGCCGGCTCAGTCCGCGCATGCCCTGTTCGAGCGTGGCCCAGGTCACATCCCTGTGCAGTGCATCCAGCATATTTCTCCCCACCGGCCGTTCTTTTCAGGCCGGGTTTCCTTTGCGGAATTCTCCGTTGCGCAGAATATAACCATCATTCAGTTCCAATGTAAGTACATTCACGGCCTTTCAACCTCAATTTGACCGCCCGTTAATGCTCACCCGGGCCGCCCCCCGCCGATATAATCCACGATGAGGAGCGAAGCAGCATGGTGATTGACAACCACAGGCCGGTTTACATCATTGCCGAGGCGGGAATCAACCACGGTGGCGACATGCGGGTGGCGGCGGAGATGGTCCGCATCGCGGCCGCAGCCGGGGCGAATGCGGTCAAGTTCCAGAGCTTCACCGCATCCGGGCTGGCCCACGACTCACTGGCGGCGGACCAGCATGCCTTCTTTTCAAAGTACGAACTCGGTCGCCGCGAGCACGCGGAACTGAATGAGCTGTGCCGCAGCGAAGGCATCGTCTTCCTCTCCACCCCGTTTGACACGGACATGCTGGCACTGCTGGAGGAACTGCACGTGCCGGCCTACAAGGTCGCCAGCTGCGACCTGACGAACCTGCCCTTCATCGCGGCGATTGCCTCCCGGCGCAAGCCGATGTACATCAGCACAGGGATGGGCAGCATGGATGAGGTCTGGCGGGCCTACGAGACGGCGATCGAGCATGGCTGTCCGCAGGTCGTGATGCTGCAGTGCACCACGCAGTACCCGACGCCCTACCCGCAGGTCAACCTGCGCAGCATGCTGGCGATCTCCGACGAGGTCGGCTGCGACGTCGGCTTCTCCGACCACAGCATCGGCAACTGGTGTTGCTTCGCGGCCGTCGGGATGGGCGCCAGTGTGATCGAGAAGCACTTCTGCCTGGACAAGAGCGTCGCTGGGCCGGATATCCCGGGTTCCTGCAGTCCCGAAGAGCTGACTGATCTCGTGCAGGGCATCCGCGCGATTGAGCAGGCAATGGGCCGCCGCGTCAAGCAGATGCAGGAAAGCGAGGAGCAGATCGCCGGCATTGCCCGGCGCAGTGCCTTCTATGCCTGTGACCTCGGGGCGGGGCATGTGCTGTGTGAGCAGGACCTGAAGTTCCTGCGTCCCGGTACCGGGCTGGCCCCGCAGGCGGCGATGCAGCTGCTGGGGCGTGAACTGCGGATGTCAGTGCGCAATGGCGCGCAGGTCAAGTCGGCGGACTTCCATATGATGGAAGGTGAGGCCGGTTCAGAGCCGGCGGAGCATGCCCTCCAGCGGGATGTCCTCGGCGCAGACGCTTAGCTTGACGACGCCGCGCGTGCGGCCGCTTTCCTTGCTCTTGCCCTCGCTTTTCACGATCACGATGATCCTGTGCAGGTCCTGGCTGACGTACTGGCGGGCCAGTGCACGTGTGCTGGAACTTTCCACGTCGTTCTCCACGTAGGAGTAGCCGGCGGCGCGCAGCTCGTCCTCCCAGAATGACAGCACGTTGGCAAAGCTTTCGTCAGTGGCGAAGCCGACCGCCCACAGCTCACCGTCGAAGTCGCCGACCGCCGGCTTGCCCTTCACGGTCCTGCCATCATCGCTGTCCAGCGTCAGTGAGGCGAACAGCTCAGCGCTGTCCATGCCTTCAGGCACCGTCATGGCCGGCTCAGGCCAGTTTGCGGGGAATGCCAGCGGGCTGGCCTGCTCACCAGCCTGCCTGCTGCAGGCGGACGCGAGCAACATCATCAGGATGCTTGCTGCTATTGATCTGAATCGCACAACTGGACTGACGCCGGGTCGCATGCATTCAGTTTCGCATACCGGCGCTGCCTCAGGGACGGAACTTCGACAGGTCCGGCATCTCCATCGACATCAGCGTGTACATGTTCCCGCCGGCAGCGGTGATGCTGATCATCATGTTCGAGCCTTCCTTGGAGTAGGCGTCCTGCGGGGAACCGCCCATGCCGGGGATCATCATCTTGGTGAAGCCTTCGGACTTGAGCTGCTTGGCGATATGTTCCTTGACCTTTGCCTCGCCTGCATCACTCGTGAAGGTCACGACCTTCATGTTCATCGCTGCAATTGCCTGTTCAGCGGCATCGCCTGCCGGGTTGCTGCCGATTTCGGAGCCAGCAGGCAGGGTGAGCTTCACCGGGAAGTCGGCCGGTACGGGTACGCCGCCCTGCTGGCATGAAGCCAAGGCCAGCATCGTAATTACCATCAGAGCAAGGATCCGCATGTTCTTCTCCGGCCTCTGCGGCCAGTCAGGATGGCATTACTCTAGCACCCCATCCCCGGGATGGCGCTGGCAGGAAAGCAGAAGGTAGGCACCTTCGCGCAGGGGATCTTCAGTGAACACGATGAGCAGGTCGCTGCCAGGGTTCTCGAACACGGTCCAGTCGGCAATCTCCTCCTCGAACAGAGCTTCGCAGCTCGCCAGCCGGTAACCGCGGCTGCCTAGCTTGACCACCAGCTGGCGCTGCACCTCCTGCATCCCTGCCGGGTGGATGAAGCTGATGCGATGCATCACGTGCTCGCCTTCGAGCAGGCTTTCGCGCAGCAGAGAATTGGAGCCGCTGGGGAGTTCGATATCGATCGGGAAACTCATAGTGCAATCCAACCTTCGAATGAAACGCCGGGCCATGCTTGCCGACACATTAGTTCTGCCACATCCGGAGGAGTTCCTGCCGTACTGTGCAACCGGATTTTCACCATACAGCTGCATGGATCCTTCAGATGAAATGTGGAACAGCCGATAAACTAGGCACAATGCTTCCCGAGGACAGGATCCGTGAGGTTGAGGCCGCCAACAAGGAGGCCAGCGAACGCTTCAATCCGATGCGCATCCCGCGCACGCTGGAGGAAGCGCTTGGCAACCGCACGGTGCTGGTCACCGGCGGCACCGGCAGCATCGGCCGCGAGATCGTCAGCCAGGTGCTGCGGTACAAGCCGCGGGTCGTGCGTGTGCTCAGCCGCAATGAGTACAACCAGTACGCCATGCGCCGCGAGCTGGGCGACCGCGGTGACCTGCGCTACCTGATCGGCGATGTGCGCGACCGCGACCGCCTGATGCGCGCCTGCGAGGGTGTCGACGTGGTGTTCCACGCCTCGGCGCTGAAGCACGTTGCCATCTGCGAGTACAACCCCTTCGAGGCGGTCAAGACCAACGTGCTAGGCACGCAGAACCTGGTCGAGGCCGCGCTCAACTACAACATGGAACTGCTCGTCGGGATCAGCACTGACAAGGCCGTCAGCCCGACCAACACGATGGGTGCCACCAAGCTGCTGGCCGAGCGGATGATCCTCTCCGCCAGCCAGTACAAGGGCGACCGCCGCACACGCTTCGGTGTGATCCGCTTCGGCAATGTGCTGGCCAGCCGCGGCAGCGCGATCCCGATGTTCATCGAGCAGATCCGCCAGGGTGGCCCGGTGACGATCACCCACCCGCAGATGCGGCGCTTCTTCATGAGCATCCCGCAGGCCGTCGAGCTGGCGCTGAAGGCCTCGCTGTCAGCCCGCTCCGGTGAGATCTTCATCCTGAAGATGCCTGTGATGCGCATCATCGACCTGGTGAACGCGCTGATCCGGATCTACGCCCCGCGTTTCGGGCATGACCCGCAGGCGATCGGCGTAAACGAGATCGGCCTGCTGCCCGGCGAGAAGCTCTGCGAAGCGCTGATGACACCTGAGGAAGGGCTGCATGCCACTGAGTTTGACGACCACTTCATGGTCGAGCCGCTCAGCCCGCCTGACCCGGCCAAGCTGAAGCTGGAGAACACCGGCTATGACAGTGAAAGCCAAGAGCTCCTGGATGTCGATGGCATCATCGAGCTGCTGGAGCAGCGCGGCCTTGTGGAGCAGTTCCTCACAGGCATGTCCAGCTGAGCCTGTCCGCTCAAGTCAGTCCGCCGGATACCGATCTATAGGATGACAACTCATTTGCTATGGCCGGCCCCGGTCGGCTATGGCAGGTGAGTTTCCTTTCTTCACGCTTCCCCCATTTGAATCATTCCGCACGACACAGGTGTATAACTGAGTCCATGCGCTTCCTGTTCGTATGTACCGGGAACACCTGCCGCAGCCCGATTGCGGAGCGGCTGGCGCGCATGCAGTACCCCCAGCACGAATGGCGCAGCGCCGGAGTGATGCCGCTGTATGAGCTGCAGCCGATGAGCTCGAAGGTGATCGAGGAGGCCGGTGCCGATGCCACGGATTTCCAGGGCACGGACATCAAGGACCTCAACCTCGCAAGCTTTGACCACGTGATCCTGATCGGTGAGACGGCGCGCAACTATGCCGGACGAATCCCACAGAACGTCGGCAGGCACATCTGGTACATCTTCGACCCCTACAACGCGGTCGGCACCGATGAGGAACGCCTGCAGATCTATCGCGATGTGCGCGAGGACATTGCGAAGCACATCAGCGAGCTGGCCGGGGAACTGCAGCTCGGCGAAGCCTCAGCCTGAAGCCGACTCCAGCATCCCCAGCAGGTGACCGCCGAGGCGCTGCAGCGGCCTGACGCGCATCGCCGCCAGGGCATCCCTCAGTTCCAGCAGGGGCAATGCCTGCCTTGAGCAGAAATACATCGTGCGCCGCTGTGCAGGATAGCGGCGCTTGTGGAACCCAACCCCACGGAAGTTATAGAGCCAGTTGCCATGCTCCAGCCACCAGCTGAATATTGCCCGGGTGGCTGGCGGGCTTGAAATTGCTTGCGCGGCCTCTGCTGGTGCGAATGGCGATAGCCCGAGCGTCAGCCATTCCAGGCCCCGCAGGCGGAAATGCTCCATTGCCCCAAGCACGATGAAGTCCTGCCAGCCCGCACTGCCCAGTTCACGGGAGCGCAGCAGCGAGGCCGCATATCCGATCACCCGGCCATCGCGGTACAGCGGGTCGAACATCACGAAGGCGATCGTCCGGCCATCTCGGCGGGCCACGAAGCAGCGGGTGGCTGGGTCGTGGCAACTGTCCAGCGGGCGCGCAAGGAAATGCAATTCGCTTGCATTGCGCCGCCTGAGGCCCAGCCAGTGGCGGCTGATTTCCTGCAGTTCATCCATCCGTTCAAGGTAGTCCGGCCAGTCCTGCAGGGTCACAGCCTGGCGGCGGGCCCGGCTGAGCACGTATCGCAGGTACTTGCGAGCCTGGCCGCGGAGATGCCAGTCCTGCAGCGGAATCCAGCTTTCGAATCCCATTGGCGTGCAGTGGAAGCCGATCCGGCCCAGCTCGATGGCCGTGGATTCGGATACCTGCAGGAATGCTGAACGAGGATTCGCAGCAAGGTATTCCGCAAGCATGGCGGGCCTGTTCGCTTCGCTGCAGAGGGGATCACCCAGGACAAGTGAGCTGCCAAGTGCATGCAGGGCTGGGTGGTAGGCAATCTCGCCGCAGCTCCCGCTGAACAAGCTGAGTGAGGGCTGGCGCGTGGACATTGCCAGTGCGAAGCTGCCATGCAGTTCCAGCGGGCTGGCTGCGGGCTTCAATGCATCCGGATATTGTTTGCGCAGGGCGTCCAGACTGCCAGTCTAACCCAGTTCGTCTGCCCATGCACTGAACTGGTAGAATCCCTGCATGGCAAAGCAACAGGGCAGGATGCTCTTGACGAATGCGACCGTGCTGGCGATGGACAGCGAACTGCGCCAGTTCAACCCGGGCTACCTTGCCACCGAAGGCGAGCTGGTGAGCGCTATCGGGCCGATGTCGGACTGCCCGCCGGTCTCCGGTTTTGACGAGGTGCTGGACTGCAGCGGCTGCGTGGTGCTGCCCGGCATGGTGAATGCGCATACTCACATGCCGATGGTCTACTTCCGCGGACTGGCCGATGACCTGCCGCTCCTGACCTGGCTCAATGAGCATATCTGGCCGGCGGAGGGCAAACACCTCTCGCCGGACTTCTGCTACCACGCCACACGCCTGGCCTGCCTCGAAAGCATCAGGGGCGGGGTGACCTGCGTGAATGACATGTACCTGTTCGCCGCCAGCGTTGCCAGCGCGGTGGCTGACAGCGGGATGCGCGGGCTGGTCAGCGAGGGTGTGATCCAGTTCCCGACGCCCAGCGCGCCGACATGGCAGGATGGAAAGAAGCTGTCTGAAGCGCTGATCGCCGAGTTCAGCGGGCATCCGTTGATCGAACCGGCGGTGGCCTGCCATGCGCCCTACACCTGCACACCGGAGATCCTGACAACGATGCACGGCCTGTCGCGTGAGCACGGCCTGCTGTTCCACATCCACCTGCATGAAACGAATGCCGAGCAGGGCATCACCGAATGGCTGCAGCCGGGAGAGAGCCCGACCGCCGGGCTGGCGCGGCTCGGGGTGCTTGGCCCGCGTACGCTCGGGGCGCACTGCGTCTGGGTGGAGCAGCCGGACATGGAACTGATGGCCAGCCATGGCTGCGGAGCCTGCCACTGCCCGGCCAGCAACCTGAAGCTGGCCAGCGGTGTCGCGCCGACGGTTGCCATGCTGAAGGCCGGCGTGAATGTCGGGTTGGGCACTGACGGGGCAGCCAGCAACAACAACCTCGACATGTGGGAGGAGCTGCACCTCTCCTCACTGCTGCCAAAGGGCATCCTCTTGGATGCTGAGGCGATGCCGGCGCAGCAGGCGGTGCAGCTGGCAACTTCGGGCGGTGCTGCCGCTCTGGGGGACAGGCGCTTTGGCACGCTGGCAGCGGGGAAGCTGGCAGACATCTGCGTGATCGACCTGGCAACCCCGCACACCACGCCGCGCTACACGCACGCGAGCGCAGTGTACAGCTACCTGGCATACAGTGCTCAGGCGGCGGACGTGCGCCACACGATTGCCAACGGCCGCCTGCTGATGCGCGAACGCGAAGTGCTCAGCCTCAATGAGGCCGCGGTGCTGCGCGAGGCAACTGACTGGCTGGCGGGGACCGCCGGCTAGGGCGTCGGGCCGAAGGCGTACAGCTTGTTATCCCAGGACCCGATGTAGACGGTGCCGTCCGCACCGATCGACGGGCTTGCTGTTATCCATCCACCGGGCAGGTTGGAGCTCCAGACCTCATTTCCATTTGAATCAAGGCAGTAGAAGTCACCGGAACTGTTGCCGATGTAGATGTTGCTGGCTGCATCCACCAGTGCCTGCGTCCTCAGTTCGATACCCAGAGAAAGTGACCAGCTTTCGCTGCCATCAGGCAGCACGCAATAAAAATCACCACCATCGTCACCGATGAGGATCCTGCCGTCTATCAAAAGCGCAGGTGTGCAGCGAACGTTGGAGGATGTATCGAAGCTCCAGAGAATATTGCCCTCCGGATCGACGGCATACAACTTCTGGGAATTGCCGCCACCGACATAAATCGTGCCATCATATCCGATCATCGGGGAGGAATAGGAACTGGTTGACAGGGTAACATCCCAGCGGAAGCTGCCGTCCGGATTGATGGCGATCAGCCTCCCATCCGGGTCGCCAAAATACATAACTCCTTCCGGTGAGATTGCGACATAACCATAGATCGCAGTACCCGTGTTACTTTCATATTTCCACTTCTCAGTCCCGTCAGGACGGATGCAGTAGAGCGTTCCAGCCGTGGAAAGATGCAGAAGGTTTCCATTTCGATCCAGTTTTATCCCGCCCCAGGAGTTTGTGTCAGACGAAAACTTCCATTTAAGGTCGCCATTGGGATGCAGGGCAAAAACCTTGTTAAAGCTGGTTGTAAAGTAGATCGTGCCGTCTGCAGAGATGGATGGGGTGGAAAACAGATTACTGGGAGTCCCATACGCCCATTTCTCTGTGCCATCCGGATTGAGAGCATGCAGGCTGTTATCCCAGCTTGGCACGTAAAGCGTGCCGTCACTGGCAATCGAAACACCACCGCCGTCGATGTCATCACCCATTGTGAAATCCCAGCGCAGGTTGTTGCTTGTCGGGCCGTAGTACGGACTCTGGTTCCAGTTCAATCCATTCCAGCCGAACTGGGAATACACCGTGTTGGAAACGGAGTAGGTGACTTCGACGTCTTCCGTAGCCCCGAAGCTGTCCGTCACACGCAAGCGGGCAGTGTAATCACCCTGCACTGCGATGCTGGACAATGCAGTATCCGCACTGCCGCTTGCATCCCATACACCGTCACCGTTGAAATCCCATTGGTACAGCTCAATGGTTCCGCGCTGGCTGAACGAAGCGGAACCGTCGAAGGTGATCTGCTGACCAGTAAGTGCCAGGTAAGGCCTCACCTGGAACCCGGCAACCGGTCCGAGTCCATCCGCCGAATTGGCAGTGATGCCCAATACGTCCGTGTCCGTTGCAAATGAGTTGTCAGTCACACGCACCCGGCATTCAAAGATGCCGGCTTCGTTATAGGTGTTGCTGACCATCGGGCTGTCACTGGTGGCGTCGAACATTCCGTCGTTGTTGAAATCCCACTCGTACAGGATGATGCTGCCGTCACTGTCAGAGCTGCCGGAAGCATCAAACGCTATATCCAGCGGGACGATTCCACTGACCGAGTTGGCCTGCAGGTCTGCTACCGGTGCCAGGTTGTCCGGGTCCGTCACCAGCACGCTGACCGTGTCAACATCGCTGGCTCCCTGGCTGTCAGTCACCCTGAACTTCACGTTGTAGATGCCGGGAGTGCTGTAGTTCTGGGCAGCGGGTGTGAGGGAGTCCGTGCCGGCCTCATAAATGCCGTCGCCATCAAAGTCCCAGGCATAGCTCAGCGCGGATGCGTCATCCTCAGCATCCTCCGCGCTTCCCGTGAATGTCACGCCAAGCGGTGCCTTGCCGGACTGGGGACTGGCGGTCGCACTGGCCAGCGGGCGGCTGTTGCCTGTGATCACCAGCGATACGGCACCGAGCGCCACAGCTTCGCCGCCGCTGCCTGTGCCACGCACCCGTGGACGGATGATGCCGGTGTTGCCGGTGTCAATCACCGCCGCGCCACTGGTGTTTCCGGTCACATCAAAGATTCCATCACCGTTGCTGTCGATGTCGTAGCTGTCAGCACCGGAGAAATTGAGAGTGGCGGGACTGCCGAGCAGTCCACCAGTGCTGTCGGTTGTGACCAGCAGCTGCGGAATGCCGCCTGCCAGGGGCTTGCCACTGACAAGCTGGCTGACACTGCTTTCGTTGCCGTTGTGGTCAATCGCCGCAATTCGCACGAATGCGGAATCGTCATCGGTTTCCAGCAGTATGCGCGTGGATCCTTCCAGGGAATCGAGCTGCCTGACGCCTGCGGAATGCGGATTGATGAATTGCCTGCCGGAAAGGAAGATGCGGTAGCCTGCCAGGTCGTCAGCAATCACCGGATTCCACTTCAGCTCCAGCCCTCCTGCGACCGAGGTTGCCACAAGTCCGTCCGGGATCCCGGGAGCATTGCCATCGGAACCGTCATACGGATTCAGGCTGATGCCAATCACATCCACCTTGTTGCTGCCGCTGACGAGTACTGATACGAATGTGTTCTGCACCGCCGACAGGTAGTTCCCGCCATTGCGGATCACCTCCGCCGTGCTGAGCCGCACGTGACTGTCATCAAACGGCCCGTGCCAGTCCCACTTGCCGCTGGCATAGTTGGCGATACCTACAAAGAATTCAGACGCCGCTGCAGATCCATTGTCAAGCAGGTTGACATCCAGGGAGATGGTTCCGGGCTGCTCTCCGCCCAGCGGGATGCGCCAGATACCGTAACTTGAGCCCGGCTGCCCGCCTTCAAGATGCGCAGCTTCCCCATTCTCGCTGACACCGCTGGAACTGGTGCTGAACCAGTCGCGGCCGGCCGTGAAATCACTGTTGCCGTCGATGCCGCTTGCGGAGCGCGTTTCGGATTCCCAGGGCTGAAGCTCATCTTCAGGCAGCTTGGTGGGAAAACCGGTCTGCGGGGCTGGCTCGAATCCAAACTCGTTGGCCTGCGATGCAGGTGAAATCGAACCGTCCACGTTTCCCTGCTGAGCCCCGCAGGAGGCCAGTAGGTAAGTAATGGAGACTGAGGCTAATGCAATCAGAAGCTTGCGCATGAATTTCTCCCGGAGTTGACTGCGGCCAGTATAACAAGCGTGGAACTGGCAAGCGGGGTGGTTCAGTGCCGGCAGCGGACTGCGTGGTGGAGATGATGATTCCCCGGCGGACGGAGCATTGCCCCGTCCACCGGTTGCGGACCCGGCCTCAGGCCTTGATGTCGATGTTGCCGCCCACGCCCTCCGGACTGACATCCGGCAGGCTGGCCAGCAGCTTCGCCACGATGCTCTGCTGCAGGTCCATGTGCTTCTTGACCTGGGAGATGGTCGCCGACAGTTTCGCCGCCTCGACGTTCCTGTTGGCAAATCCCTGGGCCATGTCAATCGCACCGCTGATATCCATTGCATGCCTCCTTGCACTATGGGTTCAGCAGGCGGGCAGAGCCGCCCATTTCCCCATCGGCGCCGGCAGGGCGAACCTGCAGCCGATTGACGTTTATTCAGGCGGAATATATAACTTCGGCGTCGAATGCGTACATTGAAACCCCTGGAGCGATCCCATGTCGGGAAGTGATGCCGGCCGCCGCCGTTCGCGGCGAAAGGCCTTCGAGCTGCTGTTCGAGCTCTCACAGCATCCCGCGCTGGATACCGCCACCGCGCTGGAGAGAACAATCAGCGATCCGGAGGTGTCTCAGATCTACATGGATGACCCGGACGAGGAGGGCTACGTCCGCGGCAGCTTCAGTGGTGCCAGCGCAGACTTCGTGCGTGAGCTGGTGGAGCAGGTCAAGCAGCATGAGCAGCATATTGATGCGGAGCTCTCGCGCTACCCGACCGACTGGAGCTACGACCGCATCGGCCTCCCGGAGAAGATCATCCTGCAGCTGGCATACGCCGAAATGCTGTACCTTGGCACGGAGTACCGGATCGTGATCAATGAAGCGCTTGAACTGGTGAAGATCTACGGCGAGCATGAGGCCGGCCGCTTCATCAACGGCATCCTCGGTGCCGTGGTCAAGCGCCATCCTGAGCTGGAGAGCTCCGGTGGAGGGGAGGGCTGATGAAGGGCAACAGGCTTACGCAGGTGGCAGCAGTTCTGGCAGTGCTGTTCGTTGTTGCGCTGGCCTGGCTGTTCCTCACCCCCAATGCCCGCAGGGGAGGGGCCGGTGGCGGCCATGCACCGGCTGACATGCAAAAGGGCAGCAACCCGAACCTCGATGTGAAGTTCAGCTACGATGCAAACCGGCTGGCGGTCGGGCCCTTCGTTGACAACGCGGAGTTCCCCTTCCTGCTGGAGGGTGACGGCTGGAGCCTGATGGGCAAGCGCATCCGCGGGATGGCGACGCTTTTGCACAAGGAGCCGGTCAGCGCGCTGTACGACTGGCTGGGCGTGATGCAGATGGAGGGGCTGGAGAAGTACTACGACATGCAGCCCGCCGGTGAACCGGTCTATGAGGACTGGCAGGTGGACGAACGGCTGGCGGTGCACCAGCAGCTGCAGTACGATGTGACGAAGGACGAGCCGCTGCTGCCGGGCTACTTCCCGGTGAAGCTGCAGGAGACGCTCGGCAAGGGCAACACCATCTACATCGAGGGCTGGGTGTTCTTCACCGACCGCGACCTGTTCTTCTTCCAGGCCGTCAGCGGCGAGCCGCTCAGTGAAGCACAGCGCAGCGCCTGTGACGACGTGCTGCAGAGCCTGCAGTTTGACGCGATGCTCGGGGCCGGCCGCCAGCAGGAGAGCACGCCACAGGAGGCCGGTACCGCCGAAGATGGCGACGGCACGAAGTAAGTCGGCTCAGTCGAAGTTCTTGTACCAGTCGTACCAGTGCTGGTAGCGGTTGGCCTGCGGGTTGTAGAGGTACATCTGGTAGTTGGCCTTCACGCCACCCGGTGCATCCATCTGCTTGATCGCGGCGTAGGCCGCCTCCTCGCAGAGCTTCTCCTCCTCCCAGCCACCCGGTGCCTGGTTGAATGCATGCAGCTCGATATGCCGCAGTTCATGCACCAGCACGCCGGCATAGACGAACACGTCGCGGTCATAGAAGTTGTGCAGGCCGGAGTTGAAGGCGGTGTTGGGCAGCACCAGCACATGGCCGGTGGCCGGTGTTGAAACCGCACCGATGCCATCCAGCGGAATCGACTTGTCACCGTACTCCAGCGAGTTGCCATCGAAGTACTGGATCTCGGTGACGTACTGCTGCATGCGGAAGTAGTAATCGTCAGCCCGGCTTTCCAGCAGGGCCAGCGCCATCTCGGTACGGTAGACGAATTCCGGCGGCCCGACGATCGGGATGCCGCTGTCCTTCTCAGGTGTCATGCGGCCGACCAGCGTAGCGGTCAGGCCGTGGTAGCTTTCGATGCTGGTGTTGAAGAAGGCGCCGCCGGTCAGGGTGAAGGCCACGACAGCGATCAGCACTAGGATCTTCCAGGTCTCGCCCATTACGCGGCGGCCGGTGCTCTGCCCGTATTCGGAGATGTCGCAGCTGAACGGGAAGCCGCACTTGCGGCAGACATTGGCGGTCGCCGGGGTGCATTCCTCGCAGAACGGGCATGTGATGTTAACGGTTTTCACCACCTGTATACCGGATTGCGGTGGTAATAGTTTCACCGTTATCGAAATATCCCCAGCTAGAAGATGCTGCCGCCGAGGTCCTGGCCGGGCTCCCAGGGCGTGTAGAACTCATCAGGCAGGGCCTGGTTCTCTTGGGCGGCCTTCTCCTCGCGTTCCTTCTGCTCAGCCTCGTTGATCCACTCGCCTTCCTCGGTCTTGATCAGATCCGCTCCGTAGGAAAGACCGGCAAAGCCATTGAACGTCGCACCCTGCGGTTTGACGAACTTCTTTTCTGAATAACGTGGAGTATAGGCAGCCTGGACCACATTGCCATTCTCGTCGAGTTTCTCATTGACCGGTGTCAGCACCTTGACCATGAAGTCATGCCAGATTTCCGCCGGCAGGCTGCCGCCGAACATCCGCTTCATTTCCACAGCATGGTCGTCATTGCCAACCCAGACCGCGCAGATCAACTCAGGTGTGTAGCCCACGAACCAGGCATCCTTGAAATCGTCGCAGGTTCCTGTCTTGCCGCCGACATCGAAACTGCTGAGTTTCGCCCTGGTACCAGTTCCGGCATTGACGACACGCATCATGTTATTGACCATGATCCAGGCGGTGTTCTGGGTCAGGGCCTCATTGCTGCGCCGCTCAACTGCTCCGGAGCTGACGTTGTCCTCGATCTTGAATCCGTTCTGGTTGTAAACCTGGCGGATCACCTCATGCTGGATATGCGTTCCCATGTTGGGGAACACCGTGTAGGCTTCCGCCATTTCTATCGGCTTGATGTCATGCACGCCGAGCGTCAGGGCCGGCACCGGCTCCAGTTCCGCTTCGATGCCGAGTTTGCGGCAGGTGTTGATCACGCTTTCCTCACCGCAGAAGTTATGCAGCAGGTCCACCGCCGCTGCATTGCGTGAGTACTGCAGGGCGCTGGCAACGCTGATCCAGCCTCGATAAGTGTGGTCCGAGTTCTTCGGCCACTCCTTCTTGAGCTGGGCGCTGATTTCCTTGTTCGGTCCGTCCCAGATCAGCGCGCTGGGGCTGATCCCCTGCTCGTATGCAGTGGCATAGGTGAAGGGCTTGAAGGAGCTGCCGACCTGGCGGCGCATCAGGAAGCCACGGTTGAAGCTGTCCGGTTCACCGAAGCGGTTGGGCTGGCCCCATTCGTAGCCGCCGACATTGGCAAGTACCTCACCGGTCTTCGCATCCAGCAGCATCAGCACAGCCTGGCTGACGTTCTGGCTCTTGCGCTGCTTGTCAACCTTTTCCTTGACGATTTCCTCCGCCCAGGCCTGGTATTGCGGGTCGAGAGTCGTGACCACGGTCATGCCTTCGCGGCGCACGTTCTCGCGCTTGTAGCGCTCCTCCAGCACGTTGTCAATCACATAGGTGGTGAAGTAGGGGAAGCGCAGGCGGTTGGAGCCACGCTTCACGCTGACTTCGATCGGGGATTGCATCGCCTCCTGCACGCGCCCATGCGTCAGGTCGAGGTCGCCGAACTTCTCCGGGTCCTCAGCCTGCAGTTCCTCGATGAAGCCCTCATCGAGGCGGGATTCCAGCAGGCTCAGCACCGTATTGCGGCGCTCCTTGGCGAACTTCTGCTTTTCCGGGTCAGCCGGGTTGTAGGCGCTCGGCTGCTGCGGCAGTCCGGCCAGCAGGGCGCATTCCGCCAGGCTGAGTTCGTTCAGGTCCTTGCCGAAGTAGTTCTCGGCGGCGGCCTTCACGCCGTAGGAATGGTTGCCGAGGTAGATGTGGTTCAGGTAGCGCTCGATGATCTCCTGCTTGGTCAGCTGCTGCTCAAGCTCCAGCGCCAGCACGGCCTCCTGCGCCTTGCGGTTCATTGTCTTCTCGCTCTTGATGTTGGCGAGGTAGACGTTGCGGGCCAGCTGTTGGGTGATGGTTGACGTACCGCGGATGTCGCTGTTGCTCATCACGCCCTTGGCGATCGCGCGGCCGGTACCGAGCACATCCACGCCATGGTGGCGGAAGAAGCGGTGGTCCTCGGTGGACAGCAGGCAGGCCACCAGCATCGGCGGCAGCTCGTAGTAGTCGACGTCTTTGCGGTTCTCTTCAGCCACGATGCCCAGCAGGGTGCCTTCCCCCGTGGTCGGGTCGTAATCGCGGGCATAAACCCGCGTGGCCTGGCTGTCCGTCACATCGGTGCTGACCAGGTCGTGCATGTCATCCCGCACGTCGAAGTAGGCGCTGCGGAACTTCAGCAGTCCGCTGAGCACCATCAGCAGGCTGCCGAGCACAAGCAGCCAGGTAACTGTGTTGATGATGCTGATCACGCGGCCGAAGCGGCTGCGGCCGCCCGTACCAGTATTTTTAACTCTCTTCCTGCTTGCCATGTACGCTCCCTACCACCAGGGAATGATGACTGGTCCAGTCATTCTAATATTCATAATCGGGATTGCGTGATATCCGGTAAATTCCGGGCTTTCTCAATTACTGCAGCTCCCTGAAGAGCGCGCCGGCGGCCGAGTCAGGGTTCAGGCTGGATGCCACGCCCACGAGGCCCCAGTAAAGCAATGTGATCACCAGCCAGGCGATGCCGGCGATGTTCCAGATCTGCATCGTACTGCGGTAACTTTCGATGTCTGCGAAGCGCCTGTGTTTCCAGGCGATCTGCTTGCCACTGGCCCCCATCACGAAGAAGTACAGCCAGTGCAGCGGTGGGATCAGCACCCCGATACAACCGACCAAACCCCAGCCCACCACATTGTGGCTGAAGCCGAAGATCCCGAATGGCAGGCAACCGGCGAAGGTCCAGCCGTTTGCCTCATCCGGCAGGATGGCCTGCGGCCCGCTGCCGCTCGTATTGGTGTGCTGGACATACTGCCCCGCTGATGGTGGCGGCATGGCCGGTCCGGCTGCTCCGGTGCCGTAGTTGCCCTGGGCATCCGGCTGGGGCGCTGGTGGCGCGACCGGGGGCGGGGGCGGTGCATCCTGGGCCGGGGGCAGCTGCGGGCCAAGGCGGTGGCCGCACTCTCCGCAGAACATCGCATCCTCAGGGTTCTGTGCTTCACAGTGTTCGCAGCGCATCCGTCATCTCCTGCATCAGTTCCTTGACAGCCAGGCCAGCATGCGGCGCACCAGCACCGCGGTCTCAGCCTTGCCGTCATCCAGCACCGCAGCGAGGCTGTCCTCTGCCTGGGCCCTCGTGAAGCCCAGTGCGCAGATCGCCTCAAGTGCCTGTTCGCTTTCGTCATCAATCCGGCTTGCAGCAGCCGTGCCTTCGGCAGCGACCTGCCCGAAGCGCTTCGAGACCTTGTCCGCCAGTTCCACGCCGATCTTCTGCGCCAGCTTCTTGCCCACACCGCTGGCGGATGACAGGGTCTTCTCATCCGCATCGATGATGGCCCGTGCAAGTGCTCCGAAGCCGATGTCCATCAGGCTCAGCGCCACGCGCGGCCCGACCCCGCTGCCGCTGAGCAGCAGCACGAACAGGTCGCGCTCATCGCTGCGCTGGAAGGCATACAGGCGCATCATGTCGGCACTGCTGCTGAAGTGGAAGTGCGTGTACAGCCTCAGGCTCTCACCGGCGTGCAGGCGGATGGCCTGCGAGCCGGGCATGTGCAGCTCAAGCGTGACGGGGCCACAGCTGAGGTGTACGATTCCATCCGCAGGGATGTCAGCCACCGTTCCGTGCAGGGATGCAATCAACGCAGCTGCTCCGGGATCCCGCTGCGCATAGCCTGGCAGACGGCGACGGCGATGGCATCCAGCTCGTCGTCAAGCTGGTTGTCCTCCGGCAGGTCGAACAGGCGGCGCACCATGTACTCCACCTGCTTCTTGTCAGCGTTGCCACTGCCGGTGAGCTGGCTCTTGATCATGCTCGGCGGGTATTCATGCACGCGGATGCCTGCCGCGGCCGCACGCTGCAGCACCACGCCGCGGGCCTGGGCCACCCCGATCCCGGTCTTGACGTTCTTGACGAAGAACAGCTCCTCGACTGCCATCACATCAGGTTGCCACAGGCTGATCAGCTGGTCAATGCCTTCTGCGATCAGGTGCAGGCGCTGTGCCATCTCCTGCCCGGCCTCCGCCACGATTGTGCCGCTGCCGTGCAGCATCCCGCCGCCATTGGCGATCTCCAGCACGGCCCAGCCACAGCGGTGGTAACCGGGGTCTATCCCGGCGATCCTCATCGTGTCGTCCAGCCCAGTTTCATCCTAGTCATAATAGATTACGCACAGGGCCCGGAAGGGATCAGTGGCATCCATGCCGCTTACGATCACATTGCCCAGCGAATCCTTTGCGAAACCCAGCGGGATGCCAATGATGTCAACGCTCGGGGCAGCCCCGAGCGCGACCCAGCTGCCGTTGATGCGTTCATTGATGTACAGCTTGGAGTTGAGCAGGAAACTGACGTCCTTCTGGTAGAGGATGATCGGGTCCGGACTGCTGCCATGTGCCACTCCGAGGCTGAAGGAGATCTCTCCGACCAGCGGGTCCGCTTCCTCCCAGCTGACTGAGCCGCCATCAGGGATCAGGCCGACCCAGATGCCGGCGCTCTCGCGCTGTGCCACGACTGCGGCACGGTTGTTGATGTTGTAATCGATGCCAACGTAGGATGTGACCAGGTTGAGCGCTCCGTTGTAGATCGTGCCCGCGCTGTCCCACACGCCGGCCTGCGTTTCCTGGAACATCAGCAGGTTGCCTTCATTGGCCCAGCACAGTCCATACTCGCCGTCATGGCGCGGGGCCATCTTCAGGCGCTTGATTGGCGTGGCGCTGCTGGCAATCTGCACCGCACTGCCCCAGCTGCCGAGTGCCCAGGTGCGGCTCAGCAGGTCCAGGCCGTCCGCCGAGGTATAGACAAGCATCACGGCTGATGAGCCCGGGCTGTAGCAGATTTCAGGCAGCCAGGCGTCGGTGATGTACAGGCTTTCCTCGCCCGCTGACTGCCAGCGCATCATCCTGTTGACAAGCAGCTTGTCGTCGTCAATCTGTGTTGCCACCATGTATTCGTCGGGGTTCATCGTGTGGCATGCATCGTTGGGCACCACGTAGGTGTCATTGCCATGGAAGAAGGTGTGCTTCGAGCCGTCAGTCGGCAGGATGCTGCCGACCAGGATGGAGGGATAGCGCATCTGGTGCAGGCTGTAGATGGTGTTGTCCGGGAAGACGATCGGTGCCGACCTGCTGAATACTGAGGCATCACCGGCTGGTTCATACATGGTGGTGGTTTCCAGGTTCTGGTCCTCGTTCAGCAGCCGCGCGAACACCTCGCCGTCCCTGCTCTCATTCACCGCCAGGAGGATGCCGCTGCCAGAGGGACCGGCATGCCAAGCGCCGCAGCCGCTCGATGCATAACCCCGTGCTGCGCCGAAGCTGTGTTCCGTATTCGTCGTGGAACTGTAGCCGCCGATGCTTTCAAGCCCGTCGGCTCCGCGCTTCGTCCAGTAGAACATGCCTTCGTTGTCAGCCAGTGGGGCGCTGCCAGACATGCCGTACTCTCCGGCACCGGCATCATGGTACTGCCCGGCGCCGTTCGGCGCGCCGTAGTTGTCACCGTAATGGAAGCGCCCGGCGGCGTTGAGCGCGACCCAGTGCACCTGGTCCGCAACACCCGGCTTGCAGCCCATCTGCATGTCAATGATCAGGCCGCTGACCGATTGCACGGCCGGGACCAGGCTGCTGCCTGAATCGTCAATCCGCCACAGGTTGAGGTCCGGGTTGTTCGTGATGTTGTCAAGGATGAATGTCGCATTCCCGTCGCGGGCAATCGCGCTGCAGGCATAGCTATCACCTGATCGGGTGCCGTTGTACAGCTCGGATTCCGACAAGCTGCCATCCGCATTCTCGTGGATGGCCAGCAGGCGCAGCGTTATCGTGGGGTTGCCCTCGATGACCGGGGCCCAGACAATGGCAACGGAGAGTCTGCCGCCGCTTGAGGCCGCCAGGCGCGAATAATAGACAGCCGGCGAATTGGGGCTTGATGAGACCGTGCCGGACTTGACAACCTGCCAGCTGCCGTTGTATTTGCGGATCGTCCAGTCAAACCCGGTGGCCTCTGTCTCCACGCTCAGGGCGAACAGGCCCCCGGAGGAGACCGCGATGGAGCGCACGCCCTCCGGGATAGTCTCGATGGTGGACCAGCTGGAACCGTTGAAGTACTTGACCTGCGACTCCACCAGTTCATCCGTGACGAGCACGGCGGCAGTGCCACTCGCAGGGTCAGTGGCAACCTCCTTCACGGTCGCGTAGTAGCCATCTCCGTAACCGAAGTTGTAGCGCTTGAAATGCCGGTTCACGGTGATCGTGCGCACCAGCTCAACCGTATTGAACGGGTCGCTGACCGTCAGGCTGACCGGGTAGTCCCCCAGCTCATCCCAGGTCCAGTAGACCAGTTCGGGGCCGGTGGAAGTGAAGTCAGCCACGTCATCATTGTCAAAATCCCAGACGAACTCCAACTGGCTGATGTCATTGTCGGGGTCATAGGTCGGCCGCGGGTCGAAGATCGTCTCAACGCTCTTCTGCACGAATCCCGGTGTGTTGATCCAGTCCACCTGCGGCTCTGCATTGGCAACGGTCGTGAAGCCGATGCTCCCGCTGGGCAGGCTCTCCTGGTTGTAGATGTCAACTGCGGTGACCCTTGCCCAGTACTGCGTCAGCGGCTGCAGGTCATCGCGGGTGCCGGCTTCCCAGAGGTAGAGGCCGTCCTGCTGCACGATGCCGTCAGCCAGCTCGAAGTCGTCGCTAAAGCCGATGTAGATGTTGTAGCCCGCGAGGTCCTCATCCCCCGGGGCGGTCCAGCTGAATTCCGCGGTGGTTGAGCCGACGTAGTCAGCATTCAGGTCTGTCGGTGCACCGGGAACGTCATCGGCAAGGGTCTGGACCTCCAGCGATTCACTGTACAGGCTCTCGTTGTCAACGATGTCAATCGCACTGACTGCGAAGTGGTATGTGGTCCCCGGCACGAGCCCGCTGGCCACGAACTCACTGTCCTCGACGACCGAGTCGTTGTACTTGACGACGCCTGCGTCCCCAGCCTGGAAGCCCGCAGAAGGGCCACTGTAGATGTTGTAGCCATCCAGGGAGGTGTCACCGGTGACGTCGTCCCAGTTCAGCGATACCGCTCCGGGTGTGATCTCGTCGGCGACCAGGTTCTGCGGGACCGTGGGTGGTGTCAGGTCGTCATTTGATAGCACGGTCACGCTGTGCACCGTCATGTCCGTGTCCGGGGCCACCAGCACCGCAACGTAGCAGTAACCCTGGGGGCTGATGTACCCAGTCTCAGGATAATTCAGCCTGCCGTCATTGGCGAAGTCCGAGTCCAGCGGCCCGACGATGTTCCAGCGCTTGGTTGAATAGTTCGCTCTCAGCACGTAGAACTCGCTGCCCTCCGCGATCTCGAAATCAAGCAGCGCCTTGATCGGGTAGAAGTTGCTGAACGGCCCCCAGCGCCACATGCCATAGAGCAGTGGAGCGCCGCTGTCCGCCACCATCACCATCGATTCCCCGTCAAACACGATTCCGGGATCCGCGTGGGCGATGGCCTGCCTGCCGGTCTGGGTGTTGAAGAAGTCAGACGTGGTTGCGGGAAACTCACGTTCAACGAAACCGTCCGGGAACGGTGGCAACTGACCTGCCGGCAGCAGCTCATGGCCTTCCCCGGGCATGGGAGCTGACTGGTCCGGATTGCTGGGAAGGCTGCCGGTGGCCCCGCACGAACATGCGAATGACAGCAACAGGACGACCAGTAACTGCCGGCCCGTCAGTCTTGTTTCAGCCATTTGAACTCCTGTCCCCTGTGGACCTACCGGATCCGGCAGTCCTGCCTGGGTGCCGGGCGAAAGGCCCGTTTAGGTTCAGTCATAGTAGATGACACAGATCGCCTTGGGGGTGGCACCCTTGTCTGCGCCACCGATGATGATGTTGCGAGCGCTGTCCTGAGTCAGGCCGAGCGGGATGCCCAGCAGCTTGACGACGGAAGGCGCCTGGTCCGGCACCCAGCTGCCGCCGAGCTTCTCCGTGATGTACAGATCCGAATCTGCAAAGGAAGTATTGCTGCGCAGGTAGACCAGCACCGGGTTGTCAGAGCTGTCATGCGCCACGTTGAGGCTGTAGGCATTGGCGCTGAGCAGGGGATCGACCTCCTCCCAGCTGACACTGCCGCCATCCGGGATGGTGCCCAGCCAGATCCCGCCGGGTTCACGGTTGACAACCACCGCTGCCTCGTTGGTGGAGTCATAGTCCATGCCGATGAACGAGGTGATGACAGTCAGCGCACCGTCATAGATCTCCACTGAGGGCTGCCAGGAGCCGGAGCTCGTCTCAAGCATCAGCAGCTTATCGCTGGCGTTGGCAACGATCACGCCGAAGTCCCCGTCAGCACGCAGGGCGCTGTCCATCCGCTTGATCTCCGGCCCGGCGCCGATGAGCACCGACGGGGCAGTCCAGGAGCCAGCGTTGTATGTCCTGTAGTTCAGCGTGGTGCTGCCACCGGTGGTATAGAGCAGCATGATCGTCGAGCTGTTCGGGTTATATTCCATCGTGGCCATGCCGACGCCTTCCACGACGAGGGACTGGGTCGCACCGGTCAGTCCCTTCACCAGCAGGTTCAGCACCATCACGCCGTTTGTGTCGATGCCGCCGAGCATGTACTCATTCAGGTTGCCAGTCAGGCAGGAGAAGTTGGTCAGCACATAGGCATCACTGCCGACGAACTGCGTGGTGGAGCTGGCATGGTCCGCCGCGATGTTGCCCACAAGCGCCGTCGGGTAGCCCTGCAGGTGCGAGCTGGAGATGCTGTCATCAGGGAACACGACCGGGGCGGACTTGGTGAAGATCGTGCTGGCGCTGACCGGGTTGTGCACGACGAGGCTGTCGGCAACGGATTCACTCTCGATGTAGCGGGCCACCACCTGACCATCGCGGCTTTCGCGTACCACGATCCATACACCACTGCCGCTGCCGGTGTCGTGGTATCCGCCGAATGCGTTGTCGGCAAAGCCGATTCCACTCCCCACCGAAAAGACGGAATCCGCGATGGTGGTGTAGCCACGCAGTTCCTGGTCACCGGTGGTGTATTCATCCAGCCAGAAGACCTCGGCCTCGTTGTCACCGGCAAATCCGATGGCTGCCAGCTCCTCCGCAGCGGAGCCCGCATTGACGAACTGGCTTCCGCCATTGGCGGTGCCATAGTTGTCACCGTAGTAGATGCGGTTGGTGCTGTTCAGCATGCCCCAGAAGACCTGGTTCGGACTGTCAGGGTCGGTATCGATGTACATCCGGGAGGGCACGCCGTTGATGGTCTGGATTCCGGAGCTGGTCGTACTGCCGCTGTCAGTGATTGTGATTAGGTTCAGATTGACGCTCCCGGAGACGTTGTCAAGCAGGTAGCTCGTGTCATCCGTGCGGGTCAGGTCGGTTGCGGTGAACTGCGCCGAGGGGCGTGTGCCTCCGAAGACATTGATGTCGAGCAGGCTGGAATCCGCTTTCTCATGCCAGACGTGGTACTGGTAGACCGGGTCGCCGAATCCGGGTTTGTTGAAATACACGACGCCGACGGAGATCCGCCCGTTGTTACCGATGGCAAGCTGGGAAGTTGCCGTGGATGGTTCGGACAGGCCTGAGATGGTCTGGGAGCGGATCGTGTTCCAGCTCCCATTGTAACGCTGGACGCTCCACGTCACCGAATTGGCGGTGACATCGATGTAAAGGGCGGCCGGGCCCTGCGGGGAGACCGCGAAGTCCGTGAAGCCCTGAGCAGGCATCGTGATCACGCTCCAGGTACTGCCGTTGTAGTAACGCAGCTTGATGTCATTGTTGTCATCGCGAAAGGGAATGCCAACCAGGCTGTTCTCGGGGCAAGTCGCCAGCCCGAGGACGCTGCCGGCGTTTCCGGCACCGTTGCCGAAGTTGAAGCGTTCGTAGGAACGGTGCACCATCAGCATCACGTTGAGCTCGACGGAGGACAGGGCATCACTGACGGTCAGGCTGACCGGGGTCGGCCCAACGGTGTTGAAGGTCCAGTTGACGTTCACAGGGCCCGTTGAACTCTCGTCAATCACATCATCGTTGTCAAAATCCCACTCAAAGGTCAGCTCGGATGAGTCGGTGTCCGGGTCAAAGGTCGGGCTTGGGTTGAAGAATGCGATCTCGCCCACCTCGACATAACCAGGGCTGACGATGAAGTCCGGCACCGGAGGGGCATCCGTCACGGTGGTGAAGTTCACGCTGCCGCTGGGCACACTCTCCTGGTTGAACACATCAACCGCAGTCACCCGGGCGAAGTACTCCTGGTCCGGGGTCAGTCCGTCGCGTACCCCGCTGGTGCCGGGGTACAGTGCTCCGTCCTGCTTCTCGCCGTCCGCCAGGTCGAAGTCGAGGGTGTTGCCGATGTAGATGTTGTAACCCTGGATGTCCAGGTCGGCCGGGGCGGTCCAGCTCAGGTTGACGGTCGTGCTGCCGATGCTGTCGATGGTCAGCCCGGTCGGCATGCCCGGCGGGGTGTCATCGGTGGTGGTGGCCTCCACGATGTTGCTCAGGCCGCTTTCGTTGCCAACCATGTCCACCGAGGTCACGCCGAAGTTGTATGTCGTGTTCGGCACCAGGCCGTTCGCGAGGTACTCACTGATGCTGACGGGGAACAGGTTCATCTGCTGCACACCGACATCACCAAGCTCGAAGGGTCCGTTTGGGCTGTAGTAGACGTTGTATCCGTCCAGCGTCGGGTCAGTCAGGTCGTCCCAGTCAAGCATCACGGAACCGGGCTGCTCATCGCTGGCTACGAGGTTCTCAGGTGCATTCGGTGGAGTCAGGTCGTCATCAGCCAGCAGCGTGACCGTGTTGATCGTCATGCTCGTGCCAGCTGTTGTCAGCACGCCGACATAGGTACTGTCTCCGGGGCTGACGAAGTCGCCGACCGGGTAGGAAGTGCGGCTGTCATTTGCGAAGGTCTCCGGCAGCGGGCCGATCAGCTTCCAGCGGCCGGTGCCATAGTCGCTCAGCAGCACGTAGAACTCGCCACCCGCATCAATGTCGAAGTCCAGCAGCACGCGGATCGGCAGGCCACCCTGGAAGTTGGTCCAGCGCCACATGCCCCACAGTGAAGTCGGGCCGGCATTGCCGTCCAGCTCCAGCGCCGTCCCATTGAAGGAGGAACCGGGTGACTGCATCATCCATGCCTGGCTGCCCGTCTGTACGTTCTCCGTGGCGGATACACCGGCGGGATGCTCACGCTCCACCAGCTCATCCGGAAATACCGGAAGCTGGCTCTGGGGCAGGCTTGGAACTTCCTGCTGGACCGCGGGCGGCAGGTTCGTGCCGTCAAGTTCAGCGGATCCACTACCGCCGCCACAGGCGGCAAGCATGGAAGTCACGAGCAGGATGAAGAGTGCGGCAAGGCAGGCCCTCAAGCGCATAAGCATCGAAAACTCCTGATATCAGCCAGATTTCACGTGTTCCGCAGGGCCCGGTGCTGCGGGAACACGGACTGGTTAAGACTATACCAAAATGCAATCTCCATTACATAGGCCATCGGCCACGAAACAAAAGGCCCCGCATGGTGTCTAATATGTGTAGTGGTTTGCCATGCCCAGTAGTTTCAGATACCTGCTTGCGGTGACCGGCCTCGTGGCCCTGCTGTTCGCAGCCATCTCGGCCTGGCCGCTGTTCAGCAACTGGATGCGCAGCCGCAATGCACCGCCCCCCGCGCCGGTGCCTGTGGTGGCCACTCCTGCTCCGCAGCAGGCCACTCCCGCGATTCCGACTCCGCGGCGCAGCCCACAGACCAGCAACCAGGCCCGGCCGCTGCCTTCAGTGCAGCCTCCTGCCCAGTCATCACAGCAAGGCTCCGGCCTGCCAGCCAATGCGCGGAATGTGCGCCGGGTGGCGAGCCAGGGCTACGTACCGGGGGGCTGGACCACGGGTGACGGAGAAGACAGCCTCGGCTGGTGCTATGCACGCGAAACAACCATGCTGCTCAACAAGCCGGAAGGCGACCCGCTGGTGCCGGTCAACCTGAATCGCTGCCCGTTGACCATCGGAAAGGGCACGCGGCTTGGCATGATCCGCCAGGAGGGCAGCTGGCTCTTGGTGCATTCAACCTTCAGCACCACGGGCTGGGTGCATGAGCAGTCTGTCACGGACGTGAAGATGGATGAGCAGACCCTTCAGTGACGGATCCGCTCCCAGTATTCGTCGAAGCTGAAGTTCGGGCTGTTGTAGGGGTCATGGCATTGCACACAGCCATTCACCGGCATCCTGTCGATCAGTAATCCCTCGGGCTTGCCCAGCTGGTCCTGCATCGCATGCACATGGTGCGACCCTGGCCCGTGGCAGCTTTCGCAACCGACCGCCGCCATTGCCGGACCCGGCTCCAACGGGTCATACCCGCCGCTGAGCAGCAGTCCCGTCGTATGGCATGCCAGGCAGTCCAGCACATCCGCCTGTCCCTCGCTTTCCAGCGAATGAAAAGCCTGGGCGTGTTTGGTGCCGCGCCAGCTGTCGGCCGCATCACGGTGGCAGTGCAGGCAGCTTTCACCGCCGACGTAACTGCGCTCATCCTCGTAGCTGAAAGCATGTTCCTTCTGCGGTAGGAACTTGTCTGACATGCCGAATTCCGGCTTGTCAGTCCCGCCGGCAGCAGCCGCACGTGCCATGCGCTGTTCGCGCAGCTTGTCACGTGAGAGCTTGCCTTCGTGCTTGATCAACTCCATCACACGCGGGTCATCCGGATACTGCTCATCGAGCCGGATCGTCCAGTCAGTCACGTCATTGCCAGGGGCGTCCAGGCTGTACATGTCCATTACCGTGGCCTTGGGCAGCGGGTCGCGGTACATGCGCGGCTCGTCCGCATTCTGCCTGTGCCGGTTGAAGGGCACGCCGATGCAGCAGTTGACCCGCGGGTCAGCCAGCGCCGTTTCGGCAAGCGCGGGATCGAGGTTGGCCCCGGCCACGATGATGTGGCAGTCCGCTGGCAGGCTCGCCAGTGTGTTTGTCAACGAGCTGGCTGAGTCAGCAAGCTGCCACCAGTCAGCTCTGGCATGCATCCCCTGTCCGTCCTCTGAACTGCTCACCCCGACGAGGTACCAGTTGTCAGCGAGTTGCAGGCTGGGCAGGATCTCAATGTCCGACTGATCCACAACCAGATTGCAACTCACCAGCGGCAGCGGGCTGTCGGCAAAGGCCGCCACGGCGTCACTGAGGCCAAGGCTCAGCTCACTGGCACCGGGAATCGCGGCCCGTGCTCCAATCGCCGAGAGGATCTGCAGGTGCGTGCGGCTGCGCAGGCCGGGAAAGTGCAGCTGCGTCCAGGAGAAATTGCCAAGGTCGACCAGCCACAGGGGCTGGGGAATAGCCTCGCCGGGAATGGCAACGTCATACTCCGGCAGGTTTGCATCATCGGGGATTGCCGCCTGCGCGGACAGCGCCAGGCCTTCCTCGTCCACCCGGTGCAGCACACTGCCCATCCGGGCCAGTCCGCCATCCTGCTCCGGTGTGCAGGAACAGGGTTTCTGGAATCCGCGGAAGTTGCCAAGCACGGCCAGCGTTGCCAGCTCAGTTGCCGGGTCGGGCGCAGGCACATCAGGGAGTTCGAAAGGCAGCTCAAGTTCGGGGGAACGGCGCTGCATGTCGAGTGCCACTGCACCCTTGTCCTTGCCATCTGCAGCAGATGAGCCTTGGTCCGTGGCAGTCTGGCCAGCCTGCTGCTGCTGCGGACAGCTGCAAAGGCATAGCATTGCCAAAGCCAGCAGGATTAGACCGGTAGGGGTCAGGCGCACAGCCGGATTATAAGTCGTGCAGCACAGCTGTTCAGGCAATCCGCCTTCCTACGCTCCCGGGATGGCGCACTGCATGCCGGCATCCTCGCTCAGCTTCGGCGCCTGGGCACGCATCATGTCCTTCAGTTCATCCGGCAGGCCGTAGCCATCCAGTTCGTTGAGCAGCAGCGTCGCACTGCCATGGCCCTGCAGGTAGGCATTGAAGCGCATTGCAGTGAAGCTCTCGCGGAAGTCGCTGCCCTTGGGGTACCAGCGGTCGAACAGCTGCATCAGCGCCTGGTTGTGGCGCAGGGCGTACTTCTGGTGGTAGTCCTCGGCGGGGTAGAAGGTCTTGGCGTCGAGGATCAGCGTTGCCACCGGCTTGCCGCTTTCCTTTTCGATCGCAGCCTTTTGCGTATCGGAGACCCTGCGCTGCTCTTCATTGTGTACCCAGATCACATTGCGGTACTGCACATAGCTGGTGCTGTAGCTGGGGTCATGGCTGTCCCAGACATAGGCCAGCAGCTGCGCATAGCTCAGCTCTTCCGGGTTGTACCAGACCTCGAAGGACTCGGTGTGGTCGCCGAGGTCGTGGTAGGTCGGGTTAAGCTTGTCGCCGCCGCTGTAGCCGACGACCGTGCGGTAGACACCCTTGATGCTCCCGAACCGGGAGTCCGGACCCCAGAATCAACCAAGCGCGAAGCTGGCCACTTCCAGGTTCTGTGGAAGCTGGCTGTCAATCGGGGGCTTTACGGGAATTTCTGTCATCTGTGCGGCCTTGAAGTCCTGTGGTGTGTCGTAACCGATGGTCAGCACGTCGCTTGACTTGGGAGAACTGCGAAACGCAATGCCGCCGCCCTGGGCGTCATACATGCGGTTCATGGCGGAAGCGGAATACATCACACCGCCGAGGAACAGCAATCCGATTATCAACATGCCGGCAATTCTCATGGTGTCCATCCTGGTCCGGGCTGCCCTGCGGCAGACCTCCTGATACTACCCGCAATCATCCAGCATTTGCCTGTTTAAGCGCTGCATTTAAATGATTGCGAATTATCAATAAGACGCCTGAATCACCGGAATGTTCTTGGATCGGCGGAGATTTCATATACTGCCTGCATGCGCTTGTTCGCACTGACCATATTTCTTGTTCTTACGATTGCAGTGGCACATGCCGAAGACTGCTGTCCCGGCCTGCGCTCCAGTGAGGGTGAGATCCAGCTCGGCCTGGACCATGTTGAGATCGCGGTGGCGGACAGGGATGCCGCGCGCGAGCTGTGGGAGGGGCAGTTCGGATTCCGGATGGGCGAATGGAAGGCAACCACGGGGGGAGTACTGGAATGCCGGATCTGGCTGCGGGATGGCAGCTCGATTGCCTTGCTCTATTGTGAAACAGCGCTGGACAGGCGGGCGATGCACTACGCCGAAATGTGCGCACAGGGTGGTGGGCCTGCTGATGTTGCGCTGGCCGGCACCGAGCTTGAGCATATCCGCTATGCACTGGAAGCGGTGGAGGAGCCGCTGGAGTTCATCGACCACCGCACACGCATCGAGTTGACCCGCCCACGCGATGAGGTTCGCCAGCCGCTGCGCTTCATCCAGCATCTGCTCGGGCCGCTTGTCGATCGGGCCGGCAGCCTGCAGCGGAACGAGGCCAGGGGCATATCCGAAGTATGGTTGCAGACAGATGACCTGGCGCGTGACCTGCTGCTGCTGGAACTGCTCGGTGGTACAGAAGCCGGCGAGACCAGTACCTTGGCTGGAAAAGCCACCATTGTGGAAATGGATGGCATCGCCATTCTTCTTTTTCCCGCAAGGAAAAATGGACTGATTGGCCTGCAGCTTGAAGTGGCGGACCTGTCGCGCTGCCTGGATGCCATGCAGCTTAGTGAGTTCCATTCAGAATCAGGACCGGAAGGTCCGGTCAGCCAGTTCGCGATCGATCCGGCATTGAGCGGCGGGATCTGGCTGGAATTCACCGAACAGACTGAACTGCCGGCTGACAATCCAGGGACACCGAGGAATCGCTAGCGCTGGACATTCGCGGAAATCCTGATATACTTAACCTGATGGTTAAGTATTCTGAACAGGAACTGTCCCGCACCTTCGCCGCACTGTCCGATCCGACCCGGCGCGGCATCCTGCGGCAGCTGGCGGATGGCAGCACCACGGTCAGCGAGCTGGCAGGGCCCTACAGCATGAGCCTGCCGGCGGTTTCCAAGCACCTCAGGGTGCTGGAGGAGGCTGGGCTGGTCAGCCGCGACAAGCAGGGGCGCGAGTACCACTGCCGCCTGCTGGCCGGGCCGCTCCGGGAGGCGATGGAATGGATCGCCTTCTACCGCGGCTTCTGGAATGCGCGGATTGATTCGCTGGAGGACTTCCTCGCGTCTGAGGAAGTGGAACATGATGGCAAGGGAGGAAAGCAGTGAGGAAGGATCTGGATGTGGTGCTGGCAAAGCCGGCAGTTGAGGTCGTGAGGGTTGTCAGGTTTCCCCTGGAGCGCGTCTGGAACGCCTGGACCGACCCGCAGAAATTTGCGAAGTGGTGGCCCGGCCCGGACCTCGAATCCACCGGGATCACGGCCGATGTGCGCATCGGCGGCGAATTCAGCTGGGGCCTGCGCCGGCCGGAAAATGGCAACACTTACCTTGCGCATGGCCGCTATGAGGACATCGTGGAGCACGAGCGCTTCGTGCTGAGCTGGGACAGCATCCGCAACGGCGAGGAGTACGTCAGCGGGGCGCGGGTCAGCCTCAGCTTCCGCACTGTCAGTGAAGGGACCGAGATCCGCATCCTGCACGAGTTCCTCGGCGAGGCGGAGATGTGCAGACATTACAGCGAGGGCTGGGCATCCGCGATCGAGAAGCTGGCGGTCTACCTGGACCTGAATGGCAACTTACAGGAGAACCTCGGTGAACCGAGCCGCGCGATCCTGTTGCAGGTGGAAGTGCCGCTCAGTGCTGCCGAGCTCTGGCCCTGGCTGACGAAGGCTGATCGCATCACGCAGTGGTTCCCGCAGCAGGCGGAGCTTGATGCCCGTAGCGGCGGCAACTACAGCTTCCGCTGGATTCGTGCCAATGGCAGCACCCATATCCGCAGTGGCGCGATCACCGCCGTCGAAGCGCCGATGCTTTTGGACATGGAATGGTTCCCGACGGACTGGGATCCGGCGCAGGGCAGCGAGCAGGACTGGCGGGAGGCCGCACGCACGATGGTGCACTGGCGCATCCGGGAGACCGGGCAGGGCAGCTGCGTTGTCAGCCTGGAGCACCGCGGCTTCCAGTACGGCGAAGGCCTGGACTCGATGTTCAAGGGCCACTCCGAGGGCTGGCAGGAATACGTCACGAACCTGCGTGAGGTGACTTCAGGGCGCGAGGACATCAGGTAGGAGGTCTGGCGCAAGCCAGGCGCGGAGGTCGAGCGCCAGCTCGGCGCGGTATCCCGGCGCAAGCCGGATAAAGAGGGTCAACCACTATTGGCACAAAGTCCACGAAGCTGGAAGGCAAATCGCAATGCAAAGCTATGTGACCATCCAATTCTTCGTGTCATCGTGGTGTTTGAATCCTGCAACGCTGCGCCTTTGGTAGCAATGAGTGTTGAGCATTGAAGACCGTGCCTGACTTGCGTCAGACCACCGAGCCTGACTCGCGTCAGGCCTCCACTCTCTCTGGTATCATCCTCAGCGGTTTCCCCGACCGTTGCGCGCCCGTAGCTCAGGGGATAGAGCATCTGCCTTCTAAGCAGAGGGTCACAGGTTCGAATCCTGTCGGGCGTGGTTAATCCCCCTTGAACCCGAAGGCGCTTTGTGCTGTCATGTATTCAGCTACGAAATGCAGCGGGAGGACATCGCGTGCCCCGGGTGGCCCTGGCAATTCTGCTTCCTTTGGCAGTCATCTGTCTAAGTTCCTGCTCGCTCGCAAAGACGATTACAAGTGTCAGCGTCAGGGAGGCAGGCAACATCGTGGTCGGCCTGCGCCTGTTCTCAAGCGATTCGGTGGCCAGCCTCGGACTATACGACATCGGCAAGTCCGGCGGCTCGACCAACCTGAGCCAGCTCAAACCAAAGGAAATCGCCCAGTCGCAGTACACGAAGATTGAGTACTGGGATAACTTCTTCACACTGGAAACCGGTCCACTGGACAGGGACAGGCAGTACCTGTTGGTTGCCATGTCGGATTCCGGCTTCATCGGCACACGGGTTGTCAGCCATTCCTTCTTCGGCTGGCGGGTGCGGAATTCCCTTGTCTGGGACAAGGGTGACTGGTGGAACAGTAACGAGTTCCCGTCCCAGGCGCAGCAGACCATGCTCAACAGCAGCTACCCCAACAGGTCTGTCGATGCTGCCAACGGCCAGCCTGCCAGCCCCGATCCGGCTGTCAGCCAGCTCAGCTCCACAATCCGGCTGGAGGACATGCAAAAGGGCTTGCCGGTCCACTGGGGTGATCTGGTCAAGGGCGGGCCGGCCTTCCTCGAGGTCTACAAGCTGGAGTCCGGCACGCTCGAAAGCTTCAATGAGCTGCAGGGCGCGATCCGCAATTCTGAGCTCAAGCGGCTGTGGATGGAATACTGCGATTCGGAGACGCTGGCCGGGATTGGCAATGCCGGCAGTCCCTACTGGCTGAAGCGCAGCGGTGGAGACTGCGACATCGTCGTCATCGTCAATTCAGACACCAGCCTGCGCAGCAGTGGCACACAGATTGAGAGCATCGCCCGATTCAGGCTGGATTCTGACGGGGCGATGAGCGAGCTTCCGGTCGAGGGTGCGCCTCAGAAGTAGATTGCGAAGCGGACTTCATAATCCGGGTCATCCCCCCAGGCGTAACTCACCGCCGGGGCACCGCTGATTTCGATCAGGCAGGGTGCCGAAAGCAGCTCACCCGTACCACCATCAATTACTTCTGCATCACTCCAGCTGCTGCCCTGTGGATCCAGTGCACGATAGATTTCGAGGAGAGTGCTGCCGGAGTTGGTTGCCACCAGCATCGGGATGCCATTCACCACAGCCATCGAGCAGCCGTTCTGGCTGGCCTGTCCCAGTACCTGGGAGGCCTGCCACATGCTGCCATCTTCATCATCCGCGACTGCGACCCTCACGTCAAAAGTGGGAGTGCCGGTCACGAAGCCGGCCAGCGGCTTGCCATTCAGGAAGACGAAGTCCTGGCTCAGCTGCGGATTGCCACTGTACAGGTCACTGTTGAAGAACTGGCCGCTCAGGTTGGAGGCGTGGAAATAGCCAACCTTCTGCTGGACGATCGAGGTCCAGATGATCCCCGGGCTGCCGCCGGCATCATGCAGGGTGATTCCGCCGACGCCGGTCAGTCCGGAACTGACCAGGGCGCGCACACCCCAGGATGTACCGATGGCATTCTGGGCCTTCTTGATGTAGATCCGCAGGCTGTTGTCCCCGCGGAATGCGATGTTCGGCAAGCCGTCAATCACTTCCAGTGAGCAGTCCTTGCCATAGGTGCTGGAAGCACTGTCATCCGTTTCAAGTGTCAACGGAGAGCCCCATGTGCTTGCATCAGGGCTCGTGCTGCGGATGTAGCGCAGTCGGCCGTTGTCCTGGTCGTAGTAACAGACCGCCGCCTGGCCGTCTACCACATCCATGTCGAATGCACGCACCAGCTCAAGCTGGGTGTCAAGCCGCGTCGGAGCCGTCCAGCTCGAGCCCTGCGTGTCGGTGCCGCGCACCACGTACAGCCTGTCATACACCGGGCTGAAGCTGAACTTGTCATAGGCGATCACCGGCCGGCCGCCGACATACACCAAAGAGGTGTCAACGCCCGCCGGTGCGTTGGCATCGGCCACCCGGATGTTCCAGTTGGCCTGTGTATAGCTCAGGGTCACGCTCGCCGTATCACTGAGGCCACCGCTGTCAACGACGCGCACCGTCGTGGTCCATGGGCCTCCGCCGTAGGTGCGGCTGACCTGCGGGATGCCGGTCGTCACGTCGTAGGTGCCGTCACTTTCAAAGTCCCAGTCATAGTGGTCAATGTCGGCATTCGGGTCCGTGCTGGCGGAGGCATCCAGGCTGACCAGCAGCGGCGCTACTCCTGTGCTGGGATCAGCGCTGAGTGCTGCCACCGGTGGCTGCGGCAGGCTGTCCAGTGCACTGACTGTGGCGGTGGCGGTGTCGCTCAGGCCACCGCTGTCAACCACGCGCACGCGCACCGTCCAGTTGCCGGTGGCGAAGCTGTGCTGCACAGAGCTCGCTATGCCGCTGTCATCGAATATGCCATCGTCCTCGAAGTCCCAGTCATAGTGGTCAATGTCGCCATCCAGATCCGTACTGCCGGCTGCATCGAGCGTGACGAGCAGCGGCGCCTGGCCACTGGCCGGATTGGCCAGCAGGTCAGCCTGTGGGGCATTGGTGGAAGCACCGCCGGCCTGCACGACATTGCTGGCAATGCCCTCCGCCCCTGCATGCAGCGGGCGGATCCAGTAGAACATGCCTGCGGTGATCACGCTCGTGCGTGAGAACTGCAGGCGCTGTGTGGCTGAGCTGCCGACAGCGCTGCCAAAGTTGTAGCTGCCGGCGGCTGCGATCTTGCTGGCTTCGGCAGCAGATGCCGGCGCATCGGATGCAACCGCACTGAGGTAGATGTTGTAGCCTTCCACGCCGCGGCCAAAGTTCTGCCCGATCGGCGTGATGTCCCCGAGGTTGATTTCCCCGTTGCCATCGCCGTCCACCACGCTTTCGATGCTGTTGTCACTGAAGGGGCCGCCCTTGCCGAAATGCACACCGAGCGGGGTCAGGTCGCTGATGCTGACAAGCCCGTTCTGGTCATAGTCGCCACTGCAGCGGTATTCCCAGTTGAGCTTGCCGGCTGCCTGGTCTACGGAAAGTGTGCTCTGTGAACCGGGATTGACCGGTGCTGCGCTGGCAATCCTGTCCGGCAGGGGAGCGTCGCCGCTTACTCGTGCAAACGTCAGCTGCAGCAGTTCAACTGATTGCTCCAGTCCACCATACACTTCAAGCCCGCTGGCAACGATGCCGGCCTGCAGTGCGCCATCGCCATCCGGCATCACAAGCCCGAGCCAGGGGCGACCGTCCGGTCCGGTCTGTAGGGTCGTGCTGTCCATAGGAGTCCACTTGCCGGCGTCGTACTCGATCTGCAGGTAGGCAGCCTTGAGGCCAGCCTCAGGCAGGTTTGTGATGCTGAGCACTGCCAGCTTATCCTGCTCACTGACGGAAAAGCTGAATGGCTGTACCTGGTTTGCGTAGATGCTGTCTGGCAGAGTGTTGACGGCAAAGGCGGATGCGTAATGCGCGCCGTTCTGCACTGGCTCGCTGCCAACGCAGGAGACACTGCAGATAACAATCACAGCCAGCAGGCCATACAACAGCAGATATTTACCGCTCATCAGCTCCTCCAGACCGCTTGCGCCAGATGATGACGCATCCTTACTCTATACCCTGCAATAATCAGGGGAACCATACACTTGGAGGTCGGCAATGGGACGTTGGGATAATGGTGTTTTTGACTCCGATGATGCATTGGACTGGATTTCGGAGCTGGAGGAGCGAGGACTCGAAGCTGGGATAAAGCAAACTCTGAATGATTTGCAAAGGAATTTCAGGAACAGAAATCTCGAAATTCCGGACTGCGAGATCAGTGTTGCATTGGCAACCACAGTTGCGGTCCTGTCCGGGATGACAGAGCCAGAGGATATGCCGAAGGACCTCGCTGCATTAATTGCCAGTAATGATTACAAACCAGATCCGGAGATAATCAGTGAATCCCTGCGATTTCTCTTGTACTCCTATAGTGAAGAATCGGAAATCATGGCGGAAGGAGTCTGGGGCAGTCAAGCTGACATGCGTGAATGGATGAATGCTAGCGCTCCGTCACTTAGTCACCTGAAGAACCTGGTTATGGAAACAGGAGCTATGAAAAGGCATGCCAATAAGGAAGGCAAGTCTCGCCGAGGCTGCCTCTGGTTCTGACAACCAACCGGTCTCCTGCTGCTCACGGTACCACTTTCGCATTTCCCTGATTCGTGAAACATAATCTCCGTGCGATGGTCTGAAGCACCGGGATGCATGGTGACTCCTTTCGCATCATTCGCGGGCCGACCATGGGGACACGTTTACCGCCTGCGGGGATCGGGGGGATCTTCGGCTTTGGAACTTCCTGTATTTGCCTGGGGAAGCACCGGGAGGTCCAACGAGCAGAACAGGAGACTGACAACGCTGGTGCTGCGCGCGGCCAGTAACTTTCCCGCGGCAACCGTAGTACAGGGTCCGCACACGGGCCGGCCGGTCGTGTGCGCAGGGCCAGCACAAGCAAGCAGCCAACTTACCTCCAAGAACTTCTGAGCCAGCCTCCCACTTGGGTCAAACCCATGGCTCAGGCCGCCGGGGCCAGTCTCCTCGGTCCCGGCGGCACCCTGGATTGCCAAGCAGTGCAGCGCGGGCAGGGAGGCCCGCAATCATGCCTTCAGGCGTATAATGCAGGGATGTTCCGCATCCTGTGGATCCTGAGCTGGATCGGCCTGCTAGTGCTGTTCATCCACAGCCTGGCAATTGCGCGCGCGATCGCCATGGCGGTAGGCAACGGACAGCTCCAGCCGCAGGAGCTCAGTGTCTGGCAGATGGGGATCTTCCCGTTCAGCTTCTTCGCCCTGCTGCTGCTGTTCTTCGCCCTCAGGCATTTCCGGGTGCACACCCCATCCCAGGCGCACTGGAAGCAACTCGTCGGCATCTGGATCATGTGCTTCTGGCTGCTGCTGTTCGGCTGGCTGGGACGCCTGCCAGCCTAGCTGCCCTGTGGCAACGGGCCGATGCCAGGATTACCCTCCAGCCGGTCATCGCGCTGCCTTCCCGCCTCAGGCTGGGGATTGTCAGCGGCTGCTTCCTCCGCTTCCGCTGATTCACTGCGCAGTGCAGACAGTGGGAAGTCCAGGTGGAATGTCGTGCCCTGGCCCATGCGCGTCTCCATCGAGACCTGGCCATCGCTCAGCACCATCAGGTCCACCACGCTGGCCAGCCCCAGTCCGCTGCCCTTGCCGCTGCCCTTCGTGGTGAAGAAGGGCTCGAAGATGTGCGCGCGGATGTCCTCCGGGATGCCCGAACCGTTGTCAGACACACTGAGCCTGATGTAGAGCCCGGGGCGGATGTCGAAGCGGCTGCTGCTGCACTCACCCTGCTCTATGTTCCGGTTGAGCGAGGAGATGATGATCGTGCCGTTCTCGCCGATCGCGTCCGCTGCGTTGACAACGAGGTTGAGCAGCGCATTCTGCACCTGGCCGCGGTCCACCATCACGCTGTCTTCCTGCGCCCACAGCCCGTACTCCAGCTGCAGCTTGTTCGGGATCGCCTTGCGCAGCAGGGGCTGGCTGAGCTGCACCAGGTCATGCAGGTTGTGGGACTGCACACCGGGGCTGTCATCCTGGCGCACGAAGCTGCGCAGCTGCATCGCCAGCTGGTGCGCCCCCTGGCAGGCCAGGTCAATCGAGTTCAGTTCATCCTTGAGCGGCACATCCCGCTCGAGCTTCATCTCGATCATCTCGCGCGACATCTGGATCACGCTGATGTGGTTGTTGAAGTCATGTACAAGCCCGCTGGTCAGCCTGCCGAGAGTCTCCATCTTCTCGGCATGCCTGAGCTGCTGCTCGCGGCGGTGCTCCTCTGTCAGGTCCCGGAAGGCCAGCACGTAGCGGATGCCTTCAGCACTTTCTTCGCCTGTGCCACGGACGCTGAGACGGATGCGCACGCTGATCCCGCTGCGGCTGATCAGGAAGAAGTCGCCCTCTCCCTCGGTGCCCCGGAAGATCTCATGCGCGCTGATCTGCATCTGGTTGCCACTGTGGATGTTGAGCACCTCATTGAGCGGCTGCCCGATGCTGGCCGGCTGCTCGCATTCACACAGCCGGCAGGCCACCGGGTTGATGTAACGCACGCGCATGCTCGAATCCACGGCGATCACGCCATCCTCGACGGCTGCGAGGATCATCGCCAGGTCCGCTTCCCGGCTGCTGATGCGCTGGCGGCTTTCATCAACGCTGCTGCGCAGCTCGGACCAGGTTGTCAATGCCAGCCAGGTCAGCGCCAGGGTGGCGAGCGCCCCCAGCCAGGCCGCAATGCTGGCATTGAGCGTATTGGTTTCGAAGTTGAGGATGTGCAGCTTGCCGACGAACAGGAATCCGACAATCATCGCGACGATGCCGCTTGACACGAGCACATTGCGAAAGAATCGCCGGTTCACCATCGCGGCCAGCAGGCAGGCCAGCACGAGCGTGATCAGGCCCTGGCCGAACAGGCCGTAGTTGTACAGGCCAAGGCCGCCGAAGGCCACCATCAGGCCGGTGTAGATGTTGATCCGAAGGCGAAACCCCAAGCGTGGGCCAGCCAGCAGGGCCAGACCCAGGAACACATAGCAGGCCAGCTGCAGGATCGCTCCTGCATGGAATCCGAATTCTATTGCGCGAGCTGCAGCAGCCAGCGCTGCCGGTAAGGAAACAAGGAGCAGTAGACGGAACAGTTGGTCCAGTTTCTGCTGCACCGATAGTTGCTCGGTGTCCCTGATGCCGCTGCTGTTACTCGCCTGGGACATTTGACCAGATTAAGTTTAGACAAAATACGCCTCGGATACAACAATCACAGGGCTCTCTTGAATTCGTGCCCCCCTGCCTATAATCCTGCGATGTCCTTTGCACTCAAGGAATCCGAAGGGACCTGGGCGATGGTGACCGGGGCCAGCAGCGGCTTCGGTGCTGCATACGCGAAACGCCTGGCGGCTCTCGGCTATAGCCTGGTCCTGCACGGCCGGGATACGGACAGATTGCAGGCCCTCGCGGATGATCTACAGGCTGAGCACAAATGTCGCGTGGAGACCCTGCAGGCTGACCTGGCGAGTGATGAGGGCATAGCCCGGGCTGTGCAGGCTGCAGACCGGCCCGGCCTGCGCATCCTGGTCAACAACGCAGGCTATGGCGACCCCGGCCTGTTCCAGGAGCGGGAGGTGGAAGCCTTCATTGCGATGCAGAAGGTCCACAATGAGGCGGCGGTGCGCCTCGCACATGTCGCTGTGCGGCGGATGCTGGAGCAGGGAAGCGGTGCGGTTGTCAACGTGGCCAGCGTGGCGGCATGGCTGCCTGGCCGTGGCAGCGTGATGTACTACGCCACGAAGGCTTTCCTTAACGCCTTCAGCCGTTCGCTGGCTGCCGACCTGCACGGGACTGGCGTGGTGGTGCAGTCACTCTGCCCGGGGCTGACGCATACTGGGTTCCACGACGCCGGCAAACCGGCCTATCTTGACAAGTCGCGCACGCCGCGGTGGCTGTGGATGGAATGCGACACTGTAGTGGATTTCTCGCTGCGAATGCTTGGCAGGGGCAGGGTGGTGCAGATTCCCGGCGTTGTCAACCGCATCTTCGCCTGGGTCGGTGGCCATGACTGGCTATACCGCAGGCTCGTTGGCAACGTACGGAAGAAGTAGTTGTTAGTTTTTAGTTCTTAGTGCCTGGTTCGAACCGATTGAGATGGTGCAATTTGAGTTAATAAGAACTAAGAACTAACCCACTAAGCAGTGATTACATCCCCGTCAGCTTGCCGATCACCAGCCCGATCGTCAGCAGCATGCCAAAGGCCATGTGCAGCTTGGCGGTGTTCTCGATGCTCGGGTTCAGCTTCTCGCTGTCCGTCTCAGGTGTGCTGGCAAACAGCTTGGCCAGCGGCAGGGCCAGCGGCAGGGTCACGAGCGGCAGCAGGCCGAACCAGCTGATCAGCCCGAAGGCGGCGAAGATCACCACGCAGACGTAGGGCGCGAACAGCATGAAGTAGTACTGCTGGCGGGCGGCCCGCGGTCCCGTCAGGTTGGAGAGGGTCTTCACCCCGGCCTTGCTGTCGTCATCAATGTCACGGATGTCGTTCGCCTGCAGGATCGCGGCCACCATGAAGCCGACCGGCAGGCTGATGATCACCGGCAGCCAGTCCAGCGTGCCGGTCTGGATGAACCAGCCGCCAACCACCATCAGCGTGCCCATCATCAGGAACACCAGCGGGATGCCAAGTGCGTTGTACTTCGCGGAGACATCTCCGGAGGTGTACCACACAGCGCCGATCAGGCCAGCCACGCCGATGGCCAGGAGCGGCCAGCCAAAGGGCCAGGGTGTTTCAGTGCTCGTATGGAAGTGGTACAGGAAGAAAAAGCCGATCAGCGAGCCGAGTGCGAAGAAGGTGATCGCGCCGCGCATCACCTGCGCCGGCTCCATCGCCCCGCTGACGAGTACTCCGCTGCCGCCGTAGGCCCCTTCGCGGTCGACCCCCTTGCGGTGGTCGTAGTAGTCGTTGATCAGGTTGCAGCCGCAGTGGTAGAACACGCCGGCAAGGATCGAGAGGATGAACAGGATCCAGTTGAACTTGCCTGTGGCGTACCACGCGAGCACGCCGCCGAGCACGACGGGCACGATGCTCGCGGGGAAGGAGAAGGCGCGTACGGCCAATCCCCAGTCAGCTTTCTTCTCGGCAACAGCGGTGCTGTCCATGGTCAACTCCCAGCCTGGTGTATCCTGTTGCAGCCGGGCAGCCGCCCGTTACCGCAATGGATCAGATTATAGAGGATGGCAACGCAGTGCAGGGCAGGCAACCGGCCCCTGCCGTGTTCGTGCTGATTGGCATCGCAGCCATCTGCTGGTTCGTGATGTTCAGCCCATGGACCAAGTCCCATGTCAACTTCTGGGTCGCCATGAGCACCTCCACGGCCATACTGGGACTGGGCTCGCTCATCCTCGACCGCGGAACTGGCAACAGGGAGAACTACCGCTGGGACTGGAAGTATGTTCCAATCGGAATAGTCTCAGCAATCATTCTGTATGGAGTATTCTGGTCTGGCAACCACCTTGTGCACTGGCTGCTTGACTTCGCGGGCCGCGAGATTGACAATGTATATTCCACGAAAACGCAGGCGCCGCACTGGCTGATCGGCGTGCTGCTGCTGACATGGATCGGCCCCGCGGAAGAGGTGTTCTGGCGTGGCTTCGTGCAGCGGCGGCTCGGGCTGTCATTCGGGGCAGGGCGCGCGTTCTGGCTGACAACGGCGATCTACGCGCTGGTGCACATCTGGAGCCTGAACCTGATGCTGATGGTTGCGGCGACGCTGTGCGGCCTGTTCTGGGGCCTGATGTACAGGCGCTATCGCAGTGTCTGGCCTGGGCTGATCAGCCATGCCATCTGGGACTGCCTGATCTTCGTGGTGATTCCGCTGTGAGCTGGGAGAAGAGATGAAAGCTGTACTGCTGACGAAACATGGTGGCGTGGACTCACTGGAGTTCGTTGACGACTACCCGACGCCGTCACCTGCGGGTGACGAGGTGCTGGTGCGCGTGATGGCCACCGGCCTCAACCAGGTGGACCAGCTGATCCTGAGGGGCTACCCCGGGATCGCGATCCCGCTGCCGCATATCCAGGGTGGCGACATCGCCGGCGTGGTTGCCGGCGTCGGTCCGGATGTACAGGGCTGGAAGGAGGGCGACCGGGTACTCGTCTTCCCGATCCGCACGGAGCCCGGCGACGAACTGTCGGCTAAGGGGCTGGACAACCTCTCACACCCATGGCAGTTCTACGGCATGCAGATCAAGGGTGGGCACTGTGAGTATGTAGCAGTGCCGCAGCGCAACCTCGTGCGCCTGCCTGACAATGTGGACTTCGGCGATGCGGTACAGCTTGGCGTGGCCGGCCTGACGGCGATGCACGGCCTCAGCGAGAAGGTCGGCGACGTCAAGCCCGGCCAGCAGTTCTTCATCTGGGGCGGGGCCGGCGGCCTGGGCACGATCGCGATCCAGCTTGCCAAGCTGAAGGGTGCGACGGTGCATGCCGTTGCCAGTTCCGCGGACAAGCTGGAGGCAATGAAGGAGCTGGGAGCTGACTTCGTCTACAACCGCAGCGAGATGGACTACGAAGCGATTGGCAATGCCGTGCGTGGCAACGCCCCGGCGGGAATTGACCTGATCCTCGACTACGTCGGCCCCGGGGCCTTCCAGACCAACTGGGGCCTCTTGGCCAAGGGCGGCACGATGGCCTTCTGCGGCATCCTGACTGGCGTGGAGACCACCATCCACCTGCAGTTCTCCTACCTGCGCCAGCTGCGCTTCAAGGGCTACTACCTTGGCAACAGGCCGGACCTGGAGCAGCTCGTGGCGCTCGTAGCTGATGGGAAGATCAAGGCGGTCAAGGCTGCGGAGTTCAGCCTGGCGGATGCCGGCAAGGCCCATCAGTTCATGGACTCAAACACGGGCATCGGCAAGGTTGTAATTCGAGTGGACTAGGTCGGAGTTTGGAGTTTGGAGGTCGGAGTGTATCCAAACTCCCCACGCCAAACTCCAACCTGATTCTTCTATTCGTTTCCGGCGTTGATGCCCTTCATGCGCAAAAGCGTCTGCATTGATCCGCGGTGACCCGCCTCATGGGCGCTGGCAGCCATCAGCACGCGGATGATGTTCGCCGGGCCACGGGTCTCAAGGCCGCTGGTGTCCATGCCCTTCTCCTGCATCTGCTTGAGCACCTGCTCGTAGACCTTTCTCGTGCCATCCGGGATGGCAAGCACGTCATCGGCGCTGCGGTTCATCACTTCGTCCAGCTCAGCGCGGGAGGCCTTCAGGCTGTCCATGATCGCCTGCTTGCTGCCGTATTCCTTGAAGGGCCAGACACCGTCCTCGCCGGGGCCAGGGCTCCAGTAGCCTTCCTCGCTGTCATTGCCGCTGATCTGGCGGGCAAACATGATCCGTGCGTCGGCGCAGTGCATCGCCTGCTCAGCGAGGCTGAAGGTCCACTTGCCGCTGGGGTCCTCATAGCGCCAGTCCAGCAGTTCATCCGGGATCAGCGCCGCGATCTCATCAGTGTAGTCAAAGGTCATGTTCAGCCAGGGGTAAATCTGCCCGATGGTGGGCGTCGGCTTTGTTGCACTATCCATTCTTCCACTCCAGAGTGTTGTTAAGCTGATTCTACCCGCCGCAACCCGCAGTGAAGCGCAGCGGCATCCGCTACAGATACTGACGCCGGATTCGCCGCATTTGTGACAGCTTGCCCTGTCGCGCTATCCGCGTCTACCATCTTTGGATGCGTACTTCCCGGATCCTCCCGCTGGCGGCCCTGTGCCTGCTGCTGGCTTCCACGATTGCCTCCGCCGGTTCACCGTTCACGCTTGATGAGCTCTACCGCCGGCCCTTCCCCTTCGGCACCAGCCCTGGCTCGGTATCAGTCTCGGATGACGGCCGCTTCGTGGCGATGGGCTGGGATGAGACCGGCCAGAGCATCCGCAACCTTTGGGTGCTGGACCGTGACAGCAAGGAAAAGAAGCAGTACACCGACCTCTGGACCGAGTACGAAACCCGCAGGCGTCGTGAATTTGAACGTGACCTGAAGAAGGACCGTGAAGCCTGGGAAAAGAAGCATCCCGCAAAGGATGCGGATCTTCAGGAAGAGGACGGGGATGGCAATGACGGAGATGTTGTGGAATCCGAAAGCGGAGATGACGACGAAGAACAGCTTGATTCGGGCTCAGGAAGCGATGACGCAACTGAGGAAGAGGAAGTCGAGGAGTTCGACGAGGATGAGCGCCGCGAGGAATTCGAGGAGGAACTGCAGAAGAGTTTCGACAACTTCGGCGGGATCGGCGGTTGCGAATGGCGCATGGACAGCCACGAGCTGTTCTGGAGCTACGGCGGACGGATCTACTCGATGGACATGGACAGCGCAGACCCCGAGCCCGTGCTGCGCATGAAGCATGAGAATGGCTGGAGTGGTGTGCAGCGCTTGCGCGGAGCCAGCCGGTTCCTGCTGACCAGTGCAGCTGACATCTACAGCTGGGACAGCATCACCGGTGAGCTTGTGCAGCTGACGGACGGCGGGCAGGGCGAATATGCCAACACTGACGGCTATTCGCTGAGCCGCGATGGGCGCTGGCTGGCATTCTCGCGCCGGGACTACCGCAGCGTGCGCCAGACGGAGATCCCTGAGCTGTTCGAGGAGAACCCCTACCACACCACGAACCGCTATGCCCGTCCGCAGGACACGCCGGAGAAGGTCAGCTTCTTCATGCGTGACATGTCGGAGGAGAACCCCTGGCAGTTCGACGTGGAGATCCCGGACGAGCCGCATTACTGGATCTACGGCATCGACTGGTCTCCGGTGGAAGGTGACAACCGCCTGCTGCTGAGCATCGTGACGACGGACGTGATGGGCTACCGGGTCTACCTGCTCACACCCCACGAGGAGGGTGACGGTGCGGACATCGAACTCGCTTACAGCGAGGATGACAGCGGCTGGATCAACGGCAGCCGCACCGGCTGTGGCTGGCGGGCTGACGGTTCGCTCTGGCTGGTCAGCGAGAAGGACGGGCTGTGCGCACTGTACTCGCTGGTGCCTGACCCTGAGTACGTCCCCGAAACTGACGACGAAGAATCAGAATCAGAAGCAGCAACAGAATCAGAAGCAGAATCAGAAGGAGAAACAGAGGGAGAAGCAGGGGCAGACTCAGGCGGGGAGGAAGCAGAGGAAGAGGCGGTGCATACCAGCCATATGGCGCAGAAGCTGAGCAACATGGACAAGGAGATCACCAGCTGGCGGTACCTCGATAAGCATGACATGATGGTGCTGCAGCTGGCCGCGCCGACACCAGCCAGCCGGCAGCTGACCCTGTTCGATCTTGCTTCCGGGCACGACCTGATGCTCGCCGGTGGCAATGCCTGGACGGACATCAGCGCTGTCAACGAAGGCCAGCAGCTGCTGATGGTCAGTGCGCAGTCCCCGCGCCGGATGTCGAAGCTGGCGGAGATCGACCTGCTGCTTGCCGCAAGGCGGCTCGAGTCCGGCGAGGATGGCATCCTGCCGATGTGGACGCTGATCGACCGCGACTGCCCGGAGTTCGATGCCTGGGTGGACAGCTGGAATTATGAAATCGTCGACCTGCCGACCAAGACAGCGCTCGAGGTCAGTGGCGAAATGGGCACGGTGTCAACCAAGCTCTTCCTGCCGGATGACTACGACTGCAGCTGCAGCTACCCCTTGCTGGTTTATGCGCATGGCGCCGGCTATGCCCAGCGCGTGAAGGATGTGCCGCAGTGGTTCGACATGTACTTCGCCTGGTTGGCCCAGGAGAAGGGCTGGATCGTGGCCGTGCCGGACTTCCGCGGCAGCGAAGGCTATGGCCGGGACTGGCGCATCGACGTCAAGGGCCGGCTCGGTACACCCGAGGTTGACGACATCCTCGTGGTGCGTGATCACCTCGTTGACAACTATGGCGCGGACCGCGAGCGCAGTGCGATCTGGGGCTGGAGCTACGGCGGCTTCATGACGCTGATGATGATGGGCATGGCACCCGGTGAGTTCCCCGTCGGCGTGGCCGTGGCGCCGGCAATCGACTGGGACAACTACAACTACTGGTACTCCACCAGCCGCGTTGGCAAGCTGCCCGGCAGCGAGGATGCCTACGAACGCAGCAATGCGAGCGAGTACCTGGAGAACATCACCGGCGACCTGCTGATCATGCATGGAATGAGGGACAACAACACGCTGTTCCAGACCGTGGCACAGTACCTTGAGAAGTCACATGAGGAGGGCATCAACGTGGAATTGAAGCTCTTCCCACGTGACTCACACGGCATCCAGACCAACTTCAACTACATCCGTGTCTTCGAGGGCATCATCGACTACTGCGAGGACCACTGGGACTGATACGACACGCCAATTGGGCGATGGGCCGGACCTATTGACGCCAGAGCTCTCAGTCCAGTACATTCAGTCGCCGGATAAATCCGGTTTTCTTGAAGTCACTCAATGGAGACTGCCATGCGGTCATATTGCCACCTGTCCGGCGGCCCCCTGCGCCCTGTGATGCTGATGCTGGCTCTCGCATTCAGCAGCATGTTCTCCTCCTGTGGAGGCAGCAGCGCAAGTGTTCCACAGCAACAGGCTGATATCGCCCTGACTGCAGGCAAGCAGGACCCCGCCGCGGAATGGCCGTCCACGCTCCCGCTTGACGGCGTTCAACCCTGGGAGCAACTTGATGAGAATGGGCATGTGATTCCGCCTGCCCGCGGCTCAAGTGGCATCAACTTGTTCAGCGACTTCACCCCCGGCGTGGAGCGCTTCTCAGGTTCCGCTGGCAGCGCTGACAACGGCGAGGCCAGTCGGCTGGCTGCCCCATCCGGTGCAGTGGCCTGGGCGATCTACCGGCTGTCCAGTGGCAGCGAAGGGCCGGGTGTGCTGGCTGTCGATGCTAACCTGCTGTCAGGCAAGGGCTACTTTGTTGGCATCGCTGATTACGGCAGCGGCCGCTGGGAATGGCATGGCCCCTTCACTGACAACCATGTGCGCCTGTCTCTGGCAGGCTCCGGACCCTTCGCCAGTCCCTTCGGGAACATCTTCGCCTGCGTGCTTGTGGGCGGGGAGTCCTCATGTGACGTGGTCGGTCTCAGCTCCAACCCACATGACTCACTTGATACAACCGCTCCGCCTGTTCCGCAGGGACTGGCAGCGGAGGCATTGACTGGCGGAGTTTCTCTGGACTGGGTTGCAGTGGATGCTACGGACCTGGCCGGCTACCGGATCTACATTTCAGCATCCGCATTCACGAGTGGCAGTGCCGCCGGCGTCAGCAGGCTGGACAGCCTAGAGGGCTTCAACCAGCTGCAGATGCCCGCCTCCAAGGAAAGCTTCTTCAGAATTTCAGCCGTGGACACGTCAGGAAATGAATCAGCGTTGAGTGAAATCGCCAGCGCGGTCCCGCAGGCCGGCAGCCCCCCGCTGCTGGGACTGGAGCTGAGCAAGCCGAGCGGCCTGCTGCTTGACGACATCAGCCTGACTGCCAGCGGTGCTGCCAGCTATGACTTCGACATCGATGGTGACGGCAGCTTTGACATCGCCGGCAATACCAGCGGCGTGGCCAATGTTGACAGCACACGCCTCGGCATCATCCGCCCGCGGGTGCGTGGCTGGGACAGTGAAGGTGTGGCTTTCTCACTCGGAGCAGTCAGTCTCGTGATCGGCGGCAACAGCCGTCCGGTTGCCAGCCTGCTGGCCAGCCCCTCCACCGGAGTGGCTCCGCTGACTGTCAACCTGGACGGATCACAGAGCACGGACTTCGACGGCACACTTGCAGGCGCGGCCTGGGATTTCGACGGCGACGGGATCTTCGACTCGATGGGTGATGCCCAGCCTGCCAGCCTGCTGAAGATGAATGAATACGGTACTGCCGGAGTTTTCAATGCCAAGCTGCGCGTAAGTGACAACCTGGGAGCATGGGACGTGGACACGGTTGCGATCGTCGTCACCGAAGCTGGGGTGGGCAACCAGCCGCCGACCGCGACGCTGCAGGTGGACCAGTCCAGCGGTGACCTGCCACTGACGGTCGGCTTCTCCGCCTTCGGCAGCCAGGACCCTGACGGCAGCATCGTCGAATTCGCCTGGGACTGGGACGGTGACGGCCTGTACGACGCGGTCGGTGAGTCCACGAATGCCAGCCATACCTACACTGAGCCGGGCGTATTCACGATGCGACTGCGGGTGGAGGACAACGACGGCGCACGGGCCACGACCACCGAGGAGATCACTGTCACGGTTCCCGGCAACCTGTCACCGGTAGCCGGCCTGACTGTCGCTGAAGTGGCCGGTGAGCCATTCTCTGTCAGCCTGGACGGTTCAGGCAGCCTCGATCCTGACGGCAGCATCGTCAACTACGAATGGGATTTCGAGAATGACGGTGTCTACGACGGCTATGGTTCCTCCAGCCTGGTCCACACCTATGCCAAGGTTGGCAAGTACACAGCCAGACTGCGTGTGACGGATGACAGCGGTGCCCAGGATACGGTGCTGGCCGAAGCCTGGATCAAGCCCGGCCCCTGGTTCTCCTTCGGTTATGACACCCGCAACAGCGCACAGTGCACTGTCGATGGCCCGTCCAGTGGCAGTGTTGCCTGGACCAACAGTGACGCCACTGACTGGTACCTGACCGCAGCGGTGATCGCAGCGGATGGCACGATATACATTGGCAACAAGGACAACAGGCTGTACGCATTCAATTCCATCGGCCAGCAGCAGTGGTTTGTCCAGACCGCTGACGACATCAATTCCACGCCTGTGATCGGCCATGACGGCGCGATCTACTTCGGCAGCAATGACGGCAAGTTCCGTGCGATCAACCCCGATGGCACGCTGCGCTGGTTCTACAACAGCGGTGCTCCGATCACGGCGCCCGCCACCGTTGGAGAGGATGGCAGGATCTACTTCGGTGGCTACGATGACACGCTCTATTCCTTTAATCCCGATGGCACACTCAACTGGTCATACACAACCGCCGGCAACATTGAAGGCGCACCGGCAATCGACCAGGATGGCAATGTATACATCGGCAGCAACGATGGCAAGATCTACAAGCTGGATTCAAACGGTGGTTTCATCTGGGAATTCCTGACAGGTGGCTCAATCAGCAGTACTGTGACACTGGACAGCAGTGGAAACGTGCTGGTCCGCACTACCGGCGTCGTTGTGGCAGTGGACGAATCCGGTGTATTCGCATGGTCCTACATCGTGCCGTTTGCCGGGGTGGGCTCCATCGCAACTGCAGCTGATGGTGCGGTCTACATATGCCACATGGGCGGCATGGATGCGCTCAACTCCTCCGGTGTATTCCAGTGGTCATATCCATTGTCAGGTCTGTATGCCACGCCTTCAATCGGAAACAATGGAGTGATCTACACCCTGGATGAATCGGGAACAGTGTTTGCCGTGAACCCCAACGGATCACTTGGCTGGTCTGCGGGCGTCGGCACTGACTTCTACAACCGGGCAACGATCGGCGGGGACGGCAAGCTCTACGCTGGAAACAGGGATGGCATCCTGTTCTGCTTCGGCCCGACTACCTAGCGGGCAGACCGCACCCATCTCCCCGGGCCGGTGCTATACTGCGCCCCCGAAGAGGTGACCCATGTCAGAAAGGGAATCCGCCCACGGAGGGCATGCTCACGACAAGACGCCGACAGGCAAGTACCTTGCCGCGCTCTGCCTTGCCTCGCTTGGTGTAGTGTTCGGGGACATCGGCACAAGCCCGCTGTACGCGATCCGCGAATGCTTCCATGGATCTCACTCAGTTCCGATAAACCAGGCAAACATATATGGCGTGCTGTCACTGGTGTTCTGGTCCATGAACATCGTGATCACGCTCAAGTACCTCGCCTATGTGATGCGGGCTGACAACCGTGGTGAGGGTGGCGAACTCGCGCTGGCAGCGCTGGCCGCCCAGCAGGAGGACCACCGCCCGAAGCTCAAGCGCCTGATCATGATGTTCGGCCTGTTCGGTGCCGCACTGCTCTACGGTGACGGCATGATCACCCCGGCGATCTCCGTGCTCGGCGCAGTGGAGGGACTGCAGGTCGCGGCCCCATCGCTGTCGCACTACATAGTTCCGATCACCGTCGTGATCCTGATCCTGCTGTTCTCCTTCCAGCGGCGTGGCACTGCCGGTGTCGGCGCGGTCTTCGGCCCGATCTCGTTAGTCTGGTTCTCGGTGCTGGCCCTGCTTGGCATCATGCAGATCGCCCAGCACCCGGCGATCCTCGCCGCTGTCAGCCCGACCTACGCCCTGGCATTCCTGCTGGGCAGCAAGCACATCGGCTTCATCGTGATGGGCAGCGTGTTCCTCGTTGTCACCGGCGGTGAGGCACTGTATGCCGACATGGGGCACTTCGGCGCCAAGCCGATCCGCCTGACCTGGTTCTTCCTGGTGCTGCCGGCCCTGCTGCTCAACTACTTCGGCCAGGGGGCGCTGCTGCTTGCCAACCCGGAGGCCGTGGAGAACCCGTTCTACAACATGGCCCCGGCCTGGGCCCTGCTGCCACTGCTGTTGCTGGCAACCTGCGCCACGGTGATCGCCTCACAGGCCGTGATCTCCGGCGCATTCTCGATCACACGCCAGGCCACGATGCTCGGCTACTGGCCGCGCATGCCGATCCTGCACACCTCGGAGAAGGAGATCGGCCAGATCTACGTGCCGACCATCAACTGGATCCTGATGGTGGCCACGATCGGACTCGTGCTCGGTTTCGGCTCCTCCGCCAACCTGGCGGCGGCCTACGGCATTGCGGTTGCCACCACGATGGTGATCACAACCATCCTTGCCTACTTCGTGGCCCGCCATCGCTGGGGCTGGAGCCGCTGGGCCAGCGGTGGCCTGACGCTCCTGCTGCTGAGCGTGGACCTGACATTCTTCAGCGGCAACGTCGTCAAGATCTCCCAGGGCGGCTGGTTCCCGCTGACGATCGCCGCGATCGTGTTCCTGCTGATGACGACCTGGAAGAAGGGCCGGATGCTGCTATGGGAGCAGATCAAGGAGACCATCGTCCCGCTGGAGGAGTTCTACAGGCGCATGAAGGACGACCACAGCCGCCGGGTACCCGGCACAGCGGTGTTCATGACAAGCAACTCGCAGGGCACACCGCCGGCGCTGGTGCACAACTTCCTGCACAACCACGTGGTGCATAAGCAGGTTGTGCTGCTGACAATCGTCACAGAGGAGCAGCCCTACGTGGAAAATGCCCAGCGTGTCAAGGTGGAGGAGCTCGGTCATGGCTTCGTGCGTCTGGTCGCACACTACGGCTTCATGGAGGATCCGGATGTGCAGGACCTGCTGTCGCGAAAGGACACGCCCACGCCTCCGATCACCAGTGCGACATTCTTCCTTGGCAACGAAATCGTGCTGGCCGAGGGGGGGCACGGCATGGGCCGCTGGCGGGCCTGGCTGTTCTCCATCCTCTCGCAGAACGCGGTGCGGCCGACGGCCTTCTTCAACATCCCGAAGGACCGCGTGATGGAGATCAGCTCACAGATCTCGCTCTAGCGTAACCCGTTTTTCCGGCCAGGTCATTGTTCTCCAGCTTGGCGCAAACTAGAATTGTATGAGGGCCGTGCAAAGCAACCGGCCTGTTCTGACCGTGAATCCGCCGGAGGCCCCCATGTCCTCTCATTGTCTTCAGTTTCGCCTTGTCCTGCCTGCTTTATCCCAGCTCCTGCTGGTCGCAGTGCTCCTTACCCTGGCATCCTGCGGGGCCAGCCGTACATCCATCAAAGTGGACAGTCCAGGGGAACAAAACCTGCAGCCCGAAGCTGGACTGTCCAGCTGGCCAGCCAGCCTGCCTGAGGACCGTTTGCAGCCCTGGGAGCAGCTCGACGCCGATGGACTGGTTGTCCCGGCCGAACGTTCCGCCAGTGGCATCAACCTTGAAAGCGAATTCATTCCCGGAGTGGAGCGTTTCAGCTCCACCGGAGATGTGGGCGACAACGGTGAAGCCAGCCGGATTGCCAGTGCAGCCGGCACTACTGCACAGGCTATGTACCGCATCCCGCTCGCCGGTGGACATCCCGGTGTGGTGAGCGTGGATGCCAACCTGCTGGCCGGCAAGGGCTACTACATTGGCCTCGCCGACTATGGCAGCAACCGCTGGCAGTGGCACGGCCCCTTCACTGACAATCATGTACGCCTCTCCACCGCCCTGCAGGGGCCGTACACTTCCAGCCTCGGCAGCCTGTTCGTCAGTGTGCTTGTGCACGGTGGCAGCGCAGCTGACGTGGTCGGCATCGGTGTCAACACGGAAGATCCCGCTGACACTACCGCTCCTGACCAACCCACGGGCCTGGCCGCAACATCGCTTGATGGCGTCCTGCTGCTGAACTGGCAGCCGGTGATCGCGGGTGACCTGGCAGGCTACCGGATCTACTACTCCACAAGAGACTTCATCAGTGGCAGCTCAGCCGGAGTCAGCCATGTGGACAGCCTGGAAGGACTGACGCAGCATCAGCTGGCAGCCACAGGACAGGCATACATCAGGATCTCCGCAATCGACATCTCCGGCAATGAGTCGGCGCTCAGTGACATCATTTCAGCACTCCCGCTGGCAGGCGATGCACCTGCCCTGGTGCTGTCCATAGACAAGCCCAGTGGCTCACTTGCTGAGGGCATCTCTCTCTCAGCCTCTGGCGCGGAGTCCTACGACTTCGACGTGGATGGCGACGGAACATATGACATCACCGCTGACACCTCCGGCTCAGCCCAGGTTGACACATCCCGGCTTGGGATCATCCGCCCGCGGGTGCGTGCCACCGGTACGGAGGGCACGGCGGTAGCGCTTGGATCAGTCAGCCTGGTGATCAGTGGCAACAGCCGCCCCGTGGCGGTGGCCCTCGCCGATCTGGCATCCGGCAGTGCCCCGCTGGAAGTCAGCTTCGACGGCTCCGGCAGTATGGACTTCGACGGCAGCATCGTCGGCGGTGGCTGGGACTTTGACGGCGACGGCACATATGACGTGTGGGATGACACGGACATCGTGCATGTGACCTCCGCCGGCAACACTTACACCACTCCCGGCACATACAACGCCAAGCTGCGTGTCGTTGACGACCAGGGAGCCTGGGACGTGGATACTGTCAGCATCACGGTCAGCCCGGTCTCTGACCCGGAGAACCTGGCGCCGACTGCTGATATCGCCGCCGATGTGAACAGTGGCAATGCCCCGCTGGCTGTCAGCTTTGATGCCTCCGGCTCCAGCGACAGTGATGGCAGCATCATTGAGTACGCCTGGGACTGGGATGGCGATGGCGGCTATGACACTTTCAGCGATACCGCTATCATTTCGCACACCTTCACTGAGGCCGGAAGTCCTCTCGTCAGGGTCCGAGTCGAGGACAATGACGGTGCGCGCGCCACAGCCAGCATCGAAATCACGGTGAATGTGGTTGGCAACCTGCCTCCAGTGGCAGCCCTGGCCGCCGGCCCGGACCCCGGCTTCGCCGGTTTCAAGGTCACGCTTGATGCATCCGGCAGCAGCGATCCCGACGGCAGCATAGTCAGCTATGAATGGGACTTCAATAGCGACGGGATCCACGACAGCTTCAGCGAGGCTGCCACAGCAACCCACACCTATGACTCAACCGGAGAATTCCATCCCGTTGTACGTGTGACTGACAACACCGGCGCGCAGGATACCGTACCGGCAACGGTAACCATCGTCGAATCCCTGTCCCAGGCAGTCGATTCGGATGGCGATGTCGGCATTTTCTCCTCAATGGCCGTTGTGGACGGTTACCCGGCCATCAGCTACCACGACTACGGCAGCCTTGACCTCAAATATGTGAGGGCCACGAATATACAGGGCACAGCCTGGAGTACACCGATTCCGGTTGACACAGCCGGCAATGTGGGCACCTGGACATCACTCACGGTCGTGGACGGCAACCCTGCCATCAGTTACTACCATGTAAACGATAGCGACCTGAGGTATGTACGGGCCAGCGATCCCCAGGGATCGGCATGGGGTACGCCTGTCGCGCTTGATACGGCCATCAATTCCGGTTTCACGAATTCGCTTGCTGTAGTGGACGGCCAGCCGGCGATCAGTTATTACGATGGCACAAACGGAGACCTGAGGTACATCCGCGCGCTTGACCCCCAGGGATCCAGCTGGGATTCTCCACTAACTCTCGATTCCACTGGCTTCGTGGGCAAGTTCTCATCACTGGGCATTGTGGATGGTTTTCCTGCGGTCAGTTACGAGCAGGAAAACCTTGGAGACCTGAAGTATGTGCGGGCACTTGATGCCCAGGGTGCTGCATGGGACACTCCCATCAGCGTCGATACTGCCGGATCTGTCGGCACGTTTACAACACTGGCAATCGTTGACGGATACCCGGCCATCAGTTACCTCAACTTTGTCAATGGTGATCTGCTTTTTGTCAGGGCCAGCAATGCCCAGGGCTCAACCTGGGGCAGTCCGCCGGTAATTGCCAAGATTGGCGGTGTATCCGATGGCGCTGCCATGGCTGTGGTGGACGGTTTTCCCGCTATCAGTTATTTCAACACCATCACTGATGACCTCGAATACATCCGCGCCAGTGATGCCCAGGGCACCGCGTGGATCTCACCGTTGTCAATTGACACAGCTGGCTTGGTAGGATTGAATTCTTCGCTGGTGGTGGTAGATGGCTATGCCGCCATTAGCTATGGGGACAGTTCAAACGCTGACCTGAAGTATGTGATCCTGCCCTAGCTGGCAACATCGAATCGAAACATAGGGGCTGCTGCGGCAGCCCCTTTTTCCTTTCTCTTCACACCTGGGCGCGCTGCAGCGCTGCCATCGGCCCCTAGGCTGCCAGCTGGGCCACGTCGAGGATCAGCGCCACCCGGCCGTCGCCGAGGATCGTGCCGCCTGCCATGTAGGGCACGTCATTCAGGAATCGGCCGAGGCTCTTGATCACGATCTCCATCTGGGCCAGCGGGCGGTCGGCCACCAGGCCGATGCGCTGCTTGCCGCTGGCAACGACGATCACGAACATGCTGTCGCTGCGCTCCTCCGTCGCCGGGCTGCCCAGCAGCTCGCGCATGTACACCAGCGGCAGGATGTCGCCGCGCAGCATGATAACGTCCTTCTGGTTGGCACGCTTGATGTCCGTCGGGACCACCTTGAGCGTCTCCTCGATGTAGGCCAGCGGGATTGCGAACACCTCGCGTGCGATGTCAACCAGCTGGGCCTGCACGATTGCCAGCGTGAGCGGGAGCTTGATCGTGACGACCGTGCCCTTGCCCGTCTCACTAGTCATGTTCACTTCGCCGTTGAGGTAGTCGATCTTGCTGCGCACGGCATCCATGCCCACACCGCGGCCGGAGATGTCGGTCACCTGCTCGGCCGTGGAGAAGCCGGGCTCGAAGATCAGCTCGATCGCCTGCTGGTTGCTCAGCTTGCCGGCGGCATCCTGGCTGATGATGCCCTTCTCGACTGCCTTGCGCCGGATGATGTCCGGGTCGATGCCCCGGCCGTCGTCCCGGATCTGGATGAAGACGTTGCTGCCCTCGTGGAAGGCCGCAAGGTGCAGGTGCCCCTCCGGGTCCTTGCCCGCCGCCTGGCGCTCGGCCGGTGATTCCAGCCCGTGGTCGACGCTGTTGCGGATCAGGTGCACCAGCGGGTCGCCGATCTCGTCGATCACCGTGCGGTCCATCTCGGTCTCGGCGCCGCTCATCTCGAGGTTGATCTTCTTGTCGCGGCTCTTGGCGAGGTCGCGGATCATGCGCGGGAAGCGGTTGAACACGGTCTCAATCGGCACCATGCGGGTCTGCATCACGACGCTCTGCAGGTCGAACACGACCTGCCCGAAGTGCTCGATGCTGTCCGCCATCTCGCGGTTGCGGGTCTCCGTTGCCAGCTGCTGCAGCCGGGTCTTGCCGATCACCAGCTCACCGACGAGGTTGAGCAGCATGTCAAGGCGCTCAGTGTCAACACGGATCGTCTGGGCGTGGCGCACTTTCTCGGTGCCACGTGCTGCCTGCTGCTGCTGTCCCTGCTGGGGCACCTCAGCCTGGCTGCCGGCCGCGGAAGCCGCTGCGGCCTGCCCGGCACTGGCCATCGCCTGCGCGGGCTTGTCTTCCTCCGCCGGCGGGTTGGTGTCAACCTGCTGCACGCTGTAGCCGGCCAGCTCGCTCACGTTGGCAAGCGACTGCCTGATCTCTTCCTGCGGATGTTCGGTGACCGCCATGAAATGCACGGTGCTGCCGAAATTGTCACTTTCAATTTCCTCGACCGGTGGGTTGACGAACACGATCTCGCCGCATTCCTCCAGCGCGCGGTGCACCATGAAGATCCGCGCGCTCTTGAGCACGCACTCCTCCTCCAGGGTGACCGACACAAGCAGGGCGTGCTGCGATTCGCCGAGCCCGCCGCTCAACAGGGCCAGCTCGTTGGCGGACAGGCCGAATATCCTGGCAATGTCCGGCAGGCCGGGCTGGGCAGGACCACCCTCTCCGAAGGGAGTGCAGCTGGCGCTGCTGATCTCGGAAATGCTGCACAGGGTGGCGCTGACCGACTCAGGGTCGGCATCGCCGAGCATGATCAGGTCGAATGTGCGTGCACCCTCGCCGTTGACGATCGTGTCCTCGTCCGGCACGCAGTGCAGGATATGGCCGTTCTCCTTGACTGCGGCGATCACCATGTAGCCACGCACGTTGAGCATCTCGCAGGCTTCTGCGATGTCCACATGCACATGCCAGGCGGGCTTGCCGTTGTTGGCGGAGCTGGCAATCTCCTCCAGCAGGTCATCGCCGATCTGGGCCGGGTAGGCACCATCCGTGGACGCCTCCGCCTCACTGCCGGAGGCCGCCAGCTTGCGGGCCGTGCCCTCGACGCCCTTTGCCATCTCCGCCATCTGGCTGACGAGGCCGCTGATGTCTACGTCATGCTCAACCTGCTCGATGTGCGCGTCAATCATGCTCTCCAGAGCATCCAGGCAGTTGAACAGCAGCTCGATCGTCTCATCCGTCGCCTTCATTTCCGACTGGCGAACCGGCGTGAGCAGGTTCTCCATGTTGTGCGTCAGTTCGGCGACGTCATTGAAGCCCATCGTGGCGGACATCCCCTTCAGCGTGTGTGCGCTGCGGAATATCTCGTTGACGATGTCAATGTCTTCCGTGTCCTGCTCGAACTTCAGCAGGCTCTGGTTGAGGGATTGCAGGTGTTCACGGGACTCGGCCGCGAACATGTCCATGTATTGCGATAAGTCGTTGGACATCAGTTTGTTCCCCTAGTTGGCAACCGGGACCCGCTTCTTGCTCGGCGACATGCCGATGCAGATGCGGAAGGCTCCATTGGGCGTGCTGATCGGCTGGGCGATCAGGGTCGGTACTCCGAAACTCATTGAGGCATGCTCGTTGACCAGCACCACCGGCGGGGCGATGTCACAGGTGTAGCCCATCGTCGTGAGCTCCGCGCTGGTCATGCCGCAGATCATGTTGCCGAGTTCGCCGATCGCGCTCTGGCAGAGCTCGTCGAAGCGTTCATACTCGGCATTCCCGATCATGGTGCGTGCCATGTTCAGGGCCATTTCGGAACTGAATCCCATCACGAACTGGCCCGTCAGGTCGCCCGTGAAGGACAGGATCACCGATACATGGTCGAGGGCCGCAGGCATCTTCACGAGGGAAGCGCTGCCGCCGCTTGATACATCCAGGTGGAAGTAGTCCCGCAGCACGGTTGCGGTGGATCCAAAGAACTTGTTTACGATTTCAGCATTCACGATAAGCCCCATCTGGCTGGCGTTTTTAACGAGTATAACAGCGTGGGAATCTCATGACCGGGTGTGCGGATAAGGCCAGTTTTCAAATCGGTCTCGTTTGTGTTAAATGACCACACTTGTAATATAGTTGCCTGGATGTTATATTTCCGCTGGAATGTTCCAGCTGCTGCGGGCCAGGAAACTGATGAAATACATAGGTATGCATTTTTCATTAAATTCCTGCGCACGGACAGTAACATTCCAGCGTGTTGAGTGATCTAGTAAGCGTGGTCCGGGAATGGTGTCGCAGCAGGATCTGACAGACGAGCGCAATCGTCGGTTCATGAGACTGCTGGAGCCGGTGAATACGGACTGCCAGAGGTGGGCATACACCCTGACGCGGGACAAGGTCTCAGCGGATGACGTTTATGCCCAGGCGATCCTCACGGGGCTGGTGAATATCCACCAGCTCAGGGAGGATGGAGCATTCAAGTCCTGGATGTTCCGGATAATCGCCAATACCTTCAGGCAGAGCCTGCGGCGGGAGTCGCGGCAACCGGAAGCGATGCCACCGGAGGACCTGGGTTTCAGGTCCCCCCGGGATGAGGAGTGGACCGAGCGTGAAGCCCGCAGCCGGGTGCTGTGGGCAGCGGTCGAGAAGCTTTCTCCGGACCAGCGGCAGGCGTTGCTCCTGTTCGAGGTGCATGGTCTCTCCATCAAGGAGATCTGCAGCGTGATGGACAAGAAGGACAGCGCCGTCAGGGTCCTGCTGCACCGGTCGCGGCAGAGACTGTCGGAGCTATTGAAGAGGGACGGGATTGACGAATGATCCCTGACCAGGCTGAAATATAGCGGGGATACCGGGAAAAGAAAAATGGAATATGGTTCCAGCAACATGAGGGATCTTCCGGAGACGGAGCAGGGCCTGTCGGCTGAGCTCCGGGACCTGCTGCGCAGCTCCCAGCCCTCCGTGGAGATCATGTCATGGGACAGGGTGGTGGCCCTGGTGGAGAGTGCTCCGCCGGTGCGTGTGCCCTGGTACCTGGCGTTCCTCGATGGCTACCAGCGCCAGCTGCGCTATGCGGCTGCGCCGATGCTGGTGCTGCTGATGGTCGGTGGGATGTGGATGATGCCGGCCCAGTCCGTGAATGTCGGTACCACCCTCGTGGCGGACCTGCCTTCAGACTGGGGCCATGACAGCCCGCAGTTCACCGAGCTCAAGGCCGCCAGCCTGTCGAAATTTGAGGACATGGCGATCCCGCAGTCCGGCATGAAGCTGTTCCTGATCGGCGCCGCCGAAGGCCAGCAGCTCGTGATCGTGATGCGCGGCGTGGACGGCGAATCTGCCCAGGCATACTACGACGGCCTGTCCGGGGACTTCCCGGTGCTGGCTGCGGTGCACCACGATGCGCACCCGATCGAGGCCCGCATCCACGAAAACATGCTGCGCGAGGTCGGTTCCCGCCTCGGTGGTGCGCAGAAGATCGACGAAATGGACGACAACCAGCTCAGCCTGCTGGTCTTCGAGGTTCTCGAGGAAGCCGGACTGAGCAATATCAGGCTCGACATCAAGCGCAACGAGGACGGCAGGGTGCGCATCGATGTCCAGGCTGATCCTGAGGGCATGGGCAGCACTTCCGAACTGTCCCTGCTTGAACTCCGGGAGCTTGGCTACAACGCCGGCAATCTCGGGCCCGACGCTGATAACACTCTTATTGACGAAATTGGTGTGGATCTGCCGTAACACCAGAAGGATGGAACCGGGGCCGATGTGCAGGCCCTGGCTGGATAGCCCACCCCTCCCAGGGTGGGCTATTTATTTTTCTGGGTTCCCGCGCTGATATTCTCTGTATCTGGACTATGCCGGTGTACGCTGAATGCTGATGCGAGGATTCTCCAACAGGTTACCGATCTATGCTCTTGCGCTGGCTGCGGCCGGCCTGCTGGCCCTGCTTGTGCCTGGCCTGGCCCTGGCGCAGCTGCCTCCGGGCGAGGTGGTGGTGGAGCACTTCAAGGCGATTGCCGCCGAGGAGTACGTCGATGCCGACCACTACTTCTCGCGCGAGTTCCGTTCAGCCTTCAAGGCTGACGTGGCACGCATGAACGCCTACTACCGCGCCCGCCGGGAGCAGATCGACCGTGGCTATGAGATCCGCGAGATCACGCCACTCGAGGATGCGGACCGCGAAACCATGCGCGTCACCGTGGACTTCTCCGATGGCAGCCCCGAAGATGGGGTGGACATCACCGAGCGGATCTACTACTACCTGATCCGGCAGAACAACACTGATTCCGATGCCTTTGAAGGCAAGGCCTGGCGCATTGACATCTTCGATGCCCTGAGCTTCGACAGCCTGGCCGATGCCCGCCGCCGTCCTTATCTATACAGTGGCCAGGAGTGGGACGAATTCGCCAGTCGCGAGCTGATCGCACGCCAGGGCCTGTTTCGCATCCAGATGGCGCTGGAGTCCTTCCACCAGGAGAACCAGGGTTATCCCTTCCGCCTGCTGGGGGACGACAACCGCCGCGATGAACTGATCAACTCCAACAAGCTTGGCGCAACCTATCCGCCCTGCGGCTTCAATGACCGCCCGATGCGCAGCGTGCAGTTCGAGGAGAAGAGCAGCGGCGACTTCAGCTATTACAGCGTCGACATCGACAGTGACGGCGTGAATGAGGGCTACTGGCTGCTGCTGCACGGCCGCGATGAAGGCGGATTCTACTTCGAGGGTCGCGACACCATCTATGTCCTGAGTGAAGAGGTTGGGCTGACCCAGCGTGAGCAGGCAGAGGGCTTTGCCGCCTGGTGGGAGTCCCGTGAAGGCCAGGCTCCGGTGTTGACCGAGGTGACGGAGTTCATCCTGCCTGAGTACCGGCCCGGTACGGCCCTGAATGGGGCACCGATGCCGCCCACGATGGACGACCTGGCCAGCTCCATTTCCCGTGCCGATCCCGTCAGTGGAATCGTGGAGAACGCCAGTGAGCTGCTGGTTGCCGGCCAGTCCGGGGAATCCGCAGACAGGGCAGCGAGCGGCACCGTGCAGATCCCCGGCAGTGCTCCTGCCGTGCTGCGTGCGGCGGACCGGGGTGGCAGCGTGGCCGGCTGGATCGCCAGCTCAGCCCAGCGCCGCCTGCTGGAGCTGCTTGGCATTGCAACCCAGGACGGTTCTTCCACCGATCCACTTGCCGCACTTGAGGTTGGGCAGGAACTGACCATCCACAGCTTCGGCAGCTGGGACTGATCCCGCGCCGGGCACGGCTATAATGCGGCTGTGCATCTTGCCGCCCTCACCCTGCGGGACTACCGCAACTACCGGATACTCGAGCTTGAATTCCCGCGTGGGGTGATCGTGCTCACGGGGGAGAACGGCGCCGGCAAGAGCAACCTGCTGGAGGCGATCCACTACCTCTCCTACCTGAAGTCCTTCCGCACGAGCCGTGATAAGGAAATCGTTCGATTCGGCGCGCCGTATGCCGTGATCGACGCACGCTTCTCCGATGAACAGAGCCACGACTTCGAAGTGCGCCTCGTGCTGAAGGACGGCAAGCGCTTTGTGCGTTTCAACGGCGATGACGTGCAGAAGTTCCAGGACTACATCGGCAAGCTGCACAGCCAGTTCTTCTTTCCCGGCGACCTCGGCATCGTCACCGGCGACCCGGCCCTGCGGCGCGAGGTGCTGGACCTTGAGCTGCTGCGCCTCAAGCCACAGCTCACCAAGGTGATGAACCACTTCCGCCGGGCACGTGAGCAGCGTAACAAGCTGCTGAAGATGATCCACCCGCAGCCCGGTGTGACCCGTGACAACCGCGAGCTGCAGCAGAGCTTCACCGCATTCAGCGAGCAGATGGTGCAGAGCGGCGCACAGCTGGTCCGCGAGCGGCTCGGCATCACCCGCGTGCTGGATGGCCTGTTCCGCCCGTTGCACCGCCAGCTGGCCAGTGAGGCCGGTGAGCAGGTCACGCTGGACTACTTCTCGCAGGTTACCCTGGACCCGCCGGAGGGCATCGCAGCCAGCTACGGTGAGGTGCTGGCCGCTGCCGCGGCATCGGAGAGCAGCCTGCGCTACACGAGCGTCGGCCCGCACCGCGATGACATGCTGTTTCGGCTGGGGGACGGCCGTGACCTGAAGCGCTTCGGCAGCCAGGGCCAGATGCGCAGTGCCGCGCTGGCCTTCCGGCTGGCGCTGTGCGAACTGTCACGCCAGCGCATGAAGGACGACCCGATCCTGATGCTTGATGACGCGTTGTCAGAAATGGACGACGGGCGCAAAGGCCGCCTGATGGAGCTGGCCGGGCGCTACAGCCAGGTGTTCATCACCTCCGCCAGTGCGCGCGAGGTCGGCCAGATCAAGCGTGCGGCAGGCCAGGTCTACCGGGTTGCCAACGGTCGGGTCGAACCATACTGAGCGTCCACAAATCCCGGTCAAAGGTCCACGAAAACACGCTTAACTGCGGTTTCTGACAACTTTCCTTGCCCGTCCGTCCAAATGGGCGGGATAGACTTTCAGCAGATGAAGTACGCAGAGGAAACAATCCAGCTCAAGGCGATCTTCACCAGCCTGATTGAGGCCCTCGAGCTGGCGGACCCCTACACCAGGGGCCACAGCGAGCGTGTCGGCACACTGAGTGTCTCGCTTGGGCTTGAGCTCGGCCTGTCCACGCGGGAGCTGGACATCCTGCAGGACGCCGGTACCCTGCATGACATCGGCAAGATTGGCGTTGACAGCCGCATCCTGCACAAGCCAGGCCCGCTGACGGATGAGGAGTTCACCGAGATCCGCAAGCACCCGCTCTACGGCTACAACATCCTGCGCCCACTCTGCCAGCAGGAGCTGCTCGACATCACGCTGATGCACCATGAAAGGCTGGACGGCAAGGGATACCCCAGCGGACTGACGGACTACCCGCTGCTGGTCAAGGTGCTGCAGATCGCCGATGTGTGGGATGCGTTGTCAAGCAACCGCCCGTACCGCCAGGCGATGCCCTACGGCAGGATCCGCCGCATGATGGATTCCTCCGAGAATGCCTTCGGCTTCGACCCCGAACTGCTGGACAGATTCCTTTCGCTGACAACCTACATCTTCCCTGACGACGAGATCATCCCGGAGACGGACATCCGCCGCCGCACCCCGATCCTCGTCGGCGGCAGCCGCACGGCCTAGGAGGCCTTGCGCAAGCAAGGCGAGGGACCTGCGGCGCCAGCCGCACAACTCTGCCAACGACCGCATCCGCGTAGTTGCATCATGGAAGCATGAGCGGGTGTGACAATCACAGAGATCCTCAGAGTTCCACAGAGGATCTGGCGGCTCTTTTCCCTGGATACGTATTCTCTGTGATCTCTGTGCCTCTGTGTTGAACAATGCAGGGCCACGTACTCATGCGCGTGATAACAGCGAGGACGCATGCCCCGATTTATGGAACGCAGAGTCGCAGGGACGCAGGGTTCTTGGCAGCGGAATTGTCCCTGGGCATTTCCTCTGTGGATCTCTGAGGGATTCTGTTGAGCTCTGTGTAAGCATTCCCCGCCTCATTCCCACAAGCAGTCCTCTTTTCTGCTCTTCCTCCATCCCGCATCCCCCATCACTCAATGTAAAGATTACTAGACAAATATCTAAAAAGCTTGACACAATGACTAAAACCATATATATTCTGTCCAGCGCACGGTACAGGAAGTAAAGCTAACTTTACTGCCAGTGCTGAACCAATGAAATTAGTCAATTTCATCCGGATGCATCGTGCGCGACTGGATATGACCCAGGAGCAGCTCGCAAGGGCCATCGGGGTCAGCCGCCAGACGATCCACGCCGTGGAACGTGGCAAGGCTGATCCATCGGTGACGCTGGCGATGAGGATGGCAGACATCTTCGGACTCAGTGTGGATGAGCTGTTCCAGCTGGAAGACGGGAACGACGGTGATAGGAAAACGGAATAGGGATCCGGGGCGTTGTCGAGCTAGGGAGTTGAGATGTTCAGCGACGTCAGGAGATTCCTGCGGTATCTGGGAGGCGTATTCGCAGCCTACATCTGCCTTGCAGTGGGCGAGTACGTGTCATCCGGTTCCGCACCAAACCAGCTATCTATAAATGCCTTCCTCTTCCTCGTGGGGCTGGGCGGACTTTTCGTCCTGCTCAGCCCCTCTCTTCGATCCGGTCGGCACGCCAGGTAGCGGTCGGGCACGTCCGCTGAACTGCCCCGCGTGGGCAAGCCGTCGCGTGCGGCACTAGATCGAGAGGATGGCAGCCGCCTCCTCGAGATCGGCAATGATGGTCGCCGGCAGGGAAAGGGACTCTGCCGTGGCCCGGTCAGTGACGCCGGTCAATACCAGCATGGAGGGTATGCCGGCGTTCTGCGCCATGGCGATATCCGTGTTCGGGCGGTCCCCGATCATCAGCATCTCACTGCGCGCAATCCCCGTCTCCATTTCTATCTGCTGCAGGATCGCCAGTCCCGGTTTTCCCAGCACCACCGGCTCTGTCCTGCAGACCAGGGAATACATCGCCAGCTGTGCACCGCTGCCCGGCAGCAGCCAGCCTCCCTCCACCGGGAAGGAGATGTCGTCATTGGTGCCGATCAGCTCTGCCCCCTGCTGGATCGCGATGCAGGCCAGAGCATGCTTCAGGTAGTCGGTGGCAACGTCCATCCCGCTCAGTACCACGTCCGGCCGCAGGCCGGCCAGTACCCTGTACAGCTCATTGCCTCCGCGGTACTCCAGCAGTCCCCGCTGGCCCAGCCATTTCGGTGCATGCACGCACTGTTCGACATGCTGTGCCACGCTGCGGTGCAGCAGCTCGCTGCCGAGCACCAGCACGCTGCGGCCGGGCCGCTCGCGCGCCAACCAGGGCCCGGCGATGTAGTTCGAGCTGAAGATGTCCTCCCGGTTTAGCGGTATGCCCATCGCCGAGCACTGCGCGCTGTAGGCCACGCGGTCCTTCGTGGAATTGTTGCTGACCAGCACGCAGCGGATCCCCGCGGCCTGCGCGCGGCTGACGAATTCCGCGGAATGGGGCAGGGGGCTCTGCCCGCGCCACAGCACGCCGTCGGCGTCGAGCAGCAGCAGGCTGGGTTTGCGTTCCATCGGGAAAGTTATACAGCCTGTCCGGTCAGCGTCAGTCCGCCAGCAGCTGCACGAGGTTGAACACGTTGCCATCGGGGTCGGCGAACACGCAGTCCCGTACACCCCAGGGCTTGGTCTGCGGGGCCTGCAGCACCTGTGCATTGCGCGCCAGCAGGCGGTCATGCACGGCGTCAACATCGTCCGTTGTCAGGCTCAGGCCGGTCCAGCGTAATTCGGTCCGGCGCTTGCTGAACGGGCCATCATCCTGCAGGCAGAACAGCAGGATGCCGGCGCCGCCGTCCATCGGCTGCACCAGCAGCGGTGCGCCGGGCCGGTCGTAGTCACTGGCCAGCAGCATGCCGAGGGTCTCGATGTAGAAGTCGCGCGAGATGTCTGGGTTGCGCACTTCAATGGACACGGACTGCAGTGTGCGGATGTTTCCGCGGAGTCGGGATGTGCCGTGCGCGGCACGGCGGCTTTGCGTGTCCATCATTCCCATCAATCAATTCTATGCCGATGGCATGCAGGATTGGAATAGGTTTTTGGCAATATCGCGGGTTATTTCCGTGAAACGGGGAAATCTGTCCACAAATGAGAACTGGTCTCGTTGATAAGGCCTGCAACAGTGTTGGCGATGATGCTCGCCAGCTATTCGCCCGAATCCGCCGGCTCCAGGCCCCACAGTTGCGGGCTGGTGAATTCAAGCGAGTTACCTGCCGGATCGCGGAAGTAGATCGAACGCGCACCGTTGTCCCAGTGGTGGTCCTGCTCAATCCCGATGCCGCAGGAAAGCAGGTATTGCTTCCACTGCTCGATCTCCGCCGGGCTGGCCGTGAATGCCACATGGCCTGGCCCGCTCGCGCCGTGGCTGGGCACGATCCGCCCCGGCCGGCTGCTCAGCTCCGCCACGAACAGCAGCAGCATCTGCCGATCCAGCCGGTAGCCGACGCCAAGCTCGCTGTGCATCCCATGCGGGTTGAGCCCGAGCAATCCCTCGTAGAATCCGCGCGCAGCCTCGATGTCGTCCACATAGAGGATGGTCTCCAGCACTGCGCTGATGCCTGGTCTGTCCTGCATGCAGGCATCATCTCATGTGCCTTGCTGATCAGGGTCGATGGTGCCGAAGGGGGGACTCGAACCCCCACGGGGTCACCCCCGGCAGATTTTGAGTCTGCTGCGTCTGCCAATTCCGCCACTCCGGCCGGTCACACTCCCGGGGCCCCGGGCGGGGTGGAGTGCTAGAATAGCCATTCTACCCCAAGATCCGTGCTGGGTGAGAATGGGTGGCACGGACATTGATTGAGGAGTGAGGTTCATGCGTCAGGGTTCAGCATTTCTATTGTTACTCGGCCTGCTGCTGCTAGCGCTCGCAGGCTGCAATCCCGCCGATGACAGCGGCGGCGGTACTTCCGGCGGTGGCAACACCGGTGGCGGCACCAGCGGTGCCGGCGGCGGGGGTGAGGAAGGCCCGGTCAAGATCGGCTTCAACTTCGAGGAAACCGGCCCGATCGCGTCCTTCGGCACATCCAGCCACAGCGGCGCGCTGATGGCGGTGGACGAGATCAACGCAGCCGGCGGTATCCTCGGTCGCCAGATCGAGGCCATCTGGGATGACAACGCCTCCAAGACCGACGAGGCCGCCAAGGTGGCTGCCAAGCACTGCAGCCAGGACAAGGTGGACGTGATCATCGGCGCGGTGGCCAGCTCCAACTCGCTGGCAATCGCCAAGGTGGCGGAGGACAACAACACCCCGATGGTGACCCCGGCCAGCACCAAGACCACGCTGACCCTCAATGAGGATGGCAGCGTGCGCAAGTACATCTTCCGTACCTGCTTCACCGATGACTTCCAGGCGGAGCGCATGATCACCTTCGCCGCGCTGCCGGACGGCCCGATCGCCGCTTCACGCGCCGTGATCTTCTACGATGCTGACAGTGATTACTCCGTCGGCATCCGCGACCGCATCAAGGCCGTGGCCCCGGAGCTCGGCGTCGAGATCGTGAGCGAGGACAGCTTCCTCGCCAGCACCGAGACGGACTTCCGCTCCAAGCTCAACCGCTTCAAGAGCCAGGACTTCGACGTGCTGATCGTGCCCGGTTACTATGACAAGGTGGCCCTGATTGCCAACCAGGCCCGTGAAGTCGGCCTCGAGCAGCCCCTGCTCGGCGGCGACGGCTTCGACAGCCCGGACTTGTTCGACATCGCCCAGCAGAGCATCGTCGGCAGCTACTTCACGAACCACTACGCCGCTGACGACCAGGACCCCGCGGTGCAGAACTTCGTCAAGGGCTACAAGGCGCGCAACGGCGGCAAGACCCCCGATGCGATGGCGATCCTGGCTTACGACGCGGTCTACGCCGTCAAGCAGGCCTATGAGGATGCCGGCAGCATTGACAAGGAAGCCTTCGTGACGGCGATGTCCAACCTGAAGGACTTCAAGGGCGCGGCCGGCAGCGTGACCATCAACGCCCAGCACAATGCCGAGAAGAAGCTGGTCGTGCTGGAGATCACCGGTGACGGCAGCTTCAAGTGGGTCTACACCTTCGAGCCCGAGGGTGGATCCGCTGAAGCGGATGCCAACCCCTGCGCTGACAACCCCTGTGGAGACAACCCCTGTGCGGAAAACCCGTGTGGCGAGAACCCCTGTGGTGAGAATCCGTGTGGAGACAACCCGTGCGGAGAGAACCCCTGTGGTGAGAATCCGTGTGGAGACAACCCGTGCGGAGAGAACCCCTGTGGTGACAACCCTTGCGGTGAGAACCCCTGTGGCGAGAACCCCTGCGGACACTGATCCACAGTCAGTAAGAACCGAATTGAACCACCGGCGGGCTTGTCCCGCCGGTTTTTTTTGCGCCAGTGTCACTCCTGAACAGAGGCTGCGGTGGCCCTGTCAGTGGCCATCCGGCGCGGTTAACATGCTGTTGTCAGATCCAGTAAGGGAGTACGGAGATGGACAACAGCACAGTGACAAGCATGTTTCGTAGGCCGGTGGCAGGGAAGCCGCCGGGGCAGGCGGAAGCGTGCTACCGCCGCCGCATCGAACGCAGGCTGGTCTGGGAGCAGGGGCCGGCCCAGGAGGTCCATGACAACGCCGGCGCGCTGTTGCTGCTGGGGATCGCTGTGCTGCTGCTCTCGGCTGTCGGCATCGGTCCCTACGTGCTGTGGTACCTGGCCTGATCAGTCACGCGGGGCGCGCGGTCCGAGCAGGCGGCTGAGCACGGTGCGCGGCCCGCTGTGGCGCTTGTAGAGCATCACCGGATGGTCGCTCATCAGCGCCAGCCGCTCCGGCACGTAGCCAACGAACACGTGGCGGAAGTAGCTTTCATCCTTCGCGCCGACCATGATCACCTCGCTGCGGCTCTCCCAGGCTTCGTCAATGATCGCCCCCGGGATGTCGCGGCCGCTGAGGATCCGTTCCTCCAGCTCGATCTCTGGTCCGCCGACCTGTTCAAAGGCCTCGCGGGTCTGCAGCAGGCGCTTGCTGGCACGCTGGATCTTGTCGCTGCCGGCATCGGGCTTGGTCACCGTGCAGATCGTGACCTTGGCGTCGTCATTCACCAGCTCCGCCGTCAGGCGCGCCGCCATCATGTCATTCTCCTGGCCTGCCGTTGTCAGCAGCACGCGGTCGAAGGGCGGGTGGAAGTCATGCGTGATCTTCGCCAGCAGCAGGTCGCAGGGCGCGTTCTCGATGATGTCGTCAATCAGGCTGCCGAAGATCGCCTCGGTGCGCGTCTCGTAGCCCTTCCAGCCAAGCACAAGCAGGTCCACACGCTCCAGCCGGGCCAGCTGCGTGATCGCCTTGGCAGTGTTGTGGGCCAGCCGCAGCTCAGCCCGGAAGCGCACGTCAAGTTCCCTGGCAACGGCTTCAGCGCGGTGCAGCAGCTCCTCATACTCGGCGATGATCTCCATCCCCTGGTGCACCTCCAGCTGCACCGGAACCTCGGCCACCGTCACTCCGACGATCTCGGCGTTGTCACCGTAGGGCTGGGCCAGCCGGGCGGCCAGCCGGATCAGTGATGGCACGTTGCGCGGGTTGTGGCAGGGCACCATGATGCGGTAGCGCGGCTCCAGCCCGCGCAGGGTGCGCGCATCGATGTCGGGGATCGCCACCTTGACCTCCTCCGGGTCCATCCGGTGGCGGAAGTAGAGGAAGAAGGCCAGCAGGCCTAGCACGATCCAACCAAAGGTCACCGCCACATCCACGGCGCCGGTGTGCGGCATCATGAACTGTCCGATGGCCAGCCCGAGGCAGGTCAGCACTCCGAGCAACGGGAACAGCGGGTAGAGCGGCACCTTGTACAGCGGCCGGTAATTGCTGCGCCGGCGCAACGCCAGCAGCGAGGCATTGGCCAGCGCGAACACGAACAGGAACATCACGCTCGCGGCGCTGCCAACCGTCTTCACATCAAACAGTACGCAGAAGGTCGCCGTCAGCGCACCGGTGATCGCGATCGCCATCCAGGGCGTGCGGTTGCTGGAATGCAGGATCGTGAACAGCGATGGCAGCATTCGCCGCCGCCCCATCGTATAGGACACACGGCTGCCGGCCAGCAGTGCGGCGTTCAGCGCACCGGTGGTTGCCATCAGTCCGCCGAGCGCTACGATGAACACCCAGGCCGGCGACATGATGTACTGGCTGGCCTTCACGAGGCCGGTCTTGCCGTGCATGCTGATCAGCTTCCAGCCCGGTTCGCCGTCAATCACCGGCAGGCAGGTGATCACTATCGCCACGATGACAACTCTCGCTATGCTTGAGACCAGGAAGGACAGCCAGATTGCACGCGGGATGGTCTTCCTCGGTTCATGCACTTCCTCAGCCATCGCCGCGATCAGGTCATAACCACCGAACGCGATGAAGGTCACACCCATCGCCATCAGGATGCTGAGCGGGCCATTCGTCAGGAAGGGTTCCAGTGACTGCATGGCGACCTGCGGATGCTTTGTGATTGAAAGTGCACCAAACAGCAGGAAGACTGCCAGTGTGGCCAGTTTGCCGATCGTCAGCCAGTTCTCCGCCTTGCCGGTCACGTCCGCGCCCTTGATGTTGATCAGCACGAAGCCGAGGCAGACCAGCACGGACATCAGGATGTCCGGCCCATCCTTCCAGAAGGAAAGCAGCTCGTTGCCATATTCATACACGCCGGGCAGGTAGAGGTGCACCAGTTCCCAGAGATAGCCGCCAAAGCCCATCGAGAACAGGGCGCAGGAGATCACGATCGCCATCCACAGCATCCAGCCGGCGATGAAGCTGACCCAGGGCGGGAAGGCCTTGGAAATGTAGCTGAAGCCGCCTCCGGCCTCCGGGATGGCGCTGGACAGCTCCATGTAGGAGTAGGCCGTGAACATGGTCACGATCGCGTTCAGGGCGAACACCAGGATCGCCGCCGGGCCGCTCATTTCGGCAGCCACGCCCACCAGCACGAACACGCCGGCTCCGAGCATCACGCCCAGTCCGAGCATCGTGGCATCGAACAGGCCGAGACTTCGCTCAAAACTCAGGTGGAGATGGGAATCGCCTCCCGCCCCGTGCTCACCGCCATGGGTTTTCTGATCCGTGTCCAACCATATACATTCTACTTTGAGTATCAGCAGTATTCCACTGTGGGGCCGGCATCCGCTGGGCTGCCCGCAGTTCCAATCAGGCTAATTGTCATTTACATGGATACCAATAACAATGCAGGATGAGATGACAGACATCACAAACGTGAAGGATCCTGTCTGCGGGATGGACGTCGACCCACACAAGTCGCAGCACCATACGAGCGTGGATGGTGAGGACTATCACTTCTGCAGCGCTGGCTGCAAGCGGAAGTTCGATGCTGATCCACACAGATACATGCATGGCGGACATGCAGGCCATTCAGGCCACGGGGCTGAGCCTGCTGCGATGCCGGCCAGGGTTAAGGACCTGGTATGTGGGATGGACGTCGATCCGCAGGCCACTCAGCACCACAGCCACTTTGAAGGGAAGGACTACCACTTCTGCAGCGCAGGCTGCAAGCAGAAGTTCGATGCTGAACCGTACACGTACATCCACGGCAGGCACTCCGGCCATGCTGGGCATGCCCAGGCCGCTGCCGGCAAGCCTGCCAGCACGTCATACAAGGGCAAGTGGACCTGCCCGATGCATCCGGAAATCATTCGCGACAAACCCGGTTCATGTCCCAAGTGTGGCATGGACCTGGAGCCGATGGAGGCCAGCGCCGAGTCCGACCAGCATGAGCAGCAGGCCTACCGTGCTCTGCTGCTGCGCTTCATCGTTGCCACCGTGCTGAGCGTGCCCCTGATAGTTGTCAGCATGCACCACGGCCTGGCGATGAAGCTCGGCATGAGCGGCCTGTGGATCCAGCTTGCCCTGACCACGCCCGTTGTCTTCTGGAGCGGCGCGATGTTCTTCAGCCGCGGCTGGGCCTCATTCGCCAACCGCAGCCTGAACATGTGGAGCCTGATCATGATCGGTGTCAGCACCGCCTGGCTCTACTCGCTCTACGCCCTGCTGTTCCCGCAGACCCTGCCTGACAATGCATTCATGGGCGGATTGCCCTCCGTCTATTTCGAAAGCGCGGCCGTGATCAGCGCACTCGTGCTGCTCGGCCAGGTGCTGGAGGCCCGTGCCCGGGCCAGCACCGGGTCCGCCATCCGCGCGCTGCTGGACCTCGCTCCTCCCTCGGCGCTGCGCATCACTGAGGGCGGTGAGCAGGAAGTGCCGCTGGAGGAGGTACAGGTCGGTGACAGGCTGCGGGTACGGCCCGGCGAGAAGGTGCCGGTTGATGGCGAGGTGCGCGAGGGCAGCAGCAGCGTTGATGAATCAATGCTCAGCGGTGAGCCGCTGGCTGTGCAGAAGCAGCCCGGTGAGCTGGTCAGCGCCGGGACAGTCAATGGCCGCGGCGGCCTGGTGATTGAAGCCACCAGGGTCGGCTCTGACACGATGCTCGCGCGCATCGTCTCTATGGTGCAGCAGGCCCAGCGCAGCCGCGCACCGCTGCAGAACCTCGCCGACCGGGTCAGTGCCTGGTTCGTACCTGCCGTGATGGCCGTCGCCGTGCTCTCATACCTTGTCTGGTGGCTGTACTATCAGCGCATTGACCTGGCGATATTCTGCGCGATCGCCGTGCTGATCATCGCCTGCCCCTGCGCACTCGGACTGGCAACGCCGATGTCGGTGATGGTCGGCATGGGCCGCGGAGCCCGTGAGGGTGTGCTGGTCAGCGACGCCGAAGCGCTGGAACGGATGGCTGCGGTGGACGTGCTGCTGGTTGACAAGACCGGCACGCTGACCGAGGGCCGGCCCGCCGTGCGCGCCGTAAAGCTGGTCGATGGTGTTGAGGAAGCCAGGCTGCTGCGGGTGGCAGCTGCCCTGGAGGCTGGCAGCGAACATCCGCTGGCGCAGGCTGTGCTGGATTATTGCCGGGAGCGCAATATTGACTCATCCGGCCTGCAGGACTTCGAGTCCGTCACCGGCAAGGGAGTGCGCGGCCGCCTGGGCGGCGAGCCGGTCTCGCTTGGCAACCGCCGCCTGATGGAATCACAGTCCATCGAAGGCACGGAGCTTGACGACGTGGCCCATGGGCTGCAGCAATCAGCGCATACGGTTGTCTACGTGGCCAGCGGCGGGCGCCTGCTGGGCCTGCTGGGCATCACCGACCCGGTCCGTGAGGGGGCTGCGGAAGCGATCCGCGCCCTGCGCGCCGACGGCCTGCGCATCATGCTGCTCACCGGTGACAACAGCTCCACCGCCCAGGCCGTGGCATCGCAGCTGGGCATCGACGAGGTGTTTGCTGAGGTCATGCCGGAGGACAAGCATGCCAAGGTCACGCAGCTGCAGCAGCAGGGACTGTCCGTGGCGATGGCCGGTGACGGCATCAACGATGCCGCCGCGCTGGCCCAGGCCGAGGTCGGCATCGCAATGGGCACCGGCACGGACATCGCCATCCAGTCCAGTGGCATCACGCTTGTGCGTGGCAACCTCGACGGCATCATCCGCGCACGCAGGCTGAGCCGTGACATCGTTGGCAACATCCGCCAGAACCTGTTCCTGGCCTTCATCTACAACTCGCTCGGAGTGCCACTGGCCGCCGGGCTGCTGCTGCCGCTGACCGGGCACCTGCTGAACCCGATGGTGGCCAGTGCCGCCATGGCCCTGTCATCCGTGAGCGTGATCGGCAATGCCCTGCGCCTGCGCTCAGCCAGGTCGGAGCGCTGAGCCGGAAACGCAGGACGCGGGCCCCGTGGGACCCGCGTCTGGCAATGTAGGGGAATCTTGTTGCGAATTGGCTAGGCCTGGTCGCCGCGGGCCTTGTGCACCATCTCAAGGTACTTGGCCGGGTTGGCGGCAACGTCGTGCTTGCAGTCCTCGCAGCACAGCTCGATCAGCGTGGAACCGACGACATAGTTGATCCTGTCGCCATCCTCGCCGAGTGCGTCTCCCGTCACCACGCACTTGTCCAGCGGGTAGCTGGCGGACTGGCTGGCAATCAGAGCCTCATCGATCTTCGACAGGTACTTTGCCGGGTCGGCCTTGAAGTCCTTCACGCAGTCGGCGCAGCAGAAGCGCACCAGCCGGTTGTCAAAGATGATGTCCACCGTCTCGCCCTCGGCACCAAGCTTGTCGCCGGTGACGGGGCAGCTGTCCAGCGGGTAGTCCGCCATCTGCTGCTCGATCATCCTCGCGTCGATCTCGGCGATGTACTTCGCCGGGTCGGCCTCGAACTTCGGCACGCAGCTCTGGCAGCAGAACTCAATGTCACGGCCCTGGTAGTTGTAGTGGATCGGATCGCCCATTGACCCGAGTTCCTCCCCGGACACCGGACAGCTTGCCAGCGCGTAGGGGCTGCCGACCGCAGGTGAGGTGCTCTTGGTCACGTCCGTGCCATGGTCCATGTCGCCATGCATATCCATGTGATGCCCGTCAGCATCCGCATGCTCATGTCCTTCGCTGCTGGCAGCACTGCCGTGTTGCTCGCTGGCCGGGATCGTCTGCGGGGTGTTGCTGTCAGCGCTTTCGCCTGCCTTGGAAGCCTTGTCGCAGCCACTGGCCAGCAGCACTGCACAAAGCACGGAAACCGCAATCATGATCGCGTTTCTCTTCATTTCAACTCCTTGCCGGGCCGGAGGCTGGTTCCAGCGGTCCGGGCTTGGCAGCTCAGTCGTGTCCGGCCTGCACTTTGTTCAATCCGCCATGCCCCGACTGTTATCATTGGTGCTGCCCCGCGGGGCCATCCAAAGAAACGAGGCTTGTGTGATGAGCAACTATATCCCGAAGATTCCCGTACCCGGCAACGAGCCGGTGCTGGGCTATGCCCCCGGCAGCGCCGAGAAGGCCGCGGTCAAGGCTGAGCTGAAGAAGCAGAGTGCGAAGGCGATTGACATCCCCTGCATCATCAACGGACGCAATGTGCGCACCGGCAGGACAGGCGAGGTGGTGATGCCGCATGAGCATTCCACCGTGATTGCGAAGTTCCACATGGCCGGTGCGAAGGAGGCCCAGCGCGCGATTGACGCCGCGCTGAAGGCCCGCCCGGCCTGGGCCGCGCTGCCCTGGCAGGACCGCGCAGCCGTCTTCCTGAAGGCCGCCGACCTGCTGGCCGGACCATACCGCGCGAAGATGAACGCCTCCACCATGCTCGGGCAGGGCAAGAACATCTTCCAGTCCGAGATCGATGCCGTCTGCGAGCTGGCGGACTTCTGGCGCTTCAACTGCTGGTACGCCGAGCAGATCTACGCCGACCAGCCGCCAATCAGCCCGAGTGGCATCTGGAACCAGCTGGAGCACCGCCCGCTGGACGGCTTCATCTTCGCGATCACGCCGTTCAACTTCACGAGCATCCAGGCCAACCTGCCGACGGCCCCCGCCCTGATGGGCAACGTCGCCGTCTGGAAACCGAGCGAGACCGCGATGCACAGCGCCGCGCTGATCATGGAGATCCTGCACGAGGCCGGCCTGCCGGAGGGTGTTGTCAACATGCTGCCCGGCGACGGCCCGACCATCGGCAACGCCGTGCTGCACCACCCGGACCTCGCCGGAGTGCACTTCACCGGCTCCACCGCCACCTTCCAGTACATCCAGCGCGTGGTCGCCGACAACCTGCCGAAGTACCGCAACTACCCGCGCGTGGTCGGCGAGACCGGCGGCAAGGACTTCGTGTTCGTGCATGAAAGCGCTGACCCGCTGGCAGTCGCCGTCGCACTCGTGCGCGGTGCCTTCGAGTACCAGGGCCAGAAGTGCTCCGCCGCCAGCCGTGCCTATGTCCCCGCCGGGATGTGGCCCAAGGTGCGTCAGCACATGGCGAAGATGCTTTCAGAGATCAAGGTCGGCGACCCGCGTGACTTCCGCAACTTCGTCAACGCGGTGATCGACCGCCGCGCCTATGACAAGATCACGGGCTACATCAAGGCCGCCAAGCGCAGCAAGGATGCCACGATTGAGTTCGGTGGCGAGTTCTCCGACAAGGTCGGCTTCTTCATCGACCCGACCGTGATCCTCGCGAAGAAGCCGGACTACCGCACGATGGTGGAGGAGATCTTCGGCCCCGTGCTCACGATCCATGTATATAAGGAGAAGGACTACGAGAAGATGCTCGGCATCTGCAACGAGACCTCCCCCTACGCCCTGACCGGCAGCATCTTCGCCCGCGACCGCCGCGTGATCAACCACGCGGCTGCGGCGCTGGCTGACTGCGCCGGCAACTTCTACATCAACGACAAGCCCACCGGTGCGGTGGTCGGCCAGCAGCCCTTCGGCGGCGCGCGTGCCAGCGGCACGAACGACAAGGCCGGCAGCGCACTGAACCTGCTGCGCTGGGTCAGCCCGCGCACCATCAAGGAGGCCTTCGTGCCGCCGACTGACTACCGCTATCCCTTCCTGGCGGAAGAGTAAGGCTCGACAATTCTGACAACGAGAGACAGGGAAACACATGACTGACAACGCATTCAAGGGTGGCATCAACGAGATCGACCTCGCAGCACTGTTCAGCCAGCTCGGCATCGCCGCGGACAACCCCGGCGCGTTTGCCGGCGAGTGGAGCGGCGGTGGTGACCGCATCGACTGCCACAGCCCGATCGACGGCCGCCTGCTGGGCCGCGTGGCCCAGGCTGACAAGGCGGACTACGACCGCGTGATGGCGGCTGCCACGGCCGCCTTCGAGCAGTGGCGCATGGTGCCGGCTCCGCGACGAGGCGAGATTGTGCGCCAGATCGGCGAGGCCCTCAGGCAGCACAAGGCTGCGCTTGGCGCGCTCGTCACCATCGAGATGGGTAAGATCCGCGCGGAAGGCGAGGGCGAGGTGCAGGAGATGATCGACATCTGCGACTTCGCGGTCGGCCTCTCGCGCCAGCTCTACGGCCTGACGATGCACTCCGAGCGCCCCGGCCACCGCATGTACGAGCAGTGGCACCCGCGTGGCGTGGTCGGCATCATCTCCGCCTTCAACTTCCCGGTCGCCGTCTGGGCCTGGAACTCCGCGCTGGCCTGGGTCTGTGGCAACGCCTGCGTCTGGAAACCGAGTGAGAAGGCTCCGCTGACCGCCATCGCCTGCACGAGGATCGCCGCCATGGTGTTCGAGCGGAACGGCTACGACCCGGCGCTGGCATCGCTGCTCATTGGCGACGGCCCCGGCATCGGCGAGCTGATGACGCATGACGAGCGCATCCCGCTCATCAGCGCCACCGGCTCCACCCGGATGGGCAAGCGCGTCGGCGCTGTGGTGGCGGCCCGCCTCGGGCATACCATCCTCGAGCTCGGTGGCAACAACGCGATCATCATCAGCCCCTCCGCCGACCTCGACATGGCGATCCCCGCCATTGTGTTCGGCTCCTGCGGCACCGCCGGCCAGCGCTGCACCAGCACGCGCCGCGTGTTCATCCACGATAGCCAGTTCGAGGACGTGAAGAACCGCCTCGTGAACGCCTACAGCCAGGTCCGCATCGGCGACCCGCTGGCGGAGGGCACCCTGATGGGCCCGCTGATTGACAAGGACGCGATCCAGAACATGATGGCCTCGCTGCGCCTGCTCAGTGAGAACGGCGGCACGGTGCTGTGCGGTGGCGACGTGCTGACCGGTGAGCAGTACAGCAACGGCCACTACGTCACGCCCTGCATCGCCGAGGCCCGCAACGACATGGCCGTCGTGCAGCAGGAGACCTTCGCCCCGATCCTCTACCTGATTCGCTACAGCGAGCTGGAGCAGGCCTTCGAATGGCACAATGACGTGCCCCAGGGCCTCTCGAGCGCGATCTTCACGCTCAACCTGCGCGAGGCTGAGCAGTTCCTTTCGCACTGCGGTTCGGACTGCGGCATTGCCAATGTGAACATCGGCACCAGCGGCGCGGAAATCGGCGGAGCCTTCGGCGGTGAGAAGGAAACCGGCGGCGGGCGTGAATCCGGTAGCGATGCCTGGAAGGCCTACATGCGCCGCCAGACCAACACGATCAACTGGAGCACCGACCTCCCGCTGGCCCAGGGGATCAGCTTCGAGCTGGGCTGATTAAGCTGCGGTAAAATCCCTGCCGTGCCAGCGGTAACAATTGGGCCCTCCCGATTGTCTATTGCTTTGTGGGGAATGCGTCTGCACACCCTCCACAGTGTTAATCTGTGCTACTGGTTGTAGAATATTAGTTCGCCGGTGAACCGGCGGCGCATCTGCATAGTCATGGTATTTGTTGAAGCGCTGCCCCAGGTCGATGGACCGGCGGAGGATGTGAGATGAGAAATCAGACCAACAACCTGCTCTTAGTCATCCCGGCACTGCTTGGCCTGCTGCTGTTCTCCGCGGGCTGCAACCAGGGAGAGGATCCCGCCGAGGCGATGCTGCGTGACTACAAGCCCAAGAGTGCCCCGAGCACTCCGGCGGGCGGTGACGCAGCGGCGGATGCCGGACTGGCCCGTGGGGCGGCCGGCGATAATGCCGCACTGCTGAAGGGTGCCGACGGTGGGAATCCCTGTGGTGCGAACCCCTGCGGAGAGAACCCCTGCGGCGAGCCGGTTGACGACTACACCGGGCCCAAGGTGGAAATCACCATCGAGAGCGTGGACAACGGCATCCCCGAGTACGAAGGGGCAGCCAAGTATGAGGTCCGCCTCGAAGTGCAGAGCGATGAGGAAGTCCCGACCCCCAGCATCTGGGAGATCAAGGCCTTTGATGAGGCCGGCGAGGTTGTCGGTGAGACCAAGAAGCACCTGACCATCCCGTCCTCCTATCCGAAGATCATCGCGCTCAGCGGTTTCTACTGCACCAGCCAGCCGATCAGCTTCCAGGTCCGCCGCACCGAGGGCGAAGGCCTCTCCGTTGAAGAGTCCCAGGGCGGCGGCGGCGGCGACAGCAAGGGCGGCAAGAAGGGTGGTTCCCCGCCGAGCCGTGGCGTCGCCGGCGGCAGCGGTGACGATGAAGATGACGGTATGGGCGACGAATAAGCGTCCACTGATCCCTGAATAGCAAAAGGCGACCGGCATGCCGGTCGCCTTTTTTATTGCGATTGGGTGTTCTTCTCAGCTCTTCTTCGTATCCTGTTCCGCCGGATCCTTCAGGTAATGCGAAATCACGGCCAGGCTGCCGGCGAAGTCCTCGTTGCGTATCAGCACGCCCTTCGGCGCCTGCAGGTGGATCGGTGCGAAGTTCCAGATCGCCTTGATGCCGCATTCCACCATCTTGTTGCACAGTTCCTGTGCAGCCCAGACGTTCACGGTGAGGATGCCGATCTCCACGCTGAAGATCTCGATCACCTTTGCGAGGTGGTCCACATGCAGCACACGCGTGCCGGCGATGTCCTGCCCGATGATGTCGGGGCTGACGTCAAACGCCCCACTCACCTTGAAGCCGAATTCGCTGAAACGGCTGTACTGCAGCAGGGCCTGTCCCAGCTTGCCCACGCCGCACAGCACCGCCCGGTGCACCTCATCAAGGCCCATCGTGTTGCTCAGCGCTTCGATCGTGGCCCCGATCTCATAGCCCTTCTTGGGCTGGCCGACCAGGTTGATTGCGGCCAGGTCCTTGCGCACCTGCGTATCTCCGATCTGCAGGAAGCTCGCCAGCTGGCGGGAATTGATGTGGGTATCACCCTGTTCCCGGGCACGCTTGGCCAGCAGGTAGTAGCTGTAGAGGCGCTCGACAGAGCTGCGCGACAGGGAACTGCTGCGCTTGATCGGTTCCTTTAGGTCGTTTTTATCGTCCATGCGTTCTCGTTATTGAGTAATCCAATTTTGATTATAACGCTAAATAAGTCACGATATATCTGAGTCCGAAACTTCCAGTTTATTACCGGAATCATGTTATTGGCGACCCTATGTGGGTACAACCTACAGGTTGCAGGAAGTTTGGCTGCGTTTCATGTGCGGCAATTCACGCAAACCATAGAACAGTATTGTGATTTTTGGACTTCTGCCCAAATACGCCTTTAAACTGCCGTACTTTTGCACTATAATTACAATTGTTGACGGCGGAATTGGCTTAACCGGGGTTTAAGGCACATTTTATCTAGCCATCCGGGGAACAGATGTTAGATTTTAACGGTCTTCAACGATGTTATAATGTCTGGTTAAACCTGCCCGGGAGTCAGGCGGAATCTGTCAGCTTGGGTAAACTAATATTGCCAGCTTCCCGAAGGGGAATTGGCAAGGCGGTCATGCTTTGAATACTGAAACGCGCAACAGGAAGAGGGGACTGCGAAACCGCGAGGGCTTCTCGCTGATCGAGATGGTTATCGTGTTGGCAATTCTTGGCATTGTTGCCACCATCGCCATCTCCAACCTGTACTCCGCCATTCCGCATACCAGGCTGGAAACCGCACAGCTGCGCATGGCTGAAGTGATGATGATCGCACGCAACCAGGCACGCAGCGAGGAAATGAACACCCGGGTGCTGCTTGATGCTGGTGCCGGAACATACTGGATAGAGGCCCAGGACCGCGACACGCTGGACTGGTCGAACGCCATGCCGGGCGGCGGGGTGGAGACCCTGCCACAGGGCGTGACAATCTCCGCGAACACCTTCCCCAGCAACCAGGTCCAGTACACGACCCGCGGCTCGATGCTCGTGGGCGGCAAGATTGAGCTGACGGCAAGCAATGGAGAGACCCTGGAACTGAACGGCAACCTGACGACGGGCCGGTTCAGCAGGGAGGGAGGCAATCTCCGATGAAGAGGATATTAAAGGCATTGCGTGGACTCACGTTGCGCGGACGCAACCGCGGCTTCAGCCTCGTGGACGTGCTGATCGGGCTGGTGCTTCTGGCGCTGGCGCTGATGTTCGGGCTGCAGGTGTCAATTGCGGCCAGCCGCGTCACCCAGTCCAACATGTACGTCTCCTCCGCCGCCAATCTGGCGGAGGTCAAGATCGAGGAACTGCGCAACATTGACTTCGACCAGGTGGTTAACGGTGCTGACAACGGTACCATCAACGAGCTTGGAGAAGCCGGCGGGATATACAGCCGTTCCTGGACCGTGGTTGAGGATGCCCCCGACGATGGCATGAAGGAAGTGACCGTGGTCGTGACATGGGACCGCATGGGCCAGACGGCAAGCTTTGACCTGACCGGGGTGGTGGCACCATGAGCATGATCCGCACCCGCAACATGGAGAGGCAGGGCTACAGCCTGATTGAGCTGCTGGTCTCACTGGTGATCGCTGCCATCGTCGGCGGTACGATCGTGACCGTGATGCAGAGCCAGATCATGCTCAGCACCACCCAGAACCGCAACATGCTCAACCAGGCTGACCTGCGCGACTGCATCTCATACATGTCTGACGAGATCGTCACGATGGGCTCCGGCGTGGTTGAACCCTTCGTCGAGATCGCCGAGCCGCAGGAACTGATGTATGTCGGCGACCTGAACAATGACGACGTCTGGGAGCGCATCCATTACTACTATGATGCGGATGCCCAGGAGCTGATCCGCGAGCTGGACCAGAGCTCGGACGACGGTGCCACGTGGACAAACATCGGCACCGACGTGATGATGGACAACCTTGGCAGCATCCAGTTCATCTACTACGCCAACAACAATGAAGCGCCGGCTGACGAGGATGCGATCACGGCCGTGGAAATGAAGATGACGATGGATGTGAGCAATGACCAGACTGCCTTCACCGGCGGCAGGGTCGGCGGGCAGGCGATGGTCGGACGGATGACCATCCGTAACCGCAGGATGAACTGAACGTCCGGTAATTGGACGGGAGCGGAAAATGAGAACTATGGAATGGCATGACAAGCGCTTGAGCAGGAAGGGATCCACCTCGATCCTCGCGATCATGGTATCGCTGCTGCTCACCATCCTGTTCACGGCAACCCTGTCCCTGACAATGGTTGACGCTGAGCTGGTGCATGACCACACGCGCAACAAGAAGGCTTTCCAGGCCGCCGATTCCGGCCTGGTGCACAGCCGGCGCGTGCTGTCAGATGCCCTGTCGGCCTGGAACATGCCGACCGCCACCACACCGGGTGACGTTGAGGAGTATGCCCAGGATGCCGAGGCGGAGAACCCGAGTGGCAACCAGGACATCTCGCTCATCATGGACACCGGCGAGAACATCGATGACGTGATGCCGCGTAACCAGATCACCACTTCCGTCACGCTGGAGGAGCCCGCGAGCGGCGTGCAGGCACCGACAGTCGGTTACAACACGATGGTCAACATCTGGCCGACCGAGGTCGAGCGCCCGGCCGCCAGCGATGCCTCCAAGAAGCACGTCTTCCACTATGACTGGAGCGTTACCAGCGAGGGCGCGGCGGACCTTAACAACCAGCACAACCAGGCCACGCGAGTCGAGAACGGCAATTTCGAGCTGGAGGTGAAGCGCCCGAACTTCGCCACCTACGGCTACTTCACGCAGACCATGCAGAACCAGTTCAATGACCAGCTGTGGTTCTTCGACGGCGAGGTCTATGACGGCCCGGTGCATGTCAACGCGGGTGATGGCGAAGGCGTTGCCGCCTTCTACGGGGAGCCGACCTTCAACGGGGCCTTCACCGCAGTGCAGGGCAGCTACGAGGAGTCCATCCTCGCCGGTGGCGCCAACCCGCAGTTCAACGAAGGCGCCACATGGGGTGTCGACCAGATCGACCTGCCCAGCAACGGCTGGTCCCAGCTGCGCGCCGCGATGGGTGACTACGCCAACATCGACCTCGGCACCCAGCCCAGCCTTGCCGAGTACATTGACATCCTCGGGCTGACCGGCCTGCCGGGCCTGCTGGACAAGGGCTGCTACTTCTGTCCGGACTACAACCGCGGTGACTCCCTGCTCGGCGGCATCTTCATCAACGGTGATGCCAACACAATCAGGCTGTCCACCGACGGCACGGCCCAGGTCACGGAGATCTCAATGGCTGGCACCGGCCTGTTCGGCGGCACCAACAACTGGAAGTTCCGTGAGAGCCCGGCCACCGGCCAGACTGAGATCTGGAAGAACGGCACGCTCGTCAAGACCATTGGGCAGCTGATGAACGGCATGATCCACGTGAATGGCAGCATCCTCAACCTGACCGGCGATGGCAGTGTTAACAGCCCGGACATCGCGGCCGGTTCCGAGATCACGGTCAGTGCGACCGGCGACATCAAGATCGGCGGCCACATCACCTATGCGGTTGACCCGGCTGACAACCCGGATGCTGACAACATCCTCGGCATCTTCAGCGCAGGCGGCAACATCATGCTGCGCCAGGATGGCCCGAACAACCTGAACATCGATGCTTCTATGATGGCGGTCAGCAATGACCACGGCCTCGGCGCCGAGGGCATCATCCAGGGCAACAACTACGTCTACAACTATCCGAACAAGGGCAAGTTGCAGCTGACTGGCGGCCTGATCGAGAACCGCAACCAGACCACCGGCGTGTACTACAGCAACGGCCACAAGACCGGCTACGAGTGGGACTTCACCTATGACGACCGCTTCCAGACCGGCAAGGCGCCCCCTTACTTCCCCTACGTGACAAAGTTCATCATGGAGATGCACGGTGTCAACGCTGAGGGTTGGGGCCGCAAGTACAACTAGGAACCATCAGGCCTGAGGGCCAAAGGCAGGGAACCCTTGGAAGAACGGGATGTGCAGAACGAGCAGGAAGTGGTCGGCCTGGGTGGTTTTGACCGGCTCAACCTGCAACGTGGCCAGGTGGAGGAACGCCATACCGGGCGCCCTTCAATGGTCGAGCATGAGAAGATGAGTGCTGCCTCCGGCCTGACGACCAAGGAGGAGGAGAAGAAGCAGGCCATCCCGGGCATCAACGCACCGAGCCGCCCGGCCACGCCGGACGGTGTGCTGGATGAGCACCACACCATCCACGACCTGCTTGTGTACGCGGTCAACCACCGTGCATCAGACCTGCACCTCACCGCCGGCGCTCCGCCGCATGTGCGCATCGACGGCCAGCTGATCCCGCTCAACCTTCCCAAGTACCGCCCCTCGGACCTGAAGAGCCTGATCTACTCCATGATGAAGGAGCACCAGGTCAAGGTGTTCGAGATCGAGCATGAGTTCGATTTCGCCTACAGCGTGCTCAATGTCGGCCGTTTCCGTGTGAATGTGTTCATGCAGCGCGGCAGTGTCGGTGCGGTCGTACGTAGCGTGCCGACCATGAAGAAGTCCATCGAGGCACTCGGCCTGCCGCCGATCGCCAAGGACCTCGCCCTGCGTCCACGCGGAATCATCCTGTTCACCGGTCCGACCGGTTCCGGTAAGACCACCAGCCTGGCGGCGATGATTGACTACATCAATGAGAACCGCCGCGGGCACATCATCACGGTCGAGGACCCGATCGAATTCCTGCACGACCACAAGAAGTGCGTGGTGAACCAGCGCGAGCTGGGCTCGGACACCGAGTCCTTCGCCCGCGCACTGCGCCACGTACTGCGCCAGGACCCGGATGTGATCCTGGTCGGCGAGCTGCGTGACACCGAATCCATGTCAACTGCGATCACCGCAGCGGAAACCGGCCACCTGGTGTTCGGCACCCTGCACACCAATGACACGGCGCAGACGATTGACCGCATCATTGACGTGTTCCCGCCGCACCAGCAGGCCCAGATCCGCCTGCAGCTGGCGAACAGCCTGCAGGCCATCTTCTGCCAGACCCTGTGCCGCAAGATCGGCGGCGGGCGTGTGATGGCCTATGAGCTGCTGATCGCGAACTCCGCGGTGCGCAACCTGATCCGTGAAGGCAAGGTGCACCAGATCATCAATGCGATCGAGACCGGGCAGGGCAGCGGCATGAAGACCATGACGATGTCCCTGCTTGAGCTTGTCAATGCCGGTCTGATCACCAAGGAAGAGGCCCGGGCCCATGCGACGAACCCGCTGGATCTGGACAAGAATCTTGGTTAAATTGCGGTTTAGTAGCCGAAAGTTGAACTTTGATTTAACTTCAGGTACTATGAATATGAATATTAGTACACTATAGTTTGTTAACCTTTGCTTACTCGCCGTTTTACCCAAGCGGCAAGTGGGTAAGTTATATGGTTAGGGAAGATTGGCGAGCCAATCATTTAACGAAGGAAGAAGAAGGGAAGGATAAGGAACTTAATGGCGGTTTTCACTTATACAGTGCGGGAAGCAAGCGGGGCCACATCCAGTGGAACCGTGACTGCTGACAGCCGTGTGGACGCCCTGAATTCCCTTCGCAACAAGAATCTGTTCGTGCTTGACCTGGTTGAACAGGAGATCGAGACGAACGTGATGGCGGGCGGGTTCGGCGGCGGATTCTTCCAGCGCGTCAAGCTCGATGAACTGGCGATCTTCACCAAGCAGCTTGCTGCAATGATTGGAGCCGGTATCGCGATCACACGTTCGCTGGACACCCTGGCCAAGCAGCAGTCGAAGAACCCATACTTCCGCAATATCCTCCTGCAGATCAAGGCGGATGTCGCAGCCGGCCTGCCGCTCAGCGCGGCGATGGCCAAGTACCCGCGGATCTTCAACCCGATGATCATCAGCCTGCTGATCTCCGCTGAGGAGACCGGTACGCTGGACACCACCCTCGAGGATCTCGCCAGCACGCTTGAGGCCGAAGTGGCCCTGCGCCAGCAGATCTCAGCCGGCATGCGCTACCCGATCATCGTGGCCTGCGCAGCCCTGATCGTGGTGTCATTCGTGATGATCTTCGTGGTGCCGCAGTTCGCCACGATCTTCGAATCGCTGAACGCTGAACTGCCGGTGATGACCAAGGTGGTGATGGGTGTCGCGATCTTCATGAAGAACTTCTGGTGGCTGCTGGCGGCGCTGTTCATCGGCATGCCCTGGCTCATGAACCTGATCTCCAGCTTCCCGGTCGGTCGCCAGACCCTCGACATGATCAAGCTTCGCCTGCCGGTGTTCGGCGACCTGACGAAGAAGATCATCCTCTCACGCACATCAAAGGTATTCTCGACCATGCTTTCGGCGGGCGTACCGATCCTCAAGGCCCTCAGCATCGTTGAGCAGTCCTCGCTCAACAGCATCTATGAGAGCGCCTTCAGCCACATCAAGAGCGCGGTCCGCGAGGGCCGCAACATCAACGGTCCGATGGAGAACTATCCGACCCTGTTCCCGCCCATGGTGGTTGCCATGGTTGCAGTGGGAGAGGAGTCCGGTACCCTGGACCAGATGCTGCTGAAGGTGAATGACTTCTACACCCGCGAGGTGGAAACAATGGTGCAGAAGCTTACTGCACTGTTGGAACCAGTTTTGATCGGAACCCTGGGCGGGATCATCGGTTTCATCGTGATCGCCCTGTGGATGCCGTTGTTCAGGATCATTCAGATCATCCAGGAGATGGGCTGAGCGGACCTGGCGTTACTATCAAGTTTTTGGAGGCGCACATGTTCAAGCGTTTCATGAATCGTCTGAAGAACCGCAAGGGTTTCTCCCTTGTTGAGCTGCTGATCGTCATCGCGATCATCGGTATCATCGCCACCATTGCGATCCCGATCCTGCTCGGTGCCCGTCGCAATGCCATCCGTGAGAAGGCTCGCAACTCCCTGCGTTCCCTCGTCTCCGCCCAGCAGGCCTACTACGCTGCCAACGGTGAGTATGCAGCTGACGAAGGCACGCTTGCCGCAGGTAACTACGTTGATGCCCAGACTGGTTCTGGTGCTCTTGGGCCGGAAATCACCATCGGCACCACCGGCGCTGGCCCGGTCTTCACTGCGTTCTGCACCACCCTGGATACGAACATCCCCGACTACACCGCGACTGAGACCGGTGAAATCGTCGAGATTCCGTAAACTGGTGGTCTGAACTATCAGATCTGAAGAATTTCCCCGGGTGGCATTGCCACCTGGGGATTTTTTTTTGTGGGAATTTGTTGACAGGACGTTGATAACTACCTTATACTTTCGATAAGAAAACGAGGCGGAGGAGTGTGGCGGTGATGCCACACAGATCAAAGGGCGCGTCCTTTGCGCGCAAACGGGGTTCAAATTGTCACAAGCTAGCTTGAAACGCTACGTAGGTTCAGGGATCATCGGCCTGCACTTCACGCAGGAAGAGCTGTTCCTTGCCCACGGCCAGCGCACCGGCCAGACATTCCATGTCGGTTCAATGGATGTCATCGACATCACCCAGCACATGCTGGAAGGTGGCGAGTACAACACGCTGACGCTTGGCCCCGTGATCGAGGAGGCCATCCGCAGCCATCGCATCAAGACCCGCAAGGCCATCATCAGTTTCCCGGTCAAGTTCCCCTGGATCAGGGTGATCGACGTGCCGGTGATGAGCCAGCGTGAGATGTCGCGCATCGTGCGCCTCGAGGTGGAGCGCCTGTACCTTGATTCCACGGTGGAGAAGCTGATCGACTTCTTCCCGCTGGATGACAGCAAGGACAAGGGCCCCGGCGGTACGATGCCGGTGCTCAGCTGCGCCATCCCGAAGAACTCCGTCGCCCCCTACATCGACCTGCTTGAATCAGCCAAGCTTGAGCTGATCGGAATCGACCTCGTGGAGGTCAACGTGCTGAAGATGGCCGCGCTGCAGGGCGTGGACTTCAATGACGGCATCACGCTGATCCTGAACTTCAACACCACATCCACCGACCTGATGCTGATGGAGAACAACAAGCTCCAGCTCGTGCGTAAGGTTGGCCAGGGTAAGCAGCAGCTGCGGGAGATCCTCAACCGCACCATGCCACCCGATGACATGGCACGGCGTGACCTCGGAAACACGGACTTCACCGTGCCGACCGAGCACCTATCGCTGGCCGGCGAATACGTCACCAGCATGCTCGGAGAGATCCGCCGTTCAATTGAGTTCTACCTGACCGACATCAAGCGCCAGGAGGGCAATGTCTCGAAGGTGATCCTGGCTGGCAGCGGCTACTGGCCGACCAACCTGCCGGCGATCCTCGGGATGCAGCTGCACCTGCCGATGATTGACCTCAAGTTCGAGCGGATGCCGGACGTGATCTGCGAAACAAGCTTCAGCCGTGAATTCCCGGCCTGTGGAGTCTACGCCCCGGTACTGGGATCCGTGCTGAGGGGGATCGGATAAATGAGCTACAGACGAATAGAAATCAACCTCCTGCCACCCGAGCTGCAGCCCGGGCCGGCAGTTCGTTCAGCGCTGATCATCAACATCGCGCTGATCCTTGTCACGATGTTCACGATCCTGCTCTCCGCTGCGCTGTCCATCTACCAGCTGGCGCAGTACAAGGAGGACATCGATCACCGTGAGAGAAGCATCAAGAGCCTGCAGTCCGTCAAGGATGGTTACCAGCAGCTCCAGCGCATTGATGCCGCAGTCGGTAACTACGGGAAGATCATCGGTATCGCCTCGACCAACTACATAGACCTTCCCGTCCTGCTCAGCCACCTTTCCGGGATCCTGCCGGACAGGGTTTACCTGACGGATATCTCCAACGTCCGCGCTGGGAATGTGAACGCGGTCAGTGTGCTTGATGCCAAGCGCCCGACCTTCGTCACGATGACATTCCGCACTGCAAACAAGGACCTCGGACAGATCCAGAACACACTGAACAGGCTGAAGACGGATCCGGTGTTCGCCAACTGCGTGTTGACAAACGCTTCGCTGGACAGCCAGGAACTCAGCAACCTTTCCGAGTTGCTTGGCATCGCCGGAACCTTCGAGTTGCCGACAACATTTGACGGTAACCAGAACCACGAATACTACGAATTCATCATCCGCGCCGAAGTACAGCGGCCCCTGCCGATTGAAGGCAGCCGCGTGCTCAATGACCAGCTTGCGCTGTTCAAGGACACGAATCCCCTGCCGGATATGGCTCCGGGACAGGGCGGCAGTGCAGCGCAGGGCGGCAGTACATCGCAGGGCGGTGCAAGCCCCACAGGTACGCCTGAAGAGCATGGAGTGGTCGGTGGGCCTGAGGGCGTGACCGGCTCGGACAACAGGGGAGGCAACTAGGAAATGAAGGACGCAACCAGCATCGCAATCGTGTTCGTGATCTGTGCCGTGCTCCTGCTGCTTTATTTCTTCGTCGGCCAGGCTGCGCTCAACCGCAACAATGCGGTAATGGCTGCTGAGCTGGCCCGGCTTGTCGAGGAGGAGCGCAGCATCAACTGGATGGGCAGCCAGATCACCGAGTATGAGGGCCGCCTGCCGGACCTCAAGAAACGGATCAACTACTACAAGCAGAGCATTCCGACCCAGATCAGTGATGAGCAGTTCTTTGGGCATATTGCCAGGGAACTGTCCGTCCACGATGTGGAGCTGCTGGAAATCGTGCAGTCTGGCAATCGTGTCTGGCTCGGCCAGCTTTCAAAGTCTGACGAGGAACGCTACGAGGAACAGGGACTGGACATCAACGCGATCCAGCAGATCCGCACCAGCACATTCAAGATCAGGGTCATCGGCGGATTTGACAACGTACTGACGGTGTTCGAGAACCTCAAGAGTTCGGGCCGGCTCTACACCATTGACCAGATCATCAGCCCCGCCGGTGGCGGTAGAGGCACGGTGCTGGTCAACGATAACAGGACACAGGCCCAGATGGAGATCACAGGCTCGCTCTACTACGGCATCCCGGAAAGCTATCGTGATGCCGAAGGCCTGGACAAGCGTTATATGGAAGTTGCAGTGATCCGCAATGCGCAGGAGATCAGCAACATGGTTAAGGGCGGTGGCCGCGAGATCCTGCACCCCGGCGAGACGATGGAAGATTCCGCTGCCGGTGGGGATGGGGAAGCAGGCCAGGAAGAGGCAGTCGAAGTTGACAATTCGATCCAGTCAGGGATTCCGGCTGGGGTAGCTGCATTCGGAGGCAGGGGCTGACATGGACGACAAGAAGAAACAGTTAAACCAGATCATCATCCTGACGGTGCTGCTCGTCGGACTCGGCATCAGCATTTCAGTCATGGTCAAGTCCATGAGTGGTTCCCGTCCACAGGGCCAGGCGGCCGGGAATGCGGATGCTGATGCCCAGGCAGCCGCTGCGCCGACCGGTCCGACTTCCCGCGTGACCCCGATGGGCGCCCTCGTGACCGGTGGAACCGTGGATGACTCGGAGTTCACGGAGCAGGGCTTCGTCGGTTCGCTGAATACCAACGTGTTCCGCGTGTATGACATCAATGCCCAGCGCAATCCATTCCAGCCGGAGTCAAGCTGGTTCAGTGATGAGCTCGAGAACATTCCAGGCAGCTCACTGCCGGACAACTTCCTCAATGAGATGTCGGAGTCAGTGCCTGATCTGAATAAGCTTTTCAATACGGACCAGGAATTCGTGGCCTATTCAATGGAAAAGCGCATGGCACCGGAGAACTTCACCTTTGATGGATTCAGCGAAGATGGGCGGATTGAAACGAACATCACGGCCAGCGTGAAGTCCGAACCGACCATCCGCGTGGAGTACTCCGAAAAGTCGGGCACTGAGGTTGAGGAAATCGCTCAACGGGAAGCCGCAGATGCCAATAGTGAGGACTATCTGCCCTTCGGCACCACGCCATTTGGCACGGAGCAGAGCACTGCCGGCCCCTCACCGAATACTATCCGGGCCCCGCGCAACGGTGAGGCTGACCAGCCGCTCATCACCTGCAGCGGAGTGAGCATCAAGGGCGACAATCGCAGCGCCCTGCTGCAGATGCCAGATGGCAGCCGCCTCGTCCGCGAGGGTGATGTGCTGATGCCGGGCAACCTGAAGGTCGTGAAGATCTCAGAGCTTGGTGTGGAGATCCGCGATATCCGTACGGCGGAGCAGGTACTAGTGCCGCTCAGCAGTTCGGTCTGAACCTTGTAAACCGGCCCCCGGCCTTGACGGCGGGCGGGGGGTTATCAACAGGTGCCGCAAGGGTATGTTGATGGAATGGGGAAAGAATTTCCCTATTATTGACATGCTGGACAAATCGGTGCTATAGTCGTTTCGCGCGCAGTTGGATTTTCTGCCCTGACTCTGGGCAAATCTGATTGTTTGAGGGTTGAGATGAAAATTGGTGGTCGTGCTTTGATAAGCACCGTGCTTCTGGCACTGCTGCTTATCTGCGCATCGCACGCGCAGGATTCCGTTACCTTAACCGGTATCGAAACCGTGCGCGAAGGCGACAGCGCAATAATACAACTCAACACATCAGGTTCCGCGGACTTCAGGCTTGACAGGTTCACCATGGGTAACTGGGTGACCGTCTGGTCCTCCAGGTTGGCACTGGGTTTCGGTGACGACCAGGAGCACGAGCTTGAGCTTGAACTGTCCGACATGACGGACCTGGTGACGAGAGCTACCCAGGTTTCCGGCAGGCATCATGGTGAGCTGCGTTTCTACCTTGGCGACAATGTGGATGCCAGCGCAATCACCATCCGCCGCGAGGATGACATGACCGTTCTTGTCATTCCCGCGCTGGGGATGGACCAGCCGGCTGCGGGCAACAGCCTGCATGAACCATTTGCGTCAAGCAATACCAGCGGTGGCAGCTTCTTCATCCCGCGTGACGAGGCGCAGGAAGACGAGGAGCATGTCGATGAAGGTGTGCTCGATCCGACCGCGGTGGATGACACCACGGCCGGTTCGGCGGACACTGAGGACCGGCAGCCCGTCGCGGTGATGGGCGTGTCCAGCGACTTCGGTTCGGACGGGAGCGAACCGGCGGAGCTGGATGAGCTGGAAAGCATGGTACAGGAACTCGAGATTGACAGCGACGGCGGTGAACTGCGCGCAACGGAAGCCGCCGAGCGCAATTTCGCAGTGGAAGAAGAAACGGACGAAACCGCCACGGACAATGCTTCGCAGCCCCGCGGCAGCGGAGTGGCCCCCGGTCGCTTCAAGAGCGAAGAGCAGGTCGAGTTCGTCCGCCATGAGGATCAGAAGAAGGGCATCGTGGTGCCCCCGCAGGATGTGGATGATGCCAATGAGAGCATCATGCCCGGCATCGACAGCTCCTCCAGCCAGGACGGCCTCGCCGATGAGGCCCGCATCAACGTGCAGCGCAACCTGCAGGGGGAACCCCAGCAGAAGGGCGATGACGTTGACAAGCTGCTTGATGACATGAAGAACGGTGGCGGCGAGGGTGATTCCCAGCCCGCCCCGGCTCCCGCGCCTGAGGGCATCAAGACCCCCAAGCGCAATGCTGACCCCTATGCCAACCCGGCCGCGATCAACCTCGGCGGCATGATGGGCGGCAAGAAGGTCGGCAAGGCTGCGCTGGAGGACCTCGCCATCGAGCTGTTCCAGATCGTGGATACCCCGCTGGACCAGGCCTTCACGCTGCTGTTCCAGCAAACCGACTACAACGTGATCGTCGACGCCAGCGTCGGCGGTGAGAACACAGTCAGCCTGAGCTTCAAGGATGGCACAACCAACCTGCGCCAGGCACTGGACCTGATGACTCGTACCTACAACCTGGAGTACGTCGTCGATGCCAATACGGTGGTGATCGCCAGCAAGGACAAGATGTACAGCGGCCTGATCGCGTTTGAGACCCGCGTGTTCGTCCTGTCCTATGCCGACCCGAAGAACGTGAAGGACATCCTCGTGAACACCGGCGTCGTCGGTGAAAAGCAGGTCGAAGCCTACCTCGGTGAGCAGGAATACATCACGGAGGGCGGCGGCGACACCGTGCTTTCAAATGATGACACCGGCGACGTGACGGCCAAGCCGATCCAGACCAACATCAGCACAACCCCGCGCAATGCGGTGGTCGTGAAGGGAACGCCGGACGAGATTCGCTACGTGGCCGCCGTGATCAATGACATTGACCGCAAGCCCAAGCGCGTCGAGCTTGAGGTGAAGGTCTGCGAGGCCAACGAGAGTGCGCTGAAGAACCTCGGACTGGAGCTCAACCCAGGTTCCGACGGTACCGTCAGCCAGATCTGGACCGAGCAGTTCGATACCATCGACTACTGGATTGACCCGCTGGGCGCGATCGACGAGAACCCGCAGCGCTTCCAGGACTTCTCGATCGGCAGCTTCGACCGCACCGGCCTGCAGTTCCAGGCCACGCTGAACCTGCAGATCCAGAATGGCAACGTTGAGACCCTGGCCCAGCCGACGCTCAACACCGTGGATGGCAAGCAGGCGATCTACTTCGCCGGCGAGCGCATCCCCTACATCTCTAGTGTGACCCAGGAACAGGGCGCCATCACCCAGGAGATCTCCTTCCTGCCGGTCGGTGTCACCCTGAACTTCAAGCCCCGCCTGGACGCGGAGGAGCTGATCACCATCGACGTCAACCCGGTGATCTCCAGCCTCACAGAGTTCAGGCAGATCGGCGGCGTGGAGGCCCCGCGCACTTCAAGCCGCCAGCTGGCCACCACCGTCCGCGTGATGGATGGCCAGCCCTTCGTGATGGCCGGTCTGATCACCAGCACGGAGCGGGAGACGATCACCAAGATCCCAATGCTCGGCGACCTGCCGCTGCTCGGCAAGCTCTTCCGCAACAAGCGCAAGGATGGTCAGCGGACCGAGATCATCATCGTAGTGACGCCTCATATTTACGACTAGCTCTCTGACACAGAGCACACCACCAACGGCGAGGGCTTCCCGGCTCTCGCCAATTTTTTTTCTGGCTCGCTCAAGAGCTCGCCAGTCTGGCGCTGCGCTGGCGCATTCGCGACCAGCGAGTCGCGCTGAAGGTACTGTCGGTTGGAAGATGCACCGTGCAATCAGCGAGGAGCTTGCTTCGAGCTGTAATGCAGGCCCGCGAGTGCTTGCATGAGCGGGAAGAAGAATCTGGTCTGACCCTGCGGCTGCGCATTCGCGCATCCGGGTCGGGTTGAAGGTACTGGAGGCCAGACATCAGTCTGGCAATAGACCTGGAACGATGATCGGGCAAGAGGAGCGGAACTGGTTTCGCTCCGATTTGCAGACCGCCGAGCGCTTGCGTGAGGCGGCATACGAGCTAATGTGCAATCAGCGAAAGGCTTTGCCTTGAGCTGCATTGCAGACCGCCGAGCGCTTGCGTGAGGCGGAAGAAGAATTAGGCTAAAATCTCCGCATGCCGCAGCCCAAGACCGACCCCCACGACATCTACCGCATCATGGAGCTCTTCTCTGACGAGGAGCGCCTGATCCATGACTCCGTGCTCGACTGGGTGAAGGAGCGCTTCCTGCCGCTGATCGAGGAGCATTACGAGGCAGGCACCTTCCCGCTGGAGCTCTTGCCCGAGCTGGCGGAACTGGGCGTGTTCGGCCCGACCCTGCCGGAGAAGTACGGCTGTGCCGAGGCCAGTTACACCGCCTACGGCCTGATCAACCAGGCGCTGGAATATGGCGACAGCGGCCTGCGCAGCTTCGTGTCCGTACAGAGCGGGCTCGTGATGTACCCGATCTACGCATTCGGCAGCGAGGCCCAGAAGGACCGCTGGCTGCCGCAACTGGCCAGCGGCAAGGCGATCGGCTGCTTCGGCCTGACGGAGCCGAACCACGGCTCCAACCCCGGCGGGATGGAAACGATTGCCACCCCGGTGGAGGGCGGCTACCGCCTGAACGGTGCCAAGGCCTGGATCACCAATGGCTGCCTGGCTGACGTCGCTGTCATCTGGGCGAAGGTGGGCGACGGCGACTCCAAGAGTATCCGCGGCTTCCTCGTGGAGAAGGGCACCGCGGGATTCAGCACCGCGGAGTACAAAAAGAAGCTCAGCCTCCGCGCCAGCGTGACGAGTGAACTGTTCCTGAAGGACGTCTTCGTGCCCGAGGAGAACATGCTCCCCAATGTGCAGGGCCTGAAGGGCCCGCTGTCCTGCCTCAACCAGGCGCGCTACGGCATCGCCTGGGGGGCGATGGGTTCGGCGATGTTCACCTTTGAGACCGCGCTCAGGTACGGCCTGGAGCGCGAGCAGTTCGGCAGGCCGATCGCCGGCTTCCAGCTGCAGCAGCTCAAGCTCAGCGAAATGGCAACGGACATCGTGAAGGGCCGCCTTGTGGCCTGGCGGCTCGGGCAGCTGCGCAATGCCGGTGAAGCCACGCCGGTGCAGGTCAGCCTCGCCAAGCGTGACAACGTGAACACCGCACTGCGCATCGCACGCACAGCCCGCACGATCATGGGCGGGATGGGCATCATGCTGGAGAGCCACGTGATGCGCCATGCCAACAACCTCGAAAGCGTCTACACCTACGAGGGCACGCATGACATCCACCACCTGATCCTCGGCGAAGCCCTGACCGGGCTCGCGGCGTATGAGGGCTAGGGGGAGCTACACGCTTCAGCGGTATGGCAGGGCCTGTGTGCCCTGCCATGGATTGGCAGCACGAGGAAGTGCTGCCCTACACAGGAGTACTGACATGGATGCAGCAGCACAGGGCCACCGGATTGAGGAACTGCCTGCCTGGACGGGCGCGGGCCTGATGATCGACTGCCCCGGCTTCGATGGCTCGGGAATCGCCGCAGTATGGGAGAAATTCTCCCCTTATATATATGGAGGCACCGAGCATGTCGGCATCTTCGGAATCTCCCTGCCGCTGCCGGAGAATGCACCGGGTTTCCGCTACTGGGCCGTGATGAAGCTGCGCCCAGGCCAGGCAGCTCCCGCCGGGCTCGACACAGTCAACTTCCCCGCCAGCCGCTTCGCCGTCTGGCACTTCCATGATCACCCGAGCCAGCTGCCTGTTCACTTCCAGGACATCTACAACAACCGCCTCAAGGGCGCGGGCCTGGCTTCAGCCTTGCCCTGGATGAGCATGGAGCACTATGGCCCGGACTGGCATGATGAGGCCGCCGGCAGGTTCCGGCTCGACCTGTGGATCGCCATCAGCTGAAATGGAATGGCCGCCATGCAGCATCTCCACGGCGGCCCTCTGTCGACAGTTTGGATGCCCTGCTACAGTTCGGTCTCCAGTACGCTGACAACCCCGCGGTCCCAGCTTGCGTTGTGGTTGTAGACAACAGGGAAGCCATTCAGGTCTTCCAGGTCAATCCGCTCATGCATGTTGTCATTGATGTCCGTATTGGACCCGACCCGCATCGGATCGCCCCATGAGGAACCGTTGGCATCATTGGCTCGCCGGTATGTAGTGGCAACGCTGCTGTTGCGGTAGTCAGAATAGGCGATCGCCGGCCTGCCGGAGATGATTGCCAGGTCATGCCAGTCGTAGCCGTTGTTGAAACCATGGCTCAGGGAAACGGCCGTTGGCCAGTCAGCCATGTCAGTTCCTGTCGAGGTGATTGCCCGGGTGTACTGGATATCACTGTCATCGGAGCTGTCAAAGAAGCTGATCGCCGGTGCACCGTTCACCTGCAGCAGGTTTAGGCGTCCGCTGCATTTGTCACTGCCGTTGACGATCACCGGCGTGGCAGGCCAGTCCAGCGCGCTGGCGCCTGTGCTGGTTGTGGCACGCAGGTATGCGGCATCACTGGTGTCGAACTTCCTGTATGCGATGGCCGGGTTGCCGGCGATCATGGCGAAGTCCGGGAGGATTCCGACACTGGAGGCGGAAACAATGTTGAAGGGCGCATCCGTCCAGTCTCCGGCAAAGTCGCCGGTGCCGTTGCCGCCCGTGGCACGGACATATTTGATGTTCGTGGTGTCGGTCCACATCACGGCCGGATTGCCGGATACCTCAAGCAGCCTGACCTCTTCAGTGACACTGAGCACGTCGGAAATCGCGAACCCGGGGTTGCTCCAGTCTGACGGGGTCTGTCCGGTGCTGCTCGTTGCGCGGCGGTAGTGGACCTTGTTTTCACTGAACTTGTACCAGGCGATCGCCGGGTTGCCCGCGATCACCGCCAGATCGAAGTAGTCGCCGTAGTTGGCATTGTCAGCCAGCATGACCGGCTCGCCCCACAGCCTGCCACCGTCATCCAGCGAGCGGCTGTAGAACAGCCCATCGCCTTCCGGGCCTGGACCGAACTTGCGAAACAGCACCGCCGGCCGGCCGGCCACCACCGCCATGCAGCCATAGATGCCGTTGTTGAAGCCGGGACAGACGACGTAGTTCTGGAAGCCGGTCACCTGCTCGACACGGATCGGCAGCAGCGCGAATGCCTGCTGGCCGCTGCTGTCCTCCACACGCATCATCGCCGTGTACTGGCCGGAGCTGGAATAGCCCTGGTTGTAGTTGGCATTCGAACTCGGTGCGGAGAAGCTGCCGTTGCCCAGTGGGCTGAATGAGAAGTCCAGTGTCGGGCCGTCGTCATAGCTGTTGCCACCGTCGAACTGTACATTCAGCGGATTCACCTCGCCGTCGATGATTGCCCCGCCGGTGCGGTTGGCTGTCAGGATGGCAACCGGAGGCAGGTCCTGGGAGACGATCAGGCTGACGGCACCGAGCGCCACCGCCGTACCGCCGCTTGATGCGCGCACCGCCGGACGGATGATCCCGGCCTTGCCGGTGTCCGCGATCTGCGAGCCCGAGGTGTCGCCGGTCACATCGTACACGCCGTTGCCGTCGAGGTCCCAGTCATAGCTGTCCGCGCCGTTCGCCGTCAGCAGGATCAGCGTGCCGACGATTCCGGCGCTGCTGTCGGGCTTGACGCTCAGCACGGGAGCCGCTCCGGCAAGCGGGACCGCGTCCTGCAGGACGAAGCCGCTTTCGTTGCCGTTGAGATCCACCGCCGTCACAGCCACCCAGGTATGGCTCTTGAGACCCGTGAGCACGTGCCGTGTATCCCCTTCGATGTAGTTGAGCTTCTGCACACCGGCCGCAGTGAGATTGCTGATAGCGGAATTGCGCCAGTAGATGCGATAGCCTGCGAGGTCACCCGCGAGCACGCTGTTCCACTGCAGTTCCAGCCCACCATTCACCGGGGACAGGCTGAGGCCTGTCGGGCTCGGCGGGGCGTTGGTATCCACCGGGTCCAGCTGGTTCAGGGCAATACCGACGATGTCAAGGCTGCTGCCGCTGTAGGCCATGATGTTCACAAATGCGTTGCCAAGCGGTGAAATGTAATCTCCTGTGGCCGCTTCCGACAGGGGCAACCTGACCCTTCCGTCGGTGAATGGTCCGAACCAGTCCCAGCGACCCGTCGAATAGTTGGCTATTCCGAGCAGGAAATCAGCCGGGCTGCCGTCATCCTTCAGCTGCAGGTTGACATCCGTGGACAGTGTTGCTGGGTTCTCACCGGCCAGCGGGATGCGGTAGGTAGCACTGCTGCGCTGCCCACTGCCTGCTGACCCGCTGCCAAGGTGCATCGCCTGTCCACTCGGGCTGCTGTCGCCACTGGTCTGCCAGGCATCAGCACCACGCCAGAACTCACTGTCACCATTGATTGCTGAGGACAGCCGTGCATCCTGCGGCTCAATGAATCCGTTTTCATCAAGCTGTTCCCATGCCTGCAACACATCAAGCGGGATTGCCTGTCCGGCGATTCCGGCTGCGACTGGAGCCTGCGGCTGGCCCTCAGCGGGCAGTGGTCCGCTGCGTACCACGCCACCGCCGGAGCAAGCTGCCAGGCCGCAGAGTAAGAAACAAACAAGTAGGATCCTGCTCATAATCGCCTCCGGGAATCCCGCTTTCGGGCATCACCCCGAATTAATGTAGCAGCTGACCGGTGCCCACCCGGCACTCACTTTCCGGCAGGATCCTTCTCGCGGCGTTACACTGTCGTTAGGTCACAGCGTCCGGTTTCGGGCGCAGGGAGGCTGTCCGGCCGGGTTGCAGGGAGTGTAGCCATGGACACAGTCGCACTGAAACCTCGCATCGTGACAATGGGAGAATGGACGGCGGTCGGGCTGGCGCTGGACTGCCCGAACTACGACTGCCAGGGGATCAGCGAGCTCTGGCAGCGCCTCAACGCATTCCTCGGCCGCACCGATGCACCACGGGACCGTTACGGGATCAGCATCCCGATGCCCGGTGGCAAGGGCATCCACTACTGGACGGCGGTCCGGCTGATGCCCGGTGACGCAATCCCGGCCGGGCTGGACAGCATCGCCATCCCCTCGAAGCGCTACGCCGTCTGGCATTTCCATGACGACCCGCACAGGCTGCCGCGCGCGATGGGTGACATCTTCAGCCGCCGGCTGCTGGATGCCGGCCTGCACCACGACCCGCATTGGGTCGCGCTCGAGCATTACCCCGCCGGCTTCCTCGATGAGCAGGGCGGCAAGCTGCACTGCGACCTGATGGTTGCCATCGCCTGAGCTAAGGCCTCAGTCGTAGAGCCCGGGTGTGCTGAACATGCCCTGGCTCCGGCTGGTGTTGTACACTGCCACTGCAGGCAGGCCGTGCAGGTCGATCAGTTCGATCCAGTAGTAGACTGAATCGTCCGGATTGGCGACCGTCAGTTCCGGTCCCCAGCTGCTGCCGGTCGTTGTCAGCCCGCGACGGACATTCGTGCGGACGCCGAACTGGGTGTCGGTGTAGGCCACCACGGGATAGCCGCCAACCTCCGCCAGGCATTGGAAGTCAGCACCCTGCAGGTTGCCAGCGTCGATCACGATCGCATTGGGCCAGTCCGCCGCATTGGTCCCGGTCGCGGTGTTGGAGCGCGTGTAGACCAGGCCGAGGCTGTTCAGGTCAAGGTAGGTCATCGCCGGGTTGCCGTCAATCACCGCCAGGTCGATGACCGAGGATGCCGGGTCGGCACCGCTGACGACCACCGGCACCGCCGGCCAGTCCAGTCCACTTGCGCCGTCCGCCGTGGTGGACCGCATGTACAGGGCTTCGTTGTCATCCAGGTTGATGAACCCGATCGCCGGGTTGCCGGCCACCACCTTCATCTCCGGCAGCCACTGCAGCCCGGGGGCCGAGTACAGTTCCATGCGTGGCACGGACCAGTCCCCGGCCGAACTGCCGCTGTTGCCGGTGGCCCGTACGTAGAACAGCTTTGATCCGCTGACATAGGCTATCGCCGGCTGGCCATCAACCTCCCTCAGCACGGGCTTGCGCGCCACGGGCCCGATGTCAACTGATATCGCTTCCGGCCAGTCCACCTTGTTCTGTCCTGTGCTGCTGGTGGCACGCGCGTACATCAGGTCCCCGGAAACGAGGTCGTGGAAGGTGATCGCCGGGTTGCCGTTGATGATCTCTAGCATCGGCAGGTCGCCATCCCCGGCATTGTCAAGCAGGACGATGGGATCACCCCAGATATGCCCCTGCGGGTCCAGCGCACGCTGGTAGATGACGCCGTCAAGGTCCGGGCCGAGCGCGGAGTTGTAGACCAGTGCGGGATTGCCCGCCACGACCGCGATATGCGCCATCTGTCCGGTGTTGGCGTTGTTGTTGTAGGTGCGCGCCTCAAAGCCGCTGACCTGGCGCACCCGCTGCAGCACAGCTGCCTGGGCCTGCTGGCCGGCACTGTCCTCCACCCGCAGGCTTGCATAGAACAGCCCGGGCTTGCCGTACTGGGCGGCGAAGCCCGGGTCCGTGCCGTTGCTGCTGAAGCTGCCGTCACCGAGCGGACTGAAGGAAAAGTCGCTGATGGCATCGTCATCATAACTTCCCGCTGCACTGAGGTTGCAGCTGAACGGCGTGAGCTCCCCGTAGAACAGTACGCCCTCACCGTTGTCAGTGGACAGCATCGCAACGGGCGGCAGGTCCTGCGAGATGATCAGTGAGACCGCCTCCAGGGCGACCGCTGTGCCGTCAGTGCCGCGCACCGCGGGCCTGATGATTCCAGCCTTGCCGGTGTCAGCCGGCATCACTCCGCCGACGTCGCCGGTCACCTCATAGATGCCGTCGCCATCCAGGTCCCAGTCGTAGCTCGCGGCCCCCTGGGCGGCCAGCTGGATGCTGTCTCCGGTCCTGCCGCTCGTGGCCTGGGCTTCCAGTGACAGGCCGGGGGCATCACCCGTGCCCGCCGTTTCATCCAGCATGATGAATCCGCTTTCGTTGCCATTCAGGTCCATTGCGGTGATCGCCACGAATGTCAGTCCGCTGAGCCCGCCCAGCACGTGCCTGGTACTGCCTTCCAGGTAGGGCAGGCTGCGCACGCCTGCCTCGTCCAGCGCGCTGAATTCCGCGTTGCTCCAGTAGATACCGTAGCCCGCCAGGTCGGCGGCCAGCACGCTGTTCCACTGCAGTTCCAGCCCGCCGTCAACCGCCGCCAGGCTAAGGCCGGTCGGTACGGGAGGTGCGTTCGTATCATCCGGGTCCAGCTGGTTCAGCGCCACGCCGACGATGTCCAGCGCACTGCCGTTGTAGACAACTATGCTCAGGTAGCAGTTGCCAAGCCCGGAGATGTAGTCCCCCGTCGCCGCCGCGTCAATCGGCAGGCGGATGCGTCCATCGCTGAACGGGCCGTGGAAGTCCCAGCGGCCCGTGCTGTAGTTCGCGATGCCTATACTGTATTCGCTCTGGCTGCCGTCACTGCGCGGATGCAGGTTCAGGTCCGTTGACAGCATCGCCGGGTTCTCCCCCGTCAGCGGAATGCGGTAGGTCGCCTGGCTGCGCTGGCCGCTGCCGCTGTCACCACTGCTGAGAGCCAGGGCCTGGCCATCTGGCGAGGCACTGCCCTCGGTCTGCCAGGCGTCCACCCCGCGCCAGAATTCGCTGTCTCCGTTGATGGCGGTGGAACGCCGGCCGGTGGCTGGATCAACCATGCCGTCGGCAGTGATCCCTTCCCAGGGCAGCAGGGTATCATCCGGGACTGGGCCGGATCCGGCCAGCGCTGTTCCATCAAGCGGATTGCTGCCTGGTTTCGCCATAGTCTGGGGATTGCTGCCGGTGCAGGAAGCAAGCAGGACTGTCAGCATGGCAATAAGTATTGGGCGCATGTCGGATCTCCGTGCTTTGTTAGCCTGCAATAACTTAGCATGGTGCAGCCGAAACAGAAAAGAGCCGCCGTGGAGAAGTTCCACGGCGGCCCTGGTGTGCCAGGTCAATGGCCCGGACTACAGTTCAGTGTCGAAGGTGTAGAACGAAGGCCGGTCGAAGTTCTGGTGGTGCACGTAGATCGCCGGGAAGCCGTTCAGGTCCTCCAGGTCGATGCGCATGTAGGCCGAGTCCTGCCAGTCATTCTGCGGGGCCACATGCCATTCCTCACCCCATGAGCTGCCGGTCGAGTTGTTGGCCCGGCGGTACTTCGTGTGCTGGCCGGACTGGAAGTCCTCGTAGGCGATCGCCGGCCTCCCGCCGACCATCGCGAGGTCATGCCAGGTTGTGCCCTGGCCGAAGCCCTCGTCAATCACCGTTGACAGCGGCCAGTCGGCCGCAATTGAGCCGGTGCTGGTGTTGGCCCGCGTATAGCGCAGGCTGTTGCCGCTTTCGTAGTAGGAGACCGCCGGGGCGCCGCTGACGAACTCGAGGTTGACGCGCCCGGTGACGGTATGAGCTGCACTGACCACGACTGGCACGCCCGGCCAGTCCAGCGCGCTGGCGCCGGTGCTGCTGGTGGCACGCAGGTACATCGCCTGGTTGGCGGCCGACTGGCGGAAGGCCACAGCCGGGTTGCCGTCAATGATCTTGAAATCCGGCCGTACATCGGCGTTGCCGGCATTGTAGATCTCAATGGCCGGGTCACCCCAGTCACCGGCGTTGTCACCGGTTCCGGCGGCGGAGGTGGCACGCTGGAACCAGATGTCACCGCTGTCGAACCAGACCACCGCCGGGTTGCCATTCAGGTCGATGAGCTCGATCTCCTCGGAGGCGAAGGCCGGAGTTGTCAGCACGACAGGCGCATTGTTCCAGTCCGCCAGGGTCTGGCCAGTGCTGGAGCTGGCGCGGATGTAGCAGATGCCGGGCACGTTGCCGTTGTTGTAGGCGATCGCCGGGTTGCCGGCGATCACCGCCAGGCAAGCGAAGTCGCCCCAGTTCGGCTGGGTCTGGAGTGGCACCGGCTCGCCCCAGAGCTTGCCTTCGCTGTCCAGTGCACGGTTGTAGAACAGGCCGTCCAGTGCGGCGCCGGGGCCGAAGCGGCGGAAGGCCACCGCTGGATGACCGTCCACGATTGCCAGTGAACCGAACAGGCCGGCCGGGTTGTCACACAGGAAGGATGCACGGAAGCCCGTCACCTGCTCGACGCTGATCGGCAGCTGGGCATAGGCCACCTGGCCCGCGCTGTCCTCGGCGCGGATCATCGCCACGAACACGCCGCTCTTGGAATACTGGTAGGAGTTGCTGTCAGCCGGTCCGGCCGGGCCGAAGCTGGCATCACCGGTCAGTGCCCAGGCGAAGTCCAGCGTCGGGCCGTCGTCATAACTCTGGCCGGCACTGAAGTTCACGCTCAGCGGGCTGGTCTCGCCGTTGATGATCGCGCCGCGCAGGCGGTTGGCTGTCAGCACCGCCACCGGCGGCAGGTCCTGGGCGATGATCAGGCTTACCGCGCCGAGTGCCACAGCCGTAGCGCCGTCGGAACCGCGCACCGCCGGGCGGAGGATGCCCGCCTTGCCGGTGTCAGCCAGCTGGCTGCCGGACACGTCGCCGGTCACCTCAAACGTGCCGTCGCCATCGAGGTCCCAGTCAAAGGCCGGGGACCCGCTGGCTGTCAGCGTGATCGGCTCACCGACGATGCCCTCGGTGCTGCCGGCCAGCAGCTCGAGCACCGGGCCGTCACCGGCGATCACGGCGGTGCTCTCCACGCTGGAGATCGCGCTCTCGTTGCCGCTGAGGTCCACCGCGGACACCGCCACGAACACCGTCCCGCTCACACCGCTGAGCAGGTGGCGCGTGCCGCCCTCGAGGTAATTCAGCTTCTTCACACCGGCACTGCCCGGGTTGACGAATGTCTTGTCACTGTAGTAGATCGCGTAGCCGGCCAGGTCAGCTGCGATCACGCCGTTCCACTGCATTTCCACCGCGCCGACGCGTGCCGCCAGGCTCAGTCCGCTCGGGGCAGGCGGTGCCGTCGCATCAGCCGGGTCGAACTGGTTGAGTGAGACGCCGACGATGTCGAAGCTGCTGCCGTTGTAGGCCACTACGCTGACGAAGGCGTTGCCCAGTCCGGAGATGTAGTTCCCCGTCGCAGCCTCGGACAGCGACAGCCTGATCCGGCCGTCGCTGTACTGACCGAACCAGTCCCAGCGGCCCGTCTCGAAGTTGGCGATGCTGATGTAGAACCCGCTGGCACTGTCGTCGTCGCGCTTGCGCAGGTTGATGTCGGTAGACAGGATCGCCGGGTTCTCACCCGTGAGCGGGATGCGGTAGGTGGCGCTGCTGCGCTCACCGCTGCCCGCACTGCCGCTGTCCAGCCGCAGCGCTTGGCCCACATTTGTTGTGCTGCCGGCCACCTGCCAGGCATCCACGCCACGCCAGAATTCACTGTTCTCGTTGATTGCGGTGGAGCGCCGCGCCGTCGCGGGATCCACGAATCCGTTCTCGTTGAGGCTTTCCCAGGGCAGCAGGCTGTCCTCGGGAATTGCCCCGTTGTCAGCCGGCATGTCGGTCAGTGCTCCCTGGCCGGGCTGGACCGGTACGGGAGTGGCATTGCCGCCGCAGGAAACCGCGAACAGGGCAATGATCATCAGGGGAATCAGGATGCGGTGCATAGGAGTCTCCTCTGCATTAACTGGCTACAAATGTAGCATGCGCCTGTTCGGGAAAGCTGCCAGAGGGAAGCTCCCCGGAAATGAAAAGGCCGCCATGGGAACTCCCACAGCGGCCTGTTGTTGCCAGCTGGACCGGTCGCTACAACTCACTTTCCAGCACGCTGACGACCCCACGGTCCCAGCTCTGGTAGTGGTTATAGACTACCGGGAAGCCGTTCAGGTCCTCCAGGTCGACCCGCTCGTACATCGAGTCGTTGTAGTCGATGTTGGATCCGACCCTCATCGGATCGCCCCAGGACGAACCGTTGGCATCATTCGCCCGGCGGTACGAGGTCGCTGCTCCGGAACGGTAGTCAGCATAGGCGATCGCCGGCCTGCCGGAGATGATCGCCAGGTCGTGCCAGGTATTGCCACTGCCGAACCCGTGGTTGACGGAAACCGCCACCGGCCAGTCTGCCATGTCGGTGCCGGTTGCCGTGGTGGCACGGGTGTAATGGATATCGGAATCGTCGGCGCTGTCAAAGAAGCTGATCGCCGGTGCGCCATTCACCTGCAGCAGGTTGACACGTCCAGTACAGGTGTCGCTGCCATCCACAACCACGGGAGTGGCCGGCCAGTCCAGTGCACTGGAACCGCTGGCGGAAGTCGCCCTCACATAGCAGGCCTCATTGGTGCCGGTGTTCCAGTAGGCGATCGCCGGGTTGCCGGCAATCATGGCGAAGTCCGGTCGTGGGCCGATGTTGGAAGCGGCCACGATGTTGAAGGGCGCGTCCGTCCAGTCCCCGGCGAAGTCACCGGTACCGGAGCCGCCGGTCGCACGCACGTACTTGATGTCAGAGCCGTCGGTCCAGATCACGGCCGGGTTGCCGGAAACCTCCAGCAGCCTGACCTCGTCGCTGACACTGAGTACCCCGGAGATCTCGAATCCCGGGTTGTTCCAGTCGGACAGGGTCTGGCCGGTGCTGCTGCTGGCGCGGCGGTAGAACACCTTGTTCGCGCTGAACTTGTACCAGGCGATCGCCGGGTTGCCTGCGATCACGGCAAGGTCGAAGTAGTCGCCATAGTTGTTGTTGTCAGCCAGCTTGACCGGCTCTCCCCACAGCCTGCCGCCGTCATCCATTGCACGGCTGTAGAACAGGCCATCGTCGTCCGGGGTCGGGCCGAACTTGCGGAACAGCACCGCCGGGCGGCCGGCGACCACTGCCATGCAGCCGTAGATGCCGCTGTTGTAGCCGGGATAGACGACGTAGTTCTTGAATCCCGTCACCTGCTCCACGCGGATCGGCAGCAGGGCCAGCGCCTGCTGGCCGGCGCTGTCCTCGATGCGCATCATCGCCGTGTACTGCCCGGAGCTGGAGTAGCCCTGGTTGTAGTTGGCATTCGATGAGGGAGTGGAGTAGTTGCCATCACCGAGCGGGCTGAAGGAGTAATCCAGTGTCGGACCGTCGTCATAGCTGTTGCCACCGTCAAACTGCACGTTGAGCGGACTTGTGCCGCCGTCGATGATCGCACCCTTGGTGCGGTTGGCGGTCAGGATCGCCACCGGGGGCAGGTCGCTGGCCACGATGAGGCTGACCGCGCCGAGTGCCACCGCCGTGGAACCATCGGAGCCGCGCACCGCCGGGCGGATGATGCCCGCCTTGCCGGTGTCGGCAATCTGGCTGCCGGACACATCGCCTGTCACCTCAAAGGTGCCGTCGCCATCGAGGTCCCAGTCAAAGGCTGGCGAGCCGCTGGCCGTCAGGGAGATCGGCTGGCCGACGATACCCTCCGTGCTGCCCGCCAGCAGCTCGAGCACTGGGCCATCACCGGCGATCACGGCGGTGCTCTCCACGCTGGAGATCGCGCTCTCGTTGCCGCTGAGGTCCAGTGCACTGACGGCCACGAATACCGTCCCGCTCACACCGCTGAGCAGGTGGCGCGTGCCGCCCTCAAGGTAGTTGAGCTGCTTCACCCCGGCACTGCCCGGATTCACGAAGGTCTTGTCACTGTAGTAAATCGCATAGCCGGCGAGGTCAGCTGCGATCACGCCGTTCCACTGCATTTCCACCGCGCCGACTCTTGCCGCCAGGCTCAGTCCGCTCGGGGCGGGGGGTGCCGTCGCATCGCCCGGGTCGAACTGGTTGAGCGAGATTCCGACGATGTCAAAGCTGCTGCCGTTGTAGGCCGCCACGCTCACGAAGGCGTTGCCCAGTCCGGAGATGTAGTTCCCGGTCGCAGCTTCATCCAGCGGCAGCCGGATGCGGCCGTCACTGAAGGGGCCGAACCAGTCCCAGCGTCCGCTGCTGAAGTTGGCGATGCTGATGAAGAAATCACTGGCGCTGGCGTCGTCGCGGCTGCGCAGGTTGATGTCGGTGGACAGGATCGCCGGGTTCTCGCCGGCCAACGGGATGCGGTAGGTGGCGCTGCTGCGCTCACCGCTGCCCGCGCTGCCGCTGTCCAGCCGCAGGGCCTGGCCCGTGGCCGTCGTGCTGCCGGCGGTCTGCCAGGCATCCACTCCGCGCCAGAATTCACTGTTCTCATTGATTGCCGTCGAGCGCCGCGCCGTCGCGGGATCCACGAAACCGTTCTCGTTGAGGCTTTCCCAGGGCAGCAGGCCGTCCTCCGGCAGTCTGCCGTTGTCCGCCAGCTGGCCAGTCAGCGGGCTTTCAGCCGCCTGCTGGACAGTTCCGGGAGTGGCACTGCCGCCGCAGGATGCCGCGAGCAGTGCAATGAAAATCAATAGGGTAAGGGTACGGTGCATGGAATTCTCCTTGCCGAAGGTCATCCCAAATTTAACATCTGCCCACCGGGCCGCCTGGCGGATGTACATTCATTTGATCAGTGTTTCCCCATTTCCATGCAGCCCTGCGCCGGCCTCCACTGAACACTTCCGTGCGCCACTGCGCGTATCATGTTGCATGCCGCAAGGTTTCCTGACGCGCCTTGGTGCCATCCTCGGCTTCGGCCTCGCCTGGCTGCTGGCCAGCCTGCCGCTGGTGGCTGCCGCCGGCCTGCTGCAGGACGGGGTCAGCTATGTGGCCGCCGTTTTCAACAACATCAGCGCCACCCCCGGGCTCATGCAGCTCATCAACCTGTTCGGCACCCTGCTGCTCTATGTCGGCGCCAGCATGATCATCGGCCTGCTGGGCGGCATGCTGGTTCTGCTGCCGCTTCTGTCCCTTGTCTGGCAGGCGCTGCTGGGCATCCGCCGCAACCCCTTCCTCGGACTGCGCAGGATGCTGCCGCTGGCGATCCTCCACAGCCTCATCTCGGGCCTGCTGCTGAGCGTGTTCGCGCTGTTCTACATCATGGTGCAGGGCATCTCCGGCATCAGCGGGATCCTGCCCGTAGAAATGCTGCTGTTCTTCACCTGCGCCGCCGGCGCCTGGGTCGTGCTGCCGCATGCGGTTGACAACCTGCCCGGTGAGTGGGGCCTGCTGATCGGCAGCATCGGCGGGATGCTCGGCATGCTGCTGCTCGCACCATTCAGCCGCTTGGCGGTAGAGTCCGGCAGTATGTTCCAGCTTTCGATCTGCATGCTGCTGGCGGGCTTCATCGCCGGGATGTTCATCGGCGGCTTCCTGCCCTGGCTGCTCAGGCGCGACCGCGCCTTCTGGCTGGAGCTGGAAAACGGCGGGCGCCTACAGCAGCTGCGCCTCGGCCCCCGTCCGGTTGAGGCCGGCAACTACCCGGCGGCCCAGTTCAGGCTCGGCGATGCCAGCCTGCCGGGCCTGCGCTTCAGCCTCAGTGGCCTGACCATCTTCCTCGAGTACGCCGGCGGCGGCCGGCCGCTGGTGGTGCAGACCCCGCTCGCCATTCGCCATGGCTCAGCCGTTGTGCGGGTGCGCAGCTTCGACGAAAGCGACAACTGGCACGAGCTGGAGGTCGGACAGCTCAGCGGTGGTAACATCAGGCTCGAGGAACTGCCCGGCCTGGAGGAACTGCCGGCACAGGAAGCTGGATCCGCTGCTGCGGAGGCTCCACCGGCCCCGGCAGCGGACAGCAGCAGCGACAGCGCGCAATGAACTAGTGAGCCTCGCATGGGCCAGATCGAGATCGCATGTCGGCTTCATTTAACGCTAAGACGCTAAGGCGCTAAGTTATCTCTTTCTCATCTTCCTTCGTGTCTTCGCGCCTTCGCGTTAAAGAAAACCATCCCCCCTTTGCTAAACGAATCCCGAGCGTAGCGAGTCGTGCATCCGCACGGGCCAGTTCGAGATCGCATCTCTGCTTCTTTTAACGCTAAGACGCTGAGGCGCTAAGGTATCTCCCGCTCATCTTCCTTCGCGTCTTCGCGTTAGATAAATCTATCCCACCCCTGCTCAACGCAGCCCGAGTGCAGCGAGCCTTGCGGCATTCCCCTGAAAACCCAAGCGCCGCATCCGGCGTCAGATCACTGGCGCCAGCGGCCGGCCTTCTGCCTTTTGCCTTCTGCCTCCCGGCTCTGCCGTCTATAATGGATCGAACTAGTGGAGAGGACATGGATCTGAGCAATATTTCCCCCGCTGATGTACAGCGCATCTGCCAGGAGTTCCAGACGGACTACCGGGCCATTGAGTCAGAAGTCGGCAAGGTGATCGTCGGCCAGAAGGCCGTGATCGAGGAAGTGCTGGTCACCCTGTTCGCCGATGGCCACGCCCTGCTCGAGGGTGTCCCCGGCCTGGCCAAGACACTCTTGATCCGCACGCTGGCTGACGCGATCGACCTCGACTTCAACCGCATCCAGTTCACGCCGGACCTGATGCCCGCGGACATCACCGGTACGAACATCATCGAGGAGGATGAGCACGGCCACAAGGCCTACAAGTTCATCCCCGGCCCGATCTTCGCCAACATCATCCTCGCCGACGAGATCAACCGTGCCACGCCGAAGACGCAGTCCGCCATGCTCGAAAGCATGCAGGAGCGCAGCGTGACGGTCTACGGCGAGCGCCGCGAGCTGCCGCCGCCGTTTTTGGTGCTGGCAACGCAGAACCCGCTGGAGCAGGAGGGCACCTACCCCCTGCCGGAGGCGCAGCTCGACCGCTTCATGCTGAAGATCAACGTGGACTACCCGAGCGAGGACGAGCTGATGGAGGTGATCGACCGCACCACCACGGCGAAGTTCGCCACCGTGCAGCCGGCGGTGAAGGGCGCGCGCATCATCGAGATGAAGAAGATCGTGCGCCAGGTGCCGGCGGCCGAGCATGTGGTGCGCTATGCGGTGCGCCTGGCGATGGCCACGCATGTTGACAACGTGCGCGCGCCGGAGAGCGTGCGCCGCTACGTGCGCTACGGCGCCAGCCCGCGCGCCGTGCAGGCCCTGATCCTCTGCGGCAAGGTGCTCGCCCTGCTCGACAACCGCTTCAACCTCAGCTACGACGACATCCGCCGCGTGGCATTGCCGGTGCTTAGGCACCGCACGATCCTCAACTTCGAGGCCGAGGCCGAGGGCGTGTCGAGCGACAAGGTGGTGAAGGACATCATCGCGAGTGTTCAGACGACCGCGGAGTAGGTATGATAGATATAAAACTATTCCAGCAACTTGATTGGAGAGAACACTTGGCAATTCCTGTTAGAGTGTTCAACAACTGCTGGGAAGAATTGGATCATAATATTGGAACATGGCAGGAAAACACAATTGGAACTGTTGAGCTAGTCAGAGTTGGTACAAGTAATATCCGTGCTACATTTTATTGGGGTGGGGAGCCAAATGAGATTCAGATAACTGAATATCCAGTTGTACTGACAAATACTAGTGATTTCCGCTTTCTGATAATCAACTCCAATGAGTATAAGATTCGACTATTCCTACGGAATTACTTGTTGTTCAACCCTAGTATTGGAATTGAGCCAATCATAATGTCAAACGATGAATTCCTAAGCCTACTTGAGCAATTTAATAAAGTAACGGGGCAGGACTTGCTGTTCTTGGCGTCAAGTAATTCTTATGCCAGAACAGGGAAAAAACAGAAATATGTTAATGAAAGGTATTTAGATCAGCTTCGCGCTACTCTTGAAATAGGAAATGAATACTTGGACAGAGTACAGATAAAAAAACCACTGTTTTCACTTGATAGATACTTTCAAATATATAACAAGAATGGAATTGACCCATATTCATGGGAATTACTTATTCCTTCCATGCTAGAGAGAATAGAGTTAATAGAGGATAGATTAGAAAGTTATACCAATAATCGTGTTACCGGATTTTATAGCTTTGTTTTACGTTCGATTAAGGAGGAGGAGCATCTATTCTCTGCACTAAATAGTGAATTGTATCAACATGGACACAGTGTATCTTGGGGTACCGAAGAAGAAAGAGTATCCTTGAAAATATTTAGCAAGTGGTCTGGTGGTGTAGTCTCACTTAAATTTTACAGAATGGAAGTCGATGGTGGATACAAGTTAAACATCTACCTCAGTGCTTCCAAGTCTGCAGATAGAACCTTTATGTTGGATATACTAGATACAATTGATGTGAATTTCAACTTGGAGAGGCACAATGAGAAAACCGCCACTCCCAGTTAAGCAGGAAAAGAAAGACCACTATTACTATAAGTTTAATGATTATCAAGCTAAGTATGATATCTGCAATAAGACAAAATCCGTAATAGACGGATTATCGTTTTGGTGGCAAAGATTTGTTCAGGGTAAAGTTTATCGTTGGCCAATGATTCGCTGTATAGATGGAAGGACATACAGACCAGACTTGTTGTTGCAACGAGATAAAGATCTGGTGATTTGCGAGTATAAGGCAGGATACATGCCAGATAAACAAAGCAAAGAACTTCATGAGCAAATTAATAGGATGGGTCAAGTCAACGAGATAATAATAGAGGGGAAGAAGCTTCATGTTAGAAACCCAAACTATCACAAGTTGCTGATTATAGAAGATGATGATATTACAAGATTAAGAAATGAAACTTCTAATTACACTTCAATAAGTGATTGTGGTGTTTGGTCTGCAGTATCAAAATCAATGAATACGAGTGGTGTTGGTCTTAGGTTAAGGCGAGAGGATACAAACCATATAGACCTATACGGAATAAAATCAGGATCTAAACTACTTGGGGCTGTTTTTGATGATGATGTGAAGATAAAAATAGATGATATTGAACATTATGGCATTGATTACCTAACAACGAATGATGGGCTTAGTCCTGTACATCGAATTGAATATGTTTACGAGATGTATAAAATTGTCTATGCGCAAACAAGCAACGGAGAAGTGCAAGAAAACTCGGAAATTCAACAGGATAAATTGTTGAGTTGTATTGAGTTAATGAGTTCAATCGAAGAAGAGCAGCGACAGTTAAGGAAGTCAATAAAATTCGCAGCTGATAATGACTTCATATCAGTTTCAGCTTCGAATGTTAAATGGAATTACAGACCTGTCTATGAGAATAGAAAGAACATAGGAAAATTTGCTGCGGATATTCTAAGTAAGAAATCTGTTGCGAGAAAATTTTCCAGGCAGGTTGTTAGCAATCAAGAACAAAATAAGCAGATGGACTTATTTGCGTAATCTTGCAGAACTTTCTGTAGCAATTAAGCTCAGATCATTAATCTAATTGTACGGCAGCGTTGTCAATCATGGTTAGTTGCATTGACCATTATCTTCTTAATTTCTTATTGATAGCACACTGAATCTCACAATCTTGCGGTGAATGTTGTAAACTGTTGATTCGAGAATCAGAATAAGTAGTAGGACAATAAATGTGTTATAGTGATTTCTGAATGTCTATACTAGTTCAAGGAGTAGGTTATGCCAACTAAGTTTAAGTATGAGTTTACTGGAACTGTCCAGGAAGCCGGCACGTACATAGAGGAAGGTGATCGCCGAGGTTATCGTTGCGTTGATCGAATTGTTAACCAAGGAGAAATCCATGCGTTTGAAGATCTAATCGGTTTCATTGAGCATGATGGTGATAATGATGCAGTATATGAATGGGAATTGATCTTTGAGAAAAGAGAAGATTAATTGATGTACTGTTTGAGTGCCTATGTGTACAGTGACGGTAATCACCTGACAGTTGCCCCTCCGGCGGGTTACTCAGTCTAGGCTGATTTCGGCTTTTTTGTTACCCCCTTTTTCATCTCCTTTGGCAATCCTTGTGTGAACATCGTGCAGGGTGTCCTGTTGTTGCCAATTGATATAACCCAAACAAAGTAACCGATTTGCGCCGCTCATCCCATCAGCCGCCGGACATCCCGGGTGTAGTGAGTTCAGCGAGACCCGGATGCGCGAATGCGCAGCCGCAGCGCCAGACCGTCGAGCGCTTGCGTGAGACGGCAGATTAGTCAGGCCGCAGGCTTGATCGCCCAGGGTGGGGATGGCAATCCGGCCGGCGGCGGGTGAGGACGTAGGAGCCAGGTTGTTGGGGGTAGCAGAGTGGTGAGGGCACGGGGAGGATTGCGGCATTGCCAGATCGAGTACATTCATTGCGATCCATTGTGCGCAAACCAGTTTCGCACGTCCGTTTTCCTCAGCGTCTCCGCGACTCCGCGTTTAGAAAACCACTTCGCTGACCCCGGTGCCACCCGAGCGTATGCGAGGCGAAAATCAGATCTCAGACCCTAGACCCCAGACTTCAGATTGGCAATTCGGTACATTGACGCAGAGGGCTACGGCTTGAGATCTGTAGACTGTAGTCTGGAGTCTGACTTCTGGAGTCTGTAGTCATGGGTCTTTCCAGCGACTGAAGTCGCAGCTCCACTCAGTAGTACACTCATCACGCAGCAATGACCACCCTCATCCTCACCGCGCTGGCGATGCTGGCCTTCGCCGGCAATTCGATCATCTGCCGCCTGGCGCTGGCCTCAGGCAGCATCGACCCGGCGTCCTTCACCATGCTGCGTGTGCTGTCCGGCGCGGCGATGCTGTGGCTGATGATGCTGGTCCACCGCCAGCGTGTGCAGGGCAACTGGCCCTCCGCCCTGGCGCTTTTGGCCTACGCCGGCTTCTTCTCCGCGGCCTACATGCAGCTGAGTGCCGCCACCGGCGCGCTGTTGCTGTTCGGTGCCGTGCAGGTGACGATGATCGGCTACGGCCTGTCCCGCGGCGAGCGGCTGTCCGGCCTGCGCCTCGCCGGTTTCCTGCTGGCGGCCGCCGGCGTGCTCTACCTGCTGCTGCCGGGCCTCAGCCAGCCGCCGCTTGTGAGCTCACTGTTCATGCTGGCCGCCGGCGTCGCCTGGGGGATCTATTCCCTGCGCGGCAAGGGTATTGCCAACCCGGCCGCCGCCACCGCCGGCAACTTCATCCGCGCTGCCCTGCCGGCCATCCTGCTGTGGCTGGCGCTGGCGCAGTTCACCCAGCAGAAGCTGGATGGCTGGGGCTGGGCGGTGCTCTCCGGCGCACTGGCATCCGGTATCGGCTACGTGCTGTGGTATGCCGCACTACGCTCGCTGGCCTCGGTCACGGCGGCCACGGTGCAGCTCAGCGTGCCGCCGATCGCCGCGCTGGGTGGGGTGCTGCTGCTGGGCGAGGTGCTTACGCCGAGGCTGGCAATCTGCAGCGTGGTGATCCTCGGCGGGATTGCGCTGGTGGTACTCAAGAAGAAGGTTGGAGTGAGGAGTGCGGAGGTTGGAGGGAAGTCCTGAATAGTGGGGATAGTGGGAATAGTCCTGAATAGTGTAAGTAGTTGAGTTGTCAGTGGTCAGTAGTCAGTGGTCAGTGGTCAGTTGGCTGTGGCCAGTGGTCAGTAGGTAGAAGTCAGTAGGTAGAAGTCAGTAGGCAGGTAGCACCGGTAGTATTGCCAAACGGGACAGACTCTTCCCTGTCTAGCTCCGACTTACTTCTTCCACTTCTTCCACTATCCAAACTATTCAGACTTCTTCCACTCCCCTCACTGCTCCGTCGCCACTGCAATCGCCACATGCCGCACGCCATTGATGTTGTCATACTCAGTGAATGCGATCACCGGCAGGTAGTCAGACACCACGATGCTCGTTGCACCGATGCCGAAGTTGATGATCCCTTCCTCCATGCCCTGCTGCAGCAGCCAGTCATCCGGCTGGTCCGGGATGCCGCGCCTGCCCCAGGCGAAGTTGATGTCTGAGCGCCCGAATGATGCGGCCGGTTTGCCGTCCAGCAGCACACTGTCCGGGTTGATGAAGTCCGGCGAGTCCGTTGCCACGGAATGCACGAACCAGCTGGCGGCGCTGGTGGGCTGGGGCTCGGATGAGTAGAGGAAGTCCAGCTCCCCGCTGTCCAGGTCCGGCACCAGCATCGCCGGGTAGCCACCGCAGGCCAGCACGCTTGGGCGCTGGGCCTCGATGCCGACGGTCCAGACCGGGAAGCTGTCGAAGTCCGAGGCATTCACCGGGTGGCTGATCCTGGCACCGCTGAAGTAGGCCTCGCCGGCACCGCCATACTGGTAGCTGCCGACACAGACCCGGTTGCCAACGAGGGCCAGTTCCGGCAGGTTCAGGGTCGCCGCACCGCTGACGTTCACATCGGCCCAGTCTAGGTCCGATGATGGCGTGGCCGTGGCACTGACCCCGAGGTACACCCCGCCGCTGCCGTTCTGCACTGTCAGCACCGGCAGCCCGTCCTTCTCCAGCAGGCGCACGCTCTGCAGCGGCAGCCCGCCTTCGATCCCGTGCGACTGCCAGTCCGCGGCCGCGCCGGGGTTGACGATCAGCGCGCGTGCATAGCGCACCTCAAACGCAAAGCTGGAACTTGTACCGCAGTAGGCGATTGCCGGACTCCCGCCGATCATTGCCAGGCCGGGCTGGCTGGCCTGCACCCCGCCTGCATCGACTACATGCGCGACCCAGTCCGCTGCCGCCAGCGGATGCAGCTCATTCGTGCCGGCGAACAGCAGCCGCCCGGCATCGTCATCCACGGCCGCCAGCATCAGGCCACCGTCCCGCACGGCAATGGCCGGTTCCAGCTGCGATGTGCCGGGCAGCTCCAGGCGGTACACATGCCAGTCGAACTCACGCGTCCTGCCGACGGGTGAGACGCGGTAGTCATCCGCATCGGACCCGGCCGGGGCGCTGAAGTTGAACTCGCGGAAGCTGCCGTTGTCAACGCCGTCCGCGAAATCCACGAAGCCGTAATCGCGGTAGTCAGCGCCCGGCGTGTCACGCACCTGGATCACATAGCCGCCGACGGATGCGCCGAAGTCCTGCCCGATCGGTGTCACGTCGGCGATGTTGATCTCGCCGTTGGCATCGCCATCCGCGGTCTGTGCCGCCGCCCAGTCAGGGCTCGTGGTGTCCTTGCCGAGGTGCACGCCCACCGGTGTGAGGTCCGAGATGTTCACCTCGCCGTTGCGGTCGTAGTCGCCCTGCTGGTAATGCCCCCAGCTCAGCTCCGCCGTCAGCAGCAGCAGGTTGTTGAAGCGCTGCGGGTGCCGCCAGACGCGTTTGGGCAGGGAGGATACAGTGCGGGTCGGCCTGCCTGAGCTGTCCAGTTCGATGCCGCGCTGTGCCAGCACACGATCGAGCTCAGCGCGCAGCATAGTACTGGTGTCAGCGGGGTTGCTTGCATGCGGCGCGGCGGTCTCTCCATTGCCACCACAGCCTGCCAGTAAGGTGATCAGCAGCGCCGCTGCTGTCAAGCGCATTGCCTTCATCCTTGCACCTCCCCGCGGCCTAGCGCCGCAGCTACTAAGAACCAAGCACTAACAACTTCTTCCACTATTCAAACTATTCTAACTACCCAGACTTCCCCCTACGCCATTTCCCTGAAGTGCCCCTCCGGCCTCTGGTGCAGCAGCTGCCCGGCCTTGTAGCGCCGGTACAGGAGGATGTTGTCATAGAACTCCTCGACCTCGATCGCACATTCGTCGCTCCAGCCGCTCCTCACGAGGTAGCTGCTCAGCTCCTCCGGCGAGGGCAGGGGTACGTCGTGCTCGAAGTGCATGTCGATCAGCTCGTCGAAGAACTGCGCATACAGGATCGCATCGAGCTCGCTGGCGAGCCCGTTGTACTTGTCCACGCTTAAGCGCACGTCCTGCACGCCGCGCTGCCAGAGATGGTCTGATTCAAGCCGCATGTGCAGATTCTAGGGCATGCTGCAACTCAAGCGCACCGGCCGCCACTCCCATTGCCACAGGTTCCCTTCGGGCAGTTCATCTCAGGAGGACGGACATGAACAGGAGCATACTTGTATTGCTGGCGGTACTGCTGGTCAGCCTGGCGGCTGCGGTGCAGATCGGCTGCAGTGGCGGCAGTGCGGCGGCGCTCCCGCTTGACAACCAGCTTGATCCCCTGCAGGGACAGCAGGTGATTGGCGACAGCCAGCAGCAGCAGGCTGCCGGAGACCAGTCCAGCGCCGATGTGCTGCAGGAGGACAGCACCGGCGGGGACAGCGTCGGAGACCTGCTTGACGACGGGGCGGTGCAGCAGGACAGCGGCTCAGCGGACGGCGGACAGGTGATTGCCGACAGCGGTGACAGCGGCTCCGGCAATGAGCTGACGATTGACGACTGGTTCGAGCAGGAGTACGGCTACAACCCGGACGACATCGTCTACCCGGACCCGCTGGACGACAGCGGCAGCGGGGATGAAGTGGTGGACGCGCTGGAGATCAGCGGCAGGAACGGCACCGTGATCACGCAGGATGCGACCTACCGCTACATCAGTTCCAACGGCCTGCCGGACCATGAGATCGGCAACAACGGCAATGTGATGACGGAGCAGAGCTACAGCTTCCGCATGCCGCTCGACCCGGTTGCCAACAGCAGCGCCACGCCCTACTACCTGCCGGACCCCTTCGGCATCGCGATCAACGGCGTGCCCTTCGACCCCTTTGCCAACGAGTTCTGGAACCGCGACATGAACAGCGGCTGGCAGCTTGAGCCGATGCCCGACGGACTGGGGCTCGACTTCAGCCACGGCCACGTGCAGCCGGGCGGTGCCTACCACTACCACGGCCTGCCCTGGGGCACGCTGACCGGCCTCGATGGCAGCGCGATGGGCCTGGTCGGCTTCGCCGCCGACGGCTTCCCGGTCTACGCCCTGTACGGCTACGAGGATGCCTGGGACAGTGGCAGCGCGGTAGTCGAACTCGAAAGCAGCTACCGCCTGAGGAGTGGCATGCGCAATGGCGGCCCGGGCGGCATCTATGACGGCACCTACATCGAGGACTATGAATACGTCGAAGGGCTTGGCGACCTGGATGAATGCAACGGCCGCTTCGGTGTCACGCCGGAGTTCCCCGAGGGCACGTACTACTACGTGATCACCCAGGACTATCCCTACATCCCGCGCAAGTTCCGCGGCACGCCTGATGCGAGCTTCAAGAAGCAGCGCGGGGCCAGCCGGGTTGCCAGCAGCTGGCACGTCCACTGATGACTCAGTGGTGAGTGGTCAGTGGTCAGTGGTGAGTGGTCAGTGGTGAGTGGTCAGTGGTCTGACTTCTGACCACTGACTACTGACTACTAGGGATGGGGTATTACCCCATCCCTACTTCTTTTTTCCATTGGTGGCCAGCTCTCAGTCTGGCAACTGAGGACTCCTGCTTCTCATTCTGTTTCTGCTTCCTGTCCTGACCACTGACCACTGACTACTGATCACTGTTCATTCCCGATGTTGACAACCACCTGGCTGTTGGCGCCTCCGCTGCCCAGTTCCAGTACCAGAGGCAGGCCGTCCAGCGCCAGCAGCACCCGGTCGAAGGGCTCCGCGGAATCGTCCACCGGCTGGCTGCTCCACTGGTCGCTGTTGTCAGGGAACTGCCCGCCGGTCCAGTACAGCCTCAGCTCGTTGTAGCCGCTGGCCACCGCCGGCCGGCCGCCGACCAGGGCCGCTGCCGGCTCCCAGTGCAGGTCCGACCCGGGCTGGGCCACGATCGCATGCTGGAACCAGCTGGCCGCGCTGGCCGAAGTGCGGCTGCCGGCCTGCAGGAACTGCAGGGAGGAACTTGTCGCGTCGGAGACCACTACACAGGGCAGGCCGGCAATCAGCATCAGCCTTGGCGGATAGGCCGAATCAACCGGCGTCAGCAAGTATTCGCTGAAGCTGCCGGAGCCGTTCGGGGCCACAACCGTTGAGCGGTTGAACAGCAGGTATGGGGCGGGCGTGACACCGAGTCCGCAGCTGAACAGCCAGGGGCCGCTGGCAATGCACTGCGGGCTGCGGAAGTCGTTGAAGCCCGGCGCCGCGCTGTAAGCGCTCCAGTCCGCCGGCCCGCTCGGCTGTGCAGTGTTCGCCTGCCAGGCCTCCAGCCCGCTGTTGTTGAACAGGATGTATGGCCGGCCCTCACGTACCGTCAATGCAAGCCGTACCGGGTTGGCGGACAGGCTGGTGACCTGATGCGTGCTCCAGCCGGCGGGCCCGGCCACTGCGCTGTCGCGGCGGCTGTACATCACAGCAAATGAAACCGGTGCTGCGCTGTAGTCCACGTAGGCTATCGCCGGCTTTCCGTCCACTGAGGCAATCGCGACCGGGCTGTTGTCATACAGGAAATGCCCAAGGTCATCCTCCAGGTACCAGTCCGCCGCGGACTGCGGCCGCGCCACGGCGGCGATCGCGAAGCCGTCATGCGTGTCCGGCGTCAGCCCGTAGCGCTCGTAGACCAGAGCCGGCCTGCCGTCCACGATGCAGCCCTGCACGTCGAAGTGCTGGAAGTCCTGCGTTGTCAGCGCGTAGCGCTTCCAGCTGAATTCGCGCACACCGGCCACCGGGGCCACACGCCAGTCCGCCTCGACCTCGCCACCGTTGGCAAAGTAGCCAAACTCGAGTCCCGGGCCGGACTTGATGCCGCTTTCCATCGGCGCGAATCCGACCTCGTGCCATTCACCACTGGCCTCGCGGGCCTGCACCATGTAGCCGGAGACGCGGGCGGCGAAGTTCTGCCCGATCGGGGTCACGTCCGCGATGTTGATCTCACCGTTGCCATCACCATCCGCCACCACCGCCGCCGTCAGCCAGTCCGGGCTGGCGGTGCTCTTGCCGAGGTGGATGCCGACCGGGGTCAGGTCGGAGATGTTGACCTCGCCATTCAGGTCATAGTCGCCCTGCTGGTAATGCGCCCAGCCCACCGCGGTGTCCCCGTTGAAGTCACTGAACCAGCCGGGCTGGCGGTAGACCAGCTTTGGGATAGCTGAAACGGAGCGCAGCGGCTGTCCCGCCGCATCCAGCTCAATCCCGCGCTGTGCCAGCACACGCTCCAGTTCGCTGCGAAGCTGGTCCATCACGGCGGGGTCGTGCGCAGCCATCGCTTGTTGCAGGCTTGCGGGGTCCGCGGTGCTGTTGTCAATCCTGCCGGGGGAGCGCCCGCAGGCGGTGGCGGATACACAGAGAAGTGCAATGGCAAGCAGCTTGCCAATGGCGCGGTGCTGCAGAGGCATCTCTCCACCTCCGGCGTCGGGTCGCGGCGCCAGCCCCGGTCAGGGAAACCGGGACAAGATGGAGTGATCATACCGCAGTTCGCGGATCTGCAGCAGACTTACTGGCCACAAGCCGGGGCTCAGGATCCTGGAGTATTGCCCTGAGGCAACATGGCCCTGTAGCTCTGAAAGCTACATTCCCCATCCCTGCTTTATCTTCCAGGTTTCCACAGGAGGCCAGCTTTCAGTCTGGCAACTGAGGACTGCTGCTTCTCATTCTGATTCTGCTTCCTGTCCCGACCACTGACTACTGACCACTTCATTGGAAGTAGGGCGGCAGTAATACTGCCGCCGGGGATGGGGTTTTACCCCATCCCTACTTCTTTTTCATTCATTGGAGGCCAGCTTTCAGTCTGGCAACTGAGGACTGCTGCTTCTCATTCTGATTCTGCTTCCTGTCCTGGCCACTGCCTGCTGACCACTGACTACTTCCTCTCGAACAGCCGCGTCAGGCCCACCACCAGCATCGGCGTCAGCATGTTCACGCCCAGGTCCAGCAGCGAGAAGTCCCGGCGGTGGATGAAGATCTGCAGGCTTTCGCAGAACATCCCCCAGCCGCTGCACAGCATGATCGTCGCCAGCCGCACCGCCGGCCCTCCGCTGCGCCAGCTCAGCCGGTAGCTGAGCGTGAACAGCGTGAACATCCCCATGTGCAGGCCGAGGTCGCGCAGCTCATTGCGCGGGATGCTGAACTCGAAGCGTGTACCGACGAGGAAGGTCACGAGCTCCATGCCGATGTTCGGCAGGATGCCGAGCGTGATGATGTGCGCCACGAGGATCAGTGCGCCGAGGAAGCTTGCCAGTGCCAGCAGCGGGATGCGGCGCATGGCGGAGGAGCCTGTTGCCAAGTCTTCAGCCCGCCTTGCGCGCCATCGCCTGTTCGTACAGCGTCTCCGCCCGGTAGGAGCTGCGCACCAGCGGCCCGCTGGCAATCCCGGCGAAGCCGATGGACAGGCCGTACTCCTGCAGGCGCTCGAACTCCTGCGGTTCCACGAAGCGCTCCACCGCCAGCTTGTCCGGCCGGTCGAAGGGCTTCAGGTACTGCCCGATGGTGAGGATCTCCACCCCTTCATCCAGCAGCAGGTGCATCGCCTCCTGCACCTCGAAGAAGCTCTCTCCCAGCCCGAGCATGATGCCGCTCTTGGTGACGAGCGGGATGCCCTCGTCGGCCGCGATCTTCTTTGCAAGCTTCAGCACACGCAGGCTGGTCTCCCAGCGCGCCTTGTGGCGCACGCGGCCCTGCAGGCGCGGGATGGTCTCCACATTGTGGGCGAACACTTCCGGGGCACTGCGCACCACGCGCGCGATGTCAGCTTCGCTGCCCTTGAAGTCTCCGGTCAGCACCTCGATCTTCACGCCCTCGCCAACGGCATGCACGGCGTCGATGCAGTCCACCCAGTGCTGTGAGCCGCTGTCCGTCAGGTCATCGCGGTCCACGCAGGTCACTACGGCGAAGTTCAGTCCCAATTCGCGGACGCTCTGGGCCAGCTGCGCCGGTTCATGCGGATTAAGGGGTTCAGGCTTGCCGAAGTCCACATTGCAGAAGCGGCAGGCCCGGGTGCACTTGTCGCCCATCACCATGAAGGTCGCCGTTCCGCGGCCCCAGCAGTCGCCGATGTTGGGGCAGTTCGCGCTCTGGCAGACCGTCGCCAGTCCGCCCAGCGTCGTGCCGACCTGCTCCTCGGTGGCCAGGTCGAGACGGCGCACGCGGATCCAGCCGGGGCGGTTCCTGGTGGGTGCACTGCTATCGCTCACAGGGAAATGATATCGCGGGAAGCGGCGGGTAAGCTTATCCGGGCCTTCACAGTATTTACAGAATGCCTGAGGCGGCGTATAATCGGTCACCTACTGAGACACCGTCTCAAATAGCGGGATGAAATGTGACCCGGGCAAACGGGTCACGCGAAGATGACGAAGTAAAAGCCGCGGGCTGTTCCCGTGTAAGGCGGATCAGTGCATCCGACCCTTAACTCCCAGAGAGGACGTCATGACCTTTGTCACAATCAATTACATTACGTGCCAGCCGGAATTCGCTGAGCGCTTTGAATACCTGTTCTCCACCCGGGCCGGGGAGATCGACAAGATGGAGGGCTTCAAGTACATGGAAGTGCTGCGGCCGGCCAGCGAGGGCAAGCCCTACCTGATCGTCTCCCACTGGGAGGCGGAGGAGCACTTCAAGGCCTGGACGAAGAGCGAGGCCTTCCTGAAGGGCCACCGCCGCGGCTTCGAGGACATCCAGAAGGCGAAGGAAGAGGGCCGCACGCCGCCGATGACCTCGGACTTCCAGACCTACACGGTGATCGCAACCTAGCGGAAGTCGGGAAATATCCGGACAAGTTTTCACCTCGAAGGCACGAAGAGGGCATGCTTTGTGATGCAACATGCAAGCCGGCATGCCTGGCAATGAAATGTGCGGGGAAATGTTTACGACATTCTCTGCGCCTCATTTATTCTCTGCGCCTCTGCGCCAAAAGAACCGTTTCAATGGCCACCATGCCTGTCGAGCGTAAGCGAAGCAAGATGACTCGCAAGCGCTCGAAACAGAGCGTGCTCGCCCGTCTGGTTTTCTTGGCGCTGAGGCGCTGAGCGAAAACGGAGACGCAGAGACTTTCAATTGAACCTGCAGACATGGCATCACGCCTGCTTCGTTGACAAGTTCCCATGTCCTAGAATATGCCGATCACTTTCCAGGAAGGGATACATGGCAGAGACATTTGGCGGAGACGGCCTGAGCGTCGGCAAGAAGGCACCGGACTTCACGATGGAGGACCATCGCGGCGGCACGGTCAGCCTGAAGGACCTGAAGGGCAAGCCCTTCGTGCTGTTCTTCTACCCGAAGGACAACACCCCGGGTTGAACGACTGAAGCTTCAGCCTTCGGTGAGCTCTACAGCGAGTTCACCAGGCTGGGCGCCGAGGTCTTCGGCGTTTCAAAGGATTCAGTCAAGTCACACCAGGGATTCGCGGCCAAGCTCGGCCTGCCCTTCGGCCTGCTCGTTGACAATGACTGGGAGTACCGGCTCAAGCTCGGCACCCCGGCCCCGACCGGCAAGGAGATGAAGCGCATCACCTTCGTGATCGATGGCAAGGGAGTGATCCGCCATATCTACTACTACGAGGGACGTGGCAACGTGGCGGACCATGTGTCCGAGGCTTACGATGCTGTGAAGCAGATAGTGGGCTAGGAGGGCTAACGAGGTTGGAGGATCTGGGTTGTAAGTTGTAGCGTGCTGGTATCTGGGAACTAGGAGCTCGGGTGTAGCAGAATGGAACAGAATTCTGGCGTAAGGCAAATCATGACGCGTCGCATTACCAAATTGATTTAGGTCACGCATTGCGTGACACATGCCTTCAAACCGGATCCCTGAATACTCCTACGCCCTACAACCTAAGTCCCCGCTCCTCGTTTGCTACAACCGGCAACCGTTGTCCCAGCACCTCGTTTGCTACAACCGACAACCTATATCCCAGCGCCTCGCGTGCTACGCCCGACAACCTAAGTCCCAGCTCCTCGCCTGCTACCCCCGACAACCAAGCTCCTGTCTCCTCAGTCGTCGTCCTCGCCGTCGCCATCGACGTGCAAAAGCGTCTTGGCTATTCGTGCGGCGTAGTAGTAGGTCCGCTTGTAGCATTCCAGCACGCCCATCTCGAAGCCGTAGACATTCATCGCCTCCGCGCTGCTGCCGCGCAGGCGTGCCGCCTCACCGAGCCGCGCATCCGCCATCATCGCACTGATCGAATGCTTCATCGCCCGGCAGTCACGTGCGGCCTGCAGGTCGCCATCCGCCAGTGCCCGCTGTGCCAGCCGGCAGGCCTCAAGCACGCTGGCATGCACATGCCCGATGGTCTCCCGCACCGGTTCATCCAGCAGCAGCCCGTCCCTGATGCGCTCGCTGCCAAGGTGCACCAGCTGGTCGCCGACCAGGTTGGAGATATGCCACAGGGCGTTGCCACAGCGCATCAGTGCGAGGAAGTCGTGGCTGTCGGACTCGCTCAGCGTTGACAGGCTGATCCGTCCAAGGTACTCCACGATCGCGTCGTGCAGCCGGTCGGCCTGTCGGTCCCGCGCGCGCAGGCTGGCCAGACCCTCGTTGTCAGCATTGAGCACCAGCTCCCGGCTGTCCACCAGCATCGCCACCACCTGCTGTGCCTGGCGGGACAGTTCGCGGCGCACCATCTCAAGCGCGGCGGGCGGCGTTGCCAAGAGCTGCGCCGTGAGGAATTGCGGGGCATCCGGGTCCGGCGCCTGGGCCGGCTCGCGGATGATGCGGCGGGCCATGGCGGCGAACACCCCGGTCGCCGGCAGCAGGGCCAGCGCCCAGAACAGGTTGAAGAAGGTCAGCGAGTTGGCAATCTGGCGCGGCAGCACCGTGGCCAGCGCATCCAATGGGGAAGGGCCGACCGGCAGCGGGCTGATCAGCATCGCCAGCCGGCTGAGCGCGCCGATGAAGGGCAGGCTCGCAAGCACCGTCAGCAGGTTGAACAGGATGTGCACCACCGCCACGCGACGGGCCTCGGTGCTGTTGCCAAGCCCGGCCAACAGCGCGGTGATGCAGGTGCCGACTTCGGCCCCGAAGGCGATCGCGATCGCCGCCGGCAGGGAGACGAGGCCCTGGCTGCCGAGCGCGATCAGGAGTGCGATGGTGGCCGAGCTGCTCTGCACCAGCGCGGTGAACAGGAAGCCGACGGCGAGCCCGGCCAGCGGATGCTCCAGCGACAGCATCATCTCGATGAAGGGCTGGTGGCTGCGCAGCGGCTGCATCGCCGTGCTCATCAGCTCCATCCCGTAGAAAATCAGCCCGAGCCCGGCCAGTGCCGAGAACCACAGCTTCGGCTCCCGGCGGCGGATTGCCAGCGAACTGAGGTAGCCGATCGCAACCAGCAGCAACGCATAGTGCGAGACCTTGAATGCGATGATCTGCGCCGTCATGGTGGTGCCGACATTGCTGCCCATGATCACCGCCACGGTCTGCGAGAGCTTCATCAGCCCGGCGCCGACAAAGCCGACGAGCATCACCGTTGTGACCGATGAGCTCTGGGTCAGCGCGGTCACGAAGAAGCCGGTCAGGAGCCCGCTGAATCGATGCTCGGTCAGGCGCTTCAGCACATCCTTCAGCCGCTCCCCCGCCGCACTGCGCAGGCTCTGGCTCATGTGCTCCAGCCCGAACAGGAACAGCGCCAGCCCGCCAAGCAGCAGCATCGCCAGCAGCAGCCAGTCGATCGCCGGGGCGGGGGCAGTGCCCTGCAGGAGCATGGCCGGCGACAGGCTGGACATGGCCCTATTCTACGTCCACCTCGGCTGCCCCGGAAGCCCGGGCAGGTCAGTGTCCCCGGTAAAATTCTCATTAAGTGTCACCAATGAGAGCCCTTCCTGCGGGTTAAGCTGCAATTACTCATACAAAGGAGGTCGTCTATGTATGATTTGCGGTCCCGCAAAGGCCGTTCCTTCGTGGCAAGTATCCTGGTGCTGGCCGCCCTGCTACTCTGTACCGCCTGCGCCGGTGGGCTCGTCTCCGCCATGGGGGACGATAACACCAGCCCCGACCCGTCCGCCGGCAGCAACCCGCTGCCGCAGGACAACAGCAGCACCCGCAACGGTGTCACATCAGCCTTCGGCATCCCGGCCGGGATGGAGGGCACCGTCGCCACCGGTGAGTCGCTGTTCAACTCCAACTGCAGCGGCTGCCACGGCAACATGGGTGCCCGCAACTTCGGGCAGATCAACACCGCGCTGGTGGCCGTCGGCTCGATGAAGGGCTTAAGCCTCAGCCAGCAGCAGGTGGCGGACATCACCGCCTACCTGAACCGGGCCAGCATCCCGCCAGCCACGGACCCCGGCACGGGCAATCCGCCGGTAACTGATCCGCCGGCGACGGACCCGCCGCCCAGCCAGCCGGATCCGGGCACGAACCCTGACCCGGCGACAGGTGACAGCCTGACGGGCTTTGGCATCCCCACCGGGCTGAGCGGCAGCATCAGCGCCGGCGAACAGGTTTTCAGCAACAACTGCAGCAGCTGCCACGGCAGCATGGGAGCCCGCAGCTTCGGGACCCTTGAGTCCGCGATTGCCAACGTAGGCGCGATGCGCAGCATCCAGCTCTCGCAGCAGGAACTGGCTGACCTGACAGCCTGGCTGAACCGTGCATCGGCAGGTGGTGGCAGCAACCCCGGGACAGGCACCGGTGGCAGTGACGACGATGGTGATGATGACGGCATCGGCGGCGATGATGACGACGGCGATGACGACTCGATGGGAGACGACGACGGGGAACATGGCTCCGGCGGCGATGATGATGAGGGCGAGGAGGAAGACGACGACTGAGCCAAATGGGCTCCAATGCAACCTGCGAGCATATCGCGGCATCCGGCAGGTCCGGATGCCGTTTCCATTTCGGAGGTCAGACGAGAGTCTGACAACATGTGTAGTTTGGATAGTCCAAATAGTTTGGATAGTGGAGACAGCGAGGGGAGGGAATGAAGCAAGGTGGCGGTAATACCGCCACCGGGATGGGGTATTACCCCATCCCTACGTCATCAAAGTAGTTGGTCCAGCTTCGTGACAATCGGGCTGCTCCTGCTTTCTGCTCTCTGCTTCCTACTCTCTGCTGCCTGCTCTCTCAAAACTGCCAGCCGCCCAGTTCACTCGCCATTGCCGCCAGCCCGTTGCGCAGGTCGTTGCCCGTCGCATAGTTCTGCGAGCCCAGCCAGTGCTGCGGCCCGAGCTGGTGCAGGATGCGCTGCGGCTGGGGCAGTTCCGGGTCCCACACCTTGTCCTCGCCGAACAGCATGATGCAGTTCCAGGCCTTGTCCCCGGGGTAACCCATCGCATCGGCAACGTAGGACGCCGCCGCATCCGAACTGAAGTAGTGCCGCGCACGGCCGTCGGTCAGCAGGGCACTGGCCTCGCGCGCAGCCTCGTAGTCATCCTTGCTGGTCTGGGTGATCCACAGCACGTAGACCGTCAGGTCGAGGTCCGGGTGCTCCTCCAGCACGACCTGCTCAATCAGGCTGGCCGCCTCGCGGCTGCTCTGGGTGGTCGGGGAGAGGATCGCCAGCATGCGCAGCCGGCCGTTGTCAGCGTTGAATTCCTGGCGCAGCTGGTCAGCCGTCTCCAGCGTTGCCACCGACTGCGGATCCCCGCTCGGCTCGGTGCTGATCGCGGCCCCGGCCTGCTCCTGGCCAGCCTGCCTGGCAACGCCCTGCTTCAGCTTGGGATCCCACCTCGTCATCTGCATGATCGGGATCAGCAGTGCGGCGACTAGCACGACCAGCATCACGAGCATGGCGATGATGCTCTTTGACATGTATCGAGTCTACCGCAGGCCCGCGGCCTAGTCCTGCAGCGCCTGGAGCTGGGCTTCGCTCAGGCGGCGGCCGCCGACGAAGTTGCGCTTGTAGTAGCCGTCCTCCATGTTGGAGTAGCCGACCTGGTGCTGCACGCTGGAGGCGTGGATGAAGTCGCCCTCGCCGAGGTAGATCCCGACGTGGCTGGCGCCGGCCTTGTAGGTGGTGAAGAACACCAGGTCGCCCGGCTCGAGGTCGTCATAGTCCACCGCATATCCCAGTTCCGCGAACTGCTCGCTGGCGCGGCGCGGCATCCCGGAGGTGCCGCACTTCATGTCGCTGCAGAGAATCTTGTAGATCAGCCCGCTGCAGTCCACGCCGCTGTCGGAGCTGCCGCCCCAGACGTAGGGCACGCCGGCCATCGCGATCGCGCGCTCGATCAGCTGGCGGCCGACCGGGCTGGAGGCCGTTGCATATTCGCGGCTGGGCAGGCTCGGGGCCTTCTTCGGGTCACTGATCTTCAGCGTGCCCTCACTGCCCCAGGCCGCCGGCTGCAGCAGCTCTGAGAAGATCCAGCCGTACTGCTGGCCCTGCTTGGCGTAGGTCCAGTCGGTGGTGCGGCCCAGCACCTGCACGTCGGTGCCGCTGTCAAAGCTCGTGATAACGCTGCCATCCAGCGAGGGGGAGGTGCGGAAGTTCACCGCATCACCCTTGACCTTGTAGGGACGGCTCGGCTTGAGCTGGGTCGGCTTGATGTAGTCCTCATGCACCCAGCCGCGCAGGCCGCTGACGCTGTCGGCGACCTCGATCCAGTCATGCTTGGTGTCGAACTGGTAGAACACGCTGCCGCTGTCAACTTCCTTCTTGATGCGGGCCTTCATGTTCGGGTCCTCGCGCAGGCGCACGTTGTCACCGGTGATCTCCACGCGGGGCAGCTCGAGGATGAATTCCTTCGAGACCCAGCCCTTCAGCTCCTGGTCCGGGATGCTGACGAAATACCAGCCATCCTCCTCGTGGATCAGGAACAGCTTGTCGCGCTTGTTGACCTTGCCGAGGATCTTGCCGTCAGTCGTCGGCTCCTCGCGCACATTGACGCGGGTGCCGCTGGCCAGGCCGATGTCATAGCCACCGACCGGCAGGAATGCCACTCCACGCAGCTGGTCGGGTGCCACATGCTGCTTCTTCTCGTAGGGCTGGTAGAAACCGCTCTTCATGTCGGTCGTGCTCGGCAGGTCGGCCGCCGGACGGAAGCGCTGTTCCTGGGTGATCAGCAGGCCGCTGTCCTGCTCGCCGGGGCTCGGAGTGAGCTGGGCCGGTGCCGGCGTTGGGGCCGGAGCCGGGACGGGCTTCTGCATCGCAGAACTGTCGATGTTGATTTCAGGGCCGCTGGTGATCTGCACACCCGGCGGGGGCACATGCGCCTCGAAGCCGCTCACCGGATCCTCATCCGGGATGAAGCCGCTGGCCGACTTGTCATTGCCGCCGGCCACGGCATCCTTGACCACTGCCGGGCTTTCCTGTGCAGGGACTATCCCGTCCGCTACGGCAAGCGGTTCGGCACTGGTGATCACCGTGTCCTGCACGCCAGCGCTGGACAGCTTCGCCTGGACCACGGGAACGGGAGGAGTGGCGTCGCCGGCCTGCTGCTGGTTCTCATCAAGCTTAAGGCGGCCATCGCCGATGTACTCGTTCCAGACCCAGCCCTTGAGCTCGAGCACCGGTGCGCTGACGTAGCTCCACTGGCCTTCGGTCTTGACGACGAAGATCTTCTCGTTGACGTCGAAGATGTGGATGATCTCGCCCCAGGGCTCCTCCCTGAGGTTGACTTCCGTACCATGGATGTAGAACGGGCCCTCAGCCTTGGCATGAGCGGCAACGGTGCCGAGCATGAACAGCAGGCAGGCCAGAATTGCAGTCCGAATCAATCCCATAACCTCTCTGTCCGGTCCTTTACCCCTTGCGCAGCGAAGGAATCGCCACGCCGACCGGTAAGAGAATAATCGCCGGCGGGGATGCATTCTTAATAAGTATGTGCATTTTGCGAATCCTGTGTGGGATTGGGCTTAACGGGTGTTAGGGGAAGAGTCAGAAGCAGAAGCAGAATGAGAAACAGGTTTAGAACCAGGAAGAGGAAGTACAGGCGCGCCTAGTATTAGAGCGATCGCAACTCCCACAATCTCCTGATTCTCAATCTGTTTCTGTTGCCTGATTGATAAATTAACATTCACATTCCTTGACACTGCATACAGACTCAGGTACACATTTGTATCGTAATATCACAGGAGAGATTCATGCAAGTCGTAAAGGAAGGTCCGCTCAACTGGGATGACCTGGAAAGCCGCAAGCCGCTGGAGTGGCTGCTGGTGTACAGCATCGAGGCCAATGGCGGCATCGATGACGAATGGCTGGCGAAGGGCGGCATGCAGCGTGCCGAGGCCGAGAAGCTGCTGAAGGAGAACCCCGAGCGCCGGGAGCACATCCGCGGCCTGCTGCGCATTGGCCGCCTGTTCAGCCTGCAGATGCTGTTCGCGCTGCTCAGGCAGCGCACCAGCGAGATGCTGGCCACGGTGATGAAGCCGGCGGAGATCAGGTCACTGCTGGGCACACTGCGCATGCTGCGCACCGTGGAACAGGATGAGCAGGCTTACCAGCTGCGCCAGGCCAGCTCGATGCTGCAACTGGCAACGGCGGTTACTCCGTAGTAGCAGCGGCGCCCCGCCGCTGGCAACAGTGGTCAGTGGTCAGACTTCAGTAGCGGATGCTTCCAGCAGCCGGAAGAAGTTGTCAGTTGTTAGTGCCGGGTTAAGGGTGTAGCAGCGTGGCTCGCATGTGCTCGTACTCATTCGAGCTAAGGCTGCGATGGTTTTGTCAACGCGAAGGCGCAAAGCCGCGTGGGAAGATGAAGATTGCCAGGCTCATTGCTCATTCATCATCGCTCATTGCTTTAATGAATTCTCAGCGCCTCTCTTCAATCTCAGCGCCTCTGCGCCAAAAAAACCATGCAGACGAGCACGATGCTGCCCGTGCGACTGCGCGGCTCTTCATTGCTCATTGCTGCGCGGCATCACAGTTGTGCGACTTGCTCCGCAGCTCCCGCAAACTGACCACTGACAACTGGCCACTGACTGCTATGAATTGGCGCGCGGGCGGTCCGTGGTTTCCTCAGTACGTCCGGCCACCACGCCGACGATGCGGATGCCCGGCAGCTCGGACAGGTCCAGCTCCTCCGGGGAGTCCGTCTCCTTGAGCTGCTGGTCCAGCACGATGCTGACCACGGGGCGCGTGATGGCGGCCTCGTTCACGGAAGTGACGACGCCCACGCGACCGTCGCTGAGCCTGACGAAGGTGCCGATCGGGTACTGCCCGACCTTGCGGATGAACATGTTGGCAATCTTCGGGTCGAACTGCGGGCCGCATCCCTGGATGATGATCTCAATCGCCTTGGCGAAGTTCATCTTGTTCTTGTAGCTGCGCTTGGTGGTGATCGCGTCATACACGTCACAGATCGTTGACAGCCTGACGAACTTGTCAATCTGGCTCGCGTTGCGCCCGTCCGGGTAGCCGCTGCCGTCCAGCTTCTCGTGGTGCGCGCGGGCGATGCGCATGCCGGTGTCGGAGATCGCCGTGTCCTCCAGCAGCTCACTGGACCAGACCGGATGCATCTTCATGATCTCCCATTCCTCGCGGTCCAGCGGGCCCGGCTTGTTGAGGATCGAGAGGTCCACGCGGCTCTTGCCGATGTCATGCATCACCGCGCCGTAGACCATCTCGGCCAGTTCGTCCTCGTCGTCAACCCAGTCCGCCACGTTCAGCAGGAACAGCAGGCCGACGTTGATCGAGTGGCGGTAGGTGTAGCGGTCGAAGTGCTCCAGGTCGAGCAGCTTGACGGCGCCGTTCGGGTTCTTGGTGAACTCTCGGATCAGGCCGTCCACCGTGCCGCGCATCTTTGTCAGGTCCACGCTCTGGCCGAGCTCGAGGTCGCAGAAGAATGTCTCGATCTGGTGGCTGGCGCTTTCCAGCTTCTCCTGCGGGATCACCATCGACAGGTCGTGCTTCTCGTAGATCCGGCCGGTGTCAACCAGCAGCGCGGCGAAGCGGTCCTCGGCGCTCTCGGGCATGATGCCGAGCCGTGCCAGGCTGGAGCCCCTGCGCACCTTGAGCTGCTCGATGCCGCGGCTCGTCAGGTTGCTGATGATCGACTGGCTGAGTACGGTGCCCTTGCTGATCAGCTTCTGGTTGTCGGCGAACAGGTCGCTGTCAACGACCAGGCCGGCACTGAGCCGCTCGACCGGGACGAACACGTCCTCGTCGAACTCGGCAACCACGTTTGTCACACTGGTATCCATCTGCAGGGAATATAACTTCAAAGGGAAGTTGTCAGGATGGATTTCGCGCCATTTAACCGCGGCGGAAGTGATTGTTAACAGTGGACCAATAGTCAGTAGGGCAGGGCCACCGTGCCCTGCCAGGATTGCCTTGCGACCATCCGCTTGTTGGAAGTCAGCGAGAAGTGGCAGAAGTTGTCAGTAGCGGCTGCTTCCAGCAGCCGGACATCAGTGGTCAGTGGTCGGTGGTCAGACGTCAGTAGCGGCTGCTTCCAGCAGCCGGACAACAGTGGTCAGTAGCAGCAGCGCCCTCACCGCTGAAACGCGACATGACTCATGGTAAGAAATTCCCAAAGAGGCCGTAGCGGCGCAGTCTTACTGCGCCAGAGAGGAAATGCCGTGATGTACGCATGGCAGACGCGCTTGGCAATGCGCTCGATTCGCTCCGCGCCTCTCTTCAATCTCCGCGACTCCGCGTTGAAGAAAACCAGACTGGCGAGCACGAGGCTCCACGCGTGACAGCGCGGCTCGCATGTGCTCGGGTTGATATGTGCAAATGAGGCGACGGTCTTGTCAACGCGGAGTCGCGGAGACGCGGAGAAAGATGATCATTGCCGGGCTAATTGCTTACTCATCATTACTCATAGCTTCGCTGCATGCTCTCCCAGTCACACGAAGCGTGCGCCGCTACTCAGTACTAAGCACTGACAACCAACAACTCATTGAGGTCCGTGAAGAATCCCGGGTAGCTGTGGCGAATTGAGTCAGCGCCATACAGCGTGCTTTCGCCATTGGCGATCAGCGCGGCCACCGTTGCCATCATCACCAGCCGGTGGTCCCCGGCGCACTGCACCGGCCCGCCATGCAGCTGGGTCGGGCCGTGGATCGTGAAGCCGTCCTCCTCCAGCTCGATGTCCGCGCCGAAGCTGCGCAGGATCTGCGCCGTCAGCAGGAAGCGGTCCGGCATGCGCGTCGCCAGCCGGTTGATGCCGCGCAGGTAGCTCGTCCCCGTGGCCTGCGTTGCCAGCAGGGCCAGCAGCGGCAGCTCGTCAGCCATGCTCGGGCTTAAGTTCGGTGCGATGTTGAAGGCCGGCATTTCCGCACAGTGCCGTACATGCAGGCTGGTCACCGGTTCGCTGCCGAGCTGCCAGTCCTTGGTGCGCTCCACGCAGTCCTCCACGCGGGACAGCACCTTCACCATCCCGCAGCGGCCCGGGTTGAAGCCGACCTGGTTGATCGTCAGTTCACTGCCGGGGATCAGCACCGTCGCCGCAATGAATGGCGCGGCGGAGGACATGTCACCGGCGATCTTGATGCGCCGCGCCTTCGGCAGCTGGCCGCATTCCAGCGTGATCGCCCCGCTGTCACGGCCGAAGGCGATCCCCATGTGTTTCATCAGGCGCTCGCTGTGGTCGCGGCTCGGGGCCTTCTCCACGATGCGCAGCTGGCCCTGCATGTAGGGGCTGGCCAGCAGCAGCGTGCTCTTCAGCTCGGCATCGCGCACGGCGATCTCCACCTTACCGGCCTTCAGCTTGCGGCCGCTGATGCGCAGCGGCGCACTGTCGCCGATGCCCTCGCAGCTGATCTCGGCACCCATTGCACGCAATGGCTCGACGAGGTGCGTCACCCGGCGCTGCAGCAGCTCGGGTGAGCCGGTCAGCACGCTGTCGAAGTCCTGCGTGGCCAGCAGGCCGAGCATCAGCTTCAGCGTCGTGAAGGAGCGGCCGCAGTCCAGCGGCACACTCGGCGCCTGCAGGCCGCCGAGGCTGATCGTGACACAGTCCTCCTCCTCGCTGCTGGTGAAGGTCTGCCCGAGCTGGGCCAGCACGCGGCGGGTGCAGACGGTGTCCTCGCATTCGAGTGAGCCGCACACCTCGCTGTCCTCATCCGTGAGCGAGCCGAGGATCAGCGCGCGGTGCGTGATGCTTCGGTCGCCGGGCGGGTCATAGCTGCCGCGGATCGGCCCCGTCGCCGGCTGGATGCGGATGCTGCCGTTATCTGGATTGCTGGTGTCCATATCAGCCTGCCGGGCATGCGGCCCGGTATGGAACTATTATAGGTTTTGCAACTCAGTACGCGCTGCGCTACTCCAAGTTGCAGGGAGCGAATGCAAATGTGGAAGGGAATTGCCTGGCTGATGTTGCTTTACGGCCTGCTCGTGACAGGGGCGGTGGTTGATGCCGGCGATAAGCAGCAGGGCCTGGCGCAGATGTTCACCAGCTGGCAGATCAGATACTCCGAGCTGAAGCAGCGCATGCAGGCGGACGGGATCGAAGCGCCGCCGGTGGCCCGCTTCGACGGGCATGACCCGCTGGTCGCAATCAGCGGCAAGGCCCGCACCGAGCTGATGGATGACGGGCAGGAGGGCTGGCTGGAATGGACACCGGACCGCGAGACTGCGCCGATCGACCTGCTCGGCCTGATGCTGAGGCCCGGCCCGCCGGACGCGAATGCGCTGGCGATGGACATGCGCGCCAGCTATGACGGCCAGGTGGTGGTCGGTGTGATGGAGCGCGACGGCAGCTCTTACACGGTTTTTCCTGAACGGCTGGAGCGGGAATGGACGCATTACGAATTCCCGCTGGAGTTGATGACGCTTTCCGATGACAGTGAGGATGAGAATGGCCAGCTGGACGTCGACCAGCTGGAAAGCGTGCTGATCGGCTACATCGACACGAAGCAGGGCACCACCGCCGAGGATGGGCCGCGCGTGATCGAGATTGACGAGGTGCATTTCCAGCGCGTCAGTGACAACCCGATGTTCCCGGATTTCCGCCCGGGGATGGGCGAGGGCGGACCCGGCGGTGGCCCGGGCCGGCGCAACGGCGAGGAAGGCCCCGGGATGGGGCAGGGTGATGGCCCGCCGCCGGGCCAGGGCAGGCAGCGTCCGCGCGAACGCCTGCGGGACCGGATCGACCAGAGGCAGGAAGGCAGCGGGCAGTAGGCAGGAGGCCGGAGGTCAGACGAGAGTCTGACAACAGCCTTCAGTGGTCAGTGGTCAGTGGTCGGTGGTAGGTGGGCAGAAGGCAAAAGGCAGATCGGAGGTGCGCAACTCGTTTGCGCACAATGGGATGGTGGACGGAAAACGTAGGGCAAGGCCTGCGTGCCTTGCCCAGGATGGCATTTGCCATCCGTTTGTGGGAGGCCGGAATTCATTCTGGCAACACTGAACAGTTAACGCCTAATCTAAGAACACGAGCAATTAGCGGCGACATGCTGTCGCCTGATCTTCGCTGTGGCGCCTTTACGCCTGTCTGCATTTCAGCGCTCGTACCTCGCGCTGCTGCGCGGCCTCCGGCCTTGCCTGAAGGAATGGCTTCACAGCCTTCAGTGGTCGGTGGGCAGAAGGCAGAAGGCAAAAGGCAAAAGGCAGATCGGAGGTGCGCAATCACGCCTTAGGCGTGAGGCACAATGGGATGGTGGATGGAAAACGTAGGGCAAGGCCTGCGTGCCTTGCCCAGGATGGCATTTGCCATCCGTTTGTGGGAGGCCGGAATTCATTCTGGCAACACTATTCTGCGAACACGAGTAACTAGCAGCGACATGCTGTCGCCTGATCTTCGCTGTGGCGCCTTTACGCCTGTCTGCATTTCAGCGCTCGTACCTCGCGCTGCTGCGCGGCCTCCGGCCTTGCCTGAAGGAATGGCGACACAGCCTTCAGTGGTCAGTGGTCAGTGGTCGGTGGGCAGAAGGCAGAAGGCAAAAGGCAGATCGGAGGTGCGCAATCACGCCTTAGGCGTGAGGCACAATGGGATGGTGGATGGAAAACGCAGCGCCAGCCCGCCGAGTGCTCGCATGAGCAGGAGATATGGATGTTGCGGGCAAGAGCAGTGAAGCTATGCTTCGCTGCGGTTCGCAGACCGCCGAGTGCTTGCACGAGGCGGCAGGTAGAAAAGGCAAAGCCGGCCATCTGGCAAGGAACCGGATAAATCCGGGATGGCCGGCAGTATGAATTTTCAAGGGTCCCAGTCCAGGCTTCCTGCCTTGGAGCCTTCCTTCCCGCTTGCGACGGGACTTCCTCGTCCTGTTTCCCACAGCCGCCAATGCTGGCACGGACAGGGGTTTGCCCCTGACCCGCCGGTTGCGCCCCCTGCCTTGGAGGGCTGCCCCACAAGCAATCGCGGCCTGATTTCATTCTAGCTCAGATTGAAGCCCGCCGCGAGTCCCCCATGGGAATTCGCGGCGGCTCTTCCTCTACAGCGTCGGATGAACTTAACTAAAGTATAGCACTATCTAGACGGATGTCAAGGGGAAATCCAGGGATCGGGGATCATGGATCAGGGACCGGGGACCAGGGACCAGGGATCAGTAGTGGGCAGTGGTCAGTAGTCAGTGGTCAGTCCAGCCCGCCCAGGTTGATCAGCCCTGATCCACCGGGGATTTCATCGCCGCTGGACAGCACAGCCAGCGCGTCCAGTTCCCGCGCATAGCTGAAGGGCCAGACATGCTCGTTGCCGAAGCGATAGATCATGTAGCCTTCCTTCAGATCCTCGGGGGCAAGTCCATCAGGTGTGCGGCAGTCCTGGTTGAAGAGGTACTCCCCGCGGTAGTGGATTTCGAGGTTGTGTCCGCACTGCACCGGGATCACGATGTAACGGCAGGTTTCCGTATGAAGCTCAGTTTCGTACAGGCTTTCCTTGCTTTGCAGGTTATCCCAGCCGGGACCGAAGAAGATGGAGACCTCAGTCTGTAGCTTTCCCTCAGAAGTGATATTCAGCCACTGGTGCTCCGGACTGAATGCGGTGATGTGCAGCATTTTGCCTTCCAGTACCATGCCCTGCAGCCTGTCACAGCCTGCCTGGTCTGTCAGCTTGCCTTGATCGTCAAACACGGCAATCTGACTGGAGTAGGCTACTTTGCGGTACTTCTCGCCCCAGCTCAGCTCAACCAGGTAATTCTCGGCATAGCAGACCACAGTGAAATCCCGGTACCCGGTATCCGTATCCACGGTAATCGGCGATCGCGCCTCAATGACGTAATCATCCGCATCAACGGCACGTTGCAGTGCAGCGAGTTCATTGAATTGCAGGCCCTCAGGTATTTCTTCCTCAGGACGCACGACGTACATTGCCTTTTGGTCAGGAATGCGCAGTTCATCTGGCGGCACCATGTCCAGCAGCAGGGCATCCGGGAACAGGCTGGAGCGTGCATTGCCATACAGGAACTGCGCTTGCTGCGAGATTTCCCCCGCTTGGTCTGCGACAGGCAACGGGTCCTGTGCTGCTTTCACTTCATCCGCTGGTTCAGCTGCCTGCCGGCAGGAAGCCAGTGTCAGAACGCAGGCAAGCAGCAGGAGCAGGAACGGCATCACTCAGTCACCTCCTACATTGCCAGCGATAATCAGCCCGGAGTCCGCCGGAATCTCATCACGCACTGACCAGAAGCGGCTCAGGTCAAAGTCCTCCACATAGCTGAAGGGGAACACGCGATCGTTGCCAAAACGGATGATGAAGTAGCCGGTGTCCACATCAGCTGCTGATCGCCCGTCCGGCATACGGCAGTCATGCAGGTATATGAAGTTGCCCTGATGGTTGACAGTGGAAACAGACCCTCCAGCAGGCAGGATGATTGAGAAGCACTCCTCTCCAAATTCACCGCCGGGCACTGCCGATCCGCACGCCAGAAAGTTGAAGCTGTTTTCCCTGCCCATACCAACTTCGAGTTGTAATTCCAGACTGCCATCCGCTTCAATGTTGAAGAAGTACTGATCTCCCAGGAACTCCTGCACCAGCAATATCGTCATCTGGTCGGAGCTGGATGGACGCCATTCCACCATCCGCTCCACCCTGTCAAGGCTGTCAGTCCTGCCAACCAGTTGTCCGTTTTCATCAAACACTGAAATCCAGCTGTCGTAACTCAGCTTGGGAAAAGGCTTGCCACCAATGTTCGGATCCAGATGCCATTCCTTCCAGCAGACGACGGTGAATCTGTTCTCCCATTCTCTTGAAGAATGAATCTCAAGGAGTGGGTCAATGTAAATGACTTCCTCCTGGTCCGCAAGCTGCAGATCCGCAAGGCTCAGATACTCTTTGGCGGGGACGTTGTTTTCATCCTGGTCGAATACCTCGGGACGGTAGAAGTGGCAACGGCAGTTGTGCTGGTAGCCATGATATCCATCCATGGATGGCATTTCCAGCATGACGGCATTGGGGAAAAGTGTGGAGCCGGCATCGGAAACCCGGTCTGCCTGGTGGGGGTGGTCAGGCAGGGGTTCCGCAGGACTGGCGGTGTCAGCTGGTTCTGGCGTGTCATCCTGCACTGCGGCTGGCTGGACTTCAGCCAGCGACTGGTCATTGCCTTCCGTCCCGGAATCGCGGCAAGCCGCCAGCACGACAGGCGTGGCCAGCACCACCAGCAGCGCGAACAGACGCATTCCTCACCTCCCGACAGGGAGATCATCGGAAGCGTTGCCAGAAAAGAAAACGGGCTGGGGGAGCTATGAGGGATGGGGGATGGGGGATGGGGGATGGGGGATGCGAACTCTCATTCCTCGTCCCTGATCACGCAATGGTTCCCGCCGTGAACGGCGGGCCACCATTGCCATCCGGGCTCATTGTGCAGAATTCAAATCACATTACTGGAATGCTCATCCCCCATCCCTCGTTCCTCATCCCGCAGGGCCTAGCCCTGCTGCGCCATCTGCTCCATCATGATCTTGGTGTCCTCAGCGTTCGGGCCGTAGATGCCCGGGATGCCGAGGCCGGCCTGGCGCATCAGCACGGACAGCTGGCCGCGATGGTGCACCTCATGCGAGATCACCATCCGCATCATCTGGCCGAGGCTGACATCCATCTTGTCAAAGAAGCGGTAGACCACGTTCAGGTCGTCATCGCTCTTGGTCGCGGCCTGGCTCAGCACGCGCTCCAGCAGCATGTCGTAGTTCTGGCGGATCATGTCGGCCGTCATGTTCTCCGGGAAGCCGTGGCCCTGGTCCGGCATGTCGAAGCCGGTCTGGCCGAACAGGTAGCAGCGTGAGGAGCTGATATGCCAGGCGATCTGCCCGAGGTTGTACAGGCCTTCCGCCTGGGCCTGACCGAGCGTGGCGTCGGTCAGGTTGGCAAACAGGCTGCGGGTGATGCCGCTTTCGTAGGTGTATTCGCCGATGAACTGCTGTGCGTTGGTGAACATGGTCCCGTTTACTCCTGGTGCGGCATGTTTTGGTTGCCCCGCCGCAATCTGTAGAGTGTATCCGGGTAAGCAGTATCAATCAATCGGGGTAAATGAAAACGGCGGCCGGGTGGCCGCCGCTAGTCGGTGGGTCGCGAAGCGCTGCTTCGCATGGTGTGGATTGCTGGATGGGGGAGCAATGAGTTCAGCCCAGGTCGAGTTAGCCTCGCTGACAGCCTGGCTCATTGCTCACTCTTCATTGCTCATTGCTTAAGACCGCATCCCGCACATGCGCAGCTTCGTCATGCAGCTTGCATGACTTCGCAACGCTGCTCCGTCCTCATTGCTCCTTACTCATTCTTCATTGCTCGCCAGGCTTACAGCCTGGCCTCCTAGCCCTGCTGCATCTGCTTCAGGTACTCCTGGGTCTCCTCGTAGTTCGGGCCGTAGATACTCGGCACGACCAGGCCGGCCTGGCGCATCAGCACGGAAAGCTGCCCACGGTGGTGGATCTCATGGCAGACCAGCGCGCCGAACATCTGCTTCGCCTTCCAGTCCATCATGCCGAATACATGGTGCACTTCGTTGAGCTCATCCTCGCTCAGCGTGGCGGCCTTGGCCTTGATCGCCTCGACGTCCGCGCGGTAATTGGCGCGCAGCTCCTCGAGGTTGACCTCGCCTGTCGGGGCCCAGCCGCGCTCGGGCATGTCCCACTTGATCTCGCGCATCATCATCGCCGGGGAAGTGGCGACGTGGTAGGCCAGTTCGCCAAGCGTGTTGTGCCCGTCAGCCTTCTTCACGCTGAGGCTTTCCTGTGTGAGGTTGTCAAGCAGTGAGGCGGTGACGCCGGACTCCCAGCCGTAACCCTCAACGAATTCCTGCATGTTGCTGTACATTTCCATCTCTCCTGAAAAGTGTTGATATCCGGCCGCTTTCCGGCCGCATGGATGTGCATTCCCCAAAGCCAGTCTAACCGCACCGGATGGTGAATTGCGTTGGATTACCGGTGCGGCAGGAAAATCAGGGGTGGGTTTCCAGGCCGTACTCCGCCCAGTCCTCACGGGCCGGGCCGTAGATCCCGGGAACGCGCAGGCCGGCCTGGCGCATCAGCACCGTCAGCTGCGCCCGGTGGTGGATCTCATGCGTGAGCAGCACCAGCAGTGTCTGGCTGCGCGGCCAGTCCTCACCATACAGGTTGTCACTGACGCTGAGGTCGCCATCGGCCCACTTCCGCTCCACCGTGTCCAGCAGTTCCTGCGATGCCGCGGCATAGGCGCTGCGGATCTCCTCGATGCTGCCTGGTGCCTCGGCACCGTCCAGCTCCGCAAGCTTCAGCCCGGTCCTGTTCATCATCTCCGGGATGGTGGCCACGATATGCCAGGCGATGTAGCCCAGCGTGCGCCCCTCCGTCCCGACACGGGTGGACAGGCTGTCCTGTGTGACAGCCTGCAAGAGCTGCATTGTCTTCTCACGTTCGGCGGTGTATGCCGCCACAAAGTCCTGGATGCTACGAATCATTTCCGCCTCCTGACTAACTTAACATTAGTATAGCATAGGAAGAGTGGAAACAGTACAGATAGTTTGAATAGTTTTTGTAGTGGAAACAACAGGGGTCAGGCGCACAACCGGGGCCTTACTGATGATACATAGCCGGCTGCTGGTATCAGCCGCTACGGAATTCACTTATTCCACTATTCATACTATCCAGACTATCAATACTGCCCCTTAGCGATCCACCTTCCGGTACACCCACTTCAGCGCGGACCAGGTTTCGTTCACGCTGCAGACCTTCACATCCACCAGCCCAGTCGGATGCAGCAACTTGAACACCACGTCGCGGTCGATGTCCGTTGCCAGCCTGGCGGCCTTCTTCGGCCAGCAGGTCCACAGCGTGCCTTCCTTCGGCAGCAGTGAGATGTACTGGTCGAGCTTCTCTGTGAGCTGCTGCACATCGCGGGCGAACAGGATCATCATATCCGCCTCAGCGCTGGCACGCGTTGCCAGTTTCACACCTTCAGGGATATCCGCCCGCGGGATCGTGTCCGGGGCTGGTTCGTTGGCAATTAACACACGCATGCCGGATTTGATGCCGAGCTTCTGCGGCAGTGTGCGGTGCGAGTAGTCACGGTCGGATGGCATGGGGGGAGTGTAATGCAGGGTGCAGGTTGCAGGTTGCTGGGTGCAGGTTGCAGGTTGCTGGGTGCAGGTTGCAGGTTGCTGGGGCAGGTTGGAGTGGGGAGCTTGGAGGAGTGATGAGAAATGAGATCTCAGTAACGAATCGGTTGGCCTACTCCGTGCTTGTGGCTTGGTCTTTCCTGCTTCTGCGCCTGAAGAAGAAACGATAGTATCCCCTAGCCCAGAACTCCCTGCCGATGACCTGAACCAATTCCCAGCCATGCCTGTCCATTCTGTTCAGGTATTGTTGGATGTTGCGGTCGCCAAGCGTCATCCGCAGTTCAGTCTTGTATTCCCAGCCTGCGGGCTCATGATTTGTAAGCAGGTCTATCAGGTTGCTGTCATCCATGCAGTGATAATAAGTTCGCCAGAGTCATTTCTGCAACCGGCAACCTGAACCCAGCAACCTCCAACCTAATCCTTGAACCAGCGCTCCCACGGACCCCACTTCTGTTCGTCGCTCAGTGTGTAGCCGTTCTGCTTCAATGCCAGCATGATCTGCCCACGGTGGTGCGACTCATGGGAAATCAGGTAGGCCAGCCAGACCGAGGGCTGGCGCTTGCGGATCACGTCCCCTGCTTCCAGCGCATTGCGCAGCCTGGCGACGACCGCCACGCTGCTTTCAATCAGTGCCTTCTCGAGTTCCAACCTCGTCGGTGAGTAGCCCTTGTCGAACACAGGCACTTCAGTCATTTCATCCTTCTCGGCCTTGCGCATCGCCGACATGCGCACGTCATAGATGTGGCCGAACACCCGCGCGATGTCCCGCCCGCGGCCCGGCTTGCCATCCTTCAGCAGCGGGATCGCGCCGAATGTGGCATCCGGGATGTTGCCAAGCAGCTCCATGTTTATCGACTCATGGATGCGCCAGATTTCCGTCAGTTCAGTAAGCATGGCTGGATTGTAGCCGCGGCGGCATGTATGCGAACATAATGCGGAACGACCACGGACCGGGAAGGAGCAGCCAGATGGCAACGCAGTACACCAGCATCCATGTTTCGCACAGTTTCAGCCAGCCGGCCCAGCGCGTGTTCGATGCCTGGCTGGACCCTGAAGTGGCAGTACAGTGGCTGTTCGCCACGCCTGACGGGGAAATGCTGCCGCCGCGGATCGATGCGCTTGTCGGCGGACGCTTCAGCATCACGGAGCGCCGCGACGGCGAGGACTGGGAGCACTGTGGCGAGTACCTTGAAATCGACGCACCGCGCAAACTGGCCTTCAGCTTCTACCTGCCGAAGTTCCTCGAGCAGTTCGGCAGCTCCATCGTGCGCATCCAGATCACGGACGGGAAGGATGGTTCCTGCGAGCTGTCCTTGACGCAGGAGCACTGCCCCGTCGAATTCGCCGAGCAGAGCACAGCCGGCTGGAAGACCTTACTGGCAAACCTGGAGCAGACCCTGGCGAGCCAGGGCAGTTCCGCTTCTTAGCCTTGCCTGCCCGGCAACTCACTGCCTGCCACGCTGGATCAGTCCGCCACGGCGTAAGCCAGGGCATCGTTGTAGGACTTCTTGTTGCTCATGTAGAACATTGCCGGCCTGCCCCCTATGTCAAGCACCTGGGGCCAGGTGCCGTAATCTGAATCCTGCTGCACGGTCATGTAAACCCACTGGTCCTGCGACTCAGGTTCGGCCAGGGCAGACCAGGCGAGCACAGGATCATTCGAGTAATTGTCGTAGTAACCGATCGCCGGGTTGCCACTGACGGATGTGACGAACGGAGCTGTGCCACCGAGCCTGTCCAGCCGTTCCATCCTGATCATGTTCCAGTCCGCGAATCCCTCTGGCCTTTCATTCATGCCGTATGCCACGTGGAAGCGTGCACTGTCCTCATTGTTGTATGTACCGGTGAATTCACGAAGAGCAATAACGGGCCTGTCATTCACGCTGGCAAACCCAAAGAAGGAGGGGCTGATGTTCGCCCCGGGGAAGTGCAGCTCGGTGAAGCTCCAGTCCTCCGCTGAATCCGGCTCGCTGGAGTCGGCCCAGGCCAGGCGCAGGAAGGCTTCATCGTCCTCATTGAAGTAGCCGTCATCAACGGTATCGGCTCCGTAACAGAGTACCGGCCGGCCCTCGATGGCGGCAATCCGCGCATAGATGCTGGTCTTGTCGTCAGCATCAACGATCATCGTGCGCCAGTCATCACCTGACTGCGGTCTGGGAACAAGGGCCCGCGCGAACAGGATGTCCTTGTTGTCAAAATCATGGTAGCCAAGCATTGCGTGGCCATCAATCACGGTTGCATAGACCCAGCCGCCCGAAGCGCAATTGGGGTCAACAGTCATCTCCTGCCAGTCATCCACACGTGATGGGTCGCCGCTGTTGCTGACCGCAAAGCGCAATTCACCGCCACTCTTCCGCGTGGGGTAGGCAACGCCGATCGTGCCGTCAATCTCCACTATCGCCGGGTTACAGGGATAGTTGGTGCGAGCAAAGGTTCCGCCACCCTTCCAGTGGGGCCAGTTCAGCGGCACCGGCTGGGTTGCATGGTAGATGTTGAGCACATCCTCCTCCGATTCCTCACGGGCAACGACTGCCAGACCGTTGTGGATCATCGCGGAGTAGTTGGAGCTTCTGGTGCCTGCCACGATGGTGCGCCGCCAGAGCATGGATATGCCGTAGGCCGTGTTGCTTGCCGGGCCGTTGCCAAACTGGCTGACCGGAACGACCTGATATCCGAAGATGCGGGTCCGTTCAGCCCCGGCATCCGTGAAGCTGAGATCGCTGGTGCTACCGATCAGCTCCCCATCGCGGTACACCTGGTAGGCGGAGGCACCGCTGACGCAGGTCCAGGCTAGCTCGATGCGGTCGCTGAAATCGCCCTGGCTGGCAAGCAGCTGCGCTGCCTTTAGCTCGCGGATCTCCTCTGCCCAGGGCGAGAACGGGCCCTCGCCGCAGCTGTTGAATGCGCTGACCCGATAGCTGTGTTTCACGCCGTAACTGGCAGCGCTATCCACGAACCAGGTGCTGCTGCCCAGTTCCACGAGCGGTTCGGCCTCGTCGTCGCGCCAGACCCGGTAACCCGATGCAAACCTGGCAGGCTGCCAGCTGAGCTGAATCAGGTTCTGACCGTCGAGTGCCGCCGCCAGGCCCATTGGAGCAAGCGGGATCACCGCCTGGTCGCCGAACTCAACGCAGTAGGGCCCATCGTCCAGCAGCACTGTGGAGAGCTGCTGGTAGGCTGCCAGGGCCTGGCTGCTGCCGGCCTCGCGCACCGGGCCGAGTTCAAGCACCGGGATGTTTTCCTCTGTCTGGCAACTGAGCAGCCTGAAGATGTAATCGGAGCTGTCCAGCCCGAAGTTGCGGCCGATCGGGGTGACGTCCCCGATGTCAATGCGACCGTTTCCATCCCCGTCGGCGACCTGCGCCTTGTCCCAGCCGGGTTCCCCGCTGCTGATCCCGAAGTAGCGGCCGATTTCGACGAGATCGGCGGCATTGGTAAGCGAGTTGAGGTCGTAGTCACCGCTGGCGGAGGGGTAGGCCCAGCTGATGCTGCTGGCGTTTTCCAGTGGCTCGATCTCGCAGGCAAGCAGGAATCTCTGTGGACCCGCCGTGCCTGATTCTGCAATCACCCGTTCGAGTTCCTGCTGCAGGTCCGACAGCAGCTCCGGTTGAATTGATTCAGCCTGTGGCTCTGCCTGCACTGAATCCAGCTCAGCAGGTGCTTTTGTGACACCGCAGGAGGTGCAAGAGATGATTGCCGAGACAACAATAACAGTATGAAAAAACCGTCCCATAATGATCTCTCCCCAGAACAGATCTCCATCATGAGGATAATGCCGAAACTGAGGGGTTTCAAGGGACACTTTTGCCTGTTCTGCAGGCAGACTCTGCTGACTGGTGGTGAGTATGTCTCAATTCAGTCTCTTCTTGAAAATGCACTATCATTAATAGATCAAAAGTCAATGCGGGCCGGTATTGATAAGCGAGTCATTTTCGGGAGGATTCAATGCAGACCAGGAAACTGATAACACTCCTGTCCGGAGTGCTGGTCCTGCTGCTGTGCCTGAGCGCCTGTAACGAAGGCGGCGGTGACACGGCGGCGGACAGTTCCGGCAGCAGCAGCACCACAGTGGCTGACAGCGGCGCAAGCCAGCAGGCCGCCACTGACACCGCGGCATCGGATGCCCATGCCGATGGGCAGGCGGAGGCCGACAGCGGCATGACGATGGAGAAGCCCGGCGCGCCCGGTACGATGGCGGCGGACTTCACCCTGACCGACATGAGCGGTGCCGAGCACCACCTGGCGGACTACCTCGCCGACGGCAAGACCGTCGTGCTCGAGTGGTTCAACCCGGGTTGCTCAGTGGTGCACTACTACTACCAGGAATCCACCGCGATGGTGGATGCCTACAAGCAGCTCAAGGAAGAAAAGGGCGACGACGTGGTCTGGCTGGCCGTGATCAGCCAGGACCCCGCCGGCCGTGGCGGCACGGATGAGGAAGTCAACACCGCGATCAGCGAGTGGGGCGTGCCCTATCCGGTGCTGCGTGATGGCAGCGGCGTGGTCGGCAAGAGCTACGGCGCCACCCGTACCCCCGCGCTGTACGTGATCAGCCCCGACGGCCAGATCCAGTACAACGGCGCGCTTGACCAGTACCAGAAGGGCGGTGACAACCCGCCGGTCGGTACGAACTATGTGATCCAGGCGGTCCACCAGGTCGCCAGTGGCGAAGCGGTCAGCGTGGCGCAGACCGACGCCCCCGGTTGAGGCATTCGCTACGCGAGCAGTTAGCTCGGAATCCAACCGAAACAAAGAGACCGCGGCCTCCGGGCTGCGGTTTTTTTTGTGGTCAGTGGTCAGTAGTCAGTGGTCAGTAGTCAGTGGGAGAAGCAGTTGGCAGAAACAGAAACAGCAGTTGTCAAGAAGCGGTCTGCTGCTTCTCATTCTGATTCTGCTTCTGGATCTGACAGCTGACCACTGATTGCCAGGTTAAAAGCCTGGCCTGCTACTTCACCGTCGGGATGGTGATGCCGCGCTGGCCCTGGTACTTGCCAGAGCGGTCGGCGTAGCTGGTCTCGCAGGCCTCGTCGCTCTGGAAGAACAGCACCTGCACCAGGCCCTCGTTGGCATAGATCTTCGCCGGCAGGGTGGTGGTGTTGCTGATCTCGAGCGTGATGTGCCCTTCCCAGCCCGGCTCCAACGGAGTGACGTTCGTGATGATGCCGCAGCGCGCGTAGGTGCTCTTGCCGACGCAGACGCACAGCACGTCGCGCGGGACCTTCATGTACTCCACGCTGCGGGCCAGTGCGAAGGAGTTGGGCGGGATCACCGCCACGTCGCCCTCGAAGTCCATGAAGCTCTTCGGGTCGAAGTTCTTGGGGTCCACGATGCTGGAGAAGGTGTTCGTGAAGATCTTGAATTCGCGTCCCACGCGGATGTCATAGCCGAAGCTCGACAGGCCGTAGGAGATCTTGCCCTTGCTGATCTGCTTCTCGGTGAATGGCTCGATCATGTGGTGGCTCTGGGACATCTGCCGGATCCAGCGGTCGTTCTTGATGGACATGCGTCTTGTTCCTTCCTCGTAAGTGGGCGGGGCCAGCAGGCATCCCGCGCGGGGAGATTATAGCAATGAAGGGAGGCCAGGCTGTCAGCCTGGCAGTGGGGAGGGTGGAGTGTGGAGTGGGGAGGGCTTGGCAGGCCGCTGGCCGCTGGGCTGGGGCCTGCATTCGAAGCATTATGCTGAACTGGTGGGACCAAAGGCCTGAGCCCAGAGCCCAGCGGCTCCAGCACCGAGGTCCTAGGCAATATGCGCGCGCTCGCGAAGCAGTGCCAGGTAAGCCTCGCCGCTCATCGTGCAGTCAATGAATTCCAGCAGCTCAGCCTTGCTCAAGTGTAGCTGGCGGGACATGGCTGCAAGAAGGGAATCACCATATTCCTGCAGACCATGGCTAATGAAGGTATGAATGTTCTGCGGGTTGCCATTAAGGAATAGTCTGAATTCAAGATGGTGGGAGTTTCTCAGATGGAAACCCTTTTTGAGCAAGGCGCGCTTGATGTTGCGCGTCAATCGCGATGTCATCAGTAAACTTGCTTTATTGCCTCAAGCAATTGTGCCTGAACCTTCAGAGCTCCATCGGTAGCGGATTGGGGATCAATCAGGCCATAATTTTCGTAATGCTCGTCGAATAACTGGGCAAAGCTGCCGGCACATTCAGAACGTCCAGGTTCAGCAGCCCAAAGGTTGAGTGCATCAATCTTGTACATCCAGCAGTTTTCTTCGACCTGTTCCACGACCAATTCTAGAGGTTTGCTGAATTCGTAGTAACGTCCGCTCTTGCCGAAAAGGCCGTTTAGCATGAAGCTGATTTTCGTGGCTACAGTGCTCACAAGGGCAGTATACCCCCGCGATCATGGCAACAGCCGCACCTTCGTGGACTCTATAAATATTCAGGGGAGCAATCTAAGTAATCTTCCCGCGCTTTTGCCAAACCTTCCGCTGAGCATCAGCATTATCTTTGTTGCCACAAGGTCCACAGGGGCAGTATAACCCAGCGGCAATCTAGGTTACTGGGACCTGGTCGCTGGGCTGGAGCCTGCATTCGAAGCATCATGCTGAACTGGTGGGACCAAAAGCCTGCGCACTGAGCCCAGCGGCCTCAGTACTGCGCCCCACCGTCCTTCTCCTCCTGCACCTTGGCCATCACATAGCCAAAGCAGAAGCTGCCGAGCATGATCCAGGTCGAGGGTTCAAACAGCAGCATGAAGCTGCCGAATTCGCGTTCCATGCGTGAACTGCCCATTGAGGCCAGTGGACCGGGGTCACCGAGGCCGTTGCCACCGCCCCAGCCAAGTGCGGAGAAGAAGATCGCCGGCAGCACCCAGATAACGAAGCTGCCCAGCCCTGCCATGGGGTTGCCAGCGAGGAAGCGCAGCCGGGCCATGCCGTTGCCGATTGCCCAGAAGCGCGGCATGAAGCCGTCATCGCGGGTGGCCTCGACGTCAGCGCGCCAGTCCGGGCTGGCCATCCCAAGCGCCCAGCCGGCGAGGATGACGAAGATCACGGCGAGCGCGCGATAGAGCAGGATCAGCATGGGAAGGATGGTAGCAAGTGGGGGATGTGGGATGCGGGATGGGGTATGGGCAGAAGGTTGGAGTGGGGAGTGGGGTGTTTGGAGGTGCGTCACGCCTTGGCGTGATTTGCATACAAAGGGATGCAGGAACGGAAATGAGAATTCAGAAGTGGCTGCGCGCACTTTAATCAATCAACATCAATCCTGCAAACGCCCAGCTTCCTGGTCGATTCGGCGATCGACCCTCCTCTCCCTTTCCCACCTGATCCCGGGTCCCCGGTCCCTGATCCCTTCTGCGCATCCCCCATCCCGCATCCCTCGTCCCCCAGTGCACCCCGCTATAATCTCGGTGCATATGACTGAGGGAAGGCCAATCGAGGAAGAGGCCGCCCCTGCCGACGACACCGGGCTGGTGGGGAGCATTGAAAGCTTCGCCGAACTCGGGCTGAAGCAGGTGCTGCTTGACAACATCGCCCGGCTGGGCTGGTCGCGGCCGTCTCCGGTGCAGGAGAAGGTGATCCCGGTTGCACTGAGCGGCCAGGACCTGTACGGCATCGCGCAGACCGGCACCGGCAAGACCGGGGCCTTCGCGCTGCCGATCCTCAACGCCCTGATCGACCGTGAACCGGCGCATCCGCTCAAGCCGCAGGCCGTGATCCTCGCGCCCACGCGCGAGCTGGTGCAGCAGATCACCGAGCAGGTGCAAGCGCTGGCCGAGCTGACCAGCGTGCGTGCCGTGGCCGTCTACGGCGGCGTGAGCGACGGGCCGCAGATTTCCGCGCTCAATGAGGGCCGCGAGATCGTGGTGGCCGCGCCGGGCCGCCTGCTGGACCTGATGCAGCACGGCTGGATGCAGTTTGACGACCTGTCGCATGTGGTGCTGGACGAGGCGGACCGCATGTTCGACATGGGCTTCATCCTCGACCTGTCAACGATCCTCAACCGCATGCCGGCGCGGCGCCAGAGCCTGATGATGACGGCCACGCTGACGCCGGCGATCAAGAAGCTGACAACGGACTTCATGTTCTACCCGGAGGAGATCCGCATCGGGCGCACCAAGCCCCCCAGCCGGCTGAAGCACAACCTGCTGGAGGTCAGCAACGAGCACAAGGACCGTGCGCTGGCCGATGTGCTGGACGAGCGGGACTGGCAGAGCGTGATCATCTTCTGCCGCACCAAGAAGCGCACCGACGACCTGGCGCGCAGCCTCGCGCGTGACGGGCGCAAGGTTGCCAGCCTGCACGCCGACCGCCTGCAGAGTGAACGCCAGGAGGCGCTCAACCGCTTCAAGGAAGGCAAGCTGCGCATCCTCGTCGCCACGGACGTGGCCAGCCGCGGCCTCGACATCGACAGCGTCGAGCTGGTTGTCAACTTCGACGTGCCGACGGACCCGGAGGACTACGTGCACCGTGTCGGGCGCACCGCCCGCGCCGGTGAGGCGGGGCTGGCGCTGACGCTTGCCGACCGCAGCGAGGGCCGTGGCGTGCAGCGCATCGAGCGCTTCATCGGTGAGCGCATCAGGCGCTTCGGCGAGGAAGCCGGAGATGACCGCCCGGCAGCCCCTCCGAGGCAGGAAGGTGGAGGTGGCGGCGGTCGCAGCCGTGGTGGCCGGGGCCGAGGTGGACGGGGCGGACGCGGTGGCTCGTCCCGTAATGCAGGGGAGGGTGGTGCTTCCCGCAGCCAGTCCGATGCACCGCCTGACCAGGCATCAGGCGAAGGGGCGGCGCGCAGTGGCAGCTCACGCCGCGGGCGAGGTGGTCGTGGACGCCGGGGTGGTGGCGGTGGTGGCCGCGATGGCGGCGACAAGAAAGACTAAAGGGGGCGGATACGCATATCCGCCCCACATTACAACCGTCACTCGCCGTCAGTATTAACATCTCACATCCGGCATGATCCTGGAGTTAAGCTGCCAGATGCTCCTCACTGGATCTGAACTGGTCGATTTCGGCCCCAAGAGCCAATGCAAGGGCATTGGCAATCTGCCTGCTCCCCGTCAAAGAAATGGAGATCTTTCCGGGCCATTCATGAAGTACTGATTCCGGAAGCACTTCCAACCGCACCGTCGCCGGGCACGGTGAAACGGTCGGAAATACTACGTAGCTGAGGGCACGGCAGTCAGTCAGGCTCGGGGTAGAAACTCCCCACTGCGTGTACCACTCTTTGGATCCAGCGAGTCGGCACATGGTCCAACGCTTGAATTCATCATTCCTGATGGCGTTGTGAATCCAATTATGGATCAGCAAATCTCTCATGGTAGGAATCAGCAGTTCCAGAGCGCTGGCCCTGGCCATCAGGATTGCTTCCTTGATGTTACTCATCCTGGTTTCAAAGCTGCTCAGCTCAGCCAGGAGGAAAATGAAGGCTCTGGCTCCGTTGGATCTTTGTACTAGATCCATGATGGCCGCGGGCATGTTCACTTCCATACCGGCCTGTCTGTTCAGCGTATCCTCCAGGATTCCTGCTGAGTAATCTACGGTGTGCTCAGCCAGAACACTCGCAACACCGTGGATGCGGCTGGAGCAATTCCTCGCCATGATCTGATCGCATTCCGCTATTGTCTTCATGGCGATGAGCGGTGAACCATCGAGCTGCTGAGCTCTCATGTAACAGAAGAGAGCAACCAGTTCGGGTTCCGTTGGTACAGTCAGATACAGTCTTCTCGACGCATCGTATCGATTGGTGTCCATGATAATCTCCATTGGGCATTCAAGCCCCCACGGAAAGTACATGAGACAGAGGGAAGTCCAGCCATAGAAAATTCCCCTTGACAGAGTAACTATTCATGGCTAGACTTCCATGTCTTGCATCCAAGGACGCTTGGACCGCAAAATCCGATCCTTGGAATTGAAGGCCACCGAAAGGTGGCCTTGTCGTTAAAGGCTCATATAGGCAGTTGCAGTGTTCGCATTCTGCCAACACGAGTAAAAAAAAGTCCCAGCCGGGACAGTGCAGATGAAAATGTGACGGAAGCTTCGAAAGAAGCCAAAGTAGAAGCAGGGTGAAACACCAATTGGGGCCCTCGTCAGGAGGGTATCTCAAGTAGCTATTTATGCTTTCATACCCAATCAAGTCACTTCCCGCCTTTACCGATGATGGCGATATCCCACCAGTTAGCGTTTTGCTAGACCAGTTATTAGGATGCTAACGTACTGCTTTCGAGAAATCAACAGAATTTCACCTAATACCTATGGAATTTACTTCTCTTTCGAGGTCGACGGTAGTTGTCATCCTCATATCTGTGATCAGCGTTTAATTTGCGATCTCAATCCCAGCATTTCAAGTTTGATTCACTCAAGAAATTGCTTTTGCAATAGCTTGTAGAATAAGACGCATGGCTACCGGCACACACAGGGATGCCCCGGCTCGCAGGATCATGCTGGCCGGGGGTGGTTCCGCAGGTCATGTATTTCCCGCACTGGCGGTCGTGCGTTCGCTTGAGCACAGGCAGCCTGACCTGGAGTTCCAGTGGCTGGGCAGTGACCGCATCGAATCCACGCTGGTGCCGGCTGCCGGGATCCCCTTCCAGAGATTTGACATCCGCTTCGCCTACCGCGCGCTGACGGTGCAGAACATCGCCTACTTCCGCAAGCACATCCTGCCGATCTTCTTCGGCCGGCCTTTCTTCCAGGCCCGCAGCATGCTGGATGCCTACCAGCCCGGGCTCGTGCTGGCGACGGGCGGCTACGTGAGCGCGCCCGTGATCTGGGCCGCGCTGGAGCGCAACATTCCCGTGGCCCTGATTGAGATGAACAGCCCGCCGGGCGGCGTCAACTGGCACTTCTCGCCGCGGGCATGGAAGGTGTTCGCCGCCAACCCGGAGATCGCCCAGGGCTTCCTCGGGCGCTGCGCCGGGGCCAAGGTGAAGGTCAGCGGCTACCCGGCGATGCCGGTCAGCAGCAACCGTGTGCGCGTGCTGCGCGAACTCGGGATTGAACCGGACCGCAAGCTGGTGGTGGCAATGGGCGGCTCGCTTGGCGCCACGCCAGTGCACCGTGCGGTGGTTTCCTTCCTGCGCCGGGCCGCCGAAAGCGTGGATCCGCAGTGGAACAAACTGGCCCTGCTGCACGTCGCAGGAGAGCGCATGCAGCTGCTGCAGTCATCCGTCGATAGTTCCCAGCTCCCCGAGCGACCGGTGCAGTACCGCCAGGTCGGCTTTCTCGAGGACAGCGCAAGCGTGCTGGCGGCGGCGGACTTCTACATCGGCCGCAGCGGCGCGGCAACCGTAGGTGAACTGGTGCAGGCCGGCATCCCGAGCTTCCTGATCCCGGATACGCAGCACCGTGACCGCCAGCAGTTCGGCAATGCCGCGCACATGGTGCGGCTCGGGCTGGCGCATGTATCTGACAATGCCAACCCGGACGGGCGCGAGATCATGCACTGGCTGGAGCGCTGCTGGGACTGCCCGCGCCTGCCGGCACCCGATCCCGCGCCGGCCAGCCTGATCGCCGAGGAGCTGCTCGAACTGTGGCACTGAGGCGGACCTGCGCTGCAATCGCGGCCCTGGCAATCATGCTGGCAACGGCCAGCCCGGCACTGGCCGGCAACTGGTACATGATGCTCGGGGCACGCGTTGCCAGCCTTGACAACCCGCCCGTGATCCATGACGGCGGCCGCAGCCTGCTGAACCTCGAGGTACTGCGCGAACTCGGGCTGGAAGCCCCGCAGGTCACCGCCGGGCAGGATGAGCTGGACCTGCACTACAACGTTGATGAAGGCAAGCGCGGCGGCAGCGTGGCGGTTGACATGGGCGGCACGCCAGGCGTCAGCCTGCTCAGCCCGCCGCAGACCGGCAAGGTGCCCCCGCTGAAGTCCGGCCGCGTCCGCTACGGTCTGGCCGGCAACCTGCTGGACCTGCCGGTGGACCGCAGCCAGGCAGTCGCCGAGCTGAACGGCAGCAGCGTTGCCAGCGGGCAGCTCAAGGCCTACAACGGCGAGCTGTACGCGGACGTGGAACTGATGCGCAGCCTTGGGCTGTACCTGTCCTTCAACACGGTGGAGGACCTCTACCAGCTGGTCGGACTTGTGCGCGATGTCAACTACTCGCGGGACTCGCGGCTGCTGACGATCTCCTGCCTGACCCCGGTGCAGGTGGAGGGCCGCCAGATTGACGACGAGCGCGTCGAGCTGAGCGTGGAGGGCGGCTTCTTCGGCTCGCTGGACGGGCGCGAGTTCGGCGACGACCCGGTGCTCAGCCGCGTCGGCTTCAAGACCCAGCCGGAGCTGGGGCGCAGCTACGTGTTCCTGCGCCAGCCAAGCCGCACCGGCTTCAAGGTTGACAGCGACGAACGGCGCGGCTTCGCCAGCGTGCGCTTCGGCAACTACCTGCAGGTTGCCAGTTACAACCAGACGAGCTCCGGCGAGATCAGCCTGAACGTGCAGCTCGGGCGCGGCACCGTCACGAAGGCCGAGCTGATCAGCAACCCGGACCGGCTGGTTGTGGACTTCGTCGGCGCGCAGTACCGCGAGGCCACGCAGTACATCCCGGTCAACGTCGGCAGCGTGCAGCAGATCCGCATCGGTACACCTGAAGAGAACACGGTTCGCATCGTGCTTGACCTGCAGAACCCGGTGGACTACCGCCTGCTGAGCAAGGATGGCGGGGCGCGGCACTTCCTGCAGCTGCTGCCCCACAGCCGCACGATCGGCGGTTCGAGCGGTGCGCGCAAGGGGCGCACGATCATGCTAGACGCCGGGCACGGCGGGTCAGACCCCGGTGCCCAGGGCGTGCTGGATGGCTACTGGGAAGCGCCGAACGCGTTGGCGATCACCGGCCAGCTGCGCGAGCAGCTGCAGGCAATGGGCTATGACGTGATCCTGACCCGCAGCGATGACCGCTTTGTCAGCCTCGGCACCCGAACGGACTACGCCAATGCGCTGCTGCCCTACCTGTTCGTCAGTGTGCACTGCAACTGGATCGACGACCCGGAGATGCAGGGCATCATGACATTCCACCATCCGGCATCCTCCACCGGGCCAGTGCTGGCGGACCATATCCAGCGCGCGCTCATTTCAAGCACCGGCGGAGTGGACAAGAAGGTGCGGCAGGCCAACTTCTTCGTGCTGCGGGAGTCCGTGATGCCCTCCGCGCTGGTGGAATGCGGCTTCATGTCCAACCGCGAGGAGTGCCTGCGCCTGGCCGACCCGAACTACCAGCTGCAGCTGGCGCGCGGGATCGCGGCCGGGATCGACAGCTACATCCAGGCCGGCAACTAAGCCCGGCCACTGCACGGACTTCCAGAAACCACTGCATATAATTAGGCTGCTTTACGCAATTCCTGAAGCATTGATAGTGGAGGCCAAATGGCTATTCGTCTGGGAATCAACGGTTTCGGCCGCATCGGCCGGCAGGTGGCGCGCATTGCGGCAGGTCTGACCAACATTGACCTGGTGGCCATCAACGACCGTGCCGACAGCGAAACGAACGCACACCTGTTCAAGTACGACACGACCTACGGACCGTTCAAGGGCCGCGTCAGCGTCAACAATGACGAACTGGTCATCGACGGTGACCATGTCAAGCTGATCTCGCAGGCTGACCCCGCGCAGATCCCCTGGGGTGACCTCGGCGTGGACTACGTGCTGGAGAGCACCGGCGTGTTCCGCCGCGTGGAGGACTGCGAGAAGCACCTCGACGGCGGTGCCAAGTACGTGCTGCTCAGCGCCCCGGCCAAGGACAAGATGCCGACCTATTGCTTCGGCATCAACCACCACAACTGGGTCACGGACGGCCGGCCGCAGGTGATCAGCAATGCAAGCTGCACCACGAACTGCCTCGCTCCGATGGCCCATGTGCTGCACAATTCCTTCGGCATCAAGAAGGGCCTGATCAATACCGTGCACAGTTACACGAATGACCAGCGCCTGCTGGACGGTGGCCACAAGGACCTGCGCCGTGCCCGCTCGGCGGCTGCGAACATCATTCCGACCAGCACCGGCGCGGCCAAGACCATCGGCCTGATCATCCCGGACCTGGACGGCAAGATGGACGGCCTGGCGGTGCGCGTGCCGACCGTGTCCGGCAGCCTCTGCGACCTGACCTGCACCTTGGAGAAGGATGTCACTGTGGATGAGGTGCATGAGGCGATCCAGCGTTCCGTGGACGGAGAGCTGGACGGAATCCTCTACCTCACTCATGATCCGATCGTCAGTACCGATATCATTCAGGCGGAGCACTCATGCATCGTGGATGCCCAGCTCACGAAGGTCATCGGAAACAACATGGTGAAGATGGTTGGCTGGTATGACAATGAGTGGGGCTACAGCGTGCGCTGCATGGACCTGATCCGCTACCTGGTTGCGGAGAACTCCAAGCTCAACAGCACTGAGGGTTCCACAGCAGGCTAGGCCAGCGGACACTGCGCTTAATCTGAATCAACAGCCGACGCCCGGCAACCGCATGTTGCCCCGGTGTCCAGGAATGGCATGTCGAGGATCCTGCTAACCGGATCGGGGATGGTCGCATCCGCAATGGCCAGCGAGGCCCATATGCGCGGGCATACCGTGCAGGCCCTGCCGCATGGCGAAGTGGACATGCGCGACCTGCCGCTGCTGCGCAGGCGGGTGTCCGAATTCCGCCCGGACTGGATCGTGCACACCGCCGCCCTGACCAAGGTGGACTACTGCCAGGAGAACCCGCGGGAAGCCGTGGAAGTCAACACGGCGGCCACCAAGGCACTGGCGGACCTGTCCCAGCAGCTGATGGCGCGCCTGATCTACTTCTCGACGGACTACGTATTCGACGGCACGCAGCACCTCTGGTACGAGAGCAGCCCGACCAAGCCGCTGAACATCTACGGTGCCACGAAGCTGGAGGGTGAGATCATCGTGCGCAAGTTCTTCCGCGGGCATGTGGTGCGCACCAGCGGGGTGTTCGGCGAGCGTCTGGACGGCAAGCAGGAGCGCAACTTCTTCCGCGCGATCGCCAGCCGTTACATGGAGACAGAAGGCCAGATCAGCGTGGTGGATGACCAGCACACGGCTGTGAGCTATGCGCCGCACCTGGCGAACATGACGCTTTCGCTGATGACGGACGAACACTTCCCGAAGATCGTGCACCTGACGAGCAAGGGATTTGACTCCTGGTTCGGCTGGGCGAAACTGGCGCTGGAATCCGCGTGTCTAGATTCGGGCAGGCTGGTTCCGGTGTCATGTGAAAACGTAAACTTCCGCACACCACGCCCGCGCAACAGCCGGCTCACTTCGGACATTCCTGAGGTGGTCTCGCTGATTGCCCTGCACCCGGCGAAGCAGGCGGTGGCGCAGTACTTTGGAAAGGTGCTGCAGGAACTGCGTGAAGAGGCGGAAATCAGGGAATAACAGTTGGAATTCTGCCCTGTATTGGGTAAGATAGACACGAGAGTTGGGCTCGGGACTTCAAAACTACTACACTACTACTACACATTTGGTGTGCGCTTGCTTGACACGTAGCGGCTCACAGCCAATAATATTCTTTTAACATCTAGCTAAGGAGCCGGAGGGTCTGATGAATCGCTCATCTCTCTTGATGCTTATGACAGTTCTGGTCATTATGATCGGACTGGCAAGCTGCGGAGGCGGGGATGGCACGCAGGAAGTGGATAACAATCCAAACCTGGTGCCCGACGTTTCCGTGCAGACCGTTGACCACAGGTACCGCACCGCTACTTATTCCGATGCGAACCTGAACAACGATCCGATCTTCGCACTGATCGCATCCGCGAATTCCAGCCTTGACGTCGCCGCTACGGCGATTGACCGCCAGGAAGTCGTTGAAGCGCTGCTGCAGGAGGCCCGCGCCGGCACCCAGATCAGGATCATCACTGAAAAGGCATATTACGATGACCTGAGCTACAAGCCGTTCTACGACCAGCTCGAGGACATCAACCAGAACAATGGCAACATTGAAGTGCGGACGGACCTCGACGGTGCGCCGCGCATCATGCATGCCCGCTTCCTGGTGATTGACCAGGCCCGTGTGGTGACCGGGTCATACAACTGGGAGAGCAGCCGCTCGACCAACACATACGGCGACGTGATCACGCTCAACAGCACCGAGATCGCGGCTGCCTTCACGAACCAGTTCAACCAGATGTTCGTGGAGCGCAACTTCGGCGTGCACAAGCGTGACGACACCAAGCACACCTTCCTGGTGGGTAGTGGCAACGGCATCGTGGAGGTCTACTTCGGCCCCAACGACCAGCCGCTTGAGCTGCTCTCCAACGAGATCAACTCCAGTGCGAATGTCTACTTCGCAATCCAGCAGTTCAAGGATTTCCGCCTTGCCAACACCATGCTGAACTGGATCTCGAGCAACGCCAACTTCAACGTGATCGGCATGTTCAACGACATCGGCGCCCTTGGTGACGCTGAGGAAAATGCCGTCTACAACGCGTTTGAGAACTACGCCCAGGACAACCAGAACATCCGTGGCGGCACGATGTCCATCTCGGACCTTGCCGAGCTGAACACCTTCGTGAGCGGCACTCGCTTTGACCCGATCACCCAGACTGACATCCCGGTGCAGGTCAACGCGATGAACCACAAGCTGCTCTACGCCGACCGTGCACTGGCCGGCGGCAGCCCGTCCGTCACCTTTTATACAGGTAACTACTCCGCCCTCGGCTTCGACCAGAATGACGAGGTGATGGTGATCATGCGCGGCAGCCAGCTTGCCCGCAAGTACTACAGCGGAGCTGACCTCAGCACCTCCCTGCCGCCGACCGGCATCGAGAATGCTGACGACATCAAGGAGTTCGACCAGCTGTTCGCGCTGCACCCGATGCAGGCTTCCGCCGGTTCAACCCCGTTCCGCGAGTTCCTGCCCGTTTCCAGCGGCATCATCCTCGGTACGATCAACAACTTCCAGCCGACGATCACGATCGACAACGGCAACGGTGAGTTTGACGAGATCAATATCGACGTCTACTTCGAGATTGAGGGCACCTACTTCTTCAATGACTTCGGCTTCGGCCCGGTTGCCCCCTTCGCTGACCAGGACGCCCAGTTCGAGGAGAACGAGGCGATCAACCCCGACCACCGCTTCATGATGGTGGTCCCCGCCGGTGACATAATCCTGCGAACCATCGTGCTTGACACCGATGGCAGCGTCAGTTCCCGCTTCCAGCCCACCGAGACCGAGATCACCATCGGACCGGGCGGCGTGCGTGAGGTCAGCCTGAACATCAACCAGTCACAGGACACCCTCAACGCCGGCAGCGGTGGTGGCGGTGGTGCAGCCTAGTAGCGTCCAGGGCCGCTGGCGAGCCGCCGTGGCCCAAGATAGCCAAGGAACAACAATGAGGTTCATGATTATGAGAAACAACTGGCTGAGAATCCTGATGGTCCTCGTGGGCCTGATGATTCTGATCGCCTCCTGCGGCGGAGGCAGTGACACAGTAGACAATGGTGACCTGTTCAACCCTGACAACCAGGGTAAGGCCGGCGATGACAATGAACCGATCATCCCGGTGTTCGGCAACTTCCAGCTGCCGGGCGGGGCGACCTACGCCGATGTGCGTGGCATCGCCTCCAGCAATGAGTACGTCTACGTGCTCGACAGCGCCAACATCTACTGCTTCGACAAGCTCGGCAACTTCGTGAACGCCGCCAATGTCGGTGCCGAGGCCCGTGCCGTCTCCGTGTTCCCGTCCGCTCCCCAGCTGGACCTGAACTCCGAGGAGGCCTACCCGTATGCCAACCTGCCGATCGTGGCCCACCAGCCGATCTCGCAGTGGGGCTACCTGACGATCTTCACCCGTACGCTGACCCCGGGCGCCACCCGTCCGGACGGCGGCAATGCGGACCTCGGCAAGCTTGACGGCCTGCCGAACGCCGGCATCATCCCGCCGGAAGTGCAGGCGCCGCTGCAGTGCATCAACGTCTACGATGTGGGCGTTGACCGCCTCGGCAGTGTCTACGTGACCGCTGACATCGACGTGGTCGGCACTGATCCGGTGCCGGACTACCCACGCGCCCTGCAGATCCTCAACCGCTTCCGCCAGTTCGCAATGGAGGACGGCGGTGAGTACAGCTTCGAGGATCCGAACGACCAGGACGCGGTGATCACCGGCGGTGCCGGCTGCTTCCACCAGGCCTTCGGCCAGTTCCCCGGCGACTTCGGCGACCTGATCGGACCCGGCCAGGTGGGTAGCCTCGGTACCTTCGTGACCGATACCTACTTCCCGTTCAACCGCACCGAGAACAGCTGGAATGTCTACTCCGGCGCGGCTGACTTCGAGCGCAACTACATCGGTGTGGGACGTGCGTTCTACAACGATGCCAACCTCGATTACAACGTGTCCTCCTCCGTGAACAACGGCCTCGGCTTCAACCGCGTGATCGGTGACAGCTACGGCGGCGGCCCCAGCCAGTTCGCTGAGCTGCCGGCGCAGAACCCGGACGGCGGCCTTGAGGACCCGGACCTGAACGTCGGCGGTCCCGCCGGCATGGCGGTGGACTGGCGTACCGATGACCTGTATGTCTGCGACCCGGGCAACCGTCGCGTGCAGATTTTCGACGGTACCACCGGTGAGTTCATCTCCCAGATCGGAAGCGGCGCCCGTGGCAGCAGCGGCAACTTCTACATCGCCCCGTCTGATGTGTCCATCGACCTCGAGGGCAACATCTTCATCGCGGATGTGGACCAGATGCGCGTGCTGCGCCCGAGCAGCCCGGCCCTGTCATTCGGTGGTGTGAACGGTACCGTGAAGAACCTGAACACCAAGGACCCGATCGCCGGTTCCACCGTGACCGTCGGTAACGAGAGCGGCGTGCTTGCCGCCCGCACCACTGACATCAACGGCCAGTACGTGATCACCAACCTGCTGACCGGCCAGTACTTCATGCAGTGCACCAAGTTCAACTTCGACAGTGATTCCACCGAGGTGACGATCATTCCGGAGCAGAACATCGTGGTGAACTTCAACCTGGTGCCGAACGCTCCCGCCACCCTGGGCAGCTACGGCGGCACCGTGATTGATGATGCCAGCGGCCTCTATGTCGAGGACGTCGTGGTGGAGATTGCCAACACCAGCCGCAAGACCACCACCGACTCGATCGGCAGCTTCTTCATCAATGACATCCCGGCAGGCACCTACCAGGTCGTGTTCAAGCACGCTGACTACGTGACCCTGACCAAGACGATCGACATCAGCACGGGCCAGAACAAGTTCGATGGCACCATCAAGCTGACCCCGATCAACTGAACTCTTAGCTAGAGCGATTCATCAGGGCCCCGGTCTTTCCGGGGCCCTTTTTTTGCGTTCATAGCCCGATTCCGGGGAAAGCATTCTTGATCTTGAGGAAAAAATACTCGTCATCGCGGTAGCCATAGGCCATGCGCTTGATGACCTTGATCCTGTTGTTGATTCCCTCCAGTACGCTTGTGTTGAGTGGCCAGCGAGCATGGGAGATGATGCCCGGAATGTAGGGTTCCAGTCTGGCAACGAACTTCAGCAGGGGCTCGATCATGCTCTCCTCGGCGATTGCCTTCCACTCCTGCCACGCCCTTCGGGCATACCCTTGATGTCTGTACTTCCAGAGTTGCTTGAGTTGATCCTTCAGGATGTAGACAAGTGACAGTGCCTCATTGGCATCAAGCAGCTCACGCAACCTGATTCTGTCCTTCTCGCTGGTGATGTTTTCGGCATTGCGCAACAGCATCCAGCGCATGCCCTTCACCAGCCTGCGTGCGGCCTTGTCATGGCGCAGCTCATTTGCCACGTCCACACGCACGCGGTCAATCACTTCCCTGCCGTACTTGGCAACAACGTGGAACAGGTCAAACACCACCACCGCATTGGGGCAGTATCGCTCGACCTCAAGCTGGTATGAGGCAGTCATGTCCATGGCCACCGCTCTGATTGCCTGACTCTGATCATCCGTGAGGGATTCGAAGAATGGCCTGACATCCTCGCGGGCCCTGCCCCGGCAGACCCACAGCACACGCCTGGAGTTGGGTTCAATGATCACCGTGGCATAGCGGTGGCCTTTCTGGATGGCGAACTCGTCCATTGCCAGAAAGTTCACCCCATTCATGTCCAGTCCGCCCAGTCGTATCTTCAGATCGCGCTTGTCAATGTTCTTCACGGTCTTCCAGTCCAGCCTGTACATCCGGGATACCTGGCGCACAGTCATAGCCTGCAGCAGCTGTGTGATGTTCTCGGCCAGCCTACGAGTCAGACGCATATGCGGATCGAGCCAGCAGAGCAACTCAAGCTGCGGGCCGCAATCCGGGCAGAGCACACGGCGACGGGGAAACTCGATGATCGAGGCGAGGCCGAAAACCGGGAGGTCGCGCACCCTGCGAATCGTTCTGTCGTGGACCGGCAGCTTACTGCGCCCGCATCTGCAGCAAGTACAGGCAGCATTCTGCTCGGGTTCCAGCGTGAATACATATTCAGCGGATTCCCGGTCCAATTCCAATCCCTTGAGAAAGAAACCTTGAAAGTACTCGAACAGGACACTACACTGTTCCACGGGCATCTCCTGGCAGTTTTGTTTCGCAACATCAACTTACCAGTTGGGATGCCCACCTTACTTTTCTTGTGGAACCAACTTCACTCCCATCCCCGCTGATGGGAGAAGAACCTTTTTTTGTGCCATATAATCTGGGCGTGGCGCAATGCCCGAGGAGCGATGATGTCCTTCACAAAACTGCTCAGTCCCGAGAACAGCCTGCTGGTCGTGATCGACCTGCAGGGCAAGCTGATGGACATGGTCTACCGTCCGCAGCTGGTCAAGCAGGCCACGATCCGCCTGATGCAGCTGGCGGAGATCTTCGAGGTGCCGGTGATCCTCACCGAGCAGTACCCGAAGGGACTGGGCACCACGCATGAGGACGTGCGCCAGGCATTCGACGGGCTGAGCGTGCCGACACGCTTCGTGGAGAAGCTGGCCTTCGGCTGCTGCGGCGACAGCGGCTTCGAGCAGGCCGTGGACGAGCTTCGCCCGGGCCTGCCGGACTCCGAGCTGCAGCTGGTGGTGGCCGGCATCGAGACCCATGTCTGTGTGATGCAGACCGTGCTGCCGAGCCTTGAAATGGGCCGGCAGGTGCACGTCTGCTGGGAGGCGGTCAGCGGCCGCGGCGAGGAGTACCGCCGCCATGGCCTGGAGCGCATGCAGCAGGCCGGCGCGGTGATCACGAACCATGAGTCCGTCTGCTTTGAATGGGCCCGCACGAAGGAGCATCCGCAGTTCAAGGCCATGAACCAGATCCTGCGCGAGGGCCAGCTGCACTAGGCAGCGGGAAACGATAGATGAGCAGCATGCGAATCAACCGTGCGATTGCGCAGGCCGGGGTCTGCAGCCGCCGTGCGGCCGAGCAGCTGGTCAGCAGCGGGCAGGTGCGGGTGAATGACAAGGTGGTGACGGACCTGGCCACCACGGTCGATGTGCATCGTGACCGCATCAAGGTGCGCGGCAAGCTGCTGCACTTCGAATTCAGGCACCACTACTATGTCTACTACAAGCCGCGCGGCGTTGTCAGCACGATGAATGACGAACTGGGGCGCGCCAGTGTCGGCGAACTGTGCGCCACGCTGCCGGGCAGCCCGCGGCCCGTCGGCCGGCTGGACCGTGCCAGCGAGGGCCTGATGCTCCTGTGCTCGGATGGCGAGGTTGCCAACCATATGACCCACCCGCGCTATGGGGTGAGCAAGCAGTACCGCGTGACAGTCAGCCCGCGCCTGAGCGAGAGCGATGCGCAGCGGATGGTGGACGGCGTGCGGCTGGAGGATGGCGAGGCGCATTTCGACACGATCGAGCTGGTCAGCCTCGAGAAGGACCGCAGCCGGCTGGAGGTCACCCTGTCCGAGGGGCGCAACCGGGTCATCCGCCGTGTCTGCGAAGCGCTGGGCTATGAGGTGCGCAGGCTGAAGCGTACGCGCTTCGGGCCGTTGATGCTGGACAAGATGGGCCCGGGGGAATACCGGGCGCTTAATGCCTCAGAGGTGCGCAACCTGCGCAAGTCACTGAAGCTAGAGCGCTGAGCTCAGGCTTCCTCGCGCTGGTTGTCGTTGACGGGGTATTCGACATCTTCGCCGTCGTACCAGCCGCTGGCCCCGGAACCCTGTCCGGCCCCGGAACTGTCCAGGTTGAACTTGATCAGCTCACTGCGCGCGGCATTGAAGGTGTTGCTCAGCATGTCGGCGGTTTCAGCAAGGGCGGACAGGCCACCGCTCACTGCGGAGGTCAGGTCCTCGATCAGGTCGCTTTCGCCCTGCTCGTAACCAAGCAGCTGTCCACGGCGGCGACTGCGCCGTCCCTCGCGGAACTCGGTCGCCACGACAACCGCCGTGGCGGAAAGCACTACTCCCAGACCAGCGCCGATCCAGAACCAGCCCAGAGCGACGCCGCCGCCGAACTTATCAGAGTCATCCTTAGCCATCACTGGAATTATACAACCCATGCGCTGCATGTCCTGTTTATCGGCATCGGTGCTGGCTGCTGCAATGCGCGAGGGGCTGGATGCTAGACTACTACTTCGCATGAAGGAGGAAGCTGGATGTCGCGCAATCTGGGGGTAATCGGATTCGGTCTGATGGGCAGTGAGATCGCACTGCTCGGTGCCATGGCCGGCTGGGAAGTGCACGCGGTGGCCCGCAATGTCGAGAAGATGGAGCCCGTCGTGGCCCGCCTCGGCAAGGTGCTGCGCATGCTGTCCCGGGACGAGAAGCACTTCGCCCGCGAGCAGCTGGCCACGGACGAGGGCCGCCAGGCGATCATCGAGCGCATCCACCTGCATACCGAGCTGTCCAGCCTGTCCGGCTGCGACTACGTGATTGAAAGCGCCCCCGAGGTGCTGGAGCTCAAGCACGCGATCTTCAGCGAACTGGCCGGCATCTGCCGCGAGGACTGCATCCTGGCGACGAACACCAGCAGCTTCGGCATCACGCAGATCGCCGCCGCGACGAACTGCCAGGAGCGCGTGATCGGGATGCACTTCTTCAACCCGCCGACGGCGATGGCACTCGTCGAGGTGATCCCGGGGCTCAACAGCAGCGAGGACACAACCAGCCGCACGGAGGAGTTGGCCCAGCAGATGGGCAAGACCAGCATCCGCGTGCAGGAAACTCCTGGCTTCGTGGTCAACCGCATCCTGACCGCGATGATGAATGAGGCGATGAACCTCTATGAGGAGGGTGCGGCCAGCATCGAGGACATTGACACAGCGATGAAGCTTGGCGCAGGCTTCCCGCTCGGGCCGTTCAGGCTGGCGGACCTCGTCGGGCTGGACACATACGAGCATACCTGTGACAGCATCTACCGCGAGACCGGCCGGCAGCATTTCAAGACCCCGCGCACCGTCAAGCAGTACGTCAAGGGTGGCCGGCTGGGCCGCAAGAACCGCCACGGCTTCCACAAGTACTAGGCACTGGTTGATATAGGCCGGAAGTCAGTCCCATACAGGGCTCAGGCCCGCCGGATGTCATAAACTGGCGGGTAAATTGCGCCAAATTGGCAGCCCACAAAGGGTTCAATCCACGTATAATATGTGCGGTTGATGGGAATTTAATCGCAGGTGGGTTAGCGATGAACGTCAAGTTCTATGGGTCAGCTGAATGCGTGGAGTGCCAGGTCGGAATGTTCCTCTTGGACAGCTACGCAGTCAACTATGAATACCTCGATGTCCACAGTGACCAGCAGGTCGCGATGGAGCTGAGGTCACTGGTCGGTACGCAGGATGCAATCAGCCTGCCTGCCATCGTCGTCGGGGACCGCCTGCTGTGCGATCCGACCGAGGATGAGCTGGCCGACGCTATGGGGATCTCCTGATTCCCGGGATCAGATAAGTGGATTAAAGGGGCTGCTTCAGGCAGCCCCTTTTGATTTTCTGGCTCGCGCCGTAGCGGCGCCTTCCAGGCGCCGGATGTTCGGCGGCATGATGCCGCCGCTACGGGTCCCGGTCGCGCTGAAGCTGCTGCAGCAATGAGCAATGAGTGCCATGAGGCATGACGGATACTTCGATTTCCCTGTGGCTCATTGCTCATTTCCCATTGCTGTCCTGACCAATACCAGTCGCGTCCTGCGTAGACGGCCTGGATGGTCGGCGGCAGGATGCCGCAGCTGCCCTCAGTGCACTCCGTGGGATACGAAGCTGTCAACGTACAGCTTGTCCGTCACCAGGATGTGGCTGGTCAGCCAGCTCTTGAGGAACTTCATCGTGTCGGTGGTGACCATGATGCGGCCCTCGTCCAGTTCCTGCTTCAGATCCGCAACCTTATCGATGAAGTCATCATGCTCCTTCTTGTGTGCCTTGTAGCCGCTGAAGGAGCAGGCCAGCATCTCCTTCTCCTCATGCGCGAAATGCGTCTTGGCATATGCAGCCATGCGCGTGATGATGCGGCCGACGACATCCTTGCCGTGCTGCTCGAGCATTGCATCATTCAATTCGTTGATCATGTTGACAAGCATCTTGTGCTCAGAGTCGACGAAGCCGACGCCTGTGCTCAGCTCCTCGCCCCATTTAATCAAAGTCATATGTGTCTCCTCTTGAACTGCCTATATTGGGCATTTCAGACAGGTATTCTCTGGATTGCCAAGTGATACCTCGCTGGGCGTTGACTGGCAGTGCAGTTGCGCCAGGAACACGGTGAAGTCCGGGTTATGCAGGCATTGCTGCCAACCTGACCCAGGTGTGCTGGCTATTCCTGACTGTTTCCCCAAAAGCCGGTGGAAGTGTTGGATGACAACAGCTGTCTGGCAGGTTATGCTGGCTATGTAGGGGACCACCGGCGTATTCTGGGACAGGCAGCTGCGGCTGCCACAGGGGAGGACCTTGCATGGGGAGACTGCTGCCAACCGGCCTGGCCGGATTGCTGTTGTTCGCTGGCATGGGCTGTACCGGGGGACCGGCGCCAAGCGTGACAGGCAACGAAACCTTCGCGACCGGAGAAGGGAGCGCCGGGGTGGACGGCACTGCATTACACGAGAGGCTCACTGCGGAATTCGAGCGCCTCGGCGTGGACCCGCAGCGCAGTGCATCCAGCCCGCCGCAGGGGGATGGCAACGCTGTGTTCGACCTGAGCGCGCAGCCCTACGACCCGGATGGCCCCGATGGGCCTGAACCGACACACATCCGGCTGGAATGGACGGAACGCCTGCTGGGTGACTATGACCAGAATGGAGAGGTGCTGGCCAGCGACCTGGCGGCGCTTGCGCAGAACTTCGGCGGCAGGGTCAGCTACCGCAGCACCTCCGGCACGGGTGAGCCCGGCTACTACCCGGAGGGCTCGGTCAGCAGCTACAACTGGCGGATGGCCCGCATCGACGGGGATGCCAGCGGGGAGATCGGCCTGTCGGACCTGACGGTGATCGCGCAGCACTTCGGCGAGAGCATCGACGGCTACCGGGTCTACCGCCTCGGTCCGGGCTCGATCGTCTACTACATGATGCCGCATCCGCAGGACCCGTCGTTGCCATTCTCCATCGGACGCTATGAATCCGGTGGCGGCGGCAAACAGGTGGTGCGCTACAGCTTCGAGGACATTGCTCTGGAGGCCGGGACCTACCGATACTTCGTCGTACCCTATGACATTGAAAGCGGAGAGGAAGGCCGGGCCAGCCTGGCTTTTGCCAACGGACTGTAGGCAGGAGGCAGAGGGCAGCAGCAGAAGCAGAAGCAGAAGCAGAAGCAGAAACAGAAGCAGGAGCAGAAGCAGAAGCAGAAGCAGGAGCAGAAGCAGAAACAGAAACAGGAGCAGAAGCAGAAGCAGAAGCAGGAGCAGAAGCAGAAAAAGAAGGGGCTGCCGCAGCAGCCCCTCCGTTGCAATTCGATGTTGCCGGCTAGGGCAGGATCACGTACTTCAGCTTGAAGTTGATGCCATCGATGTAGGCAATGCCGGCGTGCCCCTGAATCTCGGCAAGTGAAGTGAAGATGCCGATGTAGTCACCGGTCTCAACGGCCTGCGGTGAGTCCCATGTGGAACCATTGGCATTCGTGGCACGGATGTACTTCAGGTCCTCATTCGTGAAGTCGTAATAGCTGATGGCCGGGAAACCACTGATCATGGCCAGTGAGGTATGCTGCCCGACAATACCGGTTGAATCAAGCACCTGGGGAGCGCCCCATGCCGAACCCTGCGCGTCAGTGGCACGCGCATACATCAGGTCAAAGGCCCCATCACTGTAGTAACTGACAGCCGGATTGCCGTTCACAACCGCCATTGATATGAAGTAGCAATCGTCCCCGCTCGTGTCAACGTCCACCGGAGCACCCCAGGCAGTGCCCTGGGCATCGCTGGCGCGCACATACCTCAGATAGCCGTTGGCTGGTTTGTGGTAACTGATCGCAGGATTGCCATCCACCACCAGCATAGAAGTGAACCAACCGACACTGCCAGCCGTATCCACCGCCTGCGGGCTGCCCCAGGCCGAGCCCTGGGCATTGCTGGCACGTATGTACATCAGGTCATCCGAAGTATCATTGAAGTAGCTGATGGCCGGGTTGCCATCCACGACAGCCAGTGAGGTGTACCAGCCGACGCTGTCCACGGTGTCAATTGCCAGCGGTGTACCCCAGGCCGAGCCCTGGGCATTGGTGGCGCGCACGTACTTGAGGTCATAGGTATCCGTAGCCTGGTAACTGATGGCCGGAAAGCCATCCACCACGGCCAGCGAACAGTAGTATCCCGTATCAATGGAGTCAAGCTGGATCGGTGACCCCCATGCCGAGCCCTGGGCATTGGTCGCCCGCACGTAACTCAAGGCAGCGGACCAGTCGTCGTAGTATGCAACGGCGGGGAAGCCATCCACCACCTCCAGAGAGTTTTCCTGGAATATCGTCCCGAGCGAATCCAGCGCAACCGGCGCAGATTCGACAATGGTCACCGTGTTTGACTCAGTATCCTGCGCGCCGGCATTGTCAGTAACTCGGACTACCGGAGTGAAGACGCCAATGTCCGCGTAGATGTGGGTTGTCGATGCGGCAGGACCGGAGCTGTCATAGATGCCGTCACCGTTGAAGTCCCACTCGTAGATGACGATGCTGCCGTCGGGGTCGTAGCTGCTGGAGGCATCCAGCGTCACCGTGAACCCGGCATAGCCGGGGTCAGGGCTGACCGCGAGGTCCGCCAGGGGGATTTCATTGCCGGCATTCTGCCCGAAGGCATAGAGCTTGCCATCGTCTGAGGCAATGTACACGGAGCCATCAACCCCGATGGCCGGCGAGGAGGAAATGTCATTGCCTGCGGTGTAGGACCAGAGCTCGGAGCCGTCCGGCTTGAGGGCATACACCTTGTTGTCATAGCTGCCGAAGTAAACTGTTCCGTCCGCTCCGATGGCAGAAGAGGAATAGACCTCGCCCCCGCTCGTGAATGACCACTGCTCGTTGCCATCGGGATCCAGCGCATACAGCTTGCTGTCATTGCTGCCAAAGTAGATCGTGCCATCCGCGGCGATCGCCGGGCTGGAGAAGATGTCACCGCCGGTAGCATATGACCACTGCGCAGAGCCATCAGGGTTGATGGCATAGAAGGTCCCATCGGTATTGCCGACGTAAATCGTTCCGTCAGGGCCGATGGCGGGTGGTGCATCAAAGTTGTTGTTGCCAGTGAAGGTCCACAGCAAGCTGCCGTCAGGCCTGATCGCGTAAAGCTTGAAGTCATTGCTGCCGAAGTAGATCGTGCCATCCGGCCCGATCGCGGGAGTGGACAGGACGGAATCTCCCGTGGCGTAGGCCCATTGCAGGCTGCCATCCGGGTTCAGGGCATAGAGCTTTCCGTCCGCGCTGCCAAAGTATATGGTGCCGTTGGCAGCTACCGCCGGCGAGGCATAGAGGAAGTCACCGGTCGTGAATGTCCAGCGCAGGCTGCCACCGGGGTTGAGGCAGTACAACTCACCGTCGAAGCCGCAGATGTACAGCGCACCGTCCACGCCGATGGCCGGGGCACCATATCCTCCGGTCGTGATCTTGTAGGACCATGCCAGGCTGCCGTCCGCGGCAAGCATGTAGAGGTTGCCATCGCCGCTCGGGATGCATACGCCGCCGTCCGACGTGATCACCGGGGAGCCGGAGATGTTGCCAGCGCTCAGAAAAGTCCAATTGAGTGCATTGCTCTGGGCCCCGATGAATGGGCTGCGGCGGGTGTTGCGGCCATCGCGGCCGAATGCAGGCCAGGGCGTATGCAGGGCGGGAAGCTCGTTGACACGCAGGATCGCCGTCGCGATTGCCGTCGCACCGTCGTCGTCAGTGACACGCACGGCCAGGCTGAACACCCCGGATTCCTGGAATTTGCGAGTGATGCTGTCCACGGAGCCGGAACCGTCGAACAGGCCGTCGCCGTCGAAGTCATACTCGTACAGCACGATGCTGCCATCGCTGTCATTGGACGCCGACGCGTCAAGCGTGACCAGCATGCCGGTGTCGCCAAAGGCTGGATCTACCGTGAGAGCCGCAACCGGTGCAGTATTGGCCGGATCCGTGGCAGGAGTCACCAGGATCGCAACACTGTCCACATCCCAGGCACCCTGGTCGTCAAGCACTCGCAGCTTGGCATTGTAGATGCCGGGGGTGGAGTAATTGTGGTCCGCACCCGTCACATGCACGATGTCGCTGTCGTCCCAGACATCGTATGTACCGTCGCCGTCAAAGTCCCAGCCGCCTCCGACGATGCTGCCGTCGAAGTCGGTGCTGTCTGAGCCGCTGAAGCTGACATCCAGCGGGGCAGTGCCTGATGCTACATCGGCGAGGGCCACCGCCACCGGGCGGCTGTTGCCACTGATCACGAGGCTGACGGATCCGAGGGCAATAGCCGTGCCTTCCGTGCCGGTGGCGCGCACGCGTGGACGGATGATGCCGAGCCGGGAGGTGTCAACCTGGGCCATTCCCGATGTGCTGCCGGTGACATCGTATGTGCCGTCACCGTCAAGGTCGAAGTCATAGCTCTCCGCGCCGCTGGCGGTCAGGCTGATCGGCTCCGCCAGGGAGCCACTCGGTTTGCCGACTGACAGCAGCAGGGCGGGGGAGCTGCCGGGCAGCGGAGTGGCGGAAACGATGTCGCTCAGTGGGGATTCGTTGCCCGAGATGTCGAGGGCGGAGACCCTGATGAAGGTGGAACCAGAGGCAGGCAGCATGTGCCTGGCCAGGCCTTCCAGGCTGTCAACATGGCTGACACCGGCGGCACTGCCGCTGATGAAACTGCCTGCGGAGTAGTAGATCCTGTAGCCTGCCAGGCCAGTGTCTTCCACCGCATCCCAGCTGAGCAGCAGGCCGCCATTGAGGGCGGTGGCGGACAGGCCGGTGGGCTGGCCAGGAGCGGTAGTGTCCGCAGGGTCTTCCGTGTTCACACCGATACCGACCACATCAGCTACACCGCCGCCGTGTACCAGCACGCTGACGAACAGGCTGCCGAGGCCGGAGGTATACGGCCCCTGCAGGGCAGTGGAGATGCGTACATGGTTGTCAGTGAATGGGCCGTGCCAGTTCCAGCGGCCGCTGCCATAATCGGCAAGGCCCAGGTAGTAGCCCTTGCCGGCCAGCAGGTTGGCATCGACACTGACCACACCGGGGTGCCCACCGGCGAGCGGGATACGGTACATCGCCTGGCTGGAAGTGCCGGCCACGCTTGAAATGTGGCTGGCGTCGCCATTGTCCGTCACATCGCCGGAGGAATTGAACCGCTCCACGCCGGGGATGAACTCGCTGTTGAGGTTGATGCTGCTTGAGGAGCGATTGGCCGGGACGACATTCCCGTTTTCGTCGAGCTGTTCCCAGGGCTGCAGGCGGTCCTGCGGCAGGCTGCCTGGCCAGCCGGTCAGCTCATCAGCAGGCTTGCCAGCCGCATTCGGCCCCGCCAGACCGGCGTCCAGGGATGGCCGGTTCCCGCCGCAGGACAGGCAGGTGAATCCGAGCAATGAAGCGGCAAGGATGGACAGCAGGCGCAGGACGCCGGGATGGTTATCAGTGTAAGACCGCATGGCCCTCTCCGGAACACATATAAGTAAGCCGGCCGGGCCGGTCAGTGGGAATTGTAATTGAGACTCGCGGATAGCGTCAATCCGGACTGGAGCGCCGGGCATGGCGGATGGGAGGCCAGAGCGTAGGCTGGCAACCACGCCTGCGGCGTGGCACGCAGTGGGCAGAAACAGAAGCAGAAGGAGAAGGAGAATCAGAAGCAGAAGCAGAAACAGAAGCAGAAGCAGGAGCAGAAGCTGTAAAAGAAAGGGGCTGCCTAAGCAGCCCCTCCATGGAATCCAGATGCACCCGGATCTGGCCTGGCATCAGTACAGCCTGATGTACCTCAGGTAGGGAGTGGCACCGGTGATCCGGTAGGCAATCGCCGGGTCATCCTGGTACTCAAGCAGCGAGGTTGATTCACCGGAAGAATCAGAGGTTGCGATTGCCGTTGGTGTCGGCCAGCTGTTTCCGATGTTGTCATTGGAACGTACGTACATCAGGTCGAAGTCCACCAGCTTGTGGCAGGCGATCGCCGGCCGGCCGGCAATCACCGCCAGACTGGCTTCCGTGCCGATCTGGCTTGCTCCACCGATGACGGAGATCATGCCCCAGATGCTGCCCGTGTTGGATGTCGCCCGGATGTAGTTCAGGTCCTGGTTTGTTTCATCGTAATATGCAATTGCGGGATTGCCGTTCACGATCGCCATCGAGCAGTGCTTGCCCACCATGTCGGTCCCATCCAAGGTGGTGGGCACGGGCCAGCTGGAGCCGAGCGTGTCCGTGGCCCGTACATACATCAGGTTGTCATTGTCATCCTCGTAGTAGGCGATCGCCGGGTTGCCGGCCACGACCTCAGCGGACAGGTAACTGCCGTTGGTGCCCGGTGCGTAGACGGTGACGGGAGTTCCCCAGCCGCCGCCCTGGGCATCCGTGGCCCGCACATACATCACGTCCTTGTCTGTGTTGTACATGTAGGCGATTGCGGGGAAGCCTCCGACCACCAGCAGGTCGGCGGAATAGCCCGTGTTGCCGGCATCAACGGTGACGATGGACCCCCAGCTGTTGCCAACGCCATCGTTGGAACGGACATAGGAAAGACTGGGGGCGGAGAAGTCGGCATATGCGATCGCCGGCCTGCCGTCGATCACCGCCAGCGAGGGGTTGTGCCCCGTGCTGCCGGAGGAGTCGATGGTCTGCACTGACCAGGAGGAGCCCTGTTCGTTCTGTGCACGGGCATACCTGAGGCCACCGTTGGCATCATCGTAGTAGGCTATCGCAGGCAATCCAGCCACGATGGCCATCGAGCAGTCATAGCCGACGAAGTCATCCGGATCCACTGTGTAGTCCGCATCGCCGTGCGATGTGATGGTGACAGTGGCAATGGCTGTGGCACCCTGGTCATCCGTCACACGGACGCTGCAGACATAGATGCCGGCGGAGAAGTCGACCTGCGGAGCAGCCTCGCCCCTGTTGAAGGTCTCATCGCCCGGGTCACCGAATAAAAGGTCGCCATTGAAGTCCCATTCGTAGTCCACGATGCTGCCGTCCGGGTCAGAACTGTCCAGGGCACTGAAGTTCACTGTCAGCGGTTCATTGCCGCTGTAGGCATCGGCCTGCAGGTCGGCGACCGGCGGCAGGTTGCCCTGCGGAGCGCCGAAGGCGTACAGCCTGGAGTCAACACTGCCGATGTAAACGGTGCCGTCTGCCCCGATTGCCGGGCTGGAACGCACGTTGTTTCCAGTGAGATACTCCCATTTGAGGCTCCCATCAGGGTTGATGGCATGCACCTTATCATCCCAGCCACCCACGTAGACCGTGCCGTCAGCGCCGATGGCCGGGGATGAATCAACCACGAGCCCTGTTGCATAGGTCCATTTCCCGCTTCCGTCCGGGTTGACTGCATGGAGACTGCCGTCAGCACTGCCGATGTACACCGTACCATCCACGGCAATGGCCGGAGATGACTGGATGTTTTCACCTGTCAGGTAGGACCAGGCCTCCGTGCCATCCGGGTTGACAGCATAGAGCTTCCAGTCAAGGCAGCCGAAGTACACCGTGCCGTCCGGGCCGATGGCCGGCGAGCCGTAGATTGAATTGCCAGTGTCGAATGCCCACTGCTGCGTGCCGTCCGGGTTGATTGCATAGAGTTTGTTGGCGTGGCTTCCCACATACACCGTGCCATCAGCCCCGATGGCAGCAGAGGACTGCACATTCCCTCCGGCTTCGAAGGTCCACTTCAGGGTGCCATTCGCATTCAGCGCATACAGATTGTCATCGTCGCTGCCAATGTAGACGGTGCCATCAGGCGCGATGGCTGGAGAAGATTCAACATGTCCCCCAGTGGTGAAGTTCCAGAGCAACTGGCCGCCGGGGCTGAAGCAGTAGATGACGTTGTGGAATGCAGCCCCGCCGATATAGATCTTGCCATCATCGCCAATGGCAGGTGAAGAATAGAATCCTTCAGGTGTAGTGTAGTACCACTTGAGGGTGCCGTCCGGATTGATTGCGTTAATCCTGTGGTTTGCACTGCCGACATATATCGTCCCGTCGCTGCCGATGGCAGGTGATGAAGACACCGAACCGCCTGGACTGAATGCCCACTTCACACTGTTGGTCTGCGCCCCGTTGTACGGACTGCGCCGCGTGTTGCGGTTGTCACGGCCAAGGCCTGGCCAGGAGGTGTGCAGGCTGGGCACTTCGTTGATGCGCAGGCTGGCAGTTGCTGTGTCCTGCGCGCCGTTGTCATCCGTGACTCGTACGCCGACATTGAATACACCCATCTCATCGTACTTGCGGCTGATGCTGCTCACGGCGCCGCTTCCGTCATACAGGCCGTCGCCATTGAAGTCGTACTCGTACAGAACGATGCTGCCATCAAGGTCTGCGGAGCTGGAAGCATCCAGTGTCACGAGGACTCCCGTGTCGCCGTATGTCGGGTCAACGGAGAGGTGTGCGGACGGATCGATGTTGTCAGGGTCGGGTTCGGGCGTGACGACGATTGTGACCGTGTCCACGTCCCATGCCCCCTGGTCATCCAGCACACGCAGCTTGGCGTTGTAGACGCCGGCCGCGGAGTAAGTGTGCATGGCGGAAGTGACATGCACGATGTCCGTGTCGTCCCAGACATCGTATGTGCCGTCACCGTCGAAGTCCCAGCCACCACCGACCACGCTGCCGTCGAAGTCCGTGCTTTCGCTGCCGCTGAAGCTGACATCCAGCGGGGCGGCCCCGCTTGACAGGTCGGAGCTGGCGACAGCCACCGGGCGGCTGTTGCCGGTGACCACCAGGCTGACGGCGCCGAGCGCCACCGCCGTACCCTCCGGGCCTGTGCCACGCACCCTTGGCCGGATGATGCCGAGGCTGGTTGTATCAACCTGGGCGCTGCCTGACGAGCTGCCGGTGATGTCATAGATGCCGTCGCCGTCCAGGTCGAAGTCATACAGCTCTGCACCGCTGGCTGTCAGCGATACGGATTCGGACAGCATCCCGCTGGGCTTGTCAACGTTTATTGCCAGTTGCGGCGGAGTTCCTGCAAGCGGGACAGCGGAAGCGATCTCACTGAGCGGGGACTCATTGCCGGAGATGTCAACGGCACTGACGCGGACGTACGCCGCATTGCCGGACGGCAGGGCCAGCAGGTGCTGGTTGAAGCCCTCCAGGCTGTCAAGCCGGAGCACGCCCGCCTCGTCGCCGCTGGTGAATTCAGCGCCTGAGTGGTAGATCCGGTAACCGGCCAGGTCGCCTGCGATCACGCTGTCCCAGTCAAGCAGCAGGGTACCGTTGAGCGCAGTGGCTGACAGGCCGCTGGGCTGGGGTGGAGCGCTGCTGTCCGCCGGGTCCTCCGGGTTCATGCCGATGCCGACGATGTCGGCTGCTGTGCCGCCGTGCACCAGCACGCTGATGAACAGGTTGCCGAGGCTGGAAGTGTAGGGGCCCTGCAGGGCGGTGGAGATGCGCACATGGTTGTCGGTGAACGGGCCGTGCCACTGCCAGCGGCCGCTGCCGTAGTCGGCGAGGCCGAGGTAGTAGCCCTTGCCGGCCAGCAGGTTGGCATCCACGCTGACAACACCGGGATGACCGCCAGCGAGCTGGATGCGGAAGGTGGCCTGCGCGCTGGTGCCGGCGGTACTGGCAATCCTGCTGGCTTCGCCGTTGTCAGTCACATTGCCGGAGGAAGTGAAGCGCTCCACACCGGGGATGAACTCACTTTGCTGGTTGATGGCGCTGGCTGTGCGCTGTGCGGGAATGACCTGGCCGTTGCCGTCAAGCTGCTCCCAGGGCTGTACCTTGTCAATTGGTACAGCGGAAGGCCAGCCGGGAATTCCTTCGAGCGGCTGCCCGGTCTGCAGTGCGGTTTCCGTTGCTGGTTCCAGGCCCTGCTGCTTCCCGCCGCAGGACAGGCTGGCAATCCCCAGCAGCAAGGCTGGGAGGATCGAAACGAGGCGCAGGACGCCGGTTCTGACATCAGTGCGGGTACGCATGGCTGTCTCCGGATTATCTATCTGGTTCGCCGGCCCGGCAGGGCAGGGCGTATTAGTTTAGCCTGAATTGACAGCCCCTGCCGGAAATCGCACAAAGCCTGACATCAGGGATGAGAGTGCTGTCTGATACATCTGTTGGCAGCGACAGCAGGCAGGCGGGAGGGGGGTGAAGAGTCAATGAGTTAAAGAGTCAATGAGTCAATGTATGGCAACGAGCTGCTGATGTGGACTTATTGACATGAGGCCAGATCGTTGATCCGGCTATTGCCAGGCTGACAGCCATGCTTGCGTTTGTTGCTTCTGCTTCCGCCGACTGTTGCCAGACTTTTGTCCGGTATCCTTTGAGCGGCATGCGCCGCAATACCGCGCCAGGCTTGCGCCAGGCCTCCTACATTTCCAGGTCGGCCTTGCGGAAGAAGCGCTTGAGGGAGTAGGCCATCGTGGCCTTGCCCATCTCGGCGATGCCCTGGGTGAGCGGGATCTCCTTCGGGCAGACCTTCACGCAGTTCTGAGCATTGCCGCAGTCCACGATGCCACCGGGCTGCATCAGGTACTCGAGGCGCTTGTCCTCGTGCATCTTGCCGGAGGGGTGCGCATTGAATAGGCGCACCTGGCTGATCACGCTCGGGCCGACGAAATCCGACCTGTCATTCACCTGCGGGCAGGCGTCCAGGCAGCAGCCGCAGGTCATGCAGCGGCTGAGCACGTACATCCAGCTCTGGTCCTTCGGGCTCTGGCGCGGGCCGGGGCCGAGGTCATGGGTGCCGTCGATGTCGATCCAGGAGTGTGATTCCAGCAGGGCGCGGAACATCCGGTCGCGGTCGATCAGCAGGTCACGCACCACCGGGAAGGTGCTCATCGGCTCGAAGCTGATGTGCTCACCCTCGCTGACGAGGTAGCTGCAGCCTTGGCGGGGGATGCCGTTGATGCGCATGCTGCAGGCACCGCAGACCTCCTCCAGGCAGGAGCTTTCCCAGACCACCGGGGCGACCGGCTTGCCATCCGCGGTGACGGGATTCTTCTGGATCTCCTGCAGGCAGGAAAGCGCGTTCATGCCCGGCGTCCAGGGGACATCGAACTCCTGCCAGTAGGACTTCGCGCCAGGCTCATCCTGGCGGAGGACCTTAACTCTCACTGTCTGTGCCATTGCAAACGTCCTTGTCTGGCCCGGATGGCCCGCGGGCCCTTCCGGAGTGAGTAATAGCTTAACACCGGAAGTCGGTCCGAGGACAGGCAGCGGCCTGATGATGGCCTGGACGATGCTTGAGGATCTTGGGCAACCGCTGTGATATGCTCCACGGATTAAGGATTTGTGTACCGAAAGTCAGGCACACATCCGATCCTGGAGCAGTGGATGGTCAGGCAGAAAGCAGCCAGTGATGAATCGGCAGGGGCAGAGGTGCAGCATTCCGGCGAGCGGATCTGTGAATTCGTGATTGCACTGTTCCATGGCATGGGGCTGCAGAACCGTTATGCCACACTTGATGAGCTGGTCCAGTTCATGATACGCAGCCTCTGCAGCGAGCCGGACCGGATCATGCAGGATGGCAGGCAGATCCGCGTCTCCACCCATACGCACCGCGAACGCCGCGACCGCGATGTCGTACTTTCACTGCAGCCGTCGCAGTTGCATCCCGATATCGCAGCCAGGCTCGGCGGACGCAGGCTGGTGATCCGCTGTTCCGAAGTTTACTGGGCGCCAATCACAAGTGGCCGGGCCAAGGCCTGGAAGACCATCCTGTGGCTGCTGGGAGGGCTCAGCTCAGTGGTGCGCGCCTTTGTGACGATGCAGCGCTGGCAACGTCCGGACAGGCAGGATGAGCAGGAAGCGGCACGGGCCCGGGGCCGCAGCCGCAGTGGCGAGCAAGCGGGGGAGGACCGTGGGCAGGCCTTTGGCCAGATGGAAAGCCTGGCTGAGGTCTGGCGGCTGATTAAACTGCTGACTAGGCTGGCTGTGGTAATCATCGTGCTGCCGCTGATCGTGATGTCCCTGAGCATGGTGGTGCTCGGATGGCTGGCGGGCTGGGCGGTGCACCTGGCGAGCCGCCTGCCTGCAATCATGGAGATCAACCGCTGGTGGGAAGGTCTGCATGCCAGTGTGCATGACGTGGTTGCCAACCCATGGATGCTGGGGGACTCGCCGCTCCTGCAGCAGTCGACCTGGCTGGCACTGCTTGCAGTGCTGTTACCGCTTTTGGTGCATTATGTCGGCACAGCCGTGCTTGTTGGCAGCGTGAGCACTCCGCATTCCGGCAATGACACAAAACGCAACGACCGCCACCGACGGGCCAGGCCAGCTGTGTTCAGCTGCTTCCTGCTGCTGCTGGCGATCGCATACTGGCTGGTGGCCGGGGGTTGCCATCAGCACTGGCAGGTGCTGACATCCCAGATGCAGGCCAGTGCGGATGCCCTGGGACAGCTGCCACGGCTGCATGCCTGGGCCTGGCTGGCGCTCTCCCTTCCGCTGGCAAGCCTCCTCGCCCTGCTGGCCATGATGGGATTGCGCATCCTCAGGGAAGGCTGCAGCTGGCAACGACTGCTCGGATTCGGCACAGGCCTTGTGCTGATCGCAATGGCATTGAGGGGCTGGCTGGCAGGCGACAGCACCGGTGCCGCGCTGGCTGTGCTGCTGATCCTGGCTGGCACCTGGCTGGCGCTGATCCACCGCGGCCTGCTGTTCTTCCGTGAGTACCTCGGCGATGTCGCAGCCTTCGTGTCAACCAATGAAAATGACGACATGTTCCGGCTGCGCCGCGAGATCCTGCAATTCAGCGAGGAGAAGCTGGAACAGGTGCTGGGCCGCGACCTGATGCCAAACCAGCTGCCGGACCGCTATGAAGCAAGTGAGGACGTACGCCGGCGGGCACCGAACGTGATCGTGCTGTCCCACAGCCTTGGCACGGTGGTGGCCTACCAGGCGCTGTGCCGCTACTTCGAACGCCTGCAGGAGCTTGACCGCATTGAGGACCTGAACACGCTTCGCAGCGGACAGCGGCGTGTGGGCATGCGCCTCGCCGGAGAGATGCAGTCGCGCCTGAAGCTGTTCGTGACCTTCGGCTCGCCGCTGGACACCATCGGGATGGCCTTCAACGCCCTGCATTCAGGCAAGCCGGTGTTTGACCGCGTTGTCAGCAACGCGCGCTACCTGCACGGTTCACCCGGTGTGTTCGCGCATTGCCGCTGGGTCAACTGGTGGCACCACGGGGATGTGGTCAGTGCCAAGTTACTGTGGCATGCCGGGGCCTGCGTGCCGGAGAACAGGAAGTACCCGCTGCCATCACCCTGGGTTGTCAACCACAGCGCATACCTGCTTTCGAAGCAGGTACAGGAGGACTTCCGCAGGGAATTCGAACGGCTTCTTTGATGGAAAGTGCCCGCAAAGCGTAAGGTCCGGCCAGGCGGCTGGTCCCTGCAGAGCGCTTTGCGTAGTAGAATATCTGTGCCAATCCAGCCAGACAGGTTCAATTCATGAAGCCAGCAGCTTTTTTACTAATCCTTCTGCTCCTCGCCGGATGCAGCTCCGGCCTGCAGTCCGGCAGCAACCACTCAATGACACCGGCATCGCTGCAGCAGCAACTCCCGCCGCTGGGCAGCCTGGTGCGCAGCAGCAGTGAAACAAGTGGTGCAGAGCTGAACGGAGCACAGTATTCCGCGATACTGCCCAGCCAGAACGCGGCAATCGAAGGAAACAGCGGTGTGCTTACCGCCGGCGGAGCAATGGGAGGCGAGATTGCCTATGTGATCTACAGCTTCAGCCTGCCGGATTACACAGGAGACCCTGAACTGGAGCTGCAGTGCAGTGCAGCGGTGAACGGGCTGTATGTCGGGTTCAGTGATTACGGCAGCGGCCGCTGGAAATTCGTGCAGGCGGGCAGCGCGCCGATCCAGAACATTCCATTCGGCAATCCGACTGGGATGTTTGCGGCTGACGGCGGGTTCCTGGTGGCTGTGCTCATCGCGGCAGATGCACAGGCCACGGTTGAGCGGCTTGCGATCGGTACACCTCCTGCCGGCAACAAGCCGCCGCTGGCAGTGCTGAATGTTGACAATGCCTTCGGCGAAGCGCCATTCACGGTCAATTATGACGCGAGTGCCAGCTCAGACCAGGACGGGAGCATCACTCTGTATGAGCTGGATCTGGATGACGACGGGACTTACGAGACAAGCCAGGACACGGCGCCGGCTGGAAGCTTCGAGATCAGCACTGAAGGCAGTTACCCCATTAAGCTGCGCATTACGGATGATGGCGGGGCCAGTGCATTGACAACCGTGGTTGTAACTGCAGGATCCGGCTGGCAGGACAGCGGGGCGACCATCAGCACAGATACCTATGTCGTGGGCAGGGTGGATTTCGATGCGGACGGAGCGCCGCTGATTGTGCACACGGGTAATGACTTCGGCCTCAGCCATACCCGTGCACTGGATGGAAGTGGCGAAAGCTGGCCGGCGGGTCCGACCGCAATTGACAGCAATGGCTACCTGAAGAACCTGTTCATTGCGAAGCTTCAGGGCCGGCCATGTGTGGCCTATTCCATGGACATTGACGCGGGATCGCCGGAAGACCTCGAACTCAGGTTCGTTCTGGCACAGAATGCGGCAGGCACCGCCTGGGGCACCCCGGTGACGCTTCCTGAAACGGAGCTGATGCAATCAGTGGTCGGTCTGGCAATCGTTGACGGAAACCCGGCTGTTCTGTTCCAGCAATTCGTGCACGCCGATAGCAAGTCCTACCTTTATTACAACCGGGCCAGCGACAGCCTGGGCGATACATGGGGCAGTCCGGTGAAGGTCAGCGAGCTCGATGTGACAATTGAGGAACAGTCCAACCTTCTTGTGTTTGGTGGTGTCCCCTGCGTGGCATTTGCCCATTCACCTTTGGGATCACCCGACACAGAGCTGCGACTGGCTCGTGCTGCGGATCCACAGGGCGGCAGCTGGCAGGCGGATGAACTGGTGATCCAGACTGATCTGTTTGATAGTTGTCCGCCAGCCATGGCAGAGCTTGACGGGAAGCTTGCGATAGCCTACCTGGATTTCAGCAATGTGTACATCGTGCGGTCAACGGATGGCACTGCAAGCTCCTGGGACAGCCCGCAGGTTGTGGCCAACACTGCCTTCAGCTTCAGTCTGGCGTTCCATGACAGCTTTGGCCATCCGGCACTGAGCTGGTCCTCGCTGACTCCCTATACGATTGCGGAGGCGAAGTACATCCGCGCGCTGGACAGCAGCGGCAGCAGCTGGCCGGCGAGTGCAAGTGTGATCACCTCAGTCACGGAGAATGTCTCCTCCTACTCCTATTCGATGGTGGAGGCGGGAACACTGGGTGGTCTGCCTGCCGCCTTCACCTCCAGGCTGAATGACCCGCTTAAGTTGAGCATCCTGAAGTAGGTAGGGTCAGGCTGCAAATCGTATCCAGCCTGGTTGCCTGTATAGGGACGGCCTGTCAAGGGGTGCAATGCACTCCGGAAGGCAGCTGCTTGACCATGTTGTCAGCAGAGCTCCGTACAAGCACTGCAACGGGTAGCCCCCGCAACCATTTAAACAAGTAGCTTAGTTGCCAGACTCTCGTCTGGCCTCCGTTGCCCGGCTGACACCGGGCCTCCTATTTCGTTTCCTGGCCGCCGTGCGATGCAGCCTTGTAGCTGCGCTTGCGCGGCTTGATCAGGGAAATGTCGACGTCCTCATAGCTGAACTGCGGGTTGCGGGTGCCGTCGTAACTGGCGATGGTTGTCTTCTGCCAGTTCTCGTCGTCACGCTCCGGGAAGGCCGGCTTGTAGTGCGCCCCGCGGCTCTCATTGCGGTTGAGCGCGCCGCGCGCGATCACCTTGCTCAGCAGCAGGCGGTCACGCAGCTCGCGGATGAAGATGATCTCCTGGTTGGAGGTGGTGCTGGCATCATGCAGGTTGATGCTGTCCCAGCGGTCCAGCAGCTCGTCCAGCTTCACATCCAGCTTCTGCAGGTCGTCATTGTTGCGCACCACCGTGCAGAACTTCGTCATGTTCTCCTGCAGTTCGGCCTGCAGGCGGTAGGCATTCTCGCTGCCATCCATCTTCCTGACGGCGGCGTAGGCATCGTCCTGCTGCTTCACATGCGCACTGGCATCGGCATCGCTGCATTCGCCAAGCGCGCTGTTGGCAGCGATGTAGGCCGCCATCTGCGGGCCGAGCACGCGTCCGGCCCAGAGGCAGGACAGCAGGCTGTTGGCACCGAGGCGGTTGGCGCCATGGTACTGGTAGTCAGCCTCGCCACCGGCGAACAGGCCGTTGATGTTTGACATGTGCTGGTAATGGTCCCAGTTCTCCGGCAGGTCGGACTTGCGGCTGGTCTCCGCGCCGTAGCCGATGTACAGCCCGCCCATCGTGTAGTGCATCGAGGGGAAGACGCGCATCGGGCCGTTGTAGGGGTCCTCGCCCATGAACTTCTCGTAGATCTCCAGCACGCCTGCCAGCTTGCGGTGCAGCACGTCGTTCGGGATGTGCGAGACGTCGAGGTAGACCTCCCAGCGGCCGCCGATGCCCATGCCCTGGTTGACGCAGACGTCGAACAGTTCGCGCGAAGCCACATCGCGTGGCACCAGGTTGCCATAGGCAGGGTACTTCTCCTCGAGGAAGTACCAGCGCTCAGCCATCGGGATGTCCGCGGGCCTGCGGGTATCACCGGCCTTCTTCGGCACCCAGACGCGGCCGCCCTCGCCACGGACGGACTCAGAGATCAGGCGGTTCTTGTCGGTGCCGGGAATGGCGGTGGGGTGGATCTGCAGGAACTCGCCGTTGGCATACCACACTCCCTGCTGGTAGAGCCGCGCGGCGGCGCTGCCGGTGCAGATCACGGAGTTGGTGGTCTTGCCGAAGATGCTGCCGATGCCGCCGGTGCAGATCGCCACGGCGTTCGCCTTGAGCGCCATGTTCTGCATCGAGTGCATGTCGGTCATCACGATCCCGCGGCAGTTGTTGTTGCCATCCTTGATGATGGACTGGAAGGAATGGTGCTCGAACTTGCGCACCTTGCCCCTGGCCTCCCAGGCGCGCACGCCCTCGTCCAGCGCGTAGATCAGCTGCTGGCCGGTGGTGGCGCCGGCGAAGGCCGTGCGGTTGTAGAGCGTGCCACCGAAGCGGCGGAAGTCCAGCAGGCCCTCGGCCGTGCGGTTGAAGGTCACGCCCATGCGGTCCAGCAGGTAGATCACCTTCGGCGCGTCGTAGCACATGTCGCGCACCATCGGCTGGTTGGCAAGGAAGTCGCCGCCGTAGATGGTGTCGTCAAAGTGGAACTCCGGGCTGTCGCCCTCGCCCTTGGTGTTGACGGCGCCGTTGATGCCGCCCTGGGCGCAGACGCTGTGGCTGCGGCGCACGGGCACGTAGCTCACGAGGTCCACGCTGCAGCCGTTCTCGCAGGCGGTGATGGCCCCCATCAGGCCGGCCAGCCCGCCTCCGACGATGATCACTCTCTTTTCATCACTCATTGCCAGTTTCCTGTGGTGCAGCCACCAGGCGGCACCGTGGTGCTCCTAATCTATGCCCGTCCCTGACGGGTCCATTGACTTCTCGATCCAGGCTGCGACATTCCGGTCGCCGTCAGAATGTTTCCAGTCATATGTCGGGTAGGCAGATGTGAAGGGGTACTGCTGCCTGTCGCGTCCAGGGTATGTCAGGCGGCCCATCGGGTTCGGCCCCTTCTTCACGGTATTGCCATTCTCGTCCGGTATGTCGTGCACATGGATTGCCAGGATGCCTCGCTCAAGTTCGAGGCTGCGCTGCAACATCGCGCCGATCCAGGGCTTTTCGAAGGTGCGTTCGCCGACCAGCAGGCAGGTGACCGCGCTGTCGCCGAGCTTCTCGTCAATCAATTCCTGCAGGCCCTGCTCACCCAGCTCAGCTGCCGCTTCCCAGCTCTCGTCCGTCCAGTCACTGAGGCGGTTCTGGTCCACCGTGCCGGTCAGGGCCGAGACATGCAGTGCGCGCTGCCGGTCGCGTTCCGCATGGAAGCAGAAGTAGACCGGGTGCTTGCGACTGTTGTCCTGCTGGACCATTGCCATTTCCTCCTACTGGGCCGCCGCGGCCCAGGGAGCCAGGGTCAGGCCCCAGATCGATGCGAAGCCCAGCAGCACGCCGATTGCGCCGATTCCGAGGCCCAGTGTGAGCGCGAAGCGCTGGCTCTCCCTGCTTGTAGAGAAGCCCCACTTGCAGGCGAAGTTGTAGATGCCGTTGCCGAAGTGCCAGGCCGCGATCAGCACGAACAGGGCGTAGAGCGTAGTCATCACCCAGCTGTCCTTCAGCAGGCCGTTCATCAGGCTGTAGATCTCGAACTCGGTATGCGTGCCGTTCTGGGCGTTGCCAAGCTTGATGCGGGTGTGCACCCACCAGGTCTGCCAGAGGTGCACCATGATCATGATGAACAGCAGCACGCCGGTGATGCGCTGGAAGGTGTAGCCCCAGTTCTCGGCCCAGCCGTGCTTCGGGCGGGTCACGTTGTGCTCCGCCTTGGTTGCGATCACCACGCCGAGGATGGCGTGGAACAGGATCGGGATGAAGATACCGCCGATCTCCAGCGCCCAGAGGTAGGGGATCTGGTCGAGGAAATCGGGGACCCACTGGTACTGCTGCGGGGACTGTGCGGCACGGCTGTTGAGGAACATGTGCAACAGGAAGAATGCACCGACCGGGATGATCCCCGACAGGCTGTGCAGCCGTCTGAGCAGGAAGTAGTTCTTCTGGATTGCGGCGCTCATGTCTCCTCCATGGGTGTGCCACCCGGACGCTCCGATTATAGCACTGCAGCTAATTCCGGACGGGATTCGTCCTCATTCCGTCGAGCCTGATTTGATCTGGATTTGATCGCAATTGGCATCGCAGGACTACGGCCTGTACTACATTGTAGGTAGACGATTGCTACGCCTTGGAGCAGGGCAGATGGAATATGCTGACAGCTTCAATATTGACCAGCTTGCCACCGAGCGCATGTTCGCGCACCTGCGGCACCTGTCGCACTGGGGAGCCGAATGGGAGATGCCGCTGTGGCGGCTGATGCACTACAGCCAGCCCGAGGAGATGAAGCAGCAGCTGCATGAGGCGCGGCTGACCGTCCGCCAGGTGGCGGGCGACCCCGATGAGGCACTCGGGCTGATGCTGGAGCTGACCGACTGGGACTATGTGATCCATCGCCATTTCCATGTGCCGGACGTGCGCAGCGCACAGGACCGCTTTGAGGAACTGGAGCAGCGCCTGCTGTGCACTCCGCTGGGGGACTTCAGCGCCGTCGTGCTCAGCTACAAGAAGATCGTGCTGCGCAGCTATGCCTACTACCGGATGCAGCATTCGATCAACGTGGATGAGGTGCAGGTACTGCTGGACTGCATCCCGCCCCCGCTGCGGCCAAGCCTGCTGTGGTACCACCTCGGGACGATCGGCTACGTGACGGACCATCTGCCCTTCGTGGAGCTGGCCTACCAGGAGCAGCTTGTCAACGCGACGGGCTGGCTCGACGACCGCTACTGGCTGCGCACGAACATGATGTACCTGATCCTGACGAAGCGGGTGCAGAAGCGGGACATCCTCGAGACGATCCGGCGCTACGAGCACTTCCAGCACATCGGAGACATGAAGTACCTGTTCTTCCCGAAGCTGGAGAAGCTCGGGATGGTGGATGAGGACGTGGTGGCGGCCTACAACATCCGCTGGCAGGAACTGCAGGTGCTGCGCAAGGAACTGCCGCGTCTGAGCGTGCGCACCAGCGGGATGATTGACAAGGGCTAACTGGAGGCCAGACGAGAGTCTGGCAACAGTGGTCAGTGGGCAGTGGTGAGGACCAGCAGACAGAATGAGAAACAGAATCAGCAGAAGGCTGTTGCCTGAACCTCGATACTGTTCCTTCTTCTCATTCTGATTCTGATTCTGCAAACTGATACTGACCACTCACCACTGACAACTCTCCACTTATTCAGCTGGCCCAGCCGCCGCACTTGACGCAGTTGTCAGCCGCGCTGCCGAAGCCGCAGGAGCCGCACAGCAGGGCCGGCACCTTGCCGAAGGGGTCGCCGCACTTGATGCACTTCACCCCGTCCGAGCCGAAGCCGCAGGAATCACAGAGCTTGGCCGGGATCTCGCCGAATGGGTCGCCGCACTTCACGCAGCGCTTTTCATCTGAGCCGAAGCCGCAGGAACCGCAGAGCAATGCCTTTGTAGCCATGAAGGGAGTTTAGCAGGGAACAGGGAACAGGGAACGGGGAACAGGGAACAGGGAACAACAGGTAGGAGGTTGGAGTGGGGAGTAGCGGCGGCACTACTGCCGCCGGATTCAGGAGCTCAGACGATAGTCAGGAAGTCAGATGAGAGTCTGACAATCAGGTTGCAGGTTGCAGGGTGCAGGGTGTAGAAAGCAGAAGGCAGAAGAGAGTGCGAGGTTCCAGCTCGAGGAAGCGGCGGTGGGAAGAGTCAAAAAGTCACGGAGTCAAAGAGTCAATGTGTGGCAACGAGCTGGTGATATTGACTGATTGACTATGTGACTCGTTGACTACGCAAAGCCGTTGCCAGACTTGCGTCTGGCCACCAATGCCCGGATTGCTCCGGGCCTCCACCTCCTGGCTTGCGCCAGGCCTCCGACTACCGCTAAAGCGGGTAGCTCCATCGCCTGGCATGCGCCAGGCCTCCGTTGTCAGCTTTGCAGCTGACCTCCGTTATGCGCCGACGCTGTTGCCAAGCACGCCGAGGCGTTCGCCAACCTTGGTGAAGGCTGCAATCGCGCGGTCGATATGCTCCTCGGTATGCGCGGCAGAGACCTGCACGCGGATGCGTGCCTTGCCCTGCGGCACCACCGGGTAGCTGAAGCCGATTACATAGATCCCCTCGTCCAGCAGCTCGTCGGCGAAGCGTGAGGCCAGCGCGGCGTCACCGAGCATCACCGGCACGATCGGATGCGTGCCGTGGATGATGTTGAAGCCGGCCTGCTCCATGCCCTGGCGGAAGCGGGCGGTGTTGACCTCGAGGCGGTCGCGCAGCTCGGTGCTGGCTGACAGCATCTCCAGCACCTTCAGCGCGGCGCTGACAATCGCCGGCGGCACCGTGTTGCTGAACAGGTAGGGGCGGCTCTTCTGGCGCAGGTACTCCACGATCTCACGACGGGCGGCGGTCGCGCCGCCACAGGCTCCACCGAGCGCCTTGCCAAGCGTCGTCGTCACGATGTCAATGCGGTCCATCACGCCGCAGAGTTCATGCACGCCGCGGCCGGTACGGCCCATGAAGCCGGTGCTGTGGGATTCGTCGATCATCACCAGCGCGCCGAACTCGTCGGCCAGTTCGCAGACCCTGTCCAGCGGGGCGATATGCCCGTCCATCGAGAATACGCCGTCGGTGGCGATCATGATGCGCCGCGCGTTGGCATCCTTCGCAGCCTGCAGCTGGGTGCGCAGGTCGTCCATGTCGGTGTTGTTGTAGCGGAAGCGCATAGCCTTTGAGAGGCGGATGCCGTCGATGATGCTGGCATGGTTGAGGGCATCGCTGACGATCGCGTCCTCCGCCCCCATCAGGCTCTCGAACAGGCCGCCGTTGGCATCGAAGCAGGCGATGTAGAGGATCGCGTCCTCCATGCCGAGGAAGTCGGCCAGCCTGCGCTCCAGCACCTTGTGGATGTCCTGCGTGCCGCAGATGAAGCGCACGCTGGACAGGCCGTAGCCATGGCTGTCGAGGCCTTCCTTGGCGGCGTCGACCAGCTCCTGGCGGCCGCCGAGGCCGAGGTAGTTGTTGGCACAGAAGTTGATCACCTCGCGCGGGCCGCTGCCGTTGCCTCCCGGGCGTGCGACGATGATGTCAGCGCCCTGCGGTGATGTGATGATGCGTTCGGACTTGTAGAGCCCCTGTGCGCGGATCTCGTCGAGCTCGCGCTGCAGATCTTCCCTGATTGTGTACATGCCTTCCTCAAGGACGCGACCACACTTGCGTCCTCACCCATATTCTATCGCTTGCGGGCCGGGATTAACCTGCCGCGCCGTTGCCCTTCAGGCGGGGCGTGAGCTTCGCCAGCATGTCCGCCACCATCGTGGGCATGTCGAAATCATGCTGCCAGCCCCATTCGCTGCGCGCCGCCGAGTCGTCGATGCTGCGCGGCCAGCTGTCCGCGTAGTTCTGGCGCACATCCGGCACGTAGGTCACCGTGAACTCCGGCAGGTGCTTTTTAATCTCGGCAGCCAGCTCTCCGGCGGTGAAGCTCATCGCCGTGATGTTGTAGCCCGCCGCATTGGACAGCTTTTCGCGGTCGGCCTCCATCAGGTCCAGTGTGCACTTGATGCAGTCCGGCATGTACATCATCGGCAGCATCGTGTCCTCCCTGAGGAAGCACTCGTAGCTGCCGTGCTGGATCGCCTGGTAGAAGATGTCCACGGCGTAGTCGGTGGTGCCGCCGCCGGGCAGGGTGTCAGAGCTGATGATGCCGGGGTAGCGCAGGCCGCGGCAGTCCACGCCGAAGCGCTGGAAGTAGTAGTTGCCGAGCAGCTCGCCGGAGACCTTGGTCACACCGTAGATGGTGGTCGGCTCCAGCACGGTGCTCTGCGGGGTGTTGTCACGCGGGGTGGTCGGGCCGAAGGCGGCGATGCTGGAGGGGCAGAACACCTGCTTGAGCCCCAGCTCGCGGGCGACCTCGAGCGTGTTGTAATGCCCGCCGATGTTGATCTCCCAGGCCGCCTGGACATGCTGCTCGGCGGTGGCCGAGAGCAGGGCAGCAAGGTTCACGATGCAGTCGCAGTCGTGCTGCTTGACGAGCGCGGCGATGGCACTGCGGTCGCGGATGTCGAGCGTGGCATGCGGGCCGGATTCCTTGAGCGGGCCGTCCTTGAGCGGGTGCACGTCGGAGGCGACGACATTGGCCGCGCCGTAGCGCTCGCGCATCACGAGCGTGAGCTCACTGCCGATCTGGCCGGCGGCACCGATTACGAGGATCCGTGAAAAGGGGGACATGGGGGCTCCTGTTGGAAGTGATTGAAGTGTAGCAAAAGGAGGTTGGAGGTTGGAGTTTGGAGGTTGGAGGTTGGAGGGGGAGAAAAAGGCAGAAGGCAGAAGGCAGAAGGCAGAAGGCAGAAGGCAGAAGGCAGGAAGAAGAGGGAAAAGAGACTTTGTCAAATAGACAAAATATGTTAATATTGTGACATGCAGGAAAAACGAATTGAATCTGTTGAGGACCTGATAGTTTGGCAACGTTCATTTGACCTGGTTGATGATGTCTACCGACTCACACGGACCTTTCCAAAGGAAGAGCTCTATGGCTTGACTAGTCAGATCAGGCGAGCGGCTGTATCCATCCCGGCCAATATTGCGGAAGGCTATGGACGGTTCTCTGGCAAGGACTATTCCAGATTCCTGGCTATTGCCCACGGTTCGGCAAGGGAGCTGGAGACTTTGTTGAAACTGTCAGTTCGCGTTAATGTTGCCAAACAGGATGCAATCCGTCCGGCACTTGCGCGGCTTGAAGAGTGCAGGAGAATGCTCTGGTCATTGCGTCAAAGCATTTCCAGCAACAGTTGATTGGGAGTCTGCCTTCTGCCTTTTGCCTCCTGCCTTTTTCTGAACCTCCGGTTCAGCTCGCGACGTCAGGCATACTGTGGATATGCGCTGGGGTGACAAGCTGCACAATTCGAGTGGGTTCCGGGTATCGCGGGACACCGCATTCAGCTTCGCGTTCGGCTACATCCTGCTGGTGCTCGGATCCTACGCGCTGCTCGGCTTCGAGTTCTACCTGCGCGTGCCCGACCTGATCGGCTTCTACCTCTGGGAGGCGATGCTTGCCATGCTCGGTCCCTTCATCCTCTACGGCATTGCGGACATCTACGTGATGGAGCAGTACCGCGAGACCGGCTTCCAGATCCGCAATAACTACGTCGTGCAGATGATCATGGACGACGAGCGCTGTGAGCAGATCCGCCGCAGCACGCGCTTCCATCCCCTGCTGATGTGGCTCAGGCCGCGCCCGGTGCGCAATGTGCGCAGCGAGCTGGCCGGGATCGCGCTGTGGTTCGGCGCACTGACGGACCCGGAGGGCAGCCGGATGGCACGCAGCATGCGTGACCCGCTGATGCTCGGGCTGGGCGGCTGGATCCTGTGCGTGGTGATCCCGGTGCTACTGCTGCCTGCGCTCGTCGGTGGCGGCGGGGCTCCGCGCTGGCTGGTGCTGATCGCGCTGGCGCTGGCCGGGCTCGGCTGCCTGATGGCGGGGATGGTGATGCTCAAGCGCAGCGCGGTGCAGATGGCGCTCGGGGATTTCCTGCGCGGTGAGACCCACGACAGGGTGCTCTGAGCGGCTCCAGCACAGGGTCCGCTGTAACGAAACACGGATGCCGCACACGGCGTCTGATAAAGCGGGTTGATATATACTGGATGTGTGGAGGAGAAGGACGCAAAGACCGTCTGGCACTGCCCTTACTGGAGAGTTGAAACCAGGAAGTTCCGCAGTGGGGACGGCGAGGAACACATCTGGTATTCGGCCAAGCGCCCCAACCCGGAGACCGTGCACATCCTCGGCCTGACGAATGACGGGCTGGTGCCCGTGATCCGCCAGTGGCGCTATCCGCTGGAGGCCCCGGTCTGGGAACTGCCGGCCGGGCTGTGCGACATTGAAGGAGAAGCGATGACGCAGACCGCCCTGCGTGAACTCGAGGAGGAGACTGGCTACCGCGGCCAGCAGGTGCTGCACCTGATGCGCGGCACGGTCACCCCCGGCCTGAGCGATGAGATGTACAACGCATTCCTCGCGCTCGGGCTTGAGAAGGTCAGCGCGGGAGGCGGAACGGCCAGCGAGGACATTGAAGTGGAGCTTGTGCCCTTTGCCGAGCTGTTCGACACGATGCTGGCTCGCAGCCGGGCCGGAGAGCTGGTAGACTCGAAGATATTCAGCCATATCGGGCTGGCGGTCCACATGCTTGGCGAACTGAACAGCCAGCTGGACCGGATGGAGCGGGGACAACAGGATGATTGATTTCACGAGGCCGGTATGGCTGCTGCTGCTGCTGGCAATCCCGGGGATCGCCTGGGTGGCGATGCGCATGAGCTTTGCCTCGCTCGGCCCCGTGCAGAAGTGGGTCAGCCTCGGCCTGCGCATCGTGATCTGGTTCCTGCTCGTGAGCGCGCTGGCCGGCGTGCAGCTGGTGCACCGGCTGGACCGCGTGAGCGTGGTGGTGGTGCGCGACAGCTCGGACTCGATTGACAACGAGGACGTCGGCACGGTCAACAGCTCGCTGGAAGTGATGCGCGAGGGGATGAAGAAGGATGACACGCTGGGGCGTGTCAACACCGGCGCGCTGGCCTACGTGGAGAACCTGCCGATCAACGGCATGGACGCCGACATGCTCTCGCAGTGGCAGACCACCCCGCGCGGCAACTTCACGAACCTGGCGGAGGGCATCCAGCTCGCCACCGCGATCTTCCCTGACAACTCCCAGAAGCGCCTGCTGCTGATCAGCGACGGCAACGAGAACATCGGCAACGCCCTGGCCGAGAGCCGGGTGGCGCGTGACAACGACGTGGAGATCTACGTCGCCGAGGTCGGCAGCCGCAAGGGCGAGGAGGTCGTGCTGAGCGACCTGAAGGCCCCGGGCCGGGCCTCACTCGGTGAGAGCGTACGCCTGCGCTTCGTGGTGGACAGCACCGTGGCCACCGGCGCGGACATCACCCTGCGCAAGAACGGCCAGTTCGCGCAGAAGGAACGGATCAACATCAAGCCCGGCAAGGAGCTGTACGAGTTCATCACGGACGTGGAGCAGAGCGGCGTGACGACCTACGAGCTGCAGCTCGAGCCGGACAGCGACACCATCGCCGAGAACAACAGCGCCTACGCCTTCAGCGTGGTCAGCGGCCAGCCGCGCCTGCTGTACGCGACGGGCGACCCGGGCGAGATCAACTACCTGCCGCAGACCATCCGCACGAACAACATCGAGGTTGACGTGGTGCCGCCGGGCGGCATCCCGTACGCGATGGAGGACTTCCAGATCTACGACGGGATCATCTTCTCCGACGTGGCGGCGTATGACATCACGCCGGACCAGATGGAGATGATCAAGATCCTCGTGCATGAGTTCGGCAAGGGCTTCATGATGATCGGCGGCGAGGAGAGCTTCGGCCCCGGCGGTTACTTCAACACCCCGATCGAGGAAGTGCTGCCGGTGGACATGGACTTCCGCCGCAAGAAGATCACCCCCAGTTCACTCGTGATCGCGCTCGTTGACAAGTCGGGCTCGATGTCGATGACCGTCAACGGCGTCTCCAAGATCGAGATGGCGCGCGAGGCCTGCAAGGAACTGGTGCGCCTGCAGCGGGAAGAGGACTACGTCGGCGTGATGGGCTTTGACAGCGTCGGGCAGTGGGTCGTCGAACCGCAGGCGGGCATCAACAAGCAGGAGGTGCTGGAGATCCTCGGCTCGATGCAGGCCGGCGGCGGCACCGACCTCTACCCCGCGCTGAAGAACGCCTACGACGCCGGGCAGCAGATCAACGCCCAGATCAAGCACGTGATCATCTTCACCGACGGCGTGGTGGCACCAGGCCCCTTCGAGGAGCTGGTGACAGACATGGTTGACAACAAGTTCACCGTGTCCACCGTGGCCTTCGGCGCGGATGCGGACATCCCCTTCATGCAGGACCTCGCCGAGGTCGGCCAGGGCCGGATGTACGAGGCGAAGGACCTCTCCGACCTGCCGCGCATCTTCACGCGCGAGGTGTTCATGGCCAACAAGGCCACCATCAACGAGGACCCGTTCAGCGCGATCCCGACGATGGACCACCCGCTGATCAACGCGATCGGCTGGGGCAGCGCGCCCTACCTGTACGGCTATGTGGCAACGAGCGCGAAGGACAGCGCCGAGGTGCCGCTGGTGACGCACAAGGAGGACCCGCTGCTGGCAACCTGGCACTACGGCCTCGGCAAGAGCGCTGCCTTCACCAGTGACGCGAAGAACCGCTGGGCCCGCGACTGGCTGGGCTGGGGCGGCTATGAGCGCTTCTGGACCGGCGTGGCACGCTGGATCCGCAGTGACCTGGATGACAGCGGGGTGGACGTCGTCACCGAGATGAATGGCAACGAGGGCCACATCGTGGTCACGGCCACGGATGATGCGGGCTCCAGCGTGAACTACCAGAGCTTCACGGCGACGGTGGTTGACCCGGAGCTGAAGACCCAGGAAGTGCGCCTGACCCAGACCGGGCCGGGCACCTATGAGTCGGACTTCGACATCACTGACAACGGCAACTACTACGTCAACATCACGCGCAAGGAAGCGGACGATGAGGGCAATGAGGAAGTGGCCGGCGTGCAGCTCAGCGGACTGAGCGTGAGCTACTCGCCGGAGTACCGCGACCTGCAGCCCAACACCTTCCTGCTCAGCCAGCTCAAGGACGGCAGCCTGGCCCCGACGCAGCTCGGCATTGACCAGCTGTTCACGGAGAACCGCGTCAGCCAGCGCAAGACCGAGGACTTCTGGGAGCAGTTCGCGCTGATCGCACTGCTGCTGTGGCTGATTGACGTGGCTGTGCGCCGCCTGGTGCTTGACTCCAAGGAATGGCGCGAGGCCTTCGCGGCCCTGCTCACCGCCGGTGGCAGTGCGCGGGCGAAGCAGACATCCGAGAGCCTAGCCGGGCTGCTCAACGTGAAGCAGGGCGTGGCCGGGAAGACCCAGGCGCGCCAGATCCAGACGCGGGAGGCCCAGGCCCAGAGCAAGGCCCAGACAGCCAACCGCCGCGAGCAGCTCGACCGCAGTGCGGGTCAGATCCAGCAGGCCGGCGGGCGTGTTGCCAGCGAAGCGCCGAAGGATGTGCCGGCCGGCAATATCGTGCAGAAGCAGAAGCCGGAGCAGGACAGCGGCGGACTGGCCGACCTGCGCCGCAAGATGGCGGACCGGGGACAGGCCGGCAGCGGGTTCGACCCGAGCCGCTTCCAGACCGGCGGTGGAGACAGTGCCGCCCGCAAGCAGGAGCCGGAGGCCAAGCGCCCGCAGACGGAGCGCGAGCTGACCAGCTCCCTGCTGGACAAGATCAAGAAGAAGAAGTGATTTTCAGCAGCAACATCCGCACGCATATCCGGGCCGCGGGCCTCGCGTCCGCTGTGCTGCTGTGCCTGCTGTCCGCCTGCGGTGAACGCAGGCAGGCCGAGGACCCGGCACGCCGGGTGGACAGCGCAAGGCTGGCGGAGCTGGTGCAGGGCAGTAAGCTGGAGGGCAATGACAGCCGCGCCTGGCTGTCAGCTTACGGCGGGCAGGGCGACAGCAATTACTGCAGCGCGGAACTGAAGATGCCGCTGGCCCGCGAATCCAGCTGGGACTGGCAGTACAGTGCGGGCAGCTTCTCGCGCTGGTGGCTGTCCGGCATGACGCACTATGACGGCCGGCTGTACATCACGGCCTATTCCCAGCAGCTGGCCTGCCTCGACGTGGATAGCGGCGAGGAGATCTTCAACCGCTACCTGATGGGGATGCAGGTCCCGGCTGCCACGCAGAATGCCACGCGCAGCCGTGCCGCCCGCAGCAACGGGGACACGATCCTGTTCTCCGGGCAGTGCATGCATCCCAGCGGGAAGCTGCTGATGCTAATGGGACTGAACGGCGAGAAGATGATCTTCGATGTCAGCGTGGATGAGCCGCAGTGCCTTTGGCAGGGCTTCCGCGACCGGCGGCCGATCGGCTTCCTGCTGCATGATGAATCGATCACATTTGGCGACGAGGACAGCGTCAACGTGCTGGGGTTGGATGGCGAGACCAGCTGGCGTGGAGCGACACAATCCACCCCGGTTGACATCGTGCGCTCGGAGGACGGGATGCTGTTCGCGCGCAACACGGCTCGCAATATCTGGGCCTGGGATGCCGCCGGCGGGGAGCTGCGCTGGAGCATGGCTGACGCTTCAGATGTGACCGCGATGGCGGTGGATGATGCCAACGGCCTGCTGTACCTGTGCTTCCTGGACGAGCGCTGCGATGCGCTGAACCAGCAGGATGGCAGCGTGGCCTGGAGCTATGACTACAGCTACCTGCTGGATGATGCACAGCGCGAGCGGATGGTGCAGGACGCCAACGAGCGGATCGGGCTGGAGGGCCAGAGCGCCTTTGATGGGGCGCTGCTGGACAACATCTCCACCGTGGTCCGGCCGGACGGCATCGTGCTGGCCTTCGACTACGGCCTGATGCTGTTCATCGGCAGTGATGGCCAGCTGCGCTGGGAACGGCGCGACCTGCAGCCGGTTGCCAGCCTGCGCGGCTTTGCCAACGGCCTGCTGGTGCAGAACTACTGGTACCAGCCGGAGCTGGCACCGCAGGACCTGTTCATGCGGGTCTCGCCGCTGCCGCTGGGCGACCCGCCGGTCTGGCAGTCAATCGCTGCCAACCGCGAGCGGCTCGAGCAGCTGACCGCTGACACGCTGGCCCTGCGCCAGATGGCCAGTGAGGAGCAGCAGGAGAAGCAGCGCGAGATGCGCCAGGCGGTGCGTGACGGTGAACCGCTGCAGGTGATGTACACCGCACTTGAGGTGCTGGACCCGCAGGACGGGTCGCGGATTGACGGGATGGAGCTGCCGCACTGGGTGCGGGGCGGCTTTGTCCCGGCTGTTGACAAGGTTGTCTTTGAGTCCTCCGGGACCGCCTCCTGCTGGTACATGAGCTTCTGGCAGGGCGGCGACCGGGGAATCAGCGCATTCGACTGGCTTGAGCCAGGGGGGGAAAGCTAACAGTGTTGTCAATCATCCTGAAGGAATACAGGCAGCGGGCACGGGGCATCGCCACCCTGGGGCTGATCATGACATATACGATCATCCTCGGCGGCGTGTCCTTCTTCGTGTACCTCGCCCGCTACACCGAACTGCAGACGCGCGCCTCGACCTCCAGCCAGGTCGGGCTGGCGCTGTGCATCACGACATTCATCGCGCAGATGATCATGTCGCTGTTGCTGGCATTGTCACTGAATGCCTCGACGATCGCGCATGAGAAGGACCAGGACACTTTTGAGCTGCTGAACCTGACACTGTTCAAGAGCTTCGAGATCGTGCTCGGCAAGTACCTGAGCTCGACGGGCTTCCTGTTCCTGCTGGTGATCACGGCGATGCCGATCTACGCACTGGCCTTCACCTTCGGCGGCCTGACGACGCTGCAGTTCATGCAGCTGGCGGTGGTGGTGGTCGGCATGACGCTGATGATCTCGGCGCTCGGGCTGATGCTCTCGCTGATCAGCGACGACGTGCGCACGGCACTCGGGCGCAGCTTCTTCTTCCTGATCACGCTCGGCGCGGTGACGCTGATCTTCGGCGGCATCATGAAGGGTGCGCTGTCATCCACCCCACCGGTGGTGCCGATCTACTGGCTCGGGGTGTTCTCCTTCCTGATGAACCCGCTGTTCAGCGCGATGGAGATCTTCAACCCCTCGGTGTTCACCTGGAGCCAGGGGCCGGTCACGATGCCATTCCTGATGAACAACGGCCTGCTGTGGATCTGGAGCGCACTGTTCCAGGCCGTGGTCGCGGCACTGATCCTGCTGGCGACGACGGTGATCTACCCGCGCTACCGGGCCTCCAAGGCGGGAGGTGTCGGATGATCAGGCAGCTGGCAATACTGGCAATCGCACTGTTCACCCTGCTGGCAGGCAGCCGGCTGGCGATCGCCGCCCCGCCGGAGGGCGTGGGCGTGACCTATGAGGTGGGCTACGACGGCATCGTGCAGAAGGGCCGCCTCAACCCGGTCACGGTCGAGATTGACAACCAGAACCCCGGCGGGCTGAACCTGTCCGGCGAGCTGGTGCTGAAGTACGAGGGCACGGAGTACACCACGCGGCTGGAGCTGCCGAGCCCTTCGAAGAAGCGCTTCTACCTCTACTTCCCCTGCAGCCAGGCCTACCCGCAGCTCAGCCTGATGGTGCGCACGGACCAGTGGACGGACGAGATGGACCTCGGGCAGATCAAGACCTGTGAGGCCTCGGACACGAGCATCGTCGTGCTGACGGACCAGCCCGGCAGCCTGCAGGCCGCCAACCAGGTCGAGAGCGCGCGCATCACCCGTGACGAGTGGGTCAGCGAAAGCGCGGGGATGGAGTCGTCAAAGAGCTACGTGTCCTACTTCGACATCGACGAGGTGGATGACAACGCAAAATTCTTCGAGCGTGCTGACAGCATCGTGCTGGCGGACATCGACTACCTGCAGCTGGATGAACCGACCGGCCGCGCGCTGATGGAAAGCGTGTCGCGCGGCGCGAACCTGATCTTCTCGCTGGGCAGCAACGGCAACCGCGTGGCCTCCAGCCCGGTCGGACAGCTCTGCCCGATGGGCTACAGTGGCACGGTGGAGACCGGCGAGCTCGGTGAGCTGGGCCGCCGCTACGGCATCAACCCCGGCAATGCGCTGGCGACGCTGTCAACCGGCCCGCTGCGGGACGGGGCGGAGGTCGTCAGCTACGCCGGCAGCTACCCGGCGATCGTGCGCAGGAGCTGGGGCGCTGGCAATGTCTATGCGCTGGCCTTCAGCTTCACGGACCGGCCCTTCCGCCAGCATCCGGGGCTCGGGGAGATGTTCTCCGACCTGACGATGAACGTGCGCAACAGCGTGGACGTGAACAACTGGTTCCTGCACCCGCAGGCGATCTTCAACCTGATGCGCAACCTGGACGAGGCCAAGCCGATGGACCCGGGCTTCGTGGCCCTGTTCATCGTGCTCTACGTGCTGCTGATCGGCCCGCTGAACTTCTTCGTGCTGGGCCGCATGAAGCGCAGCACGCTTGTCTGGCTGACGATCCCGATCATCATCATCGGCTTCTCCTGGTTCGGGCTGGAGACCGGCCGGATCACACGCGGTGCCGACAATGTCGTCGCCAACTTCCAGGAGGTGCACGTCTACCCGGACAGCACGCTGATGCCCTACCAGGATGCGATGTACGTGTTCACGGCGGAGCCGGTGCGCTATGAGCTGGAGGTGCAGGACCCCTCGGCCTTCCTCTACACGGACTACCCGGTGGTGAGCGGCAACCAGTTCGGCACCCAGATGGCCAACCGCGGCGGCATCAATCCGTTCATCACGAGAAGCCTTGACAACACGGTCAACCCGAAGCTGAACATCAGCCAGGGCAAGTGGGCCGCGAAGGAATACTACTACCGCGGCTTCCGCAACCTGCAGGCCGTTGCCAGTGGCGACCTGAAGGACACTGACAGCTCGCGCGACGGCAGCTTCACGCCGGAGGGCTCATTCGATCTCGACCTGCCCTGGGCGCTGCATGGCTGCCGCCTGCTGGGCCGCCAGAACTACAGCCGCGACATCGGCGACCTCGACGCCAAGGGCAGCTTCCAGCTAGACCAGCTGGGCAGTGGCCGCGGCAGCTGGTTCGAGGATGACAACTACGTCGCGCGCTACCGCGAGGACCTGCTGGACGGCGTGCGCAACTCGATGAGCGAGGGCCTGCGCTACAGCAACGACCTGCTGCTGGTGGGCTTCACCGAGGACCTCGAGCGGCTGGCGGAGTTCGACCGGGCGCACGTGCAGCACACGCTGTCAATGGTGGTGATCCACCTGCCCTGTGAGAAGCAGCACACTCGCAGCGGCGGCCTGCGGCTGGCCAGCAACGGACCGCTGCTGACCGGTGGGCGCAACTTCCGCCTGTTCCAGAACAACTACTACAGCGGCTTCGGCGGCTACCGGCCGGAATACGATACGCGGCGCTACGTGGTGCTGGCCGGCGGCTACCTGGAATTCCAGCTGGACATGCAGGGCAGCCCCTCGGAGCGCGACTTCATGGCGGCCACGCTCAGGCTGTTCAGTGATGACCGCGACGCGATGATGGCCAGTGACGCCGCGGGCATTGCCACGCTGGAGGGCCTCAGTACGAACGGTGACTGGGTGGCGATCCCGATCCAGTCCGGCACTCGTGATGCGATGCTGCCGGTGGCGGAACTGCTGCAGCCTGACAATTCGATCACGTTGCGGGTGCGCGCCAAGACCGACCTGCAGGCGGAGAATCCGGAGATCACGATCAACTAGGCGGCCAGCCCCGAATGTGGATCAGGCGCCGGCGTCCGTGTCCGCAGTGGGTTCGGCATCAGTTGTGCCTTCCTGTGCATCCGCTTCCGCGGACGACTGTGGGACATCCTCCGTGGGCTGCGGCACCGAGCCCGCGGCGCGGTCGGCCTGCGCCAGGAAGGCATCGCTGAACGGGCGGGCCTCGTAGTCGTTCTTCCACCAGGTGCCGCGCAGGCGGTCCCAGTCATCCTCGACGATGAAGGCCGCGAAGCCGCTGCCGTTGTTGGCACTGTCACTCCAGGCCAAGTTGAGGATGCCGTCCACAAGGTAGCCGTTGAGCTGCCAGCTGCTGCCGTCGGCGGTTGTCAGCACACCGTAGTAGGACTGGCGGCCGACGTTTGTGAATGTGAAGGTGCCGAGGTTGCTGTCATAGCGGTTCCAGCCGATCTGCTGCACTGGCTCATCCAGCACCTGGCGGGCGTACCAGTAGCCGCGGTGGTCACTGTAGCTCCACATGAAGAGGAAGTCCGCGTCGAACATCTCGCAGTACATCTCAGTGGTGATCGGGTTGCCATTCTGGTCGTTCACGAGCAGCGTCAGCACGCCAGGGGCGGTCTTGTCCCAGTTGCCCGAAGTCTCGCGAGAAAGCTGGCCGTCACCGTAGACGAACAGGCGGAACATGCCATTGGACTGGATCGTGAGCGTGTTGTAGACGGTGTTGCTCTGCAGGTCGAGCCGTTCATTCACGCAGGAGCCGACCATCACCCAGGAGCCGGGCAGCAGGCCCTCTTCAAGGGTGTCCTGCGGCAGGAAGTCCGGGCCGCGGCCCAGCGGGCGGTCCACCTCGCCGTCGGCCGGGATCTCCGGCGTGTCGGCCAGGGTCGGACGGCGGACGTAGTCATCGGAGCCGGAGGGCAGCTGCCAGGGATGCGTGGCATTGTTGCCACTGATGCCGCGCTCCTCGCCGGACATGCTGCGCTGGCAGGAAGCCGTTGCCAGCAGCAGGAGGATGATCAGGGTCAATTGGCAATGGCGGATCATGCCCCGGCCTCCTGCTGTGATACGAAGTCGTCGATGAAGTACTGCGGGTTGAGCCGTTCGCCGGTCAGTTCGCGCAGGGTCTCGTTCCAGTGCAGCAGGCTGCCGCGGCGGAACAGGCCGTCGCGCAGCCACTCACCGGTGCGCGGCTGGCGCACCAGCGGTTCGTTGCCAAGCTTGTGCTCGATGTAGTGCTTGAGCTGGCTGGCGGTCATCTCACCGAGCAGGTAGTTCTGGTAATAGACCGGGGCCTGGGCGATGTGCGTCTTGGTGGCCCAGTCCGGTTCGTCGCGGTTGTCGGGGCGCGTCACCATCTGGTACTGCCCGACCAGGTCCCACCACAGTTTGTTCAGGTCCTGGGAGGGGTCGTTGTACAGGCTGCGCTCGAAGTTGACCATCACCATCATCCAGCGCACGAACAAAAGCATCGCCCAGGACTGCTGGCGGCGGGCATCGGCGGAAGCCGCGGCGGCCTTCGCGCTGTCCACGCCGAGGATGTCAACCAGCCAGGCTTCGTCATGGGTCAGGCGGCCGAACAGCATCGCGATCGCCTCGGTGGAGGAAATGTGCGCGCAGTCCCGCAGGAAGTACTGCTGCAGCGGGTCCAGCCCCATGTCGTAGACGGCGTGGCCGTACTCATGCAGCATCGTGGCGGCCCAGCTCTCGTTGTCACGGCAGTTGCACAGCACGTGCACGCGGGAGGGATCGCGGCCGACCATCATGCAGAAGGCATGCTGGTCCTTGTTCTCACGTTCGTAGAGGTCGCTGATGGCGAGCGAGGGGCGGATGTCCAGCCCAATGCGGTCGAAGGTGTCGGTTGTCAGCTTCTCGAGGTCCGCACCGGCGAACAGGCTGTCGAGGTCCAGCTCGACGATGGCCGGGGCCTCCTGGAAGAAGGGATCCTCATAGTGCCAGGGGCGCAGCTCCTCAGTTGATCCGAGGCGGAAGCGCGTCACGAGCCTTGCATCCAGCCCGGCCTTCAGCGCGGCGAAGGGTTCACGGGTCAGTTCCTCCAGCTTGCGGAATCCCGTGAGCATTTCATGCTCGTCGATCTCCTGCAGCTTGAGGGACATGTCGTAGTAGTCGCGGTAGTCAAGCTCACGGGCGGTGCGGTTGCGCAGCTCCACGAGCTCGAGGATCTTCGGGGCCACCACCGGGCCGATGCGCTTGGCGGCCTGCCAGGTGGCCTTGCGCACCGGGCTGGCATTGCAGTGCTTCAGCACATCGAGGATGTCGTTCGCGCTGAGTTTCTCGCCGTTCAGCTCCGCCCGGAAATTGGCATAGTCGCCGTCAATCGAAGTGGACAGTTCGGCCTTGCGCCGCGCGATCTCCTCACTTTCCTGGCTGCCGGCGAATTCATTGTGCAAAAGCTCCAGCACGCGGCGGGTCTCGCCACTGTATTGCTCGTCGGCCAGCGCTTCGCGGATCGTAGCGAAGGCCTGCGCATCGGAGAAGATGGCGTGCATACCCATCTCCAGCTCAACCATGCGCGCGTGCAGTTCCTCATTGCCCGTGTTGGCCATCTCCCAGTAAACCTCGCAGATTTCGCGGCTGAGCGGGTCCACGCGTGTCTCCAGGGAGCTGATCAGGTCTGAAATAGCGGTCATCATGCCTCCGGGCTCAGATTGTAGCAGGCTGGGCTTTTGCCCGCCGGCAGTGGGATTTTCCATAATGTACCGGGATTCCTAATACGATGGGGTAATATCAGTTTGCAGTGGGGATTGCACGGTATTGAGACAAGTGCAGTCAGGACTGCACGGTTTTGCGGGCAATTCAGTGGAGGTGGATGCAGCTTGTCCCGGGTCGTCCTCTACGATCCAGGCGACAATGACCTTGGGTTCCTGGCGGACTCACTAGACGCGGATCGCTACGCGGTAAGCATCGTCAGGGGAAGCACAGACTACGTCAGGGACATTGCCGCTGTCGATCCAGAATGCGTGATCGTCTACCTTGATGGCCATCCCGAGCTGGCCGGCCTGATCCGGGGCATCAGTGGTGACACCCGGCTGCGCGACGTGCCGCTGCTGGCGGTCCACGATGAAAAGTCCGGCCTGCAACCCGAGGAAGCCGTCAGCAACGGCGCAATGCAGATCCTGCGCACGCCGCTGCAGGTCGAGCTGCTCAATGCAAACGTCGGCTCGATGATCCGCTACCGCCAGCAACTGCTCGGCTTGCTGGACCGCAAGCGCAGCGATCCGGAGGGGGAGGAACTGTTGAAGGGCCAGCAGGTGCAGCAGAGCATGCTGCCCCCGGCCGGGATGCAGACCGGATCCTTCAGGCTGGCATCTCGGCTGATACCCGGTGGCCGGCTGTGCGGGGACTACCAGGACTACCGCCTGCTTGATCAAAACAGGCTCGCGATCCTGCAGGCCGACGTAAGCGGCAATGGATTCGTCACCGCGATGGTGGCCTCCCGCATCAAGGGCTGGTTTGATGACAATGTGGCCCTGTGCGAAACGCCTGATGCATTCCTGCGCGGTCTCAATACGGCGATGCTCAGCTTTGGTGAACACTTCCAGATATCCACCGCGGTCTGCCTGCTGATCGACCTCAGCAAGCGGCGCCTACGGATCGCCAATGCTGGCCACCGCAACAGTTACTGGCTGAACCGCGACACTGCGGAATTCGTATCGATCCCGTCCAGCGGCCCCGCACTCGGGATGTTTGACAGCTATGAGATTGACACGGTTGAACTGCAGCTGGGCTGGAGCAGCAACCGGCTGGTGCTGTTCACGGACGGGCTGGTGGAGTTCAAGCAGGACGACAGCCGCTGGCTGAGCGAGGAGCAGTTCCGTGACCAGGTGATGCGCAGCGGCCTGGAGCTGGATGCCGACGAGTACTGCGACATGCTGCTGAAGCGCAGCCGCGAGCTGACCGAACATGGCCAGTGGCGCGATGATGTCTCGCTGATCACCGTGGATTTCAGCTGAGCAAGGCTGGCGGAATCCCCTTATCTGATAAGCTGAACAGGTGCAGTGGCACTGCGTCTGGATTGGATAGCCGGCGCTGCAATGCCGGCCTGCCACTGATGAGATGAATGACCTGACGAACCTCTGGGGACTGATGCGACTGCCGATGGCGCGCTGGTGGGACAGGGCCGGACGCTGGCTGATCCTGCCGGTCGCCCTGCTGACGGCCGGGGCAGCGCTGCACTACATGCTGATGCCCAACATGCCGCTGCAGGAGTGGCTGATCAACAAGCAGGTCGCCAGCAGTGCGATGATCAAGAGTGCGCAGCGCTTCCTCAGCGTCCCGATCATGCTGCTGTTGTATGCCTTCATCGGCCTGTGGGCCAGTGCGGCAATCAGTTGCCAGCGAGAGATGCGCCGCCTGCTCTACGAAAGTGCGGCTCCGAGCTTTGACGCCAGCCCGCTGCAGCGGCTGCTGGTCTGCTACGGCCAGGGCACGCTGATCATGCCGGTGGCACTGATCGTGTACACCGGGCTGGGCTTTCTCAGCGCGCTGGCGGACCGGATGTCACCGCACAGCATCCAGACGATGGTGCAGTTCGGCACAAGCTTTGGCGGCTCGTCCACGAATGTGCTGCTGCCGGGGCACTATGTCAACCTGGTGGAATCAATCTCGCAGTTCAGCTCCAGCGCATTCGCGATCGGGGCGCTGTCACTGTGGATCACTGCGCTGGCCGTGGCCGGGGGATCACTGGCCGGCGGCAGCTTCCTCGCGCTGCGCTCGCTGGATGTGGCGATCCTCAGCGGTGTATTGGTGCTGGGGGACGGACATATCTTCAGCGGGCGGCCGCTGATCAGGGAGGCCCTGCCAATCGGCGAGTTCTGGTGGTGCATCCCGCTGATGCTGACGGCCGTGGCGCTGTTCGGCATTGCGCGGCGCTGGTCGCGAACGGCGGCGCTGACGCTGCTGGCAATGCTGGCGCTGGCGCCCGCCTTCTTCACCACGGTGCTGCCAACCAGCCTGTTCTATGAGGACACCCTGTTTGCGCGGCTGGTGAACTCACTGCGCTACATGTACTACGGCATCGCCGGGCCGGTGTTCCAGGTCAAGGCCTCCATGATCGAAGGTGAGCAAGCACTGCGCTTCCGCGAGCACCTCGTGCTGTACAGCGACTCGAGCCTCGTGCTGTTCCCCTGCACAGGCAGCGCGATCATGCTGTCCTGGCTTGGCAACCTGCTGGTGCTGGGAGTGATCCTGCTTATGGTGATGGCGGTGCTGAAGCTGAGCCTGCCGGCACGCCTGAGCCGCACGCATTAGAGGCGTGACGTGCAGGAGGCCAGGCAGTTTGCCTGGCAGTCGCCAAGCTTACAGCTTGGCCTCCGTAGCACAGCTTCGCTCAGCAATGAAGACTGAGCGAGGAGCAATGAGCAATGAGCGTGTCGCAGGTCGTGGTAATCAAGGACCTTTGTCAGGCTCATTGCTCATTCTTACTTGCTCATCACTTGCTAGCCCGGCTTGCGCCGGACCCCCGAGCCAGGCTTACAGCCTGGCCTCCGTAACACAGCTTCGCCGGACCTCCTACACAGCGTGGACGCAGAAGCCGTCGATGAAGGTGGCCAGCACGTGGTGCCTCGTGTCCAGCAGGTCGCCATCCGTGATGAACAGGTCGGCATCCTTGCGCGCGGCGATACTGCCGGTGCGCTTGTCGATGCCGAGCACCTTCGCCGCGTTGATCGTGATGCTGTCAACGGCCGCCGCCTCGTCCATCCCGTCCTTCACGGCCCAGGCGGCCGCCAGCGGCAGGGTCTGGATCGGCAGCACGGGATGGTCCGTCTGGAAGGCGAAAAGGATGCCGTTGTCATCGAGGATCCCGCCGCTCCTGGTGCTGCGCTCGCGCAGCTCATACTTCACGCGTGATGTGAGGTAGGGCCCGAGCGTGCCCTTGATCTTCTCGCGGCCGATGTACTCGGCGATCTTGTAGGCCTCGGTCATGTGCTCCAGCACCAGCTCGAAGCCGTACTCCTTGCTCAGCCGGATCGCGGTGTAGATGTCGTCAACGCGGTGCGCATGGCAGCGCACCGGGTACTCACCGCGCAGCGCGCCGAGGATGTTCTCCAGCTTGCGGTCACGCTTGAACGGGCTCTTTGCCTGCTCGGCCTTGCTCTTCTTCTTCCAGGCATCCAGCGTCGCACCGTAGTGCAGCGCTTCATCAAGCGCTGTGCGGATGCCGGCCGCGTTGCCGAAGCGGGTCTTCGGGAAGCGGTTCTGGCCCTGGCCGTAGACCCGCATCGGGTTCTCGCCGAGCGCCATCTTCAGGCCCTGCTTCTCGACGATCACCATCTCGTCCACGGTGCGGCCGTACATCTTGGCAACCACGATCATGCCGCCGATCAGGTTGGCACTGCCCGGGAACACGGCGGCGGTGGTGATGCCCGCCTGGCGCGCATCCGGCACCGCTAGGTCCTCCGGCCACATGCTGTCCTTGATGTCGAGGTGCGCGGTGTTCGGGTCGGAGGTGTCATTGCCCTGCGAGCCGACGGGGCCGGCGCCATCCTCGAAGCAGGTGATGTGGCAATGCGGCTCGATCATGCCAGGGTAGATCCGCAGCCCGCTGCAGTCGACGACGAGGTTGCCGGCATCCTTCGGCACCGGGCGCTTGCCGACCTCGGTCAGCGGGCCCTGGGTCCAGTCGAGGTACTGCTCGTGCAGGTCGCCGAAACTGACGCGCTTTCCCCCGCGCGGCGGGGCGGCCGTGCCGACGGACTTGATCTTCCCGCCGGAAATGGCAACATTGGACCGCTTGTCAAATTTCCCGCGGCCGACGTAGACTTCAGCATTGATCAGATGTACTGGCATTCACCAATTCTAAATCATGCGGGCTGTGCTGTCCCGTTATACTTTTTCCCAGAGGTGAGCAAGGAAGGTCACTTTGCACCGAGTCACAACCGTGGCGGACAGCAGACTGAAGCTGCCGTCTGAATACTATGTGAAGGAATACACCTGCCCGGTCAGCGAACTGCCGTTCCAGGCCGTGGTGGTGAAGTCTCGCGCATACAGCCTCGAGGGCCGCGACCCGGATTTCCGCCCGCACTACAAGGGTGTCAACCCGCTGCATTACGCAATCATCGTCAGCCCCTTCGGCTTCGCAGCGGAGGAGCCGCAGTACAAGCGCAACCACTCCGTGCTGTTCCGCGACCGCGAGGGCCTGGCGGCCAAGCTCAGCGGCGGGCTGCGGGAGGACTTCAGCGGGCTACGCACGGTGCAGCAGGCGGCGCGCAGCTATGAGATGGCGGTGGCGGTAAATGAATGCCTGCGGGTGCCGCAGTATGAGATCGCCGGCCTGGCGTTGCGCGGCTCGTGGTTGAACCTCGAATGGCATGAGCTGGAGGCCAACCCGAGTGCACTGTCACGGGCGAAGGTGCTCAGGCGGATCGCACTTGAGAAGTACATGCACGCCTTCCAGAAGGAAGATGTCTCGAAGCTCAAGCTTGGCAGCCACGGCGTGGCGCTGATCGTCGCCGAACTGCTGCGCGAGCAGGGCCGCTTTGAGGAGTCACTGCAGTGGTTCATGCGCCTCGTTAGCGACCGTGCCTGTTCATCCGAGATCCTGCGCAATGCGCGCAACCAGATGGACCTCTGCAAGGAGCAGCGCAAAGAGCACGGTGGCGACCTTGAGGCCAGCCCATCCGGTGTGCCGGTGGCGGCCCCCGGTCCGGCGCGTTCGCTGGACCGCAGCAGCCTGTCGCTGTACCGCGACCAGCGCAAGTGGCTGGAGGGCTCACTGGCCGAATCGAAGCTGGACGAGGGAAGTGTATGCCGCGCGCTGCTGGATGCCCTGAAGGAGAGCGGCCGCGATGTGTCGGGTTTCGCCTCCGAGGATGCACTGCGCCACTGGGCGACGGGCAAACTGAAGGCCTGATCCGGCGTGCAGGCCTGATCCTGCATTACACTAGCGCTGATGGGAAATGAGGACGAGCACGACGACCAGCCGCAGGAGCCCGGTGGGCAGGGCGGCAATGGCAACGGCAACGGACAGGGAAACGGGAATGGCAACGGCCGCAAGGGTGAGCCGCTTGAGGTGGAACTCAGCCGCCAGCCGAGCTACCTCGCCGACATGCATGCCCTGCGCCGCAACCGCAGCCTGCGGATGCTCGTCGGTGGCGACCTGCACAACCACCAGCGCGCGATGCGCTGGTTCTACAAACTGGCGGAGCAGCAGCAGCCCGACCTGATCGTCTTCCTCGGTGACTTCGTCAACGGCGAGCCGCTGGAGTACATCCGTGAGATCTGCGCCTCGCTGCGCACGCTGGCGAGCCATGTGTTCGTGATCCCCGGCAACCATGACCCGCGCCAGTCGCTGATCACCTTCGAGGAGGAGAGCTACGACGGCCTGAAGAGCATCCACAAGTCGAATGCCTTCGTGGGCGGCTACAGCTTCGCCGGGCTGGGCACCAGCATCACCACCCCGAGTGGCTCGTCGCCATTCGAGTTCCCGGATGAGGGTTTTGCCGACGCGCTGGCCAGCATGCTGCCCGCGGACATCTGGGTGCTGCACAACCCGCTGGAGGGGATCCTCGACAAGCTGGCGGACGGCCGGCGGCTCGGCAGCCGCTCCCTGCGGCAGCTGTATGACGAGCAGCATGACAAGCCGATGCTCGTGATCAGCGGGCATGTGCATGACGCACACGGCATGGAGCAGCAGGGCGGCACGGTGTTCGTCAACCCGGGGGCACTGGTGGACGGGCGCGCCGCGATGCTGACGCTCGGCGGGGACAGCCTCGAGGTCAAGTTCAAGGCAATGGGATGAGTACAGCGGCCCACAGGCTGAGCGTGGTGATCCCCAGCTACAACGCGCTGGGCACCATCGAGCCGCTGCTGACCGCATTGTCAGCGATCCAGCCGGACTTCCCGGGCGGGATGCAGGTTGTCATTTCCGATGACGCCAGCACCGATGGCACGGTGCCGGAGCTGCGGCTGAGCTACCCGCAGTTCAGCTATCGCGAGGGCCGGCGCAACCTCGGCTTCGGCGGGAATGTCAACGCCGGTGTGCAGGAGGCGGACGGCGAGCACATCGCGATTGTCAACACGGACATCGAGCTGCCGGCCGACCCTTTCGGCATCCTGCTGGATGAGCTGCGCACGAACCCGGAACTGTTCGCGGTGATGCCACTGATCTGGAACACGAACTTCATGAAGGTGGAGAACCTGCAGTACCTGATGGTGCGGCGCGGGCTGGCCTGGAACGCCGACATGTCCCAGGAGTTCGAGTACACGCAGCTGGTGCGCGAGCTGCTGGAGCAGAGTGGCAATCCGGCCTTCCGCCTGGCGGACCTGATGGAAGGGCGCGAACCGGTCCAGTCGATCCTCTGCGGCGCGCTGTTCGTGTGCAGCCGCAGGCGTTTCCTCGATCTCGGCGGCTTCGATACGCGCTACCGGCCCTTCTACTGGGAGGATGTCGGGCTTGGCTATGAAGCGAAGCGGCGCGGCTGGCAATGCGCTGCAGTACCGCGAGCGCTCTGCCTGCACCGCCACAGCGTGAGCATCGACCGCAAGGTCGGCGCTGCCAAGCTGGACTACCTGCTGCTCAACCAGCTGAGGTTCGTGCTTGCCAACCGCGACCAGCTGCACGGCCTGCGCGGTGCACGCTTCTGGTGGCTGATGCGCGGCCTGCGGATGCAGTTCGGCGGCAGCAAGTTGCTGCGCGAGGCCTACATGCATGTGGCGATGGGCCGGGATGATGTGTAGGAAGCCAGGCAGTCAATCAGTCAAGAAGTCAATTGACTCAGTGACTTATTGACTCTGTGACTCTTAAGCCACTTCCTCGAGTTCACTCGCACGCGTTGCCAGCATCTTCTCCACGAACTTCGCGAACAGCGGGTGCGGGCGGGTCGGGCGGCCCTTGTACTCGGGGTGGTACTGCACGGCGAGGAAGAAGGGGTGGTCCTCCAGCTCGACGATCTCCACCAGCTTGCCATCCGGCGAAGTGCCGCTGAACTTCAGGCCGGCCTTCTCCAGCTGCTTGTGGTACTTCGGGTTGACCTCCCAGCGGTGGCGGTGGCGCTCGCTGATGCGCGAGGTGCCATAGGCCTCCGCCGCCAGCGTGCCCTTGGCCAGCTTGCAGGGGTAGGCTCCGAGCCGCATGGTGCCGCCGAGATTCTCGATGTCCTTCTGGTCGTCCATGATGTCAATCACGGGATGCGGGGTGTCCGGGTCGAACTCGGTGCTGTTGGCACCGGCCAGGCCGCAGACATTGCGCGCGAACTCGATCACCGCGGTCTGCAGACCGACGCACAGCCCGAGGAAGGGCAGCTTGTTCTCGCGGGCGTAGCGGATTGCCTCGATCTTGCCCTCCATGCCGCGGTAGCCGAAGCCGTAGGGCACGAGCAGGCCGTCCACCTTGCGCAGGCGGCGCTCCACGGTCTCGCGGGTCAGGCGCTCGGCGTCGATCCAGACGAATTCCACGAGCGAGCGGTTGTGCGTCGCGGCGTGGTTGACACATTCGAGGATGGAGATGTAGGCATCCTTCAGCGCGTTGTACTTGCCGACGACGGCGATGCGCACGCTCTTGTTGCTGGAATGCAGCTTCTCCAGCATGCGCTCCCATTCGGTGAGGTCCGGCTTGCGGCTTTCCAGGCCGAGCAGGTTCGTGCAGACGCGGCCGAAGTTCTGGCCCTGCAGCATGATCGGCACGTCGTAGATGCTTTCGGCGTCGAGGCCCTCGATCACCTGCTCCATCGGCACGTCGCAGAACAGCGAGACCTTGCTGCGGGCTTCCTTCGTCAGCGGGCGGGTGGTGCGGCAGACGATGATGTCCGGCTTGATACCCAGCCCGCGCAGTTCGCTGACACTGTGCTGGGTGAGCTTCGTCTTCAGCTCACCGGCGGCGGCGAGGTGCGGGATCAGCGTGACGTGGATGTGCACGCAGTTGTCAAAACCGACCTTGTGGCGGAACTGGCGGATCGCCTCCAGGTAGGGCTGGCTCTCGATGTCGCCGACGGTGCCACCTACCTCGCAGAGCAGGATCTCGCTCTTGGTCTTGCTGGCGACCTGGCGCAGGCGGTTGTTGATCTCGTCAGTAATGTGCGGGATCACCTGTACGCAGCGGCCGAGGTACTCGCCCTCGCGCTCCTTGGCAATCACCGCGCTGTAGACCTGGCCGGTGGTGACGTTGTTGTAGCGTGTGAGGTCCTCGTCGATGAAGCGCTCATAGTGCCCGAGGTCCAGGTCGGTCTCGGCGCCGTCATCAGTGACGAACACCTCGCCGTGCTGGATCGGGTTCATCGTGCCTGCGTCCACATTGAGGTAGGGGTCAAACTTCATGATGCTGACCCGGTAGCCCTGGCCCTTCAGGAGAAGGCCGAGCGATGCGGAGATGATGCCCTTGCCGATGCTGGACACGTTTCCACCCGTGATGAATACATACTTGGACATGGGACTATCCTTCCTTTTTCCTCTTGCGACCGTACGCCCTGGCGGGCTTTCTGCATCACGGGACACCATTCTATCAGCATCCACGCGTTTGTGTCAGGAAAAACGAGGTGGACTATGCCGATTTTTCAGCACTTCGACCGTATGGTTTGTTTTTGAATATAGCAATTGGGACCACAGGGCCAGCCGCTGGCGCATGGCTTGACCGGGGCGGCGGCGCATACTAATATTCGCGCGAATCATCTAGCACTACATCCCGCCGTGCGGGAAACGGAGAACCAACCATGGCGTGGGAACGTACATTCGTGATGCTCAAACCTGACACCGTCCAGCGCGGCCTGGCCGGCGAGATCCTGGCCCGCTTCGAGCGCAAGGGCTTCCGCGTGGCTGCGATGAAGCTGATCAGCGTCAGCCAGGAACAGGCCAGCCGGCATTACGCCGTGCATGAGGGCAAGCCCTTCTACGAGGGGCTCGTGCAGTACATCCGCTCCAGCCCGGTGGTGGCGATGGTGCTGGAAGGTCCGGACGTGATCACCCAGGTGCGCAGCATCGTCGGCGCGACCCGTCCGAACGAGGCTGCACCCGGCACGATCCGTGGCGACTTCGGCCTCGACATCTCCAACAACCTGGTGCATGCCTCCGACAGCAATGAGAACGCCGCCTTCGAGATCGGCGTATACTTCACTGATGCGGAGATCGTGGGCTACGAGCGCGACTCCGACAAGTGGCTGGTGGGCTGATCAACCTGCGGCCAGTGGAGCCGTGATGCGAGCCGCAAGCGAGTGGCAAGCCGGGACTGACCTCGTCGTCTGTGTTGACGGCATCTTCAGCGCGACCTGGCGCAGCATGACGCCGGACATTTCCTGGCAATGGTACGTCTCGCACCTGCGCCAGCGCCGCCCTGACCTGCATGTGCTGCACCTCTCGCAGCCGGCGGACATGGTGGAGATCCTGCTCGGGCAGAGCGCGAACTACTCCTCATACATGCGCTCGCTGTGCCGCACGGTGCTGCGCAACATCTCACCGGAGATCAGCAATGTGGTGATCATCGGCTTCAGCTTCGGCGGGATCGTGGCGCTGGACGTGATCACGGAACTCTCCAAGCTGGTGCCGCAGGCCGCGCCGGAGTACCTCTGCCTGGTGACGATCGGCTCCAGCTTCGCCGGCACAACCCGGCCGCAGGACATCGTGCTCAGCCGCAGCGAGGTTGACTACCTGCAGCGGATGTTTGACACGGAGCGCACCCGCAGCCAGATGGAGCAGCTGGCGCACTTCAGCGAGCGCGGCCGCAGCCGGATCCTGGTCGGGCGCATTGCACGCGACGAGATCGTTGGACCGGACAGCCAGCGCCGCGCACTGGAATGGCTGGAGGGGATCAATGTGGCGGGTGACTTCCGCTTCGGCGAGTTCAAGGTGAATCCGGACAACCTGGTACGCCCGCATGACGGCTTCCTGTATGACCTGGTCGGCACGAGCTTCGTGGATGGCCTGGTGGACGGACTGCTGCCCAGTCCCTGGGCTGAAGCCTACGAGCCGGAGATGCCGCTGCAGCCGCGGGGAGGCTGGCTGGCGGCGATTCGCGGGGATAACCGCATCTCTTCACGCTAAATACACATAGCGGATATAAACTGCCATTGCTTTCCTCCGATCTGGATATTAGGGGTAAACAAGGCAATGGACTACGACATCCGGGAAGGGCTGGATATCTTCCTCAACCGCGACCTGAGCTGGCTGTCCTTCGCGGACAGGGTGCTGGCATTCGTGGAGGATCCCCGCTTGCCGCTGCTTGAACGGGTCAAGTTCGCCGGCATCATGGGCGTGCTGCACGACGAGTTCTTCATGAAGCGCGTCGGCGGCCTGAAGCGCATGATCCGCAGCAGCCGGGACACCACCACCAGCGAAGGCCGCTCACCGGTCGAGGTGATGATGCAGTGCCGCGAGGAGGTGCTGAACCAGATCAGCCGGCTGGAGTCAATGCTGTCCGGAGAGATCACCGCTGCGCTGGCGGAGGCCGGGCTGCCCTTCCAGCGCGTGGCCGAGCTTGATGAGGAAAGCAAGGCCTACTGCCGCGAATACTTCAACGAGCAGATCAAGCCCTTGCTTACACCACTGGCTGTCGATGCCGAACATCCTTTCCCATTCATCTCCAACCAGGGCCTGAACCTGGCGGTGCGCGTGCGTGACACGAAGAAGGACCGCAAGCGCTTCGTGCGCATCAAGGTGCCGGGCAACCGCCCGCGCTGGGTGGTGCTGCCCGAAGGCCGCGGACTTGTGCTGATCGAGGAAATCATCTCCGAGAACCTGGACCAGCTGTTCCCGGGAACTGCCTCGATCGAGGTCTACACCTTCCGCGTGACCCGTGGCGCTGATGGCGACGACAATGAGGATGCGGGCGGCGAGCACCTCGTGAGTGAGGATGTGATCCCGGGCAGCATCATCGACCAGGTCACGAACGAACTGCGGGCACGGCGTTTCGCGGGTGTTGTCAGGCTGCAGGTGCAGAACAGCATGCCGGACAAGCTGGTGAGCTGGCTGGCTGAGCAGCTCGGTGCTGCGGATGACGACATCTACGTCTGCGAGAGCCTGCTTGGCAAGAGCGACCTGCTGAACCTGCCGACGGACTCGATCGAGGGCCACCGACTGCCGGAGCATGTCGCGGTCAACCACCCGCGGCTGTCAATGCTGGACAGTGGCAATCCCGAGGAGGTGTTCGCGGAGATCCGCAGGGGAGACATCCTGCTGCACCATCCCTACCAGAGCTTCGACACTACCGTGCTGCGCTTCATCCGCGCCGCCGTCAATGACCCGCACACCCTGGCGATCAAGCTGACGATCTACCGCACATCGAGCAAGTCGCCGATCATCTCCGCACTGGTCGAGGCCGCACGCCAGGGCAAGCAGGTGGCGGTCTGCGTGGAGATCACGGCGCGCTTCGACGAGATGCCGAACATCGAGTGGGGCCGGATGCTGGAAGCCGCCGGGGCACATGTGAGCTACGGCGTGGAAGCGCTGAAGACGCATTCCAAGATGGCGCTCGTGGTACGCGAGGAAGGTGACACGCTGCGCAACTACGTGCACATCGGCACCGGCAACTACCATACGAGCACGGCGCGGATCTACGAGGACCTCGGACTGCTGACCGCCAACAAGTCGATCTGCCAGGATGCGCTGAATGTGTTCAATGAGCTGACCGGGGCGCATCCGCATACCGACTACAGGAAGCTGTTCGTGGCACCGCGCTACATGCGTGACCACTTCATCGAGCTGATCCGCCGGGAGGCGGAGCATGCGCGGGAGGGCCGCCCGAGCGGGATCGTTGCCAAGATGAACCAGCTGCAGGACACCGACATCATCCGTGAGCTGTATGCAGCCGGACTGGATGGGGTGCCGATCCACCTCGTGGTGCGCGGACTGTGCTGCCTGCGCGCCGGTGTGCCGGGCCTGTCTGACAACATCCACGTCTGCAGCGTGCTGGGCCGCTTCCTGGAGCACAGCCGGATCTACCGTTTCGAGAATGCCGGAGAGCCGGAATTCTTCATCGGCAGCGCGGACTGGATGAAGCGCAACCTGGACAAGCGCGTGGAGACAGTGGCACCCGTGCGTGACGAGGAATGCACAGCGGAGCTTGAGCGCATCCTGCAGGTCTACTTCGTTGACAACAGCTCAGCATGGGACATGCAGCCGGACGGCAGCTACATCAGGCGTATGCCTGGCGAGGATGAGGAACGGGTCGCGGTACAGGAAGCGCTGATCGCGCTGTACAGCCCGCCGCTGCCCGTGCTGGCCTGATCAGCTGTTGTCAAGCACCGCGTTGGCCATTGCGTCGGCGCGGGCGTTCTCGGCGCGCGGCACATGCCTGAGCTCGAAGGACGTGAAGTACATCAGCAGGTTCATGGCCTTCATTGACAGCGGCTTCAGTTCTTCCTTCTTGACCTTGTACTCGCCCTTTAACTGCTTGACGACAAGTTCGCTGTCCAGCCGGCACTCCAGGTGGAAGTCGTGCCCGAGTTCGCGCTCAACCCATTCCAGCGCCTCGATGATCGCGCGGTACTCCGCCTGGTTGTTGGTGCAGTCTTCCAGCCGGGTGCCGCCCTCATGCACCAGCAGGCCGGCCCCGTCCATCACCACGAAACCGGTGGCCGCCTTGCCGGGGTTGCCGCGGCTGGCGCCGTCACTGTAGACGTAAAGCGTGCTGCCTGGCTCAGGTGCCTGGGCGCGGGGCAGGGGCGGCAGGCCGCTGCGCACCGCCTGTTCGAACTCGCGTGCTCTCCTTGGCAATGTCGGGTCCTCCAGGATGTCCGGCTCAGGCTCTGATGCCCTGGCCGGCTGTGGGTTGTCAAACAGGCTGCGGGCCGCCTCGGCGGTGCGCTCGGCACGGCTCGGGGCGGCAGCCTTCGGTGCAGTAGCAAATGGGTTGCGGCGCTGGCAGAGCACGGAGGCAACGGCGTACATGCAGTCGCCGTCCATCCCATCCGGTACTGGACCGATGCCGAGGCCGATGCAGTCACGCTCGACCTGCAGCGCACTGGCCAGCATGCCGCACATCTCCTCCCAGTAGGCGGAGATCGCCTGCCAGTCCGCCAGGTGCAGGCTGATGCTGGCGCTGCTGACGGAGTCCAGCTGGCGGCGCTTGAGGGCGCTGACGGTCTGGCTGAGCAGCACCAGGCTGTTTTCGCGCAGGGCCTCCGTGTCGTCAGCGGGGAACAGGGTGTCGATGCCCGGCAGGGACAGTGCCGTCATCAGGGCAGCGAGCACCGCCTGGCTGGCAACGTCTCCGTCGCTGCTGGCATCGCCGACCTGCAGCTCCACGCTCATGCCGGCCAGTGCGGCCGCCTTGCCACTGGAGATGCGCTGTGAGCTTACGCCCTGGCCGATGCGCAGGCCGGAGTCATTCCTGCCCGCTGCTACCAACCGAGGCCCCCGTACTTGCCGTCCTGCTTCTTCTTTGAAGGGCCGCCCATGATCTTCTGCATGATGCGCAGGTCATCATGGCTGACAATGCGGAAGTTGCCGCTGCGGCCGGGCACGAGCACAATGTCACCACCGCCGGCCATGAACACCTCGCTGTCGTCAGCGAAGCGCGTAAGGTCACCGGCAGCTTCAGCCTTTGAGATGTAGTCCTCACGCAGGAAGGCCTGCGGATGCTGCAGCAGCACTGCCTCAGCCGCCGGCAGGTTGCCCCGCAGCATGCTGCGGGCGTATGAGTCTGTCTTCTTCGCACCGAAGAAATCGGTGTCGCCACCGTCACCGGCCACCTTGTCACCGCGGCTGGCCGGCGGATCGGTGCAGTCCAGGCATGGTGCGCAGCCCGTGCCCTCGGCCGCCTCGCGCAGCACGCGCTCCAGCAGCTCATCGCCGCTGTAGGGGCGGTTGCCATCGAGGACCACGAGCAGGTCACTGCTAGCAAGCCTGGCTGCTGCCAGTGCGGAGGACTGGCGGTCTGCCTGTGCATCCATGAGTCTCATCTTGGAGCCGGAGAAGGTCAGCACATCGCCTTCGATCCAGGAGCGGATCGCCGGGGAGACGCTGACAAGCACCTCGCGGCAGTGCTCGTGCGCCTCGCAGAGGTCAATTGAATGTGACAGCATCGACTTGCCGCCGAGCTTTTCCTTGTAGACATCAGTGCCGCCGAAGCGCGAGGCCTTCCCACCGGCGAGTACGATCGCGCTGAACTCAGCCATCGCCCTCTCCGTTGGCAAGGTCCACCCGTGCGAACAGCAGGCGGCCCTGTGCGGTCTGCGAGACGCTCGTGATGCGCACCAGCTTGTTCTGGCCGATGAAGCCGCCACCGTCCTCGATCACGACCATCGTGCCGTCCTCGAGGTAGCCGACGCCCTGTCCCTTCTGCTTGCCGCGGTCGGTGATCTTGATCACGATCTCGTCGCCCGGCAGGTGCCGGGTCTTGACGGAGTTGGCAAGTGCATTGATGTTGAGCACCTTGACGTTGAGGATCGCCGCCACGCGGTTGAGGTTGTAGTCATTGGTGACGACCTGTGCCCCCATCTCACGGCAGACGATCATCAGCTGGTCGTCAACGCCATTGGCCTGGCTGTCGAACTGGCTGTCATCGAAGATCCGCAGGTCGACGCGGTTGTCATCCTGCATCTTCTGCACCAGCTCCAGCCCGCTGCGGCCCTTGATGCGCTTGCGCTCATCCGCGCTGTCAGCCAGCGTCTGCAGCTCACGCAGCACGGAGCCGGTGACCACGAGGTAGCCGTCGAGGAAGCGGGTCTGGGCAATCTCGTAGATCCGCCCGTCGATGATCACTGATGTGTCGAGCAGCTTCGGCGCGGCATTGCGGCGGAATTCGATGTATTCGTCCACGAGGTCCGGGTCCTCGCGCGGGCCGAAGTAGGTTGCGCCGGTGATGGCCCCGATGCCGCTGATGATCAGCACGATGACCGTGCCGACCAGCACCTTGAACCAGCTCTGGTCCATGATCGACTGCTCAAGCGGGATCACGGTGAACAGCAGCAGCAGCACGACAATTGCCAGCAGCATGCCGGCGAAGAAGCCGATGGCGGCGGGCGTGCTGCGCTGTCCCGGCCCGAAATCAAACTCGCGCCAGTTCTGGGCGATGCGCTTGATCAGCCGCTCAGCTATGGGATGGGTCAGGTAGCCAAGGATCGTACAGATGAAGATGATCGCCAGGCTGATCAGGTCAATCTGGCCGATGAACCGCTCCGTGACCGAAATCACTTCCTGGTTCAGCGTGACGGACAGCTGGAACTTTGAGTATTCGTTGTCAACCTGGATGTACTCATAATCCTTGCGGCGCAGTTCCAGGAAGAGCAGGGCGCTGGTATTCAGGTCCGGGTCGAACTCCAGGGATGTCGCCGGTACCGCACTGGCCTGTGCCTCAGCCTGGTCATCAGCCGCTGCAGGACTGCCGCCCGCGAAATGGAACTTGCTGAGGAACTTGCTGCGGACAGCATCGTCAATGGTCCTGTCCTCGGCGGGTTTCGCCTGGTCTTCCGTCAGGATCCCGTATAGTTCAAGGATCAGCCGGTCCGGATCGGACTCAAGGGAATCCAGCATCTCCTTGGTACTGCTGCCGGTGCTTGACCGGAGGTTGTTGAATCCCTTGGTGAACAGCTCAAGCAGGTCAGCATCAACCTGGTCGTCATATGATTCCTTGGCGGCAGTCCGTTCATCATATGCCTTCTGCCATTCCGGATTCATCTGGGCGATGCTCTTGTTCGCCTCGTTGATTTCTTCCTGCGCGCTGCTGACCTTTTCCTGCTGCTCCGGCAGCAGATTTGAGCTGACCACTGCCGTGATCGCCATGCCGATGATCATGCCGGTCAGGGTGGCCAGCAGCTTGGCCAGCAGCAGGCGCACACGAGGATCATCCTTCTGGCCGTTGTGCCTGCCGTTGCCCTGGCCTTTGGAATGTGCCTGCACTGCGGAAGGGGCTGCCTGCTGTTCGCCCCCGTTCTCCCGCGGCTGTTGGTCCTGTTCCACCTAGAGATTATAGCGATGAGCCGTGGACAGCGCGTGGATAAGTCCCGCGCAAGGGCTCATCAGCCTTCCGGCTCCGATTCAATGATGTTCATGATGTTGTAGATATTGCCGCTGCTTTCCAGCAGTTTCTGCATCTGCTGGCTGAGCCGCAGGGCCTCCGCCTCATCTCCGTTCTCGAAGGCCTCGGCACAGGCGCGGGCCAGTTCGGCGTACTCCGGGGGCAGGCCCATCACGCCTGAGGGGTCGACGAACATCTCCATCACGGGCTGGTCGGCGGGTTGCAGCTCCTCCAGCTCCTGCTGGAGCTGGGCCAGCTCGGCCTGGTCGTTGCGGCGGGCGGCCTTGCTGATGCGGTGCTGCAGCTCAAAGTACTCCCGGGACATGCGCTGCACGTTGATCCCGAGGCACTGGGCGATCTCGATCTGCTGCTCGTGCTGGCGCATCACCTCATCCATGTTGCCGCGGTACAGCGCCATGGCCAGCGAGCGCATGGTGGCGAGGTACTCCGGCGGGACCTGCCGGTTGAGCTCCTCCTCCTGTTCGAGGAAGGCCTGGTAGGCCTGCTCCTGCCGCTCCATGCCGGGCTGCGGGTAACCGTAGAAGCGCATCCGCTCCAGCCACTGCTGGGACAGGCGCACGCTTTCCGCCATGTCGGCGCGCTCGGCGGCCTGCTGCATCCGTTCCTCGATCTCACGCAGCTCGGCGGGCTTGCCGGCCCCCATCGGGTCGTCAATGCGCTCCTGCGGGAAGCCGGCGGCGAGCTTCAGCTGCTCCATCTGCTGCATGATGCTTTCCATCTCAGCGCTGTCCTTCGCGTAGTCCAGCTGCGAGAGACGGTGCTCCAGCTCGAAGTGCTCGCGCGGCAGCTCGAACACGCGGATGCTCAGCTCCTTCAGGCGCTCCAGCTCGAACTGGTACATTTCATAGGCGGAGTCGATATGGCCGGCAAGCGTGCGCGAAATGACCTCGCTGCGCAGGGACAGCAGTTCCTGCGGGTAGCCCTCGGGGGGCAGGCTGAATATGTCATGCATGCCAGGCTTCTCCTGCACCGGCGGGATAAGACGGCCCCAGCTCCACCGGTTTCATTGGGGTTTAACATTAGCATGCTGACATGAAGGGCGGGCCCGGAGGCGCAGGCTGTGTTATACATTTCAATATCGTGCACAGTCACAACGGGAGGGATGGCAAATGAACCGAAACACATTGATCGTACTGGCCCTGGTTTTCGTGACCATCGCAGGCTTCAGGCAAGCTGCAGCGGAAGGACCGACTTATGAAGAGCTGCGCGACGCCTACTGGCAGGCCGTAGCCGATGGCCAGAGCATCACCGATAAGGACAGGCTGGACATGGCAAGGGTCGAGCTGCTCAACCTGCAGCTGCAGAGTGAGCGCTTCAGCGTGGACCACTCCGTCGGAGAGCGAGGCTGGCAACTGCGCTATCCGGAGGACGCGATGCTGCTGACGGCGGGGAAGTGCTGCGAGGAACACGACTTCGGCGATCCATACATGCAGCCGGGCTTCTATCCCAATCCGTATTCGGCTTCAGCGGAAAGCGAGCTGGACGCCAAGCCCGTGCCCTTTGGTTGGACCCCCGAGGCCGTCGGCAATTTCAGTTACCTGCCGCAGCGCTACAAGGATGGCAACATCACGGGCTATGTGCTGCTGCTGTGGGGGCCGGACCGCTACAGTGGGCTGGACGTGACCGGAGACGGGCAGCCGGACGGCGTGGCCTACCTGCTGGTCAGCGGCGGGGAAGCGCTGTTCGATCGCGATGGCAACTGGGTGGACCTGTGGAGCGGGAACCACGATGAAGCCTGGCTGCCGGTGACGGAGCATGGCCGGCCGCTGATGATCCACTGGCAGGAGGCCAGGGACTGACTGGCGTGTGGATAGTGATGGTGATAAGGAGAACGGACAGATGAAAAGAACAATGACATTACTGACTGGCATGCTGTTGCTGGCAATGGCAATGACGCCGGCCAGCGCCGTCGATGTTCCGCAGGAGGCGCGCAGTGCCTACTGGGAAGGCGTGGCCAATGGCAACTGGGATGCCGCGCAGCGCGAGGAAGAGGCGCAGAAGCAACTGAAGGCCGAATTGCACAGCATCCAGCTCTGGCTGGAGCGCTGGGCGGTGGACCACGAAGTCGCGGATGGCGATGATGGCCGGCACTGGGGTAACAACTACCCGGCAGCCCTGAGCCAGCTGATGCAGCATCCCTGCTGCAGCGAGCATCCGGGATACGGGGGATACGGCGAACCGGGCTTCTACCCGAATCCGTTTGGCGACGGTGACGGCAGCAACAACGATGCGCGCTGCGTGCCATTCGGCTGGACCGCGGAGGCGGTGGGCAACTTCAGCTACATCACGCAGTACAACGAGCTTGGCAATGTCTGCGCCTATGTGCTGATCGGCTATGCCAGCAGCGCTGACACGGGACATGACATCGATGGCGACGGCAGCCCGGATGGCGTGGTGATCATGCTGGCCGGCGGCGAGCCGCTGGACCAGCATGGGATGTACCGCCGCCAGTGGACTGACGAGCAGCGCGCTGAGGCGCAGCTGAACTACTGGGACAGCGGCACGGCGAGGCAGGTGGAACTGAACTGGCCGAAGTGAGTTGGCAGAAGGCAGGAGGCAGAGGGCAGTGGGCAGTGAGTTGCGGTATGCTGCATTGGTGAGATGAAGTACCTCCGCTTCACATTGATTGTGCCTGTCCTGCTCATGGCAGGCAGCCTGCTGTGCAGCACGACTTTTATCTATCCAGAAGTTTGCCGGTCAGTAATTCTCGATTGCTGGAACTACATAGTTGACGATAGTATCGCTGAAGAAGAACGAGTCGGACTACATGAAAAAGCCTTGTCGGCGAGCATTGCCATGATTGCACTACAGCTATGGCCCAGTGATCCCTGGGCTCTGGATTATTCTTACAATGACGAAGGCGAGTATGGTAAGCCTGCGTCAATTCGTTATTCTGAAGACTTAACATTCATCAGTAATCGTTCATTCATTGACGGATATTCACATGAGTTGGATCGCTTCTACGCCAATCCGTACACCGCAGAAGCGTTTGACGACTACAATGCCCGCCTTGTTCCCTTCGGCTGGACTACCGATGCTGTTGGCAATTTCAGTTACCTGCTGCAGTATGCCGAGGATGGTGGAGTCTGCGGTTTCATGCTGATCGGCTGGGGTCCGGATGAGCTTGGCGGGCTGGACATCGATGGCGATGGCAGTGCGGATGGCGCAGGGGTGATGATGGCCAGCTGGCATATCCGCAATGCTGGAGGAGAGTTCGTCAAGGCCTATGATCTTGAAGGTGACTATGAGTTGATTCCGGTGATGGCCGGGGATCAGGAACTGATACTGAAATGGTACGGCGATTTGTGTCCCTGGGATGATGAAAGACAATAAGTACAGTTATCGAACATTCGGACTGAGCCTGCTGGCAATACCGCTGCTCATGGCGGGCAACCTGCTGTGCAGCTACGGCATGTGGCTGGAGGCTGAGGTGCGGGACTTCCTGGCCAATTCCTGGGAGAAGCGCGAGCGTGGCGAAACGGCATCGGACAGCCTGGCGAATGACCAGAAGTGGCAGCTCTATGCTGATACATTGCTGCTCGCGCTGGAGCTTGTCAACCAGGACGGGGTGATGCGCTGGGATGGCTGCGTCTGGTATGAGATTCCTGCGGAGCAGGCGGACCCGCGGCATGCCCGCTATCCGTCCAGCCTTCCAATGGAGGCCGGACCGGGCTATGCGAGTGAATGGGCTTCACTGAAGGAGCCGCATTTCTATGCCAATCCCTACACGGCGACATCAGGGAAAGATTTCGATGCGGAGGTTGTGCCCTTCGGATGGACTGCGCAGGCGGTTGGCAACTTCAGCTACCTGACCCAGCGCAACGGCGATGGCGAAACCGATGGCTTCATGCTGGTGGCCTGGGGGCCGGATCAGGACAGCGGCCATGACCTGGATGGCGGCGGCAGCCCGGACGGCGCACTGTTCATCTTTGCCAGTGAGCGCCTGCGGGACAGTTATGGCAACAGCGTGCTGATGTGGCAGCCGCGCAGCCTCGGGGCAATGATCCCGCTGCTGGATGGCGAGCGGGAAGTGCTGGTGCGCTGGCCGGGACAGGACTGGAGGCCGGAACCCTGATGGCAGGCCTGCGCTTCGTGATCCTGGCAATGCTTGTGCTGCTGGCTGCCTGCGGTGGCGGTGGCAAGTACGGACTGGCTGGACTCAGCCTGCCGAAGGGCTCGCAGCAGACCTCGGAACAGCGTGATGAGACACAGCTCAGCGGCCAGCCCGGCGACCAGTACAGCTCGATGTCAACACTGACAATCCGCTTCAACAACCCGGACGGCTGGGACAGTGTGGTGGCGCACTTTGACAGGCAGCTAGGCGCGCTCGGCTACCGCGAGACGCAGTACAGCGCCTTCGGCGGGCAGTTCTCCAGCAAGGAGGAGGAGCAGCTGATGTCCAGCGGACGCTTCTACGAAAAGGATGGTGCGGATATCTCGGTCAGCATTGCAACGCTCGGCATGGATGATGCCTCGCTCAGTCCTGCGATGCAGGAGATGCTGAAGCAGGGTGGCGAGTTTTCGCTGACCGTGATCGAGATGAAGTAGCCTGCTCACTGAGTTGCCCGAGCTGGCGGATCAACAGCGCCCAGTCCTGGTTGGCATTGCTGAGGAACTCGCACAGGGCGGCCTGGCGGGCCAGGCTGTCAACCCGCTGGCTGCGGCAGTGCAGCACGAGCTGCATCACCGGGAAAGCCAGGATCCCGCCCCCGAGCGGAACCAGCACCAGTAACAGCCAGCACAGGGAACTGCCGGCGCGGCTGGCGCAGAACACCTTCCACCATGCGCGGCGCAGCTCGACTGTACGATCACCACGGCCGAGCCGGTCGAAGTCCAGCAGCAGCGGTGCCAGCACCCCGGCATGCGACAGCAGGCCTTCGGCATCCTGCGGCTGCGGCGGCAGCATCCACTTCGGCAGGCCGGCCTCCAGCGCGGCATCCCGCAGCGCCAGGCTGTAGGGTTCGTCAATGCTGCGCAGCATCAGCTCCGTTGACATCAGCTGGTTCGTCATGTGGCGGCGGGCATAGTGGAAGCGGCTGGTGAGGGGGCGTTGCATCAGTTCCACCAGCCACCAGAAGTAGAGCAGCGGTGTGAATAAGAGGTACAGGCCATAGGCCGGGAACAGGTTGAGGTAGACGAGTCCGTTGATGAATGCCACCAGCAGTGCCAGCCAGACGAACTGCGCCGGTTGCCCGGGACCGCGCAGGCCGGACAGGGCGTCCCGCTCGAAGCCGGCGGACAAGGCACTGAGCCTCATGCGGAATTCGTCATTGCGGTTGCCGGCGTCCCCACCTGTCCCGAATAAGCCATCCACGGGAAGATAGTAACGGAAAGAGGGTTGGAGTGGGGAGGAGGGGGGAGTCAGTAGCGGCGACTTCCAGTCGCTGGGCAGCAATGAGCAATGAAAAGTGAGCAATGAGAATAGGTTGAGGTCGGAGCCGCGAAGCGCAGCTTCGCAGGCTATGCCACGACTGGCATGTCAGTTTCCCGTCCTGCGCAGCTGCATCACGCCTGCGGCGTGTTTTCGCAACGCAGCTCCGGCATTGTTCATTAGTCACTCTTCATTGCTCATTCATCATTCCTCATCAATTTGTGGTATATACTACGATGTGTAGTAAATATGCAAGCCGGAGGCTGCGGCAAATGGGACATCCGGGGAGATTGGATCGGCTGGCGCTGGCGGCCATGCTGGCACTGGCAATGCAGGCCTGCCTGCTGTGTGCTGCCTGCCAGCAGGCTGATGATGATCCGGTGGTGGTAGGCGTCAGTGAAAGTGGGGCGCCGGTGATCGCCGGAGAAGGGATGGCGACAGCCAAAGCCGGTAGCCATCCGGTCACCCAGGCTGAGATTGACGAGCTGTGGAATGCGCTGAGTGAGGAGGACCGGGAGCTGCTGACCAGGAACCTGAATGGCAAGAGGGAATGGGATCGCTACAGCGAATACTCAGACCCGGAGGGAGCCTGGGAGAAGCTGGATGAGAAGATGCGAAAGCAGATCACCAAGCAAAATGGCCTGACACGCGAGCAGTGGATTCTTCAGCGCCGTACACAGGGCCAACTGTTTGACAAGGCATATGTTGCTGATGCGATGCAGCAGGCTTTAAATCGCAACAAGCCGCTGGTGGCCGGAGAAGCGAATGTGGATCGTGGAGATGCGGTGGAGTGGCAGGTAGTAGAGGAGCATGAGAAACAGCAGTCCGGACCAGGTTACCGGCGATACGTTGTCTTCCCCGGAAACTTTGATGATGACCCAGAGGAGGAAGTGGCAATTCAGTACCGCGGAATTGAATTCCGAAATCAGGACGGCAGCATTTTGCAGACACCCGGCCTTGATCTGGTGGCGTTGCTTGAAGCATTTGATTACGATGGTGATGGCGTGGATGAACTGCTGGATTATGATCCCGCCAATGCAAAGGAAGGTGGGCGTTTATATACGGGAGACAGCGGAGTGCTGCGCGGGCTGGATGGGGAGATTCTTGCCCATACTCCGGGAACTGCCTGGAGCATGCGCCTGCCGGAGCTGGACATGGATGGCGATGGACTACCGGAGCTGCTGTGCTACAAGCTCAACCAGACAGCGGACCGGAATAACACGGCATTCCTGATGGAAAAGACGCTCTATGCAATAGAGCAGGCCGGTGGCGAGATCTTCAATACGCAGTGTTCCAACATGGATGACATCATGGTGGGGGATGTGGATGGCGACGGCAGGGATGAGCTGCTGATCAAGCGGCCATCGGAGACGAAGACCAATGCCTTTGACCAGCTGTTCGTCGGCATCGATCAGGAGGACCAGGATGTGCTGTCCGCCAGCGGGCAGCGCGACGTTGACCCGATCCTGGCACTCGTTGACATCAATGGCGACGGCCGGGTGGACCTGGTCAGTTCCGGGCATGTCTACCTGAGCTGGAACAGCGATACGGTGGAGCTGGAGTTCCCGGAGGGCTACATGCTGCCCACGGCACACCGGCAGCCGCGCCCGCAGGTCGTGCTCTGGCAGCGCGACGGGGAGCGCCTGCTGGCAGCCCTGCTGGTGCAGGATTACGATGACAACCGCTCGGATACGCTCGGGCTGTGGGACAGCAGCGGCAAGCTGGTGTACATGGAGCATTTCGGTGAACAGGTGAATGACATCCTCACGGGGGAGGATGGCAGGCGGCTGTATGTGGTGACGGATACGAGGCTGCTGGCAGGAGTGTAGGAGGTCCGGCACAAGCCGGGCGGGGAGGCCAGACGATAGTCTGGCAACAGTGGGAATGGTTTTAATAGTGGGGGAAGTGGAAGCAGTAGGGGAAGTGGAGGAAGTAGGGGAAGTGGAAGAAGTAGGGGAGTGAGAGGAATAAATGGCAACCGGGCATGTGCCCGGCCGCCATTTCAGTTGTCAGTTCATGTGTGCCAGTGCATGGCACTGGCCGCCTGTCAGGCCATGGGCCTGACCTCCAAGCCAAGCTTACAGCTTGGCCTCCTGTCAGGCCATGGGCCTGACCTCCAAGCCGAGCTTGCGTCCGACCTCCAAGCCTGGCTTGCGCCAGACCTCCTAGGGCTCGAACTGGTGCAGCATGCGCGGGAATGTGATCACCTCGCGGATGTGCACCGGGGTGTCGCTGCCGCCCGCCACCCAGGCCACGAAGCGCTCCATGCCGATGCCGAAGCCGCTGTGAGGCACGTTGCCATAACGCCGTGTGTCGAGGTACCACTGGAAGAAGTCCAGCGGCAGCTGGTGGTGCTCGATGTTCTCCATCAGGCGCTCGAAGTTGTCCTCGCGCTGGCTGCCGCCGATCATCTCGCCTGCGCCCTCCGGCCCGATGCAGTCCGCACCCTGCACGGTATGCCCGCTCATGCCGGGCAGCTTCATGTCGTCTGGCAGCGCGGCAAACACCGGGTCCACACGCAGGCTGCCGTCCGCTTCCTCATCCTGCTTGAAGTAGAAGCCCTTGATCTCCGTCGGGAAGTTGGAAACGAACACCGGGCGGTCGTACTGCGCACTGATCGCGGCCTCGTCCGGCGCGCCGAAGTCGTCGCCCCAGCGGAATGGCTCAAGCTTGCGGGTCTTCTCCGCGTCGTCATCATAGGTGTCGTCGCTGAAGGTCGCCTTGCCGCTGTACAGCAGTTCCAGCGCCTTCTCCTCGGACAGGCCGCGCTGTTCCATCAGGATCGCCACCCGCGATTTGTTGATCAGCTCGATCGCATCGCCGTAGCGCAGGCGCGGATAGGGCGTCTGCGTGGCCGGGCGCAGCTTCTCCGGGTCGCGCCCGAGCTCCTTCAGCTCGGCACTGCAACGCTCGAGGATGCGGCTGACCGTGAACGCGATCATCTCCTCCTGGAAGCGGATGTTGTCATCGAAGTCGTAGAACGCGGCCTCCATCTCCAGCATCCAGAATTCCAGCAGGTGGCGGCGGGTCTTGCTCTTCTCCGCACGGAAGGTCGGCCCGAAGCAGTAGACCTGCCCGAGCGCGCCGATGTCCGCCTCGTTGTAGAGCTGGCCGGACTGCGAGAGGTAGACGGTGTCGCCGTGGTAGTCCACCTCGAACAGCGTCGTGGTGCCCTCGCAGGCGTTGGGCGTGAAGATCGGGGTGTCCACCCGGAAGAAGCCGCGATCGTAGAAGAAGTCCGCCCAGGCCTTGTGCACCTCCGCACGGATGCGCAGGATCGCGCTCTGGCGGCGGCCGCGCAGCCAGAGGTGGCGGTGCTTCATCAGGAACTCGGTGCCATGCTCCTTCTTGGTGATCGGGTAGTCGCTGACGGCCTGCAGCACCTTGATGCCGGCGAAGTCCAGCTCGAACTCACCTTCGTTCCTGGGGTGCGCCTTGACGATGCCCTCCACGATGATGCTGCTTTCGAGCCCGATGCTCTCCACGGCCTCCCAGTCCTCGGGGCTGGACTTCTCCTGCTCGGCGACGGCCTGGATGATGCCGCTGCCGTCGCGCAGCCAGAGGAAGTAACGGCCCTTGCCGCCGGGCTTGTTGGCCAGCCAGCCGCGGATCTGCACGCGCTGCCCGAGATGCCCGGGGCCGATGGCGCGGATGCGTACGTGGGGTGCTGCCTCACTCATTGTCTGTGTCTCACTCATGTCAGTCGGATTTCCTAATATCAGTGCGGATCCCGCGAATGCAGGATTTTACCTTATATGTATCGGCGGGAAAGGTGCCTGGCTGGCGGGGGAGCACTGACCGGGGCTGCACGCAGGGGCAGGGGAGGTCAGGGGGCGCGTCTGGCGGGGATGCGGAAGTGTCCGCGGCGTGCTCAGGCGCGCGCAGTGGTGCCGGCCGGCACCGGCGGGTTTCGGAATCCAGATGTGTACTTCAGTGTGTACATCTCGCTTTCCTCGGCTGCGTATTGTAACGCAGTCATTCATATTATGCCGCGCGGAGAAATGGTTTAAACAGGTTGCAGGGGCAGGTTGCACGTTGGAGGTTGGAGTGGGGAGAGTCAAAGAGTCAGGAAGTCAAGGAGTCACGGAGTCAATATTGACTAGCCGCCGCAGTGACAGTTGACTCAATGTTTCATTGACCAGGTGACTTTGATTCAACCGCAGTCTAACATTGCTGAATGGACGGTTCTCTGCAAATGTGCTGGACAGGAAACTTCAGCGTGATTACAGCATTGTTGCTCGTGCTGCTCGTTTCATGCAACAGGGGCAGCGGGGACAGCACGGAACGCAACACCGGTGGAAAGTCAGCTGGCAATCTGACGGGCAGGCTGGAGAAACTCGCCTGGCAGGAAATGGGGGTGGCTATCGACGCCGGACCTCCCATGCTGGACCTCGTAACATTCCTGCCGGGCAACCTTGATTCTGATTCGGCAGACGAGTTGCTGCTGTTGTGGGACCATTACCGGATCTACGACCTGGATGGAGTGTACGTGAATTCCAACCTGATCGGATATGACAACAAGGCCGTCGACTGCCTGTGGGATAGTGATGGAGATGGCGTGAGTGAGTACGTCGTTGTCAGGTACGAACTCATCAGAAATGCCGCAAGCGGCAGGCTGCTGTCAGAAATGTCTGTAGTGGACCTCTCGGGACATGCAATCATGGAATTCGAAGGCAAACCCCTGCTCAGCCGCAACCTGGTTGATATAGACGGAAATGGCAGCCGGGAATTGCTGGTGGCGATCCCGGATGCAGAGGGAGTTGGCAACACGGTGAATGCAATTGACGGCAGCGGCAATTCGCTCTGGAATGAGCCTGACCTGCATTCAATCTCGGTACCGGCGGTCGGGGATGTGGATGGCGATGGTCGCGAGGAAGTGCTCGGCATTTCGCGCCAGGCCCTGGCGTCCAATGCTCCCAACTCAAGGGTTTTCGGAATGGAGCAGGATCCTGTGCAGATAGCTGAGCTGCAGGATGCGGAGCACTGGGGCAACGCGGTCTACTGCGCGGACATGGACGGGGATGGCAAGGCTGAGATCCTGACGAACCAGTTGAAGGTGCTGTCACTTGCAGGGCCGGTGATGGAGCTGGAGCGTCCAGCGGACTGGACCGCGCAGTTCATAGTGTTTGATATCGGCAGTGAGTACAGTGAACTGGAAATTGACGGGCAGTTTGCGCTGGCAGCACTGGTCGGCGAGTCGGTCTCGGACATGGAAAAGGATACCGTGCTCATCTGGGACGCGCAGGGCAGGATTGTCTATCGCAGGACCTTTAAGCAGCCGATGCGACACCTGTTTGTTGTCAGCGATGGCAGTCAACCCGTGCTCATCCTGCAGGGGGTGGATGGGCAGCTGCGCAGGGCGGAATTGCCCGTGGTGGACTGAGCAGCCTGGCCGGGCACTGCGCTAGGATACATATATGGCCGTGGGGACGGGAAAGAATCGCTGGCGGATCTGGCTTGAGCTGCTGCTGATTGCGGCGGCAGTCGGGCTGCTTGCTATGTTCATGCTCCAGCGTCTCAACACCAGTTCCACTGCTGAAGACACCGGGGACCGCCCGGATGGGGATGGAATCCCAGCGCAACGGACACATCGCTTTACGGCAGAGGAACTGCCACAGCGCCTGGCAATAGCCACTGAGAAGCTGCGAAGCGGCCTGAATCTGGGAGTGGGTGCCACGGAGCAGTGGTATATGAATGGCGGGCCGGAGGAAGCTGCGAAAGAGCGCAGGCAGGCGGCAATGGAATTCCAGGCGGACCTGCTGTGGCAACAATACCCGGAACTGATGGAGCAGCTGACTTCGGACTTCTCATCTGAGGATCTTGTCAATTACGCCCGGGAGCTGAACCGCAGGGCTGACAGCCCGCGCACTGTGGTTGATTACATATCCGAGCTGGTGCAGGAGCACTCTGACGACTACGAACTGATCTACCGTGAGATCGAGGGCAAGGTGCGCGACCAGCGGGAACTGCTGGTCCGGCCAGCGGCAGTGACCCGGGGCAGCGCCATCACATGGAAAACGCTGTATGAAATGAAGTCATCGGATGACTTCGGCAAGACAGTTGATAGTGGAAACTTTGAGGGTGAACCGCGCCAGGACGAACTGCTGCTGAATGATGGATTCCAGCAGCTCACACTTGTCAGACTGAATGGATCGAACAGGAAACTCGATTGGGCGGAAAGTGCGCAAAGGTTGTTTTCCCTGCAGGGTACATCATATGACTTCGACGGGGATGGCCAGCTTGAGCTTGTTGCCAGGTTGATCCACGGACTGAGCGAGGAGGAGCGTGCCGGACGTTCGCTGCTTGCGGTGTATGAGCTGGATGGCAGCAGTACTGATATTCCATGCGTGGAGATGCATGCCATTTTCTTCCAGAGCGGTGATTTCAACGGCGATGGTGTGCAGGACCTTGTGGGGACAGCAAATACTTCGCTGCAACTGAGCGACCCGCTGCATTACATGTACTGGATTTGGTCCACCGCCGGTGAGTTGCTGGACAGCGGGGACAGCCCCGGCAATGGTTTCCAGTGGGTCAGTGACATTGACGCCGATGGTACGGATGAGCTGATCTGCCGCACGAACCCAGAAGCAGACGATCAACAATACAGCTACCTGCAAGTGTTGGAGCTGGGGAAATGGCAGCCCGTCAAACTGCCCGTTGAAAACGACGCATGGCTAAGCGACAACAATCGGCCCGTGCTGGCGGATTTCGATGCCGATGGGCGCGATGAACTGCTGATTGACAACAGCATCCGTGAACTGGATGGTGGCGAGGGCGTTCCACTGGAGCTGATTCCGGACGCCAGGTACATGGTGCTTGACAACCTGTTCGGAGGCAAGGTAGTGGCATGGAACTTCGGGGGTCGGCCGGTGCTGGTGGCAATGGTGGATGAGCGATGCATGTGGTCGGACTCACTCGGGATATGGGACATGCAGGGCAGGCTTCTGTATTGCGAGCGCTTTGGGGAGAAGCTCCATTCAATCGCGGTGGTCAGGGATGGCGGCCGCCAGCGTCTCGCCGTGCTGACCCAGTCGCGCCTGCTCATCTCGCCCTGATATCTGCGCCATTGGTTAGAATGGATCAGCCGCCGGGCATAGCGGGCGGTACGGGAGGCAGGGACTTGAAGACTGATGCAAGACTGGCCGGCATGCCGGCGCTCAAGGTGATCGGCAGGCTGGCAATTGCCACGCTCGCGGTACTGGCCATTGGCCTGCTTGGATCCTGCGACCTGCTGGACCAGGCGGGCAAGGGGCTGAGCAACGGCTTCAGCAACAACCAGAACCAGGCCCAGAACCAGCAACCGGCCGCCGCGCCGGGGATGGGCACTCCGGCCACGCAGCAGGAAGTGGACGCGATGTGGCAGAAGCTCAGCGCCGAGGACCGCCAGCTGCTGGAGGAGTCCGGCATGGACAAGGGCTTCGCCGACGGAATGGTCGGCTCGATGGACATCGCCTCGATCGAGATGATGCTGGAGTCGCAGCTGCAGATGCTGCGCCCGATGGAGCTGCATGACAAGGGTGTGCCGGTCGGCAAGGCGCTGGCCTGGAAGGACGTGGTCAACTTCGAGAGCGTGGACGGCCTGTACTCGATGGTGCTCGCCGGCAACCTCGATTCTGACCCCGAGGATGAGCTGCTGGTGTCGCAGGATGTGCAGTGGCTGGTGCAGCTCGATGGCAGCGAGCAGGAGCTGAAGCTCGACCCGAACCAGCAGCTGATGGCAACCGCGATCTGGGACTACGACGGGGACGGCATAGGCGAGTTCCTCGCCACGGACTGGAACAACTTCACGCAGGACGAAAGCGGCGCGGAGGAGTACAAGACACTGGTGCTCAGCACGAGCGGCGAGCGGATCGCGGAACTGGATGGCAACATTGACATGGGCAACGCTTCCGGCACGGACGTCAATGGCGACGGGCATACTGAGCTGATCCTGATGAACTACGGGCCGCAGTACGTCCCTGAAGTCCTGGCCTATGGGCGCAAGGGCAAGCTGGTCTGGCAGCCGAAGGAGGCGATCAGCCTGATGGAGATGGCCAGCGGAGACATTGACAACGATGGCAAGGATGAGCTGCTGGCCCCGCTGTACGACCCTAACGTACCCTACGGCGGACGCGTGATGGCCTGCGGGATGGGGCAGGAGCCGGTGGAAGTGCCCGGGCTGTCGGACAACTCGCTGGCCGGCCCGCCTTCACTGTGTGCCGACCTCAACGGGGACGGCTTTGCGGAGATCCTGACCGGCTCGTCGCTGCTGAACCCGCAGACTGGCGAGAAGACGCGGCTTGCCAAACCGGAGAGCTGGGATGACATGCAGCTCTCCTGGGGGATGGGCATGGGGCTTGGCGTGATCGAGCTGGACGGGCGCAAGCTGCTGGTGGCACGCCTGATCGAGGGCCGCGAGGAGTACCGCTCGGACACAGTGGCGATGTGGAACGGCGCCGGCGAGCTGGTCTACCTGGAATACCTCGGTGAGGAGCTGCAGGACCTGAAGGTGATCAATGGCGCGGATGGGCAGAAGCTCATGCTGCAGACAAATGACAGGCTGAAGGTCTCCCAGTGAGGCTGCTGGCAACGGTGTTGCTGCTGGCAGTGTTGCTCTTGTGCAACGCTTGCCCGAAGCAGGAGCAGGCCGGGACAGTTGGCGATGGGTCAGATGTTGCCACTCCGCAGGTACAACAGGAAGCAGTTCCTGATGAATCCGCTGTCCAACCCTGTGCGGCTGAGTCCGGTGAAAGCCTGGACGCGGCTGCAATAGAGTCAGTCTGGCAATCGCTCACAGATGAGGACCACCGGCTGCTGGAGCGCGACGGGATGGGCCTGGAGCGCCTTGGCATCCAATTTGATGGCAAGCCAGTGGATGGGTTTGCGGAAATGCTGGCCAGCCGGGCGCAGTACCTGCGTGGGCAGGACTGGCACGAACCGGGCCGTCCGATAGACATGCCGCAGTATTACTGGAAGTTCCTCGACACATTCAACGGTGAGTATGAGGACTACGCCACGCTGGTGGTTGGCAACTTTGACGGGGACGAAACGCAGGAGATGCTGCACTGCGAGCAGTACGCCTGCCAGCTGCTGGAGCTCGACGGCAGCATGACTGAGCTGCCGATCCTCGGCTGGGATGCGATCCGCAGTTCGATAGCCTGGGACTGGGACAGTGATGGGATTGACGAGCTGGTCTGCACGGCTTATGCCCCGGAGGGTGGGGCGCGCAGCGGCGGCAGTGGCAACGGGCTGGAAATCGTGGGCATATCCGGTGAGCTGCTGGATACGATCAATGGCCGCCTGCCGATGGCGACGCAGTACCTTGGCGACATGGACGGAGATGGCTTGCTGGAGCTGCTGGTGGATGACCTGTCCAGCAGCCGCATCATCGCCCTGGCACACGGTGGAGCGGAAACCTGGTCCACCGAGGGGATCATGCCGGCGATCATCTGGTCGCTGGCGGACATCGATGGCGACGGCCGTGCAGAGGCGATCTCACAGGGCACCTCCGGCGGCCCGGTCACAAAGGCCTCCGCGCTGCGGGCATATGGCCTCGACCAGGAGCAGCTGCCTGTGCCGGGACTGGGTGACGGCGTGCCGCAGGACATGCCGGTCTGTGCGGCCGACCTCGATGGCGACGGGGTAGCGGAGCTGCTGACGGAGCGGCAGATTGTCAGCCCGGCGAGCGGCAGTGCCGTGGAGCTGCAGCTGCCGGTAGGCTGGGCGGCAATTCAATACGGGGCTTTCCCATGTGTTGCCATCCCGCTGCACCTGCCACAGGGCAACTGCTTCGCGGCGGCGGTCTATCAGAAGCCGGAGGGCAAGCGCAGTGACACCCTGCTGATCTGGGACAGCGCAGGGAAGCTTATCTACCACGAATATTCCGAATCCGAGATTGACAGGCTGTACGCCGTCTGGGATGGACAGCAGGACAGGCTGGTTATGCGTACCGCCAATGCGATCATGGTGCTGGCGGATGTGAGGGACGGGCAGTGAACCGCAGGGGGCTGATTACGAAGTGGAGCATTGCCATGCTGGCTCCATTGGCAATCCTCTGCCTGCTGGCGGCATGCGACCAGCAGCCTGATTCGTCCGGGACACAGGGCAATGCAACGAAGAGTGCCGAAAATGAGCCATTTGCCACTAAGGCAGAGCCGGACTCGCCGGAGAACCTCGACCCGGACCCGGCAGAGCATGACCCCGCCGACCGCATCAACATCACCGAGCTGTGGCTGCGCCTCAAGCAGGAGGAACGCAAGGCGCTGGAGGCGCGTGGGCAGGGCCTCGAGTGGTGGACCTCCAGATATGCCGAGAGTTACTACGGCCATGCGAAGCGGACGATGCATACTGCGGTGCTGGCGACAAAGCCATTCGCGGAAAGACCGCCCATGGTAAAAGAGGGATCAACGCTGGACTGGCAACTGCTGCTGGCGAATGAACGGCCGTCACGCTGGTGGATGGGCGGCCGCCTGCACCGATTCGACATGGATGGCGACGGCAGGCCGGAGTTCACCTACCAGGATACCAATGCCGACGAGACGATGGGGGCCGGCAAGCTGCATTGGTACGGGTTCGGCGGCGGGAGCGGGGAGCTGCCCGGGCTGGCCGGACTGGAAGCCTATGAGTTGCTGGACTACAACTCCGACGGTCAGCCGGAGTTCCGGGTGCTGGACTGGAAGCAGATGGAAAGGAGCGGTAATTCCGGCGACTTCATCTACAACCTGCGGGACATGGATGGAGCCCAGGTGGAGGATGCGCCGCCCCAGATCGCAGATGGAAACTACTGCATGGCCGACCTCGATGGCGACGGCGAGCGGGAGCTGGTCTGCTGGGATGACAGGGGCGCTGATTCGAAGCTGTACCTCTATGAGGATGGCGCGGTCGTCCGGGAAATGGGCGTGATCGGCATCACCAGCTTCGCCTTCAGTGCGCGGCTGGATGACAGCGGAGGCGAGGGGATCGTGATGCGTGCCTCAGAGGAGCCGCACGGAGTGAGCCTGCTCAGGATGGTGGACGGCTTCCTGCTGTTTGAGGCGATCCCCTGCATCGAGGGCCTGGATTCACCGGCCTGCGCGGTGGACGTTGATGGCGACGGGATTGACGAGCTGCTCTGCGAGAAGGTGCTGGCGCGCGTCGGACGCGAGCCGCTCAGGCTTGATACGCCGGAGGGCTGGGATGACTGGCTGATCCAGCCGCTGCGGACCCCGGAGCTGCGGATTGCCAGTTTCGGCGGGCAGCGCATGGTGCTCGGGCGGCCGCAGCGTGTCGGCATCCTCGAACGGGATGCACTGGTGGGCTGGGACAGCACAGGCAAGGTTGTGTTTGACACACGCTTCGGGGTGGACATTGACGACTTCGAGCTGGACGCCGACGGCCGGCGAGTAGCTGTGCTGACGGCCCAGGAACTGCTGCTGGGGGTGGAGGGGGAGTGATGGAACTCAGTCAATCACAAGGCATGCTCGCCAGAGGCTTGAAGTTAATGCTTGGCTTGCTCCTTGTTTTGGGAGGCTTGATTTCCTGCCTGGAAAACTCCTCGAAGGATGCAGAAGCAAAAGGATCCAGCTCTGCATTTGAAAAAGCCTGGGCCTGTCAATCAGAGGTGGACAAAGCATTGCTGGAAAGGGCTGGCTTTGATGAGCTGTACTTCAAGGAGTCTACCGTTGGAAAATCAGAGGACGAGGTTTTCAGCATCATAGTCGGCAAATTGATTGAGCTACAGAATGTTAATGACAGGCATGAAACCGGAACTACCGTTGGCAACGCACTTGAGTGGAGGAGACTCCTTGCTTACCCTGATGGCAGGAAGGATGACAGTGCGGTGTTGGCTGGCAACTTTGACGATGATTCAGGATGGGAACTGCTTAGCATCCACAGTGGAGGCATGCAGATACTGCAAGTTCCCGGAGGAGAAGTCAGGGAGCTTCCGCTGGATGGATTCATTTCAGCACCGGACCTTGCATGGGATTGTGACGGCGATGGCGTGATGGAGCTCTTGTGCAGCATTCCGGACCCCGGCAATGACTGGGGGCATACAAACGAAATGCAGGTGCTGACGACAAAGGGTGAGTTAATGTGCACCCTGACTGGACAGGACAACGGATTCCCACAATACAGAGCGGACTGGGATGGCGACGGCTTCGTGGACCTGCTGCTGGGCGAGCAGTTCGGACATAGGTATTCCGCCCCTGTGCATATCTATGGACTAAACGGAGTCGAGCTGTTCTATACGGAGGATGTGCGCGGCAACCTAGTGGACTGCTTCATGGATCTAGACAATGATGGCAGGGCGGAATTCCTTGCAAGTTCAGACAAGGAAGCCATGAAGCTGGGAAACTGGCAGTATCGTGCTTATGGGATGGATCAGGATGTGACCTGGATCGACGGTGTCTCACCTTCACCTTCCAGTGGCTCGGTGTTTTATGCCGTGGACTTCGCGCAAGATGGAATTGCTGAAGTGGTTACTTACCGTGCGATTATCAATGTTTCTACGGGAAGTGAAACGGCAAGGCAATTGCCTGAGGGCTGGCTGTCGATGGATTTTCCACGGACCAGGAATTCCCGGATGTGTGAGTTCGACTACGCAGGAGAAAGAATGCTGGCAGCCATCGCCATGGAAAACCCAGGCTCAGAAAGATCGGATACATTGGTAATGTGGGACATCACCGGGAAATTAAAGTACCAGCAGCATTTCGACCAGGCCCTGCAAGGGATCTGCAATGTGTCCGTGCAAGAAGAGGACTTCCTGGTTCTAGAGAAAGAGGACGGAATCTACATAACCAGCGATTAGGAATTGCGTTGGCGCTTAGTTCCTTGTGTTTACCCATCGGTGGGCTTCCGCTCTTGATTGAACATTCCTCCCCCCCGCTACGATTAAGCAGATGATGAGACGACCGCTACTCACGTATATGCCGCTGCTCTTCATGGCCGCGGCCTGCCTGTACCTCCAGCTCCTGAGCATCGTGCTGCTGCCCGGCCGCCACCTGCGCTCCGCCGAGGAGATCGCCATCGTGCCCTACGACGCGGCCTATCCGCAGCTCGAGGTGCTGGAGGACCGCGTGCTGGCCGAGACCCGCAGCGGGCTGAGCGGGCGTGAGCGGGCACAGCTCTGGCGCGAGCATGGCCTGCGCCTGACATTCGAATGGGTCAACCCCGACAGCGGCTTCACTTACCACGAACTGGATGTGCTGCAGCCCGGCAAACTCGATGGCCTGCTGGACAATGTCGGCATCGCCCGCCCGCATCGCGAACTGCGTGATGTGGTGGAGGAGCTGGACAGCGACCCGCGGGTGAACTGGGCCGCGCCGGATGCGCTGCTGATGGAATGGAACGAGAGCTCGCTCGGGGCAGAGGCTGCGACTGCAGCGCTGGACCAGCAGGCGGCGATGTTCATCAATGACAAGTACCAGAACATCAAGGGCGGACTCGCGGCCTGGGAGCAGGAGGCGGAAGCCGCCCGGCAGGACCCGATGCCGCTGTTCGAGTACTACCGCCTGTGCGACCCGCAGGGCACGACCGTGGACTGGGCTGAGCCCCTGAGCGGCAGTGAGCTGTTCATGCAGGGCAACGCCGTGCTGTTTGGCAACGGCGAGGCCACCAGCTTCCGTGAGTATGGCAATGCCGGCAGCCCGGAGCTGTCGCCGGTGACGGTATGCGTGGCTGACACCGGGATCTTCGTCAACCATCCTGACCTGAGCGGCCGGATGCATCCCGATGCGCTGGATGCCAACTACCGCAACTACCGCCGCATCGGACCGGACAAGCGTCCCGGCAACGGCATCGAGCTGACCGACCGCGAGGATGAGCGTGGCACCGGCCTGCCGCGTGAGGCGATCCAGGGCCGACCCAGTGGGCATGGCACCTCCGTCGCCGGGCTGATCACGCGCTGCACGGCGGACTACGAAGCTGGCAACCCCGGCATCCGCATCCTGCCCGCCAGCGTGAAGAGTGAAAGCACCTTCCGGATGGTCGGCTACAAGGTCAAGAGCCCGATATCGGCCTTCATCAAGCTTGTCAACGCACTGAGCGAGAACTACCCGGTGATGGGCGACAGCTCGAGCTGGGGGCCGGACGGGCAGGGCGAGGTGCGCGTCGTCAGCGTCAGCGCCAGCGTGCCGAAGGCCTTCTTCAGTGAGGCGGAGTGGAAGGTGGTTGCCAATGTGGTCGGCAAGGCCAGCGGCAGCATCTGGGAGGACGTCTCGCGCAATGACCGGCTGTATGTGTTCGCCGCCGGCAACGAGGCGCAGGGCGTGACCAACAAGCCGGGCGAGGAGGACTACGTGCTGAGCGTCAGCGCCTGCATGCCGGCTGATCCATCGCGACCCTGGCTCAGCCCGGCCAGCGCGGAGGGCAGCAACCTCGAGGCGCACTGCGTCAGCGCACCGGGCTATGGGCTCGTCACCAGCCGCATCTACCCGCACCCGAACCTGTCCTACCTGCCTTCTGAGGAGTTCCGTGAGGGCCGCTTCGTGACCGTGCCGCAGGTGGATTTCCCCTGGTCAACGCGCACCAGCACTTTCAGCGCCACCAGCGGGGCCACGCCGCAGGTCTCTGCACTGGCCGCGCTTTTGTATGCGCAGGACCCGACCCGCCGCTGGGAGGATGTGCGCCAGCGCATCATCGACAGCACCGCCGGCCGCAAGGTGACGGGCGAGTACGGTGAGAGCATGGGCCTCGTTGACTACGCCGCCGCGCTGGACTGGGGCCGCAGCCGTGGCAGCACGGAAGTCAGCCTGCAGCGCAGCGCCGCAGTGCTGAAGTAGGGCGATGCCGCTATAATTGCGGCATGGACAACCAGGAAACGAAGACCCCCGAACAGCTTGCCGAGGAAGCCCGCCTGAAGGCGGAGATGGAGGCCCAGCGCCAGTGCCTCAACAAGGTGGACCATCCCGACGGGATCTGGATCCGCGATGGCAAGATCCAGCTGTTCGGCTACTCCGAGCCGCTGCCCGAGGACGCAGTGCCCGGCAAGTGCGTGCAGAACAGCAACATGCGCCTCGAGCTGGAGCCGCGCAATTACTCCTGGTGCTCCTGCGGTCACTCGAAGACCCAGCCCTGGTGTGACAACAGCCACCGCGAGGAGGAGCACTGCACCAACCGCAAGAGCTACAAGTTCCGTGTGGACGAGACCCTGATGGCCAGCATGTGCATGTGCCGCCAGACGAAGGTCCCGCCCTTTTGCGACGGCACGCACAACAAGCTGGACTGCGTGGAAGGCAAGTGCGTGTGGCGGGAGAGTGATCAGTAGTCAGTGGTCGGTGGTCAGGGAGGTCAGACGATAGTCTGACAAGGTTTGAGTTTGGGGTGGGGAGTTTGGAGAAGGCAAAGGGCAGTAGGCAAGGAGGTCAGACGAAAGTCTGACAACGGGTTTCGGGGATCCGGTTTCGGGTTTCGGCAAACGGAGCGCGAGCATTGAGCACGCAGCATCGGGGGCTGACAAGCACTGCCCAATCTGACAACTGACTGGAGATTGCCATGAATGACAATCCTGATGCAAGCGGGGAAACTCAGGAAGCTTCCTATCCCATGGATGGAATGTCAAGGCTTGAACTTCAGCTGGCCAATGTACAGCAGCTGCTGGCGAAGGTAGGCTCCGACTCAGCAGACCTGCTGGATAGCGACTACAGCTCAACCGTGGCAAAGGCGGTGGGCAGCCTGCAGAATTTCAGGGGCAAGGAGTTCAGTGATCCACTGATTCCAAGGAATCACCTGCTGGATCGCATAGACAAGATCGGACTGAAGAATGATGCAATATCATTCCTGCCGGCCAGTGGCATGCAGGAATGCCTGTCTGGACACTCGGTCAGCTACTGGGACCACTTTTTGCCATTTGGCAAAGCCAGGATCATTGAACTGCTGTCAACCAAGGTTCCGGAAATGGATCGGCAGATAAGGCAGATGAGCTCACGGATCGCTGTACTGGAAGACCTGGTGCTTAAGCTGCTGGCGGATCGGGAAGCAAAGGACTGACTGCATTCGAGCTGAAGGCTCGCGCTCCATACTCCGCACTCCAAGCGCCAAACTTCCCAGCCAATCCATGGGATTGGACCCCTGTCAGGCCATGGGCCTGACCTCCTACACGAGGTCCTTCACCTTCTCCCAGTCGGCGAGGAAGCTTGCGAGGCCCTTGTCAGTCAGCGGGTGCCTGGTCAGCATGCTGATGATGCTACCCGGGATGGTGGCCACGTCCGCGCCGATCATCAGCGCTTCCAGCACATGCTTCGGGTGGCGCAGGCTGGCGGCGAGGATCTCCGTCTCGTAGCCGTAGTTGTCATAGATCTGGCGGATCTGCCCGATGATCTCGAGCCCGTCATGGCCAATGTCATCGAGGCGGCCGGCGAAGGGCGAGATGTAGGTCGCACCAGCCTTGGCGGCGATGTAGGCCTGCACCGCGCTGAAGCACAGCGTGCAGTTGGTGCGGATCCCTTCCTTCGAGAACTGCACGATGGCCTTGATGCCGTCGTCAATCAGCGGCACCTTGACCACTATGTTCTTGTGCCAGCCCGCGATCTCGCGGCCTTCGCTCAGGATCCCCGCGGTGTCAGTCGCCACCACTTCCGCACTGACCGGGCCATCCACGATGTTGCAGATCTCGATCACGCGCTCCTTGAAGTTGCACTTCTCCTTCGCCACGAGCGAAGGGTTGGTGGTCACGCCGTCAAGCACGCCCATTTCGGCGGCGCGGCGGATTTCATCAAGGTTGGCGGTGTCAATGAAGATCTTCATGTATTGCCTCGCGGGAGGGATCGCAGAGATTCTAGCACCGTCGGCTATGCCGGCCGGGCAATCGCAAAGGCGGCCCAGACCGCCAGCAGGCCGAGCACCACGTTCAGCCCGATGTTCAGGATTGCACGCCCGGGCTCCCCGCCGGTAAGCAGGCCATAGCTGTCAACGCTGAAGGTGCTGAATGTGGTGAAGCTGCCCATGAAGCCCACGCTGACCAGCAGGCGGACGGTTTCGGAAGGGCCGAACTTCTCAGGCAGGTATGCCAGCAGGAGTGCCATCAGGAAACTGCCGATCACATTAACGGCGAGGATCCCCCAGGGGAAGTTGCCCCCGCTGCGGGCGGCGATGAAGCCGGCCAGCCAGTAGCGCGCCAGTGCTCCGGCGAATCCACCGGCTCCGACCAGCAGGCTGTGGGTCAGGATCTGCAAGTTGCGGCCTCCACTGGGCACCCATTGTAATAGAGGCTTGCTATCATAGTCCCCATGCAGGCAATGCGCTGGCTGCTTTCGCTGATCGTGATCGCTGTGGCGGCGGTGCTTGGCATGCGCAACTCAGCGGTCTACCACCCTCCGGCTGACAGCGGAGAGGCCCGCCTGCAGGAGCGCGCGCTGCAGTTCTACAGGGCCAGCGCCAGGTTCGACTATTACACTATGGTGCAGCTGTACACGCCCGCCCAGCAGACGGCGGACAGCGCGGAACTCAACAAGAAGGCCCGCCGCTGGAAGGACAGCTTCGAGACGGACTTCGACGAAGCCCACAGGAATGACCTAGAGCAGACCGCTGCGGCTGTTTCCGTGGATGGAATGGAAATCCGGCTGGAGGGTGACTGGGCCCTGATCAAGGGTGTGCATGACGTATACGTGGAGGGCCAGGTCGTCAGCATGGCGCTGGATCCGACGGTCTGGGTACGAACCGGCGGCGACTGGTGGATGTACCAGATGAGCAACCCGGAGCTGGTGGCCTATGGCAACCCGCCGGACTTCGCCCGCAAGGTGATCTTCAAGCGCGAGTTCGACGGCACCACACTGGACATGGATTCCGCCGAGGCAATCGAGAGCCGCGAGGAGCTGGCCAGGGAACAGGCAGGTAAGGATGGCAGCGGCGTTGGCAGCGATGCCGGTGGTTCAGAGTAGGGAGCAGGTCAATGAGCAACGAGACCAGCGGGCCGGACATCAACGCGATTGACAGCGAGCTGGGCCTCAATGTGTACGTCGGCCAGCGCAGCCGCATCGGCGGGATCGTCGGCCCGGCCCAGACACTGAAGCTCGGCCGGCATGTGGCCATCGGCCATGATGTGACGATCCTCGCCCCGCATATCGAAATTGGCGACTACACGGTGATCCACAACCACACACTGATCTATGGCTACGGCCCGGTCAGCATCGGAGCGTGCTGCTGGGTCGGTCAGAATGCCGTGCTCAACTGCAGCGACAGGCTTGAAATCGGCAGGGGCTGCACGATCAGTTCCTATGCCAACCTGTGGACACATTTCTCCGGCGGGGACATCCTGCAGGGCTGCCGCTTCAACAGCCGCAAGCCCCTGAGCCTCGGGGAGGACTGCTGGATCGGCGTGCAGTGCAGCGTGGCCCCGGTCGCGATCGGCACGCGCAGCCTGCTGCTGGCCGGCGCAGTGCTGACGAAGGACATGCCCGCAGACAGTGTCTGGGGTGGCAACCCCGCCCGGGACATGACTGAGAGGATGGGGCGTCTCTTTGAACCGCGCAGTCCGGTGGACAAATACAACATCATGTGTGCCCTGCTGGATCACTTCTGTGAGGGAGCCCCGCAATTGCAGCCCGGTGAGGAGCTGCCAGCTGCCGAAATTGGCAACTGGCCGAATGACGGATACGAGCGGGACGGCATCATGCTGACCCACAGCGGGCTGCGCCATCCGGCGGTCAGTGTGTTTGACACAGCCGACCGCAGCTACAGCGCAACTGACAGCGAGCTGGAGGTGCGCTTCATGAAGTGGCTGTTGCCGCTGGTCCGCTTCTATGCCAGGGAGGACGGACAGCTGTGACGAACCCTGAGCTGAGCAAACCGGTGGCACTGGTTACCGCCGCTTCCAGGGGGATCGGTGAAGCCTGCGCCCGTGCATTGCATGCAAAGGGCTTTCGCCTGGCGCTGATGTCCCGCAGCGAGGCCGTGGTGCCACTGGCGGAGGAGCTTGGCGCATTCCATGTGCAGGGCAGCGTGACTGACTTCAATGACCTGAAGAAACTGTTCCATGGTGCACTGGGCCAGTACGGCCGGGTGGACTGCGTGGTCTGCAACACCGGCCACGCAGCGAAGGGTGCGTTGACGGATATCACCGACGAGCAGTGGATCGAGGGCATGGAGATGTACTTCCTCAGCGTGGCGCGGCTGGCCCGGCTGGTCACGCCGGTGATGGCGGGGCAGGGTGGCGGGGTGTTCGTCAACATCTCCAGTGCCGCGGCGATCAACCCTAACAGCGACTACCCGGTCAGCTGCGCGCTGCGGGCTGCACTCGGCAACTACACCCAGCTGTTCGCCTCGCAGCACGCGTCGCAGGGCATCCGCATGAACAATGTGCTGCCAGGCTTCGTGGACAACCATCCGGTCAGCGAGAAGAACCTCTCGCCGATCGCCATGGGACGGCCTGCCAGCCCGGCTGAGGTGGCGAATGTGGTGGCCTGGCTGGCCTCAGCTGAATCATCCTTCGTGAACGGCCAGGAGATCACGGTGGACGGCGGCCGGGTCTACTGATACGCCCGGATCTGAGCCTGTTTGAGGCAACTTTCTGTTGACGGGCATCAACAATCCGTCAACCGCAGCCCTGTCTGGATGCCGCCTGAGCGCTGACATGGGAAATTTCGGGGTGATTTTCGCCGAAATCCAGAAAAACCATTGACAGGGATTGGAGGCAGGGTTATACTTCCAGTCCCTTGAGCGATGGGGCTCGCTCTCCGTAGCGTGTCCCCTCAATCAGGCAGAACATTGACAATCTGAGTTTTGCACCAGTGATCGGACAGTTTTTTCGGACTGTCCAATCATTCATTACGAACAAACTGGACCTGGTTCTGACCAGGTCCCCCATTAATCCTTTGTGATTTTATGGACAAACTTACAAGAGTTTGATCCTGGCTCAGGATGAACGTTGGCGGCAGGTTTGACACATGCAAGTCGAACGGTAGAGTGGAGCTTGCTCTGCTTGAGAGTGGCGAACGGCTGAGTAACACGTAGGAACGTACCCCACAGACAGGGATAACAGACCGAAAGGCCTGCTAATACCTGATATATCCTTCGGGAGGAAAGGTCCGCCGCTGTGGGAGCGGCCTGCGGCGTATTAGGTTGTTGGTGAGGTAATGGCTCACCAAGCCTATGATGCGTAGCTGGTCTGAGAGGATGATCAGCCAGACTGGGACTGAGACACGGCCCAGACTCCTACGGGAGGCAGCAGTTCAGAATCTTGCACAATGGGCGAAAGCCTGATGCAGCCATGCCGCGTGAGCGAAGAAGGCCCTCGGGTCGTAAAGCTCTGTCAGAGGGGAAGATAATGACGGTACCCTCAAAGGAAGCAACGGCTAATTACGTGCCAGCAGCCGCGGTAATACGTAAGTTGCGAACGTTATCCGGAATCACTGGGCGTAAAGCGTTCGTAGGCGGCATGGAAAGTAGGATTTGAAAGCCCGGGGCTCAACTCCGGATCCGGATCCTAAACTTCCAAGCTAGAACAGATCAGAGGGCAGAGGAATTCCCGGTGTAGCGGTAATATGCACAGATATCGGGAGGAACACCAGTGGCGAAGGCGACTGCCTGGGGTCTTGTTGACGCTGAGGAACGAAAGCTAGGGTAGCGAACGGGATTAGATACCCCGGTAGTCCTATGCTGTAAACGATGGACACTAGGTGTCAGGGGCTTCGACCCCCTTGGTGCCGCAGCTAACGCATTAAGTGTCCCGCCTGGGGAGTACGGCCGCAAGGTTAAAACTCAAAGGAATTGACGGGGGCCCGCACAAGCAGTGGAGCATGTGGTTTAATTCGATGCTACGCGAAGAACCTTACCAGGACTTGACATCCCGGCGTAATCCCTAAGAAATTAGGGACCCCTTCGGGCGCCGGTGACAGGTGGTGCATGGTTGTCGTCAGCTCGTGCCGTGAGGTGTTGGATTAAGTTCCGCAACGAGCGCAACCCTTGTTGTTAGTTGCCATCATTCAGTTGGGCACTCTAGCGAGACTGCCAGCGTCAAGCTGGAGGAAGGTGGGGACGACGTCAAATCATCATGCCCCTTACGTCCTGGGCTACACACGTGCTACAATGGGCGGTACAACGAGTTGCCAGACCGCGAGGTTGAGCGAATCTCCAAAGCCGTCCTCAGTTCGGATTGCAGGCTGCAACTCGCCTGCATGAAGCTGGAATTGCTAGTAAACGTGGATCAGCATGCCGCGTTGAATACGTACCCGGGCCTTGTACACACCGCCCGTCACACCATGGAAGTCGGTAACACCCGAAGTCCGTGAGCTAACCCTCGGGAAGCAGCGGCCGAAGGTGGGATCGATGACTGGGGTGAAGTCGTAACAAGGTAGCCGTAGCGGAAGCTGTGGCTGGATCACCTCCTTTAAGAGATTTACAGAAACGGGTAACACCGTTTCCATCTCAGGTCGATCACCTTTCATTAACCTGACCGAAGGCATCATGTCCGTCGGCAGGGATCGGTGACCTAGTGCAAAACTCAAGTCAATCCAGCCCGGGAGGCCATTGGCCTTCCGGGCGTTCTGTTTTCTGGGCCGGATTGCCAACATTCGCCATTGCAGCAATCCCATCCAACCGATATTGTTATGCGGTGCCGGATCACACCCGCGAGCAGGCCCTTGTCCCGATCGTGATCGGTGTCTCCGGACACCGTTACCTCGGGGCGGATTCCATTGACGCGCTGGAGCGTGTGCTGCGGCGGGAAATCCAGGCGATCCTTCATGCGCATCCCCATTCCCCGGTGATGCTGCTGACCGCGCTGGCGATCGGGGCGGATTTCCTCGCCGCACGCGTCGGGCTTTCGATGGAGCGCGTCAGCGTTGTGGCGCCCCTGCCGATGCCGCTGGAGGAATACCGCAGGGACTTCACTGATCCGGGAGCACTGGCTGAATTCAACGAGCTGCTGGGGCAGGTGGACCACTGGTTCGAGCTGCCGATGCAGCTGGCGGGCAGGCAGCTTGACCCGACGGACCACACTGAGCGGCAGTTCTGCTACAGTGCGCTGGCCGAATACATCGCGCGCTACAGCCACTATGGCATCGTGCTGTGGGATGGTGAGGGTTCGCGCGGTCCCGGCAGTACGGCTGAATTCGTGAACATCGTGCTGCACGGCGTGGCCGACCTCGAGGACACCCGCGGCAGCATCCAGGAACCGGCCAGTGCCGGCCCGGTGTTGCATATCCTCGCACCGCGCGAAAACACGGCGGGCATTGCTGCACCTGAACCGCCGGTGCGCTGGATGTACCCGGACCGTGACCGTGACGACCGCGAGGAGCAGCGGATCTACAGCCAGACCCTTGGCAACATTGAACTCTACAACCGTGACATCCACCTGCAGTGGGAGCTGGTCGGCGCGCGGATGACGACCCTGGCCGGCTGGCTGGGCTGCCCGCCGATACTGGAAGAGGACCGAGCGCTCGGCCTGCTGCGCTGGCGCTTCGCAGCAGCGGACGGCCTGGCGGTGCTGTTCAAGACCCGCCACATCCGCGACCTCGTGATGCTCCTGATCCTCTCCGGTGTCGGCTATACCTGCCTTGAGTTGTATGACGAGGCTTTCTCCTCCTACAGCTGGGGTGCGCTTGTACTGGTCGGATTTCCGCTCGGGATGCTGCTCGCCCTGCTGCGCCTGCGCAACAGCCGCATCAGCCACAGCCGCTACCTGAATTACCGCGCCCTGGCGGAGGGCATGCGCGTGCAGTACTACTGGCAGATCGCCGGACTGGAGGATGAGGTGCATGACTACTACCTCAACAAGCACCAGTCTGAACTGCGCTGGATCCGCTGGGCGGTGCAGGCCTGGCTGGTGCCGCTGCACGAGCGTCAGGTGCAGCCACAGCCGGCCGGTGAAGCTGAGCTGCAGGCCCGCCAGCAGTTTGTCAATGAAGCCTGGGTCACATCCCAGCGCAACTTCTATGCCGGACGGGCGCGCAAGCGGGAATCTGACAGCCACCGGCTGGAACGCTGGCGCACCGTGCTCTTCTCACTGGCAGTGCTTGGTTCATTGTTCCTGATCGGCGTGCATTACTGGTGCTTCAATTCGAGAGTTGATGATGGCCTGACCGGGGACATCCTCAGCCGCTGCATCCTGCTGGTGGCAATGCTGTTTGTGCTCGGTGGACTGATCTCGCATTACACCGAGAAGGTCTCCTACGAGGATGAGCAGCTGCAGTACCAGCGTGCCAGCGACATGTTCCGCGAAGGCGGCAAGCAGATCGAAAGGCTGCTGAAGTCAGCTGACACGCAGCGCGCTGGTGGTCTGTTCCGCGAAATCGGGATGGAAGCGCTGCAGGAGAATGGCGACTGGGTGGAGATGCACAGCCACCGTGCGCCGGACCTGCCGGCGAGCTAGGAATCCCGCCAGCGGATACAGGCTCAATGCGCCCCGCCGTGCCCGACCAGATGTGGCACGTCCAGGTGGATCATTCCGCTGATGTGCAGCACCACGATCACTATGTAGATGATGTACAGGCTGCCGGCCGCCAGCAGCAGCTTCGGGTTGACCTTTCCCGTGCGGCGCAGGCCGGAGTAGACGAGCAGTGCCCCGAGGATGCCGAGCACGCTGCCGATGAAGGCCGGTGAGGCCGGGCCGAGGTCCCAGTCGAGGAACCACAGGCCGATGGCCACGGGGAAAGTGCTCTGGAACACCAGTGCTCCGCTGATGTTGCCAAGTGCCAGGGTGTCCTTGCCGCGGTTGACCCACAGCACGGAGTTGAACTTCTCCGGCAGCTCGGTTGCCACCGGGGTGATCAGCAGCGCGAGGATCAGCGGGTCGATGCCCCAGGCCAGTGCCAGCGGGCTCAGGTGCTCGACGAACATGTGCGCCCCGAAGAACATCATCATCAGCGCCAGCCCGAGCTGGACCACGATGAAGCGCTTCTTCGGCTCTGTCTTCGGGCCGAGGTACCAGCGCGTCAGCCACAGCGGGTGCAGCTCCTCGTCATGCCCCACATCCTCAGCATCCACCGAGTTGTCAGCCTGCTGCTCACCCAGCCGGAACATCTGCATCACGTAGTAGAAGTAGAGGATGATCGTGCACAGGCCGACGGCGGCGGTGATCCAGTACGGCAGGCGCCAGAAATGGTTGATGAGGCCCATCCCGATGCCGATCGAGAAGGCAACAAGGAAGAATTCGATGTCAGTGCGGAACACGCGGGCGCTGGCGGTGAACTCCGTCGGGCGGTTGTCCTTGCGCCGGGCGACGTAGTAGGTCAGGCCGACTATGAAGAAGGCCAGCGTGGACAGCATGAAGGGCGCGCCGATGATCGCACCCATGCCGATTGCCTGCGATTCAGACTCCGGCGTATGCAGCTGGTTGTTGGCGATGTCCTTGGCGATCGCCACCACCGGGATGATCGTCTCCGGCATTGCCGTACCGACCGCTGCGAGGATGCTGCCGACCACGCCACTGTCCAGCCGCAGGCGCACGCCGAGCCACTCAACCGCATTGGTGAATATCTCGGCGGCGACAAGGATCAGGGCAAGGCTGAGGACGGTCAGGGCAAGTTCTGTGCCAAGCAGCATGACGGGCTATTATAGGATGCGCCTCGCATCACGCCCTGGTCAGTTCGGCCAGGCTTGACATCACAGCCTGCAGCTTCTCACTGAGCAGGGCCTTGTCAATCGGCTTGGAGATGTAGTCATCCATGCCGCATTCCAGGCAGCGTTCGCGGTCCCCGGCCAGTGCATTTGCCGTCATGGCGATGATGTGCACGTGCTGTTCCAGTTCCTCACGCGCGCGGATCATGCGAGTCGCTTCATAGCCATCCATCACCGGCATCTGGCAGTCCATCAGTATCAGGTCATAGGGTGCAGCTTCATGTGCATCGCAGGCCAGCTGACCGTTCTCCGCCACATCGGCATGCATGCCATGCTGCTCCAGCAGCCGCAGTGCGATCCGCCGGTTGACAACATTGTCCTCCACGAGGAGCACCCGCACGTCATTCGGCTGCGCGGCGGCAGACTGAACGGGCCGGATTGCACCAGCGCCTGCATCCTTGTCCTGGTTGATCGCAAGGATGTTCTCGATCGCGGTCCGGAGGTCCAGCCCCGTGCGGGGCCAGCCCATCACCTGTGTCATGTTCTGTGAATCCGGCAGCTGGGGCTGCACAAGGGTGTCATCCGGCACGATCAGCAGCCGTGGCATACCGGCATGCCCGCCTTCCTCCACGAGCAGTTTTCCAAGCCCGATTTCCGGCTCCTGCACGCCAGGCAGGCAGCACAGCAGCAAGTCCGCCGGATCGTGGGGATCCTCCATGCTGCGGATGCGTTCCACCACCAGCTTCAGCTCACGGCAATGCCGCAGGATCCTGTCTGCGTTACCATCGGAATGGCACAGCAGCACCGCCCTCCGTCCGGCCAGTACGGGAAGGGGTTTGTCATCCGTGGCCGGTGCGACCTCAACATGCACATTGAACCAGAAGGTCGAACCACGGCCTGGCTCGCTTTCCACCCCGATCCCGCCTCCCATCAGTTCCACCAGCTGGCTGCATATCGTCAGGCCCAGACCGGTACCGCCATACTTGCGGGTGGTCGAGCTGTCCGCCTGGCTGAATGGCTGGAACAGGCGGGTGATCTGTTCCTCGGTCAGCCCGATACCGGTGTCCGAAATGCGGAACGCAAGCTCAATGCTGCTTTCCGTGCGCTTGACCGGCATGATGCTGAGGCGAACGAAGCCGGACTCGGTGAACTTGACGGCGTTGCCAAGCAGGTTGATCATCACCTGGCGCAGGCGGCCGGCGTCCCCGACCAGCATGTCCGGGATTGCACAGTCAAGCATCTTCTCCACGCGCAGCCGCGGGTTGGAGGCTGCCCGCAATCCGATCAGGTTGACAACGTCACGCACGCAGCTGCGCAGGCTGAATTCATGTGGGTCCAGTTCGAGCTTGCCGGCCTCGATCTTGGAAAGGTCGAGGATGTCATTGATGATCTGCAGCAGGAAGCCCGCGCTGCTGTTAAGCAGTTCAATGTATTCCTGCTGCTCACTGTCCAGGCTGGATTCCTTCAGCAGGCCGGCCATGCCGATGATGCCGTTCATCGGAGTGCGGATCTCGTGGCTCATGTTGGCAAGGAACTGGCTCTTGGCGATGTTCGCGGATTCCGCCTCCCGCACCGCGATATGCAGCTGCTGCTCCATGTCATTGTGGGCGGTGGTGTCATAGCTGTAGATGTTCAGGCAGTCCTGCTCCGGCACGCCGATCAGCAGGAAGTTGAAGTGACGGTCATGCAGCACGCTGTGGATCTCCACCCCGATCCCACTGTCAATCAGTTCATCGAAGTCGAGGTCCTCGGAGATGTCAAGCAGCTGGCAGACCTTGGTGCCCTCCAGCTGGGAAATATCCAGGAACTTGCGTGCTGCAGCGTTGGCAAACAGCAGTTCCCCCCGGCGGTTGCAGTGCAGCAGGGGGAAGGGGTTGGCCCGCGGGATGGATGCCACCTCGTCAGTGCGCTGCTTCTCACATAGCAGTTCCTGCTGGGCCCGGCGCAGGTGGGCCGTGCGCTGCGCCACCAGGTTCTCAACCTCCTGCGCGCGGTTCTGGATGCCGTTGATGTAGGCCGCCAGCAGGAGGCTCAGCAGCATGATTGCGGAGGCAACGAGAGGAGCCAGACCGCTCGATGCGGAACTCCATGCCAGGCTTGATGGCCAGAACCCGATATGCCACCGGCGACCCGCGAAATCAAAGTCCCTGCCGCCGAATTCAACGGTTCCGCCGGCCTGTGCCGATTGCCAGAGTTCACCGGGCGTACTGCCTGGGGTGATGTCATTCAGCGAGAACTTCATGCTGGCCACGTCGGAATCACGGTGGACACTGAGCGCCAGGTCATCGATCGAGACCAGCAGCTGGACGAATCCATTGAGGTTGTCAGCGCGCAGCTCCGGTGCCAGCTCGCTGGCAGCACTGTGATAGATGGGCAGGATCACGATTGCGGTGCTCGACACCCGGTCATCCTGCACGATGTCCACTCGGCCTGTGCTGAGCGGAATGTTCTGCTCCGCTGACTGGCGGATCATCGCGGTCCGGCTTGGATCACTGGCAATGTTGTAGCCGAGGATCGCCCTGTTCTCATCCTGTGGCACGGCGTAGTACACGGGCAAGTAGCTGTCACGTTGCAGGTCCGGCAGGATCCTGCCATCGACGAGCCGCTTGATGTGGAAATCGGCCAGGCCATCTTCCCTTGCCAGCTGGACCATGGAATCAACTGAGTTGCCGTTGACCAATGGCACCCATTCGATTGCGGTCAGGTCCGGGTACTCCGTGATCAGGTGGCTGCAGAACTTGTTGAATTCCTCCCGGTCCACGAAGTTGGAGCTTTCATAGAAGCTGCGTACCGCGTACAGGATGTCAACCCGGCGCAGCAGCTCGGCCTGGAATTCCTTGCGGACCTCCGTGCTCTCGGATCGCAGCTTGCTCTCGGCACGCTCCCGCTCCCTTGCGTGGATCAGTGAGGTGCTGGCCACGGACGCGAGGATACCCAGCAACATCACCATTGCCAGCATCATCCTGCACTTCTTCGTCTTCTCGAACGAGGAGGCGTCGCCCGCATAGCTCATTTGGAAGAGCATAACCCTGGCAGGGCAACTGGAGCACACCTTAACCAGCTTTCAAGTCTGGACACCGGGATGTAACCGTTCCTTGCCCGTTACTTCATTATCAGGTCCAGTAGAGGCGCGCTGAGACCTCGTTGCAAGTAGCGGACTGCAGGCTGGGCCAGCGGCCCCGGTGCTAAACTCAGCCTGTATGGAGGCACCACTGTTACTCGTCGTCAACCTCGGCGCGTCAAGCAGCAAGCTTGCACTGTTCGATGGAGCTGAACTGCGGCAAGAGGCCAACCTGCCCCTGGATGACGACCAGGCCTGGTTGCCGCTGCTCGACCAGCTGCCGCTGCGCCGTGAGCACCTGCGCCGATTCCTGGCGGAGCATGGTGTTGAACCAGGCAGCCTCAGCGCAGTGGCGGCCCGCGGCGGCATGATGAAGCCGCTGTCACGCCGCGGCGTGATCCGCGTGGATGAGGCGATGCTCGATGACCTGCGGTCCTGCCGCTTCGGAGAGCACCCGTCAAGCCTGAGCGCACTGTGCGCCGTGGAGATGCTGCAGGAGGACGGGCTGGAGACCCCGGTCTACGTGGTGGACCCGGTCAGCGTGGATACCCTCTGCGATGAGGCGCGCCTGAGTGGAGTGCCGGGGATCACGCGGCGTGGCCGGCACCATGCGCTGAATGTCCATTACGTCGCCGTGCAGGTAGCCGAGCGGCTGAAGCGCCCGCTGCACCAGCTGCAGCTCGTGGTGGCTCATTTCGGCAGCGGAGTTAGCATCTGCTCCGTCAGGCGCGGACGCGTGATCGATGTCAACGACGCCCAGCTTGGCGAAGGACCGTTCAGTGTGTCCCGGGCCGGCAGCCTGCCGATCGAGGGACTGCTGCAGCTGGCTGAACAACAAACAGACCACAGCGCCCTGCGGCGCACTCTTTCCCGCTACAGCGGCATGGCAGGCTATACCGGCACCGGCGACTTCCGCGCTATTGAACGGAGGCTGGAGGATGGTGACAACGCGGCCCTGCGCAGCTATGACGCGATGCTGTTCCAGAGTGCGAAGTATGTCGCGGCCTACGCCGGCTCACTCGGGCAACGCCCGGATGCCGTTGTCATCACGGGGGCGATGCTGCACAGCACGCGCTTCCTCAATGACCTGCGGGAGCGTATCAGCTGGATCGCGCCGGTCTACAGCTACCCCGGCGAGGCGGAACTGCAGGCGCTGGCGGATGGCGTTGCCGGTGTGATCGAGGGCAGCGAGACCGCCTTCGCATACAGCGAGATCCCGACACCTGAGGAAGCTCCGCCGCACGGCTTTGACGAGCTGATCCGCCGTGCGGCTGACTGTCCGCCGCTGGGCTTCGTGGTGGCTGGCGCGGCCAGCCATGAGGTGGCGGAGACCGTGTCCATCTCCCACTCACAGGGTTTCACCGGCTTCGTGCTGGTTGGCGTGCGGGCTGACATTGAGGAGCACCTGGCCGAGGCCGGGGTACCGATCAACGAAGTTGAGATCATTGACAGCACGGACATTGTGGCGGATTCGATCGCTGAAGTGCAGCGCCGTCCGGGCAGCGTGCTCGTGAAGGGCAAGTGCGACACCGCAGCCCTGCTGCGTGGGGTGCTGGGAACCCTGCCACATGAGGAGAAACCATTCCTCAGCCACTGCGCGGTGTTCGAGGATGAGATCAGCGGACGGCTGATCGGCCTCACCGATGGCGGCCTGAATGTAGCGCCTGACATCCACGGCAAGATGGGGATGCTGAAGAATGCGCTTGCGATGTTCCATGCGCTCGGGCACCGCCGGCCACATGTGATGCTGGCGGCCGGGATGGAGGACAAGGGCCAGAACATCCCCGCGATCCGCGATGGGGCGGAGATCGTGCGCCTGCACCGCGAGGAGGGTCTCTGGCCGGATGCAGTTGTCGACGGACCGTTCGGGATGGATGTGGCGCTCAGTGCCCCGGCCGCGATGCGCAAGGGCATCCACAGCCCGGTGGCCGGACGGGCCGACATCATCGTCACCCCCAACCTCGAGGCCTGCAACATCTCCGTCAAGCTGGCGGTGATCTACACCGGCAAGCCCTGGGGCGGGCTGGTGATGGGCGGGCCATTCCCGGTGATCGTCGGCAGCCGGGCTGATGAGGTCAGCAACCGCGTCTGCAGCATCGCGCTGGCCCGGCTGGTGGCGGCCGGCCTGCAGCGCAGGGAGGGCTGAGATGCCCATCTGGCTGGCGGTCGTGTTGCTGCTAATCTGCCTTGCCAATGTAGTGTGGACCGCAGTGGTTGCCAGTGGTGCGCGGCTGGACCGGGAACGCCTGCGCCAGGCGCGCAGCAAGCTTGTACCACAACCGGCTGGTGAACGCTTCCGCGAGCAGATGCTGGACGGCCTGCCGGAACCGGTCTGCCGCTACTTCCGCCATGCGATCGCGGAAGGCACTGTCATTTACGACGGCGCAATCCTGGCAATCGACGGTGAGATGCTGATCAGGCCGGGCCAGCCCTGGTTCCCGTTCACTTCCACCGAGTTGATCCGCCATGGCCATGGACTGCTCTGGGAAGCCCGCATGCAGATGGGTTTCGTCGGCATCAGCGGTTACGACATGTACCACGATGGTGCGGGACGCATGTGCTGGCGCATGCTTGGCCTGTACCCTATGGCAAGCGCGGAAGGTGATGCCATCAGTGAAAGCGCGGCGGGGCGGATGGCGGCGGAGATGATCTGGCTGCCGGGCATGCTGTTGCCGCAGCACGGGGTGCAGTGGGAGGCGGATAATGACAACGAGATCCGCTGCCGGCTGGCTATTGACAAGTATGACTTCGAGCTGCGCTTCATGCTGGATGGCAACGGACGCGTGCTGCGGCTGCGCATGAAGCGGCTACGCAACGAGGATAACGGCAGTTCCGCTCAGCTGGAGTTCGGCATGGACAGCAGCGAGGATTTCACTGCCAATGGCTTCACTGTCCCGGGGCAGTGCAGTGTGGCCTGGCAGCCGGACGACGTGCTGGCCCGCTTCGAATTCTGGCGTGGCAGGCTGCGCTCTATGAGCCAGACAGTCAGTTGAAGCAGACCCGCCCTGCCATGTGTCCCCCCCATTTCTCCCCGCTAGTGTTCCTGTGCCGCGCGCGCTGACCCGGCTACCATCTCAATAACGGGCCTTCTCCATACAACGGGAGGACTATCATGGACAGGAAGTTGGGAAACACCGGTGCTGGATTGCGCGGCACCATTTCCATGCTGGCACTGGCAATCACGCTGCTGCTGGCATTTGCATTCAGTGCTGCCTGTGGCGGGCGGACACAGTCACCGGACAACGGGCAATCCGCCGGGCAGTCACTTGAGCTGGTCCTGGCGGAACTGGAGGCGATGCCTGTGCCTGCCGATGCTGACCCGGACAGCTTCGAAGAGCTGCGCCGGGAACTTGCCAGGGTGCTGCGCGAGGCCTGGCCACAGCGCAGTGCCGCCCGTGCGCCGGGCCGCTTTGCCTTCCCGTATGCCGAGCTGAACTTCGAGGAGCAGGACAGCCTGGCCTATCTGCGCTGGAACTGCTACTTCACAGCCGACTACGACATGAACGGCGAAGTCGGAATTTCCGACCTCACACCGCTTGGCACCTTCCTCGGCCGCGATGACAGCCTGCCGGGATTCCCGTTCTGGGTCGATGGTGACAACAACGGCATCATCTCGCTGGCGGACATCACGCCGATCGGCACGAACTTCGGCTGCTCGGTGTTCAACTACTCAGTGCAGGGCACTCACACCCCGGGAGATGCTGACAGCTGGCAGACACTGGACATCATCTCCCGCAGCCAGCGGGAGGGAGCAAGCCTGAAGTACCAGTTGCCCGATCCCTGCGGCGGGATGCAGTACCGCATCGTGCCCCTCGCGTTTGACAACGAGGAATCTGTCGCGCTGTACCCCGGGAACGGCATCATCGACATCATCGAGGATGTGGAGGTGGTGCAGACCGGCAGCATCACGGGCACGGTTGTCAGCGGAGTGGACCAGTCCCCGCTGCTGGCGACTGTCACGCTGGAGGGTCAGGACCCCGTGCAGACGGGGCTGGATGGCCGCTTCAGCTTCAGCGGGCTTGAACCGGCGGCACGGCTTGCGATCCAGGTCAGTGCGGATGGCTTCCGCGACAACACTGCGGTGTATGCAGTGGTGGCGGGGACGACCCGTGAGCAGCGCATCGAAATGCTCATGCGCGCCCCCGGCCAGGCGGTTGATGCGGCAGCCGGCGGCTTCGTGCTGGGGACAGCGCAAAGCAGCCTGCAGATCCCGGCCGGCAGCCTCGTAGACAGCCTCGGCCAGCCGCTCAGCGGAAATGTCAACGTGCAGTTCTCCTACCTTGACCCGACGGACGAGGCACAGATGGATGCCGCACCCGGCGACTTCTGCGCCCGCCAGCTTGACGATTCGATCGCGATGCTGGAGAGCTTCGGGATGGTCGAGGTGTTCATTGACGACGGCATCGGCGGGCAGGCGAACCTGACACCGGGCAGCGCTGCCCCGGTGAGCTTCCCGATCCAGCCCGAGCAGCAGGCCGATGCGCCGGACACGATGCCGCTCTATTCATTTGATGAGGCCACCGGCATGTGGGTCGAGGAGGCAGTCCTCACAAAGGATCCCGGCGGCAAGAGCTATTCCGGTGAGCTGAGCCACTTCTCACAGTGGAACGCCGACCAGCCGCTGATCACCACCTGCATCGAGGTTCTGGTGCTTGACAATGCGCAGAATGAAGTCGAGGGAGCACTCGTGGAAGTGGTCGGCGTTGACTACACCGGCCGCAGCAGTAGCTACACCGATGCTGACGGCATCGCGCACATCCCCTGCCGGATAGACTCGACGGTACAGATCAATGCCAGCTATGGCGAGAACATCGGTGGCGGTGAGTTTCAGACTCCCACGACAGTGATGAACTGCAATGACAGCGAGCATGGCACGAGCATCGGCAGCATCACGCTTGACGGCACGATCAACTACGCGCCCAAGGCCGCTCTCAGTGCCTCAGCCTACGGTGGCGCAGCGCCCCTGAGTGTCCAGTTTGATGCATCAGGCACGACTGACCGCAATGACGACATCGTCCTGTATGAAATGGACTTCGATGGCCTGTCCGGACCGCTGGACTGGCAGGTGGTTTCCGCGGAAAGCATCAGCCATGTCTACACGACGAGCGGGCACTTCCTGCCGATCCTGCGAGTGACGGATTCCGGCGGGCTTGAATCAACGGTGACAATCCTGATCTGCGTGCAGTAAGGGGCACCTCCAACCAGTGGGGCGGGTGGACTGTGCACTGCCCGCCCCGCACTTCTGCTCCCTGCAACCAGCAACCTGATCCCTGGCCAGACAGAAGTCTGGCCTCCGCGGGTATAATCCACTGCCATGGCATCCTGCCGACAGAGGAGTGTGATCCAGTTCGCCGCTACCCGCGGCGATGCCACCACGCGCTCCTCCGCCATGCACTTCACCGCCAGCCTGATATCCATACAGCTCGGATAGCAGGCCGGCCACTGGTCCCCGGCTTGCCGCCGGTAGCTCAGTGGTCAGAGCGGCACCCTTATAAGGTGAAGGCCGCGGGTTCAATTCCCGCCCGGCGGACACTCCCCCCAATGACCATCATCTAACATTGACGCGCGCGCGGCATGTCGTATTTGCCGCCGCCCAGGAGAGATTGCTATGCCTATCGTGGCAAAGAGTACTGAACGCAGTGAGAAGGATGAGCGGCTCTACCGCATCCGCCATTCGGCCGCGCACCTGATGGCCGAGGCCGTGCAGGCCCTGTTTCCCGGCACGAAGCTGGCCTTCGGCCCGCCGATCGAGGACGGCTTCTACTACGACTTCGACACCGAGCACACCTTCAACGAGGATGACCTCAAGGCGATTGAGAAGAAGATGGAGGAACTGCGCCAGAAGAAGGCGGAGTTCGTCTGCATCCCGGTTTCCAAGGCGGATGCGCTGAAGCGCTTCCAGGACATGGGCGAGAAGCTCAAGGCCGAGCATGTCGAGACCCTCGAGGACGGCAAGATCACGCTCTACCAGGATGGCGACTTCATCGACCTCTGCGCCGGCCCGCACGTTGAGCACACCGGCGAGATCAAGCACTTCAAGCTGATGCACAGCTCCGGCAGCTACTGGCGTGGCGACGAGAAGCGTGAGCGCCTGCAGCGCATCTACGGCACCGCCTGGGAGAGCAAGGACGAACTGAAGGGCTACCTGCACCGCCTCGAGGAAGCGAAGAAGCGTGACCACCGCGTGCTCGGCAAGGAGCTCGGGCTCGTGGACTTCCCCGAGCTGGCCGGCCCCGGCCTGCCGTTCTACCTGCCGCCCGGCGCGCACATCCTGCAGTCGCTGAAGAACTGGATGTGGGAGCTGCATGAGAAGGGTGGCTACGGCCACACTGACAAGGTCTACCAGCCGCTCAACACGCCGCACATCCTCAAGACGGATGCTTGGCATACCAGCGGCCACCTGCAGAACTACCGCGACGCGATGTTCATGGTCTACTCGCTGGACGAGCTGGAAAGCGGCATGATCGGCGGTGACAACGAGAACAGCAAGGAAGGCCTTGGCAACTACGGCCTCAAGCCGATGAACTGCCCGGGCCACGTGATGCTGTACAACGTCGGCACCAAGAGCTACCGCGACATGCCGGTGCGCTACTTCGAGTTCGGCACGGTCTACCGCTATGAGCGCCAGGGCGTGCTGCACGGCCTGCTGCGCGTGCGCTCCTTCACGCAGGACGATGCCCACATCTTCTGCACCCCGGAGCAGTACGAGGCGGAGATCGAGGGCGTGTTCGACTTCTGCTGCCATATCTGGGACACCTTCGGCTTTGACTACCACGTTGCGTTGAAGACCCGCGGCGAGAAGAGCATGGGCTCGGACGAGATCTGGGAGATGGCCGAGGCCGGGCTCAGGAAGGTGCTGGACAGGCGCGCGCCGGGCAAGTACTACGTCGAGGAGGGTGACGCGGCCTTCTACGGGCCGAAGATCGACTTCGTCGTCAGTGACAGCCTCGGGCGCAGCTGGCAGGGCTCCACGATCCAGCTGGACTTCAACCTGCCGAACAACTTTGCAATGGAATACGTTGACAGCCACGGCGAGCGCCAGCGCCCGGTGATGATCCACCGCGCGATCCTCGGCTCCTTCGAGCGCTTCTTCGGCCTGCTGATCGAGGAGTTCGGCGGGGCCTTCCCGCTCTGGCTGGCGCCGGAGCAGGTGCGCGTGCTGCCGATCACGGATGCGCAGAATGACTATGCACACCAGGTCTGCGATGAGCTGCGCCGGGCCGGCCTGCTGGCCAGGGTGGACGACAGCTCGGAGAAGCTCGGCAAGAAGATCCGCGGCGGCAAGACCCACAAGGTGCCCTACCTCGTGGTGGTCGGCGGCCAGGAGATGGAGAACAACACCATCACGGTGGAGGGCTACTTCGACGGCAAGCTGGCGGACATCACCACTGTCAACGCTCTGGAGGCCCGCATGCGCCTCGAGATTGACAACAAGGTGGCACGCAGAAGGGAGGAGTGAGGAGTTTGGTGTGCGGAGCGGAGGCCAAGCTGCAAGCTTGGCTTGGAGGTCAGTCCCGCCGTAGGCAGGACTGACCAGGGGTACTGCATTCCGCGCCATCAGGATGCAGCCGTGACCTGGAGCAATCCGGGCAGATGATTCAACGATGACGTAGGGGAGGGGTAATCACCCCTCCCTTTTCAATTCAATTCCTCAAGTTTTCTCTCTATTCTTTCCAGCCTTTCAACTATCTCCGTCAGGTCAGGTTCGACAGGTTCCGGTGCTCGCAGCACTAGAGCTGACACTGCGGCTGTCAGGCTGCCAAGGATTCCCACACCAACAATCATGATCAGGACTCCGGTTACCCTTCCTGCGGTTGTAACCGGGTAGATATCCCCATAGCCGACAGTTGTGGAACTTACGATTGTCAGCCACAAAGCGTCAAAGAAGCCTGTGATTCCGGGATTAGTGCCATGTTCAAAGTAATAGAATGCGGTGCTGCCGACGAACACGATAACGAGTGTTGCCATCATCAGGGACTGAAGAGGATTTGAACTCAGCATCAGCCCCCAGTTTCGCAACAGGCGAGAAAGCAACCTGCCGAAATGAAGGAATCGGAAGATCCTCAAGAGACGCACAAGCCTCAGCCACCGCAAGCTTGTAACAACAGGAATTGCTCCCAGCAGGTTGATGAAGTTCTGCTGGGCAAACATGACCTTGTCGTCAGCTCTCCGGTATCCGCTTATGTATTCCCACCAGAAATATGCGCAGGCCGCGGAATCAGCAAAGATAAGTAAATGCCACAGGTGAAGCGGCCCAGTGATTTTTGTCTTTGCAAGGGGATATTCAAGTAGTACAACCGCAACCAGGCTCAGCAATGCAATAACCGTGGAGGCAGTTTCCCAATTCTTCGATTTAGTTTGGTTGCTCACCCCACAATCCTAGACCATTGTCGCGGGCAAATCCCTCCGCTTCGGCGAACAGTTCCATGTAGTCCTCACGGAAGGGGTACTTGGGGTAATCAAAGGCGTATCCGTCGACAATCATCTCAAAGGCGAACATCAGGCCGTCGTCCCGCCAGACATGTGCCAGCAGCCGGCCATAGCGGTCCTGCTGCAGTTCGTCCCCCTGGTCAGGCAGCAGGTAAACGGAGTGCCCCTCCAGCAGTTCCTTCGCTCGCTGCGATGCTTCCCTGCCGAAATACTCAACGGGCTTTGCCGGATGAACAGTCTCAGGCGTGTCCAGTCCGATGATGCGCACCGAAATCTGCTCGCCGTCCACGAGCACCTTGATGGTGTCGCCATCCACAACCCTGGCAACTTGATAAAGCGGCCAGCCTTCCAGTGCGGAGTCCGGCGCCGGGGGTCGCTCAGCTGCGTGAGAACTGCCAGCCATCCAAGCGGCAAGCAACAGGGTCGGAAGCAGTCTTGGCAATTACTTGGGCGGCTTGCAGACCTTGCAGGGCTCGTATGCCTTGCGAGCATCAGCGAGTGTGGTCTTGATCTTGCTCTTGCGCAGGTACTGGCAACCATCCATGTGGTACTTCTTGCCGGTCTTGGTGACGTAGACCACATAGGTCTTCGGATCAATTTCGCGTTCGGAAAGCGGCTGGCCCTGCTGCATCACCTGTGCAGCGAGGCTGCCGGCGAAGCCGGTTACAGCGGTCGCCGCCTGCGCACTGGTCGTGGCCAGCAGAAAAACGGACGCAATAAAAGCCAACAAGAGCTTGTTCATGGCTTCCTACCGGGGAAGAGTCCCAAAACAGAAGCGATGAATATATATTCATGCCAGCCATAAGCGGAACCGCTTTTACTTGCCTTTATTGGGTCAGGTTCAGTGGGAAATCCTGCTCTCCTGCAATACCCGCAGGTACTGCAGCCACGGTCCAACCTCTTCCTTGTACTGTGCGGCCATTGTGCGCACGATCTGGTAGATGTGCCCAAGGTCATGCACGGTCCAGGTTGCCAGCAACTGTGAGAGAGTGACCGTGCCAAGCGCGGGATGCGTACCCTTCAGCGCCAGTTGCTCCTCGCCGATTGCCATTTCCTTCAGTCTGGCAACATTGGCCGCGCGCAGCTCCGTGAATTCGTCCAGCAGCAGGTCCAGAGACTTGCCCTGTGAATCCGCGAACTGGGCAAAGCGGTCGAAGGGCTCGAACGGCTTCGATTCTCCATGTTCGAGGATGCGCTCAGTACGCTGAATCCAGTCCGTCTGTTCGCCGTGGATCAGGTGCCCGAGGATGTCGAAGGCACTCCAGCTCTCCTCGCCCTCCGTTGCCATTACCCAGCAGTCCGGCAGGCCCGACAGCAGCGCCGAGAGCACGGCAGGCGTGCGCTCAAGGATGGCAATGCTCTCTTCGATGTCGTAGTTCATGTCAGTCCGTCCTTTCCCCGTACCTGTTGCAGTATAAGGCCTCAGGCCGCTGGCCACGGGCCTGAATCAAGATACGTTTCAATCTCAATGCTGCAAATGCAGGCCTGCGTCCAGAGCCCTGAAGAATGCAATGAGCAATGAAGAGTGAGCAATGAGCGTGAATGGCTGCGAGATGACCTCCGCCTGAGTTTGACTCATTGCTCTTCACTCATTCTTCATTACTCAAATGTTAATTTATTTGACCAATTTTCCCTGCAAAGGATAATACCTAACATCAAGCGCTTGATGTGGTGCGCTGCCTGGCAACAGGCATCGCAGGCCGGATGGACTACGACGCCCGGCCGGGGATTCCCAGTCCCACGGAGCCGCGTTGCGGAGGCGAAGCCGAAGCTGCGCAACGGAGGCCAAGCTGTAAGCTTGGCGAATGCCAGGCAAACTGCCTGGCCTCCTCACGGAGTGCCGGTCTGTCCGGCATGGCCATGTGGCCTTCGGGCCACACTCCGGGTCATTTTGATGAATGAGGATTGTGCGATGAGTCATGATCCTCTGGGGACATTGAAGGAACAGCTGAAACGGGGGTGGACATATAGAACACTAAATCAGACTTGACAATGATGCTTGGGCTAATTGTTCACTCTTCAGCACTCATTGAATGATGCGTTCATTGCTCATTGGTACTTCCTGCTTCCGTTGATCAGCAGTAAGCTCATAGTTGTCAAACAGCTCAGCTGCCAAGTTCGCGCAGCACGCGGTCCACTTCAGCCTGTGTCACCTCACCGGACTCGAGCAGTGCTGCCAGACTGTCTGTGAAGGACTGGCAACCCTGTGGCAGGTCACCGCTGCGATCCAGCACGCGCTCTTCCCTCGCAATGGCTTCCCGCATCAGTGCATCAGGCACAAGCACGTCATAGGCCGCCACCCGTCCCTTGCCTGAGCTGCGGCGCAGCAGGCGCAGGGCTGTGATGCAGCGCAGGGCATCGCCAAAGTCCCGCATCCCGGCTTCCCTTTCCTCGGGCGGGAAGGCCCGGCGGATGCGCTCCACAGCATCCAGCGGAGTATTGGCATGCAGCACCGTGACGACAAGGTGCCCGGTCTGGGCGATTGCCAGGCACATGCGCAGCTCCTCCAAAGTGCGGATCTCCGCGAGGTAGATCACGTCGATGTCCTGTGCCATCGCGGCCTGCATCCCGGAGACGAAGTCCGGCATGTCGATATACAGATCCTTGTGCTGCACGATGCTCAGCTTGGGCTGCAGCTGGAACTGCATCGGGTCATCCATCAGGCAGATATGCAGCGGCTTCGTGGCATTCAGGTGCTCCAGAACGGACGCCGCAGCCGTGGTCTTGCCGCTACCTGTCGGACCGGTGAAGATCAGCAGGCCATTGGGGGAATCCGCTGCATCCAGCACGGCCTGCGGCAGGCCGATCTGCTCCGGACCGACGATCCTGTACGCCGCCAGCCGGGCCGCGATTGACACCTCTCCATTGCTGCGGCTGGCGCTGAACATGATGCGCAGCTTCTCGCCGGCCCTTTCGAACTGCGTGCCATCAAGGCTGGCAATCCCGCGCAGCAGGCCGGTGCTGCTGCCCAGTCCGGACACCGCTTCCTCGCCGAACAGCTGCTCCGCCAGCCTGGCAAGCTCAGCCGGCTCAAGCGGTTCCTCGCCCTGGCGCTCAACCTGCCCCTGGATGCGCAGGGCCGGTGGTTCTCCCGGCAGCAGCAGCATTTCCAGCGCTTCCTGGCTGATCATTGGACGCAGCATTTCACGGATCTCATCAGTTGGAATTACTTGTACCAGCATCGCTTACTCCATGTCATAGATTGATTCTCTCCTCATCGTCCCCATGCAATGCGCTGCCCCGCTTGATTCCCTCACGCGGCAGCAATTCGCGTAGCAGCCTGCGTGAATCGTGCAGGCGGCGCTTGACCGTGCCCTGTGGAATGCCCAGCTGCAGCGAGACTTCAGCCACGCTGCGCTCCTCCATATAGAACAGCTCGACGGCCTCTCGATTGGCCTCCGACAGTGAAGCCACCGCGCGTTGTACTGACTGCCGCAGCGCTGCCAGTTCCAGCTCACGCTGGGCATCTGCATCGGAGGAAGCGGCTTCAGCGCCACTTAGATCTGCAGCGGCCGGTCGTCGCGCGATCCGCAGCACCTGGCTCCTGAGGATGCTGCGCAGCCAGGGCAGCAGTGCGTCATTGCTGCGCAACTGCCCAATGCGCTGGAACAGCAGCACCATCGACTCCTGCACGGCGTCCCGTGCCAGGCTTTCGTCGGGCAGCATCGAAGCGCAGTACCGCAGGGCCCAGGGATGGAGCTGCACCACCAGTTCAGAGAAGGCCTCCCTGTCTCCGCCGCGGCATCTGTCTATCAGCTCATGCATCCCTGCTTATATTGAGCCATGGGTCCGCAAACGGGTTCGGTTGGAACCGCAACTGGCTGTCCGCACTGTGACCACAGCTAAAATACGGGCATGGCGCTTCGCGTTTTCAACACCCTGTCCCGGAAGAAAGAGGACTTCGTCCCGGCCTCGCCGGAAGTCGTGCGCATCTACACCTGCGGCCTGACCGTCTACTCGCGCATGCACATCGGCCATGCCCGGACCTACTGCTTCTGGGACATGTTCCGCCGCTACCTCGAGTACAACGGCTACCACGTGATGAGCGTGATCAACTACACCGACATTGACGACCGGTTGATGGACCGCGCGACCGACACCGTCGGCAGCATCGACATCGCCGAGCGCGTGATCGCCAGCTTCCGCAACGACTGCCGGATGCTGAAGATCAAGGACTACGCCGTCTACACACGCGCGACGGACTTCATCCGCGGACAGATCGAGATGGTGGCGCAGCTGATCGGGAAGGGCCATGCCTACGTCGTCAACGGCGAGGTGTTCTACGATGTGGCGAGCTTCCCCGGTTACGGCAAGCTCAGCGGCCGCACCGTGGAGGAGCAGCAGGTCGGCGCATCCGGGCGCGTCGGCGAGGATGTCTCGCGCAAGCGCAACCCGGCGGACTTCACGCTGTGGAAGCCGAGTGAGGGCGGGCAGCCGAGCTGGCAGACCGGCCATCCGGACTGGCCGCAGGGCCGCCCGGGCTGGCATATCGAATGCTCCGTGATGTCCAGCGAGACGCTCGGCGCGACATTCGACCTGCATGGCGGGGCCGTTGACAACATGTTCCCGCACCACGAGAACGAGATTGCCCAGAGCGAACCGCTGTGCGGCTGCTCAACCTGGGTGAAGTACTGGATGCACCCCGAGCACCTCGACCTGCGCGGCGAGAAGATGAGCAAGTCCCTTGGCAACGTTGTCGGCGTCCCGGACCTGCTGGAGCGCCACAGCTATGACAAGGTGCGCTGGTTCTATGCGATGAACCACTACCGCACCAAGCTGGCATTCAGTGGTGAGCTGATTGACAGCGCGGCCGAAGGCTACCGCAAGATCACCAACCTGCTGGACATCCTCGAGGGCCGCCTCTCGAAGTGGGACGAGGTCGCGGACGGCGTGCCGGCGCGTGGGGAGTATGCCTCACTGCGTGAGCCACAGATGCGCGTGCCGCGCCTGCGCCACTACTACGAGTACGGCCAGTTCGCTGAGCTGGCAACGAAATTCATCGCGAAGTTCCGCGAGGCCATGGATGACGATGTGAACAGCCCGCAGGCCACGGCAGCGATGTTCGAGTATGTCAACGAACTTTACAAGGGCGGGATAGAATCCTCCGATGACATGCCCTCCGTGCTGGCGGCCTACCGCTGCCTGGCGCGGCACCTGTACGTGCTCGGCATCGAGCGGCCGAATGAGCTGCTCTACCCGCAGCTGGCGATGGACTGCTTCCCGGTCGGTGGCAGTGCCGACACCGCGGCCCAGGATGCCTTCATTGACAGGCTGGTCGAGGCCCGCGGCCAGGCCCGTGCTGACAAGGACTGGGCCAAGGCCGACATGCTGCGTGACCTGTTCGCACAGTGCGGGCTGGAGGTGGAGGACACCGCCGAGGGTGCGCGCTGGAAACTGAAGGGGTGATCAATGCCTGACAACGATGTGACACCGATTGAAGTGGCGGAGATGTTCAACCTTGCCGCCGAGGAATTCGAGAACGCCGCTGCACACTGCCGGGTGAGCGCGACGCATTTCGAGATGAGGGACGTGCCGGCGGGCTGCGCCCACAAGGTGGCGGCGCTCGGGCATGTTGCCAAGGGCCGTGAGATCCTCGACCGGATCAGCATCATCCATTCCGGCAAGGCCCAGCTGCCGGACTAGCGGAGGCCAGAATTCATTCTGGCAATGGAGGTGCGATCACGCCATAGGCGTGAGTTGCACTACGGAGCTGCGCAGGCTGCGCTGCGTGGTGCGAATAATGATCGCCTGGCGGTGCTACGGAAGTTGTCGCACAATCCACCGACTCACGTTGTCATTCCGATACAATGCCGGCTCTGCCAATCCATGGGATTGGCCTCCTGCCAGGCCGTGGGCCTGAGCTTCCTATACGCCTTCGATGCGGCGGTAGAGCGCGACCGTGTTCTCCAGCACCGTGGCGATCGTCATCGGGCCGACGCCACCCGGCACCGGGCTGATCCAGCTGGCCTTCTCCGCCACCTCGTCAAACACGAGGTCGCCAACCAGCATCATGCGCGGCTCGCCATCCGCGTCATACTCAGGCTCACCGGCATCATCGAGGATGTGCACGAAGTTCGTGCCGACGTCCACCGCCACCACATCCTGCTTCACCATTTCACCCGTCACCAGCCCGGCACGTCCGGCGGCGGCAACAAGGATGTCCGCCTGGCGGGTTACCGCGCCCAGGTCGGCCGTGCGGCTATGGCAGTAGGTCACGGTGCAGTTGCGCTCCAGCAGCAGCAGGCCGAGCGGCTTGCCAACGAGGTTGCTGCGCCCGAGCACCACGGCGTGCTTGCCCTGCAGCTCAATGCCATTGGCATCCAGCAGGTTGATGATGCCCTGCGGGGTGGCCGGCCGCGGGGCCGGCAGGCCGAGTGCCACGCGCCCGACATTCTCCGGGTGGAAGCAGTCCACGTCCTTCAAAGGTGAGATCGACTCCGCCACCTGCTGTTCGTCCATGTGCGCCGGCAGCGGCAGCTGCACGAGGATGCTGTGTACGCCGGGGTCGGCATTGTGGATCGCGAGGCGCGCCAGCAACTCTTGCTGGGTGGTGTCGTCGGGGAGCAGCTCGATCGTGGAGCGGCAGCCGATCTTCTCGGCCTGGCGGTTCTTCATCCCGACGTACTGCGAGCTGGCGGGGTTGTCACCGACCTGGATGAACACCGCATGGGGCTGGGGATGCCCGTCCGCCATCCAGAGCCGGATCTGCCTGCGCAGGGCCGTCCTGATCGATTTCGCCGCCTGCTTGCCGTCGAGGAGCTTTGCCACGCGGCAATTTTACT